>CP054190.1 GCA_015709575.1 Planctomycetia bacterium | reverse complement strand
ACATTCCCGGCGGCCATGCGGCCGCGATGGGCATTGCGCAGCCTGCTCATCCCGGTGACGCCGGCCGCCGCGGGGCGCCGATCCCCGGTCACGCCGGCATTCCGAACGTGCACTTCGAGCGCCTCACCTGCACGGCGTGTCACAGCGGCCCCTGGCCGGATTCGCAGACGATCGGCTACCAGACGTCTTTTGCTCACGGCCTCGGCATCGCGCGGAAGGACCGTCGGGCGGATGAGCTGCCGCACATCATCGGCCCGGTGTTCGCTACCAACGATGAGGGTCGAATCGCACCGCACCGCCTGTTGCGCCCGGCTTTCTGGGCCGTTCGCGATGGTGACAAGCGGACGCCGATCCCGATCGAGAAGGTGCGCCAGGCGGCGGCCCGGGTGAAGGTCGTTCAGCCGATGAGTGACGAGACCCTGCGGGCGCTCTTTACGGAAATGAGGAAGGTCGCGGGAACTGCCAAGGACTCCGCACGCGCGGTGGTTTACGTCCGCGACGGCGCGGAGCTGCGATTGTCGGACGACGGTGCGATCGTGGAATCGCCGCTGCGCGAGGGTGAGCCGGGCGGCGCACTATTATGGCCGATCGCGCACAGCGTGCGACCGGCGGCGCAGGCGCTCGGCGCGCGCGGCTGCGGCGATTGTCACGAGCCGACGACGGCGCTGCGCGAGGGGCGGATCGGCGGGTTTCTGGCTGGAGATGAGACCGAGCCGATGCGGGCGTATGCACCGCTCGACGAGGCCTCGATGGCGCTGCTGGCCGTCGGCCTGCCGCTCAAGCCGGTGGCGCTTGTAATCGGCTGGGGTGCCTGCTCGTTACTGGCTGCCGGGCTGCTCGCGCGGCTTGCGCGGCGGGGCTGATGAAACGCGCGCGGTGGGTTCGCTGCGCCGCGCGTGCCGCCGGCGGCGCATCGGGCCGCATGAGACAGCCCGCCTGGTGGTCCGGTCGCTGCATTCGACGTACGCTGTCCACCTGAGTCGGGAAGCGCCCTGCGCGGCGAGCGCCGGAGAGTACGTGATGTCACAGCCCGCCGGGCGCGTTCCGCTGCCCGTATTCTCCAGCCCGCCGCCCGCGTACGCCGGCCCGCCCGCGTCCGAAATCGCCATGCTGCGGCGCGAGTATGTAAACCCCGGCGTGTTCCATTACTACAAGCAGCCGCTGTGCATCGTCGCCGGGCGGATGCAGTATCTCTGGGATGACGCCGGGAAGCGCTACCTCGACGCGATCGCCGGTATTGCGACCGTGTCCGTCGGGCATTGTCACCCGCACGTCACGGCCCGGGCGCGCGAGCAGCTGGAGACGCTTGCGCACGCCACGACGATCTACCTGCATCCGAACATGCCGTTGCTGGCGCGCGAATTGGCCCGGCGCATGCCGCCGGATAGCGGGCTTTCGTCGACTTATTTCGCCAACTCCGGCGCGGAGGCGAATGAGCTGGCGCTGCTGATGGCCCGCCTACACACCGGGCGACAGGACGTGCTCACGTTGCGCGGGGCTTATCACGGCGGAACGCTGGCGACGATGTCGCTCACCGCCGTCGGCACGTGGAAATTTCCCGTTCCGACCGCGGCCGGGGTGCGCCACGTGCCGCCGGGCTACTGCTATCGCTGTCCGCTGGGGCTGAAGTATCCGAGTTGCGAGGTCCGCTGCGCGCGGTCGATCGAGGAGGTCATACGCCACGAGACCAGCGGGGAGATTGCGGCATTCATCGCGGAGCCGATCCAGGGCGTCGGCGGAGTGGTCACGCCGCCGCCGGAGTACTTCGCCATCGCCTATGAAATCGTGCGGAAGTTCGGCGGATTGTGCATCTCCGACGAAGTGCAGACCGGTTTCGGGCGCACCGGGGCGCACTTCTGGGGCTTTGAGAACTGGGGCGTCACGCCCGACGCGGTCACGGTGGCCAAGGGTATCGCCAACGGCGCGCCGCTCTCGGCGGTCATCACGCGGCGCGAAATCGCGCAACATCTTGCAAAAAGAGTGCATTTCAGCACATTCGGCGGCAACCCGGTGGTCACGGCCCAGGGGCTGGCTACGCTGGAGGTGATGGAGCGCGAAAGCGTGCAGCGCCGCGCGGCGGAGATCGGCGGCTACCTTCGCGAGAAGCTCGATGCGCTTGTCGAGCGCCATGCGCTGATCGGCGAGGTACGCGGGATCGGCCTGATGCTCGGCGTCGAGCTGGTGCGCGATCGTCAGTCACGCGAGCCGGCGACGGCGGCGACGGCGGCGGTGCTGGAACTGGCCCGGGAGCGCTCGTTGCTGCTGGGGCGCGGCGGGTTGTTCGGCAACGTGTTGCGGATCAAGCCGCCGATGTGCCTGACCCGCGACGACTGTGATTTCCTCGCGGATTGCCTGGATGAGTGCCTGGCGCTGGCGGCGGCGGGGGCGTGAGTGGAGCAAGCGATGCATAGCGGGCAGCGTGGTTCCATCGTGAGGTCCGTTGCGATTCTTGCGTTTGCGCTCGCGGGGATTTCGGGCTGCTCGTCGCTGGATGTCACCGATCGCGACGTGGCCGCGGCGATCGCCGAGCGTCAGCGCAGCGCGATGCAGGTGGATCGTCCGGTCACGCTCCGCGACGGCAACGCGCTGCCGCGACCCGATCGCGGCGCGTATGAGCGCGTGCCGTCCCGCAGCGCTGAGGCGATTCCGGCCGGCTTTGAGCCGCCGCCGCGCGCCGTCCCCGCGACGCAGTCTTCCGACCCTGCTCACACCGTGGCGCCGGCCAATGCCGAAGCGGACCTGCTCACCTCCGTGGATCGGATCGACAGGACGGCAGCGCCGCTGGGCGGGCACGACGACGCCACCGCGGCTTCGGCGCCGGCGTCCGCGCCGGTTGTCGTCTCTGCCGATCCGCCGACGAAGCTGCGCGACACGAAGTTCACATTGTCGGATGCGCTGGCATTCGCGCTGCGCGAGCGGCGCGAGTATCAGACTGCCAAGGAGGATCTGTATCTGGCCGCGCTGGCGCTGACGCTGGAGCGGCACCTGTGGACGCCGCAGTTCGCCGCGAACCTGCGCACCACCTACGGTAACTTCGGCGAGATCCGTGATTTCGATCAGGCGATGCGCTGGGTGGCTGAGTTGTCGATGGCGCAGCGCCTGCCCTACGGCGGCGAATTCACCGCCCGCGCCATCAGCACGCTGGTCCGCGACGTCGGGCAGACGATCACCGCCGAAGAGGGCAGCAGCATCGAACTGGGACTGAACGTGCCGCTGCTGCGAAACGCCGGTCACGTCGCGCGCGAGGATCTTGTGCGACTGGAGCGCCAGCTCACCTACGCGGTGCGCGATTTCGAGCGCTTCCGTCGGGCGCAACTGGTGGACGTTGCCTCGGCCTACTTCGACCTGCTGCGGTCCAAGCAACAGGTGCTCGACGCCGTCGAGACCTTTTCGCGGTTTCAAATGGACTACGAGCGCGCCCAGGCGCTGGAGGAGGCGGAGTCCGGCACGGTGCTGGATACGCGTCGCGCGGAAACGGAGCTGCTCTCGGCCGAGAATCGGCTGGAGGATCTGCGCGAGGAGTTCCGCGCCCAGAGCGACACCTTCAAGCTGCTGATCGGCATGTCGGTGGATGAGCCGCTGGCAATCGATGACCTGGAAGACATCGAGACGATTGAGAACGAGGTAGCGCAGAGCCGCCATCCGCTGCTGGTGGCGCCGCCGGCGGCGACGGACGACGCCCGCGCGACCGAAGTGGCGACCGCCTCGCGATTGGACCTGCTCAACCGCCGCGACCAGATCGACGACGCCAAGCGCGGCGTGCTGATCGCGGAGAACCAGTTGCTGCCCGATCTGGACTGGACCAGCACGCTCACATTCGACACCGATCCGGAGCACTACAAGCTCGGCGGCTTCGAGGTCGCGCGTGCTACATGGCGGACCGAGGTGCTGCTGTCGCTGCCGCTGGAACGCACCCGCGAACGAAACGCGCTGCGCACGCGCGTCATTGACGTGCATCGTGCCCGGCGAACACACGCCGAGCTGCTCGACCGGGTGCGCAGCGAGGTGCGCCGCGCGGTAAACCAACTGCGGCTCGAGGATCGCTCAGTCGAGATCCAGGTTCGCAACGTGACCGTGGCCGACCTGCGGCGCGAATACGCCCGCATCCAGTTCTACGACGGCGACATCGGCAACCGCGACCTGATCGAGGCCGAGAACGACTGGCGCGACGCGCGCAACCGCCTGAACCTGGCGCGCACCTCGCGCTGGCGGGCGATTCTCAATTTCCGGCTGGCGACCGAGACGCTGCGCGTGGCCGAAGATGGGCGACCGATCCCCGTGCAGAGTGGAGAGCTGCCCGTCGCGGGCGAGGATTCGTGATGGTGCCGAGCGATTGTCCCACATGGACGGCCGGCGCGACGGTGCGCTCGCGGCGCTGGCCGTGGCGGGCGGCGGCGGGAAGTTCGTCAGAAGTGGCAGCGCGCGGCGGGGCCGCGTCGATTGCGCCGGTAAGCCGCGCGGGGAAAGAATTGGTCCCGGATCGCGCCGTTGCGACCCGGGACCGTGAAGGGGGACACGACAGCTTCCAGATCAATTCTGCGATGAAATTACTCAAGCAGCCGGGCAATCCGGCCGAAATCAATGCGAATTGCGCCGCCGCACCACCGCCCGCTAACGCTCCGGCTGGCCCATCCGCATCCGTGTTTCTATCATGCCCGGCATGACCTTCCGCACCCTATCGTTGCCGCCGTTGCTCGTGCTCATCAGCGCGCTCGGCTGCCAGGCACCGCAGGCGCCGGTCGGACCGACCGCGTGCGTCATCCACGCCGCCGATTATGAGTCGCTGTTTTCGCAGACGCTCACTCGCCTGCGAGGCGTTGAATGGCGAATGAAGCGGGTCGATCGCGAGCGCGGGATCATCGAGACGCTGCCCGCAACCAGTGCGCACTTCCCCGAGTTGTGGCGCGTTGACTCTCCCGGCGCATACAACTATCTCGAAAGCAGCCTGCACACGATCCGCCGCGCCGTGACGGTCCGAATCGAGCGGGTTGATGCGGCGGCCGGCGGAACGTCCCACGACGGGCGCGCCAGCGACGCAGCAGCCGCGATCGATGCAATGGTTGCGAGCGACGCAGACGACGCAACTCCGCCGGGGGGCGCTGCGGCCGTCGCAGAGGTCGAGGCGCGCGAGGTCGAATCGCAACTTCCAGGCACTGGCCGCTACCGCGTCGAGGTTGAGGTGCGGAAGGAGCGCTTCAGCACCCCCGAGCGGCAGGTCACGACCGCATCGGGCACGCTGGGCCTGTTCAGCGAAAAGACGCCGACGATCTACGGCTACTTCCGCGCGCGGCCGGGGGATGTGCGCTGGATCGCGCTCGGGCGCGACGAAGTGCTGGAGCGCAACCTGCTCGATCACCTGCTCCGCGGCCACGTGCGCGAGCCGTCGGCGAACGTTTCGCCTCCCGCCGAATAGGGCTGCCGCGTGGAACTATGAGAGTCGCTCTGGTGTGTCGCCGATCTCCAGCAGTGCGCTTGTGCATCGGCGCGTCTGCGGTGGACATCATCGCCGCCGTTCTGGTGCAGCCCGCCGTCGCGCCACGGCGCTTGAGTATTGGCACTGCTGCGCCTCACGTTGTCAGCGCAAGGTAGCGTGCTTTCGCTCATCGCCCCCGCAAACCGCGCCAGAGCAATCGCGCGCCTATGCCGGCGCGATCGCGAAGAGCGGCTGGTCGTATTCAACGGCCTGCCCATTCTTCACCAGCACGCGCGTGATTCGCCCGCTGCACTCGGCCTTGATCTCGTTGAAGACCTTCATGGCCTCGACCAGGCAGACGACGCTGTCGGGCCGCACGTTGTCCCCTACGCCGATGAACGGCGGCGATTCGGGGTCTGGACTGGCATAAAACGTCCCAACCAACTGCGACCGGATAAACGTCTCCGTGGACTCCGCCGCAGCGGCAGCAGCGGGAGGAGGTCCCAGCACGGCGGTTGTCGAGCCGACCGATGGTGCGGGAGCGGTTCCAGTGGGGATGTGCCCGACGATCGGGGCGGCCATGACCGTGGGAGCCGATCCGCTGCTCGCGATGACCGGCTGGCCGCGGCGGAGCAGGATCAGGGCCTCGCCCTCGCGAAGTTCTACGCGGCTCAGGTCGTTTTCGACCATCATTTCGACGAGCGCCCGGATGCTATCGACAGGGATGTCCATGAATGACTCGCGTGAGGTGCGGGGCTGCGGGATGCGACCGGCCGCCAACCTAGGGTGGCGACAGTACGCCAACAGGGCGTAATCTTCAAGTGGGCGGCGTGTCAGAAGCGGTTGGGCGACGTCCGATTGAGCCGGGTGGCCGTGGGTCCGATAGTGCGGGATTCGGCTGAGTCGCGCTGACAACGGCCGGCGCGAGGCCGGCCGCTACGCGCCCATCGCGATGTCGGTCCGCCAACACCCGATCGTCGGGTTGGCAGCCGGCTTTCCGGGATCAAAACACCTCGACGCGGCTGCGGACACGATCCGGCAGTCCGCTCAGCCAATCGCAGGTTTCTTCGTTGGAGGATAGGCCCAGTGCGATGGCCGCCGCCGTCTGCAGCGCGTCCGCCGCGCCGTCCAGCGCCGCGGCCGGGCTGAGCGTCGTGGGGGTGTATCCCATCATGGCGACCAGGACGTCTGTCATGCGGAGCATGTTGCGGCGGGTGGTGAGCGGGTCGCCGGGCCGCGGCGCACGGTGGTGATTGCCGATCAGTTCGGGCAGCGGGTCGGGCAGCCCCCACGACCCGGCCAGGCGCATGCCCAGGTGTTCGTGCCAGCGCTCGGCCAGCCCGGCGAACAGCGGCGGCTCGATCCGCGCGCCGCGCTGCTGGGCATGGTCATAGCACACCCGCAGCACGCCGAGGTTCCCGATGTCATGCAGCAGGCCGCTCAGGAACGCATCGTCCTCATTTTCGCCGATCCGCACGGCGAGCTCGCCGCACACGGCCGCAGCCGCCAGCGACGCGCGCCACAGCTCTTCGCCGATGGAGCGGGTGGCGCCGCCGGTGCGGATCGCCAGCGCGCGGATGGTGGTGCCGAGGATCACGCTGCGGACGGTGCGCTGCCCCAGCCGCGCGAAAGCCAGGTCGAGGCTGCGAATCTCGCTGAAGCCGCGATAGGTGACGGAATTCGCAACGCGGAGCAACTGCGCCGTCAGAGCCGCGTCCTGTTGCACGACGTCGGCGAGCGCGCGGAAATCGACCGTGTTCTCGCGGAGCTGGATCAGCGCCTTGTCCGCGACCGCCGGCATGCGCGGCAGCTCGATCTCGGGGTCGTCTAGCGTGCGGGTCAGGGCGTCATAAAGCGTTTGATCGATCAAAGCGGCGGAGGCCGTCGGGGCGGGCGGCGGCGGCGGCGGGTTTTTCCACCAGGCGTCGTCGCCGGCGGGGCGGCGCTGGGGGAGTTCCTCCTCGTCCGCGAGAAGCGTCTGCGTGGAGGAGGACGCGGAATCGGTGCTCGCGGCGCCGCCGGTCAGTGCATTCCAAAGTCGGCTAAAGAGACTCATCAGCCCGCCCCCGCAATGGTCGATGGATACCTGCGGCCGCGCCGCTGCGGGTGATATCGGCGTTCGCGCAGCGCGTCCGCAGCAATGCGCCGCGCGGGGATTGCGCGGTGCGGGAACGGGCGGCCGCGGCGGGCGGCGAGGAGTCGAGCGATGGTTTTCCGGATGCAGGTGCCGATCGCGGTGGAGCGGTCCGACGGCGAGTTTGCAACCGCGGCGCGGGCCGAGGTGGAGTTGCTTTATCAGGCCGGGCGATGGCGCGGCCAGTGCCGCCAGCCGCCGGTATCGACGGGCTTCTGCGATTCCATGGAGGCGGCGCTGGTGGCGACGGCCAAGGACATCGCCCGCGAGTGGAACGCGGTCGGCCTGGAATCATCCCAGCATTGAGCGGCGCCGTCAGAACGCCGCGACGCCGGTGATTTCTCGCCCGACGATCAACTGGTGAATCGTCTCCGTCCCCTCGTAGGTGATGACGGATTCCAGGTTCAACTGGTGGCGGATCGGGCTGCACTCGGTGCTGATCCCGCCGGCGCCGAGCAGGTCGCGCGCGTCGCGCGCGATGTCCATCGCCATTCGCACGTTGTTCCACTTCGCCAGCGACACCTGCGAATGATGCAGTCGGCCCTGGTCCTTGAGGCGCCCGAGCTGCAGCGCCAGCAGCTGTGCCAGCGTGATCCGCCGCAGCATGTCGGCCAGGCGGATCTGGATGGTCTGGGTGTGCGAGAGCGGGCGGCCGAAGAGCATCCGCTGTTTCGCAAAAGCGAGCGCTTCGCGATAGCACGCCTGCGCAGCGCCGATCGCTCCCCAGGCAATACCGAAGCGCGCCTGCGTCAGGCAGCCGAGCGGCGCGCCCAGTCCCTCCGCTCCCGGTAGGCGGGCCGAATCCGGCACGCGCACATTGTCGAAGAACAGCTCGCTGGTGTGGCTGGCGCGCAGCGACATTTTCCGCGGAATGTCGCGGGCGCTGTAGCCCGGCATGCCGCGCTCGACCAGAAACCCGCGAATGCCGTTGTCGGTGTTGGCCCACACGACCGCCACCTGCGCCTGCGTGCCGTTGGTGATCCACATCTTGGCGCCGTTGATGATCCAGTCGCCCTTGTCCCGCCGCGCGAAGGTCTTCATCGCTCCGGGGTCGGAGCCGCCGTCCGGCTCTGTCAGGCCGAAGCAGCCGATCGCCTCGGCCCGCGCCAGTGCGGACATCCAGCGCTTCTTCTGTTCATCCGAGCCGTAGGCGTGGATCGGGTACATCACCAGTCCGCTCTGCACGCTGGCGAAGGAGCGTACGCCGCTGTCGCCGCGCTCCAGCTCCTGCATGATCAGCCCGTAGGCGACATTGGACAGGCCGGCACATCCATAATCCTGAAAGGTCGGGCCGAACAGCCCCATCTGGGCCATCTCGGGCACCAGCTCGTGCGGAAAGCGCTCCTTTTCAAAGCACTCGCCGATGATCGGCAGCACCCGTTCATCCACCCAGCGGGCCACCATGTCCTGCACCTGCCGCTCATCGTCGGTCAGCAGGTCGCGCAGGTGATAGAGGTCCGGGGTCTGCGAGTCGGTGGCGTTGCGGGCGGCCTGGTGCACGATGCGGGTCTCCGGGGATAGCGGTCGCGGGACTTCGCGGCGATCAACGCCAGGCGCTGCCCCGCCTGCGACGCGGGGGTTCGACTGGATCCGGCTCACGGTCGCGACCGGCATTTTCAGATCGCCCGTAGCCGACCGCCGCAATGGACAGGTGAGAATCTTACCTCGCGCCGGTGGGATCGGCCAGAATCGCCCGCGACGGTTCGACCGATCTCCGATGGCGCCCCCCTGTCGCCGGGAGCGGTGCGCAGGCTTCGGAATCTGGTAAGTCCGAGAATCGTCCGGAGACCTGGGATCGGGCCGGAGACCCGGTCCGCGGGGAGCCGCCGTGGTCCCGTCAAATATTGGCCCAGCCCGGCGGAATACCCCGGCGTGGCTTCCCGCGCGGACGAGGGGGCCTCGGCACAGGAGATTCGATCATGCATTCGGGAACGACGGTTGTGCAGCGTGGCGGGTTCATGACGGCGCTGGTGCGGGGCGTGTTCGGGCTGCTGACGGCGGGGGTGGTCTGCGGCAGCCTGCTGGGGGCCTATGGGCTGCACATCGTGGATCGCAAGGGCGGCCACGTGCTGGAGACGCTTCAGACGGTGGGGCGCTCACTTCCCGAGTGGCAGCTCGCGTTGCCGCCGGTTCTGGGCGACGCCTTTTCCGATCGGCGCGACGCGGGCTATCGGCGCTCGCTGGACATCAAGGCCCGGACAAAGGTCGATGCGGATGAGGGCGCGACGCGCGTGATTGTCGAGGTGACCAACCGCGGCGAGGAAACCGTGACGCTGCTGGCACTGCGCGTCATCGTGAATGATGACGAGGGCGACGCGCTGCGCGAGTACGCGATGTTTGCCGCGACGCCGCTCGCGCTGGGAGAGCGCGAGTGGCGCGGACCGCTGGGGCCGGGCGAGACGCGCGTGCTGGTAACGACCGATCGGCGGCTGTCGCACGCGGCCGGCGCGAATGCCAGCGTCAGCGACGTCCGCGTCTATGATGCCGCCGTGGGGGAGAAGTCCCGCGCGGAGATCCTGGAACGGGTCGAGCGGTCGCGGAGCAGTTCGCCGCGCGGCGGGCGAAGCGTCTCGCCGAAGGATGACGGGCTCAGCGCCAGCACTGACGCGCGAGCCGAGCCGCGCGCGGAGGCGGGCCGGCGGGCGTCGCGATCGCGCTCCGACCACGACTGATCCCCACGAAACCCGCCTCGCGTTCCGGCGACGACGACGGCCGGACACGCCTGGCGCGCAGAGCCTGCCCGCCGCCGGTACGCTGTCTGCGACATGGCGGATGTGTTTATTTCCGTAGCAGAGGCCTCCGCGGATGAGCACGCGGCGCACCTGGTCCGCCGCGCGCGGGAGCGGATTCCCGGCGTTCGCTTCTTCGGCCTGACCGGACCGCGATTGCGCGAGGCGGGGGCGGAATCGCTGGCCGACATCACCGACCAGGCGGTGATGCTTCACCGCGTGCTGGGGCGGATTGGCGCAGGGTTGCGGTTGGCACGACAGGTCGAGCGCTGGTGGGAGGCGCGCCGGCCGGATGCGGTCGTGCTGCTGGACTCTTCGGCCTTGCACCTGGGCCTGATCGAACTGGGGCTGCGGGGGCTGGCGGGTCGCGCCCGGCGACGCGGGCTGCCGGTGCTCTACTTCATCGCGCCGCAGACCTGGGCGTCGCGCAGCTACCGCGAGCGCTGGTTGCGCAGCGACGTCACGCGCGTCGCCTGCCTGTACCCCTTCGAGGAAGCGCGGCTGCGGGCCGCCGGTGTCAACGCCGTGTGCGTCGGGCAGCCGCTGTTCGAGCGCTTGCAGGCGGAGCCGCCCGATCCGCGACGGGCGGCGGCGCTGCGCGACGGCGCGGCGCGGGTGGTGTCGCTCATGCCGGGGTCGCGCGAGAGCGAGATCCGCCGGCTGCTGCCGCTGCAGCTTGGGGCGGTGCGCCTGCTGCGGCGCTCCGGCATGAGCATTCGGGCGCTGGTGTCGTGTGCCAGTGCGTCGCGGCGGCCGGACCTGCTGACGGAGGTGCAGCGGCAGCGGGTGGATGCAGAGGTGGTGGTCGGCGAGCTGGCGGAGCTGATCGCGGCGGCGGACCTGGTGCTGGTGAAGTCCGGGACGGGCACGCTGGCAGTGGCGGCGCAGCGCAAGCCGATGATTGTCACCTATCACGCCGGCGTGCTGGGGCGGCTCTATCGGCCGATCGGGCGGCGCGTGCTGGGCACGCCGCACCTGGCCATGCCGAACATCCTGGCGGAGCGGCGGGTCGTGCCGGAGCTGATGATCGATCCGACGTCGGAGCAGATTGCGACGATCGCGGGGGCGCTGCTGCGCGACGAAGCCTGGCGGCGGTTGATGGTCGCGCAGTTGGACGAAACGATCCGGCCGCTGGAACAATCGCGACCGATTGAGCGGGTATGCGACCTGCTGTCAGAGATGCTGCCGTAGCCGTGATCGGCGCGGCGGGGGATCGGTCAGAACTTTCGACGCTGGCGCGCGACCGGGATGTTGAGCTGGGCGCGATACTTGGCGACGGTGCGGCGCTTGATGTCGATCCCAGCGCCGCGCAGCGCGGCCACGATCTCGTCGTCGCTGAGCGGCGCGTTCTTATCCTCGCGGTCCACGATCTCCTGCACCCGGGCCTTGATACTGTCCCAGCCAAGCGCCTCGCCCTCTTCGTTCTCGGTGCCGCCGGTGAAGAAGCGCCGCAGCGGGAAGATGCCGCGCGGTGTCTGCATCCACTTCTCATCGACGGTGCGGCTGATGGTGGAGGGGTCGCAGCCGAAACGCTGCGCCAGGTCGCTCATCCGCAGCACTTTCAGGTGCTGCTCGCCGTGATCGAGAAAGTCGCGCTGCGCCTCGACCACCGCGCGGGCGACGTCGAGCAGGCGCTCGCGGCGGTAGCGCACGGCGTCGATAATCGCATTGGCCCGGGCGATCTTGTCCTTGATGAATTCCCGCGCGCCGGGATCATTGCGGGCGCGCTCCAGCGCCTCGCGGAACTCCGGGCTGATCCGCACTTCGCGGAGGTTGCCCCGCGCCAGCCGGACGTCGTATCGATCCTGTCGCGCGTCATATTCGACGATCACGTCCGGCATCACCGTCGGCGCGGCGTCCGACGCGATGTCCGAACCGGGGTTGAGCGACAGGCGACCGAGCGCCGCGATAGCCGCTTTCACATCGCCCACCTCAATGCCCAGCGCCCGCGCGATCTGCGGCAGGCGGTTCCTCTGCAAGTCGTCAAAATGCTCCTCGACGATGCGCATGGCCAGGACGTGGTCACCCGGAAGCGCTTCGAGCTGCAGCAGCAGGCATTCCTGGAGCGAGCGCGCCCCGACTCCGGCCGGCTCCAGCAACTGCACCCGCGCCAGCGCCGCGCTGCGCTCGGCGTCCGTCGGCGGCGGCTGCATCTCCTGCCCGATCTGCTCCAGCGGAATCTCAAGGCGGCCCGCGTCCGTCAGCGCCTCGATGATCCGTGCGCCCAGCAGGCGGGCGCGCTCGTCGAGGTCGTCCAGCATCGCCCACTGTCCGAGCAGGTGTTCATGCAGGGTCTGGGTGCGGGCCGCGGCGTTGGCCATCGCGTCGAGCTTCTGATCCCCCTCTTCCTCGATCCTGGCGCGCGACCGGCTGGACCGGACCTCGAAGTCCTCGTCGAAGTCGTACTCGCGGACGAGACTGTCCAGCCGCTCGAAGTCGGAGGCATTGGTCGCCCCCCCCGCTTCGCGCGTGGCCGCGTCCGATGCGGCCCGGGCGACCGCGGTGCCGCCGTCGGCGCCCGTGTCCGGGCCGTCGTCCTCGGGTGGGGCCAGCTCGAGGGCGGGATTGCTGTCCAACTCCGCCGAGAGGCGCGACTCCAGCGCCATGGCCGGAAGTTGCAGGATGTCCATCGCCTGTATCAACTGCGGCGTGAGGCGCTGCTGCTGGGCAAGCACCTGGCGCGGAAGCTGGGAGAGGATCTGCGACATCGGTTGAAGGCCATCCGTAGGGGGCGGCTGGTCAGCGCGGACGCGAGCTTACAGCAAATTCCGTTCCGAAGCGCTCTATCGGCACCCCACCAATTTCAACCGTATACAGTAGAGCAGCGCAAGTCAAAGCAGAATAAATGGATACATTCATCTTTGTATCAAAAAAATCCACCTGAATCGGCGATTATTGCGCGCCGCTGCCCCGCAGGGGTGCCGGCCTCGTCGTTCGCCCGGTCGTGGCGCTGCATCGCAGCAACGGGGCTGCCGAAACCGGTCGCGGCTCAGTGAGCTTCTCCGCTCAGGGTTCGCCGGGCTTCATTCCCCAGCACCGGGCGTTCGCGTACGCTGACGCCCATCTGGATAGGGATGCGATGAGGCCCGGCCTGTGCCGGCCGGCGCCGGAGAAGCGGTGCGAGCGTGAGAGGAGTATCGGGTTCATGGCTGTGCCGAACGATCGGAAGTATCTCAAGTCGCATGAGTGGTTCAAGGTGGAAGGTCGGACAGTCACGATCGGCATTACGAAGTTCGCCGCCGACGAGTTGACCGACATTACCTATGTCCAGCTTCCCGCGGTGGGCAAGCGCGTCAGCGCCGGCCAGAGCTTCGGCGAAGTGGAGTCCGTAAAGGCCACCAGCGAGCTGTATTCGGCGCTGGACGGAACCGTGACGGCCGTGAACACCGCCCTGTCAGACGCCCCGGAGCTGGTGAACCAGGACGCGTTTGATCGCGGATGGATGATCCGAATCGAGTGCGACAACCTCGCCCCGCTGGACGGATTAATGGATGGTCCGGCGTACGACCGGGCCACCGGTTGATTGCCTGAACGGGGGACTGCCAGGGTCGCCGAGCGCTCGCGGCGGGGGCGGGCGCACCGGCCATGGGCTCGAGCCGTCGCCCCTATAATGAGCTTCACCGGCGGCGCTGCTTCCGCCCCCGTGCGGACGTGCGTTCGCGGGGCGGCGGAAGTCGCGGCTGACCCGGCACTCGCGACCTGTTCGCGGGCGCGGGCGGCCGCGCGGCAAGCGCCCGACCGGTCGCCGACCGATAGGGCCTTCGCATGACCGTAGCCGCCGTTCCTTCCGTCAGTGCCGCCTCCACAGCTCCTTCGCAGGATTCGGCGCTGGCCGACTCCGCCTCGTTCGTCCAGCGCCACATCGGGCCATCCCCCGAGGAGCAGCGTGAAATGCTGCGCACCCTCGGCGTCGCGTCGCTCGAAGCGCTGATGGACCAGACCATTCCGGCCGACATCCGCCTGGCCGCTCCGCTGCGGATCGGCGCACCGCGCAGCGAGCATGAGGCACTGGCGGCGCTGGCGCAGATCGCGGCCAAGAACACGCCGCTGCGCTCGATGATCGGCATGGGCTATTCCGACACGCACACGCCGCCGCCGATTCTGCGGAACATTCTCGAAAACCCCGGCTGGTACACCCAATACACCCCCTACCAGGCGGAGATTTCTCAGGGGCGGCTCGAGGCGCTGTTGAACTTTCAGACCATGGTGGCGGACCTGACCGGCCTGCCGCTGGCGAACGCCTCGCTGCTGGACGAAGCCACTGCCGCGGCCGAGGCCATGCATCTTTGCCGGGCGGCCTGTCGCGACGCCGAATCGCTCGACGGCTTTTTCGTCGCGGAGGATTGTCACCCGCAGACCATCGCGGTGATTCAGACCCGGGCGCGCCCGCTGGGAATCCGCATCGTGGTCGGTCCGGCGGATTCCGCCGATTTCGCGAAAGATCGGCTGTTCGGCGCGATTGTGCAGTATCCGACGACATTCGGCGAAATTCACAGCTATTCGGGGCTGGCGCAGCGGGCCCACGACGCCGGCGCGCTGCTGGTTGTGGCGACGGACCTGCTGGCGCTGACGCTGCTGAAGCCGCCGGGCGAATGGGGGGCGGATATCGCCGTCGGCAGCTCGCAGCGCTTCGGCGTGCCGCTGGGCGGCGGCGGTCCGCACGCGGCGTTCATCTCGTGCGCGGAGAGTCACAAGCGCAGCCTGCCCGGGCGGATCATCGGCGTCTCGAAGGACTCGCATGGCGCTCCCGCGCTGCGCCTGGCGATCCAGACGCGCGAGCAGCACATCCGCCGCGAGAAGGCCACCAGCAACATCTGCACGGCGCAGGTGCTGCTGGCGGTGATGGCGGGCATGTACGCCGTCTATCACGGACCGCGCGGGCTGGAGCGGATCGCGCGGCGGGTGCAGCGCCTGACGGCCGCGATGATCGTGGGACTGGAGCGGCTGGGGCACGAGACGCTCGGCGCGACGCCGGTATTCGACACGCTGCGCGTGCGCCTGCGGGCGGGTGTGGCGGCGGCGCAGGTGTTCAGCGCCGCAGAGCGCGAGGGATTCCTGCTGCGCGACATCGGGGACGGCACCATCGGCCTGAGCCTGGACGAGACTACGACCACGGCGGACGTCGCGGCCGTGCTGCGGGCGTTTGCGGGAGATTCGCGCCCGCCGACCGACATAGGCACACTCGCGAACGAGGCCGTTTCGCGCCGCCTGGATTCGCTCGGCGCGCTGACGCGGCACAGCGCCTACCTGACGCACCCGGTGTTCAGTCGCTACCAGAGCGAGCACGAGTTGCTGCGCTACATCAAGCGGCTCGAGTCACGCGACCTGTCACTGACGACTTCGATGATCCCGCTCGGCTCCTGCACGATGAAGCTCAACGCCGCGGCTGAGATGTTCCCCGTGAGCTGGCCGGGCTTTTCGCGGATGCATCCGTTCGCGCCGCCGCGGCTGCAGGGCGGCTACGCCGAGCTGTACCGCACGCTCGAAGCATGGCTGGCCGAAGTGACCGGGTTTCCGAGTATTTCGCTCCAGCCGAACGCCGGCTCGCAGGGCGAGTATGCCGGACTGCTGGTGATCCGCGCCTATCACGAATCGCGCGGCGACGGCCGCCGCGATGTCTGCCTGATCCCCGTGTCAGCGCACGGCACGAATCCGGCCAGCGCCGTGATGGCGGGTTTTCGCGTCGTTCCGGTCGCCTGCGACGCGCTGGGCAACGTGGACCTCGCCGACCTGCGGGCCAAGGCGCACGCGCACGCGCAGACACTCGGCGCGTTGATGATCACCTATCCGTCCACGCACGGCGTCTTCGAGACCCAGGTGCGCGAGATCTGCGGCGTCGTGCATGAGCACGGCGGGCAGGTCTACATGGACGGCGCAAATATGAACGCGCAGGTCGGCCTGACGCGCCCGGCCGACATCGGCGCGGACGTCTGCCACCTGAACCTGCACAAGACCTTCTGCATTCCGCACGGCGGCGGCGGGCCGGGCATGGGTCCGATCGGCGTCGCGGCGCACCTCGCGCCGTTCCTGCCGGGGCACCCGGTCGCGGGAGCGCACTTCCATCGACCCGCGGGCGACGCGGCCGGCGCGAAGTCGATCGGCCCGGTGTCGGCGGCCCCCTTCGGCAGCCCCAGCATCCTGGTGATCTCGTGGATGTACATCGCGATGATGGGCGAACTCGGGCTGCGCCGCGCGACGCAGGTGGCGATACTGAACGCCAACTACATGGCTCGTCGGCTCGAGGAGCATTACCCGATTGTCTATCGCGGCGCGGGCGGGCGCGTCGCCCATGAGTTCATCCTCGATGTGCGCGCGTTCGACGAATCGGCAGGCATCCGGCCGGAGGACATCGCCAAGCGCCTCATGGATTACGGTTTCCACGCGCCGACGATGAGCTGGCCGGTGCCCGGCTCGCTGATGATCGAGCCGACCGAGAGCGAGTCGCGGGCGGAACTGGATCGGCTCTGCGACGCGCTGATCGCGATTCGCGAGGAGATCCGCGAGATCGAGAGCGGCCGGGCGGATCGCAGTGACAACGTGCTGCGCAACGCGCCGCACACCGCGGCGCACGTCTGCGCGGATGACTGGCGGCACCCCTACTCGCGCGAAAAGGCGGCCTATCCCGCGCCGTGGACGCGCGAGCATAAGTTCTGGCCGGCGGTCGGACGGGTGGACAACGTCTGGGGCGATCGCAACCTGTTCTGCACCTGCGAATCGGTGGAGCAGGTTGCGTCCATGCAGCGCGGCTGATCGGCGAGGCCGCGGCTACGCAATCACGCGGGCGGAGCGATGATGCGGAACTCGCCGGCGCAGCGTGTGCAGCTCATTCAGGGGGATTTTCTCGATCCGCGACCCGCCGATCAGGCGCGATGCACCCCGTTGGCGCGCGCGGCGAACATCCCGGCCGATCAGCTGGCCGATCGCACGCATGAGCTGCCCCCGCGCTCGACGATCATTCGCGTAATCGGCCCGCCCGACGTTGCGCAGGCCGCAGTCGCGCGGCTGGCGGAACTGGAGCGGCGGGCGGAATACGCCGGCGCTGGTTGGTGCGATCGATCCGGTATGGACGAGGGCGACCTCGCTCAGGGGAGCGATGGGAGGCGCGGCGCGGGGGCCTGCGCCGGGGAGCTCTCATCCAGCGCGATCTATCGCCTCTGGTGTCCCAATGCGTTTCTGGAGCGCGTTTCGGCGCATCTTGCACCCGGTACGGCACTGGACCTGGCCTGCGGCGTCGGCCGCGACGCGGTCTACCTGGCGTCGCTCAGGTGGCGCGCGGTTGGCGTGGATTTGCTGCCGGATGCGCTGGAGCGGGCGCAGCGCCTGGCGGATGGATGCGCCGCGGCGATCGTGCGCCCGGAGTGGCGCTGCGCGGACCTGACGGACGACGCGACCCTGGACGGCCTGGGCCGGTTTGATCTGGTCATCTGCTTTCGATATCTGAATCGGCGGCTATTGTCGCGAATCAGCGAGCGGCTCGCGCCGGGCGGAGCACTGCTGGTGGAGACATTCACGACCATGCACCGCGAGCGGCATGGCCGGCCGCGGCGGGCGGGGCTGGCGCTGGAGCTGGGGGAGCTGCGCGGCCTGGCGCCGGGGCTGGAAGTGGTGGAGTACGACGAGGGCTGGCGCGAAGATGTGCATACGGCGCGATTGTGGGCGCGGCGATCAGCACGAACTGCGTGAGCCGTCCGTGACTCTGCTCTGCGCGTCGACGAGGACCGTGCCCGAGGGGCGGTGGAACGTAGCGACGGGTGTAGCGCGTGCGCAGCGCAGCCCGCAGACGGCTACTTCCGATCGTGCGTGGCGGCGACGTGCCTGCGGCGCATCGCCAGCGACAGGCCGACAATCCCGGCCGCGGCCGACAGCGGCAGCGTCAGCGCGATGGCGGCGGTGCGCAGGGCCGAGGCCGGGCGGTCGCCGGATTGCAACCGACGCTCCCTCGGATGGAACTCGCGTGTGACCAGCTCGCCGTTGGCGTCGTAGTGTTCGCGGAGCGTGCCTTCGGTGGTCTCCGTGATGATGTACGAGTAGTTGCGGTGCGGGGCAATTTCGAGATTCTCGATCGACAGGTCCGGGTCGTATCGAACGTTCTCAAGCCGCACTTTGACCATGCCGGGTTCGGGCTGCACGTTCTGGTTGGCGACGATGACGGTGTATTCCGTTCCGAGGCGCTCGCCGTTGACGATCTCGAACTTGTCGGTGGAGACTTCGCGCGTGATCGGCAGCGATAGGGTCTTGCCGTCACCGGTGTAGATGAACGTGGTATCGCTCATGTGGAGCACCGCACCGTCCGCGGCGAAGTCGATCACGAGCGTCTTGCGCAGTGTCGGATGTTGGTCGATTTCCACGCGGACGGTCGTCGAGTCCGGTCCGGATTGAAGTACCTCGGCCGTTTTTTCTTCCAGCACCTGGAGCAGATTGAACAGCGGGCGGGTGCTGTCCGTGACGTGCGCATCGAGCAACTGGATCAGCGGGTCGTACATCGCGGGGCCTTCTTGTGAGATCCCAGAAACAACGCGATAGTACGTGCCAAACCCGAACTTCTCTCCGTCAATCACCCGCGTGACCACGCCCTCCGGGGTGTACCAGAAATCAGCAGCAGGCCCGTCTGAGGATCGCTTTGTAATCAGCAACGCAGGGCGCCGCAGTGATGTCGCATAACGGTTCGTTGCTCCGGCGCTCGGCTCCCACCTGACGGCGGTCCCCTCGAGCTTTGCTCGATAGAACTCCGTGGTACTCTCGAGCGTCAGGGCGTCCAGCGCCGCCATTCGGCGCGAGACGGCGTCGCGAACGTCAGCCACAGAGTAAAGACCCGCGACAAACATCAAGATCACACCCACGCTTGTCATGTTTCGTCCCTTGACAGCAATCACCAAACCCGAACCGTGGCACGCGCTCCGTTATCCTGCCGAGCAGTCGACTGAAAGTCGCTATTCAATTGCCGCACGTGGACATCGAGCAGGAAAGCTGAAACAGGTTTCCGGTGCACCATCCGTCCGCTGGTCCAACGCCGGGCGGCACGGGCCCGCAGCCACCCTTGTATTTCTGACCGCAACCGACAACACCGCCGTTCCAGTTGCAGGCGGAGTTCTTCTTGTGTGCGCAGAAGCCGCCCAGTGTCGCGCCGTCACAGAATATGCAGGAGTTCAGCCCGCCGGCGGCCGGAGGGATGCACCATTGACTCGCGATCCCGCACTGCTCGAAGATGCACCGTTGATTCGCGATCACAACGGCGACCGCCGACGTCGACGAGACTGCGAGAATGATCATTACTGCGGCAAGGTGACGAGTCCTGCGTCGCAACATGCGGATGTCCTCCGAGAGCTTGTGGAACCGGCGGAGCGGCGGATCGACTCAGCCGCGAGCAACACGCAGACCACGCCCATGGTCAGATGGCCGGGCGCCCACTCGCGATTGACATAATACGAGAAGCAATTGCACGCCCGGATGTCCCCGATGCCCAGCATCAGAAGGTGATACGCGGCGAATGCCGAGAACAGCCCGGCCGCCAGCGGCCAGGCAATCGAACTGCGGATCGCCATCATCCCGCCGATGGCAACCTCCGTGGCAAGCACGGCTGCTGCCACGGCGGTCGCGGTGAGATGCGTCAGTTGCGCGGAATCCGCGACGTACGAGACGAATGGCGGGAACGACACGGATTTTGCGACCCCTGACGCGAGCAGTATTGCTGCGATCAGCCATCGCATCGTTGTTGTCCGATCCGGCCGCCCGGCCGAAAGATTCTATCTTGACTATCGGCAATGTATGGGGGGGGGGGGGGCGTTCGTCAAGCAGGAATTTCTGATTCTGACCAATAATGTCAGACAGCGCTGCCGGGCGGTTATTCGTGAGGCGCCGCAGCGACGATGGGCATTGCTCCGTCGGGGCGCTGGCAGGCGCCGGACCTGGCGATGCCATGATTCCGTACCGCATTGGCGCGAGTGCACGCGCCGCGCTCCGCGGCGCGATGCGCGCGCCGCACCTTCACACGGCTAATACCCGCTGCATCTTTTCCAGAAACCGCTCCAGCGAGAACGCGCGCGCCGATTCAAACATCCGCTCGGCATCGAATCGTATCGCCTCCAGTTGCTCCATCGCCGCGACCACGCTCGACACTTCCTGCCGATCGAACCACACCCCGCTGACGCCCGGCTGCACCGTTTCCGTGGCCCCGCCCACGCCATACGCCACCACCGGGCAGCCGTGCGCAATCGCTTCTACGGGCACGATTCCGAAATCCTCTTCCCCGCAAAACAGCAGCCCGCGCGCGCACGCGTACGCGGCGCGAATCTCCTCATCTGAGCACCATCCGCGGAACTCGATCCCGCGCTGCGCCCACTCCCCCCGGCGCTCCGGCGACGGAATGCCCGGCCCCTCGCCGATCACGACCAGCCGCCGACCCAGCCGCAGGCACGCCTCAATCGCCAGGTCCAGCCGCTTGTAGGGTGCGTGGTAACCGACGCACAGGTAATGATCCCCCCGCGCGCCGCCGCCCGATCCGCCCACCTGGTGCACCGGCTGGCTCGGCAGCTCCACCGGCGGATGCACCAGCACGCTGTCGCGCCCGTACCAGCGGCGGATCCGCTCGGCCACGTGCGCCGAGTTCGCCACGAACTGATCCACCCGCTGCGCCGCCCGCCGATCCGCATCCCGCAGGCGCGGAATGGCCCAGTCCCAGACCGGGCGAGCCGCCCATGGCAGCGCTGCGCGATACTCCGCGCAGATCGCCGCGTCATACGCATAGCGCGGCGGCGAATGGCAATAGCAGACGACCCGGCTTCGGGCGTCCGCCGTCATGGCCTTGGCGACGGCCGCGTCCGAGCAGAGCACCAGCTCGACCGGCGGCAGGCGCATCCGCCGTGCCGCGCTCGCCATCAGCGGCATCAGGCGCGGATAGTGTCGCCGTGCCCCGGGAATGCGCTGCAGCCACGACGTGTGAACGGCGCGCCCCGCCAGCGGATCAGCCGCGCGCGCCCCGCGCTCGGACAGCCCCATGCCGATGGCGTCATACACCAGCGTGTAGATCGGCGCGCCGGGCACAAGCCGCGCCAGCGCCTCGAGGACCTTTTCCCCGCCCCGCCGCCGGACCAGCCAGTGGTGCGTCAGCACTGCCGACGGCAGCGCTGGTGCGCGCGTCGATCCGGCGGCCTGATCCGGCAATATTCGATCCGTCGCCGAAAAAATCGGTCAACTCACATGCCGCGTCGCGGCGGTGTCGGAGCGGCCTGCGCATCGGCGGTGAAGACGGCCCCGGTCGCCTCGGTGTCGCGGTGGTCGCGCAGGGCGGCGATATCGGCCGCATGGCGACGCAGCAGCGCGGCCATTTCTGCGCCGCCGGGCCGCGGCCGAATACTGCCCGTGATGCGCGTTCCGTCGTGGCAGCGCACGTCCAGCATCAGCCCGCGGGCGTCGCGCTCATTCCATCGCCGATCGCGCGTGACCCGCCCCTCGACGAACTCCGTGCGCCCCGCCAGCCGCCCGACGCGCTGCACAAGGAACCCGCGCAAGCCGCTGACCTCGCCGCGCTCGTTCTCCGGGGGCACGCACCGGGCGCCGTACGGCAGGTCGGCCCGGCCAGGGAACAGGAATTTCAGCCAGTCGGGCAGTGGGGCTGGCCCGTGGCCGAGGCGATCCGTGCGAATCTCCATGTACAGCACAAAGTCCCGCGGGCCGGTCGGATCGTGCGGGCGCGGGAAGGCTGCAATGACGTGCCGATACCCGTCCCGCACCTCCTCGTACGCGGTTTCGGTGGCCAGTTCGAGTATCTGCTGGCCGGTCGGCGCGAAAGGCTGGATCAGCGAAATCCGGGCGGGGTTGCTGCAACCTGGCGATAACAGGGTGGCCATGACCAGTGTCACGCCACACAGCGGGATTCGGTGCATTTCTGCCTCCGGAATGCGCGGAATTGCGCCGGCTATCCTGCCCGCCCGCGCGAACCACCGCAAGCCCGGCCGCCACACTTGGCCAGGCGGGCCGTCCGGGATACACTCCGCGGTTCGCATGACAGACGCTTCGCCGAGTCTGCGCTGGCGGATCGCAGCAGGGGCGCTTTCGCTGCTGATGCTGCTGGCCGCCGAGGAGAAGGCCCGCCCGGTTCAGGCGGCCGCCGAGCCGAGCCATGCGCAGGCATTCTCCGACGCCTTGACGCCGGAATCGGATGAGCCGCAACCGCCTGCGCCGCTGGTTATCCGCGCCACGCTGCCGGACGGCCTCGCGCCCCGCGCGCTGGATCGCGGGGGTTCACCGGTTGCTGCGGGCGCGCGGCTGCTGCGCTCGGAGTGTGTCAACGACGGCCCCTCGTCGCCCGGCGTGTTCGGGGCTTTTGCCATCGTCTCACAAACGGCGGAATTCGCGCGAACGAGCGCGTTCTGCCGTCCTCTGCCGTTCAATTCCCTCGATTGTGCGACGCCGGCACTGGACCGGCTGCATGGCAGCCTGTGGCGCATCGGGCCGCCGGTTGCCTGATCCTCGTCGCACGTAGCGCGGGTGCTCGCATGCCGGCCCGCGGCTCTGGTTGTCGAATCCCCGGACGTTTCGCGCCGGAAGTTCGCAAATCGCACTGTTTTTTGACCATTGAGAGCCATTCACCATGATTGAGAAGAATCTGCGCGGCAGGCTGATCCTGATCGCGGCCGTGATCGTGTTTGCGGTTCTGATGATCTGGCCGCCGACGCAGGGGTTTGAGTCGCGGCTGCGGGGCGGGTTGGACATCGCGGGCGGCGTCTCACTGATCTACGAGATCAACACCGAGGGGTCGAACGACCCGGAGGTGGCGGAGACGCTCAAGACGCTGCTTCAGAAGCGCGTGGATCCCAGCGGTGTGTACAACCTGGTCTGGCGCGTGATCCCGCCGAATCGCATCGAAATTCAGATGCCGCTGCCGCCCGCGGACGCAGCCAAGCGCCGCAAGGATTTCCAGGACGCATTGATACAACTCACCGAATCGCGGCTGAAGCGCACCGATCTTGACCCGCTCTTTGAGGCCGACGCGGCGGCGCGGCCGCCGATCGTGGAGCGCCTGTCGGGCGGATCGGCCGAGCGCGGGGAGAAGCTGCTGGCGGCGGCGGCGGCGCATGACGCCTGGAAGCTGGCGACGGCGGCCCGCACGGCAAGCACGCAGCCGGCGGATGCGGAGGTGCTGCAGACGCAGGTGCGCGACACGCTGGAGCGGCTGACGGACGCGATCGACTCGGTGCTGGCGACGAACATCGACGCGCACCGGCTGGACATGATCCTCGACATGGACACGACGCAGCGGAAGTCGGCGGATTCACGCAAGGTCGAGCTGGACGCGCTGGTTGCCAAGCATCCGCAGCTCAAGACCCAGATTGAGGACGTGGTCGCCAAGCATGACCGCTGGCGCGAGTTCCGCGGGGCGCTGGACGGCCCGGAGGAACTGAAGCGCCTGTTGCGTGGCGCGGGCGTGCTGGAGTTCCGCATCCTGGCGGACGTCTCCGCGGAGACGGCCTATTACCGCGAGCAGCTTCAGAAGCAGGGGCCGCGGCCGTCGCGCGGCGACACGGCGGGCTGGTTCCGGATCGACAATCCGGTGGGTTTCCTGAGCCTCGATACGGTCCAGCAACTCGATACGTTTGATCCGCGCACGGTGACGTCGATGGCGGTGGATCGACTCGGCGACGAGTGGTTCGTGCTGGCGAAGCTGGGCGAGAACGACGGGTTGCTGCGCGACAGCAAGCGCAAGTGGCAGCTCAAGGGCGCCTGGCCCGATCGCGACGAAGCCGGCCGGCGCTGCGTCCGATTCCTGCTCGATCCGACCGGCGGCGACATGTTCGGCAAGCTGACCGGCGACAATCTGGAAAAACAACTGTGTATTCTGCTCGACGGAGTGGCATATTCCTCGGCGCGGATCAACAGCCAGATTTTCGAGAGCGGCGTAATCACCGGCGAGTTCTCGCTCGAGAAGGTGCAATACCTGGTCCAGACGATGCAGGCCGGCGCGCTGCCGGCGAGGCTCAAGGACACACCGATTTCGGAGCGGGTGCTGGGTTCCAGCCTCGGGCAGGAAAACCTGCGGCAGGCGCTGACGGCCGGCCTGATCGGCGCCGGGTTGGTGGTGCTGCTGATGCTGGGCTATTACCTGGTGTGCGGCCTGATCGCGAACGTGGCGATGATGCTCAACGTGCTGCTGGTCATGGCGGTGATGTGCATGCTCAACGCCAAGTTCACGCTCGACGGCATCGCGGGCGTGATTCTCGGCATCGGCATGTCGGTAGACGCCAACGTGCTGATCTACGAGCGCATGCGGGAGGAGAAGGACCGCGGCGGCTCGCTCCGCATGATCATCAAGAACGGCTATGACAAGGCGCTCAGCACGATCATCGACTCAAACGTCACGACGCTGCTGACCTGCATCATTCTTTACTACGTCGGCAGCGAGGAAGTGAAGGGCTTCGGCCTGACGCTCGGCTGGGGCGTGGTGATGAACCTGTTCACGGCGGTGTTCGTGACCCGCACGCTGTTCGGCGTGGCCGTCAAGTACAACCTGGTTCGCGAGCTGCGGATGAACCGCCTGATCGGCGTGCCGAACATCGACTGGTACGGCATGCGCCGGATCTTCATCCCGATCTCGGTGGTGGTGACTGCGGCCGGGCTTTTCCTGATGTTCTCGCGCCCGGCCAAGGACTATCTCGACGTGGAGTTCCTGGGCGGCCTGAGCGTGGACATCCAGACCGCGGCGCCGGCGGCGGGCGAGACGTTCAACGATCGCACGATCCGCGCAGCGCTGGGCGAGGCGGGCAAGCGGTTGCGGCCGGACGCCGAGCGGCTGGCACAGGCCACCGTTTCGGAAGCGCCCGATGCACCCGGCTTCATGGTGATTTCGGTGCCCGGCGTCGATGCCAGCCGGTTGGAGGCGTACCTGACGGAGCCGCTCGAAGATGCGCAGGTGCTGCCGCGCGACGCCGTGACAGCCGTCGCGGGGACGGAGCGGCTGACCATCCGCGTGAATGACGGCGTCACGACCGATCGGCTGAAGCGCGTGCTGACGGAGATCAGTGAGGCCTTCGCGCGCGATTGCGAGTTGCTGGGTGATGTCAGCGTCGGATCGGTAAAGGAAAGCGGCGGTGAAGCCACCAGCGACCTGTTCTGGGGCATCACGACGACCATCACCAACAAGCGATTCGTGCAGCTCGCGCTGCGCGAGGCGCTGGGCGACCGGCTGCGCATCCAGCCGCGGGTGCGGTACGCGATCGAGTTGACGGACGACCGGCCGTTCCCGATCGTCAGCCGGCAGCCTGTCGAGGTGATCCCGAACCTGCCGACCGCGATCTCGGCCGACCTGGGCGACTTCGTCGGCGGTGCGGCGATCTACCTGCGTGAACTGACGCCGCCGATGACGATCGACCCGAGCGCGCCCGGATCGTTGGCCGACCGGTTGCGGAACATGCGCCTGCAGCCCGGTTTTCAGGACTTCCCGTGGCGTAGCTTCGAGGTGATCGGCGTGACGCCGGCCGGGAGAGACGCCGATGGGCGGCCGCTGTACTCGTCGGTGATCGTCGCGACGGTCGATGACGCGTTTCCGTTTCGTGACGATCCGGAGCGCTGGTACAGCGAGTTTGCCGCGCAGGAGCTATCGCTGGCGCGGGCCGCGCTGGACAGCGAGCAGTCGCTCCGCAAGGTGACGCAGTTCAAGCCTCAGATCGCGGCCCAGTCGAGCACGCAGGCGACGATCGCGCTGGCGCTGAGCTGGCTGATGATCATCGTGTACCTGTGGATCCGGTTCGGCAAGCCGGTGTACGGATTCGCGGGCGTGGTGGCGCTGATGCACGACGTGCTGGTGGCGCTGGCGTTCGTCGGCTTCGCCGGATTGATCGGCGGTGAGGGTCACTTCGGCAAGTTCCTGCTGATCGAGAACTTCAAGATCAACATGGCGGTGGTGGCGGCGCTGCTGACGATCATCGGCTTCTCGATCAACGACACGATCGTGATCTTCGACCGCATTCGCGAGGATCGCGGGCGACTCGGGATTGTCACGCCGCAGATCATCAACGCCGCCGTGAACCAGTGCCTGGCGCGCACGCTCATCACCAGCGTCACGGTGTTCCTGACGCTGTCATCGCTCTACGTGTTCGGCGGCACGAGCGTCCGCGGATTCGCGTACTGCATGCTGATCGGCGTGATCACCGGCGTGTACTCCACCGTGGCGATCGCGGCGCCGCTGCTGATGCTCGGCATGCGGAACATGGCGACCGAGCCGGCGCGCACGCGTCGATAGATCGGTTGTGGTTCGGCAGCTTCACCGCGCCGGCGCGCCCTGAGCGGGGCGCGCCGGCGCGGCTTCATTTTTATGCGACGATCGTGGCTCGGGGGGTGATATGAAAGCAGGCGCGGGGGTGGCGCTCACCAGGGGTTGAGAGCCCGTGGCGATGTTCGTGCACCCTCCGGGCGGATCAGAATGGTTCCAGGAGCGGGGTGCTGCTTCGGGCTGCTCTGGACCTGCTCCGGGGTGCTTGCGCGATTACTTGCCCAGCTTGCCGCGGATGACCGTGTGCAGTACGCCGCCGTTGCGGTAGTACTCGACCTCGACAGCGGTCGCGATGCGGCTGCGAACGGAGAACTTCACTTCGCGGCCGGCCGCGGGCCCCCGGGCGGTGACGGTGAGCGTCTGGCCCGGTTTCAGATCGTTCGACAGGTCGGGGAAGTCAAACGTCTCCTCGCCGGTGAGTCCGAGCGAAGCGGCGTTCTGGCCGTCCACGTAGACCAGCGGCAGCACGCCCATGCCGACGAGATTGCTGCGGTGGATGCGCTCGAAGCTCTCGGCGATGACGGCCTTCACGCCCAGCAGAAAGACGCCCTTGGCGGCCCAGTCGCGCGAGGAGCCCATGCCATAGTCCTTGCCGGCCAGCACGATCAGCGGCGTGCCGGCCTCGCGGTAGTGCGTACTGGCGTCGAAGATCCAGGCGAGCTTGCCGCCTCCCTTGGCCGAGAAGTCGCGCGTCCAGCCGCCCTCGCGGATGGAGCCGGTGGCGGGATCGACCGCGAGCTTGTTCTTCACGCGGACATTGGCGTAAGTGCCGCGGGTCATGACGCGGTCGTTGCCGCGGCGGCTGCCGTAGCTGTTGAAATCCGCCTTTGAGACGCCGTGCTGCATGAGGAACTGACCGGCGGGGCTGTTTTCGGCGATGTCGCCGGCCGGGGAGATGTGATCGGTCGTGACGGAATCGCCGACGGAAACGAGGCAGCGTGCCGCGCGGATCGGCGCGACACCGGGAGCGCTGCGTCCCATGCCCTCGAAGAACGGCGGGTTCTGGATGTAGGTGCTGCGGTCACTCCAGGCATACAGCTCGCTCTTGCTGATCGGCACGGCATTCCAGGTGGCGTTGCCGTTGAAGACATCCTGGTACTTGCGGGAAAACTGCTCCGGCGTGACGGCCTGCTCGCGGACCGCGCGGATCTGCGCCTGTGTCGGCCAGAGGTCGCGGAGAAAGACGTCGCGGCCGTCGGATCCGCGTCCGATCGGCTCGCGGGTGAGGTCGATGTTGACGGTGCCGGCGATGGCGTAGGCGACGCACAGCGGCGGGCTGGCGAGGTAGTTGGCGCGGACCTGCGGGTGCACGCGGCCCTCGAAGTTGCGATTGCCGCTGAGCACGCTGGCGACGACCAGGTCGCCCTCCTTGATCGCGGATTCGATCTCAGACGGAAGCGGGCCGGAATTGCCGATGCAGGTAGTGCAGCCGTAGCCGACGGTGTGGAAGCCGAGGGCTTCGAGGTCTTCGGTGAGACCGGCCTTGTTGTAATACTCGGTGACGACCTGCGAGCCGGGGGCGAGCGAGGTCTTGACCCAGGGCTTGCTGGTGAGTCCGCGCTGGCGGGCGGCGCGGGCCAGCAGGCCGGCGGCGATCATGACGTCGGGGTTGCTGGTGTTGGTGCAACTGGTGATGGCGCTGATGACGACATCGCCGTGGCGCAGGGGGAACGAATCACCCTTGAAATTGACCTGCACGGCGGTGGCGCTGGCGCGCGAGGTGGCCGTCGCGGTGGTGGTGTGTCCGCCTTCGGAGACGAGGCGGGCCTGCTCGAGTTCCGCGCTGCGCGGCTGTTTTCCGAAGGACTCGGTCAGCTCGCGCTCCCAGGCGGCCTTCATGCCGGAGAGCAGCACGCGATCCTGCGGGCGCTTCGGCCCGGCGAGCGAAGGCTGCACGCTGCCGAGGTCGAGCGCAAGGGTGGCGGTGAAGATCGGCTCGGGCGACGCGGCCGTGCGGAACAGCCCGTTCTCCTTGCAATACGCCTCGACCAGTGCGAGCGTCTCGGCGTCGCGACCGGTGAAGCGCAGGTAGTCGAGCGTGACCGTGTCCACTGGGAAGAAACCCATCGTCGCGCCGTATTCGGGGGCCATGTTGGCGATGGTGGCGCGGTCGGGAATGCTCAGCTCGTCCAATCCATCCCCGAAGAACTCGACGAACTTGTCCACCACGCCGTGCTTTCGCAGCATCTGCGTGACGGTGAGGACGAGGTCGGTGGCGGTCGCGCCCTCGGGCAGGCGGCCCGTGAGGCGGAAGCCGATCACCTCGGGCGCGAGCATGTACAGCGGCTGGCCGAGCATCGCGGCTTCGGCCTCGATTCCGCCGACGCCCCAGCCCAACACGCCCAGGCCGTTGATCATGGTGGTGTGCGAATCGGTGCCGACCAGAGTATCGGGGAATGCGACGCGCTTGCCGCCGACGTCACGGGTGAGCACGCCGCGGGCGAGGTACTCGAGATTGACCTGGTGCACGATGCCGGTGGCGGGCGGCACGACGCGGAAGTTGGAAAGCGACTGCTGCCCCCACTTGAGGAACTCATACCGCTCGCGGTTGCGGCGGAACTCGCGGTCGCTGTTGACGGACAGGGCGGTGCGCGAGCCGTACTCATCGACCTGCACGGAGTGATCGATCACGAGGTCGCAGGGAACTTCGGGGTTGATGCGGGCCGGGTCGCCGCCGAGATGCTTCATGGCGTCGCGCATCGCCGCCAGATCAACGATGCACGGCACGCCGGTGAAATCCTGGAGCACCACGCGCGCCGGTTTGAACGGCACCTCGCGGTCGCCGGGCTTGGCCGGATCCCATCCGGCCAGCATGCGGACGTGCTCATCCAGCACGGCGAAGCCATCAACGTTGCGCAACACGGACTCGAGCAGGACGCGGATCGAGTAGGGCAAGCGCTCGATCTTCGCAATGCCCTGCCGGGCGAGCGCATCGAGGCGGAACATCTCATACTCGCCCAGGCGGGTTTTGAGCGTGGATCGCGCCCCGAACGACTCCGTTTTGGCCGTCATGGTGTCCTTCCGTGCTGTCCCGGGATTCTCGGACCGATCCGCCGGTCGGAGATGCGGGCACGATCCGCGATTTTACGACACCTGTGCTCCCCCCGCGATCGGTTGAGCCGGATCGCGGCTCGACCGAAACCAGCCACCAGGTTGTCTGGGCGGTTCCGCGCGAATATAATCGGTCAATTCGATCAGCGCGTGTGCCGAGATTTAAGGGTGTATGAACGATCAACTCTCTCCAAAGCGAGTGGCGCGGGCCATCGGCGTCAGCGAAGCTTCGCTAAAGCGTTGGTGTGACAAGGGTTTGATATCGGCTGCGCGTACTGCGGGCGGGCATCGGCGTCTATCGCGGGCGTCCGTCGTCGAGTTCTTGCGCTCAACGGGGCATCCCGTAACCGCACCCGAGCTGCTGGGTCTCCCCGCCACATGCGGCAGCGGCGACGGCGTGATCGAGCATGCCGTTGAGCGGATTTTCTCAGCGCTGATCGATTCGGATGACGAGCGGGTGCGCCGGGTGATTTTTGACCTGTACCTCGCCGGGCGGAGCATGATCGAGATCGGCGACCGGGCGATTGCGACCGCGATGCACCAGATCGGGCGGGCGTGGGAGGCGGGACGGATCGAGGTGTATCAGGAGCGACGGGCGGTGGAGGTGTGTACGTCGGTGATCGGGGAGCTTCGACGCGTGCTGCCGCCGCCATCGGCGACCGCGCCGCTGACGCTGGGCGGGTCACTGGCGCCGGATCCGTACACCTTGGTGGGTCACATGGCGGAACTGGTGCTTTTGGAGGCAGGTTGGCGGGCGCAGTCACTGGGGATCGGTCATCCGGTGGAGACACTGATCGCGGCGATCAAGGCGAAGCGCCCGCGGATGTTCTGGTTGACGGCCTCTAGCGTGGAGGAGCCGGAGAGATTTGTGGCGGATTGCCGGCGGTTGTGCGCGGCGGCTCGTGAGAATGGGGCGGCGCTGGTGGTGGGCGGTCGAGCGCTGAACGAGGGGCTGCGCCGCGAGCTCGATTACCACGCTTATTGCGACAATCTGCGCAATCTGGTGTCATTTGCGGAGTCGCTGCGGCTCTCGCAGGCGTCGGGTCAGACGGTGAGTTGATCTGCCATTGACGGCTGAGCTTCCGGCCAGCAATCAAGGTCCGTGCGCCAATCGTGGCGAGTTGCGCGAAGCAGTTGTTGCCGGTGCCTGGTGCGCTGGGTGGTCAGTTTGGAGCCGGGGGCGGCGGCGTGAACGGCGGCGGCCCCATCGGTGATGACAACGCGGCGAAATGCGCAAGCGGGTCGGGCAGCGGCACGGGGTGGGGCAAAGCGAAGAGTTCGCCGTACTCGAAGCCGGCGCGGCCGCCGTCGGCGGCGTCGTTGGCGCGCAGGCGATGGAGCAGTCGGGCCAGCCGGGTGTCGTCGAATTGCGAGCGGTAGCATGAAATGGCGTCAATTTTCTTCTGGTAGTGCTTGCTGATGTCCACGACGAAGGTCGAGTGCCAGTGGTGCACCTCGGCGGCGATGTGGACGGGGCGATACCAGAGCCAGTCGACACGGTGCGGCGGGGTGTTGTCGAAGCGTTCGTCCCACTTGGTGAGCTGCGAGTAGAACCGCGCCGCTTCGAGGATCAACTGCCCCTGGTAGTGATCGGGGGATGCGCCGGGCGTGCGGCCGGCCATGCCGACGACGACTTTTGGGCGGTGTCGGCGGAAGGTGGTCGCGACGGCGTAGCGTGCGGCGGGGCCGTCCATCAGCTCCCGGTTGGTGAGCTTGAGCGTTTCAACGTGCGTGACGCCGAGGATTCGCGAGGCGGCCTGAAGCTCGGCGGCGCGCACTTCCGGGGTGCCGCGCGGGGTCGGCTCGCCGTTGGTCATGTGGATGATGCCGACGCGGTGGCCGCGGGCGACCAGCGTGGCGATGGTTCCGCCGCAGGTGATTTCGAGGTCGTCGGGGTGCGGCATGACGAACAGGATGTCGAGCGGGGTGTCGGGCATGGGCGGTGCTCAGGTTTTCAGGTTCGCGACCAGCAGGACGCCGACGGGGGCGAAGATCAGGATTGGGATCCAGGCCAGCAGCGCGGCGATGTCCTCGCGGACGAGGCTGTGACAGACGAAGGTGGTGACGAAGAAAAGCAGGCAGACGAGCAGCGCGGCGGTTCCGCGCACGATGACGTTGGCCGGCTCGCGCGTCAGGAAGAACGGCACGGCCAGCAGCATGAGCGCGCAGATCAGGACGGGTTGCGTGAGACGGACGTGACGGCTCATGACAATGGTGGGGCGGTTGGCGAGCTGTTGCTCGCTGTTCACGAGGCGGTTCATGTGGCGCAGGCTGAGCAGGTCGGCCCATTCGGCGGCCTGTCGCAGGATCAGGTCGTCGGGGGTGAGCCGCAGCTTGAACTCGGTAAGGTTCTGAGTGGAGAAGCCGCGGCCGAGTCCGCCGCCGCCGGGGTCGAGGAAGGTGCGGACGGCGCGGCCGTCGAAGCGCCAGAGATTGACGGCGGGATCGAAGCGCGCCTCGTCGGCCTGGATCAGCGAGGCGGCGCGGCCGTCGGGACCGGGCTCGATGATGTAGGCCTGCCGCATGGAGCCGTCGCGCGGATAGAACTGCAGCGCGATGAGAATGTTGTCGCGCGAGTCCTTCACGCAGTAGACGCCGAAGGCGCGTGTGCCGCGGACGTCCTCGCGATCGCGGGCGATCTTGTGGGCGATCTCGGGGATGACCCACTCGCGGTTCACCCACCAGAGCGACACCAGCGGCACAGCGCAGACCAGCAGCGGCACGATCAGTCGCTGCAGCGGCACGCCGGCGGCGACGAGCGCGGTCAGCTCGTTGTTCCGCAGCATGAGCGCGAAGCAGAAGGCGGCGGCGATTGCCATCGAAGGCCCGGCGACATAGGAGAAAAAGAGCGGCAGGTTGAAGGCGTAATAGTCGATGGCGTCGAAGAGCGCGCCGGTGGCGCTGACGTTCGGATCCTTGCTGAACTCGTCGAAGTTCAGCAGCACGTCCACGAAGATGAACAGCCCCGTGCCGGTCAGCAGCAGCGTGACGAAGCCGCCGAGAAAGGAGCGGATGACATAGCGGTCGATGGTGTTCACGACGGGATCATCTCCGCACGCCGAATCGCAGGATCAGCACGTCCGCCAGGGCGCAGAGCGCCAGCCCGCTCCACATGACGTAGGGGCCGGCGGAAGTGAAGCGCTCGTCGACGGTGATCTGCTTGCCCATGTAGGTGATCATCAGCACGAACAGGAACGGCACGTTGGCGACGGCGAAGGCGGTCAGCGCCCGGGCGCCGCGGAAGAGCAGTCCCAGCGCCGCGGCCATCACGAGCGTCACGACATTGGCGCTGGTGAAGGCCAGTCGCATGTGAATCTCCGCCAGCACCTTGCGCCCGAAAACAGCGCCTTCGCGTTGCAGGCCGCGACGGGCCAGTGCCAACGGCTCAGGCAGATTCTCAATTTCGAAGGCGCGGTCGAGCACCTGCGGCGGGCGCAGCGCGGCGGCGCGCTCCGGAACGTCGATATGCACGGGGGGCAGGTTCAGCGGCTTCTCGTGGCGCGCGATTCGCGCGCCGGGTCCAGGCGAGGTTTCAGTGACGGGGCGGCCGGCGGCCGGTATCAGGGCGATGTTGGCGAGCATGCCGGCGACATCGCTTTGCGGGCGGGCGGTGAGCTTGGCCTGCGGCGCTTCGAAGGTGGCGCGGAGCGTGTTGCGGAGGCGCTGCTCGATGTGTGCGTCGGTCAGCGTGATGTCCTTCTGATCGGCGACGACCGTCGCGCAGCGAATGACGTAGGCAATGTCGTTGTCGCTGAGGGTGACGCTCCTTCCGGCGGCCAGCGATGCGCCGATCTCGACGTGCGCGGTGTAGGCGCCGACGGCACCGAGAAAGCCGCGCAGCCGGTCGCGCAGCTCGGCCCACTCCCACGGCGCGGCCCGCCAGCGCAGCAACGTGGGCAGGTCGGCCCAGCCGGGCTTTTCCGGCAGGGTGAGCGGCAGCTCGGTCGGGCCGACGGTCTGAATTGCGAACTCGACCGCGTGCTCCGGCGGGCGCAGCATGCGCACGTCCTCGGCGATCAGCGTGGCCTTGATCGGAATCTGTCGGGTGTCGAAGCTGAGCAGGCCGCCGCGCGCCGAGGCGAACACCTTTGGCGTCCCGCCGTCGTCCAGCTCGAGCACGGTCGGCGAGGCGATGTAGAGGTAGCTGAACCCGGGGGTGACGTCGTGATTGGCGCGGCGCAGGTCGTCGGCCGATGGGATGTGCGCGGACGCCGCGGTCAGGAAGAAGCGGTCGCGAAAGCGCACGTGCCCGCGGCTGACGAGCTGCGAGCGGACCCAGTCGCGCGCATTGGCGCGGCTGAGGCGCTCAATCTGGCGGACGCATTCGGGGATGACAAAACTGCCGGAGAGCGTGGTGAAGGCGGCCACGGCCAGCGCCAGCAGAATCACGGGAGCGAAGAGGCGGTGGATGTTGATGCCGGCGGCGCGGCAGGCCTGGAACTCCTGGTCGGCGGCCAGCCGGCCGTAGACGATGCTGGCGGCGAAGAGCGCCGCGACCGGCATGACGACGGTGACGACCACCGGCACCAGCAGCGGCACGACCAGCAGGATGTCCTCGCTGGTCACGCCCTCGAAGCGGATGACGTTGATGATTCCGCCGCCGAGGGTGATGATTGCGGTGATGGCGAGAATCGTCAGCAGGAAGGTCTTGAGCAGGTCGCGCAGGATGTAGGAGTGCAGCGTCAGTAACATCAGCTCGTCGCCGGAGGTTGCGTCCGCGGGGGATCATAGCTGCCGCGCGCCGGGAGGGCGAGCGTCGCAGGGCGGCGCGCATCGTCGAGGATCGTGGACAGTCGTCGCAGAAAAGCGCTGATTGACGCAGCATGACGTTGACCGTTGCCGATCAGCGCCGATCGGCGCGCCTGCGGGAGTAGCGGCCGAATGGGCATTCGGTTCACAAAGATGCACGGGCTGGGCAACGACTACGTATACGTGGACACGCAGCGGTGCCCGGTTTCGGATCCGTCCGAGTTGTCGCGCCGGATCAGCAATCGGCACACCGGGGTGGGCAGTGATGGGCTGATCCTGATCGGTGCGCCGACGATTGACGGCGCGGACGTGCGCATGACGCTGTACAACGCGGACGGCTCGCGCGGCGAGATGTGCGGCAACGGACTGCGCTGCGTGGCCCGCTACGCGCATGATCGCGGGCTGTGCGGGGGCAATCCAGTGCGGGTGCAGACGGATGCGGGCGTGCGAATCGCCGAGTTGAGGATCGGTGCGAGCGGCGCGGTGGAGCGCGTGCGAACGGACCTGGGCCGGCCGCGGCTGGCGGCGACGGAGATTCCGACGACGCTGGCGGGCAGAGCCGGATCGGGACGGTGGCCGGGCGAGGCGGTGATCGATGCACCGCTGTCGGCGCTGGGACGGGAGTTTCGCGTGTCGTGCGTGTCGATGGGCAATCCGCATGCGCTTGTGTTCGTGGAGCACGGCGCGGATGTGCCGTTGGCCGAATGGGGCCCGGCGCTGGAACGTCACGCCGCATTTCCGCAGCGGACGAACGTGCATTTCGTGGAACGGGAATCGGCACAGCGATTGAGGGTGGCGACGTGGGAGCGCGGCAGCGGCGCGACGCGCGCATGCGGCAGCGGTGCAGCGGCGGCGTTGGTGGCGGCGGTGCTGACGGGGGGGGCGGATCGACGGGTGATCGTGGCGATGCCGGGGGGTGAGCTGGAGGTCTGCTGGGAGAGCGCGGATTCGGGGGTGCAGGTGAGCGGGCCGGCGGAGTACGTGTGCGACGGGGAATGGCTGGGGTAGCGGGTGGGCGGCCCGGCGTGCGGGGTGAAAGTTCCGAGGACGGCAGTGCGGGGGCGCGTTCTGCCGATAAGATTGCGGCGCGCGGAATCCGCGCGTTCGCGCCGCGACGCGCGCCGCGGCGTCCCGCCGACCCGAAACCCGACCCTCGACACCCGGCACGGATGTCTGATGATCCGCACGGAGAAGCTGGTCAAGACCTTTCCCGCGCCGACCGGCGAGCCGAAGCGCGCCGTGAACGAGGTGTCGTTCGAGGTGCGGGCTGGCGAGGTGTACGGGCTGCTGGGGCCGAACGGGGCGGGCAAGACCACCACCCTGCGGATGATCAGCGGGCTGCTGCGGCCGACGGCCGGGCGGGTATTCATCCAGGATCGAGACGTCACCGACGAGCCCGAGCAGGTAAAACAGCAGATCGGCTACCTGACGGCCAACACCGGGCTGTACGTGCGGCTGAGCGTGTCCGAGTTCCTGCACTACTTCGCGACGCTGTACGGGATGGACCGCGCGCAGGCGCGTCAGCGGATCGGCGCGCTGGCGGAGCGGCTGCGCCTGACGGATTTCATGGAGCTGCGCTGCGGCGCGCTCTCGACCGGGCAGCGGCAGCGGACAAACATCGCGCGGGCGCTGCTGGCGGATCCGCCGATCCTGGTGCTGGATGAGCCGACGCTGGGGCTGGACGTGCTTTCCAACCGCATCATGCTGGAGTTCATCCGCACGCAGGCGGAAGCAGGACGTGCAATCCTGCTGTCGACGCACGCGCTGGACGAGATTGAGGCGATGTGCCGGCGGATCGGGCTGATCCATAACGGGCGGATGATCGCCGAGGGCACGCTGGATGAACTGCGGCGACTTTCCGGGCGCGAGCGCCTGAGCGACGTGTTCCTCGAGCTGGTGGGAGCGCATGAGCCGGTATTCGCGGATTAACACGATCTGGCGCAAGGAGCTGATCGACATCCTGCGCGACCGCCGCACCATTTTCGCCATGGTGCTTGTGCCGATCATTCTCTATCCAGCGCTGATGCTTGGCTCGCTGCAGGCGCTCGAGGCGCAACACTCGCAGTTCCTGGCCGATCGCTATGAAATAATTGTGCCCTCCGAGGCGGCCGGCAAGTGGCTGCGTCGCGTGCTGGACACGGACGCGGTGCGGCGGCCGCTGCCGGAGGAGGTTGAGGGCGGGACGCTCTCGGAATCCGATTCGCCGCAGGACGTGGCGCGCGCGGCGCAAACGCGCCCGGCGGGTGCTGAGCCGCCGCTGCGGCGCGAGGCGCCGCTGATAGAAGAGGGGCGCGGCACGCGCGGGGCGGCCGGGCCGCGCGCGGCTGTGCGCGGCGCGCCGCCGGAGTACCGCATCACGGTGCGCGAGTCCTACCCGCACGCGCTGTTTCACGGACTGCGGGCGGCGCTGCGAGAAGGGCTGCGCGGCGGCATGTCGGACGCGGGGGCGGACGAAGCGGCGGGGGTACTGGCGGGGACGATCTGGCGAAACGCATGGATCGCGGATTATGCCGGGCCGCTGCTGGCGGGGACGGTGCACGTAGGGGTGATCGTCGAGGGGGACGCCGCGGCGCTCTCCGGCGGCGGCAACGTGGCCGTGCGCGTCGTCATGGATCAGACGGAGATTCGTTCGAGCATCGCGACGGAAGGGCTGCTGGGCGTGCTGGACCGCATGAATGAGCGGCTGGTCGAGGCGCGGATGCGCCGCGCGAACATTGAGCGGAGTTACCTGCACCCGCTGCACGTGGAATCGCTGAGCGTAGCGACGCCGGAGAAGGTCGGCGGCAGCGTGCTCGGGCAAATTGTGCCGCTGATTCTGATCATCATGACGATCACCGGGGCGATCTATCCGGCGATCGATCTGACGGCCGGAGAGCGCGAGCGCGGCACGCTCGAGACGCTGATGGTGGCGCCGGTGGCGACGGTGGAGCTGATCGCGGGCAAATTCATTGTGGTGACGATGGTCTCGCTGATCTCGGCCGGGCTGAACCTGGCGTCGATCGGGGGGACGATCTGGCTGGGCGGACTGGGGAAGCTGCTGACGCGCGGGCAGGAGGTGGTGATTCCGCTGTCAGCGCTGCCGTGGGTGCTGCTGGCGCTGGTGCCGCTGGCGGTGATGTTCGGGGCGGTGCTGCTGGCGGTGTGCAGCTTCGCGCGGAGCTTCAAGGAGGCTCAGAATTACGTCATGCCGGTGATGGTGGCGGCGATGATTCCGGCGGTAGTGGGAATCCTGCCGGGGACGCGGCTGGAGGGCCCGCTGCTGGTGATGCCGGTGGCGAACATCGTGGTGCTGACGCGCGAGCTGTTCGTGGGGCGGTTTGATCCGACGGCGATCGTGTGGGTGATCGCGTCCACGTCGCTGTATGCGGGCGCGGCGGTGGCGGTGGCGGCCAAGCTGTTCGGGCAGGAGGCGGTGCTGTTCGCGGACAGCGGCTCGGTGCGGACCATCTTCCAGCGGCGGTACTTCACGCCGCGGCGCGTTCCGACGGCGGCGTCGGCGATGCTGGTGCTGGGGCTGGTGTTTCCGTTGAACTTCTTTATTCAGCGGGCGCTGGGCGAGTCGCCGTTGTTCCATCAGCGGGTGGAATATCTGTATGCGCTGTGGGCGGTGTTTCTGCTGCTGTTCGTGGGGGTGCCGATCTTCGCCGCCAAGTACATGCGCGTGACGGAGCGGACGGCGCTGCGGGTCGGCGGTGCTTCGCCGCTGGCGTGGGGGGCGGCGCTATGCCTGGGGCTATCGACGTGGGTGCTGGCGCCGGCGTGGCTGGCGTATCAGCAGTCGTTCATGCAGATTCCACCCGACCAGCTACACGCGCTGGAGGTCGCGACGGCCTGGCTGCAGGACATCCCGCTGTGGCTGATCGTTCTGGTGCTGGCCGTCACGGCGGGTGTATGCGAGGAGGTCTTCTTTCGCGGGTATGTGCTGTCGGGGCTGCGGCCGGCGATCGGGCCGGTGGCGGCGATCCTGGTCGTGGCGCTGGCGTTCGGCGTGTATCACAACAGCGCGCACCGGTTGATCCTAACCAGCGGGCTGGGACTCATGCTGGGGTTGCTCGCGCTGCGGTCGGGATCGATCTGGCCGTCGGTGCTGGTGCACGTGCTGCATAACGGGCTGACCATCACCGCCAGTCGATCGGATGGGCTCAAGCCGTGGCTGGCGCAGAGCGGCTGGACAGACGCGGACGGAATGCCGGTGCCGGGGCTGCTGATGGCGGCCGGGGTGTTGACGATGGTGGGGCTGGGGCTGTGTTTGGCGTTGCGTGAGCCGGCGCGAGTGGGCGAGGACCGGATCGTGGCGACGGCGGGGGTGCGATCGGCGTCGCCTGCGTGACCGGCATGGTCTGGAGTGACCGGTTGTGAACGAAGCGCAGTGCCGGGTTCACGAGGGATTCGCGCGGCTGCGGGCGGCGCTGCGGCGCTGTCGGGCGTGCGGCTATGACCGGCGCGAGCACCGTACGGGGCGGTGTCCGGAATGCGGGTTGGAGGGGGATTTGTTCGGCGAGCGGCGCGAGGCGCTGGCGTGGTTGGTGGCGTCGTCGCGCGGGTTTGCCCATCGCCCGATTCCGCGGCTGGCGGCGCGCTGGCTCGGCGGGCGCAAGGCGTGGTACCTGACGTGCCGTCGCTGCGCATGGGCGGGGATCTGGCTGTTGGCGGCGGCAGCTTTCACCGTGATCTTGTCCGTCCTTAGAGTGGAGGCAGGTGTGTCGCTGGGGTGGGGCGCGGAAGCGGCGCGCGGCGGGGTGCTGAGTGGGGAATATCAACGAGTGCAGGTGTCGCTGGGGAGTGGCAGGGTAACGTCGGGTGGTCCGTTGTCGCACCGACCGTGGTCGGGCGATGTGTTGTTTGAGAGCGCACAAATCGTGGGCATCGGGGTGGACGTTGCGGATTACTGGCGGGTGACGGGGGTGGCCTGGCGGCTGGGGTTCCTCGTGATGGGGATCACCGGCGTCGTGCTGCTAGGATCGTTGGGCGCACTGGCCGGTGCGTCGTTCGGGGCGGGTCAGGGGGTGACGAACGTGATCGGGGTGGTGATCGCGCCTTGGTTGACGCTGTGCGCTTTCGTGACAGTCGCCGGAGATCTGCTCGTGGTACTCGTAGTGGTGGGGGCGCTGACGTGGGGCGATTCCGCCCTGGGACAAGGAGCCGCGACGTTCTTGTTCGCGGAACTGCTTTGCCTGGTGTGTGCGGCGATGGGCGGGCTACAGGCGCTATGCTTCGCGAGCGGGTCGATGCAGCGGGCGAAGCCCCCGGCCGACGCCGATTGAACGACGCGCCCGGGCGAATTGCGCCGGGCGGCGTGTGGCGTGTGGCGTTGGGTGGCACGCTTTCGCGGCGGGTGGCATGCTTTCGCGGTACTCCGCGTAAGCATGCTCACGCTGAGTACAGCGAGAGCATGCCACCCAACCCCGGCTGCGTCCGATTGCTCACGCGGCGTACAGCGAGAGCATGTCACGCCCGCAGCGCGCACGCCGGCCGCCTTCTCGAGCTGTTTGCTCAGAGCCGTTGAACCAGTCGGGGTGCTCGAACCCGACCTGGATCACACGCGGCCGCGCAGCGCTTTCTTGAGCATCGGCGTCAATGCAAGAATCACAAGCCCAGCTGCGCAGCAGACGAGCACGAACATCATGTAGAAGTCGGCCTGCCCGCCGATGCGCCAGCCCCAGTCGTACCACGGGAGCTGCCACTTGCCGCTTTCGATGTCCTCGACGTAGCCGGCCAGTTCGCCGCCCAGCTTGCCGGCGATGAAGCTCGACAGGAACCACAGCCCCATCAGGAATGAGACGTGGCGGCGCGGTGCGGCGCGGGTCACGAAGGCCAGGCCGGTCGGCGATATGCAGAGTTCGCCGAGCGTGTGCAGCAGGTAGGTCATCGTCAGCCAGATGAGGCTTACCTTGGCGGCGGTGGTGAAGTACTCGCGCGCGCCGAAGACCATGAACAGGTATCCGCCGCCGACCAGCAGCAGCGCGTAGGCGATCTTGAGCGGCTGGCTGGGATTGAGACCGCGCTTGCCCAGCGCAACCCACAGCAGCGCGAAGACCGGCGCCAGCAGGATGATCAGCAGCGGGTTGAAGGACTGGAACCAGGTGGCGGGCATGGTCCAGCTCGTGAACGGCACGGTGAGATCGGTGTTCTCGGCGGCGAAGAGGTTGAGCGAACTGCCGGCCTGTTCGAACGCGATCCAGAAGGCGGTGTTGAAAACGATGAAGACGAGGATGCACGCGGTCGGGCCGCGGTCCATCTTGGCCTGGCTGGCGACGAAGGCGACCGCTGCCGCGATCAGCACCGCCAGCACGCCGATCAGCACCACCTTGAAGCCGAACAGATAGTTGATCCAGTTGTCGATGAGACCGAGCGTGCCGGCCTGGTAAGCGACGGCGACTGCAGCGGCGAGCACGATCGACGCCAGCGCGAAGAGCGGCGCGACGTTCGGCGCGCCGGCGGGCGGAAGCCCGACGCCGGCCAGGTAGGTCGGGCGGCCGAGGATGTAGGCGAACAGGCCCAACAACATGCCCACCGCCGCGGCGCCGAAGCCGTAGTGCCAGCCGTACTTTTCGCCGAGCGTGCCGCAGACAAAGGCGCAGATGAACGCGCCGACGTTGATACCCATGTAGAAGATGGTGTAGGCCGTATCGCGGCGGGGGTCGTCGGCGCTGTAGAGCTGGCCGACCATGACGGAGACCGTCGGCTTGAAGTGGCCGGTGCCGAGCACGATCAACGCCAGGCCGAACACGAACACGCTCATGCCGAATTCGTTATGGTCCAGCTCGCCGATGCCGGAGATGCCGAGCACGACGTGGCCGAGGGCGATGATCAGCCCGCCGATGAGCATCGAGCGATGGGTGCCGAGCAGCTTGTCCGCGAGCAGGCCGCCGAAGATGGGCAGCAGGTAGGCCAGACCGGTGTACCAGCCATAGAGCCGGTTCGCCGGGCTTTTGTCCCAGTCGCGGCCGGAGGAGGCGTACTGGCTGGGGCCGATCCGCACTTCGACGAACTTCTCATCCGGCCCGCGGGCGGAATCGGGCTTGATCTTGAGCGCGGTGACGCCGGTTTTTTCGTTGACAGTGAAGAAACGTGGCGCGTCGGCTATCCCGAGTACGCGAACGTTGCACTCGATCGGCTCGCTGGTGGGGTTGGAAATGCGTACGGCGACGGGTTTGCCCGTGAGGCGCTCGCCGTCGCGCGTGAATGTCGTCGATGGCTGGCTGGCGGCAGCGATCCAGGTGGGCTTGCCATCTGCTCCGGCGGGGCCTTCCTCCAGAAATGTGAGAACAAGGCGCGTGGGTCCGGTCGTCGTCATGGGTTGGGCGGGCGGCGCTGCGGCGTCGACGGCGACCGTCATGGAAAAACTGTGCGTGCGCTTGGGCGGCTCGACCGGTGGAACACCGGCGGCGGAAACGGCCGGCGCGGTGGCCGTCATGTCTTCGGGGGTGAGTGCCGCCCGCTCTTCGAACTCGACGGTGTTGATGTGCACACCCGGCGGAGCATCGCTGATGGAGATGGTCGAGGTCAGGTAAAGGACGAGCAGAGCGCGCATTCCGTAGTAAGAGAATCGCTCCCACATCTCGGTGATGAACAGGAGGAAGAGGCCCGGCGGGTGGCCGAGGATCAGGCGCTGTTGGCCGTTGGGAGCGCTGTGCGGGCTGGACATGCGATCTCCATCAGGGGGCGGCGATCGGACTTGGCGGGATACCTTAGTGCGATCTTCGCATCGATCCAAGCGCACCACTCGTTGTTCGCCGCCAGCTGACGAGATCGATCCGCGTGGACGCACAGTCGCGCGTTGGCGGTACTGCTGCGAACGACGGTCGATTGACGATGTCGGCGCGGTTCGGCTGCCGGTCCGGGCGTGCTGGCCGCGGCCGGCGCGCGGTTGCGGGTGGTCGGCGAGGGCGGGATCGAATCGTTCCGGCTTACGGCGGGCGAAGTGGAAATGGTTGGTTTCCCCCCTTGCAACGTGGTTCAGAGGGTGTTATTTTCCCGCGCTGGTATTGGTGGCGATGGTCTGCGGGTTCCCGCGGGCGATTGTCGTCAGACGGATTTTCGCCGCGTCTGGGTATTGGCGTATCGGCGGCGATTGTCCGTAAGAGCAGATTCTGTATCGCGTTACGTCGCCACAAGGGAATTCGGAGGACGGTCCAGCGTCAGACCCTGGCGCGGGATCGTGAGCGTCCGGACCACGATCGTGTGCCGGCGCAGCGGCTGATGCACAGGATTTGGTGGCCTGTGCCTCGGAAGCTGTGGCATACGGCTTGCACGGTATGTCGATGTGGTGGCGCGAAAGCGTCGGGTACGAGCGTTTGCATTTCAGATGCGTCAGGACGTGGTTGAGTTTCGGACGGCGGCCGACGTTCGTCGGAACGCATCGTCCGCAGGGACACTTGGAGACCTCATTATGACGTTTGCACACGGGAAGGGATTCCGATGGCGCGGCGTGGCGGTTCCGCTGCTTGCGGCGCTCGTGAGCCCGCTGGCGGCGATGGCCGTCGAGCCGTCGGCCGCGGAGGCGCGGATGGCGGAGTTGACAGCCCGTCTCGAGGAGCAGCAGCGCAAGATCGCCGAGCTGGAAAGCCGGGCGAACACCGCTGCGAACCAGGACACGGAGAAGGCGCGGACCGACGCGCTGCGGGCGCAGATTCGCTCGATTCTCGCCGACGGCGAGTTCCGCGAGTCGCTGATGCCCAGCACGCTGCTCTCCGGCTACGACAAGGGCTTCTACATCAACAGCAGCGACGGCAACTTCTCCTTCAAGGTGAACGGCCAGCTGCAGTTCCGCTTCACGCACTACGGCACTCGATCTGAAAACCGCTACCTGCTGCCGCGCACGCGGCGGGACGACCGCACCGGGTTTGACATCACCCGCCTGCGGTTCGCGTTCAGCGGCCACGCTCATGAGCCGGCGCTGACGTACTTCTTCGCGATTTCGCAGGACCAGGGCAACGCGTATGACACGCGGCTGCTCTACGGCTGGATGAACTACAAGTTCAGCGACGAGTTCCAGGTCAAGCTGGGACGCTACACGCTTGCGGCCGGCCGCACCCGCATGGCGGCGGACAGCCAGCAGCAGTTTGTTGATCGCTCGATGACCGATGCGTACTACAGCCTCGGCGACGGGACGGGCGTGCGGTTCTGGGGCCAGTGCGCCAACAAGCGCGTCGAGTGGTTCCTGGACATTCACAATTCGACGAATGGCCCGGACAACCGCGTCATCACGAATGATCCGTCGGAGCTGGACGGCAATCCGGCGATCGTCGGTCGCGTGATCTGGCACGCCCTGGGCGATGACACCAGCCAGTACTGGTTCGAGGGCGACATCGATCACCTTCAGGATCCGTACCTCGGCATCGGCATGCACGCCGCGTTCAACGAGGACGACGGCGACCGCCAGACCACCCGCATCGCGTTCAACCGCAGCGGACTGTTCCCGTTCTTCCGTCCGGGCGGCTACGGCCTGGCGCCGTTGAACGGCGCCCGCCTGTGGCAGATGGGCGCGGATGCGATGTTCAAGTGGCAGGGCTTCTCGCTCTCCGGCGAGTACTTCCTGCGCTTCGTGGACATCCGTCAGGCGTGGGATCGTCCGTTCGCGCCGCTGTGGCGTCTGACCGGCGAAGAGAGCACGACCAACTCCATGGGCGCCTTCGTGCAGGCCGGCTACTTCCTGCCGATTCCCGAGCATGAGAAGAAGTTCGAGGCGGTGGCCCGCATCGGCGGCATGCGCACGAACGTCGGCGGCGGCGAGGGTTCGTGGGAGTACTCGGTGGGCCTGAATTACTACATCAAGGGCCACTGGATGAAGCTGCAGACGGACGTGACGAAGATCTACGAGATGCCGATCTCGGACTCGGACTCCAGCCTGGCCAACGTCAACGACGATGGTCTGATCTGGCGCGTTCAGATGCAGGTGCTGTTCTAATAGAAACGGATTTCTACCCCCGGTCTTCAGAAGCCTGAAGACGCCAAGGAGTGTCTGAGAATGTCCAAGAAGATGAAGAAGCTGGCCTTGCTCGCGTCGGGCACGGCGTTCCTCCCGATCATCGGCAGCATCCCGTTCGTCAGCAACCAGGGCGGCGGCTGCTACCGCAATGACGCCTTCGCCAACCTGTTCACCAATGCGGGCGGCGCGGCGATCGAGTCGCTGTTCGACAGCCCGTTCTTCAATGACAACCGCGCCAATTCGGACTACGACCGCTTCGTCCGCGAGCCGATCACCGACATCGCCCAGCAGGCGTGGTCGGACTACGTCTTCGGTCGCTACGCCGCGGATCCGGAGTTTCCGAACCTCTTCGCGGAATAACGCGAGTTGATTGATCGGAATCCCCTGCGGCCGGGGCAGCGCTAAACACGCTGCCCCGGCCGCTCTTCTTTTCCGCACCATCCCGGTGCGGTTCGTCCGCGTGCGCGGGGGGCAGGAGTACCGTCATGTCGCGCAGCACCGCGAGTTTGATTCCGGCTTTGTTCATGCTGATCGTGCCGGCTGTTCCGTCCGCGAAGGCCGTCGAACCGGCGTCGGCGGAGGCGCGCCTCGCGCCGCTGCTGGCCCGCTACGAGGATCAACAGCGTCGGCTGATGGAGCTGGAGCGCGCCGCGCGGGCGGGTGACGACGTGGAGCAGGAGCGCACGCGCTCGCTGCGCACGCAGATCCGCGAGATACTTGCCGACGCCGAGTTTCGTGAGGCGCTGCTGCCGCCGTCGCTGACCTCAGGCTACAACAACGGCTTCTATCTGCGCAGCACCGATGACGCGTTTCTCTTCCGCTTCAACGGGTTTCTCCAGTTCCGGTATTTGCACGTCGGCACCCGCCAGGAGAACCGCTACGTCGATCCCCGATTGCGGCGTAGCGACCGCAGCGGCTTTGACATCACGCGCCTGCGATTCACCTTTTCGGGGCACGCATTCGCGAAGGATCTGACTTATTCGTTCACCATTCGCACAGACGGCGCACAGCAGAATGACGCCGGACTGCACATGGGATGGATCCAGTACTCCTTTGACGACGCGCTGGCGGTGCGATTGGGGCGGTTTCGGCTGGCCAGCCTGCGGCAGCAGGTAACGAGTGACTCACGGCTGCAGTTCGCGGATCGCGGGTTGGTGGATGCGGTGTTCGGGCTGGGATTCGGGACCGGTGTGAGCTTCCTCGGAAAGCTGGCGGACGGGCGGCTGCGCTGGACGGTGGACGTGGTGAACTCGGCCGACGGACCGAACAACCGTGTCATCACGAACGACCCGGCCGAACTGGACGGAAACCCGGCCATCCTGGCGCGCGCGGTGTGGCGCGTGCTCGGCGACGATGCCGAGATGGGGAGTTACGAAGGCGATGATCGTTTCCACGAGGATCCGGGGCTGGAGATCGGCTCGCACTATGCCTTCAACCAGGACGACGGCGACCGTCGCACCGCACGGATCCCGTTCCATCGGAGCGGGCTGTTTCCCTTCTTTCGCGCGGGTGGATTCGGCCTCGCGCCGATGAGTGGCACGCGCTTCCACCAGGTCGGACTCGACGCGGTGTTCAAGTGGCAGGGCTTCTCATTGCAGGGCGAATATGTCGCGCGCTTCCTCGACATTCGTGCCGCGTGGGACAATCCGGCCGCTCCGCTGTGGCGGCTGACCGGGGAGGAATCGACCACGGCCATGCACGGCGCCTATGTGCAGGCGGGCTGCTTCCTGCCGATTCCCGGACACGAGAAGAACCTCGAGGCCATCGCGCGGGTCGGTGGCGTGCGGACGAACGTGGGCGGCGGCGAAGGGGCGTGGGAATATGCCGCCGGTTTCAACTATCACTTTCACGGGCAGAAGGCCAAGCTCGTGACCGACGTGACGAAGATCACAGAGGCGCCGATCAGCAGCCCCACGGCCGGCATGCCGAACGTCAACGACGACGTGCTGATGTGGCGTGTGCAGTATCAGGTGAATTTCTGATCGTTGGACGCCGGGTTTCACCGTGTTCGGGAGGTGACCGCGGCGCTACGCGCCGAGCGCGCGTGCCGCGACAACAGTGAGAAATGCGGCGGCGTATGCGACGGCCGTCATTCCCACGAACGACACGACCGGCCAGATCCACGAGCGCGTCTCGCGGGCGATAACCGCCAGCGTGCTCGCACATTGCGCGCAGAGCGCAAAGAACACCATCAGCGAGAGCGCCACCGGCAGCGTGAAGAGCGGCCCGCCGGTGGCCTCGTTGCGCGCACCGGCCAGGGCGGTGCGCAGCGCGGGGGATTCCTCGTCCTCCTCGTCGCCGAGATTGAAGACGATGCCCAGCGTGGCGACGACCACCTCGCGGGCCGGGAAGGAGGCGACCGCGGCGATGCCGATCCGCCAGTCCCAGCCCAGCGGCGCGACGGCCGGCTCGATGAGCCTGCCGATCCGCCCCAGCGCGCTGGCGCGCAGCAGCGCGCCGGCCACGAGCTTCTCCGCGTCCTCTGCCGCAGCGCCGTCGGCCATGGCGGCGGCACGGGCGGCTTCTTCGACCGCGGCGCTGCGCGGAAAGTAGCCGAGCGCCCAGATCAGCACGCTGGCGGCGAAAATGACGGTGCCGGCCCGAACGACGAAGCCCCGGGCGGCGAAGTACACACGCTGCCAGATGGCCCGCAGGCGCGGCAGCTTGTAGGCCGGCAGCTCCAGCAGGAACGCCGACGATCCGCCGCGCAGGGCGGTGTTTCGCAGCAGCCACGCCACCGGAATCGCGACCAGCACCCCGACCGCGTACATGCCGAGCATCACCAGCCCCGGCAGCGTCACCAGCCCGCCGAGATACTCCGCGGGCGGAACGAACGCGCCGATCATGAGCACATACACCGGCAGGCGAGCCGAGCAACTCATGAAAGGCGCGAGCAGGATCGTGATGAAGCGCTCGCGCCGATCGGCGATGACGCGCGTGCCCATGATGGCCGGCACTGCGCAGGCGAAGGAGGAGAGCAGCGGGATGAAGGCCCGGCCGGAGAGCCCGAGCAGCCCCATCAGGCGATCCATCATGAAGGCGGCCCGGGCCATGTATCCGCAATCCTCGAGAATGGCGATCAGCGCAAAGAGGATCACGATCTGCGGAAGGAACACCAGCACGCCGCCGACGCCGGCGATGATGCCGTCGGCCGCGAGGCTGCCGAGCATTCCGTCGCCCAGGGCGCTGCGTGCGACCTGCCGGAAGGAGCCGATCAACTGTTCGTCGATCAGGCTCATCAGGGGATCCGCCCAGGCAAAGATGCTCTGAAACAGCACGGCCAGCACGACAAATAGGAAGGCGGCGCCGAACAGGCGATGCGTCAGCCAGCGATCCACGCGGGTCGACCACGCCCCGCGCGTCACGGCGGTGCGCTGCACGACTTCGGCGATCAGCTTGTGAATCCAGGCGTAACGAGCGCGGATTTCAGCCGGTGCGCCGTCCACCTCCGCTGCGGCGAGCCGCTCGCGTGCTGCCTGAAGCAAGGCCGGGTTTCCACCGCGCCGGATGAAGAGCTGCGGCGTGGCGCCGTCACGATCCAGCAGCGCTCGCAGGCACTCGCTATCGGACAGGCCGGATCCGCCTTCGTTCGACAGTCGGCGGGACTCCGCGCGCAGCACTTCCGGCAGATCGGCTCGCACCGGACTGGCGGCAGCGCTCAGCACGCGCTCGATCGCGCGGACCAGCGGCGGCAGCGTGGATTCATCCGTGGCGACGATCGGCACAACCGCGACACCCAGCCGCTCAGCCAGACGCTTGGCATCAATCGTGATGCCGCGCTTCTGCGCCAGGTCGGACATGTTCAGTGCCGCCACCAGCGGAAGGCCCAGCTCCAGCAGCTGGCTCAGCAGATACAGGTTTCGCGGAAGATTGGATGCGTCCAGCACGGCCACGATCGCGTCGGGCGGCGCCTGGCCGGTCATGCGCCCGTGGAGCAGGTCGCACACCAGCATCTCGTCCGGCGAGGCCGCGGCGAGCGAGTAGGTGCCGGGCACGTCCAGCAGTTCGACCGGGCGCGACGAGCCGCGCAACAGGCCGCGGCCGACGTCCACTGTGACACCGGGATAGTTGGCCGAATGGCGGTGATATCCCGTTAGCGCGTTGAATAGCGTGGACTTGCCGGCGTTGGGGTTGCCCACCAGCGCCACAACGGACGGGCGCGGCGGCGCAGGTCGTGAAGCGCTCATGTCGTCGGCTTACGGGGGATGCGGGCGCTAGGCGGGACGCACATCGACCAGTTCCGCATCGCAGGCGCGCAGCGACAGCTCCCAGTCGCCCAGGCGGACGTGCATTGGATCGCCCAGCGGCGCGCGGCCCAGCACGCACACCTCAGCGCCTTCGATCACGCCCATTTCCATCAGGCGCGTCGAGGTCGAGCCCGCGCCTCGGACGGCGGAGACTCGGACGGTCGTCAGTACGGGCGTTCGAGCGAGGGACATCGGCACGATCCTCCAGCCGTTCGCCGTGAGCTTCGTCAACGGGCGGACGCGCCAGACAGTTGATTGATTCCTCAATCAAAGTGTCTGCAACAACCGCGGAATTGTCAAGGCCGTGAGAGCGGGCTTTTGCACGGCCTCACGTGATGAGGCCCATTAGCAGGCCAAAAAAACGGTTTCGGAAGGCCATGTGCGTTGAAAGCAAGCCGGTGTCGGAAGTGGAAGTTTCACGCCGGATTCATCGGTAACACAAGGTTCCAACAGGCGTTTCACTTACAATAGCCCCCGGGTCGTGGTGCGACGGCAAGGCCGAACGGTCCAATGACCCAACCGGGCGAAAGAAGAGGAACCTGCTCCTGCCGGCGAAGCGCCAGAATTTCGCGCTCCTGCTGTGTCTCGGCCTATCCGCCGCGGCGTGGGGGCAGTTCGTCGAGATTGAGCCGAACGAGTTAAAAACGGCCGCAACGCCTGCCGTCTGTATCGACGCCGGTGCCACAATCACCGGGCTGTCGATCGGGTCGGTGCTGACGGGTTCCGGGCCGGACTCGGCAGACACATTCCGGATCCAGACCTGCCCGCGGCCGCTCGGGGTCTACCGACACGATCTGACGCTCACGACCAGCGGTCCGCCGGGGCACACGGGTTCGATCCTGGGCGTGCCACCGGATGGATCCCCATCGGACACGACGCTCGTGCAAAGCTCATCCGCCGCCACGATGCCGCCGCGGTTCAACCGCTGGTTCGGATTCGGTCGCGGGGAGATCGTGTACTACCGGGTGAGCGGGTCGGTCATTACCACGCTGCCCTACGTCGCGACGCATAGCGTGACGTCGATTACCCCGGTGCTGGTGTCTCCGCCGGCGCAAGCGGGGCCGATCACGATTACGACGGTGGGCCGCACCGTGGTCGACACTGAGTTGTTTCTGTTCGACCAGAACTTCACGCTGCTGCGATGGAACGACGACGATCCGACGTCGATGACCTCGCTGCAATCGCGGATCGACGTCACGCTCGCGCCCGGGACGTACTACATCGCTGTCTCCACCTTCAACACGGCGATTTTTCAGGCCACTGGCAATGCGCCGCCGAACCCGCCGGAAAATCTTGACCGCAGCACCGTCGGCCCGCGGCTCGATTTTCCTGACGCGCTGGTGCGCACCAGCCTGTCAGGAGCGGCGCAGGACCTGGACTTCGGGCTGATCGATGCGACCGGATCCCGCAATGTGACGGCTTCCGTCGCGTCCTCTTATGACATGTATTGGGCGCGCTTCATTGTGAACCCGCCGCCGCCCGCCTGCTGTTTCGCCGACGGATCCTGCCTGCTCCAGCCGCCCTCCGTGTGCGCGGGGCTGGGCGGAGTTTCGCTGGGTGACGGCAGTAGCTGCGGCATTGCCGGTTGCCCGGACGTGGAAGCCTGCTGCCTGGACACAACCACCTGCATCGTGGTCTCGCCGCTGTTCTGCTCCGGGTTGTCGCTCGGCCCCGGTTCGGCTTGCGGGCCGGGAGCCTGCGAAGCACCGTCGCCGTGCTGCACGGCGAGTGACTGCCTCTTGCTCACTCCGACGGCGTGCATGCAGACGGGCGGCGTTCAGCCGCCGTCGGAATCGCCGTGTACGCCGGAGACATGCGCGCTACGGGCCTGTTGTTTCGAGGGCGGCGGGTGCAACGAGTTGCGGGGCTTTGAGTGCGAGGTGGCGGGCGGGGTGTCCGGGGCAATCGGACAGGGGTGTGTGCCCTCGCCATGTGTTATGCCGCTGACCGGATGCTGTTTCGCGGACGGGTCTTGCGCCGATTTGCCGATAGAAACGTGCGCGGTTACGGGTGGTCAGGTACAGTCGCAGGATTGCGGCCAGGCGTTCTGCCCACCGGCGGATCCGTGCGCGTCGGTGCTGGCCGGTGACGCGAATTGTGATGGAGCAGTCAACAACTTCGACATTGATCCGTTCGTGCAGGGGGTTTTGCAGCCGCCGCCGCCGGATGCCACACCGGCCCCGCTTGATTACCTGTTGCTTGGCGCTTCGCAATCCTGCTGGGAGTTGCGGCGCTGCTGGGGCGATCTGAACGGGGACGGCAAGCTGAACAACTTCGACATTGATCCTCTGGTAGGGTGCATCTTGTCACCCCCACCAATGGGCGTGGGTTGTTCAGAGTTTATCGGAGCTTGTTGTGTCGGCTCGGGTTGTGCTGAGTTGCGAGCAGCCGGCTGCCTGCTGATTTCGGGGCATTGGATCGGCGGCCCCTGCCCGGCGGGTTGCGAGTAGCGTCGCGCAATCGAGTTATAGGACTATATTTGTAGCAAGTCAGCCGGCGTGTGCATTCGAGCAGGAAATGGGCGTCCCAGCGGGCCTAGCATTGGCGGCGCGCGAATGTCGCGGGGCCATTTTTTGCTTGCGGATGACTCACGGCGGTCGGTAATATGAGCCGTGCGTGAGGTGTGCGTGAACCAGGCGGGCTGATCCGACGCCGCCGGGCTCGCGCGGGCAGGGACAGGAGCACCCTATCCGGTTTGCAGGTCGGTTCGCCGCGCGCAGCAGTTCTGCGCGGCGTGGAATCGAAAAATCAGCCGCGGCCCGCCGTGGAGGGCGTTGCTGCGGAATTCAGTACGGAGCGCCGCGGGCGTGTGCCTGTGATGCGCTTGTTTCGTTCTCGATCGGAGCGCGTCTGGGGTGGTACTCAGGCGCCGTATAGCGCAGTGGCCGAACTCGGGCAACACGACTGAAGCCTGGCCGGTCGCACTTGATAAGGAGCGCAGCATGCGGGATAAGTTCCTGGCGTTGTGTAGCGGCACAATTCTGTGCCTTGCTACAGCCTCGACGGCGTTGGCCGTCGACAATCCTGAGGTGGAAGACAACAACACGAAGGCCGCGGCGAACGCGGTGACGCTGGCCGCGGGCGACAGCGTGAGCGGCACGACGACCGGCACGGGCACGGCCAGCGGGCTGGCTTCGCTGGACTATTTCCGCGTGAAGACCACGGCGGCGGCGCTGGATGTCTATCGTCATCGCCTGACGCAGACGGCCGGCAGCGCGACGCTGACGCCGACGATCCGCGGTCTGAATCAGTCCGGCGGCGTGATCGGGGCGACCGACACGACGATCCAGACGGGCGCTCTGACTCCCGAACTCGTGCAGTGGTACGGCTTCGGCAAGGAGGAGGAGCTGTACTTCCGCGTAGCGGGTACGACCGCGACGACGGCCCGCTACCAGTACGACCTGAGCACCACGACGGTGGCGGTGATCGCGGGTCCGACCAACCTGCTGCCGGGCACGATCACGATTTCGCGCGCGGGTCACACGACCGACACCGACTTCTGGGTGTATGACTCGAACTACGACGCGATCGCGAACTTTGGCAACGACGATCCGAACACGATCACGCGCACGATGACGCCAGGCAGCTACCTGCTGGCGATCTCGAACTTCAACTTCGCGAACAACCAGCCGGCCGCGACGGGCGAGACGTTCCTGTCGGGCGCGGTGATGGACTTCCCGAACGTGATCGTGAACTCGAGCACGACGACGAATCTCAACGTCGCCATGCGCTTCACGGATTCGACGGGCAACCAGGACGTGGCGGCTACGAAGGTCGGCGCGTTCGACGTGGTCTTCATCTCGTTCACGGTTGCGGATCCGCCGGTCGCCTGCTGCTTCGGCGACGGTTCCTGCCAGGACCTGCTCGCATCGGCGTGCGCCGCAGCGGGCGGCCTGAGCGCCGGCCAGGGCAGCGTTTGCGATCCGAATCCGTGCCCGGAGCCGGAGGCGTGCTGCTTCCCGGATGGCTCGTGCACGGACATCGCGCCGGGCTTCTGCACCGGCATCGCCCAGGGACTTGGCTCGAACTGCGACCCGAACCCCTGCCCGCAGCCTGAGGCCTGCTGCCGCGGCGATACCAGTTGCTTCACCGCTCTCCCGGCTGCCTGCACGGCGGCGGGCGGCGCGCCGCAGGGCACCGGCTCGGACTGCCTCACGGCGGTCTGCCCGGACACCAACCCCGGCCAGAACTGCAACAACCCGATCGAAGTCGACATTCCGGGCGCGCTGCCCTATGTCGATCTGAACACCACGCAGGGCAAGGTCAATGAGTACTCGACGACCTGCATGGGTTCGTATGACGGCGGCGAAGACATCATCTACGAGCTGGTCGTCTCCGACCCGATCTGCGTGAACATCACGCTGAACGGCGGCGTGGCGGGCGGCTCGATGTGGCTGGGCATGGGTCTTGACGACACCTGCCCGCTGGGCGCTCTGGCGGGTGACTGCATCCGCCTGGCGATCACCTCGGCGACGGTCGACACGATGACGAATGTGTCGCTCGCGCCGGGCAGCTACTACCTGATGATCGACACGTTCCCGGCGCCGAACTTCGCGGCGTATGAGCTGACGATCGAAGAGTGCCCGACGGTGGCTTGCTGCCTGCCGGACGGCACCTGTGAGGATCGGTGCCCGTCCGACTGTGCGCTGCCTGGCGGTCTGAGCCAGGGCGCCGGATCGGACTGCATGTCCGCGATCTGCCCGGGTACGGAAGCCTGCTGCTATCCGGATGGATCGTGCCTTGAGCTCGCGCCGTTCGCGTGCGTGGCCCCGGGCATCAACCAGGGCGCCGGCTCGAACTGCACGCCGAACGTCTGCCCGCCTCCGCAGGCCTGCTGCTTCATTGACGGCAGCTGCTCGGATGTGATCCCGGCCATCTGTGCGGCCGGCGGCGGCATCTCGCGCGGCGCCGGCACGAGCTGCGGTGCGGGTGACTGCCCGGCGGTCGAGGCCTGCTGCCTCGCGGCCGGCGGTTGCGCCGACATTTCGCCGCTGTTCTGCGACGGCCTGTCGCGCGGCGTCGGCTCGGATTGTGCGACGGAAGCGGCGAACTGCCCGCCGGTGGGCGCCTGCTGCCTGCCGCCGGACAATGCGTGCATCCAGGTGATCGAGGCCGCGTGCGTCGATCTCGGCGGCACGTTCCTCGGCGGCCCGTGCCCGACTCCGGGCGGTCTGCGCACCTACACGTCCAACCCGAACCTGGCGATTCCGGACAGCCCGGCGGCGGCGGTGACGGACACCATCACGGTGCTCGACACCGGCACGATCCTGGACGTGGACATCGCGATGACGATCACGCACACGTTCCTGGGCGACCTGGACATTTTCGTGTCGCACAACGCCACGAACGTGATCCTGTGGAGCCGTGACTGCGGCGGCAACGACAACATGAACGTGACGGCCGACGATGAGGCCGGCGCGTTGGTGTGCGGTTCGCCGACGCTGGGTTCGTACAACCCGAACAGCGCGACGGCCGGCCAGGTTCTCAGCGCCTATGACGGCATGGACGTCAACGGCAACTGGGTCCTGAGCCTGGAGGATCAGGCCGGGGCCGACACCGGCACGCTGAACAGCTGGTCGGTGATCGCGACGCTGCTGTCGTCGTGCAACCTGGAAGGCGCCTGCTGCCTGCCGAACGGCGTCTGCGTGGAAGTGTTCGAAGATGACTGCCTTGACGCGGGCGGCACGTATCAGGGTGATGGCATCAGCTGCGACGATGTCAGTTGCCCGCTGCCGGCCTGCTGCTTCACGGACGGCTCGTGCCAGCTGCTGACCGGTCCGGACTGCGCCGCCGCGGGCGGTGTCAGCCAGGGCGCCGGTTCGAGCTGCACGCCGAATCCGTGCCCGCAGCCGGAGGCCTGCTGCTTCCTCGACGGTTCGTGCCAGGATCTGCTCGTGTCGCTGTGCGCGGCGGCGGGCGGTGAATCGCAGGGTCCGGGTACGGATTGCGATCCGAACGTGTGCCCGGCTCCGGGCGCGTGCTGCCTGCCGGATGATCTGTGCCTGTTCACGCTGCCGGGCACCTGCTCGTCGCTGGGCGGGTCGTTCGTCGGCGGCGCGTGCGGTCTGACGGCGGCGGTGCGCGGCTATGAGTCGTCACCGAACGCGGTCATTCCGGACAGCCCGATCGGCGCGTTCCCGACGGTCGACGTCATCAACGTGCCGGAGAACTACGGCATCGCGGACGTGGACGTCGAGCTTGAGATCAACCACACGTTCCTGGCCGATCTGGACATCCGCCTGTCGCACAACGCGACGAGCATGTTCCTGTGGCAGGACGCGTGCGTCGGCAACGACAACATGAACGTGACGGCCGATGATGAGGCCGGCGCGGTCGTGTGCGGCACGCCGACGCTGGGTTCGTACGCTCCGAGCACCGCCGGCGGCGGTCTGTTGAGCGCCTTCGACGGCCAGAACGCCAATGGCGCCTGGACGCTGGCGATCGACGACGACGCGGGTGCGGATACGGGCGTGCTGCTGCGCTGGAAGCTCCTGATCACGCCTCTGGCGGCGGTCTGCATCCCGCCGGATCCGTGCATCGACGTGCTCACCGGCGACGCCAACTGCGACGGCTCGGTCAACAACTTCGATATCGACTACTTCGTGGCCGGTATCGTGGATGGTCCGACCGGTGCGACGGGTCCGGACGTTCCGCCGACGGCGTCGGCGGCGTACCTGGGCCTGGGCGGCACCGAGGATTGCTGGGCCAAGCGTCGTTGCTGGGGCGACATCAACTGCGACGGTGTCTTCAATAACTTCGACATCGATCCGTTCGTTGATTGCATCGTCAACACCCCGGCGCCGGGCGACCCCTGCCCGCACTGCGTGGCTCAGGCGTGCGACCTGGGAGGCGGCCTGTGCGCGGACATCCGTCCGGCCGGTTGCATCCTGCTGGGCGGTACGCCGGGCGGTATCGGTTCGAGCTGCCCGTAATCCGGGTGAGTTCGTAGATACGCAGGCTGATTAGCCAAACCCCGGCGGGTCGATGGGAACCTCCCATCGGCCCGCCGGTCTTTTTTTTGTCAACGGAGCGCGGAGGACGAAGAGGTTGTGGCGCAGTTGCGCGGCCTCCCTGGGGGATGGCTATCTGTGGCTACGATCGTTCGTCCCACCAGTGCAAGCTGTTTGATGGGTACCGGCGGTGCCGGAGGGGTGAACCGAGGTGCGCCGAGAGGCGTATGATCCCCTTCATGCTGGTTCGCCAACCCGGCCGGTCGGAGGATGAGTCATGATCGGGGAGATTCTGTCCATCCAGGTGTGTCCGTCGCCGGGCGCGCCGCCGATCCCGCTGGAGCGTGTGCGGGCGGTCGCGGATATCGGGCTGGAGGGGGACCACAACGCCGGTGAAGTGTCGTCGGGCACCTCAAAAGCTCCCGGCGACTGGCAGGTCACGCTGATCGAGGAGGAGGGGCTGCTGGCGGCGGAACGGGAGGCCGGAGTGCGACTCTCGCATGCCGACTCGCGTCGCAACCTGCTCTGTCGCGGCGTGCCACTCGCGCACCTGATCGGGCGGCGCTTCCGCATCGGCTCCGTCGTGCTGGCCGGAGCGCGGCAGTGCGAGCCGTGCAAGACGCTGGAAGGCCGCACGCAGCGCGGGGCGGTCGCGGCCTTGCTGCACCGCGGCGGCTTGAGAGCGCGGGTTGTCCGCGGCGGGGAGATCCGCGTCGGCGATGCGGTTGAATGGCAACGCGAGCATCAGGAGTGGCGGCGCGGCGACGTGTGCATCAGCACCGACACGACCCGCATGGACGTGGATGTGGTACACGGCTTTCTGTCGCGGTCGCGGTGGGCGGCCGGGATTCCGCGCGAGACGGTGCTGCGCTCGATCACGGGAGCGCTGTGCTTCGGCGTTTACGAGGGCGAACGGCAGATCGGCGTGGCGCGGGTCATCACCGACCGTTCGACGTACGCCTATCTGTCGGACGTGTTCATCGACGAGGGCGAGCGCGGCCGCGGGCTGTCGGTGTGGCTGATGGAGTGCATCCTGGCGCATCCGGAGCTGCAGGGGCTTCGGCGATTTGTGCTCTCGACGCTCGATGCGCACGGGCTGTATGCGCGTTTCGGTTTCGGCCCTCTGACCTACCCGGATCGGTACATGGAGATCCTGAACGCGGGGGTGTACCAAAACAATGGGGCGGACGGTGATTCGAATCGCGCAGCGGCAGACAGTGCGTCGCCTTCGGCGTGAGACGGGATCGACCTCGGCGTGCGCTGCCGATGCGACGCAGCGCTACCGCGCGGACGGTGCTGCGGCCGGCCCGGCTGCGGAGTGTGCGTCGAGCATGCTCGAGCGCGGATCCCGGTCGGGCGAACCGGCTGCGGGTTCAAGCCGGGCGACGGAGCGTGCGTTCGCCGGAGCGGCTACCACGAAGCCCAGCGGGTCGCGCAGGTCGCGCGTCGCGGTGCGGCTCATCATGAGCAGCGGGTTGGGGAAGAAGCTGTAGATCAGCAGCAGCACGCCGGCCATGGTGGCGCCGAATTGGGGCGTCTGCGCCGGAATCGCGTCGGCCGGCTCATCACTCTCGTACAGGATGCAGGCGGCGATGACCCGCAGGTAATAGGCCGCGCCGATGGCGGAGTTCACCACGGCCAGGATCACCAGCGCGCCGATCCACCACTGCACGTCGGCCGGGGCGCTGGCGGCGGCGCTCCAGGCGCTGCCGAAGAGCGAGAGCTTGCCCCAGAAGCCCGGCGTGGGCGGCAATCCCATCAGCGTGAACATGGCGATGACCAGGATCAACGCCAGCGCCGGCTGGCGGCGAAGCAGCCCGGCCACGTCGCGGACGGTTTCGCAGGCCGCGCCGCGGATGCGCAGTGCCCCGAGCACGGCGAATGCGCAGAGGTTGGCGATGCCGTAGGCGACGGCGTAGTAGAACACCGCTCCGGGGCCGTCGGCCATCAGGCCGCCCACCTGCGACCCTTCGCGGGCATACAGCCCGGCCGCCATCAGGCCGACCAGCATGTAGCCCGAATGGGCGATGCCGGAATAGGCCAGCATGCGCTTGATGCTGTGTTGCCGCAGCGCGAGCACGTTGCCGATGGTCATGCTCAGCGCGGCGCACAGCCACAACGTCCAGAAGAGCGCGCCGCGGTCGGTGGACCAGCCGGCGGCTTCGATCATCTTGACGATCGCAACAATCCCCGCCAGCTTCGGTACGAATCCCAGCAGGCCGGCCACGCTGGAGGCCGCGCCCTCATACACATCCGCGATGTAGAGATGCAGCGGCACGGCCGCGATTTTGAAGAACAGCCCGGCCAGGGAGAGCATCAGCCCGGCGACGGCGAAGGCGTGCGGCACGGTGCCGGGTGCGGCCAGGGCGGCGGTGACGGCCGTGGCGACGCGGCCGAGGTCGGCGCTGCCCGCGACGCCGTACAGGAACGAGAAGCCGTACGCGGTGACCGCCGCGGCCATCGCGCCGAGATAGAAGTACTTGGTGCCGGCCTCGAGCGAGCGCTCGTTGTGGCGGCTGAGGACGACCAGCACGTAGGTCGGAATGCTGACCAGCTCCAGCGCGACGAAAAGCAGCACGAGATCGGACGCGCCGCCGAGCAGCATCAGGCCGGCCAGCGAGAAGAGCATCATCGAGAAAAACTCGCCGCGCTCGTCGTCGCGCGGCTGGGCGAAGGCGATCAGGGTGAGCAATGCGCCGACGACCAGCGTGGCGTGGCGGACGAAATCGGCGGCGCTGGTGAAGCGCATGCCGCTTCCGGCGCCGGGGTGCGGCGCGCCCCACAGCAACAGCGCCAGCGCGCCGATCACGGCGCCTAGCGCCGTCCAGGGGACGTAGCGGCGCGAGGGGCCGATCATCAGCAGCACGGCGCAACCGGCCGCGACCAGCAGAATTTCCGGCAGCAGGCCGGGGATGTTCAGCAGCGGGTAAAACGACTCGGGCATTACGGCGCCTCCGACGGGGCTACGCCCGGCAGGGCGGATGCGACGGTGCGACCGGTGGCCGGGGCCGCAGGCGCGACAAACGGCGCGACCCGCGCCAACACGCGCGACTCCAGCACCGGTTCGAGCGTGTTGGTCAGCACCTTCGGGGCGACGCCGAGGATCAGCACCAGTGCCGCCAGCGGCGCGAGGATTGCGATTTCGCGGCGCGTCAGGTCGGGCTTGAGGCGGCCGTCGTGCAGGTCGGGGCCGCCGTGCGGCTCATTCAGCGGGCCGAACAGCACCTTGCCGGTCATGTACAGCATGTAGATCGCGCCGAGCAGGATGCCGAGCGCGCCCATCGCGCCGAAGGCCGGCCCGAGCACCTTGGATTGATAGGCGGCGAAGAGCACCGTGAACTCGCTGATGAAGCCGTTCGTCAGCGGCAGGCCGACGCTGGCGAGCACGAAGATGATCAGGAAAAAGCTCATCACGGGCATCTGGCGGGCCAGGCCGCCGAGCTTGTCCATGTCGCGGGTGTGATAGCGGTCGTAGATCATGCCGACGACGAGGAATAGGGCGCCGGTGTTGATGCCGTGATTCACCATGTAGAGCACGGAGCCGGTCAGCCCGGCCGACATCATGCTGAACATGCCGAGCATGCAGAAGCCCAGGTGCGAAACGGACGAATACGCGACCAGCTTCTTCACGTCGCGCTGGACCCACGAGATCAATGCGCCGTAGATGATGCCGCAGATCGCCAGTCCGCCCATGAACGGCGCCCAGGCGACCGCCCCCTCGGGCGTCATCGGCAGGCTGAAACGCAGGAAGCCATAGGTCCCCAGCTTGAGCAGCACACCGGCCAGCAGCACCGACCCGGCCGTCGGCGCCTCGGTATGCGCCAGCGGCAGCCAGGTGTGCAGCGGGAAGAAGGGCACCTTGATCGCAAAGCCGCAGAAGAGCGCCAGAAAGAGCAGCGATTGCTCGGTCGCACTGAGCGACAGCGACGACAGCCGCAGCAGGTCAAAGTCGATCGCGCCGCCGTCGGCTGCGCGAATCGCCAGGTACAGGATGCCGGCGAACGTAATGACGCTGCCGACGAAGGTGTAGAGGAAGAACTTGTTGGCCGCGTAGCGACGATCCGGCCCGCCCCAGACGCCGATCAGAAAGTAGAGCGGGACCAGCGTGAACTCGAAGAAGATGTAGAACAGCAGCACGTCCCGCGCCGCGAAGACGCCGAACATCGCGCCGGTCAGCACCATCAGCCAGGCGTAATATTCGGTGGCCCGCTCGCGGATGGACACCGCCCCGCAGGCGATCGAGAGCGGCACCAGCAGCGCGGTCAGGCCGACCAGCGCGGCTGAGATCGCGTCCAGCCCGACGTGGTAGCGGATCGTGACGCCGGCGCTGGCGGCGGTGTCGGCGATCGTGACCCATGTCACGCGCGTTTCGCCGGTCAGCGCTTCGGGGTCGCCGGTGGTGACCCACCACAGCCCCAGTCCGATGGCGCAGACCATGCCGCCGACCGCCAGGCTGATGCGGTAGGCCAGGTCGCCGCGCGACGCGGGCAGCGACCAGATCGCCAGCGCCGCGGCGAAGGGGGCGAAGATCAGGATGTGCAGGCCGATCGCTTCCATGAAACCTCATGCGGCGGGGTTCGATCCGCCGCGGGCGTCGTCGCCTTACTGCGTTCCGATGAAGCGCCACAGCAGCGCCAGTACGGCGATGCCCAGCGCGGCTGACAGCGCGTAGCTCTGCAGCATGCCGTTCTGCGCGACGCGCAGCACCGCGCCCAGCGCTCGCGGCGTTCCGCCGACGGCGTTCACTGCGCCGTCCACGCCGGTCCGATCCACGGCGAAGAAAAGCTGACCCAGCGCCCGCAGCGGCTGCACGAGCAGGGCGTCAAAAATCTCGTCCACGTAATAGCGCGCGTGCCACAGCAGCCACAGCGGCCCGAACGACTTGCGGTCCGGCTCATCCTGCGGAGCAGTGCCGTAGCGCCGCCAGGCCATCCAGATTCCGGCCAGGCCGACCGCGGCCGAGACGTAATACAGCACCGCGCCGCCCGAGCCGTGCTCGACCGGCGTCACCACCATCGAGCCATTGTGCACGTAGTGATGGAACCAGCCGTGGCCCTGGAAGACGAACAGGAACGAATCGAGCGGGCTGCCAGGGTGGATCGCGACGCCCAGGTATCCGGCGAAGATCGCGCCGGCGGCCAGCAGCATCATCGGCACGGCCATCGTCGGCGGCGCGTCGTGCGGGTGTGCGCCGGCCGCGGCCGGCAGCCGCACCGGGCCGTGGAAGCACAGGAAATACATGCGGAAGGTGTAATAGGCGGTCATGAAGGACGTGAGCAGCAGGATCACGAAGACCGGGAAGTTGTGATTCAAAGCCGCGTGCAGGATTTCGTCCTTGCTCCAGAAGCCCGACAGCAGCGGGAAGCCCGCCAGCGCCAGGCAGCCGATCAGCATCAATCGCTGCGTGGTCGGCAGCACTTTCCGCAGGCCGCTGAACTCGCGCAGGTCGATCACATTGCCCATCGCGTGCATCACGCTGCCGGCCGCGAGGAAGAGCAGCGCCTTGAAAAAGGCGTGCGTGTAGAGATGGAAGACGGCCGAATCCGGCGCGCCGCAGCCCAGGGCCACGAACATGTACGCGAGCTGCGACATGGTCGAATAGGCCAGGATGCGTTTCATGTCGTATTGCGCCATGGCCATCGTCGCGGCGAAGATCGCTCCGATCGCCCCCACCCACATCACCACTTCCAGGGCGTCCGGGGCGTTCGCGAACAGCGGCCCGCAGCGCGCTACCATGTACACGCCGGCCGTGACCATCGTCGCGGCGTGGATCAGCGCCGACACCGGCGAGGGGCCTTCCATCGCGTCCGGCAGCCACACGTAGAGCGGAATCTGGGCGCTCTTGCCCACCGCCCCGCAGAACAACAGCAGGCACACGAGATTGGTCTGATCGGCGGTGAGCTGGGCCGCGTGGCGGAAAACCACCGCGTAATCCAGCGCGTTCTCGCCGGGCTGCACGTGCGGCAGGATGTACTGATAGAGGGCAAAGATGCCCAGCGCGAAGCCGAAGTCGCCGATGCGGTTGACCAGGAAGGCCTTCTTGGCGGCGGCCGCTGCCTCCGGCTTGCGATAGTAGAAGCCGATCAGCAGGTAACTGCACAGGCCGACCAGCTCCCACCCCAGATAGAGCAGGACAAAGTTGCCGGCCAGCACCAGCATCAGCATGCTGAAAATGAACAGGCCGAGGAAGGCGAAGAAGCGCTCGTAGCCGCGCTCCGGATGGCCGTGATGATCCTTCATGTAGCCGACGGAATAGATCACCACCATCAGCGCCACGGCCGTCACCACCAGCAGCATCACGCCGGTGAGGCCGTCGACGTAATAGTTGAACCCCACCATCTGCCCGTCGCCGAGGCTGAACCACGGGGCAATGTCCATGGTGATGCCGGCGGACGGGGCGTGATCCGGGCCGTGCCCGTCGCCCGCGGGTGCAAGCTGCACGAACCACACCGCGCTCAGCACGGCCGCGACGAGTGCCCCGGCGATCACCGCGGCGTGCGCCATGCCGCGAAAACGCCCGCTGGCGAGCAGGATGCCGACCAGCACCGCGGAGAGCAGCGGCCAGAGCGGCAGCGTCAGCCCGAGGCTCAGCAGTGATGACGTGGTTTCGGCGGCCAGCAGCACGATCAGGAGTCCTTCAGCACTTTGTAAGCGTTCGCGTCGAGCGTGCCGCGATAGCGATAGAGCAGCACCACCAGGGCCAGCCCGAGGGCCGCTTCAGACGCGGCAATCGCCAGCAGGAAGATGGCGAAGGCCTGCCCGTCGAGCGTCGGCGACCCGCTGAGCGGGTAGCGGCCGAACGCCGCGAGGTTGAGCACGATGCCCTGGAACATCAATTCCGTGCACAGGAAGATGATGATGAGGTTTCTACGTGTGACGAAGCCGATCAACCCCAGCGCGAAGAGCGCCGCTCCGACGAGAACCAGCGGAATCAGCATCGCGGCGCTCCCTTCGGGTTCGGGAGCGGCCAGCGCCGGTCGCGGGTTGCGGGAGTGGCTCGCATGCGCGTCATGCCGCGGGCTCCATCGCGGACAATTGCCGCCGGGCAATCGCGATCGCCCCGACCATCGCCGCCAGAAGCAGAACGCCGGCCAGCTCCATCGCGAGGAAGTAGCTGGTCAGCAGATGCGTGCCCAGCCGCTCGGTCGTGCCGTGACCCGGCCCCGGCTCGGAGAGCCGGTTGACGTCCGATAGCAGCGCCGCGGTCGGCGCGAGGTCCGGCTGCGCGTCGATTGCCTCGGCCGCCAGCGGCCCGCCGGTGCCGGACCGCTCCAGCGAGCCGGGGACGGCCGCGCCGTAGATTCCCCCGGCCAGCACCGCCAGCAGCAGGAACCCGGCGAAACAGCCCAGCAGCGGCTCGCGCGATTCGGTGTCGTAGGCCGCTTTTCCGGTGGTCTGCTGCGCGAGCATGATGACGAAAATGTAGGTCACCAGGATCGCCCCGGCGTAGATGATCACCAGCCCGGTCGCCAGGAACTCAGCCTGCATCAGCAGCAGCAGCCCGGCATTCGCCAGCACCAGCAGCACGAAGTACAGCGCGCTGTAGACCGGGCGCGAGTGCGTGACGACGCGCACCGCCGCCAGCAGCGCCAACGCGGAGAGCGCGACCATGGTGGGCCGCGCCGGTGTCACGATGCCCGACGGCAGGTTGATCAGAATCGCGACCAGCATGGCCCCGGCCGCCAGCGCGAGCAGCGCCAGCACCCCGCGCGCGGGCGCGGTGCGACCGCGCGGCATGGCCATGTACAGGCCGATTCCGCCGACGACCACCAGCAGCGTCAGGAGCAGCATGGAACTCGCTTTGCACCGGCCGACGACAACGCCGAATCCGCGCCGCAGCGCGTCGTGAGGCCCGATTCAGAGCGGGCATGGTACGAAGCGGTCGGGTTGTTTTCAACCGCTCCAAACCGCCCCCGCGCCGCGTGCCGTGCGGCGGCCGGGTGCGATATCATGCCCGTTTCGGATCGTGACCGACGGCCGCGGGCGCGGCTGCACTCGTCGTCGCGACCAGGCGTGGATGGGCGAAGATGAAGATCCTGATTGCGGATGCGTTTGAGAGCTTCGGCGTCGCGGAATTGGGTGCGCTCGGGGCACAGGTCAGCTATGAGCCGGGCACCAAGGGTGACGCGCTGGTCAAGCGCGTTGCGGAGCTGGATCCGGACGTCCTGATCGTTCGCTCGACCAAGGTCACCTCGGCGGTGATCGAGTGCGCCAAGCGCCTCAAGCTGATCGTGCGGGCCGGGGCGGGCGTGGACAACATCGACATCCCGGCCGCCTCCAAGCGCGGCATCCTGGTCTCCAATTGCCCCGGCCAGAACGCCGCCGCGGTGGCCGAGCTGACGATTGGGTTGATCATCTCGCTCGATCGGCGGATTCCGGACAACGTGATTGACCTGCGTGCTCACAAGTGGTGCAAGAAGGAGTACAGCAAGCGGTCGCAGGGGCTGCGGGGGATGACGATCGGGGTGGTGGGGGCGGGGCGGATCGGAACGGAGGTCGCCCGTCGCGCGCTGGCTTTCGAGATGAACGTGCTGTACTTCCATCTCGGGCGCAACCGCCGCCTGGTCGATTTTCCCACTGCCCGCCGCACGGACATGGATGAGCTGATGCGCCTCTCGGACGTGGTGACGGTACACGTCAGCGGCGGCGAGGGCACGCACCACCTGATCGACGATCGCCGGATTCGTTCGATGAAGCCGACCGCCCTGCTGGTCAACACCAGCCGCGGCGGCGTGGTCGATGAGGCGGCGCTTCTGGCGGCGCTGCGCGAGGGGCGGATTCGCGGGGCGGCGCTGGACGTCTTCGAGAACGAGCCGTCGGCCGACGCGCCGACGATCGACTCACCCTGCTGCGACGTGCCGAACCTCTACGGCACGCACCACATCGGCGCTTCGACAGAGGAGGCCCAGCGGGCCGTGGCGCAGGAAACGGTGCGGATCATCGCCCAGTACATGCAGACCGGGAAGGCGATCAACTGCGTGAATGTGCAGGAGCGATCCAACGCGACCTGCATCCTGGTCGTGCGGCTCTGGAACCGCCCGGGCGGCCTGGCGCATGTGTTCAACCACCTGGCGACCGCGTCCATCAACGTCGAGGAGATGGACCACGTCATTTATGACGGCGGCAAGGCCGCGGTGGCCCAGATCCGGCTGGACAAGCGCCCGGATGAGCCGGTGCTGCGCCGGATTGAGGAGCACCAGAACGTGCTGGGCACGGAGCTGATTGCCGCGGATTGACGCACCGGTCGTGACGAAGCGGCTTCGGCCGGATGGAGGAAGAGGGCGTGGTCCGCGGCGCCGGACACTCGGCTCGGCAGGCGTATTGTTCGGTGGTCCGCGTCTGCGGTGCGGTATTCAGGGAGCTTCGTGGATGAGGCGTTGGATGAAGGGGTCGATATCGAAGAGGTCGGCCTGGCCGTCCTGGTTGACGTCGGCGAGGTTGGCGTCGCAGAAGAAGTACCTGAGTTCGTAGTCGGCGTCTCCGGTGAGGGCGAGGAGGAAGGGGTCGATGTCGAAGTTGTCGATGAAGCCGTCGCAGTTGAGGTCGCCGGGCTTGGGGGGATCGTAGACGGCCATTCCAACCGGCATCCGATAGAACAAGTCGGGGTGGGGGTGCGGTACCTCTGGCCATGACTCCTGCACGGCCCCGGTATTCGGGTCCATTGCGTAAATCGTGCTCGATCCAACATACAGCGTATTCTGGTCAGGCGAGAGCGCCAGCGTGATATATCCGCCGCGCTGATAGTTTGTTGCCAGCAGTTGCGGCGTGGCGAGATTGCCGTTGGGATACTTGTAGAGTCGGCCCAATGGCTGTTCGCTGGTTGCGACGTACCAGTTGTTCGAGCGGTCGATCACAATGGATTTGGCCCCTCCAATGGGGCCAAATTGCTGCAGCAATGTGAGGCTGCTGGTTGTGAACTCCTTGAGCCAGCCGTTCGCTGCCAGCAGCCTGCCACTCCGCGTTCTCGCCAGCCCACCCGCCGACATGGCCGGACCGCCGAAGCCGGGAAGTTGATCGCCGGGAAAATAGAAAAGCTGGCCACTGACGTTCACGGTGCAGTAGAAAGTGCCCTGCCGATCCCAGATGAGTCCGTTCCCGCCTGCCGGCGCGAGTACGCTGTATCGCAGGATCAGGTTGCCTTGCGCGTCCATGTCCCAGATGCGGGAAGCGCCAAAGTCCAGGATGCGCAGGTAACGGCCGTCGGGCGTAAAGCGCAGGCCGTCGGGACAGATCAGTCCGTCCAGGTGGGTCTTCCAAAGCCAGCGCTCGCCCGTCTCCGGATCAAGCTCAAAAAGCGCTGAATCAAATCCGTCTCCGCAGGCCCCCCTTGCAGAGAAGAACACATGCCCCGGCACGAAGCCGGCCGGATTGGGCTGGGCCTGTGCGGCGATCGCGACCCAGCATGTGCAGATTGCCGCGGCCCTGCGCAGCGGCGTCCGTCCGAGAACATGCGACGAGAGGGCTGACAAATGAGACGGGCTGGCCATAGCATCTTGCCACAGACGGCGTTTAACGAGCTTCATTTCATGATACCCGGGAGGTCAAACCGTGCAACGTGTTTTTCCTGGCTTTATTACGGGCGTCGTCTGCACAGTTGCAGCCGCTGCGCCGCCGGAAGAGGGAGCATGGGAGCCGCGGCTCGACATCAATCAACCTCCCTGGAGCAACGCATCCGCTGGCGTTGGCGGCGTCGCACATCACGCGATCCTGCTGCACACCGGCGAAGTGCTCTGTATCGACACGGAGCACTCGAGCCGTCCCGCCGAATTTCTGTTTAACCCGGCGAACAACGAAGCGCGGGCTGACTTCGTTCCACGCAGCGCGATCAGTCCGCAGATCGGGCTGATGTGCTCAGGGCATGCCCCGCTGCCCGATGGTCGCATCGTGTTCGTCGGCGGTGCCGATTCGGACGGTGGCGGAACCGAGAAGGTTCTGCTCTTCAATCCAGCCCAGAGCAGCGCAGAGCAGAACCCGTGGTCGGCGCTGGCAGATCTCCACTATGGAGCCACGCCGGGCCCCCGCTGGTACCCGACCGTCACATCACTGCCGGAAGGCGATGTTCTTGTGACCGGTGGAACGCCATCCCCGAACGGGGCCAGCGCTCCTTGCTACAACTGCCCTGGCGCGGACTGCCGCGGAGCGACCTTGCGGGATCCTGCGCTTCTGCCGGTCATCATTCGTCCCGATCATCCGGCTGTTACTCAGCAGGTCTGGCTCGACCAGCAGGATGGACAAGGGGCATACACCGCCGGGCGCGATCTGGTCTGGTACCCGTTCACGTTTCCACTATCAACGGGCAGGATTTTTTCCGGCGGCACCCACGAACGTCATCGCTGCGGCGGATTTCCGCCACGAGAAACGCTGGTTCTGAACCCAGGGCTGCAGACCTGGAGTATGGCGGCAACGGCGCCGATTGAGGGTTACTCGGCTGCCATGTACAGTGGCAACTTCGTGATTAAAGGCGACCAGCACCAGGCATTCATTGCGGACGTGAAGGAAGACCCGCCGGACTGGTCGAACGTGAGCGCGGACTTCATCGGGCGAGAGCACGTTCAGTTTACGATCATGGCCGATGGGAACGTGATCGCGATGGGCGGCGAGGTCGATGATGAGCCGGTCATGACCCCGCAGATTTTCCGACCGGATGCGCCGCCGACACAGCGCTGGAAGACGGTTGCCCCACACCAACGGCCGCGCGCCTATCACTCGGCCACGTTGCTCCTGCCGGATGGGCGGGTCATGGTGGCAGGAGGGACCGACCCAGGCCGGCAGCCCTCGATCGAGATCTACCGGCCGCCGTACCTGTTCGACGACGATGGCACATATCCGTCAACCCGTCGTGTCACGATTGATGCCGCGCCAACGCAAATGGAGTACGACAAGACGTACGAAGTGACGTTGACGACGCCGCACACGAGCGAAGTTCGTGCGGTTCACCTGTTGCGGCTCGGCGCGGCGACGCATGGGTTAGATCACAACCAGCGGCTCGTGAAGCTGGACTTCACGCGCACCAATTCAACGGCGCTCAAAATACAGGCGCCGGCGAACGCACAACTGGCCCAATTCGGCTTTTACATGCTGTTCATCCTGACTGACGGCGACCGGCCACATGTCCTCGTGCCGTCGGTGTCACGCATGGTGCGGATGGTGAAGGTGATCGACTAGCGATACGGACCTGTTGCCGACCTGGATTGGACGTAAAGCAATGACGGTGCTGCACTTGCCGAGATTGCGCGCCGCGAGATCCAGATTCAAGGAAGGCGCAGCTGACGGTGGCGGACAGCGGCCATCATCCGATTGTGTCGGTCAGGCTCGTTCGTCGGGCGGCTTGTGAGACAGGCTGGTCGAGCGTATATTCTAAGGCCGCAGCACCCTCCGACGGGCGGTCCGTGCGCGCGTCGGGCCGCTGAACCGGCCGCGCCGATAGGAGTTAAGCCCATGGCGTTTATGAACTTCCGTCGCTTCACAGCCGCAACTTGCGTCACGCTGGTCGCCCTCACGGCCGCCGGCTGCGCGGGCGGCGCATCGGGGATTACGTCGCTGTTCGGCTCGCCGTTCGAATACGTCGGCGGCAATGGCGGCGGAGCGGTCACGCCGGGTGGCACATCCACTGGCGGTGCTCGGGCTGGGGCGGGGTCGGCGGGCGAGGGCACGATTGATCCTTGCACGCTGCCGGACGCGCAGAAGTTCGTGCGCATCTCGATGCGCAACCAGGCGACGAATGACTTCGTGCACTATTTCATGATCCTGATCGCATTCGTGCAGACGGACGAGGCCGAGGGCGCGGTGTGTGAGCGGGATGTTCCGCTGTACACCTCCTTCGGCTACACACGCCTGGCGGCGGACACCCCGCTCGGCACGTTCTGCATACCGGCCGGTTCGCTGGTGTACTTCCACGAGGCCGGCCGCTTCCGCAAGGCGGGCGGGTCCGGCACGACCGGCCTAGGGTCGGCGATTGCCCCGGCGCAGGGCACGAACGCGACGTTCGATGAGTTTTTTGTCTCCGGCGGAGCGCAGGTGCCGGTGCCGAACATCATCCTGTTCCACAACCCCGGAACCGGCGACGGCGCGCGACTGCAGATCTCCTTCCCGAACCCGGACCCGTGCGGCTCCGATCAGATCAACACCTCCACGCCGCTGTGCCAGCAGGACTCTTTCTACTACGTCGATGCGCGCGACCAGCTTTCGGGTTCGACCGCTCTGGGCGTTGGTTCAGGGCGTCGCGTGTCGGCGGAAATTCAGGGGACGGGCTGCGAGTGCAGCGGGTTCCAGAATGCGTTTCAGTCGCTGCGCTTCGCGGCCGCGGCCCAGTGCAGCGAGTTCGCTCGCGGCGGGTCGATCGAGTACGTGTTCGTACGCGATGATCGCACGCCGGCCTTCCCGCAGTTGGTCTGGCGCGTGACCGCGGCGAATGGCGCGGTGCTGCACGACTTTGACCCGCGCTCCGGCGTGCGGTGATCGAGCCGTTGTTCCACGGATTTGAGCGATAGGCGGGCTGGGGATCGCAGCGCCCGCTTCGCGTCGGGTGTCGCCCGCGCGACGGTCGATGCCCCGAGTCTGCCCGGCTTGAGTTTGCGGCCGATTGTGGGTCGTCGGCTTCGTCAGCGTCGGGCGCTTCCCGCCACCGTCAGCGGCACGCTTCCATCCCTCCGCGGCAGCGGATCAGGCGGCTTCACGTCCACGTGCGCATTGGTGAGCGTCGCTTCGCCGCGCTGCACGGCGTCCTGCAGCGCCCGGCATTCCTCCAGCAGTGCATCCAGCATGCGATCCTCGGGCACGGTCTGGCGCTGCTGCCCCTGCACGTAGATGATGCCCTTGCGGTTGCCCGCGAAAATGGCGACATCCGCCCCCTCGCATTCGCCCGGCCCGTTCACCACGCAGCCCATCACCGCCACCTTGATCGGCAGTGAGATTTCCGCGGCGAGCTTCTGCCGCACGTCCGTCACCAGCTTGAACAGATCGACCTCGATCCGCCCGCAGGTCGGGCAGGCGATCAGCTCCGGCTCGGTGCGCGGCCGCAGCCCCAGGCAGCAGAGCAGCTCCTTGCCGTCCTCAATCTCGTGGATCGGGTCGGCGGCGTAGCTGATGCGGATGGTGTCGCCGATGCCGTTGGCCAGCAGCGCGCCCAGCGCCGTCACGCTGCGGATGCGTCCCGTTTCGGGCGGGCCGGCGTGCGTCACGCCCAGGTGCAGTGGGTAGTCGTAGCGGCGGCTGATCTCGGTATAGGCGTCGATGACGATTGTCGGATCAATGCTCTTGGCGCTGATGACCACGTCGTGAAAGTCGGCCTCGTCGAAGATGCGCAGATACTCATCGAGCTTGTCGAGCATGATGCGGATGAGATTGCCGCGGTAGTTGCTTTCGAGCGTGGCCTTTTCCTCGGCGCGGCGCGATTTATCCTTGCGTTCGACGATCCCGCCCTCGTTCACGCCGACGCGGATCGGGATGCCGCGCTCCTTGCATGCCGCGATCACGCGCTGCACCTTTGCCCGATCCTGGATGTTGCCCGGGTTCAGGCGGATCTTGTGAATGCCCGCCTCGATCGCCTCCATCGCCCGCTCGAAGTGGAAGTGCACATCCGCCACCAGCGGCACCGGCGAGGCCGCCAGGATATGCGGCAGCGCCTCCGTGTCGCGCCGATCCGGCACCGCGACGCGCACCAGGTCCGCCCCGGCCCGTGCCAGTCGCTGGATCTGATCAATGGTCTTGTCGATCTCGTAGGTGTAGGTGCTGGTCATCGACTGCAGCGCCACCGGCGCATCGCCGCCGATGCCGACGCCGCCGACGTTCACCCGTCGCGTTTTTCTGCGCACTGCCATCGCGTGCCAACTCCTGCCGTGATGCCGCGGAACTCCGACCGATTCTACCGGACGATGGTGCTCGCCTAGGCCGACAGCGACGCCAGGTCGGCCGGCTCGGCCCGACCTTCGACGAAGCGCCGCACCCGCTCGTCGTTGCTGCTACGCAGGGCCGCGGGATCGCCGTCGGCGATGAAGCGCCCGTCCCACAGCATCAGGATCCGGTCGCCGATCTCGGCCGCGCTGTGCATGTCGTGCGTCACGATCACACCGGTCACCCCCAGCTCGCGCTGCAGCAGCCGGATGAGCTTGTTGATGCTGTCGGCGCGCTGCGGATCCAGGCCGGCGGTCGGCTCGTCATAGAGGATCACCGCCGGCGGCGGCTCCAGCGCGAGCGCGCGGGCCAGGGCGACGCGTTTCTTCTCACCGCCCGAAAGTTGCGCCGGACGTTTGTGACCAAAGCCCGCCAGCCCGACCATCTGCAGTCTGCGCTGCACGATCTCGCGCACCCGCTCGCGCGACAGGCGCGCGTCGCCGGTCTCGATCAGCGGGAAAGCCACGTTCTCCGCCACGGACATCGAGTCGAAGAGCGCGTTGAGCTGAAAGACGAAGCTGATCCGTCGCCGCACCGCGACCAGCTCGCGCTCGCGCAGGGTGTCCACCCGCCGTCCGTCGAAATACACCTCGCCGCGATCGGGATGCAGCAACCCCACGACGTGCTTGAGCAGCACGCTCTTACCCACCCCGCTGCGCCCGATGATGACCGTGTTCCGCCCGCGCTCGATCCGCAGGTCGATGTCGTCCAGCACCCGCTGCGGGCCGAAGGACTTCGACACGCGCCGCAGCTCGATGATCGTGTCCGTGGGCCGGGTCATCCGGCGCACGCATCCGGCGATGCAGACAGCAGCGGCAGCGACAGCCCGGCTCCCGCCGCGCGAACCGACGACGCCCCCGGCTCCGCGGCAGCCGCAGCGCGCGGCGGAGAAACCACCCCCTCCACCTGCCCGAGCAGCGTCAGCGGCGTTGCTTCCTCGACGCGCACCGTCACGATGCCGCCGATCAACTCCGGACCGCCCGGGAAAACGACAATCAGGTCGCCCGGGCTGCGGCCGACCAACTGTGCTGCGCGGGTGCGCGAAATCTCAGCGCCGCGGTCCTGTTCAGATTCCTGCACCAGCGGCGCATCGCCACGGGCCAGCGCGGCCTGCGCCTGGCGCGCGACCTTGCTGTATCCCTCGACCAGCACCTCGACACGCTGGCCTATCATCGCCCGCCGGCGGCGCAGGCCGATCCCGGACTGCACGGCCAGCAATTCGCGGTTGCGGGCGATCTTGACCTCCGTTGGCACGTCGTCGGCGAGGTTGCGATCGGCGGCGGTGGCGGGACGGTTGGAGTACTTGAACACGAAGATCGTGTTGTACTCCACTCGTTCGACCAACTCGCACGTTCGCCGGAAATCCGCCTCCGTTTCGCCGCAGAACCCGACGATGAAGTCGCCGGCCAGCGCGACGTGCGGGACGTAGCGCCGCGCGGTGTCCATCAGCCGCAGGTAGTCCGCCGCCGTGTAGGTCCGGCGCATGCGACGCAGCACGGCGTCCGAGCCGCTCTGGGCTGGAATGTGCAGGTAAGGCATGATGCGCGGATAGTCGCGCATGACGCGGAAAATGTCCTCATCCCAGTCGGCCGGGAAGCTGGTCACGAATCGGATGCGGTCCAGCCCTTCAACGGCCTGAACCCGCTCCAGCAGTTCGGCGAAGCGCACCGCCCGCCCAGCCTCCTGCTGCACGTAGCTGTTGACCGTCTGCCCCAGCAGCGTCACCTCGCGGCAGCCGCGCTCGGCCAGCATCCGCGCCTCGGCCACGATGTGCGCCGCGGGTCGGCTTCGCTCCGGCCCGCGCGTAAAAGGCACAACGCAGTAAGTGCAGAACTTGTCGCAGCCGCGCTGCACGCGAATGTAGGATTGCAGTGCCGCCGGGCCGGTCTGCGGCGCGCGGGAAAGATCCAGCGCTTCGAGACTGTCATATTCCATCGCCCGCGCCAGCACTTCCGTGCGCCGAGACAGGCTGCCAGCCAGGGCGGTGACGCGCTCGTGCCGCTCCCACACCTCCTGCAGAAGCCCCGGCAGGCGGTTCAACTCGCCCGGGCCGCAGAGCAGGTCCACATGCGGGGCCTTGGCGAACAGCCCCTCCTTTTCGCGCTCGGCCATGCAGCCGATCACGCCGACCACAGTGTGCGGGCGGCGGCTCTTGAGCCGGCGGAGCTGGCCCAGCCGTGACAGCACCTTGTCCTCGGCGTGTTGCCGCACGCTGCACGTGTTGAACAGGATCACGTCCGCGCCGGTCATCTGGTCGGTGGGCGCAAGCCCCAGCGCGCGGAGCTGTCCGTCTACCAGCTCGCTGTCCAGCACATTCATCTGGCAGCCGAAGGTTTCGAGGTAGTAGGTGTCTGCGGCCGCCACGGTGCTCGCTCTCCGGGGATTCGGACGACCTGCGATGCAGGTTTTTCCGGAGTATAGCCGCGCCCCGCGCCTGCCGCACCGAACCTGCCGTGTGACGCCCCTCCGTTGCGACAGCGGCCGCTTTTACGGGACGTCACGCGAATTAGAATCCGAAATATGTGTTGATCGGCCTGACCGGCAGTAGTAAGGTGAAAGGGTCACGCTTGCAGTGGAAGGGCGGAGCCTCGCCCGCTTCGGTGCATACCTCCCGATGCCGGGCCGCATTCCGCGAGCCGCGCAGCACTTCGCACGTCTGTGCCGCGTCGCTCCGCCCTGTCGAATGATTCCGGTTGTCGCCCTGGCGACCGACCGTGAAGGGCATTTCAGACCATCGAACCGGGAGCGGCATCATGTTCGAAAAAGTGCGATCTTCGTGTTGTCGTGCGCTTGTCGTTTCGTTGCTGGCGTTTCCCACGCTTGCGCTCGCCATCGACTTTCCCGAAATTGAGCCGAACGACTCCAAGGCGGCTGCGACCGCCAACGGTACGATCGTTCTGAACGCCGGAGACTCGATCTCCGGCACCACGACCGGCACGGCGCTCACCGGCGGCGGGCTGAACTCGGCGGATTACTTCCGCCTGCAGATCAACTCCGGCGTCGGGCTGACCCGCCACCGGCTGACACAGACTGCCGGCAGTGCAACGCTCACACCGTCCATCCGCGGCCTCACTCAGACCAGCGGCGTCATCAATCCGACGTCGGATGCGCAGATCCAGGCCGGTACGGGGACGCCGGAATTCCTTCAGTGGTACGGATTTGGCCAGGCGGAGGAGCTGTTCGTCCGCGTGACCGGCACGACCGCGACCACCGCCCGCTACGAGTACCAGCTCAGCAGCGTGGGAACCTCGTTCATCGTCGGGCCGGTGCTGACGCAGACATCGACAATCACGATCTCGCGTGCGGGGCATACCACGGACACTGATTTTTGGGTGTATGACTCGGGTTTCAATGCCGTCCCGAACTTCGGAAACGATGATCCGAACAGCATGACGCGCACCTTTGTGCCGGGTGTGTACTACCTGGCATACACGACCTTCAATTTTGCGAATGACCAGCCCGCCGCCACCGGCGAGACGTTCCTGTCGGGGGCGGTGATGGATTTCCCCCGTTCCGCGGCCAACAGCAGCGCTTCAACCGCATCAACCAACCTGTCGGTGCGATTCACGGACGCCTTTGGTTCGATCGACGTGGCCGCCGGCCGCGCACTGCCGTTTGAAATCGTGTGGATCCAATTCTTCGTTGATGACGCACCGGGCGCGTGCTGTCTGAACGACGGGTTCTGTGTCGACAGCCCTTCGGCCGCCAGTTGCGCCGATATGGACGGCACGTTCCAGGGGCCCTTCTCGGACTGCCTGAGCGTCTTCTGCCCGATTCGCGAAGCCTGCTGCTTCCCGAACGGCTCATGCGAGATGCGCGACGTAACTCCCTCGGACACCTGCACGCCCGACGGCGGCGTGCGCCAGGGCTTCGGCTCATCCTGCACGCCCAACCCGTGCCCGCAGCCGGAGGCGTGCTGCCTGCCGGGCGGTGCGTGCAGCGTCATCCTCTCGTCGGACTGCGTGAGCCAGGGGGGCGTGCCGATCGGCGGATCTTCCTGCGGCGTCGTGTCGTATCCGCCGCCGGTGCAGTGGCCGGACGGCTTCATCGACATCCGCTCGCGACCCGACGCGGTCGACCTGACCTCGTTGGGCGATGACGGGAATTCCGGCGCGCTGCCGCTGGGCTTCTCGCACTCGCACTACGGAAACAGCTTCTCATCGTTGTACGTGAACGCCAACGGCGTTGTGAGCTTCTCGCCGCTCAGCGGGACGAACTTCAGCAACACCGCGCTGCCGAACCTGGCCGCGCCGAACAACGCTCTGTACCCGCTGTGGGACGACCTGAACATGGACCCGCTGAGCTCGACGCCGGGTCACGGCACGCTCCACTTCGCGGTGACCGGCTGGTCGCCGAACCGCATCGCGATTGTGCAGTGGACGGAAGTGCCGCAGTTCGGCATCGCGTGGCCGACCAGCTCGAACTCCTTCCAGGTGCAGATCTTCGAGACCAGCGGCTGCGTGGAGTTCCATTACGCCCAGATTGACGTGTTTCCGCCGGCGGATGCGACTGTCGGCGTCGAAAACGCCGCCGGCAACCAGGCGACCTACAACGACGGCGCCGGCATCCTGGCCGACAACCTGCGGTTGGTGTATTGCCCGGCCGGCAACCCCTGTCCGCAGCCCAGCGGCGCATGCTGCCTCGATGGCGTTTGCCAGTCGCTGACGCGGGCGCAGTGCCAGCAGCAGTGCGGCACCTATGAGGGCGACGGTCCGTGCGGTCCGCTCTCGTGCGCTCCGATCAACGACTACCTGACGACCTGCGGGGAGAGCTACGTTCACATCGGCATCCCCGGCAGCATCTATCCGCCCCTGCCGCCGAACTTCTTCGGTCCCGGTTCGGACCCGTTCATCGGGATCGTGCTGACCGAGGGTGTTCCGCTCGATCCGGGTGGGCTAGGCTCGACCGATACGATCGTCCGCCGACCCTTTGACCCCGTTGTGCCGCCGGATCCGATCGGCGCCGCAGGTTCGGTGCCGATCGAGATCGTGGCGCTCCATCTGCAGTCCACGCAGCCGGTCACGGTGACGCACTTTGGTGGGTCGTTCTCGTCGCAGTGGGACGTGGAGATCCGCCTGTCGGTCGTGCCGCAGGCCATCGGGAATGCCAATGCGCTCAAGACGCATGCCAACGGCGGCACCTGGGGCGCTGTGCTGCCGGTCCAGCCGCGCTTCACCTTCCGCGAAGTCGGCGGGCCGGGCTTGGTTCAACTGGATGCCGGGCTGTTCGGCTTCCCGCCGATCATGTTCAACATGACGGGCGAGGACTTTGTGCACGTGCTCGGGCCGCCGGTGGCGCTGGTCACCGATCCCGACACGAATTGGAAGATCGGCGTGCGCGAGACGATTCCGGGAGACCTGAACTCCCAGGAAACCACGCCGATCGAGCCGGTCGCGCCGGGGACGGCGGCCCACGGCGTCTGCTCGACGCGCGAACGCCGCTGCATCTATCGCATCACCTGCATCGAAGGCAGCGATTGCGCGAACCTGCCGGTCGGCATCAACATGCTGATCGCCGGTTCGCCCTGTCCGAACGGCACCTGCACCACGGCGATTTTCCATCGCTGGGGCGACACCAATTGCTGCATCCACGCCGTGCTGGTGGATTGCTCGAATATCCCGGTTCCCGTGATGCCGATCACGCTTCCCTGTCCGTGTGTCCCGCGCGGTGCGTGCTGCCTGCCGGGCGGCTGCGTCGAGGGCGTCACGGCGGCGGATTGCGCCGCAGGCGGCGGCTTCTACTACGGCGACGGCACCTCGTGCCCGAGCTGCGACGACGGCAACCCGTGCACCGATGATTCCTGCGATCCGGCCACCGGCGCGTGCGTGAGCACGCCGTCACCGGCCGGTACGCCCTGCCCGCTGCCGCCGATCGAGTGCTTCGCCAGCGTGTGCGACGGCTTCGGCAACTGCGTCTACGTCGTGACGCCCGGCGCCGCCTGCGCAGATGACGGCAACCCCTGCACCGACGACATCTGCGATGCCGCGGGCGTGTGCACCCATCCGCCCAAGCCCTTCGGCGCGCCCTGTCCGGATGACGGCAACCCCTGCACCGACGACATCTGCGACGGAGCGGGCGGCTGCATCCATCCGCCGCATCCTGCCGGAATGCCGTGCGGTCCGGGTGGCGTGTGCTTTGATGAAGTCTGCGACGGCGCGGGTAACTGCGTGGTCGTATTCCATCCGTTCGGAGCGCCCTGCGGTCCGGGCGGACTGTGCTTCGACGAGATTTGCGACGGCTTCGGCAACTGCATCGTTGTTCCGAAGGCGTTCGGCGTGATCTGCGGTCCGGGCACGCAGTGCACGGACGAAATCTGCGACGGGCTCGGCAACTGCATTGTCGTGAATGTCGCCGATGGAACGCCCTGCAACGACGGCAACCCGTGCACGGTCGGCGACCGCTGCATCGGCGGCGTGTGCGTCGGCGGTCCGCCGGTGGTCTGCGACGATGGCAACCCCTGCACGACCGATGCCTGCAACCCGGCCACCGGCCTGTGCGTCTTCACGCCCGTGCCCGACGGCACGCCGTGCAACGACGGCAACGCCTGCACCGGCCCGGATCGCTGCATCGGCGGCGCGTGCACCGGTCCGCCGGTGAACTGCAACGACGGCAACGCCTGCACGGCGGATTCATGCGACCCGCTGACCGGCTGCGTGAACACCCCGATCGTCTGCAACGACGGCGATCCGTGCACGGATGATTCCTGCGACCCGATCAACGGCTGTGTATTCGTCTACGCCTGCCAGGCCTGCTGCTTCCCGAACGGGTCGTGTGCGGACCTGCGCCCGGCCGCATGCGCCAGCGCCGGCGGGGTCTCACAGGGTCCGGGCACGCTCTGCGCGACGACCATCTGCGGTGTGCCGGATCCGTGCAACGGCGTGCTCGTCGGCGACGCCAACTGCGACGGGTCGGTGAACAACTTCGACATCGACTACTTCGTCGAAGGCGTGCTGGTCGGCTCGCCGCCGGATCCCGTGGCGCCGACGCCAGGCTATCTCGCGCTCGGCGGCACGCCGGCGTGCTGGGCCAAGCGACGTTGCTGGGGAGACGTCAACTGCGACGGCCTCTTCAACAACTTCGACATCGATCCGTTCGTCGCCTGCATCCTCGCGCCGCCGCCTCCGGGCAACGGTTGCCCGGGTTGCGGGCCGCAGGCCTGCTGCCTCGGCGCCGGGTCGTGCGCGAACCTGTTCCCGGCCGGATGCACGCTCAGCGGCGGCGTGCCGCAGGGTCCCGGCTCGAATTGCGGCATCGTGATCTGTCCGTAGTTTCAATTGCGGCCCTGCCGCGATGATCGTGGTTCATCATTCCCGGCGGTTCGGCGCTTTCGGGCGGCGAGCCGCCGGGGTGTTTTTCCTCCGACCCCACGGCCGAGACCGAGCTGCTATCGTGCCGTGCAGCGCCCTGCGCCCCTCCCGATGGTGGTGCTGCCTGGCTTCGCTGGATCGGAAATCCCGCTCCGGACGCTCCGCGCAGTTCGATATCATGGTCGTCAGGCGTGGCGCGACGCCCCTGGAGGTAATCAATGAAGCTGCGGATGTGCTGGGCGGCGATCGGCTCCATGATTCTGAGCGGTGTGTGCAGCGCAACAGCCGACCCGATCCAGGTCGCTTTTCTCTGGCACATGCACCAGCCGATCTATTTCCCATACGAATCGCCCGTCACCGCCGATAACAACAGCCGCTTCAGCTTCAGCGTCAAGGACATCCACAACCAGCGCTTCGGCCCCTACACCGGCTGGCCGCGCGACGCGGTTCAGGCCGGGCTGGGCCTGTCGCATCTGGGCGCGCACGTCAGCTTCTCCGGCTCATTGATCGAGAACCTGAACGCGATGCAGGCCGCCGGCGTCAACGGCGGCATGTGGAACAACTGGACACAGCCCTACGCGCAGGCTCGCTCATGGAACACCAGCCTGGGCAACCCGCGCCTGGATCTCGTTGCCTTCGGCTATCACCACCCGCTCATGCCGCTGCTCGACGAAGCTGACATCCGCATGCAGATCCGTCTGCATCGGCACGCCTTCGGCCAGACCTGGCCCGGTGGCTACGCCCCCGGCATGTTTCCGCCCGAGACGGCCTTCGCGACGCGCATCATCCCCGCGCTGGCCGCCGAGGGCGTCGAGTGGGTGATGGTGGACAACATTCACTTCGATCGCGCCTGCATCGGTTATCCGCACACGAACGCCTCCAATCTCTACCGACCGAATCGCGCCGACCAGGTCAACCCCGATCCGGCCGCGAACGGCGGCGCGTGGGTGCAGCTCAGCAACCTCTGGGCGCCCAGCCGCGTCTCGGCCCCGTTCGGCTATCTCCCGCACCGCGCGCAGCACGTGAACCCCGCCACAGGCGCGGTTTCGCAGATCACCGTCGTCCCGGCGGCGCGCTACGAGGGGAATGAGGACGGTCGCGGCGGCTACGGCGCGTTTCTTTTTGACGGCGTGATGGACGGCTACCTGCAATACAGCGGCATTGGCGGGCGGCCGATGCTGGTGCTGCTGCACCACGACGGCGACAACTTCGGCGGCGGCAGCGAGGCCTACTATCACCACAACTGGAACAACATGGTGAGCTGGGCCGCCGGCGACCCCGACTACGACGTCACGACCATCGATGATTACCTAGAACGCTGGCCCACCCCCGCCGGCGACCTGATCCACGTGGAGAACGGATCATGGGCCGGCGCGGACAACGGCGACCCCGAGTTCAAGAAGTGGCTCGGCGATCCCAACGGCTCCGGCTGGAGCCCCGACCGCAACAGCTGGGCCGTCATGACCGCCGCCAAAAATCACGTCCTGATGGCTGAATCGATTGCGCCGGCCGTGAGCCTCCAGAACATTCTCAATGGCGTCGGTACAAACACCGAGCGCGCCTGGCGCTGGCTGCTGGTCGCACAGGCCAGCGACTACTGGTACTGGGATGGCAGCGGCGAGCCGTGGGACTCCAACGTCACCCGCGGCTGCAACCAGGCCGTGAGCTTCGCCAACAACGTCATCTTGGGGCAGCCGGACCTCTTTCCGCCGACGGTCTTCATCCCGCAGCGCGATCCCTACAACCCCGGCGATTACGAGTGGGGCACGCTGCCCGAGCCGGCCGACTTCTCTGTCTGGACTTTTGCCTACGACGCAAACGGCGTCGCCGCCGTGACGCTCAAGTACCGCATCGACGCCGACGGCCTGAACCCGCTTTTGTCCACGCAGAATGAGACCTACGCCGGCGGACCCGAGGTCGGCGGCTGGATCAGTCTGCCGATGACCGCGTCGTCGCTTCCCGCGCCGCCGGCGCACATCCTCCCCGCAACCGTCCGCGCCCAGCAGTACGCGGCCATGATTGTCGGCATCCGCGATGAATTGCTCGATTATTACGTCGAAGCCGTCGATAACGCCGGAAATGTCGCCAGAACGGACATTCAGCATGTCTGGGTCGGCAGCGGCGTCACGAACCCCGGCGGACCGGCGGTGGTCATCTCCCCCGCGCCGCCGGTGGCCGGCTCGAGTGTAACGATCGACTATGACCCGGCCGGGCGCGTCTTGGCCGGCGCTCCGAACGTGCGCCTGCACTATGGTTTCGACAACTGGTCCACGGTGATCAACCCCGATCCGACCATGACCTGGATCGCATCAGAGTCCGTATGGCGCGTGACGGTCCCCGTGCCCTCCACCGCGACGCAACTCGACCTGGTGTTCAACAACGGGGCGGGACTGTGGGACAACAACGGCGGCGCCGACTGGCATTTCGCCGTCACGGGCGGACAACCGCCGCCGGGGTTCCAGATGGACGGCCTGCTGGACGCGGGCGTGCCGCTGCTGGCGACCAACGGCGGCATGAGCCTCTGGGCAAAGGTGGTCGGCGACGTGCTCTACGTCGCGACGCCTGACGCCGGCGAGGGCAACGATCATTTCATTTACGTCGCCGACCTGCCCGGTCCGCTGATCCCCGCGAACTGGGCCAAGAGCGGGCAGGTGGCCGCGTGGGACGCTTATCTCGCCGATGAGAACAACAACGATTTCGAGGGCTGGTTTGACGCGATCGGCACGCGCAGCGCCGCGACCGGCGCGAACGGTGGCGTGCTGGAGGGCACGCTCAACTTGCGCGAGGAATTCGGCGGTGCGCTGCCGGCCGAAATCTGGCTGGCGGTCGGCGTCTTCGCCACGCCCGACGGCGGAGCACTGGTCTGGCAGTCGCAGGTGCCCGCCAGCGTCAACAGCAACGGCAACATCGATGCGGCGGAGTACATCCGCCTGGCGATCACTCCGCCGCCGGTCCTCGGCGACATGAACTGCGACGGCGTCGTCAACAATTTCGACATCGATCCGTTTGTGATGGCGCTGATCGACCCGACCGGCTACGCCGCGGCATTTCCCGGTTGCGATGCCGCCGCCCGCGGTGACGTCAACGGCGATAGCGCGTTCAACAATTTCGACATTGATCCGTTTGTGGCGCTCATTCTGGGTGGGCCGTAGGGGCATCCGCGCACTTCCGTTGAAGTCACTGCCGCCTTCGCTCCCGGTACGGCCGCGTCTCCCACAACCGCACCGTGTCGTCTCCGCCGCCGGACGCAAGAATCTCTCCGTCCGGGCTGAACGCCAGGCAGTACACATACGACGTGTGCCCGTGCAGTTGCGTGATCTCCGCAAACCGTTCCGCATCCCACACCCGGATCACCCGGTCGCGGCCGCCCGAGACAATCCGTCGTCCATCGGGGCTGATCGCGGCGGCGAACACGTCATCAACGTGACCGACCATCGTCGCGATCGGCGCGCGCGTCCGCACATCCCACACGCGCACTTCCCGGTCGCGACCGCCTGATACAAGCAGCCGTCCGTCCGCGCTGAACGCCAGCGCGTAGATGGAGCTGGTGTGCCCGTCGAGCGTCGCGATCGTCTCCCACGACGCCGCGTCCAGCAGGTGCAGTTGATGCCGCGCCGCGACCGCGAGCAGCGCCCCATCCGGGCTGAGCGCGGCTCGGCAACCTTCCTGATCTTCATTGCGGGGAAACGCCGCGCGCCGCACCGGCGCTCCAGTGTCGATCACGTGCTCCAGCAGTCGCCCATTGTTGCCCAATGACGCGACGTGCTCGCCATTGGCGGCAAAACCGACCCAGTCGGTGCGCCAGAAGTGACCGGGCAGCGACGCAATCTGCGTTCCGTCGATGGAAATGACGGCCGTCGGCGCATTGGTCGTCGATCGACCCACCACCAGTCGCCGGCCGTCGCGATCAAACGCCACGCTGCTCAGGAAGCCGTCGAGACCCGCGAATTGCTCCCGCCCGTCCGCCACGCTCCAGATTCGCAGTGGGCGATCCCCGCCCAGACACGCGGCTGCAAGCAACGTGCCATCCGGCGAATACGTCACACCGTAGACGGACTGTGGAACCCGCACCACGAACGGATCCGCCGCGGCAAAGGCGTCCCACCAGCGAACATCGCCATTCGCGCAGACGGTCACCAGCGATCGGCCCTCCGCGTCATACTCCAGCGAGATCACCGGCGAATGGTTCCCCAGCATCGCCGCCAGCGGTTCCCCCGTCAGCGCATCCCACAGCCGCACCACGCCGTTGCCGGCGGCGGTCGCGATCCGATCGTCGCGGGGGCTGAAGGCGATGGCGACGACGGACGTTCCCTGGGCCGGCAACGTCGCCACCGTCCCGCCGCCGTCAATCGCGATGACATGCGCTTCACCGGTCGTCATCGCGACGGCCAGGCGCGTGCCGTCCGTGTTGAAGCAGAGATCCGCAACCGCGAGCAGTTCCGGGCGGTGGCACAGCGCCGTCCCATCCGAACAGCGATAGACGACCAGCCCGCGCTCTCGCGGCATGCAGATCGCCAGCAGGCCGCCATCCGGCGAGAAACGCACCACCGCCTCGCTCGATTGCCGCCCGGAAAAGCGGAAAAGCGCCCGCCCGGTCGCGTGCTCTTCGACCACGACGCCGTCTTGCACGCCGCGGTCCGCCGCGAACGCGATGCTCCCATCCGGGCTGCGTCTGCGGAACACGCGCTCCTCGCGTGCGTCGAGATCGAGCGTATGCGCATCCAGGCGCAGCGAGCCGTTCCGCGTGTCTGCCCGCAGCGCACGTCCGTCCGGCGAGAAGACGAACTGCTCGATCCGGCGCTGGGCGACTCCGCCCTCCAGCACCCGTTCGGCCGCCAGCGTCCAATCCGACACCGACCACAGCCGGATGACGCCGGCGGAATTGCAGGCCGCCAGCCTGCCGCCGTCGGGGCTGAGCGCTGCGCAGACGGTGGACAGGCCGGTCGAGTGGTGCAACAGGCTGTCGTCCAGCCGGCTCCGAAGGTGTGTCCACTCCCAGCTGCGCAGGGACTCCGGCGCGGCCGAGAGATTGCGCTGCGCCTCCGCGACGTCGAATCTCATCAGCGCCGACGACGCGGCCGACAAACACGCGCGGTAGTTCTGATGCTCCGATTCCACCCGTTGCCGCCGTTCCTCGACCCGGGCGCGCTCGGCCACCACCGCGTACCGGACGGCGACCCCCGCGCCTCCGGCCAGCGCGAGGAACGCCACGGCGACGCCGGCGACAACGGCCTTGTTGCGGCGCGCGAACTTTTCCACGCGATAGAGCGCGGACGCCGGTCGGGCGGTGATCGGCTGTTCGTGAAGGTGTCGGCGGATATCCGCGGCCAGGTCTGCCGCCGATTGATAGCGCCGCAGTTTGTCCTTCTCGAGCGCGCGCGAGAGGATCGTCTCCAGGTCGCCGCGCAGCGAGCGGTCGATCGAGCCTGCGGGGGTCGGCTCGTCCTCGCGGATCATTCGTACGGCCTCGTGCACCATCACCCGCCGCACGTCGAGCGGCAGTCGGCCGGTCAGCAGCTCGTAGAGAATCACCCCGAGCGCGTAGACGTCGCTGCGCCAATCCAGCGCGGCCGGATCGCCCGCGGCCTGCTCGGGACTCATGTACGGCACGGTTCCGACCAGCTCGCCGGCCGTCGTGTGTTGCGTAACCGCGGCCAGGTCGGATTCGGTCAGGCGCGCCACCCCGAAATCGAGGATTTTCGGCTGGGGCGGGCCGCCCGGGGTCGAGCTCGCGTCGTCCTCCACGACCAGGATGTTCGCCGGCTTGAGATCCCGGTGAATCACCCCCTGCTGGTGGGCGTACTGCACCGCGTCACAGATCAGGCAGAACAGCTCGAGCTTGCGGCGCGGGTTGTGCGAATGCGCACGAACGTGCTCCAGCAGTCCGCTCCCGGTCACGAGCTCCATCACGAAGTATGGACACGTGTCTCGGCCCTCGCCGCCGGAGCTGGCCTCCAGAATCTGCGCGATGCCCGGATGACGCAGGCGGCCCAGGATCTCGGATTCCTGGCGGAATCGCTGCATCAGGCGGCGCGACCCGGCCGCGTGCCGCAGCAGCTTGAGTGCCACGCGACGGCGCGGGTTCGCCTGTTCGGCCTCAAAGACGGCGCCCATGCCTCCTTCGCCGATCTTCCGGAGGATGCGGTATCGCCCGATGGTCTCGGGCACGGAGTCTGCGGGGCCTGTGCCGCCCGGTTCCAGAACGGTGGATACCGAGATCAGCGCCGGGCGATCGAGCGCGCCTTGCTCGTGCCCGTCCGCCGCCAGCAGCGATCGAACCTGCGCCAGAACGGTGGGATCATCGGCGCATTGCTGCACCAGGTACGCTTCGCGCGATTCGACCGGCAGGGCCACGGCGGCGCGAAACAGCCCGTCCACCCGGCGAAAGCGGTCCGCGCCGGTCATGTCGGGTGCTCCCGCAGCTCGTTGTAGAGCCACGCACGCGCCATTCTCCAGTCCTCAGACGCAGTTGAGCGCGCGATGCCGAGCGCGTCGGCCGCCTGCTCCAGCGACAATCCTCCGAAGAACCGCAGCTCCACCAGCCGCGCTTTGCGAGCATCCAGCTCGGCCAGCCGCGTCAGCGCCGCGTCAACTCGCTCGACCGGCAGTTCTTCCGCATCGGCCGCGGCCGGGTCGGAACTGAGCGAAACCCGCTGCCAGCCTCCGCCGCGCTTGTCCCGGCTCTTTCCGCGCGCGTGATCCACCAGGATGCTGCGCATCGCCCTGGCCGCGACGACAAAGAACTGGCTCCGGCTCGACCAATCGATCGACTGATCCACGAGCTTGAGATACGCCTCGTGAACCAGCGCCGTCGGCTGGAGCGTGTTTCCCGGTTTCTGGTCGCGAAAGAGCGACGCGGCCAGCGCGCGAAGCTCGTGATAGACGATCGGCAAAAGTTCCTCAGCCGCGGCACCGTGGCCGGCGGCGACGCGATTGAGCAGGCGCGTGACGGTCTGCGGCGCGTCCATACCGGAATCCTCAGCCGTTCGAGTCGTTCGAGTTGTCCGTTCATTCTACTCATCGGGGCCCGGACACCCGCCGCCCCGGAGCCGAAAACCGCCCCGGCGGCCGGGAATTTCGGCCGGAACTTCCGGGCGCGCCGGGCGGAAATGTCGTCCGTAGGGGAGACGGATGCCAACTACAGGAGATTCATCCATGCGTTCCAGGATTACTCGATGGGCAGGATTCGCGTTGACCGCGGCCCTGTTCAGCGCCTCCCATGCCCAGGCGGACATTCTCGACGACATCTTCTCGATCACCACGGCCGCCCGCGACCGAGCCACCGAGGCGAGGAACAACGCCGCAAACGCCCGTGACCGGGCCACCGAGGCCCGCAACAACGCCGCCGCGGCGCGCGACACGGCCATCACCGCCCGCGATACGGCCATCGAGATGCGCGACGCCATGCGCGCCGGTCTCGAGGGCCTGTCGGGCACGATTCAGGACGCCATTGAAGAGGCGCTCGAGGACCTGGAGCGGGAGATCGCCGATGAACTGGCGGGCCGCGAAGCCTTTCTCAGCGGCGGCGCCGGCGAGACGTTTCGCCAGCAGTTGGTGGCGCTGCTTCAGAATTCGGAGCGACTCCTGAACGGCCTGAACTCCGTTTCGGGAATGCAGGCGGCGCAGATCAACCTGCAGCAGGAGGCGAGCCTGATCGGCGCTCTGCCCGTGCGTTCGCTCTATCCCGTCTACCGCACCACGGCGGCCCAGTCTCCCGCCCTGCTGACGCAGTTCAACCAGTTGTTGTCCGGCGCCGCTGACGACATCGATGTCATCCGCGGCCTGCTGACGGACTCCCCCGAGCGGATTGAGGGCGACCTGGTGGACAGGGAGCTGAATGAGTGCGCGTACGTACTCGAAAACCTGGATGAGCTCCGCCGCGCAGCCGGAAACCTGTCGAAGTTCTCCGTCGCCGCCAAGACTCTCGGGGCGATACTGACGGCGGCGGGCACGACCGAGATTCACAAGAGCGGCGCCGTGTGGGGCTGGGTCGGCGTGAGCATCAAGAACAACCGCGTCAAGAAAATCGGCCTGTTGATCGGGGGGATCGGCACCAGCGTGGGCGGCCTGGTGAGCGACGTGAACACCCGGATCCGCACGTGCGTGGCGGTCGGAATTGCCGGCGAAGCGCGCGAGCGCGAGATCGAGATCATCGAGAACCAGAAGCTGATTCTGAAGTTTCTCAAGGCCCAGCAGCCCGACTATCGCGAGCCGTGACCGCGACTGCATCGGATCGCGCGATCGATGGCGAGCGGCCCGCGGAGCGTCCGGCTCCGTGGGCCGAACCCGTTTGTCAGAACGGCGACGCCGACGCCGGGTAGTTTGCGTAGCCGCCGGTGTTGGGCATGTGATTGTCGAAGCGCGCGAACTGCTGGTTGAAATGCAGCTTGATGTCATCCACCGGGCCGTTGCGCTGCTTGGCGATGATCAACTCGGCCAGGTTGTCTTCCTCGGTGCGCTCCGCGGCCGGCTTGTAATACGCCTCGCGGTGCAACAGCATCACCACGTCCGCATCCTGCTCGATCGCGCCCGACTCGCGCAGGTCGCTCATGCGCGGACGATTGCCCGATCGATCCTCGGCCTTGCGGTTGAGCTGCGCCATGGTCACTACCGGGAGATTCAATTCCTTCGCCAGCCCCTTGAGGCCGCGGGATATTTCCGCCACCTCCGTCTGCCGGCTCTCCGTTCCCGGGGCGCGCAGCAATTGCAGGTAGTCCACGAAGATCGCCCGCACCCCATATCGTCGATACGCCATCCGCGCCCGCGCCCGCAGCTCGAGCACGCTCAGGCTGCTCGAGTCGTCGATGATCAGCGGCTTGCCCGCCATCCGACCCGCCGCCGCCCGCAACCGATCCATTTCCGGCTCCTGCAGCCGCCCGCGTCGAAAGGAGTGCGAGTCCACCCGCGCCCAACTGCACAGCAGGCGCTGCGCCACCTGCTGACGGCTCATCTCCAGAGAAAAGAACAGCGACGGCCGGCCCTCGTTGATCGACAGGTGTTCTGCCAGGTTCAGGCCGAAGGCGGTCTTGCCCATCGACGGCCGCCCCGCCACCACGATCAACTCGCCCGGCTGCAACCCCGCGGTCAGGTCGTCCAGTTGCGCGAATCCGGTCGGCTCGCCCAGCAACGCCTCGGGGTCGTCGCTGCGCGCGTCAAGCCCCGCGAACACTTCGCGCACCAGTTCCGGCAGCAGGTTCGCCCCGCCGCCGACCCGCTGCTCCGTCACCGCGAACAGCTCGCGCTCCGCGAGGTCCAGGATTTCCGCCGCCGGCTGGGCGTCGTCGAACGCGGTGTCCATGATGCGGTGAGAGGCGCCGATCAATTGCCGCAGCAGCGCCTTGTCGCGAACAATCTGCGCGTACTGGCGCACGCGCAGCGCCGTCGGAACGCTGTGCGCCAGGCCCGCCAGGAACGCGTACCCGCCAAGACTCTCGAACACCTGCCGCTGAATCAGCTCATTCTTGATGATCACGCCGTCCAGCGGGCGGCTTTCGTCATACATTGAGAGAATGACGTCATACAGGCGCTGATGGCGATCAAAGAAAAAGAGCGGCCCGTCGAATCCGCGAAAGACCTGGATTGCCTCCCCGACCGCGGATTCCTCGATCAGCATCGAACCCAGCACCGCCCGCTCAGCTTCGGCCGAATGCGGCAGCGCACGGTCATAGGCTGAAACGCCCCCTCCGCGGCGCAGCGGACGATCCACCGTTGTTGGCTCCGGCGCTCGTGGACTGGCTGCGGCTGTTGCGCTGTCATTCGCGTCTGGGGTTGATGTGTCCCGTGGGTCGGGCATGGGCGAGCGCCTCCGTCGGCCGCACCGTGCGCAAATAGAAACTCCCGGATTGCGCGACCGGCCCCCATTCTCCCCGATCGGTCAAGACCCCTGTCAATTCTGTCACGCGTCAGCGTCGCGCAGCGCCGATCACGCTCCCGCAGCAGCTCGCAGCGCGCGGGTTTCGTCCAGCGCTGCCGACGCCCGCCGCAGCGACAGCGCTTCCATCGGAGGAAGCTCGTCCAGATCGGCGAGGCCGAAGACGTCCAGGAACTTGCGCGTCGTGCCATACAACAGCGGCCGCCCGACGATCTCCGCCCGCCCGATGATTTTCACCAATCCCATTTCGCGCAGCCGGTTGAGCACATCCCCGCAGGCGACGCCACGAATGGCCTCGATGTCCGCCCGGATTACCGGTTGCTTGTAGGCCACAATCGCCAGCGCCTCCAGCGTCGCCCCGCTCAGGCGCGACTGGTGCCGCTGCTTGTCCAGCTTTGTCAGCCACGGCGCGAAATCCGCCAGCGTCAGCAGTTGGTAGCCGCGTGCGATGTGCTGCACGCGAAACGAAGCCCCGTTCGCGGCGTAGCGCTCGTTCAGCACTTCCAGCAGCTGCTCCACCCGCATCGCCGTCAAGTCGAAGCCGGCCAGCTCGGCCAGCCGCGCCGCGCTCAGCGGCGAGTCACTGGCGAACAGCAGCGATTCGAGCACCTGCTCGGCCGTAGGCGCGGGCGGCGCATCCCCGCTCGTCGCGGCAGAGAAGTCCGCACGGACATCGTGTGTCGCGGCCGACGCGGCGTCGTGCGCGGCCGGTTCCTCCGTCGAGAGCGGTCCGATCGTGGGATCCGCCTTCGAGGCCGGCGATGTGTCGTCAATCATGGGGTGGTGGATCAGCGTTGCGGCATCGTCCATGACGCCATTCTCCCCGAGTCGCCGCACGATCGCGACACGCATGCGACCGTACCTGGCAACCCAAAGTATGGTTTGAGCCGTCGGGAGATCCTACCAGCCGTTGCGATGACGGTCCAGCGTCTTTCCCCGAATTGCCGGTGCGGGTGGTCAGGCGCACGCGACCGGATTCCATGCGCTGCGGCCGTTTGCGTCCCCTGTTCGACGCGCGTACCATCGCGCCGCGCATGGCGCGATCGGACGGAGCGGTGCGGTGTCGAAGCGGTATCTGGTCACATCGGGGTTGCCTTACTCAAACGGGCGGCTGCACGTCGGGCACATCGCCGGCGCGTACCTCCCGGCCGACATCTTCGTTCGCTACCAGCGCGCCCGCGGGCATGAAGTCTGCTTCGTCTGCGGCAGCGACGACAACGGCGTGTCGATCGAGATCAAGGCCCTGAGCGAGGGCCGCACGCCGCAGGAAGTCAGCTCGCACTACCACGACAGCCAGCGCCGCTCCTTCGAGGGGCTGCGGATCGCCTTCGACGTCTACGGCGGCACGCACCAGCCCGGCTTTGTCGAGCGCCACGAGCGCATGAGCCAGGCCTTTTTCCTGAAGATCTACGAGCAGGGGTACTTCACGAAGCGCTCGGTCAAGCAGCTCTACGACCCTCGCGCCGAGCGCTTTCTGCCGGACAGCTATGTTCGCGGCACCTGCCACCACCCCGATTGCGGCAGCCCGCGCGCCAAGGGCGATCAGTGCGAGCAATGCGGCCGCTTGATCGATCCGCTGCTGCTCATCAACCCCGTCAGCGAGATCACCGGCGAGCGGGCGGTCGTCCGCGAAACCACGCATTGGTACCTGCGCCTGGCGGATTTCGAGAAGCGGCTCGCCGAATGGCTCGAATCCAAGCGGGATTCCTGGCGTTCGCACGTGCTGAATTTCGCGCTGGGACAGATCAAGCAGGGTCTGCCCGAGCGGGCCATGACCCGCGACATCGCTTGGGGCATTCCCGTCCCGCTGGAGGATCCCGAGGCGCGCGGCAAGGTGCTGTTCGTCTGGTTCGACGCGCCCATCGGCTACGTCTCTTTCACGGCCGCTCTGTGCGCCCGGCGGGACGGGGATGAGAACGGCTGGAAGCGCTGGTGGTGCGACCCCGATTCGGAGATCGTGCACTTCATCGGCGAGGACAACACCGTCTTTCACACGCTGATCTGGCCGGCCATGCTGATGGCCGAGGCCACCATCTCACTGCCGAGCGCGGTCGTCGCAAATAACTTCGTGAACTACCGCGACCCCGCCTCGGGCGAGATCCGCAAGATCAGCAAGAGCACGACGCCGGAGCAGTCGCCGGTGTGGGTCGAGGAGTATGTCCGCAAGGGGCTGGACCCGGACGCCCTGCGCTACTACCTGACAGCGATCGCCCCCGAGTCCGCCCGCTCGGCCTTCGATCCGCAGGATTTCGTCGCCCGCAACAACAATGAGCTGGTTGCGGCCCTGGGGAATTTCGTCAACCGCACGCTGGCATTCGTGGATCGGTATTTCGAGCGGCGCGTGCCGGACCCCGCCGCGGCCGGCGCCGCCGAGTCTGAGCTGCGCGCCCGCGGCGTCGCGGCGCTGGAGCGCGTCGGGGCGCACATTGAGGGTCACCGCTACCGTGCCGCCCAGGACGAACTGATGGCTTTCGCCCGCGATTGCAACCTCTATTTCGGCCAGCGCGAGCCGTGGCGCACCCGCAAGGACGCGCTGCCGCAGTGCGCCGCCACGCTGCACGCCTGCATCCACGCGGTGCGCGTGCTGGCCGTGCTGTGCGCGCCGTTCATGCCGGGTGCTGCTCAGCGCCTGCTGCACCAGTTGGGCGTCACCGACGATCTGCGCTGGGCCCTGCCCGAGCCGCTGCCTGCCGGTCATGCGCTCGGCGAGCCGCAGATTCTTTTCGCCAAGCTCGAACCCGGCTGCATGGGAGACGTTGCATGATTCGCGGTCTGCGATTCAGGCGGGCGAGCCGCGCCATAGCGTTGTCGGCGCCGCTGCTGCTGGTCGCGCTGTTGTCCGGTTGCCGCGGCAGCGAGCCGGTTGAGCCTCCGGACGTGCGCATCGAGCAGGGTTCGCCCGAGGACGCCGCCCGATCGGTTGTTCGCGTCCTGCGCGAGCAGAAGCGCCTCAAGACCGAGGGACGACCCGCCGAGGCCGAAGCGCTGGAGCGCGTGATCCGGCAGCGCCTGGCGGCCGTCGATCGCGTCGAGGCGCTGGTTCGCACGATGCTCGAGCAGACCGGGCGGCACTCCACCCGCGACGCGATTCAGAAGGGCGCGGTCCGCGCCATCGGGGGCTGGGCGGCGCTGCTGGGCTACTACGTGGACGAGATGCCGCTGGAACAGGCCGCTCGCATCAGCGCCGACGTGGACGGATTTGTGCAAATCCGCATCCCCGCCGGCCCGCGGGCGCGCACCGGCGTTCGATTCATCTGCGAGCGCGGCAAGGATCAACTCTGGCGGGTCATCACGATCGACTTCGAAACGCCCCCGGCTCCGGCCTCTGCCGCACCCCTGTCCCCGGCTTCCGTCGCGCCCTCTTCCCCGGCTACCCCCGCCGCGCCGGCCGCCACCCCACCCGCCATCGCGTCGCCGGCGCAGCTCACCCCACCCGCTCAAGACGCCTCGCCCGCTCAAGACGCCTCGCCCGCGCAGGACGCTCGGCCCGCCGCTGAGGCAGCTCCGCCCACTGGCGCTCCGTAGGCCAATGCTCCGCGGATTGTTGCCGAGCGCCGTACTGTAGGCTGGTGCTGAGCGCAGCGAAGCCCAGCTTCACCCGAACACAGCCAGTTCTCGACACCGCCCGCAATCCCACAGCACTCGGCGTCAATCCACGCGGATCCAGCCCGTGTCGCGATAGGTCGGGTTCAGCAGTTCTCCATTCCGCACATCAGGATACGTGCGCACGTACCCGTGCAGGTAGCGCCGACCCGGACCGAGGTCCATGTAATCCGCCAATAACGCGAAGGAACTGTCAAAACAGTGCACTTCCGCGGCGTTTTCGATCAATCCGGCGTAATCGAAGATATTGTCCGTCAGTGCCGGGGTCGGCCGCACGATCGGAAGATCGCCGCGCATCCGGGCCGGGTCGAGCCGAAAGCCGCGCTGCGGGTCCTCGTGAACAAAGACGTAGGGCGCGCCATCCGCCGGTGCGAGCCGCCCGGCCAGCGCCCGTTCGCGCTGCGCGTCGCGCTGCACGCAGAATCCGGCATAGCGTGCCCCGAGCGGCAGTCCCGCCAGCAGATAGATGAACTTGTCGAACGTAATGCCGGTGCACATGAACTGCGCGTTGCGATCTCCGTCGAAGAAGCAGTAGTTGAGCAACTCGTCCGACGGGCCGCGGGCCGCGGCGACCAGCGCGTCGGCCTCGGCGTCGTCCTTCGCCTGCACGACTTCAACCGGCACGTCGCGCAGCATGAATTGAACGCTGGCGGCGTTGTGCGGCTTGACCGGCAGCACCACCGCGGCGCGCCGCGCGACGTGCCGCACCAGCGCGTTGCACACCAGGTGATCGCCCAATCCCAGGTGCGTGCGCAGGAATACGCGGCGCTGCGGGCGGCGTGCGGCGGCGCGGCTGACAGCCGTGGCGGGTGCGGTCATGAGGTTCTCCGTCGGCCGATGTACAGCAGCGTGGCGTAGTGCCCTTCCGGGTTTCGCCCCTCCTCGCGCGGCAGCACGCGGCGCAGATGCGGTTCAAACTCCATGAGGTGCGGCTCCACATCCTCGAGCGCAAGGCGGATCGGGTGCCCGAGGTCATGAGGAAAGTTGCGGATGTCTTCGTCGTCGGAGAGATCCTGCCCCAGCACCAGCCATCCGTTCGGGCGCACCAGCCCGGTCGCCCGCCGGAGGCATAACTCGCCGTCGCGCACGTGATCCAGCACGTTGATCATCACCACCACGTCGAACAACCCATCGGCGAACGGCAGTTCCTCGATCGGGTGCGTATCCAGCTCGATCCGCCCCGTGGCCGCCGCCTGCGCCAGCCAGCAATCCGGCATGCTCGCGTACCGCTCGGCCAGCGGGTCCGAGCAGACCACCCGCGCTGCGCGGCAATGCTCCAGGATCAGCCGCGCGTTGGTGAACGGTCCGCACCCCAATTCGATCAGGGAGTCGACCGCGGTCGGAAGGGCGGAATAGTGGTCGAATCGCTCGCGCCACCAGTGATTCCAATCGTCGCCGCTCTGGCGCGCCGCCGGGTCGCTCCACAGCGACAGCTCCCATTGCTGAGCGCGGCTCCAGCGGGCCGGGGATATCTGCGTGACGGACATGGGTGGCCCTCTCGAAATGCGCTGATCAGGGCCGCAGCGGCTGCAGGATCAGCAGCCCGCGCGACAGGTGAATCTCGATTACGGCCGCGATTCGCGGGCGCATCGCCTCAAACGCCGTCCAGAATTCGCGCGACCCGTCGTGAACGTACTCATCACGGAACCGGCTGGCGTCGTGTACGCACACCAGCGCACCGGGCGTCAGCAGCCGGCGCTCCAGCAGCAGCTCCAGCTCGCGGGCGCGGCAATAGAGGTCGGTGTCGAGAAAGACAAAATCGAACTCGTCGTTCGTTGTCGCGAGAAAATCGAGCGACTCGGCCTGCACCTTGCGGATCACGTCGCGATATTCCGGTTCGAAGAAATCCTCGCGGAGAAAGCGCGACTCCATTTCGACCGCCGTGACGATGCCGCCGTTGAGCCGCGCCGCCTGGGCCAGGGCGCGCGTCGTCAGCCCGCCCGCGACGCCCGTCTCCAGCATCCGCCGGGCCTTGGTGGCCCAGGCCAGCGTGAAGATGGTTTGCACGAACTCGCGTTCCGTCTGCTCGCCGTCGAGGCAACTGAATGCGCCGGCGCGCTCGGCCGGCGCGTGACGGTGGATCGCGCCTTCGCGCTTCCAGTCCAGCTCGGGAAAGATCAGGGCGTTGCTCACGCTCGGCTCCGGGGCGTCTCAGGCGGAGCGCGCCACCCGATCGTGCAGCGCCGGCGCCGGCGCCTCGCACGCGCGGATGCGCTCCAGCAGTTCCGGGGCGATCACTTCGGAATAGAACGTCACCGCCGGCTCCACGTCATAACCGTCCGCCCCGATGAACGGCGCAAGCCGATCGGCCTTGCGCGCCAGCTCACACTCCGCCGCGCCGCCGCCGCCGGCGTCGATCACCCGGTGCATCGCCGCCACCGGCTCGCTGGTCGGCCAGCTTCGCGGCGTCCGCAGCCGATGCACGCACGCCGCCCCGCACACCCGCGGCCACACGTGTTCGCACAGCACCGTCTGGTCATAGCCCTTGGTGCGCCAACGCTCGCAGCCGCCTCCGCCCCCGAGCGCTACCAGGTCGTCGAAGCAGGTCAACCCGCTGACGCGCACGAACTCGGCGGCGCGGAACCCCACCAGCCCGCCCATCATGGCGCTGGTGTGCAGCGGGTGGTCATTGATGCAATGCACGGCGGCGCCGCTGCGGATGAACGTCTCCACCGCGCGCCGCTCGCGCGGCGTCGGCAGGCTGTCCACGTCGCGACAGAGATTGAATCGGACCCCCGGCTCCCAGCAGGGCTTCATCCGCCACAGCATCCCCAGCGTCAGCGGCGGCAGCTCTGCGCTGACGCGCTCCAGCCGCAGCAGCCCCTGGCGATCCATCGCGCGCAGCGCGGCGCCGTACTCGCCCGCCTCGAGCGAGTCATCATGCATGATCCGCAGTTGCCATTCAGGGAAGAGCGTGTGATGAGCGCGGACCAGCGCCGGCAGGTGCCGTCGATAGAATGGCTCTGTCCCGAACAGGGCGTAGGTGATCAGGCGGTCCGGGGCGGCGCGGGCGATCATCGTATACGGATATCGGGCGGTCTCTCGGCGGGGCTGAAGTGCGCGATTGGGGTGCCTGCGCGACGCCCCCATCGGGTGGGCATCTGCGGCTCAGGAACTAAGGATCGGGCTGGCCCGCCGGGCCGCCTCCACCCGCTCGCGCCATGCGTTTTCATCCATCCGCAGCGACCGCTCCAGCAGATCCGCCAGCTCGGGGTCAAAGTGCCGGCCGGCCTCCACCTGAATCTCCGCCACCGCTGCGTCGATCGAGCGCCGCACGCGGTGCACGCGGTCGCTGGTCATGGAATCGAACGCCTCGGCAATCGCCAGCAGCCGGCTGCCGAGCGGGATGTTCGATCCCTTCAGTCCGTGCGGCACGCCCGTGCCGTCGAACCGCTCCCGCAGGTGGCGGATGATCAGGCACTCGGTCTCGAACACCCGCAGCGGCTCCAGGATGCGGCAGGTCATCTGCGGCACGTCGCGCAGCAGCGCCGCTTCGTCCGGCGCCAGCGGCGAATTCTTCACGATCACGCTGTCCGGCACGCCGATCTTGCCCAGGTCGTGCAGCATCGCCGCGTTTGAGAGCGTCGTCCGCAGTGACTCCGGCCAGTTGCCCGCGTCCACCAGTCGGTTTACGAAGAACGTGACGTTCCGCGAGTGCGCCGCCGTGTAGGGGTCCCGCGCCTCGAGCGCCTGCACCAGCGCCCATACGCATTGCAGGCACAAGTCCTTTGATTGCAGGCTCAGCGAGGCCACCTGCTTCCGCAGTCGTTCCACCTCGTCCGGCTGCGCCGGCTGGACCGGAAATCCCTCAAACGCCGACGCCCGCACCACCTGGTTTCGCCCGCAGCGCTTGGCCTGGTAGAGCGCCTGGTCGGCCCGGTTGATCAGGTCGGTGACGCTGGTCACGCCCGAATCCGACGTGGAGCTGACTCCCACCGAGCAGGTCGCCGTAAGCTGCGGCAGCTCCGGCAGCGCCACCTTCTGCGGCAGTCCCGCTCGGATGCGCTCCGCCAGCACCAGCGCGTCATCGACGCCGGTCTGCGGACATACGACCACGAACTCCTCCCCGCCGTACCGCGCCACCACGTCGATGTCGCGCACCGAGTGATTCAGGTGCCGCGCGGTCGCCCTCAGCACGCGGTTGCCGTTCTCGTGGCCGAAGGTGTCGTTGATCGCCTTGAAGTGGTCGAGGTCGAGCATCAGTAGCGAGAGCGTTCCGCCGTAGCGCCGCGCGCGCGCGAATTCGATATCCAGCAGGCTGTGCAGGTGGCTGTGGTTCCAAAGGCCGGTCAGGCCGTCCGTCAGCGCCGCGCGGCGCAGGCGCTCCTGCAACCGGTGGACGCGCATGCCGTTCCGTACGCAGGCCGCCAGCTCGTCGCTGTCGAACGGCTTGGCGAGAAAGTCATCCACGCCGACGTTCAGCGCCAAGTGCTTGTTTTCGCGCGAGTTGGCCGCCGCCACGAGGATGAAATATGTTCCCTCCAGGCACGGATCTGCGCGCACCTGCCGGGCGATCTCGATCCCGTCCACCCCCGGCAGGGCCAGGTCGCAGATCACCACCCGCGGGTGGTGCCGCCGGATCCCTCTCAGGCCGGCCACGCCGTCCTCCGCCAGCACGACGCTGTATTGCGCAGCGCGCAACTGGGTGTGGAGGCCTTCGCGCTGCTGCGCGTCCCCCTCGATGACGCAGACGTCAACCGTCTCGATGTGCACGCCGGTCCCCCGCGCAGCGCCGCAGCGCTGCAACCCTTCACCCTCAATTGTGCGTATTGGATAGGCCGCCGGGCACGAAATCCCCGACCGCCGTTTCAGCCGGTCGCGCGCTTTTCCGGACGCCGACACGACCCCGTGATAACCGGATAGGATTGGTTCGTCCGCGAGCGCACTCGCGGCCGGACCCGGAGCGAACGATGCCCGCCTACTCGAATCGCGTGGATCTCGCCTTTCTGCGCCAATGCAAGTCGCAGCGGCGCAAATTCGCGATGCTCACCGCCTATGACCACCCCACCGCCGTCGCCGCGCAGGCCGCCGGGGTGCATTCCCTGCTGGTCGGCGACTCGATGGGCGCCGTGATTCTCGGACATCCCAACACGCGCAGCGTCCCGCTGGCGCTCATGATCACGCTGGCCGAGGCTGTGCGGCGCGGCGCGCCCGACGTCTACCTCGTCGGCGACATGCCCTTCGAGTCCATGAGCGCCGGCAACGAAGCCGTCATCCGCGCGGCGCTGCGCTTCCGCGACGATGCCGGCTGCGACGCGGTGAAGCTTGAAACCGCGGCGCAGCATGACGCCCTGGTCGCCAAGCTCTCCCGCGCCGGCATCGAGACCATTGCGCACCTGGGTCTGCGCCCGCAGAGCGTGCTGAACCCGGATGGGTACAAGGCCCAGGCGCGGGACGAGGGCGCCGTCGCCGAGCTGGTGGCCGACGCCCGCCGCATGGAAAGCGCCGGCGCCGCCATGCTGTTGCTTGAGGCCGTGCCCGCCGAGGCGGCTTCCGCGGTCGTCGCGGCCGTGAGCGTCCCGGTGATCGGCTGCGGCGCCGGACCCGCGTGTGACGGCCACGTCGTCGTCACGCACGACCTGCTCGGCTGGGGCGCAACCCGCCCGCCGCGCTTCGTGCCAGTGCTGGCCTCACTCGGCGAAACCGTGCGCAGCGCAATGGCGGAATACGTGCAGCAAATCGCGACCGGTACGTATCCCGGTCCCGAGCATGCCTACTCGATGCGCGCAGCGGTCGCGGCTTCCTGATCTCCGCGGGTGTTCGTCGCGGGTTTGTCGCGTACGGGAACGGCGCCGCGTGGAGTGGCGAGAGGGATGCGCGGCTCGATACCGGGCGCCGTGGCACGTGTGAGCCGCCCACCAGCAGCCGTGGAAACCACCCTACTGGTAGCGCCGGGATCGGGTTCATGCACGCGCCGCTCTCCAACGCCGATCTCGCCGCTGCCGGTCCCTTTTCACGTCTGCGCTTCTTTCACACCACGCCGGAAACGGACAGCACCAATCGTGAGCTGTTGCAGCGCGTCGGACCCGATGCCGACGGCGCCGTGCTGTTCGCCGAGCATCAATCCGCCGGCCGCGGCCGCCTCGGCCGCCGCTGGGTCGCCCCGCGCGGCGCCGCGGTTCTGCTCAGCGTCCGCGTGCACGTGCCGCGCGATTCCGGCCTGCTTCGCCTCGGCGGAGTCCTCGGCGCGGTGGCGGCGGCGGAGGCCGTGCAGCAGGCCACCGGGCTGCTGCCCTCGCTGCGCTGGCCGAATGATCTGGCGCTGCATGGCCGCAAGCTGGGCGGCGTGCTCGCGGAAAGCACGCCATTGCCGCCAAGTGGCGCGTTTCGCGCGCTGGTCATCGGCATCGGGCTGAACGTCTATCAGCAGCGGGCGCACTTTGACGCCGAACTGGCGCAAAAGGCGACATCCCTCGAAATTGAAAGCTCAACGCCGGTCGATCGGCGTCAGGTTGCCTCGGCGCTGGTTGCGCGATTGGATCATTGGCTGTGCCGGGCGGCCGGGTCGGCAGGCGGCGGCGAGGAATTGCTTCAGGCGTGGCGGGGGCGGTGTGCAGAGGTTGGCCAGGTGGCGACATTCCGCAGCGATGGGCGCGAGATTCGAGGCGAAATCCGTGAAATCAGCGCAGAAGGCGACCTGCTGATTCAAACTGAAAGCGGCGAATCGGTCCGCCTCGATGCCGCGACGACGACGCGCTCGTGGTAAGCCGGGGCGTCAACGCCCCCCGCGGTTGGGGCGGGTGGGCGGTGCGGGCGTGAGTGGTGGGCGAATGGCGGCGAGCCGGGCGCGGGCGTCGGCGCGCAGACGACCGTATCGCTGCTCGACCTCTTTCTCCGTGATTCGCACCAGCACCGTCGCACCGGCGTCGATTCGCGCCGGCCAGCCGTCCGCATCCAGCACGATCTTCGCGGCGGTCGCGTCATCGGCGTAGGCTTCGCGTACGGAGAACGCCGGCCCGGTGCGGCCGCCGGCGTCGGTGATCGGCTGCGGGCCGAGCGGGCGCACCACGTGTGTGAGCTGGGCGCGGGTGGGCGGGTCATAGACGGCGAATGCGACCTCATCGCCCGCCTCACTCGGCAGGAACATCGGCAGGGTCTGTGCCCACGCGCTGCCCAGGTAGGTCGGGCCGGCGCGCACCGGCTCGCGCGGCTCGGGAAACTTCAGGTCGATCGACGTGCGCGAGCTGGCGAAGAGCAGGTCCTCCTCGCGGATGACTTGCTCGATCGATGTGACGACCTGCTGCGCCGGCGCCCCGACGGCCGGAATCGGCGTGGTCGAAATCTCGATCAACTCGCTGCGGTGGTCGAGGCTGGCGAACCAGTCCGCGCGCACCTCGGCGGCGCCGCCGCCCTCGTCGAAGCGCCATTCGCGCTGCTGCACCCGCAACCCCTGCTTGACGTTCCCGCCGGCGGCGGGGTCGTCGAGCGAGCGACGCTCGATGCCGACGCGGCGCGTGAGGTAGCCCGCGGGCCGTCCCTTCTCGCGAATTTCGTATGCCGCGCCGGCGTCCGGCCAGCGCCGCGCTGCGGCTGCCTCGGCGATCTTCGTCCGCCACTGCGTGCCGCGCGCCATGGCCGCGTCGAGTGCTTTGCGTCTTTCAACCGAGTAGCGGATGCGCAGTCCGCTCAGCATCGCGTCGAGCGGGCTGGTTGGCGAGGCGGCAGGCGCCGCGGCCGGGGCCTGTGGGGCGCTCGCGTCGGGCGCAGCGGCATCCAGCACGCCCGAGTGCACCAGCATCAGCATGCTTCCCGGCTCCAGCTCGATGCACAGGTAAATGGAGCGGAAGCGCATCGCGGCGTCGGCGACCTCGATCTCGATTTCGATTGCGGGAAACCCGCCGACCTCGCGCCGCTGCGAGCGGACCGCGCGGGTGTCCGGGACGCGCAGCAGGTCGGCCTGGAAGCGCTCCATCCAGCGCGCGAAGGGCGTTACCCCCGGCGTTCGATACTGCACGATCTGCAACGAGGCGCGCTGCGACAGCGAGCGCCCGCGACAGAGGCCCAGCCCGTCGCCGGGCGCGACGAAGCGCGTGCGGTCGTAGGTCCAGTCCCCCGGCAGGGCGATCTCGAACCCGAAGCTCGGCTCGGCATAGAGCAGCGCCGTGGCGGCGCTGTCAGTACCCGGCTCCACTCCCTGTGTCGCGACGGCGGCAGGCTCGGTCGCCTGCGCGACGGCGGACGGCGCGAGCAGGCCGAGCAGGGCCGTCAGTGCGACAGCGTATGGAGAAAGCGGGCGCATCCTAGACCTTTCCGAGGCAGATCAGAGCAGCCGCGAGATGTCCTGAATCAGCACGAAGATCGTGCATACGCCGATGACGGCCAGGCCGATCATGGTGGTGATCGCCTGGGACTTGAGCGTGAGCGGCTTGCCGCGGATCTTTTCGAGGATCAGGAACATCATCAGCCCGCCGTCCAGCACCGGCAGCGGCAGGAAGTTGATCACGGCCAGGTTTGCCGAGAGAAAGGCCAGGAAGAACAGCAGTTGCGCCAGCCCGGCCTTGGAGGTGGTGTAGGCGATCTGCACGATACCGATCGGCCCGCTGAGGCTCTTGGTCGGCGCCTCCTTGGCGGTTGAGACGCGTTTCATCGTCGAAAAGATCTGGCGTATCACGTAGTTCGTGTAGCCGAATCCCTTCTGAAGTGCGAGGATCGGGTTCCCACCGGCGGAGACCGTTTCCAGCAGCGTGTCGAGCGGCAGCGCGTACTCGAAGCGCACGTCGAGCTGCCAGGGATCGGCGTTCTCCGCCGTCACGTCGACGCGCACGGTCGAAGGCCGATCCTCGCCTGCACGAGCGATTTGCAGCTCCACCGTGTTGCCGACGTTCTCCTCCAGCAGCGCCCGCACCGCTGCCGGGTGGGGCAGCGGCATCAGGCGCGACACGCCCTTGATCGCCGCCTCCTGCTTTCCGTTGATGGCCAGAATCTGCACGTCCGGCGGCAACTTCGCCGCATCCAGCACCGACGCCGGCACGCTCATCGGCGCTTCGGCTTCATCCCCCCCGCTCCGGAAGCGGACGGTGACGGTTCGCCCGGCCGAGCCGCGCAGCGCGTCGACCAGCTCCAGCCAGGTCGGCGTCGCACGTCCGTCGATGCGGAGAATCTCCGCCCCGCGCGGCAGGTTCAGCGCCGCGGCCGGAGAGCCGTTGCGCACGTCGGCGATGATGCTGTGCTGCCAGTCGTGGGCGAAAGCGACGCCGATCTGTGTGCGCTGCCCGCCGAGCAGGTTGGTCGCCGAGTTCGGCGTGATCTTCGACTCGACGCGCTCGCCGTCGCGCAGCACCACCACCCGCACCGCGGTGCCGGCGTCGACTGCGAGGCTGCGGCGGATATCGCTCTCCTTGGGGGTGGAGACGGTTCCCCATTCGAGTACCACATCCCCGGCACGCAAACCCGCGGCCTCGGCCGGCGTGCCCTCGTTCACCAGCGCCAGCAGCACGCGCGGAATCAGGCCGAGCAGGTCGCTGCGGTCGATCGGCGAGCTCGGCTCTCCGGAGAGGTCGCGCTGCACCAGCGTCGGCACGGCGCGATGCGGGACTTGCAGTGTTTCGGTGCGACCGTCCACGGTGCGCTCGACGGTCAACGTCACGAGCCGCCCCGCGGCCGCGGTCACGGCGTCAAGAACCTGGTGACCTTCGGTGACAGGGCGACCATCGACGGCGCGAATCACGTCGCCGGCTTTCAACTCCGGGCCGAACGTCGGCGGCACATCGCGCGCGATGCGCGTGCTCATGGCAGCCATGATGCCCAGCGTCGGCTCACCGACGCGCGGATCGTGCTCGGGCGTTACCGTGAAATCGAGCTGCTTGCCGGCGCGCTCGACCTTCAGGCGTAGGTCGCCCTCGGCCATGACCGCGGCGACATACAGTTCCATGAAACTGTCCGGTCGGCGGCCGTCGATCTCGACGATTCGATCACCGGACTGCAACCCGGCGCGGGCCGCCGGCCGGGCCGGCTCCACCGCGCCGATCTTGGGCGCCGGGAGTTTTAATCCCACCATGAACACCAGCATCAGCAGCACGATCGCGAACAGAAAGTTGAAGACCACCCCCGCCGAGGCGACGATCATCCGCGCGCCGACCGGGCGATTCGTGAAGGCCCGCGGGTCGGTGCCCATCATCAGCTCGCCGGTCTTCTCATCGACGATGAAGTCCTCCTGCCCAAGCATCTTCACGTATCCGCCCAGCGGCAGCAGCTTGAAGCAGTAGTCGGTCTCCCCGTAGCGGCGCTCCGCCAGCTCTTCCGCGCTGTATTCGCGCGCCCGGCCGAGCGTCAGTCCCTCCCCGCTTCGCCAGCCGAACAGCCGAGGACCGAAGCCGATGGCGAAGCGATCCACCCGCACGCCGACCCACTTGGCGGCCAGGAAGTGCCCCAACTCGTGCACGAAGATGATCAGCGTGAAGCCGATCAGGATCTGTGCGATGATCCACGTTCCCGCCAGCGTCGATAGCAGGGCGTCCAGCGCGCCCGTGGCCAGCGGGTACGGCGTCAAATCCGGCATCCTTGCAGCTCCTGCCGCGCCCATTGGTCCGCGGCGGTCAGTTGTTTCAGCGTCGGCGACTCGATCGACTGATGCCGCCCCAGCACCCTGGCCGTCAGCCGACCGATCTCGCCGAAGCGGATCTTTCCGGCCCTGAACAGCTCGACCGCCACTTCGTTCGCGGCGTTGAGAACCGCCCCGCACGTCCCGCCGCGCCGCGCAGCGTCGAAACCCAGCGCCAGCGCGGGGAAACGCTGCGGGTCGGCGGGTTCAAAATTCAGCGATCGGGCCGCGCTCCACGACAGCGACGTCGCCACGCCTGCCACGCGCGCGGGGTAGGTCAGCGCGTACTGGATCGGCGTTTTCATGTCCGGGGCGCCGAGCTGCGCCACGATCGAGCCGTCCACGAATTCCACCATGGAATGCACGATCGACTCGGGGTGCACCAGCACCTCGATCCGTTCCACCGGCATGTCGAACAGCCAGCGCGCCTCCACGACTTCCAGCGCCTTGTTCATCATTGTAGCGCTGTCGATCGTGATCTTCGGTCCCATCGACCAGGTCGGGTGGGCCAGCGCTTCATCCACCGTCGCGGCGTCGATCCGTTCCGCGCTCCACTTGCGGAACGGTCCGCCGCTGGCGGTCAGAAACAGCCGCCGCACCTCGGCGTGCGTGCCGCTGTGCAGACATTGAAAGATCGCCGAGTGCTCGCTGTCCACCGGCAGCAGCGCTGCCCCGCGCTCGCGGGCCAGCGGCATCAGGATGCTGCCGGCGATGACCAGCGATTCTTTGTTTGCCAGTCCGATGTCCATGCCCCGCTCGACCGCCCGCAGCGTCGCGGGCAGCCCCGCGGCGCCGACAATTGCGGAGAGCGTGTAATCGGCGTCGGCGGCGTCGCGAGCGCGGTCCACCAGCTCGACCAGTCCGTCCGCTCCCGCCAGCGCCGTCGTGGCGGCAGGCAGCGCCGCCCGCAGCCGGTCGTAGTGGGATTCATCGCCGATCGCGACATATTCCGCGCCGGTGTCGTGGGCCTGCCGTGCAAGCGCTTCCCAACCGCTCCCGGCGGCAAGGCCAACGACGCGCACCGTCCCGTTCAGCGCGCCGACCACGTCGAGCGTGGAGCGGCCGATGGAGCCGGTTGAGCCGAGAATGACGAGCCGTCGCGAGCGCACCTGCGTCACTATATCCGCCGCTTTCCGGGCCGGATACCGCGCATCACGGGCTAGCGCGCCGCCATTCCGGAGGCGCTGTTCGGGAGTTTCATTCCGAACACGCGCACCAGGAACGCGAATCGGTCGGCGGCTTCCTCGATCTGCTTGGCGGTGGGCTTGCCGGCGCCGTGTCCGGCTCGGACCTCAACGCGGATCAGCGTCGGAGCGGGCCCGGCCTGCGCCGCCTGCAGCGCCGCGGCGAACTTGAAGCTGTGCCAGGGCACGACGCGATCGTCATGGTCGCCGGTGGTGATGAACGTGGCCGGGTAGTGCGTGCCGGGCTTGAGGTTGTGCAGCGGGCTGTAGGCCTTGAGCACCTCGAACATCTTCGGATCCTGCGGATCGCCGAAGTCGCTCTTCCACGCCCAGCCGATGGTGGTCTCGGTGTAGCGCAGCATGTCCATCACGCCGACCGCGGGCAGCACCGCGCCGAAAAGGTCCGGCCGCTGCACCATGCACGCCCCGACCAGCAGTCCGCCGTTGCTGCCGCCCAGGATCGCAAGGCGCGCCGGCGTGGTGTAGCGGTGCTCGATCAGCCACTCGGCGCAGGCGATGAAGTCGTCGAAAACGTTCTGCTTGTTCGCGAGCCGGCCGGCGTTGTGCCAGTCCTTGCCGTACTCGCCGCCGCCGCGAATGTTCGCGACGGCATAGACGCCGCCCATTTCCATCCACATCGCGTTCGACACGCTGAAGGAGGGCGTGATCGACACGTTGAAGCCGCCGTAGCCATAGAGGATGACGGGGTTGCTGCCGTCGAGCTTCATGCCGCGCTTATGCGTGAGGAACATCGGCACGCGCGTGCCGTCCTTGGCGTCGACGAACACCTGCGTGGTCTCATAGGCCGACGGATCAAACTCGACCTTGGGCTGCTTGAAGACGGTCGAGTTGTGGGTGGTCATGTCGTAGCGGTAGATCGTCGGCGGCGCGGCGAAGCTGGTGTAGCTGTAAAAAGTCTCGGTCTCGCTGCGCTTACCGCCGAACCCGCCGGCCGAGCCCACGCCCGGCAGCGCCACCTCGCGCAGCGGCTTGCCGGCGAGGTCGAACATGCGGATCTGCGTGTGCGCATCCTTGAGGTACGTCGCCGTGAAGACGCCGCCGACCGTGCTGACGCCCTGCAGCACCTGCTCGCTCTGCGGGATGATCTCCTTCCACGCGGATCGCTCCGGCTTGCGCGTGTCGATCGCGATGACGCGCCCGCGCGGCGCATCGAGGTCGGTCTCGAACCAGAAGATCGCCCCGTCGTTGTCGATCATCGAGTACTGGGCGTCAAACCCGTCCAGCAGCTTCACGACCTCGCCTTTCGGGTCGAGCAGGTCGCGGTAATAGACCCGGTTCTTGCGCTCGGTGCCCTGCCAGACGTTGATGATCAGGTAGCGACCGTCGTCGGTGACGGATGCTCCGAAGCCCCACTCTTTTTCGTCGGGCCGATCATAGATCAACATGTCCTGGCTCTGCGGCGTGCCGAGCTTGTGGAAATAGAGCTTGTGGTAATAGTTCGCGGCCGCGAGCTGATTGCCCTTCGGCTCGTCGTAGCGGCTGTAGAAGAACCCGCTGCCGTCCTTGAGCCAGGCCGCGCCGCTGAATTTCACCCAGCGAATCTCATCCTCGTGGTCCTTGCCCGTGGCGACGTCGCGGACGCGATACGTCACCCAGTCCGATCCGCCCTCGGACAGCCCGTACGCCAGCAGGCGGCCGTCATCGGTGATGCTCAACCCGGAGAGCGCGATCGTGCCGTCTTTTGAGAGCTTGTTGGGGTCGAGCAACTCGCGCGGCTCAGCGGCCAGCGAATCCGCGACGAACAGCACCGACTGGTTCTGCAAGCCGTCGTTGCGGCTGTAGAAATAGCGCTCGCCGCGGCGATAGGGCATGCCGAAGCGCTCGTAGTCCCACATCTTCGTAAGGCGTGCCTTGATCTGCTCGCGCTCCGGCACGCCAGCCAGGAACGCCTGCGTGACGGCGTTCTGCTTGGCGACCCATTCCGCGACGTCGGGCGCGTCCAGCGACTCGAGCCAGCGATAGGGGTCGGCCACGGCCTGGCCGTGGTAGGTGTCCACCGTGTCGCCGCGGCGCGTCTCGGGATAGCGAAGCTTCTCGCTGCTCTGCGCCAACAGCGGGGTCGAGCAGAGCGCGGCCAGGACGGCGGCGCCGACGAAAGAACGGGCGAAGCGATAGGTCACGAGCAGGTCTCCGACGAATCGGGGTTGCATGATTCAGACGCATACGCGCCGGCGTTGTGGTCCGGCCGGTCGTGTAGCCGCCTCTGCCGACGGAGGGTCTGACGTCCCGTCCGCGGCAATTGTTCAACATGGATTATCGTGGCGAAATGGGTGATCCGCCAACGCGGAGTCGTCGGAAGTCGTCCGATTCGGGGCTGGCAGCGTGGAAAACACGCGGCGGGCGGCTCAGGAATCGGGGCGCGAGGGGCGGACGGGAACAGGCTCCGATCCGACAGCCGGCGACGGAGCCGTACGCATCACCTCCCGCGCTTCGCGGACGCGCGGCGGCGCGCTCGCACCGGGAGCGCTTCCTGAAAAATTCACACGGCGTGCTTCCTCCCAGTATCGCCCTTCCACGTGCTCAAATCCCGCCCGCATCACCAGTTCCGCGTTCAACCCCGCCACGAGCGCAATGAACCCCATGACGAATAACAACAGGCCGAAGATTGGGGCCTTGCCCCAGAACGCGGCCCATGCGTCCGCCCCAGCTGCGGCCGCCGCCGCGGCCTGCGCCCCGGCGAAGAGGAAGCTCGCGATTGCGCCAAGCCACGTCCATTGCGTGATCTTGCCGTAGAAGTGCAGCGGCTTGGTGCGGTATCGCTGAAGCATGCGGATCAGGATCAGGTCCAGGGCGACCTTCACGATCCGCCCGTAACCGTACTTGCTGACCCCGGCGGTGCGCGGATGGTGGTTCACCACCATCTCGCAGATGCGCGCCCCGTGCATGGAAGTCAGCACAGGAATGAAGCGATGCATCTCACCGAACAGCCGCGCGTCGCGGATCATGTGCGTGCGATAGGCTTTGAGTGTGCAGCCGTAATCGTGCAGCCGCACACCCGTGACACCGCCGATGATGCGGTTTGCCACGCGCGAGACGAACGACCGCAGCCAGTCGTCCTTGCGGTCCTTCCGCCAGCCGCTGACGACGTCAAAGCCGTCTTCGAGACGGTCGGCCAGGCGCTCGATGTCGGCCGGGTCGTTCTGCCCGTCGCCGTCCAGCGGGACGACGATTGGCGCGCGGGCCGCCCAGAAGCCGGCCATCAGCGCAGCCGTCTGTCCGTAATTGCGGACGAAGTGGATAACGCGAATGCGCGGGTCGCGGGCGGCGAACTCGTCGAGCTTTTCGGCGGAGCGGTCGCGACTGCCGTCGTTCACGAAAATCAGCTCAAACGATCGCCGCTGCCGCGAAAGCGACTCAAGGAAGTGCGGAATCACGCGGCCGAGGCTCTCGGCTTCGTTATAGACCGGCACAACAACCGACACATCCGGGCCGCCAGGGGCCATATCCGGCATCCACGCAGGGAGACAGGCTGCCGTCCGTCGCGGGGTTGCGACGGCCAGCCGGCGGCCGGTCGGTCCGCGATGATACCCGCTCAGCCCGGGTGGCCAAAATTCGCCGAGTTCCGCGATTACGGCGACCAAATCGCGGGTCAGGTTCGGCCCGCAGCGCATTGCGTCCGATGAAACTCACATTCAGGAGGAAGTGCCCCATGAGCACCACCGTACGGACACGACGATCCAGCACGACGAACGCGAACACAACTGCCATCGTCGCCGCCGAAACCCCGATTTCGACGCTGATCGCCCCGCAGGCCAGCGTCAGCCGGCCGCGCACCGCACCGGCCCAGATCTCCCATGCGCGCATCGAGGAGCGTGCGTACCAGGTCTACCTCAGCCGCAACGGCGGTCCGGGCGACGCGATGTCGGACTGGCTCCAGGCGGAGCGGGAGTTGATGGCGGGCTGCGCCCGATAACTCGGCGCGCTTCGCGCCTTGCCTCGCGGCAGACGCGCGGCGGCGCGGTAGCTGTGCAGTTGATTCGTGGTTCGGGCGGCGCTCGGCTTCCAGCTTGATCGGTCACGCTCGCAGACGTTGGACAAGCAACCGCGGCGTCGATCCCCAGGTTCGGGGACCGACGCCGCCGGTCATTTCATCAAGTCACTCCGACCTCAAACTAGGCGTTTGAGCCGGCGCGGCGACGGGCGGCGTAAAGCACACCGGCCATCAGAAGCGCCAGGGCCGACGGCTCCGGCGTGCGCGGCTCGTCCAGGCCCGTGCCGTACTGGAACTGCACGTTGCTGATCGACTGCGACGGGTCGAAGTTCTGCGGCAGGCCGCTCAGCACGAACACGACGCTGTTCTTGATCAGCGCAAACCCGCCCGTGACGGGTGCGTTGCCAGTGCCGGGGTTGTCGCCCGCGCTGGTAATGCCGTACTGCAGGCCGTCGGGGCCGACCGGACCCTGGAGATTAGGTCCGGGAAACATGTCGCCCGGCCCGAAGATGTCGAAACCGGCTGAGCCGATTCCATACTTGCTGAGACCGGCGACGCCCGTGTCCGGGACGTATGCCCATTCTCCACCAACCACGCCGCCGCCATCCGGTCCGAAGAGCACCGTCGAGCCGGGCGCGAGGGTAGCGCTGACCCGCGTCAGGGTCGGCCCGCCCGAGATGTCGAAGAACACGGCGGTCAGGACGTCGGCCGGGATCAACACGTCGGCGGCGCTGATGTTGGTCAGCGTGACGACCAGGTTCGTCCCAGCCGTGTCGAATTCGGCTCGTGCGGACAGCGAGCCAACCGTGGCGGTACTGACATACGGAGCGGCGGAGGCAACCGAAGCGGCCGCACCGACGATCGACGCCAACACCATTTTTCTGCGGAACTTGACTGCGTTCGACTTCATTCCCTATACCTCCTACAGAAGGGCAATGCCGATTACCGGCGTCCTCAGGATCCGTGCCGCCAGAAGAGCGGCCGCGATTCAGTCATTTCGATCTCTCGCGTTGCGCCGGGCGCTCGCGCCCGGAGTGCACGTTCCCGCAGGCTCCTAGGCCGCGCCGCGCAACCAGGTCAAATTCCCCGCCCAGAAAAAAACAAAGATTGTTTAGATGTGCCGTATTTCGTTGGCTTTATGATCGATTCGATGCGCAGAAATTCTCGTTGAATTTCTTGGATCCCCGCGATCGTCAAGTTGCTGAGTTCGTCCGATAGCCGGATAGCGAGATCGCCTCTGACCAGCCGATAGCGCTGTTTGTGATCGAAATGATCGAATTGAGCGCAACGTTGCAGCGGTCTCGCAGGATCCGCGTATGTTATCAGACCATATTGGCGGTCCGTGTGGCCTGGGCGTGAACGTCCGCTCTGCGTCCGTCCGCCGACCGCCCGGCGCGATACCATCGCGCTATGACCAAGTCGGCGAAATCACCTTCCCCGGCGGGTGCCCCACTTAGGCAAGCTGCCAACGATCAGATTCCGGGCCCGGATCCCGGCCTCGCGGCGGGGTGGGTTTTTGGAATTCCGGTGATCGTCGGCCTGCTGGTGCGGGCGCTGTACCTGTTTCAAATCCGGGATGTGCCATTCATCCGGCTGCACGTGGTGGACGCGGCCGCATATGACGAGTGGGCGCGACGGATCGCGCACGGGGACTGGCTCGGGTCCGAAATCTTCTACCAGGCGCCGCTCTACCCGTACTTCCTGGCGATGCTGAAGCTGCTGCTCGGCGACGGGCAGTTCGGCGTGCGAATTGTGCAAATCTTGTTGGGGGCGGCTGCATGCGGGTTGATTGCGTTGGCGGCGCGGGGCTGGGCGCTGGTCATCGGCGCAAGCCGGCGCGACGCTGCCCACGTGGGGTTGATTGCCGGTCTGCTACTCGCTGCGTATGCGCCGGCGGTGTTCTTTGACGCGCTGATCCAGAAATCCGTGCTGGATGGTGTGATTGGGGCGGCGCTGCTGTGGTGCGCGGCCAGTGCGTGGCGACGACCCGGCGCGGGCGCTCTGATCTCGGCCGGCATGTTGGCCGGGCTGTTGGCGCTGAGCCGCGAGACGGCGCTGCTGCTGCTGCCCGTGCTGCTGGCGCTCGCGCTGGTGCGCTGCACCGGATCCGCGACGCGATGTGCGTTCGGGATGGCGATGGTGTTGTGCGGAGCGGCGATGGTGCTGCTGCCGGTGGCGGTGCGGAACGCAGCGGTTGGGGGAGAGTTTGCACTGACGACGTCGCAGGCGGGGCCGAACTTTTTCATCGGCAACAATCCGGACGCCAGCGGCGCTTACAAGCCGCTTCGCCCGGGCCGCGGCGACCCGCGCTTTGAGCGCACGGACGCTACAGAGCTGGCCGAGGCGGCGCTGGGGCGAAAGCTCACGCCGGGCGAAGTGTCGGGCTATTGGCTGGCGCGCGGGCGGGCGTTCGCCGCGGAGCAGCCGCTGCGCTGGCTGGCGCTGACGGCTTGGAAAGCGCACCTGACGTTTCACGGGCAGGAAATCCCCGACGCGGAGGACATCTACTATTACGCCGAGCACTCGTCGCTCCTGCGGGTGCTGCTGCTGTCGGGCGGATTCGGGCTGATCGTGGCGCTGGCGGCGCTCTGCGTAGTGTTGCTGCGGCCGCAATGGCGGTCGCTATGGGTGCTGGTCGCGTTCGTAATCGCGCTGGCGGCCGGGACGATCGTGTTTTACGTCTTTGCGCGCTATCGACACCCGTTGTCGGCGCCGCTGATCGTGCTGGCGGCGCTCGGGATTCGCGAGCTTGTGCGGCGGATTGGCTCGGCCGGCGGGGTTGGCTCAGTCGGCGGGCATCGTGGGGTCGGCGGGCTTCGTACGGCGGCGACCGCACTTATCATCGCGGCGCTGGTCGCGGTGTGGTTCAACGTGCCGCTCTCGGGGGAGTTTTCGCGGACACGCCTGTTGGCGGGGACGTATTCGAACGCGGCGGCGGCGCTCTCCAGCGCCCGCCAGCCCGCTGAGGCGCTGCGTCACTATGCGCGTGCGCTGGACCTGGACCCGCAACAGGCTGAGATCCGGGTGAACTACGCGCTGGCGCTGGGTCGCGCTCAGCGGCCCGAGGAGGCGCTGCGCGAGCTGACGACGGCGGCGCGGCAGGATCCGAAGGACGTACGAGCGGCGTGGCTGCTGGGCACGCTGCTGGCGGAGCGCGGGCAGGTAGAGCAGGCCGTGCGGGAGTTGCATCGCGCGATCGGGCTGGACCCGGCGAGTCTGCCGGCGCGGGTGAACCTGGCGAACGTGGAGCTGCGGCGGGGCGGCTTTGCGGCTGCGGCTGAGCAGTTGCGCGCGGCGAACGCGGCTCATCCGCAGGACATTCCGACGGCGATGCAGCTCGCGTGGCTGCTGGCGACCTGTGCCGAGGAGGCGGTGCGCGACCCGGCCACGGCGCTGGCGATCATCGATGGCGTGCTGGCGCAAACCGGGGACGACGCGCGCGTGCTCGATGCCCGCGCCGCAGCGCTGGCGGGGCTGGGGCGGTTCGAGGAGGCGGATGCGGCGGCGGGTCGCGCGGCGGCGCTGGCGACGGCGGCGCGGGACGCGGCGCTGGCGGAGGCGATATCGGCCCGACGGGCGATCTACCGCGAGGGCCGCGCGTTTGTGGAAGTGCGGAGGTGATGGGCAGTGAGAACCGGCCTCGGCCGCGCGAGATGCGGTAGCGTTTTTCCCTTTTGCCGGTGACCGGATTTCGCACATTCGTCACGCCCTCGCCCGCTCCCGTTGAGGAAGGGGCGAGAAACTACCCGGACAGGAGAACCGCCCGTCCGCTTTCGCGGGGGCAGGCCCTGCGCGGCGTGTCGGGGCACCAGGGAATTCAGCCGCGTTTCCTCCTCGCTCGCTCGAATGCTTCCTCCCATACGCTTTTCAGTTGCGTATGCAGTGATGAGGCGTCAAATCCGAATGCTTCAGCGATCACGGATGAACCAATTCGAAGGCACTCCGCGCACATTTGTAGGCTGAAGGCCCGTTCGGTCTCCCTGGTATGCTCGATCGGATTCGGATGCAGTTGTGCGAGCAGCCCATGACTATTCTCAACGAGAAAATTTTCGATTGCCTCAGGTCGCGAGTGCAGGAATGTGTTTCCATCGGACTTCAGCTTACGAAAGACTTCTTGCATTAATTTCGAGTCGAGTGGAATGTACCTTTCTTTCTCGTCAATGGAGAGCCTTTCCCAGTTGGCAGCGATGCCCCGCCTCTCGTCGGCAAGCGTCGCGAGATGGCTGAACGGATCGTTGCGTGGCAAGAAGTGAGCGGGATTCTTATTGTTCAGCCGCGCCTGACTTTGAATTCCCCGACTGATGTCAACCTCATGGGCGGCCAACAGCATGTCGGCACGCGCCTCGGCATCGCCCGGTCCCCCGACCATCCAGCAGAGGTTTGCAAGCCCCTCGGATATGCTGCGCCTCAGCGGCACTGCCTCGTGAAGGCGGCCAAACCACAACAGGAGGCGCACACTTCGCGCTTCGGATGCCATCTTTGACAACTGCCCGAGTGCATACACTCGAATCGGATTGTCACTGTGGACGCCGCTGCTTGCGCGCACTGAATAGCGGACGAGGCCGATCGCAAGTCGCAGCACGCGGTCAAACGGCGAGCGAGTGCGTTTCATGTAATCGATATGCATCAGGGGCCAGTTCCTTGTATCGTGCGCAATTCGCTTCGCCTTGGCCGGCTGGCTTCGTTTGCCAAGTCTCGCGGGGAACGGGCAGCCTCGCAGCGCCGGGGTTACAGGATCCGAAACTCCAGCGGCAGCGACGACAGCACTTCGTGCCCGCGCTCCGTCACCAGCACGTCATCCTCCAGCCGGATGCCGCCGACCCCCGGCAGGTAGACGCCCGGCTCGATGGTCACGATCATGCCGGGCCGCAGCTTGTCGGTCGCCGTCTTGCGCAGCGACGGCGCTTCGTGAACCGCCATGCCGATGCCGTGCCCGAGGCTGTGGTTGAACTGCTTCTCGAAGCCCGCACGCTTGATGACGCTGCGCGCGATCTTGTCCAGCCCGCCCGTTGAAGCGCCCGGGCGCACCGCCTCAATCGCCTTCTCGCGCGCCGCCCGGACGCTGCGATAGGCTCGCTCCAGCGCGTCCGGGGGATTGCCGATCCACACCACCCGCGTCAGATCACTGACGTAGCCGCGCACCTTTGCACCCCAGTCGATCAGCAGCACCTGTCCGGCCTCGACCCGTTGATCCCCGGGATGATGGTGCGGCAGGGCCGCGTTCGGGCCGACGGCCACGATCGGCTCGAACGCCGCCCCGTCGGCCCCCAGGTCGCGCATCACAAATTCGAGGTAAGCGGCAATCTCCCGCTCGCGCATGCCGAGCTTGATGAGCTTGAGCACCCGCTCGAACGCCCCTTGCGCCACACGCACCGCCGCCAGCACGTTGGCGATCTCTCCCGTGTCCTTGCACTCGCGCAGCCCGGCGATAATCCCGGCGGCGGACTCCAGCTTCGTTCCGCGGGCGGCCTTGGACAACCCTGCAAACGTCGCGACGGTTACGTGTGCGGGGTCATATCCGACGCGCTTCAGCCGCAGCTTGCCGAACCACTCCGCGGTGGCTTCCGGCCCGCGGCTGCCGCGCAGCACCTTGGTCGCCCACGGGGCTTCACGGTCGGCGGTCTGGTCGAATCGTCCGTCGGTGAGCAGGACGGTCTGGTCCGCCGTCAGCAGCACCGCCCCGTCCTCGCCAGTGAAGCCGGTCAGCCAGCGCTGCTCCAGCAGCGACTGGATCAGGTACCCATCCAGCTTCCGCGACCGCAGCTCCGCGCGAACGCGCGCCAGCCGCTCCGCGAAGGCCGCCGGCGGCGAGATCGTCGCCGCCGAACCGCCCGTCGGCCGGGATTTTCTTGAAGCACCCGCCGAAGTTGCCGCCCGGGCGCCGGGCGCGGATGAGCGCGTGCTGCGTTTCCGCGGGACTGGTGCGCCGCGACCGGTCTTCTCCGCAGCGGCGGCACTGGCGCTGCGCTTGGCGGAGGCGTGGCGGCGGCTCGACGGCGATGCGCGCGCGGAATGCATCGCTTGCGGCCGGGGTGAGGTCGAACGGCGAGAGCGGGAGGGCATGTGCGGCTCCGAGCGCTGGGGGGCGTTTTCCCGCGCCGCGGCACTCTACCCACCCGGTCGGGCGGCGGCGAGGGGCGGGCTTGCAGGCTGGCGGCGGCGCGGCTACAACCTGCGGTTTGACGCCGTGTTGCGGTCCGGACCGCCCCGCCCGGGGCCGCCCCTAGCGACTGGGAGAACCGAACATGGATGAGTTTCTGCGCCTCAAGCGGATGGTGGACGAGATTCAGGAGGACATCGGCAAGGCCTTCGGAGGCAACAAGGCCGCCGGTACGCGCGTCCGCAAGGTGATGCAGGACATCAAGAACGCGGCTCAGGATGTTCGCAAGAAGATCCTCGACATCCGCGGCACGGAATCGGCCGGTGCGCCCGCGTCGGACGCGGATCGCGATTGATTCCCGCCCCGTTTCGCGTTGATTTTCGTCCCGCGCGTTCGCGTGTCGGTCGCCAACGCCGCCGCCGGAGTGCGCCGCTGCGCTGAGCAAGCCCCCCGGAAAGAGACGGATGCCGCCGACGGTCATCATCGAGCCATCGTCCCTTGATTTCTCGCGCGTGCTGCTGAGCCGCGAGGAAATCGGAAAGTTCAATCCGCAGCGATTCGAATTCCAACTGCTCGACGGTGTCGTGCTGATGGATCACGAAGCGCGCAAGTATGCCGGCTACTATGACGCGCGCGAGGACGCCTGGTGGGTGCGCGGGCACATTCCGGGCCGCCCGATCATGCCGGGGGTGGTGATGATCGAGTGCGCCGCGCAGATGGCGAGCCTGGTGGCCCATCACCTGCTGGATGATCTCGGTTTCCTGGGATTCAGCGGTGTGTCGGATGTGAAGTTCCGTGGCGTTGTCACGCCCCCGGCGCGCTTCATCCTGGTGGGGCAAGCACTCGAAGTGAAACGCCGACGGGTCATCTGCGCGACACAGGGGTTTGTGGACGGGGAGATGGTCTACGAAGGCGTCATCACCGGCATGCCCATCTAGGCGCGCTCCGGATCGCGCCGTCGCGCTCTGAAAAAATCCGTCAGCAGTGCCCCGCACTCTGCCGCCAGCACTCCGCCCTCGGTGATCGGTCGATGATTCAGGCGGGGATCCTGCGTGATCTGGTATAGCGAGCCGCACGCACCCGCCTTCGGGTCGTAGGCCCCGAACACCACGCGGTCGATCCGTGCCAGCACCAGCGCCCCGGCGCACATCGTGCACGGCTCCAGCGTCACATACAGAGTGCAGCCACTGAGCCGCCAATGACCGACTTCCGCGGCGGCCGCGGACAGCGCCAGGATTTCGGCGTGTGCGGTGGGATCCTGCAGCTTTTCGCGCTGGTTGCAACCGCGGCCGATGATCCGCCCTTCGCGCACCACGATCGCCCCGACCGGCACGTCCTCCGAGTCGGCCGCATCCTCCGCTGCGCGCAGCGCCTGGATCATCCAGCGGCGGTCCATCTCCTCGGGCGAGGCCTCGAACACCGGGTTCTCTCGTATTGCCGCATGCCGAAGAGATTGACGCTCGCGCCAGCGCGGCCGCAGGCCGCTGCAACATCAAGGGGGTGCCCGGCGGCCGCGGCCGCAAGGCTCGCTAAGCCATCCGCGGGGCGCGACGCCCGCCGTCATCCTCGTCGTCCAGCGATGGCGCCTTGCGCACCGGGCGCATATTGCGGACCAGCCCCGCCAGCCAGACGCCGCCGAGAATCAGCCAGCCCCACGCTCCCAGCGCGACCAGTTGATCGACCGTCTGCGGGCTGAAAGCGCCGAGCAGGATTACCGCCGATGCGCCCACCGCCACCGTCCCGGCGGTCGCCGCACACAGCGAGGCCGACAGCCGCGGCAGGAACTGGGCCAGCAGGTAACCGGCGATCAGCGACAGCCCGCCGATGACGGCGAGGATCATGCCGACATTCGGCACCCGAGCGGTCAGTGCGTTGAATGCCGCCGGCAGCGCGTCCCAGCCGGCTGGCTGGCCGTTCGTCAGGCTACCGCTGGATAAATCGGATTGAACGGCGGCCAGGTGCGGCGCGAGCGACTGCTGCGCGTATGTTCCTGCGCCAACCGACGCCAAAATGACGCCAATCAGCACACCCACGAACATCCGATGACCGGCAATGCCGAATACCAGCCCGACAATCCCGCCGAAGGCACTGGTGATCCACGGCGGCACGCCCAGGATGGAGGCGGCCGTCAGTCCGAGCGATGCGCCCGCCCCGGCACCGCCGATGGCGGTGAGTCCGCGCATGCAGCGTGCCCCGTATAGCAGCATGAGAACGCCCGCAACTCCGGCCCCGCCGGCGGTCGCGAGGTAGAGGCTGTGCCCATCGGACGGCACGGCCTGCTGCATCCACACGACTAGGTCGTTGATCCAGTGGCTCACGACAGCGCTCCTCAATTTCCCCCAAATAGTCTACGCCCCGACGCCGCGGAAACTTCACGACAATTCCGCCCGAGGGTGAAATCGCCGGCGGCCCTGGCGGGGCGGGTGGCCTGAAAACCCGCTACGTTCCGAGAATCAGCGCGCGGGCTGCAGCCCTCGATCCGGCGTCAGCAGTCGAAAGATCACCGCATCAAAGCCGCGGAGGTCCACGACGCGATCGGTCGGCAGGCCGGCCCGCGCCAGGCTCGTCAGCCGGGCGAACTTGTCCGCCGCCGGAGCCTCCACGCCCGACTCTTCGCCCGGCGGCAGGCCCCACTCGATCAATGCCCCTTCCGCCGATCGCAGACGCAGGCAACGGGACACGCAGCCGGGGTGACGGGCGGCGTCCACGCGGTTGAACGCGCGGCGCAGCCCCGCCAGCGGGCCGCGCGTCCAGTCATGGCGCTCGAAGAAGCTGACCAGCCGCAGGGCGTTGAACAATTCCGGCGCGCCCCATGTGCCGCCCGGCTCGGGGGCCTGCTGGGCGATGCCGGAGATCAGGAAATAGCCGCTGGCCGCTGCGTCGTCGTGCGAGAGGCGATAGCCGCGCAGCGGCAGGTGCACCCCGTCCGCGGCGACGGGGTAGGCGGCGGTGTCGTCCAGTACCAGCGCTAACGGCCTGCGAAACTCGGCGTCGACGCGCAGCACGCCGTCCGCCGCCAGGGAGACGCGCTGCACGACGCGCACCCACGGCGAGGCGGACACGATCGTCGCGGCGCGGCGCGCCAGGTCGGGATCTTCCGTGCCGATCGCCGTCAGCGGCGCCAGGCCCAGTTGCAGGTCTTCCAGAACGAAACGCCACGTATCCGCCCCAAGCCAGTCCGGTGGGTTGACCCACTCGACATACAGTTGCCGTTCGCCGGCCAGCGACCGATAGCGCGATTCGAGCGCCTGGGCGCCGGCCGCGGCCAGCCCCAGTGCTCCGAGCCAGACCGTGCAGCGCAGCACCTGCATCCACGGAAACGGCCGCGCGTCGGCGGCGGGACGGGTGCGGCTTCGGGCGGGACGTTTCATCGGCGGCTCTCCAGTGCGAGCCGGGCCAGCCGGTCGCACAACTCATCAAACCCGATACCCGCGCGCGCGGCGGCCTTGGGGGCCAGCGAATGACTGGTGAAACCCGGCAATGTGTTGGCCTCCAGGAACCAGGGCGTGCCGGCGGCGTCCACGATCCAATCGACCCGCGCCAGGTGGCGGCAGCCTAGGCCGGCGAAAATGGCCTCGCTGCCGCGCATCAACCCGTCGAGCACCGGCGACGGCAGCGCATCAAACAGGTATTCGGTGTCGTCCGCCTCGTATTTTGCCCGGTAGTCATAGAACTGCGCTCGTGGGCGGATCACGATCGGCGGCAGGGCGCGACCCTCCAGCACCGCCACGGTGGTCTCCTGCCCGGGGATGAAGCGCTCCACCAGTGCCTCGCCGAACGCCGCCAGCACGCGGTCGATCGCGGTGAAGATCGTGTCGCGATCGGCGCGCGGCAGCACGTGCGTCTCGACGCTGCTGCCGGAAGCGACCGGTTTGACCACCAGCGGCGCGCTGAGATCGGAGAGATCATCGGCCTGGCGCCCCGCCGCTTCAGTGCGTCCTGGTTTGTCTTTCGTCCCGGCCGGCCCGGCCGCGTGCGGCGGCGAAGCCCGCGCGGCGCGGTCAGGCGTCGCGAGCGCGGCGGCGCGCGTCGCGGGCCAGTCGGCCGCTCGAATGTGCCGCCATGCGGCGGTCTGTGCGCCGCAGCACTGCGCGACGCGCTTGGCGTCGATCTTGTTCATCGCCAGCGCGGAGGCAGCCGCGCCCGATCCGGTGAATTTCAGGCCGCGCTGCTCGAGGATGCGCTGCAGCGCGCCGTCTTCGCCGAATTCGCCATGCAGGCCGATGAAGATCACATCTGCCGGGGCGTCGAGGGCGGCGAGATCGTCCGGCCCGATGTCGGCTTCGTGTACGCAGTGACCCCGGCGGCGCAGTGCGGCGGCGATCTCCGCGCCGGAGGCGAAGCTCACGGAACGCTCAGGGCCGGGTCCGCCGCGCAGCAGCGTGATGCGGAGCGCGGGCGCGGCATCGGGGCGGGGGAGGTCAGCAGCGGCGGCGTGCATCCATGCACCTCATGCCGCGCAGAGCGCTGCGCAGCGGGAGCATTGTCGCGGATTGCAGCGGTGGTGCAAGGGCAATTCAGCGGGCCGGGCCGACGGGAGGCGATGGCAATGACGTATCAGCGGGTGCGCCCGATTAGGATGTGCGCCGCAACACAGCGCGTACAGAAAGGGTGCCGGCGATGTCCCCGTCCATGCCGTGGTATGCCGATGGCCTGCGATTTTCCTGCACGCAGTGCGGCCGCTGCTGCGGCGGTCCGCCCGGCCATGTCTGGGTGAGCGATGACGAGGTCGCCGCAATCGCCGCCCATCTGAAGATGAGCCTGGCGGAGTTTGAGGCCCGGCACGTGCGCCGCGCCGAGCGGCGGCGCAGCCTGCTGGAGCTTCCGGACGGCGATTGTGAGTTTCTTCGAACGGACCCCGACGGAAAAAAGCGCTGCTCGATCTACGCCGTCCGCCCGGAGCAGTGCCGCACGTGGCCCTTCTGGCAGTCCAACCTGCGTACGCCGCGAGACTGGGAGCGCGCCGGTCGGACCTGTCCCGGCATTGACACCGGCTCCACACACCCTCTGCCGGTGATTCAGGAGTCGCTGTTGCGCAATCGCGACGCGAAGCTGCCCTTGTGACGCGCCGCGGGTCGCCAGCCGCCATTGCGCGTCGCCTCAATTGCCGCGGCGATTAGTTCCGCGGCGGGCGCGGCCAATACACGATGTCGCCCTCATCCCCGCTGCGGTTGTGCGTCGCGCCGTCGTCGGTCGCGTTGTACCCGAGCGAGTAGAGCGTGAACGACTCGCCTTCGGCGCGGTACGCGAAGCGCTCTCCCGTGAACGGATCGGTCACGATCTCCGGATTTCCGATCGCGTCCAGCGAATCCGGGTACCGTCCGTTCTGCTGTCGATAGGCGTGCAGGTTCGCCACCACGAGCGTTGCCCGTCGCGACGCGTCGGCCCGCGTTCGCCCGACGTGGGCACGCCCCAGCGACGGCGCCAGCACGCGCAACAGCGGATTGGCGGATTGCGCCTGCGCGTCGGCCGCGTCCAGCATCGGCCGCGCCATGGCCGGCGGCGAGCGCATGGCCGTCGATACTGAGTCGTAGAACTCGTTTCCTTCCCGCACCATGTCGGAGAAGCGCAGCGAACCGAAACGGGCCGCGTTCAACATGCCGGAGACGACCGACTCCACCGGCCCGCTCGCCGCGGGTTCCGGCCCGCCCATGCTCAGGATGGCCGAGAGTTGGCGCGGATTTGGACGCGGCGCGCCGGTGGTCGGGTCGATGTCGAAGGAGCGCTGCAGCACGTCGAGGTACGCCGTCCGCTCGATCTGCACGGCCTCATCCGACGTGCGCGTCGGTCGCAGCGACCGTGCCAGCGAGTCCGCCACGCGGCGATAGTCCACGGTCTCGTCCTGTCGCGTGAAGCTGTCGAGCAGCGCATCCGTTGCGACGCTCTGCATCGCGGCGCCGACGAGGTTTTCGATCAGCGTTGGACCGTTGCCGACGTGCGCCGCGGCGGATCCGATCGCCGCGAGCGAGTTCACCGCATCCTCGGTGCGGCCCTCCAGCGCAGCGCGGCGCGCATCCACAGCCAGCGCGCGCGCCATTGAACGTTGCAGGCCGAGGTCCGGCAGCAGCACGTCCATCAGCATGCCGCTCTCACTGTGAAGCTGCCAGCCGCGATAGTCGGCGGCAGCGCCCTGCCGGAACAGGCTCAGCGCCGCGCGATTCTGGTCCAGCCACGCCGCAATCTCGGGCGATGCGAGCGCGTCGGCGTCCCCGTTCAGCGCACGGTCCATCAGCGCCTCATCGCCGGCCCACTTCACGAACGCATCCCCTGCCTGCTGGTAATACGGCGTTCCGTCCACGCCGTCCTGCGGCGATAGCCCGTTGATCCAACCGACGTAGTTCACCGGATTGTTCGGATCGGGATCCGGGGCGCGGAAAGCGCTCGCTGTCGCCGGGTCGCCCCCGGTCGTCGGCTCCGCCGCGCCGCTCTGCAATTCAGCGGTCGCGGCAGCCTTGTCTGAAGCGGGCCGCGAGGCATTCGCGGTCGCGAGCGCCTCGGGCGCCAGCTCCTCGGGGCCGTCTTCTCCATCGGACACCTTGTCGGTCTCACGGGCGACGCCGACCGGCGCCACCGCCGGGCCTTGCTTCTCGCCCAGCTCATCGAGCTTGGCCGCCAGGTCATCTGAGTCCAGCAGCCCCATTTCGATCAGCCGCTCCAGATCCGCCTGCGCAATTCCGCTGCGCTTTGCCAGCTCCTCGATCGAGGGGGGATCGCTGACGAGCGCATCGGCCGCGGCGGAATCGAGCAGCGCTGCGATCTCCGGCGGCACGTCGGCCCGTGGGTCGGACACGCCGTCGCGTACGACGCTCAGCTTTCGCAGGTCAATCGCCACCTGCCGCCCCCAGGGGAAGTCGATGATGAAGTGAGCGATGTCGTCGTCAAATCCTATCTCGGCGCCGCGCAGCCACGTCACCGCCTGGCCCTTGGCGCGCACCTGTGACCAGTCCTCGCGCTGCAGCAGGTCGGTCAGCACGAAGTGGCGCAGCAGCTTGCCGTCCGAGCCGTAGACCACCAACGCGTTTCTCGCTCCGCCGCGGCGGTACTCGTCGAGCGTGACGATGAACCGGCCGTCGTCGCTGACCGCGCCGAAGACCGGCGCCACGTCATTCACCAGCTCGCGCTTCCAGATGCGCCTGCCGCGTTCCATCAACTCGGCCACGCACGGCTTGCGCTCGCCGCGGGCGCGGCCTGCCTGCACGCGCAGCTCGAATCGTGTGTTGAGAGATCGCACCTCGCGCAGCGGCTTGCGGTCGGAGCCGAGCGGCTGGGCGATTCCGGGTGCGTTCAGGCCGGCGATCAGCAGAATCGGGAGGATCGGCAGGCAGCGGTGCAGCATCGGTGAGACTCCGCGCGGCGCGTCGGATGATGTACCCCGGAACCCCCCGATTGGATGCACAACGCGGGCCGGGGGGCGGCGTCAAACCGCGGGGATTCTACCCGATTTTTTTGACCGCGTTCCGCGAAATCGTGCGGTGCGCGCGGCGCGCCACGAGTTGTTTTCGGGACGTGTAAAGGGTCGCCCGACCCCGCTGGAATCGCCGGAAACGCGGTTCCTAGCATCGGCCGAACTGGCCGGAATGGCCGATGGGTCGGCGCGAACTGCTCTCGCGTGTCGGAACTTGTCGCATGACGGTCGCACTGCCCCGCGTGGGGTGGGCAGCCGCCGATCGGCGGCATCGAGAGCGCTCGGCAGGAGCCTTGTTGGCGCTGTCGGACGCGTCTCCCTTCTGTTCGGATCGGAGGAGTCCATGAAGAAGCTGATGGCTTTGACTGTCGCGATGCTTGGCGGCACCGCGGCGCTTGCAGCGGATTGGGCCGAGGTTGGCGATGCGGGTGAGTCGCTGATGACTGCGAACATCACCAACGGCGTTGGCGCGCTGACCGGCATCACTGGCGTGCTGAACACAAACGCGGAAGACCTTGTCGACATGTACTGCATCCGCATCCCCGACCCGTCCATCTTCGGTGCGACGACGGTCGGCGGCGCCAGTTTCGACACGCAGTTGTTCCTGTTTGACGTCAACGGCCGCGGCGTTACGTTCAATGACGACGCCCCGGCCGGCGGCACGCTCCAGTCCACGATCAGCGGGCAGTTCGTCCCTGCCCCCGGCATCTATTTCCTGGCGATCTCGCGGTATGACCGTGATCCTGTGGATTCGAACGAGGCGGCGATTTGGAACGACACGCCATTCGCGGCGGAGCGCGCTCCGGATGGTCCCGGTGCGGCCAACCCGCTGGCGGAGTGGTCCGGCGGCGGCGGCTCGGGCGGCCAGTACCGCATCGAGCTGCGCAACGCGGCCTTCCACGTGCCCGAGCCGGCGTCGCTGTCGCTGCTGGCGCTGGGCGCTCTGGCGGCCCGTAGGCGTCGCTAGTCTGCCGGCGTCACCGCTCGCGGTGAAGCACTTCTGAGGATGATTTGAAATCTCGGCGGGGTCGCGCATCCGTGAAGGGTGGGCGACCCCGCTTTCAATTCCCACCGGAACGGCGCCGCGCGGTAACTGGCTTTGCTGGGGCGAGTTCGGCTTGGCAACCGCCGGGTTGGGTCGTATCATTCCGGACCCGGGGCGGCAGCTTGGGGTCGTCGGTGAGGCGGCCCCGCCGGCCGCCGGGTCGGTTCGCCCTGACTTGAAGAACCGGAAAAGCGCAGTTACAACGTTGCGCCTCAATCAGACAGCTTTGGGAACCCCGATTGGAAGGAACGGCACGTGCCTGATACGCCTGAAATCGAAGCGCGGGTCAAAAAGATCGTGGCCGAGCAGATGGGCGTGAAGGAGGAGGAACTCTCCCGAGACACGTCCTTCGTCAACGATCTGAACGCCGACTCGCTGGACCAGGTCGAGCTGGTCATGGAGCTGGAAGAGGCTTTCGAGATGAGCATTCCTGATGAGGAGGCCGAAAAGCTCCAGACCATCGGGCTGGTCATCGAATACATCCTCAGTCACCTTCCCAGTGGCAGCAAGTAGGACAGGCACGGTCGGAGCCGCGTGATGGCGTCGAAGCGGATTGTGGTCACCGGAATGGGAGCGGTCACGCCGCTCGGATGCTCGGTCGCCTCCTTCTGGGATGGTCTGATCTGCGGCCGCTCTGGCATCCGCCCCATCACGCAATTTGACCCGACCATGTTTGACGTGAAATTCGGAGGCGACTGCCCCGATTTCGCCGCCACCGTCATCGACCACCGGCTCGCCAAGCGGATGGACCGCTTCACGCAGTTCGCCTACGGCGCCGCGATGCAGGCGTTCGCCGAGTCCGGCTTGGAGGGGAAGTTCGACCCCGAGCGGGCGAGCGTCATCCTCGGCACCGGCATCGGCGGCATCACGGAGCTGGAGGAGCAGCACAAGCGCCTGCTCGAAAAAGGCCCCAGCCGCGTATCCGCGTTCACCATTCCCAAGCTGATGGCGAATGCCTGCTCCGGCCACATCTCGATCGCCCTGAACTTCAAGGGCTGCAGCACCGCCGTGTCGACCGCCTGCGCCTCCGCCGCCAACGCCATGGCCGACGCGATGAACTCCATTCGTACCGGGCATGCGGACGTGGTTCTGACCGGCGGCACCGAGGCGGCGCTCACGCCGCTCGGACTGTCGGCTTTCGCCGCGATGAAGGCGCTTTCCACCCGGAATGATGAACCGGCGCGCGCCTCGCGCCCGTGGGATCGCGACCGCGACGGCTTCGTCCTCAGCGAAGGCGCCGGCGTGCTGATCCTGGAGGACTTCGAACACGCGCAGCGCCGCGGCGCGACGATTTTCTGCGAGGTGGCGGGAATCGGCGCGACGTCCGACGCGGGCGACATGGTGCAGCCCGATCCGGAGGGGGCCGGGGCTGCCCGCGCGATGCGCCTGGCGCTCAAGGACGCAAAGCTCAATCCTGGCGACATCGACTACATCAACGCGCACGCCACCAGCACCCCGCTGGGAGACATGGCCGAAACCCGTGCCGTCAAAGGCGTCTTCGGCGCCGCGGCCCGTTCGGTCGCCATCAGCAGCACCAAGGGCGCGACCGGCCACCTGCTGGGTGCTTCGGGCGGAGTCGAGGCGATCGCCTGCGTACTCGCGCTTCGCAACAACACGCTTCCCCCCACGCTCAATCTCGACAATCCGGACAAGGATTGCGATCTCGATTACGTTCCCAAGACCGCCCGCGACAAGCGCATCCGCTACGCGATGAGTAACTCGTTCGGCTTCGGCGGGCACAATGTTGCGGTGATTTTCAAACCGATCTGATTCGTCGCCGTCTGACCGAAATGCCGCCCGATCGTCGCTTGGGACGCGCGGCCCGATTATCGGCCCAGGGCCTCGCGACGGCGCATCCGCTGCGCCGGGTCGCCGAATTCAGCCGCGCCGACCGCACTCCGCGACTCTTGGAACGTACCCTCCAAGTATGCCTGAGTCCCCATCCGGAACCGTCCCCGCTCGCCCGCCCGTCGGCCAGCTCCGCCGCGAGGCGCGGCTTAGCCGCCGTGCACTGCTGCTGGGTGCGGCGTCAGTAGTCGGCAGCACGGCGCTGGGCGGAGCGTATGCCGCGCTTGTGGAGCCGTTCTGGGAAGAGTGGGTGGCGGTGCGCTTGGACCTGCCGGGCCTGGCGCCGGCGCTCGTCGGTCGGCGCATTCTGCAACTTTCCGATCTGCACTTGTCGTCCGCCGGCGAGGAGGCCTACGCGCTGCGGGTGGCCGAGGAGTGCACAAAGCGCAAGCCGGACCTGATCGTCCTGACGGGCGATTTCGTGACGGCCGGCAACCCCGCCGACGTGGAGCGCGTCGGGCGGGTGGCGTCGAAGCTGCGGGCGCGGTTTGGTGTATTCGCCTGCCTCGGCAACCACGACTACTACGATTACACACGCACGCTGCCGCGCTCGCTGCGCTACAGCGGGATCATTGCGGATCGGGTCAGCGCCGCGCTGCGCGGCGGAGGCGTCGAGGTTCTTCGCAACGCGGCCCGGGTGGTCACGATTGACGGCGCGGCGCTGCAATTGGTGGGGCTGGAAGACTGGATGCTGGGCCGGTTCAACGCCGACGCGGCATTCAAACAAGTGGATGAGCGCCTGCCGACCGTCGCACTGAGCCATAATCCCGATTCAATGGTGGAGTTGTGTCGCCGTCCGTGTCACTGGGTGCTGTCGGGGCACACACACGGCGGACAGGTCCGAATGCCGGGAATCGGGGCGCTGCGCCTGCCGCTGGAAAATAAGCGCTACGACGCCGGGCTGTTCGAGGAGAACGGTCGGCGGATGTATGTCAACCGCGGGCTGGGACACCTGATGCGGGTGCGCTTCAACTGCCGGCCGGAGGTGACCGAGTTCACGCTGGCGTCGCGCGCCGGTTGATGCAATCGGTCGCCGCGGTGCGTCCACTGCCGCGGATGGACGTACAATTGCCCATATGAACGCCTTTCATCGCACACGCAGCGGGTCGTTTTCGCATTGGTATTCGGTCATCGTGCCTTCCCTGGTCGCGGTGTCGCTGTTCGGTTGGAGCGGCTGCGAGGGGTCGCGTGGACCCGAGCCGGCTGCGCGCGAGGCGGCGCCTGCCGCGCAGGACTCAAGTCGGGACACCGGGCGTGCCGGGGCCGCGCGTGATCGAAAGAATGGACCGACTGCGGACAACGCCTCCGGAACCGCTTCGGGCCAGCGCGCGGGCGAGGACGGGCGCTCTCCGGCCGGCGACGGGGCCGCCCGAAGCGGCGCGACGGCCGCCGGACAAGCCGCGGACGGCCGGCCTGACAGCGGCACCGATGGCCGGGCGGCGTCGAAAGGCGGGAACCCGCGCGAACCATCGCCTGCGCCCAGCGCGGCAGCGGCGGCGATCCCGACGATCAGCGAAGTGCTGGAGCGGATGAACGATGCGTCGCCGCATCGCGTGGTGGAGGTCATTTCGGCGGGCAATCGCCTGAGCGTCAAGACCGAGAACGTGCGACGGCTGCGCCTGCACCGCTCGCGCGCACCGGGCCTGACCGCCTCGGGTAGCGTCGCCATCCTGGTCGATGGACAGGGCATTGAGTGGCTGGTTCGCACCGACGTGCTGGAGCTGGAGCGTTCGGCATCAGGCGCCTGGGCGCCGGTGGACCCGCGCTGAGGTTCGTTCCGTCCGCTCCCGCGGCACCTCGTCAGCTTATTGCTCAAGATCGTCATGCCTGACCCGCAGCGCCGATTCGTTACGCGTGCCGGCGAGAAGCTGGACGCCGCGCTGCGCGCGTTCGGGATCGGGGTCGCGGGGCGCGTCTGCGCCGACCTCGGCTGTCACGCGGGGGGATTCACCGATTGCCTGCTGCAGCACGGCGCGGCGCGCGTGCACGCGGTCGATCCCGGCTTTGGCGTGCTCGATTATCGCCTGCGGCGCGATCCACGGGTGTGCGTTCATGAGCGCCAGAACGCGCTGACATTTATGCCGATCGAGCCGTGCAGCCTCGTCACGATCGACGTCGGCTGGACTCCCCAGCGCCTTATTCTTCCAGCGGCGGCGCGTTGGGGTGGACCGCAGGGTGGCGAGGTGATTTCGCTGATTAAGCCGCATTATGAGGCTGATCGCAGCGCACTTCGGGCGGGGGTGTTACCCCCCGAGGCGCACGTGCCGCTCCTGGATCGGCTCCGCGCGGAGATCGCGCGCATGGGGTGGCGCGTGCTCGGCGAGGTGGAAAGCCCGATTGCCGGACACGGCGGAAACCGCGAGTGGCTGTGGCGGCTCGTGCGCGCGGAATGGGAGACCGGCGGCAGGGCGAATACGATGGCGGAATGAGCGGTCCGCGGCGGTTGCTGGTGGTGCTGCCGAACTGGGTCGGCGACGTGGTGCTGGCCACGCCGACTCTGGCGGCGCTGCGCGCGCGGTTCCGCGATGCTCACATCACCTATCTGATGCGCGCGTACGTATCGGAGGTCACGGCCGGTTGCGACTGGCATGACGGTGAATTGCACTGGCCGGCTTCGACGCGGGCCATGCCGGGATTGATCGGCGCGCTGCGGCGCGAGCGGTTTGACGCGGCGCTGCTGCTGACGAATTCCTGGCGATCGGCGCTTGCGGTGTGGCTGGGCGGCGCTGCGCAGCGGGTCGGCTACGCGCGTGAGGGTCGCGGCGTTCTGCTGACGGATCGCCTGATGCCGCTGCGGCGCGACGGACAGTTTGTGCCGTCGTCGGTGCTGCCCTATTACGCGGCGCTGGCAGAGCGGATCGGCTGTCCGGTTTCGGATCGCGCGCTGCGGCTGGGGATTCGCGCGGATCAGGCGGCGGCAGGGGCGGCGCTGCGGAAGCACTACGGGCTTCACCCCGGAGAATACGCGGTCGTGAATCCCGGGGCCGCGTTCGGGGCGGCCAAGTGCTGGCCGGCCGAGCGCTTCGCCGAGGCGTGCGATCGATTGCGTGACGAGATGGGACTGACGCCGGTGCTGGTTGGCGCTCCGGGCGAACAGCCATTGCTGGCGCGGATCGTCGAGCTGGCGCGCGGTCCCGTAGCGGCGCTGTTGAAGCCGGGGACGACACTCGGGTCGCTGAAGGAGATCGTCCGCACGGCGGGGCTGCTGTTGTGCAATGACACCGGTCCGCGGCACTACGGCAACGCCTTCGGCGTGCCGACGGTCACGATCTTCGGACCGACGCACCAGGCCTGGACCGAGACCGGCTATCGCGGTGAGGTGTGCATACAGGAGCCGGTGGAGTGCGGGCCGTGCCAGTTGCGGGTCTGCCCGATCGACCATCGCTGCATGACGCGCGTCAGTGCCGCGCGGGTGATCGACGAGGTGCGGGCGCTGCTGGCGCGATCGGGAGAGCCGGCTTCAGCGGGTACAATTCCGGGTCGCTGATGATGCACACCGACTTCATGCGAATGGACCCCGCCTACGCCGACGCGCTGCGCGCCTGCGGCCTGGACACGCCGGCGCGCGTGCTGGATCGGGTCGAGGGCGGCGTGGTGGCCTGGAGCCGCACGACCGAGACGCTGCACATCGCGAATCCGGAAGGCGGGCCTGGGTTCTACCTGAAGCGCTACCGCTACCCGCGCTGGAAGAATCGCCTGCGGGGAGCGCTGCGCGGCACGTTTTTCGGCAGCCATCGCGGGTTGGCCGAGTATCGCACGTTGCAGGCCATGCGGGCGGCGGGAGTGCCGGCGGTGCGGGCAGTGGCGTACGGCGCGCGGCGACTGGCGCACTTCGTCAGCACCTGCTTCCTCATCACGGAAGAAACACCGGCGGCCATGAACCTGACGTCGTTCGCGCAGCGCCATCCGGGCGGCGCGACCGTCCCGCTGCGCGTTCGGCGCGACGGGGTGGACGCGCTGGCCGCCGCGGTTGCGCACATGCATGCCGCCGGCTGCGAGCACGGCCAGCTCTTCTGGCGGAATATCCTGGTGCGGCCGGCCGCGCACGCGCCGCCGGAGTTCTTTTTTCTGGATCCGCAGCCGCAGCCGATCCGGCGGATGGGTCGCGGCGACCGATGGTGGCGGCGCGAGCTGGCGTGCCTCCTGGTGTCGGCGCGCGGGTTTTCGACCGCGGGCGAGCGGCTGCGTTTTTTCCTGCGGTACAGCGGCGCGGAGCGCCTGACGCCGGAGATGAAGCCGGCGCTGCGTGACATCGCGGAGCGCGCCGGCCGATGGAGTCGCCACGAGGCGCAGCGCGTGCGGATGAACGGGCTGTTCACGGGCTGGCTGGCGCAGCTGGAGGCGGAGTCGCGTCCGGCGGAGCCGGCGTCATGAGCTATGCCGAGTGGATCGATCCCGAGTGGAGCGGTCGCCTCGCAGCGGGGGGGCTGACGGACCTGCGCGTGCTGCTGGAGGATGCGCCGCCGTCGGACGGCGCAGCGCGCTGGTCAGAGCTGAGCAAGCCGGGGCTGCGCGGACGGCGGCGCTGGCGCTGCGAGCTGGCGGACGGGGCCGCGCTGTTCGTGAAACGATACGCGCGGACGCCGCTGCGCTCGCAGCTTGATCGCGTCCGGCGGCAGTCGCTGCGTCACGGATCGGCCTGGTGGGAGCAGCACGCGGCCCGCGAGCTGGCGGCGGCGCAGGTGCCGGCCGTGCAGGCGGTGGCCTGGTGCGAGGAGATGCGCGGCGCGCTGGAGCTGCGCGGCGCGGTGGTGCTGGCGGCGGCGACCGGTCAGCCGATGGATCGCGTGCTCCGCGAGATGAGTGCTGCGGGCGCGCGCGCGCTACGTGGCGCGGCACGGCACGACCTGACGCGCCGCCTGGCGCGCTTTATTAACGCGTTTCACCAGACGGGGTTCACGCATCGCGACCTCTACCTGTGTCACGTTTTCGCCGACGTGGACGCCGATGCGCAGCGCGCTCCGACCTTCTGCCTGATCGACCTGGCTCGGCTGCACCGCCCGCGGTTGCGGCGGATGCGCTGGCTGCTCAAGGACCTGGCGCAGCTCGACAGCTCGGCGGCGGCGGTCGGCGCGACGCGCGCGGATCGGCTGCGGTTCCTGCGTGCCTACCTCTGCCTGCTGCCGGGCGCCCCGCGCACGCGCTGGTATGCCGCGCAAATCGCCGGCCGCAGCGCCCGCATCCTGCAGCGCGAGGAGCGGCGGTCGGCGCAGAGGCGCTGAACGATGCCCCCCGCGCGGATTCGCGTCGCGATCGTCAACGAGTCGGCCGATCCGGCCCGCGGCGGAGCTGAGACCTCCATCCGCGAGATGGCCGACGCGCTGGCGGCCTGCGGCGCGCAGGTCACGCTTGTCCATGCCGCGCCGCAGGGCCCGGGAGCGCCTGCGGGAGAGAGCGGCGAGGCGGGGGTTCGTGAGTTCGCCATCGTTGTCGGCGGCGGCGGCCGGGCTGCGCGAACGCGCGAGTTTCTGCGCGCTGCGGGAACGCTCGCAGCCGGGGGCGGATTCGACATTGTGCACGCCGTGACGCCGCTGCCTGGCGCGCAGGTGTATCAGCCGCGCGGCGGCACAGTGGCCGAGACGATACGTCGCAGCGACGCGCTGGCAGGGCGGGGAGTCGGCGGCTGGCTGCGTCGCGCTGCGCGGCGCTTCAACGCCCGTCAGCAGTTGTTGTTGCGCGAGGAGCGCCGGATGCTCGGCGGCATGGGCGCGACGTGGGTCGCGCCGGTTTCCGAGTACGGCGCGCGGCAGATCCGGGACGAGTATCCGAGCGCGTCCGGGCGCATCCGCGCGGTGTTCAACGCGATCCGCGTGGAGGCGGTGCCGGTCGTCGGTGACGCCGAACAGCGCGCCATTGCGCGGGAGCGTCTCGGATTGCCGCAGGATGCGCGCATCGGCGCGTTTTGCGCGCACAATTTCCGGCTCAAGGGGCTGCGCGAGCTGCTGGCTGCCGTCGCGGCGCTTCCGGCATTGGAGCGCCCGATGATCGCGATCATCGGTCGCGGGGACGTGGGCGCCTTCCGGCGTCAGTCGGCTCAGCTGGGGATCGAGACCCGGGTGAAATTCTGCGGGCCGGCGCCGGCGGCGACGTGGACGGTGGCGGCGGACTTGCTGGCGCATCCGACCTGGTATGACCCGTGCAGCCGGGTGGTGCTGGAGGCCGTGGCGGCGGGGCTGCCGGTGGTGACGACGGCCTACAACGGCGCGGCGGAACTGCTGCCGCGCGCGGCGGCGGCGGCGGGCGGGCCGACCGGGTTCGTGGTGGATGAGCCGTCAAACATCGACGCGCTGGCGGCGGCGCTGCGATCGGCGGGTGACCCGGCGGTGGCGCTGGCAGCACGGCGCGCGACGGCGGAGATGCGCGCGATCTGCTCGATGGAGCGGCACGCGCGGGAGTTGATGGTCGTGTATGAGCGTGCCCGGCGATGAAGACGCCTGATTGGTTGCAATTCCTGCGGCCCGCGGGCACGATTTCATCGGACGCGCCTTCCTGGCGGAGTGAAGCGACCCCGTGATCAACCTGCCTGCCGTGCTTCAGCAGACCCGCGCGTCGGGAGTGCGCCATGCGCGCCGACGGCCCTGGCGCTACCTGCTCTCGGCGGCCTCGATCGCGCTGGCGGTGGCCCTGTTCGTGTCGATGCGGATCACGCAGGTGAGCGTCGTCGCGACGTTCCGCGCGAATCTCTCCGCGCTGGTGGGCAAAGCGACGCACGTCGTTACTTCGCGCACCCGGCTGGACGAATCGGTGCTCCGCACGCTCGAGCAGCTCGGCCCGAGCGCCGCCGCGGCTGCCGAGGGGCTGCGCGCGGCTCCGCTGGTACAGGGCAGCGCCACGCTGCCGGACGCCGGGCTGGCCGTCACGGTGCTGGGGATCGACCCGCTGCGCGACGCACGGATGCGCAGCTACTCCGCCGAGGACACGGCCGAGCTGGATCTGCCCACGCTGTTGCGCAGCGCCGACGTGCTGATCCTGACGCAATCGCTGTCGGAGCGGTTGGGGCTGCGCCCCGGCGCGGCGCTGCGCGTTTCGACGCCGAGCGGCGTGCGGACGATGAGCGTCGCCGGCGTCCTGCGCAATGACGGGGCGGCGGCCGCGCTGGGCGGGAACATCGTATTTCTGCCGATCGCCGCGGCGCAGCGGCTGCTGGGCATGGAGGGCCGATATTCGCGGATCGAGCTGGCGCTGTCGGGCGGCGCGGAGCTCGAAGCGCGCGTGGCGGCGGTGCTGCCGCAGGACTGCGCGCTGGCGGCCGCGGCGCAGGGCGACGCCACGTTTGACGCGCTGTTCGTGCAATTCCAGGTCATGCTGATCTGCATCACGGCGCTGGCGGCGCTGATCGGCGTCTTTATCGTATACAACTCGATGGCGCTGGCGGTGGTGCAGCGCTCGCGCGAGATCGGCACCTTCCGCGCGCTCGGAGCGCACCGGCGCGAAATTCTGATGGCCATTCTGCTGGAAGCGGCGCTGCTGGGGCTGATCTCCTCGGTCGCCGGCCTCGCGATCGGCGTCGGAATGGCGAGCTGGGCGCTGCGCAGCGCGGGGGACTCGCTGAGCATCATCGTGAACCTCGGCCCGCCCCTGCGCGTCATTCCGATCGACGTGTACTGGCTCGCGCCGCTGGTGGGCGTGGCGGCGTCGATGCTCGGGGCGCTCGCGCCGGCTCGCACGGCCGCGGCGCAGCCGCCGGTGCTGGCGATGAAGCCCGGCGCCGTGGAAGCGCTGATGCACGCACGAACGATGTACTGGTTCATCGCCGGCGCAGTGATCGTGCCGCTCGGGTTGATGCTGGTCGGGCGGCCGGGCGTGGGGTGGGCGCTGCGCATCAGCGGAGTGCTGGCGTCGTTTCTGGGGGTGGGGATGGCGGGGCCGCAGCTCATCAAGTGGCTGGCGGCGCCGGCACGGGCGCTGGCGCGACGCGGGCTGCGCCTGCCGGGCGTGCTGGCGCTGGATAGCATCGTGAAATTCCCGACGCGCACCTCGCTGACGCTGGTGGCGCTGGGCGGTTCCCTGTCGATCATCGTCGCCATGGCCGGGCTGGTGCGGTCGCTGGAAGGCTCAATCCGCCAATGGCTGGATAAAACCCTGCCGTTCGACCTGGCCGTGAACGGACAGCCGCAGGGCGGATCGCCCTACAACACCGGCGGCGAGTATCCGCCCGAGTTGATCGAGGAGTTGCGCCGCGACCCGGCCGTCGAGATCGCGTACGGCGTGCGCACGCGCCAGGCGCTCTTCGGCGACGAGCGGATCATGATCGTCGCGGTGGACTTTGCCGAGTTTGAGAGGGTCCGCGCAGCGCGCGGAGCCACCGGGCCGTGGCTGCCGCCCGAGCCGCTGGCGCGCGGGGAGGTGGCGGTTTCGGAGAATTTTTCGACGCTGCACGACGTGGGAGTGGGCGACCGCGTGACGCTTGACGCGGCCGCAGGGCCGCGCAGCTTCCGCGTGGCCGCGATCCGGCCGGATTACACCTGGTTTCGCGGCACCGTCCTGATGGATCGCCGCGCCTACGCGGATGCATTTGATGACCCGCTGCTGTCGTACATGGACATGCGATTGCGGGCGGGCGTGGACGTGGAGGCGACACGGGTGCGGCTCACGGAAGCGCTGTCGGCGCGATACCCGGCGTTTCTCTATCGCGCCGATGAAACCAAGGCGTTTGCGATGGCGCTGATCGGCGACTGGTTCAAGCTGGCCAACCTGCAACTGCTGCTGGCGGTGTTCATCGGCGGCGTCGGAGTGGCAAACTGCCTGCTCATCTCGCTGCTGTCGCAATCGCGCCAGATCGGACTGCTGCGCGCCATCGGCGCGACGCCGGGGCAGATTCGATCCATGCTGCTGACTGAGGCGGCATTTCTGGGGGCGGCGGGTGGGCTGCTGGGCGGTGTGCTCGGCGTCGCCACGATCGGGCTGGTGGTGATGCCGCTGGCGATTCGCGCCGCGGGGTTTGTGCTGCCGCTGGTTGTCCCGACCGATGCGCTGCTGATCGCCGCGGCGGCGGGGGTGGTGATTTCACTGGCGGCGGCGCTGTTGCCGCTGGGGGCCGCGAGGCGAATCGACGTTGTGGCGGCCATCGGCTACGAGTGATTTCGTCGACGGGATGCCTCAGGCGAGCGTGACGCGGAACATGCGGGCCGTGATTGCTGGGCCGTCGGCCGGCTCGATCCGCTCCTGCGATGTCTCCACGCGCAATCCGGCTCGCTCGGCCGCCAACGGAAAGCCATCGGCCGGTCGGCGGTTCGCGTCGCAGAATATCGCGACGCCGCCGGGCGCCAGGTGCGACCGCACGAACGCGGCGATCGGGTCCAGCAGTCGGGTTTCATAGAGCACCTCGGCCGCCAGGATGCAGCGCGGGGCGAGATCGGGGTATCGCAGCCGCCAGTCGATCACGCGCGTCTCGACCGTCAGGTCGTTGCATTCAGCGCTGATTCGCACGAATTCGAGCGAATCGGCATCATAATCCGACAGAATGACGCGCCGCCCGCGGGCCGCCGCGACCAGCCCGACCAGTCCCAATCCGCAGCCCAGCTCGAGCACCGGCGATGCACTGTCGGCGGCCTCCTCGTCCGGCCACGCGGCGACGCGCTCCGCCAGCACGCGGGCGGCCGGCCAGAATTCGGCCCAGTAGGGCATGTACTCATCCTGGGCGAAGCGCTGCACGACGCGCGGGTCGTCGATCAACGCCTCGAAATTGGCGGGGCCGACCAGCTCAAACGTGCGACTTCCGGCGCGCACCCGGCGGCGCAGCACGGGATAGCCGCAGAGAAATTCGTCGGGGGTGGGGGTCATTCGGTGCGTGTCACCTGGGTTGGTATGATAGCGTGCGGGGGATGGTATGTACGACGGAACAGCCGATGGCGGTGCGCCCGGTTCACAGCGTGGATTCGCGCGTCTCGCGCGCACCGGCCGCGCTTGCGCTGCGCCTGCGCTCGTTTGAGACGCCCGATGCGGGAGTCGTGGCCGGCTGGGCGCGGACCGCGTCCGAGGGCTACTGGCTTGCGCCGCGCACGTCGCCACCGTTGACGGCGGAGAAGGTCTGCGATTGGGGTCGCGGCGGGCGTCAGCAGTGGGTGTTGTGCGAGCGCGGCAGCGCCGGTGTACTGCTGGCATACGGGGAGTTGAACCTGCTGAATGCGGCCCGCCGGAGTTTCTGGCTGGGTCACATCGTGGTGGACCCGCAACGGCGCGGCTACGGGCTGGGAACAGAGATCACGCGTCGGTTGCTGGAGCGCGCGTTCGTGCACTGCGCCGCATCGAGCGTCACGCTGGTCGTGTTTCCGACCAATCGGTCCGCGGTCCGGGCCTATCAGGCGGCGGGGATGCGCGCGGACGGTTTTGAGGATCATGAGTTTGAGGCGTATGGCCGCACGGAGCGACTGGCGCGATTCATGATGACGGCCGCGGAGTGGCGGCGGCTGGGCGCCGGGTAGCGGGGCGGATCACGCAGAGATCGGCCGGGGAGAAGCCCGCAGGCATGGCGCCGCGATGCGGAAGCCTGCCCGGCGCGTTTCTCTGCCCAAATGGCCGGTCCTGTGTGCGACGTTACGGACAGCCCAGATTGACCATGCAATCGACGAACGGGTCGATGTCGAAGTTGTTCAGGCCGCCCTCGCCATCGATGTCGCCGTTGAGGATGTTGCAGCCGGGGAAGGCGAGCATGTACGCTTCGGCATCCACAAGGGCGAGTACGAACGGGTCGATGTCGAAATTGTTCACCGCGCCGTCGCAGTTCATGTCGCCGCGGAGCGTGCAGGCAGGCGCGAAGAGTCGCCGGCAGGTGTTGCCGGTTCCGATCTCAACCGGATTGATCGAAGCGCCGAACCGTCCCGAGCTGTTCTCGATGCCGATGCTCCCGGTAAGCGGGGGCGAACCCTCCAAAGCGCCGTAGCGGAAGTCGATTTCGCCGGTCTCGAACAGGATCACCTGAAACGTATTGGCCCCCGAGGTCGCCCCGATGCGGCGGAGATTGTGCCATTGGATCACGAAGCGCGCCGGACCTGCGAGCGTCTGGTAGAAGACATCGCCGGCCACGTTGGGAACAAAGTCATCCCAGAGCGGGCAGATGATGTCGTTTGGAGTCGCGGCGGTGGGGGGCTGCTGGTTGAAGAATGAGCCGAAGCCAGCCTGGCTGAAGCCTGCATAGCCGTTCGCGCTGATGTGAATTGCGTTGTAGGTGTTCTGGAAATACGGGAAGTCAAAGCCGATCGGGATGTTCAGATCGAACCCATCGTCGGTACTGCTCGCGGTGGGCGCCAGCGTTCCCGTCGCGGAGATGTCCTCCAGCGCGGCGCCGCAGGTGCTCACGGTATAGACGGGCAGCGGGCAGGGATCGCACGGATCGCCGATCCCGTCCTCATCGTCATCCGCCTGATCGCTGTTGGCATGGAGCGGGCAGTTGTCGCACGCATCGCCGATGCCATCCAGGTCGGAATCAACCTGGTCGCTGTTGGATACAAAACGACAGTTGTCGCACAAGTCAGGGAACCCGTCGGCATCGACGTCAAAGACCCCGATTTCGAACACGTACGCCGATCCCGGATTCGCAGCGATGTTGGAACGCGCTCCAATCAGTATGGTTCTGCCGGCGATGGCACACGAGTTCCCGAACAGATCGCCCGCCTCCGCGTCGGATGCTGTCAGTTTGCTCAACTCGGTCCAGATCAAGCCGGTTCGTACAAAGTGATACGCCGAACCCGAACTGGTGCCGGCGTCGCTTGATTCAAACGCGCCGATAACGGCCGAGTCGCCGTCGAGGGCGACTGAAACTCCAAAGGAGTGGAACGCCCCCGCATCCGAAGCGGTCAGTTTCGCCTGCTGGGTCCAGGAGATGCCGGAGCGAACGAATACATAGGCCGAGCCGGAACGATCTCCGGCGTCATCGTCGAAACGCGCGCCGACGATCACAGTGCCGCCCGAGATCCAGGCCGACGTGCCGAACTCGTCACCGGCAGCCTCGTCATGGGCAGTGAGTTTTGCCTGCTGGGTCCAGGTTGAGCCGGAACGCGTGAACACGTAAGCCGAACCGGAGTCTGCGCCACCGACACCGTCATCAAAACGCGCCGCGACTGCCACCGAGTTACCCGAAATGGAAACCGCCGTACCGAATGCGTCACCTGCGGCAGCGTCGTCCGCGGTGAGTTTCGCCTGCTGGGTCCACGTGCTCCCGGAACGGACGAACACATATGCAGAACCCGAGGACTCGCCGGCATCGTCATCGCCGACCGCGCCGACCACCGCCGTGTTCCCCTCAATCGCGACCCACGAACCGAACCCGTCTCCCGCCGCTGCGTCCACGGCATTGAGCTTGGCCTGCTGGGTCCAGACCGTACCTGTACGAATGAACACGTAGGCTGAACCCGAATCAGTGCCGGCGTCGTCGTCGCCGGGCGCGGCGATGATGACCGTGTCATTCGAGATGGCGACGCCCAGGCCAAACTGATCGCCGGCCGCCGCATCCAATGCCGTGAGCTTCGCCTGTTCAGCCCAAACCGCTCCGGATCGAATGAACACGTACGCCGAACCCGAGCTTGCCCCTGCGTCGTCGTTGAATGCCGCGCCAACCACGCACGTGTCGCCGTCCATCGCCGTCCTGCGGCCAAATTCGTCGCCGGCCGCGGGATCCGATGCTGTCAGGTTGTCGGATTCGATTACGCCCTCCGGGCACTCACACACGTCTCCCACGCCGTCATTGTCCGAGTCGGCCTGGTCCGGGTTGGCGATGAACGGGCAGTTGTCCGGCGGACACGTGTTGGCGGGGAAGCCGGGATTCCCGAATCCGTCGCCGTCGCTGTCGGTGCAGGTATCGCAGGCATCTCCGATGCCGTCGCCGTCCGCGTCGGCCTGATCGGGATTGGCAATCGGGCAGTTGTCGCAGGCGTCGCCCACACCATCGCCGTCCGCGTCGGCCTGATCGGGATTGGGCACGCCCGGGCAGTTGTCGCAGGCGTCGCCCAGCCCATCCCCGTCGAAATCCGACTGGGTCGGGTTCGCAACACTGGGGCAATTGTCCGTCGGACAGTCATTGCTCGGAAAGCCGGGATCGCCGAAGCCGTCGCGATCGGTGTCCATACAGTTGTCACAGCCGTCCGGCACATCGTCGCCGTCAGAGTCCGCGGCCTCAAAGATGTATGCCGAGCCGGAGCTGGTTCCGGCATCGGCGTTGTCCTTCGCGCCGCACAGAATCGTGCTGCCGGACAAGGAGACGGAGTGTCCAAAATCGTCCTGCGCGCCGGGGTCCGACGCCGTCATCTTCGCCCGCTGCGTCCATGTTGTGCCCGAGCGGGAGAACAGATAGGCCGATCCGGTGTTCGTACCACCGTCGTCATCGGCAATGGAGCCGACGACCGCCAGGGCGTCGCCGATGGAGACCGAATGACCAAAACTGTCGCCGCCTGCCGCGTCGAGAGCGGTCAGCTTCGCCTGTTGCGACCAGGCGGTCCCGGAGCGCACGAATACATACGCGGAGCCGGAGCCGCCGCCCGCGTCATCATCGCTCTTGGCGCCGATAATCGCCGATTCGCCGGAAATGGAAACCGAGCACCCGAATTCGTCGCCGGCGGCGGCGTCCGGGGCGATCAGCTTCGCCTGGTGGGCCCAGGTGACGCCGGAGCGGACGAACACGTAGGCCGATCCGGAATTGCTACCGCCGTCGTCATCGCCGGTGGCGCTGACCAGGGCCGTATTGCCCGAGACGGATACCGCCGTGCCGAACAGGTCGCCGCCCGCGGCATCGAATGCGCTCAGTTTCTGCTGCTGGGTCCAGGTCGTGCCTGATCGGACGAACACGTACGCGGAGCCGGAGTTGAACGGGACATCGTCGTTTGACGTGGCGCCGACAAGGATGGTGTTCGCAGAGATCGAGACCGACCCACCGAAGCCGGCGTCCGTCGCGAGGCCTGTGCCGACTATCTTCTGCTGCTGAGTCCAGCTCGTGCCGGAGCGGACGAATACATACGCCGAACCTGAGCCGCCGTTGTCGCCGACTGCGCCGATGACGGCGGTGTCGCCGTCGAGGGCCACACTGAAGCCGAAAAAGTCGCCGGCCGCCGCGTCGGATGCGGTCAGTTTCGCCTGCTGCACCCAGGTCTCCGGCGGACCGGGGGCGCGGACGAAGATGTATGCCGATCCCGCGTTGCTGTTATCGCCGAGCGCGCCGATCACTGCGGTGTCGCCGGAGATGGCGGACGAGAATCCGAACTGGTCGAACTGCGCGGCGTCTGCGGCGGTCAGTTTGTCCGTTTCCCCCACGGTGATGGCGCCGGTGCAATTCACGCCGGGCGGCGGCGCAGAGAGAACAGCGACCGTGACGTCGTTGGCGTTGTATTGAACGTTCAGCACCGTGCCGGGCGGGCTGGTGACCTGGGCAAATGTGCCGGTCCGGGACGCGAACGTCATGATGACGAAGGAATCGCCGGCCTGTGGCTGGAATCCGCCCACCGAGCTGATGTCCAGGGTGCCGGCGAGCGCCGCACTGCCGCTGAGCGCGAGTTGCGCGTAATCCGTGCCGGGCACGACGCCGCGCAGGGCAACGCCAAAACGTCCGGCCGCGGCCATGCTCAGCGACTCAAGCTGCTGCGAGGCGGCCAGGGTCAGCGTGCCTTCGCTGATCGTCGTCGTGCCCGTGTATGTGTTGGTCCCGTCCAGGAACAGCGTGCCCGAACCGGTCTTGATCAGGCCGGCGCCGTTGTTCACCTGGCTCAGGTTCTTGAGCGTGCCGCTGCGCAAATTCACGTTCGAAATCGGCGTGCCCGATCCGATGAAACTGCAATCCAGCGTGCCGCCATCCAGCGTGATGGTGCTGACACCGCTTCCGGCCTGAATCTGGCCGGCGATGACAGTGCCGCCGGTGATGTTGAGCAATCCGGTGGAGCCGGCATTGGCCATGCTGACGATTGACACGTCCAATTCAGAGTTGGCGCCACTGATGTTGATTATTCCAACACTCGATGCCCCCGAGCCAATCGTTGTGAAGCCTGGATTGTCTACGCGCCCGCCATTGGTGATATTGAGCGTGCCGCTGCCTGCGCCGATGGTAAGAGCGCCCGGGACAAACGGTGCCCCCACAATCTCAAGGAGCGCCGCCGGACCAGTTACGTTCATCACGCCACTTTGTCCGGTGTCAGGAGCAATCCGGGCGCTGCGGCAGATGGCGTTCCCGCTGATGCCCAGTGTGCCCTGTTCGATGTAGATGGTGGGATCAGCGAGCACCCTGCGAAACAGCGTGATCGTGCCAGGCCCGATCTTCGTGAGCCCGGCGTCGTTGAAGTCATTGGTGATACGTACATGGATGTTGGCGGATACGCCCGCCGAGGCATGAATCACCCCGCTGTCAATGGTCAGCGTCGCGGAATCGAACTGCAGCAGTTGATTGACCAGGCTGTAGTTGTCGCCAAACCCAACCAGGGATGCGTTCTCGCCCGCGCTGAGCCTGATGCTCGTGTCCCCGTTGGGAAAGCCGGCTGGGAAAATCGCCGATGTGCCGGAGCTCGGCTCGAGATTGCCCGACCAGTTGACCGCATTCGACCATTGCGCGTCGCCCGAGCCATTGTCCCAGTCGTTCGCCATGGATCGGGGAACCGCGAGTGTCGCCAGGAGCAGGCCGGTGACGGCAGCGAAGCAGCGGGTCGATCGCATGGCGGTCATCTCCGTGAACCGGGGGCGCGCAGTCTTTGTTCTACGAGACTGACAGTGAGCGCGCGGTGTGCGCGGCATTCCGGACACAGGTCGCAGGCGTCTTCCGAATGCCGGTGTTCACGCGAACAGGGTTGAACAACTCGCCGACTATTCTGGAACGCCCGGCACAGTTCGCCCAGTGGGTTATTATCGCGCCTGGAGCTGGTCTACCCCGTATGACGCGACGAGCGGGCGGGTTCGCGATCCGTCAACCGTGGCAAAAAGCAAACGTCCCGCGCCAAGCATTGCTCGGCGCGGGACGCGCGTGTTTACCTGAATCGAGCGGTGAGTCGGCGGTTACGGGCCGACGACGAGCACGACAAACGGATCAATGTCGAAGTTGTTCAGGCCGTCCACGCCGTTGATGTCGCCGTTGAGCGGATCACAGCCGGGGAAGGCCGCTGCATACTGTGCCGGCTGGAGCAGCGCCAGGATGAACGGGTCGATGTCGAAGTTGTTGACCAGCCCGTCGCAGTTCATGTCGCCCTTGAGCCAGCCCGGGGCGTGAACCATCGCGTTGGTGGAGTCCGGGGAGCCGGGCTTGAAGAGCGTCTGGCGCGAGCTTACCAGCCGCGGCGGGCGGTTGGCGGTGAACCAGAAGTTGTACATCGTGCCCCAGCGCAGCGCGCTGGTGTTCACGTTGTCGTCGTACGGCTCGGGTGTTTCCCAGGCGACTTCGCTGGCGTTACCGAGCTTGGCCCAATCGGCGTTGCTGTAGATCTCGCCGGAGTGATAGTCGGGCGAGTGGAAGTCCTGGCCCGTGACCTGCGTCAGCGGCGTGATCGGCACGTACAGTCCGCCGATGGCGCGATCCGAGTTCAGGTTTTCGATCGCGTAGTCGTACCGCCACAGGCCGTTGCCGAGCGGCGTGGCCTTGCTGGCGACGAAGAAGCGGCCTTCGCCCTGGATGTCGACTGTTTCGATCCGCACGCTGTTGTCCGGCATGTTGAGACCGTTGCCGTGCGCCTGCCAGGCGAAGATCGCCGGCACGCCGTACTGCGTGGTGTCGGCCACCGGCAGTGCAAAGTTCGTGCCGAGCGTCACGCGGCGGTACGACGCATTGTTGTTCATGTTGGCGGGATTCTCGTCCTGGCAGACGAAATTGCCCTCGATGAAGTAGAGCGCGCCGGGGAAATTCGCCGCCGTCAGGTCGGACTCGGCGATCTGCAGGCGCTTGAAGATCGCATCGCCCGTCGCGGTGCTGTACGAGAAGTGCTGCCGCGTGAAGGGGTTCACGCTGCTGCGCGGCGCCAGGCGCGTCTGCCCGGCGTTGTAGCTGGCGCTGTACACGTCGCGGCAGCCGGCCCGCAGGTGACCCGACGGCCCCGAGCCGCAGGTCACGCCTTCCGGGCAGCCTGTCCCGTTGGCGACGCAGCAGGCGCGTTTGCAGAAGCCCAGGCCGATCTGCATCAGCCGGCCGTTGTGCAGGCGGAACGCGTTCATCGCCAGGCTCGGCGTGCCGTTGCTCTGCCAAAGGAAGGCGGTGTCGCCCATGTTGCAGGTCCAGCCGCCGAAGGCGTAGGCGCGCTTGCCGCCGATGCCGGTGGTCGTGGCCTGATAGGTGTCCTGCATGTTGCTCAGCAGGATGTCCGGGCCGCTGTTCAGCCCGCCGACCGGCGCATCGGGGTACACCGGCGTGTCGGTCGAGTCGTACGTGTCGAGCGTCTTGATGAAGATTGAGTAGTTGCCGCCCGTGCCGAGCTTGTCCTGAAGCTGAATGTAGTAGAACTGGTTCTTCTCGACCGGGGCGAACAGTTGCGACCGGCCGTCGCCGTCGCAGCCGTCATCATCGCTGATGAGCTGCATGCCCTCGAGCGGCTCGGCGGTCCAGACCGTCAGCACGGTGTCATAGTCCGAGCCGCAGGCCTCGATCAGTACCAGCCCCGAATGGTTCGAGGGATACGCCAGCCAGACCGAGCCGGCGTCTTCTTTCGGGTTTCCGGTAAGGCGCTCCGCCGCGGCGCTGGGCGCGACCTTGCCGGTGTACATGCCGTCAAACGCGATCGGCGCTTCGTCCCACTGGGTGCTCGCCGCGGCCGCCAGCGCGCTGGTTGCGATGCCGGCGCTCGCGAGCAATGCCAGACCCCGGGTCCACATCCGCGCAGTCTTCATCATGCGTCTCCTGGAGTTGATCGGATCTGAGGAACCGCCCAGTCGGCCTCAAAGGCGTGGCCGGGGGGCCGCACGCGATGGTTGCGCGCGTCGACTCACCCCGTCAGGATACCCGCATCCGCCCCGCAATCCCAGCGGAATTTAGCTGATTTACGACCGGTTCGGTTGCCGCTCCCCACCGGCGCAATCGGGATCAGCGGCTGCGGGCCACCACCCGCGTCGTTCCGCGGATGGGCGGCTCACTGCTGACGCGGATCACGTCCACCAGCACGCGCATGCCGGGACGCACCCGTTCCAGCACCAGCCCGGCGTCGTCGGTCGAGGGAACGCTGATTCCGCCCAGCGAGACCAGAATGTCGCCCGGCTCCAGCCCGCCCCGCTCGGCCGGGCTGTTGCGTTCGACTTTTGAGATCATCACGCCGAGGTCGGCCGGAAAGTCGCGTTGGCGCCGGAGGCGGGCCGGTAGTTCGGTCAGCTCCATCCCGAACAGCTCCGCCGCCAGTTTCCGCCCGTCCGGCGGCGGAATCTCCTCGATCGTCAGCCGGGCCGAAAGCGTCTCGCCTTCGCGACGCGCGACCAGCGTCACAGCCGCGCCGGGGCGCTGCTCGTTGAGCTGGACGTAATAGTCGATGCCGTTGCGGATCGCCTGTCCGTTGAAAGAAAGCAGCACGTCGCCCTCGCGCAGGCCGCCGCGCGCGGCCGGCGAGTCCGGCCGGACGGCCGCGACCCGCGGCTCGCCGCCTTCGACCTCCAGCCCGAATCGCACCCGCGCGCGGCGCTCGACGTCGAGCATCGCCGGGAGCAGCTCCCACAGTCGCGCGACCGGGATGGCGAACCCGATGTTCTGCGCGTCGCCGCGGATGGCGGTATTGATGCCGATCAATTCGGCGTTGAGGTTCAGCAGCGGGCCGCCGGAGTTGCCGGGGTTGATCGAAGCATCCGTCTGGATCAGGCCGGTGTAGGTCAGGTTTTGGTTGAAGCGCACTTCGCGATCGACGGCGCTGACGATCCCGGTGGTGACGGTGTGATTCAGGCCGAGCGGGTTTCCGATGGCGACGACCGTCTCGCCGACCAGGATGTCGCCGGGGCGCGCCAGTCTGGCGGGCGGGTAGCCGCGCCCGCCGCCGATCCGCAGCACCGCCAGGTCGTGGTCCGAATCGACGGCGACAATCTGTGCCGGGCGGGTGGAGTTATCGGCGAACGTGACCCGCACGTCGGTCGCCTGTGCGACGACGTGCGCGTTGGTGACGACGTAGCCGGCTTCGTGAATCAGGGCGCCGGAGCCCACGCTCGTGACGGCGTCGTTGGCGCGCGGCGCGCCGAAATTGAAAACGTCGTCAAAGGGCGAGGCGAAGGAGGGGCGGTAGCGATACTGAACGCGCCGCGAAGTGCTGATGTTGACGACGCTGGCGCGGGCGCGCTCGAAGACCTCGACCACCGGCGTGCGCCGCCGGTCGATCGGCGGGTCAGGTTCGGGGCTTTGTGCGGCGGCTGGCGCGGCCAACAGCAGCGCGCATAAGCCGGCCAGCAGCACGCGCCGCAGCGCCGGCGCGGTTGGGTGGCGAGGACAAACCGAGGTCGGTGTCGAGCTGATTCTCACGATGTCATGCTCCTCCGGGGCGATCCGCGCGTCCGATGGTGCCCATCTGGGCGGACGGTCTGCACAGCGAAAACCCGTCAAACGGGCCGCCTTGCGACGCGCGGCAGAACAGAGGATACTATGCGGTTCGCGATGTACGGAAGGCCGGCCCCCGGAGACGCTGGATGGGTGCAACGATCCAGGCGCTGCTGGATTTGCAGGAAGTGGAACTTCAGGTCGCGGACATCCGCCGGCAGGTGGCGTCCCGCGAGAAGCGCGTCGCCGCCCAGGCGGCGCGGGTGCAGGCCGGGCAGAAGGAACTGGCCGCTCACCGCGATCAGACCCGCGCGTTGCAGATCGAGTTCGACGCACTGGACCTGGACATCAAGAGCCGCAACACGAGCGTCGCCAAGCTTCGCGAACAGCTCAACGCCGTGCGAACAAACAAAGAGTATCAAGCCATTCTCTCCGAGATGAACAACGCCCGGGCCGAGATCGCGCGCGTCGAGGCGCGCGGCATGGAGATGATGCAGCAGATCGAGACGCGCAAGGGCGAGGCCGAAACCCGCGCCGCGCAGATCGCGGTCGAGGAGACGCGCCTGTCGGAGCTGCGGGGCGAGCTGGAGCGGGCGCAGCAGTCCTTCTCCGAGCGCCTGTCGCGGCTGAACGCGCAGCGCGATGCCGCAGCGGCGAAGGTGCACCCCGAGGTGCTCAAGCAGTTCAACCGCCTTTCGGAGCGATTTGACGGTGAGGTGATGGCCCGCGTCTCGCGCCCGAACCCGCGCCGCGACGAGTTCATCTGCGAAGGGTGCAACATGTCCGTCAGCGCCGAGCGCGCCAGCGCGCTGATGAGCCGCGACGACGTCACCACCTGCGGGCATTGCGGGCGGATTCTGCACATCGCGCGTGGCGCCTGAGCATGAGCCTGATCGTCCACTTCGACGGCGGGGCACGGGGCAATCCCGGCCCGGCCGGCGCGGGGGTGGTGATCTGCGGCGACGATGAGAAGCCGCTCTTCGAGGGCGGGTTTTATCTCGGGCCGCTGACGAACAACGCCGCTGAATACAATGCCCTGCTGCGATCACTCGAGCGCGTGGCGCTCGCGCCGCCGCAGCCGGTGCAGCTTCACTCCGACAGCGAGCTGCTGGTGCGACAGATCACCGGTGAGTACCAGGTCAAAAGCCCCGCGCTGGAACAGTTGTACGCCCAGGCGCAGCGCCTGCTGCTGCGGATTTCGCACTGGTCCATCCGGCACGTTCGCCGCGACGCGAACAAGCGTGCCGATCAGCTCGCCAACCTGGCGATGGATGAGCGCCGCGACGTGATTGTGCTGGATCGGCTCTCGGCCGCGCCCGGGAGCGACGCCCCTGAGCCGGCGCGCGGCGGAGAGGCCGCAGGCAAAGGCGCGCGCGACGCAGCGCCGCGCGCACGGCGGAAAAGGCAGGACGCCTCCGATTCCCACGGAGGCGCTGCGAACGCTGCTTCACCTGCTGAGCGACGGGTCCGCGTGGTCTGCGGCCGCGCGCCTGCGGAGGACGCCTGCCCCGATCCGCCCGCTGCGCACGGAACGTGGGATATCGCCTCCACCGTCCCGCCGGGAATGTGCCTCAGCGCCGCGCAGGCGATTCTGCCGACCGTGCTCGCCATCCAGAACGCCGGCGCCGAGGACTTTCCGAACGTACCCGCTTTGACGGTGCGCTGCGCGCGGCCCGGTTGCGGGGCCACGTTCGTCGTCAGTCCGCTGGCGGGGTCCAACGGCAGCCACTCCAGCTGACGCGCTTCCGATTCGACTCCGACACCGGGCGTGTCCCCGGCCGGGCGTCCGCACGGGAGGTTCTGTATCTCGTTCGCCGCGCGGGCTACGATTCCGCTCATGCCACCAGCCGAACAGCTTTGCGAGATCGCGCGACGCACCTATGAGCGCGGACTCGTCGCCGGCGCGGAGGGGAATCTATCCCTGCGGCTCGCGCCCGATCGCGTGCTCTGCACGCCCAGCGGCCGCTGCAAGGGGCGCTTGTCTCCGCAGGAGCTGTGCGTCGTCGCGCTCGATGGCCGTCAACTGGAGGGATCAGGCACGCCAAGCAGTGAAATCCGGCTGCACCTGGCGATCTACCGTGCCGCCGACGCGCAGCGCCTTGCCATTCACGCCGTCGTGCATACGCATTCGTCCTTCGCCACGACGCTCGCACTGCTCGGCCAATCCGTTCCGGCCGGCCTCCTGCCGGAGGCGGACGTGCTGCTCGGGCCGATCCCGCTGGTCCCGTATCGCACGCCCGGCACGAACGCCGTCGGCGACGCGGTCGTTCCTCATGTCGCCCGGGGCGTCTCCGCGATTCTCGCCAACCACGGCGCGGTCGCGTGGGGGCGTGACGCCGAGTCGGCGCTGCTGAACGCCGAGACGCTGGAATCCGTCTGCCGCGTGTACTGTCAGGCCCGCGCGCTGGGCGCGCCGGTGGCGATTCCGCCCGAGATGATCCCCGCGTTGCGCGACGCCCGCGGTCGGCGCGTCGCCGCGGATGCGTGAGCCCGCCCCTGGTTGCGAGTCGTGATGGAGATCGTGTACTTCGGCACCGGTTCGTTCGGCGTTCCCGCGCTCGAGGCGCTGCTGCGGGCCGGGCATGTCGTCCGCGCCTGCGTCAGCCAGCCGGACCGCCCCAGCGGGCGCGGCCGACAGGTAACCCCGACCCCGATTCACGAGGCCGCGGATCGGCTCGGAATACCGCATTTTCAGACAGCCGACGTCAATGCGGATGATCCGGCGCACTGGGCGCGCGGGGCGGAGCTGGGGCTGGTGGCGGCATTCGGGCAGAAGCTCGGCCCCGGTCTGCTGCGCACCTTTCCGCGCGGCATGATCAACATCCACGGCTCGCTCCTGCCGCGCTTCCGTGGCGCGGCGCCATACCAATGGGCAATTCTCCGCGGCGAGACGGAGACGGGCGTCACCGTGTTTCAGCTCAACGAGCGCTGGGACGCGGGCGAAATCTGGTCGATGGCGAGAACGCCGATTGATCCGGCTGAAACTGCCGACGAGCTGCATGATCGGCTGGCGCAACTGGGGCCTGCCGCGCTGCTCGAAGCGCTGCAATCCATGCAGCGCGGCGAGCGGCCGTTGGTGCAGGATGCGGCGCAGGCCACCCGCGCGCCGAAGCTGTCCAAGTCGGACGCGCGGCTGGATTTCTCGCAGCCAGCCGCGGCCGTGGCGGCGCGGGTGCGCGGGTTGTGGAGCTGGCCGGCGGCGACGTGCGTGTACGTCGGCGCGAGCGCCCGGCGCGAGACACTGCAATTGGCGCGGGCGGTCGAGGTCGGCGGGCCGGGCGATCGGCCGGCACACCTGCCGCGCGACGTGAGCGCGCCGTTGCCAGTTGATGCCGCGGCACCGGAATTGTCGCCGCCTGGTGCGTTCTGCTCCGATCTGACGGTTTCGTGCGGATCCGGGCGCATCCGGCTGCTCGAAGTCCGCCCCACGGGCGGCAAGTTGATGGCCTTCCGCGATTTTGTGAATGGCAGGCGTGTCGCGCCGGGCGATCGGCTTGAGCAGCCGACGGATGCGTCATGACGACTTCGCGCGCATCCGTGTCGCCGGCGCGGGCGCTGGCGGTGCGGGCCGTGACGGCAGTGCTGTCTGATGGGGGGCGCTTGTCGGAGGCATTGGCGCAGGGGAGCGCTGAGCGTGCAGGGATTGACGCCCGCGACGCCGGATTGGCGCGGGAACTGGCGTTCGGGGCGGTGCGGCGCCTGGGCACGATTGAGGGCGTATTGTCGCGTTTTGCCGCCTATGAGCCGCGTCGGACGCCGGCTGCGCTGCGGGCGGTGCTGCTGACGGCGGGATACCAGTTGCTGTATCTCGATCGCGTTCCGGCGTTCGCCGCGGTGCATGAGGCGGTGAGCGTCGCGCGGCGGTTGCGCGGCGCGCCGTCGTCACGGATGGTGAATGCGGTGCTGCGGCGGGTGACGGACGCGGTCGTGCAGCACGGTGCGAAATGGGATGCAGCCCATCCGGCGGCGATCCGCACCGGTTGGGATTCGGCGACGATCCTGCGCGAACCGCTGATCCACGGCGCCGGGCGCGAGGACGATCAGCGTCGAAGAAGGCGGCTGGCGATTCAGACGGGGGAGAGCCTGGCGAGATTGTCCTTGTTGATCCAGCGATTCGGCGACGAGCGCGGCGTGGCGGCGGCGTGGGCCGGGCAGGGGACTCCGCCGACGGTGCTGCATCGCAATTCGCTACGCGCGACGCGCGAGGAATTCGCAGCGCGGGCGGCGGATGAACATGGAGTAGGAGCGCGAGAGGCGGTGGTGTGGGCGGCGGATCCTGACGGCGAAGCCGTGTTATTTGTCCCGCCGGGGGTGCGGGTGGCGGAGTCTGCGCTATTGCGGGAGGGGCTGGCGTATGTGCAGGATTTGACCGCGGCGGATGCGGCGCGATTGCTGAGGGCGCAGCCGGGGGAGCACGTGCTGGATCTCTGCGCCGCACCGGGGGGCAAGAGCGTCGCGCTGGCGCTGCGCGGCGCGCGGGTGCTGGCGTGCGACGCCAGCGCGCCTCGATTGGAGCGGCTGCGTGAAAACGCGCGGCGGCTGGGGCTGGACCTGCCGGTGTGCGTGACGCCCGCGGGTGGCGAAAGCGCGGCGATCGGGGCGGCGCGTGAGGGCGGGGCGGCGATCATACATGCACCACTCGACGTATCGGTAGCAGAGCAATGCGCAGGCGGGGGGGAGTTTGATGCAGCGATCGTAGATGCCCCGTGTTCGAACAGCGGCGTGCTGGCGCGACGGCCGGAGGCGCGCTTGCGTTTGTGCGCGGCGGCGCTGCGGTCGCTGTTCGAGCTACAGGTGCGGCTGCTGGGCGTCGCGGCGGCGTGCGTGCGCGGGGGCGGGCGGATCGTATACAGCACGTGCAGCATCGAGGAGGAGGAGAACGATCGGGTGGTCGAGGCGTTCGTGCGGTTAGATCCGCGCTGGCGGTGCGCGGAGCGGCGCCTGACGCTGCCGACATGGGGCGCCTGCGCATCGGATTGGCGCGACGGCGGGTTCGCGGCGCTGCTGGTGGACGGGCACTCGCGTTAGCCGGCGTTTTCGCTTACCCGGCGTCTCTTCGGGGGCCGCGGCCGCGCGGCGGCGGTCCGCTGCGACTGTATCGCGTTATCAGCGCTCCAGGCGGCGGGTGAGCGCGGCGACGGACTCGGCCAGGGCGGGAGTCTTCTTGACGACATCGGCGACGGATTTTTCCGCGTAGAGGACGGTCGCGTGGTCGCGGCCGCCGAAGTGCGCGCCGATCTCCTCAAGGCTCATCGAGGTGAGTTTGCGGGCGAGGTACATGCCGACCTGGCGCGGCAGTACGACGCTCTTGGTTCGCCTTCGGCCGACCAGCTCCGAAAGCCGCACGCTGAACTGTGCGGCGACCGCCTCGAGGATGTCGTTGATCTGCACGGCGCGGCGGATCGGGCCGCCCATCGTGGCGACCATTTCACGCGCCACGTCGACGGTGATCGGGCGGCCGGCGGCCTGGCTCTCGAAGATCAGGCGGCTGAGCGCCCCTTCAAGCAGGCGGATGTTGGCGTCGCAGCGCTCAGCGATGATGTCGACCACGTCATCGGGCAGCTCAACGCCGCGCAGCCGGGCCTTCTTGAGCAGAATAGCGTGGCGCGTCTCGCGATCGGGCGGATCCACCTGTCCGACGACGCCCCAGTTGAATCGGCTCACCAGGCGATCCTCCAATTTGGGGATGTCGCTGGGTGGCGCATCGGCCGAGAGGATGATCTGGCGGCGGTCGTTGTAGAGCGCGTTGAAGGTGTGGAACAGCTCCTCCTGCGGCGACTCGCGGTTGGCAAGAAACTGCACGTCATCCAGCACCAGCACGCCGGCGTGGCGCGTCTCATCACGGAAGCGCTGCAAGGTGCCGGATTCAAGCGCCCGCACCAGGTCATTGATGAAGGCGTCGCAGGACATGTAGATCACGTCCGTCCCCGGCGCAGCGCGCAGCAGCGCGTCGCAGGTGGCCTGCAGCAGGTGCGACTTGCCCAGGCCGGACCGGCCGTGAATGAAGAGCGGGTTGTAGAGCGTGCCGGGCTGGGCGCAGATCGCGCGACAGGCGGCGTGCGCGAGACGATTCGACGGGCCGACCACGAACTGATCGAAAGTGTAGTCGGGGTTCAGGCGCAGCCGCGAGAGCACCGTCTCGGCCGCGGGCGGCAGCGGCGTGCGGTCAGCATTGACGAAGCGGACCGGCAGCAGGCGGGCGCTGATGATCGAGGCGGCCTCGGAGAAGGCCGTGGTGCAGTGCTCGCGCAGGTACGCGGCGCGGGTGGCGTCCGTCACGGGGATGAGCAGCTCGCCGCCGGCGATTTCCGCGCCGCCGAGATCCTCGAACCAGGCGCGGTACAACTGCGGGTGGTCGATGCGCACGCGGTGCACCAGCCGGTCCATCGGGATGTGATCGCCCGTGTTCAACGTGCCTTGATTCCGCGCAGTCGGGCGACGGGGCGCGAGGTCCGGAGTGTGATCCCCCGCGGGCCGCCCGGGTGTCTAGTCGTCGGACTCTTCCTCGTCCGCTTCCCCGGATGCCGCCGCCGGGCTTTCGTCGAACAGCTCGCGCAGCACCGCGGTGGCGTAGCAGCCACGCGGCAGCGAGAAGCGCAGCTCAAGATACGAACCACGCCCGTCCGCGCCAAGCGTCACCGCGGCGTCGCGGATGGGGAAGCGCAGTGTCCGGCGCAAGCCCTTGACGCGCAAATGCGGATTGCGGAAGGCCTCGTCGGTGAGACCCTCCTCCGCAAGCAGGGCCGCTTCCATCTCGCCGGGCGCACCACTCGCGTGCGTCATGCGATAGCCGAAAAGCGGGCCGGTCGGGCTGATCTCGAAGGCATCGGCGCGGGGCTGCTCGGCGGCGGGGTCGGTGACGCTGAACACCGCACCGGTGGCGTGCAGCCAGGCCAGGTCGCCGAGTTGCAGTTGATGCAATCCGCCGGCACTCAGGCGCGCCGCGACGACGCGGTTGAACAGGTGCGATTGATACGCCGAGACGTAGAACTGGCGCGTATGCGGGTCGATCGCCAGGAAGCCGCGCTTCTTCTTCCCGTCGGCACGGTCCAGCGCGGCCAGTGCCCGTCGCTCGTCGCGGAACATCCGTGGCCAGTGCTGCAGGGCCTGCGCGTACTCGCCGCGGTCATAGGCGCGGCGGGCCTGCAGGATGTCGCCGTGGTCCATGGGTCCGGCCCGCCCCAGCACGAAGTCGAGCGCTTCTTCGAGATTGCCGCGCACGCAGGCGCGTCCGACGATCCACGTGTCGCCGCGATTGCCGAACCGCTGCCGACCGAAATAATTGGGCACGCCGCGATCGGTGAGCGTGCGCAGCGCGTCCTGCACCTGTGCCAGCCGACCGGCGTCCGTTTCGCGCACGCGGATGATGAAGCGATTCTCGCGCAGGTGTCCGAGCCGCAGCTTGTTGCGGTGGCGCGTGACCTCGAGCACGCGGATGCGCGGGATGGCGAGCTGCGAGACGGCGTCCGGGTCGACGTGCTCGACGCTGAACCACTGCCGTGCGACGGCGCGGGCGTCCTTGAGGCCGGCGAAGCCCACGTCGCGGCGCGAGACGTTGAGCGCCCGGGCCACGTCGTGCGCCGCCTGCATGGTGCTCAGGCCGGTTTTCTCAATCCGAAAGAGCGTGTGCGTGCCGCTTCCGTCGAAGTCGTACAACGGTGCCTCGTCCACGAGGAAGTCGGTGTAATCCGCCTTGACGACGCCGGTCAGCGGGCGGAAGTTGGAGAGCATGCGGGGCAGCGAGTCGGCCATGGTTCACCTGGGGGCGGGAGCGGCACGATCGCCATTGGCGGTCGCGGCCGGCCCGGCGCGAACCGGGTATGATTGACGCCGCGGGTGCAGGAATCAACTGCGCGGCGGCGCGGCGTCGGCCGGGCCGTCTGAGGGCGGAGGTTTTTCGGCGGAGTGCGTACGACTCGCGATGCACGGATGAGGACTCGCGAATGAGCTTTTGGACCTACACCATGCCGCTCTGGGGCGGCGTGTTTCTGGGGGCGATCGTCGCGATCAACGGCATGCCGCCGGAGGCCGACTGGGGTTATTGGCTGCGCGCCTCGGCCGGGGTGGCGCTGTTCTCACTGTGGTGCCAGTTGGCGTTCATCGGGTATCAGGGGGCGAGCGTCGCCGTGCTGCCGGCGCCGGGTGGTCGCTCGATCCGCGGCGGCGGTGCGACGTTCACGGGCAGCATGATGTTGATCACGGCGGCGTTCGTGGCGGCCGCCGTGTTGCTGACGCTGCGCGAATTCGGCTTCGGTGTCACCGTCGCGGGGATCGGAGCAGGGTCGTTCGGGCTGGCCGCGGCGGCGGCGTACTTCTGGAATCTCGCCACGGCGGTTGCGGACTTTCGCGAGCGGGTGTGAGCGCACCGGGGCCACTGTTCCACGAAGCGCACCTGGCGGGGTATGACCCGCTGCGCAGTGAGGTCCGCGATGCCGCCACGCGCGGCGCCTCGATCTTCGTTTCATCAGGCGGGGGTTTGGGGAGTGACGCGCCGGCGAATGCGGTTTGCCTGGACACGCGCTCGCTGTCCGAGGTGGTCGATCACGCCCGGGCGGACATGACCGTGACGGTACAGGCGGGGATGACGGTCCAGGCGCTCGCGCTGCGGTTGCGCGGCTGCGGGCAGCAGCTTGCGCTGGACGTGCCACGACCGGAGCGCACGACGATCGGCGCGGTGGTGGCGCAGAGCCTGAGCGGATCCCGGCGGCTGGGCTGCGGCAGCGTGCGCGATCAGCTGCTGGGGGTGCGCGTCATTGACGCCGGCGGGGAGTTGATCCGCGGCGGCGGGCGCGTCGTGAAGAACGTGGCGGGGTATGACCTTTGCAAGCTCTACGCCCAGTCGCGCGGCTGGCTGGGCGTGATCGTGGAGGCGACCTTTCGGCTATGTGCGCTGTCGGAGCAGGCCGGGGCGGTTGTGATTCCGGCGGCCGATGCGGATGACGCCGAGCGCCTGTGCGCCGAGATCCTCCGCGGATCCACCCGGCCGACGTCACTCGATGTACTGAGCGCGGCCGCGGCGCGGGCGATTTTCGCGGATACGGCGGGTGTTGCGGTGGGGGCGTCGGCGTTCGTGGTGGTCGCGGGCTACGCCGGCGCCGCGCCGGCCGTGCGGTGGCAGATGTCCGAGCTGGCGCCGGAGGCGCGCAGCGCCGTCAGCGCCGACCGTGGCGCCGGTGGCGGGCGCCGAGTGGCGGCCGCCGTTCTGGACGGCGGGTCGTATGACCGATTCTGCGCAAGCGTGGCCGACCTGGCGTACTACCCGGAGCGGGGCGCGGGACCATCCTCCGCGGGGCGGGTCGTGCTGCGGGCGGTGGTAGCGAGTGAGCGGGTGACGCGCACCATGACGGAATTAGCGCGGAATGACGCGGATGGTCCGATCCTGTCGCATATTGCCAACAGCGTGATCGCTGCGCACGTGAGGATCGATCGGGTCCGTGAGGCGGCCCGGCGGATCGAGGCCGCCGGCGGGTGGTGGCAGTTCGCCCGAGCGGCCGACGCGGACGCCTCCGGAATGCCGCTGCTGGGGCCGGCGCGCGCGGATTGGGAGCTGATGCTGGGAGTCAAGGCGGCGCTGGATCAGCACGGCGCGTTCGGGCGGGGAGGCGCGTTTGATCGAGCGATCCGAGCCGGGGCCGCTCCGCGGACGGCGCCGTAGCCGCGCCGCGCTTTTACGAGATGCGCTCCTCGCCGGTACATTCTCCCGCTCGGCGCCGCCGTTGCATTGAAATCCCGACCCTGCGCCGCCGTTGCGGAAGCTCATGCACCTGCACTGTCTCTACGTCGGTCACTTCGCCGGCAATCTCGGCGATAGCGCCATGTTCGAGGCGCTGGAGTCGCTGCTGCCCGCCGATGCGCGCGTGACCTGCGAAGCCCATACGCTGCGGCCGTGGCCGGGTGAGCGGACGCGCCTGATTCCCCACGACGACTTACGGGCGTGCGATGACGCGCTGACCGCGGCCGACGCGGCGATCCTTCCCGGCACGACGATCGTGACGGACCTGCACGGCGGGGAGTGGCCGATCGTGCCGATCCTGGAGCGCTGCTGGCGGGCGATGGAGCTGGGCCGGCCGATTCACGCCGTGGGCGTCGGCGTGTATCCGTCGGCCGCGTGGCAGCGGCGGCGCATCGCGTCGGAGCTGATCCCGCTGGTGGAGAGCTTTTCCGTGCGCGACGCGGCCAGCCGGGATGCGCTGCTGGCGGCCGGGGCGGCGCCGGAGCGCGTCACGCTGGCCGCGGACCTGGCGTTCCTGCTGCCGTCGCCGAAGCGTCCTGCGGGAGGATCGGGGACGCCGACTGTGGGCGTGAACGTGGTGCACGAGGATTGGCGTGAGCGCGAGGCGTTCTATCGCGGCGTGGCTGAGGAACTGGACGCCTTCGCCTCTGAAAGCGGATGCCGGCTGCGCCTGATGTGCAACGAGATTCGCGACGGGGAGATGTTTGACGGGGCGGCGGCGCAGGCGCTGGCCGCGCGACTGCGTGGCCCGGTGGAGCTGTCGCCGCCGGCGTGGCGTGCGCCGCGCGAGGTGATCGCGGAGCTGGCGGGCTGCGAACTGGCCGTTTCGATGCGTTACCACTATTCGATCTTCGCGGCGATTGCGGGCACCCCGTGGGTCGGCTTTGCGCGCGGGGGCAAGATGCGGGCGCTGTGCGAGGAGTTCGGAGCGCCGCCGGCGGCGGACATGGGCGAGGCGCCGGGCGGGCGGCTGCTGGCGGCGCTGCGCGAGGCGTGGTCGCAGCGCGACGCGCGGCGGGCGGCGATGGAGCGGGTGATGTCGGCGCTGCGAGAGCGGGCGGCGCGGTGCGGCGAAGCGCTGCGCGCCGGGATGAGCCGCGACGCGATGACTTCGGAATTGGCACGGCGGTCGCGGACCGGTTCGCGGGCGTGGGACCTGGCGCGCCGCGGCAAAGGCTACGGCGGGCCGCCGTTTCTGCGGTGTACAAGCGAGGAGGGGATCACGCCCGCAGAGGGGCCGCATCCGCAGTTTGACCTGCCGGTGGTTCGATGGGGGTTGGGTCCGCAGAGCGTGCTGCGGTTTCAGGCGTCGGGCACGGCGGCGGTGCTGCGCATCGAGGCGCGTCGCAACGACGATCCGCACCAGGCGATCGACGTATGGCTCAATGGGCGATTCCTGGCTCGGCACCAGTTCGGCCCGGATGCGGTGTTTCACGAGCTGCACCTGCCTGTGCAGCTCTGCGGCGGCGAGAACGAGCTACGAATCGAGTACCAGTCGTGGGGGTCGCGGGAGGATGCGCGCGAACTGGCCGTGCTCTTTCGGCGGATTCAGATCGTGCCGCGGTGAGCGCGGGGCGCGCTGCCGCGCTGCACGGAGTGCGGTGGCAGCGCTGCCGCGTTTGCGGGAGACCCGCCGCCTGCCGATTCCTGTGCTCGGGCCGGTCCACGGCAGTCCGGACGGCGCGGCGATTACGGACCGGCTGCGCTTGCCGGGGTAGGTTCAAGGGCGGCTTCGCCGCGGTTGACGCAGGCGGCGATGACGATGTCGCCGGTGACGTTCACGACGGTGCGGCACATGTCCAGCACGCGATCCACGCCGACGATGATGCCGATGGCGCTGGCCGGCGCTCCGTAAGAGGCCGCGACCAGCGCGATGAAGGGCAGCGCCCCGCTCGGGACGCCGGCGGTGCCGATGCCGGCCAGGATGCAGATCAGCATCAGGCCGAGCTGCTGGCCGAGATCCAGTTGAACTCCAAAGACTTGGCATAGAAACAGGACGGTGATGCCCTCGTACAGGGCGGTGCCGTTCTGGTTGGCGGTTGCGCCGATGGTCAGGACGAAATTCGACACGTCCGCCCGCAGGCCCAGCCGCGTGCGGGCGACGCGCAGCGCGGTGGGAAGCGTGGCGTTGGAGGAGGAGGTCGCGAATGCGGTCAGCGTGACTTCGCTGATGCGGGAGAAAAACCTCGCCGGCGACATGCTGCCCAGCGTCGAGATGGCGATGCTGTAGACCACGAAATACTGGATCAGCATCGCGCCCAGCGCTGTTGCGACAAACCAGCCGAGCAGCTTGAGCACGTCCACGCCGACGGTGGCCGTGAGGCCGAACATCAGCCCTGCGACACCGATCGGCGCCAGGCGCATCGCGAATTGGATGATCCCCATGCAAGCGTCAAAGACGCCCTCGAGCACGGCCAGCAGCGGCGCAGCGCGGGCGGGGTTGAAGAGCAGGGCCGTGCCGATCGCCAGGGCGAAGAACATGACGGCCAGGATCCCGCCGCCGGGCGAACTGCCGTCGGTGGCGCCGACCAGCTCGCGGAGGGGATTGCGCGGGATCAGGTCGAGCAGCGCGTCGCGCGTGCTTTTGCCGGCTTTCGCGCGCTGCATGGTCTGCTCGGCTTCGTCGGCGTAGCGGGCGACCAGTTCCTCGCGCGTCTCGGCGCTGATCGCGGAGCCGGGTTGGATGGTGTTGGCCATGCCAAGGCCGATGACCACCGCCAGGCCGGAGAGCAGCACGGTGTAGCCGAAGGACTTGAGGCCGACGCGCCCGAGCCGGCGGGCGTCGCCCAGGCCGGCCACGCCCAGGATCAGTGCCGACACCACCAGCGGCACGACGATCATGAAGATCAAGCGCAGGAATACTTCGCCGGCCGGCTTTGCGACATTCGCGACGGCCCATGCCAGGTCGGGGTTGTCCTTGCCGTCCTCGCCGGGGGGATACATCGCCTTGGCGATCAGGCCGCCGATCGCGCCGATCAACAGGCCGACAAAAATGTACCAGTGATTGGCGGAGCGGCGCTTGGGGACGGGTTCGGTGTGAGGCGCGTCGGTCATGACGGGGATCTCCAGCGGGCACGTGATCGGGCGGCATTGTGACGTACGATCGCGCTCTCGGCAGCGCGTTTCGGGGGGAATTCCGCGCAATCCTTGCGCGATGGCGTGGTGGAAAGCGGGCGACGGCCACTGCCGATAAGCGATGGAGGAAGGCGCACGCGCCCTGGTTTCTACGTCAGAACAGGCCGGATCAGATCGGATCAGATCAGAAAGGAATCGTCAGATGACTCGCAAGCTTCTTTGCACGACGGCGGTTGCGGCACTGGTCGGCACGCTGGTCGCCCAGACGGGCGAGGCCCAGCGCGGCTCGACGCCGCGGATTCGCGTGATGGGTGTCTCGGTGGAGCGCGCGCTCGAGAACTCGGGCGAGAACCAGTTCGCCGGATTTGAGGGCACCGAGATCAAGCTGGTGATCGAGCGGCCGACCGGCGGGCTGATCGGCATCGACGAGAACAACAGCGCGATCACGGCGCTGCGCGACGACCAGGGCACGAACCTGCTGGGCAACCGCGTCGGCATGAGCGGCCTGTGGGTCAGCGAGGTGGCGCCCGACGGCAAGCGCATCCGGCTGTCGATCAAGGGCGGCGCGCCGGCGTCGGGCCTGCGAAAAATCACGGCCAGCGGCGACTTCTCGATCCGCACGGCGAGCAAGTTCGACACGTTCGAGCAGAAGAACGTATCGCTGAAGGACAAGACCGAGGTCAAGACCGGCCCGATCGAGTGGACCATCACGAAGGTGGCCAAGCCGGATTGGGGCGATGCCGCGCTGCAGGTCACGCTGATGACCAAGAACGACGACGGCGCGGTGAAGCAGATCCGGTTCCTGGATGAAAACGGAAACGACCTGAAGGCGACCGCCGCGGGTGCGAGCCGCATGTCGTTCGGCACGCAGTCGCAGGTCGAGCGCTACTATCAGCTTCCGAAAGCGGCGCAGACCGCGACAATCGCCGTCGAGTACTGGAGCGATTCACGGATCGAACGCGTGCCGTTCAACCTGACGGTTTCGGCCGGCTGGGAAGACGGGGACCGACAGTAACCCACAGTGCCGCGGCGGGTCCGGCTCCGGACGGACCTGTCCGCACCGGGCGGTCGGGGTATCATCGGATGGCCGGCGCGTGCAGGACGCGCGCCGCACGCCGACGCCCCCGACCGTCCGGCGCTTTCTCCAACCCCGCGTCGACGCCGCCATTCGGGCGTCGGCATCGCACGAGGCGCACACGGATGTCACGCACGACCGCCCTGCCGACGCTGCTCGGACTGACCCTGGCTGTTTCCGGCTGCATCACCGGCTCGAACCTGCCGCCGCCGATCCGCGTGGCGGCCGGAACGGACGCGGAGTACGTGGCGGCGGGAATTGAGCGGCCGGGCGGCGTCGCCGTCGCGGCCGATGGGCGGGTGTTCTTCACCGAGAAGAACACCGGTCGCATCCGGGTGATATCGAGCGGCGAACTTCTGCCCGACCCATTTGCCGAGGTACCGGTCAACGCCGCCGGCGAGCGCGGGGTGCTGGGGATCGCGCTGCACCCGGATTTCGTCCGCAACGGGCGCGTATACGTGTTCTACACGCGCAGCGACACGGGCGAGACGACCACCGATCCGCAGGCCGTGATCGACAATCGCGTGGTCTATTTTGTCGCGGACGGCGACCGCGCCTCCGGCGGTGAGCTTTTTGTCGCGTCGCTGCCGGCGGGTTCGACCACCAGCCGCATCAGCGGTCGAATCGCGTTCGATGCGGACGGCCGGCTGTGCGTGGCGCTGGGCGACCTGGGGGAGGAGGCGGCGCCGCAGGAGGATGACGCGCTGGGGGGAAAAGTGCTGCGGTTCAACGATGACGGAACGATCCCGGCGTCGAACCCGACGGCCGGCTCGGCGGTGTTTGCGCGCGGCTTCCGCGACTTCACCGGCCTCGCGCTGGAGTCGCAGACCGGTGTGCTGTTCGCGTCGGATGACAACGCCTCCGGCAACGACGAGATCAACCGCATCGCGCCGGCGGGGAACTATGGCTGGCCGGCGGTGGTGGGCACGGCCGACACGGACGCCGAGTTTGAGTTTGTCGATAACACGCCGAACTACGTGGACCCGATTCTCGCGACCGGTCGCGAAAACCCGGGCATCGTCGGCCTGGCGTTCAACCCCGGTGCGAAGTACGGGCCGGCGCAGCGCGGCGACCTGTTCTACGCGGAGTCCGGGCGCGGGCGCGTGCAGCGCCTGACGCTGAACGCCGACCGCATCGGCGTCGCCTCGCGCAAGCTGTTCGCCGAGAACTTTCCGGCGCCGATCCGCGATATCGCGTTCAGCCCGTCCGGCACGCTTTACGTCGCGACCGATCGGGCGATATTGCGGTGCGTGCCCTTCCCCTGACGACGGAGCAGCGGTCGCCCGGTCCACGCCAGCAGCAGCAGCGCTTCCAACCCAAACAGGCCGCACAGGCCGCGCGCGAGCGGCTCGACGGAATCAAGTCGCTCGGCCGCTTCGGCCCGCTCGGCGGCGACGCGCTGCGTCAGCGCTGCGCCGGAGCCGGCCCCGAACGACGCATCCACGACCGCTTTGAGATTCTCGGGCGCAGCGCCGACGAGGGCCGTGACGCCGACGCCGTCCGGCTGGGTCGCGCCGTCGAGTTCCACCGTCGCGATCAGCGTGAACGGCTCACCGACGACGGCGTCATATTCATAATCGAGCGTTGTCGGCGGAATGATCGCGATCGCGAAAACCGGGAACTCGCTCGGCTGGAAGGGGCTGAGCGGGCCGGCGATCAGCCGCCCGGCGGGGATGTCGCCGGAGGCCGCGATGGACACCTGGCCGTTCGGTCCGCCGGTGAGATTCACACCGCCGTCGAACAGCGTTTTCGTCGCGCCCTCCTTCGTTTGCTGGACGACCGTGGCGCGCAGCGCCAGGCGCGCGAGTGAGAGGTCGGCAGCGGCGCGGGTCGAATAAGCCACGACGACGGCGTCAAGAAAGAGCCGCCCCGCCACGCGGACGGTCTGCCCGTCGGAAGCGTTATTCAACTCGGCGGCCGAGAAGACGACGTCGCGTTCCTCACGGCTGCGGGCCTTGCCGTCGAAATACACGTCCGGCGCGGCGGCGTTCAGCGAGAGATGCAGGGCCAGTTCGTCAGGGTCGGGCCCGGCCACGTTGGTCGGGTCGAAGATCGCCGCGGCCGCGGTGCCGCCGCCGATCGGGCCATTGGCGCCGGGTGGCGGCTGCACGGCCGCGAGAACGCGCAGCGGCAGGGGCGAGGTCTGGGGGAAGATGTCGAGCGCCTGTTCCTCGGCGACGGGGCCGCCCTTCTCATATTGCACGACGGAGGCGTCGACGCGGCCGCGCAGCGCGGTAATCTCGCCCAGACTCGACGCCGCGAATGGCATGGCGAGCAGCAGCGCGGCGGATCGGATCAACGGACGGGTGCGCGGCATGGCGTTCCTCACTTTCGCGGAGAGTTGCGGCGGGGCCACCGCCTGTCGGACAACTATACAATTCCGCCGGGCGTCCGGCGACTTGAAGCGCCTCGGACGGGCGGCGATGATCGCGGAATCATGCCGATTGTCAGCGACACCATCGAGATTCGCGTGCGCTATTCGGAGGTGGATTCCTTCGGGTACCTGCATCACGCGCGGTATTTCGTGTTCTTCGAAATGGGGCGGACGGAGTTGCTCCGCCGGGCGGGAATCGCCTATCGCGATATGGAGTCCCGCGGGCTGTTCTACGTGGTGGCGTCGCTGCAGTGCCGATATCGCGCGCCCGGGCGATATGACGACGTGCTCATGTTGACGACGCGGACGGACCGCTTCACGCGCGTGCGGGTGGATCATGGTTATGAGCTGCGGCGCGGCGAAACGCTGCTGGCCGAGGCGTCCTCGACGCTGGTGCTGGTGGGTCGCGATGGTCGGCCGACGACATTGCCGGAAGATCTGTACCAGGTGCTCGGCGGCGAAGCCGAGGGGCGCGGGTGAAACGTGAGGGGGCCGCCCGCCCCAACGTGTCGGGCGGCCCCGTGTCGGCGCGGTCGGACGCCGAGCCTCTCCAAGCGAATGCGGGGAAGAATTGGGACCTCGTCCGGCCGCTGCCGGGCCCCTCTGGCAGCCTTTCCGGCGAGGTCCCGCATCGTTCGAGCGTTCGGGGAGCGAATCCGAACGCCCAGTCCGCCTCCTCCTGTCTCCCACAGGATTTGGCACACGATCAGGCACCGGGGCTCCCGTCCCGTGCTTGATCGCGTCTATGGGAATCAGAGCAACTGGCGTGCCAGATATCTGCGCCGACTTGAGTAGAATATCAGATTGTCAGTAAGTGCTTGTAATGGATGATATTATAGGTTTTTGATGGCGTGAGTGATTGTAAGTCGGCAACGAAGTACCGGGCACTTCGGGTGCCCACTCCCCAAGTGGGTAAAAAACTCCCACCGCCGGTTCCCCAGTGCCCGGCCGCTTACTTCCGCCGCACCTCGACCTTGCCGCCGGGGCGCCGTTCCATGTCGTCCGCGCCCAGGTAGTTGCAGCCCGGCCGACGCTCACGCACGTAGCAGTCGAGAAATGCCAGCGTGCTGTCGGCCACGAGCGAAGTGATGTAGTCGATGTTCTGGGGGGGTTTTTCGCCCAGTACGCGCACGACGGTCTTGCCGGCGTATGACCCATGCGTCGCGCCGTCGATGTAGATCAGGTACTTGTCCCCCGGCGCGGCAAATTCGTACGGGTGGCGGCGGCCTTCGGGCGTCTCGTCGGAAACAGCGGAGCGATCCTCCGAACCGGCGATGACCAGCATGGGCCTGCGAATCTGCGACCAGGAGTCGCGCCGGAATCCACGGCTCGACAAGCCCTGTCCCGAGATCACGATAAAGGCGCTGATGCGCGGCTCCGCGAACGGGGCGGCGGCCCGGCCAAAGGCGTGGAAACGAACGCCTGCAAGCGATTGTGTGGTCATCGCGCCGGCGGAGTGTCCCGCCATCGCGATGCGCTTCGGATCGATCCGCAGGCGCAGCGGGTCCCCGGCGGCGCCGCGGCCGTCTTCGGGTGCCCGGCGGGCTTGATCACCGCCAGGCTCGGCAGCCCGGTCGTCAGCGATCGCGGTTTCGATCCGGTCGAGCGAATCCAGGATCAAGCGCACATCCGCGCAGCGGTCGCTGATGCGCACGCGGCGAACAACGGATGCCAGGTCGCGGCTCAGATCCTCGACTCGCTCGCCGCGTTCGCGGCGCAGGCGGATTGAGTCGCTGTGGGTCGGGTGGATGACGACGTAACCGTGCCCGGCCCAGTGCTCGCTCAATTCGGAGAAGGAGTTGCCGCTGCCGCCCGCGCCGTGGGAGAAGACGACGAGCGGGCAAGGGTCATCCTCCGGGGCATTCGCCGGGTAGCGAACGAGATAGCGCGTCGTGGCGTTGTCGCGCCGGGGGTCCGGCAGCTCGATCTGCTCAATCAGGCCGACCTGAAAAGGCGCGGGTGGAGCATCGAGGTAGCGTCGGCCGGGGCGGTTCGTGACCGGCGCCGAAGCCGGCGGATCAGCGGGATCGGCGGCGAATGCGGCCGCCGGCGGCGTGGCGGCAGCCGTCGGTTCGTCTCCGGACACGAGCAGCGCACCACCGCCTGCCGCCGGGTGCGTCATGGCCCCGAAGAGCAGCAGCGCAGCCACGGCGATCACGGGTGCCGGGTTGGACCGCGACCGGTGATGTTCGCGTCGCGCCATCACGGCGACGGCGGTTGCGGTGGTTTGTGCGAGGAAACGTTGCAGCATGAGCGGTCTCCCGGCTCAATTGGTTTCGAACGGCCTTCGGGGCGAGGTAGCGCCGTGCGTGCTGCGGCGTCGCCACGACGGTCAGAACAACGACGACTGACGCACGGCATTGCCGGATGGTGAAGTCAGCGGAACAGGTCGCGCGGGTCGAAGTGCGCCGAGCTGATCATGAAGGCCAGGATCAGGATCAGCAGCACCAGCAGGCCGCCGATAAACCGCAGGATTCGCGACAGAATGCGCATCGTGAGCGTGATCGTACCGCAAGCTGCGACAGCGGGCGGCCACCGGCGTCAGCCGCCGCGGGTGTGCATTTCGAGTCGCGGGTCGCGGCGGAGCGCCTCGACCGGGATGAAGACGCCGCGATCACGGGCGGTTGAGCGCAGTTCCGCACCGCGGTCGCTGCGATTTCGCCACACGGCACTGATTCGATCGATGAGTTCCGCATCAGATGCGCCGCCGCGCAGCGGACCGCGCAGATCGACGCCGCTGCCGGCATAGAGGCAGGTGAACAGCGTGCCGTCGGCGGTCAGCCGGGCGCGATCGCAGTCGCGGCAGAAGGGCGTCGTGGTGGAAGCGATGATTCCGATGACCGTGCCGTCGGTGAGGCGGAATCGCTCGGCGGGCGCTGCGCCGCGGGCGGGCAGCGGCTCGATCGGGCCGAAGCGCGCCGCGAGTCGTGCGAGGATCTCGCTTCGCGAGACGACGCGGTCCGCGCTCCAGCGGGTCGCGCCTCCGACGTCCATGTACTCGATGAATCGCAACTCGGCGGGCACGGCGGCCGCGAAATCGACCAGGTCGATCAACTCGTCGTCGTTGAAACCGCGCATCACGACAGTGTTGAGCTTGAGCGAAAAGCCTGCACGACGCGCGGCGGCGATCGAATCCAGCACGGCCGGCAGGTCGGGGCGGCGGGTGAGTTCGAGGAAGCGGTCCGGCCGCAGCGTGTCGAGACTGATGGTGACGCGCTGCAGCCCGGCGTCGCGCAGCGCAGCGCACTGCTCGCTGAGCATCACGCCATTGGTGGTGAGCGCCAGGTCGGCGGATGGCGCAACCGTGCGCAGACGGGCGATCAACTCGGCGAGATTCCGCCGGAGCAGCGGCTCACCGCCCGTGAGGCGGAGCCTGCTGACGCCGAGGTCGGTGAAGAGACGCGCCAGCCGGCCTAGCTCCTCGAAGGTCAGCAGTTCGCCGCGCGGCAGCCAGTTGTAGTGCTCCTCGGGCATGCAATAGGAACAGCGCAGGTTGCAGCGGTCCGTGACGGAGACGCGCAGCGTGCCGAGCGGGCGGTCGAGAGCGTCGGTGAGCGGTCGGCCCATGCGGATGATTGTAGGCGGGGGGCGGCGTCTTCCGAGGGCTTCTTGTTCGTAGCACCGCGCGTTGGCCTCAAGACGGTCGCACGGTGGACGGCGCGAGAGCCGCTTGCCTTCTGGGGGGCCGACGGAGACGCCGGCCGGCCGGGCGGATCAGGGGGTTCGTCGCGGGGGCAGCGCGGCTACACTGGTCGGCATGATCCTGTCGATGACCGGCTTTGGTGACGCACAGCGCGAGGACGCGGGGCGGGCGTATCACGTCGAGCTGCGGTGCGTGAACAACCGCTATTTCAAGGCGTCGATCTCGCTGCCGAACGAGCTGCTGTACCTCGAGGCCGACATTGAGCGTCGCTTGCGGCAGCGCATCACGCGCGGCAGCGTTCATGTTCGGTTGTTCGTGCGCGACACGAGCGGATCGGCAGCGCCGGAGATCAACGCGGCGGTGATCGCGGGATACGTGCAGCAGTTGCGGCAGGCGGCCGGCGGCGGAGCCGACCTGCACATCGATCTGGCGGCGCTGGCGGCGCTGCCGGGGGTGATCGCGTCGCGCGAGCTGGACGAGCGGCAGCGCGAGGAGATTCGCGGCATCGTCGAGGCGCTGCTGGATGCGGCCGTGGAGCGGCTGGTGGCGTCGCGGAGCGCGGAAGGGCGCGTGTTGACGGCGGATCTGCGGCGGCACTGCGCCATGATCCGCGAACGGCTGGAGCTGGTGCGGGGGCGGGTGCCGCTGGTGGTGCAGGAATACGCGCAACGGCTTCTGACGCGGGTGAATGAGCTGTTGGCGACCAGCAGCCTGCAACTGTCGCAGGAGGGGCTGCAGCGCGAGGTAGCGCTCTACGCGGATCGCAGCGACATCAGCGAGGAGATTTCGCGGCTGGGCGGCCACCTGGAGGCGTTCGACGCGGCGCTGGGGAGCGGCGAGCCGTCGGGGCGACGTCTGGATTTCGTGGTGCAGGAGATGCTGCGGGAGGCGAACACGATGGGCGCCAAGAGCGGCGACCCGGAAATCGCCCGGTGCATCATCGACATCAAGAGCGCGATTGACCGGCTCAAGGAGCAGGTGCAGAACGCGGAGTAGTGCGGCGGCGCGTCGCGTTGCCGGGCTGCGCGGTCACTCCTACAATTTTGGCGCGGGGGCGGAGTCAGATCGTCCATGCAGCACAAGGATCCTTACCAGATTCTGGGGGTTTCACGGACGGCGTCGGAGGCCGAGATCAAGAGCGCCTACCGGCGGCTGGCCAAGCAGCATCATCCGGACAGAAACCCGGGCGACAAGGCCGCCGAGCGGCGCTTCAAGGAAGTTCAAGCGGCGTACGAGGTACTCAGCGACCCGCAGCGCCGCGCCGAATATGACCGCTTCGGGGCGGGCGGACCGCGGCCGGACTTTCAATCCTGGGGCGCAGCGCCGCAGGGCGACCGGTCCGTGCACGTCGATTTCGGTGACCTGGGTGACCTGACCAGCATTTTCGAGCAGTTCTTCTCGCGCGGAGGGGCGGTCGGCCGCAACGGACCGCGCACACGCGGCCCCCGGCGAAGCGGCGGGCCGGTGGAGTCGCCGGGAGCGGACATCGAGACGCAGGTCGAGGTGAGCTTCGACGAGGCGCTGCGCGGCTGCGCGAGAGAGATCGCGCTGGCGGCGCCCGGCGGACCGACGGAGCGGATCGCGGTCCGGATTCCGCCGGGTGTCAGCGACGGCCAGCGCATTCGGGTGCGCGGGCAGGGGCAACACGGCATCGGCAGTCGCGGCGACCTGATTATTCAGGTGCGCGTGGCGGATCACCCGTGGTTCCGGCGCGAGGGGCGCGACCTGTTCGTGGAAGTTCCGCTGACGTTTTCCGAGGCGGCGCTGGGGGCGCGGGTGGACGTACCGACGCCGGATGGTTCTGCGCGGGTCGTCATTCCGCCGGGCACATCGAGCGGGACCAAGCTGCGGCTGCGCGGTCGCGGCGCTCCGCCGGACCGCGGCGGCGCAGCGGGCGATTTATACGTCGTGATCCGGATCGAGGCGCCGCGCGAGTTGACTCCGCGGGCGCGCGAGCTGCTCGAAGAGCTGGCGAAAGAAGCGCCGCGCGATCCGCGCGCGGGTCTCTTTGGCGCTTCGTCATGATTTCGCACCGCCGCACCGTGGCGCTATCCGCCGTGCACCTGGCGACGGCCGTCGCATTCCTGGTGTGTTGCTGGGCGCCCTCGGCGTTGGCGCAGCGCGCTCCTCTGCCGCCTCGCGCCGCCTCGCAGCCGACCGAAACCGGCTTCCCGGATCTCGACGCCCGGAGGCCGCCGCCCAACGTCGAGGTGTTGCGGCGGGTGGAATCGACGGCCCGGCTTGTGATGGTGTCGTCGCTGTTGTTTATCGTATTCGCGCTGACGGCTTACATGCTGTTGCGCCGCCGGCCGTCGCGCGACGCCGGCCCGGCGCCGCGAACGCAGTACGTCGATGCCTGGGCGGCGTACCGGTTGAATCCCGATTCAATCGCGGCGGCGACGATCGAGCCGGCGGACGATGAAGAGCCGCCGCGCCGCCCAGGACCGGATCCGCCTCCGCACCAACGACCGGATTCATCCGACCCCGATCGCCCGCCGGACGGCGGGAAATCCTGAAGGAGAGCAACGTGCCCCAGCCGGCCCGATCCCCCGACGCCGTCGAGCGTCTGTATGTCTACACGCTCGTCGTGGCGCTGCTGCTCGTGCTGCTGGTGGTGCTGCTGGCGTTCATCGCGCGCGGGCAGTTCGTGCAGCAGCGCGACGCGCTCGAGCGGCTCACCCAGCGGGTCTATGAGCTGGAGGCAGCGCAGGATCAGGTCGGAGCGCGCGATACCCGTCCGCCTGCCACGCGCCCGGCGGCGACCCGGCCGGCCGCGGGCGCGAACGCGGCTTCGCCTGCCGGGCCGCTGGCGACGGGAAACTCCAATTCCGCCGCACCGCGAACGTCGTCCACGGCCGCAACCGCGGGCAATGCGAATGCCTCCACCGTGTCTTCACCACCGGCCGCATCCAACGCCAACGCGGCTCGACCCGCGCCGACCCCGTCCGGCAGCGCCGGTTCGGGCGACCCGGCGGGCGCATCGTCGGCCGCAACAGGCGCGCCCCGCACGCCTGACTCAGGGGCGACCGCCGACGCGGCGGAGGCGCCGAGCGATGCGGTGGTCGCGGCGCTGCTGGATCGGTTGATGGCGAGTGACGGCGAGAGCTGGACGGTGCGCGACTCGGACGCAGGCCGCCGGGAGCTGGCGCGGCTGCGGGCGGTTGCACGGGAGGCGTCGTGGAGCGGCGCGACTTACGCGCGGCTGGCGCTGCTGGCGCGGCTGCTGGGGTCGGAACTGGACGCGGGATTGATGTTGACGCGCGCCCTGGAGCGCGGCGACGCGGCGCCCGATTTTTTTGATCACCTGGTGCGCGAGCGCCTGGCGGCCGGCGCGATCGGCGAAGCGCTGGCGGCGGCGGAGCGGTTTGCGGATGCATCCGATGACTCGCCGCTGGCGATGTTGCTGCTGGCGGAGATCTTTCTGGCGCAGGAGAACGTCGCCGCCGCGGCGGACGTCACACCCGCGCCGGCCGACGCAGTGCGATTCACGACTGGGCAGCGGCTGCGGCTCGGGCGGGCCTATGTGCTGACCGGACAGATGGCGGTGCTGGCGACGCTGGTGAACCTGATCGACCGGGCGCCGCCGGCGCACCCGCCGCTGGCGGTGCAGCGGGATTTTCTGATGGCCGTGGCCCTGCTGCACAACGACCGCGCGGCCGAGGCGCTGACGTTGCTGGATGCGGCGGCGGCGGCCCGGCCGGGGGATTGCCTGATCGATGCCTACCGTGGCGCAGCGCTGCTGCGGACGCGGCAGGTAGCGGCGGCGCGCGAAGCGCTGGCGCGGCTGACCGAGGCGCAGCCGGGCTGCCCGCAGGGGTGGTATTGGCGGGGCGTGGTCGAAGCTGGGCATGGGCGGTTGGAGGATGCGGCCGCGGCCTTTGACGCGGCGCTGGCGGCTTCGGCGCGCTTTGCGCCGGCGTGGGAGGCGCGCGGGTCCCTGGCGCTGGGGCGCGGCGAGCTGACGGCGGCGCTGGAGAGCCTGGCCCGCGCGGCGGAGCTGGAGCCGCGGCGCGCGACGGCGCATTTCCTGATCGCGATCGCGCATGCGAAGGCCTCGCGACCGGAACAGACCGCGGCGGCACTGCGGGTGCTGTTCGCGATCGACCCGTCGTACGTGGATCGGGCGCTGCAGGCCGATGTGATCCGCAAGATGTTCGGCGCGGATGAGCTGGCGGCGCTGCGCGACGGGCCGCCGGCGGAGGCCATGGAGGAGGCGCCGACGACGGCGCCGAGCGCGACGACCGGGGAGTCGGCGGAATCGCCGTAGGTCGAGAGCGAGAGCAACCGGGCGGGACGTTCGGCGCCGGGCTTCACCGCGTGCGGCACCGGTTTGTGCGGGCGGCGCTGCAGCGCGAGCGCCGGAGTTGAACGCCGCTACCCCCGCGGAATCAGGAAGCTGAGGTGGTGGGCGGCGTGGATCAGGTGCAGCTCGGTCCAACGCGCGCGATCCAACTTGCCGAACATCGGCGAGGGGTGCATCAGGGCGGTTTCACGTTGCAGGCGGCGCAGCAGCGCGATCAGTTGATCGACGTCGGAGCGTTCGTCCGGTCGCGCGGCGGGCGGAGCCGCACCGGGAATCGGCACGCCCTCGGGCATTTGTCGTTTGCGCAATATGCGACCCAGCACGAACGGGCCGATCACCGGAGCGACGAGCCGCATCCACAGCGGCACAGGGGGGAACCCGTCCATCGACGCGCGGATGAAGTGGGAAAGATGGTCGCAGGTCTGGGAGAGAGTCCAACTTCCGACCGGCTGATAGCCGCGGGCGTACAGGTGCTCGACGTCGGCGATGGCGGCGTCGATGGTTTGCAGGTCGAGCGACCGGCGGCGCGGGTTGCGGCGGGCCAAGGGGCGTTCTCCAGATGGATGACAACTGGAATGATAGCGCAATGGCAAGGGGCGGGTGTGAGGCGCGTGAAACGTGCTGCGCACATGGCACCGCGCGCGACAACGCTCGTGGCACAGGATGTGGCACCGCTCTGCCGGGCGGTGAAGCCGATTCGTGCGTTGAGCGGGGATGAGAAGCAATCGCATCGGGCAGGAGACCGGTGCCACAAACAAGCCCGGTGCCACGGCTCTTGAGCAGCGCGTACTACATCACTTACCGGTCGGATGGACCTGAGGCCGGCCTTAAAGAAGCACAGCAGGCGCTTACGGCCCGTTGACGAGGGCGTCGACGAACGGATCGATGTCAAAGTTGGTCAGGACGCCGTCGCCGTTCAGGTCGCCCAGGATGTCGATGGCCTCCGGTGGAATGTGCGGGAACGCGGCGATATATGCTTCGCGGTTGGTCAGCGCGAGGACGAAGGGGTCGATGTCGAAGTTGGTGAGGCGTCCGTCGCCGTCGAGATCGCCGGGAGTGAGCGGTGTGATGGCGGTCAAGTAGTAGTCCGCACCAAAGCCATCCCGCGCCAACCAGGAGACCCAGATTGTGCCGTCCTCGCTGAAGTCAAGGCCTCTCAACTCCTGAATCGCCCGCGTTGTGCCGACCGCAGAACCGAAGGACGGGCCAATAACTACCCAATCCGGTCCGTACAACTCAATCTGAACCTGCGATCCACCTAGCGTCGTGATGAATGAACCGTCCGCGAGTGCACGGAGCTGATAGCGCGGACCCAGGGCAACAGGACCCTCGGCAAGCGCTCCGGACCCCGTGTAGCGACTCAGATACAGGCCGGCCGCCTGCTGATTCGCCACTCTCGTCCAGACAATCAGCGACGAGTCTAGATTCCGCTGGAGTACCCCGCCACTCGTGTTTGATCCACCAATCGGCAGGAGAGGGCCGGCAGGACCGCCCGGAAGTGTATGCTGCATCGCGGTACGTCGATCGGCCGAGCCGAGCGATCGGGTGTGTGACACGGTCAGCATATCCGCATCCAACGCGGTGCCCGTCGCAGTCACAGATTCCTGAAAGTCCGAGTACATATGTAATCTTGGGCCGAGTGGAACACCGTCGTAGGTCAGTACTTGCGCGTAGACGCCCCATGGTCCCAAGTCGCCACTCTCGATCGAGTGTCCGCTTGTTGCGACCGCGACACGCTCGCGCTCGAACTCTGCGTAGATCGTACCGTCAACAAAGAACTCGCCGAGAACCGGGAATGCGTAGACCGCCCCATCGTTCACGCGCACTCGGCGCATCTCGATCATCCCGCTCAGCGGGTACCACAACCAGAAGTGGCCGGCGTGGTATCGAAAGCGAATTGACAACGGAGACGTCTCGGGGATCGGGCCGACATCCAGCGGCGGAGCCGTGCGCCTCAGCCAGCGGTCAAATTGATAAGCGATGATGTTATTCGCCGGACCGCCCCAGCGCGTGTAGCACACACCATCGGCGGCGGTGATCCAGTCCCCGATTCCGATCGCCGCCGAGAGATCCTCCTGGATCTGGGTCCGTGCGTAGGGACGACCCCCGATGAAGATGATGTCCTGTCGCTGGGCGAAGGCGACGTCGCACGACAGAGCGGCGAGCGTTAATGGCACACACACTCTCACCGACAACAGGTGTGGCATGCCGATCACTCCATCTCGAAGTATGTGCGAAGACCCGCAATAATCGCCAAGAACTCCTCCAGGTAAGCCTCTGCCGGGGAGGAGGATGTACTCGGCTCGGCAGCGGCCTGCTCCATCGACTCTGCCTCGCCGAACCCACCGGACCCGGAGAACTGGCTGGACTCTTCTTCGTCCTTCGGCTCGCCGTCGTCCGGGGTGAACGCCGGCTCCCCGCACTGGGTCGGTCCGTAGAGGATCAGGTCCACCGCGCAGTCAATGTCGAAGTTGTTGCAAACACCGTCGTTGTTGCAATCGCAGACGCCAAGCCCGTTAATGCCGAGCACGTCGCCGATCTCTGTCTGCCACTGGGCCGGAGATGTGAGTAACTGCGCCAGTGAATCGCCGTCGAAGTTGTTTCGGCATCCGTCACCATTGAAGTCGGCCAACAGCGGGCGCAGGGCGAGGATGTGCGATCCGCTCTGAAAGATGAGCGTGCCGTCGCCATCGATCGCCGGGGCGCCGACGAGCGGGACGCGAAGTGGCTCCGGCGGCAAGTACCCCCAAACTCGCTTAAAAGGATAAGGGGGCAGCAACTCTTCATCGAATTCCACGTCATTCGCGTAGCAGCGCACAGCCCTCCATGCATGGGGGTTGTACCAACGCAGTCGATCCGCCGCAGAGGATCCTCCAATCCAGGTGGACGCACTGAGGACTCTGCTTCCCCAGACCACGCCCTCAGAGTTGATCAGCGAGACAGTGCTGTACTCGTCCCAACAGATCAGATTGCCATCGGGAAACACCGCGGCGCTCGCGGAGAAGCTGTACGAATCGCCGGCGATAATGCCTGGCGGGCGGATGCGCCAGATTCTCGCCATCGTCGTCGTATTCTCAATCGCGTACACCCATCCGTCGTCCGACGGAATCACGCACACGCCGTCGTCGCGAAGGGTCGGGGACGCGCCAGAGCCGATCCGGAACAGCTGCGGGCCGTCGTTGATCGACACCGCTACATTCGTTGCAAAATCGTCGGCGACAAATCCGAACATCTTCGGATCACCAGCCTGGCAACTCGGGTTTCCCAGGTCAAACAGGCTGACGTACGCCAGATTGCGGTCATCCGGGGCTTCCGGATCGTCGTCATGGATCGGACCAATTGCCGGCGTCGTGAAACCGCTGTCGCAGCTCAGCATGGCTTCAAAGTCGACAAGCGTCCCCGACGGCGTCAAGGCGAGCAACCCGTCGTTGCCGTGCGCGAAGATCAGATCGACTCCACTGACCTCCCGACTGCTTGCCAGGACCGGCGACGCACAGATCGACACGAAGTCACTGGTGTCGGGGTAAACCCATGCCGCGGTGGCGGGCGGTTGCGGCGGTGAATCGCAAATCGAGGATGCCGTCAACGCGGAGAAATCGTAGCAGACGAGGCGGCGAGTTGTCTGAAAAATGACGGTGTCGTTCGCGAGAATCAACGGCGCGCTGCCGATCTGCTCTCCAGCGCAATCCGGCGGAGGGACCAGGAATTCCCAGACCGGCGGCGCTGGATCCTCGACATCGTACGGCTCGCAGGGATGAAAACGAAAAACGCGGATGACGACCGCAAGAGTCGTCCCTTGCAGGCTTGGGCTCGGCTCAACACAGTCTGTCGCAACATTCCCGGGAATGACAGCGCACCGCACACGATCTTCAGACGGCCCGAAGTAACCGATTGCGGTGCCCGGGACGATATTCGGATACCCAACCGCGGCGGCGGTTCCGCCATTTGCCCACCATCGCATCACCGGCTTGGAGTGAGCACCGAACTGTGGCGCTCGGAAGTTGTTCAGCGCATTTTGTCCATGTTTCGGCCACGGATCCGCCGGGTCAAGCTGCGCTAACGCGCGGCTGCCCCCCCCCCCCCACAACCCGAATAGAACCAGAGCGACGGAAACGGCACGACAAAACCCCATGTCACATCCTCCCAGAGTGCGCCGCCGGGCCGGGGCGGCGCTTGATATCGCCGGTCGGAACAGCCCTTCTTCACGGCCCTTGCGGCCAGTGCTCAGCCTACTGAATTATCGCACCGGATTTGCAGGATGCAAGGTGAATTTGGGAATGCGCGATTCCACACTGCCCGAGCCGGGCATCCGCATCCGCTATTCGTCCCAATGCCTGAATCGACCGCACCTCTCAATTGCTCGAGTGCGCTGCGTATCTGCGCCCGCGGCCGCCCGTTCCGCGCTCGCAGGCTTTGAATTAGGATGCGCTGCGGCTTGACCGTGGCCGCTCCAGTTCGTCGCCGCTCGAGTTGGCGGCCGCTCCCATTCGCGGCCGCACCCAATCGCCGCTGCAACGAGTGGTGTGCCGCGGCCGATCGGGACCGTGCCCGGGTCTTGTGCCGCGACAACCCCGCGGATCTGCGCACGTCAGGAGTCTGCATGGGTGCGATCGTCATGTCGGTAATGCTGGTTGTGGGGCTGGGGCTGTTCGCCATCACCGCGCGGCGGCGCTGGCGACTGATGATGGCGGCCGGCGCGCCCGATCCGCGCTTCAACGACCCCGCGGCCCGCATCGCCGGGGTGCTGCGTTACGTGCTCGGGCAGGCGCGGATGTTTCGATATCGTGCCGCGGGCATCGCCCACGGACTGATTTTTGTCGGCTTCGTGGTGCTGGGATTGCGAACGGTCATTCTCGTCGCGCGGGGGTTCGTGGATCGCCCCGACTTCGGCTTCTGGCTGTTTGACGATGGCACGCTTCTGGGCAACGCGTATGGGTTCGTGAAGGATTTGCTGAGCCTGCTGGTGATCGTGGGCGTCAGTTACTTCCTGTATGCGCGCCTCGTGACGCGCCCGCGGCGGATGGAGCTGTCGACCGAGGGCGTCGTCATCCTGCTGATGATCCTGGGGCTGATGCTGTCCGATCTGGCGTACGAGGTGAACGGAATCGTGCAGCGCGGCAACCCGACCGACTGGCCGGGACATGCGCCCTTCGCGGGCGGGCTGGCGTACCTGCTGCGCCATTCTGCCGCAGAACCGCTCGAACTGGCGGGAATTGCGGGGTTCTGGCTGCATTCGATGCTGGTGCTGGCGTTCCTGAACTTTCTGCCGTTCGGGAAGCACTTTCACATTCTCACGGTGCTGCCGAACGTCCTGTTCCGCAACCTGCGCGGCATCGGGCGGATTCGGTCGATCCCGGATATCGAGGGGCGGCTGGAGCGCGGCGAGACGCTGGGGATAAAAACCGCCCGCGACCTGTCGTGGAAGGACGCGCTGGACCTGTACACCTGCACCGAGTGCGGCCGATGCACGGACAACTGCCCGGCCTTCAACACCGGCAAGCTGCTCTCACCGAAGCACCTGACGATCCAGATGCGCGATCACATGTACCGCAACGAAGCGGCGCTGGTGGCGACCGCCGGCGCCGACGGGCCGAAGGGCTTCGTGGACGTGAAGGGCGCCGCGGATGAGAGCGGCGGGCAGCTCGTACCGGGGTGGATCGACCCGGAGGCGTTGTGGGCGTGCACCTCCTGCGGCGCGTGCGAGCAGGAATGCCCGGTGTTCATCACCTATGTGGACAAGATCATCGGCCTGCGTCGCAATCTGGTGCTGGAACAGGGCACGTTCCCTGACCAGTTGCAGACGGCGTTTCGCGGGCTGGAGTCGGTCGGCAATCCCTACAGTTTCCCGAATGAGCAGCGCGCGGCCTGGGCGGAGGGGCTGGACGTGCCGCTGCTGTCGGACAAGCCTGATGCAGCGGTGCTGTTCTGGGTCGGCTGCGCGCCGTCGTTTGACGATCGCTCGCGCCGGATCGCCCGCGCGCTGGCTCAACTGCTGAAGGCCGCAGGCGTGGACTTCGCGATTCTTGGCCCGCAGGAGCAGTGCACTGGCGACCCGGCCCGCAGGGCCGGGAATGAGTACCTGTTCGAGATGTTCGCGAAGAACAACGTCGAGACGCTCAACGGGGCGGGGGTGAAGAAAATTGTCACCACCTGCCCGCACTGCTTCAACACGCTGCGCAATGAGTACCCCGATTTCGGCGGACGCTATGAGGTTGTGCATCACACGGAGTTCCTGGCGCAACTGATCCGCGAGGGAAAGCTGCGACCGCAGCATCACGTCACGGGAAGCGTGGTGTTTCACGACTCGTGCTATCTCGGGCGATACAACGAAATCTACGAGCCGCCGCGCGAGCTGCTGCGGCGGATCCCGGGGCTGAGCGTGGTGGAGGCGCCGGAGAGCCGCGACCGCGGGATGTGCTGCGGCGCTGGCGGGGCGCAGATGTGGAAGGAAGACGAGCCGATCCGCCGCCCGGGCAGCCGCGAGGGCGATGGCAAGGTGAATCACGCCCGCACGCGGCAACTGCTGCGGGTGCTGCCGACGGCGCCCACCGGCGGCAATGGCCGCTACGTGGCGTCCGCCTGTCCGTTCTGTAAGACCATGCTCAGCGACGGTTTGACGGATCAGGGTCACGGCGACGTAGCCCAGTTGGACGTGGCTGAGTTGCTGTGGAAGTCGGTGAATGGCGCGTAGGCGCCGGACCATGTGATACCGCCCCCACCCAGCGACTGCGGGGGGGAGAGGTCACGTCACCCGCACGCCATCCACCCATACGCCCGTCGCCAGCGGCGCCGTTTCGACCAGCGCCCGGGCGGCCTCCAGCGCGTCATTCGCAGCGCAGTCCGAGCGGATGGGGAACGCGCTCAGATCGGCCTGCTTCCCGGCGCGCAACGAGCCGATGCGATCGTCCAGCCGCAGCGCCCGCGCCGCGTCGAGGGTGATCATCCGCAGCAGCCGCTCCGGGTTGAGCAGCGGCGACACCCGGCCGCGCGCCACCCGTTTCCACACGTGCCGCGCTTCCTCCAGCAGGCTCATGGAGGGGGTTGCTGCGAGGCTGTCGGTCCCGAGGGCGACGCGCACACCGGCTTCGAGCAGCAGCGGGAGCGGATGCGACTCGTGGCCGTAGTATTCATGAGCGCGGGGGCAATAGACCACCGTCATCGAAAGGCGTGCAAGCCGGGCGATGTCCTCGCGATCCAGGTAGTTGCAGTGCGCGAGCGCTCCGCTGAACGTCCGGGCGCGGCGCCGTCCGTCCGCGTCGGCGCCAAAGGCACGCTCCAGCAGCTTCTCCAGCGCGCCGATGGGGGAGCCGGCGTGACCGCCGATGCCCGCCGCGGCCGCCATCGCTGCGATCGGCGGCGGAAGCGCGTCCGACATGCCGGAGAGAAACGCGACCTCCTCGCGCGTCTCGGCCCAGTGCGCGCACCACGGCCGCTCCATCTGCACGGCCAGCGAAATCGACGCGGCGATTCCCGCGGCGTCGACGGTGTACGGCGCGTGGGCGGAAACCCCGGCGATTCGTCGGTCGCTCTGCGGCACCTCGCGCAGCACCGCGATCAACTCGGCGGGATTGCGCGGCGGCTCGGTCGCCAGCGACAGCAGCTCGGCGAAGCACACGGCACGGATCGGGGAATCGGCGAGGCTGCGCCAGGCGCTGCCGGTGCGGGAGATGTCACCGATGCAGGTGGTCCCGTGCATCAGCGCCTGCGCGGCGCCGTCGCGAACGCCGCGCGCTTCGCGCTCGGCGCGATCAGGCGCCTCGCGAAGACGCAGCAGCCCGCTGAGCCAGGTCCAGAGCGGTCCGGGCGGCAGTTGCCCGGCGTAGCACGACAGTTCAAGGTGGGCGTGCGGGTTCACAAGCCCGGGCAGAAGCGCGGCGCGACCCAGGTCAACGGCGGCAGATCGTTCGTCGGCTGAAACGGCGCTCCACGGCCGCACCCACTCGATGCGTCCGTCGTGCACGCACACAGCGCCGTCCTGAAGCGCCGGCGCATCGATCGAAAAAACCCAGGCGGCGCGCAGGATCACGGCAGCGCGGTGCCGATGTCGCGCTCGGAGGGTTGATCCTCAAACCACGTGCGCCAGTCCCAGGCGAGCTGCCCGCTGTCGATGTACTGCTGCATCGACGTTTCGCAATGGCACAGGCTGGGCGTGTCGGAGACGACGTGGCCGAGGCGCTCCAGGATGCGCGGCAAGCGCTCGACGGCCGTGCGGGCGCGCTGCGCGGTGATGGCCTCCTCCAGCACCCGGCCCCCCTCAAAGGGCGTGTAGTCGCTGCCGGTTTCAGCGTAGTGCGCGACGTAGCAGATGCTGGAGTAGCACAACTGCAGCTCGCGCGCCAGGAATGCCTCCGGCGCCAGCGTCATGCCGAGCAACTCGCCGCCGCACATGGCGTATTTGCGGGCCTCCGCGGGCGTCTCGCGGCGTGGCCCTTCGACGCAGACGTATACCCCGTGATCAGAAAATGCACAGCGCTCTTCGCCGAGCGTGGTGGCCAGCGCTCGCCGCAGCGAGGGGCAAAAAACCGGCCACTGGCGAACAGCACCTAACCCCTGATTTTCAAAGAACGTATGCGCCCGCTGGTGAGTTTCGTCGACGAGGTCGTGGACGATCACGTACTCGCCCACCTTGTAGTTGTGGCAGAGCGCTTTGGTCTCGCTCCACGAGATGACGCTGCGGACGCCGAGATCCTTGAGCGCGTACAGGTTGGCACGATAGTTCACGAAACTGGGCGCGAGGTCGTAGCCGGTCTCTCCGTGGCGCGAAAGAAAAAGGAACTGTTGGCCGAATCGCGATTTGCACAGGTAGATCGGCTGCGAATCGCCAAAGGGCGTGTGCTGCGGGCCAAGTCGGTCGGCAACCAGCGCACCGTCGCGCAATAGATCGTAAGCCGCTGTTCCGCCAATACATGCAAGCGATGCCGACATGGCGAGCCTCCGCTATCCCCCGTGCCGGGGGGATGCCGCACGATGCCCGAGAGTGCCCGCGTGGGCTGGCGCGAACCAGCACCCGGAACGGCGATCCGCCGACAGCCGTCGCCAGCGAAATCGCCAACGGGGCCGAACCGGCGCACCCGGGGGCGCGAGCTACGTCGCAAACCATTGATCCGACAAGACATGGGCGGATCAGCCCGCGATCCCTGCGACGTTCAGCGATCACCGACCGGCCGTCGAGCGAAGTGTACCGCGCGGCCGCGCGAGGGCAAATAGAACCTCAAATTGTCTGTAACATGCTGTTAATAATATTGTTACTGTTGACATGGCGGTGGGCGGAGTTGTTGTCGTGCGCCGCCGGTCTCGGAGTGCCCTGCCCTCCTGCCGCGGCGAGCGACCAGGTGCGGACTCCGGCGCTGTGACTCCCGAGGTGGCTCATGCCATCAACCGGGTGACTGCCGTGCTGCCCCTTGCGTCGCCCCGGAGGCCGCTTGCCATATGAATCGGTCGTGGATACCATACGCGGCTCGCGCAGGTTGCCCCGTTCGGGCGGCGGCGCTTTGAATTCCCGGTTTCCGAAGCGAGGCGACCATGGCCGCAACCACCGCCGGCACGTTGAACGTCGAGTTGATCAGGCTTCCGACCTCGGCCGGGGCGGAGAAGACGCTGATCCGCCTGTTCCGCAAGGATGCAGCGGTGATCCGCAAGCACCGCCAGATGAAGCGGAATCGACCTTCGTTGCAGACCTGGCGCCGCGGCGGCAACTACTGGCACCACCAGATGAAGACGCAGCCGGGGGTGAAAGTCGCGGTCGGTGAGAAGTTCACGATCCCTGCGACGGTGGACGTGCTCCGGGATATCGAGGGCGTGAAGCAATTTCTGAAGATTTCGGGGAAGTAGGCGGGGCGGGGGTCCAGGAATACTGACGTGAACGCCGCACGGGTTGGACCCTGGCGGTGGTCGTGCGCCTCGTTGGCGGTCATCTCCCGCGCGCAAGACGGCGGGCGGCGCACCGTGTCGGCACGCCGCCCGCTCGCGAATTGTCACGTTTGCTGGCGAGCCGCATCGGTGAGCGGTTCGCCTCCGCGGTCGGCCGTTGCTACGGCTTGGCGCGCTGCGCGACCGAGTTCACGACGTCGGTCGTGTTGAGCACCTTGTACGCCACCACGGTGTTCGAGCCGCTGCCGGTCTTGAACGCCAAGGTGTTGTTCGACGCGCACACGTCGGTCGCCGGGCAGCCGAACGGATCGCTGCCGTCGCCCTTGACGGTTTCGAACGCGCCGCCGGTGCTGATCTGCAGATACTCGCCCGAGCCGACGCTGCGGCTGCCGGACATGAACCACACCTTGCCGTCCGGCGTGACGCACATCTTCTGGCCGAAGCCGAACAATCCGTTGTTCGTGGTCGAGCCGTCGATGAACTTGCCGGTCTCGCCCTGCGTGATGGTCGGCAGGCCGGAAATCGTGCCGATCGCCGAGCGGAAATCGCTGCCGTTGCTGTCGGCGGCGGACTGGTTCAGGAAGTAGCCAAAAGAGCCCGCGCCGAGCGTGACGCCCAGCGACGACGGGTTGTTCGCCAGCGTCGTGATGACGCCGGTGCTGGCGTTGATGATGCGCGTGTTCGGCGATCCGCTGTCATCCTGGTAGAGGATGTGCGTGCCGTCGAACGCCATCTGCACGTCGCCGATACCGGCCGAGCCGGCCTCGAGCAGCAGCGGCTGGGCGGTCGGCGTCGCGACGTTGTAGATGTAGAACTTGCCGTCGGTCGTGGCGCAGGCGACCTGGCCCGACTCGGTGATGGCGACCTGCGCCACCTGCTCGGCGACGCTGGCCGGGTTCTGCGTCAGCGGGATCACGACCGGCGTGGCGGCGCTCATGTCGATGACCTTGAGGATCACGCCGTCCGTGACCTCGGTCTCCTCGCAGATGGCGACGCAGTAGTTGCCCGCGGCCTGGATGTGGCCGGCGTCGGAAGCGCCGCTGGGGATGTTCTTGAGGCGGATCTCCGACTGGCTGATCGTCATCATGCCGCTGGTCTGGGTGTTGAACGCCGTGACCTGGAAGTTGCCGTCCACCAGGAAGATCGTCTGGTTGCCGACGGCGATGGCGTTCGAGCGGAAATTCGAGCTATTCGTGATGCCGCGGCCGGCCGTGTCATTCGCCGAGGGGCGGATCCAGTCGACGCCGTTCAGGCCGCCGGTGCCGTAGGCGACGATGTCGCTGCCGACGCGCAGGGCCGCATCCGGGTGCATCGCGATGCTGGTCTTCGTCGCGCCGAGCGCGAATCCGTCATCGTTGTCGTCGTCATCGTTGTTGTTGTTGTCGTCGTTGTTATTGTTGTTGTCGTCGTTGTTGTTGATGCCGTCGAACAGGCCGCTGAACAGGTCGCCGAGGTTGAAGCAGCCGGTCGAGACCGTCAGCGAGGCGCCCAGCGCCAATGTGGCAACCGACACGAGCAGATTCTTGCGCATGATGACTCCTTGATTGCACGCCGGGGGCGTGCGAGACCACCAACGCAGGTGCGCGCCCCGTTGGCTCGAATTGACCCCACGGGCCCTTGGCGCCGTGACGCCGGTCTCTATCGGTCGCAATCTGTCGGAAAGTGAACCGTGGTGCAGGCAGCCGCAGCGGGGGCGCAGGGTCTGCGCCCGGCTCGCCAGCGCCCGTGGAGGTGAGCGCTGATCAGCCGTTGGCGTCGCGGCCGCCGCTGCGCGAGGCGCCGAGCTGGTGTCGCACGATCTGCCCCGTGGAAAGGAAGATCACGTCTTCGGCGATGTTGGTTGCGTGATCGGCGATGCGCTCAAGATTCTTGGCGATGGAGAGCAGGTCGAGCTGCGCCGCGAGCGATTCGGGCGCCACCTGCGTCGAGGCCACGATGTTCCGCACGATCTGCCCGTAGATCGCGTCAATCGCCGCGTCCTCGGTGACCACCTCGCGGGCCGCCTCGGCGTCCTCCGTGCTGTACGCGCGAATCGCGTTGCGCAGAATCCGCCGCACGATCGGGCACATCTGCTTGAGGTCGGCGCTCTGCTGGGCCACGCTCTGCACGATGCGGTGACGTGCCCGCTCGGCCACGTTGACCGCGCAATCGGCCACGCGCTCCAGGTCGTTGTTCACCTTCAGCACGGTGCAGAGCAGCCGCAGGTCCACCCCGACGGGCTGATACAGCGCCATCAGGCGGATCGTCTCGGTCTCGACCTGCACCTCTTCGCTGTCCACCTCCTCGTCGCGCTGCACGATCCGCCGCGCGAGCGCGTCGTTCTGCGTGAAGGAGACCTCGCAGGCCTCCTGCACCATGTCTTCGACCACCGCGGCCATGCGCAGCGAGCGGCGACGAAGTTCGTCGAGAAGGCTGACAAAATGAGCGGTCATGGGGGGAGGATTGTATTCACGAAATCATCACGTGGACAGCCGCCCGCCCGCGCCGCTCCTGGCGACGGTCAGCGCCCCAGTTCACGCAGCTGGCGCGGCTGGAGCAGGAAACGCAGCGAGGCCGGCTGCGTCGGCGGCATCGAGCCGGTGTCCAGCGCCGCCACGGTGCACTTTTTCATGCAGACGTCCACGCTGTCCGCGTCGCCCGTCAACAGGAAGGATGTGAGGCCGGAGAGGTGCGGTTCGTGCCCGACCAGCAGGACCGCGGAATCGGGCGGATAGTCCGCCAGCTCGCGGAACAGGTCCGCGAACTTGGCCCCCGGCTCAAGCGTGCCCGAACGCCGCACGCGCTCCGGCGGAACGCCGAACGCCTGTGCCGCCAGCTCGGCCGTCTGCACGGCCCGCCGCAGCGGCGAGGTCAGCACGTGGTCGATCCGCGGAGCCACGCGCGCCAGCCCGCGGACCGCCCGGCGGGTTTTGCGCCGGCCGTCAGGGGTCAGCTCGCGCTCGGCGTCGCTGCCGAGTCCGGCCGGGTCGGGGTCGGCAGCGACGCCGTGACGCAGGATGTACAGCCGCATGGCGGGTTCTCGGGATACGGGGGCACGAGAAGTGCAGGGCCGCGACCGGCGGCCGGCCTTACTCGCGCAGCAGGCGGGCCACGGCGGAGCGCAGTTCGTCCTGCACCAGCTCTATCGGCTTGCGGGCGTCCACCGGCTGAAACGACCGCTCCTGACACATGGCGTCGAATTGCTCCAGGATGCGGCTCTGGTAGGCCACGAACGAGTCGTAGATGTCCATCTGGGGGAACATGTCCTTGCCGGCTTCCCAGTAATCGATGCCGCTGGAGAGCAGCACGCGCCGCGCCAGGGCGGGGGCGTCCAGCCGCAGGTACAGCACCAGGTCGGGCACCGGGGCGAAGGAGAACAGCCGGGCCAGCCACTCCGTCTCCATGCCGCGGACGCTGCAGCGCGCCAGCGCGGTGTAGATGTAGCGGTCGGCCAGCACGACGTAGCCGGCCCGCAGGGCGGGGATGATCTCCTTTTCAAGCCGGTCGGCAAAATCGCAGGCATAGAGCAGCGTGTAGGTGAGCGGGCTGAGCATGTGGCCGCTCTTGGCCTTGTCGATCGTGCGGCCGACCAGCTTGCTGCGTGTCCAGCCGGTTTCGACGACGGCGTGCCCGCTGACTTCGAGCCACTGGCGCAGGTTCACCACGTGCGTCGAGCGGCCCACGCCGTCGGTGCCCTCGACCACGATCAGCCGGCCGGCCATCGGGATCCCGGTCAGATACTCCGGCGCTGCGCCGTGGAAGGAGATGGTTTTCATGCGGCGCCTCCCCGGCGGCGCTCGCGGAGCCGCGCCAGCACGATGTCCCGGACGATGGCCTGTTGCTCGGGGATGGTGCGGGTGGCGTCGATTGTCGTCAGTCCGTACTCATTGCACAGCGCGTCGTAATGCCCGACCACCCGCGATTGAAAGATGCGGAAGGACTCGGCGATGTCCGTGGAGAGACGCATGTCCATCCCGGCTTCGTAGTACTTGATCTTGGCGCGGGCAGAGCTGAGCCGCTCGAGCGCGACGTCGGTGGTGACGCGAAAGTAGAGCGCCACGTCGGGGCGCGTGGCGAAGGAGTACATGTTCCGCACCCACTCGGGATGCACGCCGCGGGCCTCGTCGCGCGCGAAGGCCGTGTAGGCGTAGCGATCGGCGATGACGATCATCCCGGCCTTGAGCGGCGGGACAATCTGGTAGAGGTGGCGGTCGGCGAAGTCGGTGGCGTGCATCAGTGAAAAGGTGAGCGGCGTCAGCGTGGCGCTCTTCTTTCCGGCGCGGGTGGCCTTCTTCACCAGTTCGGAGGAATTCCACTCGGTGAAGAATACGGCTTCGCCGCGGCTCTCCAGCCAGCTCTTGAGCAGGTGCGCCTGCGTCGTCTTGCCGGAGCCGTCGATCCCCTCGACGACGATCAGCAGGCCGGAATGGGGATGAGGTTCCTTCAGTCGCGTCACGGGTTCGCGCTTCCTTCCTCCGCCGTGTGTCAGGGTCCGCCCGCCGGCGCCGGCACGGCGGCCGGGCCCGGCTCGACTGTCAACTCGATGCGGCGATCCAGCGCCGCCGCCAGCAATTCGCTTTTGCGCTCTGCGGCCCAGGCCTCCAGCGCCGCACCCTCCGGCGCGTGCAGGGTGATGCGCAGCCGCGCGGGGGAGAGATCGCAGCGCACGTGCCGCACGCACTGGGTGCGCCCGCGCTCCAGCCCCTCGGCGACGCGCAGGATGCCCGCCAGCACGCGGACGATCCGGCGGTCGCGCGGGCGCAGCGCGGCATACTCGGGGTGGCGCGGCTTTGGCGCTGCCTTGCGATGGTAGCGCGCCACCACCGCGATCAGGTCGATCTCGTGCTCGCGGAATCCGCGCAGCCCGCCGTGGCGGATCAGGTAATAGCCGTGGTGCTCGTGCCGCTCGAAGCCGATGTGCCGCCCGACGTCGTGCAGCAGCGCGGCGAATTCCAGGATGCGCCGCTCGGCCGCCGTGAGTCGATGCACGGTCTGGGTCTGGTCGAAGATCTGCAGCGCGAGCGTGGCGACGTGCTCGCCGTGCGGTCCCAGCTCCCCGCAGCGTTCCGCCAGCGCCAGCACGCTGCGCTTGCGGATGTCCGCGGTCGGGGGGGGATGGCCCGGCCCGCGCTTGCGGGCGAGCTGGTCGAGCACCAGCCCCTCGCGGATTGAAACGTCACAGAGCACCAGCTCGTCGCTGTGGGCCAGCCCCATCAGCTCCGTGAGCAGCGCGGCGCCGAGATGAATCGTGTCCGCCCGGCGGCGGTCGATTCCCGCCACGCGGGCGCGCTCCTCCATGTCCATCTCGCAAAGCTGCTCCGCCAGCTCGCGCAGGTCCTCCAGCGCCACGATCCGCCCGTCGGGCGAGAGCCAGCGATCCTTGCTCCGCCGGCGGTGCACCGCCAGCCCCAGGTCGAGGATCGTTCCGGACGTGCCGACGGTGAGGTCAAAGCCGATCTGGCGGCAGCGCTCGATATCCGCCGCCGCCTGCTCGTGCACGATCTGCGCCAGCCGCCGCCGCGCGTCGCGCGGCAGGGGGTCGGCCGGGCCAAGCTGGTCGCGCAGCCGCAGCACGCCCAGCCCGAGGCTGCGCGCGAACAGCAGCCCCCGCGCGCTTCCGACAATCGCTTCGACACTGCCGCCACCGATGTCAAACGTCAGCGCAGCGCGGTCGGAGAGATCAATCACGTCGCGCACGGCGATGTCGAGCAGCCGCGCTTCCTCCTCCCCGCTGATGAGGCGCGGCACGATGCCCGTCGCAGCGCGAACCGCCTCGAGGAACACCCGCCCGTTCTCCGCCTCGCGGACCGCGCTGGTCGCGACCGCCACCACCTCGTCGACTCCGTGGCTGCGGATCAGCTCGTGAAAACGGCGGAGCGTCTGCACGCCGCGCGTGATCGCATCGTCGGAAAGCCGCTTCGCCTGAAAGGTGCCCGCCCCGAGCTTGATCATGTCGCGCTCGCGGTCCACGATCGCGTACGGTCCCGCGTGCGCGTCGGCGATGATCATATGGACGGAGTTCGTCCCGATGTCGATGGCGGCGATTCGCACGTTGCTCCCATCCGGCCTGCGGCGAAAGCCGGATTGTATCGCGCGTTGCGCAAGGGAATCGTGAAGACGGCCGGCCGGCCGGGCAGCACGGGTATACTGCCGGCCGGTTTTTCCCACCCGCCGCGGAGCTGCACCGGTGCTGTATCGAGGCGTTTCGTGGAAGCTCATCCTCGCCAACGCCGCGCTGATCGCCGTCGCGATCGGCGTGGGGGCCTGGATGCTGGCCGACAGCCTGGCCCGCTCGGCCAACGAGGCCGCTCTGGCCCGGCTCCGCGACGACACGGCCCAGTGGACGCGCCTGATCGATCCGGCCGAGGCGCGGTTCGCTGAGACCGTCGATAACGCCTTTGACCCCGAAACCCGTGTGGCGCTCGTGTCGATCGAGCGGGGCGTGATCTCCGCCCGTGGCGCCGGGGCGCACGATGAACTGCTGCGACAGCCCGAGTTGCGGGCCGCTCTCGACGGCGACAGACCCGCGGCGGCGCTGCGCAATCTGGGCGGCAGCGGCTACCTCGTCGTGGCGATCCCGCTCGAATTGGCCGACGGTGAGAAGGCGACGCTGTGGTTAGCCCGACCGCAATGGACCTGGTCGGCCGCGCCGGGCGCGGCGCTGCGCCTGCTGCTGCTGGCCGCTTCGGCCGCCGGGGCCGTTTCGCTGGCGCTGGCGATGCTGGTGGCACGGCTGGTCGGCGCCCCGCTGCGCCGCATCGCGGACCAGGCGGCACGGCTGAACCTGTCGAGAGAGCGCGCTTTGCCCACGGCCGAGGACCTGCCGGCACTGGCCAAGACGCTGGCCGACGCCGGGGAGCACTGGAACACGCGGTTCGACAGCATTCAGCGGCAGCGGGCGACATTCGAGTCGCTTGTGGCGCAGATCCGGGAGGGGGTCGTCGTCAGCGACCAGGATGGCCGCATCGTCATCATCAATCCGGCCGCGGTGCGATTGCTGCAGCTTGCGCCGGAGGATCACAGCCCGGTGGCCTGGTGCCGCCGATTGCCGGGTAGCGTCGTCGAGCGCGCGATTCCGCAGCACGACGTGCTCGAGCTCCTGCGTCCTCGGCGCACGAATGAGCCGCCACGGGCAGGCGGAGATCGCGTGGATGAAGCGCGGTTGCAGGTGGATACGAAGGACGGCGTGCTGCACGTGCTGGCGCGCGGCTCGGACCTGCTGCTGCCGGCCGGCGAGGACAGCAGCGAATCGGCCGCGGAGGGGCGCGTGGTTGTTCTGACGGACATTTCCGAGCTGACGCGCACCACGCAGGTCAAGACGGATTTCGTCGCCAACGCGTCGCACGAGCTGCGCACGCCGCTCTCAACCATTCGAGCGTCGGTCGAGGCGCTGCAAATGCTGGACTTCGCGACGGAGCAGGAGGCGGCAGCGCGGTTTCTGGGCGTGATCGACCGCCAGAGCACGCGCCTGGCCGCGATGGTCTCCGACCTGCTCGACCTGTCGCGGCTGGAATCGCAGGCGCTGAACCACGAGCCGCGCGAGCTTCAGTGGAACGAACTGGCGGTTGATCTGGAAGAGCGATTTCGTGAGCGCGCCGCGGCGCGCGGCCTGCGATTTCAGGTCAGTCGTGCGGACGATCCGCGCGAGGGGCGGCTGTCGCTGCCGCCGTACCTGCTGGAACTGGCGCTGGACAACCTTGTAGACAACGCCCTGAAATTCACGCCCGCGGGCGGCGAAGTGCGGGTCACGCTGACGCGACGCCCCGGCGTTGCGGAGATCGAGGTGCGGGACACGGGTTGCGGCATCCCGCTCGAGGACCAGGAGCGCGTCTTTGAGCGCTTCTATCAGGTAGAGCGCGCCCGATCCGGGCCGGATCGCGGTACCGGGCTGGGGTTGTCGATCGTGCGGCACGCGGTGCTGGCGATGGACGGAGAGGTAGGGCTGGAGAGCGTTCCCGGTCGCGGCACGCGCTTCACCATGCGATTACCGCAGCGACTCGAATCGCCCGTAACCAGTTTTCATGAATCGCCTTAGCGTTTTTCCGGCGGCTGCGGGCGAGACGGCCATTAGCGCCGCGAAAAACCGTCCTTAACCTCATCTTAGCGCCGGTCAGGTACTTCTTCCGTGGGCGTTCGGTTGCAGAAGGTGCGGAGTCGTTGCGCGCGGGATGCCCCGCGGTGCCGGCGATCGAGCACCCGAAACAGGAGCCATCCATGAACTCGCGCAACAGACCGCGTCGTCTGGGTTCGATTCGCATTGCGGCCGTCGCCCTGGTCTCCGTGGCGGGAGTGGCTCTGGCGATGGAGCCGCTGACCGGGAAAGTCGCGGTGGATGGATCGAGCACCGTCGCCCCGATCATGAAGGCGGCGGCGGAGTTGTTCCGGGCCGAGCAGCCGCGCGTGACGGTGACGGTCGGTGTCTCCGGCACGGGCGGGGGGTTCAAGAAGTTCTTTGAGGCGTCGCCCGAGCTGCGCACCGACATCACAAATGCATCGCGGCCGATCAAGCCGAGCGAGCTGTCGAAGGCGGCTGAGACGGGGGTTCACTACATCGAGCTTCCGATCGCGTTTGACGGCATCGCGGTTGTCGTGAACCCGAAAAATTCGTTCTGCGACTCGCTCACGATTGCCGAACTGCGGGCGATCTGGGCGCCGGGCAGCACCATTCGCAACTGGAAGGACGTCCGTCCGGGATTCCCGGACATGGCGCTGAAGCTCTACGGCCCCGGGCACGACAGCGGCACGTTCGACTATTTCACCGAGGCGGTGGTCGGAACGGAGCGTCATTCGCGGAACGACTACACCGCCAACGAGGACGACAACGTGCTCGTTCGAGGCGTGGAAGGCGACGCCGGAGCGCTGGGCTACTTCGGGTTCGCCTATTACCAGCCGAACGCCGCCAAGCTCAAGCTGCTGGCGATCGATTCAGGCGACGGAAAGCCGGTCAAGCCCAGCCCCGAGACGATCGGTAACGGCAGCTATCACCCGCTCGGACGCCCGCTGTTCATCTACGTGAACGCCGACGCTGCGCAGCGCCCGGCGGTCAAGGCGCTGATCGAGTTCACCTTCGCCAACGCGAAGAAAATCGTCGAGCATCGGCGCGTGAATTACGTGGCGCTGCCTCAGGAGATTTACGACGTGGCGCTGCGCCGTTTCCGGGAGGGCGTGACCGGCACGGTGTACGCGCCGGACACGTCCAAGACGCGCTCACTGGCCGAGCTGTACGGCGCGACGGAGCGCAAGTAGCGGCTCCGCGATTCTCGCGCGGACGGGAGGACGTGGATGCGGCGACTGGGATTGCGGCTGCGCGAGCGCGGCATCGAGCTGTCGCTGCTGGCCTGCGCGCTGGTCACGATCCTCGTCACGGCCGGCATCATCTTCGTCCTGCTGGACGAGTGCTTCGGGCTGACGCCCGGCAAGGTCGGTTTTTTCCAGGCGGTCTCCATCTCGGAGTTTCTCACGGGGACCGAGTGGAAGCCGATGATCGAGCCGCGCAGCTTTGGCGTGCTGCCGCTGGTTTCGGGCACGCTGATGGTTGCGTTCGGGGCGCTGCTCGTCGCGCTGCCGATCGGCCTGGCGACGTCGATCTTCCTGAGCGAGTACGCCCCACCGTGGCTGCGGCAGATTTTCAAGCCGGTACTGGAGCTGCTGGCGGGCGTGCCAACCGTCGTCTACGGCTACTTTGCTCTGACTTTCATCACTCCCTACCTGATTCGCGGGATTTTTCCCGACGTGCAGATTTTCAACGCGCTCAGCGCCGCGGTGGTCGTGGGGATCATGATCGTGCCGACGGTCTGCTCGCTGTGTGACGACGCCTTTCGGGCGGTGCCGCGCAGCCTGCGCGAGGCCGCCTACGGCCTGGCGGCCACCAAGCTGGAGGTCTCAACGCGGGTGGTGCTGCCGGCGGCGCTGTCCGGCGTAATCGCGGCCGTGTTGCTGGCCTTCTCGCGCGCGATCGGTGAGACGATGGCGGTGGCGCTGGCCGCCGGCATGACGCCGCACCTGTCGCTGAATCCGCTCACGAGCATCCAGACCATGACCGGCTACATCGTGCAGGTGGTCGGCGGCGACGCCCCGGCCGGTTCGCTGGAGTATCAGACGATTTTCGCCGTCGGGCTGTCGCTGTTCGCGATGACGTTCATAGTAAACGTCGTGGCCCAGCGCATTTTTGCCCGCTTCCGCGAGGCCTACGAATGAGCGCCGCACCCAGCGCCTATCGACCGGCGATCGGACGGCGGCGATTCGTCGGCCGTCTCGGACTGGCCGCGTTTGTCGCGCTGAGCCTGGTCGCGCTGGTGGCGCTCGGCGCGCTGATCCTGCAGGTGTTGCAGCAGGGCGGCAGCGTCATCAGCCGCACGTTCCTCTCCAACCCGCCCTCGATCCTGGAACCGGAGACCGCCGGCGTCTACGTCGCGATCATCGGCACGTTGTGGCTGATCGGCATCACCGTGCTGGCCGCCGTGCCGCTGGGGGTCGGAGCGGCGATCTGGCTGGAGGAATATGCGCCGCGCAACCGCCTGACGCGCTTCATCCATCTGAACATCTCCAATCTCGCCGGCGTGCCGTCGATTGTGTATGGCCTGCTGGGGCTGGCCATTTTTGTGCGCAGTCTCCAGATGGGCCGCAGCGTGCTGGCCGGCGGGCTGACACTGGCGCTGCTGGTCGTGCCGGTCATCATCATCGCCACCCGCGAAGCGCTGGCGGCGGTGCCCCCATCCATTCGCCACGCTTCACTGGCGCTAGGCGCGACGCGCTGGCAGACGATCCGTCATCATGTGCTTCCCGCGGCGCTGCCCGGCATTCTCACGGGCGTGATACTCTCGCTGTCGCGCGCCATCGGCGAAGCCGCCCCGCTGATCCTGATCGGCGCGGTGAGCTATGTCGCCGCGCCGCCCGGCGGCTCGCTGGCGGAATCGGTCGAGGCGCAGGGCGTGTTTGCCGGACTCCGGGAATGGTTGCGGGCAGCTCTGTCCGACGGCTTCACCGCCCTGCCGGTCCAGATTTACGGATGGATCGGCGAGCCGGACGAGATTTTTCACGCGCTGGCGGCCGGCGGCATCCTGGTGCTGCTGGTGGTGCTCTTTTCCATGAACGCCGTGGCCATAGGAATCCGCGCATGGCAGCAGAGACATCGGCACTCGTGAACTCCCAGGCCGCCCGACTGGCCGTCGGCGTCGTTGTCCGCGACACTGATCGCGCGGCAACGCGAGAGGGCCAGCCCGTGTTCCATGCCCGCAGCCTGTCGATCTACTACGGCGCCTTTCAAGCCGTAAAGAGCGTCTCGCTCGAATTCCTCGCCAACCGCGTCACGGCCATCATCGGCCCATCGGGCTGCGGAAAAAGCACGCTGCTGCGCTCGCTCAACCGCATGAACGATCTGGTGCCCGGTTCGCGCGCGACCGGCGAGGTGCTGTTCAACGGCCGCAACATCTACGCCGCCGGCGCGGACCCGGTCGAGCTGCGCCGCCGCGTCGGCATGGTCTTTCAGAAGCCCAACCCGTTCCCGAAGTCGATCTATCGCAACGTCGCCTGGGGCGCACGGATCAACGGCTACCGCGGCGACCTCGATGCCCTGGTCGAATCGTCTCTGCGGAAGGCCGCGCTGTGGGATGAGGTGAAGGACAAGCTGCACGCCAGCGCGTACGCGCTCTCCGGCGGGCAGCAGCAGCGGCTCTGCATCGCGCGCGCCATCGCGCTGGAGCCGGAAGTGCTGCTGATGGATGAGCCCTGCTCCGCGCTGGACCCGATCGCCACCGCCCGCGTCGAGGATCTGATCGATCAGCTCAAGCGGCAATACACGGTCGTGCTCGTCACGCACAACATGCAGCAGGCCGCCCGCGTGTCCGATCGGACGGCGTTCATGTACATGGGAGAACTGGTCGAAGTGGATGAGACCAGCGTCATCTTCACCAAGCCGGGCAATCAGCGCACGCAGGACTACATCACCGGCCGCTTCGGCTGAGTCCCGTCCCGCCCAGGCCGCTCACCGTCGATCGGCACGCGCGCCGCATCGCAATCGCCCGGAATCCCGCGCCGGCCGTCAGTTGGAAGGCGGCAGCCCGGCGGCACTGCCCAGCACGGCTTGTCGCACCCAAAGCCCCTGTTCGTAGCTGAATCGCCGCAGCCCGACCCGCTCGCGGTTGCATGGGCCGTTGCCACTGATCACGCGATAGAACTCGTCCCAGTCGGGCTGTCCAAAGTTCCAGTTGCCCGTGGCGGGGTCCGGCCCAAGACGCTCATCGCGAACAAGCTCGGCGAATCCGTCGGGTCGGCGAATCACGTTGCCCGCGGCGTCGCGTCGCGGCGTCTTGACGACCAGCCCCAGGTCCAGCGCCGCGGGAGCGAAGCGATCCACGAAGCGCTGGCGGAGCGTGTCGTTGGTTGCGGTCTTGATGCGCCAGCGCATGAACGGCGTGGTCTTGACCGATTCCTTGTCGGGCGGTCCGAAGAACATCAGCGAAGGTCCCCACCAGCGATCAAACGCTTCCTGCAGCATGGTTCGCTGGCGCGGCGTGCCGCTTGCCAGCGTCAGCGTCATGTCCTCACCGCTCTTGAAGTGAAACGCCTCTTCCATGTTGATGCGCATCATCGTGCGGACGTATGGCCCGTAGCTGCCGTCGGCCAGCGACTTTTGATTCATGATCGCCGCGCCGTCGATCAGCCACTGGATCATCACCACGTCCGCCCACGTCGGCACCGGGTAATTGAAGCAGTTGTGGTAGCGCGTGCGACCGGTCGCCAGGTCGCGCAGCATCTGGTCGCGCGGCTTTCCCAGGTCCTGCGAGACGCGGTAAAGCATGTGGCCGTGACCGACCTCGTCCTGGACCTTGGCGATCAGCGCCAGCTTGCGGCGCAGCGACGGCGCGCGGGTGATCCATTCTCCTTCGGGCAGTGCGCCGACGATCTCGCTGTTGGCGTGATGCTCGGCCATTTTCAGCATGCCGGCGCGGTAATTGTGCGGCATCCAGTCATGCGGCTCGACCAGCCCCCCCCCGCTGACGTGCGCCTCAAAGGCGGCCAGCGCCTCCGGCTCCTCCTGGATCGACCAGTCCACTTTCAGTTCCGCTTCCGTAGACGCGCTGCAGCTCATCGCCTGGTTCTCCCGTCCGACGCTCCCGGTCGCGCGACGGATCCCGTCGCGCTGGTCGCCCGGACGCCGTGATTATACGCTTCGAGCCGATCCGCCGTGCGTCCCCATCCCGTATCATCCCGGCCGCGAGGTGACCCGCATGCCCGAGCCGCTCTCCCGCGCAGAATTCGCCAGAATCGCCGAAATCGCGATGAATACCGCCACCGGCGAGCACACGCTCGTGTCCGTATCAGACGAAGCCGGCGGCACCACACGCTTCGCAAACAACCAGGTATCTCAGAATGTGCATATTCGGCGTCAATCGCTGTCGGTCAGCGCCGCCTTCGGCCGGCGACACGGCCGGGCGTCGACCACCGAGTTGACCGATGCGGGCATTCGAGCGGTCGTCGCGGCCGCGGAAGAGCTGGCCCGCGTCGCCCCGGAGGATCCGGAGTATCTGCCGCCGCTCGGTTCGCAGAACTATCCGCGCCTGGCCTCGCACCGGCCGGAAACAGCGGCCGTCGGGCCGGGCGGGCGGATCGAGCGCGTAAAGCTGGCGGTCGAAGCGTGTCGCGAAGCCGGCATGCAGGCGGCCGGCGCGATGGAGGCCTACGCCGGGTCCGTGGGCATCGCGGCAGCGGGCGGGTTGTTCGCGTTTGAATCGCGGACGCGGTCGCAGTTCACGATCACCGCGACGGCCAGCGATTCAAGCGGCTGGGCGGGGGATGCCTCGCGCTCGGTGGATGACCTGGATGTGGCGGCGCTGGCCCAGCGGGCAATCGAGAAGGCGCGGCGGTCGGCTTCGCCAACGGAATTGCCGCCCGGACGGTACACCGTGCTGCTTGAGCCTGCTGCGGTGTCGGGCCTGGTGGGGCCGCTGCTCTCGGCGATGGATGCGCGGTCCTATCATCGCGGCACGAGCGCCCTGCGCGGACGGCTGGACGAACGAATTGTGGATTCGCGGCTGACATTGCGCAATCGGCCGGATCATCCGTCGCTGCTGGGAGGAGGATTCAACGGGGAAGGGCTGAGCGCCGACTATCACGCCTGGATCGAAGCGGGGGTGCTGCGACGGCTGGCCTATGACCGCTTCACGGCGCAGGAGCATGGCCAGGCCCCCAGCGGCGAGCTGGATGCGCCGCTGCTGGAAGGGAGCGCGGCAGAAGCGCTGGAGTCGCTGGAGGAACTGATCGCGACGACGAAGCGCGGCGTCCTGGTGACGAACTTCTGGTACATCCGCCCTGTGAACGCCACCGACCTGACGCTGACGGGGATGACGCGCGACGGGCTGTTTCTTGTGGAAGATGGGCGGATCGGTCCGGGGCTGCTCAATTTCCGCTGGCACGACAGCCCGCTGCGGGCGCTGGATGCGATCGACGGGTACACGCGCCCGCTGGATGCGGTGTCGTGGGAGCGTGACAAGATGCTGCTGCCAGCGCTGCGGGTGGGAGATTTTCACTTCTCGAGCGTGACGCGCTTCTGACGACCGGCCGGATCGGACGTGCGCGGCGGCAGCCCCCGTCCGGCCATGCGCGATCGCAGCGCGGCAACTGAAGCCGCCGTCGGTCCAGCGCCGAGAAGGTGAACGGGGATGGTCGCCGAGGAGACCGCATGACCGCCCGCCGTCCCCACGTCCTGCTGATCTGCATCGACGCGCTGCGCTATGACTGCGTGAACTGGCAGCCGCAGACGCCCTACTTCGACCTGTTCAACCTGCCGCGGCGGCTGACCACTCCCGCGCTCGACGCGCTGGCCGCGCAGAGCGTGCGCTTCCCGCGGGCGGTCAGTCACGCCGGGTATACGCCGCTTTCGCTGGCCACGACGCTGACCGGCGCCTACGCCCGCGGGCATGGCGTGATCGACTTTCAAAACACGACCTGCCGTCCGCACGTCCGGTCGCTGCCCGAGCTGTTCGCCGCCGGCGGATATCGCACGGCCGCGGTCTGCGGGCCGGAATGGTTCGGGTCGCTGGGACTTTCGCGCGGCGTGCAGCGGGTCGGGCAGGATGAGCGGGTCGTGCTCGACGCGCTGGCCGAGCCGGATGATTCGCCGCTGTTCGCCTTCCTTCACTTCAACGACGTACATTCGCCCTACGGCTATACCTTCTGGGATGACGCGGCCTGCGACAACCGCGACTTCGCCCTGTTCATGTGGACGCATTTCGGCTTGCAGTTTGATTTGGCCGCCCGGGAGTTCGTGGATCGGCAGGGCCGACGGGCCGGGCTGGACCAGTGGGACGGCATCGTGGCGTCGGCCTGTCCGGCGGATCGGCAGGCCGAGCGGTCGCTGCTGCTGTTCAAAGCGTATCTGCACGGGATCGACAAGTTCGACCAGGTTCGACTGGCGCGATTCGTGAACGCGCTTGGCCGCAGCGGGGTGCTGGATTCGTCGATCGTCTGCGTGTTCGCCGATCACGGTGAGATCGTGGCGCCACGGATGCCGTGGGTCCTCGGACACGGAAAGTTCCTGACGGAGCAATTGCAGCGGGTTCCGCTGATGATCCGCGCGCCGGGGCTGCGGCCGCGGGACGTCGCGCCGCTGGCGGGGCTGGTGGACCTGGCGCCGACGCTGCTGGAGCTGGCCGGTCTTGAGCGCCGTTGGGACGCGCTCGACTATGAACGGGACGGGCGGTCGCTGATTCCGGCGATGGAGTCGAATCGGCCGGCCCAGCCGCACTATTTTCAGGAAGGCTGGTCGGTGCGCGTGGCGGCGGACCGGGCCTGGCCGACGCTGTTTCAGCGGGCCGTCCGCACGCAGGATGATCGGCTCTTGCTCGCGCATGGCACGGAGTTGGCGGCGTCGGAATACGAGGAAATGTCGCTGGAAGCCGCCGCTCGCTATTTCGTCGAACGCGGGCTGGGGGAGATCGCGTATCCGCAGACGTGCGGCGAGCTGGCCGGGCATTTGCGGGCGGGTGTCAGCCGCGCAGCGCTGGCGGCTGAGATTGAGCGCGCCCATCCGCGCTTTCAGTGTTTCGACGTGGCGGGCGATCCGCTCATGCGCACTCCGCGGGTGCTGACACGATCCACGGCCACCGCGCTGGAGCGGGGATGGGCGGATGAAATCGAGCGCCTGACGGGGACGGGGAATGCAGCCGGACTGACCGCCGGCACGGAAGACGCGATTCTGAAGCACCTGGGCGAGTTAGGGTACGTCGAGGCGTAACCGGTTCAGTCGGCTTGAGTTGCGCATTTGGGACTTGGCCTTTCCCCGCCGGGTGTCGCCAGCGGCCGGCTGGGGCGATTTCGGCGTTTGACAAGGGTGGGGGCATTCGTACAATGCTCAATCCGGTTTTTGGGGCCGGTCCGCAGTACTGGTCTGTCCACGACGTGGTTTACCGCTGTCGGTGCTGCTGTAGCTCAGTTGGTAGAGTGCGTCCTTGGTAAGGACGAGGTCGCGGGTTCAAACCCCGCCAGCAGCTTTGGTTGGGGCGCGTCGGCGCCCGGGCTGGTCGTGGGTAGTGTGGCGAAAATCAAGTAGGGTCCTTTGAGACGCCCGAGCCGCTTTCGGGTCGTGCCCGCGGAATGATTCGGCGGGTGATTGTGGAGAACTTTGCATGGCCAAGGGTGTATTTGAGCGTTCCAAGCCGCACGTGAACGTCGGCACGATCGGGCACATCGACCACGGCAAAACCACGCTGACCGCGGCCCTGACGGCCGTGAGCGCGGCGCAGGGCCTGGGCGAGTACAAGTCCTACGACCAGATCGCAAAGGCCTCCGAGAAGGACGGCCGCCGCGACCCGACGAAGATCGTGACGATCGCCACGTCGCACGTCGAGTATCAGACGGAAGCGCGGCACTACGCGCACATCGACTGCCCCGGTCACGCCGACTACGTCAAGAACATGATCACCGGCGCCGCCCAGATGGACGGTGCGATCCTGGTGGTCAGTGCGGCCGACGGCCCGATGCCGCAGACCCGCGAGCACGTGCTGCTGGCCCGCCAGGTGAACGTGCCGAAGCTGGTGGTCTTCCTGAACAAGGTCGACCTGGTGGACGATCCGGAACTGCTCGACCTGGTCGAGATGGAGATCCGCGATCTGCTCAACAAGTACAACTTCGACGGCGACAACGCCAGCGTGATCCGCGGTTCCGCGACGTTGGCGCTGCAGGGTGCTGCCGAGAAGAACGCTGACAAGATGAAGTCGGTGATCGAGCTGCTGGCGGCGCTCGACAAGGATATCCCGGAGCCGCTGCGCGAGTCGGACAAGCCCTTCCTGATGCCGGTCGAGGACGTTTTCTCGATCAAGGGCCGCGGAACGGTCGGCACCGGCCGCATCGAGCGCGGGCAGGTCAAGGTCGGCGAGGAAGTGCAGATCATCGGTCTGCACTCCAAGAAGGACTGGAAGGCGGTCGTCACGGGCGTCGAGATGTTCAACAAGACGCTCGACAGCGGCATCGCCGGCGATAACGTCGGCCTGCTGCTCCGCGGCGTCGAAAAGAACGATCTCGAGCGCGGCATGGTGCTGGCCAAGTCCGGCAGCATCACGCCGCACGCGAAGTTCATGGCCGAGGTGTACGTGCTGACCAAGGAGGAGGGCGGGCGTCACTCGCCGTTCTTCCCCGGCTACCGGCCGCAGTTCTATTTCCGCACGACAGACGTGACCGGCAGCATCAACGAGCTGGTGGGTCGCGACGGGTCGAAGGCTGAAATGTGCATGCCGGGCGACAACGTCCAGATGCGCGTCGAGATTCACAGCCCGATCGCCATGGAGGACGGCCTGCGCTTCGCGATTCGCGAGGGTGGCCGCACCGTCGGCTCGGGCGTTGTGACGAAGATCATTGAGTAGCCCGGTTCCCGCCCGCTGACCAGCGGGCCTTCGGGCTGCCAGGCACCGGCGCAGCCGGGACCGGCGGCATGACCCGCCGTCGATCCCGGCTTGCGTCGCCGAATGGGCCGCAGTGCGGCCGAGGAATGGTTCGATGGCCAAAGCACAGAAACGCGAATGGGTCTGGTTGCAGTGCAAGGAAACGGGTGATCTGAACTACCGCACGCAGATCAACGTGACCGGGAACGCCACCAAGCTCGAACTGATGAAGTTCAGCCCGCGCTTGCGCAAGCGCACGCTGCACAAGATCAAGCGCAAGTAAGCCGGAAGGCAGGGCGGCACTCCGTCTCGTCGGGGTGTGGTCGCGCCGATCCGCTAGGAGCGTAGCTCAATTGGCAGAGCAGCTGATTCCAAATCAGCAGGTTGGGGGTTCGATTCCCTCCGCTCCTGGTTCGTTCCGCCGCCCCGGCGGCGCAGCGCGGGTGCGGAGTTTCGCGGGCGCAAGGTCGGCCCGGTAGATCAGTGAGGCAGAATCGTGGTCGATTCACCGGCGGATGATCGCAGTCAGGAACGCCCGATCCGGGATCGCTCCGGCGACACGGAGGGCGGCTCACCGTTCGCGCTCTATAAGAGCGGCCAGGGGACGTACGTCCGCTGGGGCTCGGCGCTGGGTGCCGGCATCGTCACGATTGCCGCGGCGATGTTCGCCTACGACCGGCTCTCCGCGATCACGTTCGTCGAAACCGCCAGCACGCGCCTCTGGATCCAGACCGGCGTCGCGCTGGGCGTCCTGGCCGGGCTGGCGATTCTCGGGTTCCGGCTGATCGGGCAGTCGCCGCGCGTGGTGGACTTCCTGATCGCGACCGAGAACGAGATGCGAAAGGTCAACTGGTCGAGCCGCAAGGAGGTCTGGGGCGCCACGAAAGTGGTAATCGCCACCGTCCTTCTGATGGGACTTGCGCTGTTCATCGTTGACCTGCTCTTTATGAGTTTCTTCAGCTTGATCGGCGTGATTCGCATGCCGATGCCGATCCTGCAGACGCTGTTCGGGGGAGCCCAGTGACGATGAGCGAGGCGATGCCCGTCAGCCCGCTGGAGCCGAGCCGTCCCGGCATGCTCTGGTACGTCCTGAAGGTGCTGGCCAATCAGGAGGACCGCGTCCGCGACGCGCTCGAGCGCAAGGTGAAGATCGAGAAGATCGAGCACCGTGTCGGGCGGGTGCTGGTGCCGACGCAGAAGGAAAAGCGGATGCGCGGCGGAAACGCGCGCGTCTATCACCGCAAGCTCTACCCCGGCTATGTGTTTGTCGAGATGGGAACCGAGCCGGACGGCAGCATTCCCGAGGACGTCTGGTTCGTGATCAAGGAGACGTCCGGCGTCGGCGATTTCATCGGCTCGGGCGGAAAGCCCAGCCCGATGAAGCCGGTTGACGTGGAAAAAATGCTGCAGGCCTCCGTGAAGCAGGACGATCAGCCGACGCTGTCGAACCTGAACTTCAAGGTGGGCGACAAGGTCAAGGTCCGCGAAGGGCCGTTCGAGAACTTCGAGGGCCTCGTCGACGAGATTAACGCCCAGAAGGGCATGGTTCGCGTGATCGTGACGATCTTCGGTCGGGCCACCCCGATCGAGATCGAATACTGGCAGATTGAGCCGATCTAGGATTCCACCGCTGCAACAGCGCAGGTGACTCATGGCAAAGCAGGTCGTCGCACAGATCAAGGTTCAGGCCCCCGGCGGCAAGGCCACCCCGGCTCCGCCGATCGGCCCCGCGCTGGGTCAGCACGGCGTGAACATCGGGCAGTTCGTGACCAAGTTCAACGCCGAGACCAAGGCGATGGACGGCATGATCGTCCCGTGCGTCATCACCGTCTACAAGGACAAGACGTTCGACTTCATCATCAAGAGCCCACCCGCCAGCGTGCTGCTGGTGAAGGCCGCCAAGCCGATCGACGCCTCGCAGGCGATCGTCGAAAAAGGCTCCGGCGTGCCGAACCGCAACAAGGTCGGGCGCGTCTCGAAGAAGGACGTCCGCAAGATCGCTGAAACGAAGATGAAGGATCTCAACGCCTTTTCTCTCGACGCCGCGGATCGCATCATCATGGGCACCGCGCGCTCGATGGGCATTGAGGTCGTGGACTAGGCAGTGGCAGGTGCGGCGCGTTCAGCCGTGCCGCCGGACCGGATGGGAACACCGCCCGATGGACATGCAGCACGTCGACAAGTATCAGTTCGTCGCCACGCTGCGCGAGACGACCGTGGATTGGTCGCTTTCGCTCGAGCTCGACGGTGGTCAGAAGCACACCATCCCGATCACGGACGGCGCCGAGGTGCCGCTGTTGCTCGACCTGCTTCGCAAGGATCCGTCGATTTATTTCGACGCGAAGAATCGCCGGCTCTCGACCGGCTGGAATTCGCCCGGCGCGTGAATGCGTTCCGGGCGCCGTCTGTTTGGAGACAGGCCCGATGCCGGCGTGAGGCCGGCGCTGCGCGGCGCGCGTGCGTCGCCGGCAATCACAACGCAGCCTGACCACGGGCGGCGGCCGACCCTCCTCACCCGGCCGCAAGTGGGAGCTTTGCATGCCGTATCGCAGCAAGCGCTATCGAAAAGACGCCGAGCGGGCAACGGAACAGGCGTTGCCGCTCGCGGACGCGATCAAGCGCCTCAAGACATTTTCCAAGACCCGCTTTGACCAGTCGGTCGATCTGGTCTGCCACCTCGGGATCGACGCGAACCAGGCCGACCAGGCCGTCCGCGGATCTTTTTCCTTTCCGCGCGGCATCGGAAAGTCCAAGAAGGTGATCGCCTTCTGCCCGGACGGGGACGTCGCGGCGGCCAAGGCCGCCGGCGCGGTCGAGGCCGGCAACGACGACCTGGTCGATAAGGTCAACAAGGGCTGGACCGACTTCGACGTCGCCATTTCGCACCCGTCGTTGATGGGCAAGGTCGGCCGTCTGGGCAAGGTGCTCGGGCCGCAGGGCAAGATGCCCTCGCCGAAGGCCGGCACCGTCACCGCCGACGTGGCGACCGCGGTGAAGGAATTCGCCGCCGGGCGAATTGAGTTTCGCAACGACAAGGGCGGAAACATCCACGTCCCGGTCGGGCGGTTCAGCTTCAGTGACGACGACCTGCAGACGAACATCGCCGCTTTCATTGAGCAGATCCGTCGCGTGAAGCCGGCGGCGGCGAAGGGCGCATATCTGCGCAAGGTGGTCATCAGCGGCACCATGACGCCCGGCGTGCAGATCGACGTCGCGGCCCACGCGGAGTAATTCCCCATGAGCAAACCTGTCAAGGACATGATGACCGAGCAGTTGCGCGAGCGCTACAGCTCGATCGACAGCGCCCTGTGGGTCGATTTCGTCGGCTGCCCGGGTGTCACCAATAACGAATTTCGCCGCGCCCTGCACGGCAAGCAGATGCGCCTGGAGATCGTGAAGACCGCGCTGCTCCGCCGCGCAGTCGAAGGTTCCAAGCTCGAGCCGCTGGCGAAGAATGTCAGCGGACCCGCGGCGCTCGTCACCGGCGGCGAATCGGCGATTGACATCGCCAAGGCCGTCGAGGAGTGGCTGCCGAAGATCACCGGCATGAAGCTCCGTGGGGCGATGCTCGACGGCGAACTGCTGTCGGATCGCGACCTGCCCGGCCTGGCCAAGATGGCCGGTCGCCGCGACCTGCAGGCCGGCATCGCTTCGGCGGTCCGTGCGCCTGGTGGCAAGCTGGCCGCGGCCATTCTCGCCGGTGGCGGCGCGATTGCGGCCTGCGTCAAGTCGCTGATCGAGAAGCTCGAGAAGGGCGAGTCGGTCGGCGGCGCAGCGGCGCCGGAAGCGGCGGCCGCACCGGACGCGGCTGGCGCACCGGAATCGTCAGGCGCCTAGCCGGGCGACCGTGGTTGCTCGTCGCGAGCAATCGGCGGCAGTGTGAGCGAACAGGCGACAACCTGGGCCGGAACGAGCCGTTTCGGGTCAGAACGAGTTCAGAGAGTACGGATCCGCGTCCGGCTGCTCCGCTTCGGCGGATGAAACGGGCCCATCGGGGGCCCGGCTACCGGAACGATCCTGAACCGGGCGTTGTGCACGGCGCAGCGCCCAATATCGGAGAAGTGCAGTCATGGCGAATGTAGAAACGCTGGGCGACCAGATCGCGTCGCTGACGCTGATCGAGGCCAAGCAGCTGACGGATTACCTCAAAGACAAATACGGCATCGAGCCGGCCGCGGGCGGCGCGGTGATGATGGCTGCTCCGGCCGGTGGCGCGGGCGGCGGTGCGGCTGCGGCTGCGGAGAAGACCGAGTTCGCGGTCGTGCTCAAGGGCGCCGGCGCGAACAAGCTGCAGGTCATCAAGGTGGTGCGTGCGGCCCGTGCGGACCTGGGTCTCAAGGAGGCCAAGGAGCTGGTCGACGGCGCGCCCAAGACGCTGCTGGAGAGCGTGCCCAAGGCCGATGCCGAGAAGTGGAAAAAGGAGCTCGAAGGCGCCGGCGCGACGGTCGAGCTGCAGTAACGGGCTCGAAGCCGCTGCGAGCGAGTGTTTTCCTGCCAGATCGTTCATCGCCCCGGGTTCGGCCTCAGCGCCGCGCCCGGGGCGATGTCATTTTCGGTGGGATCATCCAGCGCTACTGTGTGATCGTACGAACCCGTGCCAATAGCGGGGTCATGAATCTGCGAAAGGTCAGTTCCGGGTGGGGCTCGGTGAACGCGCCTGGAGGGCGTGCCGTCCTCGCCGCCAGTAGCAGGCACGCGGCGTCGTAGAGCCGATCCCGGATGAGCTTTTCAACGAGGATGCGGTAGCGGTCGCAGTACGAAGCGCCATGAAAATCACGAAAAGCGGCGAAGTGCGGCTCCATGATGCTGACCGGGGCGCGGGATCGCGGTGTGTCCTCGACCAGCATCAGGTAGCCCAGCACTGGTCGCGACGATGGTGAAAACGCCCCTTCCCGGAATGCCGCCCACAGATCGGTCGCGCTGCCCAACGCTTCTTCCGTCCGGTTGTTGAAGTTGTTTCCGAAGGAGGGACCAATCTGTGATTTGAACTCCACCGCCGCGATCAGTTCTCCCCCGTGAACGACCGCGAAATCCCAGCTCTTCTCCGCCCGGAACCAGCCCGGTAACGTCACCCGCGCGCCGATTTTCACGCTGCCAGGCGGTGTCCCTGCCTCGATCAGCAGCCCGTGCACCAGCTGGATGAATCCATCCATCTGCCTGCCGCCGGTAATGGCGCTGCGCGCCCCGCGGTCTCCGACGTGTTCGCGCCGCCGCGATTGCGACGCACGCGTTCGCCAGAACCGGCTCACGGCGCGCCGGACGCGCTCCTCAAGGTCGCGCATCGCCCGCCTGCCGGACCGTGACCACCGATCGGCGATAAAGATCGTCGCCATGGGTCGAGAGTCGTTTGCGCGCCAAGTCCAAGTAGGATTTGTCCACTTCAATGCCGATGCTGTTTCGCCCCCAGCGGGCGGCCGCGACGCCGGTCGTGCCGGATCCCGCGAACGGATCGAGCACCGTGTCGCCCACGAAGGAGAACATTCGCACGAGACGCTCTGCGAACTCGAGCGGGAACGGCGCGGGATGATCGGCGGTTGATGTCCCGGGGAGGTCGGTCCAGATCTGTCGAAACCAGGACTGGTGATTCTCAGCGCTGATGATGCTCAACAGCCGCTCGCGCGTCTGCGGGCTGCGATAACCGCCCGGCTTGCGCTGCATGAGGACGAACTCGACGTCATTCTTGATCACCGCGTTCGGCTCGTAGGGCTTGCCCAGAAATCCCCCTCCACCCGACACCTCGTAACTGGCATTCGCGATCTTGTACCAGAGAATCGTGGCCAGGTTGTCAAAGCCGATCGTCCTGCAGTGCTCCTGGATCGTTGCGTGCAGTGGCACCACCGTGTGCCGCCCGCCGTTGCGCTTGCGCGACAGGCACACGTCGCCGACGTTGATGATGAGACGTCCGCCCGGCACCAGCGCGTGGAAGCAGTTGCGCCAGACCGCGTCAAGACCCGCGATGAACTCGTCGTAGTCGGCGATGTGCCCTAGTTGCCGCTCGGAGTCGTTGTAGCGCTTGAGGGTCCAGTAGGGCGGCGAAGTGACGACCACATGCACCGAGCGTTCCGGCAGGGCGGATGCCGTTCGAGCGTCACCCAGGATCAGTTCGTGTCGGGTCGGTATCCCTCGAACCACTGCCTCGATCCGTCGGATCGCTTGCGCTTCCCGGGCCAGTTTGGGGATGATCTCGTCCGCTGGGCCGCGCGCGAGCAATTCTTCGATCAGCACGTCTGACTCGGTATCGTTATCTGGTACTCGGGCCAGTGTGCTCATCGAATCGAGAACCTCCCGGGCGCGCACGACGGTTGCTGTCGCTCACTCCGCCGCGTCGGATTCTAGCCGATGTTCCAGTCCCTGCACTGCGGCTTCAGTCCGCGCAGTGCCGCCCTGACGCCTCCACGTCGAACGCGGTGCGGGTGATTCGTCCGCGCGCCTGATCGGCCGGGAGTTGCACAAACCATTCGCGCCGCCCGTCAGCCCCTCAGCTCTCCACGCCGTCCGCCGCGGGCACGCGATAGGCATACCCCACGCCGCGGACGGTGTGAATCCAGCCCGCCGCGCTGCCGAGCTTGCGACGCAAGGCGGCAACGTGCACGTCGATCGTGCGCTGCGTCACGGCCACTCCGCTGCCCAGCACGTTGTCAATGAGCTGCTCACGATCCAGCACCCGTCCGCGGGCGGCCATCAGCGTCGCCAGCATGCGGAACTCGGTGGCCGTGAGCTGAACCGGCACGCTGTCCACCGTCACTTCGTGTCGCGCCCGATCGAGCGTGATCGGCCCGGAGGACAGCACATCCTGCGCCTTGGCCCCTGCCTCGCGGCGGCGCAGCACGGCCGCCACCCGTGCCACCAGCACCTTCATCGGCGCCGGCTTGCGCACGTAATCGTCCGCGCCGAGCGCGAAGCCGACGACCTCGTCGGTTTCCTCCGCCTTGGCGGTCAGCATGATCACCGGGATGGAAGCCGTCCGGGCGTCGCCGCGCAGCCGGATCACGACGTCATCCCCCGCCAGTCCCGGCAGCATTCGATCCAGGATGATCAGGTCGGGCGGATTGCGCGATGCTTCCGCGATCGCCGTCGCGCCGTCCCCGACGCGGCGGACCTTGTAGCCCTCGCGCGACAGGTGAAACTCGATCGCCATCGCGAGTTCCGCCTCATCCTCGACGATCAAGATGCTGCGATTCGTCCGCATCCTGCTCCCTTTGGCCTGAGGCTGTCCCGCGCCCGCGGCGCGGGGCGTCTCTGATACGCAAGATTCACCCCCGAACGCTAGCCCCGGCATGTTAACCATCCCGCCTCGAAGTGTTAAGAAATCATCAACGCCCACCCCCCTGGCGGCGCGGCGGAGCCTCGCGCTCGTTGCACGCGACCCACCGTGCGGCGCCCCGTGAAGGCCTCGCGACGCACAAAATCTTCACACGACCCTGGCTGTCCGTTCGCGCGCGCCGACCATCATCCCGCCGGCCGGCGGCTGGGCTGCGACCGTTGCGTACCCCCCGCCGCCCTTCCATACGCCGCTCGGAGAATCCGCGGATGGCGCAGCCGAATCGTTCCGCTCTGCGCCGTCCGGCCGCCAGGCCGCACGGTTTCACCCTGATCGAACTGCTGGTGGTCATCGCCGTGATCGCCCTCTTGATCAGCATCCTGCTCCCCGGGCTGCGCGGAGCACGAGAAAAGGGTCGCGAGACGGTCTGTGCTGCGAACCTGCGGATCATCGGCATCGGCGTGGCGAGCTATGCGGCCGAAAATGGCGACGTGACATGCAGCGGTTCCTTCGACCCCGAGGTCGCCGCCGGGCGCGACGGGCCGGTGGACCGCGTCGGCTGGATCGCCGACCAGGTCAATGGCAAGTTCTCGGCGCCGAATGAGCAACGTTGCCCGTCGAATCCCGCTCTGTACAACCAGAAGCTTCGCACGCCGTTCTACACCGATGCACAGGCCCGCGACCTGGTCGCCCGCGGCTACAACAGCAATTACACGCAGGCGTGGTTCATGGCTCGCAGCGAGTGGCGGCCCGCCTCGAACGATTACAACATGCGCCGCGTCCGCGCGACACAAGGCCCGCTGAAGCTCTCCCGATTGACTCGAGTCGCACCCGCTGCGGTTCCGCTGCTGGCTGACGGGAAAATATCGGACGCCGAGCGCGTCTTGGGAGAGCGCTGTGTGGCCACACTGACGGACGGCCCCTTCGGCGGTCCCTACGGCGTGCAGAAGTACACCGACTTCGGTCCGGCTCACGGCTTTGCGAATAAGTGGATCACGCAAAAGGAGCTCGCCAAGCTGCGGGCCAACATCCTCTTTGCCGACGGACACGTGGCGGTGTTTGCCGACCGCGACAATGACGGAGAGTTCGGCATCGACAACACCGTCGATCCGCCGCGGCAGCGCGACTTCGGGCACGACGTCTTTGACGGCGTGCTGAGCATCGGTCGCGCGTCGGCCAATGCGTTCGAACTGGAATAGGCGATGCGGGCGGATCGGCGATGCCAATCCGCGATGGGCGAACGTCGCGCCGGCAACACGCCCGGCGCCCTTCAAGGAGCATTCGGGATGAGAAGCAGATTGTTGGCGGCTGGGGCTGCGCTCGTCGGCGCGGCGCTCGCGCAGGGAACCGTTTTCATCAACGAGGTCTTCATCAATCCGCCCGGTTCACTGGACGACACCCGCGAGTTCTTCGAGTTGTACGGAACGCCCGGCAAGAAGCTCGATGGCTACGCCATCGCGGTGTTGAACGGCACGCAGCAGAAGTACTACCCGCTCGGCAGCATCACGCCCGGCAGCGTGCCCATCGTGATCCCGGAGATTGACGAGATCTACGTGCTTGACGGCCTCTCACTGGGGGCGAACGGGCTGCTGCTCATTGGAAACGGAAACGCCTCGAACTATCCGAACCTGCTGCCGGACACGAACTTTGCGCAGACGTTCTCGCTCTACAACGGCCCGTACGATACGCCGGGGAACATCCAGAACGACGGCTCGAACACGATCGTGCTCGTCCGCAATCGGCCGGGCGGCAAGTCTGTCGGCGATTCTGACTGGCGCTGGGCCAAGGACGTCAAGCACGATTACGAGTTGATCACGCCCGCTGTTGATCCGCAGACCATGCTGAACGTCGATCAGTTCGGCGACGGTGATTGCGACGACGGCGGACCCGACGGCCTCGGCGGCGCGCAGTTCGACATGCGCGGCCGCCCGACTGCGTCGATCCTCGATGATCTCGAGATCGTGGATGAGGTCAGCTACGAGCATGATCGCGGCTGGGAGTATGACTTCGACAGTCGGCGCGTGGACATCGGCAGCACGGATGCGTTCTTCCCCGAGCGGCGCGTGCACGCGCTGGATGACCCCGAGGGCTACAACCCCGACGCCCTGACGCGCGTGGACTATCGCACCAGGGGCCCCGGCTGGCCGCCGCAGCCCGGCAGCAGCGGCGACGGCCCGGGTGGGAACAACTGGCAGGACACGGCCACGGAGCAGTGGATCCGCGGCGACACGGTGCAGGGCACCGTCGGCGGCGAACCGAACCCGCAGTTCTTCTACAGCAACGCCGCAAATCCCGCGAATACGCCGCAGCCCTGGCTGACCAACGTCCCGAAGTGGCTCAATGACGGCGTCGCACCGGATTACAACTTCACCGCGTCGAATACCTACCGCCTCATGTCCGGCCGAATCAACCCGCTGGCGATTCCGTTCATCCCCGGCGACGTCAATCGCGACGGCGTCTGTGACGATGACGACATCGCGAAGCTGGCCGCCGTTTTCGGCGACGATGACTGGATCTTCTCCAACTCCTGGCCGACCGCGGCCGAGACCAACTCCGGCGACCCCGCCTCCCAGACCCGTCCGTGGGATGTGGACGCCACCGGGGACAACGGCATCGAGTGCAGCGACTTGCAGTGGGTGCTGAATTTTCGGGGTAACACCAACGGCCAGGTGATCGGCCGCACCTATGAAAGCGCCGTTCCGGCCGCGGCCGGCGTCACGTTGAACTCCAACGCCGGTGTGATCTGCACGCTCTCGACGGCTTCAACCGTCACGGGCGGTCGTCCGCTGTCGGGCGTGTTCGTAGGCGACACGATCGAGCTGCTGGTGCGCGGGCAGGTGACCGGCGGCGCGAACACGCTCGCCGGCCAGCAGAACGGCATCATGCAGTTCGTGCACGACGTGGCGGTGAGTTCCGGCGGCGTCGTGCGCGTGACGTCAGTCGCGCCGGCCGCCGGCTTCACCACGACCCGCGCCGCGCTCGAAGCCCTTCAGGGCGTTTCGGGCGACCTGGGCATCGACCGCGTGAACGGCCACTCGACTTCGTTTGTGAACGGACTCGGCGGCGCCGCCGATCTGTATGTCGTGACGCTCGATGCGCTCGCCCCCGGAACGGCGAACCTCTCCGTCGCACCGTCGAGCACGGCCAAGTTCACGGCCTCCACGCCGCTGGGATTGAAGGTCGGCCACACGCTCTCGCACGGCGACCCGGCCGCGGTCGCGTATCCCGCACCGATTGCGATCACCGTCGTGGCGGGCTGCCTGCGCGGTGACGCCAACTGCGACGGCTCCGTGAACAACTTCGATATCGATCCGTTCGTGATCGGGTTGCTGAACGTCGCCGATCCGACCCCGCCGCCGGGCTACAGCGCCGGGGCGGATTGCTGGGCGCAGCGCGCCTGCTGGGGCGACGTCAGCGGCGACAGCCTGTTCAACAACTTTGATATCGATCCCTTCGTGGCGTGCATCGTGTCATCGCCGGCGCCCGGACAGCCCTGCCCGTAGACGCAGGATCAGTGCATCCGGCCCTTGGGCCGATCGTGAACGAAGCGCGCCCCGCGCGGTCCATCCGGAGATCGCGCGGGGCGCGTGTTTCCATCGCGTTCCATCAGGGGCGTGCCGCAGGTTCAGCAGCGGCGTCACGCCGCCCGGGACAAGACCCGGCTGGAAGCGTCAGGCGCGGAAGTCGGACGGGGCGAACTCGACTCGACAGCCCTTTTCGACCGCCTCGTTGGCCCGCAGCACCGAGACACAGGTCTCGTAGGCCACGTCGGCCGGGCAGGTGAGCTGCGCGGTTCCGCGAACGGCGTCGAAGAAATTCTCCAGGTGCAACTGGTGAATGTCCTTCTGGCTCTGCTCCAGCAGCGCCTGGCCCTCGGGCGATTTCTGGCCGTCGGCGCTGAGCGTCTCGCCGATCTTGAGCGTGATGGCCTCGCGGTCCATCGACTCGATCTTTTCCGACTCGTTCTCCCACTCGCGCCGCTTGGCGTGCACCTCGCGCCAGAACTGCCCCTTCTTGGCGTCCTCGGAGATGATCATCGAGCCTTCATCCCCCATGAATTGCTCGTAGTAGCCGCCGTGGCTGGTGGTGTTGAGCACCTGGTAGCTGGCCCGCACGATTCCGCCCGGCGTCGGGTACTCGTAGATCGCCATGACGTTGTCGTACCACTCGCGGCCCTTGCCGGCCCACTCGCCGGCGTTGTAGTAATCCAGCCCGCCGCTGGCCATCACGCTGCGCGGGTTGCAGCGCAGCACCCAACTGAAGACGTCCACCTGGTGCGAGCCGAGGTCGGCCATCGCTCCGCCGCTGTACTTGCGGAACCAGCGCCAGTTGGCGAAACGGTCCATCGAGTCGTAGCCGTACTTTGCGAGCGTGGCGCTGTCGAGCTCCTCCCCCTTGGGCCAGCCGATCTCGTACAGCCGCGCGCGGTTCCACTGGCCGTAGCAGTGTGTGATCTTGCCCAGCACGCGGTCGTTCTCGATCAGCTTCAGCGCATGCGTGTAGCGCGGATTGCTGCGCCGCTGGTGACCGATCTGCAACAGTTTCTTCGTTTCGCGCGCGGCCATCACCATCTGCCGCGCCCCCTCGAGCGTGTTGCTCATCTCCTTTTCGCAGTAGACGTGCAACCCGGCCTTCAGGCACGCCACCGTTTGCTCGGCGTGCACCCAGTCGGGCGTCGCGATGATGACCGCGTCCAGCGACTTCTCCCGCTCCAGCATCTCGCGGTAATCGCCGTAGACGTTCACCGGCTGGTCATACTTCTTCAGGATGTTGGCCGCGTAGCGCTGCGCATAGGGCCAGATGTCGGCCACCGCCAGAAAGCGGACGCCCGGAATCTTGAGCGACTTGAGCAGCAGGTTCCGCCCCTGGCTGCCGGGGCCGATGATCGCGACCGCCAGTTCGTCCGCCTTTTTTGCGCCCGGCGCGGTGTCCTGGCCTTGGCTGGTTCCTGGGCCGGCGAGCACCAGGCCGGCGCCGGCCGCTGCGGCCGTGTGCACAAACTGCCGACGGGTGATGGATTCGTTCCGCATCAAAAAACTCCCTAGGGAGCCGGATTGTAGCCGCCGGGAGGGATTTTCGGCCGGGCGCCCGCCGTTGGGACGGCTCGCCTGGCGTGAATACCGGACCGGTCCGCGCCGCCCGAAAGCGACCCCCGCAGCGCGCCGATACCGTGACAGGGAAATGCCCCATTGCTGTCGGATCGCGCCGGATTTCGCGCAGGTGCGCCGGTAGCGCTGGGATTGTGGAAAGGATGGCGCCCTTGGGCCTCTCGACGCATCGGCACACGCGCTGGTGGCCGGCGGGACTGATTCCGGCGGCCGTCGCCGGCGCGCTCACCCTCCTGCCGCTTCGCCTGTCCGCAGCCGCCGACGACTCCGCTGCGACGTCCGGGTCGGCGCGCGTCACGGCGGACGTGATGGCGTTCACCGCTCCGATCCGCACGGCATCGATGGCGGCGACGACGACCGGCCGCATCGTGGAGCTGGCGTGCGAGGAAGGGCGCGAAGTGCGGGCCGGCGATCTGCTGATCCGTATTGACGACGCGGTGCAGCGCTCGCGCGCCGAGTTTGCCAGGCTCAAGGCCGAATCGACGCTTGAGATCGACCTGGCGCGCGTTCGCCACGGCCGCGCGGTTGAAGAACTGGAGCGCATCGAGGGTCTTCCCTCGGCGGTTCGTCCGAGCGCCCACGAATTGAGCCAGGCCCGCGCCGCCGTGGAGGAAGCCCGGCTGGCGGTGGCGCTGGCGGAGCGGGATCGACAGATGGCGATCAGCGACCACCAGACGCAGCTGCGCCAGCTTGAAGAGCATGCGATCCGAGCGCCCTTTGACGGATATGTGTCGCGGCGGATGGCGGAGATCGGCGACACGATCGAGGCCGATCGGCCGGTGCTGACGCTGGTCCAATTGAATCCGCTGATTATTTCGTGCGACTGTCCGCTGATGGTCGCGGCCGGGTTGCGTGCCGGGCAGCGCGTGCTGCTGCGGCCGCAGGATGGGGGGTTCGCCGAGCGGCAAGGCGTGGTGCGCTGGGTCAGCCGCGTGGCGGAGGCAGGCTCGCAGACGGTCCGGGTGCGGATCGAGATTCCGAACCAGGACAGTGCCTGGATTGCCGGATTGCAGGTGCGCGTGGTGTTCGAGAACGCCCCGCTGACCGCCGCCGTCGCGGGCGGCGACGCGCTGGAGCCGCTGCGCCCCGAGCGCAGCGCGCAGGAGTGAAACCCGATGTTTGACCCCTTCCGCGAACCGGAGGCGCTCGACGACGCACAGGCCTTCGACGTGCTGAGCGAGCTGGAAAAGAACACGCCGGACGAGATCCGCCGGCAGCGTGCTCACTTTCGACTGTCGATCCGGGCGCGCGTCACGATCAGCTCCGCCAACGCCAGCGAGATGCTGAAGTTCCGCGTGCAGTGCGTGACGGGCGACCTTTCCAACGGCGGATGTCGCATCCTGTCGCCGGTGCCGTTGCGGGTCGGCGACGTGTATCGCCTCGACTTCGACCGCGAGCAACTGCCGCTGCCGCTCACGTTCGCGCGCTGCCTGCGATGCAGCCTGGTGCGCGAGGACGCCTTTGAATGTGGGTTCACCTTCTTCGCTCCGGTGACGCTGCCCGAGGAAGCCGCCCGTAACGCCGAGTCGCTGGTGTAGTCTCAATCGCACGAACTCCCGGGGGAGACGCCGGTTGTCCCGAACGCAGCACAGCACCGCCGCCGCCCGCACGCCCGCGCAGGCACAAGCGCCTGGTGCGCGCAGCAATCCGGCCAATGTGTATTCGCAGATCATCGACCTCGCCCGGCGATCCACTTCGCGGGCCAGGTACTTCGGCGACGCGCTGCGTCTGATCGCCGAGGCCTGCGGCAGCCCCTACGCCGCCTGCTACGTCCGCCTCGGTTCGGAAGTGCTGCAGGATCACTGCCACGGCGGGCCGACCGATCCGAACTTCTGGAAGCAGCGCGTCGAGCGCCTGCTGACTGACGCGCTCAACGAGCACGAGACCCGGGCGGTGCTGCTCAGCGCCCGCAGTGCCGATCTGCGGGTCGCGGTCGCGGCCGTGCCGCTCAGTAACCCTGCCGCGGGCGTGCTCGGTGCGGTGTCGCTCGTGCTGCCGCTGTATGACGATGAGCCGCGGGCGCGGGTCGCATTTCTCGAATCGGTCTGCGCGCTGGCAGCGCACGCCGCCGCCCAGCTCGGTCCGCCTTCCGGCGCCGGCGGCGGCCAGGGCGCTGCGCAGAGCGGCGCCGCGGTGGGCCGCGCGGCGGCCTTCGAAACGGTCGAGGCGCTGGCCTTCAACCTCACGAACAACCTGCGGAACAAGCTGGGATGCGAACAGGTCGCGCTGGGGCTGGTGCGCGGCGCACATGTTCGGATTCTCTCGATTTCCGGTCTGGATGACGTGAAGTCAAACAGCCCGGGTGTCCTGCAGCTTCGCGCCGCGATGGAGGAATGCCTCGACGCGGGAGAGGTGCTGGCCGCCGGCGGCGAACGCAGCGCCGGCGCGGATGCGCCCGCCCGCTACCGGCTGCACGAGGCCTGGCGCGACGCGGCCGGTCCGGTCAGCGTCGCCAGCGTTCCGTTGCGCAGCGGCGACGACGTCGTGGCGATCCTGTCGCTGCGCCGTCGCGGTGAGCAGCCCTTCAGCGCCGAGCAGCTCGAGCAGGTTCGCGGCGGGGTCGAGCCGTATGCCCCCGCGCTGCTGCTGGTGCAGCGCGCCTCGCGCGGATTGATCCGCCACGCCGTCGACCGCGTCACCACGATCGGTCGCTGGCTGCTCGCGCCGGGAAAACACGGCCGCAAGCTCTGCGCCGCGGTGATTGCGGCGGCCGCGCTGTGGTTCTGCTTCGGGACCATGCGCCACGAGATCACCGTGCCCAGCACGCTTTCGCCGGTGTCCGTGCGGCACGTCAGCGCCCCCTTCGCGGGGGTGCTGGTCGCGGCGCCGCGCGTCGCCGGCGACAGCGTCCGCGCCGGCGACGTGCTGTGCGTCATGGACACGCGGGCGCTGGAGCTGCAGCGCGCCGAGCTGACGGCCGAGCTGGCCGTCGCCGGGCAGCAGCGCGCCATGGCGCTGGCCGAGGACAAGCCGGTGGAAGCGCAGTTGGCGGCCGTGAATGCCGGCCTGGTCGAGGCGCGCCTGGCGGCGCTGGAGGATCGACTCTCGCGCGCCGTCGTGCGCAGTCCCTTTGACGGCGTGGTCGTCTCCGGCGACCTCCGCCCGCGCGTCGGCAGCATGGTCGCGCAGGGCGATGCGCTCTTTCAGATCGCGCCGCTTTCCGGCTGGAACGTCGAGCTATCCGTTCCCGAATCCGCGGCGCGCGGACTATCGGCCGGCGTCGCCGGGGTGTTTGCCAATGTCGCCCGGCCCGAGGACACCCGCCCGCTGAAAATCACGCGCGTCCGCCCCAGCGCGGAGATCCGCGACGGCCGGAATTGCTACGTCGCCGAGGCGCAGGCCGAGCTTGAGGCCGGCTGGCTGCGGCCGGGAATGCAGGGCGTCAGCCGGCTCAACCTCGGTCCTCGTCCGGTGTGGTGGATCGCGCTGCACCACGTCATTGACTCTCTGCGGTTGAATTTTTGGCTATGAGCGACAGCGCCCCCAAACCGCGTCTGGCCGATCGCCTGCGCAACGTGCGGGTGTCGATCCGCGATGATCTGACCGTCACGCGTCACGTGCTGCGCGGCGAGCCGGCCTACGTTGTGCGCGACCCATTGACCTTTGAGAGCCACCGCTTCGACGCCGAGGACTATGCCGTCTTCGTGTCGATCGACGCGGCCCGCACGCTCGGCGAGACATTTGACGCGCTGGTCGAGCAGGGCCGCTGCGGTCGCGAAGCGGAAGAGGCCTTCTACCAGTTCGTGTTCGGGCTGCACCGTCTGGGCTTCCTGCAACTGCCGGTGGCGGACGACGCGGCGCTCTACCGCCGCTTCGCCACTCGCCGCGACGCGCGCAACCGGCAATGGGCCACGGCGTTCATGTCGCTCAAGATGCCGGTCTGCAACCCGGACGACTTTCTGCAGCGAACGCTGGGCATGTTCCGTCCGCTTTTCACGACCTCCGCGTTCCTGCTCTGGCTCGGGCTGATGCTGGCGGCCGGTGTGGCGCTCTATGCCAACTGGGGTCGCCTGCACGAGCCGCTTGCCGGTGTGCTTACCGCCGGCAACCTGCCGCTGATGTGGGTCACGCTGATCGTGCTCAAGACGATCCACGAATTCGGCCACGCCTACGCCTGCCGCGCGTTCGGTGCGCCGGTGCCGGAAATGGGCGTGATCCTGATCTTCGGAACGCCCTGCGCCTATGTCGATGCGACCGCGTCGTGGTCCATCTCCAGCAAGCGCCGTCGGATCATCATCTGCCTGGCGGGCATGTACTTCGAGTCCGTCGCGGCGGCGCTGGCCGTCTTTGTCTGGGCCGCCAGCGGCCCGGGCGTGCTTGGTTCGGCCGCCTATAACGCGATGTTCCTGGCCAGCGTCACCACCGTGCTGTTCAACATCAACCCGCTGATGCGCTACGACGGCTACTACGTGCTGGCCGACCTGCTCGAAATCCCCAACCTCCGCCAGCGCGCCACGCAGTTCTGCACCGACCTGCTCAAGCGCGTGTTCGTCGGCGTGCGACCCGCGACGGCTGCGCCAACCGACCTTCGCCTGGGCGCGACGCTGCTCTCGTTCGGCGTCTGCGCGGGCGTCTATCGCGTGGTGCTGATCTTCGCCATCATCGCGATCATCGCCTCGAAGCTCTATCTCGTCGGTCTGCTGCTGGGCTGCCTGGTCGCCGCCGGAACCCTGTGGAAGATCGGCGCGAAGGTGTTCGGCTACCTCTGGTTCGCCGCCGAGACCGCCGCCGTGCGCGCCCGCGCTGTGGCGCTCAGCGCACTGCTGCTGGTCGGCGTTCCCGCGGCGCTGCTGCTGATTCCGGTGCAGACGGGCGTATGCGCCGCCGGCGTGCTCGGTCGTGCGGAGGAGCACGTCATCCGGGCAGAGACGCCCGGGTTCGTGACGGCGGTTCAGGCGGCGGTCGGGCAGTCCGCCGCCGCCGGCAGCCCGCTGGTGCAGCTCGAGAATTCCGAGGAGCGCGAGGCGTTCGAGATCGCCCGGGGGGCGGCTCGCATCGCGGAACTGCGACGCGACGCCGCGCTGGCGGTCAGCGCCGCCGCCGCGGCTCCGCTCGCGCAGCGCGTCGAGGCCGCCCGTCACGCAGCCGATGAGCAGGCCCGTCGCATCGCCGCGCTCGACGTCCGCGCCCCCCGCGACGGCGAGGTGCTGTCCGCCCTGCGATCAACGGACGAGGGCCGCTATCTGCACGTCGGCGACGCCGTCGCCACGATCGCCTCCGGCCGGTGGATCGTCCGCGCGCTGCTGAGCGAGGATCAGACCGCCGCCGCCGAACCGCGCGTCGGCGACCGCGTCGAGTTCCGTTCCGTTGCAAACCCTTCTTCCGCGTGTTTCGGCGTCATTGAGCGCGTCACGCCCTCCGGATCCAACAGAATCGCGCATCCGGCGCTCACGCACCTCGGCGGCGGCCCGATCGCCGTGGCGCCCGGCACCGCCCCGTCAAGTGCCAACTCATCCGCGGCGGGCGGCGCTGCGGCGTCCACCGCTGCGGGCGCCGCGAGCGGAGCCATCGCGTCGCAGCCCTACTTCGAGATCACCGTGCGGGTCGAGCCGACCGACGGGGCGGTGCTGGCACACGGCATGACCGGCCGGGTGCGCCTGGCCGCCCGCAGCGAAGCGATCGGCCTGCACCTGCTGCGTCGGGCCGTGCGATTCCTGGACGGTCTGCGGACCTCCTGACGCCCTCAACGCTTCCGCTCGCCCCCTCCGATAAGATGCACTGAGTGGTACTTTTCGACACGATCCTGTCGGATCCGAATTTCGACAGGCTCGCGGCTGCACTTGCGCCCGACACGGGGGCGGTGCACGCCGACGGGCTGTGGGGATCCGCTGCGCCAATCCTGGCGGCGGTCGCGGCCCAGCGCCTGAATCGCCCGCTGCTGCTGGTAACCGCTCACTCAGATGAAGCGGATGACGCCCGCGACGACGTCGAGACGGCCGTCGGGCGCACGCCCGAACTTCTGCCGCAGGTCGAATCCCTGCCGGGTGAGCCTGAAGACGAGGAGCTGGCCGGCGAGCGCTTGCGACTGTGCATCGCGCTGCGCCGACCGGCGACCCCGTCCGATCCGCCGCCGCTGATCGTCGCGCCGATTCAGGCGCTGATGCACCCCGTTCCGACGCCGGCGGCGATCGACTCGCGCTCGCGCACCGTCCTCCGCGGGCAGTCCATTTCGCCCGACGAGCTGGCCGGCTGGCTGGCGCAGCGCGGCTTCACTGCCTGCGACGCCGTGGAAGCGCCCGGGGACTTCGCCCGTCGCGGCGGCATCGTGGACGTGTTCTGCACCGCGCACTCGAACCCCGTGCGGATCGAGTTCTTCGGCGACGAGGTGGAGTCCATCCGCCTCTTCGACGCGGCCTCGCAGCGCTCGCGGCAGGAGTTGCAGGAAGTGCTGATCCCGGCGCTCCTGTCCGCGAGCGCACCGAGCGAGAGCGAGACCACCGGCTTTCTGGCGCTGCTGGATCCGCGGACGCTGGTCGCCTTTGTTGAGCCGGTGGAGATGCAGGAGCTGGCGCGGGCGCACTGGCAGCGGATCGGAGAGCGGGTCGGGCTGATCCCGCCGGAGGCGATTTTCCGCTCGGCCAGTCGGCTGCGCCGCCTGTTCCTCTCGCGCTTCGGCAGCGGCGGGTCGGACGCGATTCGGTTCGACGCCGGTGCGCTGCCGCAGTTCGACGCGCGCGTGCCGGACGCGATGCGGGCGCTGCGCGAGGTGGCCGCCACCTGCGCGGTGGCGGTGTACTGCGACAATGCGCCGGAGGCGGAGCGCTTCACGGAGCTGCTGCGCGAGCAATCCGAGCCGATGGGTGCGATCGAGACCCGCGTCGGCGTGCTGCATCGCGGGTTTCGCTGGGGGCGGCGGGCGTTCGTTCCCAATCACGAGATCTTCGGCCGCTACCGCCAGCGCCGCACGCTGCGCCGGATCGCGCCCGCCCGACCGATCGACAGCTTTTTCGATCTCAGCGCCGGCGATCCCGTGGTGCACGTGCTGCACGGAATCGGGCGCTTTCTCGGGTTGCGCTCGATGGAGCGCAACGGCCGCACCGAGGAATTCCTGGCGCTGGAGTTCGCCGACGGCGTGGTCGTGAACGTCGCCACCAGCCAGATTCACCTGGTTCAAAAATACGTCGGCAGCCTGCGCGGGCGCATGGTGCTCAGCAAGGTCGGCGGCACCGCGTGGAAAAAGACCCGCGATCGTGTCGCCGACGCGCTGCTCGACATGGCCGGCGAGCTGCTCCGCATCCAGGCCGATCGCGAGACCGAATCGGGCACCGCCTTTCCCGCGGACACGCACTGGCAGCGCGAGTTCGAGGGCAGCTTTCTCTACGAGGAAACGCCCGATCAGCTGCGCGCCATCGCCGAGATCAAGGCTGACATGTCCCGCCCGCGCCCGATGGACCGCCTGCTGTGCGGCGATGTCGGATTCGGCAAGACCGAGCTGGCGATGCGGGCGGCCTTCAAGGTCTGCGAATTCGGCAGGCAGGTCGCCGTGCTGGTGCCGACGACGGTGCTGGCCGAGCAGCACTACCACACCTTCCGTGAGCGCATGGCGGAATACCCCTTTTCCGTCGAGTGCCTGTCCCGTTTCCGCAGTGCCGCCGAGCAGAAGAAGATCGTCGATCGCGCCCGCAAGGGACAGGTGGACGTGCTGATCGGCACGCACCGGCTGCTCTCGGCCGACGTGCGCTTCGCCGATCTCGGGCTGGTGGTGATCGATGAGGAGCAGCGCTTCGGCGTCGACGCCAAGGAGCGCCTCAAGCGGCTGCGCTCAACCGTGGATGTGCTGTCGCTCTCGGCCACGCCGATCCCGCGCACGCTCCACATGTCGATGCTGGGCATCCGCGACATCTCGTCGCTCTCGACGCCGCCGGCCGATCGCCGCGCGATCGTCACGCAGGTGCGCACCTGGGACGATCAGACCGTCCGCGAGGCCCTGGAGCGCGAGCTGTCGCGCGAGGGGCAGGCGTACGTCGTGCACAATTTCGTCCGCGACATCGAGCAGGTCGCAAACCGCGTCCGCAGCCTGGTCCCCGAGGCGCGGGTGGTGGTCGGGCACGGCCAGATGAGCGGCGATGAGCTGGAGCAGGTGATGCTTCGGTTCGTCCGCCACGAGGCGGACATCCTCGTTTCGACCAACATTATTGAGTCCGGGCTGGACGTGGCGCGGGCCAACACCATGATCATCAGCCGCGCCGACCGTTTCGGCCTGGCCGATCTGCACCAGTTGCGCGGCCGCGTCGGGCGCAGCCGCCATCGCGCCTACTGTTACCTCATGCTCGCTCCCGGCACGCCGGTCACCGACCGGGCCGCCCGGCGGCTCAAGGCCATCGAGCACTACAGCGACCTGGGCGCAGGCTTTCAGATCGCGATGCGCGACCTGGAAATCCGCGGTGCGGGCAACATCCTCGGCCCCGAGCAGAGCGGCCACATCGAGGCCGTCGGCTATGAGATGTACTGCGAGCTGCTCGAGCAGGCGGTGCGGCGCGTGAAGAACGAGCCGGCCGAACCCTTCCGCCCCGTCAACCTGGAGCTGGGCGTCTCCGCCACGATCCCGCGCGTGTATGTCCGCGGCGAGAAGCAGCGCATGGAGGTTTACAAGCGGCTGACGATCTGCCGTACGGTCGAGGACATCGCCGCCCTGCGAGACGACCTGCGCGACGCCTACGGCCCGCTGCCGGAGGAGGTCGAAACGCTGCTCACCATGGCGGAAATTCGCGTGCGTGCGCGAGCGTACAGCGTGCGGTCGATCGTGCTGTCGCCGCCCGACCTCGTGTTCAGCGTGGACGAGCTGACCCGCGCGGAGCGGCTGTTCGCCCACGGCCCCGGTTCGCCCCGGATGCCCGACCCGCGAACGATCCACTGGCGCTTACCGGCGCGATTGCTCGCGCCGCCGGAGACGTTGCTGCGCGTGCTGCGCGACCAGTTGGCCGGGACCGGCGCCAGCCCGTCGGAGACGCCAGCCGCGTTTACGGAACCACGCGCTCAACTGCGTGCTCCGGGATCCAGCCTGTCTCGCCCGCCGGCAATGACAATCGCACCCAACCCGCCCGCACTTCCTGAATGACGATCTCGGAGCCCGCCGGCAGCGGCGCGGCCCGCATCGCGTCATACCACTCGCCCCGCCCAGTCCGCACCAGTTGCGGCTCGATCACGATCGCCGGTGGTGCCACGCGCTCCTGGTGCAGTTGCACCAGCACCGACCCGCCCGCACCCCCCCATGCTGCACCGCCCAGTGCCGCCAGCACCAGCAGCGCCGGTCGGCGCAGCCATAGCCACAGACCCACTCCTCCGAACCCAACGACGCCGCCTGCGACCGTGAGCCACCAGCGCGCCCGCAGGGACGTGCGTCCGTGAATGTCCGACCATGGCGGAATCCAACTCGATCGGTCAGCCGGCCGCGGCGCGCCTTCGATCCGGGATCGCAGCAATTCCAACCCGCCGCGGATCTCGTTGTCTCCCGGCGCGAACCGCTGCGCCCGGCGCAGGTGCAGCACCGCCCGCCCGACGTCTCCAGCCAGGTAATAGGCCGTCGAGGCCAGTTGCTCCAGCTCGGCGCTCGAGCCGTGTTCGGCCGCGAGCTCCTCCAACCCCTGTGCGGCCTGTTTCGCGCGCGCCGCTGCCGAGGCGCCTCCCGGCCCCGCCGTGCCGCCGCCCTGTCCGCCAGCCGCCTCCACCATCGGGGCTGCCGGTGCAGCGCTGGCGGCAGCCGCGGCTCGTTCCAGCTCTCTCTGGATCGACTGAATCAGCTTTGCGTCGGCCGAATCAGCCGCGGCCCGAATCATGAACGGGCTTAGCAGCAGACACGCGCATGACAGAAACGTGCGGACGGACGGAATGCGCACAAACCCGATTTCAGCTCGCGACAGGGACGCTGCCGCCGGATCGCGCGCGCTTCCCGATTGCGGCCGCTTGCGCGCCCGCGCCGCGTCGTCGGCAGCCCGACTATGCACGCCACCACTTTTCTTCAATCCAGCGCTCATGCCATTCGCACTCCGGCCACCTCCGCCAGTACGCGCTCGGCCCGCTGCACCAGCGCCTCCGCGCTCGGCTGCACCATTCCGCCGAACGAGGCCGCCTCGGCCGCTTCAACTGTCTCGGTCCAGCGCACCGTGATTTCAGCCGGCGCCCCGCAGGCCGTCAGCAGCGCGGCGCCCTCCCGGCCGACATATCGACCCGGCGGCTCGCCGCGCCGCTCGGCGAGATACGCGACCAGCGCGGCATGTACCGCCTCGGCGCACTCGCGCGGCGAACGTCGCGCAGCCGCTCGAATGCGCCGCTGTGCCGCGCGCAGTGCCCGGCGCTCGCGCAATCGCGGGGAGCGCCTTCGTCGGCGCACGATCCAGCCTGCCAGGCAAATCACGCCAACGACAGCGGGCGGCGCCGCCACCGCGACCAGGGCCTCCGTCCGGCTCACGTCCGTCCGCGCGGCCCGCAGGGCCGCTGCCACACTTGTCATCGGTCGCAGGCCCGGCTCCGATTGCTCTGTCGGCTGGGCGGCTTCTGTGTTCCGCCCCGCCAGCCCGACCACGTCGGCGTCACTGACGCGATCGGCGGTCGTGACGCGCAACGGCGCCGCCGGCGCGATGGCGACCGCGTACGCGGCGCGTTGCGGGTCAAAGTATGAATAGCGGATCGGCGGGAGTTCCGAGAGCGGCCGCAGAGGCCGCAACGTGAAGCGATATCGCCGCACCAGCGGCTCATCACCGCGAGCGCTGCGGATCGTCTCGCCCGCCGGCGGCGTGTCGGGAATGCGGAAGCTCGCGGTGATGTCGGGGTGCAGTTCCAGGCGCGGCGGCGGGAGCGAGTCCAGCGGACCGTCTCCGCGAATGTCCACCATCAATTCCAGCGGATCGCCGACGCGCGCGTCGCCCGGTGTGATCGCCGAGCGCACCGTGAACGTCCCCACCGCGCCCGAAAAATCGGCCGGCCGCCCCTGCTCCGGCAGCGGCAGCACCGTCAGGTTTCCATATTCCGGCTCAACGGCCACGTCACGCACGCGCGTGATGACGGTGTTGGTAAGCAGGCCGAAGGAGTCAATGCCGTACTCCAGCGGGTAGCGCATTCGAACCGTCAATCCGTCAAAGCGCAGCGGTCCCGGCTGCGATGCGACGACGCGCTCGACCAGCCGGTAGACGTACCATTGCGACAGCACGCCGCTGTCCTCGGGAAGCGAGATCGCCCCCTGCGATCGATAGGTCGTGAACGGAGCGAGCGCGGCTGCGTTCAGGTAGCGCCAGGTTTCGGCGGCGTCCAGCCGGATACGGCTCTGGCCGCGCTGGTCGCGGCGCTCCAGCGCCGGGCAGCGCACCTGGATCTCCAGCGAGAGCTCGACCTGCTGCCCGGCGAAGATCGGTTTGTCAGGTCCGACGATCTTTGCGCGCACCAGCTCGCCGGCGTCGTCGCGCCGCGCTTCAAACGAGGCGCTCTGCGTTTGAATGACCCGCCCGTCGGCCTGCACGTCGATCGGCGGTATTTCGAAGCGTCCCAGTCGGCGCGGAATCAGCTCGAAGCGGTAGCTGCGCTGCCGGGATTCGGTCACCTGCCCGTTGATGTCCATGCGGAACGTGCTGTCCGGGCCGACCCCCGCGAATCGCACGCTGCAATCCGGAAGATCCGGCAACGTCGGCGTCTCGCAGCGCTGCGAGAATTCAACCAGCACCTGCACCAGAACCGGCTGATCCACGAAGATGTCGCGCGGATCGCCGAGAACCTGCAACCGCGCTTCCTGCCCGCGGGCGACCGCGACCCACGCCGCCAACAGCAGCGCGGCGATGACAAACAAATACGTCGAACCGCGCCTTCGACGCCGTGGCCCGCAGTTCATGCCAATCAGAGAGCTTCTCATCCGCATCGGTGATCATGTATCCGGACGCCCCCGCGACGGGCGCAACACGCATGCGGTCCGCGACCCGCGGTCACCTGCTGGACGGCGACAGTGCCGCCGGACCGTCAAAATCCGCGCCGCGCGCGCTGGCGCATCGGCTCAGGCCGTCGGCTCGCCCGGAGTCGTGGCCGGCGGCTCCGCCCCGCCCGGCGGCGCCGGCCGTCGCGGCCGCACGAACACCTGGAATCGCCGTCGCCCCAAAGGCTCGCCGCCGACAAGGATCTCAAACGCGTACTGCCCCGGCGCAGGAAGCTGAATTCCCTGCAGGCTGAACAGCAGATCCACCACCGCCAGCGGGTTCGGCGCTTCCACGAACCCGCGCCCGCTGAAAATGATCGAGTTGTCCGCGTCGCGCACCAGGCGGATCTCCATCTCCACCCGCGCGGTCAGCTCCGTCACCGAGGCCAGCACCGCCATCTGCTGAATCGTCGTCGGCGTCTGCGGCACCAGCACCGCGTTGAACATGCCGATCGCACTCTTCTTGTTCGAAAGCTTGTCGTCGATCACCTGGTCGCAGATCAGCAGCGAGACCAGCGTGGGAAGCGCACCGTGGTGCATCGTCATGAGCGTCTCCGGAGCAGAATTGTATCCGCGGCCCGCCGCCGCGGCCCGGAGCGCTATTCCGGCTTGTGCTTCCGCTTGGCGGCCGCGCGCGCGGAAAGCATGTCGTAGGTGTTGGCGGCGACCGGCGTGGGCGTGCGATCCGCTTCGGCGCGCTTCGCGCCCGGCCCGAGCGAGTTGACGCCGTCGGCCACTCGCGCCCGCACGTGGTCCGGTCGTTGTCGCGGAGGCATCTCCTCCAGTGCACGCAGCAGGTGTCCGGCGCTCTTGTATCGCATGATTCGCTGTTTGTTCAGGCAGCGCCCCACCAGTTCGACCAGGTCATCCGGCACTCCTGCGCCGGCCAGGATGTCAATCGGCGGATCCGTGTGCAGATGGCGGTCACGCACGTCGGCGATCGAGTCTCCGTCGAAGGGCACGCGTCCGGCCAGCATCTCGAACAGCAGCACGCCGACTGCGTACACGTCGCCCTGCGGCGACACCATCCCCTCAAATACCTCCGGCGCCATGAAGAGCGGGCTGCCCGCCACATTCTCGTCGCTGCGCGCCATCGCCGTTCCGCCGACCTCGCACGCCAGGCCGAAGTCACATACCCGCGCCACCCCGCCGCGGTCGATCAGCACGTTGGCCGGCTTGAGGTCGCGATGCACGATGTTCTCGCGGTGCAGCGCATCCACGCCCGCACACACTTCGCGCGCCAGGTGCAGCGCCGTCTCCACGTCAAACTGACCGCGCGCGCTGAGCAGGTCGCGCAGCGATGCGCCGTCGACGTGCTCCATCACGATCACCGGAAAATCGCCCACCAGGTCCACGCCGTGCACCATCACCAGGTGCTCATGCCGCACGCGCGCCGCGTTGCGCACGCCGTCAATCAGCCGTCCGCGGTCCAGCTCGCGCGCCCCGCCCCGCAAGTGATGCAGAATTTTCACCGCCACCGATCGCTTCAGTGCGTCGTCATATCCGGAAAAAACCACCCCGCTGCCGCCGCGCCCGATGCAGTCCCCGATCTTTACCGTGCCGATCCGGCGCGGCAGCGTGATGCTCTGCCCGCCCGTGCCGGGCGCGGCATCCATCACCACCGTCACGGTTTCCTGAAGCGGGTTCATCGCGATCCGAGTGGCCGAAGCGCCGGAATTCGAAGGGGGGCGACTGGGTCGCCCACGCGCCGCCGCCCGACGGCGCACCTGATTATACAACCCTCCCGCGCCGGCGCTTCGCTCTCCGCCCGAACCGAACCCGCTGATCGACAGGATCACACAGCCACAGCGCGTCCCTATAATGCCGCACCCTACCTCGGAGGTTCTCGACGTGAGCGCAACCGATCCGCGATCCTTGGCGACACTGGCCGTCATTCTCGCGCTGCTGGCGTCAGTGGCCGCCACCGGCTGCTCCGGACGGCGTCCCGCAACCCCCACTCGACCCGATGTCGGGGTCATCGTCCTGGCCGGCGGCGGCTCCGGCGGCAACGCCGAAGCGCCCGACGGCTGGAGCGCCCGGCTCTTCCGCCCGCTGCTCCAGCGCGGCGACGTCACCGGCGATCAGCAGGTGCGGGTGGCGCTGGTCGGCCGGCGCGAATCGGAGAGCTGGCCCGCGCCATTCTGGAGAATGTTGGGCGCAACCGACGTTGTGGACCTGGTGATCGAAACTGTCGAACAGGCAGACGACCCCGCCCTCGAACCCGTGTTTGAGCACGTCGATGCCGTGTTCATTCGCGGCGGCGACCAGGGAAAGTACTACGACCTGTGGAACGATCGCCGCATCGAACGCTGCATTCTGCGCGTCCACGAGCGCGGCGGCGGGATCGGCGGCACCAGCGCGGGCGCGATGTCGCTGGCGCACTACGCTCTGGCCGGCAGCACCAGCGTGCAATCGGAGCAGGTGCTTCGCGATTCACACCACCCGATCCTCAACGACGAGTCCGACGGCGGCAGCGCCATCCATGCGGATTTCATCCCGCTGGTGCGCGACGCGCTGATCGACACGCACGTCACGCAGCGCGGCCGGCTCGGACGAATGTGCGGCGCCCTGGCGCGGGCCGTGCAGGACTCCGGCCGGAGCACGCTCTACGCCATCGGCCTCGATCAGCAGGTCGGCGTGGTAATCGAGGGAACCACTGCCACCGTCATCGGCATTGGCGCGGTGGATCTCATCCACCCCACGCCGGCGTCGCGACTGGTTCGCCGTACTGGCAAGCCGCTGGTCTGGACCGACCTGGCCTATCACCGCCTGACCGAAGGCTGGCGATTCGACCTCGCCACGCGCCTGCCGGACCTCGAGCGCCCGCCGGCGGGGGCGATGCGCGTCGACTGGGACGCGCGCTTCCAGCCGCCCGCCGCGCGCTGGGAAGTGCGTGGCAGCGTCATCGAAGAGGAGCAGCGCTTCAGCTTCTCCGTTGATCGCAAGTCCTCGATCTACGAACTGGTGAAAAGCCGCGCGACCGAGTCCCTGATGCTCACGATCGGTGCATGCGACGTACACGACACCGCCGTTCGCGGGTTCGTGCATGAGTCTGTCTTCCGCGGGCTTTACGACGTGATCGGCCTGACCGCGTTTCTGCTTGGCAAGGGCAGCCGGGTGTGGGTGGATCCGGCCGAGCCGCGCCTCGTGCAGTTCGGTGCAAACGCGGATGCGGGTGTCGGTTCGGAGGCGGTGCTGGTCGTGGTGTCGCGGAGCGTGAAGGCGCGCAGCCTGTCGCCGCACGTCTCGCTCTACGACCGAGGTCACAAGCGCTTGCACGCCGCCGGGTTTATCGGAGCCACGTTGCACGTGCTGGCCGACTCCGCCGAAACCGGCGTCATGCTGGACATGGACCTGGGGCGCGTCGTGAGGAGCGAAACGACCGATGTGAAGCCCGAATCCGGCGAAATTGCTGCGGAGAAGGGTGAGTGACGGGGATCGAACCCGCGACCCTCAGGACCACAACCTGATGCTCTAACCAACTGAGCTACACTCACCAGCGCCCGCATCGCGAGACGCGGGATGGGCCATTTTACCCGTCTTCCGCAGACGTGCCAGCCCCGCATCCGAGTACAATCCTGCGCCTGCGGCGCTCGATCGTTCCGGCCGTGCCGCCCATCGCGGACGCCCGCGCCGAGCTGCCCTCGGAGATTGCTGAATGAACCCCGATGTCGCCGTCCCGGCGTCAACCACCCGCAAGCCGGTCCGGCCGGCCGACCCGACCACCATGTCGGGAATCCCGATCAAGGCGCTGTACGCGCCCCCCGACGCGCCGCGCGCGCCCGAGGCGCCAGGCGTGTTTCCCTATACGCGCGGAATTCATCGCGACATGTACCGCGCCAAGACCTGGACCATGCGCCAGTTCGCCGGTTTCGGCACCGCCCGCCAGACCAACGAGCGATTCAAGTACTTGCTCGAGCACGGGCAGACCGGCCTCTCGACCGCCTTTGACCTGCCCACGCTGATGGGCCGCGATTCGGACGATCCGCTGGCCCTGGGCGAGGTCGGCAAGTGCGGTGTCGCCGTCGCCTCGCTGGAGGACATGCTGACGCTCTTCGACGGCATCAATCTGAACGACGTCAGCACCAGCATGACGATCAATGCGCCCGCGGCGATTCTGCTGGCGTTCTACATCTGCGTCGCCCGGCAGCAGGGAGTGCCGCTCGAAAATCTGCGCGGCACGCTGCAGAACGACATCCTCAAGGAATTCCACGCCCAGAACGAGTTCGTCTTTCCCCCCGGCCCCAGCGTCAAGCTCGTCATCGACACGATCGAGTATTGCACGCAGCACATGCCGCAGTGGAACACCGTCAGCATCAGCGGATATCACATCCGCGAGGCCGGCTCCACCGCGCAGCAGGAGCTGGCGTTCACGCTGGCGGACGGCATCTGCTACGTCGAGCAATCGCTCAAGCGCGGGCTGGACGTGGACGCGATCGCGCCGCGCTTGAGCTTCTTCTGGGATGTGCACAACGAGTTCTTCGAGGAAATCGCCAAGTTCCGCGCCGCCCGGCGCATGTGGGCGCGCATCATGAAGGAGCGCTTCGGCGCGAAGAACGAGCGCAGCACCTGGCTGCGCTGCCACGCCCAGACCGCCGGCGTCTCGCTCACCGAGCAGCAGCCGATGGTCAACATCGTGCGCGTCGCCTACCAGGCGCTGGCCGCGGTGCTGGGCGGCACGCAGTCGCTGCACACCAACAGCATGGATGAGACGCTGGCCCTGCCCACCGAACAGGCCGTCAAGGTCGCCCTCCGCACGCAGCAGGTCATCGCCGAGGAGACCGGCGTCACGCGCACCGTCGACCCGCTTGGCGGCAGCTACTTCGTCGAAGCGCTGACGGACGAGATGGAGCGGCAGGCCACCGCCATCATCGCCGACATCGACAAGCTCGGCGGCGTCCTGCCGGCGGTCGAGCGCGGCTACTTCCGCCGCAGCATCGCCGACTCCTCCGCCCGCTTCGGCGCCGAATTCGACCGCGGCGAGCGCGTCATGATCGGTGTCAACAAGTACACCGACGACGATAGTCAGACCATCCCGATCCTGCGCATCGAGGACTGGGTCGAGCGCGAGCAGGTCGGGCGGGTCAGGGAACTCCGCCGCCAGCGCGACGCCGGTCGTCACGCCCGCGCGCTGGCCGCCCTGAAAGGCGCCGCCGCCGCCGGAGAGAACGTGATGCCGGCGCTGATCGAAGCCAGCGAGGCCCGCGCCACCGTCGGAGAAATGATGGAGACGCTCCGCTCGGTCTTCGGCTCCTACGACGGCGGTCCGGAGTTGTGATGCCGCTTTTCCGATTCCGCGGCCGAATGTAAACTGCCCGCGTCTTTTCGGGAGATTCTCGCGTGCCGCTGGTGCTCGACGTGGGCAACTGCGACCCCGATCACGCGGCCATCCGCGCGATGCTGTCAAGGCACTTCCAGGCGGACGTGCGGCGGGTCATGTTCGTCGAGGAGGCGCTTGCGGCGCTCGCGCGCGAGCCGTTTGAACTGGTGCTCGTCAATCGCCGGATCTTCGCGGATGACAGCGATGGATTGGAGCTGATCCGACGGATGAAGGCGGATCCGGCGCTGTCGGCGATCCCGGTCATGCTCGTCAGCAATTATCCGGACGCGCAGTCCGCCGCGGTCGCGGCCGGCGCGGTGCCGGGGTTCGGAAAGGCGGCGCTGCACGCCCCGCAGACGCTCGCCCGGCTCGCCGAGCGCCTGCCGCGGCAGTCCGCCGGAGCGGCGTGACCCGCGCCGTCTGTCTCACCGCCGACGTTCGAGGAGTTCGCCCGGAGTGAGCGACACGACCGCCGTACAGCGCTTTTACCGCTTTCACGCGCTGATCTACGACAAGACGCGCTGGATGATCCTGCATCAGCGTCGCGCCGCCGTCCAGCGCCTGGCGCTGCGCGGCGACGCGGACGTGCTGGAGATCGGCTGCGGCACCGGACTCAACTTCCGCTACCTGATGGAGTGGCTCGACCCGATCCGCGGCCGGCTCACCGGCCTGGACTTTTCCGGCGACATGCTTCGCGTGGCGGAGCGCCGCTGCCGCAGCGCCGGCTGGAACAACGTCTCGCTGGTGGAGGCCGACGCCACCTGCATGAGCCTCGGCCGCCAGTTTGACGCCGTGTTGTTCGGCTACAGCCTGACCATGATCCCCGACTGGCGGGCGGCGCTGCGCAGTGCGGCGGAGCACCTGCGCCCCGGCGGGCGGCTGGCGGTCCTGGACTTCGGCGGCTTCGAGGGCTGGGGTCCGCTGGGGCCCGTGATGCGCGCCTGGCTGCGGGCCAATCACGTCGAGACGGTGCAGCCCTACGCCGAGGCGCTGCGCGAGCTGCTGCCCGACACCACCGTTCACCCGTGGTTGGGCGGGTATTGCTTCACCGCACTGGCCAGGAAGGAAATGTGATGCGACACAAGGTCATCGATCTGCCCATGCCCAAGCGCCCGCTGCTGGAGCGCATGGTCTTTCACGGCATCGTCTTCAACATGTCGTGGGAAGACCCCGAGATGGACCGCCAGGCCTTCAACCTCGGCCCGTCGGACACGGTCATTTCGATCTCCTCGGCCGGCTGCAACCCGCTGAATTTTCTGGCACAGCGCCCCGCGCGCCTGATCTCAGTGGACAGCAATCCAGCGCAGAACGCGCTGCTGGAGCTCAAGCTGGCCGGCATCGAGACACTCGATCACGCCACCTTCTGCGACATTTTCGCGGCGCGGAATCCGTCGGTGGTGACCCGCGTCTACGCCGACAAGCTGCGGCCCAACATCTCGCCGCGCTCGCAGGCTTACTGGGACCGCAACCTGTGGATGGTCGAGCGCGATCTGTACCGGTATGGGCGAATGGGCCTGTTTTGTCGCATCCTGCGACGATTCATGAACCTGATGGGGATTTCAGCCGCGATTCGCGAGGAGTTTTTTGAGCTGCGCACGCTGGAGGAGCAAAAGGCCCATTACGACCGCCACTTCGCCCCGAAGCTCTGGGGTCCGTGGACGAAGCGGTTCGTGAATTTCCGCCCGCTGATGTGGTTGGCGGGCGTCCATCCACGGCAGTTCAACCTGATCGACGGCCGCCACGATATGTATGAGTACGTTCGCGAGCGGGTCGAATACGCGATGACGCGCGTGCCGATCTATGACAATTATTTCCTGAGCCTCGCCGGCACCGGGCGATTCCGCGGCGACCGCCTCCCGCCCTACCTGATGGAGCGGAACTTCGACGCGCTGCGCGAGAGCCTGCACAAGGTCGAGGTAGTCAACGGCTGGCTCGGGCCCTATCTCGACTCGCAGCCCGCCGGCAGCATCACCAAGTTCAACCTGCTGGACATCTTCGACTGGATGACGCCGCCGGTGTTTGAGCATACGCTCAAGAGCGTGCTGCGCGCAGCGCACCCCGGAGCCACGATGATCTATCGCTCCGGCAGCTACCGTCTGGAACCGCCGCCATCGATCCTGCCCTCGCTGACCCCGCATGGCGAACTGGCCAAGCGCCTGTTGGCACAGGACCGCTCGGCCACGTACGGCAGTTTCTACGTCTTCACGATCCGCGCGGATGCCGACGGCGTGATGCGCACGGCCACGTCTGAGGCCGGGGCGGCGCTGCCGCAGAGTGCCTCCGCGCCGGCCGTCACGGACCCGGCGCTGGCTGGCCGTGGTGCGGTCGCGACCGGGTAGTACCCCGGGCCTGAGCGGACCCGACGTTCGTTCGTGACTGCCGGGGCATCCGTTCGCCGTGCCATGGCCAGCGCCGGCTGGATAACCCCTGCCGGTCGGCACGGGCGGCTGCCGCAGCCCCTTGCCACCACCCCGCCAAAGCGGCTACCTTACCCCGTTCGCGGCAGCACCCTCGCGCGTCCCGCCCCTCGGCGGCCGACTCCGGGGCGACGGCTGTCGCAGCGCTCGAACGACGCGCGGAACGGCCCGGGATTGCTCGGGCGGCGTCCGAGGCGCATCACCTGTTCCGCCGCGAAACGCGGGCGGCGGCGGCAAGGAGTGGTCGTGTACGCAGTCATCGAAGACGGCGGGAAGCAGTACAAGGTGGCGGAGGGGGATGAGCTGCTCATCGAGCGCCGCCCCGACCGTGGCGACGCGAAGGAAATCACCTTCGATCGCGTGCTGCTGATCGGCGCCGACGGCGGCCCGAAGATCGGCGCACCGCTGGTTTCCGGGGCGAGCGTCACCGCGCTGGTTCTGGCCGAGCTCAAGACCCGCAAGGTCGTCGGCATGAAGCACCGCCGCCGCAAGGGCTTTCGCAAGAAGTGGGGTCACCGCCAGAAAATGCTCCGCGTGAAGATCGCCTCCATCCGCGGCTGATCCGCGGGCGGCTGTGTCGGATCGGATGGGAGTGTGACGGGCGGTGCGACGGCGGCGATCGCTCGTCGCCTGCTCGACGGGGATCGTGCCGTGTAGCGGGCGTTCACGGAGGATGCCACATGGCCGGCGCTCCATTTTCGCGTCCGCATCCCGAGGGTCTGCTTTCCCGTTCCGATTCAGCATCCGCGCGTGGGCAGCTCATTGCTGCGCACGGGCGGTCTCGGCTCGCCGTCGGTGCGCGCAATCGTCCGGTTGCGGTTTGGGGAACGTTCAGTCGGCGCTTGGCGGCGATGATCGCCGTGACGGGCGCGCTTTCATTCCCTTCGGCCGTCGGTGCGGATGAGCGCGTTTTGTTGCATCCTGGTGGGGAAAGCCGCGTAGAAGCGCCGACGTCTGCGGACGACAACTCCTCGGCGCGCGAGCGTGAGTCGCAGTTTGCGGGCCTCCAAGCGGCGCTGCTTCATGAGCTTTCGCACGCCGCGCGCGGGGTGAATGCGCAACGCGCCGATGAGAAGCAGCCGGCTGGGAAGCCCGCGGCGAAGTCACCCGACAAGCCCGCGGCCAAGCCCGGCGCAAAGTCACCCGACAAGCCCGCCGCCAAGCCGCCCGCCAGGAAGCCAGCCCCCGCGAAGCAGCCCGCGCGACGAACCGCTCGTGCCGCCCGCCCCGCCGCCTCCGCGCCCGCCACGCAGCCGGCGGTCGAAGAACCTGCAACGCAACCTGCACTCAATCTCTCTGACCTTCCCCTTGGCGAAGCGTTGCAGCGCCTCGCATCAGTTCGTTCGCGCCGCCTCACCGCCGACGAGTCCGCGCTGCGTTGTGCAATCGAGTTTGCGTTGGCGGTCGCGTCCGGAAATGAAGCCGGTGCGGCGCGCCTGATCGACGCCACCGGCTACCAGCCGCTGCTGGATCCCGCGCCCTCGCAGCCGGGCCGCGTCCCGGAGCCGGCGCCGCTGATCCCCGCCGCGCGCGCCGCCGAGTGGCTGCGCCAGCTTCCGCGCTGCGACCTGTCCGGCGTGCGCGTCGGTGCGATTCCGCTGCTGGATCGCCGCGCCGTCTACGAATTCGCGCCCTTCGCCGCCGAGTGGATGCTGCCGAGCGACCGGGCGCTGCTGCTGACACCCGAGGCCGTCGGCGGCTGGGTCGCCGACCCGGCCTGCGTCGTGGTGCGCGTGCGCGGTTCACGCGCCACGGTCGTCGGTGGGACGCTGCTCGAAGCACTCGCCGACCGCGCCGGCGGCCGGTGAGTCCGGGGGCCACGCATGCGGATTGTCTCCCTGCTTCCCAGCGCCACCGAGATCCTCTGCGCCATCGGCCTGGCGGACCGGCTCGTCGCGGTTTCAGCCGAATGCGATTTTCCCCCGTCCGTGCGCGATAAGCCGCGCATTACCGGCGCACGTGTGCATGCCGCCTCCCCTGGCGCACAGATCGACTCGCAGGTCCGCAATCAGCTCGCGACCGGCCGTTCGCTCTACACGCTCGACGCGGCGCTGCTGCGTTCGTTGGAGCCGGACCTGGTTATCACGCAGACGCTTTGTCGCGTTTGCGCGGTTTCGGACGACGAGGTGCGCCAAATGACGGCCGATTTCGACCGGCCGCCGCGCGTGCTGGTGCTGGAGCCGCGGACGCTGGGCGACGTGATCGAGTCGATCCGTGCCATCGGCGAGGCGGCTGGCGCTACCGAGCGCGGCCGTGCCCTCGCCGCGGCGCTCGAAATGCGGATCGAGCGGGTGCGAGCACGCAGCAGCGGTGGGGGCCGCTATCCGTGCGGCTCTCCGCGGCCGACGTCGCCGCCGAGGCGGGTGGTCGTGTTGGAGTGGCTGGATCCGCTGTACTCATCCGGGCATTGGACGCCGGAGCTGGTCGAACTGGCCGGCGGGAGTGAACCGCTGGCGCGGCCTGGTGATCGGTCGAGGCGGATTGAGTTGCGCGAGATTGTCGCGGCGGATCCGGACGAGCTTGTCATCGCGTGCTGTGGGTTTGATGCGCTACGCACGTTGCAGGACGTGCCGGAGTTCCTCGGGCAGCCGGCAGTGGCCGGGCTGCGATGCGTTCGTGAGGGGCGGGTGTTTGTGTTTGACGGTAATGCCCATTTCAGTCGGCCCGGACCGCGGCTGGTCGAGGCGCTGGAACTGCTCGCGCACACGCTGAATTGTCGCGCCCATCCCGCGCCGAGCGGCGTGATGCCGCCGATCCGGGTGACCTGACGGCGTCACCCATCCGGGCGGGGGTGCCAATCCGGGCTGCCAGATTGACAGCGGAAGCGCGCGATCAGGAATCGCAGTCTCCGGGGCGCTTCCACTCAACTCTCTTATAGACAGGCGCTTACCAATTGTGCGGCGGTCGCTCGAGGGTGGCACGCGGCGTGATATTTCACGGGGTGAGGGCGGTCTGCGCACTGGTCGCAGACCTCGGGCCGCGAAGCACGGCCTTCCGCCGGTTGACGCAGCTCGGATCGGCCGCGAGTGCGGCGGACTGGGCGGCGTTGAAAACGGGCAATGACGGGTGCCAATCGGCCGGCGGCAGACGTCGGCCTCATTCAGGGAGATGCAAGTCATGGCTGCCAAGCAGATCGCATTCGACATGGAAGCCCGCGAGGCGATTCGTCGCGGGATTTCGACGCTCGCCAAGGCCGTCAAGGTAACGCTCGGGCCGCGCGGGCGGAACGTCGTGATCGAAAAGTCATTCGGCGCTCCGACCGTTACGAAGGACGGCGTGACGGTGGCGAAGGAGATCGAGCTCGATGGCGCGTATGAGAACATGGGCGCTCAGATGGTGAAGGAGGTCGCCAGCAAGACCAGCACGGTCGCCGGCGACGGCACCACCACGGCCACGGTGTACGCCGAGGCGATCTATGAGGAGGGGCTGAAGAACCTGGCGGCCGGCGCGAACGCGATGGACCTGAAGCGCGGGGTGGACCTGGCGGTGGACGCGGTTGTGGATGCGCTCCGCGAAATGGCGACGCCGGTGAAGGGCAAGGAACAGATCGCGCAGGTGGGGACGTGCGCGGCGAACCAGGATCGCGAGATCGGCGACAAGATCGCAGAAGCGATGGAGAAGGTCGGTAAGGATGGCGTCATCACGGTCGAAGAGGGCAAGTCGCTCGACACGACCGTCGAGATCGTCGAAGGCATGCAGTTCGACAAGGGCTACATCTCGCCGCACTTCATCAACAAGCCGGAATCGATGGAAGTGCAGCTCGACAATCCGTTCGTGCTGTCCTTTGAGAAGAAGATCGGCAGCGTGAAGGATCTGCTGCCGCTGCTGGAGCAGATCGCCAAGTCCGGCAAGCCGCTGCTGGTGATCGCGGAGGACGTGGAAGGCGAGGCCCTGGCGACGATGGTGCTCAACAAGCTGCGCGGCATCTTGCAGTGCGCGGCCGTCAAGGCCCCCGGCTTTGGCGATCGTCGCAAGGAGATGCTCGAGGACATCGCGATCCTCACCGGCGGCAAGCCGATCTTCGAGGATCTCGGCCTCTCGCTGGAGAAGATCACGCTGGGCGACCTCGGTCGCGCCAAGCGCGTCGTGATCGAGAAGGAAACGACCACGATCATCCAGGGCGCGGGCGACACCAAGCAGATCAAGGCCCGCATCGACGCCCTCAAGACCCAGATCGACAACACCACCAGCGACTACGACCGGGAGAAGCTCGAGGAGCGCCTGGCGAAGCTCAGCGGCGGCGTGGCGCAGATCAATGTCGGCGCGGCGACCGAGGTGGAGATGAAAGAGAAGAAGGCCCGCGTCGAGGACGCCCTGCACGCCTGCCGCGCCGCGGTCGAGGAGGGCATCCTGCCCGGCGGCGGCGTGAGCGTGCTGCGCTGCGAGGCGGTGCTGGACGCGGCCGTCAAGAAGGCCAGGGGCGACCAGAAGACCGGCGTGGACATCGTCCGCCGGGCGCTCAAGGCGCCGATCCGCCAGATCGCGGAGAACGCGGGGCTGGACGGCTCGATCGTGTGCCAGAAGGTGGCCGAGGGCAAGGGCAACTTCGGCTACAACGCGCTGACGGAAGAGTACGGCGACCTGATCAAGATGGGCGTGATCGTGCCGTTGAAGGTCGAGCGCGTGGCGCTGCAGAACGCGGCGAGCGTGGCGGGCCTGTTGTTGACGACCGACGCGGCGATCAGCGAGATCAAGGAAGAGAAGGAAGAGAAGAAGGGCGGCGGGCACCACGGCCACATGCACTAAGGTCTGATTCGCCGCTGGCGCCGCCGGCAGGCGATTGAACCCATCGGTACCTCGCAGCCCGGGTGACGGAAACGTCGCCCGGGCTGCACGCTTAGCCGGGTCGCAGCCGGCGCGGTTATGTCTCTGTGCGGCGCTACCTGTGGTTTCTATCGGCAGGCGTGCCGGCCACTCCCCCATCGGGGGGCGTCCCGCCGTGCCCGGGCTTGCGCCCCGCCCCGATCCACCCCTTTCGACGGAAGTACACGAGCATTCCGATCGTCGTCGCCGCCATCAGCGCCAGTGACAACGGATACCCCAGGTACCAGCGCAGCTCCGGCATGTTCCACGGCGACGCATCCGGGTCGAAGTTCATGCCGTAGACGCCGGCGATGAACGTCAGCGGCAGGAAGATCGTCGCGATCAGCGTCAGCACCTTCATCACTTCGTTCATCCGCTGGCTCACGCCCGACAGGTACAGGTCCATCATGTCGGCGCACATCTCGCGGTAGGTCTCGATCAGGTCCATCTGCCGCACGACGTGGTCATAACAGTCCCGCAGGAACAGCCGCGTCTCGCCGCAGATCCGCGGCGATTCGTCGCGGGTCATCACGTTGAACACCTCGCGCAGCGGCCACGTCGCGCGGCGCAGCGTCAGCAGCTCGCGCTTCAGCGAGTGGATGCGCATGGCCGCGTCGCGGGTCGGCGTTACGAGCACCTGGTCCTCGATCTCATCCAGCCGGTCCGAGATCCGCTCCAGCGCCGGAAAGTGACTGTCCACCACTGCGTCGAGGATCGAATAGGCCAGGTAATCCGCCCCCAGGTCGCGGATCCGCCCATGCCGCTTCCGAAGCCGCTCGCGCAGCGGGTCGAAGCAGTCGTGCGGCTTGCCATCCTGGAACGTCAGCACGAAATCCGGTCCGAGGAAAAGCGCAAGCTGTTCGGTCTCCGCCGCCCCCTCGTGCGCGTAGACCATCCGCGCCACGATGAAGTCGTGGTCGTCATACGCCTCGAACTTGGCCCGCTGCGCCGTGTGCGTGACGTCTTCCAGCGCCAGGTGGTGAAGGCCGAAGGCCGCCCCGATCTGTTCCAGCGTCGCAACGTGACCGACGCCCTCGACATCCAGCCACAGCACGCGGTAGCGCCCGCGAAAATCCGCCAACTGCGCCGCAGACTCCAGCCGAGCCTCGTGAAACTCCGATCCGCCGTACGCCATCAGATGCAGTGCCGGCGGCGCTGCGCCCGGCGCCGAAATCAGGGTGCCGGGCGCGGCCCCCGGCTCGGCGTGGCGGTGACGCTTGCGGGCGGGTCGATTGGGTCGCGGCCGGCGCATCGTGTACTCCTGCGCGGGAAGCCGGCGGTGCGATGCGGTCCGCTTGTACAGGACACCGAGCACAGCGCCGGGTGTGCAGGGTATCCGCCCGGCGCAGGAATTTCCGCCAACCGGCGCAGCCGCAGGAGGCGGCCTGATCGCCGCGTCGGGACCGGCGGCGGGCGGCATGAACCGCCAAACTTGAGAAAAAGTTGTTGAATCTCGTGGGCCGGGGTCGTATGCTGTCGCCAGCGTTGGAGCGGGGCAACCCACTTCGGCGGCGGGCAGCCTGTAACAGCCCGTCGTCTCCCCCCGTATCGCGAGTTGAAGTTCTGCGTCGCTGCGGTTGATCCCGCGCGCGGAGGGTTTGTACATGCTGAAGGCGTCTGCGCAGTCTCTGACGGCCGGTACGAAGGTTTCGGTGCTCAAGCCCGGTCCGGTGCCGGCCTGGTCCGAATGGGATGACGACAATCAGCGCACCAGCACCTCGGTCAAGAAGCGCTTGCAGGAAATGTTCTTCAAGGGCGACCGCAAGGTGCAGGCCGAAGTGCTCTACATCGCCAGCGAGTCGGAGCGCGACGCGCTCAAGCGCAAGGGGCGGGTGAAGGTGTCGCTGCGCGACCCGGCCGGCTGCCGCATCGTGGTGACGGCGGAATCGATCGGCCTGCGGCCGAGCTGATTCAAAGCGGCCTTTCGTTTCGAATCACGGGTTGATAGAGCGTGTCGCGCTCCACCGGGGCGCAGCCCGCCTCGCGCATCAGCCGCCGGATCTGATCGACCGTCATTTCCTGGCGCGTGGTGCCCTGCCCCTCGCGCTTGGTGATGTCGTACCAGACCACCGTTCCGTCAAAGTCATCCACCCCCCAGCTTAGCGCCACCTGCGACAGCTTCGGCGTCTGCATGATCCAGAACGCCTTGACGTGCGCGAAGTTGTCCAGCATCAGCCGCGACGCCGCCAGCGTGCGCAGGTCATCCAGCCCGGTCGGGCCGGGCAGGTCCGCCAGGGCGCTGTCATCCGGGATGAAGGAAAGCGGAATCAGCGTCTGAAACGCGGACTTCCGCCGCGCCAGCGATTCATCCTGGTGCGCACGCAGCTTGATCAGGTGCGTCACGCGCTCCGCGACGGTTTCGACGTGGCCGTAGAGCATGGTCGCGTTGCTGGGGATGCCCAGTTCGTGCGCCTCGCGATGCACGTCGAACCAGCCCGACTCGCCGACCTTGCTCTTGAAGACCTCCGCGTGCACGCGGTCGTCGAAGATTTCCGCGCCGCCGCCCGGCAGGCTGTCCAGCCCCGCCTCGCGCAGCGCCGTCAGCACCTCGCGGATGCTCATCCGCGGCTTGGCGATGCGCGTAAAGTGGATGATCTCGATCGCCGTGAAAGCCTTGATGTGAAGTTGCGGACAGCGGCGTTTCAGTTCGCGGCATAACGTCGTGTAAAAATCGAACGGCAGGCGCGGGTGCAGCCCGCCGACCACGTGCAGTTCGGTCGCCCCGGCCGCGACGGCCTGCTCGGCGATGCCCAGGATCTCGTCCAGCGAATACTCATACCCCGTCGTGTTCGACACCGGCGTCAGCCCGCTGCGCCCGTCGAGGCTGCGGTAGAACGAGCAGAACTTGCACCTCAGCACGCAGAAGTTGGTGTAGTTCACGTGGCGGTTGATGTTGTAGTACGCGGTCCGCCCGTGACGCCGCTCGCGCGCCAGGTTCGCCAGCTCGCCGAGCGTGAAGATGTCGCGGGTGGAGAAGAGCGCCACGCCGTCGGCGTGCGTCAGTCGCTCGCCGGCCAGCACCTTTCCCCGGATCGGCGTCAGCGCCGGATCCGTCGCTCCCGGCGCAATCTCCTGCTCGATCGTCGCACTCATCGTTCGATCGCTCCCGTTCCCCGAATCCGCACGCCGCCGATCGGTGTGCCGTCTGAGGCGCCCGCACGTGCCGCCCGGCCGAACCGGATTCTCGCCGAGGCGACGGGGCGTGTCACGCCGTCGGCGCTTCCAGCGGCCGCGCCGGTACCACGTCGGCCGCGTTGCGGGCCGCAGTTTCCAACGCCCGCCACGTCGCCCGGTTCGCCCAACTGAACATCACCAGCGCCAGCACCAGTTGCACCACCACGCCGACCCACGGGCTGCCCGCCGGTGAAAACAGCAGACCCAGCGCCCCGAACGGCGAGGCGCCGGAAACCCCCGCCGCGCCAAACTGCCCGTCGAAATCCGACGCGGTCAGCACAATCGCCTCGAAAATCAGCGGCGACAGTTTCGCCGCCACGCACCACAGCACGAACATCCCCAGCACTTTTCGCCCGGCGGCCAGAATCAGGCGAAAAAACTGGTAATCCGCGAAGATCGACAGCAATACGCATGCAAACACCGCCGTCGCGCGCTGCGCAGCATGGGCGCTCCACGAAAACAGGCTGAAAGCGGTCGAGCCGACGTCGGCAAGCAGCATCAGCAGCGCCAGGACACCCAGCCCGATAAACACCGGCATCGCGTCCAGCAGCGCCCCGCGCGAACGGGCGGCGGTGACCGGCAGGTCGCCGTATTGCGCGGAGACTCGCAGCCGCAGCGACGCCGCCGCGGCCGCCAGCAGCGGCACCTGCGCCACAAGGGTGAACACGCTGGTGGACACCACGACCGTCGGTGCGTTGGATGTCCAGCCACCGAACACGCTTGCCGACGGCTTCACCAGCACTCCCAGCAGCAGTGCCGCCGCCGAGAGCATCATCAGCACCAGCCCCAGCCGCACGTCAAACAGTGGGCGGTCCGGGCTGCGGATCTTCCGCGCACCGGCCACGATGAACAGCCCGGCGAAGATGACTTGCAGCATCGGCGACGCCAGCATGCCGAGCTGCTCCGCCGTCGAAAGCGGCGCCAGCGTCGCCCGCGGCGTTACGGCGCTCATCACCGACGTCACGCTGTACAGCCCCGACAGCAGCATCAGCCCGGGTACGTGCTGAATCACCGCCGCGCCCGCGAAGCCGACCAGGAACATCAGCCCCAGCGGGTTGCCCTTGCCGCCCACGGCCAGCGAGATCATCAGCACGAACGAGCCGTACAGCAGCGACATGATCAGCAGGCCGATCTGCCCGAGATACCAGGTCGTCACCATCCATGGCGCGTTCATGTCGTAGGCCAGCAATCCGCTCATCGCCGCCCCGGCCAGCGCCGCCCCGCCCGCGACGAACAGCGCAGTCATCATCGGGCCCAGCAGGTAGCCGACCGCGATGCCCAGGCTCGGGATCGGAGTCAGCCGGATCGACTCCATCATTCCTGTTTGAAAATCGCGGGCCACCGCCTTCCGAACGGAGGACGGCCCGAACAGCAGCAGCGCGATGCACTGCAGCACCAGCAGGATCCCCGTCCACGTGCCCGCTACGTCGCGCACCGCCGCAGTGCCGCTCGCGCGGTACTGGAGGAACGAGCCGAACAGCACGATTGCCAGCAGCCCGAGAACGGCCCCGGCGTTGGTTTTCCACCGGCCGGTGAGATTGAAATAAAGCCCCATCATCGGGATCGGAGTCATGGGGGTACACGCTACTCAAGGCCGCGTCAGGACGCAAACCGGCTCAAGGGGGCGCCGTTCCGGGGCATTTTGTCGGGTGCGGCGCGACGCGCCTGCAGCGAGGTGGGTGACGTCTCAACAGCGGCGGGTCGCATGCCTTCGCGGCGGGTGGCATGCCTTCGCGGTACTCCGCGTAGGCATGTCGCGGCGCGTATGACAGTGGAATGACGGCGGTGGCGGGTGGCATGCCTTCGCGGTATTCAGCGTGAGCATGCGAGCCGTCGCCCAGGGCGTTGCTGCCTTCCCAGGGCGTTGCTGTTTTCCCAGGGCGTTGCTGCCTTCCCAAGGCGTTGCTGTTTTCCCAGGGCGTTGCTGCCTTCCCAGGGCGTTGCTGCCTTCCCAGGGCGTTGCCCTCGGCTTCGGATAGTTCGCCCCTATCAGTCCGTTGATTAAGTCGCCGCGGCTCTGAAAAACCGCGTTATCGACAGCGCCAGCGGGGTCGAGAATGCCCCGAATGGACTTCTTCAACGGGCTGCTATCAGTCTGCTGGTGCGAGAACCCTTTCTCGCACCCCGTCTTCGGGAATCCTTTCCCGGGTCCGCCGATGCGGGATTCTGCCGCTGCTGGTCTACCTGCTGGTGCGAGAAAGGGTTCTCGCACCAGCGACCGCAACGATGGCGTATCCGGACGTCTGTCGCACCGAAGGTGCATCCCAGCTTCAGCCCAGGGCAACGCCCTGGGTCAGCGCAACGCAGCGGGGATCAGTTCCGCCGCCCAAGCAAGCCCTGAAAGGGCGCCCCAACGCTCGCTCGCGCTACTCCAAGAGCGCCGCCACGAACGCATCAATATCAAAGTTCGTCAGCGCGCCATCCGCGTCAAAATCCCCCGCCAGCAGCGAGCAATTGCGATGCACGTGTCCATACACCACCGGCTGCACCAGCGCCAGCACAAAAACGTCAATGTCGTAATTGTCAAAGCGCCCGTCGCAGTTCATGTCGCCCGCCGTCACCGTGAACGTCGGCAGCCGCTCGTACGCCCCGATATCCGGCATCGGCGGCGGCCCGACGCCCGTGTCCGCGACTGCCGGATCGTCGATCCGCCGCGAAATTCCCGCCAGGTCCACCGGCAAACTCTCGCCCGTGAGGAAGTCGCCATCGACGTCCAACGTGTCCATGGGTAGATCGAACACATGGCCGCGATCAATCAACGGCGAACCGGGCCCTGGTCGATAGCCGTGGACAAACTCACCCGCGAACGCGACGTTCGCTCCGCCGACCAGGACGAAATCGGATGCGCAGTTTGAGCCGATGGGCATCGAGCCGGCGAATTGCGGCCCCGCGTTCAGGTGGAAAACCGTGTTGCGGATCGAGTGCGAGCTGAGCGCCAGCGCGGTTGATGGACCGTTACTGCCCGCCCCACCACCCATCGCCCCGCCTGTGCCGCCCGTTCCACCGGCATTCTCAACCAACGTGCAGCTTCGCGTCGTGAGGGCGGTGCTCGTGGAGATCACGCCAGCGCCGCCGCTTCCGCCGATCGCACCCGGTACCGCTGAGCCGCCATCGGGCGTTGCGCCAGCGCCGCCCTCTCCGCCGGAACCGCCCTGATTCCGGGCAAACAGGCAATTGGCCAGTGTCGGCTGACCGCCATACATCGCCACCGCGCCGGCGCCGCCTGATCCGCCCATACCCGCCTGGGATGCGAGGTTAAAATACTGCGACGCATCCGCGCCGCGCCCGCCGGTGCCGCCGAAATTCGCTAGAAAGCTGCAAAGCGTCGGTGTCGGCGTCGGGCCGGACATCGCCAGTGCGCCCGGGCCGGCCAGCCCGGCCAGCCCCGGTTGCGATTCCAGCACGTGACCGCGACCGGCCGCACCGCCGCGACCGCCGCTGTTGTTGTAGAACGTGCAGTAATAGATGCGCCCGAAGAAATCCGGACCGTCCGCGCTGACCGCCCCTGCGCCGCCGGTTCCGCCATGCCCGGCGTCGAACTGCCCAACGATTGAATCCGCCCCGTCGCCGCCCGCGCCGCCGACGTTGTTCATGAAAACGCAGTTCCGCACGACCAGCACGCCGGACGCCCGTAACCCGCCGGCGCGTCCCGCCGCTCCGTTCTGAAACCCCGACGTCGGCTGCCCCGCGGCGCCGGGCGCGCCGCGCCCGTTGATGATCTGAAAGCCCTCCAGCACGCTGCCCGATACGGCGTTGGTCCACGTGATGACGGTGCCCAGCCCTTCGCCGTCGATCGTGGTGAATGCCGGACCGGCCGTCGCGCGCAGCGTCAACCGGCGCGATGAGAGATCGAGCCGTTCCGTGTAGACCCCCGGACCCACGTGCACCTCATCCGTGCTTGTCGCCGCCGCCACTGCCGCCGCGATGGTTGGATAGTCCGCGGGTACGTGCAGGACCGCGGCAATGCCCGGAAGGGGGGCGATGACAAGCAGCACGGCCGCGGCGCACCCGACGCGCGGCGCGAGCCACTGAGTAGCGATCAAACGGGGCATGCCTGCTCCCTCGTCCGGTCGGGCGCCGCGGCGAACGCGGTTGCGTCGCCTTGCGTGAAACAGCGCCTTTTCGCGGCATTTTACCGCAAACCGTCGCGATTTCGCGCAACAACCCGTCTCCACCGCGCCCCACGCGCCGATCTCAGATCGTCGCCGGCTGGCTGCGCCCGCCGCGCCGGCGGAACTCCATGAAGAAGCTCAGCCGCGCCGCCATTTCCTCGCCCAGTTGCTCACACAGAATCGCGCGCGCGTCGCGCAACGCCGTCCGCCGCGAGAGATGCGTCAGCAGGATGCGCTCATTGGCGAGTTTCGGCACGATTTCGCGCAAGTCGCGCACGTGCAGGTGATATCCGGCGCGGGCCCGATCGATGTGATCCGGCTCGACAAACGTGCACTCCAGCAGCAGCACCCTCGCCTTCCGCACGTCCTCGCGATCCAGCCACGGGCCGATGGCCGTGTCCCCGCAATACGCGATCAGCGGCAGCTCCAGCGTGCGCGTGATCTCCTCACCACGGTTCTTCAATTCGATGAGCTGCGGCCCTTCGAGTCCGACGAACTCCGGCTTGAGCTTCTGGCGCACCTCGATGGCGACGAAGCCCAGCGCCTGCACCGTCGGCCGCCCCTGACGCCGACACGGGTGATTGACCGCAAACGGCCGCACCACCAGGTCGCGCCGCAGCGGAATGTCGCGATCGGGAACCGCCGCGACAATGTTTGCCGCCGGCTCGTGGCCGTCGATCTCGGCCCACAGGCGCATCAGCCGCTGCAACGGATCGACCAGCGGCTCCGGCGCGAAGACCACCCCCGGCTGATTGTCGATGAACATCCGTTGCGAGAAGTAGTAGGCCACGCCGGCGGCGTGATCCATGTGGCCGTGCGAGAGAAATACGTTGTCCACCGCCAGCAGCTCCTGCTGCGCGCGACCGACGTCAAACGCGATGTTCAATTCCGGCGCGACGACGAACGTCTCCTCACCGGCCAGCGAGGAGCCGACCAGGCGGATGCCTTCGTGTTCGAATTCGGCGATGGGCGTTGCCATGAGCGGGCCACTTATAGCGAAAGCACTGACGCGTGTCGGCGCAGCGCTGGAAAAGTTTGCAAAAGTGCGCCGTGAGCGGTTGACATACCGGATGTTGGGGATTAGCCTCTTCGTGGATCAAGGTATAGTGTAAACAGCGCGGGCGGCGGATGCGGAAAGAAATCGGCAAACGGGCCACTAGCCCGGTCCACGCGGTCAACCGACCCGAGCACATCACGGCATGCGATGTCCCTACTGCAAGGCGAACGACGACAAGGTGATCGACTCCCGCGCCAGCGACGGCGGGGTGAGCATCCGGCGTCGGCGTGAGTGCCTCAGGTGTCAGCGGCGCTACACGACCTATGAGCGCCTCGAGGAGACGATCCGGCTGGCGGTGATCAAGCGCGACGGCTCGCGCATGCCCTACGACCGGTCGAAGATGATCGAGGGCATCCGGCACGCCGCCTACAAGCGCCCGGTCTCGTCCGAGCGGATCGAGCAGATCGCGGACGAAGTCGAGGAGTACCTGGTCTCGAATTTCGAGCGGGAGGTATCGAGCCAGTCCATCGGTGAGCGAATCGCGCAGGTGCTGCGGCGAGTGGACCAGGTGGCCTATGTGCGATTCGCCAGCGTCTATCGGCAGTTTGAGGACGTCGGCGACTTCATCGACGAGGCGCAGGACGTGATCGAGCGGTCGGCCGACGACATCCCGGGACAGCAGAGTCTCTTCGAATCTGAGTCATCCGGCGAGGCAAAGGCGTGAGCGACGCGGCGCGGGTAGTGATCGCCAAGGACGGCGGAGCGGCGGAGCGCTTCAGCGAAGCCAAGCTGCGGCGCTGCCTGCGCATCGGATTGTCCGAGGGCGGCTGCGAGGTGGAGTTGGCCGGTCCATTAGCGCGGGCGGTCGGCATGCACCTGGCCGAGCAGCTCGACCCCTGCACGCTCTCGACCGGATACCTGTTTGAGTGCGTCACCGCCGTGCTGCGTCGTACGAATCTCGAAGGTGCGGCCGATGCGCTGGAGGCGCACCGTCGTCGCCGCTCGGACTCGCGCAACCGCCTGCGGGTGTTTGACCCCGCGAGGGTGAAGCGCGGCGCGGTCCCGTGGCGGAAGTCCGCGATTGTAGGCCTGCTGGAAAACCGCTTCGGCGTGCGTCACGCGGTGGCCCGCGGGTTGGCGGGCGAAGTCGAATCGCGGGTGTTCGGCCTCGGTTTTCGGGTGGTGCGCCTGCCGCTGGTAATCGAGGTCATCGAGAACGAATTGATGTCGTGGGGACTGCGCGGCGCCAGCGGCGACGACGTCGAAGCGGTCCTGTGGAGCAAGCCGGTCGGTTCGCGCTGGCCGGCCAGAGAAGAGTGACCGGATTTCCAGGTGACCGGATAACCGGAGAACCGGGTGACCGGATAACAGGGTGGCATGCTCTCGCTGTACTCAGCGTGAGCATGCAGACGGCGCCCACGGCCCTGCGTGGAATGCCGCGACGAGCGTCCGGGTGGCATGCTCTCGCTGTACTCAGCGTGAGCATGCAACGCACGCCCGCGACGATCGGCTGTTCATCGGCGCTTCGCCCGCAGGGCGATCGATCGTAGCCAGTGGCTTCAGCCACTGGTTGCCTGTTGTGTAGTTTGGACGGTTGTGTAGTTCGGACAATCGGCGTCAGCGCGCGTCGGGCGGCTGAAACCGGCGCCACGGCCCAGACGGCCGGCGCGCGCGACGCCATGAATTTGATGCTGGGCTCGTAACGTGCTCATGGATGACATGCCTGGAATCGTCGGTCCGCGCCGCGATTCCGGGCCGTTACGGGCCCAGTGTGAACGAGTCTCGCGTCCCTGATGCCGGGCGGGTCGAGTTCCCCCCCCCTACGCCCAAAGCTCGACCCGCCCATCCTTTCCCGCTGCACTCGCGTCGCTTGTACTCCGCTTTCGCACGTGCCGTTGCTGCTGCATGTGCCATAGCTGTCGCACGTGCCACTGCTCGTGAGTAGTGCAGTTGCTGTTTCGGTTGGGTGGCATGCTCTCGCTGTACTCAGCGTGAGCATGCACGGCGCGCCACCTTCAGGGCGTGCGAATATTCCGTACAGAACCCCCATAGTGTGGCCGTCACCCAGGGCGTTGCCCTGGGCTATGGCTGGATCGCCCCGTTGGGGCGCTCCGTGCCTCGCGCCGTCGTGTTGGGCTTCGCCTCGCGCCGTCGTGTCGGGCTTCGCCTCGCGCCGTCGTGTTGGGCTTCGCCTAGCGCCGTCGTGTCGGGCTTCGCCTCGCGCAGTTGCCGCCGATTCTCTGACCGCACCGAAGGTGCATCCCCGCCACCACCGCACCTACCGCCAATCCCCGCGTCCGTCGCACCGAAGGTGCATGCCCGCGACCACCGCACCTACCGTCAATCCCCGCGTCCGTCGCACCGAAGGTGCATCCCAGCCTCAGCCCAGGGCAACGCCCTGGGTAACCGCAACGCCCTGGGGTGTCGCCGCGCTGCGCGTCCAAGCCCTGAAAGGGCGTGCCAATCCCCGACCGAACCCGCCGTCAGCCGAGGGCCTGATGAGCCCGCCTACCGCCGGCGATTGTTCTCCTCGCGCCGGGCCGCATCCCGGGCCGACTCCTCGGCCGAAGTGCTCGTGCCCGTCCAGCCGCGCACCAGCCCCCACAGCGTCGCCCAGAACCCGCTCGTCGCGCCGGCCGTCGCCAGCTCATCCGCCTCTTCACCCCGGCCGCGCCCCTCCGCCTCCGACCCGCGCGACGCACGATCGCCGAGTCCCGCATACGCCGAGCGGGTTTCCCGCTCCGCACCGTCATCGTCGCGATCCGACCCGCGCGCATCGGAGAGCGGCAGATCGGCGCTCGAACGCGGCAATACCCGCCCATCCGGCGCAAATCCGCGCTCGACGTCGCCAATACGCGACTCGGTGAACACATCCGAAAGCCGCGCATCTGGCGGCAGGTTCGGCAGCTCCATCCGATCCGGCGGCTCCGACGACACCGGCGAAAGCACGTCCATCACCTCGTCGGCCAGGCGGTCGGCCGATTCCGCCAGCTCGCGGAACTGCGCCGCCAGCCGCTCCTCGCCGAGGTGCAGCAGCTCGGCCCGCGCCGCGGCCGAATCCCGGACTTCCACGCCGGCGACCGTCGGCGCGGCATTCAGCACGCGCAGGTCTTCGTCGCCGGTCCACCCGCCCTCGTTCGACTCGGCCGAAGACGGCCGCGCGCCGCCCGGTGCAGAATCAGGTGCTGTGGCGCTCGTCGCCGGCAGCCCGCCGGACGGAGTCGGCGCTGATCCGCCGTTGCTGGCCGGCGTGAAGCTCGTGGTGGACGGCGCCGGGGCTGCCCCGCTGGTGGTGGGCGCAGCGCTCGCCGGCCCGACGTCCGCGGTCGCAGTGGGGAATACGGCTCCCGTCGTGGACGGCGATCCGCCGCCGGCAGGGGCCGGACCCGCACTCGAGGGCGTCGGATTCGCGGCACCGGTGGTCGGATTCGCGGCGTGATGCCCTGAGCTGGAAGTGCTCGTCGTCGGACCGACATCGCCAGCCTGCGGGTTCGAACCGTCACCGGGGTCGCTCGAATCGGTCGGCGGCTGCGGCATCGTCGCCGGCTCATCGCTCACCACATCAACAACCGGCTCATCCGATCCGCCGTCGGCGACCGGCTCATCGCTCACCACATCAACAACCGGCTCATCCGATCCACCGTCGGCGACCGGCGGCTGCGCCGGCTGCGGCTGCACCAGCACCTCGATGGTCTCGGTGGTCGTGTTGTGCCCGTCACTGACGGCGACTTCAAATCGCAGCGTGGTCGGCTCGCTCACCGTCGGCGCCACAAAGCTCGGCGAAGCCTGCCCGCCGTTCTCCATCTCGACGCTCGGCCCGCCGACCTGCGTCCACTGGTAGCTCAGCTCCGGCGAGTCCGCGTCAAAGGCGCTCGATGCGAGGTTCACAACCCCGCCGCTCAGGACGGCGTCCGGCGTGGCGATTTCGACCGTCGGCGCGTCATTCTCGGCACTGACCGCGATCGAGACGCTGTCCACCGACACGGCCTTGCCGTCGCTGACGCGCAGCTCGAACGTGATGACGGCGTCGTGCGTGCCCTGCGGCGCGGTGAAGGTGGGGTTGGCGGCGTGCGGGTCGGACAGGCTGACGGCCGGCCCGCCGGTCTGCACCCATTCATAGGTCAGCGCGTCGCCATCGGCGTCCTGCGCCGAGGCGGACAGCGTGACCACCTCGCCCTCGTTCACGCTCTGGTCGCCGCCGGCGCTGATCTGCGGCGCGTCGTTGTAGCTGACCAGCAGCGACGTATCGGCCAGCCGGATCGTCTCGATGTTTTCGTGGTTGATCGTGAACTCGCCGCCGTCAGGCAGTTTTACGATGACCTGCCCGTTGGCGACCTTGACGTTCTCGCTGCTGAACGCGGCCAGGTCGAGCGTGTCGTGATCCGCCCCGCCATCGACCGTGTAGACATCGCCGGCCGCGGCGTTCTCGAAGGAGAAGCGGTCGTTGCCCGCGCCGCCCAGCATCGTGTCGTTTCCGCCGCCGCCGATCAGCCAGTCGCGGCCGTCTCCGCCCTCGAGCCGGTCGTTGCCCGCGCCGCCCTCCAGCACGTCGTTGCCCGCGCCGCCCTTGAGCACGTCGTCACCCGCGCCGCCGATGATGCGGTTGACGTTGCTGTTTCCGTTCAGCGTGTCGGCATTGTCTCCGCCGCTGAAGACCACCCCCGACAGGCCGGGCTTCAGGGACCGGATCTGCTCATGCGTCAGCGAGTCGCGCTGCTGCGCAGAGAGCGTGTTGAACCAGTCGCCGCTGGGAATCGTGGCGATCTGCGTGGTGGAAAGATCGGGAATACGATCCGCCGGGACGTAGCGGAAGTTCGTATACGGCAGTTGCTGAATCTGCTGGTCGGTGAGCCACTCGCGCTGCTCGGGCGTCAGGTGCCCGATGTTGATCTTGGCGGTGTTGAGCGCCTGCACCTGCGCTTCATCGAGCGAGCCGCGCGCCTCAGCGCTCATCGTCGCGAACCAGTCGCTGCTGGGAATCGTCGCGATCTGCGCCGGGGTCAGGTAGTCGGCCTGGTCACCGTTGAGGTGGCGGAACTGCGTGTAGTTCATCGCCTGCACCTGCGCCTCGACCTGCGGATCGGCCACCGTCACTTCGACCGTGTCGGTGTGCGTGTTCCCGGCCGCGTCGGTCACGGTCACTTCGAAGGTCAGCTTCGTCAGGCCGGTCGTATCCGGCGCGGTGAAGCTCGGCGTTGGCGAAGACGGATTGTCAAGGTTCACCGCCGGTCCGCCGACCTGCTTCCAGCCATAGGAGAGCGTGTCGTCCGTGTCGGCGTCGCTGCTGCCCAGTCCGCTCAGTCCGACGCTCTGCCCTTCGTACACGCGCAGGTCGGAACCGGCGCTGGCCACCGGCATCTCGGACTCGGCACTGATATCCACCGCGACGGTGTCGATGCTGGTGTGCGTGCCGTCACTGACGCGCAGCTCGAACGTCACCCGCGCATCGCCGGCAAGGTTCGGCGCTTCAAACGTCGGGCTGGCCGCGTGCGGGTCGGAGAGCGTCACCGCAGGTCCGCCGGTCTGCACCCACTCATACGTCAGCGCCTGGCCTTCGGGATCGGTGGCACTGCCCTTGAGCTGCACCACCTCGCCCTCGTTGACCTGCATATCCGGCCCGGCGTCGGCCGAGGGCGCCTGGTCGGCCGCGTTCACGTGCACAACGACCACGTCCGTGCTGACTGCCTGTCCATCACTGACGCGCAGCTCAAACGTCACGTCGGTGTTCGAGACGCCCGACGGGGCCGTGAACGTCGGGCTATGCGCATGCGCGTCGGAGAGTTCCACCGCCGGCCCGCCGGTCTGCACCCACTCAAACGTCAGCGAGTCGCTCTTGTCCCAGTCGAAGGAGTTGGATGCGCTGAGCGTCACCGTTTGTCCGGCGTCGGCCGTCTGGTCCGATCCCGCGTCCGCAACCGGCGCTACGTTGGCCGACTCGTTGTCGGAGGCGTCCTCGTTCGCGTCAGTCACCCCGGAGCCGGTCGACGTGGAGCCTGGCTCCGTATCCACCGATTCCGCGTGTGCCGCCGCCGCATTGATCATCGCGGCATCCGTGCCGTGCGTGCTGGGCGTGACTGACGCATTGGCGAACTCGACCTTCTCGATCCCACTGTGGTGGATCGTGAAGCTCGTTCCGTCCGCCCCCGTGACGTCGATTCGCCCCTGCGACAGTACCGCCTGGCTGCTCTGGTAGCCCTTCAGGTCGATCGTGTCCGTGCCGCTGCCGCCCGAAACGCGATAAATGTCGCCGTCCTGGGCGTTGGAGAAGCGGAACGTGTCGTTCCCCTGCTCCCCGTACATCACGTCATGCCCGCCGCCGGCGTCAAGCAGGTCATTGCCCTTGCCGCCGTAGAGCGTGTCGTTGCCCGTGCCGCCGAACATCTCGTCGTTGCCGCTGCCGCCCTTCAGCAGGTCATCCCCCGACCCGCCGTGCAGAATGTCATTCCCGCTGCCGCCCTCGAGCGTGTCGTTCCCCGCGCCGCCATGCAGCTCATCGTTTCCGCTGCCGCCCTTCAGCACGTCGTTGCCGTCCCCGCCCTCGAGCAGGTCATTACCCTTGCCGCCTTCGAGTCGGTCATTCCCGGCGCCGCCGAAGAGCTGGTCATTGCCGTTGCCGCCCTTGAGCGTGTCGTCCCCGTCCCCGCCGTGCAGGATGTCGTTGCCGTTCCCGCCTTCCAGCAGGTCGTGCCCGTCCCCGCCGTGCAGGATGTCGTTGCCATTGCCGCCTTCCAGCAGGTCGTGACCTTCCCCCCCGAAGAGCGTGTCGTTGCCGTTCCCGCCCTTCATGATGTCATTACCCGCGCCGCCGTCGGCCACGTCGTCATTGTTCGAGCCGTTGTATACGTCCGCGTCGTCGCTCGCGCCAGACTGCGCCTCGCCCGTCTCCGCGTCGGCCCACGTCGCCGACATCAGGATCCGCTGCTCCAGCGTCTCCACGCGAAAACCCGCCTCGCGGCGGCCCTTCCGCGGCGAGCGCCCCTTCGCATCGTTGGCGGATTCAGCACCCTGCGGATTCTGCGGATTCAGCGGCTCATTCGGACGGCTCATGTCGGTTCCCCCTGTGGCGATGCCAGGCGACCGGCCGACAGATTGGCCCACGTCGCGGCACGCTGCGCCGGTCGGCGCACAATCGAGTCCTACGCGAAGTGTCCAATTGAGCGCCGCCGCGTGCGTCAAGTTTCAAGATTCAGCCCCTCCGTCCGGAAACGGACGGCTCACGAGTTGCTCTGGTGATGGCTGCGCCGCTTTCCGGACGTTGACGCCGCGGACCGGCCGGGATAGCCTCCGGTCTGTCCGGCGGGCCGCCTGCCGCCGATCCGCACACAAGGCATTGCCCTTGCAGGATTTATACGAAGAGCTGGCTGCCCTGCATCGCGCCGGGAGCGATCGCCTGGAGGCGCGCCTGGATGAGCGCCTGGCCACGCACCCGCGCTGCCCGGCTGCTCGCTATTTGCGCGGTTGCGCGTGTTTTGATCGCGGGCGAGTCGCCACCGGCGTGCGTCACTTCATGGTCGCCCATCACGCCGACGCCGCCCTGCAATCGGCCGCCTTGCTCGTCTTCGCCGGTCTGAATCTGACCGCCCGCCGCGGCGCGGCGCTGCTGCCGGTGCTGCTCGATACGTGGGAAGAGTTCCGGCGGCCGCAGTTCGATCGCTTCGCGCGCGAGCGCCGGCTGCTCGATGCGCTGGCCGAGCCGCCGCCCTCGGAGGGGTTGCCGCCGATGGCCCGCCGCCTGTGGCGCCTGCCGCTGCGAACGCTGCGGGCGCAGATCCGCCAGGCCGTGCTCTCCGGCGATGTGGCCATGTTCCCGATGCTGTCCGCAACGACCTGACGCGCGCCCGCGCCCGTCTGACAGGAGCCGATCCCGCCCATGCTGCTGAGCATCGTCATACCGGTGTACAACGAGAAGGGCACGCTCTTCGAGATCGTCCGGCGCGTGCTGGCCTCGCCGATCAGCGTGGAGCGCGAGATCGTGCTGGTGGATGATTGTTCGCGCGACGGCACGCTGGAGCTGTACCCGCGCATCCCGGAGGAGTTTCCCGGCGCGAACATCCGCGTCGTGAAGCACGCCGTCAACCAGGGCAAGGGCGCTGCGCTGCGCACCGGCTTCGAGCAGGCCAACGGCGACATCATCATCGTGCAGGACGCCGACCTCGAGTACGACCCGAACGAATACCCCAAGCTGCTCAAGCCGATCCTCGACGGCCGGGCCGACGTGGTCTACGGCTCGCGCTTCGCCGGCGGCGACGAGCATCGCGTGCATTACTACTGGCACTACCTCGGCAACCGCTTCCTCACGACGCTGTCGAACATGTTCACCAACCTGAACCTCACCGACATGGAGACCTGCTACAAGGTCTTCCGCCGCGAGGTCATCAAGCCCATCCGCATCCGCAGCAACCGCTTCGGCGTCGAGCCGGAGGTGACGGCCAAGATCGCCCGCGGCCGCTGGCGGGTCTACGAGGTGGGCATCAGCTACTACGGCCGCAGCTACGACGAGGGCAAGAAGATCACCTGGAAGGACGGCGTCAAGGCGATGTTCTGCATCGTGTACTTCGCCTTCGTCGACTGAGCGCCAATCGAGCGCCGCTTGAGCTTCCCTCGAGCGCCGCTTGAGCTTCGACCGAGCCCCGATTTCGTAGTGAGTGGTGGCTGGTGGTGGGGGTGGGTGGGGGTGGCTGGTTGATGTTGGGTGGCATGCTTTCGCGGTACTCCGCGTAAGCATGTGGAACGCTGAATTGAGCTCTAATCGAGCGACGACCGAGCGCCGCTTGAGCATCGATCGATCTCCGCTTGAGCTTCGACCGAGCTCCGATTTCGTAGTGAGTGGTGGCTGGTTGATGTTGGGTGGCATGCTTTCGCGGTACTCCGCGTAAGCATGTGGAACGCTGAATTGAGCTCTAATCGAGCGACGACCGAGCGCCGCTTGAGCATCGATCGATCTCCGCTTGAGCTTCGACCGAGCTCCGATTTCGTAGTGAGTGGTGGCTGGTTGATGTTGGGTGGCATGCTTTCGCGGTACTCCGCGTAAGCATGCTCTGCGTCCGGCGCAGCTCGCGCTACGAGCCGCTCCGAAACCGCCAGTGCGCCGGCGGCGCAGGGATCGAGTCCACGTCCGGTTCCAGTGGCGCTGCTCCTTCCCCGGCGAAGTATGCCGCACTGGACCAGCGCCACAGCTCCGGGCGTTCGACCAGCCTCGCGCGCACCGGGTTCGCGTGAACGTAGTCGATCGTCGCGTGGATCGTACCGGGGTCGTGCAGATCACGGTCATAGCCGCCGCCGCGCTGCCAGAAGCGATGCGATAGCCGACCGTTTGGCTGGGCGTCGCGCATGGGGTCCAGGAATTCCGGCGCGTGTTTCGTCACGAACGACAGCGCGCGTCGGCTGACAGGCACTTTGATTGCTGCCAGGACCGTGCCAAGTCGGAACGACGGGTCGGTCGGCCAGAGTATCAGGTGCACGTGCTCAGGCATGAAGACGTACGCCCACAGGTCGAACGAGTGATTGCGGCGCGCTTGTTCGAGCGCCTCGACCAGCCAGAGGCAGGTGCGCTCGCGGCTCAGGAACGGGCGGCGATGAAAGCAGGAAAACGTGAGGGCGTGCGCGGCGGTCGCATCATCTGCACTGCGGCGCAACTTGCGAATTCTGCCGTCCGGAAGCTGCATGCAGCCATCATAGACGCGTGATCGGAGCAAAAGCTGCGCTTCGAACGCATGCTTACGCGGTACTCCGCGTAAGCATGTGGAACGCTGAATTGAGCTCTAATCGAGCGACGACCGAGCGCCGCTTGAGCATCGATCGATCTCCGCTTGAGCTTCGACCGAGCTCCGATTTCGTAGTGAGTGGTGGCTGGTGGGGGGTGGGTGGGGGGTGGGTGGTTGATGTTGGGTGGCATGCTTTCGCGGTACTCCGCGTAAGCATGTGGAATGCTGAATTGAGCGCCAATCGAGAGACGACCGAGCGCCGCCGCTCAATACGTCCGCCGCTTCTCATCCGCCAGCCATTCCGCGAACAGCGCCGCACACGCCTCGCGCGCCACGCCGGCCGTCACGCTCACCGTGCTGCCGCCCCGCTGATACAGCTCCCCAATCGACACGTGCAGCTCGTTGAAGCCCGCCGCCGCCGCATCCGCGATCGTCGCGCCATAGAAAACCGCGTCCAGCCGCGCCCAGTGAATCGCCGCCGCGCACATCGGGCACGGCTCGCACGTCGAATACAGCCGGCAGCCGTTCAGGTCGATCCGCCCCAGCGCCCGCGTCGCCCCGCCGATCGCGACGACCTCCGCGTGCGCCGTCGGATCACCGCGCAGCCACACCTGATTGTGCCCGGCATGGACCAGGTCATCCCCCCGAAAAACCGCCGCGCCAAAGGGCGATTGCCCCAGCGCCCGCCCGCGCCGCGCCGCCTCAATCGCGACCCGCATGTATCGCTCTTCGGTGTGCATGCCCGAATCTTACGCGAGCCGCATGGAGCGGAGCAGCCGCGCGCAGCGCCGTCCGCCCCGGCGGAAGCCTCAGCGCCGCCCGCCGGCCTCGCGCCCCGCACGCCGGATCCGCCCGTACAGCCGAAACAGCTCGCGAAATGCCTTGATGATCGAGCTGAGCTTCGCCCCGGTCTGCGTGCCCGCCGTCCGCGGATAGTGCGTCACCCCGAGTTGCGTCATCGAGTAGCCCAGGTTGCGGGCCTTGGCCAGCACCTCGGTGTCGATCAGCGCGCTGTCGCTCTCCATCGTGATCGTTTCGAACAGGTGCCGCGGATAGATCTTGAACGCGCAGTCCACGTCGCGGATCCGCAGTCCGAAGAGCAGGTTCACCAGCCCGCCCCACATCGCCGCGTTGAGCTTCCGATGAAACGGGTCGCGGCGATTTTTTCGAAAGCAGGTCACGATGTCATGCTGCTCCAGCAGCGGCAGCAGCAGCGGCAACTCGTTCAGATCGAATTGCGCGTCGCCGTCGGTATAGAACACCCATTCCTTGCGACACGCCAGAAACCCCGCCTTGAGTGCCCCGCCATAGCCCTTGTTCGGCCGGTTGTGCACCACCCGAACCACCCCCGGGTGTTCCGCAGCCAGCCGATCGGCGATCTCGCCCGTCCGGTCGCGACTGCCGTCGTTGACGATCACGACCTCGTAGTCCGCCGCCACCCGCGCCGCCACCTCCAGCGAAGCGCGCGTCATCCGCTCGACGTTCGCCTCCTCGTTGTAGCAGGGGAAGGTGATCGACAGCGAAAGCGGCTGGCGCGGCGGGCGGGGGGGGATCAAGGCTCACTGCTCTCCGCCGCGCGATTCCGCGCGGGCTGTCGCGGGCGGCGCGGCACCCTGAATCGGGGAATCGATCGCCAGCGGCGTGCAGACCGGCGACCACCATTCCGCACCGCGCAGATACACCTGCAACTCACGTCCGCCGGGTCGGACTCTACCCGTTGCCCAGGCCAGTTTCAACGCAACCTGCTGCCCGGGCGCCAGCGTCAGTTGATACGCCGTCGCCGCTCCGCCATCCGCTCCCACCACCGAGTACGCCACCGTCGCCGCGTCCAGCGTCAGCAGCGGCGTCACCCGCTGCTCGCGCTCCTGCGTGTTCCGCAGCCATACGATGCCCGGCGTCGTCGCCGGAACCGCGTACCCGCCGTCGCCCAGCGGCTCCAGCCCGATCCGCGCCGGCACGTCAAATCGCACCGTCACGCCCGATTCCGGCGGCGCAGCCCCCGTGCCGACCACGATCCGGGCCGCCCCCTTGTCCGGCAGGTCCCAGCCCAGGTCTACGTGCCATGCGTCTCCATTGCGGATCGCCTGAACAATCGTCGCCCCGCGAACCCACGGCGGCGCCTCGCCGTCAGCCCTCACCAGCACGCGCCGCCGCAGCCCCTCCACCCGAAACGGGTGGTTGTTCGTCGCCAACAGATGCACCGTCGCGGCGCTGCCGTCCGGCGGCGATTCGCTCCGCACCGTCAGCCGCCCGCACGTCCAGGCGTCCCCTGCAATCACCCGGCCGTCCGCCTCGCGGATGCCGCTCACCCGCGTGCCGCTGATGTCCAGCACCCGAAAGCGCGGCTCGGACCCGGCCCCGCCGCGTCCCAGCCCCGTCGCCGGCGGCGTCTGCACGATGCACGTCGGTGCTACCGCCCGCGCCAGCGGATGCTCGCCGGGATCCTCTCCGCCGAGAAACCACAGGCCCACCCGTCCGCCGGCCAGCAGGTCACGCTGTCGATCCGAGTCCACCAGCGATTGCAGCAGCCCCGCGCTGCGCGCGTGCGACAGCACCATCGTCAGCCCGCGCCCGCGCCCCCGCGCCAAGGCGCCCGCCGCCCATTCGCATTGCTCGACATCCAGCGCAATCGGGCGCTGCGGCACGTCATACAGCACCAATACGCGATGCGGGCCGACATCCACGCTGCCGACCGGCCCCGGCGCCAGGCAGCGCCCATACTGCGCCAGGTCGTCGTGATCGCCGCAGGCGGCCACGATCGGGGCGTCCAGCCGCGCCAGCAGGCGCGTCACTTCGTCCCAGCCCGCCGCCGGCTCTTCGTGCGTGATGTCCACCAGGTCGCCCGTCAGCAGCACCAGCGTCGGCCCGAGCAGGTTGATCTCGTCAATCAGGCGCGGATCCAGCGCGGGCGACCCGATCGCTCCGAGGTTGATGTCCGAAAGGTGAACGACGCGAATCCGCGTCAGATCGTCGCGAATGGCGACAGCCGAGCGCGCCCGCACGCTTTTTCCGCCAGCCGACAACACCAGGTCCCACGTCTGCTGCGGCGTGTCCGTCGGGATCGTGAAACGCAGCCCGCCCGCTTCCGCACCAGCCGCAGGCGGCACCGCCGCCAGCGCGACGCGCTGCACCGTCGCGCCTACGACCGGCATGGCCCGTCCATCCCGCTGCACCGCCGCTCCGGCCACCGGCATTGCCGGCTCATCCCGCTGCACGGCCGGCCCACCGCGTTCCAGCGTTACGGTCACTGCGGCGCCCGACGGCACTTCGGCCACGATCGCGATTTCCGCCCCGCGCGCCGCGAACAGCGGGCGCCCCTGCGTCGGCCAGACAATGCGCAGCGATTCCGCCCCCGCCGCCTCCGGCGAATCACCCGCCAGCACCCGCGGCGCGCCGCCGGGCACGATCAGCGCGGTACAAAGGACCACAAGCAGGGCGGGGCGGCCGTTCAGCGGCATGAGTTGATTCCTCTGAGATCACGGTCGGCTTGCCGCGGTTTCGCGGGCTGCGTACCCTAGCTCATCGTGAACCCCACCCCTCCTGATGAAGCCGCTCTGGTCCTTCGCGAGTGGCTCCGTAATGAAAAGCGGCTGGGCGTGCCCGTCTGGCCGCTCCCCCCAAACCACCGCGCAGCGGTTGCGCCGCCCCGCGCGGCGAGCGCTGCCGCCGGCCAGGGCGACCGCCCGCTCGCTTCTTCTGATACGGTTGCCCGGCCGCCCGCTCTTGGTGATGAACGTCCCGCTGCGCCGCGTCCGCCGATTCCGGCCCGCAGCGCTTCTGCCGCTGTTTCGCTGCGCCCGCCGCCGTCGGTGCGTGCCGTGCATGGCGGCTCGTTGCTGTCGGATCTGCCCGACGATGCCGCCGCGGAGTTGCCGCCGCTGGTCGCCGAGGAACTGCCGCGCGAGCGCGCCGTCGCGGCATTGGCGCTGCTCAATGAAGGACACGTGCGCGGCTGCACGCGCTGCGAGCTGCACGCCGGCCGCACGCAGACGGTCTTCGGCGTCGGCGATTCGCGGGCGGAGCTGGTATTCGTGGGGGAGGGGCCGGGCGCGGATGAGGACCGCACCGGCGAGCCGTTCGTGGGGCGGGCCGGGCAATTGCTGACAAAGATGATCGCGGCCATGACGCTGACGCGCGAGCGGGTCTACATCGCGAACGTGGTCAAGTGCCGTCCGCCGGGCAATCGCACGCCCACCGAGCCGGAGATGACGAGCTGCGCGCCGTTCCTGTTTCGCCAGTTGGCGATTCTGCGTCCGAAGGTGATCGTGACGCTCGGCGCGCCGGCGGCGCACACGCTGCTGGCGACGACCACGCCGATCGGCCGGCTGCGCGGGCAGTTTTACGACTTCCCGCCGCCGCCGCTGGCGTCACTGGGATTGCCGGGGTGCCGCCTGATGCCGACCTTCCACCCCGCCTACCTGCTCCGCGCGCCGCAGGAGAAGGCCAAGACATGGGACGACCTCAAGCAGGTGATGGGGGCCTTGGACCTGCGCCTGCCCACGGCAGGCGCGGAATAGGCGCTGTCTGACGGATCGAGGACTTTCAGATCTTGCAGCAGTGGGGCGGGCTGGGTAGCGAGGTGTGCCAATTCGTCGCGTACGCCACGTAGTCGCGTGGGCCGAGTCGTAGGGTGGGCCGTTCCCACCATTGGCGGCTGGTGCGAGCCGCTCGTGCGAGATTCCCATCTCGCACGCCCGTGTGCGGGATTCCTGTCCCGCCGTCATCCGTTGACCTCCGGGCGCGAGATTCCCGCCTCCGAGCATCGGGCATGTGCGACTGACTTGAGCAGTGCCGATCTTCGGCATGCTTACGCGGAGTACCGCGAAAGCATGCCACCCGTTGCGAAAGCGCCGCCGCCCGTCGCGAACGCATGCCACCCGTCGCGAAAGCGCCGCCACCCGCGCCGGCAGGTCTTGAGGCTTTTTTCGGCCCCATCGGGGCCGCGGAGTGTAGCCACGGGTGGAGTCGCCGCGCAGCGGCGACGAAACCCGTGGAAGCGAATCAACAACGAGAATTCAACGAAGAGTCGACGAGGATTCCAGCCCCGGCAGGGGCGCGTGAAGCACACCGCGCCCTTCCCCGCCCGATCGATCAGTGCTCTGCGAAAATCGCCGCCGCCTCCGCCACCCGCGCCGGCAACTCCTCGAGCACCGGGCTGATGCGATCCTCGGTCAGGTTCGCCGCCGCCATCGTCTGCTCATCGATCTCCTGCGCACCCGCGGTCAACGAAAACCCGAAGTTGTTGTGCGCACAGATCGTGTCGGCGATGTACACCAGCGCCGCGAACTTGCGATATTCCGGCCGCAGTTGCAGCGGCGCATGGTGATAGGCAATGGCGTTCCGCAGCCCGGCCGGGAATTTCCACTTCTGCGCCAGCGCGTTGCCGAAGGCCTGGTGATCCGCCCCGAGCAGCTCCTGCTCGACCGCGCAGAAGTTCGTCGCTTCCGCGCTGCAGCGCTCCACCACCCGTTTGAGCTCCTCCGGGAAGAGCTGCAGCTCGATCAGCAGTCCCATGTCGTGCACCAGCCCCGCCACGAACGCTTCGTCCGCCTGGCTCTGCATCCCCGCCGGTCCGGCCAGCGCCTTGGCCGTCACGCCGACGGCGACCGCGTGCTGCCACAGGTCGCGCGCCTTGAACTTCTCCGTGCCCAGGTCGGGCTTGAAGAACCGCGACAGCGACGCCGCCAGCGCGATGTTCTTCACCGCGCTCATGCCCAGCATCACGATCGCCCGATCGAGGCTGGCGATCTGCGACGGCAGTCCGTAGAAGGCCGAGTTCACCACCTTCAGGATCTTCGTCGCCAGCGCCGGATCGTTCTTCACCAGCTCGTGCATGTCGTGCGCGGTCGATTTCGGATCCTCGACCACCTGCACGATGCGCGTCGTGATTTCCGGCAGCGAGCTGATCTCCGTCACCCGCCCCAGCGCCTTCTGCAAGTGGGCCGGCAGCGCCGGTCCGCCCGTTCCGATCTCGGTCGCAATTGCCGACATGCGTCCTGTCCCCGTGTCTGAAGGTACCCCGGGCCGATCCCTCGAAACTATGCGATTCAATCGGCTCGCCTGCCCGCGGACATTCGCAACGAAGGCCCTGCCGATAATCCCGCCGCGCCTAGCGCAGCGCCCGCACCAGCATCAGCGCCTCCGCGCACCCCAGCCCCACCGCCGCGCCCCGCTCCCGCCCAAACACGCGAATGCTCTCCTCGCTGCGCGGGTGCGGCGACGGCCGCAGCTCGCTGGCATACTCGCGCATCGCCGCCAGCTTCGTCTCCACGAAGTCCGATATGTCCACGTACGTGTTCGCCGTCCAGCGCGAGGCGAGGTTGAAGCGCGTCGTCGTCGGAATCTCGTAGCTGTAGAGCGTCGGCGCCTCACGCCCGCCCAGCGGCCGCGTCGCCACCAGCGCCGCGTCGAAAATCACCGCGTGGTCGCGATTCAGGTCGTCACAGGGCGGCGCATACACAACCTGCGGCCGCGCCCGTTCGATCTCCCGCGCCACCGCGTCGTTCACGTCGATCGCCGGCAGCGCGTTGAGGTGCATCGTCGGGAAGTCGAGGAAGCGCACGTCGTCGATCCCCAGCCGCGTCGCCGCCGCCAGGCACTCGCGCCGCTTCTCCGCGATCACCGCCTCGCTCCAGCGCGGCGCCGTCGCGCGCGTCGCGACCACCAGCGTCAACGCATCCCCGTCGGCCGCGTGCCGCGCCAGCGTGCCGCCGACGCCCAGCGTCTCATCATCCGGGTGCGCGGCAAGACACAGGATCCGCATGTTCCACCTCGCTTCCCGCCGGGGCCGGGTCCAGCACGAAACCGCCCTCGTCGTTCAATCCCACGTCCGCCAGCACCCGCAGCGCGCTGCCGCAACGCCCCGCACGCGGCGCGACGTAGCGCTCATCGTCGATCGGCTCGTCGCCCATCAACCGGTCAATCCCCCACGCCAGCAGGTGCAGCCGCGTGCAGCTCATCCCGATGTAGGCCCCGGGCCGCGCGTTCACCTCCAGCAGCCGCGGCGCCGCGCGCGGATCACCCGCCGGTTCGATCGCATCAATGCTGACCAGCCCGTCCAGCTCCAGCCCCTCCGCCACCCGCGCCACCCACGGCTCATGCCGCGGATCGTCGTCAAAGTCGATCCGCGTCCAGTTGCCCCCCAGTTGCGATCCCCCCTTCCGCCGCGTCACGCGTGCAATCACCCGCCCGCGCTCGGCCAGCACGTCGTGTCCCAGTTCCGGTCCCTCCACGAACTCGCTGAGGATCAGCGGATATTCGCGCGGCCCATCGGCCCGCAGCGCCACAAAGTCCTCGGCCGTCATCCGCGGCGGACCCGGCTTCGCGTGCATCCGCCCCTCGAAGTCTTCGCCGCGCGCGTCGATCAGGTGAAAGCCGCGACCCCCCGCGCCGCGCGTCGGCCGCGCGCACAGCCGCACCCGCGGATAGCCCAGCGCCCGGATCGCCGCCGCCGTCTCCTCCACCGTGCGCACCAGCCGATGTCGCGGCAGCAGTCCGCTCTCCGCCAGCGCCTCGTGTGTCAGCCACTTGTCCGCGCAGCGCCGCACCACCGCCGCCGGCGGCAGCAGCACGCGCGTCCCGGCTGCACCCAGTTCCGCTGCAAGGCCCGCAACCGTTTCGAGTTCGGCGTCAATCACCGGGATCAGCACGTCCACCCGCAGCCGTCGGCAGGCCGTCCGCAAGGCAGTGGCGTACTCGGCCTGGTCCGCGCGCGGCAGGCGCAGCCCTTCATCCGCCAGCGCGGTGCCCAGCGTCGCGTCGGGGTCGGCGTCCGCCGCGATCAGGTGCGCTCGCCGCCCCGGCAGTCGTCGCAGCGCATGCAGCAACCCCCAGACGCCCGGACCGCCGCCGCAGGTGATCAGGATGCGCAGGTCGTGCATGGGGCCGCTCGGTCTCCGGGCGCGCGGCGGCTTGTGGGGTCGCGCCGGCAAAGCTAGTATCGGTCGCGCTGCGGGCGTCGGTGGCGGTCGCCGCCGCTCCACCGCGCAATTCCCGCAACCGGGGATGCTCATGGCGCAAATGGAGCGCGTCGGCCCGCTGGCCCGCCAGTTGCTCACGCTGCGCGATGAGTTGGGAAGAAATGACCTCTGGCTGCTCGAGCACAGCGAGCGCGTCCGGCAGCTCGCGCGCGTGCTGGCCGGGCTGCCCGAGGTCGCCGGCTGGCATCTCGACGGCGACGCGCTCGAGCTGGCCGCCCTCTGCCACGACCTCGGCTGGGCCATCCAGGTCCAGCAGGGCCGCTTCGATCGCTGGCAGGTGCTCAGCCGTCCCACCAGCGACATCCAGCGCGAGCTGGCCGCCGGTTGGATGGCCGAGCAGCTCGCCCACGTCGTCCCCGCCGAGGAGCTGCACCGCGCGGCCGACGCCGTGCGCCAGTGCAACAGCCGCAACGGCGCGTCACCCGAGGCGCGGCTGCTCAACGAGGCCGAAAATCTCGACGAGATCGGCCTGCTCTACGTCCTGCGCCAGTTCCGGCAGTTCCAGGCCGAGGGTCGGCCGCTCGAGCAGTTGATCAGCAGTTGGCAGCGCCAGCGCGAATATCAATACTGGGATGCGCGCATCAACGACTGCCTGCGCTTCGACGCTTCGCGCCGCCTCGCCCGCCTGCGCCTGGCCGACGTGGACGGCTTCATCCGCGGACTCGCCGCCAGCCTCGACGCCTCGCAACTGACCCGTGCCGCGGAAGAAGCGCCGCCGCCGGGCTGATTCGCCCGCATGATTCACCGGCTCGTCTGCACCGCCCGCCGCCACCCGGCTCCGCGGGGAGCGCGGCAGGGGGTCTTGTCGCCCTTTCTACAATCGAATCGGCAGCGCGCGACATGCCTGGCATCGGATGGGCCGATGCCGGGCAGGCGAGCGCGTGGCCGACCCCGGAGTCCCGCGATTCGCGTCCTGCACGACACGCCATTGGAGCTGACGTTGGGCGGCATACCCGGCGGCGTGTCATCCGTGTGGCTGCCGCTGGTGGTCGGCGTCGGCGTCGGCGGTGGGGCGTCGGTCTTCTGTTACTACAACGTGTCAACCGGCAACTGGCTCGGCGCGGTGATGACGGCTTTCGGCGTGTTGATCGGAGTGACGGCGTTCTGCATCGGCGTCGATCACATCTTCCTGCGCGAACGGCTGACGCTCGACCGCGTCACCGGTGAAGGCAGCTACCTGAAACACTCCGCGATCCGCGGCCGCGTGCAGGCCTGTCAATTCCCGCTCGCGTCCGTCGCGCGCGTCTCGATCGAGCACACGCTGGAGGCCGCCCCCGGCGGCAGGCGTGGGAGCCTCCCCGTCGAGGTGGTCCGTGCGCGGCTGCTGATCGACAAGCCGCGCCGCGCCTGCGTTCTCGACGAAGTGCGCAACGGCAACCCCCGGCGGCTCGAAGCGTTGGCGGCACGGGTGGCCGATTTCCTCGGCGTACCGATGAAAGTCGTTGGCGCGTCCGCCGATAATTCGGCCGCGGCCGGATGATACGGCGGATGTGTAGATCGCTTTCAGAATCACCTCGCCTCCGTCTCGTGCCACCGCTGTTGAACATAGAGCGTCGCCGCCGGCGGCCGCTCGCGCGCGAATACCATCTCGCACGCACTTCTGCGGGATTCCCACCCCGCGCGCGGATATCGACCCGCATGGGCCCTTGAGTAGGGTGGGCCGCGCCCACCAGCTCTTCTCCGAGCGCGTGCCACTGCTCCTCGCGCAGTGCCGATGCATGCTTACGCGGAGTACCGCGAAAGCATGCCACCCGCCGTTTGCGCGCCACCGTCGCTCCGCTCGTGCGAGATTCCCACCGCCCGCTCGTGCCAGATCCGCTCGCGCGAGATTCCCATCTCGCACGCACTTCCGCGGGATTCCCATCCCGGCTCTTCCGCCCACCAGGGCGGACGATCGTTGCCAGGGCCTTCAGGCCCTGGTCAGCGGCTTTCTTCATAAACCGCCGCCGCCCATCCCCCGCGCCCCTCCCTCACCGCCCGCGACTGCCACGCGAATCGGCGATAGGATTCCTCGGCGAATCTCGCGGCCCCGTCAGGAGTGCTTCCGTGTCATCGTCGATCCCGTCCGTCCGGGTCCGGGTTTCCCTGCTCGCGCTCTGCCTCTTCGCAGCGGTCGCGCTTCCTGCGCGCCTGACCGCCCAGACCGCCGCCGCGCCGGCCACCCCCCAGCCGGCCGCCGCGCCGACCGCCGACACCACCACGCCATCACCACCGTCCGCCGTCGCCGACTCCCCGTCCACCGCGCCGGCCGTGCAGTCCCTGCGGGCGCGCGTGCTCGAGGTCAAGGGCGACGTCCAGCACGCCCCCATCGGCAGCTCCGAGTGGAAGCCCTGCAAGGCGGACGAAGAATATCCCGAGCAGACCAAGATCCGCACCGGCGTCCGCTCCGCCATCAAGCTGCAGCTCGGCAGCGATGAGCCGTACACCGCCGTGCTGATCGAGTCCGTCGGCCTCGTCGCGCTGGCCGAACTGGCCCGCACGCCCGAGTCCAAGCGCGTCCGCATTGGCGTCGGCTATGGCAAGATTCGCGCCGGCGTCGCGGAAGGGGGGTTGCAGAGCGACTTCACCGTCGACAGTCCCGTCGCCACGCTCTCCAAGCGCGGCACCTGGAATTTCGGCCTCAGCTTCGACCGCGGCACCGAGCGCTTCGAGGTCTTCCTCGCCGAGCACGGCCTCGTCGAAGCGCTCCGCAGCGCCACCAGCGAGCGTCGAACGCTCCAGCCGGGGCAGGCCGTCACGCAGGCCATGCGCCGCTGGCTGGACGAGGTCGAGCTGCGCCAGAACGTCCCGATCGCCGACCTGTTCGGCCAGGAAGACATGATCGTCGCATTCAATCGGATTGATAACGACGGCCTCGGCGTGCTGGGCCCCGGCTCCGGCCGCACCCTGTTCGTCAACCTCGGCAACGACGCCGCCCGCGGGCAGTTCCAGCAGCAGTTGCGAACCGCCCTGCGCGATTTCGACGGCGCCGCGCCGCCCCCCGACGATTCCCCGATCCTCCGCCCGGAAGGTTTCTTCGGCACCGGCCGCGGCGAGCAGCTCATCCCGCTGCTGCTCGATCCTTCGAGCGCCCTGGTCAAGTCCGGCGCCGCCCGCAGCGGCCGATACTGGATCCGTCGATCCGCCATGCACGATTATCTCCGCGGCGGCGGGCCGCGCTGATGACCCCTGCGCCGCCCCCCGCGCCGCACCGCCGGACGCGCTGCCCGGCTCCCGAGGTGACGATTGCGTAGCTACATCACCGAGTTCACCGGCACCTTCTTCCTGGTCCTCACCATCGGCCTCGCAGCCGCGGAGCCGCTCGGCGCACTCGCCGTCGGCGCTGTGCTCACGGCCATGATCTACATGGGCGGTCCGGTTTCCGGGGCGCACTACAACCCCGCCGTCTCGCTGGCCATGCTGCTGCGCGGCCGGCTCGCCGTGCGCGACCTGATCCCTTATTGGATCAGCCAGTTCTCAGCCGCCATCGCCGCCGCCGCCGTCGCCCGCGTGGTGGCCGACCGCAATTTCGGCCCCATGCCCGGCCCCGGTGTCGGCGCGCTGTCCGCAATCCTCGTCGAGATCCTGTTCACCTTCGCAATGGTGCTCGTCATCCTGAACGTCGCCACCTCGCGCGCCGCCTCCGGCAACTCATACTTTGGCATCGCCATCGGCCTCTCGGTCGCCGGCGCCATGCTGGCGGGTCAGAAAATCTCCGGCGCGGCGTTGAACCCCGCCGTCGGCATCGCCCCCAACCTGCTGGCCAACCAGCTCGGCAGCATGTGGATCTACGTGATCGGCCCGGCCGTCGGCGCCATCGCCGCAACCGTGGTCTACAAGGTGCAGCACGCCGGCGAGGCCTGACCCCGCAAGGTGGCGACCCTGCGGCGCACACCTCCGGCCCGGCGGTGCGGTTCTCGCGCGTCGTGTTGCGAATCGCGCCGATTTGCGCGGTGGATCGTCGAAAGGCGTGACCGTACCGGTCTCACCCCGGCCGGCCATGCATCGCGCGCCGCACCTGGCCTTGCAGGTCCGGGCGAAAAGCGCATGAACGCAGCCGATCGGCCTGTCGCCGGTTGACCACGAGCGATGTGGTGCGCGGATAGCCCTCGATCCGATCGGCCGACCCCGGCAGTCGTACGGTCTCACTCTCCCAGCCGCCCGGGTTCCGGGATCGCAGCCGGCGCCGCTGCGGGCGGCATCTCGGCGGACACCGCACTCGCCCCGCGCACGCGCCAGGAGTGACCAATCCCCATCTCGACCGGCTTTCCGTAAAGCTCCGGCCGCTGGTACTTGCCGCGTTCGTGCTCGGGCTTGGGAACATCGACCGGCGCGCCGTGGGTGCGCAGCCAGAGGTCGTTCCGCACCGCCTTGATTTCCCAGTACACGCTCCCGCCTGAAACGCCGCCGGCGATCTCAAAACGGTTGTCAACGACGCTTTCCGACGCGTACAGGTTGGGCATGGACGCGCCCGCGGCGGTCAGTTGGATCCGAGGATCCCGGTTGATCTCGCCAAAATAGTCCGGCAGTTCGACGACCGCCCGCCCGGCGCCATCCAGTTGCACCCTGCCGCCGTAAACGTTGAGCGGTTCCGGTCCCTCCGCACAGTAATGCTTGAGATACCGGTTCTCAGGATCGTGCGGATGGTCAATCACGAACGACTTTGTTCCGCTCGCGCCGAAATTGCCACCGGCGAATACAGCGAAGCCGAACCCGCCGTCCGTCGTGCCGAAGACGCCGATCGGCTGTCCGACCGGATGTGTTCCAAGCCCGTAGACACCGACGCCGAAAACCGCATTGGTCCGGCCGTAGACGCCGATGCCCTCGCCGTTGCCCTGCGGTGGCTCATTGACGCCAAAAATGGCGATGCCATCGGGAAACGTCGAGGAACCACTGACACCGATCCCGTTCGCACTTCCCGCGTTACCGGCAACGCCGTGCCGCGCCCCCGTGCCGCGAACGCCGACGCCGTTCACGCCGAGGTTGCTGCCGCTGACGCCGGGGGCCGGGCCACCACCGGTGTTCTCGCCATGCACCCCCGCGCCGCCACCGCCTGCAATGCTGCCGTAAACACCATAGTTCGACCCGACGGTCTGAAAGGACTGTCCAAACACGCCCCGCCCTGAGTCGCTGAGGTTGAGCCCCCAGACTCCGAAGCACTCGCCCGTCGCGGCATTCGTCGAGCCTAATACGCCTGCGCCCCCCGTGCTGCTCGTCGATCCCGAGACGCCCACCGCCAGGCCCGTCGCCGCGGTCGCAGTGCCCGCGACGGCGGTGCCGGACGTGCTGGCGGTCTCCCCGCGGATGCCCTCGACGACGCCGGTGTTCGAAGACAACACGTGCAGCTTGGCGTTCGAGGCCGGCGCGGTGGTTCCAATCCCTACCGTTCCAGGTTCTGTAATCACCATGCGCGTCGTGTTGACCGCGGTGCGAAACTGGAAGCCGTTCGGAACGCCGCCGCTGTTGTAGATGATCCCGCCATTGACGAAGCTCGTCGGGTCGCCGAACAGCAGCCCGCGCTCACTCGCGTTCGGCGACAGGATGCTCACGTAGTTCGCTCCCCCGCGCTCAAACACGGCCGACGAGTTCGGGTGCGCCGTCACGGTTCCGGCCGAACCGCCGAAAACGTGCAGCGGCCCCTCCGGCGCCGATGTCCCCACGCCTACCCGCCCCGCGTTCGTGTTGAATATGTGGTTGCCGCTGGCCGACCAGAAACCATCTCCGCCGCCCGGGCCGCCGGTGGCGTACAGCGCATAGGGCGCTGCCGTCAGCGCCTGGCGCGGCGACAGCACCACAAACCCCGTCGGGTCGCCACAGCCCAGCCCCGCGTCCGTTCGCACCTCGATCTCCAGGTGTCGCTCGAGGCCGCTGAACTGAGCGCCGAAGTCCAGCATCACGGTGAACACGCCGCCGGCGATGCTCACGTTGTCGGCGCATTGCGTGTCGCCAATCTGCATCCCGGCCGCGGCTGCGTCGAAAAGCCTGAAGCGAAAATCGTGCAGCCCGTCCACCGCCCGGACGCCGTCCCGCAGCTGCCCCTGGTACGTGAAGGATGTTCCCAGCGGCGTCTGTCCGTGTACGGTCACTGCCATCGCGACCAGCAGGGCGCCGATCGCCGCACAACCCGCTCGATTGTTCACAGGAACTGTCATGTCAGACCTCCTTGATTGATCGACGTGTCGCGCCGCGGCGCGCTCGATGGTGCGCATGCGCAGCGCAGCACGACCTGTCGATCCAGTTCAGCCGAGCAGAGCACCCGCGTTGGGAGCGGAGCCGCGGCTGAAAGGAAACAGCCGCGAAGAAACCGGTTCGTGCGATCAACGAGCCAACCGCACGGGCGGCGCTGGAGCGGCGTGATGGGCATCGAGCATGACCGCTCGGCCGGGGGAAGCCGAGCAATCCGCCGCTCGTCTGGCGCGTGTCGCCGCCCGTTCCACTATACGCCCTCACGTCGATGCTCCAACGGGAAAATGCCAGGAACCGCCGACAAATACCCGGCCCCCGCCATCAGGATCAGCCCGCTCCCGCCTGCGCGACCCAGGGTAGACATCAGCGCGCCGCAGCGCGGCCCAATAATCAGCGCGACCGGAAGCAATCACGTCCTGTCCGCGATGAGCTGCAGCACCCGCGAAGCGCCGCCCCTGTCGCGACCGCGCACCGCGTCATTGGCCGGAGCGCGGCGGTCTTGCCTCCGCGTGCGATTGGGACGCCCGGCGACGCTTTTCGTCCGAACTGAGTTCGACGACAATGTCCGTTGGTCACCCGTGTCAATGGCCAAGGGCGCGAACCGCCGGTGTCCGCGTCTGGTCCGGCACACGCACCGGCGACCCGCCGCGCTCACGCAGAGACCGAAGCAGGAGCGTTTCTGATGCAAAGCCCAGGCCCTCGCGCCGTGACGAGCGGTCTCGCGAGCTTTTGTCGCCTGACGATCATCGCCTCGGCGGCCGCGCTCGCGCTGCTGTGCGCCAGTTGCGCCGATCAGCGCCAATCGTCGTCTTCCGCGCCGCATCGCTCTGGTTCAGCCTCAGCCGGCATTTCTGAAACGACGGCGTCGAGCGAAGAGTCCACCGCATCGGCGAGCAGCGCGCCGGCCGCTGCCGCAAGTGAACCCGCTGCTTCGAGTGAACCCGCCGCTTCGAGTAAACCCGCCGCTTCGAGTGGATCCGCCCCCTCATCCGCGGAGCATGGCGCCGCCGACCGTTCCGTGAAGCCGCGGGCGGGCGACGCTGCTCCGGACGCCGGCGCTGCCCCCGCGAAGGTGGCGAGCGAGCCTTCCCCGCTGACGGCGCTCGACAACTTCCATCCCATCGAGGCCGGCCGGGCCTATCGCTGCGCCCAGGTCCGCGAGGCCACGCTGCCCTGGATCGTCCGCACCCACGGCATCCGCACCGTCGTCAATCTCCGCGGCCCGAATCCCGGCACGGACTGGTATGACCGCGAGGTCCGCGTCTGCGACGAGCTGGGGGTCCGCCGCATCGACATTCGAATGAGCGCTTCGTCGCTGCCGACACCCGAAAACCTCCTGCTGCTGTTTGACACGATCCGCACCGCCGAGGAGCCGCTGCTTTTTCACTGCAAATCCGGGGCCGATCGCACCGGCATGGCCGCCGCCGCCTGGCGGCGCATTCAACTCGGCGAGGACGCCGTCGCCGCCGGCCGCCAGTTGTCGATGCGCTTCGGACACTTCCGAAACGTGCATCCCGAGATGTTCGAGCTGATCCGCATGATGACGCCCACCCGCGAGTGGATCGAGCAGGAATACCCCCGCGCGCTGGCCGAGCGCAACGCCGCCCACACCGAGCGCGCCCAGAAGAAGAGCGGAGACGACGACTAGGTTCTGTTTGACGGATCGCTTTTCGGTATTTGTACGGGTTGCGCGTTGTGATTTTCTGTTGCATGCTGTTGTCGACGACAAGGAGGTCGACGATGGCAAGAGGCTCGACAAGCGGCGGCGCGCCACGTGGCCGGCGTTATGAGTTGTCGGACGAGGGCTTCGAGCGGCTGGCGCCGCTGCTGCCGAAGCAACATCGCGGCGGGCGTTGGAACGATCACCGCACCACGCTCAACGGCATCTTCTGGGTGCTCAACAGCGGAGCGCCCCGGCGTGACATGCCCGAACGCTACGGGCGCTGGCAGAGCGTCTACCATCGCTTCCGCCGCTGGACGCGCGACGGGCTGTTCGAGCGCATGCTGCATCACCTGCATGTGCAGCTTGACGAAGACGGACGCATCGACTGGAGCGTCTTCGACGTCGACGGCTCGAACATTCGCGCCCACGCCGCTGCGGCCGGAGCCGGTAAAAGGGCGAAATCGAGCCGGCCGACCACGCCCTGGGACGATCGCGCGGCGGCTTTGGCACGAAACTTCATCTGGTGACCGACGGCCGCGGCGTTCCGCTCGGGGCGTTGGCGACCGCAGGGCAAAAGCGCACGAGTCGAAGTCATTCGAGACGCTCCTCGACACCATCCGAATCCGACGCCGGCGGCGGCCCAACGCCGTCGCTGGCGACAAAGGCTACAGCTACGGCCGCATCCGCGGGCTGCGGCGGCGACGCATCAAGCCGTCATCCCAACCCGCAGCGACCAGCCCACGCTGCCGCTCGACAAAGACCAGTACCGCCGGCGAAACGTCGTCGAACGCTGCATCGGCTGGCTCAAACACTGCCGCCGCATCGCCACCCGATTCGAGAAGCTCGCCCGACACTTCCTCGCCATGATCACGCTCGCCATGATCCAGCGATGTCTACGAATCCTCGATCCGTCAAACAGAACCTAGCGCGGCATCAGAAGCGCCGCTCGTGCCACCGCTGTTGAACATAGAGCGTCGCCGCCGGCAGCCGCTCGCGCGAGATTCCCATCTCGCACGCACTTCTGCGGGATTTTCATCCCGCGCGCGGATATCGACCCGCATGGGCGCTTGAGTAGGGTGGGCCGCGCCCACCAGCGCTTCTCCGCGCGCGTGCCACTGCTCCTCGCGCAGTGCCGATGCATGCTTACGCGGAGTACCGCGAAGGCATGCCACCCAACGCCGTTCACCAATCGCCCGATAGTCGGCTCATAAGTCTTTGTGATTCATGGTAGTTATAGCGGGTGTATGGCGCGCCAAATTGAACGGCCTCCGTTAGGCTTTGGTTTCCACACCAAGCAAACGGAGGCCGCGATGGAATGCTCACGGACGAGCACCCGTTCTTCAGCGTACTGCACCCAGCTGCGTTCCGCCATTCGACAGTTTCTCCCGGTCAGCGGTTTGCCGCTGTGCTCGTCGGATCAGCGCGTTCGGTGGAGCGACCGGATGTTGCTGATCGGCCTGTTGCTGATGGTCTGGCATCCGGTCTCCTCTTTCCGCGAAGCCTTCGCGGCGATGCGTGAGCAGATCGTCGCGATGTATCCGACGCGGCGGCGGCCGCGCGCGCTCATCTCGAAGGCTTCCTCAAGGCCGGCGGACGCGTTCGGCGCGGCTGCTGCGGCCACTCGTCGCGACGCTGCGGTCTCATACGCAACGCTCGGCCGCGGGCTGTTGGCGCTGGCGGAACTGGGTGGTGCTCGGCGTGGACGGTTCGCGGGTGAATTGTCCGCGCACGCGGGCGAACGAGCAGGCGTTCGGCTGCGCCGGCAAGCAGCGCACCGCGCCGCAGCAGCTGCTGGTCACGCTCTATCACGTGGCCAGCAACCTGCCCCTGGCACGCGCGGCGCGCACGCGCGGCGACGGCAGCGAACGCGACCTGCTGCTGTCGATGCTGCCGGGTTGCCGGAGCGCACGCTGCTGCTGACCGATGCGGGGCTGGTGGGCTACCGCGTGCTCACGCGCCTGCAGAACTGCGGCCATGCGTTCATCGTGCGCGTCGGCCGGAATGTGACGCTGCTGCGCAAGCTCGGCTACCACCTGCGCGAGCGCGCGGGCGTGGTGTATCTGTGGCCCGACACGCAGCGCCGCACGCCGCCGCTGACGCTGCGACTCGTGCTGTTGCAGGCGGGGCGACAGCATGTGCGCGCTGCTGACCAACGTGCTGGACGAGCGGCGGCTCAGCGCTGCGGATGTTGCCGCCCTCTACCGGCAGCGCTGGTCGCTGGAAGTGATGCATCGCACGCTGAAGCAGACGCTGGGCAAGCAAAAGCTTCGCGCCCAAACGCCGGAGCTGGCCGCGTGCGAACTCGACTGGTCGATGGCCGGTCTGTGGCTCATCAGCCTGCTGACGCACAACGCCGCCCAGCCGCCGCGATTGATCTCACCCGCCGCGGCATTGCGTGTGATCCGCACCGCCATGCGGCGCGGCCGCCGCCCAACGGGAAAACACTGGCTCCAGCGCCAACTCCGCACCGCCGTGCCCGACTTCTACCTCCGCAGACGACCAAAGACCGCCCGCGATTGGCCGCACAAGAAAACCGAACCACCCCCCGGAACCCCCAGAATCCGCACCGCAACCACGGCCGAAATCCGCAAAGCACAGGCATTCAGAAAAGAAAAAGGAGCGGCTTAGTGAACGGCGTTGCATGCCACCCCCGCATTGCCCTGTTCCTCTGCTCCTGAGTGGTGGCATTTTCCGATACCCCGCACTGCTCACAGTGCTCGCTGTTACACGCAGATGGGGCCCCCAAGGGGCCGCGGGCTGTAGCCACGGGTGGAGTCGCCGCGCAGCGGCGACGAAACCCGTGGACGCGAATCAACAACATCGACTGAAGCCCCCAAGGGGCGCGGGAAGCCGCCTCCGATTCCACGAAATAGAGCGGCCGGCACGGGAAACAGCTCCCGCACCGGCCGCCCGACACTCGCCCATCTTCCTGCCTTCAACCCGATCACCGTCGCCGACGGATCGTCGCGCCGCTCAGCCCCAGCACCGACGCCATCAGCCCGAACCCGACGCCGAACCCGCACGGAGCCGGACCGAACACCACATCCTCATCGCGGATCAGGCGCGCGTCCTCGCCGTCGTCCTTCGCGCCGACGCCCGCCTCGTTGCCGTCGTCGCCGATCCCGTTCGCACCGCCGCCGTTGACCGGCGTCTGACCCGCCCCGTTGGTCGGGTCGAGCGGGTGCGAGTCGGTCACGTCCGGCGTGCCGTCGCCGTCGCTGTCGAGCTGCTCGTGCGTGAACGGGTTCGGGTCGCAGCCGTCGATCAGCCCGTCGCCATCCGCGTCGGCTTCGCACCCATCCGGGATGCCGTTGCCATTGCAATCGCTCGCACCGGCCGCGATTTCATCCGCGTCGCTGACGCCGTTCGCGTCACAATCCGGCGGCGGCAGAACGCCCGTGGCCGAAAGCGCGTGAATCACCGGCCCGGCCGGGGTGTTGGAGAAGATGCGGAGCTGCCCGTTCTGCGTGCCCGTCGTGGTCGGCTGCGCCGTAATCGTCGTGATGACCGAAGCCCCCGGCGCCAGCGCCATGCTCGCCAGGTTCGTGCCGAACGCCCCCGTCACCTGCACACCGCTGATCGTCAGGCTCGCCTCGCCGCCGTTTCGGACCACCAGCGTACGGCTGCTCAATCCGCCGACCGGCGCGTCGCCGAACGCGATTGCCTGGCCCGTCGCCAGCGCCGCCCCGTCCACGAACAGCTCCAGCCGCGGCTGCAGCGCCGCGACGCCCTGAAGCTGGATCGTCGCCGTCGGCCGCTGCGGGTCGTTCGACGGCAGCGTCAGCAGCGCGCTGCGCGATCCGCCGGCCCCGGGCGTGAAGGCAATCGCCAGGGACGCCGTCGCGCCCGCGGCCACGCTCGAGCCGATCAGCGACGCGCTGAACTCCGATGCGTTCGCGCCGCTGATCTGCGGAGCGCCCAGCGTCAGCGTCGCTTCGCCGCCATTCTGGATCGTCAGCGTCCGCGTCACCGTCTGCCCCGCACCGTTCGAGTTCATCTGCACCGCCGCGCCGTTCGCCAGCGTCGCTCCGGCGGCGAGGTCGTGAACCAGCAGTTGCGGCGGGGGGGTGGGATCGATCGCGCCGTTGGCGATCCGCAGCTCGTAGCGCTGCACGTCGGAAAGGCCGTCCTCGGCGTAGACCTCGACCAGCATGTACCCCGCGACCGAATAGGGAATCGGCGGGTGATACTCGGCCACGCCGGCGCTGTTGAAATCAATCTGCGCGAACAGCTCCAGTTGTCCCGTCGCCGCGCTCACCCGCCGCCACAGCCGCAGCCCCAGGTTGCGCGCCGCCCGCGCGTCCACCGTGCTGGTGACCGTGGCGCTCTGCGCGCCGCTCTCATAGCTGCTGCCGATCGGCAGGACGTGAATCGCGATCGGCGCCATGGCGAAGGCCGTGAAGCCATACCAGTCGCTCTCGCCGCCGCGCTCGATGGCGAGGTTCCGCAGCGTGTACTCGATCCGCCCGGCCGCGGCCTCGCGCAGCGGCCCGCCGACGAAGCCATGACTGGCGTAGCTGCCGTTCGGCTCGTGCGCATCGCCGTACAGTGACTGCACCGCGCGGATGTCATCCTCCTGCGGCCCGTCGAAGCCGCTGTTGAGCACCGGCTCCATCAGCTTCGTCCCGCTCTGCGGCATCACGTGCGCCAGCCCCAGCCCGTGCCCCTGCTCGTGCATCAGCGTGTTGTGCAGCGTGCGGAAGTTGTCCGTCGCGTTGCAGAACTGGGCGATGTCCTCGGAATCCAGCACCATGTCCCCGCCGAACTGCGGATAAAAATTCACCGCCAGCGGCGCGCCCAGCGGCCGCATCGCGATGCGGATGTCGCCCCGCGCTCCCAGCAGCCCGGCCGACGCCGGAAAGCTCGCCCCGTCGTCGCTGACCTCGACAAACGTCACGTTCATCAGCTCCGACCAGCGGTCAAACGTGCGCTGAAACTGCGCCTTCCACGCCGTCCGCCCGCCCGGAAAGTTCGCATCCAGCTCCGCGTGAAGCACGTTGCCGGCCGCCCCGCCAAACCCCGCAACCGCGATCGAGGTGCCGTCCGGCACGAAGCTGTAGGTCAGCGTCATGCGGTTGCCGATCGCCACGCTGCCGTTGGTCGCCGTCGTCGTCCAGCGGCTGCCCTGCGCCGCAAACATGCCGAATTGCTCATCCGGCTGCGCCTCCAGCGATTCGAGGATCGCCTCATCGTCCGCGTTCGGGTCATACAGGATGCTCATCTGCGCCAGGTCCGCGCACACCGGCGCGGCCGCATCGCCGTTCACGCGCAGCAGCGTGCGAAGGTCTGCCAGCTCCCGCGCCACCACCTGGATGCGCGACGCGCGCGACCCGCCGCCGCTGCCCATCCGCGCGTCATCCAGTGCGAGCTGCACGCAACCGTCGTGGGCGTGCGCCCACTGAACCGAGCGGGTCGCGGTCAGCAGCAGCAGCGCCAGCGCGGTTCGCAGCAGCAGGGCGCAGCGCGGGACGTTACGCCAGCCCGACGCATTGGGTGGGCAACCGCGGCCCGACGGATTCGACAAATCGGCGTCAACGCGGATGGTGGTGCAGGTCGCGAACATGCTGCGGCTCCTTGTGGAGAGAGTGGGGGAGTTTCATTCCTCACCCTCTTCACGAGCCGCCCGTCCGCGCGGACCGCAAAATTCACAAAGTCGCCGGAAATCCCCCGGATTATCAGCCGTAGACTGGTGCCGAGCCGTAGCGGCGTAGGCCGCTGCCGAGGTGCAGCCGTAGGCTGGTGCCGAGCCGTAGGCTGGTGCCGAGCAACGCGAGGCCCAGCGCAACTACTGAGCGGCGCCGCTCGTGCGAGATTCCCATCCCGCACGCACTCCCGCGGGATGCCCATCCCGCCATCACATTTCCGCCCGCCGACCAACCCCGCGTTCCCCCCCCCCGCGCGTCGCATCCCTACCGCTCAAATTTGTAGGGTGGGCCGTGCCCACCACTCCCCTCAACCCCGCACCACCCCCGTCGCCGCCTCGCTCACCGGCGCCGCCACCGGCGCATCCGGCGGAAACAGCCATTGTCCCGTCCGCCAGCCCGCCGCCATCAGCACGATCGCCGTCAGCCACAACCCCGCCCGCCGCACCGTGCTGTCCGACAGCGTGATCCGCCCCAGCACCCAGCAGGCAATCCCCACCGCCAGCAGGAACGTCAACACCGCCAGCAACTCCGTCGCCGTCACAAAAAACCGTAGCGTGCTCAGCAGCCACAGCGTCGTCGCCAGCAGCACGAACCCCATCACCTGCTTGAATGTCACCATCCAGATGCCCGGCTTCGGCATGAACCGCCTCCACGCCGGCACCCACGCCAGCACCACCATCGGCAGCGCCAGCCCCACACCCACCGTCATCACCCCCAGCACGCCCACCGCCGGTGGCTGACTGGCCAGAAACCCAACCGCCGACCCCAGGAACGGACCCACGCACGGCGTCGCCAGCGCCGTCGCCATCAGCCCGTTCAGAAACGAGCCGCCGAACCCCTCGCGCGTCGTCACCGCCCCGGCGCTCCGCTCCACGATCCCCGGCAGCCGCAGCTCCCACACCCCCAGCAGCGCCAGGCCAAACGCCACCGTCACCGCCGACATCGAGATCAGGAACACCGGCGACTGCATCGGCCGTCCCCACGACTGCCCCGACGCCACCAGCGCCGCCAGCGGCACAAAGCTCACCAGCACCCCCAGCCCGTACACCAGCCCCAGTTGCCGCACCCGACCCGGAGAATCGTGCGCCTGCTGCATCAGGCTGAACAGCTTCAGCGACAGCACCGGCAGCACGCACGGCATCACGTTCAGCAGCATCCCGCCCAGCAGCGCGAAAACGAAAACGCCCGCCAGCCCCAGCCCGAAGAACGTCTCCTTGTGAACCGTCGTCTTGCCCGCCGACGCATCCGCCAGCCGCGACAGCAGCAGCGACGACGTCAGCACCTCCGGCAGCACCGTCGGCTCCTCCGGCCGGTTCGGGGCATAGATCAGGTTCAGCGGTACCCCGCCGCGCCCGAATTTCTTCAGCGCCTCGAAGATCACCGGATCCTCGCGCGTGAAATCCGCCTTCACCATCACCGCGCCCAGCTCGATCAACCGGCTGCGCACCGGATCCACCTCGATCACAAAATTCTTGTTGGCCTTGCAGGTCAGGCACCATTCCGCCGTGTAATCGACGTAGACGATCCGCCCCTCGCGCGACAGCCGCTCCGGCAGCCCCGGCTCCCACTTCACCCACTCCAGCGCCGTCCCGCCGCCCGTCGGCTTCGCCGCCGCGGAGCGCACCGGCGCCCCCTCGGTCGAACCCCCCGACCCCGCCGCGCCGCCGCCCGCAACGCTCGATTCCCCGCCGCCCGTCTCCGTCCCCGCGTCCGCCTTGGACGTCCCCGTCACCTCGAATTCCAGAATCGCCTCCGCATACGCCGGTCGAAAGCACTGCCCGCTGTCCGCGCACGCCTGGTAATAGACCAGCATGTGCAGCCGCTGCGGACCCGGCTTGAACTTGCGATCAATCACCTCCACCGGGAGCCGCACCGTCACGTCACCCGCGTGTTCGCGCGCCTCGCCGATCTCGCTCTTGCGGATCTTCGGCGCCGGCCAGGCCGGCTCGCCGAACTCAATCCCGTCCGCCCCCTCGATCAGCACCCGCGTCCCGATCAGCCCCTCCACCCCCGGCTCAGGATCGAGTATGTGATGCGCTGGCTGTATCTTCAGCTTCACCGCCAGTTCGCCGCGCCCCATCACCTCGATCTTCGGCGTGATCGTCGCGCTGCTGCCCGCCAGGTACGGCGCGCTCGCCAGCGCCGGCGGCATGCGCTTCATCGCCTTCGTGAACAATTCGCCGTTCGCCTCGCCGCCGCCTTCCGCGCGCACCTCCAGCTTCAGCGTTGTGGACGTCCGCACCGGGATGCACGTCTCTTTGCACGCCAGTCCGGTCACGTCGATCTTCAGCTCGGCCGGCCCGAGCGGCGCATCCGCCGCAACGGTCAGCTCCGCGACGAACAGTTCGCCGCTCTCGAATCCCAGGAATTCGATCCCCGCGAACTCCGCCAGCGCCGGCGTCGGATAGCGAACCGGGCCGACGCTCAGCCACGCCGGCCCGCTGAACTTGAACTCGGTGGACAGTCCCACACCCATCGTGATCGGGTGATAGACGTGCCAGTGCTTCTCGATCTCCAGCTCAACCGCGACACGCGCTTTGCCGCCCGGCTTCAGGCTGGTCGTGTCCAGTTGCGCCTTGGCGGCAAATCGCGGCGCCTGCTGCCCATAGGCGCCTACCGCAGCGGAGAGTGCCAGGATTGCTGCAAACCATCGAACAGAAGATCGAGCCATGTCGTTACTTGCTCCTGCCGCTCGTGCGATCCCGCTCGTGCGGGATTCCCATCGCGCCCTCACATATCGACTCGCCGACCAACCCGGGCTGCCCGGCCGACGCCTGGTAGAGTCGCCGCGACCGCACCGCCATTGTCGCCTTCTGTCCGGAATCTTATGCGGACCGCCCCCCGACGGTTACACCCACGATTCCGCCAGGTTCGCGCAAGCGGCTTTTGTTCAGCGAGATACAGTGAGAATAGCGAGAAGTGAGGAGAGCAGGATCAGCAGAAATGCCACCGGCGTCGCCACGTTCCGGCACGAGGCGCCCGGCCGAATGGAGAGCCACCACCCGCACAACACTGTGCCGGCGATGGTGACCAGCCAATACCCCAGCCGTTCAGGTTCCATTCGCGTCCGGATCCACCCGATCAGGGCACTTCCGCGTTGATCGCGTCATAAATGCCCTGCATGCTGCCGCCGATCCCGGCGATGGTCCCGATCGCAAAGAGCACGATAAGCCCCAGCATCACCGCGTACTCGGTGGCCGTCGGGCCGTCCTCGTTCCGCAGCAGCCGGCTGCCGGCCGATCGAATCCGCTCCATCGTGCTCATCGGCGATCCTCCCCATCCCGGAGTGTGTCCGCCCTGAGTGTGCAATACAGGGCCGATCGTTGCACCGAAATCGCCCACGATTCCAGCGTCCGATACTTCGCACCCGCCCCTCGCGCGAGCGCACCTGCACAAACATCCGCCGCCCGTCCGCCCGCCAACCAGGAAGGAAGTGCACCCGCGACCGCGCACACCCAGGCGCGACGACGCGCGCCCGTCCCCGCGCCGAGCGCTTTTCGACCCCGCACGACGGCTGTAAACTCTCCTTGTATTCCTCGGAATTCCCCCTCTCCGGCGTGCCCGAGCCGACGGTCGGCCCCCCCGGCACACGCCCGATAGTGAGAGCCTGCGTGCGGATTCTCGCCAGCAATCCCGACGGCATCGGCGACTTCCTGCTGCGCCAGCCGCTCTACGCCGCGCTCGTGTCCGCCGGACACGACCTGCTGCTGCTGGTCCGCCCGCATCACCTGCCGCTCGCCCCGCTGGTCGCACCCGGCGCGCTGGTGTTTGTCATCGACGGCGACCCATATTCCGAGCAGATGCTCACGCCGCATCCGGCCGTGCACGCCGCGGCCGCCGTCGCGCGCGATTTTTCTCCCGACCTGCTGCTGGTCGCCCCCTATCAATGGACCGCCTTTGAGGAGCGCCTCGCCGAGGCGCTGCCCGGTGTTCCCGTCACCGCGCTGTCCGGCCGGATGTTCCGCGGCGACCTGCGCGGCGGCCACGACTGGCCCAGCACGCTGCGCCCCGACGCGGTCGCCGCCGTGCATGAGGATGAGCCGGAGACGGAGAAGAACCGCCGCCTGGCGAAATTGATCCTCGGCGGCGATCCGCAGTTGCCGCGGCCGCGCATCGTCGCGACCGTCGCGCAGCGCACCGCCGCCGACGCGCTGCTCGCCCGTCACGGCCTGCGCCGTCACGACTTCGTGCTGGCCTGTGTCGGAGAACACGCCGACAACGCCGTGCGAAACTGGGGGTTGGAGGACTGGGCCGCCGTGCTGGCGCACTGGGTCGAGCGCCACGGGCGCGCCGTCGCGCTGGTCGGTTCCGAATCCGAGCGCGCCGCCAGCGAGCGCATCCGCGAAATGATGGCCGCGGCCGGCCGGCGGGCCGTGCTGATCTTCGAGCCGAACGCGCCGCTGGAGCCGCTGATCGGCCTGGCCGACGCCGCCCGCGCATACATCGGCCGCGACACCGGCCCGATGCACGTCGCCGCCGCGCTGGACAAACCCGTCATCGCCGTCTTCGGCGGCGGGCATTGGCCGCGCTTCGTACCCGCGGCGCCGACCGGGCTGGTCGCCACCGTCGGCGTGCCGTGCATCGGCTGCGACTGGGTCTGTCCCTTCGACCGCGCGGTCTGCATCCGCGACGTGCCGCGCGAGAGCGTCACGTCAGCGATTGATGTACTGGAGCGCGGCGAACGCAGCGACCGGCCCGCGGCCGCGTCGGAGCAGGGGGCGTCCGGCGCACCTTGCCAGGCCGCGCATCCTCAACCAGCAGTCACCGCGCCCCTGTCCGCGAGCCGGCAGGGAGGATCAACCGCGGACGGCGGCGCGAACCGGCAGGGAGGATCGACCGCGGACGGCGGCGCGAGCCGGCAGGGGGGATTGGAGACGCATCGCGCCGCGAGCGAGCAGGGGGGATTGATCGCGCGCGAGACTGTGCCACCGCAAGGACAATCCACCGCGCCCGTGTCCGCGTCCGAGCGAGCGGCACCCGGCACGCTGCGCGTCCTCGTGCACCAGCCGGCATCGACGACAATCGCCGCGATGCTGCGTCAATCGCGCGAACGGAATCACGACGCCCAGCGCCGCCTGCACGCTCAGGAGCGCTCCCTGCGTATCCTGCACTCGGAGCACGCCGCCTGCCTGCCCGATGCCGAGCTGCGCCTGCGCGAGACCGAGCGCACCGCCGCCCGGCTCGAATCGCGCGCCACGCTGTCCGAAGCCGCGCTGGCCGCCGCCGAGTCCCAGAACGCCGCCCTCTGCGCCGAGATCGCGCGGCTGCGATCGGAAATTTTGCGCGCTGCCGAAGCCCGCCACGACGCCGAGCTGCGCGCCCGCGCCCTCGAAACCGAGCGCGCCGCCCTTGGCCGCGTGACGCTGGAGGCCGGCGCGCGCTTCGAGCAGGTCAGCACCGAGTTGGCCCACGCGCAGGCCGACGCCGTTCGCTATCGCCAGTACGTGGACGACCTGCGCCGCTCGCGCTGGCGAAAGCTCGGCCTCAAGCTCGGCGCTGCGCGCCGCGCCGCGTGGGAGGACCGCGACGACATGCGCTGATCCGCGCCGCGTGGGAGAACCGCGACGACATGCGCTGATCCGCGCCGCGTGGGAGAACCGCGACGACATGCGCTGATCCGCGCCGCGAAGGGCATGAGCAACCGCGCGAGCCCGAGCTCCCCCGCGCGGCCGTTGAGTCGAGTCGAAAGCCATGTAGGTTGGGCCGCGCCCACCAGGCCGCCCACCCTCGAACAGTCCGGGGCGTATTCGGCCCCGCCGGGGCCGCGGGTTGTAGCCACGGGTGCAGTCGCCGCGCAGCGGCGACGAAACCCGTGGATGCGAAACATCAATCACCCAAGCCCCGAAGGGGCGCAGGGAGCTACACTCCGTCATCCTTCAGCGACGGAACAGCCGCGCACGTCCAGGAGACGCGCGCCAACCGCTGAGGGACACTGAGCCACCGATCGCCGGAGCAGAGATGAACGCAGACGCAGGAAACGGCGGATTCACCGGCCACGCGACCGACGCCCTGCGCGCCGCGGACCTCCCATCGCCCAACCCGGTTCCCCCGCGCAGCGAGCGCGCCGCCTCCGCCGCTCTCCAATCCGCCGCGCGCCGCGGCGGCTGCGCCGTCGTCGGAGATGTCGATCCAGCCCTGCTGCGCGACCTCCTTCGAGTCCTGTTTCCCGCCCCCCGCGATCCATCCGCCCGCGATGCCGAACCGCAACTCTGGCTCATCGGCGGCGCGCGCGAGTTCAACCGCGCCGCCTGCAGCGCCGCGCGGGTCGTCGGCTGCGACGATCGACTCGCCGCGCTCGACACCGACGCCCCCGGCCTCCTGCGCAGCACCGCCATCCCCGCCGCCGTCGTGTTGCTCGCGCCGCCCGCCGACCCGCGCGACGCGGCCCGCGCCCTGCGAACCTGGTCGCGCGACGGCCTGCAGCGCCGCATCCTGATCCCCGCGAACGCCGCCTCCGCACACACCGGCACAATCCGCGGCTGGATGCAGCAGTGCGGAGCCAGCGAGCACCCCGCGCCGATCCCCTCGCTGCGCTGGTTCGAGACCCCCGGCGCGCCGGCCGTCGGCCGCGTCCCGTCCGAGCTGTTCGACCTCGCCCGCGACGTCGGCCGCGCGGAGCCGCCCGATCCCGCCCTCATCGCCGACGTGCGGGCGCGCCTGCAAGCGCACCGCCGCAGTCTCGGCTCCGCCGCCGACAGCCGCCGCGCCTGGCCCTGGCGCGCCCCGGCGCACGCCCTCCCCGCGCCGCTGCCCGCCACCCTGCCCGACGGCAGTCCCTGGCCGAAAATCTCCATCGTCACCCCTTCCTTCAACCAGGGCGCCTACATCGAGGAGACGCTGCTCTCCGTCGCCAATCAAGGCTATCCCGCCGTCGAGCACGTCGTCATCGACGGCGGCTCCACCGATTCCACCATCGACGTGCTCGAGCGCTGGTCGCCGCGCCTCGCCCACTGCGTCCGCGAGCGCGACCGCGGCCAGAGCCACGCCATCAACAAGGGCTTCGCCCGTGCCACCGGCGAGCTGATGATGTGGCTCAACTCCGACGACCGTCTCGCCCCGGGAGCGCTCGCCGCCGCCGCCCTGGCCATGCACCGCAGCGGCGCCGACATGGTCGCCGGCATTTGCGAGATCTACCGCGACGAGGCCCTGGTCGAGCGTCACCTCACCTGCTGCCCCGACGGCCCGCTGCCGTTGGCGGACCTGCTCGACATCCCGCGCGCCTGGATGGGCGGCCAGTTCTTCTACCAGCCCGAGGTGATCTTCACCCGCGACCTCTGGCAGCGCGCCGGCGCCTCGGTCGATGAATCGTGGCATTACAGCATGGACTATGAGCTGTGGCTGCGATTCGCCGCCGCCGGCGCGCGCTTGTGCGTCATCGGGCGCCCGATCGCGCAATTCCGCGTCCATCCGCAGCAAAAGACCACCGCCGCCGCCGAGTTCCGCGCCGAGCTGGACCGCGTCGTCGCCCGCTTCCGCGCCGATCACCCCGACGCCCCGCTCGTCACCCCCGTCGCCGACGGCGACGTCGGCCGCGACCGCCTGCGCATCACGTTTTTCAACGACATCGGCTACATGGCCGGCGCGGGTGTCGCCCATCAGCGCCTGGCCCGCGCCTGCGCCGCCGCAGGGCACGAGGTCGGCGTCCTCGCCGTCTCCGACGGCAGCACGTTCGACCGCGATCCACCTGTGTCGATTCAGAACGTATGCGACCGCATCTCCGCACAGCGGCCCGATGCCGTCGTCGTCGGAAACCTGCACTCCGCCGCCCTCGGCCCCGAGCTGCTCGGCGCAATCTCCTCCCGCTGGCCGACCACCATGGTCCTGCACGATCAATGGGCGCTCACCGGCCGCTGCGCCTACACCGGCGGCTGCGAGCAGTACCGCTCCGGCTGCGACCACACCTGCCCCACCCCCGACGACTACCCGGCCCTCGCCGCCGACCGCATCGCCGCCGCCCACCGCTACAAGCGCCTGCTCTACACCCAGGGCAGCGCCGCCCCGCGCCTGCTCGCCAACAGCGAGTGGATGCGCCGCTTCGCCGCCGACGCGCTCGGCCCCGCCGCCGACCCGCGCCTGCTGCACGCGCTGCGCCTCAGCGTGCCGACCGATCTCTTCCACCCGCGCGACCGCGCCGCCTGCCGCGAGCGCTTCGACCTGCCCCCCGATCAGTTCATCATCATGACCTCCGGTACCTCCGCCGACGATCCGCGCAAGGGGTTGAGCCACCTGGCCGAGGCGCTGCGCCGGCTGAACCTGCCCGATGTGCTGGTGGTCAGCATCGGCCACGCCGACGCCTCGCGCCCGCCGCCGATGCCGAACTTCCGCGCGATGGGCTACCTGCGCGACCCCCGTGACGTGGCCATGCTCTACAGCGCCTGCGACCTCTTCGTCGGCCCGAGCCTGGCCGAGGCCTTCGGGCAGGTCTTCATCGAGGCCGCCGCCTGCGGCATTCCCAGCGTCGGCTATCCCGTCGGCGGCGTGCCCGAGGCGCTGATCGACGGCCTCACCGGCCGTCTGGCCCGCGAGGTCTCGCCCACCGCGCTGGCCGAGGCGATCGAGGAGCTGTACGCCGACGACGCCTTGCGCAGCGACCTCGGCGCCTGGTCCAGGATTCTCGTCGAGAGTGAGTTCTCGCCAGAGGCCTCCTATCGATCGTGGTTCGGCGCGCTGCGCACCGGCGGCGTCGCCGAGTCGCTGGACCTGCGCCGGAAAATCTGGCTCGCCCCGCGCGTGCCCGATGCGCCGCGGGTCGAGTTCGTCTCGCCGGAGCATCCCGGCTGGTCGGTCCTGGACGGCTTCGACCATTGGGAAGGCCCCTATCCGCAGGACGACCTGCCGCGCTGCCGCTGGGCGCTCGGTCCGGTCAGCCGTCTGCGCTTCGACGACGCGGCCGGCGGCGAGCGCCTGCTGCTGATCGCCTGCCGCAATTACTGGGCCGGCCAGCGGCTGCGCGTGGTCGTCAACGGCGCCTGCGCCGGCGAGCACGAAGTGCCCGTCACCGGCAACGCCCGCACGCTGAGCCTGTGCACCGGCATCACGGCCCGCCCCGGCCAGAACGAGATCGAGCTGCATCATTGGCAATGGGACGCCACCCGCCCGGATCGCCCCATCGCGCTGCTGATCCTGGAGATTCACGTCACGCCGCGCGGACCGGCGGCGGCGCGTCAGGAGTTCGTGAAGTGACCAACGCCGAGGCGGCCCGCGCGTTCGAGGAAATCGCGGACCTGATGGAGATCAAGGGCGAGGAGCCTTTCCGCGTCAACTCCTATCGCCGCGTCGCCCGCACCCTCGAAGACCTGGCCGTCGAGCTGACCGACGTCGCCGCCCGTGGCGAGCTGGCCTCCCTGCCCGGCGTCGGCAAGGCCTCCGCCGAAAAGCTCGACGAGCTGCTCCGCACCGGCCGCATCGCCCTCCGCGACGAGCTGACCCGCGAAGTGCCCGCCACCGTGCTGGAGCTGCTCCGCGTCCCCGGCCTCGGCCCGAAGAAGGCCGCCCTGCTGTGGCGCGAGCGCGGCGTCACCTCGCTGGCCGAGCTGAAATCCTGCATCGAGTCCGGCCGACTCGCTGACCTGCGCGGCTTCGGCAAAAAAAGCATCGACCAGATCCGCCAGGGCATCAGTTTCATCGAGAGCAGCGCCGGCCGCGCCCGGCTCGGCTGGGCCTGGTCCGTCGCCGAGCGCGTCGCCGACGAGCTGCGGCGCATCCCCGGCGTCGCCCGCGTCGAGCAGGCCGGCTCGCTGCGCCGCGGCTGTGAAACCGTCGGCGATCTCGACCTGCTCTGCATCGCCGACGACGGCGCCGCTGTCGTCGATGCCTTCACGAAAATCACCGGGGTCGAGGCCGTCCTGGCCCACGGGCCGACGAAAGGCTCGATCCGCCTGACGCCCGAGGCCGGCAAGTCCATCCAGGTCGATCTGCGCGTCGTTCCCGCCGACAGCTTCGGCGCCGCCTGGCAATATTTCACCGGCAGCAAGCAGCACAACGTCCGGCTGCGCGAGCGGGCCGTGAAGCGCGGCTGGACGCTCAACGAGTACGGGTTGACCGAGGGCGAGCGCGTGCTGGCCTCGCGCAGCGAGCAGGAAATCTACGCGGCGCTCGGCCTGCCCTGGATCCCGCCGGAGCTGCGCGAGGACCGCGGCGAGCTGGATTTGACCGAAGTTCCCCCCGACCTGCTTTCGCTCGACATGATCCGCGGCGACCTGCACATGCACACCACCGCCAGCGATGGCCGCGCATCCATCGCCGAGATGGCGCAGGCCGCCTTGCAACGCGGCTACCAGTACATCGCCATCACCGATCACTCGCAGAGCAGCGCTGTCGCCGGCGGACTGAAGCCCGACCGCCTGCTCCAGCACATCGCCGACGTCCGGCGCGTCGCGCGCGACTTCCCGAAACTCACGCTGCTGGCCGGAGCGGAGGTGGACATCCTCTCGGACCGGCTGGATTACCCCGACGAGCTGCTCGCGCAGTTGGACTGGGTGGTCGCGTCGATCCACTTCGGCATGGGACACGACATCGAGGCCAACACCCGCCGCGCGCTGTTGGCGATCCAAAGCCCCTATGTGAACGTGCTGGCCCACCCCACCGGCCGCCTGATCAACAAGCGCGAGGCCATGCCGCTCGACATCGACGCCGTCAGCCGCGCCGCCGCACGCACCGGGACCGCGCTGGAGATCAATGCCTCCGCCTATCGCCTGGACCTGCGCGACGTGCACGCCCGCCTCGCCCGCGACAACGGCGCCACGATCTGCATCGACACCGACGCGCACGCGGTCGAGCAGCTCGACCAGATGCGCTTCGGCGTGCTCACCGCCCGCCGCGCCTGGCTCCGCCGCGACGATGTCCTCAACACCCGCCCGATCGAGGCCATCCGCGCCTTCGTCACCGCCCGCCGTCCCCGCGCCTAACGGCCCCCTGGAAGCGCCGCCCGCGTGAGATTCCCCGCCTCCCCGCCCGTCAGGGCGGACGATCGTTGCCAGGGCCTTCAGGCCCTGGTGCCGCCCACCCTCCCCTTACTTCTCCGCGCGCCCGCGCTTCCGCCCTCCGCCGCGCTTCCGCGCGCCGTCCGCCGCCTCCTCACCATCCGAGCCCCCGAACAGCGCCGGCGCCACCACCACCGGCGCCGCCGGCTGATTCGCCTCCACGATCACCACCGTCTCATCCGTTACCGGCTCCGGCGCCTCCGCCGCCGCGATCGGCTTGCCGTCCTCATCCAGTTCCACGTCCGCCTCGGCCGTCCGCTCCCGCGCGATCTCCTGCAATTCCCCCATCAGCCGCCTCGCGTCCGCCCCCGCCAGCGCCGCCAGCGCCTGCGCCACGTCCTGGATGTACCGCTCAAAAATGCTCCGCCGCTCCCCCTCGAGCTGCTGCCGCCGCCGCCGCCGCACATACGCCGCCAGCTTCCGCCCGCACTCCTGGATCGCCAGCTTCATTTCCTTGCGGATTTCGTCATAGTCCGCGATCGCCTCCTTGCTCTCGCTCGTGAACGGCACCCACACGCTCGCCATATGGATCATCACGATCAGCGGCCCCACCGGCGCCGAGCTGCCCGGCTGCGACAGCCCGTAGTTCCGCCAGTCCACGTCCAGAACGCTCTTGAACGACGCGCACGCCGACTGCTGGTACAGCAGCGGCACGCGGTTCGCGAAGCGGATCACCCGCGCCGCCTCATCCCCCGGCAGCGCCCCGCCATAGGCGATTCCCACCTCGATCAGGAACGGGTTCCCCCGATACACCGCCGGGTCGCGGGTCGTCGCCGTATAAAATTCCGCCTTCACTTCCTTCAGCAGGCCCGCCAGCAGCGCCCGCACCCCGATCGGCGACAGGCAGTCCGTCGGCGGCGCCATGATCTTCACCGACTGCATCGCCCGGTACAGCCGCTCCAGCTCCCCCGACGAAAGATCGGCCGCCTTCGCCCGCGGCGACAGCTTCGCCGCCTCGCAGATGTTCGCCGCCACCGTCCCCGTCACGCGCGAGAACGAGTGCTGAAGAAATCCCGTCAACGACCCGGTCGGCTTCACCTCTCCGCGCCGCGCCGGCCCGCTCTCCTTCGCCATCTTCATCAGCACGCCCAGCTCGATCCCGTGCGGGTGCGGCTGAATCTCGCGCGTCTCGCGCGGCAGTTCGTCGCTCCCGCGCGGATAGAGCTGCTCCGTCACTCCCTCAGGCCCGCCCCCCAGCGCCAGTCGATACCGAAACTCCGCGTGCGGGTTGGCGATCGCCGTCTGCTCCAGGTACTCATCCACGCTCTGCCGCCCGCGCGCATACGTCGCCGCCAGCTCGATGCTCACTTCCGTCCCGTGCGCCCATTCCACCTCGATCGGCTCATCCTTGATGATCTCCGGCCGGTTGCGGGCCGTGTCGATCTGCAGCTCGAAGTGATGCGCCTCGCGACCCGCCCCCGTCCGCGAGTTGATCTTCACCGGCTTGCCGGTCGTCAGCAGCCCGTACATCCCCGCCGCCGAGATGCCGATGCCCTGCTGCCCGCGCGACATCTTCAACCGGTGAAACTTCGAACCGTACAGCAGCTTGCCGAAGACGTTCGGAATCTGCGCCTTGACGATCCCCGGCCCGTTGTCACGCACCGTCACCCGGAAGCGATCCTCCCCGAGTTGCGTGATCTCCACGAGAATGTCCGGCAGGATTCCCGCTTCCTCGCAGGCGTCCAGCGAGTTGTCCACCGCCTCCTTCACCGTCGTCAGCAGCGCCTTGCGCTTGTTGTCAAAGCCCAGCAGGTGCCGGTTCTTCGCAAAGAACTCCGAGACCGAAATCTCCCGCTGCCGACCCGCCATCGACTCCGCGCTCACCCGCTCCCGCGCCGCCCGCGGCACCGCCGCCTTCCCAGCCGGGCGCTCCTCCCCATCCGGCCCGGCCGCCGCCTTCCGCGAAGCCGTTGCCGCAGGCGCTCCGGCCGCCGCCCCCGTCGGCGCAGCGCCCTGCAAAGGCGGCCCTTCCGCCGCCTCATTTGCATCCTTCGAAAACAGCGTCGGCTCATTCCCGCGGGTCCGCGGCTTCTTCGGCGTGCTCACCGGCATCGTCAATCCCTTCCGCAGCGCGTGTGCATCCCTGCCAATTCCGTCGGGGCGTCCATCCCCAGGGTCGCGGATTCTACGCAATCCCGCGCCGACGCGCAGCATTACGGATCAATCGGCGCCACTCCGTCGGAATTCGCGACCGGCCGCCTCTCGATACCGCCCCGTTCGCTCGACCCGCCGTCCCAGATGCGGACCATCGAGTCATTGCTGCCCGAGACAAAGAACCGCCCGCTCGGCGAGAACGCCAGCGCCGGAATCCCCCCGTGATGCTCGCGGATCACCAGCGCCGGCTTGCCCTCCCGCGGATCCCACACCAGCACCAGCCGCCCGAAGCAGCCGCTCACCAGCCGCGACCCGTCCGGCGAAAACGCCACGCTCTGCACCAGCCCCCGATGACCACGCAGCGTCCGCACCAGCCGCCCGCTGCCCGCATCCCACAGCCGCACGGCCGCGTCCGATCCCCCGGTCGCGATCAGCGACCCGTCCGGCGAAAAGGTCACCGAGTTGCCGCTCTCCTCGCCGCCCTCCAGCACCCGCTCCGACAATCCGCTCTCCACGTGCCACACGCAAACCCCCGTCCGCTGTCCCGCCACGATCCGTTGACCATCCGGGCTGATCGCCAGCCCGTTGATGATGTTCCGTGTCGGCGCGCGCAGGACCGCCAGCTCCACCCCGTCCGCGATGCCCCAGATCCGCACCGTCCCGTCGCCGCAGCCCGCCGCGATCCGCCGCCCGTCCGGAAACACCGCCAGGTCACGCAGCGATTGTGGGGAAGCGTGGATCGTCCCCGCCGGCGTTCCATCCGGTATCCGCCACGAGCGCACCGTCCCGTCGAAGCCGCACGAGAACAGCAGTTGCCCGTCGATCGAGAATTCCACCGCCTTGCCCCACCCGCGATGCGCCGCCCACCGCCGCAGCAGCTTCCCGCCCGCGCTCCACAGCCGGATGTCCCCGTCGCGCCCCGTGCTGGCGATCATCATGCCGTCCGGCGATACCGCCACCCCCCGAACCAGGTCCCGGTGCCCCGCCAGCGTGTGCGACTCCGCGTCCGCCCCGATCGACCAGAACCGCAGCATGCCCGCGTCATCAATGCTGTAGGCCGTCCGCCCGTCGGGAGATACGTCGATCGCCGTGACCCGCGTCTCATGCCCCAGCAGCGCCGGCAGCTTTCGGCCCGTCCTCAGTTCCCACGCCCCCAGCGCATACGTCCCCGACAGCAGCAGCGCCCCGTCCGGCGAAACCGCCAGCGCCGCCACGCCGTCCGTCCCGCGCTGATGAAGCCGCAGCAGCGCTCCGCTCGCCGCGTCCAGCTCCGAGATGCCGCCCGCCCCATCCCCCGCCAGCACGCGCGATCCATCCGACGTGAACCGCACGTGCGACACGTTCAACCCCGCCGCGCGCGCCTCCGCCAGCCGCATCCCGCTTTCGGCGTCGAATACCGCCACGTGGTCCGTCCCCGACGCAACCGCCAGTCGCGCCCCATCCGCGGAATAGGCGATCGAAGCGACCGTCTGCTCGCTCGGCAGCTCCAGCACCTCCAGCAGCGTCTCCGCGTCCAGGATCTCCACCCCGCGCCCCGTCCCGCCCACCGCCAGCCGTCGCCCATCCGGCGACGCATCCACCGCCGTGATCCGGCCGCCCGGACGCATCACCCGCCGCGCCGCCCGCTCACACGTCTCGGCGTCCCACACCTGCACCGCGCCGTCCCGCCCGCCGGCGGCGAAGCGCGTCGAGCCGGGAATGAACGCCGCCGTGTCCAGCATCGTCTCGCTGCGCATCTGCCCCAGCGCCGCGCCGCTCTCCGCGTCCCACAGCCGCGCCCGCCGATCCGTCGAAACCGTCACCAGCAGCCGCCCGTCGGGCGCGCACCGCACCTTCGAGCTGCCCTCGTGCGCCGCGATCACCCGCCGGCTCACGTCGCTCCGGCTGCGCAGGTAACGCCACTCCCATCCGCGCATGTCCGCCGCGCACTCCTCCAGCCGCTGCGCCAGCAGCCCCCCGTTCTCGGATTCAAACGCGCTCTGCGCCAGTGCGATCGTGTTGAAGTACGCGCTCCGCCGCAGCGCCTCGGCCCGCTGCTGCGCCGACCCGCGCGCGCTCTCCGCCCGCCCGTACAAAATCGCCAGCCCCACCGACGACGCCATCATCATCACCACGAACGCCATCGCCAGCGACGCCACCACCCGGTGCCGCGCCACCGTCTTCCGCAGCACGTACAGGGCGCTCGCCCGCCGCGCCTCGATCGGCTCATCCGCCAGGAACCGCCGCAGGTCCTGCCCGAACTGCGCCACCGATGCGTACCGCCGGTTGCGGTCCTTCTCCAGCGCCTTGAGCAGGATCGTCTCGATGTCCCCCCGCACCTGCCGGTTCACGCTCGACGGCCGCGGCGGCGACTCGCGCGAAATCCGGCTCACCAGCTCCGCCGCGCTGGTCGCACGGTGCGGCAATCGTCCGCACAGCAGCTCATACAGCACCACGCCGAGCGAATACACGTCGCTCCGAACGTCAATTTCGCCCGCGTCCCCGCTCACCTGCTCCGGGCTCATGTACGGCAGCGTGCCGACGATCTGCCCCGCCGCCGTCAGCATGCTCATCGCGCCGACGTCCTCCGCCACCACCCGCGCCACCCCGAAATCAAGAATCTTCGGCTGCGGCCCGCCCCGCATCACCCGCGACCCCGATGAAACCGTCGGCGCAGCCGAGGCATCCTCCCGGCACACCAGGATGTTCGCCGGCTTCAGGTCGCGATGAATGATGCCGCGCTGATGCGCGTGGTGAACGCCGTCGCACACTTCCGCCAGCAGCGCCACCCGCGTCCGCAGGTCCAGCCGCGCCCGGTCCGCATATTGAGTCAGCGGCTCCCCGTCCACGTACTCCATCGCCAGGAACGGCTGCCGCACCGCCGTGCCCTCGACCAGCACCTCCGCCGACCCGGCCTCGTAGATCTGCGCAATTCCCGGATGAGCGAGCCGCCCCAGCAGTTGCGCCTCCTGCTCGAACCGCCGCAGCGCCTCCGGAGACCCCATCCCCGGCCGCAGCAGCTTCAGCGCCACCCGCCGTTGCGGGTTTTGCTGCTCGGCCTCGTAGACCAGCCCCATCCCACCCTCGCCCAGCAGCCGCACGATCCGGTAGCGATCGATCCGCGTCGGCAGCGCATCCCCGCGATCCATCCCCGGCAGCGCGCCCCCGCGCTCCATTCCCGCCGCCGCCGCCGCGCGTTCCAGCGCCTGTTGTGGCAGTCCGGCCCTCAGCGCCGGCCGATCCACCGGCGCACTCGGCACGCCATCCGCCCGCAGCAGCCCCAGCAACTCCGCCCGCAGCTCCGTATCTTGCGCGCAGTGCGACTCGATCCACGCGCGCCGCTCCCCATCGGGCAGCCCCACGGCTTCCTCGAACAGTTGCTCCAGCAGGCTCATTCGCGAGGGCGTCAGCATCACCGCTGCTCCACCATCCTCATGTCACCCCGTTTGCTCCTCCGCCGCGCTCTCTGATCTCCGCTGCACTCCGTGGCCTCCGCTGGTGCGAGCCGCTGGTGCGAGAATCCTCTCTCGCACCCCGTCTTCGGGCATCCCTTCCCACCCCCCATGTGCGAGAAGCCTTTCGTTCAAAAAAACGCCTCCCTGCAATCGCCCGGAGGGTGGCATGCCTTCGCGGTACTCCGCGTAGGCATGCAAGCCGCACTCCGTCTTCGGGCATCCCTTCCCGCCATATCCCAGTTTTCCTGAGCCGTGCAGCGCCGGCGTGCCCAACCAACGGCCGTCCGCGTTGTCCTGACGCCCACCGGGCGCGCGTGACCGCTGCTCTTCGCCCGCCAGGGCGGTCGGTCGTAGCCAGGGCCTTCAGGCCCTGGTAACGCGATCAATCCGCCTCACCTTCCGGCCACAGCTCCCGTATTAACCACGCCCGCACGAATCGCCACGCCCGCGACGCTGTCGCCCGCGACACTCCGAGCACTTCCGCCGCCTCATCCTCCTCCAATCCCCCGAAGAAGCGCAGCTCCACCAGCCGCGCGTGCGTGTCGTTCAGCGCCGCCAGCCGCTGCAGCGCCTCCTCAAGTGCCAGCAGATCGAGCGGCCGCTGCGGATCGTCGAGTGCGATGCCATCCAGCGTCAGCCGCCGCCACGAACCGTCCCCGCCGCGCTTCTCACGTCCCCGCGTCCGCGCGTGATCGACAAGAATCTGCCGCATCACCCGTGCCGCCAGCGCGAAGAAGTGTCCGCGATCGCGCGGCTGCACCTCCTCGCCGCCGATCAGCTTGACGTACGCCTCGTGAACCAGCGCGGTCGGCTGAAGCGTGTGATCACTGCGCTGATGTCGGAAATAGGCGTTGGCGATGCTGCGAAGTTGTTCGTAGACAATTTCGAAGAGTTGTCCCGCGGCGCTGCCGTCGCCCCCCGCGACCGCCCCCAGAATCTGTGTAACATTATGGGGCTTCGGAGCTTCCACGCGGGCACCCTCGCAGCGCGAGCATAGCCCGCGCCGCGCCCGCCCGTCAATCAGAATGTCATCCCTCCGACCCTGACAAGCCCCGCGCCCGCCCGTCAATCAGAATGTCATCCCTCCGACCCTGACAAGCTCCGCGCCGTTGAAGATTCGTGTTTCTCTGGTCTGCTTCTGGTGATTGTGTTCCCGCCGCTCCGCCGCCCCGCCGCTACGCCACTCCGCTTCGGATACCAGTACCGACTGGTCCGCGGCTTGCTCCTCCTCGATCGCGCTTCCGCCCCTTTGGCCCCGCAGACACCTCGACTTCTTCGGTCCGGCAGCACCCTCGGCCTCTTCGGCCCCGATCGAGCGCTCGGCCTCTTCGGCCCCGATCGAGCGCTCGGCCGCTTCGGCCCCGATCGAGCGCTCGGCCTCTTCGGCCCCGATCGAGCGCTCGGCCTCTTCGGCCCCGATCGAGCGCTCGGCCTCTTCGGCCCCGACGGGGCCGCGGGTTGTAGCCACGGGTGGAGTCGTCGCGCAGCGACGACGAAACCCGTGGATGAGAATCATCAAAGAAACACGCCCCGAAGGGGCGTCGGAAGCATGATCCGTGAATCAGGTCTCGTGGCAGCGCGTCACACCGCGCGAACATCCCTCCCCGTCGTTACAATGCCTACGTCTCCGGGCGGTTAGCTCAGTTGGTTAGAGCACCTCGTTTACACCGAGGGGGTCGTGGGTTCGAGTCCCCCACCGCCCATCCTGCGTTCCACCCACTCCCGTATCACGTCGCCACGATCAGCCCGTGCTTCACGCCCGCGCTCGCCAGCGATATCACGTAATCAATCTGCTGCAACCGCGCCTCGTCCGCATTCTGCGACCATGCTGCATTGTCCGTCCGCGCCGCCAGCTTCCGCAGCGCGATCCGAAACGCCTTTTTCCCCTCCGCCGTCCCGCCCATGCCCAGCGCATACCCGATGAACAGTCCCTCGTTGTGCGCCACCGCCTCGACCCGGTCCGCCTGCGGCACAAAGTGATTCCGTGGAATCACCCGGCGCATCCCGAACCGCGACGCCGCCTGCGGCCACTGCCAGTTCAGCACGCCGGTCGTGAACCCCTGTGAAAAGCCCGACAGGAATCCGCGCTCCCGCGCCCGCTCAATCGCCTGGTAATAAGGCGCTCCCAGCGCCGCCCACACCCCCGCCGCCACCGCGATCGCGACGCCCGCGATCCCCAGCGCCGCCAGTCCCTGCATCGTCGCAACCGCCGACGTCCCGCCCGCCCCGCCCATCGGCAACGCCATCCCCCGCACCGGATTCACGTACGGGATGAACCGCCACATCGGCGCGGTCGCCGCCGCCATCTGCCCCCATGAGGTCGCCAGCCGCTGTCCCGCCTGGTTCATCGCGTTGAGCAGCCCCGTGGAGGAAGGAATCGCCCCGCTGCGGATCATCTCCCTCATCGCGTTCATCACCACGTCGTACATCGGATCTGCGGACATCGTCGGTCTCCTTTCAAAGCCTCGGCGTTGCCATCCAACCGCCCTACACGCCCTCCGCAGAATTCCCGTGAGCCGGTCCTCGCGTCCCATGCGATTTGCTCAGGAGTTACACGCCCTCCGCAGAATTCCCGTGAGTCGAGTCTCCCGCCTTCGCCGAGGGTGGCATGCCTTCGCACCGAGTGCCCCGCGCTCGCCGAGGGTGGCATGCCTTCGCGCCGAGTGTCCCGCCTTCGCGCCGAGTGTCCCGCCTTCGCCGAGGGTGGCATGCCTTCGCGGTACTCCGCGTAGGCATGCAAGCCGCACTCCGTGGCCCCCGCTGGTGCGAGCTGCTGGTGCGAGAATCCTTTCTCGCACCCCGTCTTTGGGAATCCCTTCCCGCCTGATGCCGTTGCTATTGCGCAGTGTTTGTGCCGCCCCGTGCTCGCCCTCTCCAGCCCCGATCGAGCGCTCGGCCTCTTCGGCCCCGATCGAGCGCTCGGCCTCTTCGGCCCCGACGGGGCCGCGGGTTGTAGCCACGGGTGGAGTCGTCGCGCAGCGACGACGAAACCCGTGGATGAGAATCATCAAAGAAACACGCCCCGAAGGGGACGCCCCGAAGGGGCGTCGGAAGCATGATCCGTGAATCAGGCGGGTGGCATGCCTTCGCGGTACTCCGCGTAGGCATGCAAGCCGCACTCCGTGGCCTCCGCTGGTGCGATAACCGCTGGTACGAGATTCCTTTCCCGCTGGTGCGAGAATCCCATCCCGCCTCGTCCCACCACTCTCGAGCAGTGCGCTTCGCCTACCGCCTTATCGCTGCCGGGCCATCCCGCCCGCCAGAGCCTTCAGGCCCCGCTCCCAGCCTCAACAGATTCCCTGTCCCAGCCCGCCGCTCTCAAAAACCGCCTCCCTGCAATCCCCGCGCCCCCGTCGTACATCCACTCTCAGCCGCGTACCACCGCGGCGAAGTGCTCAAAAAAATCCGACAACCTGCAAGAAAGGGCGACCGTCATGAAACTCACTCACTCTCTCTCTGCGCGCATCACCCGTGGCATCCGCCTGCTCAGCGCCGCCATGCTCGCGACCCTGCCCGGCGCCGCGGCTCTCCCCGCATCCTGCGGCGCCGCCGCGCTCTTCCTCCTCAGCGGCTGCGTCGTCGAAGACGCGACCCTCACCGGCCAGTTCGACATCGGCGGCATCGCCACCGACGTCGCCTCCGCTCAGGATGAAAACCGCGCCGCGCAGACCGGCAACCAGCGCCCGCCGCGCAACAACCTCCAGGACGGCACGTCCAACACCACCGCCGTCAACGAGTCAAACGTCATCCCCACCGACGGCTCCGTCCGTCCCATCATCGCCGTCCCCGGCCGCGCAAACGACGGCAACAACGGCGGCCTGCCTGGCAACACCCCAGGCGCCTCCAGCGGCGCGCCGCCCGACAACCCCACCAGCGCCCCGGCCGACAGCGCCCCGGGTGGCGCTGCCAACGCGCCTGGCGCCGGCTCACCCGCCACCGGCAGCGCTCCGCCGCCCGCTTCCTCCGAAGCCGCTGATGAGGCCGCGCTCGAGTCGCAGTTCGCAAACAATCGCTTCGAGTTCGGCTCCTCCTCCTTCTTCTCCGGCGGCAGCATTACCGACAACAGTGACCTCGTCCTCTGCAACGGGCGACGCTTCGGCCTGCTCGTCACGCGAATTACGTCCACGCAGTTCAGCACCTTCTCATCCGAGAGCCGGCTGGCCGGCGAGTGGTCGATCGACGTCACCCCGCAGGGCACCGACCTCGTCCTCAATGTGCAGAGCGCCAGCGACCCCGCCGACGTCGGCCTGCGCCGCCTGCCCCTGACCGCCAGCAACACGACGCTCTTCATCAGCGGCAACGCCGCGAGCATCTCCGACGCCACCGCCGCCTGCCAGTAACGCGGCTTCGGCTTGCCTATAGCACGACGTCGGCTTGCAAGTAACGCGGCGTCGACTTGCAAGTAACGCGGCTTCGGCTTGCCTATAGCACGACGTCGGCTTGCAAGTAACGCGGCGTCGACTTGCAAGTAACGCGGCGGGTGGCATGCCTTCCCGGAGGGTGGCATGCCTTCCCGGAGGGTGGCATGCCTTCCCGGAGGGTGGCATGCCTTCGCGGAGGGTGGCATGCCTTCGCGGAGGGTGGCATGCCTTCGCGGAGGGTGGCATGCCTTCGCGGAGGGTGGCATGCCTTCGCGGTACTCCGCGTAGGCATGCAAGCCGCACCCCGTCTTCGGGAATCCCTTCCCGCACCTCGCCCCCAGATTTGCCCACCCCCGCCGCCCCTGATATCCTCAATCCCGACGCCCGTTCACAATCGCGGGCCGCCGCGGGTGTAGCTCAATTGGTAGAGCATCAGCCTTCCAAGCTGAATGTCGCGGGTTCGAATCCCGTCGCCCGCTTTCTCATCACTCGCAACATTCCGCGCCCAAACGCACCATTTCGCGCGTTCTCGCGCCGCCCCGCGTCATCTCGCGCCACACGCCAACTTCGTCCCCTCACTCTCGCAAAGCGCACTCATGATCCATGCAGGCGCGCGCCGCGCCCGCCGAGCGAGGAACGCGAATGTCGAACCGCACGCCCTCCATCCCCCCGCCGACGCCCATCACGCCCATCGCGCCGATCCTCCCCATCGCGCCGATCCGCCCCATCGCGCCGATCCGCCCGCCCGCACCGATCACGCCTTCCCCCGACCTGCTCCGTTGGGCGCAGACCTTTCTCCCCCATTACTTCACCGACGCGCCCGCCGACTTCCATGCCGAGCTGATGGCCGACCTCGCCTCCTCGAAGCGCCTCCTCGCCCGCGTCGCCCCCCGTGGCCACGCCAAGAGCACCTGCGCCGCGCTCGCCTTCCCGCTCTGGTGCATCTGCGAGCGCCGCGCGAAAAACATCGTCCTCATCACCCACGAGCGCAGCCTCGCCACGCAGTTCCTCCGCGACATCCGTCACGAGTTGGAGACCAACCCTCGCATCCTCGAACATTACGGCGACCTCTGCTCGTCCGCAGGCGGCTTCACCGCCGACCCCGGCGCCGCTTCGGCGGACACTTCGCCCACTGACACACCGTCCTCGACGGGCGCCTGCGCCGCCCCCACCCACACGCCGCACACCTCCACCACCCACAGCTCCGCGCCCGACTCCGCCGCCGTCAAGACGAACCCTGAAATCTCAGGTCCAACCCACAGCTCCGCGCCCGACTCACCCGTAGCGGCGCGCCGATCAACCAGTGCCACCTGCGCTCGCAGCGCCCGCGCGTCCAGGCCCCGCGGTCCCAGATCCCGCGCTTCCGCCGCGCCGGTGCGCTCCCGCCTTCGCCCGCAGGGCGAGCAATCGTTGCCAGGGGCTTCAGCCCCTGGACCAGCGCCACGCGCTTCAGCCCCTGAATCAAGCCCCACCCAAGATGCACCCGCTTCGCGCAACCCCCGCCGCCCCAAGTGGTCCGAGTCCATCCTTCTCACCGCCGCCGGTGTCAGCATCCAGGCCAAGAGCACCGGCGCCAGTTTCCGCGGCACGCGCGTCGGCCCACACCGACCCGACCTCATCATCTGCGACGATCTCGAAAAGGATGAGCACGTCGAATCCCCGCAGCGCCGCGCGCGACTCGACGCCTGGCTCCGCCGCGTCGTCATCCCCGCTCTCGCCCCCAACGGCCGAATCGTCGTCCTCGGATCACTCATCCACCACGATTCTCTGCTCGCCAATCTCCGCGACCGCCAGCGCTTCCCCGGCTGGGACTATCGCGTCTACCGCGCCCTCAATCCGGTGCCCGACACTCCGGCATCGCTCGACGACTCCGCGCCACGCGCTGCCGCCTCCGGCCCGTTCCCCGACACCGGCGACGCTCGCCTGACGTCTGAGCGCCCGACGCCGGCGCACGACCCGCGCGCTTCTGCATCACCGACCGCTCCGAGCGTGAAATCAGAAATCTCGAATCTCCCGCTTCCCGCCGACCCGAACCAGCGAACTCCTCCGTCGAGCATCGCCGCGGTTCGACTGCAAGCCCTCTGGCCCGCGCGCTGGCCCGTCGAGCGTCTCGAGGCCGAGCGCGCCCGCGTCGGCACGCTCGCTTTCGAGCAGGAATACCAGGCAAACCCAGTCGATGACGCCCTCCGCGTCTTCCGACCCGAGTGGCTCCGTCGCTATGACCCTCGCACCCTCGACAACCGCCCGCTCACCCACATCCTCGCCGTCGATCCCGCCGCCGGCGCCGCCGCCGGCGACTATTTCGCCCTCTGGGCCGGTGCGATCGACCGCGAGACCGGAGTCATCTACACCCGCGAGCTGCTTCTCGCCCGCGTCGGCATCGTCGATCAGGTCCGCCTCATCCGCGAGGCCCACCGCCGCTGGCGCCCGTTGAAGATCGGCATCGAGACCACCGCCTATCAGGTCGTCCTGCGACAGATTCTCGACGAGATCGGCCGTCGCGACGGCGAGTATTTCCCCATCGTCCCCATCCAATCCTCCGCCAACAAGCGCGCCCGCATCGAGGGCGCCGCGCCATTTTTCGAGAACGGCACGATCCTCTTTCCGCCCGACCTCGATCCCGTCGCCGAAGCGCAGTTCCTGCAATTCCCCCGCGCCCGCCACGATGACGCTCCCGATGTCTGCGCCATGGGCATCGAACTGGCCCGCACCGTCCGGCGCGCCCACCGCGTTGAGGTCCTCACCGCCCCGCGCTCCGACTTCCGCGACTGGCGCCTCTGGTGACAACCAACCGAATGCCCGATTGCCCGATTGCCTGGGTGGCATGCCTTCGTGGTACTCCACCCTCCGCGACTGGCGCCTCTGGTGACAACCAACCGGATGCCCGATTGCCCGATTGCCTGGGTGGCATGCCTTCGTGGTACTCCACGTAGGCATGCGCGCTTGTAAGCCCGCTGGTGCGAGAGTTCTTTCACGCTATGTACAGCGAGACCATGCCGCCCGCAGCTTCTTCGCCCGCAGGGCGGGCGCTCGTTGCCAGGGCCTTCAGGCCCTGGTCCCCGTCCCCGCTAATGACATTCTCTTACCCCCCGTCACCCCATCAGCACATCCGCGATTCCCAGTCCCCCAAGCACCAGCCCCACCACCCCGTTCACCGTAAAAAAAGCCACATTCACCCGCGACAGGTCATTCGCCGACACGATCGCATTCTCGACGATCAGCAGCACCACCACGCACCCCACGCCGACGAAGTAAATCACGCCCATTCCGCTCAGCAGCCCCACACCGACCAGCCCCGCGACCGTCACCGCGTGCAGCCCGCGCGCCGCCAGCAGCGCCCGCCCGACCCCGATCGTCGATGGCAGGCTGTGCAGCCCCGCTCCGCGGTCAAACTCCGCATCCTGGCACGCATAGATCACGTCGAACCCCGCGATCCACGTCGCCACCGCCAGCATCAGCAGCCACCCCGCAGCGCCCAGCGTCTCCGGCGAAACCGCGATCCACGCCGCCACCGGCGCAAACGCGATCCCCGCCCCCAGCACCACGTGCGACCACCGCGTAAACCGCTTCGTGTACGAGTAAAAGCACAGGATCAGCAGCACCGGCCCCCCGAGCAGCAGCGGCCACGCGTTCCCCTCGATCAGCAGGAACCCGGCGCAGCCCCCCATGAACAGCGCCGCCGCCGCGACGAAAAAGCTCCACGCCCCGCGTCGCGAAATCGCCCCGCGCGGAATGTGCCGACCCGCGGTGCGCGGGTTGCGCGCGTCAATCCCCGCGTCCACGATGCGGTTGAAGGTCATCGCCGCGCTGCGCGCCGCCACCATGCACACCAGCACCAGCCCAAGCTGCGAAACCGTCGGCAGCCCCGGCCGCGCCGCCAGGAACGCCGCCAGCGCCGCGAACGGCAGCGCGAACACCGAGTGGCTGAACTTGATCATCTCCCCCCAGTCGCGCACCGCCTGCAGCACGCTCATCGCGCTACTCCGCCTCGCCGGCGTCGTCAGAAAATTCCGGCGCGCCCGCCGCCGCGCCGGGTGACCAGCGCGTGTGCAGCCCGTGCGGAATCGCGAGCAGGTCCAGCACCTTGCCGACCACGAAGTCCACCAGGTCGCCGACCGTCTGCGGCAGCAGGTAATAACCGGGATTCGCCGGGCAGATGATCGCACCCGCCCGCGACAGTCGCAGCATGTTCTCCAGCTCGATCGGGCTGCACGGCATCTCGCGATGGACGATGACCAGCCGCCGCGCTTCCTTGAGCGTCACCGACGCGGCCCGGGTGATAAGGCTGCCGCCGGTCCCCGCCGCGACCGCGCCCAGCGTGTTGCTGCTGCACGGGCAGATCACCATCCCGTCGGTGAGAAACGAGCCGCTCGCGATCCGCGCGCCGACGTCCTGGTACGAGTACAGCGTCGCGTTCGACGCCGGCCGCCCCAGCAGCGTCTCGATTGTCACCCGCCGGATCCCCAGTTCATCAAACAGCAGCCGCCGACCCAGCGGCGAGATGACCAGGTGCAGGTGCGCGCCGCTCTCCACGATGCACTGCGCCAGCCGCTGCGCATAGAGCGCGCCGCTGGCGCCGGTAATCGCCATCACGATGTTCTTCACGGGGTGCTGCTTCCTTCAACGCCGTTCGAGGGCGCGGGCTTCAGCAGGGCCAGCCGCTCACGCGCAGCGCGGCCCCACCACGTCGGATCATAGTCCGCCGCCACGCGGCGGAGTCGCTCGATGCCCGCGGTGCGGAGCGCTTCGTCCCGCACGCCCAGGTGCTGAATCTCGATCTCGGCCAGTCGATAGTGCGCTTCGGCCAGCGCGTCGCCGGCCCCGCCCTCGTCGCAGATCGCGCGCAGCGCCGCCGCCCGCTCGGCCGAGCTGGGCAGGGAGGCCGCCCACGCCACGCGCAGGTTGTCGTGCAGCAGCGCACCGGGGCGCCGCAGCGCCAGCCGCTCCAGCGCCGCGCTGTAGCGCGGTCGGTGCGGGTCGAGCGCAAACAACTCCGCCAACGGCGCGTTGCCGTAGGCCGGGCAATCGCGGTTGGCGCGCACCAGCGCGAGCAATTGCTCCGCCTCCGACAGGAACGGCCGCGCCTCGAACTCCAGGCTCTCCTCCGCCGGCGGTGTAGCCAGCAGACCGCGCGCCGCCGGCTGGCTGGCGGCCGCACCTCCCGCGCCGATCTCCAGCACGCGCTCCAGCCGCTCCTGCGCCGACCCGGCCTCCCCGGCGCGCAGATCATGCACCGCCAGCCGCACGCCCGCGACGATCCGCAGCGGAGAATCCGGCGATTGATTCCACAGCGCCAGCCACACCGGCCGGCTCTGGGCATGTGGGAACTCGGCATACAGCTCGACCCGCGGCGGTCCGCCAGCCAGCGCCCGCGCATCCATCCGCGTATCGAGCGAATAGCCCTGGATGTACAGCACGTTGGTGACGTACCGGCTGCGCGGATGGCGCGCCAGAAAGTCGCGGCACAGGTCATCCGTCTCGCGTTGGCTTACCAGGAACTCCAGCAGCAGCCGCGACCGCACACGCTCGCGCAGCCGGTCGCTGTCGCCCGCCAGCGTCGCCAGCAGGTCCTCGCGAACGCTCTGTCGCCCGCTGGCCGACCATTCCTGCAGCAGCCCGATGATGCGCTCCTGCACCGCCGCCGGATCCTGTAGCGCCGCGACGCGCCTCGAGCGCGGGCCGCACTCCGCCTCCAGCACGCGGTACGACAGCTCATCCGTGCCGACGTAGCCGTGAAAGAGCACCACCGGCGTCGCGAACATCACCGTCACCACCGGCGTGATCGCGCCGGGGCGGTAGCGGACCATGTGCGCAATCAGCAGGATCACGCCCATCATCACGCACGCGCTCAGGATCGCCAGGTACCACGGCGCCAGCAGCAGTGTCTTCTGCACCGGCGACGCCGACGCGCCCACCATCTCCGGCCCGCCCCGCAGCGCCAGATAGATGTACAGGATCACCGGCAGCATCCCCAGCAGCGCCGACCCGAAGCGGAAGTTCATGCGGATCGGCCGCCAGCCCGCCAGCGTGCAGCTCAGCACCAGCGTCGCCGCCATCCACGGCATGTGCGCAAACACCGCCACCGCCGCCGCCAGCGGCAGGGCGCACGGGATCCGGTACAGGATCGACGTCACGATCGGCACTGCCACCATCGACGCCAGCAGCAGCGCCAGCACCACACCGTGTATCGGTGTCTGCTCGACGCTGATCGGAAACAGGATGAAGTCGTGCAGCGTGCGGGTTTGCTCGCCCCAGAAGCGGGCCGGCTCGGCGTAGGAGCGCAGCGAAAAATCGAACAGCCGCCCCACGTGCAGCCAGTGCGTGAACACGCACAGCCCGCAATACAGCAGCGTGTTGGCGGCCAGCATCAGGACCGCCCGACGCCGGTAGCGCGGCTCGGTGCGCGTCCAGACATCGACATACCGCGACGCGATTCGCGGCGCGACCGGCTGCGCATCGCCCGTCGGCGGCGGTGCAGCCTCCGCTCTGCCGTGAGGGACAGCACCGTCCTCGTGGCCCGTGGCTCCCGCCGGCTCGCCCGCACGCCCGGCGCCGGCACTTTCGGCGGCAATTCGGCGCTGGGCGGGAATCTCGCTCATTGCGGAATCGTACGCCCCGGGCACGGCCGGGTCCAAGCGCACCGCGCGCTGCGCAGCGGCGCCCCTCGCCGTCCCCGGCGCGACGTCCGGCGACAATTTTCGACACGCCGGCGCGGCGCGCGACAATTCCGAAAACGGTCGATCGTGCGATGTCGAAGGCCCGCGCCGCGCGTAGAATGGAGATCGAGGCGGGGTGTGCCGCGCAGCCGAGGCGAAACGGGGTATGCAGGGCGATCCCCGCGTCCCCAACACTCGGCGGTCCATTGCCGCAGGCGATCAATCAGGGAGTGTGCAGCATGGCGACAGCCCCGGGAATGGCGGAAGCGCGCGGCGGGAGCCTGGCTCGTGTCCTGCGCCAGCCCGCCTGGCGATTGGCGGGCGGGCTGTTGCTGGTGCTGCTGGTCGTCCTGCTGGTGCTTCCGGGCGGATGGATCGGCGGCTGGTTCGTCTCCGCGCCGGCCGGCGCCGAGCTGTACGAAGTCAAGCGGATGGACATCGAGCTGACGCTCGAGGAATCCGGCGAGCTGCGGGCGCGGCGCAACGTCGAGGTCCGCTCGGAGGTGGAGGGCGAGAGCGTCATCCTGTTCATGGCCCCGGAAAGCTCGCGCGTCAAGAAGGGCGACGTGGTCGTGGAACTGGCCTCCGATGCGCTGATCGAGCGAATGGAAAGCGAGGAGATCGAGCTGCGGAAGATCCGCGCCGACGTCGAGTCCGCCCGCCAGGAACTGGACATCACGCGGAACGAAAACGCCAGCCTGATCTCCAAGGCGCAGATTGACCTCGACGTCGCCGAGCTGGAGCTGCGCCAGTATCTCGAGGGCGAGTATCTCAAGTCGCTCCAGACCGCCGAGATCGACATCGAGCAGACCCGCCAGGAGATCGAGCGCAAGGAGGAGGAGATCCGCAAGAACGAGCCGCTGCGCGAGCGCGGCTTCGTCACGGCGCTCAAGCTCAAGGAACTGCACTTCGATCTCTACAAGCTGCGCAAGACGCTCGAGAAAAACGAGCTGACGCTGCACATCCTGCAGACCTACGACCGCCCCAAGACCGAGAAGCAGAAGACCAGCGCCGTGGACCAGGCCCGCCAGGAGCTGGCCCGCGCCCAGCAGCGGGCCACCTCGCGCGAGGTGCAGGCCACCGCGCTGGTCGAGGAGCGCCAGGCCCAGCTCGCCGTCCGCGAGACGCGCTTCGAGCGCCTCCGCCGCGCGATTGAGAAGTGCCGCATCCTGGCCCCGGCCGACGGCGTCGTGCAGTACCCGACCGACGAGGGCCGCAATCGCTGGAACCAGAACCGCCTCGCCGTGGGCGAGCGCGTCTTTGAGGGCCAGACCATCCTGACGCTCCCGGACGTGACGCAGATGATCGTCAACGCGCGCATCCACGAGGCCGACCGACACAAGGTGCGCGAGGGGTTGCCGTGCGTCGTTCGCGTGCCGGCCGTGCCGGGCAAGGCGTTTCACGGGCGCATCTCGCGGATCGCCCAGTTCGCCGATTCCGCCAACTCGTGGCTGAACCCCGAGTTGAAGGAGCACACCACCGAGATCCTGCTGGACGAGACCGACGCGCCGGTATCGCCCGGAGATTCCGCCAGCATCACGATCCTGATCGACACTATCGACGACGCCATCGCCGTGCCCGTGCAATGCGTCTACACCCGCGGCTCGCGCAGCTTCGTCTTCGCCGTCAGCGGCTCCTCGATCAAGCCGGTCCAGGTCGAGATCGGCCGATCCAACGTGCGGATGATCGAGATTCTCAGCGGCGTCGACGTGGGCGATCGCATCGTGCAGGGCGCGACCGAGTCGCTGCTGGCGCGCCTGCCGAACGTCGGCAGCGGCGCAGGCCAGGGCAACGGCGGCGAGAACGGTACGAATGGCAATGGTGGCGGGGGGCGACGCGGCGGCGGGGGCGGGCCGCGCCGCGGATAGCGCTCGCAATTCGATCGTATAATCCCGGCTGACAGCGCGTCGCGGCGCTGCCGCTTCCTGCGCACTCTCGCGCACGGCCGCGGGGCGCGTCGCGACGATCCTCTCGGAGATATCTCTATGCGCGACGTGCTCGCATCGCTCGGCCTGGCGGACGTCAACCCCGGCGGATTCGACGGGGAGTGGTTCGGCAGCGGCCCTGTCCTCGAAGTCACCTCCCCCATCCGCGGCGAGCGGATCGGCGCGGTGCGCCAGGTGACGCGCGGCGAATATGACCGCATTGTCGATCGCGCCGCGCAGGCCTTTCACTCCTGGCGCATGACGCCCGCCCCGCAGCGCGGCGAGGTCGTCCGGCGGCTCGGCGACGCGCTGCGCGCGAAGAAGAAAGCGCTCGGCGCGCTCGTGACGCTCGAAATGGGCAAGATCGCCGCCGAGGGCGAGGGCGAAGTGCAGGAGATGATCGACATCTGCGACTTCGCCTGCGGCCTCTCGCGCCAGCTCTACGGCCTGACCATGCACAGCGAGCGCCCGCGCCACCGCATGTACGAGCAGTGGCACCCGCTCGGCGTGGTCGGCATCATCAGCGCCTTCAATTTCCCGGTGGCCGTGTGGGCCTGGAACTCCGCCCTGGCGGCGGTCTGCGGCGACGCGACCATCTGGAAACCCGCTCCCAAGACGCCGCTCACCGCCGTGGCGTCGATCCGCATCGCCGAGGCGGTCTGTCGCGAGAGCGGCGTCGATCCGGCCATCTTTTCGCTGGCGATGGGGACGGTGGAGGATGTCGGCGAGCCGATGCTGGCCGATCGGCGCATCCCGCTGATCTCGGCCACCGGCAGTTGCCGCCTGGGCTATCGCGTGGCGGAGGTGGTCGGCAAGCGCCTGGGCCGCTCCATCCTCGAGCTGGGCGGAAACAACGCCATCATCGTCACGTCGTATGCCGATCTCGATCTCGCGACGCGGGCGATCGTCTTCGGCGCGGTCGGCACGGCCGGTCAGCGCTGCACCAGCACGCGCCGCGTGATCGTGCATCGCAGCATCGAGAAGGAGCTGACGCGCCGCCTGATCGCCGCCTACCGATCCGTGCGCATCGGCGATCCGCGCGCTGCCGACACGCTGATGGGTCCGCTGGTCGGGCCGGATTCGCTGCGGGTGATGCAGGCCGCCATCGCCGAGCTGCGCCACCAGGGCGGTGAGGTGCGCTACGGCGGCGAGCCGCTGACCGGGCCGGAGTACGCCGGCGGCGCCTATGTCACGCCCTGCATTGCCTCCGCGCGGAACGACATGCAGGTCGTCCAGCAGGAGACCTTCGCGCCGATTCTCTACCTCATTCCCTATGGCGGTGCGGCCCGCCCGGCCGACCATGACACGCTGGTGCGCGAGATGCACGAGGCCATCGGCATCCAGAACGACGTGCCCCAGGGGTTGTCGAGCGCGATCTTCACGCACCACGTCGTCGAGGCCGAGGAGTTCCTCGCGCACAGCGGCAGCGACTGCGGCATCGCCAACGTCAACATCGGCACCAGCGGGGCCGAGATCGGCGGCGCGTTCGGCGGCGAGAAGGAAACGGGCGGCGGGCGCGAGTCCGGCAGCGATGCCTGGCGACAGTACATGCGCCGCCAGACCAACACGCTCAACTGGGGCTTCGCGCTGCCGCTGGCGCAGGGCATCCGCTTCGACGTCTGACACTGGCGGCGCGAGCGGATCCGATCCTGCGCTGGCTGGCTGAGACGCCGAAGACGCCGGTGGAGCCGGAGACGGTTTGATGGGACAGGACGCCGCGCCGCTGGAGCCGCCGGATGCGATCCGCCGCCGACTTGATCTCGACGATACGCGGCTGCGCGGCGAGTGCGTTGTGCACACGCACCGCGTCGGCGGGCCGGGCGGGCAGCATCGAAACAAGACCGAGTCCGCGGTGCGATTGCTGCACCGACCCAGCGGCGTCGTGGTCACCGGGGAGGAGCGCCGCTCGCAGCATCAGAACGCGGCCAGCGCGCTCCTGCGATTGCGCGAGGCGATCGCGGTGAGATTCCGCGCGCCGCTGCCGGCCGGCGATCCGTGGCCGGAGGGAGTGCAGATCCGCGATCGCAAGCTGCGCGTCAGCGAGCGCAACCCGGCGTATTTCCACGCGCTGGGGTTGGTGCTCGATGCGCTGGCGGCGGCGGGTGCGAATCCCGCGCCGGCGGCGGCGCTGCTGGGGGTCAGCACGTCGAGCCTGGTCCGGTTCCTGGCGGACAATCCGCGCGCCTGGCAGGAGGCCAACCGCCTGCGCAGCGCGGCGGGATTAGGCCCGCTTCATCACGACTGAGCGGCGACGGGTGACGACGGGTGACGGTGGGTGACAGTGGGTGGTGACGGGTGACAGTGGGTGGCATGCTTTCGCGGTACTCCGCGTAAGCATGCATCGGCACGGCACATCATCACCAGCGCACAGCGACCTCGACAGGTGGCGACGGGTGACGACGGGTGACGACGGGTGGCATGCTTTCGCGGTACTCCGCGTAAGCATGCATCGCCACCGCTCAGCAGCAGAGGCGCACAGCGATCTCGGCCAGCGCGCCTATCGCGTCAGCAACTCCACGAACGGATCGAGGTCGAAGTTCGTGAACGCTCCGTTGCCGTCGATGTCGCCGTTGAGAATGTCGCAGCAGGGGAACGCCAGCCCGTACGCCTCGGAGTCGGTCAGCGCCAGCACGAACGGATCAATGTCAAAGTTCGTGAAGACGCCGTTGCAGTCCATGTCGCCCATCACGCGAATCACGTCGAACGTCGCGGAGTCCGCGCTCGGCAGTGTGAATGAAATCGCCCGCCACTGGTAGCCGTCGCCGGGCCGGCTGAGCCGCAAGCCGGGGAACGTGGCGATGCCCGCGACCGCGTTCCGCAGCGTGACGCCGCAGATCTCCGCGCCGCCCGGATTAGAAACCAGCCCCAGCGCGACCGTGTCAGCGCGATTCGTCACGCGATTGCCGAGCGAGTCGATGATCTCAACCTGGAGCTGCTGCGGGGCGCCGATCGCAACCTCCGGCGGAACGCCCAGGAAGCGCATCCCCACCGCCTGCCCCGAGCCGATGTTGAACGGCGCGGACTGCGCCGGGGTCAGGCCGTTTGCCTCCGCCACCAGTGTGTAACCCTGCGCCGCGACGCCGATCGTCAGATCGTCGAACGCCGCCACGCCCGCGACTGCGTTGCGCGAGAGAGTTCCGCCCAGCGCGGCCGCGCCGGGGTTCTGTCTCAGCGATATCGTGACCGCGTCGGTGAAGCTCGTGACGCGATTGTCGAAGGCGTCCAGCACTTCGACCGCGACCGGCGGCAGCGTTGCACCGGCGCTTCCGCCCGCGGGCTGCTGCACGAAGCGCAGTTGCGTCGGTGCGCCGGCGGTGATGGAGAACGGCGCGCTGGTCGCGGGCAGCAGTCCGCCATTCGCGGCCAGCAGCGTGTAGCCCGAACCGAGCCGGTCGAGCGTCAGGTCGCCAAACGTCGCCAGCCCGGCGGCGCTGGTGCGCGTCAGCGTGCCGCCGAGAACGGCGCCGCTCGGGTTGTCCGCCAGTTGCACGGTGATGGAGAATTCCGGCGACGGGATGCGGTTGCCGAACTCATCGACGATCTCCACGACGACTGCCGGCGCGAGCGGCGTTCCGACCGCGCCGCTCGGCGGCTGCACGCTGAAGCGCAGCGCGCTGGCCACGCCGCCCTGCACGTCGAATGATTCTGAATCCGCCTGTCCGGCCGTGGCCGTCGCGCGCAGCGTATAGCCGCTTCCCAGCGCGGTGACGCTCACGTCGTCAAACGTGGCGAGGCCCGCGACGGCGTCGCGGGTCAGCGTGCCGGTAAGGGATCCGCCTCCGGGGTTCGTGGCCAGCGTCAGCGTGACGCTCTGCGTCGCGCCGGTGGCGCGGTTGCCGAAGGCGTCGATCAGTTCGACCGTCACGGCCGGCGTGATCGGCGCGCCGGGGGCGATGTCGCTCGGCTGCTGCACAAAGCGCACGCCCGCGGCCGGTCCGCCGCTGATGGCGAATGCGTTGGACGTGGCAGGCGTCAGCAGCCCGCTGGTCGCACCAAGGCGGTAGCCCTGGCCGGTGCGATCGAGGAAGATGTCGTTGAAGGTGGCGATGCCGTTGACGGCGCTGCGCGTGACCGTGCCGGCGAGCGTGGCGCCGGTCGGGTTCTGGGTGAGGGCGATGGTGACCGTGTTGGTGGCGGTCGGCACACGCGCCCCGAACTGGTCGATCACCTCGACGGTGACGGGCGGCGTGATGGCGCTGCCGGCGGTCGTGGTCGTGGGCTGCTGCAGGAAGCGCAGCGCGGTCTGCGCGCCGCCGGTGACGGTGAACGGGATCGACGCCAGCGGCGTGACCTGCCCGGTCGCGGCCAGCAGTTGATACTCACCCGGCAGCGTGACGAACACGTCGTTGAACTCGGCCACGCCATTGACCGTGTCGCGCGTGGTCTGCCCGCCCAGCGTCACGCCCGGCGGATCCCCGGCCAGTGACAGCGTCACCGGCGTGGGCGGCGTGGTGACGATGTTGTTGAAGCTGTCGCGCAGCCGCACGCGGACCGGCGGAGAAATCGCCTCGCCGGCGTTCACCGGCGAGGGCTGTTGCAGGTACTCGACCGATGCCGGCGCGCCGGGCAGCACCGAGAACGGCGCTGAGTCCGCCGGCGGGAAGATGCCCGCGAACGCGCGGAAGCGGTAGCCGTTCCCCGGCGTGATGATGAACAGGTCGTCAAAGACGGCCACGCCTTCGTTGGCGATTCTCGAAGTCTGTCCACCCAGCGCCGCCCCGGTCGGGTTCGTGCCGAAGGCCACGATGATGAACGCGTTGGAGTTGATCACGCGGTTGCCGGCCGCGTCGACCACTTCGACCGCGACCGATGGCGAGAACTGCGCGCCGGCGCCGACGTTCGGCGGTGGGGCGACGAAGTTCAGGCCGACCGCCTCGCCGGAGAGAATGTTGAACGGCACGCTGGTCGCCGCCGTCAGGCCGCCGGCCACGGCGCGGATGCGGAAGCCCGCGCCGCTGCGGCTGAGGCGGATGTCGTCAAAGGTCGCGATGCCGTTGACCGGGATGCGCGTGAGCGTGCCGGAGAGCACGGCGTTGGTCGGGTTGGTGCTCAGCTCCAGCGTGATCGGCGTGGCGGAGCCGACCACCGTGCTGCCGCCGGAATCGACGATGCGCACCGTGATCGGCGGGGAGATCGGCTGGTTATAGACGGCGGTGGTCGGCTGCTGGTTGAATCGCACGGCGCTGGGAATGCCGCTGGTGATGTCGAATGGCGCGGACAGTGCGTCGCTGACGCCGGCTGACGTCGCCCGCAGCGTGTATCCGCCGCCGACCGCGTTGATCGACAGGCCGCTGAAGGTCGCCAGCCCGTTGACGGCCGAGACGGCGGTCGTGCCGCTCAGCGTGCCGCCGCCGGGGTTGTTCTGAATGGCGATGTTGACCAGTCCGTTGGCCGTGAGATTGCGATTGCCGAGGCCGTCGATGAACTCGACGGTGACGGGCGGCGTGATCGTTCCGCCGGCCAGCGTGTTGGTCGGCTGCTGGGCGAAGCGCAGGGCCGTGGCGGCCGCCGCGGAGATGTTGAAAGGCGTGGAGTTCGCGCTGGTCAGGCCGGCGGACGCGGCCCGCAGGATGAACCCGGCGGCGGCGCGGTTGATCGAAATGTCGTTGAAGGTGGCGACGCCGTTGACCGCGGCGCGGGTGACGGTGCCGCTCAGCACGGCCGCGCCGCCGGTGGGATCGGTGGCGAAGCTGAGCGTGATGCTGTTGGTCGCGCCGGTGACGGTCATGCCCTGGTCATCGATCAGGCGGACGGTGATGGCAGGGGTGATGGCCTGTCCGGCGGTGGCGCTGGTCGGCTGCTGCACGAAGGCCAGCGCGGTCGGCTGGCGCGGCGTGATCGTAAAGGCGCTGGAGACCGCGCCGGTCAGAGACGGCGCGGTGGCGGCCAGCGTGTAGCCGGCGGCGGGGTTGTTGATCGAGAGGTCGTCGAACACGGCCACGCCGTTGGTCGTGGCGCGGGCCAGCGTGCCGGAGAGCGTTCCCGCGCCGGGGTTCGAGCCGAGCGCGAGCGTGATCGTGGCGGCGCTGCCGGTTGCGCGGTTGCCGAACGGGTCGATCAATTCGACCTGCACCGCTGGCGCGATGGCGCGGCCGGACTCCGTGCTGGTCGGCTGCACGGCGAAGCGCAGCGCGTTGGCGGCGGCGGCAGAGACAGCGAACGCGCCGGAGGTGATCTGCGGCAGCGCGCCGCTGGTGGCGCGGAGCGTGTAGCCGGTCGCGGCGCGGTCGAGCGTGATGTTGTTGAAGGTGGCGACGCCGTTGACGGCGTTGCGGGTGAGCGTGCCGCCCAGCGTCGAGCCGCCGGGGTTGGAGGCGAGCGAGAGCGTGATGGCGTCGGTGCGGCCGAGCGTGGTCGCGCCCTGCGCGTCGATCAGCCGAACCGTGATCGACGGGGTGATCGCCTGTCCGGCGACGACGTCGGTCGGACCCTGCACGAAGGCGATGGCGGTCGGCGTGCGCGGCGTCACGTTGAAGGCGGCCGACGCGACCGGTCCGATCGGGCCGGCGACGGCGCGGAGCGTGTAGCCGTCGGCGGGGACGTTCAGCGAGAGGTCGTTGAAGGTGGCGATGCCGGCGGCTGCGTTGCGCGTCAGCGTGCCGCTCAGCGTCGCGCCGCCGGGGTTGTTCTGGATGGCGAGCGTGACGGCGGCGCTGCTGTTGGTGTCGCGGTTGCCGAAGGCGTCGCGCAGCTCGACAGTGATCGGCGGTGCAATGGATTCGCCGGCGGTGACGTTGGAGGGCTGCTGCGTGAACACGGCGACGCTGGCGGGCGCGGGGGTGATGTTGAAGGCCGCCGACGTGTCCGGTGTCAGCGCGCCGGAGGCGGCGGTCAGCCTGTAGCCGGTTCCGACGCGATTGAGCGAAATATCGTTGAAGGTGGCGATGCCGTTGACGGCGCTGCGCGTAACGGTGCCGGCAAGCGTCGCCCCGCCCGGGTTGGTGGTGAGCGTCAGCGTGACGGCCAGCGTCGCGGTGGGGATGGTCGCGCCGTCGGCGTCCACGATGCGGACGGTGATGGGCGGCGCAATCGTCTGCCCGGCGACGGCGCTGGTCGGCTCCTGCACGAAGTGCACGGCGACCGGAGTGCGCGGCAGGATGTCGAAGGCGTTGGAGATGATCGGGCCGAGCGTCGCGGTGCTGGCGCGGAGCGTGTAGCCCGTGCCGGGGTTGTTGATCGAGAGGTTGTCGAAGGTGGCCAGTCCGGCCACCGCGCTGCGCGTGGTCGTGCCGGAGAGCGTGCCGCCGGCGGGATTGTTCTGGATCGCGATGGTGACGGCGCTGGTGTTATTGGTGTCGCGGTTGCCGAAGGCGTCGATCAACTCGACCTGCACGGGCGGCGAGATCGGATCCTGGGCCACGCTGTTGAGCGGCTGCTGCGCGAAGCGCAGCGCCGTGGCGGGCGCGGGCGTCACGTTGAAGGCGGTGGAAATCGCGTCGGTCAGGCCCGCGGCTGCGGCGCGGAGCGTGTAGCCCGTGCCGGTGCGGTCGAGCGTGATGTTTCCGAAGGTGGCGACACCGTTGACGGGTGTTCGGACCAGCGTGCCGCCGAGGGTGGAGCCGCCGGGGTTGTTGCCGATGGAGAGCGTGATCGCGGCGGTGGCGGTGGTGACGGTGACGCCGGTGTCGTCGATGACGCGGACGGTGATGGCCGGCGCGATGGTGGTGCCGGCGACGACGGTGGTGGGCTGCTGCACGAACTGCAGCGCCACGGGCGTGCGCGGGATGATGTTGAAAAACGCCGAGCCGGTCGGGGCGATCGTCGCGGTGCTGGCGGCGAGGGTGTAGCCGTTGCCGGGGCGCGAGATGGAGAGATTGTCGAAGCTCACCACGCCGGCGACGGCGCTGCGCGTGGTCGTTCCGGCCAGCGTGCCGGCGCCGGGGTTGATGGCGATGCTGAGCGTGACGGCGCTGGTGTTGTTGGTGTCGCGGTTTCCGAAGGCGTCGAGCAGTTCGAGCTGCACCGGCGGCGCGATCACGGCGTCGACCAGCGCGTTGGTGGGCTGCTGGATGAAGCGGAGCTGCGTTCCGACGCCGGGCGTCACGGCGAAGGGGGCGGAGTCGATCGTCGGCAGTGCGCCGGACGTAGCGCGCAGGCGATAGCTGCCGTGCACGCGATCGACGCTGAGATTGTTGAAGGTGGCGACGCCGTTGACGGCGCTGCGGGTGAGCGTGCCGCCCAGCGTGGCGCCGACGGGGTTGTCGATCAGCGCGATCGTGACCGGGTTGGTCGCTCCGCCGACGGTATTGCCGAGCACGTCCACGAGGCGGACGGTGACGGAGGGTGTGATCGACGCGCCGGCGACGGCGTTGGTCGGCTGCTGCACGAACTCAATCGCGACCGGCGTGGCGATGACGTTGAAGGAGGCGGAGAGCGCGGCGGTCAGTCCGCCGGCTTCCGCGCGCAGCGTGTACGCGCCGGATCGATCCAGCCGCAGGTCGTCGAAGGTGGCGACGCCGCCCGTCGACGCGCGCGTCGTTCCTCCGGAGAGCGTGGCGCCGGCCGGGCCGGTCTGGATGGACATCGTGACGTTGGCGCTGGGGCTGCTGGTCAGGTTGCCGAAGGCGTCGTTGACGCGCACCGTCACCGCCGGCGTGATGTTCTCGAACAGGTTGACCTGCGTCGGCTGCTGGCCGAACGCCAGCGCCGCCGGCGCGGCCGGGCTGATGTTGAAGCGCTGCGAGAGCTGCTGCGAGAAGCCGTTGGTGGCGCGGAACGAGTAGCCGTTGGCCGCGGTTCGAATGGACAGGTCGTTGAAGATCACCAGTCCGTTGACGGCGTTGCGCGTGAGCGTGCCGAAGAGCGTGGCGGCGCCGGGGTTGTCGGCCAGCGAGATCGTGACCGCGGCGCTGGAGGTCAGGTCGCGGTTGCCGAATTGATCGGTGAGCTCGGCGGTGACGGGCGCGAGCGTGACGCCGGCGGTGCCGTCCATCGGCGGGCCGACGAACTGGGTGAACTGCCCGATTCCGGCGGTCACGTTGAAGGGGATCGAGGTGGCGGGCGTCACGCCGGACGATGATGCGCGGAAGGTGTACCCGCTGGCGGCCTGCACGAGCGACAGGTCATTGAACGTTGCGACGCCGTTGACGGCGTTGCGCGTCAGCGTGCCGATCGGGATGGCCCCGGTCGGGTTGTCGAACAGGGCCAGCGTGATGGGCGCGTTGGCGCCGGTGACGGTTGCGCCGCCGGAATCGACGAAGCGCACCGTGACGGCCGGTGTCATCACGGTTCCGGCGACGATGTTCGACGGCTGCTGCGAGAAGGCCACCGCCACGGGCGGCTGCGTGACGGAGAAGAAGTCCGAGTTTGCGAATGACATGCCGGGCGACGTGGCCCGCAGGTTGAACACCGCGCCGGCGAGGTTGATGCTGAGATTGTCAAAGGTCACGACGCCGTTGACGGCGTCGCGGACGCGCGTGCCGAGCAGCGAAGCGCCGGGTGTGCCGTTGAGAATCGCGATGGTGACGGTGGCGCTGGAATTGGTGACGCGCTGCCCGTTGATGTCCACGATTTCGAGCCGCACCGCGGGCGTGATGATCTGTCCCGCGGGGGTGTTGGTCGGCTGCTGGAGATATCGCATCGCCACACCCTGTGCCCAGCAGGGCGCAGCGATAGCCAAGGCCAGGACGATGGTCGCAAGTCGCATGAGTGCCTCTTTCCGCAACCCGTGTTCGCGCGTGTCCCAGCAGGGGTTGGGGCGACCCCTGTGCCGCCCTCCGGCGGCGGGACTGACGCTGGACCGTCAGTATAACTCCAACCCCCGCCCGGAGGCTGTGGCAGGCACCCATAATAGCGGCGACAGCAGGTGATTGGAACTGCTCCCGGGAGGCGGCGGGAGGTCGCGGCGGACGGGGCGCTGCCTCATGGCATCCAATAATTCCATAAGCGCTTTTAAAATTAGTTGTTATGGAAATAGTGAGATGGTGTTGGATAAGAGTTTATAGTCGAAAATATGGGGATGAAAACCGATGTCGTTACCGATTCCGGTCGCGTGCGATCACTGACCGCCCACGAGTAGACATTCATGCCGAGCGGGCGGTTTTCCCCGCCGGAGGAGAGAGGTGACGAAGGGCCGACCCGGCTGAAGGGCGGTCCTTCGTCTGTTTACTTGCGGGGGGCGGAGGCGCGCGGGCGGGCGGGGGCGCCGCGGCGAACGGGAGCGAGCTTTTCGCGCAGGGCTTCGGCGACGTTTTGCGGGACGAGCTGCCGGACGCGGCGCGGGTCGCTGCCGCCCATTTCATAGATCTGCTTGATGTAGGTGCTCGAGGTGAGGACGTATTGATCGCTGGTGGGGAGAAAGACGGTCTCGATGCCGCCGACGAGCTGGTTGACGCTGGCCTGCTGCAGCTCGTCGCTGAGGTCGCCGAGATCGCGGATGCCGCGCAGCAGCACGTCGCCGCCGCACTGCTTGACGAAGTCGATCGTCAGGCCGGTGTAGACGCGGACGGAGACGTTTTTCAGACCGGCGATATGCGGCTCGATCAGCGCGCGGCGCTCGGCCTGTGAGAACATCGGGGCCTTGCCGGGGTTTAGGCCGATGCCGACGATCAGGCGGTTGAAGAGCCGGGCGGCGCGGCGGATGATGTCGAGGTGGCCGTTCGTGACGGGATCGAACGAGCCGGGGAAGACGGCGGTGATGGGTCGGCGGTGGGGCATGCGTGCTCCGGATTGCGGCGGGTGCGAACGGTGCTGGCTCATGCGGGGCGATCCCGGTCGGTGAAGCGCTGTTGGCAGCCCGGGGCGTTGCGAAAGCCGAGGAATTCGTCCCAGGCGCTGTGATTCGCGACGTCCACGCCGGCTTCGGCGGCACGGTGCTGCAGGAAGCGCTGCAGGGTCATCAGCATGTCGTCCTCGTCGAGCGCGTCGAATTCATCGGCGTCGGCGGCGTGCAGGCGGGAAAAGAGGGCGCGGTAGAGGGTCTTGAGCTGGGCGAGCGAGATCGTCAGCTCGATCGCGTGATCGTCGCGGCGCTTGAGCAGCATGGGGGACACTCCGATCGCCCGCGATGGGGCGCTGCGGTTGCGGGTCGATCAGTAGGCGGGCGGCGGCTCGGGCAGCGGCTCGAAGCAGGCTGCGCAGCGCGGCTCGTAGTCGCCGACGCCGCCGACCATGAATTCATCCGTGACGGGGGCCATGCGTTGCGAGAATTCGCCCGGCGCGCCGCAGGCGCGGCAGGCGGCGCGGAGGACGTCGCGGCTGGCCTGCAGCGGCTCGAGTTGCGGAAAGGGGGGGAAGGGGCGGCCCCAGGCGTCGTTGTGAATTCCGGCAAGCACCACGCGGACGCCCGCCTCGTGCAGCGCCTGGCAGGCTGCCACCAGGCCGCGACCGAAGAACTGCGCCTCGTCGATGCCGATGACCTCGGCGTCGCCGCGGGAACGCAGGATGGCGTCGGCGTCGGCGGCGGGAATGGCCTCGAAGGTGCGGCCGTCGTGGGTGGCAAGGCGCGTGACGTCGTAGCGGGTGTCGAGCGAATGCTTGAAGGCGCGCACGCGGCGGCCCGCGGCGCGGGCTTCAGAGAGGCGCTCGATCAACAGGGCGGTCTTGCCGGCGAACATGCAGCCGCAGATCACTTCGATGCGGCCGCGGGTCGGGCTGGAGAGGGCGGCGGTCATAGGGGCTGATTGTAAACCGGCGACCGGGGAAGCGGCGGGTGGCATGCTTTCGCGGCGGGTGGCATGCTTTCGCGGTACTCCGCGTAAGCATGCATCGGCACAGCTCAAGGGTGATGGCAGAGGGCGGGAAGGGCTTCCCGCGGACGGGGTGCGAGAAGGGAATCTCGCACCAGCGTGAGAAAGGAACCTGCACCAGCGGACTACGATTGAATCCGCCATGAGGGGGTCACTGGCCGTCGGTCGGCGCTTCCGTGCTGTCGGGGGTTGAGTTCCGCGCGGCGATTCGCTCGCGCAGCCGCTTGAGGGCGTGCTCATCCTGCATCGTGCGCTCGCGCTTCTGGGCTGCCGCAACGCCCATCTCGAGCGCCTCGGCCGGGTCGAGGCAGATCAACTCGTGCGGCTGGACGCCGATGCCCTGGTAGTGCTCGCCGTCGAGGCGCGTGACGCGCACCCAGCTATGCCATAACACCATGCCGTTGGAGAGGGTGGTGTTGCGGATGGCGGCGTTGAGGCCCTTGGTGGGGCGGCCGATCAGCAGCGCCCGGCCGGTGTCGCCCAGCGAAAACGCCAGCCCCTCCGACATCGAGCCGGTGCCGTCGTCGATCAGCACGACCAGCTCGCCGGTGTAGGTTTTTCCCGAGGGTGCGACGCTTCCGCCCATGCCGCGCACCAGTGACGCGATCAGCGGCGAGCGGCCGTCGAAGGTGCAGACGCGCTTGGCCTCGGAGAAGAACCGACCCGTGATCGGCAGCATGATCCAGGGATATCCGCCGCCGGTGCTGCGCAGGTCGAGGATCAGGCCGCGCGTGTCCATCAATTCATCAAGGGCCTTGTCGAAGTCGGCGACAACCTGCTGCGTGACGAGGTGCTCGATGCGGATGTAGCCGATGCCGTCCTCGATGCGGCGGGAGCGGACGACGACCTCGACCTCCTTCTCGGTCTCGCGGCCCTGCTTGTCGCGGACGACGGCGCGGCTGGTCGGTCCGTAGCGCTTCGGCGGCACGACCGGCTCGGTGCGCGGCAGGCGGATGGTGAAGACGCGGCCGTCCTTGCGCTCCAGCTCCAGCTCGACCTCGCTGTCCTTGTGGCCATTGAGCAGCGACCAGCCGCTGCCGTGGGTGACCAGCGCGCCGTCGATCTGGCGCAGGCGGCAGTACTCGACCAGCGGCTTGCCGTCCCGTCCCGGCTCATCCTCGAAGGTGTGACGGACGTAGTGGTCGCGCTGAAAGCCGATCCGCGCCAGCTTGGGGCGATAGAGCGGCTCCTTGCCGGCCAGCGGCAGCGGCGGCGGCGGCTTGTCCGGCATGAACCAGCGGGTCGTGAGATGGACGTGGCCGTCGCCGAGGCGGCTGACGACGCGCACCAGCTCGCGGAGGCGCTCGGTTTCATCGGGCATCTGCGCGAGCCGCTCGCGGGTGCGGCTGCGCAGGGCGCGCATGTCCGGGGACGCGGCGTCAAAGAAGGCGTCATGACGGGACAGCTCGCTCCAGATTTCATCGAACAGCGCGCAGCGCTCGCGGACCTGGCGGCGGGTGGGACGGGTCGTCGCGGGGGCGTGGTCGTCTGCGCTGTCCGCTTCGGCCGCTACCTCGGCGACCGGCGGTGAGTCGGCGGGCGGCGGCGCGGGGTCGTCGTGCGGGGCGGCGCAGGCGATGGGGGTCAGCGGGATTCCGCGGAGCGGCGGAATCGTGAAAGGGATCGCGAGGGCGGCGGGAAACGCGAGGGCTGCGACGACGGTGTTGAACCTCATGACGCGCCTCCGGTCCGCGCGGGGGCGGACCTGCGGAGTGACGGCGGTGGTCACTCGACGCTGACGAACTTGCGAATGGCCGCTTCGAGCTGCTCGGTGGTGTAGCGCTTGGCCAGGTCGATCGGCAGAAAGACGCCGTGGTTGTGGTCGCTGGCGAGGATGATGAGGCGGCCGATGACGGTGTGCCCCATTTCCTGGGGCGTGTGGCCGACGATCAGGTGCTCGGCGCTGACGAGGCGGGCGAAGGCGTCCACGTCGCGCGGGGTGTGGAAGCGGCCCCAGACCAGCGCGTGCCCCGGTCCGCCGGGTTCGAGGTCGGCGGCGGTGGGCAGGCGATCGAAGATGCCGGTGTCGAAGGCGTCGATGCGGAGCGGGTCGGGCAGGCTGTGCGCCATGAAGACGCCGGAGGCGGTGCGTGCGGCCAGCGGCAGGGCGAGGATGTAGTCGTTGACGGCCTCGAGCACCCGGCCGGCGTCGCGGCCGAAGCGCAGCTCGAGCCCGCGCTCGAAATCGTGCAGGACGCTGCGGCCGCCCTTGGTGATCTCGAAGCCCAGCGCCTGGGACAGCTCGTGATTGCTCTGGAGGAAGAAGACGTTGTCGGGGAAGCTGCGCTTCCAGTCGAGCGCGGTGAGCAGCAGGTCGATCGAGAGATCAGGCTCCTGCGGACGGGTCGGCTCGGCGTGGATCAGCTCATGCAGGATGACGTACCGGCCCGGGCTGCGCTCGAGGGCGCAGAAGCGCTGGAGCTTGGCGAGGTTGGCGAGGTTGCCGTGCAGGTCTCCGGTCATGACGACCTGCCCGGCGTTGCCGAAGGTGAGCAGCGAGCCGCGCCGGTTGGGATCGTCGCGGACCAGCTCGGTGGCCTCGCGGATCACGTCCAGCGCCCGGGCGGCGTCGGTAATCGGCTTCAAAGCGGAGCATCCTTCGGTGAGGGGCTTCACGGTCGCCCCCGCTGGGGCGCTGCGGGTCCGGCGTCCGCGTCGGCGCCGCGATCGGCGGCGGCGGCGCGCTTGGCCAGCAGCAGTTGGATGGTTTCGAGGCGCGAAACGACGTCGCGCATGTCGCGCGGGCGGCGGTCCGGCGAGGTCTCGACGCACTCGCTGATGAGCCGGGAGAGGGCGATCGGCACGCGCGGGTTCAACTCGTGCGGCGGGGCGTTGTCCACCCGCGCTTCTAGCTCGATCATCTTCGAGCCGGTGGGGGCGGTCTGCATCTGGGTGCGGAAGGACTTTCCGGTGACGACCCAGTACATCGTCGCGCCAAGGTTGAAGACGTCGGTGCGCTGATCGATCTCGCGGCGCCAGACCTGCTCGGGGGCCATGTAGTCGGGCGTGCCCTGGACGCGCGTCTTGCGCGTGCCGAGCGGGCAGCTCTGGCCGAAGTCGATGATCTTCAGGCCGCCGTCGCGGGTGAGGATGATGTTGTTGGGCTTCATGTCGGCGTGGGCGTAGCCGAGCTTGTGCAGCGCGCCGAGTCCCTCGGCGACCTTGGCGAAGAGGGCCACGATGCCGTCCATCGAGACGGGGCAGTGGCTCTCGAGCGTCTCGCCCTCGGCGTACTCCATGGTGAGAAACAGCTCCTGGGTGCGCAGCCATTTTCGCACGCGGACGATATCGAAGCAGCGGCGGAGGTAGGGATGCTCGAACTGCCGCGCGACCTCGTACTCGGTCTGGGCCTGCTCGAGGAACCGATCATCCTCGGCCTTGCGGCGGACGATGTGCTTGATCGCGAACTTGCTGCGCGTGCTGCGCTCGACCGCGAGGTAAATCACGGCGTGCGCCCCCTTGCCGAGGCGATCGACGAACTCGAAGGCCGGTAGCTGGGCGAAGGTGCGCGCTCTCATCAATACCGGAGTCCGTAACGGGGCGTTGGGAGCCTGGGATCATTGTAGACGGCGGCGCACGGCGGCGGCAGAGCCGTTTGACCGGCGGAGGAGCGACGATTCGACGCCGGTCGCGGCGACGATGAGGTGCTGAGGCTATCGGATGAACTGTTTTCGCGCCAGCAGCTCGCGCAGGGACTGCGCCTGGCGCGGGAGGTCGGCGCGACGGGTGGGATCCGAGCCGGGGTCGAGGCGGATGCGCTGCGCACTGGGGCGGACGTCGAGCGCGTAGTTGTCGCTCATGCTGCCCAGCACGGCGAGAATGCTGCGGGCCTGCCCGGCGGGCAGCTCCGCGCCGGACGAGCCGACGACGAGCATGCGCACGTGACCGGTGCGCGGATCCCAGCGGCAGGAGCCGTCGGGGAAGACGGTGCAGGCGAAATCGGCCAGCGGCACGGCGTCGCCGTCGCGGGCGTACTCGATGGTGACACTGTCGATGATCTGGCCGCGCTGTGCGACGAGCGGCGTGCCGCCGGACCAGCGCGGACCGCGCGGCTCGAGCCACAGCAGCAGCGCAGCGCCGAACGTCATCGCGCCGACGAGGAGGGCGACAACCTTTGAATTGCGGGTGTTGGCGGCCATGAAGATTCCCTTCTTCTCACCCGGCGCGCTCGGCTTCCTTGCCGTAGCGGGTTGCGGACGTCGTGCTCGCAGGTGCACAGGCGGCATCCGTTCTATCCGGGGGGCTTTGCTCGCTCTTAAACCCTGACCTGTTCAGACTATCGGTCAAGTCGCGCAATGTCTACCACTACTATCTGAATTGTGCGGGAGAAACGCCCACTGCGCTGATTTTTTTTCTTGTGACAAGGGACGCCAGGCGCGCGGCCGTGACGGTGGGTGGGGCGGTCGCATCGCGGGTTCGGCGGGCTGTCCGAAAAATCGGGCGTTGACGGGTGGCGGCGAGTCGTGGGGGTGTCGCGGACCGGGGTCGAGGCGGGTGGCGCGCGCTTGCGACGTGAATGGGGCAGGCACCCGCGGCGGGCGGGATGGGAATCCCGCGAGAGTGCGGGCGGGATGGGGATCTCGCACGAGCGGCTCTCGCGGCGGGGGTGGCAGGCTTTCGCGGTACTCCGCGTAAGCCTGCCGAGGACCGGAAGATCGGCATTGTTCAAGAGCGTGAGCACCGGCGGAGTGAGCACTGGCGGAGGAAGGCAACTCGCACGGGCGGTGTTTCAGAAGCTGCGCTAGGAGTTCAGGCCCGCCAGAATCGAGACACTTGCGGACGTTCCAAGTCGATCCGCGCCGGCCGCGATCATGCGGCGGGCGGCGTCAATGTCGCGGATGCCGCCGGAGGCCTTGACCAGCATTCGCCCGCCGGTGCGGCTGGCGGAGGCGCTGTGCGAGCGGAGCAGGGCGACGTGTTTTTCGGTCGCACCGCCGGCGGCGTGGAAGCCGGTGGAGGTCTTGATGAAATCCGCGCCGGCCAGGGCGGCGGCCCGGCAGGCGGCGATGATGCGGTCGTCGGGGAGCGGGGCGGTTTCGAGGATGACTTTGATCTGTGCGGCGTCGCTGGCCGACTTGGCGCTCTCGACCACTGTCCGAATATCGCGCTCGACGGCGCCGGGGTCCGAGCCGAGCAGGTCGCCGTGGTGAATCACCATGTCCACTTCGCGAGCGCCGTCCTTCACGGCCGCGGCGGCCTCCAGCGCCTTGATACGGGAAGTATTCGCGCCGTGCGGAAAGCCGACGACGGTGCAGACCAGTGACTGCGATCCGGCCAGGCGGGTCGCGCAGGCGGCGACCCAGACGGGTTGGACGCAGGCCGCGATGAATCCGTGCTCGATGCACTCGTCGCAGAGGCGCAGAATCGCGTCGCGGGTCGCGTCCGGGCGCAGGATGGTGTGATCGATCATGCGCGCGAGGTCCGCGCGGGTGGCGGGCATCGCGGGATGGAGCGTTGCTTCGGGCATGGGTTACTCCGGGGAGCGCGTGGCTCGGGTCGGCGCTGGAGCGGTCGCAGACATCGCGTGCGGCCTCGGGCTGTTCAACCGCGCTGTGAGCCGCGCAGGTTGCCGGAGAATACCACTGCTGAAACAGCAGCGGCACGCCACAGCATTGCCAACGCCGCGCTAGCGGGCGGATACGGGTTGGGCCGCCGGCGCCGCCGCGCGGACAATGGCGGCGAAGGAATCGGCCGAAAGGCTGGCTCCGCCGATCAGGCCGCCATCGACATCCGGCTGGGCAAAAATCTCGGCGGCATTGTCGGGCTTGACGCTGCCGCCGTACAGGATGCGGACGCCGTCGGCGGTGGCGGAACCGACGATCCGTCGGAGATCACGGCGGATGTGGGCGTGGGCATCCTGGGCCTGGGCCGGGGTGGCGTTCTGTCCGGTGCCGATGGCCCAGACCGGCTCATAGGCGATGATCAGCTCGGCGGCGGTGATGGACTCGCTTCCGATGAGGGCCGCGGCAAGCTGGAAGGAGAGCACGTCGTTGGTCTGGCCGGCCTTGCGCTCGGCAAGGGTTTCGCCAATACAGAGGATTGGAACCAGCTTGCCCGCTCGCACGGCGCGGAGCCTGCGGGCGATCATGCGGTCATCTTCGTGGTGGCCGATGGTGTGGCGGCGCTCGGAGTGGCCGAGGATGACGTAGCGCGCGCCGGTGTCGGCGATCATGGCGACTGAAACTTCGCCGGTGAATGCGCCCTCCGGCTCCTCGTAGGCGTTCTGTGCTCCGAGTTGCAACCCACTGCCGTCAAGCGACTTGGCCATTGGGAAGAGGTAGACGAAGGGAGGGCAGACCGCCACGTCGACGTTGGGCGGCAGCGGGCTGAGGCGCTCGCGCAGCGCCGCGACCAGCGCGCGGGCGGGAGCGAGGGTGAGGTTCATCTTCCAATTGCCGGCGACGAACTTGCGACGCATGGGGCGCTCCTTGACGAGAGGATCGGGCGGGAAAGGGCCGCGCGGTGAACAATTCTGCCCAGGCTCGATCGACGGGCATTGAACTCTGCGGCCGGCTGATTGCCAAGTGGCGGCCCGGTTTGCGGGCGATGCGGGGCTGCGCGGGGACGCCGGGTTCGTGAGCGCGGAAGCAAGTTGCGTTGACTGGGCCGGAGGTGCTGCAAACATTTACAAAGAAAGAGGTTGCCATTTCTGGGCGGGGCGGCCTAAGAACATTCATCACCGCGGGGGCGGGCGACGGGGGTCTCCCACCAAACGAGCGAAAGCGGAACGATCGGTATGACCGATAGAGTCTCCGTTTTGCATCACCGCGGTCGTTATCGGGCGGGAGCGATTCCGGACAAAGTGCTGGACAAGAGCCGGCGCCTCGTTCAGAATTCGCCCCCTTGATGCCGAACTGGGCGGTTCGGCGTCATCCGACCCCGCGACACGTGAGCACCCCGCCGACGGCGGTGTCGCTGGTTGTGATCGCGGCTGGGATTTTCGGCGGCCCCTGCCGGGGCCGTCGCGAATCAGGATCGACTGGGGCTTTTCGGAGTTTCCGCATGTGGCTTCACGCCGGATTGGCGCGTTGGTGTCTGTCCATCGTTACGGTGCTGGCCGTTTCGGCCGGGGCTACGAAATCGACCTTGAGTGCGGCTGAGCCGCCGCTGCTGCCGACGCAGCGCGGGCAGGCGGCGGTGGACGCGACGACGGCCGGGCCGGGGCTGGTGAAGCTTGGACCCGCGCGGGCGACCCGCCCGGAGCCGTGGAAGGTTCCGGCGGTCGACACGGATGTGGATGAGTCCGAGGGCGAGGAATTGCCGGCGGTTGCACCGAAGGCGGCTGACGGGCGGTCGGGCAAGGCCCGGGGCGGCAACGGTGAGGCGAGCGGTCGGAAGGTGACGCGACGCTGCCGGGTGACGGCGTATTGTGATCGGGGGCTGACGGCGGTGGGTGTGCCTTCGGGGGTCGGGCAGTGTGCGGCGCCGGGGGACATCCCGCTGGGATCGGTGGTCTACATTCCGGCGCTGGATCGCTATTTCGTGGTGACGGATCGGACGCACAAGCGCTTCCGTCACAACACGGTGGACCTGTTCATGCCGACGGCGTGGGAATGCCGTCAATTCGGTGTGCGAAACCTGAGCTGCGAGTTCATCGTCTGTGCCGAGCCGGCCAAGTACGGCAAGCTGCGGGTCAGCGAGCGGCTGGCGTGGGCGCGGCGCTGAGGGCGGGCGCAGGGGCGGGGTTCATGTGTCGATCGGCCCAGTCGCGCCAGGCGGCTGCGCGGGGGTCGTTGCCCGGGATGCCGAGGTTCTGAAGCTGGACATGGATCTGGCCGGCGATGTGTCGGTGGTGGTAGGTCAGGTCCCACGCCCGCACTGATCCATCGATGCAAGCGGAGTAGAGCGTCCGGCCGTCGGGGCTGAAGCGGAGCGACATGATCGCGCCGCGGTGGCCGTCGAGGGTGGCCAGGAACCTGCCGGTGGGGAGATGCCAGAGGCGGATGGAGCCGCCGCTGTCGCCGCTGGCGATCATCTCATCGTTGGGGGAGAGATCCAGACAGAAAATCTGCTGCGGGTGGCCGGTGAACTCACGGATGGTGCGGCGGGTCAGGGCATCCCAGACGCGGACGCAGCGCTCCGCGCCGCCGGTGACGATGCGCGTGCCGTCGGAGCTGAACTGCACGGCACGCAGCGGGACGCCGCTGGGCGGCTGCCAGTGGATCGGCTCGTCCGAGTCGGCGCGCCACTCGATCATCGCGCCATCGCGGACGACGGCGACAATTCGCTCGTCGCGCGGACTGACGGCCAGTTGCGGCATCCGGTCGCGCGGGCCTCTCAACTCGCGCAGCAACCCACCCTTCGCGACATCCCACACACGGACGACCATGTCATCGCCGGCGGTGGCGAGGCGGCGCATGTCGGGCAGGAAGGCGCAGTCGCTGACGCGCGCGGGGTGCGGCAGGCGGAGCGGCGGGTCACCCGGCCGGTCGAGCGCCCAGATCAGGGCTTCCTCGGAGTAGGTGGTGGCGGCGAGTCGGCGGCCGTCGGCGGCGAAGACGACGCTGGATACGGCGCCGTCCCCTCCGATGGGGAGGGGGGTCAACTGCCCGGTGAGGAGGTCCAACGTGACGAGGGAGGCGCGCGCGGCGCCCACGGCGAGTTCGAGTCCGCCGGGGGCGACGTCGAGCGAGTGCAACATGTCCGCGCCGATGCTCAAGTGGCGGACGCCAGCGTCGCGACGGACTTCCCAGAGGCGGGTGTGGCTGCCGCCGGCGGTCCAGAGTGCGTCGCCGTCGCGGGTGAAGGCGACGCTGCGGAGGCGTTCCTCGTCCGCGATGAAGCGATCGACCAGGCGCCCGTCGCGGGTGCTGAAGAGGCGCAGCGCGCCGCCGACATCGCTGACGGCGAGGAGCGACTCATCGGGGGAGAACTGCATGGTGCGGCCGTCGCCGGCGCGCTCGGAGAGCGGGATCTCGGTGGCGGGGCGGGTGTCGAGGTTCCAGATGCGGCCGGCGGCTTCCATGCGGCCGTCTCCGAGGAATCGGCCTGATGGGGAGAAGGCGAGCGGGCCGGTGGTGGCGGTTGCGCCGGGGAGATCGGCGGCGGGTGCGCCGCGGGTGACCTCACTCTTGTCAGAGGTGCGCCAGACGTGGATCGCGCCGGCGCGATCGCGGGCGGCGAGCAGGGCGGCGTCGGCGGAGAGGGCGACGGCGGCGATGGCGGTGTCGGGCACTTCGATTTTGAGCATGAGGGCGGCGTCGCGGGAGGCGCGAAGCTCGATTCGCGGGCCGGTCGCGATGACGAAGCTCGGCGGATCGGTGCAGTAGCTGAAGCAGTCGGCGTCGATGACGTGCGCGACGGGATTGTCGCGCGCGCGGACGGTGAGGCGGCCGGGGGAATACTCGTAGGTGAACTCGCCGCGGCCGTCGGGGACGGGGGAGGCCGTGCAGCCCTCGACGCGATAGCGCTCCCTGAGAGCGCCGAACTCATCGAGGCAGCGCACATTTCCGGAGGCGTCGGCCTGCCAGACGCCGCGGCCGTCGCGGGTGTCGAGGATGGCGACGTGATGCAATCCGCCCGGCTGGGAGAGGGTGCGGAGGCAGGGACCGGCTCGGTAAAGCTCCCAGAGCGCCCAGAAGGCGTGCGGCGGACCGGGCGGCTCGTTCAATTTTCGATCGCCGTCGGGGGCGGGCGCCAGCAGCAGCTCTCTCCAGAGCAGCTTTTCAGCCTGGGGGATGTTCCCGACGAGGGCGAGGGTGCGGCCCTGCTCGATGTTGCTGTCGGCGAGGGCGGCGGCGAGCGACCGTGCGGCGCGCAGGGCGTCGGCTTCGAGCAGCAGCGAGCGGCGGTAGAGCGCTGCGACGATGATGAGCAGCGCGGAGAGGACGACCGCGGCGGCGAGGCTGGCGGCGACGCGACGGCGGTAGCGGCGCATGGTCTTGCGCAGGAGGTAGAGGGCGCTGTCGCGCTTGGCCTCGATCGGCTCTCCGGCGCGATAGCGGCGAAGGTCGCGGGCGAGGTCGTCGGCGCCCTGGTAGCGGCGGGCGCGATCCTTGGCGAGGCATTTTAGGACGATGGTATCGAGTTCCTCGTCGAGGCGGCCCTTGCCGGCGGTGGCGAGGACGGCGCTGGGCGCGGGCGGCTCGCGACGGAGGACGTCGTCGAGCGCGTCGCGCAGGCTGCTGCCGACATCGAAGGGCAGTTCGCCGGTGAGGAGTTGAAAGAGGATCACGCCGAGCGAGTAGACGTCGGTGCGGAGATCGACGCGGTCGGGGTCGCCCTCGATCTGCTCGGGGGAGGCCCAGGGCAGCGAGCCGACGAACTGGCCGGTGCGGGTCATCATGGAGTCGTGCGCTGCGCCGGCGAGCTTGGCAAGGCCGAAGTCGAGGACGTGCGGCTCACCGGCGGCGTCGACGCGGATGTTGCTGGGCTTCAGGTCGCGGTGCATCACGCCGCGCAGGTGGGCGGCGTGGACGGCGTCGCAGACCTTGGCGACGGTGTCGATGATTCGTGCGATGCGCGGCGGCAACGGCCGCGGGTGCGGGGCGCTGCGCGAGGCGCTGTCGGCGTGGCGCGAGCCGGAGGGCGGCGCGGGGGGCGGGAGGTCGGCGGCCATGGCCTGGTCGAGCGGGAGTCCCTCGACGTAATCCATGACGAAGTACTGGACGCCGCCGATTTCGCCGGCGTCGTGGACGGTGACGATGTTGGAGTGCCGCAGGCGGCCGAGGGTTTCGATCTCGCGGGCGAAGCGGGCGCGGTCGGCGAGCGTTGCGAATGGGCCCTGGCGGGTTGTCTTGAGTGCGACGTGTCGCTGGGTGGAGCGCTGCACGGCGCGATAGACGACGCCCTGGCCGCCGCGGTGCACCTCACCGAGGAGGTCATAGCCGGGGATGACGACGTCGGCGGGGGGCGGCGGCGCGAGCGGGTCGGGCAGCGAGCCGTGGGCGGCGAATCGTCCGAGAAAGCGGTTGTCGTCGCGGATGCGGGCGGTGGCCTCGCGGCAGGCGTCGCACTGTTCGAGATGGGCGAGCACGCCGGGGTCGGGACGGTCGTCGAGCGCGAAGCGCTCGAGCTGGTCGGAAGTGGGGCATTGGCTGGCGGTGGTGCTCATGGGTCATCCGCCGACGAAGCGTTCTTCGTAGCGCTGCACAAGCTCGCGCAGGCGCTCGACGATTCGATTTTTGGCGTTGTAGATTTCCTGCGGCGAAAGGCCGACGTCGGTGGAGACCTGATCGACCGGCTCGCGGCGGAGGACCACGCGCTCGAAGGCCTCGATGGTTCGCTCGCTGAAGCGGGTGGTGGAGCGCAGGTCGGCGACGGCCTGCTCGAAGATGAAGCGGCGCTGCTCGGCCTCCCAGATGGCGTCGGCCTCGCGGTCGTCGGCGACGGCGTCGAGTGCGGCGGCGGGGGATTCGCGGCGGCGGCCCTCCTCGCGCCGGAGGTCGGCGAGCCGGCAGCGGGCGATGGAGATGAGCCAGGTCCGGAGTCGGCCGCGCGAGCGGTCGTAGCGGTTGAGTCGATAATCGCGAACGAAGCAGGCGAGCGTTTCCTGTGCGACGTCGGCGGCGTCGGCGTGGTCGAGTCCCATGCGGGTCAGGAATGCGATGAGGATGGGGCGGTAGCGGCGATCGAACTCGGACCAGGCGGCGCGGTTTCCGCTCTGGTGTAGGCCGTCGAGCAGCTCGGTGGTGGTGTTGGTCTGGCTGCCGGTCTGCATGGGATCTCACCGCGGCGCCGCGCGGCGCGCGTGCTGTCTATTGTAGGTCGGTCGGGGCGGGGATCGCAGGTCGGGATGCGAATCCTGCGGATCGGACGCTGGGCGGCGCGGTTTGAAATGAAGAACACCGCCGGCCGAGGCGAACCTCGGGCGGCGGTGTTGGAGGAGGAGGAGGTCTATGTGCGATGCGCTACGCGGCCCGGCGGCGCATCAGCGGCAGTCCGACGAGGAGCAGCAGGGCTGCGGCCGGCTCAGGAATGAGCCGCTGCTCGACGAGGACGACCGACGCGAGATCGAAGTTGTCGGTGTCGGGGACTGCGGACAGCACGATGGTCTTCTTGACCTTGACGTGCGTGCTGGGGCGGGAGAAGTTCAGCACCGCGTTGTGCGGGAGCTGATCATTCGCGCTGAGCACGACGTTGTAGGTGGCAATGATGCCGGGGTTGATGAGGTCTTCGACGACCTCGTTGAAGAAGATCGTCCCCGAGCCCGCCAGCGCGCCCGAGAGAACCAGCAGGTTCTGCGTGAGGGCGTCGGTGCTGTTGGCCTCGTAGGTGATCACGATGTTTCCGGTTCGAGACGGCAGCGAATCGCCCACCGCCGCATTGGGCAGGGTGAAGTCAATGTCGCTCGCACCGGTTACAGCCGAGGCACCCGCGGAAAGCGACCCGCGGATGACGACGTTGCTGAAAGTGACCGCGGCATTCGCGGCGACCGAAGCAACGGCGATGGCTGCACAAGCAAAAAGAGTCGTCAATCGTTTCATTACTGCGCTCCGTAGACGCCAGACCCTCCAGACGCTTCTGTCTTCCCTCCGGTAGACTTCCGGTTCGAGACCGTCTCGAAAGCGCGCCTTGCGGCGCACCGAACGGACCCGACCGGACGCCGACGGCGCGATGGCCCGTCGAGCGTTCCCTCGCCTACGCAGAGCCGGACGTGACGACTGCTTTCCCTCTTGTCACGCCCACTGGCTTCTAGGACTGCTGCGTCGGCGAAGTCAAAGCCGAGTCCGGAATTTCATGCCTCCCTGCGTCGGAAACCCCGTGATTCCACGGACTTTCCAGCGTTCCGCGCTGCTCCCGGCAGCGCGGCAGCCCGTTCCTCCGTGGGGGCTGACTTCGAGCGAACCGCGTCCGGCGGTCCGGGTGATCCGGCTCGTGCGGCGCGCACCGCGAGCGCAAAGGGGGGTTGGCCCGTTCAATGCGATCGCGGGAGTACGCGGCGTCGTGCCGATCGGTCGTGGCTAGCGTCGTCGCAGCCCCAAGCCCGCCAGGCCCAGCAGCAGAGCCGACATCGGCTCCGGCACCGGGATTTCCCGGAAGGTCTGCTCGATGAGGCCGACATGCGACAGGTCAAAGCCCTGCGTGTCGACGGCGCTGAGCACGATTTCCTTCTTCACCTTGACGTGCGTGCTGGGACGGCTGAAGACCAGGTTGGCCACGTGCGGCAACTGGTCGTTCATGTTCAGCACGACGTTGTGCTGCGCGATGATGTCCGGGTTCGGCGACGTGAGATCCGTCACCGTCTCGGAGAAGACAATCACGCCGGAGCCCTGCAAGGCGCCGAGCAGGCTCAGGACCAGTAAGTCCTGGGTCAGCCCGACGCTGCTGGTGGCTTCGTACATGATCGTGACGTTGCCTTGCCGCACCGGATCGGTCGAATCACCCACCTCGGCCTGATCGAAGAAGAAATCGATCGAATGCGAGGAGGTTTCCGCCGTCGGTGCCGGCAGGCTTCCGCCGAACACAACGTTCGAAAAGGTCACAGCGGCGTTGGCGGCCGAGGTTACGGCCGCCGCCATGGTGACCACGATTGCGCAGAGTATCCGCTTCATCTCTCACCCTTCCGGCGTTCATGGAAAGACTCACGGAACCCGGGGGCTCCCTCTTCCCCTGGGTTCACGCGATGGTATGGCGTGCAAAATTCGGGATTCCACTTTCGAGACGTGAGCGCGTGCGCGATTTTTGCATCGGCGGGATAAAAACCCGGCGGACACGCCCTTGCGCCCGCATGCGGCGCGCGTGTGCTCCCCAAAATCTTTGCGGCCCGAAAGGTGCGCGTTTTTTTATGGGGGAGAGCGATTTGAATTCCGCCCGCGGCAAGTCAAGCGCAGGGCGGGAGCGGACCTGTTATCCGGCGCTGGGCGGTGGTCGTGATAACACATCGGCGCACGCGCAGGCCGCGACAATGCACGGCAAATGGCGGAGGGAAAGTGGAAAGCGGCGCGCGTGCGCGTCATAGAATCCACTTCGCGCAGCGGTCGGGGTGCGCGGCCGCGCGCGGCGGGCCGCGGGTGCGTCCGCTCGATCGCGCGCCGCGGCGAGCGCGGGGACGGAATCGCGGACGGGAGAGAGTCGGCGCGGGGGCGCTAGACGATCAGGTTGACGAGGCGGCCCTTCACGCACACGGCTTTTCGGACGGGGCGGTCGCCGAGCTCGCGCTGCACGTTCTCGACGGTGCGAGCGGCGGTGACCATGGCGGCGTCGTCCGCATCGGCGGGGACGCTGACGCGGCCGCGGACCTTGCCGTTGACCTGCACGGCAATCTCGACGGTGTCGTCCTTGAGCAGGGCGGGATCATGCGACGGCCAGGGGGCGTCTGATACCAGGCCGGTCCGGCCGAGGCGTGACCAAAGCTCCTCGGCGACGTGCGGCGCGAAGGGGGCGAGCACCTGCAGGAAGCGCGCGACCTGGTCGCGTCCGAGCTGCGCGGCGTGCTGCGCTTCGTTTACGAAGACGATCATCTGCGCGATGGCGGTGTTGAAGGCGAAGCGGGCGATGTCGGCCTCGACCTTGGCGATGGTGCGGTGCAGCAGTCGCTCGACGGCCTCATCGAGCGTGTCGCCGATGCGCGGGTTGAGGGACCAGTGCTCGGAGGGCGCGTCGGGGTCGCCGGTGGCGATGACAAGCCGCCAGACGCGCTGCAGGAAGCGGTGCACGCCGATGATGTCGCGGGTGTTCCAGGGCTTGGAGGCTTCGAGCGGACCCATCGACATTTCGTAGAGGCGGAGCGTGTCCGCGCCGTATTCGCGGACGATGTCGTCGGGGTTGACGACGTTGCGCTTGCTCTTGGACATCTTGTCGAAGGTGCGCAGGACGGGGCGGCCGTTGTGGTAGCAGGTGGTGCGGACGCGCACGCGGGCCAGGGCGGCGGCCTCGGCGGGTGAGCGGCCCTCGCGGAGGAGCGCATCGACGCGGCGCGGATCGAGCTGGTCGGGGTGGGGCATCTCGACCGGGGGACCGTCGGTGATCTCGTCGGCGGGGACGTAGGCGCCGCGCTCGTCGCGGTAGGAATCGGCACCGATCATGCCCTGGTTGAAGAGCTTCTGGAACGGCTCGGGGGAGGAGACCAGGCCAAGGTCGAAGAGCATCTTGTGCCAGAAGCGCGCGTAGAGCAGGTGCAGCACGGCGTGCTCGGCGCCGCCCATGTAGAGATCGACGCCGCCGAGGGGGCGGTCGCGGCCGGCGCCGGCGTGGATCGGGCTGGCGAGGGCGTCACGGCGGGTGCTGCCGAGCCAGTAGCGCTCGGCGGCCGGTCCGACGAAGGCGCGGTCATTGTGCGGGTCGCAGAAGCGCAGGTAATACCAGCAGGAGCCGGCCCACTGCGGCATGGTGTTCAACTCGCGGCGGAGCGTGCGGCCGTCGCGCTGGACGTGTGTCCAGTGCGCTGCGCGGGAGAGCGGGGTGGCCGGCTCGACGGTGGGATCGTCGATGGCGGCGGGCTTGAAGTCGTCCATCTCCGGCAGCGTGACGGGCAGCGCGTCGGCGGATTCGGCGATGGGGGCGCCGTCAGTGTCGTAGAGAATCGGGAACGGCTCGCCCCAGTAGCGCTGGCGGCTGAAGAGCCAGTCGCGCAGCTTGTACTGCACGGTGTGCTCGCCACGGTCATCGGCCTCGAGCTTGGCGGTGATGCTTCGGCGGGCCTCGGCGCTGGGGAGTCCGTCGAAGCTGCCCCAGTCGCTGGTGCAATTGACGCAGACACCTTCGCCGGTGTGAGCGGCGCCGCGGCGGGCGAAGTAGCGCGCGGTGCGGAAGATCTCGCGCAGCTCGTTGAAGTCGGCGACGCCGAGGGCCTCGATGGCGTCCATCCAGGTGGCGCGGATGGCGCCGCGCGGAACGCGCTCCGGCCCGGCGAGCTGGGCGAGTTCGTCGGCGGTGGGCGGCGGGGCCGGCGGCGGGTCGGTGCGGCGGGTGCGCACGCGCTGCAGGGCGCGGGCGAAGTCGTCGTCCGGGGATTGCTCGGGGTGCAGCGCGCCGAGGAAATCGGCGAGACGCCCGATCCACGCGCCGCCGGCCTGCTCGTCGGGCAGGGCGTTATCGCAGAAATACTTCATGGCGGCGACGGTGCGCGGGTAGATCACGTCGCGGATGGGCAGGTTGAAGGCGGCGGCGAACTCGAAATCGCGCGTGTCGTGTGCGGGGACGGACATGATCGAGCCGGTGCCGTAGCCGGCGAGGACGTAATCGGCGACCCAGATTCCGATTTGCGCGCCGTTGACGGGGTTGACGGCGTGCGCGCCGGTGAAGACGCCGGTCTTGGTGCGGCTGTCGCTGGTGCGGTCGATGTCGCTCTTCTGGCGGGCGACCTCGACATAGGCGTGCACGGCGTCGCGCTGGGCGGGGGTGGTGATGATGGGGACGAGGTGGTGCTCGGGGGCCAGCACGAGGTAGGTGGCGCCGAAGAGCGTGTCGGGCCGGGTGGTGAAGACGCGGATGAGGTGCTCGCTGGGCGAGCCGTCGGGGGCGGCCAGGCGGAAATCGACGTAGGCGCCCTCGCTGCGGCCGATCCAGTTGCGCTGCATGAGCTTGATCGGCTCGGGCCAGTCGAGCGGCTCGAGATCGGAGAGCAGGCGGTCAGCGTAATCGGTGATGCGCAGCATCCATTGCTTCATGGGACGGCGGAAGACGGGGTGGTTGCCGCGCTCGCTGCGGCCGTCGGCGGTGACCTCCTCGTTGGCCAGGACGGTGCCGAGGGCCGGGCACCAGTTGACGGGTACCTCGGCGAGGTAGGCGAGGCGGTGATCGGCGCGGAATTCCTCGATCGCGGCCGGGCCGCGGGCGGCGATTTCCGGGGGGACGGGCAACTCGGCGATGGGGCGGGCGCGGCCGCGGACGGTGCGGCCGAGCGGGTCGGTCCAGACGTGCTGAGGGTCGTACCAGGCGTTGAAGATCTGGAGAAAGACCCACTGCGTCCAGCGGTAATAGGAGGGGTCGCAGGTGGCCAGCTCGCGGGACCAGTCGTAGGAGAGGCCGAGCATCTGCAACTGGCGGGTGTAGGTGGCGATGTTGCGGCGGGTGGTGATGGCCGGGTGGATGCCGGTTTCGATGGCGTACTGCTCGGCGGGCAGGCCGAAGGCGTCCCAGCCCATGGGGTGCAGGACGTTGAATCCGCGCATGCGCATGAAGCGGGCGATGATGTCGCTGGCGATGTAGCCGAGCGGGTGGCCGACGTGCAGTCCGGCTCCGGAGGGGTAGGGGAAGAAGTCCAGGACGTAGAACTTGGGGCGCTCGGCGCGGGGTTCGCCGGGCTGGGCGGCGCGGAAGGTGTGCGCGTCGGCCCAGCACTGCTGCCAGCGCGGCTCGATGGTACGAAAGTCGTAGGATTCGCTCATGGGGGGCCGTCGTGGGGTCGCCTCCGACGGCGCCTCACGCGCAGCGCCGCGGAGCGCGGGCCTGTGCCAGGGTGTCTACGGTCAGCCGATCAGCGGCCGGCCGGCTTGAATCCGGTGCGGGCGTGCAGGCGCTCCGGGGAAAACCAGTCCTGAAAGAGACTGCTTTCGAACTGTGAGAGACGCATTCGCAGCGACTCGCGCTGCGCGTCGTAGTCGCCCTCGTAGAGCGGCTTGATTTCGAGTGCTTCGGCGATGGCGATCTTGGCGGTGGTGCCGCTGAACTGGTTGTGGTCCACCTTGGGGGAGACGACGATTCGATGGGCCGGGGCGGTGGCGGCGTCCCACTCGAGCGCTTCAAAGACGCGCTGGTGCAGCGGGGCGTTGAAGTCGATGTGGGGGATGGCCGAAGGCGAGCGGCGGAAAGGCATCGAGGGGGTGAAGGGGCCGAGGGCCTCGACGGCGCGGCGATCGACCATGGCGCCCTCCTCGGCGGGGGGCGGCGGCTCGAGCAGGGCCCGCAGCTCGGCGGCTTCCTCGACGGCGGTGCGCAGGCCGGCCTCGCCGGCGCGCTGCACGATGCGGTCCTTCCACTGGTTGGCCAGATCGTAGGCCTTGGCGAGCTTTACATCCTTGGTGACGCGCTCGCGGACGGCGTCGAGCGACTCGGGCGGACCGGAGGGCAGCACCTCGATGACGCGCACGAGGTAGGCGGCGGCGGGGGTGTTTTGACCGGTCTGGGGGTTGGGGACGGAGTGCGTCAGGACGGGGGCGGGCTCGCCGACGGCGAGGATCACCTGGCGCTCGCCTTCGGCGGGCTTGTGCAGCCCCTTGACGCGCAGCAGCAGCGAGGGCGCGCGATCGGTGCGGTCGTGGGCGGCGAAGCCGATGCCGGGGAGCATGGAGATGCCGGAGCGATCGAGCGGGCCTTCGAGTTTGTACGTGATCGGGATCGTGGCGCCGTGCTTGTCCCGGAGCGCTTCGAATGAGACCTGCGCCTCGGGGGGCGGCGGGATGCGGAAGCCGTCGGCGTCGCGTGCGGCGGCCTCCCAGGGCCGCAGCGCCTCGCGCTGCATGGTGGCGACCATCTTGAGCGCCTCTTCGAGCGCTTTTTCGGTGCGGGCGTCGTTGCGGACCTGTGTTTCGACTTCCTCGAAGGTCTGCTGGACGCGGGTGGTGACGGGTGTGCCGTCGGGGTTGACCGCGGGGCTGGCGACTTCCTTCATGTAGCGGGCGCGGTTCTTTTCGTAATAGCTGCGGGCGTCGCGCAGCGAGACGGTGATGTGCGATTGCACGTCGCGCGGGTTGACGGTGAGGTATTCGAAGCGGACGCGATCGGGCTGGAGATAGCCGAAGACGAGCTTTCCGTCGGCGTGGGCGGTGTCGCGGTTGCGGCCCTCCTCGAAGGCTTTCTGCAGCTCCTCGTCGGTCGGCTCGGCGACCTTGGAGACGAGCGCGGCGGCGTCGATGACGCTCAGCTCGACGGAGGCTTCCTGGGTGCGCTGGCGGAATTCATGGCGCAGTCGCGGGGTGCTGACCAGGAAGGAGTCCTGGTGCATGACCTGGAACTGCTGCGCGGCGAGGAAGCCGGCGAGCGATTCGTAGATGCCGGGGATGCTGCGGTTGAAGCGGTTGCGCAGGTTCGACACGATCTGGAGCGCGTCGGGCGACTGCTCGATGGAGGTGCGGACGTTTTCGAGGTCGACGCGCACGCCGGCGCGATGGGCCTCGGTGGCGGCGAGGTAGAAGGTGACATCGTCGAAGTCGCGGTCGTTGAGGCCGAAGAAGGCACGGGCGATGGCGGCGTCGGCGGCGGGGCCGGCCAGGTCGGAGGTGCTGAGCGATCGGCCGAAGGCCTCGCCGACGGGGATGCGCTCGGCGGTCCAGCGATCGAACAACTCCTGCATGGGGCGGTCGATCAGGAAGACGACCAGCAGCAGGGACATGATGATGAGTACGAAGGTGCGGTTGAAATTGGCGAACTTCATCGTGGGAGCGACCTGTGCGAGCGACCCGGGATCCAGGACTCTGTTGTTGTCTGACCACGGCAGGCCCAGGGGGCCGGCCGGGGGTTCGAATCGGGCATGATAGGGGCGTGGGCGGCGGGAGGCCAGTGCGCCGGCGGCGGGGAAGCGCGGGAGGGCCGGGCGGTTGACGTTGGGGCAGGCGGGCGGTTACGCTTCCGGATTCGTCCTGCTTGAGACGCCCTGCCCAGGCCCCTGAGCGTCGTACCATCGGGGGTTCCGCACCGTGCGGTCGGCTGCGGCGTCGGACGGAGGCTGATTGCACGCGGGAGGTGGCGTTTGTCAACGCCCATCGTGAAGGAACTGCTGGACTCGGGGATCCACTTCGGGCATCACGCCAGTCGCTGGAATCCGAAGATGAAGCCGTACATCTTCGGGAAAAAGAACAACATCCACATCATCGACATCCGCGAGACGATCCGCGGGCTGCTGCGGGCGCGCAAGCTGGTGACGACGGTGGTGGCGCGCGGGGATGACGTGCTGTTTGTCGGGACGAAGCGGCAGGCCCGCGACGCAGTGCAGCAGCACGGCGAGCGCTGCGGCATGCATTATGTTTCCGAGCGCTGGCTGGGCGGGACGCTGACGAACTTCCGCACGATCCGCTCGCGGCTGAACCGGCTGGAAGAGCTCGAAGCGCTGGTGGCCAGCCCGGCCTGGGAAACGGGCTATTCCAAGAAGATGAAGTCGATGCTGACGCGCGAGCTGGAGAAGATTCTGAAGAATCTCTCGGGCATCCGCCGCATGACGCGCGTGCCGGGCGTGCTGGTGGTGGTGGACGTGCGCAAGGAAGTGAACGCCGTTCGCGAAGCGCAATCGCTGAAGATTCCGACGATCTGTCTGATCGACACGGACAGCGACCCGGACCTGGCCAGCGTGGCCATTCCGGGCAACGACGACGCGATGCGCGGGATTCAGCTCATTCTCGGCCAACTCGCGGACGCGGCCGAAGAGGGCAAGCGCTCGCGGCCGCCGGCTCCTGAGCCGCGCGGCGGCGGGGATGATGATCGTGATCCGGAGCGCGAGGATCGCGGCCGTCGACGCGGCGGCGGCGGTCGGCGCGAGCGGCCGGAGCGGTCGGATCGCGGCGGCGGGTATTCGGAGGGCGCGACGGCCCCGGCGTCGGCCGCGGTGCAGACTCCGCCGGCGGAGGGCGGCGCGGCGGTGGCGGGTGCGCCGCCGGCGAGCGTACAGGGCTGACGGCTGGATTTTTGCGCGAGGCGGCCCGGATTGGTCGGAGGTGCGCCCGTCCGGGCGGCTGACGCGCTTCTTGATGAGCACGCGGACGTGATATCACCCGTCGGGGCGACTTGCGCGCCGGCGGTAGAGCTTTCGGAAAGGAACCTGAGCGATGGACGTTACGGCTTCGATGGTCAACGCGCTGCGGCAGAAGACCGGGCTTTCGATGATGGAATGCAAGAAGGCGCTGGTGGAGGGCCAGGGCGACGAATCGAAGGCCATCGAGATTCTGAAGAAGCGCGGGCTTTCGAAGCAGGCGGACATGACCGGCCGGGCCGCGGGCGAGGGGCGGATCGCGTGCTTCGTGTCGCCGACGGGCGGCGGGATCTGCGAGCTGCGCTGCGAGACCGCGCCGGTGGCGAACACGGACGACTTCATCGCGTGCGCGAAGCTGGTGGCGCAGGCCGCGGCCGGCATGGCGAACCCGACGCCGGAGGCGGTTGCGGCGGCGGCGTCGCCGCGCGGCGGGCGGACCATTGCGGACGAGATCGCGGACGTGTTCAACCGGCTGCGGGAGAAAATGGAGATCGCGCGGGTCGCGGCGCTGTCCGGCTCCGTGGGGCACTACGTGCACCACAACGGGCAGGTCGGCGTGCTGCTTCAGCTCAGCGGCCCATGCCCGGCGGAGGCGTCGGCGGGGGTGTGCATGCACATCGCGGCGATGCGGCCGCCGTACCTGACGCGCGCGGAGGTTCCGGCGGCGATGGTGGAGGAGCAGCGCACGGCGGCGCGGGCAGCGGCGGCGGGCAAGCCGGCGAACATCGTCGAGAAGATCGTGGAGGGCAAGCTGAACACGTGGTACGGCGAGGTGGTGCTGCTGGATCAGCCGTTTGTGAAGGTCGAGGGCAAGCAGACGGTGCAGGAGTACCTCGACGGCGTGCAGAAGGGGCTGACGGTCGTCAAGGCGCTTCGGTACGAGGTGGGGAAGGCGTAGGGCGGCTGCGGGCAGGGGGCTGGAAGCTTGGTTGGGATCTTTGCGCTACCAGGGGCTGGAAGCCCCTGGCAACGATCGCGCGCCCTGGCGGGCGAAGAGGCGGCGGGGTGGTGCGGGGTGTTTCGCGCGCGGGGATCGGCGCGGCGATGTGCCAGTGCTTTTGATTTGAGTAGTGCCGATGCATGCTTACGCGGAGTACCGCGAAAGCATGCCACCCGTCTCTTCCCGCTCGTGCGAGAAGGGATTCTCGCACCAGCGGTGCGGTTTACCAGTGTTGCTGTTCAGCGGTGTTGCTGTTCACCGGTGTTGCTGTTCACCGGTGTTGCGGTTCACGAGTGTTTTTGTTCCCCGGCGGTCGTGTTCATCAGCCGGTGACGGCGGGGGTGGAGCGGCGGGCCCGGGCGGTGGCCAGCTCGATGGCGAGGCGGATGGCGGCGGTCATGCTGCCGGCGTCGGCGCGGGCCTTGCCGGCGATGTCGAAGGCGGTGCCGTGGTCGGGGCTGGTGCGGATCACGGGCAGGCCGAGCGTGACGTTCACGGCTTCGTGAAACGCGGCCATCTTCACCGGGATCAGCCCCTGGTCGTGGTACATCGCGACGATGCCGTCGTAGCGGCGGCAGACCTGCGGGGTGAAGGCGGTGTCGGCCGGCAGCGGGCCGCTGACGTGAATGCCGCTCTGGCGGGCCATCAGAATGGCCGGCTCGATGATGCGCTGCTCCTCGTCTCCGAGTAGCCCGCCCTCGCCGGCGTGCGGGTTCAGCCCCAGCACGGCGATCTGCGGCGCCTCTATCCCCCACCATTCTCGCAGCGCGCGGTCCAGCAGGTCGATCGGTTGATGCACCAGGCCGATGGTGAACTGGTGGCGCAGCTCGAAGAGCGGCACGTGGGCGCTGGCCAGCGCCACGCGCAGCCCCTGTGCGGCGAACATCATGGTGACGCGGCGGGTGTCGAAGCGGGCGGCGAGCAGCTCGGTGTGACCGGGGAAGCCGCGGCCGGCGAGCTGCCAGCTTTCCTTGCAGATCGGGCCGGTGACGAGCGCGTCGATCGTGCCGGCGCGGAGGTGGCGGACGGCCTCCTCGACGAATCGGAAGGAGGCCTCGCCGGCCAGGGCGTCCGGCCCGCGCGGGCCGCCGCTGCGGGCGAAGGGGATGTCGTCGAAATCGACGACCAGCACGCCGCTGCCGACCCGCGGGCCGTGCTCAAAGGGCTGCCGCCACCAGAAGGGGGCGACCTCGAGCTGGTCGGCGGCCAGCTCCAGCACGTCGTGCAAGCCGAAGATGGCGAAGCGCGCCTCGGTGCGGAGGGCGGTGTCGGCCAGGGCGCGGACGATGACCTCCGGGCCGATGCCGAGCGGATCGCCCATGGTGACGCCGATCAGCGGGCGGCGCAGGCGCGGCTCGGGGGCGGTGCTCATGCGGTGAATCCCGCGGCGCGAAGCTGCTCCATCGTGACGCCGGCCAAGGGCGGGGATGCGCCGCCGGCGCGGATGACGGCGTCGAGGCGGGCGATGACGAGGCGGGCGAGGACGTCGGTTTCGATGTTGAGGCGGTCACCGGGGCGGCGCGCTCCGAGGGTGGTGCGCTGCCAGGTGACGGGGATGATGACGACGCTGAAGCTGCGCGGCTCGGCGTCCACGACGGTGAGGCTGACGCCGTCGAGGGTGATCGAACCCTTGCGGACGATGAAGGCGGATATCGCGTCGGGGTGGGCGATGCGGAGCTTGTAATCGTCGCCGCTGCGATCGACGCGGGTCAACTCGCCGACGGCGTCCACGTGACCCTGCACGAAATGGCCGTCGATGGGGGCGCCGGCGCGGAGCGAGCGCTCGACATTGACGGGGTCGCCAGGGCGCAGCGCGCCGAGGTTGGTGAGGCGCAGGGTTTCGGGGACGACGTCGAAGTCGACGAGTGGGCCGGATGAATCGACGACGGTCAGGCAGACGCCGTTTATGGCGACGGAAGCGCCGTGGACGAGGCCGTCGGCGAGCGCTGCCAGGTTGATTCGCAGGCGGGTCGCAGCAGGCGCGCTCGGGCCGGACGACGGGGTCGGGCCGACGGCGGCGACGCGCGCGATGCCCTCGACGATTCCGGCGAACATGATCGGCTCCGGCCGCGGTAGATCGCGGTGAATGCGATATTTAACGTCAGTAGCAGGGCCGCGGGCAAGTCGGGAATCGGGGATTGCGGGCGGAATTCGGGGCGGTTGGGGCGTTGTGTACGGGGTTTGCGGGGCACAGGATTCGCGTGTTGGGCGCGGGGCGAGGTAGGGCGAAGAGGGCGGCGCGGGGCGATGCGGGGTGGGGCGGAGCGGGGTGGGGTGTTTCGCGCGCGGGGATCGGCGCGGCAATGTGCCAGTGCTGTTGAGTAGGGTCGATGCATGCTTACGCGGAGTACCGCGAAAGCATGCCACCCATCCGGGCGGAAAAGGGACAGGGGTGGGCGGTCGCGTCATCCAGGGGCTGGAAGCCCCTGGCAAGGATCGTGCGCCCTGTCGGGCGAAGAGGGCGCGCCCTGAAGGGCGAAGAGGGCGCGCCCTGAAGGGCGAAGAGGGCGGCGCGGGGCGAGGTAGGGCGGGGGCGGGGGGGATACGCGGGGAGATTACGCGGGGTGGCGGGGCAGGTCGGCGGAATCGCGCATGGCGGCGCGGCCGGCGTCGTCGAGGCTGTCGCCGGCGGCGTTGGTGAGCTGCAGGAAGATGTCCTCGAGGCGCTGCGACCCGGAGGATTGCGCCCGCAGCTCGGCCATCGTTCCGAGAGCGACGAGGCGCCCGCCGTTGAGAATTCCGATGCGGTCGGCCAGCACTTCGGCCACGTCGAGCGAGTGCGTGCTCATGAAGACGGTGCCGCCGGCGTCGGCGATCTCGCGGAAGATGGTTTTCATGACGCGGATGGTGCGGGGGTCGAGTCCGACCATCGGCTCATCGACGACCAGCACCTGCGGGGCGTGGATCAGGGCGGCGGCGAGGGCGACCTTCTGCTTCATGCCGTGGCTGTAGTGCTCGGTGAGGCGGTCGATGAAGGAATCCATGTCGAGGCGGCGGGCCAGCTCGGCGAGACGGCGCTGGGCGACGTCGTTGGGGATGCGATACAGCTCGCGCGTGAACTCGACGAACTCGCGGCCGGTGAGCTTGTCATACAGGTACGGCTGATCGGGGAGGTAGGCGATCAGTTGCTTGGCGTCGCGCGCGTCGGTGCCCATGGAGAGGCCGCAGACCTCGACGGCGCCGGTGTCGGGGCGAAGCAGGCCGCAGGTCATGCGCAGGGTGGTGGTTTTTCCGGCGCCGTTGGGGCCGAGGAAGGCGAAGACCTCGCCGCCGAAGAGCGAGAGCGAGACGTCCTGCACGGCCTGCTTGGCGCCGAAGGATTTTGAGACGGCTTCGAGGCGCACGGTCACGGAGTCGCGGCCGGGGCCCCTGGACCAGGCGATCATCGGCGGCGTTCCTCCCCCTCGAGCGGGCTGAAGATGAGGTCGCGGACGCGCGCGTATGACTCGGCGTTCCACGGCTCCTCGACCAGTTGCAGCATTCCGAAGACCGGAAGCTCGACTTGCTGGCGAAGGACGCGGCCGTCGGGGTGGACCCAGGCGACGGCGCCGGGCGCTTCCACTCGGAAGGCCTCGACGTCGGCGCCGTTGTGGCGGATGGTCTCGCGGGCCGTGACTTTCACCAGGACGGAGGATGAGTACATGCCGTTGCCGAGCCAGTTGGGCAGCAGCTTCGTCAGCGGATCGAGGACGTTGTGCCGCCACATGCGGCCTTCGTAGAGACCGGGGAGCCGGTCAAAGGGTTTAAACACGTCGCCGAGGGCGCGCATGGAATCGGAGGGGACGGTGAATTCGCCGCGGCGATCGACGAGGCCCCATTGGAAGACGAAGTTGGGCGGCACCGGCTCGCCGGTGAGGGTGAGGCGCTGCGAGAGTGCGTCGAGTTCGAGGACGATTTTTTCGGGGATGTCGTCGGCCTGGTAGTGCAGCGACATGTGCAGGCGGACGCGCGGGGTGGTGCCGTCGGGGAGAGCGACGCCGTCGATGAGGGTGTAGGAATCGACGACCAGCGCGGGGGCGAGGTTGGCGGAACTGACGGTCCAGCTTCGGCCGACGGCGCGGCCGATGGAGTCGGTAATGGCGTACTGGACGCGGCGGACGTCGCCGGGGCGCATGCGCATGGCGTCGTTCTGGGGCGGTTCGCCGGCCAGCCAGCGGGGCACGAATTCGCGGAAGACCAGCGCCCCGTTGGCGAGGAGCATGGCCGCGACGCAGAAGATTCCGATCAGCCGGTTCAGCATGCACTCGCCATGGGGCCTGGGTGCGGTGACAGCCTCACCATTCTATATCGTCGGGGCGGCTCGATGCGCGCGGGCGGTGCGCGGAGCATTGGGGCGGCTTTGGGGCGTGATTGAAATCGTGCTGAATCGGTGCGATTTGACGCGAAATACTGGCGCGTGTCGCGATTCAATTTCGCTGAAAGAGCGCGGCGGCCCTTGACCCTTTGCGGCATGGTGTCGTACCTTCCCGCTTTCAATTTTTCGGCGTCGAGCAGGAGCGCGACACACCGCATGTTTCAGTTTCCCAAGTGGATGAACGGGCTGAAGTCCGCGCTGGCAGTGGGGTTGCTGGCCGGGCCGGCGTACGCCGTGGTGGTGGTGCTGTACGGCTTTTCACCGCAGGCGACGGACGTTGGCTATCAGCCGGTGCAGCCGATTCCGTACAGCCACGCGCTGCACGTCGGCAAGCTGGGGATCGACTGCCGGTACTGCCACACGACGGTGGAGGACGCGGCCCACGCGGCGGTTCCGCCGACGCAGACGTGCATGAACTGCCACTCGCAGATCCAGGGGCGGGATGATCGGCAGACGGCAAACATCAAGAAAATTATTGACTCGCACACGACCGGCAAGCCGGTGCACTGGATTCGGGTGCATGACGCGGCGGATTTCGTGTACTTCAACCACGCGGCGCACATCAACCGGGGGGTGGGGTGCGTGAGCTGCCACGGGCGCGTGGATCAGATGGAAGTCGTTTATCAACAGGAACATCTGAGCATGCAATGGTGCCTTGATTGCCATCGCAATCCGGGTCCGCACCTGCGCCCGCCGGAGTTCGTGACGAAAATGGATTGGGCGCCGGATCGGGATCCGGCGCGGCTGGCGTCGGACCTCGCCGAGCAGTATCAGATCAACCCGTCGACGGATTGTTCTACATGCCATCGATGACCCCAGTGACCGGACCGCGCTACTGGCGCAGCCTCGATGACCTGGCGAACACTCCGGAGTTCCAAAGGTTTGTCGAGCAAGAGTTTGCGAGCTATGCGCCGGAGCTGCTGCGCTCGCCGAACCGCCGTCAGTTCCTGAAGATGATGGGCGCCTCGCTGGCGCTGGCGGGGATGACCGGCTGCCGCTGGCCGCGGGAGGAGATTGTCCCGCATGCGCGGCGGCCGGCGGGCCGCACGCCGGGTGTGCCGGTTCATTACGCGACGGCGTGGGAACTGGGCGGCGTCGGGGCGGGGCTGGTGGCGACGAGCTTCGACGGCCGGCCGGTGAAGCTGGAGGGGAATCGCGAGCATCCGGGCAGTCGCGGGGCGACGGACGCATGGGCGCAGGCGGCGATCCTGGAGCTGTACGATCCGGATCGCAGCACGTCACCGCGGACGGCGGCGGGTGCGCAGTCGATGTCGGCGTTTCAGACGGCGGCGCGCGGGCTGTTTTCGTCGCTGCGGTCGGCGCAGGGGCGGGGGCTGGTGATCCTGAGCGAGTCGAGCGGGTCGCCGACGCTGGAGCGGCTGCGCGGGCGGCTGCGCGAGGCGATGCCGCAGGCGGCGTGGCATGAGTATGAGCCGCTGGGGCTGCTGGAGAATGAGCGGGCGGGGACGGCGCTGGCGTTCGGCAAGCCGCAGCGGGCGGACCTGTCGCTGGAGCAGTGCGACGTGGTGCTGTCGCTGGACGCGGACCTGCTGCTGACGCATCCGGCGGCGACGCGGTATGCGCGCGACTGGGCGGCGACGCGGCGCGTGGCGGGGGAGAAGCCGAAGCTCAGCCGGCTGTACAGCGTGGAGGCGACCTACTCGCTGACGGGATCAAACGCGGATTTTCGCTACGCGGTGGCACACTCGAAGATTCCGGCGGCGGCGCTGCAGATCGCGGCGGCGCTGAAGGACGCGGGCGTGGCGGTGCCGGAGGGGCTGACGGGCGGGAGCGCGGTGCTTGCGGCGGATGCGGCGCGGCAGATCGCGACGGACCTGGCAGGGCATGCGGGGCGGTGCGTAATCGCGGCGGGTCCGCGGCAACCGGCGGAAGTGCACGCGCTGGCGGCGGCGCTGAACCAGGCGCTGGGCAACGTCGGCAAGACGGTGCGTTATTACGCGCAGGCGGAGCGACCGGACCACGCGGCGGGGATCGCGGCGGCGGCGGATGCGCTGCGCAGCGCTGATACGCAGGCGCTGGTGATCCTGGGGGGGAACCCGGCGTATGACGCGCCGGCGGACGTGAAATTCGCCGAGGCGCTGGCGGCGTCGAAGGCGCAGACGATTCACCTGAGCCTGGAGTTCAACGAGACGTCGCAGCGCTGCGCGTGGCACGTGAACCGGGCGCACTTCCTGGAGTGCTGGGGCGACGTGCGCGGGTATGACGGCACGGCGTCGATCCAGCAGCCGCTGATTGCTCCGCTGTATGACGGGAAAAGCCCGATCGAGCTGGTGCTGTGGATGCTGGGGGATGAGAAGCAGTCGGGCTATGACGCGGTTCGCGAGACGCACCGGACGGTGTTTTCGGGAACGGACCTGAGCTGGGAGGTCGCGCTGCGCGACGGGGTAATCGCGAACTCGGCGTGGGCGGCGTCGGAGGTGGGGCGGGCACGGACAGAGTGGGCCGCGGCGCTGGCGCAGCAGGCGGCGGGCGCGGGCGGCGGCTTTGACGTGCTGTTTGCGCCGGATCACAAGGTGTATGACGGGCGGTTTGCGAACAACGGCTGGCTGCAGGAATTGCCGGATCCGCTGACGAAGGTCACGTGGGACAACGCGGCGCTGCTGAGCTTTGCGGATGCGCAGCGGCTGGGAGTCGCGAAGAACGGCGACCGGGTGCGGGTGGAGTGCGGCGGGGCGAGCGTTGAACTGCCGGGATACATCCTGCCGGGGCACGCCGAGGGGTGCGTGACGCTGACGCTCGGTTACGGGCGGTCGCAGGTGGGGGCGATTGCGCGGGGGGTGGGGTTCGCGGTGTCGGCGCTGCGGAGCGCGGCGGGCTGGCAGGCGGCGCGCGGCAGCGTGTCGCGCGGCAGCGGGTCGCACCGGTTGGCGACGACGCAGGATCATCACGCGATCGACACGAAGCTGACGCGGCAGCGCGAGCAGGAGGTCATCCCGCTGCTGGTGCGCGAGGGCGACCTGACGGACTACGCGGCGCATCCGGACTTTGCGCAGCACGTGGCGCACGTGTTTCACCTGCCGCAGCTTTTTGCCGAGCCGACGCCCTACGAGGGGTACAAGTGGGGGATGTCGATCGACCTGAACGCCTGCACGGGCTGCAGCTCGTGCGTGGTGGCGTGCCAGGCGGAGAACAACATCCCGGTGGTGGGGAAGGCGGAAGTGCTGCGCGGCCGCGAGATGCACTGGCTGCGGATCGACCGCTATTTCCGGGGGCAGCCGCAGGACGCGGAGGTGAAGGTCGCGTTCCAGCCGATGCCGTGCCAGCACTGCGAGAACGCGCCGTGCGAGCAGGTGTGCCCGGTGGCGGCGACGGTACACGACACCGAGGGGCTGAACGTGATGGTGTACAACCGTTGCGTCGGCACGCGGTACTGCGCGAACAACTGCCCGTACAAGGTGCGGCGGTTCAACTGGTTCTACAACCATCACGGGCCGAAGCACCCGCGCTCGCGGCAGGAGCTGACCGCGATCCAGAAGATGGGCATGAACCCGGACGTGACGGTGCGCAGCCGCGGCGTGATGGAGAAGTGCAGCTTCTGCATCCAGCGGATCAGCGCGGCGAAGATCACGGCGGCGAACGAGGTGGCCAAGCGCGTCACGGCGGGCGAGATCCCGGCGGTTCCGGCGGGCGTGGCGCCGATCGCGGACGGGCTGGTGCAGACGGCGTGCCAGCAGGTCTGCCCGACGCAGGCGATCACCTTCGGCAATCTCAACGACGCGGCGGCGCAGGTGGCGAAGCAGGCGGCCGACCCGCGCAGCTACACGATTCTCGAGGAACTGAACGCCCGGCCGCGGACGCGCTACATGGCGCGGCTGCGGAACACGGGGCACTCGCTGCTGAAGGGGCACGGCACGCACGGCCACGATCATGGTCCGGCGGACGGGCACGGCGCCCCGAAGGGTCAAGAACAACCGGCGCACTCCTGACGGGGCGCACGAACAGGGATTGAGCGCACGACATGGCGAGCATCGTCCACGATCGCGACAACACGATAGAGACGCCGGGGCGGCGCGCCCCGCTGGTGACCGGCGGTCACGACCTGCACGGCGTGACGGAGGTGGTGTGCCGGGTCGCGGAGAGCCGCAGCGCGCCGGGGGCGTGGTACCTGACCATGGGCGTTTCGGCGGCGCTGCTGGCGGCGCTGGGCGCGATGATCGGGTACCTGTTCTTCGAGGGCGTGGGCGTCTGGGGGTTGAACAACCCGGTCGGGTGGGGCTTTGACATCACGAACTTCGTGTTCTGGGTGGGCATCGGCCACGCCGGGACGCTGATTTCGGCGATTCTGTACCTGTTTCGGCAGAAGTGGCGGACGGGCATCAACCGCTTCGCCGAGGCGATGACGATCTTCGCGGTGATGTGCGCCGGGCTTTTTCCGGGGATTCACATCGGGCGCGTGTGGCTGGCGTTTTACCTGTTCCCGCTGCCGAACCAGATGGCGATGTGGCCGAACTTCCGCAGCCCGCTGCTGTGGGACGTGTTCGCGGTGGGGACCTATTTCACGGTCTCGCTGCTGTTCTGGTACATGGGCCTGATCCCGGACCTGGCGACGCTGCGGGACCGGGCCAAGACGAAGCTGAGCGCGTTCCTGTACGGGCTGTTCTCGATGGGGTGGACCGGCTCGGCGCGGCACTGGCACCGCTATGAGCGGGCGTACCTGATCCTGGCGGCGCTGTCGACGCCGCTGGTGCTGTCGGTGCACTCGGTGGTGTCGTTTGACTTCGCGACCAGCGTGCTGCCGGGCTGGCACACGACGATCTTCCCGCCGTACTTCGTGGCGGGTGCGATCTTTTCCGGCTTTGCGATGGTGGTGATGCTGGCGATTCCGTGCCGGGCGCTGTTCGGGCTGAAAGACCTGATCACGCTGCGGCACCTGGACAACATGAACAAGGTGATCCTGGCGACCGGGCTGATGGTGGGGTACGCCTACACGACGGAGTTTTTCGTCGCGTGGTACTCGGGCAGCGCGTGGGAGCTGTTCGCGTTCAAGGCCCGTGCGATGGGGCCGTGGTGGTGGTCGTACTGGATCATGTTCTCGTGCAACGTATTCGTGCCCCAGATTTTCTGGTTCCGCTGGGCGCGCACCAGCATCCCGGTGATGCTTGTGGTAAGCGTGCTGGTGAACGTGGGGATGTGGTTCGAGCGGTTCGTGATCATCGTGACGTCGCTCTCGACGGACTTCCTGCCCAGCGCGTGGGACACGTACTGGCCGACGTGGGTAGAGGCGTGGACGATGGCGGGCAGCTTCGGGCTGTTCTTCTTCATGTTCGGACTGTTCTGCAAGTTTCTGCCGATGGTGGCGATCTCGGAAGTGAAGGCCGTGCTGCCGCACGACGCCCACGCCGGCGGGGCGGGCGGGCACGGGCACTGACGCAGCGCGGCGCGGGCGGCCGGACGGCGATTCGTCCGGCGGCGTGAATCTGAATGCGGAGAGTTGTGGTGAGTGCATCGACGGTCACGCAGAAATCCACCGCCGGCCCGGCGACGGCGCCGCACACGCTGGTGGCCGAGTTCGCCTCGGCGGATGCGCTGGTGCGAGCGTGCGAGCAGGTCCGCAACGCGGGGTATACCCGCTGGGATGCGCACAGCCCGTACCCGGTGCACGGGATCGATCGGGCCATCGGCATCCGCGCGACGCGGCTGCCGGTGCTGATTTTCCTGTGCGGGGCGACGGGCACGACGATCGGCGTTCTGCTGCAATGGTGGACGAACGCGGTGAATGCGGGGGTGCAGTTTCCGTGGGTGCCGACGTTTCTGCAGGGATACAACTTCATTATCTCCGGCAAGCCCTACTGGAGCTTTCCGGCGAACATTCCGGTGATCTTCGAGCTGACGATCCTGCTGTCGGCGTTCGGGGCCTTTTTCGGGATGCTGGCGCTGAACGGGTTGCCGCAGCACTACAACCCGCTGCTGCGGCTGGATCGCTTCCGGCGGGTGACGGACGACCGCTTCTTCATTTCGATCGGGCTGGACGATCCGAAGTACGGCTCGGCGACGCGGCGGCTGCTGGAGGGGGCGGGGGCGGCCGCGGTGGAAATCGCGGATGACGTGAAGGAGAGCGCGCCGCCGCGGTGGTTCCTGCGGGCGCACGTGATGTTGGCGTGCTTTCTGCTGATCCCGCTGGCGGTGATCGCGTACATGCGGGTGGACAAGCAGTCGCAGCCGCGGATTCACATCGTGCAGGACATGGACAACCAGGAGCGCTACACGGCCGGCAAGCAGATGGCCAACGACGTGTTCGCGGATGGGCGCTCGGCGCGGCCGAAGATCGCGGGCACGCTGGCGCGCGAGGATTTCACGCAGGATCCGCATTATTACCAGGGGCGGGTCGGCGACCAGTGGGCGACCGGCATCCCGATGTATCACCCCGAGCTTCAGAGGCTGGCGGGCGGTGCGGCCGAGGTGAACGAGCAACTGATGCGGCGCGGGCGGGATCGCTATGCGATCTTCTGCTCGCACTGCCACGGGCTGGACGGGGCCGGGGCCGGGCGGGTGGCGACGTACGTGGTGCAGCGCGAGATCGGCTTTGTGCCGCCGAAGTCGTACGCGGATCCGGACGTGCTGGTGCGGCCGGTGGGGCACCTGTTCAACACGATCACGAACGGCATCCGCACGATGGCGCCGCACGGCGACCAGATTCCGGTGGCGGATCGCTGGGCGATTGTGGCGTACGTCAAGGCGCTGCAGCGGGCGCAGGCGGCGACGATCGAGGATGTTCCGACCGAGCAGCGCTCGCGGATGACGCAACCGAAGTGAGACGAACCGCATGGCTTCGCACGGGCATACGATCGACATTTTCAGCGAAACGCGGCGCTTTGAGCGGACCTGTCCGAGCGCGCTGATCGCGGCGGTGATCGGCGTGGCGGCGCTGGCGGCGGGCTTCGTGATGAAGCCCGGCGGAGCGGACCTGCGGCAGTTCATGAACTCGTACCTGCTGGCGTACCTGTTTGTGCTGAGCATCAGCCTGGGCTGCCTGTTCTTTGTGCTGATCCAGCACGTGGTGGCGGCCGGGTGGAGCGTGGTGGTGCGGCGGCTGGCGGAGCAGATCGCGGGCGCGATGCCGCTGATGGCGCTGCTGGTGATCCCGATCGTGGTGTTCCGCACGGAGCTGTATCCGTGGCTGAACCCGACCGACGAGATGAAGCACCTGGTCGAGCACAAGCGGCCCTACCTGAACGATACGTTCTTCATCATCCGCGTGGCGGCGTATTTCGCGGTGTGGACGCTGCTGTCGCGCGGGTTCCTGTCGGCCTCGCTGCGGCAGGACGCCAACGGCGACGCGGCGATCAGCACGCGGCTGCGGACGCTGGCGGCGCCGTCGCTGATCCTGTACGGCGTGACGGTGTCGTTCGCGGCGGTGGATTTCATGAAGGCCCTGTCGCCGATGTGGTTCAGCACCATCTTCGGCGTGTACTGGTTCGCGGGCTGCGCGCTGTCGGGCTTCGGGTTCCTGGCGCTGGTGGCGATGTGGGTGCAGGGTAGCGGGAAACTGACGCGGGCGATCACGAAGGAGCACTATCACGACCTGGGCAAGCTGATGTTCGCCTTTGTCGTGTTCTGGACCTACATCGCGTTCAGCCAGTACATGCTGATCTGGTACGCCAACATCCCCGAGGAGACGCGCTGGTACCTGGTGCGGCAGTCGGGCGACTGGTGGCAGGTGTCACTGGCGCTGCTGCTGGGGCACTTCTGCATTCCGTTCGTGCTGTTCATCTCGCGGCACCCGAAGCGCAGCAAGGCGACGCTGTTCATCTTCGCGGTGTGGGTGCTGCTGATGCACTGGCTGGACCTGTTCTACCTGACCCGGCCGCCGGAGGCGCCCGAGGGGCTGCTGGCCGGGACGGGCGGCGGGATTCCGCTGCACCTGCTCGATGCGCTGTGCATCGTCGGCGTGGGCGGGCTGTTCTGGGCGTGGGTGGCGTCGGCGCTGGCGCGGCATTCGCTGGTGCCGGAGCGCGACCCGTGGCTCAAGGAATCGCTGGCGTTCGAGAATTACTGATTTCCCCGGTGCGGGCGAGGTGATCGTCGGCGCCGCTGCGAGAGGCTATCGGATGGCACACGACACGCACGGACACGCGCCGCTCGGCGGCGACATGGACGACCCGGATCCGGGCGCCGTCACGTACATCGGCGTGGTCGGCTCGCTGGTGACGATCGCGCTGATCTTCGCGGTCGCGGCGCTGTATCACACGGTGGATAACGCCGAGTTCGAGCGCAAGGTGCTGAACACGACGAACACGGAGCTGGCCGCACTGCAGAACGAGCAGCGCGCGGCGCTGGCGGCGCCGGCCCGCTGGGTGGACCAGGAGCGGGGCGTGGCGCGAATTGACATTCAGCGCGCCAGCGAGCTGGCGATCCGCGATTTGAATGCCGGCAAGGCGAGCGCGCCGCCGGCGCCGGCCGCGAATGTGCCGAGGTAGGGCGCTGTGCGACTGGATCCGCCGGCGTGCGCCGGTGGTGAAAGTGTTGAAACCCGGCGCAGAGCCGCCGGCCGGGTCGGATACGATCCGAGTATGGAAACACGCGTGAGACAGGCGTTTCAGATCGTGATGACGGTGTGCCTGCTGGCGGCGGTGATGCCGGCGGCGGGGCAGTACCGCGCCGATTTTGTTCCGCCGGAGCTGGAGGGGATCGGGATCGAGCAGAAGCTCGGCGCGCAGATTGACCTGGCGCTGCCCTTCCGGGACGAGCGCGGACAGCGGGTCACGCTGGGCGAACTTCTGGCCGACGGCAAGCCGGCGATCCTGACGCTCAACTATTACGGCTGTCCGTCGTTGTGCGGGCTGCAACTGAACGGGCTGCTGGACGCGATGAAGCAGATGGAGTGGAGCGCGGGCGAGCAGTTTCGAATTATCACGGTAAGCTTTGACCCCGAGGAGTCGGCCGACCTGGCGGCGGCCAAACGCGACACGTACCTGGCGGAGTATGGGCGCAAGGGTGCGCTGTCCGGCTGGCGGTTCCTGACCGGTTCGCGGACGAGCATTCACGCGCTGTGCCGCAGCGTGGGGTTCAAGTACAAGTGGGTTCGCGAGAGCGGCGAATGGGGCCACGACGCGGCGTTGATTTTTCTCAGCCCGCAGGGGCGGGTGACGCGCTACATCGGCGGCGTGGCCTTTGAGCCGGAGGTGCTGCGGCTGACGCTGGTCGAGGCCAGCGCCGGCAAGGTCGGCTCGCTGTGGGATCGCATTTTCCTGACCTGCTTTCACTACGATCCGGCCAGCGGGCGCTACAAGGCGACCGCGATGCGGATGATGCAGGTCGGGGGTGGGACGACGGCGCTGGTGCTGGGCGGGGCGCTGCTGACGCTGCACCTGCGCGAGGCCGGCCGCCGGCGGCGCGCCGCGACGACGGACACCGCGAGTGGAACGAGCGCCGCGTAAGCGGCTCGAGATTCCCGCCGGCCGGGAGCGGCGGCGGGGTACGGTTGTGGGCCGGGTGATTTTCGGCCGGGCGCGGTGCGCCGGGTCTTTTCGATGGAAGCAATGATGACCGGGATTCTCGCAGACAGTCTGGGCCTGATGCCGCCGAAGGCGTCCACGTTCGCCCCCGCGGTGGACTTCTGGTTCGACTTCACGCTGTGGGTGTCGATCTTTTTCTTCGTGCTGATCATCGGGCTGATGCTGCTGTTCATGGTGAAGTATCGGCGGCGGCCGGGCGTGCGGGCGGTGGTGACGCCGACGCACAGCACGGCGCTGGAGCTGTCGTGGACGGTGATCCCGACGATCCTGGTGGTCATCATGTTCTGGGGCGGCTTCAAGACCTACATGGATCAGCGCGTCATGCCGCTGGACGCGTATGAGATCGGCGTGAACGCCAAGCAGTGGGCGTGGGAGTTCACCTATCCGAACGGCATCCGTCATCCCGAGCTGCACGTTCCGAAGGACGTGCCGGTGGTGCTGACGATGTATTCGGATGACGTGCTGCACAGCTTTTTCATCCCGGCCTTCCGCGTGAAGATGGACGTGATGCGCGGGCGGTACACCAAGCTCTGGTTCCAGGCCACGCTGGCAAGCCCGCCGGGGCAGTATTACCCGGTGCTGTGCACGGAGTATTGCGGTACCAGCCACTCGACGATGACGACGAAGTGCGTGGTGCACGAGACGCGGGCCGAGTTCGAGCAGTGGCTGCGCGACGCCGATCCGCTCAAGAAGCTGACGCCCGAGCAGTACGACGAGTATCTTCGGGATCCGTCGGCGTTCATCGCGGCGCACCCGGACATCCAGGGGCTGCAAAGCCCGGCCGACATGGGCCGGAAGCTGTGGGACAGCAAGGGCTGCAAGCAGTGCCACTCGATCGACGGCAAGGTCGGCACGGGTCCGAGCTGGTCGGGCATCTGGGGGCAGACGCACGAGTTTTCCAACGCGCCGCCGACGGCAGTGGATGAGAATTACGTCAAGGAGTCGATCGTGAACCCGCGGGCCAAGGCGCTCAAGGGGTACGCGGCGAACGCGATGCCGACCTACCAGGGCCGCATCACGGACCGCGAGATCGACTCGATCATTGCGTTCATCAAGACGCTCAAGAGCGGGTCTGAGGCGAAGTAGCGAACGTCGGCCGCCGCGGCGGCCGGCCTGCGTGCAAACGTGAGTTCTCCGGGCCGGGCGCGGCAATCGCCCCGCCGGCCGGCAGTCTGAGGAAACGGCCATGTCGAGTCTGAATCCCGCCGCGGCCGGACCGCTCGTCGGAGCGCCCGCGACGGACAATTACCTGACGCACAGCCGCGGCTTCTGGTCGTGGGCGGCGACGCTCGATCACAAGCGGATCGGCGTGATGTACCTGGTGGGCATCTTCACGATGTTCCTGGTGGGCGGGCTGTTCGCGGTGCTGCTGCGGAGCGTGCTGCTGACGCCCGACGCGGCGGCCGGCGGCGTGAAGACGATCGTCGACGCGAACATGTACAACCGCTTCTTCACGCTGCACGGGGCGGTGATGGTGTTCATCGTCATCATCCCCGGCATTCCGGCGGCGCTGGGGAACTTCGTGCTGCCGCTGATGCTGGGGGCGAAGGACGTCGCCTTCCCGCGGCTGAACCTGTGCAGCTTTTACCTGTGGCTGATCGGCACGGGAATGGCGCTGTCGTCGCTGTACTGGGGCGGGGTGGATACGGGCTGGACGTTTTATACGCCGTACAGCACGAAGGTCGGCAGCAGCGGGGCCTTCGGCGGAGTGGTGCCGGTGGTGGCGGGGGCGTTCGTGCTGGGGTTCAGCTCGATCTTCACCGGGCTGAACTTCATCGTCACGATTCACAAGCTGCGGCCGCCGGGGATGACCTGGTTCCGCATGCCGCTGTTCCTGTGGGGGACGTACGCGACGGCGGTGATCCAGGTTCTGGCGACGCCGGTGCTGGGCATCACGCTGCTGCTGCTGCTGGCGGAGCGGCTGCTGGGGATCGGGTTCTTTGATTCGGAACTGGGCGGCGACCCGGTGCTGTTCCAGCACTTTTTCTGGTTCTACTCACACCCGGCGGTGTACATCATGATCCTGCCGGCGATGGGGGTGATGAGCGAGCTGATCAGCGTCTTCTCGCACAAGCACATCTTCGGCTACAAGTTCATCGCTTTCAGCTCGGTGGCGATCGCGATCCTGGGCTTCCTGGTGTGGGGGCACCACATGTTCACCAGCGGCCAGTCGGAGCTGCTGGGGGTGATCTTCTCGGCGATCACGTTCTCGATCGCGATTCCGTCGGCGGTGAAGATGTTCAACTGGCTGACGACGCTCTACAAGGGGTCGATCGACTTCAAGGCGCCGATGTGCTACGCGCTGAGCTTCATGTGGATCTTCGGGATCGGCGGTTTGACGGGACTGTTCCTGGGCATGATGGGCCTTGATCAGCACCTGCACGACACGTACTTCGTGGTGGCGCATTTTCATTACGTGATGGCGGGAACGATCTTCGTATTTTTCGGCGCGATCCACTACTGGTGGCCGAAGATGACCGGCCGGATGTATGACGAGGGGTCGGCGGTGCTGGCCTCGATCCTGATGTTCATCGGCTTCAACCTGACGTTTTTCGTGCAGTTCATGATGGGGACGCGCGGCATGCCGCGGCGCTACTACGAGTATCGCCCCGAGTTCCAGATGGGGCACGTGATCTCGTCGATCGGCTCTTACGTGATGCTGGCGGCGGTGCTGCTGCTGATCTACACGATGATCCGCTCGCTGCGCAGCGGTCGGCCGGCGCCGGCCAACCCGTGGGGAGCCGGGTCGATGGAGTGGCAGTGCGCCTCGCCGCCGCCGCACGACAATTTCAAGACGCCGCCGCCGGTCGTGGACGCCTACGACTACGAGAGCCTGGAGTGGGATGAGCGCGTCGGCGGATATGTACACCGTGGTCGCCGGGGCGGACCGGCCGCCGCGCATTAGCACCCCGTGATGCCGGGCGGGGGATGACCCCGTCGCCCGCCGTCGGGGATTTGAGTTTGCGAACGCGCGCCTCCGCGGCGCAAGGGCATGATGCAGATGGCTGACGCAGCACACCCGATCTCGCACGCCGCCGTCCCGCACGGCGACGCCCACGGGCACGGTCACCACCCCAACCTCGAGCACCACTTCGACTCGCTGACGCAGCAGTTCGACGCGGGCAAGCTGGGGATGTGGCTCTTTTTGGCCACCGAAGTCCTGCTGTTCGGCGGGCTGTTCTGCGCCTACGCGATCTTCCGGCGCAATCACCCGGAAGTGTTCATGTACGCGCATCAGTATCTGGACACGACCTGGGGCGCGATCAACACGGTGGTGCTGCTGGTGAGCAGCTTCACGATGGCGTGGGCCGTGACGGCGTCGCAGCGCGGTCAGCGAAATCTCACGTCGCTGCTTCTGGCGCTGACGTTCCTGGGCGGCGTGGGTTTCATGGTCATCAAGGCGATCGAATACCAGCACAAGTTTCACGACGGGCTGATGTGGGGCACGCACTACGATCCCTCGAAGCACGGTCATGGGCACGGGGAGGGTCACGGCGCCGCTGCGCACGGCGCGGCTGCTGCGGCCGGGCATGCCGCCGCCGGTGATGGACGTGGCGGTGCGGCGGAATCACACGCGGCCGGCGCGGCTGCGAGCGCGGGTGCTGCGGGTGACCATGGGGCCTCGGCGGCTCACCCGGAGGCGACGACCAGCGTCCACGCGCCGGAAACACCGGGGCAGGGCGCTTCGGCCGCTGCGGCGGATGCGGATGTGCCGCCGGAGCGCGCTCCGCTGGAGCCGTCGCAGGTGGCGCTGGCACCCAGCGGGCCGGCCGGGCTGCACGTCGGCGGGCACGACCTGCACGGGCCGCGACCGGACAACGTGCACTGGTTCTTCGGCGTGTATTTCACCATGACGGGTCTGCACGGCCTGCACGTGCTGGCGGGGATGGCGGTGATCGGCTGGCTGTTCGTGCGGTCGGTTCGCGGCGATTTCAGCGCGGACTATTTCACACCGGTGGACCTGGGCGGGCTGTACTGGCACCTGGTTGACCTGATCTGGATCTTCCTGTTCCCGCTGCTGTACCTGATTCACTGACAAGCCGAGGTCGGCCGGTCCGCAGCGCGGGCCGGCGGCGCGGATGGAGAGTGCGGAGATGTCGCACGGTTCACACTCGAGCGGTCATGCCGGCGGTCACGGCGTCGGGCACATCGTGCCGGTCGGCCTGCAGTTCGGGATCCTGATGCTGCTGCTGGTGCTGACCTATATCACGGTTGCGGCGCGCTGGATCGACCTCGGCCCGCTGAACATCTGGATCGCGATGCTGATCGCGACGATCAAGGCAGCGTTCGTGGTGCTGTATTTCATGCACCTGCGTTATGACCGGCCGTTCAATTCGATCATCTTCATCGGCTCGCTGCTCTTCGTGGCGCTGTTCGTCTGCCTGGCGCTGGCGGATACCGTGACGAACAAGCCGCGGATGTGGACCGGTCTGGCGCCCGCGGTGGCGGAGACCCAGAAGCACTCCGACCCATGATGTTCGCCGCCCTGGTTCCGACCGATCCGGGGGGCGGCTCAGACGGCGATTCAGAGAGTCGCCGGCGGGGGTCGATCGGCGCGCTGGGGATGGTGCTGCTGCTGGCGTCGCTCTCGGTTCTATTCGCTTCCGGGATCGCGCTGTTCATTGTCGTGCGGCTCGCCGACGGCGACGCCTGGGATCCGCTTCCCCTTCCAAAGAGCATCTGGATCGCGACGGGCGTGCTGCTGGCGAGCAGCACGACCGGGATGGCGGCGGCGTTCGGAGCAAAGCGCGGGCCGTCGGCCGTGCTGATCGGGGGGCTGCTGCTGACGGCGCTGCTGGGGTGCGTGTTCCTGGCGCTGCAATGGCAGAACTGGCAGGAGCTGTACCCGCACTTTCAGAAAGCCGAGGAGCGGGCGATGGAGCGCGCCCGGGCGCTGGCCGTCGAAATGAACCTGGAGCCGCCATTGCGCGCCATTCCGCGCGCGTTCGGCATCTTCTACATGCTGACGGCGCTGCACGCGGCGCACGTAATCGCGGGCGTCGTGCCGCTGCTGTGGGTGACGGTGCGGGCGATGCTGGGGGCGTATCGCGGGACGACGGGTGACGGGGTGCGCCGCGTCATTGTCTACTGGCACTTCCTGGACGTGATGTGGCTGATCCTGCTCGGACTGCTGGCGATTAGCGCGACCTGACGCGGATCCGCGGGAATCAGCGCGCGTCGGCGCGGCGGAGGCAGAGACGGGGGGGTCAGCGCGGGGTTTCGGCGGGCGGCGTGACGGACACGGGCGCGTCGTAGATGCCGATCAACTCGGTGTAGACGCCGGAGCGGTTGAGGGGGGTGCGGTCGGCCACCATGAGCACCATGACCACGGGCAGGTAGAGAATGCTGGCGAAAAAGACGCGGCGGGCGGAGTCGCGGTCGCGGCGGATGAAGAGCCAGAGGGTGGTCAGGACGAAGAGCAGGCCGGTGACGAGCGAGCCGATTGCGAAGACGGCTCCGCAGACGTTGTGCAGCGTGAGCATCAGGCCGAAGGGGAGCAGGGCGAGCGCGTAGAGCACGGCGGCCTGGCAGGTGAGCCGGCCGCTGGGGTCGATGATCGGCAGCATGCGGAATCCGCCGCGCTCGTAGTCGTCGCGGTAGAGCCACGACAGCGCCAGTGCGTGGGGGATCTGCCAAAGGAAAAGCAGGCCGCCGAGTATCCACGCGGGCAGCGCCAGTTCGCCGGTGGCGGCGGTCCAGCCCATCATCGGCGGGATGGCCCCGCAGACGGCTCCGACGACGGTGTTGAGCGGCGTGAGCGGTTTGAGCGGCGTATAGGCGGCCACGTAGAGCAGCGTGGTGAGCAGGCCGAGCATGGCGGTGAGCAGGTTGGTCTGCCATGCGAGCAGCAGCGGCCCGCCAATCGCCGTGAGCAGGGCGAAGGTGAGGGCGTGTGGGCGGGAGAGCAGGCCGGCAGGCAGCGGACGGCCGCGGGTTCGCTCCATCCGCGCGTCGCGGGCGTGCTCGATCCACTGGTTCATCGCATTTGCGCCGAAGGCGCAGAGGGCGGTGCCGACGAGCGTCCAGAAGAGCAGCGCCCAGGCGCGGGGGGTGTTCATCTGCGTGCCGAGGACGAAGCCGACGGCGGTGGTGGCCAGCACGAGGGCGCTGAGCCGAGCCTTGGACAACTCGATGTAGGCGCTGAGCAGCCCCAGCGGGTCGGCGGCGCGGTCGGAAGCGGTCGATGGAGCGGCGAGCGGCGCGGGTTGCATGAGGCCGGTGGACTCCGACATTCCCACTCACGAAACGCCCACAAACAGCGGGCGGAACATACCATTATATCTGCGGAACGCCGCTGCCGGAATCGCGGGTCCGCGACGGGAGAACGCCAGGATGAGCGGGTTGGCCGGAACGAAAACGGAGCGGGTCGGGGCGGTGCTGGCGCTGGGGTTTGGGACGACGGTGGCGATGTGGGCGGCCGGGTATGCCGCTCGAACGGCGGGGATGCCGAACTGGGCGCTGTTCTTCACGCTGCTGGCGGTGATGATCGGCGGGGCGGCGATGTGCGCCCGGATCGGGCCGCATGGAATGCGCGACCGCGTGTGGGTGGGACTGCTGGTGGGGGCGCTGAACCTGTTGATTCTTGGTAGCGTGCTGTCGCGCGATGAGACGCGGGCGCTGGTGGCGACGGCGGCGTGGGCGGTGCCGGGGTGGTTTGCGTTGTGCGCGCTGCTGGTCGTCGTTGGGGCGAAACTGGCGGACGGCGTGATCACACGGGCGCCGACCGTGGATGGGAGCGTGCCGGCGGAGGCGACGCCGATCGGGGCGGGAATTTCTTACGCGCGACAGACCCCGGCCGTGTCGCCGTGGGCGGGGCGGCTGGCGCTGGTGACGGTCAGCGCGACGGCGCTGCTGCTGGTGGCGGGCGGGATTGTGACAGGGCTGGAGGTGGGGATGGCGGTCCCGGATTGGCCGGGGACGTTTGGCTACAACATGTTCCTGTACCCGCTGGCGCACATGACCGGCGGCGTGTACTTCGAGCACTCGCACCGGCTGCTCGGGTCGCTGGTCGGGCTGACGACGCTGACACTGGCGGCGTATGTGGTGTGCACGGATCGTCGGGGGTGGGTGCGGGTCGGGGCGGTGGCGCTGCTGGCGGCGGTGATCGTGCAGGGGGTGCTGGGCGGGCGGCGGGTGGTGGACAACAGCCCGACGCTGGCGGCGTTTCACGGGGTGCTGGCGCAGGGGTTTTTCGCGGGGCTGCTGCTGCTGCACGCGGCGCTTTCGCCGCGCTGGCGGGTGGCGCCGCCGCCGGCGTTTCGTGCCGGCGGCTTTGAGCGATCGGCGGGAATCTGGGTGTCGGGTCTGCTGCTGGCGCAGATTACTCTGGGTGCGCGGCTGCGACACCTGCACGTGGACTTCAACCTGCACCTGCTGCTGGGTGTGCTGTCGGGATTGCTGGCGGCGGCGTATGGGTTGCGGGCGTGGCTGGCGTACGAGAATCACCCGCCGGTTGCGGCGCTGGGCGGCTGGCTGACGGTGCTGATCGTGGTGCAGGTGCTGATGGGGGTGGGGGCGTTCCTGGTGGTGGGAGACAACAGCGTGCCGCAGGCGCCGACGCCGGTATCGGTGGCGGTGACGACGGCGCACCAGACGATGGGGGCGATCGTGCTGGCGGTGGCGGCGACGCTGGCGCTGTGGCATCGGCGGGTGACGTTTGTCGAGGCGGATGTGGTTCGCACGGAGGCGGGAGCGGCGGTTCGGTCGTAGCCACTGTGTGGAGCAGCAGCCGTTGAAGGGACGACGCGGTTGCGCGGGTGCGGGCAACTCGCGGACGATACGCGGCACAGCGTTCGACCGGCGCGAACGTGATGTGCGTTAACGGTCGTCGGGGGCGGCGGGCACGACGGCGGGGGGTTCCTGGAATGAGAAGAGCCGGGCGCGACTGGCGCGCAGCTCGACGGTGAGGAAGCCGCGCGGGCCAGCGCCATCGGGGCGATCGTCGTGATAGACAACGCGCTGGGCGATGGTGCCGAGCGCCCGCAGGCGACGCAGCACCGAGACGGGATCCAGGAATTCAACGTGGATGGAGACGGGGGTCATGACGCCGCTGCGCTCGACCAGCAGCTCGACGCGGCGCGAGTTGCGACGCTGGGTGATGGCTTCGCGGAACTCGGCGACGGGCTGGGCGGTGGAGAAGCGGCGACCCTCGGCGCCGACGATCCAATCGCCGGGACGGACAAGACCTGCGGCGGCTGCGCCGCGCTCGAGCGACACGACTTCGAGCCGGCGCTGCTCGGGCGGCTGCGCGACGTTGATGCCGAGGCGGGGCGGGCCGGGCTGGCGGATGCGCCAGTAGTCCTCTCGCAGCACCTGCGGCTGGGCCTGCTCGAAGTGGGTGAGCCAGTCGGCGCACAGGTCGGCGATCGGGCCGAGGTGCGCGACAATGAGGGTCTCCGACGCGGGTGAGGGCGGGCGCTGGCCGAGGCGCGTAACGCGCGAGAGGTCGGCACGGCGGCCCTTGCGGGCTTCGAGAATCTGCCGCAGCCAGTCGGCATGGGAGGCGACGATCAGCACGTCGTCGTCGCGCGCCCAGGTCAGCTCGATGCGGCCGTAGGCTTCGCCCAGCGTGGATTGCGCCAGTGGGGTGAAATCAATCGCGTGTGCGGCGCTGCCGGCGATGGTGAGATCGGAGGAAGCCTCCAGCAGCGGCAGGCCGGCCCGCAGAGAGAGCAGGTTGTAGACCGACACCAGCGATTGCAGGAAGCGCGTCAACTCGTCCTCGGCGGCCTGGGCGTCGCGGGCGCGCAGCAGGACGGCGGCGGCCGGCAGGGCCGGCGCCGGAGCGCCATCGCGGGCCGGAACGGTGCCGATGGCGACGGCGGTTGAGCCGGTGAGGGCGGCGGTGAGGCGGCCCAGCGGCTGCGCCTGCGTTCCGACGGCGACGCGAATCAGGTTCTGGGCCGGAAGCGAGTCGGCGGCGCGGAGCAGGGCGGTGTGATCCAGTACGCCGCCCCAGGCCAGCAGGGTGCGCTCGGGCAGGCGCTCGATGAGGCGGGCGGCGTCGGCGTCATCCTCGCGGCGGGGCTGCGCGGGGGCATCGCCGACGGCGGTGAATTGCAGGATTTCGGCCTTGCGATGAAGGGCCAGCAGCACCGAGGTCGAGCCGCGGAAGGGGCCGGGCAGATCGGTGACGCCCCGCAGGGCGGGCAGCGGCCGGGGCGGAATGGCCGCGGCGGTGCGCACCTCGGCCGGGGCGGTGGTCGTCGATTGGGTGTCGGCACGCGGCGCTGGGCGGGGGGCGAGGCGCGTGAAGAGCACGCCGTCGGGTCGGTCGGGCACGCGGCGCAGCAAGGATCGATACTGCTCGTCGTCGGCGAGCGATTCGACCGGCTCATCGGCGATGCTGCGCAGCAGAGCGGGGAAGAGCGTGGACTCGGGGCCGGGGTCGCCGAAGATCATGCGATCGTCGAAAGCGCCCAGGCCGATGCCGTTGCGCAACTGGTAGACGGCGGCCTTGTCAGCGAAGGGGATCGGGCGGGCCTGCCAGCGCGTGGCTAATTCGAGCAGCGTCGTGCCGGGTGCGAGGCGGCAGAGCAGGGCGGATTCGGGGGCTGGCCCGTCGCCGGCGATGAAGGCCACACCGCGCGAGAAGAGCAGGCGGATGGCCTCGTCCGGCTCCATGAGGAGCGTGTGATTGACGCGGCGGCGCCACTCGGCGGCGTCGTCGGCGCTGGCGGGCTGGCCGGCCAGCTCGGCCAGCGTGGACCAGACGTGCGCGTCGGTGAGTGGGATCAGCAGGTCGGCATCGCCGCCCAGCTCGACGAAAAGCGTGACGTCGGCCGGCACATGCCGCGCGAGCGAGGCGGCCGGCTGGGCCGCGGCGCGGGTTGCGCTGGCGCCGGCCGCAGCGATCAGCAGCAGCAGCAGCGCCGGGGCGCGGCGCGAATTGGACGCAGGTCGTCGGACCATCTACATGGGCATCCCAGGCCGCGGAGTTGCGCGTCGCGGCAGCAGCGAGTTGTACGCGAATCCGGCGGAAAGGTGGCGGGGCCGGCGGCGGGATGAGGAAATCGGCCTGCGGGACAACGCGGTCGCGAATCGGTGGGTTTTTACGGACGACGGCCGGGTGAGCGGGCGGGCACAACTGAGGTTGGCGGGGTGCCGAGGGTGGTTTTTGAAGCGGCGCGCTTCCTGCGCCCCTCCGGGGCTTGAATCTTCGTTAACTTGCGTCCACGGGTTTCGTCGCCGCTGCGCGGCGACTCCACCCGTGGCTACAACCCGCGGCCCCTGCGGGGCCGAAATTGCGAGCGGGCAGATCGTGAGGTTTTTCGCGGCATGGCGGTCGTTCCGGCGGCCGGTCATCCTGCGGGGCCGAAGCTGCGAGCGCACTGCTTATGAGAGGATTTCGCACGGCAGTGGCACAGGGCGAGAACGTGCTTGGCGAAGGGCGCTGCTCAAGGGTGATGGCACAAGCACAAGGCGAGCACGCGGTCAGCGAGGTGCACGGATCAGGAGCAGTTGAGACAATCTGGGAGCGGCGCGCCGACTCTGTAACCGCGGGGGGTGGCATGCTTTCGCGGTACTCCGCGTAAGCATGCGGAAGCTCGGGACTGCTCAAGAGCAGTGAGACAATTCGAGAGCGGCGCGCCGATTCTAAAAATCACCGCGGGGCGGGTGGGCTCGTTCGCCCGCTGGGCGAGCAGGAGAAAGTTACGGAATGGAGATGGGGCGATGCGGTCCAGACGCTGAAGCGTCTGGCAACGACCGCGCGCCCTGCCGGGCGAAGGCCGAACAGTCCGTTGATAAAGTCGCCGCGGCTCTGAAAAACCGCGTTATCGACAGCGCCAGCGGGGTCGAGAATGCCCCGAGTGGATTTCTTCAACGGACTGTCAGAGCGCGTGGGTTGAATCGTCCTCGGCGGCCGGGGGCGCGGCGGTGGTCGCGCCGGGGACGAGGATGTCGAGCATGCCGGACAGGCCGGTTGCGGACATACCGTCCGGCAGAGAAAGGCCGAGCGGGATCTGTGCGAGCTGGCTGAGATCGGACGAGACGCCGCGACGGGCGGCTTCGGCGCGGGCCCAGATGTAATCCGCGAGGTCGATCGGGTCGATGGTGCGCGGGTCGAGGGCGCCCATCGAAGCATCCGACGGGGGCGACGACCCGCCCGGCGATCCGACGCGCGGCAGGATGACAAAGACCAGCAGTGCCGCGGCGACGGCGTTCATGGCGCCGAGGCCGGCGAGCACGCGCGGACGGCGATACCAGGGAGCGGGTGCGGGGGCGGATTCGATCCGCGCCATCACGCGATCGGCGAAGTCCAATGAGAGTTGCGGCGGCTCGTCGGCGGTGATGACGGTGCTGATGGTTTCCATCATCGCGACGATCTGCTGGCAGCGCGGGCAGTGCAGCCGGTGGGCGTCGAACTCCAGGCGCAGGGAGCCGGAGAGCTGCCCATCGAGGTGGGCGTCGAGCAGTCGTTCCCATTCGGAGCAATGCATCGCCGCTCTCGCAATCAGGGCGTCCGCGTGTATCAGGCGGAGGCCGCGTCGTTGAACCGGATCGTGCCCCAGCCGTCGGCCAGCTGCGCTTCGAGCGCGCCGCGGAGCTTCTCCCGGGCGCGGTGCAGGTGACTCTTCACCGTGACCGCCGGGATGCCCAGGATTTCGCCGATCGTCTGGCAACTCTTGTTTTCCTTGTAGAACAGCAGCACGGTGCTCTTCTGCACCGGCGTCAGGTCGTCCACCGCGGTCCAGACCAGCTCGCGCATCCGGCGGGCCTCTTCGGTGTTGGCCACGCTGTCGGCGGCGGCGTCCGATCCGGCGTCGAACCGCGAGAAATCGACGTCGCCGGTGAGCGCCTTGCGCTTGCGCATGTTATTGAGCGCGACGCGATAGGCGATCGTGAACAGCCAGGTCGAGAAGGCGTATTCGGCGGAATAGCTGGCGAGCGATTCATACGCCTTGACGAAGGCCGCCTGGCAGACGTCCTCGGCCTCGTGGTGGTCGCGAACGAGGCGCCAGACGAAGCCGTAGAGGCGCTGCTGATAGGCGCTGACCAGGGCGCGGAAAGCCTCGGGCCGTCCGCGTTGGGCGCGCGCGATCAACTGGGCTTCTTCGGTCCTGGGCATCTGGGCGTCCGCGTTTGCCGCGTCGGATGCGACCATCGACTCACCGCCTTATACGGATCGGGCGAGCATGGGGTTGCAGGCCCGACAGTGAAGGGTACCACGATTCTATCGACCGGGCGCGGGAAAAATCGATGGTCCGGTAACGGTTTCGATGGGAGGGCGTGCGGCAATGAGCGGAATTGCGGATGTGCGTCGGGTGATGTATTGGTACGAGCGGATGCCCACGCTGAACCCGGCGAGCGCGTGAACTTGTGAAGCGGGCCATCGGACGGCGGGGAACGGCAGCGCGTGACTCGTCGTTTGAGTAGGAATGAAGATGAGGAGGAGCGTTCGTGTCCAAATCGCCCGTAATAGCGCCCACTGACGCCTATTCCGCCCTGTTGACGCGAATGCGCGAGCTGCGGGTGGCGGACTCGATCGAGCAGATTCTCGATTGGGATTCTGAGACGTACATGCCGCGCGGGGCGGCGGCGCACCGCGGGGAGCAGGCGGCGCTGATCGCCGGGGTGGCGCATGAGCGGCGCACGAGCGATGAACTGGGCGCGCTGCTGGAGCGCGCTGCGCGCGAAACAGGCGGCGACCCGGTGCGCGAGACGAACGTCCGCGAGATGCGGCGCGTGCATGAGCGGGCGGTGAAGCTGCCGACGGCGCTGGTGCAGGAGATCGCCCGTTCGACCACCGTCGCGAAAGAGGCGTGGAGCCGGGCGCGGGCCGATCGCAGCTTTTCCGCCTTCGCGCCGCACCTGCAGCAGATTCTCGATCTCAAGCGGCAGGTGGCGGAGCGGGTGGGCTGGGACAGCGAGCCTTATGACGCGCTGATGGATGAATTCGAGCCGCAGGCGCGGGCCGCGGACGTGCAGCGCGTGTTCGATGAGCTGAAGCGCGAGCTGGTGCCGCTGGTGCAAGCGCTGACGTCGGCGAAGCGGCAGCCGGACCTGGCGCTGCTGTCGCGGCCGGCGGCGGTGGAGGGGCAGCAGCGGTTCAACCGGCTGGTGTCGGAGGCGATGGGCTTTGATTTCACGGCCGGTCGGCTGGATATCTCGACGCACCCGTTCTGCACCGGGATCACCACCCGCGATGTGCGACTGACGACGCGCTACAACGAACGCTACATGCCGCAGTCGCTGTTTGGCGTGATGCACGAGGTCGGGCACGGGTTGTATGAGCAGGGGTTTCTTGCGGAACATGAGTTTACGCCGATGGCGGCGGCGGTGTCGCTGGGGATCCACGAATCGCAGTCGCGGATGTGGGAGAACATGGTCGGGCGGTCGGCGGCGTTCTGGCGGCACTTCTACCCACGGTTGCAGGCGGAGTTCGATTCGTATCGCGACGTGCCGGAGAGCGCGTGGGTGTTCGCGATCAACAATGTGCGGCCGAGCCTGATCCGGGTGGAGGCGGACGAGGTCACGTACGGGCTGCACATCATGCTGCGGTTCGAGATTGAACGGCGGATGATCGCCGGGAAGCTGGCGGTGGCGGACATTCCGCAGGCATGGAACGAGGGGGTTCGGTCGCTGCTGGGGATCACGCCGCCGGATGACGCGGCCGGCTGCCTGCAGGACATCCACTGGTCGCTGGGCATTTTCGGCTATTTCCCGACGTATCAGCTGGGGAATCTGTACGCGGCGCAGCTTTATGCGGCGGCGGAGCGGGCGATGCCGGACCTCGAAGCGAAGATCGCGGCCGGGCAGATGCGCCCCCTGCTGGACTGGCTGCGGACGAACGTTCATCACCACGGGCGGCGGTATCGGGCACATGAGCTGGTGAAGGTGGTGAGCGGGTCGGAGTTGTCGCCGCGGCCGTTTTTGGATTACCTGAACGGCAAGTATCGGGCGCTGTACGGGGTGTGAGGCGGGATGCGTGCGTCGTGCCGCCGCTCAAGGGCATTGGCGCAAGAGGGGGGACGGCGCCCCGGACGCTGAAGCGGCTGGCAGCGATCGCGCGCCCTGACGGGCGAAGACCCAAGGCTTGGCGCGACGCGCCTGCGCTGGGCGAAGATCCACGGGCTGGCGCGACGCTTCTACGCCGGGGGTGGTTTATTTCGCCAGGCGCTCGTGGATCCAGTCGCGGCCGGCGCGCAGCGCCAGGTCGAGCTTTTCGGGGCTTTTTCCGCCGGCTTGGGCGAGCGTAGGTGGGCCGCCGCCGCCGCCATCGACCAGCGGGGCAATGGCCTTAACGAGGTCGCCGGCCTTCACGCCGCGGCGGATGAGATCATCTGATACGGCGGCCAGCACGATTGCCTTGGGCGGGCTTTTCTCACCGGCCGGCACGCGCACGCCGAACAGCACGGCGCAGCTGCCGCAGCGCGAGCGCACGAGGTCGGCGGCGTGCTTGAGCTGCTCGGCCGGCAGGTCGGGCATCTCGCCGACGACGATGGATGAATCGCCGAAGCGCTCTGCCGCGGCGATCAGTTCGTCCACGCGCTGGACGGCGATTGCAAGAGAATCGGCGGCATTGGCGCGGGATTGCTCCTTCTGACGCGCCTGGAGCGATTCGAGCGCCGATCGCAGGGCGGCGCGGCGGACGAGCGGGATCATCGCGCCGGCCAGCTCGGCGTTGAGGGCTGACAGGCCGGCGGATAGCGCTTCAGGCGCCTTTTCGCGCGCGAGCGCGTCCGCCTGTGCCAGGAGCGCATCGGCCTGCGCATCGGCGCGATCGGCGTCTGGCCCGGTGAGGCCGACGACGCGGCGGACGCCCTTGGCGACGGCTTCCTCGGAAACGAGCGCGAAGCGGCCGATCTCGCGCGTGTTGCGGACGTGCGTGCCGCCGCAGAACTCGACGGAGTAGCCGCGCCAGTCGCTCTTCGCGGGGTCGGCCAGCAGGTCGGCGACGGAGGGGCCGATGGAGACGACGCGCACGCGGTCGGGGTACTTTTCGCCGAAGACGGCCCGCAGGCCGTTGATCTTCAGTGCGTCGGCCTGCGGCGCCTCGGCGGCGTGCACCACCAGGCCGCGCTGGGCCTGCTCATTGCAGAGGCGCTCGACGCGCTCCAGTTCGGCCGGCTCGGGCGCGCGGGGGTTTGAGAAATCGAAACGGGTGCGCTGGGCGTCGACCAGCGAGCCTTTCTGTTGCACGTGCTCACCGAGCACCTCGCGCAGCGCCCAGTTGAGCAGGTGCGTGGCGGTGTGATTGGAGCGGGTGCGGGCGCGCTCTGGGCTGACGCTCAGCTCGACGCTGTCGCCGGTGCGGAGCGCTCCCGAGCCGAGCGTGCCGGCGTGGACGATGGAGTCGGAGACGCGCAGCGTGCGCTCGACTCGGAACTCGGCGGTTGCGGAGCGGATGACGCCGCTGTCGCCGACCTGGCCGCCCTGCTCGCCGTAGAAGCAGGTGCGATCGAGCACGATCGCGCCGGATTGGCCGCTGGACAGGCTTGACGCTGGGCCGTCGAGCGGGCGGAGCGCGTCTCCGTCGGCGCGCAGCAGGCCGACGATCCGCGCGGTGAGCGCTTCCTGCTCGAACTTCCAGTGATCGTCGGTCGCGCCGAAGGCGGTGATGCGGGCGGCGGTGGGCGCGTCGATGGCCGCGGTGGCGGATCGACCGCCGCCGCGGGCGCGCTCGCGGGCCTGCTCCATCAGGCGCTCGTACTCGCCGATGTCGACGCGCAGGCCGTGCTCGGCGGCCATGATCTGCGTGAGGTCGATCGGGAAGCCGAAGGTGTCATGCAGGCGGAAGGCGTCCGCGCCGCGCAGCTCGCCGTGGTGCTCGCGGCGGGCGGTGTCGGCGGCTTCCTCGAAGAGCGCCAGGCCGCGTTCGAGCGTGCGGCCGAAGGAGGCCTCCTCCTCGCGAAGCGCTTCGGAGACGCGCTGCGGGTTCTCGCGCAGGCGCGGGAAGGCGTCGCCGAGCAGATCGGCGACGGTCGGCGCGAGGCGATGCAGGAAGGGCTGCTTCAGCCCGAGGTATTGATAGCCGTAGCGAACGGCGCGGCGGAGGATGCGCCGCAGGACGTAGCCGCGGCCCTCCTTGTCCGGCAGGCAGCCGTCGGCGATGGCGAAGGTGAGCGTGCGGATGTGATCGGCAATGACGCGATAGGCGACGTCGATCATCACCTGCGGTGACTCGGCGCGGCTGCGGCCGGCGGGGTCGGGCAGTGTTCCCGCGTAGGCCGGCGCTTTCGAAATGTCGCGAAGCGCGTTGAACAGCGGCGAAAAGACGTCGGTGTCGTAGTTGCTGAAGCGGCCGAGGCGGCCGTGGTCCATGCCCTGGACGACGGAGCAGATGCGCTCGAAGCCCATGCCGGTGTCGACGTGGCGGGCGGGCAGCGGCGTGAGCGACTGGTCGGGGTTGCGGTTGAACTGGATGAAAACGAGGTTCCAGATTTCCATGACGCGCGCGTCGCCGGCATTTACCAGCTTGCCGCCGCTGACGTCGGGGGTGAGGTCGATGTGGATTTCGCTGCACGGGCCGCAGGGTCCGGTCTCGCCCATCTCCCAGAAATTATCTTTACGGTTGCCGGGGTGGATGCGCGCGTCGGGCAGGCCGGCGATTTTTTTCCACAGGTCGCGGGCCTCGGTGTCGGCGGGGACGCCCTGGGCGGGGTCGCCTTCGAAATAGGTGGCGTGCAGGCGCTGCGGGTCCAGCCCCCAGACGCGCGTGAGCAACTCCCAGGCCCACTCGATCGCCTCGGCCTTGAAGTAGTCGCCGAAGGACCAGTTGCCGAGCATTTCGAAGCAGGTGTGGTGATAGGTGTCCATCCCCACGTCGTCGAGGTCGTTGTGTTTTCCGCCGGCGCGGATGCAGGGCTGCGAGTCGGCGGCGCGTGCGTAGCCGCGCGTTCCGCTGCCGAGAAAGACGTCCTTGAACTGGTTCATGCCGGCGTTGGTGAAGAGCAGCGTCGGGTCGTCGTGCGGAATCACCGGCGACGCGGGGACGATCGCGTGGCCGCGGTCGCGGAAGTAGTCGAGAAATTCGCGGCGGATCTGGGCGGCGGATCGGACGTTGGGGGGCATGGGAGTCGATTCCTGTGCCGGTTTTCGGCAAAGCCGGGGATTGTAGTAGCGGAATGGCGGCGGGTGGAGCGGAAGCGGGGGTGCATCCTGCGCCCCTCCGGGGCGCTTGTTTTGCTGAGATGATTTCCACGGGTTTCGTCGCCGCTGCGCGGCGACTCCACCCGTGGCTACATGCCGCGGCCCCTTCGGGGCCGAAAGTGGGGCGCTGCGGGAGTTCGGCTTGACGCTGACAGCGATAGCCGCATGCCGCGGCCCCTTCGGGGCCGAAATTGTGGCGCGGCGGGTGGCATGCTTTCGCGGTACTCCGCGGCGGGTGGCATGCTTTCGCGGTACTCCGCGTAAGCATGCGGAAAGGTTGTACCGCTCAAGAGCAGCGGCGCAGGGGGAGTGGTGGGCGGAGAGTCGGGTGGTTGGTATGCGATGGGTGGAGCGGTGGTGTGGCGAGCTTTTCGGGGTATGGAGGTTGGGATATATTCGCCCGGTCAGGATGTGGCAGCGGTTCGGCAGCACAGCGTCGCGCGGTCGCGGCGGCTGTCCGGCGCGCCCATCTCTTCACGCCGACGGTTGTGCAGCGGGCTTTCAGCCGGCGACGCCGTTTGGACAGGACGCAGCATGAGCGGGAACAGCCACGAGATTCGCACCGACACGCAATTGACCGTGTTTCTCGTTAACAAGCCGGGCGTGCTGTCGCGCGTCTGCCATCGCCTGGCGCAGGCCAAGGTGAACATCATCGGCATGACGATGATGGACTCGACCGAGCATGGCGTGCTGCGCGTCGTGACGAATGACATCGCGGGGGCGCGGGCCGCTCTCTCCGACCTCGACCTGCCCAACAACGAGACACAGGTGCTGGTGGCGACGCTGCCGAACCGCGCGGGGGCGCTGGCGGACGTGGTTGAGCGGCTGGCCGAGTCGCACGTGAACGTGAACTACGCCTACTGCACGACCGGCGCACCGGGCGGCAAGACGCTGGGCATCTTCAAGGTGTCGGACATTCCGAAGGCGACGGCGGTGCTGAATGCACGGCAGCCCAAGCGCAAGGAAGCGCCGGCTCCGCGCCGCGCCGATCGGGGCGGGCGGCGGCGATAACAAGCAGGTTTTATGGTCCGCCGATGGCGACGAAGGGGCTGTAGCGGTCGTCGATCAGGCATTGGAAGTACACGTACCACCGCGCAGCGACGTACACCGAGACCGCCGCGAGGAACCAGCTCGCCAGCTCCGTGATCGAGTGCCGCCGCAACAGCAGCAGGATCGCCGAGCCGAGCGTCACCAGCGCGAACTTGTAGCTGATGATCCAATGCTCCGGCCCAGCGAGCAGCTTTGCCGCGATGGGGTTCAACTCGACGAAGTGCAGCTCCTGCGATTCGCGCATGGTGAAACACAGGTCGAAGAGGTGCAGCACCCAGACCGTCGTCAGGGCCAGCAGCACCCGTCGCGGGCGCTCCAGCCAGACGAATGAGAACGCTCGGCGCAGCACCGTCGTCGCGGCGGCGGGCATCGTTCCCGGCGCGATCGGCAACTCGGCCGACGCGACCTGGGCTGAATGGAACTCCCGGAATTGCGGATGCACCGCCTGACCCTCCGAGCTGTGTCCCATCCAGATCGGCGGGGAAGGCGGAATTCATGAAGGGCAAGCGCCCTGCGTCCGCAGAATTAACAAATCGGGGCGTCAGCGGGTTCGTCGGCGGCGCATGAGGGGTTCGTTCCGGTCCGTGGCGGGGGCGTCCCCGAATCGAGGGACCGCAGAACCGGCGTCCGGCCTGGGGGGTTCCGGGAAAGTGCGGGACCGGCGGAGCTGGCGGGAGGGGGGCGACAGCCGGCGTCAAATTGCGCGGATCGGCGCGATTCGGCGCGCCGCCCGCAGCGAATCAGCGCAGGGCGCGACAATCCTCTCCGCGAGTCCGACATTTCTAGAAACATGAGCTATTCTACATCACAGCGGGTCGCGCAGTGCGGCCCCGGACGCCGGGCGCAACGGAACGGACCGACGCGCGGCGCGGTCCGCATGGACGGAACCGGAGGACGATGTGAACGCCGCCCTGCTTCAGCCGATTCGCAGCGCCCTGTCGGCCCTCGGCTCGTTGCTGGGGCGATCGGCGTCGTCCGACGCGCAGCGCGTGATCCGGCCGTGGCGGGAGGACGCGCTGCGCGGGATGCACTCCGGCGCGCTCACGCCGTCGCGGGTTCTCGCGCGGCTGGGGGCGGCGGACGCCGGCCGGCCGGAGGCGCAGTTCGAGCTGTTTGACGAGATGCTGCGGAAGTGGACGCGGCTGGCGGCGGTCGCCGCGACGCGGCGGCTGGCGCTCACGGCGCTGGACTGGGACATTACGCCTGCTGCCGCGGCTGCGGGTGCATCGGCGTCCGCGCCCGATCCACAGCGCGTGGCGGACCATTGTCGTGACGTGCTGCGCGAGCTGGGGCGCTTTGACGAGGCGCTCGATCACCTGGCCGGCGCGGTGGGATACGGCGTGGCGGTGGCGGAGCTGGTGTGGGAGGACGCGCGGCTGGTGGATGTTGTTCCAGCGCCGTTTGGGCGCCTGGTCGTGGATGAGCGGGAGCCGTGGCGCCTGCGCCTGCGTACGCAGGAGTTTCCGCACGACGGCGTCGCCCTGGATGAGCAGCCCGGCAAGTGGATCGTGCACACGCCCGGGGCGGCGCGGATGGGGCGCTGGTTTGACGGCGGATTGCTCCGTACGTCGGCGCTGCTGTTCCTGGCGCAGAGCCTGTCGTTCAAGGACTGGCTGACGTATTCGCAGATCGCGGGCATGCCGCTGCGCATCGCACAGTTCGAGCCGGGCACGCCCGCGAGCGAGAAGGAGGAGCTGCTGCGGGCGCTCTCGGCGCTGGGCACGGACGCGGCGGCGGCGTTCAGCAAGGCGATTGACCTGCGGCTGATGGAGGCGAGCGGCGCGTCGGGCAAGCCGTATGAGGCGATTCAGCGCCACTGCAACACGGAAGTGACGATTCTGTGGCTCGGTCAGCACCTGACGACGGAGCTGCCCGGCAGCGGCTCGCGCGCCGCGGCGGAGGTGCATGACCGCGTGCGCGAGGATCTTCTGGCGGATGACATCGCCGAGGAGCGGCGCACGCTGCGGCGCGACCTGCTGACGCCGCTGGTGCGGGCACGCTTCGGGCCGGCGGCGGCGGTGCCGCACTTTGCGCGGTCGTTGTCGCAATCGGCGAGCACGCGCGAGCTGGCGGAGGTGCTGTCAATCGCGAGCGAGCGATTGAAGCTGCGCATCCCGCGCGAGTGGGCGCATCGGGCACTGGGCATTCCGGAGGCGGGGCCGGAGGACGCGCTGCTGTAGCGCGGCAGGCCCAGGCGGTCGCCGCGAGCGGCGCCGCGGAACGGGGGGTCGGAGGGGGGACGCACATGACGGGAACCGACGACGCACGATCGAGGAGGGGCATGACCATGAATCAACTGCCTGTCGAGGCGGGTGTGCAGCCGGCATGGCCCGCGGCGGCTCCATTGCCGGCGGACTCCGCCGCGCCGTCCGAGAAGGCCGTCGGCGACGTGCAGCGCGATCCGGAGGTGCGGGCAGCGCTGGAGATCCGTCCGGCGCTGGCGGGCGACGTTGTGCCGCTGGAGTTCTTCTTCGACACGACACTGCGGCGCGACTACTTCCTGCGGCGCGGTCAGTTGCGGGAGATGCTGCGCGGCGGTCGTCACCGCGTCTGGGTGGCGGAGCTGGCGGGTGTGCTGGTCGGCGTCGCGATTACGTCAGCGCGGGCGCGGCTGGTGAACCTGCTGGTTCATCCGGCCTGTCGCGGAATCGGCCTGGCGCGAGCGCTGGTGCGGGCGGCGGCGCCGGTGGACGCGCGGGTCAAGATCGACGGAAGCGACGGCGACCCGCGAGGCTTCTTCCGCGCTCTGGGCTTCGTCTCGGCAGGCACGACCGCCCGCAAACCCAACATTGAGCTGATGGCGGCGCCGTCGGCGACGAACGCCGACACGCCCACCGTCCTTGCAACCACGCGAAAGGAGCAACCGTGAATCTGCGCGTAGAACATGACTCGATGTGTGCGCTCGACGCTTTTGCCCGCGCCCAGGTGCTGGTGCGGCTGCGCGAGGCGCTGGACGCAGCGGAGTCCTCCTCGTCCGCCGAAGCGGGGGCGCTGCTTGACCTGCTGGACGACGTGCGCGACCGCGTGCGGGCGTGGAGCCTTTCGTCCGGCGGCGGTGCGGGCGAGGCACCGGAAGCACCCGCGACGGAGGGGCGGCCGCATTCGCGCTGCACGTCGGTGCTGTCGAGCGCGGAGCCGGTGAGCGAGTTTCTGCTGGTGCCGTTCGGCTTTGTGCAGGTGGATGGGCCGCTGGCGGGGCGCGACTTTGAATTCACGCGACGTCACGCGCTGGGGGCGATCCGCTGGTTCGAGCGTCTCGGGCGAAAGCTGGCGATCGACTATGAGCATCAATCGCTGGAGGGGCGCGCCGTGCGGGAGGACGGTCTGCGACCGGCGGCGGGCTGGATCTCGCGGCTGGAGGCGCGGGACGACGGACTTTGGGCGGCGGGGGTGACGTGGACGGCGCGCGCGGCGGAGCTGCTGCGCAGCGGGGAGTATCGCTACTTCTCGCCGGTGATCTACTGGACCGACCGCGAGTACAGCGACGTTTCGGCGCTGGGGCCGGTGGCGCTGACGAATGACCCGGCGATGTGCGGCGTCGCGCCGCTGACGGCGGGTCGGGCCGGCGGCGGTGCGTCGGATGATGATCCGCAGGCGCAGATCGCGGCACTGCGCAAGCAGCTTGCGGAGCAGGCGGCGGATGCGTTTGTGTTGGAAGGAATGCGCAGCGGTCGGATCGTGGAGAGCACGCGCGCCGACTGGCGCGAGGACTACCTGCGCGATCCGGGGCGCGCTGCGGAGCGCCTGTTGCGTGCGCCGGTGGTGCTGGCGCCGGGGCGTGTGATTCGGCCGGGCGGGCTTCCTGCGGCGGTCCGGTCGGGCGAGGGCGGGATCGAGGCGGCGGACCTGGCGGCATTCGATCGCGCCGAGGCGGCGGGTCGTGTGCGGATCGGCGGGTCGGCGGGGGCGTGACGGAGTTCATGCAGGCACTGCAAGCGAATGCTTCCTGGGCGGGCCTGTGGCGGATTCTGACTCGGTGGGTTTGGGGGGGTTTGTCTGATCACACATCGGACCGGCGCGGTGCGCGTGGTCCGAGGGGAGGATTCTCATGGCGCTGACAGCGGATCGGGACGTGGATTATTTCGCATCGGCGGATTCGATCGAGCTGGGAGTCGATGCCGAGGTGGTCATCTACAAGGGAGCGTTCGTCGGTCGCAACCGCACGACGAATTACGCGCGGCCGCTGACAGCGGGGGATGAGTTCGTGGGGGTCGCGCTGGGGCACTGCGACCACAGCGCGGTTGGGGCGGTGGCGGGGGCGAAGCGCGTGCGCGTGCAGCAGGTGGTGGACATCGTGCACGGCGTGCCGTTCTCGGGTGCATCGGATGTTGGACGGCCGGTGTTTGCGTCGGACGACGGGACGCTGACGCTGTCGCCGGCGGGGGGGTCGCGCGTGGGGCGGATCGTGTCGTGGGAGAGCGCCGCGTCGGTGCGGGTGCGGTGCGGGCCGATCGGCTCGCTGAGCGGGATCCTGGAGGGGTTCGCGGCGACGACGCTGGGCGACGCCAGCGCGACGCTGGCGGTGGAGCAGATGAACCGTGTTCTGTTCATTGCGAACACCGCGGCGCGGACGCTGACGCTGCCGGCGGCGGCGAGCTGTCGGGCGGGGGCGTGGTTTGCGCTGGTGAAGACCAGTGCGGCGGCGTTTGCGGTGACGCTCGACCCGAACGGAAGTGAGACGATCGACGGACAGGCGACCTTCGGCGGGGTGGACGCCGCGTATGACACGGTGATCGTGGTGTGCACGGGGGCGGAGTGGGTGATCCTGGCGCGCGACATCGCGTAGGCGCGGGTTGCGCGGGGGCGGGTTTCGGGGAAATCAACAATCGTGCATCGGGAGATATCGAGATGTCCCTTGTGATCGATACGGGGTTGAGTTCGCGGGCCGTGATCGGGCGTTTCTACCGGAGGCTGGAGGAGCACGCGCAGCGGGCGTGGTGGACGCGGCTGGCGATGCGGTTCGGCAGCGACCAGGGCAGCGAGACGTACCGCTGGCTGGGGATGGTGCCGCAGGTGCGCGAGTGGGTGGGCGGGCGGCGGGTGCGCCCGCTGCGCGCGAATGGCGTGACGATCGAGAATCGCGTGTGGGAGTCCACGATTCGCGTCGACGCCGACGAGGCGCGGCGTGACAAGAGCGGGCAGTTGCTGGTACGGGTGAACGAGATGGCGCGGCGCGTGGCGTCGCACCCGAACGCGCTGATTTCATCGCTGATCCAGGGTGGATTGACGGGGGTCGGGTATGACGGTGCGGCGTTCTTCTCGGAGTCGCACGTGGAGGGGGACTCCGGGACTCAATCCAACATCGTGTCCGCGTCGCTGTCGGATGTGTCGGGTCCGACGCTGGAGGAGGCGTTCGCGGGGGTGATGCTGGCGCTGGGGCGGCTGCTGTCGTTTCGTGATGACGCGGGGGAGCCGCTGAATGATGACGCCCGCGAGTTTGTCGTGATGGCGGCGCCGTCACTGCTGCCGCCGCTGCTGTCGGCGGTGCGCGGGGCGATGCACGGGGCGACCTCGAACCCGCTGAGCCTGAGCGAGCCGTTCCGCGTGGACGTGATCGCGAACCCGCGGATGACGTGGGAGGACCGGGCGGTGCTGTTTCGCACGGACACGGAGGCGCGGCCGTTCATTTTCCAGGAAGAGCTGCCGGTGCAGGTGCACGCGCTGGCGGAGGGCAGCGAGCTGGAGGTGAACGAGAACCAGCACCAGTACGGCGTGAAGGCGATTCACGCAGCCGGCTATGGGTTCTGGCAGGGGGCGGTGCTGATTCACTTCGTGTGATCCGCGGGTTTTCGGGGCGGGGGGTGAGGCGGGTCTTGCGGGTTCGAGGGGCGCGCGGGGTTTGGGTGCGACTCGCGCGCGAGGATTCGCCTGAGCCGCCAGCGCGGGCGGGTGCGTTGCGCGTCGGGAAGCCGATGGCAGACCGCGACCCCCGCCCGCCACGCCGGTGGCTGGATTCACTCATGGAGGCGACATGAGCTACATCACGACAGGGCAGTTGCAGCAGCGCCTCGGCGGGCCACTGTATGCCCGCCTGACGGATCGTGCGCATGGTGAGAGCGCCGACGCCACGGTCGGCGCGGAGCTGGCGGCGGCGGCGTGTGCGGAGGCGGATGCGCACCTGGCGCATCGCTACGCGACGCCGGTGAATCTCGCGGAGCATCCGGAGCTGGGGCCACTGCTGGTGACGCGGGTGCTGGACCTGGCGGAATACGGGGCGTGGGCGTCGTCGCCGTTCGTGAGCGGCATTCCGGCGCGGGTTCGTGCGCTGCGCGAGCGGGCGATCGAGTGGCTGTCGCAGGTGGCGCGCGGGGAACTGAATCTGCCGGCGGGGTCGCCGCCGCCGGGTCGCACGTCGGCGGATGATCGGCCGGTGGTGCGTGCGTCGGCGCCGACGTTGTCGCGTGATGAGCTGGAGGGCTGGTGATGAGCGAGCTGTTGACGCAACTGCCGTCGCTGGGAGTGGCGGGATTGCTGTTCGTCATGTGGTGGCATGAGCGACTGGAGCGGCAGCGGGCGATGGAGGAGCGGCGCGACGCGCAGGGGCGATCGGTGCAGCTTGCGGAGTTGAATGAGCGGCTGCTCGACGTGGTGCAGTCGAACACGCAGGCGCTGGTCGGGTTGCGCGAGGAGTTGCGCTCGCTGCGGTGTGCGCAGGGGGAGTGGCTGTCGCGGCTGGTGTGTCGGCCGGGGGCGGTAGATGCGGCGTAGCAATGTTGGGCAGGCCGCTACGCGCCTGCGGGGCATGAAGTGATTGATCGAAACGGTGGCGGGGAGGATATCGCATGAATCTTGATCTTGTGTTACGGGCGATCGACGCGCGGACGGCGCGGCGGTTCGTGGAGGCGGCGCGGCACGTGGTCGACGCGCTGCTGATCGAGGCGGAACGGGTTCGGCAGACGCAGACGCCGGCGCCGCTGGACTATTCGGGCAGCGCGGGGTTGAACCGCGCGGCGCCGGTGGGCGGCTGGATCGCGACGGACGAGTTGCGCGCCGCGACGCAGCGGATGAGCGAAGCACTGGCGGCGGAGAAGTGGCGCGAGGGCTTTACGGCAGCGGTGGCGGCGTTGGTGATGATCGGAGGTGGGGCGTGATGTTGCGAGAGGCGGACGGCGAACGCCGGAGCGGTGTCGTACGGCGTTGCCGCCGGTCGGGACGATGGCGTGGGGACGGCGCTATTGCGGTCAGCGCGATGATGGCGAGTGCGCTGGCGGGCGGGTGCAGCGCGGAGAGCACGCGCGTGGCGATCGAGGCGCAGCGGCGGTCGAACGACGTTCAGCAGACTGTGGTGGAGCGGCAGCACGAGGCGCTGCGCCTGTTGCTGCATCGGGAGCTGCGTGCGCGGCTGGATTCGCTCGGATCGCAGGCGTTGAGCGCGGCGCAGATCGAAGCGATTGAGCGGGCATGGTCGGAGCGCGACCTGCTGGAGTTCTGGCTGATTCAGCATGAGCGCGCGGCGGCGCTGCGCCTGATCGGCGTGGATGCCAGGCTCTACGCGGATCAATCGGCGGTGGACCTGCTGGTGAAGGACATGCTGCGGCGGGCGGATCGGGCGGGTGAGGCGGCGGCGGGGGTGATGGGCGGAATGCTGGATGTGCCGAAGGGAGATGTGCCGGAGAGAGCGGGACAGCAGCCGTAGTGATCCTGTTTCCTGCGCCCCTTCGGGGCTTGAATCATGAACGAACCCCATCCACGGGTTTCGTCGTCGCTGCGCGACGACTCCACCCGTGGCTACAGCCCGCGGCCCTTTCAGGGCCGAACGGTGCGGGGTTCGGGGCGAATGGTGCGGGGTCAGGGGTGAACGGTTGTGGGTTCGGGGCGAATGGTGCGGGGACAGGGGTGAACGGTGCGGGGTCAGGGGTGAACGGTGCGGGGACAGGGGTGAATGGTGCGGGGACCGGGGTGAACGGTGCGGGGACAGGGGTGAACGGTGCGGGGACAGGGGTGAATGGTGCGGGGACAGGGGTGAACGGTGCCGACGATTGCAAGCTCACGTGCCACTGGATTCGGCGCACGCAGCGGGCGCATGTGATCTCGTGTCGTCGCGAAGGGAAAACCGATGGCCGGGTAACCAATCCGGAGCATCCGTCATCGATCAGAAAGGAACGTGTGATGGGTTCGGAGTTGCAGACGTCGGGGACGTGGGCGCGCTGGATGTGGCCGCTGCGCAGCCGCAAGGTGCAGGTGGCTGTGGCGACGGTCGTGGCTGCATATGCGGCACAGGCGGGGTTCGTGTTCAGCGAGGAGACGGTTGTGACGGTGCTGGGGGTCGGCGTAGCGCTGATCCTGGGCATTGCGCACGAGGATGCGGGTCGTTCAGCACGGCCATGAAAGTGCGCGCTTGGGGCCGGATGCGGCGCGGTTGGGGGGTTGGGGCGCCCTTTCAGGGCTTGCATGTGCGATGGGCACGATAGCCGGGGCGGTGTGCATAACCCAGGGCGTTGCCCTGGGCTGAAGCTGGGATGCACCTTCGGTGCGATTAGATGCTGCACGAGGGCGATGAACTGAGCGGAGAGAGGGTGGTGAATTGAGCGGAGAGAGGGTGGTGAATTGAGCGGAGAGAGGGTGGTGAATTGAGCGGAGAGAGGGTGGTGAATTGAGCGGAGAGAGGGTGGTGAATTGAGCGGAGAGAGGGTGGTGAATTGAGCGGAGAGAGGGCACTGCTCAGGAGCATCGGCACAAGGCGTGGACGTGCGCTGATGCATTGCTCGAGAGGAGTTGCAGGGGCGGCGCGGGTGGGGTTTTCGCCCGGAGGGCGGGCGGTCGTAGCCAGTGACTTCAGTCACGGGTCGCTCGTGCCAGACCGCTCGTGCGAGATTCCCATCTCGCACGCGGTGGGGCGGGATTGCCATCCCGCTGAGGATGGAAAGGATTTCCCCCAACGGGGTGCGAGAAAGGATTCTCGCACCAGTAACAAGATGATTCTTGCACCAGCGCAGCCACCAACCGGAGTGCGAGAAAGGATTCTCGCACCAGTAACAAGATGATTCTTGCACCAGCGCAGCCACCAACCGGAGTGCGAGAAAGGATTCTCGCACCAGTAACAAGATGATTCTTGCACCAGCGCAGCCACCAACCGGGGTGCGAGAAAGGATTCTCGCACCAGCATAAAGATGATTCTCGCACCAGCAAAAGATGATTCTCGCACCAGCGAGCACCAGCATAGAAAGGATTCTCGCGCTAGCGTATGACTCGATGGGCAGCGGGACGATATCGAGCCTCGTCGGGTGGTTGCACTGAGTTTCGCCGCGGGGCGGTATCAAGCGTAGAATCCATGACCATGATCCAACCCAGTGCGCCCCCCGCTGATCTTTCCGCCGAGCTGCGCCTTCGCGAGTATCTCGCACTGGTGCGCGAGATGAGCCTTCAGCGCCGGCCGGCGGAACTTCTGAATTCGTATCGCTCGCGGGCGCGGTTCGTCGTGAACTACGAGCACGCGGTGAGCTTCAGTCGTCGCAACGTGCGGGACGGCGCGGTGAAGATCACGCGCAGCACGCGCTGGGCGGAGCTGATCGATCCGTGGGCCGAGCCGGACCGCATTCCGACCATTGAGTCGCCGCTGGTGCTGCGGCTGATGACCGCCGGAGTTCCGGTGCGGTTTGACTCGAGCGAAATTCCGGCGGATGACGCGGTGTCGGAGCACATCTCGGGGATGGCGTACTACGCGGGCGTGCCGATTTTCTACTCCGGCGAGCCGCTCTACATGCTGATCGCGATGCGCGAGCACGAGCCGTTCACGGCGGATGAGCTGGCGACGCTGACGCTGACGGCGAACCTGGTGGGCACGGCGACGGCACAATTGATGCTGTCGCGCGAGCTGGAGCTGGCGTACGCGGCGCTGGATCGCGAGGTGCGGATCGTCGGAGAGATCCAGCGCGACCTGCTGCCGCAGAAGCTGCCGGAGATCCCGGGCGTCACGGTCGCGACGCACTACGAAACCAGCGCGAGCGCCGGCGGCGATTACTACGACTTTTTTCCGCGACCGGACGGCACGTGGGGGATCATGATCGCGGACGTCAGCGGGCATGGTCCGCCGGCGGCGGTCGTGATGGCGATGATGCACGCGATTTTGCACGCACCGCACTATTGCGCTGCGGGCGGCTGCGGGCCGGCGGGCGTGCTGCGGCTGCTCAACGAGCGGCTCTACGAGACGATGCAGTTGCGGAACTTCGTCACGGCGTTTTATGGCGTGCTCGATCCGCGGACGCGCACGATTCACTATGCGATGGCGGGGCATGACCCGCCGCGGGTGGTGCGGGCGCCGGATCGGCGAGTCGAGGGCATGCCCATGACGGACGGCCTGCCGCTGGCGATCATCAGCGAGCCGGAGCTGGCGGAGCAGACGATCGAGCTGCGGCCGGGTGATCGAGTGCTGCTCTACACCGACGGGATCACGGAGACGTTCAACCGGGGCGGGTCGATCTACGGGCTGGAGCGACTGGATGAATCGCTGCGTCAGTGCGCGTGCGGAGCGCAGGGCATCGTGGACCGCGTGCTGGCGGATATCCGCAGCTTCGCTGAAGGTCTGCCGCCGCGGGACGACCGTACGCTGGTGGCGATCGCGTTTGAGTGATTCGTGGCGGGTCGACGCGACTTTCGCTGTCCGGATGTTCCTTCGCGCTCGCCCGCGATAACTGCGGGCCGTTCGTGGGATTGCGGCCCGAATCGGGGGCTGAATTTCGGACCCACCACCCCTTGGGATTCCGCCTGGGGGGTGTGAATACTCCGGCCGTCCCGGCCGTCCAATCCCTGACGACCGCCGGAGCGGCGGTCAACCATCAGGGAGCAATGTCATGAAGACCTTCCGCATCACTTTCGCGTGCGTGGCCCTCCTTTCGCTGCCGATCAACGCGCTGGGCGCTGACGCGCACACGTCGGCGACGGCGAACAACCGTCCGGGCGGCTCGGCGCAGGCGACCGCCCGCTACAGCGGCGATCACGGGTTTGCGCGGACCAGCTCGGCGACGGGACCGGTAAACGTCGCCCGCGGCGTTGCGGTCGGGGTGGATGAGAACGGGGTGGCGCTGTCGCTGAGCACGGCGGTGGCGCCGGGTCGCGGACCGGCGATTGCCTCGACGTTCAACCTGAACATCGGGAGGGACGGCGATGTTTCGACGGCCAACGGCGTGAGCATCGCCCGCGGCGGACAGTTCCGCGAGGTGACGGCGTCGGGGTCGGCGGGGTCGCATCGGCCGGCGGTGGCGCTGGCCGGCGGGCGGACGGATCCGCGCGGTCGGGTGATCGCTTCGACGCAGGCATCGTCGCACCGGCCGCTGCCGGTGATCGAGCGGCGTCGGCTGCGACGCTGACGGCAGGCAGCGCGAATCAGCGGATGATCGTAGAATAGCGCCGCGGATCGGCCGAATTCACTCGGCGGTCCGCGGCGTCTTTCTGCGCGGATCGGGGCGCAGTCGGCGGTTGCGAGCGGGAATGCGCGGTGCGGTTGCGGCTCATCGGCGAGATCGAATGGCGGTTTCGTTTGCGACGTTCGTGCGGCTGAAGGACAAGGGGCTGGCGGCGCTGCGCGCAGGGGACGCGGCGACGGCTCGGCCGTTCCTGCTGCAGGCGGCGGATTGCATGATTGAAATCGCCGCGTCGAACCCGGACGCGAAGCGCCGCACGGAGCAGGAGCAGTATGCCCGCGAGCTGCTGGAGCTGGCGAAGGAATGCGACCGGCGCGGGGCGGGGGGCGTGCGGCCGCGCGACCGCGCGCGGGAGGGGGATGAATCGCAGGGGGCGGATGCGTCGGACTGGATCGTTCGCGAGAAGCCGAACATCCGCTTTGACGACATCGCGGGGCTGGATGACGTGAAGCAGGAGCTTCGGCTGAAGATGCTGTACCCCTTTGCGCATCCGGAGCTGGCGCGGCACTATGGGGTGGGCGCGGGGGGCGGCGTGCTGCTCTACGGGCCGCCGGGGACGGGCAAGACGATGATGGCGCGGGCGGTGGCGACGGAACTGGACGCGACGATGTTCGTCATCACGCCGGCGCAACTGATGAGCAAGTGGGTGGGCGAGGCGGAGCAGAACGTCCGCAAGCTGTTTGACGCGGCGCGGGGCGAGGCTCGGTGCGTGATTTTTATTGACGAGATCGAGGCGCTGGTGCCGGCGCGGCGCGACGTGGACAGCAGCGTGATGCAGCGGGTGGTGCCGCAGATCCTGCAGGAGATCGACGGGTTTGAGCGAAAGGGGGAGCGGGCGCTGCTGTTTCTCGGGGCGACGAATGAGCCGTGGACGCTGGACCCAGCCATGATGCGGCCGGGGCGGTTTGACGTGAAAATCCTGATCCCGCTGCCGGATCCGCCGGCGCGATTCCGGTTGTTTGAGATTCACCTGTCGAAGCGGCCGCTGGCGGACGACGTGGATTTCGCGGCGCTGGTGGAGGTGAGCGAAGGCTACAGCGGCGCGGACGTCGCGGCGGTGTGCGCGCGGGCGGCGTCGGCGGTTTTCCTGGAGTCGGTGCAGCGGGGAAGCGAGGCGCGGCCGATCGCGATGAGCGACCTGGTCGAGGCGCTGTCGCGGACGCCGCCTTCGGTCAGCCCGGCGGACGCGGATCGTTTTGCGCGCTGGGCGGGCGGATTGAATTGAGCGTGTTCGCCGGCGAATTCTCATGGGTTCCGTCGGGGTTGCGCGGCCCAGCCCGAGTGACGGGTATTCCGTGTTCATTGGATCACTTGCGGATGGGGCGAATGCTGCTGCATTTGTCACTCACAGGGAGAATAGGACGAAAGACCTCCTCTGCCCCTTCGGGGCAGAGAGTGCGCGCAGGATTCCACGGGTTTCGCTTCGCCCGGCTGTCGCCGGGCTGCGCTTCACCCGTGGCTACATCCCGACACCCCTGTCGGGGTGAAGATGTGGGTAACAGCAAGCTCAAGAGCGGTGGCACGGCGCGACGCTTCGACATCGGCGCGTGCAATCGGGGAACGTCACGGCTCAAGAGCGGTGGCACGGCGCGACGCTTCGACATCGGCGCGCGCAATCGGGGAACGTCACAGCTCAAGAGCGGTGGCACACGGATGGATCGCTGAGAGAGCGGTGGCACATGGCGGGATGTCTGAGTCAGCAGTGGCGCGCGGTGAAGTCCACGAATCAGCGGCGGCAGGGCGAAGCGTTTCTGAAACCGCTGCATGCCCGGGATGACTGACAGGATCAGTCCATGATCCAGCGGCGGAGGTCGGATTCGTTTTCGCGGATCCAACGGGCCTTGCGGGCGACCATCATCAGCACGCCGTAGCCGGGCATGCGGCCGAAGGAGCCGGTGGCGGCGATCGGCACGACTGATTCGGCGATCAGGGATTCGACCATCAGGGCCGGCAGCACGCGCCGCTGCACGGCGGGCACGGGAGTGACGCCCTGGTAGCCGAGCAGGAAGCGGCGCATGCGGGCTTCGTCGAAATAGGCCGGCCATGCCAGGGGGTCGCCGCCGCCGCGCAGGATCGAGAATTGCAGCATGCCGTTGGCGAGGTCGATGACGGCGGGCGCGATTCGGGCGGAATCGAGGTCGAGGATTCCGCAGACGTCTCCGCCGGAAAAGAGCAGGTTTCCGGGGTGCCAGTCGCCGTGTATCCAGGCGGCGTTCCACTCGGCGAATCCGGCCGCGTTCACCTCGTCGGCGGCCGCGTCATACTGCTCGTGCATCCATTGCGTGGCGGCCAGCAGCTCGGCCTCGCGGCCGACGACGGAGTCGTGGCCGGACGTGACGGTCGGAATTGCGTTGAGGCCGTTGCGGACGGCGCGGAGGTCGTGATAGCTGGCGCGCGAAGCGCCGGGGTCGGCGGGCAGGTCGGCCAGCGCCGCGTGCAGGCGCGCGAGCATCTCGCCGGCGGCGGTGGTGCGCGAGAGGGAGCCGTCGTAGGCCTCGCCGGGGAGAAACTCGATCAATTCGTGGATCCGGCCGTCGCGCTCGACGAAGGAGGCGCCGCCGGTGGTGAGCAGCACGCGCGGGGCGGGCAGGTTGAAGTCGCGCAGGCGGGCGATCAGGCGGTGCGACTGGCGGACGCGCTCGGGCTTGTCGCGGCCGGCAGCGCGGCGCTTGAGCACCAGCCGGCCGAGTGAGGATTCGATCAGCAGCTTGGGAGAGTGGCGCGAGCCGCGGGCCAGCTCGCGGACGCTCTGGGTGGCGGAGACGCCGAATGCGCCCAGTATCGCGGCGATTTCGTCGGGGGGCAGGTGTTCGCGATCATCGGGCATGGGCACCGCGGCATCGGCTCAGGGGATGTTCAGCAAGGCATCGATGAAATCAGCGATGTCGAAGTTCGTCAACGATCCGCTGGCGTCGTAATCACCGACGATGTCGGCGTTCACGCCCGGGAACCAGCTTTCGTACACGGGGCGGTTCACCAGCGCCAGCACGAAGGGGTCGATGTCGAAGTTGTTGAATGCGCCGTCGCCGTTCATGTCTCCCAGGACGGCGTACGAGGCGGTGGCGCTGCTGGTGGTTCCGACGGTGATTGAGGCGGTTCGCTGGGCGTCGGGTTGCGGCGCGCCGTCGAGCACCCATCGCAGGAATACGAGGCCGCCGACGCGACCGGGGGCGGTGAGCGAGGCGCTGATGCCGGTGGGGAAGCTGCGGGCGAAGGGCGTGAGGCCGCCGGCGGCGCCGTTGGCGTCGGAAGGCGAGAGCGCGACGTCCACCGGCGCGGGGGTGGATTGCACGTTCAGCACGCCGGGCGCGGCGATGCGCACGTCGTCCACGAACCACTGGTCGTTGTTCTCATCGACTTCGACACGGAAGCGCAGTCGGAAGCCGTTGTGCTTCGCGTCGGCGGGCAGCGCGTGCATCCAGAGCGTGAAAAACTCGGGGTCGGAGCCGTCGGAAATGACGCGGTTGATCTCGGTCCAGAGCCGCGAGACGTTGTAATACTCCACGATCAGCGATTCACCCGGCTCGACGAAGCGGTGCTGCGTGAAGTAGGACAGGGCGATGTTGCCTGCGCCGCCAAGCAGGATCACGTTGGAGCGGATCTCGTCATCCTCGAACGTGCCCGGTCCGAAGGCGTTGAGCAGCAGTGCGTTGGGCGGGCTGGGCGGGTTTTGCGAGCCGGCAAAGATGTTGGCGTCGTTGACGTAGGTCCAGCGGATCGTGTCGATTTCCTCGCCGGAGAAGCTGTCCGCGAAGGGCGGCGGCAGCGGCGGCGGCAGGGTGGGCACGCAGGAGGTCGGCAGCGCGTTGCGAAAGGCGGTCACGTCATTCACGGCGCGGGCGGCGAAGGTGGTGCAGCTTCCGCAGCCGCAGAGCGTCGCGCACATGATGCGGCAGTCGGCGTCGAAGATCGGCGCTTCGTTGCAATGCACGGCGTTCCAGTTGTGGGCCAGCTCGTGCGCGGTCAGCGCCGTGCGGCGGAACGCGATCGTGGAGAACGTGGTGGCCGACAGGCCGTAGGCATTCACCAGGTCGCACAGCTCGCCGATGTTGGCGATGCCGATGCGGCCGTTATCGAGCGTGCGGCCGGTGAACATGTGCACGGTGTCGCGGCGGGCGTTGAAGGCCGAGGCGTTCCAGTGGTTGCGGAGCAGGTTCAGCATCGTGGCCGGCACATTGGTGTCGTAGGGGTCGGTGTCCGTGCGGATCACGACGTAGGACAGCTCGTGGCGGATGCCGAGCTGGGCTTCGTAGATGGCGTTGACGCTGTGCATCACCGTCTCGATGTCGAGCAACGCCGCGGTGACGCCGCCGACGTGCGTGACGTATTCCACGTCGGTGTCCATCGCGACGTCCGCGACGCGCAACGACGGGCCGGCGATTCCGCCGGTCGGCGGAACCGGCTTGGCGGGGGTGCCCGGCTCGACCGCGCAGCCGTGCTCGACGTCGGCCGGAAAGGCCCATGCCTCATGCACGACGTGCAGCGCGGCTGCGCCGTTGCTGACATCATTCGATGCGGGGCGAAAGGTGTCGAGCGTCGCGGCCGGCTGGACGCCGAGTACGCGCCACGCCGGTGAGCCGGCGGCGGCGGATGGAATCAGGATCACGCCGGTCCAGCCGAAGGGGCCGGCCGTGAGCGCGACGCGCGAGCCGTCGAGGCGTTCTACGACCCCGGAATAGGTGCTTTCCGGCGGCGGATCAAACTCGATCGACCCGGCTTTGGACGCGATGACGACGCGCAGATGATCCGATCGGATGCGGGCCGGGTGCAGCGTGATGACCTCCATCGCGCCGTCGATGGGGATGAGAAGCGTCTGCTCGCCGTCGTAGGGCTGCGGCGGATCGAGGTTCACCAGTTCGACGCCGGGAGTTGAGAGCGAAGTGAGAGAAATCGTTGTCGCGTCGGATGGGGCATCTGGGTGAAGGTCACAGGCCCGGGCGGCGGGGGTTTTGGAGCCGGCCCATGCGATTGCGAGGCTGGCGGTGAGGAGCAGGAAAGAGCCGGCGGCAGGGCGCGGGCGGCGCGCGGCGCGGAGCGGGCGGCGCGCCGGCGGCTGGCCGGGAGCGATGGATCGACGATCAGCGTGCTGCATCGTTGCCCGGTTCCGTGAGGAGCGATCCCCGTAGCGCGCCCGCGCATGTAACTATAGTCCGTGAAACGGGGGGTTTCCAAAGTCCGCCGCGATTATCAGCCCGCCGATAAACCGTGCTGCGCGACCTTACAATTCCGCCCATGCTGCTCGAGATTCGAGACCTGGTGACGTGTGCGCGCGGCGCGATGGAGCGCTCCGAGGTGGCGCTGGTGGAGGGCGTCAGCCTGCGGGTGGAGGCGGGGCGGACGCATGCGCTGGTGGGGGAGTCCGGCAGCGGCAAGAGCATCACGGCGTTGTCGATTGTGCGCCTGCTGCCGGCGGGGGTGCGAATCGCGGGGGGCAGCATCGTGTTCGAGGGGCGCGAGCTGGTGGGTGCGCCGGAGGCGGAGTTGCGGGCGCTGCGCGGCAATCGCATCGCGATGATCTTCCAGGATCCGATGAGCAGCCTGAACCCGGTGCTGAGCATCGGGGCGCAGCTGTGCGAGCCGCTGATGCTGCATCGGCGGATGTCGCGGCGTGCGGCGATGGGCGAAGCGCTGGAGCTGCTGCGGGCGGTCGGCATCCCGGCCGCGGCCGAGCGGCTGCATGATTATCCGCATGAGCTTTCGGGCGGCATGCGGCAGCGGGTGATGATCGCGATGGCGCTGACCTGCCGCCCGGCGCTGCTGATCGCGGATGAGCCGACCACGGCGCTGGATGTGACCGTGCAGGCGCAGATTCTCGCGCTGCTGCGGGATCTTCAGCGGCGCTTCGGGATGGGGATCCTGTTCATCACGCACGACCTGGCGGTGGTGTCGCAGACGGCCGACGACGTGGCGGTGATGTATGCGGGGCGGATCGTGGAGACGGGCAGCGCGGGGCGGGTGCTTTCCGCGCCGCGGCATCCGTATACGCAGGCGCTGCTGCGCTGTGCGCCGGGGGTGGATGAGGGTGCGGGCGCGGGCGTGCGCTCCGGGGCAGTGCAGAGTGAACGCGGGGGTTCGAGCGTGGGTACGGCGCGGCGACTGCTGCCGGTGATTGCGGGTGAGCCGCCGTCGCCGCTGCGCCGGCCGGGCGGGTGCGCGTTTCATCCGCGCTGCGACCGGCCGCTGGTGGATCGTTGCCGGAGGGAAGTTCCGCCGCCGGTGCGGTCGAAGGGGGATGATGGATTCAGTGCGTGCTGGCTGGCAGAGGGGTGAGGCGCGTGTGCGTCTGTGCGCACTGCGGGCGGGAGGATCAGGAGCGGGCGCGGTAATCGGTGACATCGGACCAGTGACTGAAGTCACTGGCTACGATCGTGCGCCCTGGGGGCGAAGAATCCACCCGGCGTTTGCTGCGCGCAGCGCCGTTCGGGAAGCGCGCTGCTGCGCGTGCGCGTCTCCCGCCCCGGCCGGGGCGACGGAATGTAGCCACGGGTGGAGCGGCGGCGCGGCGCAGCCCGCCGAAGCGGAACCCGTGGCTGGCAATCTCCCTCATCCGAAATTTCCTCCGCCCCTGCCGGGGCGGCGGAGCGCGTCCGAGTCTGTCCACGGGTTCCGTCGCCGCTGCGCGGCGACTCCACCCGTGGCTACAACCCCTCGCCCCGGGCGGGGCGAAGATCGGACGGGGGTGCGTTTGTCGCGCGCCCCAGGGGTTGAAACCCCTGGCTACGATCGTGCGCCCTTCGGGCGGGAGCATGACTTCTTCGGGACGCCGCGTCGAAGCAGCTGGCGCCCTGAGCAGCGCGTTGAACGATGTAGGACAGCCGCCCGCGGCTACCATTTTCTTCGAGCGCGGCGCGCGACAGTTTTCCGCTGCATGTGATTTTCAACGGACTGTTAGGCATGCCCGCGGCGGCGCTGCATCAACTGCCCCGGCAAACGCTTCACGAAGCCTTTCAGCTCCAGTGAGGTGAATGCGGCGATCACCTCGCCGGGCGGCAGGTCGCAGCCGCGGAGAATCGCATCCTGCGATGCGCCCTCCTCGCCGATCAGCTCCAGCACGCGGCGCTCGACGAGCGACAGTCCGGACGCGGCGCCACGCGGCCCCTCACTTGTTCGACGCGCGTCGGCGCGCTGGGCCGCGCCATGTGCATCGCTGGGTCCGCCGGCATCGCAGGATCCACCCGCATCGCTGGGTCCGCCGGCATCGCGGGATCCACCCGCATCGCAGGATCCGTCCGCGTCGCAGGATCCGCCCGCATCGCTGGGTCCGCCGGCATCGCGGGATCCACCCGCATCGCAGGATCCGTCCGCATCGCTGGGTCCGCCGGCATCGCGGGATCCACCCGCATCGCAGGATCCGCCCGCATCGCTGGGTCCGCCGGCATCTCGGGATCCGCCTGCGTCGCTCGATCTACCTGCGCCGCCCGGTCCTGCTGAGGTGGTTTTGCCGGCCGCCGCCGCCTCGGGATTCCGCGCCGCGGCGCGGCCGGCAGCGGAGAACGGCTCGCGGATCTCGATGCCACGCTTCATGCGCTCGCCGATGTCACCCAGCTCGCTCAGGATGTCGTCGAGGCAGGTGACGAGCTTTGCGCCGCCGTCGCGGATCAGCGCGTTGGTCCCGATCGACATCGGATCCTGCACGCGCCCCGGCACGGCGAACAGCTCGCGGTTGTATTCGGACGCGAGCCGCGCCGTGATCAGCGCTCCGCTGCGGGCCGCGGCCTCGATGACCAGCGTGCCGAGCGCCAGTCCCGCGATGATGCGATTGCGGGCCGGGAAGTTGGTGGCGCGCACCGGGACGGACAACGGCAGCTCGCTGATCCAGGCGCCCCGCCCCAGCAGCTTTTCCGCCAGCGGCGCGTTTTCCGGCGGATAGATTTCGTGCACGCCGCTGCCCAGCACGGCGATGCTGCGCCCGCCGGCGTCGAGCGCGCCGTGGTGGGCGAAGGCGTCGATGCCGCGGGCCAGGCCGCTGACGACCGTGAATCCCGCCTGCGCCAGCAGCTCGCCGAAGCGCCGCGCCTGCTCGCCGCCGTAGATCGAGCAGCGGCGGCTGCCGACGACGGCGATGGCGAGCGCGTCGGTCGGGCGCAGCTCGCCGCGGACGTAGAGGACGATCGGGCGATCGGGGATTTCGCGCAGGCCGGGGGGATAATCGGCGTCAGAAGGGCACAGAATGCGACATTTCAGCTCGGCCGCCGCCAGGATCTCACGCTCGACGCGCTGCGGGTCGCGGGTGCGGGCGACGGCATCGGCCGTCTCGGGGCCAATGCCGGGGACGCGCTCGAGTTCACGGACGGGGGCGGCCAGCGCTGCCGCGGCGTCGCCGAAGCACTCGACGATGCGGCGGAAGCGGGTCGGTCCGACGCCTTCGCACAGGGACCAGGCGAGGTGGGCGCGGCCGGCGTCGGTGATGATCTGCATCGTCGTCGCCCCGTTGTCGGTGCGAAGTGGAGCGCCGTGCGCCGCGGCCGTCAGAACTTCCAGCCGTCGCGATACTCCTTGCTGACATACTGGTCGGCGTCGGGGAAGTTGGGGAACTTCATGTTCGCGGCGTCCCACTCCAGCCGCCGTCCGACGCGCAGGGCGACGTTTCCGAGCAGCACGACCTCGGAGAAGGGGGCGGCATAGGCGAAGTTGGAGACGGGGGAATCGGCGGGCCGCTCGCCGGCGGCGGCGCGGAACCACTCGAGCATGTGGCCGTCGCTGCGCGGCAGGATCGGCGCGGGTTTTCCGATCTCCTTCATCTTGGACTCGGGATAGATGCGCGGGCTCTCGCCGTAGTCGCCGGAGATCAGCATGGACGCCTTCGTGCCGATGATGAGATTGCCGGAATCGGAATAGCGCCGCCCGGTTTCGAGGTCATCCGGGAACTTCGGGCGCAATCCGCCGTCGTACCAGTAGGCGTCGAAGGCGGCGGCGCTCCAGCTCGGGCCGCCGGCGGCATCGCGCACCTCGCGCTGCGGGAAGCGCCAGCGCACGATCGAGGCCTTGGGGAAAGCGTCGGCGGTGATCGGCGTGCTGGCGACCGGCTCGACCCAGAGCGGCGCGCCGGGGGCCAGCGCCCAGAAGACGCCGTCCATCGTGTGACAGGCCATGTCGCCCAGGGCGCCTGCGCCGAAATCCCACCAGCCGCGCCAGTTGAAGCGGTGATACTTGTCGCGGCGGAAGGGGCGGAGCGGGGCCGGGCCGCACCAGGCGTCCCAGTTGAGCGAGCGCGGCGGGACGTCCTCGTCGTCGCCGCGCTCCATGCCCTGCGGCCAGATCGGGCGATCGGTCCAGGTGTGCGTTTCGATCACGTCGCCGAGCGCGCCGGAGCGCACCCATTCGTAGAGCAGCCGCCAGCCCTCGCCGGCGTGGCCCTGGTTGCCCATCTGGGTGGCGACGCCCGCCATGGCCGCGGCGTGCTGCAACTGCCGCGCTTCCCAGGGCGTGTGCGTCAGTGGTTTCTGCGTGTAGACGTGCTTGCCATGCTTGAGCGCCAGCATCGTGGCGGGGTAGTGGTGATGATCGGGGGTGCCGACCATCACGGCGTCGAAGTTGGCGTGCTCGCGCTCGAACATCTCGCGATAGTCCTGGTAGGCGCGCGCCTCGGGCCAGACTTTTCCGGCGTTCTCGTGCATGCGCGTATCGACGTCGCAGAAGACCGGGCAGAGCGCGCCGAACTCCTGGGCTTTCTCGATGTGAGACGTGCAGATGCCGCCCGTGCCGATGAAGGCCACCCGCAGCTTGGGGAAGGTCGGCTTTGCCTCCTCCTTGCGGTCGAGCGAATCGGCGTCCTTCTCGTCCTGCCGGCGCGCGCCGGAGAGCACGGTGATGGCGCCGGCCGCCGCGGCCGTGGTCAGGAAGTCGCGCCGCGAGGTGGAGTCACGCTTGCTCATCGTTCCTTGCTCCTGTTCGTCGAAGCCGGCCGCTTGCGGGGCCGGGAGATGTTCAAGTTGCCGTGCGGGGCGGCCAGACCACCCGTCGCACCACCAGAATGAACAGCGCCGCCAGCAGCGCGTTACCGAGCCAGGCGGCCGTGAGCAGCGCGCGGCCGAGCGGTGCGGCCTGGTCGCTGGCGGTTCGCAGGTTGCTGGTGGCGGCCCGCAGGTCTTCCTCGGAGAGTGAGGCGCGCGCGTCGGCGAGCAGGCCGCCGAGCGAGGTCAGGTTGTCGGAGACTTTCGGCAATACTTCCTGAAGCTGCGTCACGGCGCGATTCACACCGGCGACGTCCAGCTCCTCGACGCGCAGCGAGAGTTTCTGCACGCCCTCGCGCAGCGCCGCGATGGCGCCGTTCAGCTCCTCTACCCGCAGGTGTGCAAGCTGCTCGCGCGAGAGAGCCAGCACCTGTTGCGCTTCCTCCACGAGGGGCGTGCAGCGGTGTATCAGCGCATCGGCCTGCGACACGATTCGCTCGACCTCCAGCTTGTCCACGCGCTCGGCGGTGCGGGCGGCGAAATCCGGCGGCAGCGCATCCAGGCGGCGCTGCAGCGAGAAGAGCAGGTCGCCGAGCTGCGCCATGCGCTCGTTGACCGCGAAGATGTCCAGCTCGCGGATCTTGCCCTCGAGCGTCTGCGCGAGGGTGCGCACGTCGCTGGTGGCGTCGGTGATCGGTCGGCGCGGGTCGATCTCACGAGCGAGCTGGCCGGGCATGGCGGCGATCTCGCTGAGGCGCTCGCGGGCGGTGGGCGGCGGGGCGCCCGGTCCGCGGGGCTGGACCGGGGTGCCGCAGCCGCCCAGCAGGCACGCGGCGATCAGGGCCGCCGAGGGCAGGCTCGACGGCCGGCGCGCACGGCCGGCGCGTGAAATGCCGGTCGCGGCGCGATGCGGGAAGGGGGCGGACATGGGGTAGGTGATACCAAGCCGGGGCGGATTCAGGAAGTGCGCCACCGCGGTCGAACTGCGCGGCGCCGGCAGAGCGCGGCTATTCGTTCATGCAGCACTTTTTGTACTTGCGTCCGCTGCCGCAGGGGCAGGGGTCGTTGCGGCCGATGCGGCTGCCGGGGCGCTGAATCGGCTCGGGCTTGCCCTGGGCCTGTCTGATGTAGGCGGGTCCGAGCGCCCGGATGAATGCGCCCAGGGCGCGTCCGCCGCCGAGGCGGCCCTGTTCCTCGAGGAAGGTCGTGAAGGCGGCGCAGAGGCTCGGCACCTGGGCATGGACCGGTTCAGGAAGTCGCAGGCGCGCGACGCGCTCCAGCAGGGCGGAGCGCGCGTCGGGTTCCTCGATCTCGCCCGGCGGCAGGTCGCGCGCTTCGCAGGCGGCGGCGAGGAATTCGGTGAGTACGGGAGCGGCGGCCTGCGTCACGGCGGCGGTGAACTGGAGGATGGCGTCGTCGTTGCAGAAGTCGCCGACCCAGTTTTCGATCTGCTCACGGACGTAAGGGCCGAGGCTCAACGGGCGTCTCCTGCATGACGATCGGCGAGTCGTGTTGCGCGGTCGGGCGGCCCGGCGTGGTGACCGGATCGATAGGAAGCATAGCGGGGCGGCGCGACAATGCCATTCGCGCTCGAGCGGCGGTATCGAGGAGCCGTGCCGCCCGGGCGCCCCTGTTTACGCGGCCGGGTGGCATGCCTTCGCGGTACTCCGCGTAGGCATGCGAGGGGTGGTGGGTGGTGGGCTGGTCGTCTGATGCATGCTCACGCCGAGTACAGCGAGAGCATGCCACCCGCCGCGCGCGAGAGCATGCCACCCGCCGCGCAAGGGGGCGCTGGCGTCGGACGCAGCGCGATTGCGGCGTTGAAGCGCCCCTTCAGGGCTTGCACGGACGGCGACGCGATACCCAGGGCGTTGCCCTGGGCTGAAACTGGGCTGCACCGTTGGTGCAGCGGATAGTCAGGGGCGGCTCGTTCGATCCGGCCGGGTGGCATGCCTTCGCGGTACTCCGCGTAGGCATGCGAGGGGTGGTGGGTGGTGGGCTGGTCGTCTGATGCATGCTCACGCCGAGTACAGCGAGAGCATGCCACCCGCCGCGCGCGAGAGCATGCCACCCGCCGCGCAAGGGGGCGCTGGCGTCGGACGCAGCGCGATTGCGGCGTTGAAGCGCCCCTTCAGGGCTTGCACGGACGGCGACGCGATACCCAGGGCGTTGCCCTGGGCTGAAACTGGGCTGCACCGTTGGTGCAGCGGATAGTCAGGGGCGGCTCGTTCGATCCGGCCGGGTGGCATGCCTTCGCGGTACTCCGCGTAGGCATGCAGGGGTGGTGGGTGGTGGGCTGGTCGTCTGATGCATGCTCACGCTGAGTACAGCGAGAGCATGCCACCCGCCGCGCGCGAGAGCATGCCACCCGCCGCGCGCGAGAGCATGCCACCCGCCGCGCGCGAGAGCATGCCACCCGCCGCGCGCGAAAGCATGCCACCCGCCGCGCGCGAAAGCATGCCACCCGCCGCTGGTTTAGGGGTTCGGCGTGTTCGGGGTCGCTGGCTTCGGCGGCGCCTTCGGGGCGGGGGTCACCTTCACGTCGGCGCTGTCGAAGCGGCCGGCCTTGAGTCTGTAGGAGCCGACCAGTTGCGTACCGTCGTCGAGGCGGCACAGGACGCGCGTCGTACCGCCGCGGCGCTCCAGCGACCAGTCGCCGATCCGGCGGGTGCGCGCGAGGGCCTCGTCGAGCAGCGCGGGCGGCAGCCAGTCTTTCTTTCCGACGGTGACGCGGCCGTCCTTCGCCGCCGTCTCGAACTCGCCCCAGTCCTTGAAGAACTGGCGCTGCGTCTGGGTACGGCCGAGGAAGGACGCGATCGTGGCGGCGCTGGCGCGGGCGTAGAGGTCGCGGGTGGGGTCGGGCTCGAGGCCTTCCCAGTATTGCCGCCAGCGCTGCTGAAACGACTGCACGTCGGAGCCGAAGTTCCGCCGCCAGGCCTCGGGCCACTTGTCCCCGCCGCTGACGCCGCGCAGGAACCCGGCAAACGGTTTTTGATACTTGCCGTCCTCGGCGTGCGCCAGGAAGTGCACCATCGACCAGGCCAGGTCGTAGTTCGCGAGCGCGCCCTCGGCGTTCCACATCGCGTGCGACAGCAGCATCATTTCCTCGATCGACTTGAGCGAGCCTTCGCGGATGCGGCGGCGCAGCTGTGCCAGGCGCTGCGGCGGGATGACGCCGCTGACGAAGCTGTCGCCGGTCCAGACCGATTCGCCGAAATACTCGGCCAGCCCCTCGTTGGCCCAGATCGGGATGTCGCCCTTGATGACGGCGTGCACGAACTGGTGAAAGCCCTCGTGCTGGACGGTGTGCCAGGTGTGGCCGCCGGCGTCCTCGCCGGCGATGGCCATCAGGCGGTCGCCCATGAACACGCCCGCGGTGCCGGCCGGCGCGCCGGCGGCGACGTAGTCCTGGGCCTTGTTGAACAGGTAGAAAGGCAGGCGCTCGCGGATCTCGCCGGCGAAGCCGCGCGTGCGGCGCTGGTATTCCTCGGCCATGTGCGTGATGCGCAGCGTGGCCTCGCGAACGGCGTCGGCGTCGAGGTCGGTGAAGATCGTGTAGTACTTTGTTTCGTAGCGCCTGAGCGCGGCGGTCTGCGCGGACGCCGGTGCGGCGAGCAGGGGCGTCAGCGCGAGGATGCCGGTCAGGAGCAGGGCGCGGCAGGGTGTGCACGCCGCGCCGGCGGAGCGGAAGGCGAGCGCGTCGCGCTGGGCGTGCGCGGTGTACGGATTCCGACTGCATCGAATGTGCATGTGGCGCTCCGTGTGTCGGCCAGGGCCGAACTTAATGAATCTTAGCGGGTGCCGGGTGGGTGATCGGCGAATCGCAGGCCGGCTCGAAAGGGGTCGTTGCACGGCATCCAGCGACCCGGGGGCCGTTTTACGCCGGGGCCGGCGCATCTCGTCAGGTCAGCTTGGCGGTGCAGGTGCAGACGGCCTGTCCGCAGCCGGGGCAGCCCTTGTCGGTGAACTTGCGAATCGCCGTCTCCAGATCGACGCCCTCGACGTTGGCGAGCGTCACCAGCCAGGCGAAGACGTCGGCGAATTCGCCGGCGAGATTGTCGGTCTCGCGGCGGGCGATGGCGCGGGCCAGCTCGCCGACTTCCTCGACGAACCAGATGAAAGTGCGGGCGGAGCCGCGCTCGCGGTCCTTGGCGGAGTACATCTGCTCGATGAGCTGCTGAAACTCGCGGATGTGCATTCATCGATCCTGCTGAACAGGTGTTCGGAGCGCGTCGATACCGCACCGCGGTGCGTCCGATGCACGGCTCACGGAGGCGTGCCGCGCGGGCGACCCAGCAACGCTGGGCTTCGCTGCGCTTAGCACCAGCCTACGGCACGGCGCCGGCGTACGGTTTCGCGCAGCGGCGGCCTGCTCCGACGGCGTCAGGTGACCGGCAGCTCTTCGCCGCGGATCAGGCGGCGGATGTTGGCCGTGTGGCGCAGGACGATCAGTGCGCCCAGCAGGGCCGCGGCCGCCTGCAACGGCCAGACCCGCCCCATCGGCCAGTCCATCGCCAGGGCCGTTGCGAAAAATGCGACCGGCAGGCTCACGGCCAGGGCCAGTGAACCGGCCGATACGCGCCGCGTGAGCTTCCGGACAACGGCGTAAACCAGAAGCGACGCGACCATCGGAATCGCGAGATAGGGGAAAACGCCCAGCCCCGCGCCGATGGTGGTGGCGACGCCCTTGCCGCCGCGAAAGCCGAGGTAGACGGGAAAGACGTGGCCCAGCACGGCCGCGATGGCGACCAGCAGCCAGCGCGCGAAGAACATCGCGTCGCGAGATTCGTCCTGCGTCGGCAGTGATTCTGTGGGCGGCAGTGACCCCGCGGCGGGCGACGATCCCGCTGGCGGCCCGTGTGCTGCGAGCAGCAGGTATCCCGCCGCCAGGGCCGGGATCAGCCCCTTGATAACATCCAGCCCGAGGCACAGAAAGCCCCATTTGCGTCCCAGCACGCGGCCGACGTTTGTCGCCCCGATGTTGCGGCTGCCGTGCTGTCGCACGTCCACGCCGCGCAGGCGACCGAGCAGCAGCCCGAACGGTATCGCCCCGATCAGATACGCCCCGAGCGCCAGCAGCAGCAGCGTCATCGCCGCACCCGCAGCCAGCGTGGGCGCAACCGGTCGCGGAGCGTCGGCGTCATGGTCACGCCCATGCGCTGCGTCGATTGTCGGTGTCCCGCAGCGCGGCGCAGCTCAGCGGCGGATGCGCGGCGCCGCCAGAGCGAGCTGATCCACACCGCCAGCATCCAGACGATCGTGGTCAATAGGCGGAGCAGGCGCCGGGCGATGGCGCGGCGCGCCGCCGATGAGTGCCGCGAGCCCCCCGAGCGCGGGAGCACGAGCTTCAGCGCTGGACGGCCTTGCGGATGGATGAATACACCTCTTCCCGGCTGCGCGAGGCGTGCTCGCGGGCGGTCAGTTGCGCCCGGCGGTGGACGGTGCGCTGCGTGTCCTGATAGGTGGTGATGCAGCTCGAGCCGCCCTCGACCCAATCGCCGCCGGCGTAGCCGATGCGGGTGAGCCAGTCGCCGATCTCGTCGTCGTACTCGGCGGGATAGCCCAGCACGGTGACGTGCCGGGCGTCAGCGCCTTCGCCGAGCGTGGCCAGGTGCAGGAAGGCCCGGCAGGGAGGCGGGGCGGTGTCGGCGGTACGGAGCAATTCGTCGAAGTCGGCGGCGGCGGCGGCGGAGTCGCCGCGGAAGAAAAGCATGCCCGACTCGAGCTGGAACCGCGCGTTGGAAATGCCGCGCAGCTCCATTCGTCCGTCCGGCCAGGCGTTGTAGATCTGAAAGACGCGCCCGTCGCGGAAGCGCTCGCTCTCGAGCAGCATCGCGATTTCGTCGGCGGTGTAGCCGACGGCGACCCACTCGCCGAAATCGAAGACATACAGGCGGCGGTAGCGGGCGGGATCGTCCAGCGGCGGAAGCTTCATACGGTTTGCGGGCCTTTCGGTTCGACCGCCGCGGCGGTCCGCAGCGGGCCGGGAATTATACCCGGTAGGCCGGTGCCCCGCGTAACCCCCTACCAGGCCCGCCAGTCGGGCACATAGTGCGGATCGTTCGTGCGGCTGACGGAGCCGATGCCGAACGGCGGGCTGGTCAGGGCGCCGCCGGCCGGTCGGTGGCCCGCTGCGTGGCCGTCCACGCCGGCGGCCATGGCCCGGCCGCGGTGGCGGAAGGCGGTGGTGGGGCTGCCGTTGGCGCTCCAGCGGCCATTGGAATAGAGCGTCGGGGGGTCGAGCAGGGCGACGTTCCGGGAGCGGCCGCCGAGGTCGAGGAGCGTGTCGGCAAATGCGAAGGTGCTGGGCGGGCGGATCACGGTTTCGAGCCGCTGCCAGGGACGACGGCCGATCTGCATGGACCAGCCGGGGGTCTGGGCGGGAGTGAGGTAGTAGCCGTTGTAGCCGTATGTGCTGGTGATGATGCCGGGCAGCGCTTGCGCGTCGTCGAAGGAGCCGGGCGGCTGGTCGGGACATTCGAGCGCGCCGCCGGTGCGCAGGTCGGCGGTGAGGTAGCGCCAGAGGGGGCCGTGCTCGGGGCGTATGGCGGACTCGGTGACGACGCCCCACCAGTAAATCGGTCCGCCGGCCGCGGCGACGGCGGCGGCGTCGGTGTAGGCGGCGGGCATGGCCGCGCCGGAGAAATCGGCGGCGTAGAGATGCAGGGCGGCGCCGAGCTGGCGCAGCGCCGCGAGGCAGCGCGTCTCGCGGCCCGCGGCCCGCGCGGCGGCGAGGCCGGGCAGCAGGATCGAGAGGAGCATGGCGATGACGGCGACGACGACCAGCAGCTCGACCAGCGAGAAGCCGGGCGGTGCGAAACGACGGGCCGCCGCGGCCGGGGCTGAGCGGACCGGTGCGCGCGGGTGCGATCGAGCGAGCGGCGGCTTCATGGCGCGGCTCCCTCGAGCAGGCGCTGCACGAATGGATCGATGTCGAAGTTGTTGACGGTGCCGTCGCCGTCGAGGTCGGCGCCGGCGAGGCTGCAATCGGGGAAGGCCGTCGCGTAGATGAGCGGGTCGATGATCGCGAGCACGAAGGGGTCGATGTCGAAGTTGTTGACCAGCCCGTCGCAATTCAGATCGCCGGCCTGCTGCACGTCGTACGCGATAACGCCGTCCGCGCCGATCGAGAACACCGCGTCGCGGACGATGGCCGGGCTGCCGCCCGATCCGGTCAGGGATTGCGCGAGAAAGCCGGGGTCGCCGGGAAGTCGGTCGGTTCGCAGCAGCGCCAGCGCGGTGTACGCATCCGTTCCCGGCGTCACGGGCGGCGCGCCGGCGAGCAGCAGGCCGCCCGCGAGCGCGGGTTGCAGTCGCCAGCCGCCCAGGGCGGTGGCGGGCGGTCCGGGGGTTTGCCAGGCCAGCGCGGCGGATGCGCCGAGGTCGTGGAAGCTTTGCACTTTCTCGCGCGAGCCGAAGCCGTTGACGCCGCCGGAGAGATAGACGCGCCCGCCGGCGATCAGCGGGATGGAGTCGGTGCGTTCGCAGGCGATGCTCCAGAGCACGGCGCCGGAGTCGCGAGCGAGTTTGTAGAGGCGGCTGTTGTTTTCGCCGCCGCTGAAGTTGTAGGTGGCGGCGTAGACCGCTTCATTTCGCAGGGCCGCTCCGCCGAAGAAGCCGTGCACGGCCGGGCGCACCCAGAGCGGCGGGCCGCCGTCGCGGGCGTCGTAGGCGCGGATGTCGCCACCGCGGGTGGCGACGTAGACGCGGCCGTCGGCGTAGGCGGGCGAGTTGCCGCTGCCGCCGGGCAGGGTGGCGCTCCAGGCGATTTGCCCTGGCTCGAGCGGGTTGTGCAGCGGGTGATAGGGATCGACGTTGACGGCATAGAGAGACGCGACGCCGAAGCCGAAGTCGGTGATGAAGGCGCGGTTGGCGGGTACGCCGTCGCGATGCAGGTCGGCGCTGACGGCGGGCGAGGCGTTGACCACGCTGCGCGTGAGCGGCGTTCGCCACGCCTCCGAACCATCCTCCAGGTGGAATGCCTGAAGTGCGGCGGCGGTGCCGATGATGGCCGTGCCATTCGGCAGGTCGATGGCGGCGCCGGACCAGCTATCGAGCACGTCGGCTTCCAGCTCGGCGCTCCAGGCGCGGCCGCCGTCGGTGCGCCGTATTGCGGCCAGCCGATTGGCGACGTGCAGCCCGTCTTCGAAGACGCGCAGGTTTACGATGACCGTGTCCGGGCCGACGACCGGGGAGGCCAGCGACACAGGCATTTCGTCGGCGTCCAGCGCGGCGGTCCAGCGGATGCGGAAAAGAGATCGCAGTGCAGTCGGGGACGTACCGCTGCGTGCTGCATCGCCCGCGACGTGCGTCCAGACGTCGGCGGATGGGCTGCCTGCGAAGGCGTGCGCTGTGGCGAACAGCGCGGCGGCCGGCAGCAGAATGGCGGCCGTGGTCGAAAGAACCGCGTTCGGTAATTGCTTCTGCATCATTCTCTCAGCCGTCTGCTTCGCGCGGCAGTACATCCCGGCCCGCCCGCCCCCCGCCGGCCTGGGGCGGAGGGCGGGTTCGGGTCTGCCTCAGCGCCTCCGGAGAGCCGGCAACAACATCAGCATCAGCAGCGCCGCGCCCGGCTCGGGCACGGCGGACATGGCGGCGAACTCGGCGCTGGCGGCGTCCTCGGGCACGTCGATCCGCACGTAGTGCGCTTCGGCGAGTCCGCTGGATGCGATGTCCAGGGCGATTCCGCCGCCGGATTCGCCGTACAGCGCCAGCACATCGGCGAAGCCCAGTCCCATGAAATCCGTCAGCGAGAGGGCCGGGTTCATCGGCTTGCGGAAATCGGTGGGGATCAGACCCGGCGTGGAGGTGTAGGGTCCGCCGACGTCGCGGTAGGCGAGCATCGGGAACAGCCCGTCGTTGAGGTTGGTGGCGATGGTGAAGAACTCGACGCCGTCGAGGCTGACGGACACGCTGAAAGGCCCTTCGCCGAACAGGCCGGCGACGGTGCCGTCGAAGTTCGGCGCGGTGTCGGCGAAGAAGCCGTTGCCGAAGAGGATCAGGTCGAGGCCCCAGGGATTGGCCGGATCGTTGCGGATCGGCTCATCGAAGCGCACGACCAGGTGCCCGCCGGCGCCGACGCTGACGATCTCATCGCGCTGGTAGGGCGTGCTGAAGGGCGTCACGGTCGCGGGGAAGTCCCACGGATCGAACACTGTTTCGCCGGTAATGCGCTCGGGCGCTCCGAGCACCGTGTTGGGGTTGTCGTTGTTCAGCTCGAAGTTGCTCCCCGGGCCGTAGCTGATGACATCATCCGCCCAGGGATCCTGAGCGTGCGCCAGGGCCGCGCCGCAGCCGAGCAGCAGCGCCGTCGCCGCCGCGCGCCATTTGTTGAACGCGCGCAATGGTGAGATTCCTCGCATCGTAAACATCTCCTGCGTTTTCCGCGGTCCGCGCGCGTTGCGCCTGGCAACGCACGGCGGTTCGGGCAGTGCGATCAGGGGAATGAGACGACGGAGGTAGCGCGCATGAACCGACGGACGATTTTGGCGCAGCAGCCATCACCACGCGCCAACGTGCGTTGAATTCAGAGAGTTCGCATCAGAATGGAACAATCGCGCGCGACATGCCGACGGCCCTCACCCACGAAGGCGCCTGCGGTGATTGGTTTCGCTGGCAGGTCTTCTGACTTCCGGGCGTGTCGGGCGGCCCGATCGGGCCATCGACGCCTACTTGCTGCGCCTTCTCGGCCGCTGAGCGGCCAATGACTTCGTGCAGCGTTCGTTCCCGGTTACAGCGGCGGGGCCGTTCCGGAGTCTAACCGGATTCCCTATTCTTCCCGCGGCACCGAGCGGCGGGACACCAGCAACCGTGGCGGGCAGGATATAGGCAGCGGCGGCGAAGTCAAGCGCGGGGCGGGTGTCGGGGATTGTCGGAACGCGCGGGAAAGCGCGGTTTCGGGACGTGTGCGGGTAAGATACAGGGTTGGGTGACGGCCCGGGTCGCGGAAGGCTCCGCGCGCCGGGTTGCGCCTGTGCACTTCGAAGGAGCAGAGCGTATGCGAATCGCGGCTCGCTGGATGGCTTGCGGGCTTCTGGCCGCGCTGGTGGGGGGGTATTCGTCGGGGGCACTGGGGCAGGATGCGCCGGCGGAGGAGAAGCGGACCGAGGAGCCGGTGATCCCGACGGAGGGGTTCTGGCCGACGGAAAAGATGCTCACCCGGATGCTTGATCGCATTGTCGAGCAGGTGTCGGACCACTACGAGCTGGATGATGAGCAGATGATGCGGGCGCGCGAGGCGTTTGACCGCTTCCCGCAGTGGATGCAGAAGAACCGGGGCGAGATTCAGTCGCTGATGAACGCCTACTTCGAGGCGCTGCTGGACTCGGAGGCGCCGACGCCGGAGGTGGTGGCGGCGTGGGCGCAGCGGGTCGCGCCGCTGGTGGGCAGCTTCAGCGAGATGATGGGCGATGTGACGGGCGAGATGTCGAGCTTCATGACGGACGATCAGCGCGTGATGCTGGAGGGGGAGTTCGCCGCGTTTCAGACCGGCATCGGCATGGTGACGAACAAGCTCAGCGAATGGGCCGACGGCGGTTACGACCCGGAGCGTGAATGGATCGGCACGCCGGAGCAGCGGCGGATCATGCGCGCGGAGGATCGCAAGCGCGTGGCGGCGATGCGCGAGGCGCGCGATGCGCGAATCGCGGCACTGGGCGGCACGTCGCTGGATCCCGAGGGCCCGAATGCGCCCGGCAAGCCCCCTAGCCGCAACGATGCGCAGCGCGCCCCGCGCAAGACGGCGTCGCTGGCGGCGTCGGATGAGTGGGTCAAGTACACGGAGGACTTCATTCGCCGCTACAAGCTGAACGACGAGCAGTCGGACCTGGCGCGCAGCCGCCTGCGGAACGCGATGGAGGAGCGCGACGGGTTCGCGACGCGGATCGCGGCCGACCTGACGCGGGCGGAAAAGAAGCTGGCCGACGCCAAGTCGGACGAGGAGAAGCAGTCGGCCAAGGCGGAACTGGACCGCGTGAAGCGGCCGCTGGTGCGGCGGTTTGAGACGTTCAAGTCGGGGTTGGACAAGATTCCGACGCTCAAGCAGAAGCAGGAAGCGGCGCTGGCGGAGTCGCGCAAGGACGATGGTCGCGGGCGCGGCGGCACGATGCGTCGTGAAGGGGCGGCGGATAAGGCTGGCGGATCGGACGGCGATGGGGAAGTGAAGGTCGAGCCGGCCGTTCCGGCCCAGGCGCCGCCAAAGGAAGCATCGGACACGAACGGGTCGGGCGGCGGGGGCGCGGCGCGGCCGTAGCGGAACGCGGCCGCGAGATGAGACGCTGCTGATGAGACGCTGCGGCACCCTGCTATCGGTCATGGCGGCGCTGGCGCTGGCGGCGACGTGGGACACGCGCCCCGATCTGCCGAGGCGCTTCGGCGTGGTGGAGGCCGGCGAGTTGTATCGCAGCGGCGAGATATCGCCGCGGCAGCTCGCGCACCTGGCGCGCGAGCGCGGCGTTCGTACGGTCATCTCGCTGCTGGATCCATCCGCCCCGGTGTCGCAGCGCGAGCGGGCGGCCGCGGAGCGACTGGGGCTGCGGTGGGTGAACATCCCGCTGCGCGGAGACGGATCGAGCACCGCGGGGGATCGCGCGCGAATTCTCGAAGCGCTGGAGCGGGCGGATAACGGCCCGACGCTGGTGCATTGCGCGGCGGGTTCGAATCGGACGGGGCTGGCGATCGGGCTGCACCGCATTGTTCGACGGGGGTGGACGGTCGAGCGGGCGATGGAGGAGCTGCGGTCGTACGACTTTGAGGATTTACCGAAGCATCAGAACCTGCGGGATGCGCTGCGCGAGGCGGCGCTGCGCGGTGGGGCAGTCGTCGAGGCAGGGGGGCGGGTGGCGACGCCGACGAGCGGTGACGCCGGGGGGTGAGCCGCCACGGGGTGGGGATTCGCGGTGGGCCGCGGCGCCGGTGGCGGGCGTCGCGTGACGGGCGGGCGGCGCGGAGCAGGGGTTGGGCCTCGCGATGCTCGGCACCAGCCCACTAAGGGCGGCACCAGCGTCCCCGCCTGCTTGCTACGGCTGAGATTTCCCATTGGCGAGCAGCGGCGGGCGGTGTTTACGCCGAGAGCGGTTTTGCGTTGGAACACCGATCGGTTTGACACCGATGGGCAACGTCCGCATAATCCGCGCGGATCGACCCCGATTGGCGTGAATGGTGCGGGGTTTATCTCGCCTAGCGTCACAGGCTCGCCCCCGGAGGAATTCCCGTGCGTATGACCCGTCGTCTGCCGCTGTATCGCCGGATCGTGCTGGGCCTGTCCACCGCCACGCTGCTTCAGACCGGCGCGTGCAGCCTCAACGCGCTGGAGCTGGACCAGCTCCAGACGGAGACGACCCGCATATCGTCCGTGGTGATCGGCAACCTGTTCGCTAACACCGTCGGCTTTTTCCTGAACAACGCCATCGTGCGCGCGGTCGGCTGACGACCGCGAATCAGCGGGACATTCCATGCGCAAGCTGCACGTTCTCTCCATTCTCTCATCCGGCGGGCTGCTCGTGCTGGGGAGCTGCGCCACTTCGCAGCAGCTCATTGAGTTTGGCCGGTCGCAGGTCGTTCTGGCGGTCTCGAGCCTCGTCGGCCAGATCGTGACGCTCGCCGTCCAGGCCTCCGCCTGATGGTGCTGATCCGGCGGCGGACCGATTCCGCGCGGATGGCGCGCGGCCCTTCTCGGGGACATAGCGTGATTCATCGATTCAATTCGCGATGGTTCGCGACGGCGGGCATCCTTTTCGTGATGGTCGCCCCGGCGGTGGCACAGGATGATGAGCGGCCGGCCGATTCCGCCCCACCAGCCGGCGCAACCGCGGCGAACCCGCCATCGGACGCGTCCGCACCGCAGACCGGCACCGGCTTTGACGTGCTGGGAGCGATTTACGCCTATCGCGCCGGGGATCGAGACGCCGCGTATGCGCGATTTCTGGCCGTGCTGGAGCGCGATCCGAATGAGCCGGCGGCGCTCTACTGGGCCGGACTGATCGAGATGGAGCGCGGCCTGCAGGCCCGCCGCGACGCGCGGGCCACGACGGACGCTGGGCGCGTGCAGGCGCTCGACAGCGACGCGCGGCGGGCGTTTGGCGATGCGCAGCGGCATCTGGGCCGGTTGCTCGAGCTGGCGGCCAGCGATCCCGAGGTGCGCCGCGTGCGCCCCGTGGAAGCGGGATTGACGCTTGGAATTGCGCAGCTCGCGGGCACCGATCGCGAGCAGCTTGCGCTGGCGCGCGGCGCGGTCGGGACGCTCGAGGCCTACAACACCGAGATGGAGGCGGCGGGGACGCCGGATTACCTCGGGCACTTCTTTCTCGCTATTGCAAAGTGGCGTCTTGGCGTCTGGGGCCGCGACGCGTCGATGCGCAGCTCGGCGAGCGTGTCCTTCGAGCGGGCGCTGGAGCTGGCGCCGCAGCCGGATCCGTCGCTGCCCGCGCCGGCCGGCGTGCCGCCGGAGCGAACGGCGGTCGAGTTGTACAAGTCCTATTACGAGGGCGTCTCGAACGTGCTCGGCGGGGATCGTGAGCTGGGCATCCGCCTGCTGGACGGCGTCGCCGGTCGAGCGGCCGAGTATCCCGTGCTGGAGGCGCTGCGGGCGGACGCGACGCGGCTGCGTGAAAAGGCGATCGAGGCCGGGCAGGGGTATGAGCCGATCCGCTTCGGCACGCCGCTGGGGCAGATTGACTTTCGCGGCAACGTGCAGATCGGCGGCGGGTACGACTCGAACGTGATCCTGCTGGGCGAGGGGACAGCGCTGCCGCGGCGCATTTCGAAGCAGAACGACTGGTTTGGCGAGATTCTGGCGGGTTTTGATCTGTCGCGGCGTTTCACGTCGGAGCAGGACGGGTTTTCGCTCGGGCGCGCGCTGACGGTCGGCTTCGGGGCGGACACGTCACACCGCTGGCATACGCGCATCCGCGAGTACGACATCAATCAGTATCGCGGACGGGTCTTTGCGGTGTGGGAGCCGGCCGAGGACTGGTTCAATTACTGGGAATATCAGTTCTCCAACACCGAGCTGGGGCATGAGCCGTTCATCGGCACGCACAGCGGGTATGTCAGCCTGACGCGGCGCTTCTCGCGGCCGGAGGAGTTCAGCTTCGGCACCTACCTCAGCGGCTATTACCAGTATGAAAGCCGCCGGTATTACGACCCCGTGGCGGACCATCGCCTGGATCGCGACGGCAACTATCACCTGCTGGGCATCCGCCAATCGGTGGATCTGCTGCGGGCGGATCGGATCTGGGCGGCTCATTATGAAGGCAAGGAAGGCGTCGCGGCGGACAATGATCGACGGCGCTGGCTGCGCGGCTACATCGGATATGAATTCCGCGACGAGCGCACCCAGGGCAACGAATTTGACCTGAACGGGCATTCGCTGTTGGCGGGGCTTGAAGTACCGCTGCCTTTGCGGCTGAGCGTGGACTACGGTCTGCGCCTGTCATGGGATGACTACAACCAATACAGCCTGTTTGACGCGACGCGTGACACGCGCGACGACATGCGGCAGGTGCATACCTTCGGCGTGGGCTACACGATCGTCGGACGGGGCGAGGCGGCCGAGGCGCGGACGCTCGAGGTGCGGCTGCGGGCGGCGGCGGATTTCGTCATCCAGGATGGAAACGTGACGGATTCCGCCAGCCAGGACATATACTCGTATGACCGGCAGCAGTACTGGCTGGCCCTGCAAGTCAGCTTCTGAACCGCCGGCCGCGCGGAGATCCGTTTCATGCGAACCATTGGTGTGCTTGCGGGCGCGACCGGGCTGATTCTCGCGGCGCTTCCGGCGCTCGCAGGCGAATGGCGGCTGATGTCCGCCGAACCGGCGGCGCTGGAGGAGATCCTGGCGCATCCGCAGGCAGGGCCGATGCCGGGCGGACGGATCGAGGAAGGGCGTTTTTCGCTGGCCGCGGGGCAGCGCGTGGCGCTCTTCACCGACGGGCCGGATGCGCAGGGGCTGCTGCTGGTCGGCGGCCCGGCGGAGATCGAGTTCGCGGAGTTCGGGGAAGAGGTGGTGATCCGCAGCGGCGCCGTGACGCTCGCCTCGGGCGTGCCGACCGATCGGCAGCGCGTGCGGTTTCGCGTCATCGCCCCGGGCGACGTGCCGGCCGTCGGCGGGCCGCTGGTGCGCGGCACGATGCAGATCGCGGCCGGGCCGACCTCGCTGGAATTCGGCTATCAGCCGCTGGATGGCGGGGTGCCGCAGTCGCTTCAGGGCGTCGGATCGGTGGCGCCGGCGCGGCGGCTGGTGTGGGCGGAGGGGCGGTTCGTGGAGCGCGGCGGGCTGGCGGACTCCTTTGTGATCAATGATGACGCGTTCAATTCGATCGGCATCGGCGCGGCGCGCTCGCAGCGCCTGATCGTGCAGCGCGACCTGGTGTTGAATCTGCTCGCGGTGGATACGTCGGCGAAATCCGTGGTGATTGAGCGCGCGTTGGCGGTTGGCGAGCTGCGCGTGGTGAACGTTGCGTCCAATGCGCAGGTCGGCACGGGCCTGTCCAGCACGGCCAGCCAGGGCGGTGTTGCGGCCGGGGCGGCGATCGGAAATCTGCGTCTGCCGGGGGCGGAGTCGCCCGCGGGGATTGCGTCCGCGGCCGAGGGGCGTAACCAGCGTCCGCCGTCGAGCGATGGCCGCGGGCTGGGGACGAACGGCTTCGCGCTGCTGGGGATCAACTTCGTCGGCGGCGCGGGCGGGGTCGTCGGCCCCGGCTCATTGATCGTGCCTCCGGCTCCGTAGCGACATGGCGGGCGGCCGCGGGATACATTCCACGCTGGGTGCAAAATTCGGCGTGCACGGCACATCGGAGGATTCATCCTCATGAGAACCGCTCTCGTGATTCTGTCGATCTCCGCGGTGGGCTTCGGCTCGCCGGGGTGTTCGTCGTCGAGCGATAAAGAGCCGTCCGGCGGTCGGGCTGACCCGGCTGAGACGATGGCCCATGACGACGCCGTGCGCGCGGAACGCGAGCTTGAAAAGGAGCGTGGGTCGTCGTCGCCCGCCCCTCGGCCGGATTACGGCCGCGGCAGCAGCACGGTGGACCAGCCGCGCGGCGGCCGGCCGTAGCGGGCTTTATTCATCGGTCCGGCAGGATCGTCTGACCCATGTCGCCATCGTTCATCGAACAACGGCCAGTGCTTCGGGCCGCCGCGCGGCAACCTTCCGTCGCGAACCTTGGGCATGTCTTCGCCGGGGTGTTTCTTTCGCTTGCGCTCGGCGGCGGCGCGGTCCCTGCGATCGCCCAGGATCGAGCGACGCCCGCCCGTCCGGCCGCCCAAGCCGCCGTTTTTCCCGATGAGCTGGCCGCGCTGTCGGCCGAACGCCGCGTCGTCGCATCGTTGACAGCGCCCGAGTTGCTCGCGCTCAGCGGTGCGCTGTCGGTGCGGGCTGATCGCGTGAAATGGCTGCTGGGGGAGATCGACGAAGTCTGTCCGGCGGAGGCGCTGTCCGACCTGGCGCAATATCGTGATCGAACCGCGTGGCTGGCAGCGCTGGCGGATGCGAGCGGCGGCGGCGCGCTGGACGCCGCGGGGGGCGCGGAGGTTCGCACCGCAGCAGAGGGCCGCAGCACGGCGTTGCGCAGCGCGAACGCCCGGCGACCGGCGCTGCAGTTCGGCGCGTGGACGATCGGCGGGCAGGCGGTGACGAGCGAGCCGTTGCGGTTGCCGGCGGGCGCGGAGCCGGTCGCGGTGCGATTCACGCCGGCGTGGAGCGGCGCAGATCCGGCCATCCCGGCCCAGACGGCGCAACTTGCTTTCACGCTTCAGGCCACCACTCCGGGGAACACACCGGCGATCAGCACCACCGCCCAGCGCGACGCCGCGGGCCTTGAGTTGATCGAGCTTTCGCTGGCGATTCCCGAACAGGCGGGCGAGTACACGATTGCGCTGGCAGTGACCGCAGCGCCGGGGCCGTCGGCGGAGGCCTGGTGGCCGCTGGAGGTTCAATTGCCGACCGCGATGTCGGCGACGGTGATTCGGCCGATGGCGGCGCCACCGCCGCCTCCTCCGAACGCGCTGGCGGCGCAGGTGGCGCGCGACGTCGGCGCTCCGCGCGCACCGCGCGGCGCCCAGCTCGCGACGCTGATCGGGCGTCGGGCGCGCGCGGCGCGAGACGGGAACACCGCCGTTGCCGAGTGGCTGGACTGGTATCTCGGGTTGCGGGCCGACGCGCCGGCCGTCCCGGAGCTTGCCAGCGTTCAGGAGCCGTGGGTCGCGGTTGCCGCTTCCGCTCCGCTTGAGCCGACGGCGAATCCGCTCGACCTGCTCTCCGCTGTTCAGGCGAGAAAGGCCCGTGCCACGGGGATCACAGGCGCCGCCGCGCCGGTGGTTGACATGCTGCCGGGGAATCTCCCGAACGAGAACCTGGCGACGACCGTGGCGGCCGCCGGGGGTGGTCAGATTGTCAGCGCCACGTATGACGCGGTAATCGAGCTGGTGCAAGAAGGAGATCGGCTCTTTGGCGTCATCCTCTCGCGCGCGCAGAGAGGTAATGGTTATGAACTGCTCGCGTTCGACGGGCGCGACGCGCTGCTGGCGCGACTTCGTGAGCGTGGTGCGCGGACGGCGGTGGTGTGCGTCGATGCAGGCATTGGAGTGGAACTGCTGACCGCCATTGAACAGCAGGTGGGACGGGTGCAACTGGCGGCCTCGCTGGCGGCGCTGGGCACTTCGCCCGGCCAGGCGTGGAAGGCCGATGGCCAGCTTGCGGCGCGGCTGGCGATCTTCAGGGCCTCGCCGGCGGAATGCGAGGGGATCGAGGCCCGCAGCGTGCGTTTCGCGGGCAAGAGCTTCGATCTGCTGGTCGAATAGCCGTATTGGTCGGGCCGGCGTCAGCGTAACGGCAGACTTCGCAACCGCTTACGGATGTGGGTAGCGCGGATTGGGAGGGCGGGCAATTCCCGATTTGCGGTCGGTCGGCCCCCTTTCGCCCGTTCGGCGTCGTGCTATACTACTCGGCTCGCCGGCCGGCCGGGCGTCCGCCGGTGAGGTAGCCCGTATCTTCGGGATGTTCGCAACACGAGGCACCGATGCCGACGATCAATCAGCTTGTGCGCCATCCGCGGCGGCCGTTTCCCGCCAAGTCGAAGGTCCGCGATCTGGACAAAAGCCCGTTCAAGGCGGGCGTGTGCCTGATCGTGAAGACCCAGACGCCGAAGAAGCCCAACTCCGCGATCCGCAAGGTGGCCCGCGTGCGCCTGAGCAACGGTCGCGAGGTGACGGCCTACATTCCGGGGATCGACCACAACCTGCAGGAGCACTCGCGCGTGCTGATCCGCGGCGGGCGTGTGCGCGATCTGCCGGGTGTTCGCTACCACATCGTGCGCGGGCAGTTGGACTGCGCGGGGTGCGGGAAGGACAAGGAAGGCAAGGAGCGCAATCGCAGCCGCAGCAAGTACGGCGTGAAGCGCAAGAAGAAGTAGCGGTACAAGAGGCGGCCCGGGCGCAACGGGTCGGCTTGGGTGGTTTGAGAATCAGCGGTCCGGCGGGCCGGTCGCGGGCGAGCCGCGGCGTGCAGGTTGAGCCGGCGTTTGGAGCAGCAGAGCAATGGCGTTCAAGAGATTCACGGCATCGTCTTCCCAGCTCAAGGGCGACCCGCGCTACAACAGCCGCCTTTGCTCGAAGTTCATCAACTGCCTGATGCTGGACGGCAAGAAGTCGGTCGCGCAGCGGCTGTTTTACGACGCCATGGACATCATCGCGTCGAAGGTGAAGGACGCTCCTCCGAACGAGGTGTTCGAGAAGGCGCTGGAGAACATCAAGCCGGCCGTCGAGGTTCGCTCGAAGCGTGTCGGTGGTGCGAACTACCAGGTGCCGATGCAGGTCGGGCAGCGCCGCCGCCAGTCGCTGGCGATTCGCTGGGTGTTGGAGGCGACGCGCGGCAAGCGCGGCAGCGGCGAAATGGCCAAGCGTCTGGCCGACGAGCTGATGATGGCGTTTCGTGGTGAGGGGGATTCGATCAAGAAGCGCGAGGACGTGCACCGCATGGCGGACGCCAACAAGGCGTTTGCGCACTACGCGTGGTGATGATCGTCCGGCGCGTCCCGTCAAATTTGTCCACATGGGGCGGACTCGCTTTCAGTTCCCGCCCGTGCCGGTCATCACATTCAGCGTCCGACTGCCAGTGGCCTGGTGACGGGGTCGGACGCCGCATGTCGGATTTGGCCGCCCGATCAATTGCTGCGCATGCACGCGGAGTCGACGCAAGTGATGTCAATCGGCGCGTCGGCTGGTGTCGTCCGCGGGACTACACCTGACGCGGCTGGTCCGAGTCCCCAAACCCGCGCCGCCCTACGCCCAGCTCGCGCCGCAGAGCGTCGAGCCGCACGTTCACGAAACCCGGTGAGTCAGTGTTGCCGAAGAGCTTGGCCAGCTCCACCGCATCGTCAATCACCACTTCCGGCGGCGTGTCCACCGACTCGTACAACTCGTAGGCCCCCAGCCGGAGGATGTTTCGATCAACCGGTGAGAGCCGGTCGAGCGCCCACTCCGGCGTTGCGCGCGTGATCCACGCGTCCAGCCGCGGCCGGTCGCGCCAGGCGCCGCGGGCCAGCTCGCGCGCCAGGCGCTGCGATTCCGGCGGCGGCGGCTCGGCGAGCGGCAGGTCATGCTGCACCACGCGATCCGCCAGGAAATGCTCGAGCTGCGCGTTGAAGGCATCGCCGAGGCTGTCGAACAGGCACAGCGCCTGCATGGCCAGCATCCGCGCCTGCGTGCGCTTGGAATAGGTGTGCTTCCGGGCCGCGCTGGATTCGGACGCGCTGCTCATCCGCCGATCGCCTTGAGCAGCCGGGCCATTTCGATTCCCGCCAGTGCGGCGTCCGCGCCCTTGTTGCCGTGCTTTCCGCCGGCGCGATCGATGGCCTGCTCGACGGTGTCGGTCGTGAGCACGCCGAAGATCACGGGCACGCCCGTCTCCAGCGAAACCTGTCCGATGCCGCGGGCGGCGTTGCCGGCGACGTGATCGAAATGCGGCGTCTGTCCGCGGATGACGCATCCCAGGCACAGCACGGCGTCATACTTACCGCTTTTCGCCAGCCGCTGCGCGACCAGCGGCAGTTCAAACGCGCCGGGTACCCATGCCAGCGTGACCTTGTCGGGGTCGCCGCCGTGGCGAGCGAGCTCGGCCAGCGCGGCGTCGATCAGCCGGGTGGTGATGAAATCGTTGAAGCGCGAGGCAACAATCGCGACGCGCACACCGGCGGCATCGAGCGCGACGCGAACGGTCTGGGGCATGGGGTGAAGTCTCCGAAAACAACCTCGCCGCGAGCATATCGGGCACTGCGGTGCCGGGCAAACGACGCCCGCCGGGATCAGGGGTCTCGCGGCTGGCTAGGCTTCCGCACCGGCCGCGATCAGCGCGCCGGGTCCTTCCTTCCGCACCCCCGGCGGCCAGTCGCGCTCCGGGTCGTACCAGCGATCGAGCACGTCCAGCCATTGATCGCGATTCTGCACCGCGATGAAGGCGTCGCGAACGGCTTCGCCCGAAGGATGCAGCTCCGAATACTTGATCCCGAACTTGCGCATCATGCGTGCCGCCTTATCGCCGTGATGCGCCTCGGACAGCTCGAAATGTGCTCGAATGACGCGCCCCTGCTCCGCGACCGATGGCGGCTCCGGCAGCGGCGCTCCTGACAGCAGCGCCCGCACCTCGGCGAACAGCCACGGATTGCCGATGCAGCCGCGAGCCGCCCAGACGCCGTCCACGCCGGTTGATTCGAGCATGCGCACCGCATCCGTCGCGGTGAACACGTCGCCGCTGCCGAGGATCGTGAATTCGCCCGCGTAACGCTTGACCCGCTCGATGAACCGCCAGCAGGCCGGGCCGACGTACTTCTGCTCGACGGTGCGCCCGTGGACGGCGATGGCGGCGAGACCGGCCTCAATCGCGGCGTCGAAGATCGTGAAGAAGGCCCGCTCACTGTCGGCCGAGTCGTCCATGCCGCGGCGCATCTTCAGGGTGACGGGGATGGCGGCCGGGACCGCCGCCCGCACGCTGCGCAGGATCGAAATCGCGGTGGCCGGCTCGCTCAGCAGGTATCCGCCGCGGCAGCGTCCCAGCACCTTGCGCACCGGGCAGCCGAAGTTGATGTCGATCACGTCGTAGCCGCACTCGGCCAGCAGTTGCGCCGCCTGCGCGAAGAGCGCCGGCTCCGCCCCCATGAGCTGCCCGCCGACCGGGTGATCGTTCGGTGGAATGGCGACGATCTGGCGGCGCAGTTTCGGGGAGTGCACGACGATCTTGTCGAGCACGACCTCGTGAATGGCGTAGGGCGCGCCGCAGCTCCGCGCGATCAGGCGCATCGCGGCGTCGCTGTAGCCGGAGAGGGCCGCCTGGATCACCGGCAGATCGAGCTGAATCGGGCCGATTCGCAGCATTTCCACTAGTATACGGGGCGGTCCGCCTCCATCGCAGACCTGGAGATTCACGTGTCGGCCCCTGTTGCTCCGATATGCCACAGCGCCACCGGCAATCGGGCTATGGCGCGCGCCGGGCAGTGGTGCGACGTGGTCGCTTTCGTCGCTGCGTTGCTGCTGGCGGCGACGGGGCTGGGCGGCTGGTGGGGGCTGGGGCGGATGTCCGGCGTGGCGCTGTCGGTGCACTCGGGGCTGGGGCCGCTGTTTCTGGCGGCGCTGGCGGCGGGAGTGATGCTGCGCTTCGCGGGTGCAGACGCGATGCCGGGCGCTCGTGAGCGCGGAATTGTCGCGATTTGCGCCTGGCTGACGCATTTGAGCGCGCTGATAGTCGGAATCTCGATCCTGATCGTGTTATCGGGGCTTGCGGAGACTGTGACACAAGCGACGCTCGTCGGCGTACATCGGGTCGCGGCGATCGTGTTCATCGGCTTATTCGTGGTGACCTGGAGTGCTCGCCGGCTGTCGGCGGCGCGTCCGCGAGCCTGACGGGGAGATGGCCATGCCGTGGTTTCGATCCATGCTGCTGATCGGATGTTGTGCCGGGTTGGTCGTGCCGGCGGTGGTGGTGCGGGCGGATGACCCGCCGGGGTCGCAGCCGGCGTCGGCCAAGGTGGCGCTGGAGCTGAAGCTGCCCAAGCCGGCCTTCAAGGGCACGCCGAAGGATGCGCCGAAGGGGGCGAACCTGGAGCCGGCGCGGCGCGGCCCGCGCCCGCCGCTGATGGTGCCGCCGGGTGTGACGCTGCTGTCGAAGGATGCGCGGGTGACGAGCAGCGACAGCGACCCGATCGTCGGCAAGCTGGCGCTGGTGACCGACGGCGACGCGGAGGCGAACGAGGGCGGATACGTGGAGCTGGGGCCGGGTACGCAATGGGTGCAGATCGACCTGGGCGCGCCGGCGGAGCTGCACGCGGTGGTCGTCTGGCACTTCCATGCCAGCGCGCGGATTTACCATGACGTGATTGTGCAGGTCTCGGATGACGCCGGTTTCATCAATGGAGTGCGGACGCTCTTCAATAACGATCATGACAACTCGGCCGGGCTGGGCGTCGGGCGGGAGAAGGAATACTGGGAGACGTTTGAAGGCAAGCTGATCGAGGCGTCCGGGGCAAAGGCCCGCTACGTGCGGCTGTACAGCCGCGGCAGCACCGCCGACGACCAGAATCACTACACCGAGGTCTCGGTCTTCGGCATTGCGGCCGGGAAGTGAGCATCGGGCTGTGCGAGCGGCGGCGAGCGCTGCAGCCGAGGCGGGACGCGGGTTGAGCGCGGTGCCGCGCGCGGGGCGGGTTTTCGTCTCGGTTGTGATCGTCGCGTCCGCGGCGCTGTCGGTTTGGCTGCGAAGCGCGGACCTTGATCGCCGGCCGATGCACACCGATGAGGCGATTCACGCCGACAAGTGCCTGACGCTGCTTCAAAGCGGGGAGTATGTCTACGACCCGCACGACTATCACGGTCCGACGCTGTATTACCTGACGCTGCCGGTCCTGCGGACGGCGGGGGTGCGCGAGCCGGCCGACGCCGAGGCGTGGATGTTCCGGATCGTGCCGGTGGGGGTTGCGGCAGCGGGAGTCTTGCTGCTGCTGATGATGCGTGATGCACTGGGGCGCGCGGGGGCAGTGATCGCAGCGCTGTTCGCGGCCACGCTGCCGGCGCTGGGGTTCTACGCGAGCTATTACATCCAGGAAACGCTGCTGGTGACGTTCACGCTGGCGGCGGTGTGCGCCGGCTGGCGATTCGCGCGCAGCGGGGGCACAGGCTGGATGATCGCGTGCGGGGCGGCGGCGGGGCTGATGCACGGCACGAAGGAGACAAGCCTGATCGTGTTCGGCGCGGCGGCTGCGGCGTTGCTGCTCACGCAGGGCGCCGGGCTGACGGCGCAGCTGCGATCAAGCGGCGGATTCCGCGCGTTGCTGGTGGGGACGGCGACGGCCGCGGCGGTGTCGGCGGCGCTTCATACGAACTTCGGTCGCAACCCGCGCGGCGTGATCGATGCAGGCGTTGCGGTCGGCGGGTATGCGCAGCGCGCCATTCGCGGGTCGGTGGATTCTCGTGACGCGGAGGCCGGGCCGCATCGGCATCCATGGGGCTTTTACCTGGAGCGGCATTTCCTGCCGCGCAGCGGCGACCGGCTGGCCGGGGCGCAACTGCTGGTTGCTATCTTTGCAGCGGTCGGGGCGTGGTTTGCGTTCGTTCGGTCGCGCGTGGGGGCGCATTCGCTTCGACCAGCAGCTTGGTCATCGGCGGGATCCGCGGCAGCGGACGATCCGCACCTCCCCCGCGCAGCGGACGGCGCCGATCCGCGCTTCGCGCGTTTTTTCGCCGCGTTCGTTCTGCTGTTGGGAATCGCCTACACCATTTTGCCATACAAGACGCCGTGGTCGTTTCTCGGCGTGGTGCACCTGCTCACGCTGCTCGCCGGCATCGGTGCGGGCGTGATGTGGGAGAGTGTTCGCGTGAGCCGGCTCGGCGCTGCGGCGCTGGCGTTGATCCTCATGCTGAGTGTTGGTCGCCTCGGCCTGATCTCGCGCGGGGCGGCGGTCGATCCGCTCCGCGGTGTTGCTGAGCGGTTCGTCTACGGCCAGTCGCTGGACGGCGCTCGCAGGCTCGGGGCGTTCGTCGAGCGGCTGGCGACGGTCGACCCGCGCGGGCGCGCGCTGCCGGTGTACGTCATCGGCGATGATCCGTGGCCGCTGCCGTGGTACCTGCGGGCGATGCGCGCGACCGGCTACTGGAGCGACGAAACGCGGATGGATGCCGCTTTGCCGCGGCCGGCCGTTCTCATCGTGGCGCGAATCGCTGCGCACGACGAGTACCGCCCCGGGGGCGATTCCGGTCTTGAGGCGACGACTCCGCGAGCCGCATCGGCGGCGGTCGCCGGGCCGTCCATCGCGCGCTGGATCGGCGACGACCCGGCCGGGCCGTTTTACCATGGGCAGCGCGCGGATGCCGTGTATGAAGTGTTCGTGGAGCGCGCGCTCTATGAGGCCTTCGCCGCGGCCGGCACGTCGGTCGGCATGACGAGCACGCCGTGATCGACGCGGTTGCCGATCAGACGTCCGGCGACGAGCCGTTCGTGCGATGCGCCCACCAGGCGATGGCGTGCGAATGGGCGGCCCTCATTCCGCATGCGGATCGCACCTACGCACAGCAGGCGGCGCGGGCCGCGTTCGCGGAAGTCGATCGGCTGGAGCGCGAGTTGAGCCGCTTCATCGGTGACAGCGACATCTCGCGGATCAACGCCGCTGCGCCGGGAACCGCGGTGCGCGTCTCGGCGGACACGATCGGAGTGCTGCTGCTCGCGCACCAGCTCCAATCGGCGTTTGACGGCGCGATCGACGTGACCATCGGTCTGCGCGTTCCGCGACCCGGGGTCGGTGCCCCGGCAGCGCCGCCGGCGAGCGGGCCGGGCGTGGCGATTCACGCGGCCGAGCGGAGCGTCACGCGCCTGCGCGCCGATGCATCGCTCGACCTGGGGGCGATCGGCAAGGGTTTTGCGCTGGACGCGGCCGTCGCGGTGCTGCGCGAGTGGGGGATTGAACGGGCGCTGCTGCACAGCGGGACCAGCAGCGTGTACGCGCTGGGGGCGGGCTGCCCTGGTGCGCCGACTGGCTCACAGCCGGCAGCGGCGGACTTGAAATGCGCGCCCGGCTGGCAGCTGCGCCTGCGCGACCCGGCTGACCCGCAGCGCTGCGTCGGCGACGTGTGGCTGCGCGATGCCGCACTGAGCGGATCGGCGGTCACGCTCAAGGCGGGCCACATCATCGACCCGCGCAGCGGCGAACCGGCCGGCGGACACCTCGCGGCCTGGGCGATCGCGCCGACGGCGGCGGTTTCCGACGGCGTCTCGACCGCGCTGATGGTAGTGAAAACGGACGAGGCGGTGGACTGCCTGCGGCGCGAGGCGTCGAACGCGATATTGGCAGGGGTGAAGGCCTTCGTCATTGCACCCGAGGCCCCTGGCGTGGTTCGCGCGCTCACGACGACGGCGGATTTCCGGAGCGCGTCGGGCGGTGCGGAATGACCCCCGATCTGTCGATCATCATCCCGGCGTTCAACGAGTCCGCGCGGCTGCCGACGACACTGCGGGCGGCGCACGACTTCGTCCGCGAGCGCGCAAACGTGGTCGAAATGATCGTCGTGGATGACGGCAGCACGGACGATACTTCTCGCGCGGCGGAACAGGCCTGTCCCGCGACTCAATCGACCGGCACGGGCGGAGCGCCAGACTCGGCCTTCGCGCTGCGCGTCATCCGCCATGACCGCAATCGTGGCAAAGGCGCTGCTGTCCGAACGGGACTGGAGTCGGCGCACGGCGAGCTGGCCCTGGTGTGCGACGCCGACGGGGCGGCGCCGTTCGGCGAGTTCGGCCGGCTGCGCGACGCGATTGCGGCCGGGGCGGACATCGCCATCGGCTCGCGCGATGCGCCGGGCGCGCAGCTCGCTCCGGCCCAGCCGCTCGCGAGGCGCTGGGCGGCGCTGGCGTTTCGCGCCATTCGGCGACAGATTCTGCTGCCCGGCATCCGCGACACGCAATGCGGCTTCAAACTGTTCCGAATCGCGCCGATCCGCGCTATTCTGCCGCACGCCCGTTGCGACGGCTGGCTCGGCGACGTCGAGCTGCTCGCCCTGGCGGAGCGCTTCGGCCTGCGGATCGACGAGGTCGGCATCACCTGGAGTCACCAGCCGCAGAGTCACGTCCGCCCGTTGCTGGACGCGCCGCGGGTGCTGCTGGACCTGCTGCGCATTCGCCGGCGGGTTCGCGCGATTCGGCCCGGCACGAGCGTCCGAGGAGAACCTCCCACGTGAGTCGCAAACGCCCTTCATCCGCCCTGCCGCGGGTTCACCTGCTGGGGCATGCCAATCCGTCGGCCAAGGATTTTTCCCGCCTGGGCGTGCGCAGCGCAGCGGGACTTATCGAGCGCATCCGCAACGCGCTGCCGGGGGCATATCGCCTGACGGCCGACCCGCGGATTCTGGAGGCGCCGGAGAACCAGCAGCGCGGCGGGCGGCGCGACGACCGCGCCCGCGTCCGCGACATGCACGACGCGCTGCGCGACCCGTGGACAGTCGCGATCATTGCGCTCAACGGCGGCGCGTATTTTTCGCGGATTCTGCCGGACATTGACCTGTCGCCGCTGGATCGACGAAAGCGCCCGCTGCTGGCGACCGGTTTTTCCGAGATGACCGGCTGGGTGAATCTGGTCGCGCGGCGGCGATACGGACGCGGCGTGTACTGGCTTTGTCCCAACTACCTGGGCTGGAAGGTCAAGCCCGCGGCCGCGGCGCATGCGGCGTACGACGAGTTCTGGCGGCGGATGCCCGAATGGCTGGAGCGGTTCGCCGCGGCGCGGGGAAGCATGAGCGGCGCAGCGATTGCGTCGCGCACGGATTCGCGGATTGCGGAAGCGCGGGCCGCGGGCGCGTCGCGCGGCGCGGACGCGATCGGATCCGAGCCGCTGCGCGGGACGCTGGTGCAGGGCACGGCGCGCAGCGCGGTGGTGCGGCTGGCGGGCGGCTGCCTGAGCGTGCTGACGACCTGCATTGGCGGGCCGATCGGGCGGAGCGTGGACCCGCGCGGGCGGTGGCTGCTGCTGGAGGACGTGAACGAAGCACCCTACCGCGTCGATCGGATGCTGGCGTCGATGCGAATCGCGGGCTGGTTTGAGCGCGTCGCCGGCGTGCTGATCGGCGACTTTCACACGACCGAGGAGCCCGATCAGCGCCGCGCCGTGCTGGAGATGCTGCGATTCCACCTGAACCCCGCGCGCGATACGCCGGTCGTGCTGACGCGCAGCTTCGGGCACGTGTGGCCGATGACGCCGCTGGCGCTGAATCGCCCGCAGCGGCTGGAGGTTCGCGGCCGACGGGTGACGCTCGCGCCGCTTTAGCGCGGCCGGGCGATGATCGCCAGCTTCCTGAGCAGCGCGTCGGGGCTGGTCTCGGGGCGATCGCATACATAGTTGCGACAGACGTACGCCGTCGGAGCGCCGTCGAGCTGGGGGCGTTCGGCCAGCAGCGGCGACGAAAGCGGATCCGGCGCGCCGGGCGGCGCACCCATGACCACCGCTCCGGGGATGTGGGTTGAGTCGGCGGCGCGGCGCAGTGCGAGGGTGCGGGGATCCGCCGGATCGCCGATGATCGCAATCTCGACCGCGCCGGCCAGCGAGAAATCGACACCACACAGGAAGCGCTCGGATGCGCCCAGCGCGCCGCGCACTTCGTCGGAGAGCGCGCGAAGCATCCGCTCGGCGCGATCGGCGAAGTCGCGCTCGCCGAACATCACGGCCAGCCGCAGCAGGTTCATCAGCATGACGGAGTTGCCGGAGGGCGTGGCGCTGTCGCGCAAGTCTCGGGCGCGGACAATCAGAGACTCGTGATCGTCGGCGGTCGTGAAGAACCCCGCGCCGGCGTCGTCCCAGTAATGCTCGATCGCCGTTCGGGTCAGCGCCCGTGCCTCGAGCAGCCAGCGCGGCTCCCAGGTCGCCTCGTACAGTTCAATCAATCCGTCCACCAGGTTCGCGTAGTCGGCGATGAACGCGACGCCAAGCGTTCGCCCGTCGCGCCATGAGCGCAGCAGCCGCCCGTCGCGGCGCTGCTCGCGCAGCAGGAACCCGGCGGCATCGACGGCGGCGGCGACGTAGCGCGGCTCCTCGAGCACACGCCCTGCGCGGGCCAGGGCCGCGATCAGCAGGCCGTTCCACTCGCAGAGGATCTTTTCGTCGCGGTGCGGTGCAGGCCTTTCCCCGCGTACGGCCAGCAGGCGCTTCCGAGATTCGGCCAGACGGCGCTGCAATTCATCGAGCGGAATCCGGCGCGTGTCGGCCAGGGTCGCAAGAGGAATCGGCAGGTGCAGAATGTTCTTGGGCGCGCCTGGTTCGTGCGGATCGACCCAGTTGCCCTCCGGGCGAACACCGTATGCGGTACAGAACAGCTCGGCTTCGGCGGCTCCGAGCGCCCGGCCGATCTCATCCTGCCGCCAGACGTAGTACGCGCCCTCGCGGCCCTCGCTGTCGGCGTCGCGGCTGGAGTAGAATCCTCCGCCGGGGGCGCGCAGATCCTCGATGCAGTAATCCAGAATGGCCCGTGCGAAGGCGTCCGCACCGGCGTCGCGACGCACGCGATGGGCGTCCACGGCGACACGGGTGACGAGCGCCTGGTCGTACAGCATTTTCTCGAAGTGCGGCACGAGCCAGTCGGGATCTGTGCTGTAGCGGGCGATTCCCCCGGCCAGGTGATCGTTGATCCCGCCGGCGGCCATGTGCTCCAACGTAACGAAGACGCGCTGCAGCAGCTTCTCGCGCCGGGCGGCGTCGGCGGTCCGATGGGCCGATCGCAGAAAAAGCTCCATCGCCATGGAGGGCGGAAACTTGTTCGTGCCGCCGGAGAGCAGCCCGCCGCGGCGGGCGTCGAAGGCGTCGGCGAGGATGTCGGCGGCGCGGTCGACCAGTTCGAGCGTGATCCCGGGCGCGGCGTCGCCGGTCGAGATCGGGGCGGCGAGCGCCGCGCGCAGGTGCTCGGTCAGCGTGGCGGCGTCGCGCTCGAGCGCGTCGCGGTGGGTGGACCAGAGCTGTCCGATCCGCTCGCATAACTCGCCGAAGCCGGGGCGTCCGTAGCGGGCGGTGGGCGGGAAGTAGGTGCCGGCGGCGAAAGGCTTGAGATCGGGGGTCAGCCAGACGCTCATCGGCCAGCCGCCCTGGCCGTTGGTGTAGGCCAGCGTGGCCTGCATGTAGATGTCGTCGATGTCGGGCCGTTCCTCGCGGTCCACCTTGATGTTGATGAACAGGCGGTTCATCACCGCGGCGATTTCCGGGTTCTCGAACGACTCGTGCGCCATGACGTGGCACCAGTGGCAGGCGGAGTAGCCGATCGAGAGAAAGATCGGGCGGTTTTCGCGGCGAGCGAGCGCGAGCGATTCATCGCCCCATTCATGCCATTCCACGGGGTTGTGCGCGTGTTGCTGGAGGTAGGGCGACGTGGATTGCGCAAGGCGATGCGCGGCGGCGGGCGGCGCGGGCGTGGCACGATCGGAGTCGGCGGGACGGGGCATGGCTGGGGCCTTCGTGTCCGGGGGCGGTGCGGGTCGGGCGGTGCAGCCCGCGAGCACGATCAGCCACAGCGCCACGCGGTTCCGGCGGAGCGGCCTGAATCTCCGGGGACGGTGCAGCGGATCGCTCACCACTACCCGTCATCGTACCCGCGGAGGACCAGATGGCGCAGCGGGGTTCCAGCCGACGAAGTGCCCTGGAGAACGGAAGCGTCAGCGCACCAGCAGCGCCCAGGCGACGAACCACGTCCCCAGCAGCGCGGCGACGCCGACGGCGGCCTGCCAGCCATAACCGCGGAATGCGGGCGGCGCCGGTGGCTTGCCCGTTGGTCGAACCCCCGCGCTCGGAACCGGCGGCGGGTCGTTTCTCGGGGGGAGCATGCGCTCAGTCGGCAGTGCCGGATCGAGGGAAAGCGACGGCGAGCGGGCTGGGGTTGCGGAGGGGCGCGGCGTGATCTCGTCGGGCGGCTCGCGGTGAGGCACGGCATGCGCGGCGGCGTCCGGCGACGGTTCGAATGACCACGCCTCGACGCGCTCCCACCACACGTCCGTCCAGCCGCCGCGCTCGCCCGCGATCATGCGGGAAGGATCGAACCGCGGCCCGCGGTCGCGCAACGCGCGCTCGAGGCGCACGTCAACCGTGCACGGGTCCGCGTCAAGCTCGGCCAGCAGTCCGCCGGCTTCAACGGCAGCCTGCGACTCATCCTCAATCTCGCGGATCAGGGCCGCGCCGTCGGCGGTCCGCACGACCACGCGCAGGGCGCAGCCGCGGGGCGCGGCGTCGCCGCTTCGATCCGCACACCCCGCGCGTGCGGCACGCGGCGCGGCGGCGGAAATCTCCGGTTGAACGAACCCGACGAAGAGCGGCACTGGGGCACCTGCTGAAAGGACCAGAGGGACGCGGAATGATGCGAGGCATTGACGATCGTGTCAATCGGACAATTGTCCGCCGGGAGCGGTGTGTCACATCGCGGTTCGCGCCGCGCTGCCGCCGGGATGTCTGCGGCAGCACGATCGGCGCCTGGCGGCCGCGATTCGACGGGTCAGGCGCGGATTTTCGTCGCCAGCGCCGCCAGCTCCTCGGGCGCTGCGCTGCGTGCGTTCCAGCGATACCCGAGTCCGTCACCCTCGCGGCGCGGGATGATGTGCACGTGCACGTGCGGCACGACCTGCCCGGCGGCCGAACCGTTGTTCTGCAAGAGGTTGTAGGCGGTTGCGCCGACCGCCGCGAGAATCCGCGGCGCCAGCAGCGCCGCGGTGCGCGCCAGGGCCGCGGCCTCGTCGGCGGTCAGCTCGTGCAGCAGCGCCACCTCGCGCCGCGGAATGACGAGCGTGTGCCCGGGGGCCAGCGGCGCGATGTCCAGGAACGCGAAGGTGAGCGCGTCTTCATGGACGCGATGGCAGGGGATTTCTCCCCGGATGATGCGGGTGAAGATCGACACGCTTGCGGACATGGCCTGCTCCGGGTGGACGCGGGAACAGCTCCGCCCGGCCGGTACCGGGCGACAACGGTTGCATTCGTATTCGTTTCACGCGGCCGAGGCAATAGAATGGCGGCTGGCGCGGGCGGGGACCGGAGGTTCTCGGCCATCCGTCGCCGCTGGTCTGACTTGGAGAGGAAATGACGTTCTCATCGTGGCTCGACGGTCGCGGTTCGCCGGTGGGGCATCGCGGCGCGCGTGGAGGGGGATGGAGCGCCGCGGCGCGGGCCGCCGTCCGAGTCATGACCGGCGCCGCGATCGGCTGCGGTTTGGCGATGCTTCCGATCCGCGCAGCCGCCCAGCCGTGCACCACCGCCTGCGGCGATTTCAGCGGCGACGCGTTCGTTTCGGCGCCGGACATCGCGCCGTTTCTCGATTGCCTCGGCCAGCCGGTAGATCCGCCGTCGTCGTGTCAGTGTGCCGACCTCGACGGCAGCGGCTCGGTCGGCATGGCGGATGTTGCGGTGTTCCAGCGGCTGTTCGGCACGGGATCGGATGAGGCGGCCCCGGGTTGCACCGGCGCAGCACCGGCGTCGGCGAACCTGACCGCCTTCCGTCCGCAGCATCGCGGCGGCTACGCGCCGTTCCAGCGGGCGGCGGTCAGCGAGGCGGATGAGGCCGATCCGATGCGCGGGCCGGGCATCCGGCGAAACGCCCCCGGCGACGTGGATGCATTCGGCGAGGACGACCTGATCGAGGTGCAGCTTGACGTGGCGCCGCCGGGTGCGGCGTTGGCGCTGCGCCGCGGCCATCCCGCGCTGCGCGTCTGGACGACGCGCACGCGCCAGGCGGGTACGGAGATCGCCTTTATCGGAGACAAGACCGGCGTGCTGCCGATCGGTCCGGCGCAATCGTCGCTGACGCTGTGGGTGGAGTGGGCCGCGGCGGCGCATGGCGACGGTGAACTTCACGTCGAATCGCCGGCGGTGCGGACGCCGAAGGATACGCTGCTGTTTCGCACGTTCCGCTCGATCGTGATCGCGCTGGGCGGCGAGAACCAGGTGCCGTCGGATCCGCCCGATCCGAACTCCGGCACGTTTGTCTCCGCGGTGGATCTCTATCGCGCCGGCTACGACGTGCACATGTACGACGAGGACAACGTCGGCCCCGACGGGTCCGGCGCTACGTTTAACGAGGCGGCGACGGCCGTTCGCGATCGCGGCGTGACGACGGTTGCGATTTACGGCTACAGTCACGGCGGCGGCTCGACCTATGACCTCGCGGATCGGCTCGACAGTCAGCGTGCCGGGCTGGGTGTGTTCGAGATCGCGTGGACGTCGTACGTGGACAGCGTGTCGAACGACTCGGACTTTGACACCGCCCAGGAGCTGCGCCGTCCGCCCTCGACCGGATTTCACCTGAATCACTACCAGCGCGGGTCGTTCTTCCAGGACCTGGGGCTGGACGGCGGACCGGTGCCGAACTCGGTGCCGCCGCCGACCGGGCTGGACGTGGAGACGACGCCCTGGGGGGCGGGGTGTACGCATTTCGAAGTAGATGACTTTCCGCAGGTGTTGAACCTGCTGCTCTCAACGCTTGCGGCGGGAGTGCCGTTGCCATGATCCAGTTGGGCACAATCGGGGATGAGTGGCGTCGCGACCGACGTCCGCCAGCACGCACGAGCCGTGCCGGTTTGACGTGGGCCGGCCGCGGCGCGCTGGTCGCGTTGGCGATTTTGGCTGGTGCCGCGGCGCTCGCGCAGACGGTTGATCCTGCCGGCGTGCAGCCCGCGAAGCCCGCGCCCGGTCAATCTGATCCGAAGTCGCCGGCCGCCGCTCCGTCGATCCGCGCGGACGCGGCGACGCAATCGCTGATCGCGGCCGTCGCGGATGCGCCCGACGACGATTCGCGGCGATTGGCGCTGGAACGCATCGAATCCGCGCACACGCCGCCATCCGACGACATGATCCGCCAACTGGTGGTCTTCGCGGCCGGTGCGAAGGGCACGCGCGCGGCCATGACGCCGGCGGTGATTTTTCGCCGTCTCGACGTGACGGAGGAAGCCCGGGTGCGGGCCTTGATCCCGCTGCTCGATTCGCCCGACGCCGCCATCGTCTCGGCGGCGCGGGGGGTGCTGAGCGGCGTGGAGAGGCGCAGTGCTTCGCGGCGGGCGGATTTCGCGGCGTACCTGGAGCCGATCGCGGAGCGGGTGCGCTCCGGCGGGGCGGTTCCGGATGGGCTGGTGCGCCATCTCTACGAGGTGGATGCCGGAGCGGCGATGCTGCTGATGATGCGGGCGCACCAGTGGCGCGAGCCGGCGGCCATCCGCGAGCTGCTGTGGGCCGAGCACGTTCTTTCAGGCACGCTGTGGAAGCAGCAGCACGGGTTCCTGCGACCCGATGAGGTCGAGGACGCCGCAATGGTCGAGCTGCGGCGCATGGCGGCCCACGGGGAATGGTGGGTGCGGCTGTATGCGTCGGAGCTGATGCGCGCGCATCGCGCGTTCGTGCAGGCAGACCTGCCGGGGGCGCTGGCCGCGGACGCAAATGCGCTGGTCCGGGAATCCGCAGCGGCCGCGCTCCAGACAAACGCGGCCGGCCGGTCGCGAGATTGACCCCGCTGCTCAACTCGTTTCACGTGAAACCAATCTCTGCGCCGCCCCCCTCGGGCGGCAGGCACCTTTCTGTCGCGCGTCTGGACATGGCGTCCGAGTACGGGCGTCGTCGTCGGACCGGTGCGAATCGGTGTGCTGCGGCCGCGCGGATTCGCGCGCGCCGAGGATCGTGCTCCGCAATTTTCGTGGTCGGTTAGTTCCGTCCGCCGCTGCTGCGTCCGTTAGCAAATGCACCGCAGCCGGTGGGCGTTTGTGTTTTTCGGCAGTCCGCCTCCGCACCGCGCCGCGTATTTCCTCCGCATTGTCTTTGCAATTCCGCGCGACCTACAAACTGGCAGTTGAAGTGCGGGTGAGCGGCACCCCTATCAGCGGCATGGCGCGCGAGGAGCGTATCACTCCCGGCGCGCGATTCTGAGGAGATCGCACAGATGAAGCGTTTCGTAGCACTGGCTGCCGGACTCGCGCTACTCGTTGCTCCGGCCAACGCGGCGTTGCGCCTCTTTTTCTCGACCGGCGGGGCGTTCTCAAACAGCGCCGTCAACGACGTGGGTGTTGCGGCCGGCGACATGCCGGCGGCGAACGGCGGACCGAGCAATCCCACCGTCGGCAACGGCACGATCCTGTACCTGTGGGCGCAGATGATCGGCCCGCCGTCTTCGCAGAAGTGGAACGGCGTGTCGTTTGACGTTCACGTGGATGGTGGCATTGTGCAGAGCCGCCTGATGTACAACTACACGGTCGTGGATCCTGACTTCGGCGACGTGCTCTACGCGCGCTGGCAGGGCGTGAACCAGGGCGCCGGCGTCGGCACGTCCGATCTCACCGGCATCAACCTCGCCGCCGTCACCTCGGGCGAGGGAATCAACAACGGCGTGAACGCCGCCACCTTCGACAACCAGTCCGAAATCGGACCGGTCAACGCCGGTACGGCTGCCCAGCGTCGCGCGCTGCCGAAGAGCGTTCTGCTCGGCTGGGTGCAGGTGCAGGCCACCGGCCCGGTCGCCAACGTCTTCCTGCGGGTCGGCACCGGCGGCATCTCGCGCGCCGGAGCGACGGGCGCTGAAGACATCTATCTCGGCGTGGGCGATGAGAACGCCGGACTGCGCGGCAACTCGTTCGGCTCGCAGTCGCCGACGGCCGACGCGACCGTGACGCCCGAGCCGGCCAGCCTGGCGCTGCTCGGCCTGGCGGCGCTGGCGCTGCGTCGCCGCTAAGACGCACCGAAGCAACCGATCGGCCTTGCGGCCGCGGTAGCGAGGGTGTGAGCAAGTTCAATCCAGGGAGCCGGGCGGCTGTCGCCCGGCTCTCTCGCGTTCCGGGGCGCCTCGGCGGACGGCCGAGGGTCCGCTTGCAGTCAGCGCGTGTGTGAACCTCGCTTCGAAGTGCGCCACAGGCCGTGGCCGCCGGTCGGATGTGATGCGCCGATCCGGGATGCGCTCTACAGCGGTATCGCACGGATCGGTGCGCCGTCCGCCGGAACCCGCGGCGCTCCGCCGGCCTCCATCGGCAGCAGCTCGCGCACCGCCCGCACGTCGTGCTCGATCTGCGCCACGAGCTCGGCTACGCCGGCGAATCGGCGTGGTGCGCGAAGTCGCTGCACGAAGTGCAGCCCGATGCGTTCGTCGACCAGTTCGCCGTTGAAATCCAGCAGATGCGCCTCGACCCGCGGAGTGGTCTGCCCGAAGGTCGGTTGCGGGCCGACGTTGACGGCGCAGGCGTGCAGAGCGGCGCGGGTCTGCGCCACCGCCGCATACACGCCGAATCCGGGGATGACCTGCTCGATCTGCGCGACATTCGCGGTTGGAAAACCGATGGTGCGCCCGCGCGCGTCGCCGCGCACCACGACTCCGGTGATCCGGTGGGCGCGACCGAGCAGCGAAGCCGCCTGAGCGACGTCGCCCTCGGCCAGGTACGCGCGGACCGCCGTGCTGCTCACCGCGACGCCGTCCACCGCACCGGAGACCAGCGGCGCCGCGCAGACCTCGAAGCCCAGCTCGCGACCGAGGGCGGCCAGCGTCTCGATGGATCCGCCGCGCCCGGCTCCGAAGCGGAAGGATTCTCCCTCGACGAACGCGCGGGGCGCGAGGGCGCGGACCAGCGTGTGAATGAACTCCGCAGCCGTGAGTCGGAAGAGCGGCGCTTCGCTGGCCAGCGTCCATACGTCCGCGGCGCCGGCGTCGCGGAGCAGCGCTGCGCGCTCGCGCCAGGTGGTGAGTCGCGGCGGGGCGCGGTCGGGGGCGATGATCGCAATCGGGTGCGGGTCGAACGTGATGACGGCGGCGCGGGCGCCGCGCGTGTCGGCCTCGCGTCGCAGCGCATGCATGATTTCGGCGTGGCCGCGGTGCACGCCGTCAAAATTGCCGATGGTCACGACGGAACCGCCGGCCGGCGGAGTTCGCCGGTGCAGCTCGCTGAGCGGGATGGGCGATTCATCAGGCATCGGCGGCGCTGGCTCCCCGGGGAAAAATCAGACGCGCTCCGGCGCGAGAAGGTCGTCCATTGTCTCGCGCCGCCGAATGAGGCGCACGGCGCTTCCATCGACCAGCACCTCGGCGGCGCGCGGGCGCGAGTTGTACTGGCTGGACATCGACATGCCGTAGGCGCCGGTCGTGTAGAGGGCGATCAGGTCGCCCCGCCGGACGGGGGGGATGCGCCGATCCCGCGCCAGGAAGTCGCCGCTCTCGCAGACCGGACCGACGATGTCGCACGGCTCGAAGCCGGTGACGGCGTCCGCGTCGCGCGAGGGCGGCAGGTGTGCCCCGGCCTGCACCGGCCAGGCGAAGTGCGCAGCACCGTACAGCGCCGGGCGGATGAGGTCGGTCATCGAGCCGTCCACGATCACGAAGCGCTTGGAGCCTGACATCTTCACGTGCAACACGCGCGTCACGAGGATGCCTGCATTGGCGGCGATGCTGCGGCCGGGTTCCAGGATCACGTGCAGCCCGCGCCCCCGCAGCAGCGGCACGATCACCTCCGCATAGCGGGCGGCGCTGGGCGCTTCGTCGCCGCGGTAGTGCGCCCCGAATCCGCCGCCGGCGTCGAGCGTGTCCACCGCGACGCCGTCGCGCCGCAGCGCGTCGACCAGCTCGAGCACGCGCTCCAGCGCCACGCGATAGGCCTGCGGGCTGAGCACGGGCGAGCCGAGGTGCAGGTGCAGGCCGGAGAGAGAGACACGCGGGTCGGCGGCGAAGCGGCGAAAGACATCCCGGGCGACCTCCAGATCGACGCCGAATTTCGTCTCCTTGCGCCCGGTTGTCGTGTATTCGTGCGTTTCGGCGTCCACGTCGGGGTTGACGCGCAGCGCCAGCGTCGGCCGCACGCCGACCGCGCCCGCCAGCGCGGCAGTCTCGATCAGCTCGGACTCGGACTCCACGTTGAATACGTGAATACCGGCTTTCAGGGCCGCTCGGATCTCGGCATCGGTCTTACCGACGCCGGCATACACGATCCGGGCGGGGTCCGCACCGGCCGCCAGCGCCCGCTCCAGCTCCCCGCCGCTGACCACGTCAAAACCGCTGCCCGCTTCGCGCAGCAGGCGCAGGATGTGAATGTTCTGGCACGATTTGACGCTGAAGCACACCAGCGGGCGCAATTCGGCGAAGGCGGCGGCGAAGCGTCGATAGTGCTCGCGCAGGGTGTTGGCGGAATAGATGTAAAGCGGCGTGCCGTGATCGTCGGCGATGCGCGCGACATCGGCGGCTTCGGCACAAAGCGCGCCGTTGCGATACTCGAACAGGTCCATCCCTCGCGCTCCGCCTGGCGCAGGCTTCAGCGAATGACCGGCGGCTGCAACTGCCAGCCGGCCTTGTGAGCCTGGAACTCCGCTTCGCTGAGCCAGCGCACCTCGACACGATCATCCGCCACCAGCACGACGTGCCGCCCGTTCGGCGCGAGCAGCAGCCGGTGCGGTGACGCGCAGCAGCATAGTCCGACCGGCCGCCCGCCGCCGAAGAACATCGAATTCACCGGGTTGTAGTGATAATGCGCCCGCCGCGCGGGGGGGATGGGCAGGTTCATCGGCAGGGTTCGCGATTCGAGCGCGTCGCGACGCAGCGCCGCCGCGACCGCGTGCGCCTCGCGCCGGCACTGCTCCACCGACTGTTGGTCGCGGCGCACCATGACAATGACGATCAGCACGCCGGTCACCGCGGCGAATGCGATCATCTGAATAATCACGCGCCGCTTGCGGCGGGCCACCTCCGACGGGCGGCCCGGGCGCGGCGGACGGGCGTCGGTGCTGGCTGGGACGGAATGCGGCATGAACCTGCCTTCCCGGTCGCGGGTCAACGCTGCGTCAGGGTTCGCGGCCGCGCCACGCGGCAGCCAGGTCACTCGTCCGCAGTTCGGCGCTGCCGGCGACGATGCGATCGTCGTCGCGCACGATACCCACCGATCGTATCACCACGGATGCCTCCGCGGCACGGCGCAGGACGAGCGCGGCGTCCGGCGTCTCAATCACGTAGCCGGCGACGACCGGACGCCACGCCGCGGCGCTCTCCGCGCATCCGGCGTCCAGGCTCACACCGCGCCGCCCGCCGATGGCCATTTCCGCGATCGTCGTCAGCATGCCGCCGGTCGAGATGTCATGGCACGAGCGGACCCGACCGTCGGCGATCAGGGCGGCGACGAGGCGATGCGTGCGGTCGGCCGCGCGGCGGGAGTAGCCGGTTTCAGGAAGTCCGCCGACCGCCAGCAGCGACGATCCGGGTTGCTTCAGATCGCTTGAGATGCACAGTCGCACGTCCGTCACCAGCGCCACGGCGCTGATCAGCAGGGTGTGCGGGATCATCAGGCGGCCGGTGCGGCGGATGCGCTCGAGAATCGGCTGTGCTACGCCGCGGCGGCGCAGCTCGTCGATCACGGTCGGCACGTCGGCGGCGTGCAGCGCGAATTCGTTGCTCAGCGAGTCCTTGCCGGAGATGAATGGGGCGGCGTGGATGAGGGCGGAGTCGTGGCAGGCACGGCCGGCCCGGACCAGCGCGCCGTACACCTCCTCGTCGTCACAGCGACCCCAACTGAAATTGTCGAGCAGGGCGAGTTGAGCAGGGTCGCCGCCGACGCTGACGACGTTGCGAATGGCCTCGTCGATCGCGGCACACGCCATCCAGTACGGATCGACGTCGGAGAGGTGCGGGGCAAGGCCGCAACCGATCGCGACGCCGCGCGGTGAGCGCGGAATCGGATGCAGCACGGCCGCGTCGCACGGACCCGCGCCAGGACCCATCAGCGGCTTGATGACGCTGCCGCCCTGCACCTCGTGATCGTAGGAGCGGATGATCCACTCGCGCGAGACGGTGTTTGCACACGACAGCGATCGCAGCAGGTGCGCGCGCCATTCCCGCGGCTCGTCCGTGACGGCTGGCGGCGCGGGGGTCGAGCGCCACGTCGCGGTCGCTTCGCGCTTCGGCAAGCCGTCGTGCAGAAAGTCCATCGCCAGTTCGCCGACCACGACGCCGGCGTACCGGACGCGCAGCCGCGGGGCGCCGGTCTCATCGGTCAGCCCGAACCGCCCGATGACGCTGAATTCCACTTCCTCCGCTCGGAAAATCTGCTCCAGCGCGGCCATGTGCGCCGGCGGCACGGCCAGCACCATCCGCTCTTGTGCCTCGCTGATCCAGATTTCGTCGTAGCGCAACCCGGCGTACTTGAGCAGCACGCCGTCCAACTCGACGTCGGCGCCCACCGTCGCCCCCATTTCGCCGACGGCGCTGCTCAGCCCGCCGGCTCCGCAGTCGGTTACGGCGGTGTAGAGGCAGCCCGCGCTTGCGTCGCGCGCCGCCAGCAGCGCGTCGAGCAGCCGCTTCTGCGTGATGGCGTTGCCGATCTGAACCGCCGAGGAGAACTCGCCGGCGTGCGTGTCGGTGATCTCGGCGCTCGAGAAGGTGGCGCCGTGAATGCCGTCGCGACCGGTGCGCCCGCCCGCGACGACGATCACATCGCCCGCGGCGACGCGCTTCTCGACGCGATTCCGCGGGATCAGGCCGACACAGCCGCAGTAGACCAGCGGGTTTCCCAGGTAGCGCGGATCAAATTGCACCGCACCATTGACGGTCGGGATGCCCATGCGGTTGCCGTAGTCCGCCACGCCGCGGACGACGCCGCGCAGCACGCGGTCCGGGTGCAGCACGCCGCGCGGAAGGGCGGCGGCCGGCCAGTCGGCCGGCGCGACGCAGAACACGTCCGTGTTTGCGATCGGGCGTGCCCCCAGTCCGCAGCCCATCACGTCGCGGATGCAGCCGCCGACGCCGGTGGCCGCGCCGCCGTACGGCTCGATGGCCGAGGGGCGGTTGTGGGTCTCGACCTTGAAGGCGACCGCGTACGACTCGTCAAAGCCGATGATGCCGGCGTTATCGACAAACACGCTCAGGCATTCGGGCCCACGCCGCTCGGCGATCAGGGCGTGCGTGGCGGCGGCGATGGTGTCCTTGAGCAGGTTGCCGAACCGCAGCTCGATCTCGCCTTCGGAGGTCCGGCCGTCGGCATCCGGGAACGGCGCTCCGCGATAACGCACGGCGCTCTTGAGCGTCTTGTGGACGCAATGCTCCGACCACGTCTGCGCGATCGTTTCAAGCTCCAGGTCGGTCGGGTCGCGCCCCAGGGAGTCGTAGTGCGATTGAATCGCGCGCATCTCGGTGAGGTTCAGAAACAGATGCCCGCGACGCGACAGGTCCTGCAGGGCGTCGTCGCTCAGTCCGCGCAGCGCCACATGACGCAGCGTGCCGTCCGCGGGCGACGGAAGCGGTGCGGGTGTCACGCCGGCGGTTCCCGGCACGACCTCGTCCACGCTGGCGTTTGACAGCGCTTGCGAGATGCAGGTTGCGAGAGTGTCATCATCCAGCGGCTCGCCGACGGCGAGAAAACGTCGGGCCGTGCGGACGGACCGCACGGCGAATCCGGCCGCCTGAAGCTCGGCCAGGGCGCTCAGCGCGACAGGATCCATGACGCCGGGGCGCGGGTGAACCTCCGCGGATGCGGTGGCTGGGGGAGTCCACACCTCGTCCGAAGTCCACGCGATGTGCGCCGACTCAGAGACGGGGTCGGACAACTCATGTCGCGCGATGCGCTGCACCGCGTCCGGTGTGAGATCCCCTTGAAGCAGGTACACCCGCCGCGATCGGACTTCCCGCGCGGTGGTCAGCCCGGCCTCCTGTACCTTTCTCAGCAGCGCGCGATCGGCGGCGTCGGGGTGGTCCGCGACCTCCACCCGCACGACACGGTCGGCTGGATCAGCCGGGGTATGCTGGCGAAGGTCTGGCACTGGCGCGACTCCGAAACCCGGGATGCGGGCGGATGATATCGCAGCCGGCCGGTCGATGGCCGGGGGTCGGCGTAAGGGGGCGGTGTCGGATTGTGTGAACCGGCATCTCCGGTCCGGGCGGGCGGTATCATTGAGGGAGCTGGACGCGACCTGCCGCGGCCGCACCGCGATGGGCTGGAGAATTTCGAGTTATCGGCGTCGAGACTGTTAACGCTTTGTGTACCAGACCTTTACTCGCCGCTGGCGGCGTGTCTAAATCGCTCCCGGATTTGGCTTTGGATTGGCGTAAGATGCGATTTTTCTTGCATTTGTACGCGGTGTGTGCCTATCTTCTGCCCTTTCAGGTGGCGCGGTAACGGCCCCGACCGGTATGCGGGGCGCCCTTATTGAGGACTTGTATGGCGGCTTCACCCACCCAGTCCGTGCTGACTGAGACTGGTAGCGTCCCCGCCGTTGGCTCGATGTACCTGCTGGATTTCGAGAAGCCCATCGCCAAGATGGAGCAGGAGATCCAGCGCCTTGAGGCCAGCCAGGCGGAGACCGGGCGCGACTATACCGAGATCATCACGAACATCCGGGCGAACTTGCAGGCGGCCCTCACGGAGGCTTACGCGAACCTGACGCCGTGGGAGAACGTGCTGGTCGCCCGGCACCCGCGCAGACCGCTGCTGCGTGACTATATCCGCTTGATTGCTCAGGACTTCTGTGAGCTGCACGGTGATCGCCTATACGGTGACGACCACGCCATGGTTTGCGGCTTCGCGCGGATTGATAAGCAGCGCGTGATGCTGATCGGTCAGCACAAGGGGCGCGACACGCGCGAGCGCGTGGATGTGAACTTTGGCTGCGCCCACCCCGAAGGATATCGTAAAGCTCTTCGCTGCATGGAATTGGCGGCGAAGTTTCGCGTTCCCGTGGTCGCATTGGTCGATACGGCGGGGGCCTATCCCGGCGTCGAATCCGAAGAGCGCGGCATCGCCTCGGCCATCGCCGTAAATCTCGCGCGGATGGCCACGCTGGAGACGCCGATCATCGCCTGCGTTATTGGCGAGGGCGGCAGCGGCGGCGCCCTCGGCATCGCCGTAGCGGATCACGTGGCCGTCATGCAATACGGTTACTACTCCGTCATCAGTCCGGAAGGCGGCGCGGCCATCCTCTGGAAATCCGGCGAACATGCGGCCAAAGCGGCCGCCGCGCTGAAAATGGCTCCGCGCGATCTGCTGCGGCTGGGGCTGATTGACTCGATTATTCCTGAGCCGCTGGGCGGGGCGCATCGGGATCCCGCGGCGGCGGCGAAGTCCGTTGAAGCATGGGTCGGAACGACCTTGCGAGAACTCAGGCGTGTACGCACCGAGACGCTCCTGAAGCGCCGGTATGAGCGGATTCGCGGCTGGGGTGCGTTCGTGCATACCCCGCCCGCGGCGGCCGAGCCGACCCGGGCGCCGGCCGCGGGCCGCGCGAAACCTCGTACGCGCCGGACCGCCCCGGCTTGAGCGTGGGCGGCGGAATGAACGAGGCTGAGCGGCCGACCGGTATCGAGCTGGTGCGCGACTCGTCGCTGCGGATTCGCTGGGCGGACGGGCATGAAAGTGAGCTTCCGCTGCTGCTGCTGCGGCAGCGATGCCCGTGTGCCACGTGCCGACACGAGCGCGAACAGGCGGGTTCGGCCGGTTCGGCGTTGCGGGTGCTGCCACACGCGGCGGCGGTGGATCGCGGGCGCATGACGACGGCGGAGTCCGCCGAGCTGGTTGGGCACTATGCCTTGCGGATTCGCTGGCGTGATGGCCACGACCTGGGGATTTTCGACTACGCCATGCTGCGGCGGCTGTGCCCGTGCCCGGCATGCGGCTCGCTCGCGGATCGGCCGTGACGCGCGAACCGGCGCGGAAATTGGGTCGTAACTGCATTGAATGTCAAGATTTGACCGCGAAACCGTTGGTCGCGGGGCGTAATCTCGATATACTGTCTTGACGCATTGTTGAAAGGGAATTAGCCTTGGAAAGCGCTCCCGCAAATCGTGCTGACGCCCAGCTTGCAGTTCCGCTGAGTGCGGATCTGCACCTGTACCTCTTCGACCGTCCGCTTCACCCGGAACTGTTCCGGCAGTACAAGAGCTTCCGCGTTGCGCAGGGTCGTTACTACGCCGACATCTGGTTCATCGGCCTCGGCCACGTGGTCAGTCTCACGGCCGGCCAAAAGTCGGTCGTCGAGTTGATGGCGGTGGAGAGTGATCTGCTGCCGACGCGCGGCGTGCTCTCGCGCTTCCGCCTGAAGGGCGAGCGCGATCACGAGCGGCGCATCCCGGATGGCTGTCACTACATGGTGAGCACGCAGGTCGAGACGATGGACGAAGCGCTCTACAAGAGTGTTCACAGTGATCTTGTGAAGCACGCGGTGAAGCGCGGCTGGCACGTGCTATTCGATCAGTGGGCGGATGGCGACATGCAGCCGTTCTCGTACATCGATCAGGAAGCGCGCGACGGCGAGTTTCACGTGCACGCGTTCCACGCCTTCCCGGCTGAGCGCACGATCGTCAAGACGCAGTCGATCTTCGAGTTGCCGGCGTAGCGCCGCTGACGCGCGAGGCATTCCGTTCCATGCAATCACGTCGCCGGCAGCCTTCGGGTTGCCGGCGATTTTCATTCCGGTTTTCGCGAGCGGCTACGGCGCAGCCGCGCTGAGTTGTGCTCGCAGGATGCGAACGCCCTCGATCCGCCGCGCCTCGAGCCGCTCCAGCTCCGCCGGCGTCAGCTCGCCCTCGCGGATCGGCAGCAGGATGCTCGCGCCGTCCGCCGTCTCCATCATCATGTGTGCGATGACCCTTCGGCCCGGGTCGCGGCCGGCGCCGTCGGATGCTGCGCTGGTTGCGGAACCTCCGGCAGGCGCAAGAATTCGCACCCCGGCGGCGCTGACTTCGTGGCGCAGCCCGGTGCTGCCGCCGATCAGCTCCAGCGCCTGGCCGAGCGACATCTGGCGCTGCACCAGGTCCACGATCTGCTCACGCGCGGCGATCGCGCCCAGGCTGCCGGGTTCGATCGTGATGCGCACGCCGGCCTGTCGACCGAGCGCCAGCAGCAGCTCATCGAGCGGGATTCGTTGAAAGCGCAGGTTCAACGGGATGTCGATGCGACGGCGGACGTCGGCCTCGCGGGTGGTCAGCACGACGGTCGAGCCCTCCACCAACCAGCTCCATTCGAGCGCGTCGCAGGCGTTGTCCAGCCGCTGCAGCGCTGTGCCCGCGCTGCCGGCGCCGAGCGCGGCGGCGAAGCGCTCCTGCGGACGGGTGGCCGGGTCCAGCCGGAACAGCAGCGGCGCTTCGGCGTCGCGCAGGAACTCGGCTGAGGAAGTCGCGAGCCGCTCCAGCAGGGCCGATTCATCGATGGACAAGCGCCGCCCGAGGCGCTGCAGCAGCGGCGCCGGTTCGAGCAGCACGCGGTCGCCCTCGACTCGGAACTCCAGCCCCAGCGCCACGAACGCGCGCTGCATGCCGCGCCGCAGCGGCACGCCGTCCAGCACGATCGAGATGCGTGTTTCGGCCCCGTAGGGCAGCAGGCCCAGCACCTCATCGGCAACGACGGTGCGCACACCGGTGCGCTGCTCGACTTCGGCCAGCACCTCGCGCACCGGGCGATTCTCGATGCGCAGGTCGCTGACGGTCTGATCCAGCGCGGCGGCCACCAGCGGCTCAAGCTCCTGAGCCGCGGCGAGCGGTGCGGCCGGCAGCAGGCAGAGCAACGGCAGCAGCGCCGCGGCACGGAGGCGGGTCATCAACGCAGCAGGTTGCAGAGTGGACATCAGAAGCTCCCCAGCGAATCCATCGCGGCACCGCGAGTGGGTGCATGGCGAACAATCATGAACACGGGTGAATCGGCCGCCGCGACGTCGGGCGGCGCCGGACCGGCGCCGGGCAGCGCCGGCTGACGTACGATGGACGCCAGCGCGGCGCCGGGCGCGTCGAGCGCCGAGATGCGCGCCGTCGCCAGCCCGGACTCGAACTCTGCCGGTCTCGGCGCTTCGTGCGGCGACCCAGGTCGCAGCGCGACCGCTGCGATGACGGCGGCGGCGGCCGCCGCCCAGGTGGAAAAACGGAGGATGCGGGCGTGTCCCGCCGCGCGTCGCGAGGGGCGCACGTCCGCGCCCGATCGAGCCGCACCGTCCGCGGCGACATCGAGTGCAGCGCCAACTCGATTGGCAAAGCGGCCCCAGTCCACGCGGGCGGCGTTCCCTTCGTCGGCGCTGCGAAGCACGCCGTCCAGCTGCTCGTCCGTGGGCGCGGTGCGATCGGCACCGATCGCCGCGGCGACGCGCTCGGCAAAGCGCTCAAAGCGCACCGCCGGTTGCCGCGCGCCGACCTCGGCCAGCCGCGCTTCGCAGGCTTGTGCCGCGCGGAGCAGCTCCGCGGTCGCGGGATCGGCTGCGGCCTCGCGCTGCAGGCGTTCAGCGAGCTGCACGTCGGCGGGATTGTCGAGCGCGTCACTGATGAGGCGTTCGATTTCGTCGCGATTCACGCTGCGGCTCCCATCGCACAGGCGCGGCTGTGCGTCACAGGAACGCGGCCAGCCGCTCGCGCATGCGGCGGCGGGCCTGAAACACGTTCCACTTCACCATTTCGACGCTGCAATCCATGATCTCGGCCACCTCGCGCTGCGGGAGCTGCTGCATGCTGAACAGCACCAGCGCCTTGCGCTGCGCGTCGGGTAATTCGTCCAGGGCGCGCTGTACGCACTGCTCCAGCTCCGCCGCCGCCAGCGCTTCCCCGGGCCGATCGGCATCGGGGCGGGTATCGGCGAACCGCTCCGCCGCGTCCGCATCGTCTCCGATGAGGCAATCCTCGAAGCTGACGCGCGCCCCGCTTCGCAGCGCGCGGCCGCGGCGAAAATTCAGCGCCTGCGTCGTCACGATCCGCAGCAGCCATCCCCCGAACCGGCTCGGATCCTCGAGCGACGCCAGGTTCCGGTACGCGCGGAGGAACGAGTCCTGCACGCTTTCGAGCGCATCGTGCAGATCGCCCAGCAGGCGATGGGCCACCGCCACCGCGCGGCGCTGATGACGCACGATCAGCACGTCAAAGGCCTCGCGCTGCCCGGCGAGCGCGCTGGCGACGAGCACGGCGTCGGCTTCGCCGGCGGACGTGCCGGTCGGCGGCGGGCTAGGGAGGGCTGCGGCGCCGGCCGCCGCGGGTCTTTCCACCGGGTCACCTGCCATTCAAGGACACGGGCAGTCGCGGGAGGTTGGACCGATTCGAAGCGAATTCGGGCGAAGCCCCGCGGGCGCCGCCAACGTGGAGCGCGGCCGGCCGGGGGATGCTGATAATCATGCGGCCGCCGGGATTGTCACGGGGATCGCGCGCTGCGACGCAGATGGTAGACGCGCAACTGGTCGGCGTCATGGAGCACGACCCGATCCGCGAGCAGAATGGCCGTCGCCGGGTCGGGCGCGTCGGGGAGGCGCGCCACGCGCGGCGGATGATCGACGGCGCGGTTGCGGAGCTGGTTGCCGCCGGCGCGGAGCTTCTCGCCCGGGGCGAAGATCGGCAGCTCGAGCGCGGCGACCCCGTGCCCGTCCCGGATTGCAATCATCAGTGACGGTCCGGCGGCGGTATCCCGCACGCAAGCGCACAGCAGTTCGCCATCCCGTGGCAATGCAATTGTTCCGCCGATCAGGCCATCCGCATTGCGAATCCCCCACACGCAGCCTTCGTGCAGCCAGCAGCTCCAAGCCCCCTGTGAATCCAGCAGGCGCGGCGGCGCAGCGCGCGCTGGTGTGGCATCAGCCTCATTCGTGTCGCGGCGGAGCGCTCCCGGCGGCGTGCGCCAGGCGATGTCACCGCCGGGAATGCGCCACGCCCAGATACGGCCGTCAACGGTTGAGCGCAGCAGCAGCGTCTCGTCGGTCGGCGGGATTGCGGCGGCCGCGCCCGAGATCGGTCGCGCTCGACGGACGAACGCGACGCCATCGGCGCGAAACCGGGCGCCGGGGATGCGGACGCGGGGCGCGTGCTCGTCGCGCGCCGGGATGATCTCGGCCCGATCGCGCGTGATGACGATCAGCGCGCCGCCGGCGACGTGCGAGGCCAGCACGCCGGCGCCGCGCTCAAGTACCAGTTCACGGCCTGCGGGAGGCCGCGTTGCCGACTCAGCCGCCGGGGCTTCATCATCGAATGCGTAGACCGTGGCTTGAGACGCAGCGCCCGCGGTGAACAACACCAGCGCTGTTCCATTGGGATCAACCAGCAGGAACCGGGGCGCAGCGGACTTGCCCGGCCCGGCCAGCAACATCGGCGGTCCCTCAATGAACGCGGCGAGCGCTCCGTCCGAGCGCAGCGCGACCGGGCCGATCGAGGTGACGCCGGCGTCGATGATTGCCGGAGAGAACTCGGGGTCGCCGGGCGCCTGGTCTGGCGTCAGGAATGCGCTGCCGAGCCGCCGAGTCATTCGCAAGACCTGCGGCGACACGGCCAGCTCGTAGACCGCGCTGCGGTCGAAGCACAGGATGCGCAGCTCGATTCCGGCGTCCGCGCATTCCTCTGCCGTCGCGGCGGCTGTCTGCGCTGCCGTTGGCGCGAGCGGTGGCTGCGCGTGCGCGGCGGCGAAGCGCAGTCCGCGTCCGACCGCGACGCCGGATCCCTCGACGATGGCGCCATCGTCCGCACGATAGAGGTCAAGCGTGCCGGCGCGGGTATAGACCAGCAGCAGGTCGGTGTTGTCGCAGTGAATCGCCCGGACCCACTCGATCCCGGACCCGCCGGCGCGCGACCAGTCTCCCGGCTGGGCGCGCGCGACGCTGCGATCCGCACCGTTGCAGAGCGCAAGGACCGCGACGGCCGCGATCAGCCCGGCCCGACGCTCAGGCATAGCTGTGCAGTCCGACGATGTGCGTGTTCACGACGTACCAGTTGAATGCCATCACGGCGCAGCCGACCAGCGACAGCCAGGCCGTCCACAACCCGCGGTCGCGGACGACGAAGCGGATGTGGATGATCGCGGCGTAGACGATCCAGGTGTTCATCGCGAACACCTCCTTGGGATCCCAGCCCCACGGCCGGCCCCAGGAGTAGTCGGCCCAGATCGCGCCGAGGATCGTGCCCACGAACAGCGCCACGAAGATGATGTTGAGCACGATCAGGTGGCACCAGTCCAGCTCGTGCAGCCAGCGCGGCAGGCGCGAGGCGCCTTGCTCATCACCCGGAAGCGCCCCCGCCAGAATCGGCCGGTCGTAGAGCGAGACGCGCGCGCCGCCGGACCCGCCCGACGCCGGCGCCAGCACCGCCGTGCGCGCGCTAAGCAGCGACAGCAGCGCTGCGCCGATCAGCGTCGCCAGCGTCCAGGCCGCGCCGCCGTAGATGGCGGTTTTTGCCCAGCCGACGAAATAGCCATGCGGCAGCACCGCCAGCGTCAGGCTGCCCGCGCCGAACACCACCGCGAACGTGCAGGCGATCCGCGGCGCGCGAAACAGGCGCAGCGACGGGATCGCGGAAAACAGCAGCGCGGCCAGCGCGGCGGCGGCGTAGGCGACGCCGGGCAGCTTCAGCATCTCGGCGGCCGTGACGGGCGAACTGGCCGCCAGCGTGAACACTGTCGGTGCGATGGTCGACATCGCCAGCCCGCAGGCCGCGATCAGCACGCCCGCCTCCACTGACGCCGCCGGCGCTCGCAGGAGATAGAAGCCGAACAGATACATCGCGCCGAGCACGGCGGCCAGAAAGACCATCGCGTAGGAGAGCACGATCAGCGTGGTGTGAATGCGCAGCATCACATCATCGAGAATGGCCATCATGGTGCCGAGATTGGTGCTGTGGGCCGGCATCACGAAGTCCGCAAGGATCAGGGCGAAGAAGCCTGTCACCGCGGCGGCGACCAGCATCGCCGCGTGGCGATAGACCCATGCCAGCAGCAGCGCTCCCAGCACGCACATCCACGCCGCGGCGAAGGTCGCCTCGAACATGTTGGCGACCGGGATGCGCCCGAGGATGTACCAGCGAAGCCCGATGCCGGTTGCGTGCCACGCCAGCGCCACCAGCAGCAGCACGACGCCGGCGACGGCGGGCGTCTTCCAGCGCGTCACCATTGCGATGGCGCCGACAATCGCCGCCAGCAGGTAGACGATCCAGCCGGAGGCGAACTTGTTCATTCGGTAATAGACGCGCTCCGCGCCGAGTTGTGCGGCGGGGGGGTAGTGGCCCGTGCCGGCGATTTCAGGCATGCGCCTGGCAAGCACGGATAGATGTGCATTCACTGCGGCGGCGTCGCGATCGTTCCACGCCGCGGCCAGCCGCGCCCACGCCAGCGCGTCCTCGCTGGACAGGCCGGGTATCGGGCCGGTGCGGCGCGTCAGGCGCTCCAACGCAGCGCGATCCAGGCCCAGTTCGGCCACTGCCTCCGGCGGCAGGTTCCACAGCGCTGCCCTCGGCGCATGCCAGGCGTCCTCGGCCGCGCCCTCGGCGGCGGGAATCGCCTGAAGCATGAATGGGTAGAAGTGCGCTACCTGAATCGCATCCAGCACGCGCGACACGGCCGATTGCATCCGCGTGATGGCCCGCAGCTCGCCGATGCGATCCTGCACCGCGGGGCTGCGCAGCTCGGCCGGCGTGAACAGCCCGTCGCGCTCGGCCTGCGCGCGGCGCTCCTTGGGCAGGTCAATCGCGAACTCGCGGCGCATCACTGCATCCTTCAAGTACACGACGCGTAGATGCTCATACTTCGGCGAGTTGAACGCCCATTCCAGGGCTGACGCACACGGACTCAGGCCCGGCAGCGCCGAGCGCCCGGTCAGCATCCCCATCGTTTCCCGTGCGAAGGACTCCAGCGACTTGTAGCGCCCCTGGTCCTGAACCGCCATCAGTCCGAACGTCGTCCAGTCGATTGCGCCGTCGAGCGCGATCAGCGCTTCGTCCGGCTCGAACGGCGGCGGCAACGGCTGCGCTGCCGTGCGCTGCGTGGCGCCGATGCCGATGACGGAGAAAAGGCCGATCATCACCAGGGTGAACGGGGTGCGGATCATCGGCGGACCTCCTGCAATTCGCGCGGCGGCGATGGTGGGGCCTCGATCGAGCGCTGCACTTCGGCCAGCGCCAGGTCGCGCCTCCGTCGCAGCAGCAGCGGCTTGATGTAAAACGCATAGAGCGAGCCGAGCGTGATCAGCACGCAGCCGATCGTCATCGGCCAGATGCCGCGGCGATTGCCGACCCCCAGCACGGTGAACCGGAAATACGGCTCATTGCCGGGTGCGGAGGCCTGGAAGAGCGTCCAGCCGTTGAAGACGTGCGTCTGGTTGGTGTGGACGTTCGCGGGGACCGGCGCGCCTCCGTCCGCTTGCGCCAGATAGTCGCTGCGCCACCAGTCCACGCTGGTGCGGCCCGGGCGAAATCGCACCGAGAGTTTATCCAGAGAGAGTGCGCCGCCCAGCGGGTGCGCCTGGCGCGAATAGACCAGCACCCACGATCGGCCGTCCGGGCCATCCACCAGCAGCGGGCGCACCGGGTCCTGCGGATAATCGCTGAACATGCACCACTGTGTGCGCCGCCAGTCCGCATGTTCACCGCGCCCGGCCAGCTCCAGCCGCACGGCCGACAGCGCCCGCTCGCCGCCGACGCGGCGCCGCTCCGGCGCCTCAACGACCGGCACGCGCTCGATCATGGCCCGTTCAAACAGGCCCTCGATGGTGACGTCCAGCCGCTCACCCGCCAGCAGCACCGCGCTGGTTCCGCCGACGGTCAGCGGGTTGCGCTGGGCGCGACCACTCGGCATGAACGCCACCAGCTCGGGGTTGGCGGCCGCGCCGTCGCCCGGACCGGCCACGATCCTCAGCAGCCCGGCCGGGCTGGAGCGGTATTCCAGCGTGAGATTGGCGTCGATTGTTCCCGTCGGCTGCCAGGCGCCGCGGTCATCGCTGTCCTGCGCTGGAATGCCGGCGCGCGCCGGAACGGCGCGGGTGAAGCGGCGGATGCCGCTGTTGACCTGCACGAAGGCGGCCGGACACGTCGCATTTCTGGCGGCGCCGCCGGCCGCGCCCATCGGCGACCAGCGCGGGTCAAAGCCGCGAATGGTCAGCTCATACGGCGTGCCGTCGATCTGCACAGTCTGTCCCTCGACGACGGCGAACGTCTGCGTGACGGGCGGATTGGCGACGCGCACGGTCAGCTCGTGCGGGCCGCTGCGCGATCGAACGGCCGCCTCGCGCTCGGTCTCGTCGCGCACCCACACGAACTCCAGCGGCGAGTCGGATTCTGTCACGGAAAGCGCCGGATCGGCGGAAAAAAGCGAGAAATCGCGGTGTCCGCTCTCCGTCGCGAAGCGCACGTTCACACCGGGATTCGGCTCCTGCGCCAACGGACTCGCCGTGGCGCGCGGGGCGAAGCCGCGCACCACCGGCAGATAGCCGCTGATCGTGATGTCGAAGGGCAGCACGGGCGCGCCGGCCGGCGGCGCGCCGAAGGGCCACTGCGGCGAGTCCGCCGCGACCGCAACCGGGATGCGCCAGCGCTCGAACATCGTTGTGGGTAGAGTCAGGCCGAGCAGCCGCACCTCGGGGCGTGTGCGGTGCGATTGCACTTCGCGGCCGATCGTGTCGCGTATCGGGTGCGCGCCCGGCAGGAACCGCTCGAGGTACATCGGCAGTTGCGGAAGCTGGGCGCAGCGCATCTGCTCGTCCGGCTCGTCGATCGTCCGCCAATACAGGGCCGCGGCGTCGCGGTCCACGAAGTGCGTCGCGGCCTGGCTGGGGCGGAGCTGCAGCGCCAGGATTCCGCCGATGGGGGTAGCCGGCTGGGCGGCGGTGAGCGTGACGTCGCGTTCCTGTTCGCCGAGGCGAATGCGCACCGTCGCCGCGCGTACTTTTCGCAGCGGCTCGCCGCTGGTGGCGATGACTTCGAAGCGCAGCGTTCCGCCGATCGCGGGCGAGCTGGTCTGCCACGATTGGCCGACCTCGGCGTGCAGCTCCAAGAGGGGATTATGCGGGTCGTCCACGCGCACCAGTTGCAGCGACGGCGCCAGCAGCAGGACGTCGCCCTCGACTTTGCCCCAGAAATAGGCGGTGGAGCCGCCGATGAGGATCAGCAGCCCGCTATGCACCGTCAGCACGCCGAGATTGGTGACGTTCCAGCGGATGCGACGCCAGGTGGCGACGCTGAGCGTGATGCAGAACAACGCGACCAGCAGTGCGAAGATCCAATGCTGAAAGACGTGCATCTCGGTCATTTCGATCGCGTAGCGCAGCGGCGCTACGGCCGAAACGACCGAGGAGTAGGCGAAGATCAGCGCCAGCAGAATGACGCCGAAGGTGATGCTGGAAAACAGCCGGATCACGGGGTTGGCCCGCGGTCCCGCGGCACGTCTATCGGACGACATTCACGACTCCTGACAGGCGGGCGTGCGTTCGTCGGGTCATTCGGCCCGGCCGGTGGCGCCGATCAGCCGGGCGGATGGTGGTGGCACGCCTGTATCTCCGCCGCGCATGCGGGATGGGGAATTGTAGCAGGTTGCCGCCGATTCACGCGGACGGGAGCGCCTCCCCGCGCCCGGCGGCGGAGGGCAGCGGCTACAATCACGGTCATGGCGAAAAGCTCAAAATCGCAGGGTGAGTCCGGCGGTGCGACGGCCCCGCGCGAGGGCGCAAGCGCAGCGCGCGGCGGCTTCGCGCTGCCGGTGCTCGGCGCCGGCGGCCGGACCGAGCCGGCGGCGGCGTTGTCGCAGGAACTGGCCGCGCCGGTCGTGGGGTTCGTGTCGCTGGGCTGCGCCAAGAACCTGGTGGACAGCGAAAAGATGCTCGGCCAGCTTGCCGAGGCGGGCTGCGTGATTACCGGCGATGAATCCGTCGCCGACACCATCGTCGTCAACACCTGCGGTTTTCTCGAAAGCTCGCGGCAGGAGGCGCTGGGCGTCATCCGCGAGTTGGGCGAGCGCAAGCGCTCCGGCACGCTGCGGCGGATCGTGGTCGCCGGCTGCCTCGTGCAGCGGGACGGCGAGAAGCTGCGCGAGTGGGCGCCGGAGATCGACGCGCTGGTCGGAGTCAACAACCGCGACGACATCGTGCGTGCCGTCTGGCGGATGGATCGCGACGCAGCGCTGGATCGCTTCCTCGGCGATTATCACCCCACCGCGCTGGACGCCCCCGGCCGCTGGACGGACCAGGGCCGCGTGCGCCTGACGCCGGCTCATTACGCCTATGTGCGGATCAGCGAGGGTTGCAACCAGAAGTGCACGTTCTGCACCATCCCGAGCATTCGCGGGCCGATGCACAGCAAGACGCCGACGGAGCTGCTGGCGGAATGCCGCGAGCTGATTGCGGATGGGGCGCGCGAGCTGGTGCTGATCGGGCAGGACACGACCAGCTACGGCGGCGACATCGGCTACGCGCCGGGGTTGGCGGGGCTGCTGCGCGAGCTGGACGCCGGCTGCGACGGGGCGCGCTGGGTCCGGCTGATGTACGTTTATCCGTCGGTGTTTTCGGATGAGATGATCGACGCCATCGCGTCGTGCGAGCGGGTGGTGAAGTACATCGACATTCCGCTGCAGCACATCAACGACCGCATGCTCAAGGCGATGCACCGCCGCGTGACGCGGGCGCAGACGATCGCGCTGATCGAGAAGCTGCGGGCGCGGATTCCGGGGGTGAGCATCCGCACGACGTTCATCGTGGGTTTTCCGGGCGAGACGGAAGCGGAGTTTCGCGAGCTGCTCGAATTCGCGCAGAGTTTTGGCTTCGACGCGGCGGGCGCGTTCATGTATTCGCGTGAGCCGGAGACGCCCGCGGGGCGGATGCGCGAGCAGCATGGGGAGGCGGTGCTGCGCGACCGCTACGAGCGCTTCATGCTGGTGCAGCGCGAAGTGGCGCTGGCGGCGGCGCGGCGCTGGGTGGGGCGCGAGTTCGACGTGCTGGTGGATGCGGATGATCCGGAGGACGCGCGCGGGGCGCTGGCCCGCCACGCCGGCCAGGCGCCGGAGGTCGATGGCGCGTGCATCCTGCCCGATGGGGCGCCGGCGATCGGCGAGTTTGTGCGGGTGCGCTGCACGGCGACGGATGAGTATGACCTGGTGACGGAGCCGGTCGGGAAGGGCCGGCGCAAGGACGCGGGTGAGAAGGGGGTGAGGCGCAGAGTGTAACCAGTGACCTTATTGCCAGTAGCATTCATTGCCGGTGCGATCGGTTGGCACATGCAAGCTAATCTTGGCGTGTCCGTGTTATTCACCCCGACCATCCCGCTCATTCGTGTCGCCCCGCGTGTTCAGGCTCTGCAAGGACTGGCATGAAGATGGCCACCCCTTGGGGCACCGGGTAGCCTTGACTGTTCAGCGGAGTCTGGTACGATGCGTAGCGTGGTAGGGGTGTCAGATGCTCGCTAGCACGTCACGCAGTCGCTCTCTCGCTCTCTCGCTCTCTCGCTCTCTCGCTCTCTCGCTCTCAGTTGCATTGCGTTGTTGACGCCGATGTCGTTGATTGCGCAGTCTCACTATTCGCACCCGTGGCCCATGTTTGGTCAGAACGAGCGTAGCACGAGCCGGTCGCCTCACCGTGCTGTTCATGAGCATCCTGAACTTCGCTGGTGGGCTCCGCTGTCTTCGACCTCGCAGTCCTATTTTGGCGGTGCGGCGGTCGGCTGGTTTGACACCGGAGCGAGTGGTTATCAGCGGCTCATTGTCGTATCTGCGGCAGGAACTGGGGTGCAGGGCGAGCTGCGCTTCTACCGTTTTCATCCAGACGATTTAAGTTACAGCCCGCTGGTAGGACCGGTTGCCCCATTTCACACAATCGAAACGTTGAGACGTGCCAAGGGAACGCCGCTTCTGCTTTCTGATGGGCGTGTTATCGTCCGGTCCGCCGACTCCGTTGATTGCTGGTTGCCGTTCCCATCTCCCGGCACCTTGGTATGGTCTCTCCCTATTCCGATGTCGGTCGCGTCCGGCAGTTCATCTGCCAAGCTCGCGGTGATTGAGCCAGAAACCGAGCGAGTGTTCGTGTGGTCTGTGGGCCAGCTGCACTGTCTCGACCCGGACAACGTGAGCAATCCGGTGCTTTGGGCGTCGCCACTGGTTCTGCCGACCAACGAGGATGCACAAACACCCGCAATTGGCCCATCGCTTGAGGATCCTTCGAAGAAGCTTGTATACGTCACCGGTTTTCTCGGACAGTCCGCGACGCCCGGAAGCCCTGAGCGCCTATTCGCGTTCTTCGCCGACGGCAACCTGCAACCAGGCGGCATATACGCTCCGCTGGCATGGAAAGCCGCTATCAACCTGCACGGCGATGGTGATTGTGAGGATCTATCCGAGCCGCAGAAGTGTGCCGGGTCCCTTGGGTCGCCCGCGGTTCACGATTCGCCGAATGCGGCGATCGACGGCTGCCCGGTTGTCGGGTCTGACGATTTTGATCTGTACGGTTTCTATAACAGCCAGACCATAATCGCCCCCAACAACATGCGGTGGAGCATTCCATCGTCGCCCGCATTCTACATTTCATCCACCCCCGCGCTCAGCCCGATGGGCGAGATGCTCTTCTGGAATGAGTCGCGCACATTCATGTTCGTCGACCACGGCCTTACTGTCTTGAACGAGAGCCGAACGGAGTCCGGCGGCTGGGTGTGGGGCGCGCCGTCGGTGGATGAATCGCGCCGCGGGTTTATCGTGAGGTTGTCGGGCGAGATCGAAGCCTTCCGACTCTACGAAGAGTACCCGCCGGGCCATCCGCTCCAAAATCGCCTGGTGCCGCAGTGGAGCCCGGCGTTCTATGCACCCCCCACCATAGGCGCACACACCTTGAAGCGCCCAACGCACGGGCAGATCGCGGTCGATCTGGATGGAAGCCTGATCGTTGTGAACGACGGTTATGTGTTTTCGCTCAGGGTGCCCGCCTCTGCCGTAAGCGATTTTGACCTCAGCGGATGCGTTAACACCTCCGACATTGATCCGTTCCTTGTGGCACTATTGTATCCGGAGTGCTGGGATCAGTGCTGGGGAATCGCCGCGGGCGCGAACGTCGTCGCGATCGGCGACTGCAACTATGACGGGCTGTTCAATAACTTCGACATTGATTGTCACGTCGAGCGCTTCCTGTCGCCGACATGCACAACTACCATTCCATGCACCTGCAATGATGGCGGCGAGTCAATGCTGGGGTCCGCTGGCTCGGCCTCAGTGGACTATTTTGCAGAGAGAGTACTCTGGGCGTACAGCGCGACAAACACGCCAATCCCGGCTGACATTCTGAACATGATCCTGACTCGCTGCGGCGATGGAGAATCGCAATGATGCGCCTAATCGTCCTGGTCGTGTTGCCGCTCTTCGCGAGTGCGGCCGCAGCGCAGGTGACTACGTTCGACAGGCTCACGATCAGTGAAACGCGCCTGCTTCGATCGACCCTGCACTATCAGGTCGGCTGGCTTGCCCCTCACGTCTCGGGTAGTGAGTCGGGCGTATCGATGCAGTACTACAGCGATTTCCCCTGGACCGACATTCAACTGCGCGCCTTCGACCCCTGGGGACGGCCGACGCTGCCCCCCACCTTCGTCGCTACCGCCGCCCGCGGGTTCCCGACGCCGTCTCTCGCGCGACTGGCGGACCGGCATCTGGTCACCTGGTGCGACGAGCACCCCGGCTGCATCCCACGCGCCGTCGTCACCGATCTGGGCGGCGTCGCACTGACGCCGGTCATCGAACTGGGGGACGAGTTCAAGGGCGGCTTCAAGAACATTGTGACGGACGGCAGCCGGATCGGGATGACTTTCGCTGGCGGCGCTGACAACTGCTCGAAGTGCGCGATCCTGTTTCAGGAGCATGACCTGCTCGGTGCGCCGCTCTTCCCGCCGATCGAGGTTGCCACGCCGCCGCCCTTCCCGAGCGGCACCATTGTGTTCAACTCCACCGCGGGCTTCCTGCCGGATGGGTCCGTGGGCGTCCTGTACAACCAGGGAAATCACGGCACAATTCGATACGACATCCGCTATCGGCGCATCCTGCCCGATCAGACGCTGACCGACCCGATCGTCCTTCCGCTGATGAGCGACACCCGCGGTTACTTCGCACGATTTCTCAGCGACGGAACGTGGCTCATCTCTTGGTCCAGTTATCCGGACAGCTCTATTCGATTCGTTCGGAGGTTCAGCCCGATGGGCGAGCCGTTGGGAACGCCGGTCCAGGTCGATCCGAACGGGATTCCCAAGATTGCGTCGGACGGCCGATTCGTGCACATCTGGGAGCGGAACGGGAACACCGAAATTCGCCTGAAGATGTATGAGGCTGACGGCTCTGTCGCGACGGATTGGTTTGATCCAACTCCCATTACACCGAACCGACCGTCACATGCCTTCCCGGTAGATTACGGTCCATATCTCAGCTCAACACTTGAGCCGGGCTTCCGCTTCGCCATGACCTGGTTTGCGATGCCAGTGAACCAGCAGGTCATTGACGTCCACTGGACGACGATCCGCCCGCTCATCCCAGGTGATCTGAACGCCGATGGCGTGCTCAACAACTTCGACATCGACGCCTTTGTTCTGGCCGTCGTGGACCGATCTCTCCATTCGGCCGCGCACCCGGATATTCCGCCAGAGGTGGTGGACCTGCTCGGAGACATGAACGACGACGGTGTCTTGAACAACTTCGACATCGACCCGTTTGTCGAGGCGATTCTCGGCTCGCCTTGACCGGAAAGTTCACCAGCGCCCGCTACGGCAACTCCACCTGCAACCCCGCGAACATCGCCCGCAGGTCGTTATACGGAATCAGCCCGTAGCCCGGCCCGACGTACAGCCCGCGCCGCAGCTTCACGAACTCCACGTGCCCGTCCAGAAACCCCACCATGTGCGTTCGCAACCGCCCGTGCCAGTGCACCTTGAAATCCGCGTTGAACTGCGTGTCCGCGAACCACGGCCAATCCCCCATCAGGATCAGCTCGCTGGCGCTGACGCCCACTTCCGTCTCCGACAACGGGCGGCGCAGCCTGCGCGTGTTGACCTCCACGATCGCCGCCCGACAGGGATCCGTTGGCAGCACCGGGCGCACGTTTTCTCCGACCAGGAACGGGTTGCACGAGTAGCTCGTCCCGTGAAACGCCGCGCTCGATGGCAGCACGATCGTCCCGCCCTTGTCATTGGGGCATAGAAACGGTCCCAGCCCCGCCTCCGTCGGCAGCGCCGCCGGCAGTGACACGTACGGATTCAGCGGCTTGGGGACCAGCGCCGCTGGGTTCGCCGCGGGCGCGCCGTAGGGCGGACCGGCCGCGCCCTGCCCGCCGCCGTAGACCAGGTTCGCCGCCACGCCGGTGAAGAAGCGCCCCTGGTGCTCATCCAGGTACATCCGCCACGCCACCCCCAGCTGCGCCAGGTTCGCCGCGCAGCGCGTCCGCCGGGCCTGCTCGCGGGCCAGCGTCAGCCCCGGAATCAGGATCGAGATCAGCAGCGCGATGATCGCAACGACCACCAGCAGCTCGATCAGCGTGAACGCCCGCACCGCCGCAGCGGCCGGCGCTGCGCTACGGTTTGGACGCGGGATTTTCACCGCTCTCTCCGATTCCCAGTTGTGCCGCCCAGTCCGCCGGCCAGCGCGCCCCTTCGAGTTGCTGTTTGCGCGTCGGCCAGCCGCGCAGCTCGGCGATGCGATCCAGCGTCGCATCGCGCAGCAGCATGCTGCCCTGCTCCTGCAGCGCCGCCACGAACGCCCGCTCGGCTCGACCTCGATCGCCGGCCCGCCGTAGCTTCTCGCCAATCGCGAAATGCGCCAATTGGCGCGCATCCGGGCTGATTCGCGCCAGGAGCTGCTCGGGCGTCACGTCCTCGCGCAGCAGGTAGAGCAGCACCGCGTTTTCGGCGCTGCCTGGCGCAGCGCCCGCGGCGTGATACCAGGCCAGGTCGCGGCCGGCGCTCCACTCCGTCAGAAACCACCCGATCCGCGCATACTTCGCCGAATTGCGCGCATCGACCAGCGCCCCCTCGGCCGTCTTGCGCGAGCGCCGTTCATCCGCCGCCGCCGTGCTTGCCTGCACGCCGTAATGCAGGCTCAGCACGGCGCCGCCGATGATCACCGCCAAAATGCACACCGCCGCGAGCGCGATGTCGGTGTTTCGAAGCAGCCACTTGCGCAGCACGTACCAGCGGCTGTCGCGCTGCGCTTCGATGGCCTCGCCCTTGAGAAAACGGCGCACGTCGGTGGCCAGCTCGCCGGCGCTCTGGTAGCGCCGGTCGGCTTCCTTCGCCAGCGCGCGGAGCACGATGATCTCGACCTCGCGCCCGATCGGGCAGCGCCGCCCCACTCGCAGGCGACGGCGGCGCGTCACGGTCTGCACGCCCGCGCTGTCATTCCATGACTTGGTCGGCGGCATCGGCGGCGTGGAGACGATATTGCGGAGCACGTCGGCCAGGCTGCCTACCACGCTATAGGGGTAGCGGCCGGTCAGCAGCTCGTAGAGGATGACCCCCAGTGCGTAGACGTCGGTGCGGGTGTCGATCTCGTCCGCGTTGCCGCGGGTCTGCTCGGGCGACATGTACGGCAGCGTGCCCATCACTTCGGCCGTCAGCGTCAGTCCGCGATGCGGGTCGTCGGTCGTGGACTTTGCAAGGCCGAAATCCAGGATCTTCGGCGAGCCGTCGGCGTCGATCAGGATGTTCGAGGGCTTGAGGTCGCGATGGATGATGCCGCGCTGGTGGGCGTATTGCACCGCCTCGGCCACGACGGCGAAGATCGAGAGCACCTCATCCATCGGCAGTTGCCGCTCGCGCACGTGCTTGTGCAGCGGAACGCCGGGCACGTAGTCCATCACGAAGTAGCTCAGCCCGCCGTCCGTTACGCCGGAATGGAAGATCGCGATGATGTTCGGGTGTCGCAGCCGCGCTGCGAGCTGCACCTCGCGCTCGAAGCGCGCCCGCGTCGCCGGCGAGGCGTGTACGCCCTCCAGCAGCACCTTGATCGCCACTTCTCGGTTCGTGCCCTCCTGCAACGCGCGATAGACGACGCCCTGCCCGCCGCGCGACAGCTCTCCCAGCACCTGATAGCCCGGGAATGAAACGCCCTGCGCGGCGTCGCGCTCCGCGCCCGGCCCGCTCGTTCCCTTGCGGTCCGGATTCGCGGGGGCTGCGCGAGTGGCGTCCGTGGCCGCGATGGTAGCGTCTGGATCTGGCGGCCGTTCCGCGATCGTGGGCGGGACTGCGTCCTGTCGCGCTCCTGCGTCCAAGTCCGGCGCTTCATCGAAGGAGGGCGTTCGGCGGGCGCGCAGGTCCGGCGAGCCGCCGCCTGCCACGGCGTCGAATTGCCGCCGGATGGCGTCGATCATCGCCTGATCGCGCGGTTTGCTCTCTTTTGCGCCACTCATGCACCCATCCTGTTTCGCGTACTGGCGCTGCCGATCGCGGCGCGTCCGGGCCTTGATCGCGTCAAGCCGTGCGGGAGCGCGCCGCGGATGTGCGAGTCGCCCACAGCTTGGAGCGACGAAACCGGCACCGGCTCACGCGAGGCGCAGAAAACTCGAGCCGAGCAGCTCGCGGAGGCGCTCCAATGCCCGGGCGCGGAGCATGTAGATCGCGCCTTCGGTGCGGCCCATCTTCTTGGCTACGGCGTCGGCGGAGTTTCCTTCGAGATCGTATTCGCGCACGACCGTCTGATAATCCGCGGGGAGCTGCGCGATGGCCTCATCGAGCATCGAAACGGATTCCTCGCGGCGCATGATCTTGCTGGGTGTGCCGGAATGGCGCGCGAGGTTCTCCAGCAGCGCGTAGCTGGAGTCCTGTGCGCTCGTCTGCACGCGTCGGCGCGGGTCGGGGCGCTTGGCCCGCTCCAGGCCGCGAATGGCGTCGCGCAGGTTGTTTTCGGCGATCTGGGCCAACCAGGCGATCAGCGCGTTTTCGCCCTGCGGTGCGAACTGGAAAAAGCGGAGAAATGCCTCCATGTAAGTGACCTGCATCACGTCGTCCTCGTCGAGGACTCCGCGCCAGGCCGCGCCGATGCGGCCGTTCAGCCGCGCCCGCACCTGCGGGCCGACCTCGACCAGCAGGGCGCTGATGGCGTCGCGATCGCCGCGGCGGGCACGCTCCAGCAGGGATTGGCGATCATCCGACATGTGTCACCTTGAGATGGGGTACTCCGCTCAGAATAACCCGGGGCCGGGCAAACCGCCAAAAACAGCGGGCCAGATGGCGAAGCGGCGACGGCCGGAACCGATCGGAGAACTCCCGTCGCGACAGCCGAGGCGGCCCGGCTGATCCGCGTGCCGATCGGGCGATTGGATCGGCCGCTCGCCGCGTGCGGCACGGCGCGGCATACTTCCGTGATGCAAACGCCTGAGCAGCTCTGCCGCTTTCTGTGCGACCTGGTCGCCATCCGCAGCGTTTCACGCGAGGAAGGCGCGCTGGTGGACCATCTTGCGGCCTTGTTGAGCACCCGGTCGGGGCTGACCGTGCATCGCGAGCTGAACAATCTCTGGTTCGAGATCGGCGATCAGCCCCGGCCGCGACTGCTGTTCAACTCGCACCTCGACACGGTGCCGCCGGGCGAGGGTTGGAGCGCCGATCCGTGGACGCCGCGCGTGGATGCCGGGCGAATTACCGGATTGGGGGCGAATGACGCGAAGGGTTGTGTCACGGCGCTGGTTGCGGCGGCGCTGCGGCTATCCGAGGGAATGGCGCGCGGGCGGGCGTTGGGCGGGACACTGGTCGTGGCGCTCACGGCCGAGGAGGAAATCAGCGGAAAGGGGCTGTCAGAAGTGCGGCCGTTGCTGGGGCCGATCGACGCTGCCCTTGTGGGCGAACCGACGTCACTTGCGCCGATGATCGCGCAGCGCGGGCTGCTGATTCTTCGCTGCGTCGCGGTCGGGCGCTCGCGCCATCCGGCCAACACGCCCGCGGATTCCTCCGACAACGCGATTCACACGGCGGCGACGGATATTCTGCGGCTGCGCGGCTTCGACTTCGGGCCGGCGCACCCGTTGCTCGGCGCGTGCCATGCGCACGTGACGATGGTCAGCGGCGGCGTCGCGCGAAACGTGGTGCCGGATCGCTGTGAGTTCTGGGCGGACATCCGCACGACTCCCCACCAGCCGCATGAGGCGCTGGTCGAGCGGATTCGTGCAGCGCTATCGTCCGAGGTGCATGTTCACAGCGGGCGGCTGGCGCCGGTGCAGACGTCGGCGGATGAGCCGATCGTGCAGGCGTGCCTGGCGTCCCTGGCGGGCGCTGCTCCGGCCGGCAGCCCGGCGATGAGCGACATGGTGTTTCTGTCGGGAATTCCGGCGGTCAAGATCGGACCGGGGGACACGCGCCGCTCGCATACGCCGGATGAGTACGTGCTGGAATCGGAGCTGGCGGCGGGGGCGGGTGCGTATGAGCGGATCGCGCGGGAGTATTTCGCGCGTGCAGGTGACCGCCGGCGCAATACGGCGTGATTCGAGCGCAGTGCGCGACACACGGCCGCGTCGCCGACTCAGACCGGGGCGAGAATGCCGGCGGCGATCTCATCGGCGCTGGCGGCCGCGAGGTCCGTGGGAACGCGCTGGCCGCTGGTGACGTAGGAGAGGCGCAAGGCCGCCTGCGAGAGCGTGCTCAGCAGCACGCCCATGCCGACCGCCTCATCGAGGCGCGTGAGCAGGAGGTGCGAGACGCGCAGCGGCGCGAAGCGCTGCATGGCCAGGCGACAGGCGCCGGCGCTGAGGCTGCCGGGCAGCGCGAGATGCACCTCGTGCGGGCGGGCGGAACGGAGCAGCGCGGCGAGGCGCACGAAGCGGCCCTCCTCGCGCGGTCCGATGCCGGGGGTGTCGATCAGCAGCAGGTCGGCGTCGCAGCGCGCGAGCAGGTCATGAACCTCGTCCACACCCTGCGCACCGTGCAGCGGGGCCTCGATGATCTCGGCGTAGCGGGCGAGCTGCTCGCGGGCGGCGAGGCGCTGCGAGTCCAGCGTGAGCAGGACGACGTTGCGGCCTTCGCGGATCTTGAACTGTGCGGCCAGCTTGGCGACGGTAGTGGTCTTGCCGGCGCCGGCCGGTCCGACGATCGCCACGCGGCGCTGCTCGCCCGGAGTGAGCGATATCGGCGCGGTTTGCGGCAGCATGTCGCGAATCAGCGTCCGCAGGTGTGAATCAATCTGCTGCGGGGTGGGGTTGGCCGTTCCGCACGCAACCTGTGCCAGCAGATGTCGGGCCAGTTCCTCGGCGACGTCGTTGGTCACGAGCCGCTGATAGGCGGTGCGGAGCGCGTCGGACAGGGTTGCGAGGTCGGGGGCCGGCTCGGCATCGCGCGGCCCGGACGCGGCAGAGGGCTTGATGACGCCGGACGGTGCAACCGCGGACTCGGCCGCGGCAACGACCCCACTCTGTTCGCTGGGAAAGCGCTCGCGCGGCGGCGGAGCCGCGGCCACGCGGTCTGACACCCGCTCCTCCGCCGGTGAACAGAATGATGATGGGAGCGGCACCGCGGGTACGGGGGATGCCGCCCGTCGGCGCGTGGCGCCGCGGCGGTTACGAATGATCGGGGCAGCGGGGTCGGCATCCGGGACCGTCCAGGACTTCGGCGCTGCCGGCGCGAGCGATGGCGGGCTGCCGGCGGCCGTGCGACGAGTCGCGCCGGCTGTGGCGCGCGAAGTCGAGGTCATCGGGACGGCGGCCGGTTCGGGCGGAGCGCCCGTTGTTTGTGCGCGGGGGGCCTGCGCGATGATGGTGACGCGGTTGGGGTTTGGGCCGGGCGGACGGGTGCGGGTCTGGATGATGACCGCGTCTGCGCCCAGGGACTTCTTGACGAGCTCCAGGGCGGCGGGCATCGTCGGGGCTTCGAAGGTGCGGTGTTCCATCCGTGGCTTCCGGCACGAGTCGCGGCTGCGGCGGGATCCTCCCGCCTTCGACCCCATCGGCGGATCGCCGGACGGGCGGTGTACCGGACTGGCGGCGGGCGCAGTATCCGCGCGTGGATAGGCCCGCGTTGCCGCCGGGACGGCTTGGCAGCACAATACGCCGCTCGATTCCGGCGGTGCGGTCGAAGCCGCGGCGTGCGGAGCGAAGCGGATCGGGGCGGGCAGGAGCGCGGGATGCGTTGGACGCAGTACTTCATTCCGACCAGCAAGGAAGTGCCGCGAGACGCGACGGCGGCATCGCATCAACTCATGCTGCGCTCGGGGATGACCCGCCAGTTGGCGGCGGGCGTGTACAGCTATCTGCCGCTGGGGTACCGCACGCTTCGAAAGGTCGAGGCGATCGTCCGCGAGGAAATGGAGCGGGCCGGTGCGCTGGAGCTGCACATGCCGGTGTTGCAGCCGATCGACCTCTGGCAGGAGACCAACCGCGTCGCGGCGATGGGGGACACGCTGCTGCGCTTGCGCCCGGTGCGCAGCGGGGATGCTTCTGACTGGCGCGAGCACACGGTGCTGGGTCCGACGCACGAGGAGGTGGTGACGGAAATTGCGCGGGGCTACCTGAGCAGCTACAAGCAGCTTCCGGTCAACCTGTACCAGATCCAGACGAAGTTTCGCGGGGAGGCGCGGCCCAAGAGCGGCGTGCTGCGGACGCGCGAGTTCCTGATGAAGGATGCCTATTCGTTTGATGCGGACAAAGCCGGGTTGGACGCCAGCTACCAGCGGATGTACGACGCCTATTGCCGGATTTTCTCGCGCTGCGGGCTGCCGTATGTCGCCGTCGAGGCGGACAGCGGGGCGATCGGCGGAGACGTGTCGCACGAGTTCATGGTGCTGACCGACGCGGGTGAGGACACGGTCGCTATCAGCGAGGCGGGGAAGTACGCGGCCAACACGGAGCGGGCCACCTGCCGCCCGCTGGCGGCGCAGAGCGATTCGCCACAGTCGCTGCGTGAAGTGCATACGCCGGGGGCGGGGCGGGTGGAGGATGTCTGCCGGATGATGGGCACGACGCCGGCGCAGATGATCAAGACGTTGATCTTCACGGCGCGGGTTCCCGCGCCGGGCGGCGCGAAGGGCGGCGAGGTCGAAGTGCGCGTCGTCGCACTGGTGCGCGGGGATCACGAGATCAACGAGATCAAGCTGCGCAAGGCGTGCGGTGCGGCGGTGGAGCTGGCGGCGCCGGCGGTGATCGAGAAGCTCACGGGCGCCGCGGTCGGTTTTGCCGGGCCGCAGGGATTAGCGGAGCGGCTTGGCGCGGGCGACATGCTGGTGATTGACCGCGACGTGGCCACAATGCGCAACGCGGCCAGCGGCGCCAATCGCACGGATCACCACGTCGTTGGCGTGAATCCGGGGCGCGACTTCCCGATCGAGACGCCGGCGGGCGCGGCGTGTCGTGTGGCGGTAGCGGACATTCGCATGGTCTGCGACGGCGATATCTCGCCGGACGGCAGCCCGATTCGCCTGCGGACGGCGATCGAGGTTGGCCATGTGTTCAAGCTTGGTACGAAGTACAGCGACGCGATGAAGGCCACGTTCCTCGGCCGTGAGGGCAAGCCGCAGTCGCTGGTGATGGGGTGTTATGGGATCGGGCTGAACCGCATCGTGGCGGCGGCGATCGAGGCGCATCATGACGATGCCGGCGCGTGCTGGCCGGTGTCGATCGCGCCCTTCGAGGCGGTGGTGATCTCGCTGGATCCGCGCGATGCGGAGGTGTCTGCGGCCGCGGAGCGGGCGTACGAGGCGTTGCGCAGCGAGGGGGTGGACGTGCTGTACGACGACCGCGACGAGCGGGCGGGGTTCAAGTTCAAGGACGCCGACCTGGTCGGATTTCCGCTGCGGCTGGTGGTGGGACGCAAGAGCCTGGCGGAGGGCGTGGTGGAGTTCAGCGAACGGCGCGACCCGGCGCAAAAGCACGCGCTTTCGCCGCAGGATGCGGTCGCACGCGTCATTACGCGGGTGCGCGAGCTGCGCGGCGGTGCGGGGTCGCGGTCATGAAGCTGGTGCGGTTTGAGGCTGAGGACGGGCGGGTGCGCGTCGGGGAGTGGCTCGGCGGCGGCCAGGCGCGCGTGCTGGAAGGCGGGTTGTTTGACGCGGCCGCCCGCTTGGGATCCCACGGCGAGGTTGTCGGCATGCGGCGATGGCTGGCGCCGCTGGAGCCGCCGAACATCTTCGCGATCGGACTGAACTATCGGCGGCATGCGGCGGAGACCGGGGCGGAACTGCCGTCCGCGCCGCTGGTATTCCTGAAGGCCACGACAGCGGTGCTCGCGCCGCAGGCGGCGATCATGCTGCCGCGCCAGGCGCCGGATGAGGTGGATTTCGAGGCGGAGCTTGCGATCGTGATCGGGCGGACGGCGCGGTGCGTCGCTCCCACGGCGGCGTTGGAGCACGTGCTGGGGTATTGCTGTGCGAATGATGTTTCGGCGCGGGATTGCCAGAAGCGGATTGACCGGCAGTGGGCGCGCGGCAAGAGCTTCGACACGTTCTGCCCGCTGGGGCCGTGGATCGTGACGGCGGATGAGCTGCCCCAGCCGGATCGGTGCGCGATCCGCTGCCGGGTGAATGACCGCGTGATGCAGGATTCGACGACCGCGGACATGATCTTTCCGTGCGCGGAATTGATCAGCTATCTCTCCCATCAGTTCACGCTGCTGCCGGGGACGGTGATCCTGACCGGGACGCCAGAGGGCGTCGGGACGGCCCGCAAACCGCCGGTGTATCTGCGTGCGGGGGATCGGGTGAGCGTGGAGATCGAGGGGATCGGTGTGCTGGAGAATCCGGTCGTAAAGGATCAGGATTAATCGCGGCTTCGCGTGTCGCGTCAGAAGTTCGGAACCGAATCGCCAGGCTGGCGGCGCATGTCGCGATGACCTGCACGCGCGGCTGATTCGAACCATGTTACGCCCCAATTTCACACCGGCTGGGCAGGTGTGGGGCAAGCCATGCTGGGCTTCGCTTCGCTCAGCACCAGCCTACGGCTGCGCTCAGCACCAGCCGACAGGGGCGCGAGGTGGGGGGACGGCGTCATTTCGGGGTGCAGTGCTGCGGGGCGCCTAGCGGGATGGCGACGTGAGGCGGCGCATCAGCCGCGCGGCGACCACGGCGATGACCGCGCCGCCCAGCAGGATCAGCGAAACGCGCCATAGTGCGGCCGGGTCTTCTCGCGCCAGGAACGCCACCGTGTCGGCCGCCACTTCGCCCATGGCGTGAATCGGCCGGCTCAGCCACAGCGCCGCGAGAAAGCCCAGCGCCAGCCACGGGCCGAAGGGGATGACCGCGGTTTTCTTCAGCAGCGAGCCGACCAGCCAGCCGGCCAGCGCCAGGCCGACCGCCAGCAGCAGCCCCGACAGGGCGATGCTCCACCCGGCGCACGCACCGGCCGCCGCCAGGATGTAGATGTCGCCCGTGCCGAAGGCCTCGCGGCCCAGGGCGAGCGTAAAGCCGATCCGCAGCAACCATCCGGCTGCGGTCGCGGCGATGACGCCGATGGCAGCGGCGCCCAGGCCGCGGACCGGAAGGAAGCCGTCGATCGGCTGCCAGGCCAGCGCGGTGCGCCACGGGTCGGCGATCGCGGTCGAGTGCGACACCAGCAGCCAGCCGAGCGCGCCGGCGGCGAGAATCGGCGCGAGCCACACCAGTTCGCGGAGCACCATGCGGCGAGCGCCGTCGCGCTCCTCCTCGATGGCGTGATGCACGGATTCGTCGGATTCGCGGGATTGCCCACCCGCGGCCGCCAGCAGGACGAAGATCGCGCTGAGCGAAGCGAGCAGGGCGACGCCGAGCGGTGGAGCGGGAATTGGCGACCGCGGATCGGAAGCCGAGGGATCGCTCGGCGCCCCTGTTGGTAATGAGCGTGCGGCCGGGGGAGGCGGATCGGTCGGTGGGGCGGCTGTCATCGCTTCACCAATCAGCCAGATCGAAAGCCCGACCAGCAACACAACGGAGAGGACGGCAACGGGGGCGAACGTCGGCTTGTTGTTTGAAGCGGCCCCAGGGGTCGGTTGCGCCAGAGCGGGGCCGCTCGACGGACTCGCCGCGGTGGTTGGCGGTTGATCGTCGGTGGGGTGCGGAGCGAACCATACCGTCGCGGCCAGCATTCCGCCGGAGGTCAGCAGCATCAGCACGGCGGCGGCGGAAAGTGCGCCGTCGGCGGCGCTGGGAGTGCTGCCGAAGGTGTCCGCCGGATGAAACAGGTAGAGGGCGATTCCGCCGAACATGGCGAAATCAGTGACGCGCGTATCGACGGTGTAGGTCAGCAGGTCCATCGCCGTGCAGGCGACCATCGCCGCCGCCAGCAGCAGCCAGGCCGCGGCCACCACCGCATGCTGCGGACAGTGCAGGCCGTCTGCGCCCGGTTGCGCGCCGACGCCGGCCAGCAGGTGGTGAATGGTGACAAAGACCAGCGCGGTGGCGGCCTCGATGATCGGGTACTGCGCGGAGATCGGTGCGCGGCACTGACGGCAGCGCCCGCGCAGCAGCAGCCAGCCCAGGACCGGGATGTTGTCATACCAGGCAATCGGGCGGGTGCAGATCGGGCAGAACGAGCGGGCCGGACGGGAGATGGAGAGACCGGCCGGCAGGCGATAGATCACGACATTCAGGAAGCTGCCGACGGCCAAACCCAGCAGCCAGATCAGCATCGCCACCAGCGCCTCGGGAATCACGCGCTCTCCAGCAGGCCGGTGTCGGCGAGCCACTCCGCGATTGTCCGGGCGGCGTCGTCCGGGGTGAGGGCGGCAGTGTCCAGGTGCAGGTCGGCCAGCGCGGAATAGTACGGGCGGCGGACGACTTCCGCGGCGTGCAGTTCCTCGATCAACGGCGCATCGCTGAGGGCGGGGCGGCGCGCGGCGGACTGAGAATCGGCCGCGATGCGCGCAGCAAGCTGCTCGAGCGGGGCGCTGAGCCAGATGTTCACGGCCCGATGTCGCAGCATGGAGCGATTGTCGTAGTCGAGGACCACGCCGCCGCCGGTGCTCAGGACGCAGCGGTCGGCGTTCAGGAAAGCGGCGAGCGCATCGGATTCGAGCGATCGGAAGGCGGGCTCGCCGTCCTTTGCGAAGATTTCGGCGATGGAGCGGCCGGCGCGCCGCTCGACGGCGTCATCGGTATCGGCAAAGGGGAGGTTGATGCGCGTCGCCAGCGTGCGGCCGACGGTGCTTTTGCCGCTGCCGCGCAGGCCGAGGAGCGCGATGTGGCGCGTGCGGGAGGAGTTGGGCATGCGGGCGTCGCGTTGTGCCGTTCGCACCAAGTTGAGGCGCGCGATGGCCGTCGCGGGCGACCGCAGCGCCGGGATGTTGCGAGTGATAATGAGCGAGCGTGGGAATGTCGAGTGCGGTCCGGTCGTGCGCGTGCGCATCGGGGGGTAGGATGATCGCGCGATGCGGCGTTCGGTTCAGGCGGAGAATCGCTATGTTCGAGGTGACGGTCGGCGGGTGGTTCGCCGCGGCGCATCAGTTGCGGTTAGACGACGGCACGCTCGAGCCGTTGCATGGGCACAACTGGCTGGTGCGGGTCACGTTCCGCGGGGAGCGCATCGGGCCGAGCGGGATGCTGGTGGACTTTACGCAGCTGCGCCCGCGACTCGACGCGGTGTTGCGCGCCATGCACGACCGGAATCTCAACGAGCTGCCGCCATTCGCGAACCGGAACCCGTCGGCGGAGTTCGTGGCGGTGCACATCGCGGAGGCGCTATCCGCCGCCGATTGGGCCGGCGCGCGGCTGGCCTGCGTTGAAGTGGAGGAAGCGCCGGGGTGCGTGGCCCGCTATCTGCCCGTGGTGTGACGACCGCCGTCCTGCGATCCAGCCGACCAGGCCCGTGGGGCCGGTCAAGCGCTCATTCGCGGTACGGGCGCGAGTCCTGATATCCGCGCGCCCGGGCGTCGATCCGCGTGGCCAGGTCGTGCCTTCCCGAGCGACGGGCCAGTTCGGCCGCCTGCGCCGCCGTTCGCACGGCGTCGTCAAACCGGCCCGCCTCCGCCTGCGCCGCGGCCAGCGCGTCGAGCGCGGCGGGGTCGCGGCCGGCGGTGAGCCGCACGGCCTCGGTGGCGTGGCGCAGCGCTTCCTCGGCGTTGCGCAGCGCGGCATCCTCGGCGGTGGCCAGCGACCATGCCAGGCGATGGGCCGCGTGCGCCTCGCGCGGGTCGGCCTGGCGCGCGTTCCGCAATGCTTGCTGCGCTTCGGCGCGCAGACCGAGACGGCCGCGGGCGTCGGCGAGGTTGATCCAGGTTTCGGCGTCGAACGGGTCGGACGCGGCGGCGGATTCGAGCAGCTCGATCGCGCGGTCGACGTTGCCGCCGACCAGATGCGCAGCGCCGAGGGCCGAGCTGATGTACGCGATCGGCGGGCCGGCGTCGTAGGCGAGGTTCAGCTCGTTCATCGCTTCGGCGAGCTTGCCTTCCATCAGGAGCACCTTACCCAGGCCGAAGTGCGCGGAGCGAAGGTCCGGCGCCAGCTCGAGCGCGCGGCGCAGCTCGCGCGTGGCGCGCGGCAGGTCGCCCGCGCGGGCCAGCGTCAGGCCGGCGTTGGAGTGGCTCACGGCCAGTTCCATCGTGCGCGGAAAAGGCGTCGGGCCGTTGGCGACGATTGTGACCGCCAGCGCCGCGGCGACGGCGGGGATCAGCGACAGCGCCCGCCCGGCTCGGGCGCGGCGGATCAGCTCGAACACCCCGGCCGCACCGAGCAGGATGCACATCGGCGCGAGCGGGTAGCGGTAGCGCCCGAAGACGTAGAAGATCACGACACCGGCGATGACCGTCAGCCCCAGCGCGGCGATCAGCGGCACGTCACGCCGGCGCAGCAGCAGCACGCCGCCAAGCACCCCTAGCGGCAGGATCACGCCCATGTGCAGCAGCGGCGAGAGCAGCCGCAGCACCACGCTGGACTGGGCGTAGAAATACTGATCCTCTGAATCCGGAATCTCATAGGCGTGCACGCTGTACAGCGCCTTGAGCGCCAGCAGTCGCGCCCACTGGCCCGGGTTTTCGCGGATGTACGCGCCGGCCTTCTCGAACCAGTAGGCCGAGACCTCGCCTGGCGTGAGCGCGCGACCGACAGCCTGCTCGGCGAGCCGCGTCGCATCGACGCGCTCAAAAGGGGTGTTTCCACGGCCGGGCAGCAGCGGCACATAGCTGCCGTTGGCGGCGGGGTTGTTGCCGATGTAGAAGTTCGGCCCGGCCTGCGAGGTGGTCAGGACGAACTGCCCGCCGACGTAGGCGTTTCGCAGGCCGACCGGCAGCAGCGCCGCCGCGACGCCGGCCAGGCAGGCGGCGCTGCGAAGCGCCCGGATGCGCCAGGGGGCGTCACGCAGCGTCAGCAGGCACCAGGCGACGATCACCGGCACAAAAAGCAGCGCGTTCTCGCGCGAGAGGATCAGCAGGCCGGTGCAGACGCCCAGCATCGCGAAGCGGGGCAGTGCGGGCTGGGCGGCGCAGCGGATCGCCAGCAGCAGCAGGGCACACACGCCGACGCCGTCGAGCACCGCCTTCTGGATCAGGCCGTCGAAGAAGATCGCGGGGGGGTAGAGCGCCAGAACCAGCGCGGCGGCGATTCCGACGCCGCGCGAAAAGGCGGTCCGCCCGGCATGAAAGAGCAGCATGACGGCGGCGCTGCCGACCATCGCCTGCACGAGGCGGATCATGAGCGGCCCCTCGCCGACGGTGCGCATGACGGCCGCGAGGAAGTAGGGGTAGAGCGGGGCCTGGTAAAAGATCTCGGATCCGCCCAGCCAATCGCCCAGGGCGATGCGGCGTGCCCAGTTGCGATAGGCCTCGGCGTCGGCGACGAGATGCTGGACGAAGGGGACGGAGCGGATTTCGAACAGGTAGATCGCGCGGACCAGCAGGGCGAAAAGCCCCAGCAGCAGGCCGATGGCCCAGTCGGGCAGGGCGGCCGACGGCGGGGCTTCCGCCCGCGATGGGCTGTGATCGGCGGCCGGCGGATCGGCAGGCGCGGGGTGTGTCATCGACATGAATAGCGCCGTCGCACGACTGAATGACATTCAGAAATGGCTGCGGCCTCCGGCCGTGCCGCTGCCCCGTGAGCCGTGCGGCCGATTGGATCACGCCGCCGCTGACACCGCAGCGTCACACCCGCGCGTGTCTGAAACCGGATCAGTCAGCGCTCGGGTTTGATTGCAGGCTCACTTCGACGCGCTTGCGGGTCTGCGTCTCGATGTGGCTGAAGGTGGTTCCCGGCGGCACGACGAAGATCAGTCCCAGCGCGGCGTCGTCGCGCCCGGCGACGAGGTCGGGGATCCGGATCTCCTTGAAGTCGATCATGCCGCGGAATCCCTCGTCGGCCGGGTTCGGCGTATAGAAGAACTCGATGAAGTCGTCGTTGTTGCGGCGCACGATGCCGTAGTAGCCGGCCAGGTTGTGGCGCTTTCCGCTGCTGTCAATCAGGTAGTACTGGTTCAACTGGCCGACGAAATTGAAGACCTCACCCGCCAGCGTGGCGGCCTCGCGCGGCTTGACGCGCACCTGGACGATGCGCTGCCCGGCGGGCCGCTGCAGGTGCTCGACCGGGGTTTCGCCCTGCTTGACACCGATCACGCCGCGCGCGCCGGAGATGCGGCCGGAGACGACGCGACCATCGGCCGAGAGCGAGAGCGGGCCGCGCGCGGCGGCGGGGCTGAGGGCGAAGGGCAGGCGCTCGAGGTCGCCGGTTCCGCTGCCCTCGGTCGCGCCGCCGAGGAAGCCCTGGTTCTGGAGATTCTGGAAGAGCGACTCCTCGTCGGCGGTGCGCATCGCCAGCGGTCGCGGCTTGGGGGTCTTCGACAGTGCGCCGGCCTCCAGCGCCACCCGGGCGAAGCGGCGATACTCGATGAAGCGCGGCTTGAAGGACGCGGGTACGTCGAAATAGACGTCGATCTGGGCGTCGTTTTCGGCGGAAAGCGAGAAGGTGGAATCCGGATCGACGATCCGCGCAGCACCGCGCAAGGGGCGATCCGCGCCAGTGACGATGACGGGGAACGCGTGGTACGGGCCGGAGTCGTCCTCACCGACGATGCGGATCATGGTGGGGCGGAAATTGTGGATGGCGGTGAATTTCTGACGGTCGGCGGATGGGCGGCGGAGCGTGAGGTTCACGCCGATGAGCTTGTTGCCGGAGCGCGGGGTGTAGGTCTGCGCTTCGTGGCGTGGGTCCGGCTCGATGCGCGTCGCGATCGTGCTGCGATATTGCGCCTGCACGCCCTCGCGCTGTTCCCACCAGGTGGGCGCCTCGATGCCGTTTTTGACGCCGTCGCCGTCCTTGTCGACGTAGACCGCCGGCGAAGACTCCTGCTGCATGGTGTTGCCGCTCCACCATACCCACTCGGGCAGGTTCGGATAGGCGCTGGCGAAGGTGGTTTCGCCGCGGGCCGCGCCGTTGGAAAGCAGGTTGAACAGTCCGGCGGTGAACGCATCCGGGGCGAACCACAGGCTGTTCTTGTCGAACTGGGCGCGACCGCCGCTCCTGGCGTCAGTGCGCTCCAGCCGCTCGAAGCCGCCCGGGGCTGAGCCGAAGGGCAGCATCATGAATCCGGTGGTCAGCGCGCCGGTGACGCACATGGCGGTTACGAATCCACAGGCGCCTCCGCCGGCCCAGTCCACCGCCGCCGGTACGCGGACGTTGCCGCGGATGAGATTGTCCGCCAGCGTCCGCAGGACGAGCAGGGAAATGACGAACAGACCAACGAAAGCGACCGGCAGGGAGTAGGCCGGGTGCATGCCCAGCGAGCCGGTCAGCGTGTGGTGCAGCGCCTCGAAGTATCCGTAGGCGATGCAGACCGACATGATCGTGCAGAACACGTTGATGAGGCCGCTGAACAGGCCGAAGATGGAATGGTAGAAGGTCATTCCGGCGATCAGCAGCACTGCGATGAGGCTCAGGATCATGGTTCAACCTCGCGGACGAATTCTGATGCGATCGGCGTTATCTAACCGGCCTTGACCGCGGCGGGAGGTGCGGGCGGCGCGGGTCGCTCCGGTGTGCGGGTCGCGCGCAGCACCTCCTGGATGCTGGTCGTTCCGTCGTACACCTTTTGCAGGGCCGCCGTTTGCAGTCCGGCGCTGCCGGACTTGGCGATCTGCGCCTCGATCTCCGTGATGCTGCGGGCGGCCCGCAGCACGGCCCGCAGGGCGTCATCGACGATCAGCACTTCATAGACGCCGACGCGCCCGAAATAGCCGGAGCCCTGGCAGTTCTGGCAGATGATCGGGTTGCCGTGCTTGTCCACCTGCGGCTCGGGCGGGCGGTAAAAAATCTTGTCCGCCGGCATGTTCATTTTTTTGAGGGTGGCCGCGTCGGGGCGGTAGGCCTGCTTGCATTCACTGCACAGCTTGCGGATCAGGCGGCCGTTGAGCACGGCGGCCAGCGCCTTGCTCACCGTCGCATTGTCGCCCACGACGCGCATCCACTTGCCGATGGCGTCCGACGTACTGGCGGCGTTCAGCCCCGCGTAGACCTTCTGCTTGTGGTTGGCGGCCTCGCAACACATGACCGCCGTCTGCTTGTCGCGGACCTCGGGCACCAGAATGATGTCCGGGTCCGTTCGCAGCATCTTCTGCAGTTCCCCGGAGAAGGTCTTGTCGTCGGCGGGGACGAACAGGTTTTGCGTGATGTTCTCGATGTCGAGGTCGCGGCGGTACTCGAGCATCTGGATGTTCATCAGGAATGCGTCGTGGCTGCGGGCAAAGCTGTAGACCAGCGTGGTCAGCCCCGATGCGGCCGGCGCGGAGAGCAGCACCAGCCCCTTGCCGCGGTTGTGCATCAGGTCCGTAAGCTGGGCTTCCTGCTCGGAGGTGAAGCCCAGGTCCTTGACCTTCAGGGATTTTTCGAAGCTGATGAAGCGCAGGTGCAGCTTCTCGCCGGCGGTCGAGCCGTCCGTCCGGACGACCAGGTCCATCTTGTTCTCGCCGACGGCGACCATCAGCTTTCCGACCTGCGGCTTGCGCTTCTCCTCGACGTTCAGTCCCGCGATCTTCTTGAAGTAGGTGATGACGGCGTCGGCGTCCGCGCGTTCGAACGGGTCGCGATCGACCGGCAGGCCGTCGACCTGGTAGGCGACGCGGGCCGCCTGCCCGCTGGGCGCGACCTCGACGGTCTGAGCGCGGCGCCACAGCGCGTCAAAGAGGAGGTCCTGCATGAGGCGGTAGTGCTCGCGCTCGACGTCGTCCTCGGGGATCTGGACGACTTTCTTGCCCGCCCCGGTGACGCGGACGCGCTCCTTGACTTCTTTCTTGGGGCCGCCCTTCTTGGAGCGGAACCCCTCCTTCATCAGGCGCTGGAAGTGCTGCGGCGTGCAGACCTTGTCCTCGTCGGGAACCAGTCCGTTGCGGTGCACGACGTACACAATGCCCAGCACCAGGTTCGCCAGGCCGTAGATCAGCGCGCCGATCAGGAAATCGGGCACGAGCAGGAGCGTGGCCAGCGTGACGGCGCCCAGGCTGAGCGTGATCAGGTTCCACAGGATGCGGAACGTGTTGACGCGGATGGTGTCCTTGTCCACCCACTGGGCGTAGAGCGCCCAGAGCGAGAACATCGCGGTCATGCCCAGCAGCTTGTAGGGGTTGACGTATACGCCGTCGGGCAGCGCCGCGAGCAGCCCGTGGAATTCGAGCAGCATGGTCTCTCCAGGCGCCGCGCGGTGGCGGCCGGTCGGACGGAGGCGGCGCGGCCGGGGTCGGTCGGCTTCGCCGCGGCTGCATCCGGGGGGTATTAGCCCAGGATGCCTGCGCCGGACGAGCGGATGCCCTTGAGGGCCATCTTCAACTCGTCGGGGTTCGGAGCGGCCTCGTAGGCCGTCGCGTGGTCGATGTAGCCGGTCTCCACCAGTCGTCGCAGGTATTCCGTAAAATCGACCATGCCATCGTCGTAGCTGGCGCGGATCACGTCAACGAGTTCGTTGTCGCGCTCCTCGCGGATCAGCTTCCGGATGGACGGGTTGGAGATCATGATCTCGATGGCCGGCACGACGGGCGTCGAGGGGTGGCAACTGCGGATCAGCTTCTGGCAGATCACGCTCTTGAGGTTGAACTCCAGCGCCTGTCGCATGGCGCGGCGCTCGGACTCGGGAAACAGGTCGAGAATGCGGGAGATCGTCTGTGCGGCGCTCGAAGCGTGAATCGTGCCGAAGACGAGGTGACCTGTTTCGGCGGCGTGCACGGCGGCGCTGAACGTTTCGAGGTCGCGCATCTCGCCGACGAGCACGATGTCGGGGTCTTCGCGCATCAGGTACTTGAGCGCGTCATGGAAGGTCAGCACGTCGATGCCCACTTCGCGCTGGTTGATGCGGGCTTTCTTGTCGGTGAACAGGTATTCGATCGGGTCTTCGATCGTGACGACGTGCACCGCCTCGCGCTCGTTGATCCAGTCCAGCATGGAGGCGATGGTGGTGGACTTGCCCGAGCCGGTGACGCCCGCCAGCAGCACGACGCCCTCGCGGAATTCGCAGATTTTGGCCAGCGTCGGCGGCAGAAAGAGCTGATCGAATCGCTTGATTTCGCGGGTGACGCGGCGGGCGGCGACGCTGAGCTTGCCGCGCTGCAGGAAGGCGTTGACGCGGAAGCGGTCGGCGTCGCCGGGCGGACCGACGTCGTGGGCGAAGTCGATCGCGCCCTTCTCCTCGAACAGCTTCTTCTGCTTTTCGTTCAGGATCTCCATGATCCCGTTCATGATCTGATCTTCGGCGAGCGGCCCGCCGGTCAGCGTGCGCAGCGCGCCCTTCGTGCGCCCGCCGGAGACGCCCTTCACGCGCACGGCCGGTGGGAAGTCCGCCTTGAGGTGAAGGTCTGAAACCTTCATCTTGATGACGGCCTTGAAGTACTTGTTGAGGAACGGCTCGCGCGACTTGGCGGGCTCGATCGGGATGTCGATCGGCCCGCCGTCCACCTGATCCATCACGTCTTCTGCCATGCTGTGCCCTCGGGGGAGCCGCAGACCCGCGCAATTCGCGGGGGAACCGGCATTCTACCCCGACGCCCGCGCCGCCTACAACCTCCGTCGGAGGCGGAGTGGAGGAGCGGCGCGGGCTTGCGCCTCGCATCCCTGTCCTGGGGGCCGAGCGTTCCGGTGCGTAGCGGCCCGTTGAATCCGGTGCGACCAGCCTCCGTGCCTGTTCCTCGCGGCTGGGTGGCATGCAACGCCGTTCACTAAGCCGCTCCTTTTTCTTTTCTGAATGCCTGTGCTTTGCGGATTTCGGCCGTGGTTGCGGTGCGGATTCTGGGGGTTCCGGGGGGTGGTTCGGTTTTCTTGTGCGGCCAATCGCGGGCGGTCTTTGGTCGTCTGCGGAGGTAGAAGTCGGGCACGGCGGTGCGGAGTTGGCGCTGGAGCCAGTGTTTTCCCGTTGGGCGGCGGCCGCGCCGCATGGCGGTGCGGATCACACGCAATGCCGCGGCGGGTGAGATCAATCGCGGCGGCTGGGCGGCGTTGTGCGTCAGCAGGCTGATGAGCCACAGACCGGCCATCGACCAGTCGAGTTCGCACGCGGCCAGCTCCGGCGTTTGGGCGCGAAGCTTTTGCTTGCCCAGCGTCTGCTTCAGCGTGCGATGCATCACTTCCAGCGACCAGCGCGCTGCCGGTAGAGGGCGGCAACATCCGCAGCGCTGAGCCGCCGCTCGTCCAGCACGTTGGTCAGCAGCGCCACATGCTGTCGCCCCGCCTGCAACAGCACGAGTCGCAGCGTCAGCGGCGGCGTGCGGCGCTGCGTGTCGGGCCACAGATACACCACGCCCGCGCGCGCGCGCAGTGGTAGCCGAGCTTGCGCAGCGTCACATTCCGGCCGACGCGCACGATGAACGCATGGCCGCAGTTCTGCAGGCGCGTGAGCACGCGGTAGCCCACCAGCCCGCATCGGTCAGCAGCAGCGTGCGCTCCGGCAACTCCGGCAGCATCGACAGCAGCAGGTCGCGTTCGCTGCCGTCGCCGCGCGCGCGCGCCGCCGGGCCAGGGCAGGTTGCTGGCCACGTGATAGAGCGTGACCAGCAGCTGCTGCGCGCGCGCGTGCGCTGCTTGCCGGCGCAGCCGAACGCCTGCTCGTTCGCCCGCGTGCGCGGACAATTCACCCGCGAACCGTCCGCCGAGAGCACCACCCAGTTCCGCCAGCGCCCAACAGCCCGCGGCCGAGCGTTGCGTATGAGACCGCAGCGTCGCGACGAGTGGCCGCAGCAGCCGCGCCGAACGCGTCCGCCGGCCCTTGAGGAAGCCTTCGAGATGAGCGCCCCGGCCGCCGCCGCGTCGGATACATCGCGACGATCTGCTCACGCATCGCCGCGAAGGCTTCGCGGAAAGAGGAGACCGGATGCCAGACCATCAGCAACAGGCCGATCAGCAACATCCGGTCGCTCCACCGAACGCGCTGATCCGACGAGCACAGCGGCAAACCGCTGACCGGGAGAAACTGTCGAATGGCGGAACGCAGCTGGGTGCAGTACGCTGAAGAACGGGTGCTCGTCCGTGAGCATTCCATCGCGGCCTCCGTTTGCTTGGTGTGGAAACCAAAGCCTAACGGAGGCCGTTCAATTTGGCGCGCCATACACCCGCTATAACTACCATGAATCACAAAGACTTATGAGCCGACTATCGGGCGATTGGTGAACGGCGTTGGGTGGCATGCCTTCGCGGCTGGGTGGCCGGGTGGCATGCCTTCGCGGTACTCCGCGTAGGCATGCAAGGCGCGCTGGGTTGGGCACCAGGCGTCCGTTGCATGCTCACGCCGGGGTCGTTTCATGCTCACGCCGGGTCCGCAGCATGCTCACGCTGAGTACAGCGAGAGCATGCCACCCACCGCAAAGCACAGGCATTCAGAAAAGAAAAAGGAGCGGCTTAGTGAACGGCGTTGGGTGGCATGCCTTCGCGGTACTCCGCGTAGGCATGCAAGGCGCGCTGGGTTGGGCACCAGGCGTCCGTTGCATGTTCACGCCGGGGTCGTTTCATGCTCACGCCGGGTCCGCAGCATGCTCACGCTGAGTACAGCGAGAGCATGCCACCCACCGGGGTCACGCCGGGTCCGAACCATGCTCACGCTGGGTCCGCAGCATGCTCACGCTGGGTACAGTGAGAGCATGCCACCCACCGGCGAACCCCCTTCGCGTGACTCGCGTGCCCGGGGGAAATCGCTGACCCCGCCCGCATGAATGCGCCGATCCATGTAGCTGCGGCGCTGCACGCAGAATGCGCCGATCCATGTAGCTGCGGCGCTGCACGCAGAATGGGCCGATCAGCCCGCCCCCTGGTCCTCGCGGCGCCAAAGCGGGTCGCCGCCGACCGGCCGCCCACGGCGCTACCCCGATCCGGGCTTTGCCCGTATTAATACGCCCCCTGACCCATGCGGAGCCTGCGTATGAAGTCCTTCGACCTGATCATCATCGGCGGCGGACCCGGCGGCTACGTCGCCGCCATCCGGGCCGCCCAGTTCGGCAAGAGCGTCGCGCTGGTGGAGCGCGAGCCGCAACTCGGCGGCACCTGCCTGCGGGTCGGCTGCATCCCTTCCAAGGCCCTGTTGGAATCCAGCGAGCGGTTTGTCGAGGCACAATCCGGCCTGGCCGCGCACGGCGTGAAGGTCGAGCGCGTATCGCTGGACCTGGCCGCCATGCTGCGCCGCAAAGATGAGATCGTCTCCGGGCTGGCGACCGGCGTGGAGGCGCTCATCAAGAAAAACCGCATCACGTGGTTTCTCGGGCATGGGCGGCTGGATGGAGCGATGACAGCCGACGGGTCCACGCGGATGAACCGGGTGGCGGTCAGCGCGGTCAGCGGGAAGACGTCAAAAGAAGCGGAACTGTTGACCGCGCCGCACGTCATCGTGGCGACCGGCAGCCGCGTCGCGCCGCTCAAGGGCGTCGAGCCGGACGGGGATCGTATCTGCACCAGCACCGAGGCGCTATCCCTGTCAGCGGTGCCGGAGCACCTGGTGGTGATCGGGGCGGGCTACATCGGGCTGGAGCTGGGTTCGGTGTGGCGCAGACTGGGCGCGAAAGTGACGGTGCTCGAGTACCTGCCGCGGATCCTGCCGGGCATGGACTCGGAGGTCGCGGACGCCGCGCTGCGCATTTTCCGCAAGCAGGGGATCGAGTTCCGGCTGGGCTGTGAAGTGACCAGCGCGAGCGTGCAGGCCGCTCGCGGCGGGTCGAAAAAGCGCGGGACGGGCGACGAAGCCGGTCCGTGTGTGGTGCAGATTCGCGACCAGGCGCCGATCTCCTGCGACCGGGTGCTGCTGGCGGTTGGGCGCGTGCCGAACACGGACGACGTGGGGTTGGATTCACTCAAGATCGAGCGCGATTCGCGCGGTCGGATCGTGGTCAACGACCATTTCGAGACGGCCGCTCCGGGCGTGTATGCCGTGGGGGATGCGATCCGCGGGCCGATGCTGGCGCACAAGGCCGAGGATGAGGGGCTGGCGTGCGCGGAGCGGCTGTACGGCGGCTATGGGCACGTGAACTATGACGCGATTCCGGGAGTGGCCTACACGCATCCGGAGATCGCGGGCGTTGGGCGGACCGAGGATGAACTGCGCAGCGCCGGTGTCGCGTATCGGCGCGGGATGTCGCATTTTCGCGGCAATGCACGCGCCCGGGCGCTGGCGGACACGGAGGGGTTCGTGAAGGTGCTGGCGGATGCGACGACCGATCGGATTCTGGGGGTTCACATCATCGGCCCGCGGGCGGGGGACCTGATCGCGGAGGCGGCGGCGGCGATCGAGTTCGGCGCGTCGGCGGAGGACCTGGCCCGCACCTGTCACGCGCACCCGACGCTGCCGGAGGTGCTGCGCGAGGCGGCGATGGCGGTGGACGGGCGGGCCATTCACGCCTGAGAGCGGAGCGTACCCGAGCCATCAACCGGCACGCGGGGGAAGCTGGGAGGGGCATCGGCGCGCTCGGTGAGCGGCTTGAATAAGAGCGGGCAGTGAGGCCGAGAACCCGTCGGAAATCACGGCTGGGCAAGAGCGCGCAACGCGGTACAATTCCGGTCGTAGCAGTGGAGCATCCCCATGAGCGGACGAGCCGGACACCGCAAGCGCTTGATTTGCGTGAACGCGGCGAATCTGCGCGCGAACCACTTGTACCTGACGGGTCACGCGGATTTTTTCCCCGCTGATTGCCACGGCCCGCCGTTCGTGTAAGGGGGCGTATGGATGCGCGGCCCGCTAATGACGGTCAACCGTGGACGCGCGAACAACTAATCCTCGCGTTCGAGTTGTATTGTCGTATCCCATTCCAGCGCACGAAGGCGACCGATCCTCGCGTAAAGGAACTCGCGGCGCTTCTCCTCCGCACACCCGCATCCGTCGCTCGCAAACTCGGCAACTTCGGAGCCTTCGACCCACAACTGGCGGCCCGCAACATCTCGGGCTTGACGCACGGCAGCAAACTCGACGAGGCCATCTGGGACGAGTTCCATGCCGATTGGAACGGACTGATCGTCCGCGCCCACAACCTCCGACGCGAGCGCGAGCCACAGAAACTGACCGACGCACCTCTGATCGCTCCGACCGGTCCGTCGGAGAAGATCATCACTGCCAAGCAGCGATTGCACCAAGCGTTTTTCCGCGACGCCGTCATCAGCAGCTACAACACTCGTTGCTGCGTCACCGGGCTGCCGCTCGTCGAGTGCTTGGTTGCCGGGCACATTATTCCGTGGAACGTGAATGAGAGCCGTCGTGCCGATCCAACGAATGGCGTGTGTATGTCAGCCACCTTCGACCGTCTGTTCGATTGCGGGCTTCTTGCGATCGAGGACGATCTTACGCTGTGCGTCAGCGGGCGCGTTCGCAAGCTGAGGGATCATGCCGCCGCCGAGCTTGTCGCCGCGCGGCACGGCCAGAAGATCATCCCGCCCGCACGCTTCTATCCCGATCCCGAGTGCCTGCGCTGGCACCGGGAAAACGTTTTCCACGCCGCGTAGCCCGCAGCCAAACCGCGAGGAAGCATCATGGAATCGCTTTCGACCACAGAACACGTCGAACACCTCACCGCCGAGTATCGCTTGCTTACCGCCGAACTCGGCGAAGCAGGGGACGATGCGCAACTGCGCGCGTTGCTCGTTCGCGGGGCCGATTGGACCGAAGAGGGCGCGGCCGCCGTCGTCCACTTGGCAAAGCAGTACGGCAGCTTTGTTCTCGCCAACGCGCTGGCCCTTGCGGAAGCATTGGAGATCGAAGACGGCGAAGCCGGGATTTGAATCCCTTGACGCACCGTTGATCGACCCGACGGGACCGGTCTTGGCCCCAGAGGGGCCGCGGGTTGTAGCCACGGGTGGAGCGGCGGCGCGGCGAAGCCCGCCGACGCGGAACCCGTGGAAGCGTGGTTCCCCTATCCTCTTCCCGCCCCGGCGGGGCGGAGGAGGTTCACGCTGCAATGAAAGGCCCGACATGCCCGGCACGTACTCTCAGATTCTTCTGCACATCGTCTTCAGCACCAAACATCGCGAGCAGTGGATCACGCACGAGGTTGCGCAGCGCCTCTATCCATACATGGGCGGTATCGTCCGGGCCGAGAAGGGCGCGCTCTGCGACATCGGCGGTGTAGAGGACCACGTCCACATGTACCTGCGGTGGCGGCCCGACGCGACGATCTCGGATTTGATGCGCACCGTGAAGGGGCGGTCGTCGAAGTGGGTCCACGACACATTTCCGGCGCTTGGCGCGTTCGCGTGGCAAGAGGGGTACAGCGTCTTCACCGTCAGCAAGTCGCAGGAGGGAGCGGTCAAGGCGTACATCGCCGGTCAGCACGAGCACCACAAGAAGGAAGACTTCAAGACCGAGTTGCTCCGAATGCTCCGGCTGCACGAAGTTGAGTTCGACGAGCAGTATGTGTTTGACTGATCCACTGCGCGGTCGGTCGCTTCCTCTGCCCCTCCGGGGCAGGATTGAGAAACGAACCCACTCTCCACGGGTTGCGCTCCGCCCGGCTATCGCCGGGCTGCGCTCCACCCGTGGCTACATTCCGCCGCCCCGTTGGGGCGAAAACCATCCCGATCAGCCAGGGCGGAACGGATGAAGAGCATAACCTGCGCGCCGTCTGCGTCTGGTACAACAAGGACAAGGCGAACCTTAAAGTGCCCACATCGCGCGATGCAATCAGTGCAATGGCACTGATCCGTCGCCAGCCCCGGGACGTGCAGCAGGAGGTCTACGAATTCTTGGCCAAGAAATTCGGCAAGAAGTCCGGCGGCAAGTGAGGTCCGCGCGGTGGCCGATACGCTTAGCCGAGCCCAGCGCAGTAAGTGCATGGCCGCAATCCGCGGCAAGGACACAACCCCCGAACGAGTCGTGAGGTCGATCCTGCATCGGCTCGGATGTCGCTTCGCGCTCCATCGGGCCGATCTACCCGGCAAGCCCGACATTGTGATGCCCGCGCGCGGGCTTATCGTGCTCGTCCACGGCTGCTACTGGCACTTGCACTCCTGCAAGCGCGGCCGCAGCGCGCCCACGACGAACGCGGCGTTCTGGCAAACGAAGCGAACTCGCAACCGCGAACGTGATCGGCGCACAATTTCCGCGCTTCGCGGGAAAGGCTGGCGTGTTCTAGTTGTGTGGGAATGCCAAACGCGCGATCGCGACGCGCTCGCGGAGCGGCTTTCGATTTTGATTCGCACATAACGAACTTACGCCGCCACCGTCGCCGCCGCGACTTCGCTCCACGGCCCCGTTTCGCCGCGCGTGCTGAGCCAGCGCAGGGCGTAGTACGCCGTCTGGCCCGCTTCGGCGGTCGTGAAGTCGGCTTGCAGCGTGCCGCGCGCGTTCACCGACAGGAAGCGGAACGCCCCGGCGGGGATTTCGCCGGCAAACGTGAGCAGCGGCGGCGGGTCGTGCGGCGCGGCCAGCGCTACCCACACCTCGGCCCCCAGCACACCGTGGGGCTTGCGGCGGCAGGTCGTGCGGGTAGGCAACTCCCCCTGACTCCCTGCATCAACCGCAGTGTTGAACGGCCTCGTATCGCGGCCGGAAATCCCCTTTCCTTCCTTCCTTCCTTCCGGCATTCAGCTTGCCCTCATCCCATCCGAAAGGACCGGCGAGCGCGGCGCATCGCGCGCCGTCGCCGCCCGTCCCTCGCGCAGCCGCTGCGCGATCGACCGTTTCCCCGAGGAGGAGACGCCATGGGCTCGCTGTTTTCGGGCGTCGGGCTGGTGTCCGGGCTGGACATCAACTCCATTATTGACGGATTGCTTCGAATCGAGGCCCGCCCGCGCGACCTGTTGCAGTCGCGGATCGGCAAGATCGACGCGCAGCGAACGGCCTTCCTGGAGATTTCTGCGCGGGTCTCGGCCCTGCTCGGGCGAATTTCCGCCGTGAGCACGGCGTCCGCCTTCCGCTCAACCCGCGCCACCTCCTCCAACGCATCCGTCCTGAACGCCACGACCGCCGACGGCGCGCAGCCCGGGGCGTATCAATTCGTCGTCCGCGGCCTCGCGACGACCCACCAGCTCGTGAGCAGCGGCGTACGCGACGCCAACGCCCCGCTCGGCGCGGGCACCTTTTCGCTCGAATCCGCGCTGGCGCGCGTGAATCGCGTCGCGCGGCTCGATGAGCTGAACGGCTACACCGGCGTGCAGCGCGGCTCCTTTCAGATTGAGGACGCCAGCGGCACGACCGCCGACATCAGCCTGGCCGACGCGGTGACGCTCGACGACGTGGTCAGTCGCATCAATAGCGCCGGAGTGAACGTCCGCGCGGAAGTGCGAAATGAGGCGCTCGTACTGACCGAGCGCAGCGGCGGGGTGGTGCGCGTTCGCGAACTGGACGGCGGACGCAGCGCCGCCGACCTGGGACTGGCCGGCAGCGCCACCGGCACGCTGGCGGGGCGCACGCTGGCCCGCCTGCAGGAACGCTCGCCGCTCTCGGGGTTGAACGACGGCCGCGGCGTCCGCCGCGCGCAGGCCGGCGGTGACTTTCGGATCACGAACAGCGCGGGATCGCAGTTCAACGTCGATCTCAGCGGCCTGCTGGTCGACAGCACGCGGCTGGAGCGCCTCAACGCCGGTCGCGGCGTCGAGGGCGGCGAAATCCGCATCACCAACCGCCGCGGCGACGTCACCACGATCGACCTCTCCGCGGCGCGGACCATCGGCGAAGTGCAGCGCGCGATCGACAGCGCCGGGGCCGGCGTCAGCGTGGTTCTGAACGCCGGCCGGCTGATCGTCACCGACACCACCGGCAGCACCACCGGCACGCTGAAGATCGAGGATGTCAGCGGCAATGCCGCCCGAGACCTGGGGATCCTGGGCAATCCCGACTCCGGCCGCATCGACGGCCGGACGATCCTCACGGTGGACACGCTGGGCGACGTGATTCGCGCCGTGAACTTCGCCGCCGGCAACGACGGCGCAGTGACGGCGTCGCTTGATCCGGCTGATCCGACGCGCGTGACGTTGCGGGATGCGTCGGACGGAACCACCGGCCGCGTCTTGCTGGAGCGCATCGGCGATTCGCAGGCGCTGGCGGACCTGGGCCTGCGGGCGGGCGATCACGACTCGGACAATCCCATCACGGGCGCGCGGATCACCGGCGGGGTGAACACGACGCTGCTCGGCTCCCTCAACGGCGGTCGCGGGATTGCGCTGGGCACGCTGCGCGTGACCGGTGCGAGCAGTGCGGTGGAGGTGGACCTGCGCGGCGCTGCGACGCTGGAGGAGGCGCTTTCGCGGATCAACACCGCAACTGAGTCGATCGGCGTTCGGGCGTCCATCGCGACCGGCGGCACCCGCTTGCAATTGACCAACGTTGACGGCAGTGCGGGGGCGATCTCGGCGGAGGATGTGAGCGGCCAGTTCGCCGCGATCACCGGATTGAATTCTTCGGCGGTCGGCGGCGTGGTGCGCGGCGCAAATCTTCAACGCCAGTACATCAACGAAAACACGCTGCTGTCAACGCTCAATGCCGGGCGCGGCGTCTCGTCGGGTCGTTTCCGAATCACGGATTCCGCCGGAGCGGTCGCATCCGTGGACATTCCCGCGTCGGCGAGGACGCTCGGCGACGTGATTCGGGCGATCAACGCCGGCGCGAACGGCGCCAAGGCGCGAATCAACGACACCGGCGACGGGTTGCTGCTGGAGGATTCCGCCGGCGGGACGGGAACGCTGCGGGTGGAGGAATCCGGCGGCGCGACGGCCCGCGACCTGAACCTGCTCGGCCCGGCGACCGGCTCACGGATCGACGGCTCCTTTGAGCTGACGATCACGGCGGGCGCCGCGGACACGCTGGATTCGATCGTGCGGCGCATCAACGAGCGCTCGTCCATCGCGCAGGCCACGCTGCTCAACGACGGATCCGGGATCAACCCGTTCCGGCTGAGCATCGCCTCGCGGCAGTCGGGCGCGGCGGGTGAGTTGATCATCGACGGCGGCGCGCTGGGTCTGGATTTCAGCACGCTCAGCCGTGCGAATGACGCGCGGGTGCTGGTCGGGGCCGGGGCCGATGGCGGCGGCGGTGTGCTGGTGACCAGCGGCACGAACACGCTTTCGAATGTCGTCAACGGCGTCACGCTGACGCTTTCGGGCGTCTCGCAGGATCCCGTGACCGTGACCGTCGATCGAAACCTCGACACGGTGACGGCGGCGCTCAAGGGCTTCGTTACCGACTACAACGACGTGGTGAAGCGCATCAAGGAGTTGTCCGCCTTCAATCAGCAGACGTCGCAATCCGGCCCGCTCCTCGGTGACAGCACCATCCAGATCGCCCAGAGCCGCCTGAACCGGCTGGTGACCGGCGCCGTTGGAGGAACCGGGGCGCTGACGCGGCTGTCGCAGGTCGGCATCCGGCTCGGCGAGGGCGGTGCGTTGACCTTTGACGAGGCGCGCTTCAAGCAGGCGTATGAAGCGAATCCCGAGCAGGTGTCGAGCTTCTTCACGGCCGCCGACACGGGCGCCGCGGCCAAGCTGAAGAAAGAGCTGGAAGCGATCACGCAGGACGGCGGACTGTTCAAGCGACGTGAAAAGGCGCTCGACACGCAGAAGACCCAGCTCACGGAGCGGATCGAGTCGCTGAACGGGCTGCTGGCGCGGCGGCGTCAGCGGCTGGAGCGCCAATACCGCGCGATGGAGCAGGCGATCTCGGGCTTGCAGGCGCAACAGACGGCGCTGGGCAGCATCTCGGCTGTCAGCGCTCCGACGCGGCGCTGACCGATCCGCATCGCAGATCGGTTGCTTATTTCTGAGGGCGACTCGGCGGACCGATACAACCGGCATGAACACCCACGCTTCCCAGGAATACCTGAAAAACGCGGTGCTCACCGCCAGCGCGGAGCAGTTGCAGATTCTGCTCTTTGATGGCGCGATTCGATTCTCGAGCCGGGCGATTGATGCAATCCGCTCCGCCGACATCGCGGCCAGCTACACCGCCCTGGATCGCGCGCAGCGGATCGTCCTTCAGATCACGGATGGCCTGAATCGCGACGTGAACCCCGCGCTTGTGGATCAGATGCGGGCCGTCATGGATTTCGTGTATCGTCGCCTGATTGATGCGAATCTGCACAAGGACGTAGGCGCGGTCGAGGACGCGCTACGGATTCTCAAGCACCAGCGCGAGACGTGGGTGCTGATTACCCGGAAAGTCGGAGAAGTCGCGTCAACCGCCATTCCTTCCGCCGGCCCCGCACCGGCGGCCGATAATTCCGTTCGACAGCCTCGCGCTCCATCAGGCTCCTTCGCTCCCGTGCCGGCGGCCAGTGGATTTTGCGCGGAAGGGTGAGGTGCCCGAGGTCCAATCCCGGCCCGGGCTTGCGCACGGTTGTGCAGTCTCTGGCAAAAAAGTCCTGACCCACAACTGGCGATAATCTGCAACGGTCGGCGTCGCCGGACGACAATGGGACGTCGGAGGTTGCGCGCTCGCGCGACGACCGGGCGAAGAATCTCGTTGACTCTCGCTCAAAGTCGTCTCATAATGCGCAGTTGCGTCTCTTGTCCTCCGGCGCGGGTGCGCTGTCCCGCGATCTCCCCGGAGGCGTTCCGGTGTCGTCAAAGCCGAGTTGTCATCCGGTCGGCCATACGAACGCCCGGAAATGTGCAGTGGCAGTGCAGGAGCGGGAAGGCAGGCGCACGAAATTGCCCAGGTTCCGCGGCTCATCGGCCAAAAGCTTCGCAAGCTTCAGTCGCAGGTTGGCGGCTGCGCGCGTCTCCTTGTCCCATCTTCGAATGGGGCACAGCGCACGGTCGCCGATCGGGGGGTTGCGGAATTCGGTGGGTGAGCGGTTGGCTCCTGCCGGACGGCCTGGGACCAGGATCCTGTATACGAGGCGGTCGGATGACTGCCCGCAACCCGAGTTCGCTGGAGCGGAGGGTTGCGCATGGGGTCGGTAATTCTGCGAAGCGGGGGAGCGCCGCCCGGGCGAATCGGGCGGATGCGTGCGGTTCTGGCGGTCGGCTGTGGGATTCTGGGGCTGATAACCCCGGCCGCGGTGCAGGCGGAGGAGCCGACGACCGGGCGGGAGCTGCCGGCGGCGTTTTCGGGCCGTTCCTATGGCGGCTTCGGGAATCGGCCGCAGCAGGGGGCGACGGGGGATTTCTGGTACTCGAATCCGTCGCCGCGCGTGGGCGACGTTGTGACCTTCGGCGCGGAAGATCCGCCGCACGTCGTGATGACGTACTACTGGACCTTCGGGGACGGCACGTCGGCGTCGGGTCGGCAGGTGGACAAGACGTTCACAGGCTCCGGCTCGTTTGTCGTGACGCTGCAGACGGTGGACTACGGCATGGTGACGCGCGTCTCGACCAAGACGGTCAGCGTCGCGCCGGTTGTGCCGCCGGTGAACCAGCTTGATCCGACCCGGCTGGGTTTCGCGCCCGGTCTGGGTGATGTGCGCAGCATCGTTCCGCTGAGCAGCACGCGCGCCCTGGCCGCATCGGCGGACCTGGGTCTGCTGGTGCTGGACATTTCACAAAACAACGCCTGGCGGATCATCGGCGCCCAGGACGAGCCTTCGCCCGCCAAGGGCGTGGTGGCCTATGGTCACTATGCCGTGATGATTTCGGATGCCCACGCCGGGCGCGTGGTGGATTTCTCAAACGAGGCCAACCCGCGCGTCGTGGCGCAGCTTCCTTTCTCGGCGCTGCGCGCCGGGGTGCGTGGTTCGCTGCTTTATCTGGCGAGCGGGTCGTACGGCCTGCGCGTGATCGACATGAGCAACCCGCTGTCGCCGTCGCTGGTGGCGTCGCTGAGCGGGCTGGCGCAGGACATTGCGTTCCATCCGAACGCGGCGGTGGCGTATGTGCCGTCGAGCACGTCGCTGCGGGTGCTGGATGTGTCGCAGACGCTGCCGCGCGAACTGACGCCGATCAACGGGTCTGGTTACTGGTTCGGCTGTGCGGTAAATGCATCCGGCACGCTGCTGGCGGCGGCTCGTACGAACGCCGGTGCGGGCCTTTCGTTCTACAGCATCGCCAATCCGTCCAGCCCGATGTGGGTGTCGAATGCTCCCTCGACGCTTCAGGCCTACAAGTGCGCATTTGCGGGCAACAGCGTCGCGGCGTTCACGGAGAACGCGTTCACCGTGGTCGATGTCTCCAACCCGGCTACGCCGGTCATGGGCATGACCTCGGCGGGCATCGTCGATGCCAGGCCGCGCGGCAGCGACTTTTATGTTGCCAACGGCATCTCGGTCCGACGATTCGTCGGCGCGGGAACCGCGTACACCGTCGCTTCCGAGCTGCGCTCCGATCGTAGCGACCGCGCAGGGGTTGCCACGAACGGCAGCACGGCGGTGGTCGCCAGCATGACGGGCGCGGCGCTGGTGGTCGATACGAGCGACGCGGCGAATCCGCGCGTAGCCGGCCAGGTGCCGGCATCGGGCATGGGCGTTCGGGTGCGCGGCCAGAATGCGTACCTGGCGAGCACCACGGGCCTGCGCGTGGTGGACCTGCGGAATCCGGCGGTCCCGGTGGTGACGGCTACGCTGAGCACGCTGTCGTGCCGCGACGTGGAAGTGACCAGTGACGGCTTTGCCTATACCGCGTCGTTCGCGAACGGCGTGGGCGTGGTGGACCTGCGCGGCAGCACGCCGGCATTCGTTCGATTCGTGGATACGCCTGGCTCCGCCCGATCGCTGGCGCTGGATGAGGCGCGCGGCTTGCTCGCGGTCGCGGACGGCACGGGCGGCGTGCGCATGATGAGCATCGCGAATCGCAGCGCGCCGCAGGAAGTCGGAGTGGGGACGGTGCCGGCGCTGGAGTCTGCGCAGCGCGCGGTATTCGGGGGGTCGCACCTGTTCGTCGGAACGGATACGAAGGTCCTGGTTTACGGCGTCGCGAGTCCCAATTCTCCGCAGGAAATTCAGCGCGAGAATTTTTCTGCCGCCGGGCTGGCGTCGGACGGCTCGCGGTTCTTCCTGGCCCGTTCGACGCTGGGCGTCGAGGTGTGGGAATGGTCGGCGTCGGCCGGGCGGTTCGTGCCGGCGACGACGATGGCGGCCGTGAGCGGAAAGGTTGACGCCGTCGCAGTTTACGGTGGGATGGCGCTGAACGCGGAACCGGGCTCTCCGGTGGTTTCGTACCGCCTGTTCGCCCAGCCGTAGCAGCCGGCGACCAAATGAGATGAATGCCGAGCGGGGTCTGACCGAGGGTCAGGCCCCGCTTTTTTTGCACGACTTACGAGCGAGGGAGCTGCGGGAGCGTCCGTTTTTCCCGTTGACAGAAAGCGCGCACGTCCATATACCAAGAGCCTCATAACTCGTTTTTCGTGAGGCGTTTGGTCCGGTCAGGGCTGGGCATCTCCAGTAGCGCGGTCGGCAACGCGAAATTTCGGTTCTTCGCGATTGCTCAGCGCGGGTCGAATGCAGCGACAGAGGCCCCCGTCGCGGCAGTCGGCACGAGTCGTGAGGCTTTGGAAAGAAGCAATACCGGTTAGGGGAATTTCATGGACTCCGCCTGTTTCTCGCGCTTGGGCCGCGTCGGCGCCGTTGCCGTCCTGGCAGTTCTGTCGTCTCTCTCCGCCTTTGGTCAGAATCGCGTGTCGCCGTACACCACAGAGGTGTTCATCGCCGACGGCGACATCAACGAGTTCATCCGCTCGGGGGTGGTCGAAGCGGGGGATCCGACGCAGTCGCAGAACTACTTCGAGTTGATCGAAGCGCTGCCCAACTTCGGATTGTTCCGGCCGACGGCGATCCTGACGCGCGGCGTCCTGCCGGCGCGAGATCGCTTTCCCGGTCCGGGCGAACCCAACCCGGCGGGCCCTTCCGGCTTTCGCGATCGACCGGCGTTCTTCGGCGCGCAGCCAAACCCTACCGGCTTCAATGCGGGCCGCATTTTTGCGTCCTACAACCCGGATATCGCCGGTGGCGCGTACTTCATCGGCATCGACGTGTCCGCGCCGGCCGTTCTTGACCTGGCCAGCGGGACACAACCGGTCGCGTTTGACGTCGACGGCGACGGCAGCGTGACGCAGGTGACGGAGTTCTTGCCGGGGCAGTGCATTCTGTTCGATGAGGCGCCGCCCTCGTCGCTGATCCAGGCGGACAACTACATTGTATTCCTCGATCTCAACGTGGACGGCGTGCCGGATGTCTGCGTCAAGCTGATCGAGACATCGAGCACGGTCGCGCCGGTGCCGACCAATGCCGTGTTTCTCGGTTCGTACCAGACGATTCCAACCGCCGGCAGCAACCCTACGCCGCTGACCATTCGTCGATGGATTCAGATTGATCCTCTGAACGTCGCGATGACCGATCCCCAGTTGCTGCGTTTCTCGAACATCCACCTGGACAGCAACAACGACGGATTGAAGGATGTCGGCTGCGTGGGCGTGGGCGATGACGTCGAATTCATGATCGCGCGCGTCAACCCTTCCTCGCTCGACCCGATCCTGGACGTGAACGACCCGTTCCGGACCGACGGCACCAACCGCTGCTGCGTCGGCATTCGGGCCGACATTGACTCGGACGACGACCAGTGCATCGGCGGCGGTGCGGAAGAATCGATCGAGGTGTTCGCCGAGTTCGCCTGCCCCAGCATTGAAGTGACGAAGCAGGTTCGGTGCGTGGATCCGACCGCTTCGGCGTTTGGCGCGAGTGTGAACGCGGTCCAAGGCTCGATTGTCGAGTTCCGGATTGCGATCACGAATTTCGGCAATACGGATTTGAACAACGTCCGGATCGTCCAGGACGTGTTGAACTGCGTGAATGGCACGTCGCTGACGATTGTGCCTGGCTCGTTCGTGTTTGACAGCCGTCCGACGGGTATCCGCGACTTCTCGACGGACTTCCTGGCGGCATTGTCGAATCCGGGCTTGTTCCCGCTGCGGCTGGACGCGGCTGCGCCGCCGCCGCCGGGCCAGGCTCCCGCTTCGGCGTTGCTGCCGGCCCCTGCGGTCGGCATCTGCACGCCGTTCGGCGTGGCGGGCGAGTCGATCGTGTTCCGTTTCCGTGCGCAGACGAACTCGAATTTCGCGACGACGTTCTGCAACACGGCGATCGACTGCTCGAACACGATTGCGGTTTGCGGCGACACGTTTGTGAATCCGATTCCGGATGCCTCGAATCCCGGGCCCGACGGTCCGGAAGAGGATGGTCCGGGCCTGGGCAACGTGGCGGATGAGTTCACGGTCACGGTTTGCGACGACGGGACGATCCGCACGCCGCGCGAGGTGGGTGCGGGCGACGACCGTGCGGATGTGAACGTGCTGTGCCGGGATGTGACGCTGCTCAAGCAGGTCGGTTTCCCGGGTCTGCCTGGCTCGTTCGTGACGGGCAACACGCCGCTTCCGATCCAGCCCTTCGCGGGCACGCTGGACATTGAGTATCGCTACACGGTCACGAATCTCGGGGACACGACCGAGCAGATCACGCTGACGGATTCGTTCCTGTGCGCGGACGTGACGGCGACGCCGGGCGTAAGCCTGATCGCCTGCACGCTGTGCCCGGGCGGGAGCATCGTGGATTCGTATGCTCCGGGTCAGCAGCGCATTTACACCTGCCGGATCCGCTTTGCGAACCAGGCGGCGCTGGAGGCGTTCGTGCTGCGCGATGACGCGCGGCCGGCGTGCCAGGCGGCTCCGTCGGCGGGTCGGCAGCAGGATTGCTACAAGAATTGCGCGTCGATCGTGTCGAACATCGCGGCGGGCGCCGCGGTGTGCGGACCGGCCGCGCCGCAGAACCGCAGCAGCGACGCGACGATCTGCGTGGTGCGCTGCGAACTGCAGGTGGAGAAGCTGGTTCGCTGCCTGCGCGGGACGGACACGACCTTCCGTCCGTCGGTTGAAGCGCTGCCGGGCGAGACGGTTCAGTTCCGCGTTCGGATCGTCAACACCGGCTCGCAGGTGATCTGTCGCCTGCGCATCCGCGACCTGCTCTCGACGCTGACCGGCTCGAACTGCCTGGGGTCGGTGTCGAACATCGTGTTCCAGTCGCAGGAGGGCGCAAACGCGCCGATCACGTGCGCGACGCCGGCGGGCTTCAACACGACCGATGCTCCGTTCGAGTTCCGGCCCTGCACGCCGGACGGCACGCTGCACACGGGCGACTCGGTGATCATCACGTTCAACGTGCTGATCCCGGCGAACGCGACGGCGAACTGCACCTCGCGGAACCGGGTGATCGTCGAGTGCGCGTCGCAGTGCCCGGATCCGCCGGGTCTGCCGCAGTTCTGCTGCGAGGTGACGGCGCAGGCCGACGTGAGCGTGCTGGTTCCGTCGATCGCGTGCACCAAGCAGTACACCACGTTCCAGTGGGATGAGAACGGCGACTGCATCGTGAACGATCCGGTTCGGAACTTCACGAACCCGCTGACGGACCTGATCAACTTCAACGCCAGCGGGATGGCGGTGGTCTTCCCGGTGGTGGTGAACCTGCGCATCACGGCCTCGAACAACGGCGAGACGGCGCTGGTGAACGTGACTGCCAACGACAACAACCTGATCACGGACATCACGGTCCCGCCCATTCCGGGCGTTTCGATCGTGTCGTCGCAACTGGGTCAGACGCGGAACATCAATCCGGGTCAGACGGCGACGTGGGACGTGTCGATCCGCTTCGACACGGCGGCGGCGGCGCGGGTCTTCGCGACGCGCGACGACGACACGCCGACCTGCCGCAACCAGACCCTGCACCACTATCGCAACTGCGCTTCGGTGTCGGGCAACGTGGACGTGCCGGATGGGGTTTGCGAGCCGCCGACGCCGCTGATTGTCAGCAGCAATTGCCAGGCGGACATCGCCTTCCCGGGTCCGTGCACGATCCTGGTCGACAAGGCGGTGAAGTGCAGCACTGATCCGGACGCCTCGTTCGGAGCGACGGTGACGGCCATTCCGGGCGCGATCCTTACCTTCAAGATTGACGTGACCAACACCGGGACGGTCAAGATTCCGCGGATCTGCCTGCGGGATCTGCTGGGCTGCAACTGGCCGGTGGTCAGCAACGTGACGGCGACGCTGGGCGGGCTGGACGTGTCGAGCGTCTTCCGCGCCGCGGGCAACGCCTTCGGCCCGGACAACGTGCAGCGCTGCTACACCTTCGGAACGGTCCGACCGGCGCAGCCGTGGATCAACCCGGGTGAGACGCTGTCGCTGCGGTTCAACGTCCAGGCGCCGGCGGATGACACGCTGTTCCCGCTCGGCCAGAACCCGGATTGCGTGAACACGATCTTCGTGGAGAGCTTCACGGAGACGTGCGTGCCTCCGGGCGTCACGGACGCCGCTTCCTGCTCCGGCAACGACAACGCCTCGATCGACATCCGCGTTCCGCGGATCGAGTGCGACAAGCAGGTTTGCATCGACTTCAACAACGACGGCGACTGCAACGACGCCGGCGAAATCAGCTTCGGCAGCGCGGTGGACATCCCCTGCACGGTGCAGTTCCCGTTCACGATCCTGTATCGCTTCACCGTGGCCAACACGGGCGAGACGGCGATGTCGAACGTGCGCATCCGCGACCTGGAGCTGGTGAACGACGCGCGGAACATTCCGGGCGTGACGATCGTCAGTTGCGGGCTGTGCAGCGGCGCGTGCGACGGCGTGAACGACACCGAGGCGGTGCTGGGCGACATCCCGGCGGGCCAGGTGCGGGAAGCGGTCTGCCGCATCCGCTTTGACAGCCGCGCCGCCTGGCAGGCCTTCGCACTGACCGACCCGGCGTCGGGCAACGCGGAGAATGACCTGAACTGCTACGAGAACGTGGCGACGGCGACCGGCACGGTCAGCGGCCCGATCTGCACCGCGGGTGCGGACCCGAACCGCAGTACCGCGCCTTGCGAATCGACCGTCTGCCTCAAGATCTGCGATCTGGATGTCACGAAGGAAGTCCGCTGCCTGGATCAGTGCCAGTTGCCGGCCGATCCGAACGCGGGCTATGCCGAGAGCGTGACGGTCGCGCCGGGCGCGTGCGTGCAGTACCGCATCACGGTGCTGAACACCAGCCAGACGGCGGTGTCCCTCTGCTCGCTGCGGATTCGCGACGTGCTGGACCAGAACTGCGTGCGGTTCGACGACAGCGTGACGCTGACGATCCTGCGCGCCGGTGGCGGCCAGACGATCCCGTGCTTCGTCCCGGCGGTTCTCAACGGCGGCAGCTCGCCGCTGCTGACGAACACGGCCTTCGAGTTCGTGCCGGGTGATTGTGACGGCGGTCCGCAGGATCCGCCGTTGCAGCCGGGTGATCGGCTGGTGCTGACGTTCCGGGCGCGGGCCCAGACCCCGCCGGGCGGCCTGCCGAGCTGCAGCACGACCAACACGGTGACCGTCGAAGGCGCGACGGTGTGCGGAACCGGGCCGCGGGTCTACTGCTGCTCGGATTCGGACACGGCCACGGTGAACGTGGAGACCTGCTCATTCAACCTGACCAAGTCGGTGGTCTGCCTGGATGCCAGCGGCAACCCGACCGGTCCGGAAGGCGCGACGCTGGCGGCACTGCGCGGTTCCAAGGCGCGGTTCCGCTTCCGCGTCACGAACACCAGCGGCTCGCTGCCGATCACGCGGCTGTGCATCACGGACGGGATGACCTGTGCGTGGACGACGGACGCGGTGACGGCCTTCATCGGCGCGACCAACGTGACGGCGACGTTTGCGACGTTCCGTGCGGATGGCGTGCGGCGCTGCTTCGACATGTCGGGCCGACCGCTGGCGCCAGGCGAGACGCTGACGGTCTCGTTCGACGTGCAGATACCGGCGAATTTTGACCTGGTGTGCACGCCGGTGGATTGCGTGAACGCGGTGACGGTGGAAGGCTCGACGGCGCTGTGCGCGCCGCCGGGCGGCACCGATTCCATCTGCGGCACGCGGACGGCCACGGCGTCGATCGACGTGCGGGTGCCGAAGATCCAGTGCACCAAGCGCGTCACGGTGCAGAACAACGACGGCACGGCCCCGGTGACGGGTACGGACGTCGTGATCGAGGCGCCGGTGTACGGCAATGACGGCATCACGATCACCTACACGATGACGGTGCGGAACGTCGGCGACGTGCCGCTGAGCAACGTTCAGATCTGCGACGACGCGCTGGTGGCCAACGCCCGCGCGGCCGGCCTGCAGGTTCCGAACTGCCAGTTGTGCGACATCGGCGGCTGCGACGGAGCGAATGACGCCTGTGCGACGATTCCAGTGCTGGCGGCCTGTCCGTCGCCGTGCATTCCGGAGGCGTGCCCGTCGGCGTCGATCATCTGCCAGATCGTGGTGGCGGATGACGCGCAGTGGCAGGCCTTCGCCGCGCTCGATTCGGACAGCGTCAACGGCTGCTACCTGAACACGGTTCGCGTGCTCGGCACGCCGATTCTGGACGGCTTGTGCGGTCCGGTGGACGTGGAAATCGTCGAGTCGGAGTGCCAGGCGCGGGTGTGCCTGGGCCGCTCGGTGTGCCCGTGCCCGCCGATCGTCAAGGCCAACTTCCGCATCTGGAACCAGAACGAGGTGCAGTTCAGCGGCGTGGAGCGCTGCCTGAACGCCTGGGATTCGACGCTGCTGTCGCAGTACGTCGAGCCGTTCATTCCGAACGCGTTGACTCTGGCGATCCTTCAGACGGCCAAGGGCAAGGCGCGAATCGACGGCATCGGCAGCGCGGTGGTCTGCGGCCCGAACAGCATCTCGGCGCCGCTGTTGGGCGTCGCGGAGCGTCAATTGACGTTCCAGGGCGGCAACCGCGAGTCCGCCGGCGACACGCTGGTCGGCCTGGGCAGCGAGTTCGGCCAGGTCATCTGGAAGCGTCCGCCGCTTCCGACCGAAGAGCCGCCGCCTCCGCCGCCGCCGGGTGGTGGCGGCCCGACCCCGGACGAGGGCGCCCAGTCGCTGGGCAACCGCGTGGCGCAGGTCGGTCACCAGGGCAGCATGCTGGTCTACCCGAAGGTGCAGATGCGCACGAACGCGGCCGGCCAGATCATCGAGGACACGTTCATCGAGTTGTCGAACAACTACTTCCAGTCGACGCGGGTGCAGATGTACTTCATCAACGGCAACCCGTGCCGCTGCAACTGGCTGGACAACACGATCACGCTGACGCAGAACGAGGCGTCGTACTGGGCGATCTCCAGCGGCGATCCGAAGGGCGTCAGCCCGTGGCGGGCGCTGGATCCGTTCGGCGAGGCGGACAGCGATCCGTCCAACCCGGGTGGCCGCCTGTGGCGTGGCTGGATCATCGCCTGGGCGGTGGATTCAGCGGCGGTTGAGACGCGCTGGAACTTCCTCTCCGGCGTGGCGCTCAACGTGAACTACGAGAACGCCTCGGCGTGGCAGTACCTGCCGTGGGGCTTCGCGGCGGTGGCCGGCGTCAACACCGGCGATCGGCTGCTGGCTCCGTACGGGCAGTTGGATCTGGACGGCGTCGAGTATGTCTACGCTCCGGACCAACTGGTGCTGGACTTCTATGCCAGCGGCTCGCATCCGTTCGGCGGTCCGGGCGCGATGATCTCGATCGACACGGATCTGACGCTGGTGCCGCTGCTGCGGAACTTCCAGACGAACGATCCGCAGTTGCCCGAGGAGATTCGCACGCCGGGCGCTCCGGCGCTGCGGCCGATTGATGCAGACCCGCGCCTGCCGCGCGAGCGGAGCGCAGAGAAGCTGCGGCCATAGGCCGCCCGCGGACCGTGCCGATCCGGGATGCGACCCGCGCCCCGATCCGGACCGCGTTCCGTAGTCCCTGAACACCCCCCGGAGGCGCCGACTCACCGGTCGGCGCCTCCGGTCTTTTTCCCGCCCGGCGCCGGGTCGCCCCATCACCCTCCCGCAGCGGCTGGTCGCTGCTTCGCGCGGGCAGGCGGATTCTGCGCTTCGCCGGACGCGCGGAGCGACCGATGTAGAATCAGAACATGGTCCTGAAGATTGAAAAAGACCACCAGCGCTTCCGCCAGATCGTCAAGGGCAAGATCCGCGACGATCTGCGGAAATTTCTCACGCGCGGCGAGTTGATCGGCAAGGAGGGCAAGCAGCTCATCAGCATCCCGGTCCGCGGGGTGGACCTGCCGCACTTCCGCTACGGGGACAACAACGATTCCGGCGTCGGCCAGGGGGATGCGCAGCCGGGCCAGCAGGTGGATTCGGACGAGGGCGGGGCGGGGATGGGCGGCGATGAGCCGGGGCGGCACCTGCTGGAGGTGGAGGTCTCACTCGAGGAGCTGGCCGACATCCTCGGTGAAGAGCTGCAACTGCCGCGGATCGAACCCAGGGGGCGGCACTCGCTGGCGTCGACCAAGGATCGCTACAGCAGCATCCGCCAGACCGGCCCGGAATCGCTGCGGCACTTCAAGCGCACCTTCCGGCGGGCGCTGCGGCGCATGATCATGAGCGGTGCGTATGACGCCGCCAACCCGCGGATCGTCTTCGAACGACGTGACAAGGTATACCGCAGTTGGAAGCCGGTCCGCATGCCGCACTCGAACGCGGTGATCGTCTACATGATGGACGTCTCGGGCTCGATGGGGCATGAGCAGAAGGAGCTGGTGCGGCTGGAAGCCTTCTGGATCGACGCCTGGCTGCGACGCAATTACGACGGGATCGAGAGTCGCTACATCGTGCACGACGTGAACGCCAAGGAGGTTGATCGCGAGACCTTCTTCCGCCTGCGCGAGGACGGCGGCACGAAGATCAGCAGCGCCTTCCGCACCTGTCGCGAGCTGCTCGATCGCCGCTATGACCCCAATGAGTGGAACATCTACCTGTTCCATTTCTCCGACGGCGACAATTCCAGCGAGTCCGACTCGCGCGAGTGCTGCCGCATGCTGCGCGAGCGGCTGCTGCCGGATTGCAACCAGTTCGGCTATTGCCAGGTGGCCAGCGCCTACGGCAGCGGCAACTTCATCAACGTCCTGCGTGAGCACCTGGCCGATGCGCCGAACATGGTCACCACCCGCGTGAACACGAAGGACGATATCTACGACAGCATCAAGGCCTTCTTCGCGCCGGGGCGCTGAGCGCCGCCGCTTCCTCCGTCCGCGCGGTCCGCTCCACGCCCACCGCACCAGGTGAGCCGCCCCCGCCCGCCGAGCCCCGCACCCGCCCCGAAATCCCCCTATAATCCCCGCTCCAGCCGCTGAAGGAGCTGTGCGTGCCGCCGACCCCTGAAATGCCCCCGATGGATCAGCTCAAGGGTCGCCCGCTCGGGCGGATTCTGATCAAGATGGGCCGCGTCACGCGCGCCCAGGTCTCCGAAGCGCTCGAGCTGCAGAAGCAGAAGCGCGGCCCGCTCGGCCAGATCCTGGTCGAGATGGGCACCGTCTCCGAGGACGACGTGCACCGCGCCCTGGCCGCACAGCAGGGCATGGCGCCGATCACCATCGCCAACATCGACATCGAGCGCTCGGTGCTCGACATGATCCCGGCCCAGATGGCGCGGGCCTACCAGATCGTTCCGACCGATTACGACCGCGAGACCAACACGCTCGGCGTGGCGCTGGCCACGCCCGACAACTTTCAGGCGACCGATGACCTCAAGACCCTGATGGGCTTCAACGTCGCCGCCCGCATCACGACCGCCAACGACCTCCGCGACGCGATCGAAAAGTACTATCCCGAGGACCAGGCCGAGTCCATCGCCGACATCATCGGCTCATTCGACTCGGACGACACGGCCAAGTTCAAGAACCGCGGCGAGAGCATCGACCTCGATGAGTTGATGGAGCTGGCCGAGAGCAGCGGCGTCAAGAAGCTCATCAACCTCGTGCTGATGCAGGCCATCCGCGACAAGGCCTCGGACATCCACTTCGAGCCGTTCGAGGATGAGTTCAAGATGCGTTATCGCATCGACGGCGTGCTCTTTGACATGGTGCCACCGCCCAAGCACGTCGCGCTGGCGATCGCCTCGCGCGTCAAGGTCATGGCCCACCTCGACATCGCCGAGCGCCGCCTGCCGCAGGACGGCCGCATCGAGCTGCTGGTGCAGCGCCGCCCGGTCGATCTCCGCGTCAGCATCCTGCCGACGTTGTTCGGCGAGAGCGTCGTGCTGCGCGTGCTCGATCGCAGCCAGGTGAACCTCGACCTCGAGCAGATCGGGCTGCGCGAGGATGATCTCGCGATTGTGCGCCAGCTCAACGAAAAGCCGCACGGCATTGTCCTCGTCACCGGGCCGACCGGCTCGGGGAAGACGACGACGCTGTATTCCTGTCTGCGCGAACTGAATTCCCCCGAAACCAAGATTCTGACCAGCGAAGACCCGGTCGAGTACGACATCGACGGGTTGGTGCAATGCCAGGTGCGTCCCGACATCGGTCTGACATTTGCACGCTGCCTGCGCAGCTTCCTGCGCCAGGATCCGGACGTGATCCTGGTCGGCGAGGTGCGCGACCTCGAAACCGCACAGATCGCGGTGCAGGCCTCGCTGACGGGGCACCTCGTGTTCACCACGGTGCACACGAACGACGCGCCCAGTTCGATCGCCCGCCTGCTCGACCTCGGGCTGGAGCCGTTCCTCGTCACCGCCACGCTTGAGGCGGTGGTGGCGCAGCGCCTGATCCGAAAAATTTGCACCAGCTGCAAGGAGGAGTACTCCCCGACGGAGCAGCAGCTAATGGAACTGGGTCTGCGGCCGGAGGATGTGCGCGGACGCGTGTTCTATTACGGGCGCGGCTGCGACTACTGCCAGAACACCGGCTACAAGGGCCGCATGGCGATCTTCGAGATCATGGTGCTGGACGATGACATTCGTGACATGATCATCAAGGCGGCATCGACCGGCCTGCTTCGCCAGGAGGCCCGCAAGCGCGGGATGCGCACGTTGCGGGAGTCGGGCATGATGGCGATTTTCGACGGCATCACGACGATAGAAGAGGTCGTTCGCGAGACGCTGGGTGACTACGGCATCTAGCGGCGGCCCTGCTTCCGGGGCGGGACCGAGCCGGCCGCGGGGCATCATGGCGGCCGCAGGGCTGGAAATTCGGACGGTGAGCAGGTTGGGGTATGTTCCACGGGCCGATTCGGATAGCATCGATACACAGGATGGATCAATCCGTCCGATAACTCAGGTTGTTGGTCGGCCACTTGGGGCGCGCGCATAATGCCCGTATGCCGCGCGCGTTCCGTGCGCGGGCGCGCTGGGAGTCCGGAACAACCCGTTTCCGCCATCCTGAGTTCGGCAGGGAGGTTGCGCCATGTCGGTGTTTACCTATGAAGCACTGAACGACACCGGTCAGGAAGTAAAGGGCGAGATCGAGGCGCCGTCCAAGGAGGAGGCGGTTGCCAAGGTCCGCGGCCTCAAGTACTTCCCGACGAAGGTGGTCGAGAAAGTTGACAAGAAGAAGGCCGGCATTCGCAAGGACGTCGGCGGTGCGGGGGCGCGCAAGAAGGCGGCGGGTACGGGCCTCGGCTGGGTCAACAAGAAGGCATTGACCACGTTCACCCGCCAGCTTTCGACGCTTCAGGACGCCGGTCTGCCGATTCTGCGGAGCATTCGCATTCTCGAGCATCAGCAGAAGCCGGGAATGTTGCGCGCGTCGCTGAAGGATGTATGCGAGGACGTCGAGGGCGGCATGACGCTCTCCGAGGCGATGGCCCGCCACCCGAAGGCATTTGACCGCCTGTATACGAACATGGTCGCGGCCGGCGAGGCGGGCGGCGTACTCGACGTGATCCTGCAGCGGCTGGCGGACTTCATGGAGAAGTCGCAGCGCCTGAAGCGCAAGGTGATCGGCGCGATGATCTACCCGGCGGTGGTCATCACCATCGCCATGACGATCACGATGCTGATCGTGATTTTCCTGGTGCCGCAGTTCCGCACGATCTTCAAGGACTTCGGCGCGACGCTGCCGGCGATCACGCTGTTCCTGATCGCGATTTCGGACTGGATGGTCGGCGCCAACGGCGGCATGCCGGGCTTTGTCTGGATTCTGCTGCTGCCGGTGGTGCTGGTGCTCGGCTTGAAATTGATACGCAGCGGGCAGACGGGGCGCCTGATCCTCGACACGCTGACCATGAAGATCCCCGTGCTTGGGAAGATCATCTCGAAGTCCGGCGTCTCGCGCTTCACGCGCACACTGGGCACGCTGATCTCCGCGGGTGTTCCGATCCTGGAGGCGATCAAGATCGCCAAGGACACCTCTGGCAACGAGGTGTACGCGGGGATGCTGGCGCGCGTGCACGAGTCGATCCGCGAAGGCGATTCCTTCGCCAACCCGCTGCGCGCCTCGAAGACGGTCGATGCGATCGTCGTGAACATGGTGGACGTCGGCGAGGAGACCGGCGAGCTCGACAAGATGCTCATGAAGGTCGCCGACAACTACGACGACGAGGTGGACACGCTGGTGGCGTCGCTGGTGAGCCTGCTCGAGCCGGTGCTGGTCATCGTGCTCGGCTCGATCGTGGGTTTCATCGTCATCGCCCTGTACATGCCGATGATCAGCCTGATTAACTCGCTGACGCAACAGTAGCCGCGCCCGATCGCGGCCGAGGACGGACCGACATGACGCGAGCCAACAAGCCGGCCTTCACGCTGGTCGAACTGCTGACGGTGATCTTCATCATCGCGCTGCTGGTGGGAATCCTGCTGCCCGCCGTGCAGGGCGCGCGGATTCAGGCCAAGAAGGTGGCGACCGCCGCCGTGATGAGCGCCATCGAGAAGGGCTGCGAGGCCTTCAACACCGAGAACGGCGCCTACCCGCAGTCCCGCGGGAACAATCCCTTCGAGCAGGGCGAGGCGCACGTCAGCGGCGCGCAATGGCTGACGCTGCAACTGGCCGGACTCGACGGTCGCGGCTACGTCAAGCCCGAGATCCGCAACGACGCCGGCAACGCCAGTCAGCCGGGCGACGGCCGGATCGACTTCAACGATTGGCGCGACTGGTACGAGCCGGCCTGGCGCTCGCAATACACCAGCAACCCGCCGCGCCGCGCCTATGCGCGGCAGGGTCCGTATCTCAACGTCGACTCGAAACTGATGATCACGCCCGAGGACTATCCCAAGCGCAACCCGCTGGTGAAGTACGCCACGCGCAAGCCGCCCGGCGGCACCAGCATCGGCAACGGCAATCGCATCAGCATGTTCCTCGATGCGTTCGACTTCCCGATCCTGTATTACGCCGCGAATACGCAGATCCGCTCCACCCTGCCCAGCGGGCAGACCATCGAGCTGCCCATCACGCTGGGCCGCCAGAATTCGCTGCGGGTCGGCAGCTATGACCAGTCTGACAACCTGCTGTTCACCGGCAGCGACGGCCTCAACGGCGAGCAGCCGTTCCAGTCCGAGGGCATCGATCTCGGCAAGGGCACCGGCCACACGATTCAGCGGATCGGCAACTGGAACCTCAACAATCCGCCGCGCACCTTCGACGACCTCCAGAACACGACGTTCACGCGCTACATCGTGGATCGTTCGTCGCTGCGGGCGAAGAACGCGGATCGTTTCATCCTGATTTCGCCCGGCTATGACGGGCGCTACGGTACCACGGACGACATCCGGAACTTCCAGGCCAACTGACCCGGCCGCGTGCGCCCGCCGCCGACCGGCGGGACAAGACGGAGTGATTGATCATGCGTCGTTTCGCCAGCCGCCAGCAACCCGCGTTCACGCTCGTCGAGCTGCTCACGGTGATCTTCATCATCTCGCTGCTGATCGCGATCCTGGTGCCGGCAATCGGCTCCGTGCGCACCAAGGCCAAGGTCGTCGCGACGGAGTCCACGCTCGGCACGCAGATCGGCACCGGCCTGGAAACCTTCAAGGCCGATCAGAAGTTCGGCGGCGCCTATCCCCCTTCGCGCCCTGATCGCTTGCGCCGCGACGGCACCCCGGACATGACCGCGGCCAATCCCTACCGCAACAGCACCCTCAACCCGCCGATGAATGACCAGTACATCGATCTCAGCGGCGCGGGGTTGCTGGTCTGGGCGCTCAACGGCGCGGACCTGCTGGGCACCGCCGGCTTCCAGAAGCCGCCCGGCTCGACCTCGGCCGGCTGGGCGCTTGATTCTCATAACGACGCCGCCAGCGGCACGCAGCCGGCCGGCCTGTATCACGTGCGGAACGGCGTCCCGGCCTACGCGCGGGGCGGGCAGTATCTCGACCTGAGCAAGGTGAAGGTGACGCGCTGGGCGCCGCGCGCCAACGGCCAGGGCAGTTTCGACGTGGAGGCGGAGTTGAAGGCCAGCGGCAATTCGGCGCCGGTCCGCCGCTATCCGATGTATCTCGACAGCTTCGGCCACCCGATTCTTTATTGGCGCGCGGACGCGGCCGGGGACATCATCGCCGACAACACCGACGCGGGCGGCGGATCGTCTGATTCGCTCTCCGGCGGGCTGCGCGGCATCTATCACTGGGCGGACAACGCCGCCCTGGTGGATGGCTCGCGCAACACCGCGATGACGCTGCGCCGCGGCGCGGGACGCCACAAGCTGGACTTCGACACCCGGATCAATCGCCCGGCCAACCAGCCCTACACGCCGGGCACGTTCCAGGCCTTCATCAAGAACATCGCCGTCACCGCCAAGCACCAGCCGCACAACGCGGACACCTACATCCTGCTGTCGGCCGGTCCGGACGGCGTCTACGGCACGGCGGATGACATCGCCAACTTCTCGCACAACGGGCAGTAGCGCCGTCGGAAGGGATCGCGCCATGCGCGTCAACGCGACTGGACAGTCCGGCCTGCGACGGGGCTTCACGCTGGTGGAGCTGCTGGTGGTGATCTTCATCATCGGCCTGCTCACGACGCTGGTCGTTGTCGGCATGGGCAAGGCGATCGACATCCAGCGCGAGAACGCGACGCGCTCGCGGATGGGCACGATTCTCGGCGCCGTCGATCAGTTTGCCACCGAGGATCCGCTGCGCGCCAACTTCAATGCCCGGCGCGTCGTGATCGGCGGCGCCGGCCGGCGCGTGGTCGAGCCTTCGTTCGGGCCGTACCCGCCTTACTCGCTGGCCGGCGATGCGCGGCTGCCGAGCGGCGCGAATTACACGCAGATCGCCGCCCGCGCCGTGGTCGAGCCGGACCTGCGAACCTACGGGCAGGTGGCGCCGCCGCAGACCTTCGAGCAGCGCATCGCGCGTGCACTGGGCTGGGAGCCCAACGGAGCCATCACGAGCGCCCGGCGAATGGAAAATTTCGCCCTCTCGCGCACCCGCCGCCCGGACCTGGCGGCCGACCGCGCGAACGACGACATCCGCTCGCTGTATGCGTTCCTGAAGATCTACTCGTCGGGGGCGCTGTCGCAGGTGCCCGAGGCCGCGATTCGCCGTCTCACGGATCGGCCCGAGCTGGTCTTCCCGAAGGGCAACGGCGATCAATACGACGCGACGGCCGCCAACCCGCGCCCGCCCGAAGGCGCTGTGGACGTGTTCGGGTTCGTGGACGCCTGGGGCGTCCCGATGGATTACTTCGTGCAGGTCAAGGTCGCGTTCATCACCGGCGAGGACGGCCTGCTCGGCTGGCGCATCGTGGATCGTCAGCCGGTGTTGCGATCCCACGGGTTGACGCGCGAAGTGTTCGATGCCGGCAAGCGGGTCGAAGCCGCCGCGATCTACAGCACGCCGCTGCCGGCGCCGATTGCGGACATCAAGGCCGATACCGGCATTCTCGGCATCCCGGATGACGATGCGCAGGCGCAGTATCTCGGCGGCTGGTTCCGCCTGCGTCACGGATCAGGAACGGCCACCCCGGAGCGTGACAACGTGGAGAGCTACGGGTTCCGATAACCGAGATGAGCGGGACGCCTTCCCGCGCGTCGTAGAATTTGCTGGGTTCGAGCAGGCGGAGACGATACAGTGACGGGCGCAGTTTGTTTCATGTCGCAGCAGTTCAGCCGGCGTGCGGTATGCGCCCGTCGTCGGCGGTCCGCCTTTACATTGACGGAGCTTCTCGTCGTCATCGCGATCATTGCGCTCGTTCTCAGCGTCGCTGTTCCCGGGTTGAGCGGCATGGCACGCGATGCGCGCACGACGTCCGCCTACTCCACGCTCAACGGCGTGGTCACGCGGGCGTACATCATTTCGCAGGCCGACGCGCGGATGACCGCGGTGCGCGCCGTCCCCGCGGAGTGGGAGCGCACCCTTTCGCCCGGCGCGCCGGCCCCGACGATCGGTCGCCAGCGCCTGGCGATTTACAGTTACGGCATGTCGGGCGAGCGTCAGTTGCCACAGTTGCGGGACGTGGCGATCGAGTTTGTCGAGCGATTCGAGCGCAAGCGCGACGCGGATTCGGTCGAATTGCCCGCGGACGTGTGGGTCGCCCCGCTGGAAGCATGGCGTTACTCACAATTGGCCGGCAACAACCCCGGCGGCGGGCGTCATCCGCTCGATGGCGAGATCGGCCGCTTCGAACTGGACGCCACCGCAAGCGGCAACCGCTTCCTCGATGCCGACGATTTTCTGGTGGTGTTTGATCCGCAAACCGGGTTGCGGGCGCCGAACTGGTCGCGAAGCGGCTCGGACCTGCTGCGCAGCGCGTTTCCGCTGCGGGCGTATGATCCCGGCGACCCCAGCGACGCGCGTCGGGCGCGTTCCGGCGAGCGGGACGGCCTGCGTAATTCCGCCGGGCAGTTGTTGCCCGACAGTCAGTTTCTACGTCATAACTCCGGCGGCTTTGTCTTCTACAGTCGTGAGCAGTTCACGGCGCTGGGCCCGCGCGCACCGGTGGCCCAGCGCGAAGCGCTGCTGCGAAAGATCGGTCGGCCTTACCTGGTCCACCGGTTCGGGGGCGGGCTTGTCGCCGGCACCCAGCAGTAGTCAGCACAGGATCGAGGATCGCGCATGCACCGGGATGGCCGCAGAACTCGTCCGACCGCGCGTCGCCGCTTTGCGTCGGCCGCGTTCAGTTTGCCTGAGCTGATGATCGCGCTGGTGATCCTCGGCCTGGGCATGCTGATCATCGCAGCCGCGCTGCCGGCCGGCCTGCATTACACCGCCGAGACGACCGCCGCCTCCACCGGGGCATCCGCCTCGGATTACGCCATGAGCGTCGTCACGCAGCGGCTGCGGCTCTCCAAGCGCCTCGCGGAGATGCGCACGGTCGGCAACACGGTTGTCCCCGTGTCCGGTCGGCGGTTGGACCCGATTTTCCGCCCGCGGATCCCCGCCGGCCTGTTGCCACCCTTCGGCGCGTACCAGCACCTTGCGGCCCGGCTTTCGGCCGCTCCCGGCAACACCAGCCGGGCCGAGCCATACGATCTTGCCACCATTCCGAGTTCCGTGAATCCGGCGGATGTGAAGCCGCTGGCCGATTGGGAGTCGCTGATCAAGGTCCGCCCGATGATTGGGTTGAACGTCAATCCCAACCTCGGCGGCGGTGGAGCCTCCGGTCAATACGGCCAGGTGGTCGAAAACACGGAGGAGTACATCCGTTCGTGGCTGCGTGAGATGGTGGCGCGAAACCTCGTCGTCACCGGCTCGGAGAGCATGATCACCGAGGTCGACCTGGCCGAGGACAACCGCTGGTCCGGCGGTTCCCCCGACGGCCGCGTCAGTCTCACCGTGAATCCCGCCCTGCCCTCGACGGTGCGAGTCTTTCCGCCGCTGCCGCAGGGGCGCTACGACGTCGCCGCCTATTTCAACGAGCTGAACTCCTCCTGGAGCGCGACGCAGTTGCTGCCCTTCGGTGATCAGCGCGTCGGCCCGCCCTATCTCGATGCATCCGCGGCGGAGATGAACCGCATTGCGGCCAGCCGGTTCGCCTGGACGGTCCTCTACCGTCGCATCAGCTACCTGCCGGGGTCCGATCCCGGCCTGTACGAGCTGATCGTCGTCGTCACCCGGCGTCCCAGTGAGCGGCATTTCTATGTCGCTTCCGACCCGACCAGCGCGGATATCTCCGCTCCGGTGGTGCGCCCGGTGTCTATCGCCGGGCCCGCCGGCGTCGAGCCGCGCCTGTTCCCGCAGCCGTGGCTGATGGTCTTCGATCCGTCGAAGCCGCTGCCGCTCGCGCCGGCCAACGCCTATGCGACCGACCCGGCCGGCAACATTTTCGGTGACCGGCATCTGCGATCGGATTTCGCTCCGCCCAGCCGGCTGGTCTTCTACTGCCGCCCCGACGTGGGCAAGCTGCTGCCAAAGGGCGCGCTGTTCTTCCCCGCCGTCAACGACGAGACCATCAACGGCTCGCCGTCGAGCACGGTGGGGGAACTGGCGGGTTTCACGCCGCGCGCCACGCGCGAGCTGCCGATTTTCGAAGTGGTCGATCGCCCGGACGACACAACCGTCATGGTGGCGTTCAATGGCTTCTACCCGTGGGTGGTGCGCAACAATCCGTGGACGCCCGACGTGGACGAGTCGTGGCGCTGGCCGGTGTGGGTGATTCCGCCGGTGCAGGGGCCGGACGGCGGCCTGGATCGCAAGTCGCCGGTGGTGTCGGTGCTGCGGCGCGTGGTGCGAATCCCCGAGCTCAGGAACTAATCGACCATGCACGCACGGCACTCCGGCTTCGGATCGCGGCGCGGCTTCACGCTGGTCGAGATGCTCGTCTCGCTGGCGGTGGTCTCGGTGGCGCTGGTCGTCGTGGTCAGCGCGTTTCGCGTCACCGCCCAGACGGCGCGCCAGGCGGCCGCCTTTTCCGAGGTCAGCGCCGTCGCGCGCCAGTGGCAGTTGCAGATCGAGGAGGACCTGCGAAACGTCGATCCCTCCTCGAGCATGCTCGTGATCGTCGGCGGCACGCAAGCGGCCGGCGTCGGCCCGGACCAGGTCGCGGCGCGGCGCTACTTCCGCGTGCTGGTCGGCGATCCGGCCCGCACGCCGCGGAACTACGACCCCATCCGCGCCCCACTGGCGGATGAGCAGTTCAGCGACCCTCGAACCGACATTCTGACCTTCTTCACCCGTCGCGCGACGACCTCGCAGGCCCCGCTGCCGCCCTACGTGCAGTTGAATCTGAACAATCGCACCGAGGCGCAGCAGGCCGCCTACCGCGACGGCGCGCGCGGCTCGCCGCTGCTCGTGACCTATGGTCACGCCGCGCTCGGCGACCTGGGCCTCGCAACCAGCGGCCGCCTGTGGGCCGGCACGCTGCGCCATATCTTCACGAACCCGGCCACCGCCATCAGCCCGATCCCCGCCCGCGACTGGCACCTGTCACGGCGCGCGATCCTGATTGATCCGCCGCCGACGCTGTCCAGCGCCACGACGTACCCTTTCGATCCCGGCCTGAGCGCGCAGGATGTGTACGAGCGCTTGCAGCTCGCGCTGCCTGACGTCGGCGCCAAGCGCGCCGGGGACACCGTGACGTTTGACCTGTCCGGCTTCCTGCGCGACCCGCGCTTTGATCCGCGCTTCTCCCCGTACCGCGGCATTACGGGCACGCGCGCCCCGCCGCTGCCCAACGCGGCGATGGACCTGGTCGACCGCCTGATGTATCCCGCCGGTTCCGAGGGCGTCCGGCACGTCGCCACCGTGATTCAGCAGCCGCCGCCTGACCTGGCGTCCAACAGCGCCGTCCACCTCGCGCCGGGCTGCGCCTGGTATCAGGTCGAGTTCCTCATGCCGGAGGATCCGCGCAACGCGCTCGATCATCCCGACATCAACACTCGCGCGGAGAACCTGCGCTGGGTGTCCGTCCCGCCGGGTCGTACGTTCGTGTTCGTTCCGGACAGTTCGGAGAACCGCGCGCTGATCGCCTCCACCCCAACGGCCAACGGGCGCCTCGGCGATTTCGGCGAGGTCACGCCGGAAGTGCCCAACAACCCGCTCGACGACGTCACCGACCGGCGAATCCGCACCTGGCCCTACGCCCTGCGCATCACGATACGGCTGTTCGACCCGCGCGGCCGGCTCGAGGAGCCAATCGTCCGTTCGGTCGTGCATCGTTTCGACTGACCGATCCCGGCGCTCAGACGCAGCATTTCCCGGCCGGGTCCTACTCGAATGCCCCGGTTGGTTATTATCGGCCCGATGTCGCGAGCCAAACCGCTCTCGGCGGGCTGCTGAGTGTCCCGGGTGTCGCGACTGCCAACCCGCGGCAATTCGAACACAAGTCACCCATTTGCAATATCTTATGAGATGCTGCCTTCACCGCTGTTGGGACATTGACCCCGCCGGCATAATGCGATCGGATGCGCTGGGGTCCGCAGATTGAGAAAGTGTGTCATGCTGAAGCGATCAACCGAGCGACGTGCGACGATCCTGCTGATGGTGGTGGGGCTGCTGGCGATGCTTTTTGTCATCGTCACGGCTTTCCTCTCCCTTGCGCGGTTTGATCGTCTGGCGCTGCGCGAGTCGGAAGCCCGCCAGGTTCTCGATTCAGCCGTGGTCAGCGTCAATGAGCTGATCGCCAGCCAGCTCGCCGGCACGCTGCTCGGCGCGGACGGCGTGGCCGGCAGCAACGCAACGCCGGTCAAGGGCCTGATGACGGAGGACATCCCACACTCGTCGCCGATCGCGGCACTCGAGCCGGTGCGCGACGGCGCGGCGGACCGCAGCCCCGCCGCGGTGGGCCAGGTCGGCAGCGCCTTCGAGGACGTGCTCAATCTGCGCTGGCCGACCGTCACCTCGCTGGAGCGCGAGACGCCGGCCTTCGCCCCGCGCCTGATTGACCTCGTGATCGACTTCAACGAGGACGGCTTCAAGCAAAACCCCATCGGCCAGCCGGCCTTCAATGACTTGTGGGGCTATAACCGCCGCCCGCTCAACGACGCCGACGGCGACGGCATTCCCGATTCCAGCTTTGTGCTCGCGCGGATCGCCACGCAGATGGTCAACGCCATCGGCGGTCGGGCGATCTCGCTGCCGCCGGTCACCTTCGGCCCGCAAAACGTGGTGCTCAACAATCGCCGCTCGGTCTGGCAGCCGCTGTTCTCCTCCGGGGCGATCGGCGCTGCCGGTGTGAGTACCTGGCGCGACAACGCCGAGATTGCCGATCTTCCTGACGCGAGCGACCCCAGCGTGCTGGCGTGGCGCGATTTCGATCGCAGCGCGCGGTCGATCGTCTCGGTGCGCGTGGTGTCGGAGGGTGCGAAGGTGTCGCTGCTTTCGCCGGGCCGCTACGGCGACGCCCGCAACCCGACCGCCTTCGGTCGCGAGTTCGCCGTTGGCATGTTCTCCTTCCTGCGTCACCCCGAGGATCGCGGCCGCCTGGCGCTCAACGACGACGTGCTGTTCAGCGGAATCGCCGCCAATGCGCCGGCGCTTCAGGCGGTTCTTTCGCGGCGCGGCGGAATCCTGGCGTCGGAATCACAGGTCGCGCAGGGCGCCCCGCAGCGCGACACGGCCCGCGTGCCCGCGTTTCTGCGCGAACTGGAGCAGCGCTTCCCGTACACATTCGTGACGCGCTTCCAGCCCAGCCGCGGCGCACAGACGCTCAAGGGCGAGTTCTGGCAGCGCTTTTCCCTGATCACGAACTCGGCCCGCAATCCGCAGGCCGACGAGCTGCAGGCCTTTTCCGGTTCGGCGAAGCTTGCCCCGCTGGAGTCCGCTCGTCTCTACGGCCAGCCCTTCCGCAACGGAGAGGACGCGGACCACATGCTGGACCGCCGCCACCTGCTGACGACCTACAGCCACTCGGACGAGCTGGCCCGCCACCTCGGCGCGCGATCGGCCTCGCGACTGGGCATGGAGGCGATCGGCGCTTCGCCGATGGGGCTGGCGCCCGGCCGCACCAAGTTCTATCTCGGGCGCATTGCCGACCCGCGCCCCTTCCCAAACCGCCTGCGCCCGCAGGGCGTCGGCCAGGATGATCCGCGCGGCGCGTTCAACGCCAACGGCACCTTCAACCCGATCACCGGCGGGCGCGTGATCCGCGAAATTGCGGACTACTACTTCGAAATGCTCTACAGCCACAGCGGCTGGAAGATGCCGGATGTGACGCAGCCGGTCGCCGCGATGCGCCGCCAGGCATTCATGCTGGCGGTGAACACGGTGGCCTTCGCCGCGCCGCGCCGCGCCGCCAACGTCGGTGGTGCGCCGGTCGGGCGCATCGATCCCGTGTACTACGTGGATTCGGTCGGCGGCGGTCTCGACGTGGTTGTCGGCTACCAGCCGCAGCCCTACATCACGCAACTTACGGTGGTCGGAGAGAAGCGCCGCGTCGGCTCCGGCGGCGGCCCCGGCCCGACGCTGGGCAGCGCCGAGGATCTCGCGATCGCGGTCGAGCTGTACAACCCCAACGATCCCACGGCGATTTCCGCCGATCCGTTCGACGTCACCGTCGATCAGCACGCGCTGGCGCTCGACGATTACGCTATCAGCATCGGCGATCCGAATGCCAACGGACCGGCCGATCCCAACGTCGTCCTGCCGGTCGCCGCCAACACCGGCATCGACCCGACGGCCGCACGCCGCCTGGACGACAACGTGTTCCAGGCGCCGGACAGCCTCCCGGTGCTGCCGGGCCGCAGCTTCAAGGTGGTCCTGATTCGCAACGGGCTGCGCCCCTCGTACTTCGTGAATAACATCACGCAGATTCCGGACGGCGCCGGCAACCCCGCCGCGGTCGGCCAGATCAATGACATGACGATTCCCTTCGGCGTGACGGACAACCAGATCCGAGTGAATCTGTGGCGCCGCGTTCCGAACTTCCGCTTCCCGCCCAACAACGGCCTGACGCAGACGCCCGTGATCCTGCCGGAGCGCTGGGTGCTGGTGGACCAGATGCGCGTGGCGGTGCCCTCCTTCCGCCCCGGTCCGGATGAGGACACCGAGAACGAGACTTATTGGTACGTGAATGCCGCCCGCAACATGACCTCGACCCGCGCGTTCGGCGATTATGGCGACCCCACCCGCGAGGCGCGCTGGCGCATGGTGACGGCCTTTGAGCCGGACGACACCAACTATTACAACGCCAGCGAGGAAGTGGATCTCGGCTCGGTGCCGCTGTCGTTGGCGTCGCAGTTGGGTTCGCCGAACGGCCCGTCCACTCCGGCCGCGCCGTTCGTGCCGCTGCATACGATGAATGCCAATCGTACGTCCATCGCCGGTGGCGACGGTCACACGCAGGCTCCGGTCCACGGCATGCGCCGCCCGGCATCCTTCCCGACGGTCGGCTTCCTGCATTTCGTGCCGCGCTACGCGCACCTGCAGCGCATCATCGACGCTTCGCTCACCACCGGCACGCACTACACCGTCGGCCGGACGCTGCGCGGGCACTTTGATCCGAACAGCCGCCAATATGAATTCGCCAGCGTCGGCGAGGTGCCGGCCGACTTTGGCCACATGCGGCTGCTGGACAACCGCGAGGACAACCGCCGCGAGGTGCCGCGCCCCAACGGGTATTTCACCCGTGATTTCGCGGGTATTCTGCCGTGGGGGCAGTTGGTCTACGACTATTTCACGGTCTTCAACGCCGCCGATCCGAACAACGACGCCTTCGGCGGCAGCGACGGCGCGGAGTTGAGCGACGCGGTCGATCCGATGCGCGTACCCGGCCGCATCAACATCAACACCGCCCCGTGGCACGTGCTCGCCGCCGTGCCGGTGATCGGACCCAAGACGGCCGCCCAGGTCGAAGGCGGCTATGCCGCCGGCCAGGCCAACATGCCGGAAACCTGGATCGACCGCAGCGCCTCAGCCGCCTTCTGGAGCGCCCGCGCGGGCGTGCTGGTCGGGCGCAGCGCTCCCAGCTATCTCGACGTCGTCCCGCCCTACAGCCCGGCCGATCCGCCCTTCCGTTCGATCCGACCGGCGCGCTGGAACATCGCTTCGAACATCCCGGGGATCGTCGATACCTCAACGATCGATGGCGTGTCCGCGAGCTATCCGCCACAGCCGGGCGCCTCGTTGAACCCGGCGGTGGTGTCGTGGTATCGCCTGGGCGGCGACCTGGCGGTCGCGCTGGCGGGCTATCGCGATCGGCTCGCCTACGTGCCGCCTTCGGACGGTCTGCGTCCGCAGCGCCCGCTCGACGGCTGGTGGGACAGCTATCGTCGCGGCAAGGATGGAGCGGTTGCCGCTCCGTTTGATCCCGATCCGGCGAACCCGGCCACGCAGCAATCGATGGTGGTGAATGCGACGTCTGCCGGGAACTATCGCGGCGGGCGCTACGGCGACGTGCGCCACAAGGGTACCCACAACCCGCCCGGCGGAACCGGCCAGGTCGATATTCCGGCCTTCGGCTTCCTGACGCTGGGTGAGCTGCTCAACGTCAAGGGAATGGACGGCGCGCTCTATCAGCACGGCAACGCGCAATCCGAGTACCTCGGCGTCGCGGGCGATCACGATTTCTATCGTGCGGTGGCGTTCATGGCGCTGCTCGACACGCAATGGCTCACGACCCGCAGCAACGTCTTCACGGTCTACATGAGCATCGCCGATCGAGAGGATCCGCAGGCCAGCGTCCGTTCGCAGATCACGCTGGACCGCTCCAACGTCCTGCCGCGCGCGGTGCGCGGAGCGCTGGGCGTCAGTTCCACCGGGCAGTTCGTCTACGCGGACATCGATGGCGACGGCCTCACGACCGATCTCGACCGCGAATGGGTGACCGTGCCCGGCGATCTCAAGCCACAGGTGGTCGCGGAGCGCCGCGGCGGTTACTTCAGCGCCCGTTTCGACGACTGACGCGCCGCCGCCCGTCGCAGGTCTGGTGAGGCAGGCTTCCCGCCGCGGGCACATTTGCGCCCGCCGCCTGAGTTTTCACTCGACATCGCTCGACCGAACCGTACACTGGCCGCTTCCGGCGGTCGGACCGGGCGGTGTGCGCCCGCCGCCGCCGTCCGGCGAGGTGCGGGCGATGCGGTGCTTCGATCCTGTCTTCGCAGCGCTCCGGCGCGCTCCCGTGCCATCACTGGTTGCCCTGGCCCTGCTGCCCGTGGTCGCGACATCTCGTGACTCCGCCCAGCCCGGCGGAGGCTTGTTTGCCGTTCCGCGCTCGTCCGACCCGGCCGTCGTCATTGGCCACGGTCCGCCCTGCACGCTCAGCGGTTCGCATTGCCAATCCGCCGCTGCCAGTGCACAAAACAGCACCCGTGCGCTGGGCGTCCGCGTCGCCGAAAACTTCCAGCTTCCCACGACGAGCGTCGTCACGCAGCTCTGCTGGCGCGGCGTGTACGGGAACACGAGTTGTGAGCCGGCCGGCATGGACGACTTCCAGGTCGTGTACTACGCGCTGCGCGGACAAGTCGCCGGAAACGTCGTGGGAGGTCCGTTTCGACAGTCGGATGGAACGCTGACGGTCCAGCGTGCCCTGACCGGCTCCATCGTCGCCGGCCGCCAGGAGTATCAATACACCGCCACGCACGTCGGAGTCAGCTTTCCCGCCCTCAACTGCCACTGGGTCGAGATCACCAACGCCGGCACGCCGCAATGCGCGTGGTATTGGCGGCACGGCTCCGGCGGCGACCTGCGCTCGTTGTATGACACCGGCCTGGTATATACCCCGTCGGACCTGCAATCGCTCGACCTCGCGCTCTGCCTGGACCAGCCGCTTGCCGCGCTCACACAGTCGTCCTGCATCTCGGGCGAGCCGCAGGGCGACACCTGTACCGATGCGATTCCGATTTCCTGCGGCGATCTGCTGATGCTCAGCACCGCCCAGGCCACCACGGCCCAGACAGACCCGCATTTCTCCTGCCGTGCGGGCGGCCCGGCGATCGGCAGCGGCACGCTGTGGTTCTCCTTCATCGCCACCGGCGGCGGCGCGGTTTTTGAAACCTGCGGCAGCGCCGCACCGGATACGCAGATGGCGCTCTACAGCGGCGTGTGCGGAGCGTGGACGGAAATCGCCTGCTCCGACAACGCGACCGATTGCACTCCCGGCGCCGCCCGCATCGAGGTCAGCGGCCTGACCAGCGGCGAGCGCTACCTGCTGCAGGTCGCCAGCCGCGACCTCGCCAGCCGCGGCCCGGTCGACGTGCGCGTGACCTGCGGCGAGTGCGAGGGGATGCTGCTTGGGGACGCCAACGCCGACGGTGTGATCAACAATTTCGACATCGATGCCTTCGTGCTGGCGCTGGTGGACCCCGACGTCTACGTGCAGGTTTACGGCGAGGCGGCGCGGGCCTGTCGGAATGACGCGAACCGCGACGGCGCGGTCAACAACTTTGACATCGACGCCTTCGTCGCCTGCATCCTGGCGTTGCCGGATCCGGGCCAGCCCTGCCCTTAGCGGCCGACGTCGCCGCCGCCGCCCGCTCCGCTGTTTTCCATGCGGATTTCAAGCGGGCACCCGCTACAATTCGGTCTTCTGACGTTTTCCGCGGTCGAGCGCACTTCAGGAGAGCGAAAGATGAGTCTGAATCGTAGTCTGCGTCACCTGTTCGCGGTCACAGCGGTCGCCGGCGTTACGGCCGGCGGCGTCGCCGGCACCTACGTCGCCCGCGCCCTGATCCGCGAAGGCGATGCGGTGGACGATCTCGCCGGCCACAACATCAATGCCCTGAACAACATCGCGGTCAATCACGTCAACGGCTGGAGCGTGGGCTTCAACTCCTCCGACGGCGCGACCACCCTCAGCAGCGTCTGGGGTTCAATCAACGGCGGTCCGCCGCAGCTTCTTCAGACGGAGGCCACCTTCGGCAGCCTCGTCCAGACCAGCTTCGAGTCGTTCTTCGGGTTCGACAACAGCGGCGTCGTCGCCTACAGCGCCTCCGGCACCGGTGGGCCGGTTGGCAGCTTCGATTCCGTGTGGTACGGAGACACGCTGATCGCCGTGCAGGGCGACCCAGCGCCCTCGCTGCCCGGCCGATTCTGGACCTTCGGCAGCCGCCCCGCGGTCACCGGCCCTGGCGACGTCTACTGGGTAGGCGGTGTCGCAAATACCGCGGGCGGATCGACCGCAAATCGCGGCCTGTTCTACGGCGCTTCCGGAAACCCGCTGTTGCTCGGCGGTGAGTCCTACCCCAATCTGCCCGCAGCGCTTGACGGCCCCGGCACGACCGTGAACTTTGAATATTCCTTCTCTGCCGAGGGCAGCCGCTACATCGCCCAGGTCGAAATGGTCGGCTTCGCGGCCGCGGTGGATAACGCGCTGGTCATGGACGGTGCGGGCCTGATGCTCGATGGCACGCTGGTGCGCGAGGGAGCGCTTGTGCCGGTCGCCATCGGCGGTAACGGCACCGAGACGTTCACGTCGCTGCAGACCGTCGGCATCGCCGAGTCGGGCGACTATTTCTTCTCCGCAGACACCAACGCCGCGACCACCGTCGATCAGATCATCGTCGTCAACGGGCAGATCGCCTATCGCGAGGGCGACACGGTCGACGGCCACGTGCTGGTCAGCACCATCGACACGCTCTACATGAACGAGGACGGCGACCTCGGATACGTCTGGCAGGTGAATGACGGCGTGGCCAACCGCGAGGCGATTTTCCTGAACGACAAGTTCCTCATCAAGGAGCGCGACCTCGTTGATCTCACCGGCGACGGCGTCGTCGAGCCGCAATCCGTCCTGTGGGACATCACCGGCATCAACGTGCTCCGCATCAGTGATCGACGCCCGGACGGCACCGTCAGCGTCTATTTCACCGGCGACGTGGACACCGACGGCACAACGTCCACGACAGACGACGTCGAGGCGGTGTTTGAGATCGTCGTGCAGGTCGTGGACTTCCCGCTGGGTGACATGAACTGCGACGGCCTCGTAAACAACTTCGACATTGACGCCTTTGTGCTGGCGCTGCTCGATGCGGCCGCATACGCCGCTGAATATCCCGGCTGCAACATCCTCAACGGCGACATCAACGGCGCGGACGGCCTCAACAACTTCGACATCGACCCGTTCGTTGAACTGCTGCTCGGCGGGCCATAGAGCGGTTCCGGGTTCGCCCCGGCTACAATGGCGGCATGAGTTCTCATTCCGCCCGCATCGGACCGCACACCGTCGGCAGCGGACACCCGCTGCTGCTGGTGGGCGGTCCGTGTGTCATTGAATCGCGTGATCACTGCCTGCGCCTGGCCGCGGCCATTTCGTCCGCGGCCCGTCGCTTCGAACTGCCCTTCGTTTTCAAGGCCAGCTTTGACAAGGCCAATCGCTCCAGCGTCAGTTCCTTTCGAGGGCCGGGGCTGGAGGAGGGATTGAGCGTCCTCGCCGACGTGCGCCGCGAGATCGGCGTTCCCGTCCTGAGTGACGTGCACGAAGCGGCACAGGCCGCCGCCGCGGGCGAGGTGCTGGATTGCGTACAGATCCCCGCGTTCCTCTGTCGTCAGACGGACCTGCTGCTGGCCTGTGCGCAAACCGGGCGCTGCGTGAACATCAAGAAGGGTCAGTTCCTTGCTCCGGAGAAGATGCAGCTCGCGGCCGAAAAAGTGCGCACCGCGGGCAACGCAAACGTCCTGCTCACCGACCGCGGCTCCTTCTTCGGCTATGAGCGGTTGGTCAACGACCTGACCGGCCTGTCCGTCATGCGCCAGTTCGCCCCCGTGATCTTCGACGCGACACACTCGGTGCAGCAGCCGGGCAGCGCCGGCAGCGTCACCGGCGGCGAGCGGCGGCACATCCCGCTCCTCTCCCGCGCGGCGATTGCCGCCGGCGTGGACGGTTTGTTCCTCGAGATCCATGATGATCCGCCCCGCGCCAAAAGCGATGCCGCGACGGTCTGGCCGCTGGATCAGCTCGATGCGCTGCTCGGCGAGTGTGTCCGCGTTCGGGCGGCGGTGACGTGAGTGCTTGCGGCGGAATGAGACGCATCGCGATGTAGGCCGCCGCCGCGGGGCTTGAGCGACCGGGAACCAACGGATCAATCGCATGCCGCAGCAGCCGGACCCGCGTTCCGCGATGGGCCTGCTGGGCGAGCAGGCTGCCGAGCGCTTCCTGCGCAAGCTGGGGTATCGTGTGCTCGCGCGGCGCTACCAAACGCCGATGGGCGAGTTGGACCTGGTGATGCAGTCCGGAGACACAGTCGTCTTCGTCGAAGTCAAAACGCGCGCCGATCGGCGGCTGGCCGATCCGCAGGACGCGGTCCGATCCGCAAAGCTCGGCCGCATGCGGAAGGCCGCGACGGCCTTTCTCCGGGCGACGCGCCGCGAGAGCATGCCGGCGCGGTTCGATGTCGTGGCGGTGGTGATTCCCTCGCCCCGCGAATCAGAATCCGCCGATTCGCCGCAGATCGAGCATTTCCAGGACATCTGACGCCGACGTGCGTCACTGCCTGCCACCGGGGCGCATCAGCAGCCGCCGAACAGCACGCACTCGACGAACGGATCAATGTCGAAGTTGTTCAACGCGCCGTCGAGGTTTACGTCGCCATTGAGCGGGTTGCACTCGGGATAGGTCGCCGCGTAGGCGGCCGGGTCCACCACCGCGAGCACGAACGGGTCGATGTCAAAATTGTTCACCTGCCCGTCGCAGTTCATGTCCGCCGGCAGGAACCCCTCGCAGGCGTCGATCACGCCGTTGCCGTTCACGTCCGGCGCGCCGCCGGCCAGTTCGACGCTGTCCACGATCCCGTTGGCGTTGCAGTCGCAGGCGTCACCCACGCCGTCATTGTTGGAATCCAGCTGATCGGCGTTGGCGACCAGCAGGCAGTTGTCGGTGGCGTTGACGACGCCGTCGCCGTCCGCGTCGAGAAAGGCGTCCGGCGGCTGCTGGTGCCGTAGCACCAGGATCGCCATGCGGTTGAGCGCGATGGTCGTCGAATGCGAAAAACCGTCGCGCGGCGCGGCCACCGATTGCAGCGGCTGTGGGTTGTCCAGCCCGTCGCCGCTGTAGCCGGTCGCCTGGCTGTTGAGCAGCTCATACCATGTGCCCGCCACCGGCAGCCCGAGGATGTACGACGGAAACGTCGTATTGCTGAAGTTCGCGACCACGATGACGCGGTTCGAGCCGGCGGAGCGCTCAAAGGCGATCACGTTGCCCGACTCGTTCAGGTGAAAGACGTTGCGGGCGGCGTTCGCGCGCAGCGCCGGGTTCGAGCGCCGGATGGCGATCATGTCGCGGAAGAAGTCAAAGATCGGGCGGTAGGTGACCTTCTTGGACCAATCGATGCGATCCGCCCCGCCGGGCGACCCGCCGCCGAAGTTCGTGTCCTCCAGCCACTCGCTGCCCTGCAGGAACATCGGAATTCCCGGCGCGAACATCACCAGCGCCTGCCCCAGCTTCACGCGCCCGCGGGCGAAACCGTCGTCGTGCGGCGCCGTGGTGTCGATCGTCCGGACCATCCGCTGCCCGCCACTCGACGGCCAGGCCTCGTCATGCGATTCCAGGTAGTTCACCACCTGCTGGTTCTGCATGTACTGCCCGCTGCCGTTGATGATGTTTCGGATCCGCCACATCTGCGGGTCGCCCGTCGCGGCGGCGTAAATTTCGTCGCGCAGCGTGTCTGTAAAGACGTCGTGCCATTGCGAATCGAAGCCCGCTCCGCCCAGCGCCGTCGGCCGCGTCACCCAGGCGTCATCCGGCAGTTGCTCGGCGATGCTGACCTTGTCGCGGAATCGCCGGTCGATCACGTCGTTGAACTGCTGCATCAGCAGCCAGCCGGAAGCCGGCTGCGCCTGGTTCATGAAGTCCGTCGCGTCCATGCGGAAGCCGTCGAGGCGGTGCTCCTCCAGCCAATGCAGCGCGCTGTCCACGAAATATTCGCGCACTTCCGCCCGGTCGAAATCCGCCTGCGAACCCCACGGCGTCTGCGCGCTGGGGTCGTCAAACCAGAACTGCGTCCCGTCGTAATTCCACAGGAAATTGTCGGAGCCGGAAAAGTGATTCCACACGATGTCCGCGATGACGGCGATGCCGTTGGCGTGCAGCGTGTCCACCAGCGCCTTCACCTGGTCCGGCGCACCATACTTCCATTCAGGTGTGAACGCGGTGATCGGGTTGTAGCCCGCTGAAAAATCCCACGGAAACTCCGTGATCGGCAGCAGGTGCACGCAGTTGACCCCCAGCTCGACCAGATGCCCCACCCGCGCCGCCACGTCCTGGTAGCGGGCCGGGATCGGTGTTGAGCCGAGCGGATCATTCCGCCCCGCAAACGTGCCGACGTGTAGTTGGTAGATGATGAGCTCGTCGAACGCGGGCGTCTGGAAATCCGCCACGTTCCAGTTGTAGCGGAACGGGTTCTCGATGATCGCGTTGTAGTTGTTCGGCGAGTTGAAGCCCCGTGCCCGCGGATCGGTGTTCCACTTCGCTCCCGGCTGAAAATAGAACTTGTACTCGGCCCGATCCGGCACGCCCGACGCGAAGCGCTTGATGAAATAGTCGCCCACCTTTGTGGCCTGGTTCGCCGCGGCGGTGTTCGCCCAGCCGTTGAACGAGCCGGGAACATACGCCGCCGTCGAGTTGGGCGCCCACACCTTGAACACTGCTCCTCCACCGCTGGTCGGCGTCGCACCGATCGGCGCGTGCGAGAGCGTCGTGAAGTTCAGCGCGTATCCGCCGTCCGTCGGAGTTGACCCGGTGATTCCCCCGCTGCTGATGTACGCTGTCGCCGAGCCGTCGCTCACCTCGATGTAGTAGCTGAGCGTGCTCGATCCGGTCGCCGGCACCTGCGCCTGCCAGATTTCATACGGCCCACGCTGCGCCACGACGGCGGCACTGTGCCACCCGGAGGACGCCCCGGTGGTGACGTGCACCCGGGCGCTCGTCAGGTCGCCGGTCAGTGCCTGAAACCGCACCGCGAACGTCTCGCCTCCGACCGGACAGAGCGGCCGGCGATCCTGCCAGGGAACGTGCGACAGACCGTCCCACTCGACGTTGTTGTCCGGCCCGGCGCAGAACAGCACCATCCCGACCAGCGTTCCCAGCATCCGTAACCTCCGGCGAGCGGCCCGCGCTGGCCGCCAGATAGCATCGAATCCCCCTGATTGGCGGATTATAGCCCGCAAGCCTGCGAAATCGCACCAAATTGCGGCGGAACCTGCCCGCCGTCCGCGCGCGTGCCCGCCTCGACCCCGTGCGCGACCGGCGATATCATGCGGGGCTTTCCCGGCCGGCGCGGTCGGGCTTTGCGCTGGAGACCCCCCGTCGGGCGCGGGGCGTCGGCGGCGCGAGTGCGGCGGCGTGGAATTCCCCGCTGAGCCAAATCGGATAGGAGTCGCCGGATGGCGAAAATGTCTCATGACGTGACGAACCTCGGCCTTGCCGCCGAGGGGAAGAAGCGGATCCTGTGGGCCGATCGCGACATGCCGGTGCTCCAGCAGATCCGCGAAAAATTCGAAAAGAACAAGCCGCTCAAGGGCCTGCGGATGGGGTGCTGCATGCACGTCACCTCCGAGACGGCCAACCTGATGCGGACGCTCAAGGCCGGCGGAGCGAGCGTGGCGCTGTGCGCCTCGAACCCGCTCTCCACGCAGGACGACACCGCCGCCAGCCTCGTGAAGGACTTCGGCGTGCCGGTGTACGCGCGGCGCGGCGAGTCCGTGCAGGTGTTTTACGATCACCTGAACGCCGTGATTGACGCCGCTCCGCACATCACGATGGACGACGGCGCCGACCTGGTGAACCTGCTGCACGGCAAGCGCCAGGCGGATGCCAAGGGCGTGCTCGCCAGCATGGAGGAAACGACCACCGGCGTGATCCGCCTGCGCGCGATGAAGGCCGAGGGCAAGCTGCGCTTCCCGGTCATCGCCGTGAACGACGCCGACACCAAGCACATGTTCGACAACCGCTACGGCACCGGCCAGAGCACGCTGGACGGCATCGTCCGCGCGACGGACGTGCTGATGGCGGGCAAGCGCGTGGTGGTCGCCGGTTACGGCTGGTGCGGGCGCGGTGTGGCGATGCGGGCCCGCGGCGCGGGCGCCCTCGTCACCGTCACCGAGATCGACGCGCTCAAGGCGCTCGAAGCGGTGATGGATGGCTTCGACGTCCGCCCGATGAACGAAGCGGCCGAGTTCGGCGAGGTCTTCGTCACGGTCACGGGCAACAAGCACGTGCTGCGCGAGGAGCATTTCCGCCGAATGCGCAACGGCGCGGTGGTCTGCAACAGCGGTCACTTCGACGTCGAGATCGACATCCCCGCCCTCAAGAAGATGTCCAAGCGCGTGAACAAGGACATCCGTCGCAACGTCGATGAGTTCGTGCTGCGCAGCGGCAACAGCATCTTCCTGCTGGCCGAAGGGCGCCTCGTGAACCTCGCCGCCGCCACCGGCCACCCCGCCAGCGTGATGGACATGAGCTTCGCCACGCAGGCGCTGGCGGCCGAGTTCTGCCGCAAGCAGAGCGGCCGACTGAGCATCGACGTGCACGACGTGCCCAAGGAGATCGAGGAGCACGTCGCGTCGGTGAAGCTTGCCACCATGAACGTCAACATCGACAAGCTCACCCGCGAGCAGGTCCGCTACCTGGCGAGTTCCGACGAAGGGACGTGATTCGGCGTCAGATTCGCTCCGAAGCGAGCAGACCCCGATGATTGAGATTGAACCGCGCGCCCCGGCGGCGCTGCTTTCCGTTTCGGCCCGTGTGGCGCTTCGGAAAGCCGCGCCGATCCGGGGCGCGGTTCTGCGCTTTGCTCATCGTCCGCGGCGCGCCCGTGAGTTCGTGCCGCGCGGTGGCTGCCGTGCCGCGATTATCGCCCGTGCGCGGCGCGAATCGCGCCCAACCGATCCCCGCTCAGCGATTCATAACTGAAGGCCGCCCAATCGCCGCCCCTCTGCGCACAGAGGCGAAGTTGCTCACGCAAGGCTGCCGGCGCCAGCAGGTACACGCCGACACCCGGAATCACCCGTCCGCGACCGACCGCGTCATAGGAGCGCAATTGGCGCTCAAAGACGCCGATCCGCGACGTGTACGCCATCGGCATCACCGCGTCGATGACCCCGCTGCGCAGCCACGCCGCGGCGCTCTGAAGATGATCGCGCCGCGCTTCGGCTGCATCGGGGCGCACCGCGGCGGTGAGGGTCGCCCCAGGTCGCGCCCGGTCCAGTGCCTGGCGCATTTCAATCACGGCGCGCGTGAGCTGATTGGCGCGCCAGCGGTCCCACGCGGCGGCATCGGCATCGGGAGTGAGGCCGGTCTCGGCACGATAGATTGCCAGCGTACGTGCATCGCGCGGAAAGCGCCGGCGGGCGTCGCGCTGGCCGTCCCATGCATAGCGGACATAGTCCAGGTGAATCCCATCAATCGCGTAGTTGGACGCGATTTCGCGCACCAGCGCGGCAAGATGCGCACGCACCTCCGGCAGGCACGGGTTGAGCAGCACGTAGAAATCGCCGAGGGACTGCCGATTGCCGCGGGAATCCGTCAGAAACCACTCCGGCCGCGCATTCCATAGCTGATCGGCGACAGCCGGCGCCTGCGGTCCGCTCCATCCGGGCAGCACGTTGAACCACGCCTCGACGCGCATTCCGCGCGCGTGGGCCTCCTCGATCGCCAGCGCCAGCGGATCGAAGCCGGGATCGCGGTGGTTGAACTGAGCCGACCATGGCTCGATGCGCGAGGGGTACGTAACGGTTCCGTCGCCGCGCGCCTGCCAGAGCAGGGTGTTGAAGCCCTCAGCGGCGCAACGCGCGACGATGCGGCGCACGTCCTGCGGCGTGCGAAAATGAAACCGCGCGACCCAGACGGCGCGTGTCGGCGTTGCGAGCGTACGCGGCGGTGGCGGCGGCCGTTTGCGCGCCGTGGGTGACGCGCTGCGCGGGTCGGAGGGCGGCGCGTTCGAGCTTTGCGAATCCGATCGGGCCGACTGGCAGCCGAGCGGCGCGATGAGCAGGGCAGCGCTCAGCGCGATGACAAAGCGAACGGTGCGTGGGAGCAGGTGCATCGGCATGGTGCGAGATCGTACCGCCAAGCGGCCTGCTGGGATCGACGGGTGCGGGCGCAAGAACCGTGGCACGAGATTGCGCAAGAGCTGGGCATCGCTGCGCTCTGCACCAGCCTACGCAAGGCCTGCGCGATGCCTACGCAATTCCGACGTCATGCCTGCGATTCGATCGTGGTCGGCATCGGCGTGTGCGCCGGCGGTGCAACGCGAGTCGAATTCCGAGATGCGTTTCCATCGCGCGTCGCGTACGCGATAGAGCACTGCAGCGCCGGACGGCGCAACAACGAGCTGCAGGGGGTAGTCCATGAATGCCACGGCGAGATCCGCATTCGATGGTTCCAACGCGCCGGAAGGATGGCTGTGATAGACGCCGCAGATTCGCGGCGCAAGCCGCGGATTCCGCCAGATTCGCAGCAAATCGCGAGGATCGGCGTCAAACGCCGTCCTTCCGGAGCAGGACGCGTTGCGCAGCGGGATTGTCGCGACGATTCGAGCGCGCGACCGCCCGCGCAGGAGCAGGCCGCAACACTCGTTTGGAATGGATGCCTGGGCGTGAAGCAGCATGGTGCGCAAGGCGCGCACAGGAACCTGAACCAGTGAATTGGAGAGGAGCTCCCGGTGCATCGGCGGCTCGAACCACGGACCGAACTGCGCGCGGACGCCGCCTGAGCGCCGACGCGATCGAGCACCCAACCGATCGACCCGCTGACCGAAATCAGCGCTTCGAGAACTGGAAGCTGCGTCGAGCCTTGCGACGACCTGGCTTCTTGCGCTCGACCTCGCGCGCGTCGCGCGTCAGGTAGCCGTTGTCGCGCAGGGTCGCTTCATAGCCGGTGTCGGCCCGCAGCAGGGCGCGGGCGATACCGAGACGGACCGCGCCGGCCTGGCCGGTGTGACCGCCGCCCTCGACGCGGGCGAAGATATCCCAGCCGGTGACGGTATTGGTGGACTTCAGCGGGGCGAGGACGGTCTCGCGATCCTGGATCTCGGTGAAGTAGATGCCCAGGTCGCGGTCATTGATCAGGATCTTGCCGGTACCGTTCTTGATGCGAACGCGGGCGACCGAGGTCTTCCGCCGGCCGGTGCCCAGATAGGCGCCGTGGGCCTGCTTTCGACGGCCGCTACCCTGGACTTTCCTGGCGGCGATGGAGACTGCGTCACTCATTCCGAACCTCGCAACTCTTACAGCGGCATCGGTGTGGGGGTCTGTGCCTGGTGCGGATGGTCCGCACCGCGATACATCTTGAGCTTCTTGAGCATGCGGGAGCCCAGCGCGCTCTTGGGGAGCATGCGCCGGACCGCTTCTTCGATGATGCGCTCCGGGTGGCGCTGGGCGACGCGCTCGAAGGGAACAATCTTGTGCCCGCCGGGATAGCCGGAATAGGACTCGTAGACGATCTCTTCGCGCTTGCGCCCGGTCACTCGCACCGCGCCGGCGTTGAGCACGATGACGAAGTCACCGGTGTCCACGTGCGGCGTGTAGGTCGGCTTGTGCTTGCCCATCAGGACGGTGGCGATGCGCGTGGCCAGTCGGCCCAGCACCTTGTCCGTCGCGTCCACGACGTACCATTCCTTCTGGAGGTCGCTGCGGGCCTGAAAACATGCGTTGACGGTCTTCATCTCGGTTCACCCATCCCCGGTGTCGTCCCGGGTCAGTCGAAGACCGGCTAGTATACCTGCGCCCCGGTCGGCGTCAATCGGCCTTAGTCGGCGGCAATCGGCCCGGTCGAGAGGTGCGCCTTATCGCCACCCCCGGGGTCGGCCGACAGAATGGAAGATGATGTCCACGCTCACCTTGCGTACCGCCGGCGAATCTCATGGCCCCGCCCTGACGGTGCTGATCGAGGGTTTCCCCGCCGACGTAACCATTGATCTGGATTGGATTAACAGCGAGTTGCGCCGACGGCAGGGGGGCTACGGGCGCGGCGGGCGGATGCGGATCGAGCGGGATGAGGCGGTATTTCTGGCGGGTGTACGGCTCGGACGCACCACCGGTGCCCCGATCGTGATCCAGATCGTCAATCGCGATAGCCGGTTGGACACCGCCCCGCCGCTTGAGAACCCCCGGCCGGGGCATGCCGACCTGGCGGGGGCGATCAAGTGGTTGACGACCGACTGCCGCAACGCGCTGGAGCGTGCGTCGGCCCGCGAGACGGCCGGCCGGGTTGCGGGTGGGGCGCTGGCGGCGTGCCTGCTGCGGGAGTTCGGGATAGAAGTGATCGGGTTTGTGTCGGCGGTGGGTGCGGTACAGGGTGTAATTGCCGAGACTGCGACGACCGCCGAGTTGACCGCGGCCCGCGATGCGAACGAGATGTACACACCGGACGCGGCCGCGGCGGAACAGATGATCGCGCACGTCCGCAAGGCGAAAAAAGCGGGGGACACGGTCGGCGGGGTGGTGGAGGCGCGGGCGCTGGGTGTGCCGATCGGGCTGGGTTCGTGCGCAAGCTGGGAGCAGAAGCTGGACGGGCGCCTGATGCGCGCGGTGGGGTCGGTGCAGGCGATCAAGGGGGTGGAGATCGGCCTGGGGTTCGAGGCGGCGCGGCGTCCTGGCAGCGCGGTGCACGATGCGATTCGTTTTGACGCGGCGCAGCGCGGCGGTCCGAGCTTCGGATTCGTGCGCGACACGAACCGCGCCGGCGGGCTGGAAGGGGGGATGACCAACGGCATGCCGGTGGTGGTGCGTGCGGCGATGAAGCCGATCGCGACGCTGGTGCAGGGGATGGACAGCGTGAATTTGACGACGCTCGCGCCGCAGCGCAGCGATTATGAGCGCAGCGACGTGTGCGCGGTTCCTGCGGCGAGCGTGGTGGTGCAGCACGTGGTGGGATTTGAGATCTGCGCGGCGCTGCGGGAAAAATTCGGCGGCGACACGCTGGGGGAGATGCTGGCGGCGCGGGATCACTATTTCGCGGCGGTGCAGCGGCTGGGCGGCGGTGGCTGAAGTCGGCGCCGCTGCGCGGTTACGGTTGATCCATGGCGGCCGACAGGCGCTCCGGCCTGGCTCCAGCCGCCACGCGGCGGACGCAGCGGGAGGAGCGGCTCGACAGGATTAATCAGAAAAAGTGTTGACACACACACACACACACACACACACACAATCATTGTGAATCGCGAGCCAACAGGAGAAACGACATGCGCTTCGCCGTTGTGTTGCTTCTGGCGGTAGTCCCCACTTCGCTGGCACAGTGCTACAAGATTCTCGACGAGTACGAGCCTTGTCCGTCGTGTGCGTTTAATTGGTGCGTGTGCCTGCCGACGAACAAGTGTCCTTCTGTGGACGTTCATTGCCGACCTCGGGCTATGGTCGGCTGGGGGATCTACAAGCTGCGCCATCACCTTGAGGTCTGCGAAATCCACCGGGATTGTCGTGACGCGTTGAACACGGGTGAGTGCGCGCACCTGATGAACCCCTGTATCACGGTGGGCGATGCGCGGGATGTGGGTACCATGTTTGTGTACGAGATCGAGGACATCTGCAATTTCGCACACGCCGGCGACCGGCACGAACCTGGAACACCGAAGCCGACTGCGGCTGCGCCCTCGGAATCCAGGTCATGAGCATTCTGTTCGCGCACGTCGCTCCTTTGTTCGTGGCCATTCTGGTTGACGATCCGGCGCGCGTTCCGGCCACGCTTGAGGCTGCGTTCCAGATGCGTGCCGCTGACGTCATCCGCACTGCTCGGGTTGAATGGTCAATCCGGGATGACTTCCCCGGCGAGGAGCCCGTTAACGACGCCCGGTATTTTTCGACCAAGGCGGCAGGAAGCACGGTCCTGACCACGCGGTACGGCTCTGAGGATACCGTCCGCGACCGACTGAGCATGTCGGGCGAGATTCCGATCCAATTGCGCATTCGATCGCTGGTTGCGGCGGACGGAGTGGTATTTGAACGACGCGACGGCGACTGCCTGGCGGCCATGTGGCCGCTCGAGCAGGCGGCAAAACTCGACGTGCTGGACGTGCGTCGCGTTGGATTGGACCCCTACTCGATTGACGGTGACCCGCTCGCCCGGTTTCAAAGTGCTTCGGTTCGGTTCAGGGAACGAGAGGAGGGCGGCCAGATCGTGGTCACTGCTGAAGTGGACGGCGGCGCCGTCCAGTGGCGGATCGATCCGGCGCGTGATCATGCGATTACCTCCACCTCCGTTGCATTGCGTGGACGCGAGTTGATGCGTACAGAAATCGATCACGAGCTGGTGGACGGTCACTGGTTCCCCGTGCGTACGGCCATGTATCGACTAGCTGCCGGGGATCGCCCCGGGGGAAGGGCCTCACGGGTCGTAGAGGTTCACCGCGTGGAACTCAATCGTCCGGATCATCCCGCGACGCTGGGCCCCGCAGACATTGGCGTTGACTCGGGAACCTGGGTCAATTCCGGTGTCAAGGGGCGACCTGGCGGCTTCTTCGATGGCAGGAAGGTGGTATCCGCCGAGGAGTACTTCCAGCGGATCTCGGACGGCACCTTGCAGCGCGGCGAGCGCTCACAGCGCCTGTTCGACGCGAGGCGCCTGGACGGCGCTCCGCCGCCGTGGCAGAGCGAGCGAGCGGGCGAAGCGGCGGCGTGGCCGGAATCAGTGATCAATCGCGTCGCACCGACCTTTCGGAATCCTCTGGGCGACCATGAGACCCGCTGGCGGGCGTATGTCCGACGGTTCATCGCTCGGCACAAGCTGGACGATGCCCAGTCGCGGCGGGCCAATGAAGTGCTGAAGGACTGCGAGGAACGGGCGAATCGTTACCTGGCGACGCGGAAGACGGAACTGGACGACCTGCGCGAAGCGCTCCAGCGGCCGAGTGCTCCGCGCGACGGTGACAAGAGTGATCTTCGAAATGGACTTGCGGAGCGGGTTGACTCGCTCTCCAAGCCGATTGATGAGATATTCGAGGGCGTTCTGAAGCCGCGGCTCGACGGTCTGCTGACCACCGCACAGCGCGAGCGCGGAAAGTAGCCGGACCAGGCCGCCGGTGGCGCGACCGCGGGGCGGCGCGTTGTGACCTGTCATTGCATCGGATACGGTCTCCGCCGCGGCCGGCACAGCCACCCGCCGCGCCGGAGCCGCTTTTGTGACCATTGCATGGATCGACCTGGGCACCGACGCGGTTGTAATGCACGTCTGGTTCTGGATCACGGCCCTGCTGCCGCTGGTCTGGCTGAAGCGCCACGTTGACATCTCGCGCGGGCGCGACGAGCCGATTCTCTCCGACGCCGAAGCGCACCCGCTGGACGATGAGCCGCCGTTGCCGCCGCTGTCGATGCTGGTTGCCGGAAAGGACGAAGAGGCCAACATCGGCGCCTGCATTGAGGGGCTGCTTCGCCAGCGCCACCCCGCACTGCAGATCATCGCCGTCAACGACCGCAGCGGCGACCGCACTGGCGAAATCCTCGACGCCTTCGCCGCCGCTGATCCGCGCGTAACCGCGCTGCACGTCCGTGAGCTGCCGGCCGGCTGGTTCGGCAAAAACAACGCCATGCGCAGCGGCGTCACCGCGGCACGGGCGGACTGGCTGGCCTTCACCGACGCCGATTGCCAGTTTCACTCGCCGCACCTGCTCGAAGCGGCGATGCGATTCGCGATGCGGAACGGAGTCGAGTTCCTCTCGGTGCTCCCGCGGATCGACGCCGGTTCATTCTGGGAGCGGGTGGTGCAGCCGGCGGCCAGCGGGATGATGCTGTTCTGGAACCCGCCGCACCGCGTGAACTCGCCGAAGTCCTCGTGCGCCTACGCCAATGGCGCATTCATGCTGATGTCCCGCGATGCTTACCAGCGCCTTGGCGGACATGAGGCCGTGAAGGCGACGCTCAATGAGGACATGCACTTTGCCCGGCGGGCCAAGCAGGTCGGGGTGCGGCTGCGCGTGATTCGCGGCGGTGACCTGTTCAGCGTGCGGATGTACACCGGGCTGGGCCAGATCTGGCGCGGCTGGAGCCGGATTTTCTACGGCAGCTTCGGCACGTTCCCGAGATTGCTGGCGTCCGCGCTGGTTCTGGTCGTGGCAAGCATGTCGCCCTATCTGACGTTGATCGCGTCGCCGTTGACCGGATCGGCGGCCGGTCCGATCGGAATTGCCGCGCTGGCGGCCATCGCGGCGCAGCAGAGCGTGCTGTGGCGGTTCTATCCGATCTGCGGTGTGCCGGCTCCGTGGGCAATGACGTATCCAATTGGAACCACTCTGGTTACGGCGATGGTGCTGAACGCGATGACGAAGCTGGGGGGGCTGACGAAGACGTCTTGGCGCGGGACGGTCTATCGCGGCGGGTCGTAGGCCTCCGAAGATCGGCCGAAGTTCGGGCGCGTCGTGGACCGTCGCGGGTGCGCTGAGGATCCCTTGACCACAATCAGGCGTTGCACTCGGCAGCGCACATCCCCAGATAGCGGGTTCGGATAATTTTAGGGAATTGCCCCGAAAAGGGTTGACCCACCCGTCCTGTTAGGGTAATATTCGGACGTCTGGTGGCTGCTTTCGCAAAGGAGTGCGCATGCACGCTGCATTGAGTCGAGACGACGGTCGGCTGCTCTGTCTGCTGGGTCCGGGCGGGGACTTTTGTGATGAGGTTCGTCTCTCCGGCGCGGGCGATGACCGGCTGGAGCGAACGCCGATCACGGAGGCGGCCGCCCTGGGGCAGGTCGCGCGATTGGCGGAGAGAGGATTGGCGGTTTGGCCGGGGCGCTCGCGGATGGCGTCTGAGGCGGATCGTCGAGCCTGGTCCGTCGGGCGCTCCTTGGATGCCCAGGGAGTGCTACTGAACGAGCTTTGGCGGGTCGGTCTTCTCGGCGCTCTTCGGATGGGGATTGTGGGTGCGGATCGAGCATTGGAGCGGGGAATCGCGGCGCTTGGCCGCGGCCTGCGCTCACTTGTGAAGCAGTTGCGGCGGAAGGTCCGGTGGATTTTCGCCGGCAGTGCGGCTTGTTCAGCGGCGCTGTCCGGCCAGCCGAGCGCGTACCAGGCGCCGCTGTTGATCGGCTGTCGGGCAGGGTCGCGATCGCGGCCGCACCCGTCGTCAGTTGCCGGTCTGTCGGCACGCGGCGCGCGGGCGAAGGTTCGCCCGGATGCCGGCCACGGAATGACCGCCGGTACCGGTGACTCGTCGCCGACGTGTACAGGCGGGGCGCCGTCGGGCGGCGTGCGGCTGCCGCCGCCGGTGCTGCTGGGATCGTTGAGTGCATTTTTGTTGCAGGAGTGGGTTGATGGCCCGGAAGGCACAGAAACCAAGTCCGCCGTTGACGCCCAAGCAGTTGCGATTGCTGACGTACGTACGCGACTTCACGCGGCAGCGCGGCTATGCGCCGACGATGCAGGAACTGGCCGACAAGTTCGGCGTCAGCAAGGTCACCGTGTTCGAGCACATCAGCTCCCTTCAAAAGAAAGGGCTGCTGCGCCGTGCCCGGCACAAGGCTCGCTCTTTGGCGCTGAGTAACACGATCAGCTTTCCCGATGAGCGTCCGACGCGCCTGCCCTTGGCGGGTCGGATCGCGGCGGGGCGTCCGATCGAGGCGGTGGAGTCGCGCGAGGTGCTGGACCTGGAGGAGGTCTTCAACACGCCGGCGCCGAAGTTCGTGCTGCGCGTCCGCGGCGACAGCATGATCGACGATCAAATCTGCGACGGCGATTTCGTCGTCTGCGAGAAGCGCGAGACGGCCCGCGACGGTGAAACGGTCGTGGCGCTGCTGGCCGATGGTGAGGCGACGCTCAAGCGCTTCTACCGCACGCCGCAGGGCATCCGCCTTCAACCCGCTAACGCGGCGTACGAACCGATGATCGTCCGCGATGTTCAGATTCAGGGGGTTGTGGTCGGGTTGCTGCGTCGGTTCTAATGCGTATCGGCCGGGCGCCGCAGGGGTGAGGTGCTGCGTTGCTGCCGCCGATCGGGTTGTGTTCCGGTCGCGCGAAGTTGCTCTCACGTCTGGCGCAGTGTGTTGATGCGACGTGTGACACGAGCGGCATTGCTCACCGTCTCCGTGCTGGTCGGATCCGCGGCCGGCATCGGCGTCTTCACGTTCATCTACGCCGAGGGCGCGTCCTACCTGACGGATCGCCCGCAGGCCTGCGCAAACTGCCACGTCATGCATGAGCAGTACGACGGCTGGCAGCGCGCCAGCCATCGCGACGTCGCCACCTGCAACGATTGCCACGCCCCGCACGACTTTTTCGGCAAGTACGCCACCAAGGCGATCAACGGCTGGAACCACTCGCTGGCGTTCACGATGGGCGGGTTTCCCGAGCCGATTCGAATCACCGAACGGAACCTGCGCGTGACGGAGGCGGCCTGTCGCCATTGTCACGCCCAGGTGGTGCACGCGATTGACCCGCTTGAGCCGGGCGGCGCGGGCGCGATGTCCTGCGTGCGCTGTCATCGCAACGTGGGACACGAGCATTGAGATGTGCGGCGGCGGCCCGATCCGTTCGGGCCGGCCCGCTGTTGGATCGGAGTCAGATCATGTCGCAGCGCAATTCGCCGTCTTCGGCCGGCTCGCAGCCACAGCCCGCGCCGGGGCGCCCGCTCTTGACGGCCACGGTCGTGGCAGTCGTCGCGGCGCTGGGAACGTTCGGGTTGACGGCGTTGCTGGTGAACATATTTCAGCACAAGCAAGAGGCGCGCCACCCCTTCTTCCGCGTGGTCGAACTGACCGACGATATCGACGATCCAGCCGTGTGGGGGAAGAACTTTCCGCTCCAGTATGACGGCTACAAGCGCACCTCGGACATGGTTCGCACGCGCTACGGCGGCAGCGAGGCCATGCCGCGCACGCCTACGCAGGCTGATCCGCGCAGCGTGGTGGCGCAATCGCGGCTGGAGGAGGATCCGCGGCTGCGAAAGATCTGGGCCGGTTATGCGTTCGCGACCGACTTCCGCGAGGAGCGAGGTCATGCCTACATGCTGACGGATCAGTTGTACACCGAGCGCCAGCAGGTCGTGAAGCAGCCGGGTGCATGCCTGAACTGTCACGCCTCGATGGTGACGGCCTATCGCAAGGCCGGCGATGGTGACATGTTTCGCGGCTTTGAGGTGATCTGTCGCACGCCCTACGCCGAGGCGCGCCCGCTGGTGGAGCACCCGGTCACGTGCATCGACTGTCACGATCCGGGCACGATGGCGCTGCGCGTCACGAGGCCGGCGTTCATTGAGGGCATGCGGGCGTACAAGGCGTCGCAGGGCGTCAAGGATTACGACGTGAACACGATGGCGACGCGGCACGAGATGCGCAGCTTTGTCTGCGGGCAGTGCCACGTCGAGTATCACTTCGCCGGCGAGGGCAAGCGCCTGACGTATCCGTGGCACAACGGGTTAAAGGCCGACGAGATCCTCGCCTGGTACGACCAGAGCGGCTTCAAGGACTGGGTCCACGCCGACAGCGGCGCGCCGATGCTCAAGGCCCAGCATCCCGAGTTCGAGCTGTGGAACCAGGGCGTGCACGCGCGCGCGGGCGTCTCCTGCGCGGATTGCCATATGCCTTATCAGCGTGTCGGCGCGATGAAGATCAGCGACCATCACATCCGCAGCCCGCTCTTGAACATCAATGCCGCCTGCCAGACATGCCACAAGGCCAGCGAGTCCGAACTGCTGGCGCGGGCCGAGACCATCCAGGGGCGGACGCAGTCCGTGCGCAACCTGGCGATGGACGCGGTGGTCGAGCTGATCGCCGACATCGTCGCCGCTCGGGACGGCGGCGCGACCGACGCGCAGCTCGGCGTCGCGCGCGATTTTCATCGCAAGGCCCAGTTCCTGCTGGACTTCATTGAGGCGGAGAATTCGTCCGGCTTCCATGCCGACCAGGAGGCCGTGCGGGTGCTGAGCCTTTCGCTGGACTACGCCCGCCGCGGCCAGCGCGCCCTGCGCGGGCTGCCCACCGGCGCGACGGCCGCCACGGAGTAGCGCCGCCGCGCCGGCACCGCCGTCGCGCTACTTCGTCGCGGCGATTCGAACCCCTTCCTCGGGCAGCGCCGTGAAGTCATCTGCGGCCGCAAGTCCGAGCCAGGGATCGCTGTCGGGCGTGAGGAACAGCTCGGCGTACACGCGCCGGTTTAGTTCGTCCACGTTCGTCGGACGCTTCGCCGACGCCAGCCAGCCCAGGATCACCGGCCGCAGCGCCGCCAGGTTGTACACCGTGTCCTGCGCCAGCGCCGCGCGGAAGCGCGCCAGCTTCGCGTCGAAGTCCCCGACCCCGCCGCACTTCGTCCGCATTAACCGCTCACATTCCGGCGCCACGGTGACGGCCGGCGCGTGCAGTTGCCCGGCGATGCGCCAGGTAGCTGCGTCCAATTCGGCGCGCACACGTTCGGCGCGGCGCGTGAGCTGTTCGAGCGGCACGCGCTCGACCCTGGACTTGGTGACGGCGATCGGCACGGCCGCCAGGGCATCCGGCGCCAGCACGCCCGCAGCGGCGCTGCCGTCGGCGGACAGGCGCACGTGCCGCACGAGCTGCATCGGCGGTTGCGGAGACACGGGGTCCAGTGTGGCGTTGAGCCGGTCCCGCCACAGCCGCAGCGCGTGTGCGAGTTGCGACTCAAAAATCGCGCCAGAGGAGGCGTACGCGCCCCAGGAGTCCGGATTCGCGCGGTGGAGACTTCGCGCATTCGCCAGGAACGTCAGCATGGACTCGCGATCGACCAACCCAGGAAGCGCGTCGATCACCGTGCCATCGGGCGTCACCGCGTACTGGATGCTGTTGCCGGTCAGGGTGCGCTCCAGCATGCGGCCATCGCCGAAGTCGATCGTGACACGCGGGACCGGGCGGACGGACTTCCAGTGCAGGACGAACTCCGAGCGCAGTTGCCGAGCCACTTCGGGATCGGCATAGATCGTCGTTCGCAGAAAGCGGCTGTTCGCACAGCTCAGCTCCTCATCCAGCCGGCCAAGCAGGCGCAGCGTCAGGATCGGCCGGCCGCTGCGACGGGCTTCCTCGGCCGCGGCGGCGAAGTCCGTGTGCCAGAACAACCCGGACACGTGCGCATCCTTCTGGGCAGCGACCGCGTCGATCGCGGCGGAAATCGCCGCCCAGCGCGACGAACGGCGGTACTCCTCGGCGCTCGGCCCGTCCGAAACGGCCGCGGCAATGTCCGAGGCAAATCGCGCCCGCAGCTCATCCAGGCCGGCAGCCCCGGCGATGCGCCACCGAACCACTTCCTCGGTCGTGGGTGGGTTCCGCCATTCCTGGAGTAGCAGGGGGTCGCAGGCGAGCGCTGCGGCGGCGCCCAGGGTTAGAATGATGGTCAGCGTGGCAACTCTTTGCAGCCGGTTCATGCGGTGTGCTCCATCGTGTCCGCGGCGAGTGGTCGCAAGCCGGCGTCCGACGCCGGCCGAACGTGCGCCGCGGCTACTGAAATCTACGAGCGCGGCGGCCGACGGCGTGTAACGAGTCCGTCACTGCCTTTTCGACGTGCCCGCCCAGGAGAACGACAGTGCTGATTCCCAGGTCCATTCGCGGCTGGCTGAGCGTGTTGCGCGGCGGCGTGGCGCCGGGTCTGATCGTGATCGGCACGATGCTGGGCTTCTGGTTCGGTCTGATGCCGGGTTTCTCGGGCCTGCACGCGGCGCTGCTGTTCGCGATGCTGCTGATCAACGTGCCGATCGGCGTCTTTCTTTTGTTCGCGGCACTGGGCAAATCGGCGTCGCTGGCCGCCGCGCCGCTGCTGGTCTCGCTGGGTGAGTGGGTGCAGCAGAGCCTGCCGGCGCTGCCGGCGACGGCCGGCGCACTTCCCATCATCGGGCTGACGGATTTTTCGCGTTACGCCCTGTGCGGGGCGCTGCTGGCGGGACCGATCCTCGGGCTGCTGCTGGGCGGCACCATGGCGTTAGTGGTGCAGAGTTTTCGCCGGACGTGGCTGAGCCTCGAGGGCAAGTCGGAGCGATTCGCGACGTGGCGGCGAATCTGGTGGGTGCGCCTGCTGGATTGGCTGCTGATCAGCAAGAGTGCGACCGACGTGCGGGCCGTGCTGGAGCGACGCGGGCGCTACGTTCGGATTCCCGGTCTGGCGGTGGGCGTGGTGCTGCTGGCCGCGGCGGGGGCCGGGTTGATCGTTCTGCGGGATCGGCTGGTGGACGGGCTGGCCGAGCAGGCACTGACCCGCGCCAACGGCGCGGAGGTGAATATCGGGCGCGTCGAGTTGTCGCTGTTCGGGGCGCGCCTGGCGCTCTCCGACGTGCAGATCACCGATCCGGCCCAACCGCAGAACAACCGCGCGGCGATTGAAGCGCTGACCGCTGACTTGGGCGTACTGGCGCTGCTGCGCGGACAGGTCGAGATCGAAGAGGTGGTGCTGACGGGCGTAAAAACCAACTCCCCGCGCGAGCGCCCGGGTGTCGTCCTCGCGCCGCCGCCGCCGCCCGCGACGCAGGAATTCGTGCCGGGGCAGCACGGGCTTGGCCCGCAGTCGGAGTTCGGCGAGTTGGAGTCCTATCTCCAGTCGGCGGAGCAGCTTCGCGAGTGGACCCGCACCATCCGCGAATGGCTGCCCGCGCCGCCCGACGCGGCTGCCGCGCCCCCACCGCGCCCGGTCGCCGACGGCTACCTCGCGCACCTCGACCTGCGCGCCCCACGCTCGCCCGCGCCGCGCGTGCGGCTGAAGCGCCTGAAGATTGAGAACGTCGAGATCGGGCTGGAGCGCTGGGGCGTCAGCCGCGTGCTGGCGGAGAATCTCAGCGATGCCCCCTGGGCAGCCGGCGATGTTGTGTCCGTTTCGATCCGTTCCCAGCAGTTCCGCTCGCGCGCCACGCTGCTCATCAACTACGGCGACGCCGCCCCCGAGGCGCGAATCGGCGTACAGATGGATGATGTATCGATGGGAGCGCTGCAGCGCGGGTTGAACGCGGGCAATCGCGTGATCTTTGAGGATGGCGTGGTCGCGGCGACGATCAGCGGCGGCGCCACGCGCGATGCGGTGGACTTCCAGTTGAGGGTCGAGGCGCAGTCGATGCGCTGCCGTGTCGGGCCGGCGGGCCTGTTCGGCATGGACGCCAAGGTGGCCGACGAGGCGTTTCGCTATGCCCGCGATCTGAACCTGACGCTGCGCATCATCGGGCCGATCGACGCGCCGCGCATCGTGTTCGACGCACCGGCCATCACCGCGGCGCTGCGCGATGCCCTGGTGGCGGCGGGCAAACGCGAACTGGCCGAGCGCGTCGGCGGGGCGCTCGGCGACAAGCTGCCGCCCGGAGCGGCCGGCGCGGTGCAGCAGGGCGTCGGTGCGATTGGCGAGGGCCTGGGCGGACTGTTCGGCTCAAAGCCGGAGGAGAAGAAGCCGCCGCCGCAGCAACCCCCGAAGTAATAATCGACCGGGGCAACGAGCCGCGCGGCTGGGGCGTCGGCATCGTCGTCGCGACGAGGCCGTCACGGCCCGGCGGCCAGCCATTTGTCCGGGTCGGCGTAGCACGTTGGGCGGCCGCCCACGTTTTCCTCTCGAACCTGCTGCGCGCTGGCTGTGCCGCCGAAATCACGCGGAAAGGCGTCTCCGCGGATCATGCCGACGTGCCCATCCGCAAAGGCGACGTTGGCCGCCGCGGTTCCGCGGACGTGCCGATAGCCAATCCGCAGGTCGCGTGCGCCACGTCGCGGCGCGTCCTGGTTCCCTGCGTAGAGTCCGTCGGCCAGCGCGATCGTCGCTGCCGGCCGTGCGACCTCCGTGAGCCGGTTCGCCCGCAGCGTGCGACCGAGCGGGTCCGGGCCGTAGCCCACGGATCCCGTGTAGTACACGCCCTGGCGCACCGGCAGCGGCCGGCCGATCGGGTTTTCGCCGTTGATCCAGTAGGACACGCGCAACACGCGCGGCATGCCGCGCTCGGGCAGCGGCCGCGCGTACGCCTGCGAGAGCGTCAGCACCGCGGGCCAGTCCATGAACCCGCGCGGATTGTCGGGGTCCGTGCCGGTCTGCGCCGCGGCGAGGCCGGCGCGCGGCAGTGTGTCGGGGCAATAAAAGGCATTGCCCGTCGGCCCGGGCGCTCCGCCGGCGAACGCTTCGCGATCGAGAATCACCGCCCATCCGTCCAATGGGTTGTGCGTTCCGACGGCCGTGCCGGTCATGTTGTAGGAAGGCACGACCGCGTCCGCGTGCGTGGTGGCATAGGCTGCCAGCGCGGTGCCCAACCCGCGCAGCGCCGCCTGGCACGCCCCGGTGCGCGCCATGCGCCGTGCCTGCGCGACGCCGCTCAGCGAGATCGTCGCCAGCAGCGCGATGATCGCCGCGACGACGATCAGCTCGATCAGCGTCACGCCCCGTCGCACGCGCATCACTCGCCCACCAGCAGGCGCACGAACGGATCGATGTCAAAGTTGTCCACACTCCCGTCGCCGTTGGCGTCGCACGCCGCGGGCGGGCAATGAGGATAGGCCTGTGCATAGGCTGCTTCATTCACCAGTCGCAGCACGAAGGGGTCAATGTCGAAGTTGTCAGTTCGCCCGTCGCAATTGGCGTCGCCGCGCAGCACGAACGGCCGGTCGAATCGCAGCACACGGTTGTTGTCCGTGTCCACCACATACACGTTGCCGAGCGCGTCGATCGTGACGCCGGTGGGGCCGGACAGCCCCGTCGGTCCCACGCTGCCCGGCGCGAGGCCGTGATTCGGCAACTGCCCGCCCAGGTCGTCGAGTTGTCCAAGCACCCCATCCGGCGCCGATCCGTACAGCGGCCCGCGAAGCAGCAGTACCCGGTGGTTCGCGCTGTCGCAGACCAGCAGGTCCGCGGTCGCGGTCAGGTGCAGGTCTATCGGCAGGTGCAGTCCGCCCGCGCCTGCGCCCGGACCATCGGGGTCGGCCGCGGAAAAGCCGGTCTGCCCGTAGACGGCGCTGGGGACCGGCGATGCAGCGAGCGGCGGGTCGAAGCGCAGCACGCGATGGTTGTTCCAGTCCGCGATGTACACCCGTCCTGCGCCGTCCACGTCGAGGCCGATCGGGTTGTAAAGCGTCTCGCCGGTCGGCGGCGCGAATTCCGACCCGCAGGCGCCGTCGTTGTTCTTCGCGCGACAGACGAGCGAGCCGTACTGGCCGAAAACGGCGTCCGCGGTCGGCTGGTGGCTGGCGGGAAGATCGTAGGCGAGTGTGCGGCTGTTGCCGCTGTCAGTGATGTAAACGCGCGTGCCCGTGGTTCGAACCCGTCCGGGGAACAGGATGCTGTTCGCCCGCGCTCCGTCGAGTCCGTTGAATGAGCCGCCGAAGTTCGGGACGCCGGTGGTCAGGTCGGGCTGGCCGATGACGAGGTCGGCGGCGGCTCCTGGTGTCGAGGGGTCCGGAAAGCGCAGTACGCGATGGTTGAACGCATCCGCCACCCACAAAGCGCCGGCGGCGTCGATATGCAGCCCTTGCGGATAGTTCAGGGCGGAAGCGGATGTGCCCGGCGTCGTGCTCAGGAAGTCGGGCTGGCCAATGACCCGATCGGCAGCCGCGCCGTCGGTGAAGCTCGCGGCGCTGGGCCAGCTCAGGATGCGGTTGTTGTTGGAGTCCGCGACGAATAGACGCCCATCCGGTGCGACCACGATGCCCGGAGCGCCGGAGATCGAGATGGCTGCGGCCGGGTCGGCAAGACCGGCGAGCGACGTGAGGCCCGGCTGACCGAGAACAGCGTCCGCGGCACTGTCGCCAACGGCGGCAGCGGCTCGGTTGATCGGAATAAGCGGGAAGAGGAGCGGCGCTAGGATCGCGACGATCGCAGCGGCGGGCGGCAGGCGTCGGGTGTGCGAAACGGGCATGGTATTGCGCCTCCGGTCGCCGTTCGGGCGGAAACCCCATGTTTGAGCGTAGCCGAATCCAGCGCGAGCGTCACGGGTGGCGCAGGCGGGGCTGGCCGGCCCTTGACAGCGGCCGACATGTACCATATGCTACATTATGAGTTTCGGGGTACAGGTAACGCAGTCCGCCTGGGTCGAGCGGTCGAGCGGTCGAGCGGTCGAGCGGTCGAGCGGTCGATGGTCGATGGGAGATCGGGGAGCGGCCGTGTGCCGGATCGGATCGGCCGGTGGCGCGCTCGATCATGCGGGTGCGGAGCGTTAAGGCAGATTGAGAGTCGCACCGTGATGGGTGCGTCGGGAGCTGATGAGATGAACCTGATTGAACGAAGCGGCGCGCGGCCGGGTCGTCGCGCGATTCTGTGCGGCCTGGCGGCGGTTGCACTCGTCTGGGGCGGCGGATCGGCGGCGCTGGCGGGTGATTCGCGCAAGCTGAACGTGGTGACGACGGTCGGCATGGTGACGGACATCGCGCGTGTGGTGGCGGGCGAGCACGCCAACGTGACGGGCATCATCGGCGAGGGGGTTGATCCGCACCTGTACCGCGCGAGTCGCAACGACGTTGCGAAGCTGCAGGATGCTGACGTGATCTTCTACAGCGGTCTGCTGCTGGAAGGGCGGATGAGTGACACGCTGGTGCGGATGGCCCGCGGCGGGCGGCGCGTGTTCGCGGTGACCGAGGGAATTGACACCAAGCACCTGATCGAGCCGGACGGATCCGAGGGCCACCCCGATCCGCACGTCTGGATGGATGTGTCGCTCTGGAGCCGGGCGGTGGAGACCGTGGCCGAGGCCCTGGCAACCTGCGATGAGGCGAACGCGGCCGCGTATCGCGCGAACGCGTCGCGCTATCGCGGTGAGTTGGCGGAGCTGGACGCGTATGTGAAAAAGGTGATCGCGTCGATCCCGGCGCGGCAGCGCGTGCTGGTGACGGCGCATGATGCGTTCGGGTACTTCGGCCGCGCCTACGGGATCGAGGTGCGCGGCATTCAGGGAATCTCGACGGAATCCGAGGCGGGCGTGGCCGACATCAATCGGCTGGTGTCGTTCCTGGTGGAGCGCGAGATTTCGGCGGTGTTCGTGGAATCGAGCGTGGCGGAAAAGAACGTCCGGGCGCTGGTCGAGGGGGCGGCGGCGCGCGGGCGAACGGTGCGGATCGGCGGCACGCTGCTGTCGGATGCGATGGGCGCACCCGGGACGTACGAGGGCACCTACGTCGGCATGATCGATCACAACGCCACGCTGATCGCCCGTGCGCTGGGCGGTGACGCGCCGGAGCGCGGTTGGCGCGGCAAGCTGTCGGAGAAGAAGGACCGCTGATCGTCGCAGCGCCTGAGACGGAGCGGCGACGCGAAATCGGCCCGGGGTGCGTCGGCGCGTGTCCGATTGTGCGAAGTGGCATCGGGGAACGAGGAGCGCGGTCGTGTGGAGTTCTTTGGGCAGCGGTCGGGAATCGGCGCGAGCCGCTGCGAAGCAGCGCGAGCCGGCGGGCGCGCTGCCGCATGGGTCGGAGCATCCGCCCGACTGCCCGCTGTCGATCCACGACACGACCGTCGCGTATCACCGCAAGCCGGTGCTGTGGGACGTGGACTATGACGCGGCTGCGGGCAAGTTGACGGCGATTGTCGGACCGAACGGCGCCGGCAAGAGCACGCTGCTCAAGGCGGTGCTCGACCTGGTGCCGCGCGCGTCGGGGCGGGTGACGATCTTCGGCGAGCCGTATCGGCGACAGCGCGAGCGGGTCGCCTATGTGCCGCAGCGCGAGAGCGTGGACTGGGACTTCCCGGTCAGCGCGCTCGACGTGGTGACGATGGGCTGCTATGCGAAGATCGGCTGGCTGCGCCCCGTGACGCGCGCGCACCGCCGCACGGCGCTGGAGGCGCTGGAGCGCGTCGGGCTGGCCGAGTACGCCGGTCGCCAGATCAGCCAGCTTTCGGGCGGACAGCAGCAACGGGTCTTTCTCGCGCGGGCGCTGGCCCAGCACGCGGACCTGTACCTGATGGACGAGCCGTTCGCGAGCGTGGACGCCGCGACGGAGCGCGCTATCGTGGACGTGCTGCGCGAGCTGCGCCGCAACGGGCGCACGGTGCTGGTCGTGCATCACGACTTGCAGACGGTGCCGGAGTATTTTGACAACGTGCTGCTGCTGAACATGCGCGTCGTAGCGCACGGGCCGGTGGGCGAGATCTTCACGCCCGAGAACCTGGCGCGGACCTACGGCGGCCGCCTGACGCTGCTCGACGCGGCCGCGCACGCCCTGAAACGCGGAGACGGCGCGTGAACGGACGTGCTGCCGGTGTTCGCGGATTGGCGCTGCTTGCTGCCGGGTATCGCATTCCTTTGCAACCGGGGCGACTCCTCCAGCGCGTCGCGCTGATTGCCATTCTGCTGATGGCTCTGCCGACGGCTCACGCCCAAACCGGGCTTGGTGCGTCGGGCGAGAGCCTGCTTTCCAGATACGCGGACGTGCTGCTGTTGCGGGATTACAACACGCGCGTGGTGGTGACGGGGGTATCGCTGCTGGGGGCGGCCTGCGGCGTGGTGGGGACGTTTACGCTGCTGCGCAAGCGGGCGCTGCTGGCCGACGCGCTGAGCCACGCCATGCTGCCGGGGATCGGGATCGCGTTTCTGGTGATGGCCGGCATGGGGGGATCCGGCAAGTGGCTGCCGGGGCTGCTGGCGGGGGCGGCGAGTTCCGGGGTTGTGAGCGTGCTGGTGATCCTCGGCATCGTGCGTTCCACGCGCATCCGCGAGGACGCGGCGCTGGGCATCGTGCTGAGCGTGTTCTTCGGCTTCGGGGCGGCCGTGCTGGGCGTCGTGCAGCGCAGCGGATCCGGCAGCGCCGCCGGCCTGAACGCGTTCATCTACGGCAAGACCGCGGCCATGCTGTGGAGCGACGCGGTGCTGATCGGCGTGACGGCGGTGCTCGTGACGGCGGTCTGCGTGGCGATGTTCCGCGACTTCCAGATGCTCTGCTTCGATTCCGGGTATGCGCGGACGCTGGGGCGGCCGACGGCGCTGCTGGATGTGCTGTTGATGGGGCTGGTGGTGACGGTGACGGTGGTCGGCCTTCAGGCGGTGGGCTTGATCCTGGTCATTGCGCTGCTGGTCATTCCAGCGGCGGCGGCGCGCTTCTGGTCGGAGCGCCTGCCGGTGATCGTCACGGCGGCGGCGGCGATTGGCGCGACCAGCGGATTCATCGGGGCCGCCGTGAGCGCCGTGCATCCGCGGTTGCCGGCCGGCGCGCTGATCGTGCTGGTCGGCGGGGCGATGTTCGGAATCAGCATGTTGCTGGGACCGGCGCGGGGGGTGCTGCGGGCGGCGGTGCGACACTGGGGTCTGGCGCGACGCGTCGCGCGACAGCACCTGCTCCGCGCGGTTCACGAGCTGCATGAGCAAGGGAGCGCAGTTCCGTCGACGCCGCGCAGCGCCGGCGGGAGCGGCGGCGCCCCGCTGGCAGCGCTGCGCCGATTGCGGAGCTGGGGCGCCGGACAGCCGGGGCGCGCCTTGCATGCGGCGCAGCGCGAAGGACTGCTTGAGTTGCAGCGAGAGCCGCGCGGAGTGCTGGTGCGGCTGACGCCTGCCGGGCGGGCGGCCGCGGAGCGGATTGTCCGAAATCACCGGCTGTGGGAGCTGTATCTGATCTCGCACGCCGACATAGCGCCATCGCACGTCGATCGCGACGCGGACATGGTGGAGCACGTGCTGGATCCGGGGATGATCGCGGAGCTGGAGGCGCGACTCACGGCGGAGGGCGCAGCGCCTCCGGCGGAGAGCGGAGCGCTGCCGCCGAGTCCGCACCCGCTGCCCGCGACGGGAGGGCCGCGATGATCGGCCTGATCCCGGCGGACTTCGCGTGGCGCAGCGGCGACACCTGGACCGTGGTGGTCGGAGCGCTTGCGGCGGCGGCGTGTGCGCTGCCGGGCAACTTCCTGGTGCTGCGGCGTCTGAGCCTGATGGGCGACGCGATCAGTCACGCGGTCCTGCCGGGGCTGGCGGCGGCGTTCCTGATCTCCGGCAGCCTCGGCGGCGTGGAGATGCTGATCGGCGCCGCGGTGGTGGGCGTGCTGACGGCAGCGCTGACGCAGTGGCTGCACAGCGTGGCAAGGGTGGAGGAGAGCGCAGCGCTGGGCGTCGTGTTTTCGGTGCTGTTTGCGCTGGGGCTGGTGCTGATTCGACAGGCGGATTCGATCGATCTCGATCCGGATTGCGTGCTGTATGGCCAGATCGAGACCGCCGTGCTGCGGACGACGGAGATCGGCGGCTGGCAGGTGCCGGAGGCGGCGCTGACGCTGATGGGCGTGTTGATGGTGAACGTGCTGGTGATCGCGCTGCTGTTCAAGGAGTTGCGGCTGGCGGCGTTTGATCCGGCGCTGGCGGCGGCGCTGGGCTTTCGCCCGCTGCTGCTGCACTACGCGCTGATGACGCTGGTGGCCATGACCACGGTCGCGGCGTTTGAGAGCGTGGGCAGCATCCTGGTGATCGCGATGCTGATCGTGCCGGCTGCGGCGGCACGACTGCTGACGGATCGCCTGCTGCCGATGCTGCTGCTGAGCGGGCTGATCGCGGTGATCGGCGCCGCCGGCGGGCACCTGCTGGCGATTGTAGCGCCGGGGTGGTTTGGCTATCCGGGTGTGAGCACCAGCACGGCCGGGATGATCTGCGTCGCGGTGGGCCTGCAATTCGGCCTTGCGCTGCTGATCGCGCCGCGGCACGGGCTGATCGTGCGGTCGCTCCGCCGCGCGAACCTGCGGGCGCGCATCCTGCGAGAGGACATCCTGGGCGTGCTATACCGGGTTGAGGAATCCGGGCGGGAGATTTCGGCCGCAGTCCTGCGAAGCCTGGTACGCGCGGCGGTCGGGTCGGGACCGCTGGCGACGCGCCTGGCGCTGGCCGGGCTGAAGCGGCGCGGGATGGTTCGTGGAGCGGAGGGGCGGATCCGGCTCACCGAGCCGGGCAGCGTGGCGGCGCGGAGCGTCGTGCGGGCGCACCGGTTGTGGGAGGTGTACCTGAGCGAGCGACTGGGCCTGCGGCCGGATCACGTGCACGGCACGGCCGAGCGGCTGGAACACCTTGCGGCGCCGGGCATTCGCGAGGTGCTGGCGGGAGACGTCGGCGAGCCGGCGCGCGATCCGCACGGAACGGAGATTCCGCGCGGAGAATAGGGGCGAAGCCGCGAGCGCTCGGGTGCGGGAATTGCGCTCCGCGGCAGGTCCGAGCTGCTCGGTCACCCGGCAGGGGTCATGCAACTCGTGCATTTCCGATAACTGCGATCGCAGCGAATTGCTCCTGCGGTGTTTCCTGGATCCTGGTCCTGGTTCACGTTTCGCGCGCCTGCTTCCTGTCGATAGCATGAGATGCCATCGAGTTTCGAGCCGGTCGTTTGGGAATGCCGCGGCGCGCCCGGTGTGAGGGCGCGGCGGTTACCGAGTATGTGAGGGCAGGTTGACGCGATGAGTGCACTACGATTACTCCCACTGTTCGCGATCGCAGTTGTTGTGGCGTCCGTGAACGCGCAGGTGGGCGAGGCACCGGTGATCCGGGAGCACCTCGACCAGGCGGCTATTGAGCGCGGGGAGGTCTCCTTCACGAAGCTTTTCGAGAAGGGCAGAATCCTGTTTGACGCGCGGTTCAATCGCCTCGACGGACAGGGGCGGCCGGCCACGACCGGCACGGGTGCGCCGCGGACACCGGATGAGCCGGCTTTCATACGGACCTCCGGTCCGGACGCGACGTCGTGCACGGGTTGCCATGCGCAGCCACGGGTCGGCGGCGCCGGCGACTTTGTGGCAAACGTGTTTGTGCTGGCGCAGGCGCTCGACCCGGTGACCACCTCGATCGATCCGCTGTTCAGCAATGAGCGCAATACGCTCGGCATGATGGGGGCCGGTCCGATCGAGATGCTGGCGCGGGAGATGTCAGAGGAGCTGATAGCGATTCGCGAGGCCGCCAGACAGGAGGCTTCGTCCAGCGGCCAATCGGTGTCGCGCGCACTGGTCGCGAAGGGCGTAAGCTTCGGGACGATCACGGTGCTCCCGGACGGCAAGATTGATCCGAGCGCCATCGAAGGTGTGGACTGGGATTTGATCATCAAGCCGTTCCATCAGAAGGGGGCGGTGGTTTCGCTGCGACAGTTCAGCAATAATGCGATGAACCATCATCACGGGATCCAGTCGGTTGAGCGGTTCGGACTCGATGCCGATCCGGACAGCGACGGAGTCGTCAATGAACTGACCGTGGGAGACGTCACCGCGGTATCAATTTTCCAGGCTGCGCTCGGCACGCCCGGGCGTGTCATTCCGCGCGGCCACGAGGCCGCCATCTTCGATGGCGAGCGGATCTTCGGCAGCATCGGCTGCACGCAGTGTCACGTGCCGGCGATGGAGCTCAAGAGCCGCTTCTTTTCGGAGCCGAATCCGTTCAACCCGGGGGCGAACATCGACGCGCCGGGCGGCAATCTGCAGGTCGGGCAGGTTTCGAAGGTGTATTCGTTTGACATGACGCGAGACGGGGAGGCGCCTCGGCTGGAACGCTCCGCATCAGGTGGCGCCGTGGTTCGGGCGTTCACAGACCTGAAGCGCCACAGCCTCAGTGACGACGAGATCAACTTCTTCGCGAACGAGAAGGTTCCGCAAGGACGCCTCAACGGCTTTGCGCCGGCATCCGATTTCACCATTCCGCCGCCGACTCGGCCGCTGGATCAGTTCCTGACGCGCAAACTGTGGGACGTCGGCAACTCGGATCCGTTCGGGCATCGCGGCGACTGCACGACGCTGACGGAGGTCATAGAGTTTCACGGCGGTGCGGGTCGCGCTTCGCGCGACGCGTTCTTCGCGCTTTCAGAGGCGGATCGCGACAAGGTCATCGCGTTTCTGAAGTCGATGCAGGTGCTGCCGGAGGACGCGCCGGGGCTTACGATCTACTCGGACGAGAACGGTGTCCTGGAGCCGTGGGATCTGCGCGTGTCTCTGGATGACATCCGCACGTGCGGCCCGATCGGATTCTTCCCAATCGGGCTTACGTTCGCATCATTGCTCGGGCTGCGGCTATGGCGGGGATTGCCGGCCGGTTCTCGCCGGCGACACCGGGATGCTTGATCGGGACGGCGTCCATCCCCGGCGCTAGTCCGCGCGGAGCAACTCATCGAGCACGGGAGCGACGATCGGCGTCCAGGCCGCGTAGCCCGCTTCAGAGAGGTGTAGGCGGTCGTTGCGGAACAGCTCGGCACGCGGGCGGCCGTTCTCGCCGAGCAGCGGCGACGCCACGTCGATGAAGCGCAACCGCTCGCCCGCCTGGCACACGCTGCGCACCGCCGCGTTTGCCTTCTGCATCTCCGGCCAATGGTCCCAGCGCGATTCACTCGGCTTGATGGAGAGGAACACGATCCACGCGCGAGGGTTGTCGCGCCGCGCGGCGGCGACGAACGACTCGAAGTCGCGGCGGACCTGGTCGGCGGATGCGCCGGCGGCGACGTCGTTATCGCCGGCGTAGAGCACGATCACTCGCGGGCGGTAGGGCGTGACGATGCGATCGACGTAGTGCGTCGAGTCGCGGATCGTCGATCCGCCGAAGCCGCGGTTGACGACCGGGTGCTTTGAAAAGCCGCGGGCGGTCGGCCAGCCGACGATGCTGGAGCTGCCGACGAAGAGCACTCCACCAGTCGCGGGGGATGACTTGCGATCCTGGGTTTCGAAGGCGGCGATGGCGGACTCCCATTTCTCGGGGCCGGTTTTCGCGGACGCCTCCGTCGGCGCGGAAGCTCCCGCTGCCGGCGGTGCCGCGGTGGCCGGTGCGGGAGCAGCGCGATCGGACGAACCGGTGGCGCCGGCTGAATACAGCAGGTGTCGCGCCCGTACCGTGTTGAATTCCGCCAGTTCGCGCTGCCACGGCAGGGGGTTCACGGGCGTGCCGTTCGTGCCGTTGGCACGGATGAGCGGCTCGTTGAACAGAAGTCGGTTCACGTTCTCGTGGTCGAATTCCTGCGGGTGCAGTGCTTCGAGCGCGTGTGCGATGGCCAGCCCGGTGGCGGCAGGGTCGAAGGCGTCGCGGTGAGTGAGGATCACCTGCGCGCCGCCGCACTCCTGGTCGCGAAACTTGCTGGCGTTGGGAGTGAATCGGAACGGCACGAATCGCACGCCGGCGAGGTTCGCGGCGTTCAAGCGCTGCGCAAGCTCCAGTTCACGAATCCAAGGAGCGCCGAAGCGCTCGAACGGCGTGTCGGTGCCGCGCCCGACGGAGACCTTGCAGGCCTCGATCATTCCGACGGCGGGGTAGAGAGCGGCCTGCGTCAGTGAGCGCATGTTGGGGGAGGGATTGATCCAGCGCTGTCCCGTGGCGTCAAACCACATGTCGCGGCGCCAGCCTTCCATCGCGATGACGTGCAGGTCGCAGCCGAGATTGCGCTCGGCGTTGAAGAGCAGCGCGAGTTCGCCGACGGTCATGCCGTGGACCAGCGGCGACTTGTGATAGGCGGTGAACTCACCGTCGCGCTCGTTGAACGGGCCGAACACGCGAACGCCGGTGATCGGGTTTGGGCGATCGAGCACGACGACGCGGATGCGGGCACGGGCGGCCTCCTCCATCGCGAGGCCCATGGTTGCGATGTAGGTGTAAAAGCGCGTGCCGATGTCCTGGATGTCGTAGACCAGCGTGTCGATGCCGTCGAGCATCTCGGGTTTCGGGCGGCGCGTCTCGCCGTAGAGCGAATAGACCTTGAGGCCGGTGGCGGGATCGACGCTGTGGCCGATCTTTTCGTCGCGCTGCCCAGTGATGCCGTGCTCGGGGCTGAAGAGCGCGACCAGCGTGACTTCGGGAGCGGTGCGGAGCAGCTCGATGGTGGAGCGCCCGTCGATCGCGACGCCGGTGTGGTTGGTGATCAGGCCGACGCGCCGGCCGCGCAGGGCGGTGAAGCCGTCGCGGGCGAGGACGTCGATGCCGTTGAGGACGGCCGGCGGTTCTGCGAGGGTGGGGAGAGCGAGCGCGGCGACGATCGCGAGCAGCGTGGCCCGCCGCGCGACGGTGCGGCCATTTTCGACGGGAGTGCGATGCACGGTCGGATTCCTCCGAGTATGGGCGATGCCGCGCGGTTCGCGCGATGGAGCCATGCCTGAATTGTGGCGCCTGAACGACGAGAAGTCGATGTTCGAGCGGGGGGATGATCGAGATTGTCGCCGGATGGCGCGGTACGAGCGCGGATTGGCGCGTGATTGCGCGATTCCGCGCGGACTTGCGCCGGCGCGATGACCGCCAGGCGCAGTCCGTGGCCTACGGCAATGCCTGGATGGCGTCGTTGAGGATCTTCAGGCCGCGATCGACGTCGGCCGGGTCGATGTCGAGCACGGGGCGGAAGCGGATGGATCGATCCCCGCACGACAGCAGCAGCAGGTAGCGCTCCTGGCAGGTCTTTCGCAGCGCGTCGCGGGATTTCCCGTCCGGCAGGTCGAAGGCGCACATCAGCCCCTTGCCGCGCACCGCGGTGACGCGCGGATGGCGTCGGGCCAGGTCGTGCAGGCCCTTCTGCAGGTGCTCGCCGGTGGTGCGGGCGCGCTCGACGAGATTCTCGTCGCGAATGATGCGCAGGTACTCGGTGGCGCGCACCATGTCGGCGAGATTTCCGCCAAAGGTGGAGTTGATCCGGCTGGAGACCTTGAAGACGTTGTCCACGTCGTCGATGCGGCGGGTGCACATGATCCCGCAGATCTGCATTTTCTTGCCGAAGCACAGGATGTCGGGCAGGACGCCGGTCTGCTCGCAGTACCACATGGAGCCGGTCAGCCCGACGCCGGTCTGCACCTCGTCGAAAATCAGCAGCATCTCGTGGCGGTCGCAGATGTCGCGCAGCGCCCGCAGGAACTCGGGGCGGAAGTGGTTGTCGCCGCCCTCGCCCTGGATCGGCTCGATGATCAGGCAGGCGATGTCGTGCCCGTAGCGGCGGATGGCGTCGTGAATCTGGCGCAGCGCAGCCTGCTCGCGGGCGATCACGTCCTGCGTGCGCTGCGGTTCGGGCAGGGAGAAGTCGATCCGCGGGTTGTCGATGCGCGGCCAGTCGAAGAGCGGGAAGTACATGGTCTTCTTGGGATCGCTGGTGTTCGTCAGGCTCAGCGTGTAGCCGGTGCGTCCGTGGAACGCCTGCGAGAAGTGGATCACGCGGAAGCCGGTCTCGTGTCGGCCGGCGGCCATGTTCTTGCGCACTTTCCAATCGAAGGCGGTCTTGAGCGCGTTTTCGACGGCCAGCGCCCCGCCGTCGATGAAGAAGTAGTGCTCGAAGCCGGGCAGGCCGGCGATCTCGCTCAGCGTCTTGACGAATCGTGCGAACTGCGGCGTGTAGACGTCGGGGTTGGCCGGCTTGGTGGTCGCGGCGGTCAGCAGTTCCTGCTGCACCTGCGGCTCGCGCATGCGCGGGTGGTTGTATCCGATCGGCTGCGCCGCGAAGAAGGCGTACATGTCGAGGTATTCGCGGCCGGTCAGCAGGTCGGCGAGGTAGACGCCGTGGCTGGCCTCGAGGTCGAGCAGGATCTTGAAGCCGTCGACCAGCAGGCGGCTGCGCAGGGCATCCATCGCCTCGGTCGGGGACATTTCCATTTTCGGCATGACGGTCATGGCGACTCCTCCCGGCGCGGCTCGGCGCCCGTGCGACCCACCGCGGTCATCGCGGCGATCGAACTCCCAACCCGCGCCGCCCCGCGGCGCGCGAACAGTCCATCGTATCAGCCCCCGCGCTGGATTCCAAACCCGCCCGGGCCGCCTCAGCGCCTTGGCATCAGCCCGTGCTGGCGCATCTTCTTGTAGAGCGTGGTGCGATTGATCTCCAGCATCTCGGCGGTGAGCTGGCGGTTCCAGTTGTTTGCTTCGAGGGCGGCTCGCAGGATCTGCTTCTCCGGCTCCTCGAGCGCCTTGCGCAGCGACTGGCGCGAGAAGCCGCCGACGCTCAGCGCGGGCAGTTCGCCGCTGGCGGCCGCGACGATCTGCGGCGGCAGGTCCTGCCGGCCGATGAAATCGCCGCGCATCAGCACCACCGCCCGCTCGACGCAGTTTTCCAGCTCGCGCACGTTGCCCGGCCAGGCGTAGCGCAGCATCGCCTCGATCGCGTCGCGCGTGAACCCGAGCACGTGCTTGCCGGTTTCGCGCCGATACTTGGCAAGGAAGTGCTCCGCCAGCAGCGGGATGTCGCCGAGGCGTGATCGCAGCGGCGGCAGCTCGATCGTCACGATGTTGATGCGGTAGTACAGGTCCTTGCGGAAGCGCCCGGCGGCGACCTCCTTCTCCAGGTCGACATTGGCGGCCAGGATCACGCGAACATCGGCCGCCAGCGTGCGGTTCGTGCCGACCGGCTCGAAGCGCTTCTCCTGCAATACGCGCAGCAGCTTTACCTGCAGCGCCGGAGACGCGGTGCCGATCTCGTCCAGAAAGATCGTGCCGGCCTCGGCCGCGCGGAATTTTCCGTCCTTGTCGCTGACGGCTCCGGTGAATGCGCCCTTCACATGGCCGAACAACTCCGACTCGAGCAGCGTCTCGGGAATCGCGCCGCAGGCCACCTCGATGAAGGGCTTGTCACGCCGCGGGCTGCGCTGGTGTATCGCGCGCGCGATCATCGACTTGCCCGTGCCGGTTTCGCCGTGCATCAGGATCGTGGTGCGTGAATCCGCGACCGCCTCGGCAAGGTCGAAGACGCGCTGCATCTGGTAGGTGCGCCCGAACACGTTCTCGAAGCGCGTGCGGACGGAGGCGTCGCTGCGCAGGGCGCGCGTGGCGCGCGTCGCGGACTGCTGGGCGGCGGCGCGCTGCACGATCGCCCGCAGCCGCTCATCCTCGACCGGCTTGGTGAGAAACTCGAACGCGCCGCGTTTCATGGCCTCGACGGCGGACTCGATCGTGCCGAAGCCGGTCAGCATGACCGTCAGCATGTCGCCCCACCGCTCGCGCGCCACCCCGAGCAGGTCCAGCCCGTCGCCGTCGGGCATGGTCAGATCCGTGATCAGCAGGTCAAAGCCGCCGCGCTCCTGGGCGTCCACCAGCGCTCGCAGCGCCGCCGGGGCCGAAGGCGCCGTGACAACCTCGTGGCCGTCCAGGCGCAGCAGTTCGCCCAGCGAGCGCAGGACGGCCGGATCGTCGTCCACGACCAGCACTCGCGCCCGCGCGGCTTCGGGCGACACCTGCATGGATTCCCCCGTCATGCGCCGGCTCCGTGTGCGCTGTCGACGCGAAATGCGCTGCGCTGCACCGCACCGCGGCAGGCCGATGCGGGAATCTGGACCGTGAAGAGCGCGCCGCCGTCGGGAGCGGCGTCCGCCCGGACTTCACCCTCGTATTGGCGGGTGACGATTTCACGGCAGAGCGCCAGTCCCAGTCCGGTGCCGCGACCGGGTGGCTTGGTCGTAAAGAGCGGCTCGAACACGCGTTGGGAGTCCGGCGGCAAGCCCGCGCCCGAGTCCTGGAAACTCACCCGCACGGCATCAGCGTCGGAATGCAGCCGGATGCGCAGCGTGCCGCCGTCGGGCATCGCGTCGAGGGCGTTGCGGATGATGTTCGTAAAGACCTGGTACAGCCCATCGCCGCTCACGCGCGGCGCGGGGTCGCACACGTCGCTGACGATCACCACGCCTTGTCCCGCGGCGCGTTCCGCGTTGGCGCGAATCGCTTCTTCCAGCAGGGCGTCGAGGCTGTGCTCTTCGATCTCGGGGCGGGCGGATCGCACGAAATCAAGCAATTCACGCACTACGCGCTGCATGCGGTCATGCGCTCCGAGTGACTCGCGCAGATAACCGGCGGTGCGTTCATCCCCGGTGGATTCGACGGCTCGCAACGCCAGCGACACGAATCTGCGGCTGCCGTCGAGCGGGCTGTTCAGCTCATGTGCGACTTTGGCGGCAATCGCCCCCAGCGCAGCCAGCTTCTCCGCCAGCGCTCCGCCGCCATGCCCGATTGGAGGGAGGTTCATGCCTGAAGTGTTGCATTGGAACAGCGCCGCATGTCGCAAATCGGCAACATTCACCGATGTATCGCGCGGACAATAGGCCCGATAGCTCCGGTCGTCAACGTTCCAGGAGTGGTGGCGGAGGTTCTTCGGAGGCGACGCGACTACCCGGCTCCAGTGGGGGAAAATACCGCTCGCCGCCTATCTCCACGATCAGCGGTGCGATCATCCCCGGAACGACGAGGATTTCTGCAAGAACAGTATTGTCTGAGAGATATGTTCCGCCAACGAACTCAGTTGTGACCAGGGCGTAACCGCGAACGAGTCGAACGGACCGGGTGGTGATAGGCCATTCGCCGGACACCGGCGTGCCCGCACACGATGCAATCAGTAGGACGCTGCCGGTCGAGAGGTCGGGCTGCAATCGAATCGGGGAGAGCGTGGCCCGCATCTCCTCCCACTCGGCAGGCGTGGTGGCGGTTGCGAGGATGACACGCCCGCCCAGCACGGTGGAGCGCGGCAGCAGGCGCTCCCAATCCGTGACCAGAACCGCTTCCCGCAGGAACGAGGCGCGCGGCGCTTCGGACAAGTCCAGGTAGGGAATGATGCTGCGCATGCTGCCGGTGTGGCAGCCGGAGAAGGTCAACGCGGCGACCGCCGCAGCGAACAGCGGCGAAGCCCGTCGCAGCAGGCGCGACTTGCGAGGTGATATCGGCACCCGTAACCTCCCGCCATTCCGGCCGGTTCGCGTAGGGTCGTATCGGCCCGTCGCCCCCTGGGGAACAGTCGCGTGATCATTGGCGTGCCGCGCGAGATGCGTGCGGATGAATATCGGGTTGCGGTGACGCCCGCCGGCGTCGAGCAGCTTCGCCGTTCCGGGCACACCGTGCTGGTGGAGCAGGGGGCCGGGCTGGGTTCGGGTTTTGCGGACGAGGATTACCAGGCCTACGGCGCGATGATCGTTCCGACGGCGGAGGAGCTGTTCGGCGAGGCGGAGCTGGTTTGCAAGGTGAAGGAGCCGCAGGCGGCGGAGATCCGGCTGCTGCGGCCCGGACAGATCCTGTTCACGTTTCTGCACCTGGCGGCGAGCCGCGAGCTGACGGAGGGGCTGCTGCGAAGCGGGTGCATCGCGGTGGCCTATGAGACGGTCCGCGATTCGGCGGGTCGGCTGCCGCTGCTGGCGCCGATGAGCGAAGTGGCCGGGAAGATGAGCGTGCAGGAGGCGGCCCGCTGCCTGGGCAAGCCGACGATGGGGCGCGGCATCCTGCTGGGCGGCATTCCCGGCGTCGCTCCGGCGAATGTGCTGGTGCTGGGGGGCGGTGTGGTGGGAGCGGCTGCGGCGCGGGTGGCGGCGGGGCTGGGCGCGAATGTCAACGTGCTCGACGTGGACCTGAATCGGCTTCGTTATCTCGATGAGACGATGCCGGCCAACGTGCATACGATTTTCAGCACGCCGGAAGCCATCCGCGCACGGCTGCCGGAGTCTGATGCGGTGATCGGGGCAGTGCTGATCCCCGGGGCGAAGGCGCCGCTGCTGATCCCGCGCGAGTACCTGACGCTGATGCAGCCGGGCGCGGTGATCGTAGATGTGGGCATTGATCAGGGCGGCTGCTGCGAGACGATCCGCCCCACGACGCATCGCGAGCCGACGTACGTGGTGGACCAAATTGTCCACTATGGCGTGACGAACATGCCGGGCGCGGTGGGGCGCACCAGCACGCTCGGCCTGACGCACGCGACAATCGGGTATGTTCATCGGCTGGCGGAGTTGGGATTGGCGGGGCTGGCGGCGCGGGATGCCGGCTTCGCGGCCGGTGTGAGCGTGTTTCGCGGCGAATTGACCTGCCCCGCGGTGGCGGAGACGTTTGTCCTGCCGCTGTCGAAGAAAACATGGTGAGTCGCAGCGTCGGGATCGCCGCAGGGCGATGCCGCGGCACGGCGCGACGTCGGGCGTTTGGTCGGAAAGCGAAATCGAGGTTCCATGCAAAAGTGGCTCTGGCTGGCGGCCGCGGCGGCCGCGGTGGTGGTCGGATGGTGGGCGCTGAGCGGCATCCGGGTGGAAATGCCCTGGGACCAGCCGCAGTTCGACCGCGTTTCGCGCGGAGACATCTCTGTGCCGATCACCGCCAGCGGCCTGATCGAGCCGCGGCTGCGGTTTCAGATCAAGTCGGAGGCGTCGGGAGAGGTGATCGAGACGCCGGTTAGGCCCGGCAACTACGTCCGTACCGGCGACGTGCTGGTGGTGCTCAAGAAGGATGAGGAGCAGCGCGCCGCCGACCGCCTGAAGGCCGAGCTGGATCGGGCCGAGGCGCTGCTGGAGCAGGCGCGCATCAACGTGCGCAAATCGGAGGCCAACGCCGACCAGGTCCGCGGCACGGTCGCGCGGCTGGAGGCGGAGAAGCGCCGCCTGGACTTTGACCTGGAGCAGGAGAAGCAGCGCGACGCCGACCGCATGAGCTCCCCGCAGGCGATGCTGATCGCCCAGACGGCTGTGGATAGTGTCGATGCCCAGTTGCGATCGACCCGCGCGCAGCTTCGCATCGCCGAGGAATCCATCACGGAAGCGGCCGAGGCGGTGAAGATTCAGGAGGCGGGCGTCCGCGCCGCGCGGAAGCTGCATGAGGATGCGCTGGATCGGCTTGAAAAGACGACGCTGGTGTCGCGGCACGACGCGATTGTGACGGCGCTGTTCGTCCGCCCCAGCACGTTGATTCAATCCGGTACGAACAGTTTCATGGGCGGCACAGAGGTGCTGGAACTGGCCGACATTTCCGAAAAGCTGGTTCGCGTGCGCATCGACGAGGCCGAGTATGGCCGGGTGGTGGCGGTGTCACCGCTGGAGGCGCTGCCCGAGACGCCGGGGCTTCACGAGGCGCTGCGGGCCGAGACGGACGCGATGGCCCGCACCGGCATTGTGCGCATCACCGTGGACGCCTTTCGCGACGAGGTGTTTGAAGGGCGCATCTGGCGGGTGGAGCCGCAGGGTCGCAACAACCCCGGGTCGTCGATCATCCAGTTCGACATTTACGTTCTGATTACGGATCCGCTGGCCTACAAGCTGCCGCTGGGGGCGCAGGCACAGGTGGAGTTCACGGTGGATCGCGCCGTCGGCGTGCTGCGCGTGCCGAATGAGGCCGTGAAGCGGCTTGGGGAGCAGAGCGGCGTCTGGATCCGCTCCACCGCGACTGATGGACGACAGCGCCATCCGCGGAAGTTTGTACCCTGCCGTTTCGGGATCACCGACGGGGAGTTCACCGAGCTGCGCGGCGTGCTGGACGGGGAGGCACTCGCGCCGGAGACCGAGGTGTTCACGAAGCTGCCGAAGGCCGACGACGAAAACGAGAGCTAGGGCAGCGCGGCCCGGGTGGGTGGTCCGCCGGTCGGTCGAACCGAATTTCCGGCAATCGAGGAGTGTTCGTGGCGCTGATCGAGATTCGCGAATTGACCAAGGTGTATCGCATGGGCGACACCGACGTCCGCGCGCTCGACGGCGTCAGCCTCAAGATCGAGCAGGGCGAGTTTGTCGCAATCACCGGCGCATCGGGCAGCGGCAAGAGCACCATGATGCACCTGCTGGGCTGCCTGGATCGACCGACGGCCGGGCTGTACGCGCTCGACGGGCGCGACGTCAGCGAGCTTTCCAACGCCCAACTGGCGAAAGTCCGCAACCGCAAGATCGGATTCGTCTTTCAGACCTTCAACCTGATCAACCGCACGACCGCCCTCGAAAACGTCGCCGTCCCGCTGTTCTACTCGCGGCAGGACAACATCCGCGAGCCGGCCCGCCGCGCGCTGGAGCGCGTCGGATTGGCGCGCCGCGCGCATCATCGCCCGAACGAGCTTTCCGGCGGCGAGCGACAGCGGGTCGCCATCGCCCGCGCGATTGTCACGGACCCGCTGCTGCTGCTGGCCGATGAGCCGACCGGCAATCTCGACTCGCGCACCGGCGAGCAGATCATGCAGATTTTTCACTCGCTCAACGCGCAGGGCGTCACGATCATCATCGTCACGCACGAGCCGGAGGTCGCAATCCAGGCGCGGCGGGTAGTGCAGATGCGCGACGGGCGGATCGTGTCGGATCGATCCACGGACGAACTCCGCCGCGAATTCGGCGGAGCGCTCGGAATGCCGTCCGGTCCGGCTGCGGTCGCGTCCGCGCCCGGCGCCAGGGCGGCTCATGCCGCCGTTGCGGTTGCAGCGGCGCCGGGGATGGTTGTCGCGGCGCCGATTCTTGCTGCGAGCGCAGCGGGTGGTGACATCAGCGCGTCGAACGTCGCCATTGGTGCAGCCGGCGCCGCTGTAACGGTCGTTCCGGCTGGCGCGTCCGCTCGAGCGCGCGGGGTCGATCTATCGGTTGTCGCTGAGTTTCCGCGGAGCGTTCCGGGTTCGGCCGGCACTGACCAGGCCGCGGCGCCGCTCGCGCGGCCGGCGCAGGGCGGCGTGGATCGCGACGCTGCGACACCCGCATACGCGGGTAGTGCCGCATCGTCCGGAGCGCCGATCGTCGCCCGGATCTCGAACTCGCTGGTCCCGGAAATCGAAGCGCCGACCGCGCGGCGCATGCCCGGCGCGCGCGCAGCGCTGGTGTGGGGACTGTCTGCCGCGGGAGCGCTGTTCGTGCGATATGGCGTCGAAGCCCAGCCGGATCGTGGCGTGCTGGCGCGCGGCGTGATGGCGGTTGCGCTGGTTTCGGCGATTGTGTGCGGAATTGTCGCGATTCGAATGGCGCGCGGCGTACGGATGCGCATGGCAACGGAGGCGGGGCCGTGGATCGGCGGCCGCTCGGCGGGCTGGGGGCGGTTCCTGGGGTGGATTGTGGTGCTGATTCCATTGTTGGATTTTGCGCTGCGGGCGGCGTACCAGATGGGGGTTCGCGCCGGGCGCGGGTGATCGAGCACGATATCATCACACACCACCCCGCTACGCCGCGTCGTGTGCTTGATCGCGCTGCGACCCGGGTATGCGCGAGGTGCTGTTCGTGCGCATGGTGCTTGTTCGCAGGCAGAAGTGCCGGGTCGCGCCGTCGGCGGCCCGTGTGAGATCCTGTTCGCACTGGAGGCGCTCTCATGTTTCGTAGCGCGATGCTGGTCATGATTCTGCTGGGCGGCGGGTTGTTTGCGTTTTATTTTCTGACGGATGCGCGCGGCAAGTCCGGCGGCGAAAGGGCTGCCGATGCGCTCTCGCGGGTCGGCGACGCGGCGATGGACCAGGGCATCGCCGGCGCGGCGAAGGGGCGGCTGGCGGTGTGTTATGGAATCGACGGCGTGCGGTTCCTTCACACCTGGTTTGATGAGGGGCGGCTGCTGGTATACGGGATGGCTCCTCCGCAGGTCACCCCCGATCAGATTGCGGCTGAGGTGCGGGTGCTGCCGGGGGTGCGCGAGGTTGAGGTGCAGGTGACGCCGCGACCGGGGTATTTGAGCGGGACGTCGGCGACGGCGACGCACGCGACGGACATCCCGGCGCCCAAGCCTGCCGACGGCGGTCGTTGACGGCGGCGGCGCGCGAATTTACCCGCCGCGGCGCTGTCGTGGCCGATTCCGTGGGGATGACGAGGGTGATGCGGGTCGGGAACGGGCATTCGGGACGGGGCGGTCCCGTCGGCGCGTCACCGGTTTCCCGCTATCATGCCGGGCTTTGCGCGGCGGTCGGAGCCATCGGCTCCGCACTCCCGGCGCGACGAAACCCATGAGGATCGATTCGATGACGAAGTTCGTGTACTTCTTCGGCGCCGGCAAGGCCGAGGGCGACGGCGCTGACAAGCAGCTTCTGGGGGGCAAGGGCGCGGGGTTGGCGGAGATGACCCGCATCGGCCTGCCGGTGCCCGCCGGCTTTACCATCGCGGTCCCCGCCTGCGCCTATTACCACTCGAACAAGCAGAAGTGGCCCGGCGGCATGGCCGACGAGGTGCGCAAGCACCTGGTCCGCCTGGAGAAGGTCTGCGGCAAGAAGCTGGGCGATCCTTCCGATCCGCTGCTGGTCTCCGTGCGCAGCGGCGCGGCGCGCTCGATGCCGGGCATGATGGAGACGATCCTGAACCTGGGCCTCAACGACCGATCGGTCGAGGGGCTGGCGCGGGTCACCGGCAACCGCCGCTTCGCCTACGACGCCTACCGGCGCTTCATCACCATGTACGGCGCGACCGCGATGGGCGTCGCCCGCGAGAAATTCGACAGCGCCTTTGAGGACGTGAAGGTACGGCGGACCGCGCCGCGCATCGGCGCCGCGCTGGACTCGTCGCGCAGCGTGCATGAGAACGCGCGGCGCGTGGCCGACACGGACGTGAACGAGGCCGAACTGGTCGATCTCGTCGCCACGATGAAGGACATTTACCGCCGCGAGGTCGGCTCGGCCTTTCCGCAGGCTCCGTGGGACCAGCTGTACGGCGCGATCAACGCCGTGTTTCACTCATGGAACGCCGAGAAGGCCGCCACCTACCGCCGCGTCGAAAAGATCACCGACCTGACCGGCACCGCCGTCAACATCTGCCAGATGGTTTTCGGCAACATGGGCGACGACTCCGGCACGGGTGTCTGTTTCACCCGCAACCCATCGACCGGCGAGAACCGCTTCTACGGCGACCTGCTCATCAACGCGCAGGGCGAGGACGTCGTCGCCGGCATCCGCACGCCGCTGCACCTGGAGCAGCTCTCACACCTCATGCCCGACGTGTACGACCAGTTGCTGGCCGTCCGCGCCATGCTTGAGATCCACTACGGCGACATGCAGGACCTGGAATTCACAGTGGAGCGCGGCAAGCTCTACATGCTTCAGTGCCGCGCCGGGAAGCGCACGCCGGGGGCTGCCTTCCGCATCGCCGTCGAGCAGGCGACGCAGCCGCTGCTGAGCCGGGCCGAGGCGGCGCGGCTGGTCAAGCGCGGACACCTGCCGAAGAAGTTCGCCGATGCGGCTGTGCGGCCGGTGATCTCGCGCGAACAGGCGGTCATGCGCATCGCGGCGGTGGACATCGAGCGGCTGTTTTACCCCGTCATCAGCGGGACCATCGGCGCGGAGACGCTGCGCAAGGCGCTGCTGGCGCGCGGCATTGACGCGGTTCCCGGTGCGGCCTGCGGTCGTGTGGTGTTCAGCGCGGCCGCGGCCGAGGAGCACGCCGCCCGCGGCGAGGCGGTGATCCTGGTGCGCAAGGAAACCAGCCCGGAAGACGTGGGCGGCATGCAGGCCGCGCGCGGAATCCTGACGCAGACCGGCGGCAAGACCTCGCACGCCGCGGTCGTGGCGCGCGGCTGGGGCAAGTGCTGCATCGTCGGCTGCGAGGCGCTGCACATCGATTATTCACACTGGCAGATGACGGTCGGCGACGAGGTGATCCGCCAGGGCGATTTCATCACGCTCAACGGCTCGGATGGAAGCGTGTATCGCGGCGAGCTGCCGCTGGAGAAGCCGACGCTGCCGCCGGCGTTCAACACGCTGATGAAGTGGGCCGATGACGCGCGGCGGATGAAGGTGCGGACGAACGCCGACACGCCCGAGGACGCGCGCAAGGCGATCGAGATGGGCGCGGAGGGCATCGGGCTGTGCCGCACCGAGCACATGTTCTTCGCGACGCGCGAGCGGCAGCTCGCGATCCAGGAGATGATCGTCGCGGACACGCTGGAGGCGCGCGTTGCGGCGCTGGACAAGCTGCTGCCCTACCAGCGCGAGGACTTCATCGGCATCTTCAAGGCGATGAACGGCCTGCCGGTCACGATCCGCCTGATCGATCCGCCGCTGCATGAGTTCGTGCCCAAGTCCACCGAGCAGGCACAGGCGCTGTCGCGCGTCACGGGATTGTCCGTCGAGAAGATCCTGCAGCGGGCCGACCAGTTGCACGAGTCCAACCCGATGCTGGGGCATCGCGGCTGCCGCCTGTGCATCACCTATCCTGAAATCCTGGATATGCAGGTCCGCGCGATCATCGAGGCGGCCATCGCCTGCGTGCGCAAGGGCGTGAAGGTGCTGCCGGAGATCATGATCCCGCTCACGATCGACGCGCGCGAGCTGGCGATTCTGGACGGCCGCACGCGCACCGTCGCCGACCAGCTCATCAGCGCGGCGAAGGTGAAGCTGCCCTACCTGGTGGGCACGATGATCGAGACCCCGCGCGCGGCGCTGCTGGCCAATCGCGTGGCCGAGGTGGCCGAGTTCTTCAGCTTCGGCACCAATGACCTGACGCAGATGACGATGGGCCTTTCGCGCGACGACGCCGGCCGATTCCTGCCGGATTACGTGGATCGCGCCAAGGCGGGCATCTTCGCCGACGACCCCTTCCAGTCGCTGGACCAGGAGGGCGTCGGCATGCTCGTCCGCCACGCGATTGAGAAGGGCCGCGGCAGCCGCGACAAGCTCAAGATCGGCATCTGCGGCGAGCACGGCGGCGAGGCCGACAGCGTGAAGTTCTGCCACACCGTCGGCATGGATTATGTCAGTTGCTCTCCGTACCGCGTGCCGATCGCCCGGCTGGCCGCGGCGCAGGCCGCGATCCTGGACGTGCGCATCCCGGTGAAGAAGGAGCCGCGTGTGCGGCGCGCGGGCGCGAGCCGCGCGGCGACGGCCGTCCGCGGTTCCACCGCGGGGCGGAACGGGCGCTCGACGAAGAAGCGCCGCGGCTCGTAGCGCCTCGCGGGAGTTGGAGGCGGTCGAGGCGCGCGCGACGGTCCGGTCCATCGCGCCAAGCGCGGCGAAACAGGAGTTGCCTGTGGCGTTGATGGTCAGCGTGTCGGGCGTTCGCGGGCTGGTCGGTCAGACGCTCACGCCCGCGCTCGCGCTGGAGTTTGCGCACGCCTACGCGACCGTGCTGGGCGGCGGCGAGATGATCCTCGCGCGCGACACCCGTCCCAGCGGCGAGATGTACGCCGCGGCCGCGACGGCCGGAATGCTGGCCGCGGGCTGCCGCGTGGTGAACCTCGGCGTCGCGATGACACCGACCGCCGGCTTCGCGATTCGCGAGCGCCGCGCCGCCGGCGGCATCATCCTCACCGCCAGTCACAACCCGGCGGAGTGGAACGGCCTGAAATTTCTGGATGAAAACGGCCTCGCGCCGGATCCGGCGCTGGTGACGCGAATCGCCGACATCCGCGCGCGCGGCGCGTACCGCCAGGTCGCGAGCGGGTTTCACCCGGTAGTGCGGGATGAGGCGGCGACGGATCGACACGTCGCCGCCGTGCTGGCGGCAGTCGAGACGGACATCGCACCGCTGCGCGGCATGCGCGTCGTGGTGGACAGCATCAACGGCGCGGGCTGCCGTGCAGCGCCGGCGGTGCTGCGCGGGTTGGGCGTGGAGCCGGTGCAGATCAACGGCACGCCCGACGGCGCATTTGCGCACACGCCCGAGCCGATCGCGGAAAACCTGTCGCAGTTGTGCGAGGCAGTGCGGCGGGAGCGCGCTGCGATCGGCTTTGCGCAGGATCCGGATGCCGATCGACTGGCGATCGTGGATGAGCAGGGGCGCTTCATCGGCGAGGAGTACACGCTCGCGCTCGCGGTGCAGTTCGTGCTCTCGCAGCGGCGCGGGCCGGTCGCGGCGAATCTCTCCACGTCGCGGATGATCGACGATCTCGCGGCTCGGGCGGAGGTGCCGGTGCTGCGCACGCCGGTCGGCGAGGCGCACGTGGCGCGGGCCATGATGCAGGCCGGCGCGGTGATCGGCGGGGAGGGGAACGGCGGCGTGATCGACCTGCGAATCTCGCCGGTGCGCGACAGCATTCTCTCCATCGCCCTGGTGCTTCAACTGATGGCCCGCACGGGGCGCAGCGTCAGCGCGCTGGTCGCGGAGCTTCCGCGCTACGCGATGATCAAGCAGAAATTCGCCGCCGATCGCGACCGCATTCTGGCCGCCGTGGAGCGCCTGAAGGCCGACGCGGCTCGCCGGTCGGACCTGCGGATCGATGACAGCGACGGTGTGCGACTCGATTTCGACGCCGGGTGGGTGCATCTGCGCCCGTCCAACACCGAGCCGATCGTGCGCGTGATCGCCGAGGCGGCGGATGAGTCCGTCGCGCAGCGCCTGATCGACGACGCCCGTCGCGCCGCCGGCATCTGATGGGTGCCGCGGATCGCCGCCCCGTCGGCGGTGCTCGGCGGGTACGATGGAGTTGTTTCGCGCGCTGGGCCGTACGCGCGAGCCGACGGACGGCCGATTTGCGCCGCGGCCGGCCCCGCCCTGTTTCGCTTCGCACGGCGCGCTGGCTGAGTCGCATCGCGTCGTAACCCGGAAAGGAACCGATCTTGTCCGCCACCGCTTCCGCCGCACCGGCCGCTCCCGCATCCGTCACCGTGCCCCCGCTCAACCTGCCCGCCGCCTATGCGGAATTGCGGGAGGAGTTGAGCGCCGAGCTGCTGGCCGTCGCTGCCAGCGGCATGTATGTGATGGGCGCGAAGGTGACCGCATTCGAGGACGCGCTGCGGGCGTATTGCGGCTGCAAGCACGCGCTGGGTGTTTCTTCCGGCACGGATGCTCTGCTGGTCGCCATGATGGCGCTGAACATCGGCCCGGGCGACGAGGTGATCGTGCCGACCTTCACCTTCTTCGGCACAGCCGGCACGGTCTCGCGGCTCGGCGCGACGCCGGTGTTCGTGGACGTGGAGCCAGACACCTACAACGTCAACGTCGCCCAGCTCGCGGCGAAGATCACGCCGCGCACAAAGGCCGTGATTCCGGTGCATTTGTACGGACAACTGGCCGACATGGATGCGCTGCTGGCGGTCGCTCGCCCGCGCGGCATTCCCGTGATCGAGGACGCCTGCCAGGCGATCGGCGCGACGGAGCGAGCCGACGGCGGGCGGATGGCGGGCTGCTTCGGCGAGTTCGCCTCGCTGAGCTTCTATCCCACGAAGAATCTCGGCGCGATGGGCGATGCCGGGGCATTGCTCTGCAATGACGACGCACTGCACGAAACGGCCCGCCTGCTGCGCACGCACGGCGAGAATCCCCGCTATTACCACCGATTGATCGGCGGCAATTTCCGGCTCGATGCGATTCAGGCCGCGGTGCTGACGATCAAGCTGCGCCGTCTGGAGGCCTGGACCGCCGCCCGGCGCGAGCGCGCCGCGACCTATACGCACCTGTTCGTTGAAGCGCGTCTGGCGCCGGAGGTGATCCGCACGCCGGTCGAGCGGCGCGGGCGGCACACCTATCACCAGTACGTCATTCGGGCGCCGCGCCGCGACGAACTGACCAAGCACCTCACCGCCCGTGGGATCGGCTGGGGTGTTTATTACCCGCTGCCGCTGCACCGCCAGGATTGCTTCGCGAATCTTGGCTACCAGGCCGGGCAGTTCCCCGTCGCCGAGCAGGCGGCGCTGGAGGTGCTGGCGCTGCCGATGTACCCGGAGTTGACCGAGGTGCAGCAGCGGGCCGTGGTGGAGGCCATCCGCGCGTTTTATCACGCCTGACACGGCGGCGCTGTCGCCGCCCTGTTCCGCGCGCTTGCTGATCCGTCGTCATGCTGATCGACACGCACTGCCACCTGACCTACGACGAGCTTCGACCGCAGGTCGATGCCGTGCTGCAGCGCGCCCGCGACGCCTGCGTATCGCACTGCATCACGGTCGGCACCACGCCGGCCGACGCCGTCCGTGCGCTGGCGCTGGCGGCGGGGCAGCGCGGCGTGTTTGTCGCCGCCGGCGTGCATCCGCATCATGCGGCGGAGGTGTCGGACGCGGATATCGCTCAACTGGCGGATTTACACGCCGGTCGGCGTGAAGCGGCGGATTCTGACGTGCCGATCGTTGCGGTCGGCGAGGCGGGGTTGGATTTTCATTATGATTTTGCGCCGCCGGACGTGCAGGAGCGCGTGTTTCGCGCGCAATTGCGCCTGGCGTGCGAAACCGGTCGTCCGGTGATCATCCATGCTCGGCAGGCCGAGCTGCGCGTATGCGAGGTGCTCTCGGATTTTCCCGATTTGCGCGGGCGTGCGGTGTTTCACTGTTTTTCGGGGGATTCTGAGCTGGCTTCGCGGATTCTGGACGCGGGGCACTGGATCTCCTTCACCGGCGTCGCGACCTTTCGCAACGGCGAGGGCGTCCGAAGCGCGGCGCGGCTGTGCCCGGCCGACCGGATCATGGTGGAGACGGATGCACCGTTTCTGTCGCCTGAGCCGGTGCGCAAAATACGCCCGTGCGAGCCGGCGTTCGTGGCGCACACCGCGCGGCGCATCGCGGAGGAGCGCGGCAGCGGGTACGAGCAGTTCTGCGAACTCACGACGGCCAATGCCGTACGCTTCTTCGGGCTGCCGATAGGAATCGGCGGCCGGTCGTCGATCGGCCGCAGCGAACCGGGAATTACCGCATGAACACCTGCCTGGTCACCGGGGGCGCCGGCTTTATCGGCAGCCACGTCGTTCGACGCCTGCTTGCAGAGGGCTACAGGGTCCGCGTGCTGGACGACCTGAGCACCGGGCGTCGCGCAAATCTGGCCGACGTCGGCGGCGAACTGGAGCTTATCGAGGGCGACATCTGCAATCCGGATGCGGTGGCGCGGGCGGTTCGCGGGGCGGACGTGGTGTTTCACCTGGCGGCGCGGGCCAGCGTGCCGCGCAGCGTGGAGCAGCCGCGCCAGAGCCACGATATCAACGTCAACGGCACGTTCAACATGCTGATGGCGGCCCGCGACGCCGGCGTGCGGCGGTTCGTATATTCGGCCAGCAGCAGTGCCTACGGCGACACGCCGGTGCTTCCCAAGCGCGAGGACATGGCGCCGCTGCCGCTATCGCCCTACGCTGTCAGCAAGCTGGTGGGGGAGTATTACTGCCGCGTGTTCTCGGAGGTTTACGGGCTCGAGACCGTGTCGCTGCGCTACTTCAACGTGTTCGGCCCGCGCCAGGATCCGAACAGCCAGTACGCCGCGGTGATCCCTGCGTTCGTGACGCGGATGTGTCGGGGCGAGGCGCCGATCATTTTCGGTGACGGCGAGCAATCGCGGGATTTCTGCTTCATCGACAACGTGGTGGACGCCAATCTACGCGGCGCGACGGTGCCGAACCTCCGGGGCGAGGTGGTGAACATCGCCTGCGGTGAGCGGACGACGCTCAACCACGTTGTGCAGGTGGTCAACCGCGCGCTGGGCGTGAACATTTCACCCGAGTATCGCGACGCCCGTGCCGGGGACGTGCGCCACAGCCTGGCGGATGTCACCGAGGCCGCTCGCGTGCTGGGCTATGAGCCGCGCGTCCGCTTCGCCGAGGGGCTGGAGCGGGCGATCGAGTGGTACCGCTGCAATCCGTCCTGAATCGACGATTTCGGGCCGGGGTGGCGGCGTGACCCGTTGAATTTCACCCTACAATACGGGGGTTGCGCCGTCGCGGCCGGATCGCGCGCCGGAGGCGCGCCGGGGCGGTTGATTTCGGACGTAGGTCATGCGGGCGCGCGGGAGGCGGGATGATCGGGCGGAACGCGAGTCGGAGTCGAGCGATCGCACGGGGCGTCCTCGCGGCGTGCTGCGCGCTGGTCGTTGCGCTGCCCGCCGCGGCGTCGCTGCAGGAGTCGCACGTCCTGGTGATCTATGACTCCACCAAGCCGGACAGCCTGCTGGTGGCCGAGCATTACGCGGGTTCCGCGAAGGTGCCGGGCGGCGTGGGCGGGGTGCCGGGGGCGCGCCCGGGCGTGCGCGTCCTGAATCTTGGCGCGCCGCCGAACACCGGCGCACCGGCCGGACCGGACATCTCCTACGCCGACTTCGTGAGCAAACTGCGCACGCCGATTCGCAACTATCTCTTTCAGAACAGCCTGGTTACACAGGTGCGCTGCATCGTGCTGACCAAGGGAATCGCCCATCGCATTCAGGACACGGACGCTGCCGCCATCGGCGATGACCCGAGCGGGTTCCTGGCCGAGTGGCAGACGGCGCGGGATGCAACCGCGGCGAGTGTGGACTCGGAGCTGACGCTGCTCTGGCAGACGCTCAACAGCGGCGAGGCCGGCGGCTCGGGCGACAGCAAGGCCGACGGGCTGATCATCAATCCGTATTGGCGGTCGCTGCTGCCGCAGACCGGCTTTTCCAACGCGAACATCCAGGGGTTCAAGTCATTTGGGAACGGCGGCTTTGCCAACGGGCTGTTCTGGGTGCCGACCGGCGGCGGGTCGTCGCTGCTGACGGCGGGCGACATCCTGCTGGTCTGCCGGCTCGACGGGCACACGGTGGACGACGTGCGGGGAATGATCGACCGCGCGCAGAGCCTGCTGGTGGATGTCTCGGTCGCGGCCTTCGTGCTGGACGAGAGCGCCTCGAACGGCGTCGCGGATGCAGCGCCGAACATTGAGTATGACAACCAGGGCGACGCGCTGGTGTGGGCGGGGGATGAGTATGAGCTGGCGCGTGACGCGCTGCTGGCGGACGGGCGGTTTTCCGCGGCGAACATCGTCTATGACGGCGCGTCAAACGCGGCCGGGTTCACGGTCGGCCCGCGGTTGAGCTTTGACGGTGAAGGACGCCTGGTGGATAAGCCGCTGGTGTTTCTCGCGCACGAGGGGAACAACCATCGCGGGCCCAAGCCGGGCGGGACCGCCGGGGGCGATCCGCCGGCCGGGCCGCTGTACGCGGCTTCGTTCCACTATGTGCCTGGGGCGTTTTTTCACTCGGCGGAATCGTATAACGGCCGCGCCTTCGGCGGCCTCGCGACGTTGTTCACCCAGGAGCAGGTGGCGGATTTCATTGCGGCGGGCGGGACATTCGGCATCGGCAACGTGTGGGAGCCGTTTTCGTTTTCGCTCTGTGACGTGCAGTTCATCGTGAAGAACTTTTATCTCGGCAACCTGACGTTCGCCGAGGCGGCGTACACGTCGCTGCCGGCGCTGTCGTGGCAGCAGGTCGTGATCGGCGATCCGCTGGCGCGGGTCCGCCGCACGAGCGATGACGCCGATGGAGACGGCGTGCCGGACCATCTCGACAACTGTCCGACAATCGCCAACAACGATCAGGCCGACGGCGATTCGGACGGCGTCGGCGACGCCTGCGACAACTGCCCGGCGGTTGCCAATGCGTCGCAGGCGGATTGCGACAATGACGGCGTCGGGGACGCCTGCGATCCGCACTCCGGGCCGCAGATCCTGACACAACCGCAATCATTGGCGGTTTGCAACGGCGATCCGGCGACGTTCAGCGTCGCCGCCGCGGGGAGCGGTTTGACCTATCAGTGGCGGCGTGGGATGACGCCGCTGGGCGGGGCGAACAGTGCCGTGCTCACCATCGCGGCGGTCACGCCGGCCGATGCGGGCGGTTACGACGTGATCGTGACGAGCACTTGCGGCAGCACGCCCAGCGACCCGGCGCTGCTGACGGTGCGGCTGCGCGGCGACGCCAACTGCGACGGGCTGGTGAACAATTTCGACATTGACGCTTTTGTGCTGGCGATTGTCGAGGGCCAGGCAGCCTGGAGCGCCCTGTACGATTGCGACTATCTGTGCGCGATCGACGTCAGCGGCGACGGCGCGGCGAACAACTTTGACATCGACCCGTTCGTGAGCCTGATTCTTGGAGGCGGATGAAGCGCGCCCCCCGCCCGGCCTACTTCGGCGGCACGTAGTTGCGGACGGCTTCCTGCTCGCCGAAGAAGAACGCCTCCATGTGCTGCTTGAGTATCGCGTTGGACTCGTCGGCCATGGGGTCGAGGCGATATTCGTTGATCACCATCACCTGGTGATCGATCCACTGCTTCCATGCCTGGGCGGAAATTTCGCGGTGAATGCGGTCGGCCAGCGCCTTGCCGCCGACCAGCAGGGCGTAGCGCAGCGCGTTTCGACCCTCGGCGGTGGATTCATCCAGGCCGGGCAACTGCTGTCCGAGCTTTGCACATTGGACCATCGGCGGCATTCAACAGCTCCTGATGCGTGAGTCGGCGCGCCGGCGCGGTGCGCGTGGATCGAGCCTGCCCACGAATTCTAGCCGCTCGGGCCGCGGGCGCAGCGCCGCCCCATGGGGAAGCGAGCGCGGCGAAGCCCTCCCGCTCGCCGGCGCTCGATAGCGCGGCCGGGAAACATCGACCATCGGCCGGCGTCGGGGCATCTGGTACACTCTTCGCCACTGCTCGCGACCACGAACGGCGTTGCGAGCGACAGGAGCGGACGATGCTGAAGGTCTACCTGGCCGGGGCGGTGCGCGGCACGAGCGGGCGCTGGCGCGACGAGATTCCCGCGATCCCGGGCGTGCTGTTCATGCACCCGGGCGCGGAGATTCCGGGGCCGGATCCCGAACTGCGGACCGAGCTCTATACGCCGGCGGATCGGCTGGCGGTGCGCCATTGTGACATCCTGCTCGCGTATTGCGACCGGATCGAGGGCGGGCACGGCACCGCGGCCGAGATCGGGATGGCAGTGGCGTTGGGCAAGGAGCTGCTGGTGGTCTGCCCGACGGAAGCGTCGCGCTATGTCTGGCGCTTCGCGGCGGGCTGCACGCCGCAGGTGTGCACGTCGCTGGCGCAGGCGGTCGAGATCATTCGCTATGCGGCGGCGCAGGTGGGCGGCGCGGCGCGGTGTGCGGCGGAGCCGGTGCGCTGACGGGGCGCCGCATGCGAGGCAGGAGCCTCGCACGGGCGGATGCTGCCAATCTAATCAATTGACAAATCCAGCGCAATTTTGACTTGCCCGCGTAGCGCAGGAATTGCAGGATTGAATTGGGGATGCGCTGCTTCCGGGAGACCGGAGGGCACGCCGTGAGCATGATTCAATCCGCGTCCAGCGCGCTGGGGGCCGGGCAGTTCGGGTGGAGCCGGCCGGTCATGCGGCGGTCGCCCGGGTCGCCTCGTTCGCCGGATCCGCCCGGGGATGGGTCCGGGTCCGGTCCCTTGCTGGATTCGGAGCCAACTTCGAGGGTCCGCTCATACGCAGACTCTCATCACGCGGAGCCTTCAGAAGAGGCGCCGGCTCCGCCTCAACCGGCTGCGCGACACGCCTCGGCGGCGTCGCACGATCCGCACGCGCCTGCGCCTCCGACATGGCCGACCGTTTTCACGCCGGCGCGAGCGGTGTTGAACCTGTTATCGACGTCCGCGGAGAGCTTCGAGCGGATCCTGACGGCAACCGGCGACGCCCGTTACGCCCGGGCCTCGACCGGCTTTCTTGTGGACGTGACCGTCTGACGCGGCCGCAGCATCGCGCCGCAGACCGTGCGACGGGCGTGCGCCGAGACCTGACGTAAGCCCGGAAAAAATCGCTGTCGCCGCCCCGTGACCGCTCACGACTGTTGCAGCCTCGTGGCCGGTTGTATAGCATCCTTCTCCGGAGAGAGGAGGCGGGTTCCGCCCGCCTGCGTTCGATTCGTCAACGCACTGGAAGGGATGGAAACTGTGCGCACACTGCTAGCGACAGCATGTGCCGGCGTGATTTTCTTCGTCGGCAGCGCGGCCTCCGCACAAACGTTCGGGCCGTCCACGTACGTTCAAACCTCGAACAGCCCGTTCAGCGTCCTCGATTTCACGGGCGGGTATTTCCACCTGGAGGACTTTGAGGATGGCGCGCTGAACACGCCCGGCGCGTCCGCGCTGGGCGGCGTGGTGGCCGGACCGTCTAATTTCACCGACTCGGTGGATGCGGATGACGGCTTCATCGACGGCCTGGGGCGCAACGGTCACAGCTACATCGCCAACGGATTTGAGCTGGAGTTCGTGTTCAGCGATGCGGTGCTGGGTAATTACCCGACGCACGTCGGCATCGTGTGGACCGACGTCGGCAACACCTTCGGCGACATCTTCGGCGTCAGTCTTGTCGAGGTCTTTGCGTTCGATCCGGACGGCGTCACGATCGGATTCATCAGCTCGACCGTGGGTGACGGCCGCATCGACGGCACGACCGCCGACGACCGCTTCTTCGGCTTTGAGCACGCCGGCGGAATCGCGTCGCTGCTGCTGGTCATGCCGAACAGCCAGGACTGGGAAGTCGATCACCTTCAGTACGGCTATGTTCCCGAGCCCGCCACGCTGGCGCTGCTCGGACTTTCCGTGGTTTGTCTCCGTCGGCGGCGCTAGTGGAGCGAAGTCCGGTTTTCGTGCCGCTGACACCTGTCTGACCCCCTCGAACGGCCACGCAGCGCGGCGACGCGCGGCGTGGCCGCTTCGATTTCTGCCTCGCGCGCGGTGGTCGAAGGCGTATACTCTCACTCCGGGAGGCCGCCGCCGCGATGTCAACGCCTGTCAGCCTGCGTGAGCGCGTCAGTCGCGAGCTGTTGCCGCGCGTGCGCCACCCCGCGCAATATGTCGGCGGCGAGGTCAACCAGCTCGCGCGGCCCGGCGACTGGGAGAGCGCCCGGCTGCGCGTCGCGATCGGATTCCCGGATACCTACACGATCGGCATGTCGCACCTGGGCTGCCAGATCCTGTACTGGCTCTGCAACCACACGCCGGGGGTCTGTGCCGAGCGTGTCTTCTGCCCGTGGATCGACGCGGAGCGCGTCCTGCGAGATCGCGGAATCCCGCTGTTTACGTGGGATACGCGGCAGCCGGTGTCATCGGCGGACATTTTCGCCATTTCGCTGCAGTACGAAATGTCCTTCACGAACGTGCTGAACATGCTCGACCTGGCCGGAATTCCCGTCCTGGCCGGGGAGCGCCGTGATGAGCACCCGCTGGTCATCGTGGGCGGCCCGCAGGCCGACAACCCTGAGCCGATGGCGATGTTCGTGGACCTGGTGGTGATCGGCGACGGGGAGGATTCGTTCGCCGCGATCCTCGGCGCGGTGGACGAATTGAAACGCGCCGGTGTCGGACGGCGGGACATGGTGGTGGCGCTGGCGCGGCGGTTTCCTTGGATATACGCGCCGAATCTTTACGAGGCGCGGTATCACGCGGATGGCACGCTGGCGCAGCTCGTGCCGAAGGTCGAGGGGCTGCCGGCGCGGATAGACCGCTGCCGCACGGCCGATTTCGAGAACGCGCCCTTCCCGGTCGCGCCCATCGTGCCCTGGATGAACGTGGTGCACGACCGTGTCGGCGTGGAGATCATGCGCGGCTGCCCGCAGGTGTGCCGCTTCTGTCACGCCGGATACACCAAGCGCCCGCTGAAGCTGCGCTCGGTGGCCCAGATCACCGAGTTGGCGGAGCGCGCCTGGGCCGCGACGGGTCAGAACGAGATCGGCCTGCTCTCGCTCTCGTCCGCGGATTATCCACACCTGCGCGAGCTGGCGCAGCGGCTCAACGAGCGTTTCGCGCCGCGGCACGTGAACCTGAGTTTTCCGTCGCTGCGCGTCGATCGGATGCTGGCCAGCATCCCGGAGATGTCCAGCGCGGTGCGCAAGGCCGGGCTGACGATCGCGGTGGAGGCGGCCAACGACGACATGCGCCAGGCGATCCGCAAGAAGGTCACGGACGGGCGGCTGCTCGACGGCGTTCGCGCGGCGTACGAGGCCGGCTGGCGGCGCGTGAAGCTGTATTTCATGAGCGGATTTCCGGGCGAGCGCGAGGAGGACATCGACGGCATCTGGCGCTTGAGCTGCCAGATCAGCGACGAGCGCCGGCGGCTGCGGCTCGGGCCGGCATCCGTCACGGCCAGCGTCGGCTGGCTGGTGCCCAAGCCGTTTACGCCGATGCAGTGGATGGCGCAGCCGCGGATCGAGTACTTCCGGGCGGTGCGCGAGCGGCTGCGCGCGAACGCCGTTGGCGCGGATCCATCGCGAGTAAGTCTGCGCGGGCTGTCCGCGTTTGGAGCGGGGCGGCCGACGGTGGATCATGGCTGGCGCGACGCCGGCGACGAAGCACCGATGGAAGGGCGCGGCGCCGCGGCGCGCCGCGTCACGGACATTGACGTCCCCGGCGAGCTGCCGCGGCCGGGCGCGTTTGACGGGGCGCTGCTCGATGCCGGGGAAGCTGCCGCGTCTGTGGCGGCGCCAAGCTTCGACGACGCGGGGCGCGACGGATCGGACGTGGTGCGCCTGGGGCGCGGCGGGCGCGGAGCGCGATCAGCGAATCGAAATGTGCGCATCACGACGCACTCACCGGAGCGATCCATTCTGGAAGGCGTCTTCGCTCGTGGCGACCGGCGGCTCGGGCCGGTGATCCTGGAAGCGTGGCGGCGCGGGGCGCGGTTCGACGGCTGGGATGAGACCTTTCGCTATTCCATCTGGCGGGATGCGTACGCGGCGACCGGGGTCGATCCGGACTTCTACGCCCATCGCGAGCGGCGATTTGATGAGTTGCTGCCCTGGGACCACATCGGCCTGCACATGCGGCGCGGGTTTCTGGAAGAGGGGTACGACGATCTGTACGCGACGATCGGCGTAGCCAAGCCGGATCCCGATTCGCCCGCGGGGCGGTCACTGCCGCTGATGGCGACGCGCTGAGCAACCCTCCCCCGCGCCCACTGCATTAAAAAAACGCGCGGCCAACCCCCGGTGGTGGCCACGCGTCGCGAATTCTCGTGAGGCCCACTCTACCGGCCGACCCACCTGGGCCGCAATGGATTATTCACGCAGGGGCTGGTTTTTCTGTGCGCCTGGCGGCGACCGCATGGGAATCGCGTGCGGCCGGCTCGCCTCGGAGGTGGTGCACCAGCACGGTATCCGTCGCGCCCGCCTGCGTGGGGCGGGTCGAGGTGACGAAGACGATCGGATCGCCTGCTTGGGCTAAGCCGGATGCGAGCAGGCAGTCCTCCACGGCCCGCACCTGCTGGGCCGGGTTGGAAACCGCGTCCACACGCTGCGGCGTCACGCCGCGGATCAGCGCCAGCGAGCGATACGTGCGTTCATCGTGTGTAAATCCGACAATCGGCATCATTGGGCGATGCTGGGCGATCAGGCGCGCGGTTGCGCCGGTGGCGGTCCAGAGGGCGACCAGCTTTGCGTGAATGTCCCGCGCGGCGGCGACGGCGGCGGCCGCGATGGCCGAGACGGCCGACGGGGAGGCGATTCGCGGGGCCATGCCGACGGCTGCGGTGGTGCGCGGCTCGGCGCTGCGGACGAACGCCTCGGTGACCTGTGCGACGCGGCGCATCATGTCGACCGCGTGCTCGGGGTATTCCCCGGCGGCTGTCTCCGCGGAAAGCATGACGGCGTCGGCGGAATCGAGAATGGCGTTGGCGACGTCGCTGACTTCGGCACGGGTGGGCATGGGGCTGGAAACCATGCTCTGGAGCATCTGCGTGGCGATGATGACCGGTACGCCGGCGGCGCGGCAGCGGAGGGTGATGTCCTTCTGCACCAGCGGCACGCGCCACAGGTCCATTTCGACGCCGAGGTCGCCGCGCGCGACCATCACGCCGTCGCTCAGGGCGATGATTTCATCGAGTTGCGAAAGCGCTTCGCTCTTTTCAATCTTGGCGATCACCTGCGTGCGCGCGGAGCTGCGGGCGAGGATTTCGCGCACCGCCTCGAGATCGGCCGGTCGGCGGACGAAGGATAGCGCGACGTAGTCCAGCTCGTTCTGAATCGCCCAGCGCAGGTCGCGCTCGTCCTTCTCGCCGAGTGCGCGGACGGAGAGGCTGGTGTCGGGCAGGTTGATGCCCTTGCGGGTGGAGATCGCGCCGCCGACGGTGCAGCGGCAGACCAGCGCGTCCGGCTCCTTGTCGACGCACATGAGCTTCACGAGGCCGTCGTCGATGTACAGGCGGTGGCCTTCCTGCACTTCGTCGACCAGCCGGTCATAGCTGGTGGTGAGGCGCTCGGCGGTGCACGGCGCATCGCCGCGCTCGATTCGAATCTCCGCGCCGACGGCCAGGCGCGTGCCGGGGGTATCGACGCGGTTGAGGCGGATTTTCGGCCCGCAGAGGTCGCCGAGCACGGCGACGGCCCGCTCGCGGCGGCGGCTCCACTCGCGAATTCGTTCGAGCACGCGGCCGTGTTCTGCCAGATCGCCGTGGCTGAAATTGAGGCGGCAGACGTCGACGCCGGCGTCGAGCAGTTCGTTCAACCGCTCGGCGGACGAGGAGGATGGGCCGATCGTGGCGACGATTTTCGTGAAGACTGGAGTGGACATGCGCGGCTGCGTTCCTGGGTTGATCGGCATCGCGGAGAAAGCCACGGCTCATAGAGCAGTGGCACATGGGTACGCGAATCGCTCGGCGCCGGTTCGAAATCCACCGCTTCAGGAGCAGTGGTGCACGGACACACCGCGGCACGCGCACATCGCCAGCGGCACGAAACGAGGACCGCGGAAGCCCGTCGGCCCCCGCGGTCCCGCAACGAGTGCTGTCCGATCAGGGGCTCGGCCCGCGACGCGCTGCCACCCATCGGGTTACGCGCTTCGCGTGAACGAACACCCGGATCACTGCCTAGCGAACGCTTCGATTGCGTCGGCGGCCGAGCTTCAGCGCGGCCAGGCTCAGGATCGTCAGCGGCATCATCGTGGCGGCGCCCGGTCCGCAGTTGCACTGCGGGATGTCGTCGGCAATTCCGCCATTGGTGTTGTCGTTGCCGCCGCCGTTGGTGTTGCCGTTCCCGCCACCACCGCCGTTGGTGTTTCCGTTCCCGCCGCCGCCGCCGTTGGTGTTGCCGTTTCCGCCGCCGCCGCCGTTGGTGTTGCCGTTCCCGCCACCGCCGCCGTTGGTGTTTCCGTTGCCACCGCCGCCGCCGTTGGTGTTGCCGTTGCCGCCCCCGCCGCCGGCGTTGGTCTGGATCGTCAGCGTGACGGCATTGGTGAGGCCGAGCGAGCCGGCGACGCGGATCAGGTAGGACGTGCCCTGCGTCACGTTGAGAGTGACGCGCGAGGCGAGCGTGGTGCTGTCGGCGTCGTCATTGCACTTGAGCGTGTTGCCGTCGCAGGCGTCGAGCACGCTGAGTACGGTGTCGAAGTTGGGGTCGCTGGCCAGCGTGTCGATCGTCGCGGTGCCGGTGGCGGGGGCGGTGAACTTCCACCAGATGTCCTTGCCGCTCGCGACAGAGGTAACGCACGGGGCGACGCCGTCGGTAGTCGAGAAGGCGGTGTTCGACGAGAACGAACCGTCGCCGACCTCGGTCGCGCTGGCGCAGTTGTCATTCGCCGGTCGGCTGCTGCCGTCCGGAACCACGCTGGCCGTGATCACGATCGGCCCGGTCGCGCCGCCGACGCCTGCGACGCGCAGCAGGTACGACGTATTCGGCGTGACCGCGAAGGTCACAAGCGAGGTGCTGCCGCAACCGGAATTGTCGTCGCAGGCCAGTTCGGTTCCGCCGCACGCTGTGAAGGCGGCCAGCACGGTGTCAAACGAACTGCCGCAGGTATCGACGGCGAGCGTTCCGGTGACGGTTCCGTTGTACACGAACCACACGTCGTTCGTACCGCCGCAGGAGGCCGCACCGTCATTGTTTGCGCCGGTGCTGTCGCCGACGAATGTCAGTTCGACCTGCGGCTGGGGGTTGGTGCAGAGGTCATTGGTCGGCTGTGCCGCGGCCGCAACGGCGAAGAGGCCGAGCAGGGCCGAGAGTCCGAGAAAGTTGCGTCCGATCGTTCGGCTCATGAAAGGCTCCCATGGTTCGTGCCGCGCGCGCATGCCGCGTCGTTCGGCGAAGAATCCCGCGCATGGACGGAGAGGAACACGGAGTGCACTGCGGGGCCTGACCCGTGCACAAGAGGGTCGGGAACAGCTTACGCGCCCGCCGGGTGGCTCTCCAGCCCATCTCGCCCAAACCCGCGTCCGAGCGAGATTTCCGTCATTTTACGTCTCTATCGGACATTTCCCAGCCGGTCCTGACGGGTTGCGGATCCCGCCGGCCGACCAGAACGGACCCCGGCGAAACCTGTTCTGGACGAGTTGCAGCAGGGGGCCGGCGTGGTATGATCCGGACATGCGGCTGGGACGCCCCCTGAATAGGGAGGCGAGCCTGCCGCGACGATTCCCCGGGCCGGTCGCGTCGGCGCACGAGTCCCCCCCCGCTCGTCCCGACCACCGGCCCACTTTTTTTTGCTCATTATTCGCCAACGTCCGGTCGAAAAACGCGACCCGCGTGGTCGCTCGTCCGCCGCGTGGTCTTGACCCGCCGTCGGCGCGATCGCAGCCTGGCGGCCAAGTACGCGCAGGGCGGCTCACACCTGTTTCGCGAGGTACGCCAGCAGCCGGGCGACGGATTCCGCGCCGGCGTCCAGATCGGGGATGCGCACCTTTTCGTTTGGGCCGTGGGCGTTGCAGTGCGGGCTGGCGAAGCCCAGCATCAGCGAGTCCGCCCCGAGCACCTGCTTGAACATGGGGAGGATCGGCAACGAGCCGCCTTCGCGGATGAAGGCCGGTTCACGGTCGAAGGATTCGCGCAGCGCGCGGCGCGCCGCGGTCATGGCGGCGCTGTCGAGCGGCGCCATGTAGGGGTCGGCGGCGCCGTGGTCCAGCACCTCAAGGCGCACGGTCTGCGGGCAGCGCGAGCGGATGGTCTGCTCGAAGAGCATGCTGATCTCGCGCGCGTCCTGATCGGGCACAAGCCGCATGCTGACCTTCGCGCCGGCCCGCGCCGGGATGATCGTGTTTTTTCCCTCGTCCATGAACCCGCCGTAGATGCCGTTGCAGTCGAGCGTCGGTCGGCTGCTGCGGCGCTCGATGGTCGTGTAGCCGACCTCGCCATACGGCCCCGGCGCGCCGAGGTCGGCGATGTACTTCAAGTCGTTGAAATCCAGCAGCGTCGCGTTGCGGCGCTCCTCTTCCGAGGGCGGAATCACGCGGTCGTAGAAGCCGGGGATGTTCACCGACCCGTCCTCGTCATGCAGCGACGAGAGCAGATCGGCCAGCACGTGCGTGACGTTCGCGACCACGCCGCCGTGCGACCCGCTGTGCAGGTCGTGCGCCGGGCCGCTGAGCTTGATCTCGCGATAGACCAGGCCGCGCGTGCCGTACGTCACGGTCGGCCAGCCGTCCTCGTGCATGCCGGTGTCGGAGATCAGGATGTGGTCGCAGCGCAACAGCTCGCGGTTGTCGCGGACGAACGGTGCGAGGTTCGGCGAGCCGATCTCCTCCTCGGCCTCGATCAGAAATTTCAGGTTGACGGGCAGCCTCTTCTCGGTGGCGAGCCACGCCGCGGCCGCCCGCAGGTATAGCAGCACCTGCCCCTTGTCATCCGCCGAGCCGCGGCAGATCAGCCAATCGTCCTTGCGCGTCGGCTCGAAGGGGTCCGCATCCCAGAGCTTGCGGTCGCCGATCGGCTGCACGTCCACGTGGCCGTAGGCGAGGTAGGTGGGCTGTCCGGGCGCGTTGCACCACTCGGCGTAGACCAGCGGGTGCCCGCCGGTTTCCATCACCCGCGCCTTGAGGCCGATGCTCTCGCACAGCGCGTGCGTCCATTTCACCGCCGCGGCGACGTCGCCGGCCTTGTCCTTGAGCGTGCTGATGCTGGGGAAGCGGCACAGGTCCACCGTCCACTTGAGATGCGCCTCACGCTGCTGCTTGAGATACTCGACGACCTTCTGCACGGTGAAACTCCCTGGATTGAGTTGCCTGCGGGCCGCGGCGTCCGCCGACTCCTGCATGAGCAGGCAGCCCGGCGGCGGGGCGCATCGGCTGCGCGTCGCGGTCAGCGCGACCCTCGGCGGCGATTTTACCCGTTGGAGCCGGCGGGCGACCCGGCGCCGGCGGGGAGATTGCCTGCGGGGATTCCGCGCGCGCGTGCGGCTCGCCGGGCGTTGAGGGACGCCCGGGCTGCCGATAGGATTGCATGCGGGCGGAATTCTTGCCGGAAGTGCTTTCTCGACCGCGGCTTCGGAGACGCCTGAGATGCTTCGTATTGCCCTGATCGGCCTCACGTTGAGTACCCTTGCGCAGGTTCTGCCGGGGTGCCCCACATCCACTCCTGATCCGCAGGTGGTGGATCGCGGACGGATTGAAACGAGCGCGAGCAGCAGCGCTCCGCCGTCCACGAGTGTCGGCGTGGAGGTGGAACTGCGCGCGTCAGCCGATGGGGACGACGTTTCATATTCGTGGCTGCAGACCGCCGGGCCGGGCGTGCAGATCCGGGATGCGAACAGCCGGATCGCCCGCTTCACCGCGCCGTCGCTGGCAGACTCCAAGACGCTGCGTTTTCAGGTCACGACGCGGAATGCGGGTGGCGATGTGGGCAGCGCCGAGGTCAAGGTGATCGTCGCGGCGGATCCGAACTTCGGTCAGTCGGGCAACCTGTTTGGCGGCGGTACCAGCGGTTCGGTGCTGATCGCGCGCGCCGGGACCGATAAGTCGGCGGAAGAAGGCAGCACGGTACAGCTCAGTGGACTGGGCAGCAGCGGTCCGATCGTGGCGTTTGCATGGCGGCAGACAGCCGGGACAGGCGTGATCCTCAGTGCGCCGAACGCGGCGACGACGAGCTTCACGGCGCCGGCTTTTCTCACTGCGTCACCGAACCGGCTTGAGTTCGAACTGACGGTGCGCGACGCGGGTGGGCTGAACTCGCGCGACCGCGTGGCCGTGACGGTGACCGAGGCGGACGATCCCGATGGCGGCGGGAACAACGGTGACAAGCCGCGCGTGCGGGTCGTGACGACGATGGGGGACTTCGTGATCGAGCTGGATCGCGAACGCGCCCCGAACACCGTTCAGAATTTCCTGGACTATGCGGATGAGAACTTTTTCGACAGTACCCTGATCCACCGCGTGGTGCCGGGATTCGTGATTCAGGGCGGCGGATTCAACGCCGGGCTGATCGAAAAGACGCCCACCCGCCCGGCGCTGCGCAGCGAAGCGCCGAACGGCAACACGAACGTACGCGGCACGGTGTCGATGGCGCTGCGCGGCGGCAACCCGGACTCGGGCACCACGCAGTGGTTCGTCAACCTGGTGGACAACACCTTCCTCGACAACCAGCGCTTCACCGTGTTCGGCCGCGTGGTGGAGGGCATCTCGATCGTGGACACGATCGGCACCGTCGCCACGACCACCCGCAACGGCCTGCAGGACGTGCCGGTCACGGACATCCTCATCACGGATGTGCGCCGCGAGCCGTAAGCCCGCAGCGCACGACGGCTCCGCCGACTGGCCAGGCGGCATCCGGCACGGCATGATTAGCTTCGCCCTGCGCGATTCACGCGCCGGCCGGAGCCGACCATGCCGCACCTGCTGATCCCGATTCGATCACTTCAATTCGCGCGCCATGCCGCATGGGCGTGGGCGCATTTCCGTTGTTGCGCGGCGTGGCTGGCGCTGTTCCCGCTGCTGGGGTGGACCGCGGCGGCGATTGCACAGGCAGATGCGCAGGCGACCGATGAACCGCCCCGGGCGGGAGTCGAAACGACCTCACCGCCGACCGTCAAGCCACGGCTGGAGCTGCATCACCTGTATGGCGGGGATGCGCTGAAGTTTGAGGGCGAGTATGCCCGCGACCTGCGCTGGTCGGCCGCCGGCCCCGCCTACCTGGATCGGCGCGACGGTGTGCTGATGCGGGTGGAAGCCGTGACGGATGCGGCGACGCCGGCGTTTGACTACGTGACGCTGGCGGCGGCGCTGCGCAACGCGGGCATCGAGGAGTCGGTTGCCGAAGAACTCGGCAAGGAACCCGGTGATTTTGAAGATGGCGCCGCGGCCGTGCTGATCGCGCACGGTGCGCGGCGATTCGTGTATCGATTTGAGGATGCGCGACTGCGCGAATTGCCCGTTCGCGAGGAGCAGCGCCGGATCGAGCAGCTCAGCCCAGGCGGGCGTTTCGTCTCCTTCGTACGCGAAAACGACCTGTACGTCATGGACGCTGAGGCCGGCACGGAACGGCGGTTGACCGCGGACGGCGGCGAAGCGCGGCTCAACGGCCTGCTGGACTGGGTGTATCAGGAGGAGATTTACGGCCGCGGTGATTACCAGGGTCACTGGTGGCGCGACGACGACGGGTTCATCGCCTTTCTGCAATTCGACGAATCGGCCGTCCCGCTCTACACCATCGCCGACCAGTCGGTGCATCCGCCGCGGGTGCAGCGCTACCACTACCCGAAAGTGGGCGAGCCGAACCCGGTGGTGCGGCTCGGGGTGATTCGTCCGACCGGAGGCGACGTGCGCTGGGTCGATCTGTCGGCGTATGACCGGCCGCAGGACCTGCTGATCGTTCGCGTCGGGTGGGCGACCGACGGGCGGCTGGTGTTCCAGGTGCAGGATCGGGCGCAGACGTGGCTCGATCTCTGCGACGCGGACCCGGCCGACGGGCGCGTTCGACGGTTGTTGCGGGATCGGACGGCGGCGTGGGTCGAGCCTCGCGAGGAGCCGCACTGGCTCGCCGACGGGTCATTCCTGTGGCTGAGCGAGCGCGACGGTTTCATGCACCTCTATCACCATGCCCGCGACGGACGGCTGATCCGCAGGCTCACGCGCGGTGATTGGGAGGTGCGGGAGCTGCATGGCGCGGATGAGAAGGGCGGCTGGGTCTATTTCAGCGGCACGCGCGACGGCCTGTTGCAGCTTCATGCCTATCGGGCGCCGCTGGGTGGTGGATCCGTGACGCGGCTGACCGAGCCGGGGCGCTCGCATCGCGTGGCGTTTGACGCCGATTTCCGTTTATTCATCGATACGTCGGGTACAGCGCTGTCACCGCCGCGGGTGGAGCTGCGCCAGGCGGACGGTCGGCTGATCCGCACGATCAGTGCGAATGAGCGCTCGCCGCTGCATGATTTCGAGCTGGGAGAGGTGAGCTTTCACGAAGTGCCCGCGCGAGACGGCTGCCGGTTGCCGGCCATGATGATCCGCCCGCCGGGGTTCGACCCGGCGGTGAGCTACCCGGTGTGGGTGATGACCTACGGCGGGCCGCATTCTCCCGAGGTGGCGGATCGCTGGAACTCGCGCCGCATGCCGTTCCGACAGTTCATCGCACAGCGCGGTTTTATCGTCTGGCAGATCGACCCGCGCAGCGCATCGGGGCGCGGTGCGGCGTCGGCGTGGCAGGCCTTCGGCCGGCTGGGGCTGCCGGAACTGGACGACATCGAAGATAGTCTCGAATGGCTGCGCGGGCAGGGGGTGATCGGAGAGGCGACGCGCGTCGGGATCGAGGGCTACAGCTACGGCGGGTTCCTGGTCTGCCTGGCGGCGGTGCGCAGCGAACGATTCGACGCTGTGATTGCGGGCGGGCCGGTGACCGATTGGCGGTTTTATGACTCGATCTATACCGAGCGATACATGGGGCTGCTGGCGGAGAATGAAGCCGCCTACGACGCCTGCTCGCCCCTGCGGCTGCTGGAGAAGCTTCGCGACCCGCCGGCGAACGGGGTCGCGACCCGTCCGGCATCGCAGCCCGCCGCCGAGCCGAGCCTAAGCAACGAGGCAACGGCGGAGAGCGGCGCGGCCAGGCCGGACGATGGCGCGCCGGCAACGGAGCAGGAGCCCGCCATCGGAACGACGGCGCCCGCGCCGGCCTCGGAGTTGACGGCGGATCCGCCCACGGAGGATGAGCAGCGGGCGGCCTCGGACGGCGAGGCGCCGGTTGATACGGCTGCGCCGGCCGCATCCACCGCTCCGGCGTCCGCCCCGGTGGACCGGACGGACGCGCCGACGCTGCTGCGGGCGCGGCTGCTGCTGGCGCACGGCGTGGTGGACGACAACGTGCATTTTCAGAACACGCTGCTCTTCATCCGCGCGTTGCAGAAGCGCGACGTGCTGTTCGAGACAACGATCTACCCGAAGGATGAGCACAGTCTGCACGTCGGCGCACGTCACTATGCGGCGGCGCGGCTGGATTTCATGACCCGGCACCTGCGACCCCCGCCGCCGCCCCAGCCGTGACGCACCGCGGGGCGTGGCTGGCCGGCCGACCTCGGCGGTGCGCTTGCCGGGGGCGCCTGCGCCGCGTGGGAAAACATTCCGCGCAGCGCGAAGCGTGGTGGGAAGGTACAATACGCGGGTGGATGCTCTTCGCGCACGCCCCGGCGCGACGGATGCGCCCCGTGGTGCGCTGGTGCGCGCCGCGGAATGGGTACTCCGCTCGCACGCGGATCCGATCGCCGGAGGCTCTAGTCATGTTCGAGAAGCTGTTTCATCGCGGCATTTCGCGTCCCACGCCGGCCGTGACCACGGCGCCGACCGGGGAGCAGCAGCTCCCGCACACCACCATCTTCATCCGTCCCGCTGTGCTGCCCGGCGGCGGCAGCTACATCACGACGGTGATGCAGCATCTGGCGGAGATTCAGTCATTCCCGCTCGGAGCGAAATTCATCCAGGATCTCAGCGCGCTGGGCAAGCGCCAGCTCATCGTCTATGGCGGCGCCGGGGCAAACCAGGCGGCCGGGACCACCGCCGCCTATGTGCTGTTGCGATTGATGTATGACCAGATGGACAAGGCGGGGTTCGGCGCGGAGTTCAAGAAGACGCTGGCCGCGTCGGGCAAGACCACCGCGACGCTCGCCAAGGAGCTGGTGTCCGCCAAGCTGCCGCGCTGGAACGGCACGGTGGATCGCAGCCCGTTTGCGCATGCGCCGATGACGGCCGCCAAGCCCGGGCTGCCGCGCACGCCCGTGGAGATCGAGAAGCAGTTGAACGACTGGATCGGCGGAACGGGGCTGCCCTCCAAGGACGAGATGGACGTGCTTTGCCTGGCGCTCGAACCGTGGCTGGAGCGCGGCAAGGGCGTGAGCACGCGCATCAACTATGACCCCCACAAGACGCACACCGCGGCCGGCTCGCGCCCGCCGCACGTGGCGCTGTTCCACGAATTGGTGCACGCGTATTACAACGCGAACGGCACACAGCTCGGCCGCGAGGACAGCGTGCAGGAGGAGAACGGCGGGCGGCTGTTCGAACTCATGAGCGTGGGGCTGCCGCCGTTTGATCAGCGGCCGTACAGCGAGAACAAGTTTCGGGCGGCGCTGGGGGTTGGCCCGCGGTCGAAATATCCGTGATGACGAAAGTGGTCCCGGTCGGCGCAAACCGGACGAGTCTCGTTGCTTGATCGGACCGGCTGATCGTGAGCCAGGCACCTGCGGGAACCGCTCTCGCACTTCCGGCGCACAGCGTTACTCTGTGATCCTGTTTCGCGCGTAGCTACGCAGCAATTCGCCGGATCAGCGACCGGCGCCGCGGTTGCGCATCAGGCACATTCCCACCACCGCCAGCGCGGCGGCCGCGCCCGCCACGGCAGGTATGCCGCGCCGCCACTGCTGGCTTTCGCGGGCGACGCGAACCCCGGATCCTTCCAGCGGCTCAGGGCCGGCCGTCACCTGCTCTTCCAGCAGGCGGCCTTCGTCGTTGTACGTCTGGCGCAGGGACGTTCCGTCGGCCCGGTCCGTGCGGATCACCGTGGAAACCGTCTCCGGCCAGATCGTGACATCGTCGCGCGACAGCCCGGGATGGTGTGCCGCCTCCGTCACCTCGATCACGTGAATGTTGCAGCGCGGCGCGGGAACGCCGCTGTTCGACACGACGACCACGGCTTCGACCGGCACGCGCAGCCCGTTCACAACGGCGCTGCGACGAACGATGTGCTCGCGCGTGACCAGCGATCTCGCATCGGCGGCGGGCGAAAATTCCTGGCGCACGCGCTCGATCAGGCCGTCCACGGCGACGTCGGCGATGAGGTGGTGCGTGACGCCTTCGTCGGTGTGCGCACCGGCGAAGCGGAACAGGGCGCCGGCCTTGCCGGCGGGAGCCAGCGTGCCGTCGAGGATCAGCGACGACGCACTGGCTGCGGATCGCACGTCGGAGAGGCGAACGCCGAAGACGGCCGGAGCGGGGTTCCAGCGGAAGGTGCCTGCCGGCGCGCCGCCCTCCACGACGGCGTGGTTGCGCAGGCCGCGCTTGTTGACGCGGACGTGGCGCGAGACGTAGCGGTCGGAGAGCATGCTCTCGACGACCGGCTCGTAGCCGGCGGCCGGATCATCGGTGAGAAATTCGTTCAGCGCCTCGTTGCCCAGCGTAGTGAGGCGATGGCGGTAGACGACCGTGCGTTTACCGTCGGCCAGCGCCTTTTCGATGGCGTCGGCGTCGAACTCCGGCGCCTCGTCGAGGACGTGCACGCTCTGGGTGTACTCGTAGACCAGGCCTGCCGCGTCGGCGCGGCGTGAATCCAGAACATCAGCGATGTCGGCGTGGGTTACGGGCTGAGCGAAGCAGGCGATGAGGAGGGACAGCATTTGACACTCCCTTCGGTTGGAGTCGGGGTTCGCACGAGTCAGCACTTCGGAACGGAACAGGCCGGTTAGACGAGATCCTCATTGCGGCGCCCGCTCTGAACACTGGCACCATAGCGAAATCGCCGACGCCAGCTCTACCCGAAGCATCACCCACGATTATCGGGAAGTCAAAAAAAAAAAACGGATTTCCGTCTCCAGGCGGCCGGCGAGCGGATTCGGCAGCCCAAGTGGCGGGCGGGGGCCAGTGCTCACGGCATCTGCTGCACGGGCTCTGGGCCACTGTATTCGCTATTCCCGGCAGCGCGGGTAGACGGGGGCGGGGCCAGGCGGCGGTTTTGTACGGCTCATGTGCTATTCCGCCGGTCCACTCACAGGCTGCGATTGCGCGGCCGTGTCCGTCGCGGCGTTTCCGGACGACTTCTCTGCCGCCTGACGTTGTTCGGTCGTCAGCACGCGCTCCAGCCTCGGTTCCAGCTCACTCTTGCGGATCCGCTCCACGCCTTCGCGCAGCGGACGAATCCGGGCGGCGATTGCCATCGCTCTCTCCGGCTGCGTCTCACCTGCGGCCGACTTTGCGGCCTTCAGGTCTTCGTCGATCTTGACGCAGTCATCTTTATGCCGCGCCAGAAACCGTGCGGCCTGCGCCTTGCAGTCCTTCAGAATGTCGAGTGCTCGTTGGGTCTGGTCCGCGGCCAATTTGTGCCGGGTGATGAACCGTCGCGTGTAGGCCTCCCAATCAGACTCGAACGGCAGCGGGCCCCACACAGTTCGCTCACGCTGCTCCGGCGGCCCCGGCCAGGCCGCGTGTTTCGCCTCTGCCGTCGAGAGTGCCTCCAATTGCGATGCAGGCAGCGCGCCGCGCTGGACAAGCTCGCGTGTTACGGTCGGACCGCGGCGCAACTGGCCGCTTTGTGCGCGTGTGAGGAACTCGGTAGTTGCGATCACCTCCGCACCGTCCCACACACCGTGACGGCAGCCTGGGTCCTGCCCACGGATCGAAGTGCCGACCTCGATTCCAATGTCCTCCGGCGTGAGGATCTTTGGATGGGAGTCACGGTTGAACTCGGCCCGCACGATATTGATGATACGAGACGCACGCACTCCGACCACGTCGCCCGCGCCAAGCCGGTATTGCGTGACGCGAGCCGGAAACCAGACATTGTCAAATTGCTCGAGGTCATAGTCCGTTTGTCCGATTGCTCGGCCGTTCTGATATACCGCCGAGCGGACGACGGCGTTGTCCTTGCGGGTGTCGAGCCACCAGCGATACTCGGTGCCGGTCGGCGAGCGTCCGCGTACCAGCGTGAGATCCCCATCCCGTTCGACCTTGTACTCCAGGTCCGGCAAACCCGCTGCACGACGCTGGTCGCTGAGTGGCTGCTGCATCGGACCGGAGTCGAGTCCCATCCGCCGCACGTCGAACACTTCAAAAAAGGGCGCCCTATCCGGGCTCCAGGTGTTTGCAAAGGGGGCGTTTTCCGGATGCTCCCAGAGCTCGCCATTCGATCGCAGCAGCGACCTCTCCCCGTTGTAATCCGCACCGACTGCCGGGGCACCATCGGGCAGTCGCGCAATCGCTCCCTCTTCATCCCCGTGGTGCGTCACTGCCACGTCGTTTCCGGCGATGCGGGTGGTGTAGTAGCGAGTATGTGCACCGTGGTTCTGATCGGTGTCAACGAGGTCATCGCGCACAGTCCACTGGATGACAGCCGTTCTGAGCACTTCAGGGCCGCGAAACCGGTGCAACGCCTCCAACTCGGGGGGTAGGCCGGGAGCCGTCGCGAGGAGTGCAAGCAACGTGTACATCTCATGTCCTCCGGTCTGTCGGGTGCCGGGGCAGTCGCACGCCCAAGGGGAGCTCTGGTAGCCGGGTCGGCCAAGGTTAGCGCAAGATCGTCACGCCTCATCGCACAAGTGTGTCAAGTCGTGGTCCCACCAGAGTGGCCCGTAGATTACGTCGTCGTACGGAACGCACGGGTTCTCAGAGTTGCACGGTCCGCCCATTTCGGAACGGCACCTGCGCGAGAGCCAGCAGGGTTCCTGATAGGACGGCCCCTTCGCGAATCCCTCCTCCAGCTTGATGCGTGTGGCACAGACGATGTTGTAGGATGGACACACTGCCCCGTTGTAGGCACACGAACAGATGCTAAAGGAGCAATCGTCGCAAATGACCACGGCGACTTCCCTGTAGCAACTCTGCGCCGATGCGGTGGTCGTGAGGCTGATCGTGCAGGCAAGAACTGCGATTGATACCGCGACTCGATTCATGTGTTTCTCCCGGGTTGCACAGTACGCAAAACAATAACAGCGTATCCGGCTGCAACATCATCATCTATGAACTCCGCAATTGTGCCCCGTGCCAGGGACGCAAGCATTTGATATGTGCATGCGCAGCATGGTGGTGGATTCTGGCGTGCCGGATGAGGTGGTTCCGGCGAAACGCGTCAGTCGCGCGCAATCCCCGACGTACGAGACGAATGGCGGGAACGCAAGGGATTTTGCGACCCCTGACGCGAGCAGCATTGCTGCGATTAGCGATCGCATCGTTGTTGTCCGATCCGGCCGTCCAGCCGGAAGATTCTACCCTGACTATCGGCAATGTATGGGGGGGGGGGTTCGTCAAGCAGGAAATTCTGATTCTGACCAATAATGTCAGACAGCGCCGCCGGGCGCGGGTCATCCGTCCTGCCGACGCAACGGCTGTCGGATGGGCACCCTCCGCTGGGCTTCGCTGCACTCAGCACCAGCCTACGACCGCGCGCTGAACCAGCCTGCGACTGCGGTGCTCAGCGCCGGCCTGCTGCTGTGTTCAGGGCCAGCCGCTGTCACCGGCGACCGACTACCGCGGCGACGCTCGGATTGAGTTCGCAATAAAGACCCGCGGGTCGGCCGACGGCCGTTGCCGTCAGTCGACCCGCGGGGTTTTTGCACTTCAATTCACTGCACCCGACGCTTCATGCGGCGGCAGTACCGACGCTTGAGCCGCCGAGCCCGCCGAGCCGCCCGCATCCAGCCGCGGGCGGCGGAGCGTGGCGACCTACGGACAAACCACGTTGCCGCAATTCGAGCCGGGGCCCATCGGCACTCCGCCGATCATGGTGCACGCGGCCGGGAACAGCTCGGCACACGAACCCGGCAGGCAGCACGCCTGGATTCCGCAGCCCGGGCAACCCGTGCCCGGCGTCGGCGGAACCAGGATGCAGGCCACGAACGGGTCGATGTCGAAGTTGTTGAAGACGCCGTCGCAGTTGACGTCGCCCCAGCAACGGCGCTTGTCCCAGCACGCCTGCGTGCCGCCCAGCAACAGGTAACCCGCCGGTGCGGACGTCGGCTCCGGCGGCGAACCGATCAGCACGCCCTCGACAAAGAAGTCGATGTCGAAGTTGTTGACCGAGTTGTCGCAGTTGGCGTCGCCGACGAGCACGCCCGCACAGCGATTCTGCACGCACGGGTTGGGCGTGCAGGAGCTGCCGTCGCCGCGGTAGTCGCCGCCCACGAAGTCGCAGCCCGCCTGCGTGTCGATCACGCAGTTCGAGCCGCGGCAGCAGGCGCCGGTCGGCGGCTGCGGGCAGGGGTTGGGCGTGCAGCCCGAGCCGTCGCCCTGGTAACTGCCGCCCTGCGAACCGCAGTCAGCCGCGTTTCGGATCAGGCAGGAACCGTCGGCGAAGCAGCACGCGCCGACCGGCTGCACACACGGATTCGGCGTGCAGCCCGAGCCGTCGCCCTGGTACTCACCCTCGATCGCCTGGCACTCGGCCAACGTGCGGATCACGCACGTGCCGCCTTCGAGGCAGCATGCGCCGGTCGGCTGCGGGCAGGGGTTCGGCACGCAGTCGCTGAAGTCGCCCTGGTAGACGCCGCCGAACGCATTCTGGCACTGTGCTTGCGTCACGCCGTCGATGCAGCCCGGCGCTTCGGGCAGGCAGCACGCGCCCGTAATGACACACGCCCGCGGCGTAATCCGCAGCGCCCAGTAGTCGAGGGTGCCGGTATCGGCGCCGGCGGCGTCCTCGATCGCGAGCGTCCACACACCGTCCGACCGGTGGTCGTCAAAGGCGCTCAGGGACTGCCCGGGCGTGACGGACGCGGGGTTGTACGAACCGGAGACCGGCGTAGCGCAGACGGCTGCACCGGCTTCATCGTCGGCAACGACGTTCATGTTGTCGTTGCCGCCGCAATCGCGGCTCCACAAATGCACGGTCGTAGCGCCGTGCGTGATGCGGATGTTCAGGTCGCCCACGAACGTGTGCCGCAGGATGTACTCCACGTCGAGGTCGGCCACGCCGTACAGGTCGCTGATGACGATGTCATCGGTGACGGTGGTGAAATCCGGAATCACAAGGGCCGGGGAGCGGGAATAAGTCCGCACCGCCGCGACGGTCGGGCAGAGCGAGTTGCCGCCCTGGAACGCGCCGCCGAAGGCAGCGCACTCGGCCGACGTGGCGATCACGCACAGCCCGTCCGGCAGGCAGCAGGCGCCGATCGGCAGCGGGCAGGGGTTTGGCGTGCAAACGCTGAAGGCGCCCTGGTACACGCCGCCGCTGGCGAGGCACTCGGCCTCGGTCAGCTCATCGCAGACGCCGTTCTCGCCGCAGCACGCGCCAAGCGGCTGCGGGCACGGATTCGGCGTGCAGCCGGTACCGTTGCCCTGGTAATCGCCGCCCGCGCCGCCACAGGCCGCGGCCGTGACCACCGTGCAGGAACCATCCAGGAAGCAGCAGCGGCCGGTCGGCTGCGCGCACGGACTGGGCGAGCAGGTCGAACCGGTGCCCTGGTAGCCGCCGCCGGCGCTGTTGCACACGGCGCCGTCCACGACGATGCAGGAGCCGTCGGCGAAGCAGCACGCCCCGACCGGATCCGGCTCGCAGACAGCGAACAGCTCAAGCTCCCAGGCCAGCAGCGCTCCGGTGTCGCCGCTGGCGGTGTCCGTCAGTGTCATCACCCAGTTGCCCTGGGCGTTGGTGCCATTGAGCAGCGAAAGCGGACCGAGGTCCGGCTTCCAGGTGCCGGTGACGTTGGCCGTGCCCGGAGCGGCGACGGTCGGCACGTCATAGACGTTCGCGCCGGCGTCATCGAGGACCATCGGCGCCAGCGTGCCGGGGTTGCCGAAGTTGTTGGCGCTGAAGCCGAACGTGCTTTGCGGCTGTCCCGGCCGGCTGATGAGAGCGGCCGTCGCACTGTTGGGCGCGGTGAGCGTCACGGTCACGTCGCCCTGGTAGGTATGGCGGATGACCAGCGCCACGTTGACATCCGAGACGGTGAAGTTGTCCGGCACGTTGATCGTGCTGGTGACACCGGTCGGGCTGTTATCCGGGATGTTGAGGTTCGGCGAAAGACTGTAGCGCTGCAGACAGACGCTGCCGGCGCCGCCGAAGGTGCCGCCGAGCGACGCGCAGTTCGACGCCGACGTGACCTGGCAGGTGCCATTCGACAGGCAGCACGCGCCGTTCGGCTGCGCACACGGATTCGGAGTGCAGGAGCTCCCGACGCCCTGGAACGATCCGCCCACCGCGCCGCAGACGGCCTGCGAGACGATTCCGCAACTGCCGGAACTCAGGCAGCACGCGCCGGTAGCGGCACTGCACAGGCCCGGAGCGCAGGGGACGCCGGCGCCCTGGAAGTTGCCGCCGGCCGCGTTGCAGGCGGCAAGCGTGAGGTCCTGACAAGTGCCGCCGGAGAGGCAGCATGCACCGCTCGGCTGCGGGCAGGGGTTCGGCGAGCAACTGCTGCCGGGTCCCTGGAACGAACCGCCGCCAGCCTGGCAGGCGGCCTGCGTCGTCAGGTCGCAACTGCCGTCCTCATAGCAGCAGGCGCCGGTCGGCGAGTTGCACGGATCCGGCGTGCAGGGGATGCCCACGCCGAGGAAGTTGCCACTGGTGGCGACACAGTTGAAGTCGGACATCTGCTCGCAGGTGCCGTTGCCGAAGCAGCAGGCGCCGACAGGGTCGGGCACGCAACTGATTTCCAGGGTGCCGGACCCGCCCGCGTTGCTGACGCCGCCGACACGGATGGTGTAGTTCCGCCCGCTGACGGCCTGGATGGTGACGGTTTCGCTGCCGGTGCCGGCGCTGTTGTTCACGCAGGCGAGCAGGCGCGATCCGAGGTTCAGGCAGCCGGCGTCGTCGTAGACGGCCATTGCGCCGTTGAAGCTCAGGCCATTGATAGAGATCGTGAGCTGGCCGTCGCAACTGGACGGGTGGTTGAACCACACGTCCTTCGTGACGTTGGTCGGGCATGCGCCGTGCGCCGGGCCGTCGGTCGTGGCCGCGCAGGTGTTGAACGGCGTCGAGCCGAGGCCCACGCCGGCGCGGTTGTCGCAGTCGTCATTGCCCGGCGCGGGCGCTCCGCCGCCGCCGATCACCAGCAGGCGGTAGTCGCCGGTCAGACCCTGATAGCCGGCGACGCGGACGTAATAGGTCACGCCCGCGGTCAGATTCACGGAGAGATACGAGTGCAGGCTGCTTGCCGGGCAGGCCGGAGCGCCGCCCGGTCGATCGTCGATGCAGCCGACCTGCGTGCCGCCCGTTCCGCACGCCGTGCGAACGGAGACGACCGTGTCGTAGCTGCTGCCGCACAGTTCGAAAATGACCGTCCCGGAAGTACACGGCGTATAAGTGTGCCAAACGTCCGGCGACGTGCTGGACGTGCCGCACGTGGCCGTGCCATCGTTGGTCGCAAGCGTCGTCGTGCCGAGGTACGGGATGCCGTCGTAGACCGGGATCGCGTTGGCACAGGCGTCATTCGGCGGCGGGAACGGCCCACAGCCCGGATCGGTGATCGTCAGGATGCCGGCGCCCTGCGCGCCGCCCGAACCGCCGACGCGGATGTAGTAGATCGTGCCGTTGGTCCCGTTGAAGGTCACGCTGCTCTGCTGCGAGCCGCTGCACGTGCCGCTCGATGCGTTGTCATTGCAGGCGATCGCGGTGTTCGGAGCAGCGGGGCAGTTCGTTGCATACACCGCCAGCGTCGTGTTGAACGCGCTGCCGCAGGTGTCGATCGTCACGTTGCCGTTGCAGGTGGCCTGATAGCGGAACCACACGTCGGCCGAGAGATCGCCGCAGGCGCCGGCTTCGGCCGGGCCGCTGTTGGTTGCATTGGCGTTCGTAAAGTTCGTGCTTCCCGCCACCACCGGGATGGCCGTGGCGCACTCATCGTTACCGGGCAGGATCACGCCGCTCGGGTCCGGCACCAGCACCATGGCCGAGGCCGTGCCCGGCGATCCCGAGCCGGCGTCGAACAGCGTCATGGTGAGCAGGCCGCTGGCAGGGCCGTGATTGCAGCGGAAACGGTAGTTGTAGATCGTGTCCCAGCGCAGCGCGTTGGCGGTGCGGTGGTCGCCGCTCCACGCCGGCATCGTCCACGTCACCGCGGAGCCGGACGCGGCGCCGGTCCAGTCGGTGCCGGTCTGCAGCTCGCCGGAGTGATAGGGCACGTCGCGGAAACCGATCGCTGAGACGAGCGCGCCCGCCTGAAGCGGAACGCTGACCGCGCGGGCGGCGCGATCGCTGTACAGGTTCTGAATCGCGTACTCGTACTCATACGGGTACGTCGGGTCGCCGGTGAGCTTCACCTTGCAGCCGACGATGAATCGCCCGTCGCCGGGGACATCGACGTTGACGAGCAGCACATCGGGGTCGGGAACGCCGACGCCGAGGCCGTGATCCTTCCACGCCTGGATGGCCGGCTTCTGGCGCTGGGTCGTGTCGTTCAGCGCCATGGTGTTGCCGGAGAAGCTGACGCGGCGATAGGACTGGTTATTGTTGGCGTTGCCGGCGGCGGCGTCTTCCGGCTGGATGTAGATGCTGGAGACGAAATAGAGCGCGCCGGGGTAATTCACCGGGCTGATGTCGCCGGTCGGGGCGTGCAGGCGCTTGTTGAGCGTCGCGTCGGGGTTGTTGCCGCTGGTGATGTAGGGCACCGGGAAGAAGCCGGTGGCGGGGTTCACCAGGTACTTGGGCCCAAGGCCGCCCTGGCTGCCGTTCAGTCCGGACGAATAGGGGTCCGAGCAGAGGATGCCGAGGGCATCGCAACCCGCCGACGACGGGCTGCAGCCGGAGCTGCACACCGTGCCCTGCAGGGCGCAGAAGCCGTGCTTGAGCCACGCCTGGCCCAGTTGTTCGAATCGGCCGTCGTGCAGGCGGTAAAGGTTTTGCGAGATGACCGGGTGCTGGTTGCACAGCGACGGCAGCGGCGTGCTGCAGTCGATCCAGGTCAGCTCGGCGTCGCCGAGGTTGCAGGAGGTCGTGCCGATCGCCCAGACCGCGTTCCCGCTGGATGCCCCGTAGTTCGAGACATCGGGGATTTCACCGACGATAACGTCTGGACCGGCGTGAGCGAGCAGGGGGAGTGCGAGAGAGAGGACTGTGGCGACGATTCCGCGACAACACGACCACGACTGCATGTGTAGCTCCTTCAGGCGACATTCCACCGTCGGCAGGTGCGCAGCCTGCCTGCGGTGCCCAGTTTCGCGCAGCGCTCTCCCCAGCCGCGTTCCCGGCGGCCGAAGGTCAACCGACGATACAGGTCAAAACGTCAACGCGTGGATCCCGGATCCCGGTGTCTGCGGCTCACACACGCCCCGAACGGGGCGGACTGAGCCAAGATAGCGCGGATTCTAGGGTACCACCTTCCGAGTGTTCCCGGCAATGGGAATTTTCGGCTGCGGTCCGGAAATCCGCTCCCGGGTGACCTCGGTCGTCGGCTAAATTCCGGTCCCGGCTGGCGTAGCGACTCGGGTTTCGGGGGTACACTCGGGCGCCGCCTGTTGGTGTGACCGCGCGACGCCGCGGTTCTGGGACGGTCGGACGCGATTCTGCGAGGCAAGTATGAACCTTGCTCATTCCGCATGGATTTCAGCCGTTCTTCTGGTCGCGGCGGCTGCTTCGCCAGGTTGCTCAAGATCGTCACAACATGCGGGCGCCGAAGATCGCGCCGCCGCGGAATCGACCCCGGCTGCGACGACGAAAGCGCCGACCGTCGGCGACGCCGCCCCCGGGTTCAAGCTTCGCGGGAGCGACGGCAAAACCTACACCCTTGCGGATTTTGCCGATCGAATGGTCGTACTGGAGTGGTTCAACAAGGACTGCCCGACGTGCATCCGTCAGTCGGATGTGATCAAGGCGACGGCGACCGCGCTGGCGAAGAAGGGGGTGGCGTGGCTGGCGATTGACAGCTCGCACTATCGCAAGGCGGCGGAAAACACCGCGTACGCGAATGAGCACAAGCTGCCATACCCCATCCTCGAGGATTTTGACGGCCGCGTCGGCAAGTCCTACGGGGTGCTCGTCACTCCGCACCTGTTCGTGATTCGGAAGGGGCGGATCGAGTACAGCGGGGCGATCCTGCGCGTGGCCGAGGAGCGGAATTACGTGCAGGAGGCGGTGGATGCGCTGCTGGCCGGCGAGACGCCTCCGCTGCCCACCACCCGGGCCTATGGCTGAGCGGTCAAGTACGCGAAGTAGGGCGGTCGCCCTGCGTTTTCACTGCGAAGCTGCGTCTGATCGCCGGCCGGCCGCCGCGGTGGCCCGCTGCGGGTTTTCGTTCCGATGCCGACCGCCCGACCGCGCCCGCCGTCTCGCAACCGACTTCCCGCAGCAGGCCGCGCAGTCGCCCATTGGCCGGTCGCGGATTCGTCCTGCGGCCGGTTGCGACCGATGTTCCCTCAAAGGAGAGATGCGCCATGCGATTTACGGGACGATTGACGCTCGAGACCAGCGGGCATTCGCACGTGCTCGACATCACCGCGGCGGTGATGGAGCAGGTGCAGCGCTCGAAGATCCGCGACGGGCTGGTGTGCGTATTCGTGCCGGGATCGACGGCCGCGATCACCACCACGGAGGCCGAGCCGGGGCTGCTGAACCACGACCTGCGGGCGTTCTTTGACCGGGTGGTGCCGGATGACATCCCGTATCGCCACGAGGACACCTGGAGCGACGACAACGGCCATTCGCATGTGCGGGCGTCGCTGGTCGGTCCGTCGGTGGCGCTGCCGCTGATCGATGGCGCGATCCCGCTGGGCAAATGGCAGCACGTCGTATTGATCGACTTCGACACGCGCGGCCGGCGGCGCGAGTTGATCGTGCAGGTGGTGGGGGAATAACAGGGATCGAGCGGGGCAGCCCGAGTTGACGCTCTCCAGCGGCGCGGTATGCTTACGGATCTAGGCACTGCCGCTCGAGCAAAGCCCCTATCGTCTAGTGGCCTAGGATACCAGGTTCTCATCCTGGGGACACGGGTTCGACTCCCGTTAGGGGCGTGTTCGCAAGTGAAAAGCCGCACCGGGCAGCACCCGGCGCGGCTTTCCCTCTTTTCGCGTCAGTTGGCGACAAATCCCGCCGAAGCGGCCCCGTGTTTTCCTCCGGTGAAACCGGTCACCGTTCACCTGCCGGTCCTGAATTGCTGCCCGGGAGTTTCCGCGGGTCCGACGGCGCTAGCCGCCCGATTTTTCGCCGGCCTTCTCGGCCGGAGCGGGTTTCGGAGCGGTCGGCGGCTGCGCAGCAGGCTGCGACGGCCGATCGGCCTTGGGGCGGGCCGGTGCGGGGGTGATCCGCGACTCCAGCTCCCGGACCTGGTCCGCCTTCAGGAACTTCCGCAGTTCGGCCATCACCGAATCAGCCAGCAGGCGGTGGGCCTGCTCGTCGCGTCCCGCGTCGCGCCAGGCGGGCGCTGTGGCGCGGGTCAACTCGTCGAGCTTGCGGCGCTGGGCGCTGTCGAGCTTGAGCCGCCGGGCCTGGCGAAGGATGGAGCGGGCGTCGGCCGGCGCGTCGCTGAGCCGGCGCGGCGCGACCGCCAGCGCATGCTCACGCGTGTTCTGCAGGATGGCCCGCTGGTCTGGGGCGAGGATCGGATCGAGGCGCTCAAACAGCGCGGCGACGTGGCCCTCGTAGCCCTCCAGCAGGCTGTCAATCCGCTGGCGCAGCATCGCGGAGGTTTCACTCGTGCCGGCGTCCTCCGAGGCGAGCAGTTCCTGGTAAAGGTTGGCGGCGGAGTACTTCTCGACACCCGATTCCTTCAGGCTCGCCAGCATCTGGTCGAACTGGGCGCGCTGCTCCTCGTTCAGGTCTAGCACTTCCGGCAGGTTGTCCAGCACGCGCTGCGTGCGCGCGATCGGGTCGTGGTAGAGCGGTGCGGCCACGTCAAAGGTCTGGCGGACCGCGGCGAATCGCTCGTAGCGATCGGGCGACATTTTCACGAGCGGCTGGACGCGGGTCATGAACTCGAGCATGGTCGCCCCGCCGTTTTCGCGGATCGTGCGCATGCGCTTGGCCATGTCGATCGGATCAGCGGAGTCCAGCCCCGTGTCGGCCGCGAGCACCATCCGCACCAGGTCGCGAACCTCCCCGGATGAAATGTGCTCGGAGGCGAGCCGCTGCTGGTAGCCCTGGATCAGGGACTCGACCTCCGTGCTCAGTTCGTCCTTCGGGATGCCCAGATCCTCCACCAGCATCTCGCCCAGCCAGGTTTCCTGCGACGCCAGCGTGGCCGGCAGGGGAGCGGCAGCCAGCAAGGCGAGGGCGGCAAACAGGGCGAAACGGGGCACGGTTCGGTCGATCATGGCCTGCTCCGGAGGATCGGTCTGCAATTGTTGCGCGGCGTGCGCCGTCGGGGGTCACCGCCGGCGACGTGCAGCGCCGATCATTGTATACGAACCTCTCGGCTGAAGTTGCGGTCGACGTTCATTGCCCGGATGCCAGACCGGCTCGGGGGGCGGCCCCGCCAGGATCGACCGCCCGCCGGGTCGGCGCGGGCGCCACGGAAGCCGGTGGGGCGGGTTGACTGCCCGCCCGGCGGGACCGTACATTGAACGTGCATCGGTAGAGGAATTGAACGACCCAGATGGCCGGACGAACAGCGACATTGTGAACGGTGCGGGGGCGGCGTGCACGGGGTGCACAGCCGGCCGAGCCTGTTCGCACGGCCCGTGGATTGCCGCCCGCTATGCCCATCACCATTCGCCGCTTCGCCGGTCCGTCGCAGCCATGAGAAAGCTTTCTCCATGGTGAGTGTACGGCTGCCGGACGGAAAGACTCTCGAAGTCGCCGCCGGAACGAGCGTGGCCGAACTGCTGCCCCGGGTCCACTCCCGGGTGGCCCGCGATGCGCTGGCAGCGCGGATCAACGGACGTGTGGTCGATCTTGCGACGCGCCTGAATGATCCGCAGGTCGAGCTGGAAGCGCTGATGCCCTCCGAGTCGGGAGCGCTGGAAGTGCTGCGCCACTCCGCCGCACACGTCATGGCGGAGGCGATCTGCGCACTCTGGCCGCAGACGCGGCTGGTGTACGGCCCGCCGGTCGAGAACGGCTTCTATTACGACATTGACCTGGATCACAGCCTGACGCCCGAGGACTTCGCGAAGATCGAAGCCAAAATGGCGGAGATCGTCGCGGCGGATCGGCCCTTCACGCGCTACGAGCTGCCGCGCGCCGCGGCGATGGAGAAGTTGCAGCGCGAGGGGAACATCTACAAGATCGACAACGCGGAGCGCGCCGAGGGCGACACGCTGAGCTTTTACGTCACGGGCGCGGCGGACAGCGGCTGCTGGGAGGATCTGTGCCGCGGGCCGCATGTCCCGAGCACGGGGCGGATCGGCGCGTTCAAGGTGATGCAGGTGGCGGGCGCGTACTGGCACGGCGACGCCTCCAAGCAGATGCTGCAGCGCGTCTATGGAACGGCGTTCGCGACGAAAAAGGAACTGGCCGTCTACCTGGCCCAGGTGGAGGAGGCCCGCAAGCGAGACCATCGCAAGATCGGTCCCGAACTGGGGCTGTTCACGACCGATCCGATGGTCGGCACCGGGCTGATCCTCTGGAAGCCGCGCGGGGCCGTGCTGCGGCTGACGCTCGAGTCGTTCATCCGTGAGGAGCTGCTGCGCCGCGGGTATCAACCGGTCTTCACGCCGCACATCGGCAAGCTGGACCTGTACCGCACCAGCGGGCATTTTCCCTATTACAAGGATTCGCAGTATCCGCCGCTCTACGAGAGCGACCGCGCCCGGCTGCTCAACGCGCTGTGGGAGCTGGCCCGTGCCGGCGGAGCGGCCGGCGCCACGCCGGCGGAGCTGGCGCTGTTCGCGCAGATTGCGCAGCAGAATCCTGAGCTTCAGGCGGCCGGCTACCCGGCCGACCTGCCGGTCGAGGAGCGCCTGCGGCGCATCCGCCAGTGGCTGGCGGCCGAGGACGGCTACCTGCTGCGGCCCATGAATTGTCCGCATCACATCCGCATTTACGGGTCGGACGCCCGCAGCTATCGCGATCTGCCGGTGCGGCTTGCGGAATTCGGCACGGTATATCGCTTCGAGCAATCAGGCGAGGTCGGCGGCTTGACGCGCGTGCGCGGCATGACGCAGGACGACGCGCACATTTTCTGCACGGCCGATCAGCTCGCCGGCGAACTGGCCGGCTGCGTCGACATGGCCAAGCACGTGTTGGACGTGATGGGCCTGACGCAGTACCGCGTGCGGGCCAGCCTGCGGGACGACGGCGACAAGTACGTCGGCTCGGCCGAAAACTGGCAGAAGGCCGAGGCGGCGATTCTGGACGTCTGCCGCAACTCGGGGATGGAGTGGTTCATCGGCCGCGGCGAGGCCGCCTTCTACGGGCCGAAGATCGACTTCCTGGTAAAGGATTGCATCGGCCGCGAATGGCAGCTTGGCACGGTGCAGTGCGATTACAACCTGCCGGAGCGTTTTGAGCTGCGCTATATCGGCGCGGACAATCGAGAGCATCGCCCGGTGATGGTGCATCGCGCTCCGCTGGGCAGCATTGAGCGCTTCTGCGGCATTCTGATCGAGCACTTCGCCGGCGCGTTTCCGCTCTGGCTGGCGCCGGTTCAGGCGTGCGTGTGCACGGTCAGCGAGAAATCGGCCGAGTACGCGCGCGAGGTGTTCCGGCTCTGCCAGCAGGCAAACCTGCGGGTGGAGCTGGACGACAGCGGCGAGCGGATCGGCTCGAAGATCCGCACGGCCACGCTGCTCAAGACTCCGTATGTGCTGGTCATCGGCGAGCAGGAAGCCGCCGAGGGGCGCGTGAACGTGCGAACCCGCGACGGCCGGCAGCTCGGCAGTTGCAGCATCGGCGAGTTCCTGGCGGGCTGCGCGACGCAGATCGCGGCCCGCAGCATTGAGCTTGCGGGCGCGTAGCCCGCGCGTGCATGCAGCAATCGTCCCCGTGGGCGGCGTCGGTGCGTGACCGGCGCGGGCCTGCGGGCGGACTGGCGGAGCGCAAGGAGCGCCCGCCCGGGTGCGCGGTCTCCGACACCGCGCTGAGAAAGGCTGGTGAATCCCATCACTACGAATCTTCGATGCAATGAGCAGATCCGCATCTCGCCGATCCGCGTGATCGGCCCGGAGAACGAACAGCTTGGCGTGCTCGGCACCGCCGAGGCGCTGCGGATGGCCTACGACCAGGGGATGGATCTCGTCGAGGTCTCGCCGAACACGCGTCCGCCCGTCTGCCGGATCATGGATTACGGCAAGTGGAAGTATCAGCAGAAGAAGGGCCAGAAGAAGCACCACGAGCAGGAGCTCAAGGAGGTGCGGCTGCGTCCCAAGACGGACACGCACGACCTCGAGATCAAGATCAAGCACGCGATCGAGTTTCTGCGCGACGGCGACAAGGTGCAGTTCACGATGGTGTTTCGCGGTCGTGAACGGGCGCACCGCGAGGTCGGCCTGGCCACCTACCAGACCATCCTGGCCGAGCTCGGGGATCGCGCCAAAGTTGAGCGTCCGGCCTCGATCGACGGCAAGAACATGGTGATGATCGTCGCGCCGGGCCGGATCGAGAAGCCGGCCGAGCCGGCTGCCAGGCCGCCCGCGGGCGACAAGCCGGCCGAGCGCGCCCCGGTGACGGCGTCGGCGCCGCTGACCCAGTCGCTGAACATTCCGGCGCCCGCGACCCAGCCGGAAGCGCCCAAGCCGGTCGCGCCGGCTCAGCCGCCGCAGGCGCCGTGAGTCGGGCGGGCTGATTCCGTGTCGGCGGGTCGCGATCGGGCGGCAGGAGGCGAAGTGTGGTCGAACTGCTGTTCCATGGCGCGACCGAGGAAGTCACCGGCTCGATGCACATGCTGCGCGTCGGCGACCGCTGGCTCGCGCTGGAATGCGGGCTGTACCAGGGAAGGCGCGAGTCCTCTGAGCGGAAGAATCGCGAGTGGCCCGTGCCGCCGCGCGACGTCGACGCGGTCATTCTCTCGCACGCGCACACCGACCATGCCGGGCGGCTGCCCTATCTCGTGAACCAGGGGTTCGAGGGGCCGATCTACTGCACCCCCGCGACGCGCGACCTGTGCGCCATCATGCTGCCGGATTCCGCGCACATCCAGCAGGAGGACGTGTACTACGTCAACAAGCGCCGCGCGCGGAAGGGGTTGGATCCGATCGAGGCGCTCTATGACCTGCACGACGCGCTGGCGGCCGTCCACAACATGCGGACCGTCTCGACCAACCGGTGGTTCGCGCCGATTCCCGGCGTGCAGGTGCGCTTCAACGAGGCCGGCCACATGCTCGGCTCCGCCGGCGTCCACGTGGTCTTCGGCGATCGGCCCGACGCGTCGCCGTCGCTTTACTTCACCGGTGACGTGGGACGCTTCGAGGCGGCGATTCTGCACGACCCCGCGCCGCTGCCGCCCGCCGACTACGTCATCTCGGAGAGCACCTACGGCGGGCGCGTCAACGAAGACCCCGAGGTGTCGCACGATCGCGTGCTGGAGGTGATCTCGCGCACGCTGGCGCGCGGCGGCAAGGTCATCATGCCCTCCTTCGCGGTCGGCCGCACCCAGACGATCATCTACTACCTGCAGCAGCATTTTGCCGAGGGGCGCCTGCAGCGCGTCCCGGTCTACATCGACAGCCCGCTGGCCTACGACGCGACGCAGGTCTTTCGCATGCACGCGGACCTGTTCGACGCCGAGGCCCGCGACATGCTGCGCGGCACCAGCGGTGTGCTGGGCGCCGGCTGCTGCACCTTCATCCGCGACGTGGAGGACAGCAAGGCCCTGCACCAGAAGCAGGATCCCTGCGTCATCATCTCGGCCAGCGGCATGTGCGAAGCCGGGCGCATCCGCCACCACCTGAAGAACAACATCTCGAACCCGAAGCACACCATCCTGATCCCCGGCTATCAGGCCGAGGGCACGCTCGGCCGCCGGCTGGTCGAGGGCGCGAAGCGCATCACGCTCTTCCACGAGGAATACCAGGTGCGGGCCGACGTCGTGCAGATCAATGGCTTCTCCGGCCACGCCGATCAGCGCGAGCTGATTGAGCTGCTGTCACCCCTGCGATCGCGCGCCAGGTCCGTGTTTCTCGTGCACGGCGAGCGCAGCCAGAGCGACGTTCTTGCCGAACGGTTGCGAACAACCGGGTTCGCCGACGTGCAGGTCGCCGTGCGCGGCCAGCGGGTCCGTCTCTCCGGCTGAGATCGCCGGTTGCCTCCTCCGCCCCCGCAGCGCGACAATCCCTCCCGGATGGAAGCCGCCGAAACACTCCGCGATGCACTGCCCGCCGAAGTGCGGTGGCAAGCCGCGTCTGGCGCCCCGGCGGCGCTGGCGACGCTGCCCGCTGCGCCGGCCGTGTACCTGCTAACGGATGAGCACGGCAGCGCGGTACAGCTTGCCACCACGCAGCACCTGAGAAGTGCGGTGACGGCGCGACTGGCGCCGCCCGCGGCGGAGGGAGCGGCCCAGCCGACCGGCACAGCTTCCGGCCGTCGCGCCGAGCTGGCTAGTGTCGTGCGGGCGGTGCGCTGGCGCGAGGTCGGGGGCGCGTTCGAGGCCCGCTGGCGCTACTATCGCGCGTGCCGCGATGCGTGGCCGCGCCGCTACCGCGAACTGCTGCCTTTCGCGCCGGCCGCGTTTCTGCACTTCGTTAGCGGTCGGGAGGTGCCCGAGATTCGCGTCAGCGAGCGGGTTTACGCGGACGGCGACGCCTATATCGGGCCGTGGAGCTTGCCGGGGGAGGCGCAGCGGGCGCTGGAGGGCTTGCAGGATCTGTTCGAGCTGTGCCGCTACCCGGCCGAGGTTCGTCGCGCGCCGGCCGGGCGGCGCTGCCCATACGCCGACATGGGCCGCTGCGACGCTCCCTGCGACGGCTCGGCGCCGATGGAGCGCTACGCGGCCCGCGTGTCGGCGGCGTGGCGATTCGTCTGCGGGCAGACGGAGGAATGCAACCTGGACGTGCAGAGCCGGATGGCCCGGGCGGCTGCCGGGCTGCGATTCGAGGAGGCCGGTGTGCTGAAGCGCCAGGCTGAATTCATCCGTCGGTGGCAGCGCGACACGGCTCCGCGGATTCTCTCCGCCGCGGATTGGTGCTTGTGGTTCGCGACGCGCGTCGCGCGCCGTCAGGCGTGGACGATGCACCTGTTCGATCGTGGCGCGCTGCGCGTCCAGGGGCCGGTCGCGGCGAAGCGTCTGGCGGCCGAAGCGCCCGGTTGGATCGCCGCGACGCTGCGCGAGATCGACGGGTCGCCAAGCCCCGAGGATCCCGCGCTGCGGATGGAGCAGGCCTGGCTCGTGGCCCAGTGGCTGGGCGGATCGGCGGCGGAACGATCCATACAGATGCGCTTGCCGGGACGCTGCAGTCCAGCCGATGCCGTCGAGCGGATTGCTGCTCGGTTGGCGGCCCTGCAGCGCTCCGCGGCCCGATCAGTCGCGGAGCCGATTCAGGAAGCAATCGCCGAGACGGATGAGTCCGGCAACGCCGAGGCGATCTCGCTTCCCGCCCTCGCTCAACAGGATGCACCGGAGCCTTCCTCATGAGTCAGCGCTCAGGCACCCGAGTCGCGCCCGATGGCCCCGAGATGGATCCGAACGCCGCGCAACTCGTGCTCGGCCGGCGGGTCTATGCGTGTCACCCCTATCGCGGTACGGCCGTCGACGCGCTGCTGGTGCGCGGTGGGCGGGTGCTGGCGGTCGGCACGCGACGCCGATTGCGGACGATCGCGCCGCGCGGCGCGCGGAAGCTCGACCTGGGTGATGCCTGGATCACGCCGGGACTGACGGACGCACACACCCATTTTTTCTACTGGGCGCTGATGGATGGTTGCGTCGTGGACGTGCAGAACACTCGCAGCCTGGCCGAGGCGCAGCAGCGGCTCCGAAGGGAGCGGCGCCCGGTGCGCGGCTGGGTGCTGGGACGCGGCTTCGACGTGAATGTCTGGGGCGGCGGATTTCCATCGGCGCGCGAACTGGACGCGGCCGTGCCGGATGCGCCCTGCATGGTGCGCAGCCGCGATGGGCACGTCGCCTGGCTCAACACGGCCGGATTGCACGCCGCGGGCATCACGCGCCGCACCCCTGATCCCCCCGGCGGCCGCTATTCCCGCGATTCCTCCGGCCAGCCGGATGGCATCGTGCTCGAGGCCGCGCTCGATGCGCTCCCGAACCCGCTGGCGGCGTTAGCCAACAGTGCAGCGCCGGAGGATCAGCGCATCGTCGAAGCCGCGCTCACGCGCGCCACCGGCATCGCCCGGCGGCTCGGTTTTACAGGCGTGCACGTGCTGGACGATGCCGCGTCGATCCGCACGTTCCAGCGCCTGCGCCGCAGCGGCGCTCGTGGACTGCGCATCGCGCATTCCGTGCCGTTCGACCTGCGCGCGCAGGTGTACGCGACCGGGCTGGGCAGCGGCATCGGCGATTCATGGTTCCGGCTGGCCGCGATCAAGATCTTTTCCGATGGCACGCTCGGTTCACAGACGGCGCTGATGCTCGATGACTACCCGGCGCGGCCGGGATATCGCGGTGTCGGCGTGGTTCACGGGGAGGCGCTTCGCGAAGCCGTGCGCGAGGCGGTCGGGCAGGGCTGGTGCGTGTGGGTGCATGCGATCGGCGACGGCGCGGTGCGAGAGACAATCGACGCGATCGAGAGCGCAACCCGGGCTGGGGCGGGCGCGGGCGGGGGCCGGTCGCGCTCGGAGCGCGCCGTAACGCGGCTGTCGTCCTCGGCCCGGCGCACAGTACGCGCACATGCATCGCTTCCGCCGCATCGCATCGAGCACGCGCAGTGCACGCGACCCGCGGACGTGCGGCGGATGGCGCGACTGGGCATCGTCGCGTCGGTGCAGCCCTGTCACCTGATCGGAGACATCGCCACCGCCGATCGGCATTGGCCTGATGCGCGGCGTTTCGCGTTTCCGCTGGCGTCGCTGCGCGACGCGGGCGTGACGCTGGCGATGGGGTCGGATGTGCCGGTGGAGTCGATCGACCCGCGGCGTTCGTTTCACGCGGCGATCCGTCGGCAGGACGAGACCGCCGCGCCGCAACGCGGCTGGTTTCCGCGCGAGCGGATCACGGCCGTGGACGTGCTTCGCGGGTTTACGCAGGGCGCGGCCGAGTCGCTGGGGGATCCTTCGCCCGCAGGCACGTTGATGCCGGGTGCTCCGGCCGACCTGACGCTCTGGGGAACGGACCCGTTCCGCCGGGCGGATGGCGACTGGCTGGAGATGCCGATTCTCGGATCGATTCTCGCGGATGAGCTGTAGTCTGACGCCGGCTGTCTTCGGATGTCGAAATCCGGCGTAACACAGCGCTGCAAAGTCGCGGTTGCATCTGTAGAGATAGCCGTCGGCTGGCGCCGCGCACCGCGAGTTGTAGAATTGTAATTGTAGGCTGGTGCCGAGCACCGCAAGGCCCAGCGCCATTGCCGGGCTTCGCTGCGCTCAGCACCAGCCTGCGCGCTGCGCTCAGCGTCAGCCTGCGCGAATATTGCCCGGTCCGCCCGGCAGGGCGGAGGCCGGGCTTCGCTGCCGGAAGCCCGACCTCCGCCTGGGTGCATGATGCCGCATGTCCGCATTACGGACAGCCGAACGTGTTGAGACACTGCACGAACGGATCAATGTCGAAATTCGAAAACCACGCGTCGTTGTTGATGTCCCCGGCCATCAGGTCGCATCCGGGATAGAGCGCCGCGTACGCCTCGGGGTGCGTCAGTGCGAGCACGAACGGCTCGATGTCGAAGTTGTTCACCAGTCCGTCGCAATTCATGTCGCCGCGCAGCGGCGCCGACTCATGCGCGCCGATGTCGATTGTCGAACCGTTGAAGTTGGTCTGGGCGACGATGTCGAAGAAGCGCGGCTTGCCCAGCGCGTCGAAAGGGATCTTCTGCTGCGTGGTCACGCCGTTGCCGTCGAGGTCGAGTTCGTCGTTGGGCGCCGCGGCCGTGCTGCCGCGGTCGATGCCGGAGGAGTACGCGACCAGCCGCAGGTCGTCGTCCGGCGTGCCGATGATGCCGTCCGTGCCGGGGCCATTGATGAAAGTCGGAATGCCGCCAAAGTTGCCGGCGCCGCCCAGCGCGCCGGTCCAGCCGTTGAGCATCGTGTAGTTCGTGCCCTGCGTTCCGCCGTTGGCGACTCCGACGGCGCAGGTCGTCGTGTTCGTCACGGGATCGTTGTCGGTGCTCTCGTAGATGAGGCAGTTGCCCACCGCTACCGATGCGCCGTTGTGGCTGGCGACACCGCCGACCGATTGGGCGTGATTCTGCCAGAGCGTGCAGTTGCGCAGCGCGGCTGTGGCGAAGGTGCCGCCGACGTAGAACGCTCCGCCAGAGCCGCCAGAGATGTTTCGAACGAATTCGCAGTTGTGCATGGCCGCGCTGAAGCTGGAGATCGCGACCGCGCCGCCGTTGGACGCCGCGGAATTCGTCAGGAACCGGCAGCCGACGGCGTGCAGCGTGCCTACCCCGATCTGCCGCACGGCTCCGCCCGCGCCGGCCGAGTTGCACTTGTAGAACTCGCAGTACACCAGATGGACGGCGCCGCCGCTGCTCCACAACCCGCCGCCGTCGCCCTCAGCGCCGGAACTGGTGAACCGGCAATTGGCGAAGCGCACCTGCGCGTTGACCAGGAAGGCCAGCGGCCCCACTGCCTGCGTGCTTCCGCCGTTGGCAAATCCGCGCGTGATCGTGAAGCCGTCGACGAGCGTGCCTGGGCCGGTGTCTTCCGCACTCACGACGTGGTAGCAGTTGTCCCCCTGCGAGAGTGGGTCGCCCAGCTCCCCGCTCAGAATCGTGGGGTGGGCGACCCAGTCGCGCTGCGCAGCGAGCGTCTCCCCCCCGGCGAATCCACCCAGGAGGCGCACCCCGCTGGGAAGCTGAAAGGTGGCGGCGCGGCTGGCGCCGGGCTTGTAGACCCCGTCCGCGACCCAGATCTCCTGCACCTGCCCGCCGGAGCCGGCCGCCGCGGCGATCGCGCTCTGAAGGTTGGTATAGGCGCCTGCCCACGAAAGGCCGTTGTTTGCTCCGACGGCGGAGGCGTCGACGTACAGGCGGGATTGTGCAACGGCCGCGGGCGTGAGGAACGCCGCCAGCAGCGCCGCTCGAAGCAGGCCGCGCGCCGGGCCGCGGCGCAATCGACTTCCTCGGTCGCCTGCCACCCCGCACGGTAGGCCGCGCCGGAGGTCGCACGACAGTCCGCGAGTGACGTCGCACGTCAGGCCGCGTGGGAAGCAGTAGGGCAAGCGCGCCGCGGCGGGCTGCGCGTCGAGTGTGGACGATCCCGTGCGGATGTTGTGCATGGCCGTGTTCTCCGGGTTCGGGTTGCTGGGTGCCGGCAGCGATGGTCGCGGCCGTTCAGCAGAGGAAACACGAAATGCAGCCCGGGGCCTTGGAAAAAGTCCGGGATTCTGGGGACGACCATGCGCGTTCGGAGAAGCGGGCGTTCGCGGCAGACCGGGCGGCTGCGAGGATGTCGGTGCGTGCAAAGATGTCGGTGCGTACGAGGATGTCGGTGCGTACGAGGATGTCGGTGCGTGCAAAGATGCCGGCGCGTGCAAAGATGTCGCTGCGTCCAAAGATGTCGGTGCGTGCGAGGATGCCGGTGCGTACGGGGAGCAGGCGCTTGGGGAGAAGACGGCGTTTGCCCGTTGCCGCTGCGCTTGAGCGGTTCGTATTGCATCGCTGCCCGACCCCACTCGCATAGTACCGCTACACTTGAGCAGTGCCGATCACGTTGCCGCCTGATCTCGCTCGCATCGTGCCACTGCTCTGGAGTTTTCTGTTACCCGCAAGGGGTGCCCCGAAGGGGCTGCGGGTTGTAGCCACGGGTGGAGTCGCCGCGCAGCGGAGACGGAACCCGTGGATGGGGTTCGCACATGAATCCAGCCCCGGAGGGGCGCAGGAAGCCGCCCACATGGTTCGCGTTACGACAACCATCCTCCGCCCCTTCGGCACAGAGGACGCGCGCTGAATTCCACGGGTTCCGCTCCGCCCGGCTGTCGCCGGGCTGCGCTGCACCCTTGGCTACATCCCGACACCCCTGTCGGGGTGAAGGTGTGGGTGACAGCACGCCTAGAGCAGTGCGCATCACACCGCTGCCCGGTCGGATGGACCGGAGGCCGGCTGCTCACGAATTCAACGCGCGCTTACGGTCCGTTGACGAGCGCTTCGACGAAGGGGTCGATGTCGAAATTGGTCAGCAGTCCGTCGCCGTTCATGTCGCCCAGGATGTCGATGGCCTCCGGTGGGATGTGTGGAAACGCGGCGATATAGGCTTCACGGTTGGTGAGCGCGAGTACGAAGGGGTCGATGTCGAAGTTGGTGAGGCGGCCGTCGCCGTCGAGATCGCCGGGGACGACGGGCCGCAGGACCAGCATGCTCGACCGAATAACCGCGGCGCCGTCAGACTCGACGTAAAAAATGTAGATCGCACCGTCCGGGCCGAGCGCGACGGGGCGCCCGTAGAACGGATCCACGCCACGTTGGGGGAAGAGTTCGTCCTCGGGAAGCGGGGCGAACCAGTCGGTGACGGGTGCGCCGTCGATGTCAAACATCCTGAACACCGATGCACTGAGTTGCGCGTCGTAGCGGTGCATGATGAACCGGCCGGAGGATGAGATCGCGGCGGCGCCGTCATCATCCGGGATCGGGGTCATGGCACTCAGTGGGGCGCCGGTAGACGAATCGAAACGCTGTTGGACGTAATTTCCATTCCCGCCAGGCTGATCGAGCAAGAACGCCTGTATGGAGCCGTCCGTGACCATTAGGTGCATACCACCCGAGCGTGCACTTGGAACGATCGTAAACTTGGGGCCAATCGTTCCGTCGGGCTGGAGGGTAAACGCGCGCGTCGCGTAGCGGGTCCAAGCTGCCGCTTGTTGCTCCCGGTAAGTCACCAGTGGGGCGGCCCCAGTTCGAAGCAGTATCTGAGGATCCCATAGGATATTGGTCATGCCGCCGACGCATCCGGAAACACTACCGCTGCCCGGAACCTCAGCAGATTGCGAGTCGAAGAAACGCACCGTAATCGGACATGGGCTGAATGTTTCTCTCGCCAGCGCGGCGAAACGGGCGCCATCCGTAGCGACACTGACGCTCCCGTACGTCGCAGCGAGCTGGACAATGGGACAGGCGTTTCCGTCGGCCACCTGTGCGGCGTACATCCCGAGATTTGTGGACCACGCCACCCAGTCGTGCGTCGGCGTGCAGACTGCGTCCTGACCCCATACCCACTCGTCGAGCTGCTCCGCCACGACGCGCGTATATTGAACCGTTCCGAATGCGTCATAGCGCACCACCGTCTTGGGGATGCCGTCCGGACCGCTGGCGTAGAACAACACGCCGAAGCCCTGCGTCGCGGCGACGTGATGGCCCTCGGTCGGGTCCGCCAGCGGAATCTGCGATCGCAGGTATCGCTGTGCGCCGATCTGGAACATGTCGCGACGGACCTGGGCTTGTGCGCCGTGGGGAAGAAACGCGGCCACGACAGCAATCGCTGGGATCAAGCGGCTTACAGCGCGGCAGGAACAGGCCAGTGTTGTTAAGGTCATTGGTTCGCTCCGCCGGGCCGCTTCGATAGTCCGCCTCGCCCGAGCGCGGTGGCACACGGCGCGGTTGGTGATACGCCGCCCGGCTTCATTGCGCCTACTCGTCTGTCACTTCATCCGCATGTCTGACATCGGCCGCGATCGCGTGCAGGTGTTCGAGCGCATGCGGGCCGATGATCACGTCCAGGATGACGCGATCCTCCTCGTAGCGGCGATCGAGCACCTCGGCGGCGCGATCCAGAAACGCCAGCGCCTTGCCGTTGTGCTGCGGCACGGAGAGCAGCCGCCGTTTCGCGCTCGCGCGCATGACGGCGTCCACCGCGGCCGCCAGGTCCGCCAGTCCGGCCCCGGTCGTCGCGGAGATCGTCACCGCGTCCGGGTGATCGGCCGCCAGCAGCAGGTGCGCGGCCTCGTCGCGGATGGCGTCGGCCTTGTTGAACACGATCAGCGTCGGCACTTGTCCGCAATCCAGCTCGCCCAGCACGCGATTGACCGCGGCGATCTGGTCAGCCGCGTCCGGGCTGGAGGCATCCACGATGTGCAGCAGCAGGTCGGCGTGAATGGCTTCCTCGAGCGTCGCGCGGAACGAGGCCACCAGGTGGTGCGGCAGGTCGCGGATGAACCCGACCGTGTCCGAAAGCAGCACATGCCGTCCGCCACTGAGCGTCCAGCGGCGCGTGAGCGTGTCGAGCGTCGCGAAGAGCAGGTTCTCCGCGCGCGCGCCGGCGCCGGTCAGAGCGTTCATCAGCGTGCTCTTGCCGGCATTGGTGTACCCGACCAGCGAGACGGTGAAGTGTTCGCCGCGGGCGCGCACCTCGCGCTGCCGCCGAGAGTCGATCTCGGCGATCTTCTTCTTGAGGAACGCCACGCGCCGATCGACGATCCGCCGGTCGATCTCGATCTGCCGCTCGCCGGGGCCGCGCGTCCCGATGCCGCCGACCGAGCCGACGCCCGTGCCGCCGCCCGCGCCGGCGATGCGCTCCAGGTGGGTCCACATGCCGCGCAGGCGCGGGGCGGTGTACACGAGCTGGGCCAGCTCGACCTGCAGACGGGCCTCGGCCGTGCGGGCGCGCGAGGCGAAGATGTCCAGGATCAGTTCGCTGCGGTCCAGCACCTTGCGCCCGACCGCCTTTTCGACCTCGCGGATCTGCGACGGCGACAGGTCATTGTCGAAGATCACCGCGTCGATGGCGTTGGCGTCCACCCGCTGCCGGATTTCCTCGACCTTGCCGCGTCCGATGCAGGTGGCGGGGTCGTACGACTTGCGCCGCTGGGCGACGCGATCCACGACGACCGCTCCGGCCGAGCGTGCCAACTCGGCCAGCTCCGCCAGCGGGTCGCCCCATAGCGGGCCGGAGTCGATGAGCACGCCGACCAGCAGCACCCGCTCCTGCCCGATCGTGAACTTGTCGCGCTGCTGCTCGGAGACCCAGGTGTTTCGCTTCATCCGGTTCCTGACCCCCGCGTCCGGCGGACGGACCGCGAACACCGCGACCGTATCGCCGTTCCCTTGTAGTATAGCCGCCGATGCGCGACCCATTAAAACCCCTCGTTATGTGCCTCGCCGCGGTCATCGCCCTCGGCGTGTGCGGATGCTCCGGCGGAAAATCCGCTCCGGCGGCTGCGACCGAAAGCGATATCGCGCCGTTTTCGGACCGAGAGTTCACAACGGTGGCGGAGCGCCTGGCGGCCGAGATTCGGCGCGTCGCGGACGTGGAATCGCCCGATGACACGCTTTTCATCGGTTATCCGCGCACCACGCCGCGGGCCGCGGAGCTGGTCAGCCCTGGCCTGGTCGAGGCGCTGGTGCACGCGACGCAGGATCGCCTCGGACCATATGCCCGCTTTCACGAGCCGCAGGTTCGCGGCGGGCCGTACCGGTCCGAGCTGGATGCCGGACCCGGGCCGGAGGGCGCGGCGCTGCGCCTGGATTTCTCATTGATTCGCAGCGAGGACTCGGCGGTGCTGCTGCGCCGGGCGGCGGTGGCGTGGCGGCCGGGCGATGCGCCCGCGCGGCCGAAGGCAGACGGCGCCAACCCGGCGCGTTCGCCGGCCGCCCGGGCCGGGGCGCCACGCGCGGAGGCATCGCCCCGCGCCGGCGCGGCGAATCCGTCGCAGGATGAGCTGCGGGCGGATGTGACCCGCGCGCAGCGCGGCCGGATGCCCGCGCCGGAACCGGAACTGACGGACGATCCTGACCCGGAGCACGCTCCGCAGGAACCACGGCGATTGACGTCCATTCGCGACATTCGGCGACCTTCCGCGTCACGGGTCGAGCCGCGAGAGGTGGAACTGGAGCCGCGCGACGCGGCGCCGGGAACAGGTCCGCGCGCGCCGTCGCCGCCGCCGGGGGTCGAGGAACGCGTGCCGAGCGAACCGGAAGCGCGCGAGCAGCGCAGTCGTCCGCCGGGTCCGCCGCCGGCGCGATCCATCGCCATCGACGCGCCGGAGCGCCAGTTGGGTTCGTGGCTGGTGGAGCAGTGGCCGAACCTGAAGGACCGCACGTTTCGCAGTCGCGACGGCGGCGCGGTGGTGTGCCTGGACGCGGCGACGCGCGCGGCGCTGAGCGTGCAGGCGCAGCGCGTCTTTGCCCGTGATGAGCGCATGCGCGTGGAGCTGGACGCGCGCGCCGCTGAGCAGGTTCGTCGGTTCCGCGTCCGGGCGATTTTCCTCGACGCCGATCGGCAGGCGGTTGAGGTCACGCCGGTGATCGTGCAGGAGCTGCTGCCGAACTACACGACGACCGTGGCGCTGACCGCCGCCAGCGGAGCGGCGAAGCAGTATGTACTGCTGGTGCAGCTTGCCGAGGATGTCGGGCGCTAGCCGCCGGCTGGAGAATGCACGCAACCGGAAGGCGCAGTTGCTGTGAGCGCAACGGGCGGTCAGGACCGTCAGTTCCAGCGGATCGCGGCAGGCCCACGGCGAAGCGCCGGGCGCCGTGACCGCATCAGCGGTAACGCGAGCAACGTAAGTCCCGCCCCGAGTCCGCATGGCGCCGCGCCGAACCCCACCGCCCCAGAGTTGCCATCGTCGTCTGAGTCTGTCCCAGCCGCGTCGATGTCGTCCCCGGCGCCCTGCACGCGCGGCGTGAGTGGTCGAATCCGCCGGATGGCGCCGCTGGCCAGTTCGCAATAATAGAGCGCCCCATCGTGCGGGCCGACCGTCAGATCGACCGGCCCGCCCGCCAGCTCCGCGAACAGCGAGTGACGCTTCACGCTGTCGCCGCTCAGCTCCAGTCGATACAGGCGATTGAGCACATACTCCAGGTAGAGCAGGTTGCCGTCGTACTCGATCGGAAATGTTCCTCCGGAATAGACGACCGCTCCGACCGGCGCCGCGCCGCCCTCGTGATAGTCGTGGATCGGATCGGTGAAGCGCGCGTCGCGCAGCAGGCCCTGCCGACCCTCGACGTGCGGCCAGCCGTAATTCGCACCGGGCTTGATGAGGTTGATTTCCTCGCGTCGTCCCGCTCCGTCTGACCCGACGTCCATCGCGAACAGCCGTCCATCCGGCGCGAAGCAGAAGCGAAAGACGTTGCGCAGCCCGCTGGCGTAGATCGCCCGCGGCGAGCCGGTCGGCGTGCGAAGCGGGTTGTCCGCGGGCGTGGAGCCGTCGGGGGCGATGCGCGAGATTTTTCCCGCCAGCGTGCTCAGATCCTGTGCGTTTTCGGCGATCAGGTTGTCGCCAATCGAGAAATACAGCATGCCGTCCGGTCCGAAGCGCAGCCCGCCGCCGCTGTGAAAAGCGCCGCGCGTCGGCAGGCCGTCGCGAATCGCGTGCACGTCATCGGCGACGCCGGTGGGCCGGCCGTCGGCGCCGCGCCCCTCGCGCAATCGCAGAATCTGCGTTTCGGATGGTGAGACGGTCGCGAACACGAAGACGAGGCCGGTTTCGTGAAACGCCGGATCGAGCGCCATGCCCAGCAGGCCGTTCTCGTTGGGCGTGAACACCTCGATCTTCGCGAAGGGCGGATCGAGCGGCCGACCGTCGCGCACGATTCGCACCGCGCCGTCGCGCTCGGCGACAAAGAGTCGGCCGTCGGGCGCGAACTCGATCGCGGTCGGCTCGATGAACCCCTCGGCGACCGTCTCGATCACGAAGCCCGGCTCGCGCACCGTTCCGAGCGCGTCGCCTGCGACGGCCAGCGCCCCGGCGCCCGTGGACGCGGCGACGCCCAGCCCTGCCGCCAGGATCGTCGCGCCGGCGGCGCCGCCCGCGGTCGTGATACGAAGCATCGCGCCGCCTCCCCTTGCGCCGATGGCCTTCCTACACGAACAGCGTGCCGCCCGGATTCGCGTCAAACGTCTCGCCGCCGATCTCAAAGACCGGCCGCGGGTCAAAACCCAGCCAGTCGCGGATGACGCTGCTGAACACGCCGCGGAAGTCCACGTAATAGGGCAGGTTGTCGCGGTTGAGGTCGGAGGTCGTGACGGGCTGTCCCTTCAGTCCGGCGCTGACGCGCGGTCCGCACAGCATCATGTGTCCACCGTGGCCGTGGTCGGTGCCGGGGCTGCCGTTCTCGCGGTTGCGCCGTCCGAACTCGGTGTAGAACAGCACGGTGGTGCGGTCCCACAATCCCAGGTTCTGCATGTCGGTCACAAACTGCCGGAACTCGTTGTCGAGCCGCGGAAAGAGCGTGGCGTTGGCGGTGTTCTGAGAGCCGTGGGTGTCAAAGCCGCCGTATTCCACCTTGAAGATCTGCGTGCCGAGCCGCGCCGAGGCCAGTTGCGCCGCGCGGTAAAACTCGCCGCGGGCCGTGCCCGAGGAGGTGAAGGCCGCCGTCTTGGTGCGGATGTCATTGCCGAGCTGGTCGATCTTGCGATAAGACGCCAGCACGGATTCCTGCTCAGACGTCTCGCCGCTCTTTTCCGCCGCCAGCCGCCCGAACGCGCCCTGCGCCGCGCGTCGGTAAGTCGAGTCCGGGTAGCCGTAGCGGGCGGGGTCTCCGATCTTGCGGGTGTCGAGCACGCCGAAGGGCAAGTCGAAGTAGAGCTTGCGCAGGCGCTCGTACCACGTCACGCCGGCGATCGCCTGCGAGGAAACGTCGCGCACGCCGAACTCGTAGATCTCCTGGCTCTCGAAGTGCGAGCCGTTGCCGCGCGGGTAGGCGACCTGCTGCACGATCGCACATTGGCGTTGCGCGTAGAGCTGGTTGAAGAATGCGAACTGGTTGTTGATCCCGTAGGACGGGTCGTCCGCGACCGGCGTCACCTGCGTGTCGCGCAGCGCCAGCTGCGGGCGCGCCGCGAGATACGCCGGGTTTGAGAACGGCGCAAGGAAGCTCAGCGCGTCCAGTCCGCCGTTGAGCTGGCACAGCACGAGAATGTTGCCGGTGCCGCCGGCGCTCTGGGCGTAGGTGCTGGCCACCATCCGCAGTAGTGGATCGGTGTAGGCCAGCGCTCCCAGCGACAGCCCCGCGCGGGTCAGGAACGATCGGCGCGTCACGGCCTGGCATTCATTGCAGGACATTGGTGCTTCCCCTCTGTTTCACTCGCGCGCGTCACGGCGCGCCGACGCTTCATCGCATTTCAGCAACCGATGCACTGCTCCAGGAGCAGCGTCACCCGGTTGTATGGCTGTGTTCGCCTCAGCGCGTCACCACCCGCGGGTGCATCGTCATCAGCCGGATCATCTCGAACACGTGCTGCGGCTGATAGCGCGGATCCTCCAGGTGCAGCGAGCGCCATCCGCCCTGGTCCAGCACCTCCACGTATGCCTCGCGTTCCACGGCGGTCAGGTCGAGATGCAGCACCGTGGCCACCGCATCGACGATCTGCCCGCGGGTGTTGCGGTCAGTCCACGTGCTGCGCGGCGGCAGCAGGTGATAGGGCAGCTCGGCCGTGCGATCGGGACCGTAGTCCATCGTGCGACCCAGCGCGCGGGCCCGGCTGATGAGCCACTGGTCCTGGAGCCAGCCGCGGTCCTCGGTCCAGCCCTCGACGCCGGGCGGGTTCATCAGTTGCTGACCGGCGTTGGCCAGGTCGTCGGCATACTGGTTGAACCGCCAGCCCTGCGACTCCTCGCTGTGCAGGTGCATGTCAAAGGTGCGGGCGACGCCGATGGCGTGCTCGACCGGCGAGGCGATCTGGTTGAAGCGCGCCTCGCGCGAGAACATCGCCTGCGAGAGCAGCACCTTTCGCACCAGCGGAGCGATGTTGTAGTGGTTGCGCCGGAATTCCTCGGCCAGTTCCTCCACCACCGCGTCCGACGGGTTGGCGTGAACGAACGCGACGAAGACGTTGCGCGCCACGTAGCGGGCCGCTTCCGGCTGCGCCAGCGTGACGTCAATCACCGCCTTGTAGTCATAGTTGAACGGCCCGGTGGTGCGGCCGGGGAAGATCAGCTTCGGAGTCTCGTCGTGATGGCGCAGATCGAAGATCGGCCGCGGATCCTCCGGCCAGCGGCGCAGCAGCGTGATGCCGGTGAAGGCCCGCGACGCCTCGCGGATGTCGGTCTCGGTGTAGAGCACGTCGCGCCCGAGCGTGAACAGTTCCCAGAATTCGCGGGCGTAGTTCTCATTCGGCGACGCCTTCGGGCTGTTCGCGCCGTCCAGCCAGATCAGCATCAGCGGATCCAGCGTCAGCGAGCCGAGGAAGTCGCGGTAGTTGGTGAGCGCGTAGGCCCGCAGCATCTGCCAGTGGTGAATCGCCAGGTTGCCCTCGCCGCCCGGCAGCACCCGTCGACTGGTCGCGAAGCGATCGTGCCAGAACAGCGCCATCCGTTCCTGCAGCGGGTTGGGCGATTCGATCATGTACGTCAGCCAGCGGCGCGGCATGTCGTCGCGATATTGATCCGCCAGCACGACCAGCGTGTCGGGAACCGGCTTGGCTGCCAGCAGGTCTTCGACCGCCGCGCGCAGCCCGCCCGCAACGGCGTTCTGCACCTGCGCCGGCGTCGCCCCGAACGCGGCCCGTCGTATCAGGTGATACGCTTCGTCGCTGGTCAGCGAGTCACGATACGGCAGCACGGATTGCGGGTGACCGGCGAACTCCGTGCCGACCTCCACGACCGGAAAGACCTCGGCGGTTGACTCGCCGCCCTTGCCGTCGCGCACCGTCAGCGCGAATCCCAGCTGCACGTTCTGCACGACCAGCGGCGCGGCAAAGCTGGCCGATGCGCCGCTGGCCGCCAGTGACACCGCGTCGCCGGCGGTCTGCTTCCATTCAAATTGCAGCTGGTCGCCGTCGGGATCGCTCGATGCCGAGCCGTCCAGCACGACCACCGTCCCCGGCCCGATGCCGCCGACCGGCGTCACGGCCAGCACCGCCGTCGGCGCGGAATTGCCGGCCTGGTCGCCCGCGACGTCCGTGCCGCTCCCGTCGGGGTTCAACCCGGCGTCCTGCGGTGCGGGACACCCGGCGATAATCCCGCCGGACAGCACCGCTGCAAACAGCCCGACGCCGTGAAATCCTCGATGACGCATGACCGCCCTCCCCGCGTTCGGCTATCCGCTCCTGCGTCCCCGCGCGCGCCGCGAGCGCCCGGCCGGGGTCTGGAAGGTGTCGATCCGCGGCCGACGTTTCGGCGGCGGCTGGTGCCCCATTGAGGTGAACCGTCGATTACCCCGGCGGCGGCCGCAAGAAATGGCCAGGCGGTTGACCGTTTTTGCCCTTTGCGCAAATCGCGCAATTCGCGTCAAGCCAGGCGAATTGGCGAGCATCGACGCTTCAGGCGTTCTCGGTCCTTGACCCGCGGGGAATAATCAGGTGGGTGAAGGGCGTCGGTTCGTCCGATCTCGTAATCACCATGCGGGTGCGCGCCGCTCGTCGAGCGCATCCGGCACAACGGCGGCGCCGGTCGCGGAGTTCGTGATGTTGCGGCATTTCCATCGAGGGGGCGGCGGCTCAGGGTCGGCACGGCCTGCCGTGCTGGCCGGCCTGCTGGTTGCTGGGCTGATCGGTTGCGGGCCACTGCTGCCCGATAACCGGGACGACGGCATCGCGGCTGACTTGCAGCCGCAGTTTGAGGTGGGTGACGCGCTGTTTTCGTCGCAGCCCGGTGTGTCCGGGTCTTTGTGGATGGAGATCCCGAGGAAGGACGGCAGCGGAAAGATCGGCGCGTACGTGTCGACCAACCTGACGAACCGCGACGCCTGGGTGCTGATGCTCGACGGCGCAGCGCTGGTATCGTGGGACGGGCGCGTGAACCAGGCGCTCTTTTTCCTCGACACGTTCGGCCGCACGTTTCAGCAGGCCGGGTTTCGCACCGTGTCGCTGGTCACGAGCGAATGCGGCGGAGCGTACGCGACGCGCGACCTGCAGGACGTGATCGACGCGGTGGACTGGCTCCAGACGACCGGCCGATCGGAGCTGGGCATCGAGCGGCTGTACGTCGTCGGGTACTCGCTGGGGGCGATGCTGTCGACGCACCTGAATCTGCACCGCAAGGTGGACGGGGTGATCTCGATCAGTGGGCTGTCCCAGCCGAACCAGTTCGAGGACAACTACCTGCTCTATCGCCTCGTCACGGACAATTTCCCCACGAACGAAGGGGTCTGCCAGCTCAAGAGTACCTACGCCGCGTATGGATTGCCCGGCGACCCGCGCTGGTCAGCGCTGGATGCCGCGGCGCGGGTGCGGGACTTGCAGTCACCGATGCTGATGGTGCATGGCGACCGGGACGCGGTGTTGATCGTTCAGAACACGCGGTCTTTTGAGAAGAGCTATGTCAGCGCGCTGAAGGAGGGGGCTGCGCTGCCGGCGGTGGAATTCATGTACCTTCCGGGCGGCGATCATTTCGCACCGATGATCGATCCGAACGTATCGATCCGCGTGCTGGAGTTCATCGAGCTGCAGGAGGTCGCGCGGTTCTCGCGCCGGCCACTGTTTCCCTGATTCTCCGTATGGAACGTGTCCCGACTTACCCCGTCTCCGTGAGCGGATCGGAATCGGATTCCGGCGCCGGCTCCGGCGGAAGCGGCGTGTCGAGCGTCGGCACCTCGTCGTTCGCAAGCATCCATCGAATAAACGGTTTGCAAGTCGCGCAGCGGGAGCAGCAGCCCGTCGCCTGGATCAGCGCGTCGAGATCGCGGATGTCGTGCCGCCGGGCATACGACAGCAATCCGCGAAAGCTGAGATTCATGCAGACGCAGCGCAGCTCCATGCCGACATGCTACGCGGGAGGGTCGAGCGCGGGCGGTCGCCGAGCGCGACGCCGGGCGGACACGAACGCCGGGCCAGGCCGCGCCGGTGATCACGGCTCCGAATGAGCAAGCAGGCCCGCGCCGGCACCGGTTGCCGACGCGAGCCTGCCCGTAACGCCGATTCGTCTGACGTTCGCCGGGCGGCCGTCAGGACGCCTGCGGCTCGGGGTTGCGGATCAGCACCCGCTGGCCCTCGACGATCAGGTACACCTCGCCCTCGAGCGACATCAGCATCGCCCGCCCCTCACCAGCGAGTTTGTCAGCCAGCTCGAAATACTCCGGCGTGGCGAACTCCACGATCCGCTGCGGGGTGGCGGCCTCGGCGGTCTTGTCCGTGTAGATCCGCGCATCCACCCAGCGGCGCTTGTCGCGGAACAGGCACTGGTCGGCGAGTTGCTGCACGTCCCGGTTTTCGACGTAGCCGGACGTCTCGCTCCAGTAGCGGTTGCCCTTGTTGTCGCAGGATTGCGCCACCTGCGCCTTGATGTTGATCGCCTGCGCCACACCGGCCGAGCCGGTCCGCTGTTGCTGGGCGCGCTCGCGCACGTTGTCGTCCACGCGCGCAGTCGCGGCGGGCAGGTCCACGTTGCCGTTCGCCAGCCGCGGCAGGCTCTCGCCGTCCGTCACGAGAAAGGCCGTGTATTCCGTCAGAATTCCGTAGCGCGTCGAGAGCTGAACGATCTCGTCGACCAGCTCGCGCGTCCGCGGGTCCGGCGTGGCGCTGCTGGCTGGATCCGCCGGACCGAACTGGCGAATCGCGTCCAGCAGGTGCGCGATCTTGCGGCTGGCCCACAGCCGCGAGACATAGGCGTGCTGGATGCCGCCGTCCTTGATCGCGAACTCGTATTCAAAGTCGCGCGGCTGCCCGAGATACGTGCCGCTGAGGCGGAAGCGCAGCGGCGTCGTGCCGCGGTATTGCCCGAGCAGCACGAGCTGATCGCCGTCAAACAGGTCGGGCAGTTCCGCCGGCAGCAGGTCGCGCACGCGCTGCACCGTCGCGGCGCCCGCGCCATCCAGCACCGTGATGCGCGGCTCGGCCAGCACCGGGCCGCTCAGTCGCCGGAACACGGTCGATACGGCCGTTTCGATGTTCTCGCCCGGCAATACGTTGATGCTCGAGCCGCGCGTCGCCAGCGCGACTTGGTCTAGCAGCGCCGCGTTCACGTCGTGCCCTACGCCGAACGTGAAGATGCGTCGCTTCGCGCTATTGGCGGCGGCCGCATCGTTGCGGATGGCCAGCTCACCGGTGTTGCCCACGGTCGGCAGGCCGTCCGTCAGGAAAAGAACCATCGGCAGCATGCCTTCCGTCGCCGGCTGGCGCAGCGCCGCCTGTAACGCACTGTGAATGTCGGTGCCCCCGTTGGCGACCAGCCCGTTCAGATACGCGCGCGCGTCAGCCAGCGTGGAGGCGCTGCGGATCACCGGCTTGGCTGCGTAGAGCGCAACCTGGTCGGAGTAATCAACAATATTGAACGCCTCACCGTCCTCCATGCCGTCTAGCACGGCGATGGCGGCGTTGCGGGCCTGCTCCATCTTCTCGCCGCGCATGCTGCCGGAGCGATCCAGCACGAGAATGACCTCGCGTTTCACCGTCCGCCGGGCCGCGTCCGCCGGGAGCGGCGGCAGGCCGGCCAGCAGCAGGAAGTGTCCGCTGTCTCCGGCCGGCTCGGCGTGCGTCACGAGCGACGCGCCGAGTGCAGAGCCGTCGCGCACGTAGGCGAGCCGGAACGCCCCCGGCTGCATCTTGGCGGCGGGCACTTCCACCGACACCATCCCCGGGCCGCGCGCCGTGGTGCTGAGTTCATGGCTGGGCGAATAGGTGGTTGCAATCGGCGTTTGCGAGCGAATGGACGCCGAAATGCGCCAGATCACCGCAGAGCGTTCCAGCGAGTCGGAGCGCGGCAGAACGTAGTCCACCCGCGACCCATCCGCCGTCAGCAGTGTTTCATACGTCACCCAGATTTTCTGATCCTTGCCGGGCGGCACGGGAAACACGCTCGAACGCAGCAGGTTGTAGCCGGCGAACTCCAGCAATCCCGGGTCGCGCATCCGGCTGACGATCGCTTCATAGATGCGCCGCGCCTCGTCGCGCGGCAGCACCTTCGCGGTCGGCTCGGGCGCCGCCCCGTCATAGCCGAATCGGCGCACCGTCGCCCCGTGCGGCACGGGCAGCAGCAACTCCGTCTCGGCCGCCGCGTGACCGGAATTGCGCACGATGATCTCCAGCGACGTCGATGCAACTTGCTCGTTGATCTCGATCCGCGCGTCGACGGAGACCAGCTCGATTTGCGGCAGCGACGGCACCGGCCGGTAGACGCGGTGCTGTGGCAGGATCGTGCAGACGCGCCCGGCCGCTGCCGCCGCGCCCGCCGACGGATCCGTGGACGCGATGGTCTGGGCGCCGGCGAAACCGACCATGGTCGTGGTGATCGCGACCAGCGCCGCGCGTGCGACGACCGGGACAGTCGCGAAAGATCGGAATTGGGGTGTCATGCAAAGCTCCGAAAGTGGCCTGGGTCGGCGGCTGAGGCTACGCACCCGCGCGCGTCTCCATGTCAAACGTACCACCGGGACGAAGGTCGGTTCGTCACCGGTTTGTAACGTCGGGTTCGACGTCGCGGCCGGCCCGCCGGTTCCCTGATGTCCGCCGCGGCGGGCGCCGGCTGAAATCGCGTCAGGCGCGGGGTCGCGGCGGGCTATGATTCCGGAATGAAACTCCGGGCGGTCGTACTCACGATTTCGGACTCTCGCAGCGCCGGCCAAGCCGAGGATCGCGGCGGCCCGGCGATTCTGGAGCAGCTTCCTGCGCTGGATGCCATCGCCGTGCATCGCGAAATCGTCCCGGATGAGGTCGAGCGAATCCGGGCGACGGCCGGCGCGTGGATCAACCGCTGCGACGTGATCTTGGCGACCGGGGGCACCGGTATCGCGCTGCGCGACGTGACCCCGGAAGCGCTGGCGCCGCTGATCGAGCGCGCGCTGCCCGGCTTCGGCGAACTGATGCGGGTCGCGCACGCGGATAAAAACCCGCTCTCCATCGTGTCGCGCTCCGGGGCGGGCGTGTCTGGTCGTACGCTGATTGTCTGGATGCCGGGCAAGCCGACGGCGGTGACTGAGTGTCTGACGCTGCTTGCACCCGCGATTCGACACGCCTGCCGCATTCTGCGCGGCGACACCTCGCACCCTGACCCCGCCTGACGCGCAACCTCTCGCACCTTCACACGTCCTTCTATTCCGTCCGACCCGCGACGTCTCTCGGCGGCTGCCTGCCACGCCTGCCAACCTGGCCGAGTTCGCCAGCCCCGGGCAATTTGTAATCCGTTGATGTTACTGATGTTATAGCTGAGCTGCGCCTGGCTCGTCGTTTGCACCGGTGCATGACGGAGCGGATTGGCAGCGTCGCCCAGGAATGGCGAGCGGCCTTTTCGACGGGTTTGTGGACCGGAAAGGACGGTGGATCATGCTCGCACTTGGAAATTTCCCGATCGCGACGCTCGGCGACCTCCATCGCCAGGTCGACCAGGCGTTCGCCAACGTCATGCGCGGCGTCGGGTTCGATGAGATGACGTCCGCGTTGCCGGCGCTCGTGATGTGGAGCGACGGCGAGAAGCTCTACGCCGAGGCTGAGTTGCCCGGTCTGACCATCGGCGACATCGAGGTCTCGGTGGTCGGCAATGAGCTGTCGATCCGAGGCCAGCGCAAGCCGATCACGGGTGACAACCTGACGTTCCATCGTCGGGAGCGCGTCACCGGCGAGTTTGTGCGGATCGTCACGCTGCCGACGCCGGTGGACTCGGAGGGCGTCGAGGCCACGCTGCGCGACGGCGTGCTGCGGATCGTGATGCCCAAGGCGGCCGCTGCCCGCGCCCGCAAGATCGCGGTGAAGGCGGGTTAGACGCCGGCGGCGGATTTCGGGCGGGCACGTGCGATGTTTCGGCGGCTGTCGCTGTCTCGCGCACGTGCCCGGGCCAGGGTCGGAAGCTTTTCGGCCGCAATCGCGGCCTGGAGGAAATAGCCATGAACACGCAGAGCAGCATTCAGAAGTGCGAGACGGCCTGCACGCCGGAGCGTGCTCGCGCAGGCCGGACGTATCGGCCGAACGTGGACATCGTCGAGCGCCCCGATGAGCTGTTGCTCATCGCCGATGTACCGGGCGCTCGCGCCGAGAACGTGGACATTCAATACGAGAACGGCGTGCTGACGCTGAACGTCACGGTGCCCGATCGATTTGAAAACACGACCGGGCTGGTAATGCGCGAGTACGGTGTGGGTGACTTTGCCCGGACGTTCCAGCTCGGCGATGGGATCGACAACTCGAAGATTCACGCCCAGTGCGCCGACGGTGTGCTGACCGTCCACCTGCCGAAGGCGGAAAAGCACCGCGCTCGCAAGATCGCGGTCAAGGGATAAGGAACGAGGGTCCGGCTCCCCGAGCGGGGCGGACGGGGCGAGCAACGGCGAAGGACCGCCGAAGCGCGTCCGGTTCGCTCCGCTCCTCTATTCGTCAGCCGCCTTTCGAAGCCGCGGCATCGCTCAGCATCGCCAGCACGTCATTGTGAATCCGCCCGTTGGTCGCCACCGCGGTATCGATGCGGTGCGATGCAACGCCCGCCCAATCGCTGATCCGGCCGCCCGCTTCCTCGATGCACGGCACCAGTGCAGCGACATCCCAGATCGCCATCTTCGGATCCACAATCGCATCAGCCCGTCCGGTGGCGACCAGCGCGTAGCCGTACGCATCGCACCAGCTCCGGTGATCGCCGAAGGCACGGATCAGTCGATCGTACTCCGCGCTGCGCCCGCCGCGTGCGAACCCGCGCCCGCCGCCGGTCAGAACCACCGCTTCGGAGAGCCGGCTCGCGGTCGAGACCTGCGCCCGACGGCCGTTCCAGCGGCAGCCGTCGCCGCGCGCGGCGCAGATCGTGTCGGCCAGCGCCGGAATGTGAATCACGCCCGCCACGATCTCGTCGCCCGCTTCGACGCCGATCAGCACGCTGTAGAGCGGGACGCCGTGTATGAACGAGAACGTCCCGTCGATCGGATCAAGGATCCAGCGGACGCCCGCGCGTCCGGGTGTTTCCCCGAACTCCTCGCCGAGAATGCCGTGGTCGGGAAACTGCGCCGCGATGCGCTCACGGAGCAACTGCTCCGCCCCGCGGTCGGCGATGGTGACAGGCGATTCATCGCTCTTGCGATCGACCGCCACGCCGCGGAGAAAGTGCCCGAGCGTCAGGCGGCCGGCGTGATGGGCGATCTCGACGGCGAACTCCAGCAGGTTCAGGCGCTCGCGATGCTCCACGCGCGGTGCTCCTTCGTTGGGGCATGAATGCTCGGCGCGGTGGCGCCGCGCGAGCCTGAATTGCATCTTACGCGGACACCGGGACCGGAACGCCGCGCCGCGCCCGGCCCAACGTCGTTTCGCGGTGAGTCTGGTCGACCCCGAGGCTCACCAGCGCAGCAGCGAGAGCAGGTTGGAGCTTTGATCGGTCCAGATCGGAACCGCCAGTTCGTCCGACGGCGGCAACCACCCCTCCAGCGCGCGCAGCGGCGCAAGTGCCTGCCGCCCCGGCGCCATGACCACCCAGCGCGACGCGGTCTTGCCGGCACAGAGCAGCTCTGCGGACACCGCCGCATCATCGCGCAGCAGGCATTCCATCTCCGCATCGGCGGCAAGCACGCGCGCCAGTGGCGCGAGATCGAGAAAGTGGTTGGAAATGTGCATCGCCAGCCATCCGCCAGGCGCGAGACGACCGCGGTAGATCGCAATCGCTTCCCGCGTCACCAGGTGCGCCGGTATCGCGTCCGAACTGAAGGCGTCCAGCACGATCAGGTCAAATGAACCCCGCGGAGCCGCCGCGATTCGCAGCCGGCCGTCACCGATGACGACGCGCGCGGCTCCGCGACATTCCGCGAGAAAGGAGAACCATTCGCGGCGCGCCGCGATTCGCTCAATCGCGGGGTCAATCTCGAAGAAAGTAATGTCATCCCCCGGCCGCGCGTAGGCGGCCAGCGAGCCGACGCCCAGGCCGATCACCGCGATGCGACGACGGCCCGGCGGCGCGGGATGTTGTGCGAACACGTCGCCGATCGGACCGGTCGAGTGATAGTAAGTGATCGGCTCAGCGCGCACGCCGGTCAACGCCTGGGCGCCGTGGTTGGTGCCGCCGTGCATGAGAAAGCGATATTGGCCGCTGCGTTCGACGATCACGCGCTTGACGCCGAAAAAGTTCCGCTCGGTGTGCAGCACCCGCCCGCGATCCAGCACCGGCAGCCACGCGCCGGCGGCCAGTAGCGCCGCGATGCACAGGCAGAAGATCGCCGGGCGCGCGCTGCCCGCGAAGCACAGCAGCATCGGCAGGGCGACGGCCGCTCCCAGCAGCCACGGAGCGCCGGGCTGCGCGCGGACCAGCGCCGCGCCGCCCGCCGAGATTCCGCCGACCAGCAGCGCCAGACCAGCGGCAACGAGCCACTCGCGCAGCGCCGCGTGACGCTGGGCGCCCGGTGGCGTGGACGGACGGCTCAGCATGACGAACGCGCCGAGGATCAGGGCCAGCGGGTATTCCGTGACGCCGGAGAAGACCAGCGGTGCCACCAGCGCGTTGAACGCGCCCCCGATGACGCCGCCCAGCGACATGCATAGGTAAAACGTCGTCAGCCGTGCCGGGTGCGGTCGGTCAGCCGCGAGGCGCTGATGACAGGCCAGCGCCATCAGAAAAAACGCGGCGATGTGCAGCGGCAGCATCCACAGCGTCAGCCCCGGCGGACAGCAATAGTGAAATGCGACCATCGGCAGAAGAATGAAAGGCAGCGCGCGCCGCGGCCAGGCGGCGTCCGGCTGGGCGCGCGGCGAGAATGCCAGAATGAACGTGAGCAGGTATAGCGCCAGCGGCGCCACCCACAGTAGCGGCGCTGCGGCGAGGTCCGTCGTGACGTGCGACGTCACACCCAGCATCAGGCTCGATGGCAGCGCCGCCCACGCAACCCAGGCCGTCATGCGGCGCGCCCCGATCGCGCCAGGCGCGTCGAGATTCGCGGCTCGCCGCTGGGCGCTGGTCGGCGCCCCGGGCATCGACCCGTCGTCGGATGCCCCCGGCCGAAGCGGCGCAGACTCCGCACCGCTGCGCAGCGCGCACGCCGCCAGCAGGGCGGCCAGCGTCGCAAAGCCGAGCGTCCACCAGCGGCTCTGCTCGGCCAAAGGCAGTAGCGGCTCGATCAGCACCGGGTAGGCCAGCAGTGCCGCGAGGCTGCCGGCGTTGCTGGCGCGATAAAGGAAGTACGGGTCACCGCTGGACCGAAATCCGCCGGTCGCGAATTGCCGCTGCAGCAACGGCGCAATGGTCGCGATGATCACAAACGGCGCGCCGACCGTCACCAGCAGCCGCAGCAGCAGCCACAGGGCGGGATTCACATCCGCCGACGGTGCGACGTCGGCCCCCATGGGAATCGGCAGCAGCAACAGCACGCCTGCGACCGCCGCGAGGTGCAGCAGGGTGGCGAGTCGCGGGTGCGGGAGCGCGCCGAGCGCGTGCGCCAGCGCGTATCCGGCCAGCAGTGCCGCCTGAAAGAACACCATGCAGGTGTTCCAGATGGCCGGCGTCGCGCCCAGCGCCGGCAGCAGCGACTTCCCCACCATTGGTTGCAGTGAGAACAGCAGTAGCGCGGCCGTGAACAGCGCCGCGGAGTAGAGCGCGACGGCCGATCGTTCGCCCGCCGCCGATTGCAATCGCTGTGCTGCGAGATCGATCGAACAGACCGCCATGCGCGCCCCCGATGCCGTCCGGTAATGCAGGCGCAGGCGGCGCTGCGCCGCAGCGGTCATCGGCGGTTGCCCGAACGAGCGTGAGCAGCGGCAGGAAAGGAACCGGGGCGGCGAGCTGTCGAGACGCCTGGCGGAGCGGTCCGCGGCGGTCGCGCCTAATGACAGTCGGGGAACGCGATCGCGTACGCCGTGGGATTCAGGACGCGGAGTACGAAGCTGTCGATGTCAAAATTGTCCACTTCCCCGTCGCAGTTCGTGTCGCCGCGGATCACGGTTACGCGTACCGCGGCCGGGTCCGATCGCACCGTGCCGCAGGCGTTTGTGACGACGCAGTCATAGGCGGCCACGTCCGTGAGGATGAGTCCGGTGATTTGCAGCTCGGCCGTTGCGCACCCGAAGATGCGGCTGTCGTCGTACAACGGGACGGCGTTTCGCCGCCAGCGAAATTGCAGAGGGCCCACTCCCTCCGCGGCGACTGAGAAGATGGCCGAGCCACCTTCGGGACCGACCTGCGCGGACGGCGAATGCAGGATTCGCGGCGGCGCAGGGCCGCGATAGCGCCAGGTATCGCCGAGGTCGGACGAGCCGAGCCGCCCGCCGAAGATCACGGTTTCGCCCTGCACGGGGTCAAAGAATGCGCCGTGCGCGTTCCGTGCGGCCGCAGGATTGGTGACGCTCAGCTTCCATTCAGCGCCGGTCCATTCCCACGCCTGTCCGCTGCTGACCGAATCCGCCTCGACGCCGCCAAAGAGCACGACCCGGCCGCGCGCCGTGTCGGTCGCCAGCGTGTGTCCGTAGCGCGGCGGCGGTCCGCTGGAGCAAAGTTGTGTCCAGGATGTGCCATTCCACGCCCAGGTGTCGCCCAATCGCGGGTTCCCCGCGTCAATGCCGCCGAAGAGCAACAGTTGTCCGCGGGCCGGATCAGCCGCCATCGCGCTGAGGTAGCGCGGCGAAGGTCCGCCGGTCGCCCGCAGGGACCACGAAACGCCGTTCCATTCCCATGTGTCGCCGTGCAGCAGACCGCTGAAGCCGCCGAACAGCACGATGGTTTCGCGGGAGGGGTCGAAGGCGGACGTGGAGAAGGCACGGGCGGTGGGGCCGCCCACCGTACGCAACATCCACGCCGCCCCGTCCCACTCCCATGTGTCGTTTCGAAAGATCGTGTCGAGGCCGCCGAACAGCACCACGCGCGCCCGAACGGGGTCGCTCGCCGCCGTCGGATAGGTGCGGGCGCTCGGGCCGCCGGCAGCGGCCAGAGTCCACGCCGCGCCATTCCACGTCCATGTTTGATTGGATCGGACTCCGCTCGCCGATCCGCCGAAGATCAACCCCATCGCCCGTGCGTCATCGAATGTGGCCGCGAATCCGCTTCGAGGGGTCGGCCCGGGAGGCGCACCGGCCGGCGTTAGCACGCCGTTGCATTGGGCAAACAGCTCCGGCTGAATCACGCCGACAATTGCGAGCAAAATCCAGCGTGTGCGCCAGGTTCGCAAAACGGCGTCTCCGTGAAGTCGCGGGCGCACGGGATGGGCCGGCCGCGCGGCTTTCTCCGAGATCAACCCCGAGCAGAGAGGAAGAAAAGAGGGCCGGCCCGGCGACCGGGACGGCCCTCGTAATCTATCGCGATTTTCGCAACCCGGATCGTGACCAGGGTCACCCCGGCCACCGAGTCATTTAGCGGCGGCGGGCGGCGATCAAGCCGACCAGCGCCAGCAGCGACAGCGACGCGGGCTCGGGCACGTAGTTGTAGATCACAGTGACCTTGCCCTCGGCCAGCACCGAGTTGAACGCACCCTCGACACCGCCGACGCCGCCGAAGTCCAGGATCTGCTGGACGTTCGCGGTAACGTCGAACGTGCCCGCCCCGACATAGCCGGGGAAGAACAGTGCGTTGATGAATCCGCCGTTCGAATCAGAATCGTTGCCACCGATCAGGATGGCCCCGTCCGGGCCGCTCGGATCGAAGTCGTTCAGACCGTCGCCGACGTTGCCGGCGAGGTTGAAGACATCTGACGTGGACGCAGAAACCGTCCCGACGACGTTCTGGAAAGCATTGTTCAGCAGAACGACATCCACCGACGTCAGTGTCGCCGCGGCGCCCAGCTCGACGTTGACCAGTGCCGGGTCCGCCCCGTCGTTGTCAACGATCAGGTTGCCGCCGCTCACCGCCAGCGACAGCGAGACCTGCACCGAGATCAGGTCGGCCAGGTTGCCGTTGAACTGGTTGAAGGTCAGCGTGGTGGAAAAATTCGGTGTGCCGGGGCCAAAAAGCTCCGACTGAACGATCTGGGCGGCGGATGCCGACCCGGCTGCAAAGAGACCGAGCGCGGCCAAAGCCGTGAAACGCTTCATTCCTGAAACTCCTCCTCAGACGTGCAAGCAGGTCGTTCTGCGGACCTGCAGAGCCGGCACACCCTCCACAAGTGTGCCGGGATCATTCCATATCCGACCCGCATAATAGCCAGACGCCGCGACCCAAGTCAATCGGAATCTGACGCGCTCCCGGGAATTTCGTGCAATCTACGCAAGCTGCGCGGATTATTGGACTAGGATCCGCTCCGGGAGCGATTACGATCTGCGTCAATTGTTGCTACCTTCCGGCGACCGAGTCAACTCCCATTCATCAATCCCGGCACCCGTCAGCCCGACCGTGCGTGCCCGGAGCCGCTCATTCTCGATCCGAATTACCGTGAAGCTGTGGGTTTCGTTGTTGACCATCGCGTAATACGGCGGCCACTGGTCCCGTGGTTTGACGCTGTACAGCTTCGCCCCGCCTGCGCCGCTCACCAGGTACACCACACCGCGCTCGCTCCCGCTCGCCGCCCGTCCGCCGACCATTGGCACGGTTCGCTCGTGCAGGTGGTCGTGGCCGGAAAAAACCACGTCCACCGCCAACTCCTCGAACACCGACACGAGATTGTCGCGGATTCGGGGCGTATCCCCGTGCTTGCCCACGCTGTAAACGGGGTGGTGCATCACGACGAACCGCCACCGCGGTCCGCCGGCCGGGTGCGGGGCGCTGAATGCCGACCGGAGCCACGGCAGAATGACGCTGCGTGTCGTTGATTCGTCCAGATTGCTGTCAAACACCGCGATGCGGGCGTTCGCGTAGTCGAACCAGTAGTTGTTCTCCGGCGGCTGACCGGCCGGGCCGTTCTGCGGTAGTTCGAACACTTCGCGATAGGGGGCTGCCGAGTCCGATTCCTTGGCCACGTCATGGTTGCCGAGCGACGGCCAGAACGCGACGGAAGCAAGCAGCGCTGCATATGGCTTGAAGAACTTGGCCTTGTAGTCGTGTCGCTCGCCGGCGGGATAGACCAGGTCGCCGGTATGCAGCAGGAAGTCGGGTTTTTCCGCGGGCATGCGCGCGGCCAGCGCGTATTGGTCGCTTTTGCCGCGGCCGCTGTCGCCGAACACGACGAATGTGAACGGCTCGTCGGCAGCGCGAGCGGTGTGCGCCTTTCCGCGGAACAGCTCCCGGTCCCCTTCGTGGATGGAGTATTCGGTGGCGGTGGAGGATCGCAGGCCGGTGAGGCGCGCGGCGTGGCGTTTGCCACGGGTAGTCAGCTTTTGAGCGCCGCCGTCGGCGGAGGTGAAGCGCACCTCGCACCCGGCTTCGCGCGAGGTGAACCAGACCAGTGTGAGCTCGGTCGGCGTGGATTGCTGGACCAGCGGTCCCTCGTCAATCCAGGGTGGTGCGACGTAGGGGTAGGCGGCATAGCCCAGCACGCCGATGACGGCGACCAGCAGTGCCGCGAGAAGAATGGTCCGGGGATGGACACTGCGGCTCACGGTCTCGCTATCTGGCAGCGATTCGGCATCCGCTGCGCCGTCCGCCAGCCGGCCGGATACAGCGGACGCGGGTGCGGAGGGGCGCGGCGTCGCGGGATCGATCGTGCTCACTTACGCTCCTGGGCGGGTTGGGATTCAGGTGTGGCCGGGGCGTTTTCCCGGTGCCATAGGCGGAATCGGCGGTGGCCCTCCACGCGGGTGTCTTCGTCGGGAAAAGCCAGCGCGCCGGCGTCGTTCGCTTGAAAGCCGAAGTCGGCCGGGGGTCGCTCATACAGGCGCAGCAGCGCCAGCAGCATTTCATCGCCGACGGTGACCGTCGCCAGGCGGCCCGGGCCGAGCGACACAACGCGCGATGACCCGGTCTGGTCGAGCAGTTCCATCAGGACCGGCGCAGCGCGACGGTCGCCCAGTTCCGCCAGTGCCGCGGCGATCGGGGGCAACTCGAAAAAGCCGGGCGCTGCGAAGGGCGTCCGGGCAAGGACGCGCACGGCCGCCACGACGTCCGGCACGCCCTCACGATAGCGGGCCGCGCCGATCACCTCGATCGACATCCGCACGAAGCGCGCGACCACGGCGGCGGTGTCGGAGTCCTGCGGGCCGTAGTATCCGCCGGCGATGGCCTGCGTGGCGCTGCGGACGTAATGCACCAGCGACCGGGCGACGACCTCGTCCCGCAGGCGCAGTGCGCTGTCGAGCGCCGCCTCGGCGACGTCCCCGTCGGCGTCATTGACCTTCAGCGCCAGCAGCACGCCCGCTCCGCTGTCGGGCTTGAGCGGGATGCGCCGTACCGCGGCGAGCCGCAGCGCGGGGGCGTCGGAGAAGAGCTGCTCTACCAGGGCGCGCTGCGAACGGGTGAATTCGTCCAGCAGTTTGCGATCCGGTTCTCGCAGCGACACCCGTGCGAGTTCCAGCCGCAGCACGGACTGATATCGCTCCAGTGCACGGACGACGCGCGCCTGCTGCTCAATCGGCCGGGCTTCGAGATTGCCGACGGCGGCGACCAGCGGCCCGCTGAGACGGCGGATCAATTCTTCCTCGGCGTCCTCGCGATCATCCTCGTCGGCGCTGGCGATCTGCTCGATGAGCTTGCGCAGAGCGTCGTTGTCGGCCGGGGAGGAACCTTGCACCGCCGACGCGGATTGACCGCTCGCAAACGGGCTGAGCAACGCAAGCGGAATGAGCAACGCAAGCGGCGTTAGAAGAACGCAGAGCAGGTGCGGGGTGGCGGATCTCACGGGCGATCTCCGAAGCAGGGTGTGGCGCGCGGCGGCGCAGTGAACTCCGGGGCGCGCCACGCTCCGTAGTGCGGTGCATGTCGGGCGCAGCGTCGCTGGCGTCACGCCTGCCCAGGTTCCGCCGCCGCCTTGGGGCGCTGCGGCCACCATTTCCGCGGTCGGTTCTGTTTGGTGATGGTACCGCGATCGGGGCGGGCTGGCACGCGGGGCCGCCGGGCGCCGGTGATCGATGGCGCGCGCGTGGCGGGAAGCGCGTGGCCTGCGTGCGGAGGAAAGAGCCGATGATGGGAGTTGAACCCATAACCCCGGCTTTACGAAAGCCGTGCTCTACCATTGAGCTACATCGGCGGCGGCCCGGAGTCAGACCCCGGGGGAGTCCCGCACGGATGCTCACCAGCGGGGCATGAAACTGTAAATCGGCCCAGCGGTTGAATCAAGCGGCAATTGAGCGGCGGCGGGCGCAGACTTCGCCCGGCGGACACGATCCGTTTGTGGGCACGGCCAGCGCAGCGGTCCGTCCCGACCGCCCGTAACGGCCGACGGTGCCTGCTGCATGCTCACGCTGCGTACAGCGAGAGCATGCCACCCATCCGTGCAGAAAACGCTGCCGGCCGGGTGGCATGCCTTCGCGGCCGGGTGGCATGCCTTCGCGGTACTCCGCGTAGGCATGCAATTCGCTGAGTGTCTTTCCACGCCTCCGTTGCATGCTCACGCTGCCTACAGCGACTGCATGCCACCCATCCATGCAGAAAACGCGGTCGAGCGACGGGCAGTTCACCCGCGCTCAGCACCAGCCTGCGACCCTTCGCCGCATTGATGATCAGCCCGCGGCATCCGTTGACAGTGGGGCACAACTGATCGGTGCAGGGCTGGTGGAGTATCCAATCGGCGTCGACGACAAGCCGGCTCAGGCGGGGAGTCGGGCGTCAGCCGCCGAGGTGCTTGACGACACGGTCGCGGCATTCCGCCAGCGTGACGCCGAGCGCGGCCAGGGCGCGCTGCGCCGTGCTGCCCTTCTCGCGAAGCAATGCCAGCAGCAGGTGCGCACTGCCGATGCTGGTGCTCTCGAGCTGCGTGGCTTCATCTATCGCCAGCGCAATGACGTTGCGAAAGTGCGGCGAGCCGGGCAGGCGGCCGAAGACCCAGGTATCTTCCTTCTCGTGCTGGATCAGGCGGTTCACGGTCTCAGAAGCGCGGGCCTCCGTCACGCCGAAATCCGCCAGCACGCGCGCCCCGGCGTTCGCGCCCTGCCGCAAAATCGCCAGCAGTACGTGCTCGGTGCCGACGTACTCAAGCTCCTGCTCGCGCGCCAGCTTTTCGGCCAGGTCCTTCACGGCGGTCGCCTCTTCGTCGAGATGCAGCGGCATGACGCTCCTCAATCCCGGGGCGCCGGACTTTCCCCGCAACGCCCACGATCGCACCAGACCTCACGCCCGAACCTACGCCCCGAGTGTACCGACACGGGCGTCGGCGGGATAGCGGTTTCGGCTCCGCCGGTGCGGATGGCGGCGGATAGTCGCGATTGATCGCGGCTCGGCGCGGATTGACTTGTGGTGTCGGGGATCGGCGCGAAATGTCGTGAACGAGTGCGGCTCACTCCCGCAGCAGCTTGCGCAGCGGCTCGGTGAGCTGACCCAGCGGCTCGATCGCGACGCGCGGCGAGGCGGTGTCGCCCTCGACGCGGTACTGCACCAGTTGCTGGCCGGCCTGTTCCAGCAAGTCGGACAGGATCGCGACCCGCGGCCACGCGGACGGATGCGCCCCGACCAGCGTGAATTCGATGCGGTCGGAGGCCAGGTTCCAGGTGCCGGTGCCGACCAGCCGCAGGTCCGCGCCTTCGACGATGACGCGGTCGAAGCGCAGCACGCTGCCTTCCCAGTTGTAGCGCAGCGTGGCGCGGTTCACGGCGTCGCCGATGGTGGGGTCGCGCTCGCGGCTGACCTGCACGACCCGCGAGAGCACCGGCAGCTTCAGGAACGACGCGTTGACGATCGACATCTCGCCCTGTCCGCGGCGGGATTCATCGTCGCCGCCGCTGCCGCGCAGAAAGACGTGGCCGTCGATCGTTCCGCCGGGCGGGGCGTCCGCCTCGCGCGGGCGCTGCATGAAATCATCCAGCGCGACCTCGCGCATGACGAGATTGAATTCGTATTCGCCGCTGGCCGGATCGACACTGACGCCCGCGACGGCGCTGCCCCCGCAGAGCGTGCCGCGCATGTTCGCCAGCCGCAGCCGCGTGCCGTCCGGAGCCGCGGAGATCTGTCCCTCCCACCCCGAGATCGGTCGGCCGGCGAGCCTGCCCGTGGCGACCGTGAACCCGGCGTTCACGTCGAGCGCGCCGTCCGGACGGACCATGGCGGAGCCGTTCAGCGCTCCTTCCATTTCGGTGAGGTCCAGTCCGAGCGAGAGGGACGCCGCGCGCAGCTTCAGGCCGCCGTCCACGCGCCAGGTCGGGGCGCTTGATCCTGGCTGAAGGGCGATGCGATCGAGGTTCAGATCGGCGACGCCGGTGGGATCGAGCCGCGCGAGGAATTTCGGCAGGGCGCCGGGCATCGCCGCCAGCACGCGCGGCGTCAGCGCGACGGACTCCGCGTGGACGCGCAGATCCAGTTCGCTCGGCCCCTGCTGCCATGTGCCGACGCCGGAGGCAGTGAGTGTGCCGCCGTCGGCCAGCAGGGCGGACGCGGATTTCAACTCGACGGTCGAACCGGACACGCGCAATAGCGACTTGAGATCGGTCAGCGGCAGCGGCAGCCAGACCGGTGTGGCGCGGTCGGATTCGAGCGAGAACTCCAGGGATGCCGCACCCTCCGGTTCGGCTTCCCGCACCAACAGCCCGATCCGCCCGCCGCCGACGAGGCGAAGGTCGCGGACCGTTTGCGCCCAGTCAGGGGGGGCCAGCCCCGCGGCGGCGGCCTCGAGCGCGTCGGCCTCCACGCGGATGTCGAGCGACATTTCGCCCGTGCCGGGGCGCTGGGGCAGCACGCCCGATGCCGTCAACACCGCCCCCGCGCGGACGCCGCGCAGCTCGCTGAGGTTCAAGACGTCGGCGGTGAGCACGGCCTGCCCGCCGCTGACCTGCCACGGTGCGCCGTTCTCGGCGTCGAACAGCCGCCCCGCACCGAACTTCAGGACGAAGTGATCGCGCGGATCGTCACCGGGCGTGTCGGCGTGCATCCGCCCGATGACGTCGGCCACACCGAGGAAGCGGATCGTCCGCTCGGCGTCGCCGAAACGCACCGTGTGCGATCGTTCGATCGGCATCGCCGAGGCTTCGACGTGCATCTGCGACTCGCTCGCGCCACCGGGCAGGATTCGTGTTTCGCCGCGCAGGCGGATCGGCGCGCCGTCGAGGAAGCCGTGCAGATCGAGGATGCGCATGCTGTCCTCGCGAATGGAGAGCAGGCCGTCGGCACGCTCGATGAGCCGGCCGTCGGGGGCGCGCAGCGAACCGGACAGCAGCCGCGCGTCGACGCTGACGGTGGGGGGGATGCGCGGTCCGTCCGGGCTGCCCGGGCCGCGCTCGACAAGCACGTCGACGTCGCACAGGCCGGTGGGCCAGCGCTCCATCCAGACCGCCTGGTCGCTTTCGGGCAGCGCGTCGTAGAGCGCGTAATTCAGCGGCACGCCGTTGGCGCGGAATCGCAATGCGAACGGCGCCCATTCATGCCAGCTCTCGACATGCCCTTCGCAGGTGAGCGTGGCCCCGTCGCGCTCGCCGGTCAGGCCCTCGAGCGTGATGCCGTCCAGGCCGGTGCGGAAGCGGCCGCGGACGTTGTGGATGTCATAGGGGAAGCGGTAGTAGCGGACCGTGACGCCGCGCGGATCACACGACGCCTCGACATGCTCAGGCTTGTCAAAGGTGACGCTGCCGCCGGCGTTTCGCAGCGTGCCGCGTACGTGCGCCCGGATGTCGCCCGGGCCGACGGGGCGGAAGTTGCGGAAGAAGTCGGCCAGGTCGGGGGGAACGCTCGCACTCGCGAAGAAAGCCGGGTGGGTGGATTCCAACGGCCCCTGCAACGCGTCCACGGCGAACTTCACCTCGTATTCGGCCTGCGAGCCGAGCAATGAGTCCAGCAGCCGCTGCGCAAAGCGCGGCGGTCCGTCGCGCGCCTCCGCGGGATTCATCCCGGTTGCGGGCTGCGTGCGCTGAACGGTTGCGTCGAGCGTCATGGGTGCGCCGTTGAGGCGCGCCGCCAGCCTCGTCTGCATCGAGGCCTCCCCAGTCGTGCCCAGCGCCAACGCGACGTGCAGATTTCCTTCCGAGAGCTGCATGTAGCGCTGTCGTGCCGGCAGCCCCTCTTCAAACGGCACGGACCCGGAGAGACCCTCGGCCACGAATGACACGCGCGACGTGCCGTCGGGCCGCAGCGACAGCGACCGCACGCTCACGCTGCCGCTCAGCTCGATGTCACGGAGCGCCGCGGCGGCCTTCGCCGGGAGCATCGGGACCAGCGTGGCCAGCTCAATCGCGCCGACGTGCGCGTCGAGCCGGTCCCGAAATACACGGATCTGCAGCATTTCGGGAGTGTCGTCGCTCGAGCGCGGCCGCGCGCCGCCGGTGGGCTTCAGGTCCAGCGAGTAGCACTCCGTGTCCTGGGGACGGATGCGCGATCCCGTCGCGGCGAATTGCCAGCGGCGCAGCAGGCGCTGCCGCCCGGCTTCGAGCACGAAGAGTTGTACGTCGGCCTGCTCGATCGCCAGCGGCGGCAGCACGTCGAGCAGCGGCGGGTAGCCCTCGTGCGACACCCGCGCCGCGTCCGGCCACTCCCAGTCCGGGCCGGTCGCGTCACGCACGATCATGCAGGTCAGTTCGCGGACGAACGCGGATTGGGGGCGAAACCGGCCCCACAGCAGCGCCCAGTTGCTGCACGCCACCCGCGCGTATCCCAGCCGCAGCCGCGAGCTGCCGGCGGCCGGGGGTTCCCCTGGCGTGCGGGCGCTGGAGATCCACGCCACCTCGAGGTCGCTGAACTCGATCCCCGTCCACGGCGAAAAGGCGATCTCGCCCAGCTCGACGACGCGCAGGTTCGCGGACCCCAGCGCGCTTTCGAGCAGGCTGCGAAGGTGCGCCGGACGCGAGACGTACGCGTATGCCCCGCCCAGCATCACCATCAGGCCGATCAGCGACCACAGCACCCGCCGCACGCGGCGCGCGCGCCGGCGCGGCGGCGCGAGCGTCACTGGAAGCGGAGATGGGGCGGGGCTGAGCATTCAGGGTCATTGTGCCGCCGGCGCAGCGCCGGTGCCAGCGGCGCGCTGCGTCAGCCGCCCGAGGCGCGCAGTGCGTCGTGACGCTTGCGGGCGTCGCCGTCGGCGTAGTTGTAGTCCGTGCGAAGCAGCTTGCCGTAGGTGGTCATGGCGCCGGCCTTGTCCCCCGCGGCCTCGAGCGAGCGCCCCAGCCAGTAGGTCATCTCGCGGTGCAGCTCGTCGCCGGGGATTTCGTATTGGTCCACGGCCTCGCGGAGAATCTCGCACGCCTCGGAGGCCGCCCCTTTTTCCAGAAAGCAGCGGGCGATCAGCAGCATGCAGCGCGTGCGGCTGCGCGGTTCGTTCTGCGCCTGCTGGAGGATCGGGATGGCTTCGTCATACTGCTTCGCCTTGAAGAGCACGGCGCCGAGGCGGGCCTTGGTGCGGAGGTCGGTGGGGTAGTTCTCGGCGCGCTCCCGCCACATCTCCAACTCGGCCTGCAGCAGCTCGGAGGCGGCCAGTCGAGCCTGCACCCGGTCATCCTCGTCCCCGCTGGCGCGGGCCTGCTCAACCAGCGCGCGCGCCTGGCGCGAGAGAATGCGCAGCCGGATGTCGTCCGCTCGCATCTTGAAGCTGTAATTCTGCGAGTCGGCATACGCCCGCATCAGCAGCTCGATCGCCTCGGCTTCTTCCGCGGGGTCCTCGCGTTTCAGCAGGGCGTCGACCAGCGCGTTGAGCTTGGCGGCCACGCCCGGATGCTGCTGAACCTCGCGCCGCGCCGCGGCAATGAGCGCGTCGAGCGTGCTCTCGCCCTGCTGCACGCGCTCGGCGTCATGCAGCAGCTTCTGCGAGTCGCCGTCGCGCACCGAGCCGCGGAAGCTGTCGCTCTCCTGGTACTTGCCGCGCACGATCGTCAGGCGGCTCGACACGTCGCGCAGCTCATTGCGGATGGTGTCGTCGGCGGGAACCCGCGCCCGCAGATACTCCAGCGAGTTGGCGGCCTGCTCCAGCAAAGCGCCGGGGTACTCGTTGATGCCGGCGGCGTCGGCCCAGTCCGCGGCCTCCACCAGCGCATCCCGGAGCGCCTTGAACCGCGCCAGGTTGGGCTTCTTGTCCTTCCGCAGCAGCTCCAGCATCAGCGGAGCGGCCCATAACGCCGCCCCGAAAAACCCGCAGCGGGCCGCGTTGCGCACCACTGCTTCCGCGTGGCCGGCTTCCAACGGATCCTTCATCAGCATCCATAGGGCGTTCAGGTAGTTCTGCTTAGGATCCTTGCCGTTTACCGGGTGGCGGAGCGCCTCCATCATCCCGGCCTTTTTTCCGCCCGCCTGCAGGCGCTGCAGCGCCAGCGAGCGCATCGGCTGCAGCGCGTCCTCCACCGCGTCCGGCCAGTACCCCAACCCTTGCACGTAGCTCTCAATCGCGAAGTCGTGCTCGAGCTTCTCGCGGCTGTCGGCCGCCTTCTTGAACCACTGCCGAGCGCGGGCCTTGTCCGCGTCGGTAAAGCGGGGCGGATCGGGACGGGTCACAGGCTGCGCCATGCGGTTCCTCAATGTCCCCGGCGGCGGGTGCCAGGCTCGGGCGGTGAGCCGGGCCGATGGGTGAGCCGGACTGATGGAGTGTATCGCGCACCTGCCCGGCTGCAAACCGCGACGGTGGCCGGGAGCCCATCCGGCGATGTCCGCGGAAATGTGCTTCGGTGCTGCATATCGACCCGATCTACTCGACGCCGGCGCGCCTTGGCGCCCGTCAACACGTCGCCCGGGCCTTCCCCGCGGCCGGGAATCGGCAGCCGATTCCGCCAATTCATGCTGACCTGTTTTGAATAATCCGTCGATAAGCGCTGAAAGGGTGCGATCCGCCGCCGCGCCCGCGCCGCTTGTTCCTGGCGTCCGCGGCGGATTGCGAGCACGTTCCATGAGCGCTGGTCGATTCACCTCTGATAGCCGTCCGGTGCGTGCCGGGCGTCGCGTAGCGCCTCGGCGGGTGGCCCATCACACGCCCTGCCGAATTCGCCTCGACGAATGGCCGCCGACCTGGCTGCATGGTCACACCGTGGCGATCGGCGCCGACGGCGTCACGCTGATCGCGCCGCGCGATGCGACCAGCGGACTGAGTCTCGAAGTGATGGTTCACGCGCCCGGAACGGGCAGCCGCACGCTGACGGGCGTGATTCGGTCCACGCGCCGCGTGATGAGCGGCACGTATGAATGGGATGTCACCTGCGTCGCCGATGAGAGTCGCCCGGCCGTTTCGGCGGGAGCGCCTTCGTGGGGGGCGCTGCCCGCTGCGGATTCCTCCCGGGTATGATCCAGAGCCGGTCGCGGGGCGGCGTGCGTCCGCACCGCGAGTTTCCGGCGGACGAGAGACCTGATGTACCGATTCGGCGGCCTGCTGCTGGCCACGACGCTGCTGGCCAGTGGCGAGGGGTGGATTTCCAACCTGATGAATCTCGCCGTCGAGTACGGCGCGATCTATCCGGCGATCCTGGGCATCCTGGTCATCGCCTCGCTGGGCGTGCCGATCCCCGAAGACGTTCCGCTGATTCTGGCGGGCGTGGTGCTCAAGACCATCCCGGGCGCGGCGACGTGGACGGGCGTGCTGGTGGTCTCGATGATCGGGATCATGAGCGGCGACTGCGTGCTGTACATGCTGGGGCGGCGCTGGGGACGCGACGTGTTCAGCCATCGCTGGGTGAACCGCCTGGTGACGCCGCAGCGGTTTGACTGGCTGGCGGGGAAGTTCCACGACTACGGCGTCTGGGCCTGCTTCTTCGGGCGATTCTTCATGGGCATTCGCGCTGCGATGTGCCTGACCGCCGGCGCGACGCGCTTCCCATACTGGAAGTTCTTTCTCGCTGACTTTGCCGGCGCGCTGCTGAGCGTGCCGTTTTTCGTGATTCTGGGCTATTGGTTCGCCGACAAGCTGCCCATGCTGTTCGGAGCGATGCAGGAGACGCAGGCGTACATGCTCGGCGGCCTGCTCGTGCTGGCCGTGGTGGGCGTCCTGATCTGGAAAATTCGCAAGTTCTTCAAGGCCACCAAGCCCGACGCCGCCGCGCCGTCAGTCGTCGGCGGTGGTGCGCCCGCGGCCGGCGAACCCGGCCAGTCGAGCCTCACGGCGACGAACGCCACCGCGGACACACCGGTCGCGGCGAGTGCTCCCACCGGACTCACGTCCGCCCCGGCCGAGCCCGGTCGGACGTCGGATGCGGTCGCCGTTGCACGCGGCACGGGGCTTCCACCCGTCGGTCGCGTTGCGCCGGCCGCCACCCTCAAGAAGTAATCCGGCTCGACCCGCACTATTTCTGACAACCCCGCAATATCCGACATTTCCGGGCGTTTGCCCTCCCAGCCTGACTAACATGCGGTGGCAAAACTGCTGGTGCCGGCCGCCGACAGCGGCGACCCGGGGTTGTGCGCTCGGCCCGGGTGCTGAGGATTCGAATGGCGCGGGTTGCTCTCTATGCATTGATTCTGGCGTGCCCGGTCAGCGCCGCCGGCGCGACGCTGGTGCTGGACAGTGGGCGCGATAACACGCTGTTCCAATCCGCGTTCGGCGACATCAGCAATGGCGCGGGCGAGTTCCTGTTCGCGGGTCACACCGGAGCGGACACGCTGCGCCGGGCCCTCATCCGCTTCGATTTCGATCCCGCCCGGCTTCCCGTGGACGCGATCATCACCGGCGTCACGCTGCGCCTGCACATGTCCCGCACGATCTCCGCGACCGAGGCGGTTTCGCTCCATCGCGTGACGCGGAGTTGGGGCGAGGGCGCATCGGACGCGCCGCTCGAGGAGGGCGGGGGGACCGTTGCCGAGCCGGGCGACGCCACCTGGCTGCACGCGTTCTATCCGGATGAGTTCTGGAACAACCCCGGCGGCGACTTCGACGCCGCGCCGCTGGCAACCGCGCTGGTCGTCGGAAACGGGTACTACGACTGGACTTCGACCGGCCTTGCGGATGAAGTGCAGTCATGGCGGATCGACCCCGCCGCCAATCACGGATGGATGCTGATCGGTAATGAGGAGCTGACGGCCACGGCCAAGCGCTTCGACAGCTTTCAGAACGCCGAGTCGGCGGTGCGGCCGGTCCTGATCGTCACGTATGTTCCCGAGCCGGGTGTTTCCGCGAGCTTCGTCGTGGCGTGGATTGCCGCCGGAATGCGCCGATCGGCACGATTTGCCGCGTCGTGAGCGATTCGTGCGCCGCGACGTCGTCGCGTGAAAGTCGAGCCGACCAGCCGCGCCAGGCCCGGCGGAACGAAGGGAGTTCTCATGTCGCACTCTGAGGCGCGTTCGACCCATCCGCAAGCGCCGATGGATCACGGCGGTCTGGCTCCCGTGTCCTCCGAAGCCTCCCTCGCCGCGCCGTGCGCCGCCGGCGAAGCGCGCCCGTCTCTCACGGAGCCGCCGCCGCGCGTGAAATCGCGCACCCGCTCGCGGCGCGAGCTGCTCACCGGCGTCGGGGCGGTGTTGACGGCGATGTGGGCGGGATCGCGCGAGGCGCGCGGCGGGCCGCTGTCAAACGCCCGCTGGCTGGCCGAGCGCATTTCGTTCGGACCAACGGAAGCTGAGTACGCGCTGGCGGATTCGCTGGGCTATGAGGGCTACCTCGAGCATCAGCTTGCCCACACCGCCATCGACGATTCGGCGTTGCAGACGCGCCTGGCCGGGCTGACCACGCTGGCCATGCAGCCGTATGAGCTGATCGGGCTGCCGGGCGGGCAGGTGCGCAACGAGCTGACCGAGGCGGCGATTCTGCGGGCCGTGTACAGCCCGCGGCAGCTCTACGAACGAATGGTCGAATTCTGGAACGACCACTTTCACACCGACATCGCCGAAGGGATCAATCAGCAGCTCCGCACGATCGACGATCGCGAGGTCATCCGCCCGCACGCGCTGGGCCGCTTTCCCGACATGCTGGCCGCCAGCGCCCAAAGCCCGTCGATGCTCTACTACCTCGACAATGTGACCAGCGTCGTCGGCAACCCCAACGAGAATTATCCGCGCGAGCTGCTGGAGCTGCATACGCTGGGCGTGACGGGCGGCTACACGCAGCAGGACGTGGTCGAGCTGGCGCGCTGCCTGACCGGCTGGACGATCTGGAACGCCAACGCCAACCCCGTCAACGTGCGCTGGACCTTCCGCTACAACAGCGCGACGCACGACAACGGCGCCAAGACGGTGCTGGGCGCGACGATCCCCGCCGGCGGGGGGATCAACGACGGCCTGACGGTGCTCGGAATCCTGATGAATCACCCCAGCACCGCGGCTTTCATCGCCGGCAAGCTGTGCCGGCGCTTCTATGGCGAGGCGCCGCCGCAGTCGCTGATCGACACCGTAGCCGCGGCGTACTCCAGCACCGGCGGCGACATCAAGGCCATGCTGCGGGCGCTCTTCCTGAACATGGATCCGCAGACCGCGCCGCCCAAGTACAAGCGGCCGTTTCACCTGATGATGTCCGCCCTCCGTCAGAGCGGCGCGGCAATCACGACCACCAGCTCGCTTCGCACGCAGCTTCAGCTCGGCGGCCAGTTGCCGTTCCGCTGGCCCGCGCCGGACGGCTACCCCGACACGCTCGACGCCTGGGCCGGCCTGATCCTGCCGCGCTGGAACTTCGGCGCGTCGCTGCTCAATGGCAACATCAGCGGCTCATCGGTCAGCATCAACACGCTGCTGGCCGGTGCGAACAGCGCGGACCTGGTCATGGCGCGGATCGACGCAGCCCTCTTCGGCGGGGCGATGCCGGCCGCGCAGCGAGAGCGGATTCGGCAATACCTGCTGCCCGACCCGCCCACCGATACGCGCAAGCGCGACGCCGTCGGATTGGCGATTGCGGCGCCAGAGTTCCAGTGGCATTGATTCCGCCGGCACGGCCGGGAGGTGCGTTCATGTCTGACAACATCCGCGGCGCCTGCGGCTGCCCCGAGTATCGCGAACTGTCACGGCGTCATTTTCTGGCCGGCGCGGGCGGGATCTCGCTCGCGGCGCTCGCCCCGGCGTGGCTGCCGCGCGTCGCGATGGCGCAGGATGAATGCACCGATCGCGACGTGCTGGTGCTGATCTTCCTGCGCGGGGCGGCCGACGGGCTGACGTTGTGCGTGCCGCATGGCGAGAACGCCTACTACGCGGCCCGCCCGACGCTGGCGATTCCGCGGCCGGATGATCCGTCGCCGAATCGCGCGACCGACCTGGACGGCTTCTTCGGCCTGCCGCCCGCCATGACGCCGCTGCTGCCGGCGTATCAATCGGGGCATCTGCTGATCGCGCACGCGACCGGCTCAACCGACGCCTCGCGCTCGCACTTCGAGGCCCAGCGCTACATGGAGGTCGGCGATCCCGGCAACGATGCGCTCTTCACCGGCTGGCTCGGTCGGCACCTGCTCAGCAGCGCGCCGATGAACCCCGCCTCGATCCTGCGCGCCATCGCGATCAGTTACGGCGTACAGCAGTCGCTGGTCAGCGCCCCGCATACCATCCCGATTCCCGATCTCGATGCCTTCGGCCTCAGCGGCGCGGCCGGCACGGCCGCGGCGCGCAGCGCCGCCATCGCCGACATGTACGCCGGCGTGCCCGACCCGCTGCGGGCTGTCGCGCAGACCACGCAGCAGACGATCGACCTGCTCAACACGATCGACTTTGCGGGCTACGCGCCGGCCGGCGGCGCGCTCTATCCGACCGGCACCTTCGGCACCGCCCTGCGCAGCACCGCGGCCCTGATCAAGGCCGAGGTCGGGGTCGAGGCGGTGGCGATCGACCTGGGCGGCTGGGACACGCACAACAACCAGGGCGTCTTCACCGGCACAATGTCCGGGCTGATGGACCAGCTCAGTCGCGGGCTGGCCGCGCTGCACGCCGACCTGTTCAGCGGCAATGGCAGGAACGTGACCGTCGTGGTGCAGTCGGAATTCGGCCGGCGCCTGGCCGAGAACGGCAGCTTCGGGTCGGATCACGGCCACGGCAACGTGATGTTGCTGCTCGGCAAGCACATCGCCGGCGGTCGCGTGTTGTCCAACTGGCCGGGGCTGTCACCGGGACAACTGTTCGAGAACCGCGACCTCGAGGTCACGATCGACTTCCGCGACATCCTGGCCGAGATCGTGCAGGGCCGGCTCAGGAACGCCGACCTTGCGACCGTCTTCCCGGGCTACGCGCCCACCATCCGCGGCGTCACCAACGCCTGCTTCCGGCGCGGCGATCTGAACTGCGACGGGCAGGTGAACAATTTTGACATCGACCCGTTCGTGCTCGCGATCACCAGCCCCGAGGCACACGCCGTCGCCTACCCCGGCTGCGACCCGGTCGCGACCGGCGACGTGAACGGCGACGGCCTGTTCAACAACTTCGACATTGACCCGTTCACGGATTGCCTGGTGAACGGAACCGGCGATTGCAATCCCTGATCGGTTCGCAGGATCGAGCGGCCTGACCACCCGATCGTGAGCTTCCCTTCGCCTGCGAACGGCGGCCTTGCGACCGCCCGATGGGACCACCCTGTTACAACGGCGTTGCGCTCGCGGCCCGCGCCGGCGGTATCCTCCAATGGGGCGGTTGCGCCCCCTTTTGAGGAATCGGCCGGAGTCGCCCGTTGATCCGACAGCGCATCCTCGTGATCGAAGACGATCCCGCCATCCGCCGCGGCGTGACCGATGCGCTCAAGTTCGAGGGTTATCAGACGACCGAAGCGGGGCGGGCTGATACCGGGCTGGCTGCGGCGCTGACCGGCGACGCGGACATCGTGCTCCTGGACCTGGTGATGCCCGGCGGCGACGGCCTCGATGTCCTGCACGAGATTCGCAGGCAGCGCCCCACGTTGCCGGTGATTATCCTGACGGCCCGCGGCGAGGAGGCGGATCGTGTCCGCGGATTGCGGTTGGGAGCCGATGATTATGTGGTCAAGCCGTTCAGCGTGCGCGAGCTGCTGGCGCGGGTGAGCGCCGTGCTGCGGCGCTCGCCGGAGCGCCCGTCCCCGCTGGCGCAGATTCCGATACCGGGAGGCGTGGTCGACTTGCCGCGCCTCGAGGTGCGATTTGACGACGGGGAGTGCGGGGAGCTATCCGAGAAAGAGGGCGAACTGCTGGCCTACCTCGCGTCGCACGACGGGCGGGTGTTGTCACGGGACGAGCTGCTGACGCGCCTGTGGCGGCTGGACGCGCGCGGCGTGGAGACCCGCACGATCGACATGCACGTGGCGCGGCTGCGCGAAAAGCTGCGGGATGATCCGCACGCGCCGCGCGTGATCGTGACCGTGCGGGGGCGCGGCTACAAGTTTGGCGCGACCGCGCCGCGAAAGTGATTCCCGATGCGCCGCATGCTGACAACCTGGACGCCCTTCGTGGCCTGCGTGGCGCTCGTGCTGGCGGCGTTGGCGTGGGTCACGCGCGCGGCGCTCCGTCTGGATGCATCGCAGCGCGAGGCGCAGCGGCTGGCGACGCTGGAGGAAAGCTCGCGGCTGGCGCTGTGGCGAATGGATTTTGCCATCAGCCCGCTGGTCGCGGAATTCGCCGGGCTGCCGTACTTCGCCTTCGCCAGCTTCTTTTCGCCCGAGGCGGCCTATACCGGGATGTTCCGCGAGGTGGAGCGCGGCACGGTGCTGGCGCCGTCGCCGCTGCTGGCGCCGACCAACCCGCTGGTGCGGCTCTACTTTCAGATTGATCCCGCGGGCACGCTCAGCTCTCCCCAGGTTCCGCGCGGCACGTTCGGAACGATGGCGCTGGATCGCTACATCTCCGCCGAAACACTGACGACATCAGCCCGGCGCGAAGCGGAACTGGGCGCGCGGCTGGCCAGGCTGGACCTGGCGTCGCGACTGCCGCCGCCGGCGGCGGTCGATCCGCGCGCGATCGCGATGTGCTCGACGGATACTCCGTCCGCAGCCGCGCCGCAGGTCGATGCGCCGCTGGAGGTGCAGGTGCACAACGTCGCGCCGCAGGTGGCGGGTCCGGCGTGGTCGCAGCAGCAGCAGCAGCAGCGCAGCGTGAGCGAGTCGGCGGCGCGTCAGAAGGGCGTGCAGGTGCTGGAGGACAACCGCCGCCTGGGAAACACGTACTTCAACGTCGAGAGGCTCCAGGCCGCCCCGGCGCACGTCACTACCGGCGCAATGCAGGCGTTGTGGATCGAGGACGCGCTGCTGATCGCGCGGCGCGTGCGGATCGGCGACGCGACCTACGTGCAGGGTGCGTGGCTGGACTGGGATGCGGTGCGCGCAGCGCTGGCGGAGTCCGTTCGCGACCTCCTGCCGCAGGCGCGGCTGGAGCCGCTGCGCGATCCCGGCGCCGCGGACGATCGCGCCCGTCGCCTGGCGGCGCTGCCCGTGCAATTGGAACCCGGCTCCGCGCCGGTCGCGGATGAGGCGCTCTCGCCGATGCGCGTGGCGCTCGGCGTAGTGTGGGGCTGCGTCGTCGTTGCGATCGGGGCGATTGCAGCGCTGCTGTTCGGCGCGGATTCGCTCGGCCGCCGGCGGGCGGCCTTCGCGTCGGCCGTGACGCACGAGCTGCGCTCGCCGCTCACGACGTTTCGGCTCTACTCGGAGATGCTGGCGCGCGGTTCGGTCAGCGACGAACGGCAGCGGCGGGACTACTACGAGACGCTGCGGGCCGAGGCCGAGCGGCTCGGCCACCTGGTCGAGAACGTGCTGGCGTACTCACGGCTCGAGCGCGGGCGCTCGATCGGGCCGCTGGAGCCGCTGCGGCTGGGTGACCTGGTGTCGCGGGTGCGGGAGCGCCTCAGCGAGCGCGCCGGCGCGGCGGGCATGGCGCTCGAGTTGCGGCTGGACGCCGCGGCCGGCGACATCCTGCTGAATACAAACGCCTCGGCGGTGGAGCAGATCCTGTTCAACCTGGTGGACAACGCCTGCAAGTATGCTCGCGTCGGCGGCCCGGGCAATTCCGCGCCTGCGGGTGTGGTCGCCGCGACGGCCGCGGTGGAGCCGGCCGCGACGATCGTCCTGGAAGCGCGCCCATTTGGGCGGGGATCGGTGCTGATCCGCGTGCGCGACTATGGGCCGGGCATTCCGGCCGCGGCGTCTCGGCGCATCTTCGGCGTGTTTCACAAGTCCTCAAGCGAAGCCGCGATGTCAGCGCCAGGGGTGGGCCTGGGACTGGCGCTGAGCCGTCGGCTCGCGCACGGACTGGGCGGGCGACTGCGCCTGGAGCGCGAAGTGCGCCCCGGCGCATCGTTTGTGCTGGAACTGCCCGTCGGCCGCGGCGAGTAGGACCGCCCCGCGCCGGGCGCGAATCGCCGCGCGCTACGGGCAGCCGAAGTTGATCACGCACTCCACGAACGGATCGATGTCGAAGTTATTGACCATCCCGTCGTCGTTGACGTCGGCGGCGTTGATGTCGCAGAGCGGATAGGTGCGCGCGTACAGGGCCGGATTCGTCAGCGCGAGCACGAACGCGTCGATGTCGAAGTTGTTGACCATTCCGTCGCAGTTCATGTCACCCGGGATTGCGTGCACGGTGGCCATCATGGATCGGGTCGTGTTCCCGATTCCATTGGTCAGATTCGTGAACGTGGCCGTGCCGGTGTACACGCCCGGCAACAGGTTTTCGATCGGATCATCGTGGTAGATCGTGACGAGCGCCTGCCCTCCCGGCGGCAGCACACCACCGTTCGGAAGGATGTGCGCCCAGGTCCGGTTATCCGTGGCGGACCAGCTCACGTGCACGTCGCCGGTGTTGCTCAGAAAGTACGTGCGGCCGTTCGGCGCGAACGGCCCGCCCTGGAATCCGCTGGTCTCGAATCCCGCCTCCGGCGTCATCTCCAGCCGGCCGGGAACCAGCCAGCTCAGCAGCGCCGCCCGGATTTCGTCGCGCAGGATTTCCGATGCGCCCGCCGCCATCGCCGCGCCGGAGTTCGGATCGCTCACCGCCCCGTCCACGAACGTGCCGGTGACGAACTCGCGCGGGTCGAGCACCCCGCCCGTGCGATAGGGGATGCTGATCCACCCGAACACGGACTTGTGCTCCAGACCGCTCAGCGTGACGCCGCCCGGCTTGTTCACCATTTCGACGGCGGCCCGGAATGCAATCCGCTTGGCGTCCGGCAGGCCGATGTCCGCGGCTTCCTCGTCGATGATCCCGCCCAGGTCGGGAAATCCGCCGCCGCCGCCGTAGCCCATCGCCGCCCCGTTGCTGCTGATCATCAGGTCATAAAACTCATCCCGCCAATCGCCGGTCGGCCCGTTCAGGTAGCCGTTCACGACCGCCTCATGCAGCCGGCCCGCGTCTTCCAGCGTCATCTCATTGTGGTCGCCGCCGCAGCCGATCCGCCGCACCAGCTCCGTGTCCGCCATCAGCAGGGCGTCGGCCGTGGCGTTGATGCTGGCCTGCCCGAAGCGATCCTTGATCGCCTCCGTCCGCACGTTGTCCGACTGCTCCATCATCAGCCGCAGCACGTCGTCCAGCGGTTCGAGTTGATCCGGCTCCTCCGGCGGGCATCCGCCCGGGCTGCCGGTGAAGCCGTTGACGTTGATGAGTTGCGAAAAGTCGATGTTGCCAATCGACACCTGTCTCATCGCGTGCACGTGGTGCAGCGTCTTGAGCGTGCTGGCCGGATCGAAGATGCGCTGGTGGTGCAGCGCGGCGCGATAGGAGCCGTTGACGCGCTTGAGCGACGCCCCGATCGGCACGTACAGCTCGTTGTCCATGATGCTGCGCATGATGCTGCTGATCCGCGTTTCGAGCGGGTTGGCGTTGTTGAGCATCAGCACGGCATACGTGGAACCGCCCGCCCCCGTGCTCATCCGTTGCAGGTCGTACAGCCGCGCTCCGCGGTTGCCGAGCAGGATGCTCATCTGCGAGGCGGTGACGCCGTAGTAATACCACCAGCGCTGCCCCTCCAACTCCTCGAGCACGGCGTCGAACTGGTTGTTCCCGATGTAGGTCAGGTCAGTGATTCGCGCGTCATGCTGGTCCAGCAGGTTGGCCAGCGTCCCGGCCGAGATGCCGGGGTAGGGCCACCAGTTACGCTGGTCGCCGCCCGTGTTGGAGACAAACACGCAACTGAAGCGCCCCACCTCGTTCGGCCGCCGCTCCCAGGCGATCAGCCGCATGTTCTGGTTGGCGCCGATGCTCTGGATGCCCGCCAGGTCCACGTTGTGCGCCCACCACCAGCCCTTGGCGTACTGCCCGGAATTCGAGATCAGCACGACCGCGTAGCGCAGCGCGCCGTTGAGATTCAGGTAGGGCACGATCTGCAACGCCCGCACACCGGGCGCATCGAGAATGTCCTCCAGGTCGGTGAACGTCAGGTTGTACCACCAGCCGTCGGCCGGATTGAAGTAATCGCCCGAGTTGTGGACCAGCACCGCCGAGAAGCGCATCGGGTCATTGTCCACCACGCCGAGCTTGATCAGGCGATATCCCTCGCCGCGCTTGGCGTTGATTTGTGCATCTGTCGCCGACGTGAAATACCACCAGCCGGTTTCGGTCGTGGAGTCGCGATGGGCGTCCGCGCGTGCGGCCGCGGCGGGCAGCATCAGGATCGCGACGGAAAGCACTGCCGTTCGCATAAGAGCAGGACTCATGGCCGCTCGCAAGAGAGTGGAATTCATTGTCACAGGCTCCGAGAGATGGCGGGTCGGGGCTCCGGTACGGGCCGGCAGCGTCGCGGACTGGCGTTCGAACGGCCGCGCACATGGTGGGGCTGCTGCGCCGCCGGATTCGGCCGGACGCATTGTACCCGCCGGCCTTGATATTCCCTTGCGAAATCCCGGACCTGGCAGTTTCCGCTGCACACCGCGTCCGGGCGGGCAGTCGCGCGGTCTTCGCCCCGCGGGCGCGGGTTTGGTGGCCGGGTGTTTGGGTGGCATGCCTTCGCGGTACTCCGCGTAGGCATGCAAGTCGTTGAGTGTCTTTCGACGCCTCCGTCGCATGCTCACGCTGAGCACAGCTAGAGCATGCCGCCCGCCGGGCGGGCAGTCGCGCGGTCTTCGCCCCGGCAGGGGCGGTGGAATGTAGCCACGGGTGCAGCGCAGCCCGGCGACAGCCGGGCGAAGCGCAACCCGTGGACACGGACGCACAATCTCCCCTCATCCGAAATTTCCGCCGCCCCACGCGGGGCGGCGGAGCGCTGCCGACCACGTCCACGGGTTGCGCGGCCGCGCCGCTGCACTCGTGGCTGCAACCCTTCGCCCTGCGGGCGAAGTCCGACCCCCGGCGCATCCTGCGCGTCGCGGCGATGATTGCACCCGGCCATCGTCCCGCCCCACCGAACAGCCCCGCGTGTGCATTTTTGATCGCGGAACGTGAGTGGGTGCTGCTTCCGTCGCTGACCCCCTTGGCGGGATGGACGCGGCGTCATGCTGCGGCCCGCCGGAACATCGAGAATCGAAAGGGACGAAACATGCGTCGAACCCTGCACATCCTGGCGAATTCAACGCTCCTGCTGGCCGCCCTGGGCGGAATCCCGACCGAATCGGCCTTTGCCCAGACCCGCACGTCATCCGCGCAGTCAGTGTCGCGCGTGAATGACTTCTGGAAGGACGCCAATTGGAGCTCAATCATCGAGAATTCAAAGGTCCACCACGGCAGCGCCGTGCAGCGGTCCGCGACGGTCAGCGGCTACGCCTTCACTGCCGAGGCGGCCGCGGCGATCGCGGCGCGAGGCGAGGTCTCCGCGGCGGCGATGGCCCGCGTGCGGAATGACATGGTGCTGGTGGAGGCGCTGGTGCGGTCCGTAGCGGCGTCTCACGCGATGGGCAGCGATGCGGAATCAGCCGCCCTTGCGGACCGCGTTGCAGCTCGCCTGGCGGCCTCGTCGGGTCCGGCGGCGGACGAGGCCAACCGCGACCTGGCCCTGACTCAGGCCCGGCGGGCCGCCGAAAAGCAGATTTCCCGTGAGGCAGGTGTCGCGGAGGCTGCCAGCGCGGCCGGCGGGTTGAGGAACCTGATGGAGGTTGCGGGCAGCGTCCAGTTGCTGGGCGGGGATGCGAATCCGCAGGATCCGGCCTTCGCGAATGAGCTTCGTCGCTCGTCCCGCGAGCACATCGTGGCCCGGGCCGCGGCCAACGGGTTCGGGCTGCCGCCGGACCTGGCGAATCGACATGCGAGTGACATTTTGAAGGATACCGCCAGCCTGCAGTCATTGGGGGCGGACAGTCTGGCCGATCCGGCCATTCACAATGACCTCCGCCGGATGGGGTGGCACATGGTCATCCGCCGCCAGGCGTTGCGGTCGCTCGGTTTGCCGGATGATGCGATCATCAGCGCGCACCCGGGCGAGATTCTGCGCCAGGGAGCGAAGTTGCAGGGCTTGAACGCGGATCACACCGATCCGCGCAGCTACGACGTGCTCCGGAACATGGAGGCGGGACGCCTGTCCGAGGCGAACGGCAAGGCGCGGCTGCAGGCCATCGCCGACGCGAACGGCTTTGTCTCCGCTGATGCGTGGCGGGACGGAATTCTGGCGGCGGCCGGCCGCGGCGGGGGAGACCAGAGCGGCAACAGCGGAAACGGCCAGCCGGGCACTGGCAGCGGCAGCGGCGGCAGCTCGACTGGCGGCGCCGGCAGCGGGACGGGCGGCGACGCGACGTCGGGTACGCGCCCGCCCTTGCCCGGCAGCGGCGGCTCCTCGGGGAGTTCGTCCGGCGGAAGCGGCTCAACGCCGAGCGCGCCGCCCGCGCAGGGCGCCAGCGGAAGCTCCGGCAGCGGCCAGGGCGGATCCGGCGGCGACTCGACCACGGCGCTCGGGGACGGCAATGTGGACATTGTCGTGCGAGTCACGCACAACGCGGATGGGTCGTACACCGCCACTGCGATGATGTGCGATGGCGGCGGGACGTGTGAGACGGTCGGCTCCCCGGAGCGGTTTACTGACGCGGATGGCGACGGCAGCTACGAGGGCGACAAAGGCGGCAGCAGTCAGAGCAAGCCGGCCGAGGGCGACTACTTGGGTGATCTGGACGACGACACCAACTCCGTGAACTACAGCTACGAGGAAGATGGCGCCGCCAATGACAGCGAGAGCGGCGCGGCGGATCCTCCGGCGGATGACAGCGATGCCGCCGGGCGGCCGTCGCCCGAGCGCCGCTACTGGCTCGGCGCGATGCAGAGCTACTCCGTGATCATGATCGCCAACAGCGCCAACGCGGAGGGGAACATTGTGGCCCTCATGGCCGGCGACTTCATCCGCGGCACGGGCAACTCGACGCCGACGCCGGATGGCGGCGTCTTCTACACCCGGCCGACCGGCGACGTGCCGATCCGCGACTACCTGAGCAACCCCGGCACGGCGCAGCCGCCGCCGCCGTCCCACTCCGGCCCGGCGCCGACGCCGACCCCCGACCCGAATCGGATCAACCCGCTGCCCGACAGCAGCACGGGCGGTCCGCCGATCCAGATGCCGGTGTTCCAGGAGCCGCGGCCGGTGCCGGGTGTCGGCGGCTCAGCGCCCGCTCCGACGCCGCGGCGATAGCCGGGCGGAAGCCGTGGCCGCACAGTGCCCGCGGACCCAAGGCTGAAGCCGGCGGCATTCATCCGGTGCGGCGGAAAGCAATCGTCCCCCGTGCGGCGAACCCGCGCGGGGGACGATTCGCGTTAGGCGCTGATTCCGCTCGGCCATCGTCCCGCCCCGCGCAGAAACCGTCCTGCCTCGCTCAGGAATCGCCCCGCGGTTTTCGCCCCGGCAGGGGCGGTGGAATGTAGCCACGGGTGCAGCGCAGCCCGGCGACAGCCGGGCGAAGCGCAACCCGTGGACACGGACGCACAATCCCCCCTCATCCGAAATTTCCTCCGCCCCCTGCGGGGCGGCGGAGCGCTGCCGACCACGTCCGCGGGTTGCGCGGCGGCTGGGTGGCCTGCCTTCGCGGCCGGGTATGTGGGTGGCATGCCTTCGCGGTACTCCGCGTAGGCATGCTCTGACTCACATGGCTGCTTGAAGCGCCTGGGAAAGCACGTCTGGCGCGCATGCTCACGCCGTGTACGGCGAGAGCATGCCACCCCCGACGAACATTCGTGGGCGTGGCGCCAGGCGCACCGCGATTGCGCGGTGGGTGGCATGCCTTCGCGGTACTCCGCGTAGGCATGCGAGGCACGCTGGGTGAGATGCGCGGCGCCCGTCGCATGCTCACGCTGAGTACAGCGAGAGCATGCCACCCGCCGACGAACATCCGTGGGCGCGGCGCCAGGCGTTACGTGTCAGTCACAGCCGCCGTTCACCAGGCAATCGACGAACGGATCGATATCGAAGTTCGTGACCAGTCCGTCCTCGTCTATGTCGGCATTGCGGATGTAACAGTCGGGATGCGCCACCGCGTAAGCCGTACCATCAACGACGGCGAGCACAAATGGATCGATGTCGAAGTTGTCTACGCGCCCGTCGCAGTTCGCATCCCCCACGCGGGTGATCAGGATGTCATCAACCGCGTACCCCGCAACAGCCGGAACGATGATCTCGACTCGGGAGATCCAGGTCGCGGCGAGCCGGAAGCGGGTCGGCAGCCGCCCCGCGGTTCCCGGGTCATTGTCATCGAGCGTCAATTCGGCGACCGGCTGACTCCCGTCGAATGCGCGAACCGTGTACGACTCGTTGAAGTCGATGTCGATGATGTCCAGCGCGATGCTGGTAATTCGCGGCGCGAAATCGATCGCGATGCTCTGGCCGACGGCGAAGTCGCTGACCGGCGTGCCCGACCCCCGGGGATCCGTGAGCGAGGCGACGCCGCCGTTCGACACGAGCGGGGTGTCATGTTGCGAGCAGTTGGCTCCTTCGTATGCGACGCGGACGCATCCCTGCAGCGCGATCATTGGGAAGTCGTCGGGGTTGTCGAGAAGCGAAAAAGATGCGCCATGCGTGGGCAGGTACTGCGTGGAGATGCGGTCACGCTCGGCAAATCCTTCGAAGTCGATTGTTTGCGCAACCGCGCGTGTCAGCCACGAGACGGACACGATGGTCAGTGGAACAAGTCATGTCGCCGCCGCGTAGCGCGTGGCAGATCGGGGCATTGTCGCTCTCCTGAATCGGAGCTGGTTCGGATCGGCTACACCACCCCCTGGTCCATCATCGCCATCGCCACCTTCAGGAAGCCCGCCACGTTCGCCCCGATCACGTAGTTGCCCGGCTTGCCGTAGGCCGCGGCCGTGTCCACACAGGTCTTGTGGATGCGGCGCATGATGTCGTGCAGCTTGGCGTCCACTTCGTCGCGCGACCACGACAGCCGCATGCTGTTCTGCGTCATCTCCAGCCCGCTGGTGGCCACGCCGCCGGCGTTGGCCGCCTTGCCCGGCGCGAACAGCACGTTGTTCTTCTGAAAGGCCTCCACCGCCTCCGGCGTGCAGGGCATGTTGGCGGCCTCGACCACGCAGGTGCAGCCGTTGGCAATCAGCTGCTCGGCGTCCTTGCCCGACAGCTCGTTCTCCGCCGCGGTCGGGATGGCCACGTCGCAGGCCACCGACCACGGCCGGGCGCCGGCGGTCCAGCGGCAGTTGAACTTGTCGGCGTATTCCTTGGCCGGCGCGCGGCGCACCTGCCACAGCTCCTTCATGAACTCATATTTCGCCCCGGTGATGCCCTCGGGGTCGTGCACAAAACCGTACTCATCGCCGATGGTCACCACCCGCGCGCCGAGCTGGTTGAGCTTTTCCGTGACGCCGCAGCCGACGTTGCCGTAGCCGCTGATCGCGACCGTGCGGCCGGCGATGGACTGATCGCGGGTGGCGAGCATCTCCTGGGCGAAGTAGACCGCGCCGTAGCCGGTGGCCTCGGGCCGCATCAGCGAGCCGCCCCAGCCGACGCCCTTGCCGGTGAAGGCGCCCTCGAAGCGGTTCACCAGCCGCTTGTACTGGCCGTAGATGTAGCCGATCTCGCGGCCGCCGACGCCGATGTCGCCGGCCGGCACGTCGGTGTCCGCGCCGACATGGCGGAACAGCTCGGTGGTGAAGGACTGGCAGAAGCGCATCACCTCGTTGTCGCTCTTGCCGCGCGGGTCGAAGTCGCTGCCGCCCTTGCCGCCGCCCATCGGCAGGGTGGTCAGGGCGTTCTTGAAGGTCTGCTCGAAGGCCAGGAATTTCATGATGCTGACCGTGACCGAGGGATGGAATCGCAGCCCGCCCTTGTACGGCCCGATGGCGCTGTTGAACTGCACGCGGAAGCCGCGGTTCACCTGCACGTCGCCGCGGTCGTCCACCCACGGCACGCGGAAGGTGATGACCCGCTCCGGCTCGGTAAGCCGCTCGACGATCCGCGCCTTGCGGAACTCGGGGTGCCGCTCCAGCACGGGGATGATGGATTCGAGCACTTCGTGAACGGCCTGCTGGAATTCCTTTTCGCCGGGGTTGCGCGCAGCGACGCCCTGCATGTACTCGTTGAGCAGATTCGCGGACATGATCGTTGTGGCTCCGGAAGCGATGCGGCGCGCGGCCCGGCGGGCGCTCCCCGCAGAATTCGGGGGGCGATCCGCGGCGCGAACGTGCGTGCCCGGGCCTGCCCGGGCGGTCGAACCGTGCGCCGGAGGCTCGATGCTACCCGGAGCGAACCTGGCTTGCCACGAGCGGCGGCGGCGCTCGTCGCCGCACCGTCGCCCGCAGGTGCCGGATCGCCATGGCGCGGCTGATCGGCCGGCGGGCCGCGGCGCGGGTGAGCGTGTCCGGGGCCGGCGGCTCGGTCCGCTACGGCCCTGCAACGATTGCCGCAACGAAGGGGTCGATGTCGAAGTTGTCGAAGCGTCCGTCGCCGTTGAGATCGCCACGGATGAAGGGGACGAGCGAGGTCAGATGCCACTGGGCCGGCTCGGGCTCATCGGGGAGGGAAATCCACGCGATCCACACGGCGCCCCCGCGCGTGACGGCGACCGGGGCGAATGAGCCGTCGAAGGAATTGCGCGGCAGTTCGGGGTCGAAGTGCGTCGGGTCGAACCAGGGACCGGCGGGCACGCCCTCGGCGTTGAAGAGCCGGAATCGGAGCTGGCCGGTGACGTAGTCCTCGTCGGCGGCGAGGATCCAGCCGTCGGGGGAGATATCGACGGTATAGACCCAGGGATCGGTCAGTGTATGAGCCGGTCCGAGGGGGGCACCGGCGGTCGAGAAGCGCTGCACGAACGTCGTTCCGGCCGGGTGGTATCCCACCAGCAGCAGCTCGCCGTTGTCCTGCAATGAGGCGATGGCCCCCGCGACGTTGATCGGAAGCGCAATTTCCGGCTCGAGTGTTCCGTTCGCGCCAACCCAGCGCATGTACGCAAATCGCAGCGATTGACGATTCAGTATGTAGAACAATCCGACGCGACCGTCCACAGTACGAAGCACGCTCTTCAGATCGAACGACGACGTCCCTGTCCAAGCTGCGACCGTAATCGCTGACGAAACCTGCGACAGGTCAAGCGAAGTATTGCGAAGGAACACGTCACAACCTGAACACCCGAAAGTCGCCCCTCCGGTGTAGCCGATGCTGCCCCATTGGGATCAGCGGCGACCTTGGGGTTTTCATTACTCCAAGGGGGGCGGGCGATGTCAACCGGACCGCCGACGCCGGCGCCGCCCTCGTCAATCGACACGCACGCCATGTCGCCGGAGAGCCGCTGCCAGCAAATGACTGCGCCGCCGTCGTGGGCGCCGATTGCCATGTAGGTGCGATCTGTAAAGTTGTACGGAATGGGGGAGTCTTCGAGGAAGGGCTCAAGTGCGGGGGAGTAGGCGGACGTGTAAAGCTGCGTGGCCGACGGAGTGAGGCCGTACAGGACGTATCCACGCTGCTCGTTGGCCGCAATGGAATCCGTGCGCCAGTCAACCGTCATGGTGCGGGTGGAACGAATCATCGGGATGCCGGCGTCGAGGTAAACGTCGCGGACGGTCTGCGCGTAAGCCGCGGACGCGCAGCAGGCGACAATGACAAGCATGCGGGTGCGATGGATCATCGGCAGGTCTCCCCGAAGCAAGTACGCAGCCAGTCGACGACGGCGAAGAAGTGCTCCCAATCGTCGCCCGCGACGGACGACTCCATGAAGGATGATTCGCCGCCGCCGGAATGGAAACTCTCAGTACAGCCGAGCAGCATCAGGTCGATGAGGCAGTCAATGTCGAAGTTGTTGAAGAAGCCGTCGTAGTTGCAGTCCCCGATCGCGAGCAGGTTGACCTGGTCCGTCGTGCCAGGCCGCATCCGCCACCTCTGTCAATGCTAGCCGGACGGCTATCCGCGTCAAACAGAAATCCCGCGCAGGCACCGTGGTGCCGTAGCACCGGTGCAGTGACGCGCGGTGCGCCGAGTGCCGCCTCCCCCCGTCCGCCTTCACGCCCCTAAGATAGTGTGTCGCTCCGCCCGGCTTTTCCGAAGGACCGCCCGATGAAGCCCGTTGTCAGACCCTGCATCCTCATCATCCGCGATGGCTGGGGCGAAAACCCGCACCCCGATCAGGATCACGCCAACGCCGTCAAGCTCGCCGCGCCGCCGGTGGATGCTCGCCTGCGGGCCACCTGCCCCTTCACGCTGATTCGCACCAGCGGGCTGGACGTCGGCCTGCCCGACGGCGTGATGGGCAACAGCGAGGTCGGTCATCAGAACATCGGGGCGGGGCGGATCGTCGATCAGGAAATCGTCCGCATCAGCAAGACCATCGCCGACGCGAGCTTCTTTCAAAACGCCGAGCTGGTCGCCGCGGTCGAGCGCTGCAAGGCCCGCTCCAGCCGCCTGCACATCATGGGACTCTGCTCGGACGCCGGCGTGCACAGCGTGCTCGAGCACCTCTACGCCTGCGTCGAGCTGGCGGCGCAGCGCGGGCTGCGGCAGGTCTATGTGCACGCCATTACCGACGGGCGGGATTCCGCACCGAACAGCGGCGTCGAGATTCTGCGGCAGGTCGAGGCGCGGCTGCGGCAGCTCGGCGTCGGGCAGGTCGCCAGCGTCTGCGGCCGCTATTGGGCGATGGATCGCGACTACCGCTGGGCGCGCACCGAGCGCGCCTATCGCCTCTACGTGCACGGCGACGCCGAGGCCGCTCCGTCCGCGGTCGCGGCGCTGGAGCGCTATTACGCCGCACCCGCCGAGCCGACCATGCGCGGCGACGAGTTCGTTACCCCGACGGTGATCAGCGACGACGGCCTGACGCCGCGCGCCACGATCGGCGACGGCGACGCGCTGGTGTTCTTCAACTTCCGCGGCGACCGCCCGCGGCAGATCATCAAGAGCTTCGCGCTCGACACCTTCCCCTACCGCGACACGGATCGCACCGGGGCGATGCGCGAAATGGGTTTTGCCCGCGGCCCGCGCCCGGACGTCAGCATTGTCACGCTGACGGAGTACGAGCGCGGGTTGCCGGTGCGGGTGGCCTTCCTCAAGCCGCCCAAGATGCAGAACATCGCCGGCGAGTTCATCAGCCGCCTGGGCCTGCGACAATTCCGTGCCGCGGAAACGGAGAAGTACGCGCACGTGACGTTTTTCTTCAACGATTATCGCGAGGAGCCTTTTCCCGGCGAAGTGCGGCTGCTGGTCCCGTCGCCGCAGGTGAGCACCTACGATCAGAAGCCCGAGATGTCGGCGCTGGAGCTGACCGAGGGCGTGCTGGCCCGGATCGCCGACGGCATCGACGACGTCATCATCCTGAACTACGCCAACCCGGACATGGTCGGGCACACCGGCTCACTGTCGGCGGCGGTGCAGGCCTGCCGGGTGGTCGATGCGTGTGTCGGGCGCGTGCTGGAGGCGATGGCCGCTCGTGGCGGGTGCGCCGTCGTGACCGCCGATCACGGCAACCTGGAGCAAATGATTGACCCGGCGACGGGCGGGCCGCACACGGCCCACACGACGTATCCGGTTCCGCTGTACGTGGTCGGCGACCGACTTCCCGCCACCCGGCTGCGCGAGGGCGGCCGGCTGGCGGACGTGATGCCGACGGTGCTGCACCTGATGGGACTGGAGCCGCCGGTCGAGATGACCGGCCGCTCACTTTTGATGTAGTCAGGCAGAGTCACCGGCTATTTTCGGGGTCGGCGGAATTATTCCAGCGCGGCCGGCGTTGGGGGCTTGGGGGCGCGTCACGGAGCAGTTTTTTCCGGTGGAAGAGCGCAAAAAGCCGATAGTGGGGTTGTGCGGCGCAATCGGTGCCGGCAAGTCCCGGGTGGCTGCCGCCCTGGGTGCGCTGGGCTGCGTGGTCGTTGATTCAGACCGGCTCAATCACGAAGTGCTGCGACGGCCGGAAGTGCTGGCGCAGTTGCGCTCGTGGTGGGGGCCGGAGGTAGTCACCCCCGACGGTCAGCCGGACCGTCGGCGCATCGCCGAGATTGTCTTTTCCGACGGGCGCGAGAAGCAGCGGCTGGAGTCGCTGGTTCACCCCTTGATCGACGCGCTGCGGGCGGATAGGATTAGACAGGCGGTTGGGGATCCTGCGGTTCCCGCCGTCGTCCTGGATTCCCCGCTATTGCTTGAAAGCCAACTCGATCGCATCTGCGACTCGATTTTATTCGTTGATGCGAGCGCTGGGGTTCGGCTGGCCCGATTGCGAGCCACGCGCGGCTGGGATGCGGCGCAGATGGAATCCCGGGAGCGATGGCAGCTCCCGCCCGAAGCGAAGCGTGCGCGCGCGGATTTCGTCATCGTGAACGAGGGTACCGAGGAAGAACTGCAGTCCGCCGTCGCGGCCGTTCTGAGGGACGTGTTGCACCGGTGAAAAGCCAAGCGCCGCACAGCCGCCGGAGGAGCGCTCTCCGTCGGTCCGCGGCCTGCGACAGCGAGTTTCACATCTGGTCTGATTTGACGATTCGGAGTTGATGAGTCATGGCAAAGGCGACGACGCGCGGCTCGCGCGGGCCGAACAAGAAAAAGCTTCAGGACGTGATGGACAGCCTCGACGACGACGTGGTCGAGCCTGCCGCCCCGCCAGCCCCGCCGGCGAGCGAGTCTCCGGCCTCCAAGTTCGTCCCCGGCGGCGAGGTCGGCGCGTCCCGCCCGGCTCCGCGGACCGCTGGCGGCGACGGGGAGCCGGCGATTGACCGCGAGACGCATGAGAAGTACGAGCGCGTCAAGCGCGGCGAACTGCACATCACCGACCTGCAGCGCATGACCGTCACCGACCTGCACGAGGTCGCCAAGCAGGAGGGGATCGAGGAGTATGTCGGCCTCTCCAAGCAGGATCTGATCTTCCAGATTCTCAAGCGGCGCATCAACCAGAACGGCCTGCTGTACGGCGAGGGCGTGCTGGAGATTCTGCCGGACGGCTTCGGCTTCCTGCGCAGCCCGGAATACAACTACCTGCCCTGCCCCGACGACATCTACGTCAGTCCGTCGCAGATTCGCCGCTTCGGTCTCAAGAACGGCCACGTCGTCGCCGGGCAGATCCGCCCGCCCAAGGAGAGCGAGCGCTACTTCGCGCTGCTGCGGGTCGAGGCGATCAACTTCCAGACGCCCGAGTGCGTGACCGAAAAGACCAACTTCGAGGACCTCACGCCGCTGCACCCCAATCGGCGCGTTTTCCTGGAGACGTCTCCCAAAGAAATGAACATGCGCATCGTGGACATGGTCACGCCGATCGGCTTCGGCCAGCGCATGCTGATCGTCGCGCCGCCGCGCACCGGCAAGACCGTCCTGATGCAGAAAATGGCCAACGCCATCTCGACTAACCACCCGGACTCCAAGGTCATCATCCTGCTGATCGACGAGCGCCCGGAAGAAGTCACCGAGATGCAGCGGCACACCAAGGCCGAGGTCATCAGCTCGACCTTCGATGAGCCGGCCAGCCGCCACGTGCAGGTCGCCGAAATGGTGATCGAGAAGGCCAAGCGGCTGGTCGAATACGGCCACGACGTGGTTATTCTGCTCGACTCAATCACGCGCCTGGCCCGTGCCTACAACACCGAGGTGCCGCACTCCGGCAAGATCCTCACCGGCGGCGTGGACGCCAACGCGCTGCAGAAGCCCAAGCGCTTCTTCGGCGCGGCCCGCAACATCGAGGAGGGTGGCTCGCTGACGATCATCGGCACCGCGCTGGTCGATACCGGCTCCAAGATGGACGAAGTGATCTTCGAGGAGTTCAAGGGCACCGGTAACTCCGAGCTGCACCTCGACCGCCGCCTCGTTGATCGCCGCGTCTGGCCGGCCATCAACATCTCCGCCAGCGGCACCCGCAAGGAAGAGCTGCTGCTCGATCCGAAGGAACTCGAGAAGATTTACATGCTGCGGCGCGTGGTGTCCGACATGAACCCGGTCGAGGCGGTCGAACTGCTCCGCAACCGGCTCGACAAGGTCGAGAAGAACGCCGTGTTCCTCATGACGATGAACCTGGCGTAGCCGGGCGGTGGCGCTCGATCAGCCGCGCGATTGCTTGCCGCGGCAGGATCGCCTGTACGAATTCCCCCTCGGCGACGGTACGCCCGCCGACCGCGGCGCGCACCGCGCAGGTCAGGCGTCCCGCCGCGACCGCCGTCGCCGTCGCGCAGACGTGCACCACGCTGCCCACCACCGCCGGCGAGCGATGATCCACCCGGATCTGCACGCCCATGCCCTCCTCGTGCGGTTCGAGGTGCGGCTCCAGCACCCGCCGGCCGGCCAGCTCCATGTAGTGGACGACCGTCCACGTCGCGCAGACCGGATGCACCGGCTCGTCGTCAAACCGCGGGCACATCGGCGGCGTGACCGTGAACTCGATCTCGAACGCCAGCCCCGGAACCAGCGTGGCCTTCATTGGCTGCCCTCGAACGCCACCGCGCCGCGCGCGGTCGCGACCGCCGCGGCGTTTGCGTAGAATCCCGGCATCCGCCGGGCGCGCCCCGGCGCGACCGGAGAATCACCCGCGATGTCCGTGATCGAGAAGATAGCCGTCATCGGCCTGGATTGCGCCGACCCCGCGCTGGTCTTCGAGCGCTGGCTGGGCGACCTGCCCACCCTGCGCTCGCTGGTGCAGCGCGGCGCCTGGGGTCGGCTCGAAAGCTGCATGCCGCCGATCACCGTCCCGGCCTGGAGCTGCATGGCCACCGGGCGCGACCCCGGCGAGCTGGGCGTCTACGGCTTTCGCAACCGGGCCGACCACAGCTACGACAAGCTCACCATCGCCACCAACCTGGCGATTCACGAGCCGCGCGTCTGGGATTTAATGGGACAACGCGGCCTGAGCTCGATCACGGTCGGCGTGCCCCAGACGTTTCCCATCACGTCGCCCCCCAACGGAGCGCAGATCACCTGCTTCCTGACGCCTGGGATCGACAGCCAGTACACCCACCCACCGGCGCTGCGCGAGGAGATCGCGTCACTGGTCGGCGAGTATCTCGTCGACGTGAAGGATTTTCGCACCGACGACAAGCAGCGCCTGCTGGACCAGATTTATGAAATGACGCAGCGCCGTTTTCGCGTCTGCGAGCACCTCATGGCGACGCGTCCCTGGCAGCTCTTCTGGATGGTCGAGATGGGAACCGACCGCATCCATCACGGCTTCTGGCAGTACATGGACCGCGAGCATCATCGCTACGAGCCGGGCAATCCGTTCGAAAACGCGATTCACGATTACTACGTGGACCTCGATCGGCGGATCGGCGAGTTGCTGGCGCCGCTGGACCCGGCCCGCTCGGCGGTGTGGGTCGTCTCGGATCACGGCGCAAAACGCATGGACGGCGGCCTGTGCTTCAATGACTGGCTGATCCGCGAGGGCTACCTGGTGATGAAGCCCGGCGCCGCCGGCAAGCGCCGCTTCGACGTCTCCGAGGTGGACTGGTCGCGCACCCGCGCGTGGGGCGAGGGCGGCTATTACGGCCGGCTGTTCATCAATCGTGCCGGGCGGGAGCCGGGCGGCGTCGTGGCGGCCGCCGAGTATGAAGCATTACGGAGCGAGCTGATCCGCAAGCTCGAGGCGCTGCCGGATCACCAGGGCCGGCCGATGGGCACGCGCGTTTATCGTCCGGAGGATATTTATCGCCGGGTCGGTGGCGTTCCGCCCGACCTGATCGTGATCTTCGGCGACCTGCACTGGCGCAGCGTCGGCACGATCGGCAACCCGGACATCTACACCTTTGAGAACGACACCGGCCCCGATGACGCGAACCACGCTCAGATGGGAATGCACATCCTGAGCGCCCCGGGAGTGGCGGCCGGCCGTCTCGACGCGAGCCTGTACGACGTGGCGCCGACGATCCTGAAAATGCTCGGCCTGCCGCAGCCGGAAGGACTGCGCGGCCGGTCGCTGCTGTAGCGCGGAATCGATCCACTTGTGCCGCAAGTGCCCGCGTCGGCCCAACGCCCCGATTGTCTGCCCCGCGGGTCGATCCCGCCGATCATTCCGGAGTCTGTTCATGAACTTGTTATCGCGCGCCGCGAGCCTGCTGCTGCTGTTGACGCCCTGCGCCTCCGTGCTGGCGTCAGATGCGATTGCGCTGGTCAACGGCAAGCCGGTTTCGCGCGAAGCGGTGGTAAACCTGCTGATCGAGTCGCACGGGCTGGCCGCGATGCAGCAGCTGGTGCTGCTGGAACTCGCCCGCCAGGAGACGCAGGCCGCCGGCCTGAGCGTCAGCCGGGCCGACATCCAGCGCGAGTATGAGCAGAGCGTAGATCGCCTGCTGATCGTCGAAGCGCCCGGCGAGCGCATCGAGCCGGCCGACAAGCGCCGCGTGCTCGACCTGCTGCTGGAGCAGAAAGGCATCTCGCACGCCGAGTTCATGATCAGCATGGAACGCAACGCCCACCTGCGCAAGCTGGTCGAGAAGAGCATCGTGCTCAGCGAGGCCACGTTGCGGGAGGAGTTCAGCCGCACCTACGGCGAGCGCGTCGAAGTGCGCGACATCATCGTCGCCGATTCGTCGGCGCTCTCGGCCGCGCTGGAGGCGCTCAACCGCGGCGAGGACTTCGCACGCGTCGCCGAGCGTTTCAGCCGGCATCCGTCGGCGGCCCAGGGCGGACTGCTGCCGCCTTTTTCGTTCGCGGACGACCAGATCCCACCGCTGGTGCGCGAGGCGGCGTTTGCCTTGGCGCCCGGCGAGGTGAGCGCGCCCCTGCGCGTCGAGGAGCGTTTTCACGTGCTCAAGCTCGAGCGCCGGCTGCCGCCGGAGCACGCGCGGTTCGAGGACGTGCGGGCGGAGGTGGAGCGCTCGCTGCGGGACCGAGTGGTGACTGCCGAGATGAGCCGCCGCGCGGCGACCTCCTTCGAACAGGCGACCGTCAAGGTGCTGGAGCCGAGGCTGCGCGAGCCGTTCGAGGCCCTCCGTAAGCGCGCGGCCGGGCAAAAGCAGCCCTAGGACGGCTGGCCCTTGTCCGGCCGGCCCGATCGCACGCGCTGTTCGCGATCTGCCGCGCAGCATCCCACTGCGTGCGTCACGCCTTTATGGGAGTTCGCGCAGGCGCGAGGCGGCGTGCGTTGCAACAACCGTGTACGTCCCCGGGGTGCACTTCCGATTTCTCCTCACCCACCTCTGCGTACAGTCGCGCGCCAGGCTACTGTTATAATCCCTTGAATTCCCGAACCCGCACCTATTGACTTCGGGCGTCTTGCCCCCGATCATTCCACTAGCGCAACCGGAGCGGTTCCGACTCCCCGGTTTTGCCGTCCGCAGGATCTGGCGCGATCCCGGTCGGCGGCGGAGATCGGAGCCGCGAAGACCATACGCGAATGCAGTCTCGTCAGGCCGCATCGGGGGGCCGCCATCCGGCGGTGCTGCCGATCGCGCCTGCGCTGTGGTTGTCGCCGCATTCGCATGAGTGGAAATTCTCTGGAGTGTTCGAATGCCCCGAAAGGGAAACCTGTCCGGTGTCGCCGGAGCGGTCCAAGGCCTCTTGTCCGCTCGTTCCGCGCTGGTGGCCCAGCGCGACCAGCTCGATCGTCGCATCGCATCGCTCGACGAAGTGATTGACGACTTCGGAGGCGCGGTCCCGGTTGCCGTGAAGCGCGGCAAGCCCGGAGCCAAGCCCGGCAAGCGCGCCGGCGCCAAGCCCGGGCCGCGTCCGGCCGCCGCCGGCCACGGGCCCAAGCCGCCGCGGCGCGGCTCGCTCAAGGAGTTCATCCTCGGCGCCATGAAGCCCGGTCAGGTCGCGCGCGTCGGGGAGATCGCCACCACCGTCGTGAAGATGGGTTACAAGTCGGACAACAAGACGCTCGCCAAGAGTGCCGGTATCGCCATGGCCGAGATGGTTCGCAGCAAGCACTTGAAAAAGGTCGGCCGCGGCCGCTTCAAGATTCGCTAACGTCGCATCATTCGATACTTGGACGCACCGTTTCGTGCGCTCGCAGTGTGATTCCGCGTCCCGCTTACAGCGGGTTGCGGAGCGCGCTACGGGCGCACGTTGCGTTTTTTCCGCCCCTTCTCGACCGCCGGAACCGCAATTTATCTTGACCCGCCTTCTCCCTGCGGCGTACGCTGCGGCGGTCCAATAAATGGAAATGAGGTTGTGGCCGCGATCCGACACCGCGGCCCGCGCCTCCATCGCCCGGCTGGCGGGGCACTGTGCGCCCGCTTGGGCTGACCGATCACTCGAGGCAAAGGAGCGAGCATGTTTCGTGCAACCATCCTGGCAGCGGCGTTGTGTAGCACCGTCGCGCTCGCGCAGGACCCGCGAATCACGATCAGCGCCGTCTACGGCGGCGGCGGCGGGGCCGCCCCCACCTGGCGCTGTGACTATGTCGAGCTTCACAATCGAACCACCGTCCCGATCCCGCTTGGGGGGTGGAGCATCCAGTACGCCTCCGCCACCGGTGGGGTCTGGCAGGTGACGCCGCTGACCGGCGTGATCGATCCGTGCGGCTATTTCCTGGTGCAGATGTCGTGCGGCGCCGCCGGCATGCCGCTCCCGCCGCCCGATCACATCGGCGGTACCGCGATGAGCAACGCCAGCGGCAAGGTTGCCTTGGTCAACACGACGGTGGCCTTGGCCGGACCGTGCCCGATTGCCGATCCCACCATCGAGGATTTTGTCGGATACGGCGGCGCGAATTGCTGGGAAACCGCACCAGGTCCGTCGGTCGCGCCGATGCTGAGCGCCACCGCAAGTTTGCAGCGCCTCGATGAAGGATGCATTGACACAGACAATAACGGCGCAGACTTCCTCCGTGTGGATCCGGCGCCCATGCCGCGGAATCGCCTGTCACAGCCGTACTGCTGCTTGCCTCTCGGCGGCGCGTGCTGCTACTCGTTCGGATGTATGGGCGAGCCTAACCAGGCGCAGTGCGAGGGGCTGGGCGGCATCTGGCTCGGAAACGGCACGACCTGCAACCCTGATCCGTGTCCGCCAGTGGCCTGCTGCTTCCCTGATGGCAGCTGCTCGAATCTCCCGTCCGCGGCATGCACGCTGCAGGGCGGCACGCCCGGCCCGGCCGGCTCCATCTGCAATGCGAACCTCTGCCCGCGGGCCTGCTGCTTCAGCGACGGCAGTTGCCAGACGCATCCGCCGGCGCAGTGCGTGGCGCTCGGCGGAACGCCTCAGCCAATTGGCGCCATCTGCGGCATGACGCCCTGCCCGATCGTGATCTCCGGCGCATGCTGCCGCCCGGACGGGACCTGCGTCGTGGTTCCGCCTGGCCAGTGCAACGGCGATTACCAGGGTGACGGCTCCAACTGCGTACCGGATCCGTGCCGCGGCGCCTGCTGCCTTCCGGATGGCTCCTGCATCATGACGTCCAACGTCGGCTGCACCGCCGGAACGTTCCTGGGCATCGGCACGAATTGCGTTCCGAACCCCTGCCTGCAGGCCTGCTGCCTCGCGACGGCGTGCGCGGACCTGCCGGTCAACCAGTGTCTCGCCAGCGGCGGTGACCCGCAGGGGCCGGGCACGACCTGCGTCAGCGTGAATTTCTGCCGCCAGGCCTGCTGCCTGCCGGATGGCTCGTGCATCGACGTCATCATCGCGATCTGTCAGAACCAGGGCGGTACGCCGCAGGGCGTCGGCACGACCTGTGCGACCACAACCTGCCGCGAAGCCTGCTGCTATCCCAATGGCGCCTGCGCCGACCTGCTGCCGAATCAGTGCCTTACCACCGGCGGCAATCCGCAGGGTCCGGGCACCAACTGTGCCACCACCCAGTGCCCGTTCGTTCCGGGATGCTGCCTGCCGAGCGGCTTGTGCGTGAACCTGCCGCCGACGGTCTGCATCTCGCAGGGCGGCACGCCGCAGAACGTCCCCTGCATCGGGACGGTCTGCCCACCAGATCGCTGCGACGGCGTCCTCGTCGGCGACGCGAACTGCGATAACTCGGTCAACAACTTCGACATCGACTTCTTTGTCGAGGGCGTGCTGGTCGGCTCGCCGCCGGATCCGACGCTGGCGCCCCCGGGTTACCTCGCGCTGGGCGGCACGCAGGCCTGCTGGGATCGTCGCCGCTGCTGGGGCGACGTGAACTGCGACGGCCTGTTCAACAACTTCGACATCGATCCGTTCGTCGACTGCATCCTGGCGCCGCCTCCGCCGGGTAACGGCTGCCCGAGTTGCTCCAAGCAGGCCTGCTGCTTCCCGGGCGGCATCTGCACGAACGTGCTGCCCGCCTCCTGCACGCTCAGCGGCGGCGTGCCGCAAGGCGCCGGAACGGGCTGCGGCTTCGTGATCTGCCCGTAGTAGCGATCGTCGCCCCGCTCTGACCGGGCGACTCCATCGATGACCCGCGGGGCGGGCTGTGCGAACATCGCGCAGCCCGCCCCGCCCTCGTTTGCACCGGCGCGGTCACACCACCGGCCGACGCAGCCCGGCCGCTGGTCGTCCCGTCCGGCGGCGCTCTCGGTGTGCGAGCGTTTCGCTCCTGCGCCGTCCGCTTCCGGCTAGACTGCCCGGCTCAACTGACTTCATCGCGATTTCGCAGCGCCGGGCCGCTGCGACTCGCTCGAGGCGCACCGGCCCGGATCGGAATCACCGCCCATGCAGCGAAATGGAACCAGCTTCGAGTTTGTCGGCCTGCAGAAGTCGGACGCCCCCGACGTGCTGATCGTCCCACTGGTCTCGAAGCCCGCGCCCGCGCTCGAGCGGCTGTCACACGCCGATCGCCTTTGCGCCGGGGCGGTCTCCACGCTCTGCCGCGCGGCCCCGCCCGGCGACGAGCTTGGCCAGATCGTTCACACCGCCGCCGCGGCCGGCCCGATTCCGCGCGTCATCCTGGTCAGCCTCGGTCCGGCGGAGCGGCTCGATCCCGCCCGCGTCCGCACCGCGGCCGCCGGCGCAGCGCGCTGGCTCATCGCGGAGCGCGTTCGAAGCGCAGCGCTCTGGGTCGACGGACTGCTGTCGGCTCCCGAGGACGGCGTCTGCGAGTGGGTGGTCGGCATGACGCTGGCCGGCTTCCGCTTCGATGAGATGCGCACGCCCGAGTCCAGGGCCCCGGCGCGCATCCGCGTGCAGCTGGCCGCGACCGCCGACGGCTTCGAGCGCGGCGCACGATCCGCGATCCGCGCCGCGCTGATCGAGGCCCAGTGCGTCAATTACGCCCGCCGCCTGGCGCACCTGCCTGCCAACGTGATCCAGCCGCAGTCACTGGCGCAGGAGGCCCGCCGCCTGGCGCGCGAATGCCGCCTGCGCTGCGAGATCCTGCAGCCGCCGGCGCTGGAGCGCCTGAAGATGGGCGGACTGCTGGCGGTCGGCCGCGGCTCAAAGGTCAAGCCCTGCCTGATCCGCATGGAGTATCGCGGCAACCCGCGCTCGAAAGTGACGCATGTGCTCGTGGGCAAGGCGATCACCTTCGACACCGGCGGCTATTCCATCAAGGCCAACGACTTCATGATCTCCATGAAGTACGACAAGTCCGGCGGCTGCGCCGTGCTGGGCGTGATGCGCGCCGTGGCCCAACTGAAGCTGCGCTGCAACGTCACCGCGCTGATCGCCGCCGCCGAGAACATGATCTCGCACGACGCCTACCGCCCCGGCGACATTCTCACGATGATGAGCGGCAAGACGGTCGAGATCATCAGCACCGACGCCGAGGGCCGGCTGGTGCTGGCCGATGCGCTCTGGTACGCCCAGACGCGCCTCAATCCGGCCACGCTGATCGACGTCGCCACCCTCACCGGCGGCGTCCGCACCACCTTCGGCACCGTCGCGGCCGGGCTGATGAGCACCGACGACGAGCTGGCCGCCGACCTGGGCGAGGCCGGCCGTCGCACGCACGAGCGACTCTGGCGTCTGCCGCTGTGGGATGAGTATCGCGAGCTGATCAAGGCCCACGACGCCGACATCCGCAATTCGGCCGGCCGCCCCGAAGCGCATGCCATCGTCGGCGGCATGTTCCTCAAGGAGTTCGTGCGGCCGCCGACCGCCTGGGCGCACCTCGACATCGCCGCGGTCGCGAACCGCGACGACCCCAAGCTGCCGACCGGCCGCGGGGCCAGCGGCTTCGGCGTCCGATTGCTGGTCGAGTTCCTGCGGCGGCGCAGCCTCTAGCGCGGCGTCGCAGCCGCCCTCCGGCCCGCAGGCCGTGCCGCGGCGGCCGGGGCCGTGACGCGGGCGGGCGCAGCGCCCCGGCTCACGACGTCAATCGCCGCGCCGCGCGCGCCAGCAGGCTCTCGAGCGCTGCACGACACGCCGCCAGCGTCACGACGGTCCGCGCGCGCGGCGCGCACACCACGTCCAGCCCCTTCGGAAGCTCCGGCCGCGACAGTCGAAACGCCTCGCGGATCACCCGCCGCACCCGGCTGCGCTGCGGCGAGTTGCCCAGCCGCCGGCCGGTGCGAATCCCGATCCGCGTGCAGGGCGGCGCCGCCGGCGCACCCGCCGCTTCCGCCGGCGCAGCCCCCGCTTCCGCCGGCGCACCCCCCGCTTCCGCCGGCGCACCCGCCGCGCCGCCGGCGGGCGGGTCGCGGCGCTGCGGGTTCGAGGATGGATCGCGCGCGCGGGCCGTGTCGCGCAGCGCTGCATCCGCGTCGCGCAGCGCTGCATCCCCGTCGCGCAGCGCTGCATCCCCGGCCGCGCGCTGCACCACCCACAGCGTCAGCACCGCGTCCGACACGCGCAGCCCCTCGTCCAGCGCGCGCCGAAAGTCGGCGTCCGAGCGCAGCCGCGCTGCGGCGGGAAGTCGCAATCGGTCCCGCGCGGCCGTCATGGCGTCACCCCGCCGCCGGGCGCAGCAGCGCCGCCGCGGCGGTAAAGCCGTGCAGGTAGCTGCGCGATCCGATCGGCCCGATCTCCCCGGCACACGAAAAGCCGGCCGTGGCCGGCGATCCCAGCGCCTCGGCCAGCGCGGCCGCGTCGTGGTGCGGCCGGCCGAACAGGCTGGTGCCGCGCCCGTTGCACGAGAACAGCAGCGCCCCGGCCACGGGTCCGCCGGCCGCCGCGCCGGCCAGCGCCTCCTGCATGTCGGCCGCTGCGCTCTCGCGGTCCCGCACGTGAAACTGCACCGTCTGCCCGGTCCGCAGGTGGTCGCTGATCGCCAGCGCGCGGGTCTCGGGGTCCAGGCCGACCGCGTTGCGGATCAGGAAGTCCCCCCGCGCAAATGTCGGCTGGTATTCATTGACCACGCAGCCGACCAGCAGTCCGCCGGCCTCCAGCCGCCGTCGATCGGCGGCGGAGAGCGCCCGGATCACCTCGTCCAGCACGTCCATCGTCGCCCGGCCGCCGAGCGTGTGAATCACGTTCCGCTCCGCGCGGGTCACGACCAGCGGCCGGCCGATCGGCCGACAGCCCTGCGAGACCAGCGCGTCCACGCGCAGATCGCCGGACAGCGCCACCCCGATGACGCCGTGGTGCAGCGGCAGCCCCTCGAAGATCAGCGTGTTTTCGCCCGGCCGCGCGCCGGCCGAGATCAGTCCGCCCACGATCGGCCGCCCCGGGTAGGCGCTGTGCAGCCGCGCCAGCACGTCCGGCGGATACACGCTGAACGGGTCGCCGATCAGAATGAACGCGGGATTTTCCTCCGGGCCAACGCCGACGTGCTCGGCGACCGCCTCGGGCGTGTCCAGCCGGTCGGCGTCCTGCGCGGAGAAGTGAAACGCCCGGCAGCGCACGCCCGGAAGCTGCGCCGCCCACAGCGCCGTCCCGTTGCTCTGCTCGAATTCATGCCCGTTGCAGATCAGCGCCCCGGCGGTGGCCGCGACCAGCACCCGCGCCGCGAGCCGGGTCTGCACCCGCTCGGCCATTTCCGGCAGCTCGGGCGTCGAGGGCGCGCTGGTCAGCAGGATGGCCAGGTCCGCAGCGCCGCCGCCCAGCGCCCCGGCGACCGGCGGCAGCAGTTCGGCGACGGCCGGCAGCGGGCGGGCCTCGGTGGTGTGGGCGGCGGTGATGATCATGTGAATCCATCATAGGCGCTGCGCGGATCCTGCGCGACGGCCAGCCCGCGCCCCCGTGGCGGGCATCGGCGCAGCGCCAGCGGGACCGGGCGCAGCGCCAGCGGGACCGATTGTCGCGCCAGTGGGCACGGGCGCAGCGCCAGCGGGACCGATTGTCGCGCCAGTGGGCACGGGCGCAGCGCCAGTGGGCACGGGCGCCGCGCCAGCGGGACCGGGCGCCGCGCCGGAGGGACCGGGCGCTGCGCCGGAGGGCACGGGCGCAGCGCCGGAGGGACCGATCATCGCGCCCGTGGGATCGTTTACCGCGCCAGAGGGATCGTTTATCGCGCCCGTGGGATCGTTTACCGCGCCAGAGGGATCGTTTATCGCACCCGTGGGTGGCATGCTCTCGCTGTACTCAGCGTGAGCATGCGACGGCGCCCCTGGCGCCCTGCCGTTGCCGCGTGCATGCCTACGCGGAGTACCGCGAAGGCATGCCACCCGACCGCGAAGGCATGCCACCCAGCCGCGCCAGCGGGCACGGGCGCAGCGCCGGAGGGACCGGGCGCCGCGCCAGCGGGCACGGGCGCTGCGCCGGATGGACCGGGCGCCGCGCCAGCGGGCACGGGCGCTGCGCCGGATGGACCGATCATCGCGCCCGTGGGATCGTTTATCGCGCCCGTGGGATCGTTTACCACGCCAGAGGGATCGTTTATCGCGCCAGAGGGATCGTTTATCGCACCCGTGGGTGGCATGCTCTCGCTGTACTCAGCGTGAGCATGCGACGGCGCCCCTGGCGCCCTGCCGTTGCCGCGTGCATGCCTACGCGGAGTACCGCGAAGGCATGCCACCCAGCCGTTCATCGCGCCAGAGGGACCGTTTATCGCACCCGTGGGTGGCATGCTCTCGCTGTACTCAGCGTGAGCATGCGACGCGCGCCGCTGCCCGCTGCCGTTGCCGCGTGCGTGCCTACGCGGAGTACCGCGAAGGCATGCCACCCAGCCGTTCATCGCGCCAGAGGGACCGTTTATCGCACCCGTGGGTGGCATGCTCTCGCTGTACTCAGCGTGAGCATGCGACGGCGCCGCTGGCGCCCTGCCGTTGCCGCGTGCATGCCTACGCGGAGTACCGCGAAGGCATGCCACCCAACGCCGTTCACTAAGCCGCTCCTTTTTCTTTTCTGAATGCCTGTGCTTTGCGGATTTCGGCCGTGGTTGCGGTGCGGATTCTGGGGGTTCCGGGGGGTGGTTCGGTTTTCTTGTGCGGCCAATCGCGGGCGGTCTTTGGTCGTCTGCGGAGGTAGAAGTCGGGCACGGCGGTGCGGAGTTGGCGCTGGAGCCAGTGTTTTCCCGTTGGGCGGCGGCCGCGCCGCATGGCGGTGCGGATCACACGCAATGCCGCGGCGGGTGAGATCAATCGCGGCGGCTGGGCGGCGTTGTGCGTCAGCAGGCTGATGAGCCACAGACCGGCCATCGACCAGTCGAGTTCGCACGCGGCCAGCTCCGGCGTTTGGGCGCGAAGCTTTGCTTGCCCAGCGTCTGCTTCAGCGTGCGATGCATCACTTCCAGCGACCAGCGGCGCCGCCGGTAGAGGGCGGCAACATCCGCAGCGCTGAGCCGCCGCTCGTCCAGCACGTTGGTCAGCAGCGCCCACATGCTGTCGCCCCGCCTGCAACAGCACGAGTCGCAGCGTCAGCGGCGGCGTGCGGCGCTGCGTGTCGGGCCACAGATACACCACGCCCGCGCGCTCGCGCAGGTGGTAGCCGAGCTTGCGCAGCAGCGTCACATTCCGGCCGACGCGCACGATGAACGCATGGCCGCAGTTCTGCAGGCGCGTGAGCACGCGGTAGCCCACCAGCCCCGCATCGGTCAGCAGCAGCGCGCGCTCCGGCAACTCCGGCAGCATCGACAGCAGCAGGTCGCGTTCGCTGCCGTCGCCGCGCGTGCGCGCCGTGCCCAGGGCAGGTTGCTGGCCACGTGATAGAGCGTGACCAGCAGCTGCTGCGCGCGCGTGCGCGCTTGCCGGCGCAGCCGAACGCCTGCTCGTTCGCCCGCGTGCGCGGACAATTCACCCGCGAACCGTCCACGCCGAGCACCACCCAGTTCCGCCAGCGCCAACAGCCCGCGGCCGAGCGTTGCGTATGAGACCGCAGCGTCGCGACGAGTGGCCGCAGCAGCCGCGCTGAACGCGTCCGCCGTGCCTTGAGGAAGCCTTCGAGATGAGCGCCTCCGCCGCCGCCGCGTCGGATACATCGCGACGATCTGCTCACGCATCGCCGCGAAGGCTTCGCGGAAAGAGGAGACCGGATGCCAGACCATCAGCAACAGGCCGATCAGCAACATCCGGTCGCTCCACCGAACGCGCTGATCCGACGAGCACAGCGGCAAACCGCTGACCGGGAGAAACTGTCGAATGGCGGAACGCAGCTGGGTGCAGTACGCTGAAGAACGGGTGCTCGTCCGTGAGCATTCCATCGCGGCCTCCGTTTGCTTGGTGTGAAACCAAAGCCTAACGGAGGCCGTTCAATTTGGCGCGCCATACACCCGCTATAACTACCATGAATCACAAAGACTTATGAGCCGACTATCGGGCGATTGGTGAACGGCGTTGCATGCCACCCAGCCGTTCATCGCGCCAGAGGGACCGTTTATCGCGCCCGTGGGTGGCATGCTCTCGCTGTACTCAGCGTGAGCATGCGACGGCGCCGCTGGCGCCCTGCCGTTGCCGCGTGCATGCCTACGCGGAGTACCGCGAAGGCATGCCACCCGACCGCGAAGGCATGCCACCCGACCGCGAAGGCATGCCACCCAGCCGGGCGCAGCGCCAGTGGGATCAATTATTGCGCGGGGTGGACCGACTTTCGCGCCGGTGGGCATCGGCGCTGCGCAACGATTGCGCCGCCGCAGTGCTGCGGGAGTCGATTATCCTGTCGCGGGATTCCGATCCGCCGTGGCGGTGGTCGGCCGGCCCGCGCGGGTCGGCCGGGCCGTCACCGCGGCGGCCCGCGAGGTGTGACAACCGCCCATGACCGCGCCGCCGGTCGCCGACGCCGCGCTGCGCCGCGACCTTCGCTTCGTGATGGTCGACGGCGTGATGTGGTCGCTCATGGTCGGGGTGGGGGAGTTTTGCTTCGCGCTGTTCGTGCTGGCCGTCACCGGCAGCGAGGTCGCCAGCGGCCTGGCCGTGACCGTGCCGGTGCTGGCCGGGGCGGTGCTGCAACTGGCCTCGCCCTTCGGCGTGCGGGCGCTGGGCTCGCAGAAGCGCTGGGTGGTGCTGTGCGTGGCGCTGCAGACGCTGGCCTTCGTGCCGCTGGCCGCGGTGGCGCTGGCCTGGCCCGCGCGCCCGGCGGCCGGCGAGGTGCGCACGGCGCTGGTGCCCGTGCTGTTCGGCATCGCGGCCCTGTACTGGGCGGGCGGCATGGCCGCCGGCGGGGCGTGGTTCACCTGGATGAGCAGCACCGTCCCGGCCGCCATGCGGACCCGCTACTTTTCCACGCGGACGCGCTGGGCGCAGCTGGGAGCGTTGACCAGCTTCGTCGCCGCGGGCGTCTACCTGCAGGCCTATTCCGCCGGCGGCGCGAACGTGGCCGCCTTCGCCGTGCTCTTCGCGGCCGCCTTCCTCTTCCGGGCCGTCTCCACCGGGCTGCTGATCGGCACGCGCGAATCCACGCCCCTGCCGGCCGACGTGCGGGTCGTGCCGATCGGGGAATGGCTGCGGCGGCTGGTGCGCCGCAGCGGCGGCCTGCAACTGGTGCAGTGCGTGCTGGCGATGCAGTTCACCTCGATGATCGCCGGGCCCTTCTTCACCGCCTTCATCAAGCGCGAGCTGCACGGCTCGGACGCCGAGTGGATGATGCTCAACGGCACCACCATCCTGTTCAAGATTCTCTCGACGCCGCTGTGGGGCTGGGTCGCGACCCGCTACGGCGCCCGGCTGGTCTTCCTGTGCGCCGGCATCGGCATCGCCCCGCTGGCGGCGCTGTGGGTCGTGCACCAGAACTACGTCTACCTGCTGGCGGTGCAGATGGCCTCCGGGCTGGCATGGGGGGCCTGGGAGCTGGCGGTGGTGCTGCTGACCTTCGAGACGCTGCGGGAGCACGAGCGGACCAGCATCCTCACCACCCAGAACTTGTTCAACGCCGTGGCGATGGTGGCCGGCTCGTCGCTGGGCGGGCTGCTGCTCTACGCCGCCGGCAACAGCTACCACGCCTACCTGGTCATCTTCACCGTGTCGTCGATCGCCCGGCTGGCCGTCATTCCCCTGATGTGGCAGCTTTATCGCCGCCGCCCGCCGCCCGATGGCACGCCCGCGGCGGCCGCCTGACCGACGACCGCGGCCGATCCCGCCCTGGCGGCGGATTGTGTTGCATCCGGCCCGGCCGATGGCGTAGAATCGGGGGATTCGGAGGTTTTTGACATGCGCACGCTGTTCCGCACCCTGCTGGCCGGTTCGCTGGCCGCCGCCGCCCTCGCCCAGACGGTCACCTTTTCCCTGACCTCGCCGCAGGATGGCACGAGCGTGACCGGCGGTTCAACCGTCCACTGGACGGCCGGCTTTGTGACCTCGACCGGTGACAACCAGGGCGCAGCGCTGGTCGTGACCGACCTGGTACAGCATCCCGCCAATCCGGCGCTGTTCGACATTCCGCCCGCCGCGGCCCCGGTGCCCGCCGGCATGACCAACTTCGCCCGTCCCGCGGGCGTCACCAACCCCGGCGATGTCGTGGCCGCCAACGGCTACTATGGCGTGCAGCGCGGCACGGCCGGTCAGCGGAACCTGATCCAGATCGGCGGCATGCAGAATACGTTCGGCGTCTCGCAGAATCCCGGTGCGGGCATGGCCGAGGTCGCCAACCCGCTCGCGGGGGTGGGGCAGGCGGGGATGCAGGTGCTGGCCAGCGGGTCGTTCACCGCGCCGAACACGCCCGGTCTGTACTCCTTCTCGCTCCAGAACGGCATCGCCAACGTGCTGGTGCAGCGCAACGACGCGCCGGCCATCTCGCCGGTGGCGCCGGCCACGGCGGTCATGACCGGGGCACTGTTCAGCTTCACCGTGACGCCCTGCCTGCCGGGTGACGCCAACTGCGACGGCAGCGTCAACAACTTCGACATTGACTACTTCGTGGATGCGCTGCTGAGCAACGGCGACCCGACCGCCTATCTCGCCCGCGGCGGATCGCAGGCCTGCTTCGACGCGCGCGACTGCTGGGGCGACCTGGACGGTTCGACGGCGCTGAACAACTTTGACATCGACGCCTTCGTGGCCTGCATCATCTCGCCGCCGGCGCCGGGGCAGCCCTGCCCGTAGCCTTCCGGCGGGCCGCACGCGGGTCAGCGCTGCAGCCGCCGCGGACCCGGCCAGGGCGGACCGGTCAGGTAGAGGTCGGTACGAAACACCTTCGCCGCCCACAGCCGCGCGTGCGGCAGCTCCTCGCGGGCCTTGAGCAGCGCGTCGAAATCGAATCGCCTGCGCCACACCACCCGCAACTGCTCATCGTCCACCCGCTGGTTCCACCACGCCTCCACCGCGTCCCAGTCGGACTCGTCCATCCGCGGCACTTCCAGCCGCATCTGGATCGGGTCCGCCAGCGCCCGCGCGACGACCACCGCCGCCTCGCGCAGACGTTCCTCGGCACCGCTGCGGATCACCGCGGCGGGGCTGCGCCGCGCCGCGAACAGCAGCCGGGCTGCGCTGGCCCGCCCGGCTTCCAGCTCCGCCGCGGCCGCCGCGACGTCGATCACGGCCGAAGGATCGGCGGCGGGATCTGAGCCGGATTCCGCCGCCGCAGCGCTCGCTTCGTTCGTTGCGGCGACGACGTCAAAGCGCAGCCGGGCCGCGCCGCATTCGGGCGTCACGACATAGAAGCAGTACGCGGGGTCGGAGAGCGGCCGGGGAAAGGTGAACGTGATCTGCCGCACGCCTTCGGCGTCGGTCTCATCGACGCGCGCGCTGAGATGGGCCGTGTGCACGGCTTCCCCCGCGACCAGCGCCCCGGCGTCGCGCCCGCCCTCGAGAAAGAAGCGACCGACCAGCCGCGAGAAGTACGACTGTCCCGAGATCATTCGCACACGCAGCGCACACGGACCGACCGCCTCGACGACGCACAGCTCCTCGAACAATTCCGGCTGCGGTGCGATGGTCAGCGCATGCACGCGGACCCGCTCCAGCGGCAGGCCGATCTCGCGCGACAATGCCGCCGCCGTGTAGATGTTCACCAGCGGCACATTGATGAAGAAGACGTGCTCGGCCGCGGCCGGCGGCGGGTCGGCCCGCACCCACGACAGCAGCCAGCGCTCGGCCGCGATCGTGCCGGTCCACTGCCAGCGATTCAGCCCGGACATGCCCAGCGCGCCCAGCAGGAACGTCACCGTCCACGCGCGGTTCAGACGAGCGAACAGGCCGCGGCCGGTTCGTGGCGGTCCACCCGCGGCCGGGGCGGCATCCCCCGCGCGCAGCGCGCCGCCCGCGCCCGACGCCCGCAGCGGGTGCCCCAGCGCGGCGCTGACGCACAGCATCGCCGCCACGCCCACGCCGCACAGGTAGCCCGAGTGCGGCGTCGCGATCACGGGCGTCACCGGCAGGATCGCCAGCACCACCCACAGCGGCCAGATCCACGCTCCGCGCACCCGTCGACACGCGGCCGCATACCCACCCCACAGGACCGCGACAATCGTCAGCATCAGCAGGCAGTCGCCCGGCGCGTCCGTCCAGGGATCAAATCGCCCGGTCGGCCCGACCGACATCGGCGCGAACCAGATCGCCGAGGTCACATAGTGCAGCAATTTGGCGGCACACCAGGCCGCGTAACCCGCCAGGTCGCCCTCCGGCCGGCGCATGTAGACGTCCGGCATCCCCTGCGTCACGACCGTCATCCGCCACGCCACGAACGCCGCGCTGATCAGTGCGAACGCCGCGTAGGCCGGGGCACGCCGCCGCAGTACGCGCCATCCGCCGCCGAAGGCCAGATCGAGCGATGCGAGGATCGCGGGAAACAGCAGCGCGTTCTCGCGCGTGCCCAGCGCCAGCAGCCACAGCAGCATCACCGCGGCAAACCATCCCGGCCGCAGCCGCGCAGCCTCCGCCAGCGGCGCCTGTTCCACGACCCACCCGGGCCGCAACCCCGACGCACGGATGTAGCACAGCAGGGCGGCCAGCAGCAACGTGGTCTGTTGCACGCAGTTCTGCGAGCTGGGCCAGGCCACGGTGATGACCGCGTGCGGGTAGACCGCGAAGATCAGCCCGCCGACCAGCGCCCAGCCGCGTCGCCCCGTGAGCCACAGGCACAGCCGCCAGGTGAGCAGCACGCCGGCCGCGTGCAGCAGCAGGCTGTAGGCGTGCAGTGCCAGCGGATCGTCCCCGCCCAGCCCGCGATAGACGGCCTTCATGGCCAGGATGAACAGCGGTCGCGCGTACTCCCAGCGGATCGGTCGATCCTGCCACCACAGCTCGATGAAATCGCGCGTGTCGATCGTCAGTGTGCGCAGCAGCTCATCGAGCGCCCAGCCGTGCGTGCGCAGCCCATGCTGGTGCCAGTGATCGTCCAGCACGCTGCCGTCGCGCAGCGCCGCGCCGTGGAAGACCCAGGTCACCGCCAGCAGCAGGGCGGCCGCCGCGCAGCCCGCCGCCCACCCGCTGCGGCGCGTCATGGCGCCTCCGGCGGAATTGAATGATGCGGATGGAAGCGGAAGCGCGGCAACCCGGACATCGTCGTCGGCCTAAGCCTGCTTCGACGGGCTGCGCAGCGCGTCCGCGCCGGTCGGCGCGTCAACGTGCCGGCCGTTAGCCCCGAGCGGCTGGCCGTCCTCGCCGATGCCCAGCTCGTGGAGTTTCTTGGCCACGACATCGTCCGTCGCCATGTAGGGCCGCAGGCGGTCGACGAACGTGCGGATTTCGGCGAAGTCCTCGGGATTGTGATTCTCGGTTTTGAGATAGTCCATCACCAGCCGCACATGCTCCTCGCTGGCCTCCATGCCGGCCGCTTCGAGGTGGTGGCGGACGGCGGCGCGACCGCTGTTCCGCCCCAGCACGATCTCGACCGGCCCCGCCCCGATCAGCTCCGGCGGGAAGGGCATGTATGTGTCCGGGTGCTGGAGCAGCCCGTCCTGGTGCACACCAGTTTCGGTGCGGAAGATGTTTTTTCCGACGACGGCCTTGTTCGTGGCCGGGTGGAAGCCGGTCAGCTCGGCGACCAGCTTGCTCAGGCCGAGCAGCGCCGTCGAGTCCACGCTGACGTCCTTGCGGTACTGGTCCTTGTGCAGCGTCAGCGCCAGCACCACTTCCTCGATCGGCGTATTGCCGGCCCGCTCGCCGATCCCGTTGATCGTGCCCTGCACCATGTTCGCCCCGGCCTCGACGCATGCCAGCGAGTTGGCCGTCGCCATGCCCAGGTCGTTGTGGAAGTGCACGCCCAGCATCGCGTCATCCATGTTCGGAACGCGGTCCTGGATCATCTTGATCGTGTCGGCCGCCTTCTTCGGCGTCAGGATGCCGACCGTGTCGGTGAACCCGATCGAGATGGCGCCGGCCTTGATCGCCTCGCGGTATACCTCGATCAGGAAATCCGGCTCGGTGCGCGAGGCGTCCTCGGGTCCGAACGAGATCACCTCGAAGTGCTTGTGCGCCGCGTCAATCGCCGAGGAGATCGTGTCCAGCACCTGCTTGCGCGTCATCTGGTGCTTGTGTTCGCGGTGCAGCGGGCTGGTGCCGACAAACAGCGTGATGGCGCGCTTGAAGGGCGAAACCCCCGACAGCACCTCGGCCGCCAGCTCCACGTCCTCCTTCTTCGTTCGCGCCAGCACCGACAGGATCGGCCCCTTCACCGACCGCGCGATTTGCCGCGCGGCGGCCGCCTCCGCCGGGCTGGTGGCCGGAAAACCGATGTCGATCGAGTGGATCCCCGCGTCCGCCAGCGCCCGTGCAATCGCGACCCGCTCCGGCACGCCCAGCCGCACGCCCGGGGTCTGCAATCCGTCGCGCAGCGTGGTGTCACTGATGCGAACGATCGGCTTGGCCTTCTGCTGCCGCAGCACCATGCGCTTGATCGTGCGATTGATGGCCGAAAACATGCAAATCCGCCCTTTCTGTGCCATTGGCGCGCACCGCGCGGCAGGCTGAACAAGTCCGATCAATCGGGGCCGTGGCAGGCGGCCATGATAACGGTAGCAGTGCCGCGCTGCGCGCCGGCCGGCGTCATTCCACGCGGGTCCGCGTCATCTGCTTTCCCGCGCGGTCGAGCATCGACGGGAAGATCGTCACCAGCCCCGCCAGCAGCCGGGCCGCCGGGCTGGTCCACACTTCCGCCCGCGGCCGCCGCAGGCAGCGCAGCACGGCCCGCGCCACCACCTCCGGCCGCTGCACCATCCAGCGCGGCGCGTTCATCCGCGCCTGATGACCCGTGACACCCTGCGACGATAGCGTTGCCGGCTCGAAAAATTCCGTCTCGGTCGTGATCGGGTGGACACACGACACTTCGATCCCCCGGCCGCGCAGCTCCATCCGCATCGCCCGGCAGAAGTGGCTTTGTGCCGCCTTCGTCGCCGAGTACGCCGCAAACGCCGGCAACGTGAATTTCGCCAGTGCGCTGGAGCACATCAGCAGGTGCCCGCGCCGCCCGGCCGCTCCGGTCGCTGGCGACGCGCCGCCCGGCGCCGGGCGATCCAGCAGGCGCCGCGCCGCCTGCGTCAGCAGCTCCAGCCCGGCAAACAGGTTCACCTCGAAGATCCGCCGCAATTCCGCGTCGCCGGTCTCGTGCGTCTGCTTCATGAACCCGAACCCGGCGTTTGCGAACACGGCGTACGCGCCGCCGAAGCTGTGATCGGAATGATCGAGCAGGCGTTCGCTCATTCCCGGGTCGCACACGTCCCCGACCACCACCTCCGCGCGCGCGCCCGCTGCGCGGCAATCCGCCGCGACTCGTTCCAGCGCATCCGCGCGCCGCGCATTGAGCAGGACGTTCCACCCGCCGCCAGCGCAGGCACGGGCGCACGCGGCGCCGATCCCGGACGATGCGCCGGTGATGACAATCGCCGGGCGAGCATCGGCGGGTCGCGGCGAAGGATCAGTGCTCATGCCCGTAACAGGTCCCGGGCGATCACCATGCGCTGAATCTCACTGGTGCCCTCGTAGATCGTCGTGATGCGCGCGTCGCGATACAGTTGTTCGACGCGGAACTCGTGCACGTATCCATACCCCCCGTGCGCCTGCACCGCGCGAAACGCGATGCGGTTGGCCGCCTCCGACGCGTACAGCTTGGCCATCGCCGCCTGCCGTGTGAACGGTGCGCCGCGATCCTTGAGAGACGCCGCCTGGCCGATCAGGCCCGCCGCCGCCGCGATCTCGGTCGCGCTGTCGGCGATCGCCCATTGCATCGCCTGAAAATCGGCGATCCTGCGGCCGAATTGCTCGCGCTGCTGCGTGTAGGTCAGCATTTCCGCCAGCGCCGCGTCGGCGATGCCCAGCGCCTGCGCAGCGATGCTGATCCGGCCGCCGTCCAGGGCGGTCAGCGCCACCCGCCGCCCCTCCCCCGGCCCGGCCAGCACGAACTCCTCCGGAACGAACGCTCCATCCAGCACCACTTCGGCCGTCTCGCTGCCGCGGATTCCCATCTTTCCGTGAATCGCCGAGCGCGAAACGCCCTCGCTGGCGGCGTCCAGCAGAAACATCGTCAGCTCTTTCGATCCGCCGCTGCTGGAATGTTCGCCCGCCAGCCGCGCCAGCACGATCAGCCAGCGCCCGCTCACGCCGTTGGTCACCCACATTTTTGAGCCGGTCAGCGCAAACCCGCCGCGCACGCGCTCCGCCCGCGTCTGCGAGCGGCTCGTGTCCGACCCGGCGTTCGGCTCGCTGATTGCGAACCCCGCCAGTTCACCGCCCGCGGCCAGCTCGCCAAGCACGCGCACCCGCGGCCCCTGCGGGGCGAACGTATGAATCGCTTCGCAGACCATGTTGTGCACCGCGACCGTGACGGCCGCCGACGCGGAGGCGGCCGCCAGCTCGCGAATGATGGCCGCGTAGACCCCGACGCTCGCACCCAGCCCGCCGAACTCCTCCGGCACGCGCAGCCCCATCAGGCCCTGCTCACCCAGCGCAGGCAGGATCTCGGCGCAGGAGCGCTCCTCGCGATCCCACGCGCGATCCCGGTCCGGCAACTCGGCGCGCGCGAACTCCCGCACCGCCTCCACCAGTGCCCGTTCGTCCGCACGGATCAAGCGCACCTCCGCTGCATCAGCCGCTTCTCAATGGCCCTGCGCCGCGCCGGCGCCGTAGTGGCCGCAGAAGGATAATCAATCGGGCGGTTCCGGCAATCCTGCCCAGCCCCCATACGACTAGGATTCCGCGAATGATCTCCCGCTACGCCGAGCTGGCCGCCGACCCCACCCTGACCACCGACTGTCACGGAATCGACGATCGGTTCGTGCCCGTGCGAGTATCGGACCTGGCCGCGGCGCTGTCGGCTCTGGCCCGGGAGGCCGGGGAGTCTCCGGCCGATTGTGAACTGGTGATCGCTGGGATGACGCTGCTGGCCGAGCAGGAAGCCGCGGCGCTGCTGCGCGACACGGGCGAGATGTACGCCCCGTTCAATCCCGATCGCGACACCCTGCCCCGCGCCAAATACGCGCAAATGCGTTCATTAAATGGCTACCGGGCGATGAATCACCGCATTCGCTACGTTCTCGAAAAGGCCAATTTCGAGCAGTTGGAGGACGTGCACATCGACGAGGCGCTCCGTGCCGCCAGCGCCCATGGGCTGGTCGTGCGGCTCGATCCCGACCTGGTCGAGGAGTTCGCCCTGTTTGTCCGCGGCCGGGGCCGCGTCCCCCTGGTGCGCCGAAGCTGGCGGCACCCCTGGCGCGGCGTCCCGGAAACAACCGCCGTCTATCGCCGGCTGGTGCTCGTGGCGCGACTGAAGGACGACCCGAACGTGCTGGTCAAGATGTTCAAGGACATCCCCGCGGCCGACGTGGACGCTTTGCTTCCTCACGCCAACGCCTCGATGAGCTGGCTGGACCGCACCTTCATGATCAGCGGCGGGGTGGGCACGCTCGGCACCACCGCCTCACAGGTGGTGAAGTTTCTCTCGACCGGCCTGCTGGTGGCCAGTCGCATGCTCTGGCTGCTGCTCTTTGGCTGCGTCATGCTGACATGGCGCGTCTTCAACGGCTATCGCCGGGCGCGCGTCACGCGCGACTGGCATCGCACGCGCCACCTCTACTACCAGAACGTCGCCAACAACTTCGGCGTGATTTCGCTGCTGGTGACCATGATCTCGCAGGAGGAGCAGAAGGAAGCCCTGCTGGCCTACTTCGCCGCGCTGCTGGGCCGCGGGCACTTTGAGCATTCCGCGCAACTTCGCGAGTCCGTGGACGAGCTGCTGCGGCGACATTTCGGCGCCAGCGTCCAGTTCGACCTGGCGGACGCGCTCGAGACGCTGGATCGCTACGGCCTGTGGGAGAATCGCGAGGCGCTGTGCCCGTTGTCGCCGGCTGAGGCCGCCGCGCGGCTGCACGCGCTCTGGGTGGCGCGCATTTCCGAGGGATACCATCTCGCGCACCCGCGCACACGGCGCGGCCCGGCGCCCGTGCCGGAATCGCGATGAACTTTCTCGCGCACTATCACCTGAACCACGCCATCCGCGGCCTGCCGAACGACCGCGCGTTCGTCGTCGGCGTCGCCTTGCCGGATTTTTGGACGCGCTTCTCCCGATCGCATCGCATCCACTGGCGCACCGTCCGCGGCGTCGCGCCGCGCAATCCGGACGAGGCGGCCCTGCGCGACGGTCTCCTCAATCATGCCGCCGCGGATGCCGCGTTTCACGCGTTACCGCTGTTTGCCCGCTGGCAGCGCGAGATCCGCGAGCGCGTCCCGCCGCACGGCGTGCATGACGCGGTGGAGCGGTTCGTGGCGCACGTCGGCGTGGAGCTGGCTCTCGATCGGGCGCTGTTGTCACGGGATGCAGCGCTGGCCGACCGCTTCTACGCCGACTTCGCCGCGTGCGATCCGGCCTGGGTGGGGGACGCCGTGGCGCACGTCGGCGGCGTCCAGGCGCCCGGGCTGATCGAGGCGCTGCGCAGCTTCTGTCAGCGCGCCTATCTCCGTGAATATCGCCACCCGCTCGCGCTCCGCACCGTGCTGGAGCGGCTGCTGGCGACGGTCGGCGTGGACGCACCGCCGACGGCATGGCTGGACGCGCGCGTCGCCGCCGCGATCGACGTGGTGCGAGAGGAAGAGCTTTGGCCGCTGCTGTCGGAGTAACCGGAGATCCCGGCCGCGCGACGCAGCGGACACCAGGGTGCAGCCTGCGCGGCCGCCGCGGTCAATCGCTCAGCACCGCCGTCGCCCACGTGCTCGGATCCTGGTTCCAGCCCATCTCGTCCGTGGCGGAGAGCGTCTGCGCCCCGAGCTGCATGTCGTTGAGCTTGTAGAACAGCCCGATCCGCCGATGCTCCTGCGGGTCCCAGCCATGCAGGCAGCTCGCGGGAATCCGCACCGCCAGCGCGTAGCCGCGTCGCCGCGCGTCCACCTGCACGTCGATGAGCGTCGTGTCGCAGGGGGGCGGCGTTTCTCGAGCATGGCTCATGCGATGCGTGCCCACGATCGGCGAGCGCCGCTGTGAGCCGCCGCCGGTCGGCAGGATGTAGAAGAAGTGGCAGTAGCGCGTCTGTCGTCGCACGTCGCGCGCATCGCGTGTGTCGATGCAGATTCGGACGCCGTCGCCGTGCCACCACGTATCCGGCTGGCACGCAAAGGGCGTCGTTCGGCCCGGCACGTCGAACAGGAACTGCATGCCTTCCGCGTCCCATCCGGCATAGACGTCGGCCAGCGGCGGGCGCTCCTCCACCTCGATCAGCGGCGGCAGCATGTGTCGCACTTCCCATTTCCGCGCTTCGGCCGTGAACTTCGAAAACGCCCGGGCGCGCACCGCCACCTCGAACCGGAAGAATGCCCGCTTGGGAAGCGCCTCGATCATGTCAACGGACCCTGTTCACGCCAGGCTTGCTCGCCGGCCGCCAAAGCCGCACGCAGCAGCAGGCATGGTATCCGGTTCATGCCCGCGACGCGGCGCGGTATAACCGCCGCCGCAGCGGCACGGCGCCGGGCTATTCCCCTCGCTGGTCGCCGACCGGATTCGATCGCATGACCCGCAGTTCCACGCCGCCTCCGGTGATCTCCGTGCGCGACCTGGTCGTGCGTTTTGACATGCCCGACGGGTCCGCACAGACCGTTCTGAACGGCGTCACCTTCGACGTGCTTCCGGGTGAAACCGTGGTCGTGATGGGCGGCTCCGGCTGTGGCAAGAGCACGCTGCTGAACTGCCTGATCGGCGAGCTGCGCCCCGCCGCCGGCCGCATCGAGTACGCGCTGCCCGAGCTGGGCGCGATCGACCTCTGCTCCGCGCCGCCCGCGCGGCTCAATGCGCTACGCAAGCGCATCGGCATCCTCTTCCAGTCCGGCGCGCTGTTCAGCTCGCTCACCGTCGCGGAAAACGTCGCCCTGCCGCTGCGCGAGCACTCCGCCGTCGATCCGAAGGTCATCGACATCGTGGTCACGCTCAAGCTCCAGCAGGTGCACATGCTGGCTCATCGCGACAAGTACCCGGCCCAGCTTTCCGGCGGGCAGCGCAAGCGCGTCGGCCTGGCGCGCGCCACGGCGCTCGATCCGCAGGTGCTCTTCTACGACGAGCCGTCGGCGGGACTCGATCCCGTCACCAGCGCCGCGATTGACAGCCTGATGCTGGACCTCGCCCGCAAGCTGCACGTCACCAGCGTCGTCGTCACCCATGAGATGGACTCCGCTTTTCGCATCGCCGATCGCATGATCATGCTCGACGGCGGCCGGATTCTTCGGGCCGGAACGCGCCGCGAGTTCGAGGCGCTGCGCGACGCTGATCCCGCCCGGCTCGGCGACCCCACCGATCGCCTGATCCACCAGTTTGTCACCGGCGAGACCGCCGGCCCGCTCACCGACGACGACGGCCTGAGCGAGTTCGAAAAAATTCTCGTCGGCACCACTACGACCGTCCGCCATGAAAAGATGTGATCCCGTAGGCGAATCCGCGGGCGCATCGGCCGACGCGCCGATCGGACTGATCGCCGGCGCGGGAGAACTCCCGCTGCTCGTCGCGCGGAACCTCTGTCGGGCCGGGCGCCCGCTGGCGGTGGTCGGGCTGCGCGGCTGGGCGGATCCGCGCCTGCGCGCGCTGGCCGCTTCGCATGCCCGCGGACGATTCTGCTGGCGCGGCATCGTGCAGGTCGGGCGCTGGGCGCGCGCGCTGCGCCGCGCGGGCTGCCGCGAGGTGGTGATGGTCGGGCGGGTGCGCAAGGCGGAGATGTTCGCCGGTCCGCGCTGGTTACAATGGCTGCGATACCTGCCGGACTGCACGACCATCCGGCTCTGGTACTTTCATGTCCGGGACAAGCGCAACGACACGCTGCTCGCGGCCGTCGCGGACGAACTTGGCCGGCGCGGGGTCACCATGATTGATTCGACCCGGTACATCCCCGAAGCGCTGGCCCCCGAGGGGCTGCTCGTCCCCGGCGGTGCGGATGATGAACCGCCGAGCGTCCGCCCGCTCTCCGACGCACCGCGCGCCGTCATCGCCGACGCCGCTTTCGCATGGCCGCTGCTCAAGCAGATCGCTGCCATGGACATCGGTCAGTCGATCGCGGTCAAGGAGCGCGAGATCATCGCCGTCGAGGCGATTGAGGGAACGGACCGCCTCATCGAACGCGCCGGAGCGCTCTGCCCGCAACGCGGCTGGACGCTCGTGAAGGTCGCCAAACCCGATCAGGACATGCGCTTCGACGTACCGACGATCGGGCCTGCCACCATTGAAAACCTCGCCCGTGCCGGCGCGGTTGCCGTGGTCGTCGAATCCGCGCGAACGATCATTCTTGAGCGGTCACGCACGCTCGATCTGGCCCGCCGTCTCAACGTGGCGGTGATCGGCGTTCGCGATCTTGGCGCGAGCACTGGCGCTCCGCGGTAGTCAGGGCGGATTCCGAAGCAGCGCGCTGCTTCGGGCGACGCCGCTGATCCGTGCGCAGCGCGTGGCTGTGCCACTGCTCTTGAGCCGTGCGCCTTCCGTCGTGTGACAAACAAACCGGTGCCTTATACCACGGCTCGTGGGCCGCGCTCCCTCAGGTTCGGCCCCGAAGGGGCCGCGGGTTGTAGCCACGGGTGGAGTCGCCGCGCAGCGGCGACGAAACCGGTGGACCGCTTTCCGAGATCGTCCACCGAGATCGTCCGCTCACCCAACGAACTGGATCTCGCCCGCGTCCGGCACCATTCCGATCGCATGTCCCTCGCGCAGCAGTCGCCGAATCGCCTCCCGCCCGCGCTCCCCGTAATCGACCGTCCAGTCGTTCACGTACATTCCGACGAATCGGTCCGCCAGTTGCATGTCCAGCCCGCGCCCGAACCGCAACGCGTGCGCCACCGCCTCTTCTCGATGCGCGAGCGAATAGCGGATGCTCTCGCGAATCAGGCGCGTGATCTCGCGGCAGTGCTCCGCGCCAAGGTCTCGTCGCACGACGTTACCGCCCAGCGGTAGCGGCAGACCCGTCTTTTGCGCCCACCACACCCCCAGGTCCACCACCAGTTCCAGCCCCAGCCGCTTGTAGGTGAGCTGCCCCTCGTGAATGACCAGCCCGGCGTCCACCCGGCCGTCGGCCACTTCCGTCGGAATCTGGTCGAACATGACCACTTTCGACCGGAACGCGTCCTTTCCCAGCAGCAGGTTCAGCGCCAGGAATGCCGTCGTCATCTTCCCCGGTACCGCGATTTCCCGGCCGGCCAGCTCTTCCGGCCTCATCGCCTTTCGAGCGACGACCATCGGCCCATAGCCGTCCCCCATGCTCGACCCGCACGCCATCAGGGCGTACTTCGCCGCCACGTACGGATAGGCGTGAATGCTGATGGCCGAGACCTCGTATTCCCCCCGCATCGCCCGCTCATTGAGCGTCTGGATGTCTTCCAGGATGTGCTCGAAGTGGTAGGGGCCGCTCGGCACCGCCCCGCTGGACAGGCCGTAAAACATGAAGGCGTCATCCGGGTCGGGGCTGTGGGCGATCCGCACGAGCATGACAAGGCTCCGTTTGCTGTTTGAACCGGGCATTGTCGGGGCGTTCGGAGCGACGGTCAAAGCGCCGTCGCCCGATCCGGTCCGCCGGCCCGAAACCCGCCGACCGGGAACGATTGCGGGGTACGTCCGAAATCGCACACGGACCGGATTTCGACGAATTGGCGGGCGTTGATATGGGACTGACTAACTTGATTGGAATAGGCGGTCGATGTATAAAGTTGTATGAGTTAGTCCCGTCACGTCGGCCAAGTGTCGGTCCGCGAGATCCTGGGGCGGAGTTTCGCGGCCACAGCGTTTGGGAGAATTGAGTATGCAACGACAGCCGAACCTTCGCGGTTTCACGCTCATCGAGCTGTTGGTGGTGGTCGCCATCATCGCCCTGTTGATCTCGATCCTGCTGCCGAGCCTCTCCGCCGCGCGCGAAGCGGCCCGGGTTTCGGTCGATCTCTCGAACCAGCGCCAGCTGCTGCTCGGTGCGAACACATACCTCAATGACGGCAACTCCGACATTGTCTTCGCGTTCCCCTTCGATCACTCGCTCAACGGCCAGAACTCGATGGCCCTCACGCTGATCTCCGAGTTCATCTGGGGCGGCGGAATTCCGGACAAGGACCTCAATCCGGCCACGTGGCGGTCGACCGGCCTGCCGGATTCGGAGAACGCCTACAACTACAAGATGGACGTTCTCGAGATTTCTCCCAAGCATCGCCCGCTGAATCGCTATATCTTCCCGGTCGTCAGTTGGGATCAGCCCGAGCGCGTCGGCCGCACCACCGCGGCCCGCTGGACGCGGAAGATGGAACTCCCCGGCGTCTTCAAGTGCCCGTCAGATCGCACTGTGGCGGTGCCCACGGCGGGCCAGACGAACCGCGATCAGACGCTGCGCGAGTCGGGTCAGTCGTCGTGGGAGTGGTGGGGCACTTCCTACGTCACGAACTGGTATTGGCCGTATTACTACATCGGTGCAGAGGGTAACCCGGCGGGCGCCGGCCCGGGTCGAGTGCCGCCCTATAGCTCCGGCAATCGTTTCGGCAGCGCCATCGCCGGTCGCGGCACGCTCCCCGGTTCGCCCGGCTTCCCCAGCCTCGGCAAGGTGTTGATGAAGGACAAGGGCGGCCGCTGGGCCTCAGAGTTCATGCTGTTCCAGGAAAACCGCCTGAACTTCGCGCTCGAAGGCGCTCGCCCGCGCGGCGTCCGCAACAACCCGCAGGCCAAGAACCTCCGCGGTTGGCACGGCAAGATGAACATGCACGTCGCCGGCTTCCTCGACGGCAGCGCCCGCTACGAGCGCTTTGACACGCGCTTCGTGGACGGCTCCGGCTGGACCACCTGGCCCAACAAGCCGTGGACCGACGGCTGGGCGCAGTACAACGACGACTAGACGTTCAGCGTCGCCTGCGGCGCTCCACGTTTGATCAGTTCATGCCGGGGTCGCTGCGTGATTCGCGGCGACCCCGGCTGCTTTTTCGCCGTCCGGTTCGACCGCGGATATGATGATCTCACCATGAGTAATGTTGTCCGCGATCAGATCTGGTCCGCCCTGCGAAACGTCACGGAGCCGAACTCCGGCCAGGACCTGGCCGCGCTCGGCTGGGTGCGAAATGTCGCCTATTGCGACGGAATCGCGGCCATCACCCTCCAGTTTCCCCCCTCGCTGAGCGCTGAACCATTGCAGCGGGCGGTCCGGCAGGCGGTCGAAGCGGCTGTCGGGCGGATCCCGGAGGTCCAGCGCGTCGGCGTCGAGTTCGCATTGCCGCCCGCGCCGGGGGCCGCTGGCGTGCCTGGCGTGCGTCATGTCATCGCCGTGGGAGCCGGCAAGGGCGGTGTCGGAAAGAGCACCGTCGCAGTGCTGACGGCGTTCGGGCTGGCCCGGGCCGGCTTCAAGGTCGGCCTGCTCGATGCGGATGTCTACGGCCCCTCCATTCCCAAACTCACCTCCACAGAGGGCGCGCAGCCGGCTCCGGCCGAGGACGGCTCGATCGTTCCGCCGGAAGTGGACGGAATCAAGGTCCTGTCGATGGGGTACCTCGTCGCCCCGGACCAGCCGGTGGTCTGGCGCGGCCCGATGGCGCAGAAGTACGTGAAGGAATTCCTGGAGCGCGGCCGCTGGGCCCCGCTGGACTTCCTGATCGTCGATCTTCCGCCCGGCACGGGCGACATTCCGCTCACGCTGGCTCAGTCCATTCCGCTCTCCGGCGCGGTGGTGGTCTGCACGCCGCAGGATGTGGCCCTGATCGACGCCCGCCGCGCCCTGCTCATGTACCGCAAGCTTGGCGTGGATGTCCTCGGTATTGTCGAGAACATGAGTTACTACGTCTGCCCGCACTGCGGCGAGCGCGACGAAATCTTCAGCCACGGCGGTGCGGAGCGCGCCGCCCGCGAGCTGGACGCGCCCTTTCTCGGCGCGATCCCGTTGAACGTCTCCATCCGCCTGGCCGGCGACGCCGGTGAGCCGCAGCGCTGTCTGGCCGGCGGCGAGGCCGTGGTGGCCTCCGCCGTCGAGGACGTGGTGCGCCGCATCCTCCGCCAGGCCGAATTGCGTGATCAGCAGCGCAATCCGCTGCCGACGCTGACGATTCGCTGAGCGGCGCGACGCCGTTGGCCCGCGTAGTGAGGGCATGCCCGTGTCCACCCGCGACCAGCGCGTGATACTCGGCCACGGCGCAGCGGGCCACCGCCGCGACTCGCAATATCATCACTTCTGCGCTGAAATCGTCCGGGAGGCGGTCGACGAGCGCACGCTCGACCGCACCTGGCAGCGGCTCACGCACGCCGCCGAGCTGCGCGACGACCCCGAGCTGGCCTCGATGCTGCGCGCCTTCGTCGAGCAGAAGCGCGCCGAGATCCGCGAGCACGCCCGCATTGCGGCCGCTTCGCTGGGCGCTCGTCCCGACGCCAACGCGCGCCTGCCGGCCGGGGTTCGCGTCCCGCGCCGCAGCGCGACACTTGGCGACGGTCGCACCGATCCCGTGGAGGAAGTGCGGCCTGTGCTTCCGGGGCACCTGCCTCACGTCGAGGCCCAGCCGCCGCGCCTGCACCCCGCCCCCGCACCGCCGACCCGCGAGCAACTGGTGCTGGCCCGGCGACGCGACCGCGCCGAATTCGATGAGGCCGTGTCGCGTTTCGACGTGCACGCCGCTGAAATGGCGCTCGACCGCCTGGGTGAGCTTCACCAGCGCCCGGGCACCCCGGCAGCGGACGTCGAGGAGGATGCCCGCTGCGCCCGGCGGTTGGAGGCGCTGCGCACGCGAGTGGCGCACTTCGGGGGTCACGTCGATCGGCTCGCGGCCTACGCGGCGGAGGCGCTGCGGCGCGGCGACGCCGACGTGGCTGCCCGCTTCCTGCAACGGCTCAGCTCGATTCACGCCGCCCGGCCGGCGTTGCTGTCTCAGGAGCGGCTGGACGAAATCCGGTCCATGCTCGCGCGGGTGGGCGAGGATGAGGAAGCCCGCGCGGCCGCTGCGGCGCTGGTGGCGCGCGAGCGGGCGGTGGTGGATGAGCTTAAGAACCTGATCCGCAAGATTCATCGCTTTCACGACCTGGTGCGGGCGCATCCGCCGGAAAGCGAGGAGTTCCGCGCCGCTGAACGTGAGTATCGCGCGGCGCTGGGCGAGATTCGGGCGCACGACAACGAGTGGCTGGCCGGGCTGATCCTGGAGCTGGAGGGGTTGATCGAGGAACTGCATGACCCCACCGGCCACGCGATCCACGAACTGGACCATTTTCTCCACGCGGTTCGCGCAGCGCTGCGTCACCTGGCGTCGGAAGTGCGGGAGATCCAGCGCGAGCGGGAATCCGAGTCGGCCGCGGGTCCGTCGTGACTCGGTGGGAGCCAGCGCTCCGCGGAACTGGCGCCGCCGCGCCGTGGGGTTTCGATCGGCCGGGCGCGATCGGCTATTGCATGCCCGCCGTCCGATCGTGACAATGGGTCCGGGATGACGCCCACGGCTTCCTCGACAGCGGCGGAGCGCGCTCCGATCGTGCGGCCCGCAGGCGCGGCGGCCGACGAGCGGCCGGAGATTCCGCGCGGTCCGGGCGAGCGGCGGCTGGGGTGGTACACCCGCGCGAAGTTCGGCGTCGTGCGCGGGTTTCTGTGGGGTTGGGCGCGTGCGTTCAGTCTCAAGGGGCTGTTTTTCTTCGGCGTGTTTTTCGGCACGCTCGAGTACCTGATCAATTTCAAGCGCCGCGCGCGCTACCGCCGCGAGCTGCGCCGCGTGTTTCCCGAGGGGCTGTCCGCCGACCGGGAGAAGCGCATCGTCCGGCAGTATTTTCAGCGCACGCGCTGCGACAAGCTGCTCTACCTGATCTTCGACAAGCTGCCCAAGGAAAAGATTCTCGGGCGCATCCGCTTTCACGGGCGCGAGCACATCGACGATGCGCTGGCGCGCGGTCGCGGCGTCTACGTCATGCTCAGCCATCACGGCTCGCATCACGTCGCGGCGCTGCTGATGGCGTTGCTGGGCTACCGCTGCGCCGGGGTGAGAGACCGCAACGAGGGCGCCCTGCGCGTGTTCATGCAGGAGATGTACGAGCGCACCTTCCCCGAGTTTGCCGCCATCCATGTGCTCTACGCCGACAGTTTTCCGCGGGAGATTTATCGCTGTTTCCGCGACAACCGCGTGGTGGGAACGGCGCTGGACGTCGGCCGCGTCCGCGGCGTGACGCTCCGCACGCAGCCCGTTCAGATCTTCGGCGAGACGCGCGAATTCCTGACCGGCACGCTGCAGGTCGCACTGCGCACGAACACCACCGTCCTGCAGGCGTTCGTGGTGTCCCGGCGCAACTTCTACTACCGCCTGATCGTCAAGCCGCCGCTGTGGGTGCCGACCGATGACGTCGGCGGAGAGAAGCCGGAGTTGATCTCTGACATCATGCAGCGCTATGCCGACGGAATCGCCGCCCACGTCCGCGACCATCCCGATCACCTCAGCCGGATTTAGCCGCCGCCCCGCGGCGACGAAACCCGCCGACCGCTATTTCGCCCCCGCCGCAATAATCAGCGTGTCGTCCCCGTCGCGGAATCCCCCGTACAGCGCCAGCTTTCCCTGCGTCGAATGCGTCTTCGACTTGTCGATCAGCGTGCGGTCCTTGTCTCCCTCGCGGCGCGTCACACTGACCACCAGCTCCACCTTGCGCTCCTCGCGCTTCGTAGGCGTAACGGATGCGGTGTAGTTCTTGTGCGTGGCGGTTACGGCCGTGTTCAGCCCGACGGATTTCACCACCTTGGATTCGAGCTTGAACCCCGTCAGTCGATACTGCTTCTTGAGCATGTCCGCGATCTCGCGCAGCTCCGGATCCACCTTGTCGTTCTTGTCCGTGGCGCGGATCACCAGCAACTGCACCTCGGCCTGCCCACCCTCCTGCATCGCGCTGCGCACCGGCAGACGGGCCGCCCCGGACTGCAGCACGACCGAAGAGATCAGCAGCCACACGGCCAGCGGTCGCAGCAACGGGGATTTCATGAGGGGGCATCCATTTCCGGCTCGAGAATCCAGACCACCGTCGGTCCATCCCCGACCATCGCGGTGACGCCGTCACCCACGTCCATCTCGAGCACGCGGACGTCGCCCGCCGCTGCCAGGGACCACAGCCCGGATTCGACCGGCGGCGCGGCAAGCCGCCAGGACACCACCATCATGACACACGCCGCCGCCGCTGCCAACGGCGTCCATGCGCTTCGGAGAATTCCCGCCCGTCCGCCCCGCCAGATCGAGCTGCTTGCCGGGCTGCGATCCGCGATGGCGCTCCACGCCCGCCGCCACTGCACCGGCAGCGGCGATGGCGCCGCACGCACCAGCGGGTCGCCCGCGCTGGCCGGCCGGACCGCGCCGAGCTGCCCCGCGCACGCGGCGCAGGTGTTCAGGTGCGCCTCCGCCGCCGCCACTGCATCCGGCGTCAGCGCCTCGAAGCGCCCCTCGCGCAGCGCGGTCAACGCGTCGCTCAGCAGCACACAGTCGCGGCTTGTCACGATTGCCATCCTCCATCGCGCCGCGGGACCGACCCGCTGCGCGCACCGCTCAATCTTTCCGTCGCACGGCCGGAGCCAGGTCGCCGAGCAATTCCGTCAGTCGCCGCCGCGCGTGAAACAGTCGGCTCATGACCGTTCCGATCGGGATGCCCACGATCCGCGCGATGTCCGCGTAAGTCAGGTCGCCGTCGGCGTAGAGCGCGAATACGGCCCGCTGTTCCGGCGGCAGGGTCGCGACCGCGCGCGCCAGTCGTTCGCCCAGCTCCGTCCGTTCCAGGCCGGCGCCGGGGGTTTCGTGCTCGTCCGCGCGCGACGGCGGGTCCGGCATCGCGTCGCGGTCGTGGCCGTCATTGCGCTGATCCAGCGACACCGCTCGACGCACCTTCGCCGCCCGCAGCAGGTCCAACGCCCGGTTGGTGACGATCCGCAGCAGCCAGGTCTTGAAGCTCGCCCCCCGCGCGAACCCGGCCAGCGACTCAAATGCCTTGATGAACGCGTCCTGAACAACGTCCAGGGCGTCCTCGGGGCGTCCGGTAACCCGCAGGGCCGCCGCATACGCCGCCTCCCGGAAGCGCTCGAACAACTCTCGCCGGGCCTCCACGTCGCCACGGATGGCCCGTGCGATCAGCACGTCCTCAGTTGGATCGACGTTTGGCGCGGTCACGGTATTCAGTGTTTCCGAGTGCCTGGGGGCGGAATTCTGACGCCGTCGGAACGGAAGTGTAACGCGCCGCCGGCGCAGCGCACGGACGCCGGATCGCCCCCGGCAATCCAATCGCGCGGCGCCGCACCCTTCAGGACGACTCGATCACCAGCCCGTCGTGCGCCAGGGCCATTCCGGCCGGCAGTTCGTCGCACGTCTGGGCGTGCGGCAGTTCGTGGGCGATGTGCGTGAACCAGGTCCGCCGGGCCGCGAGCCGCTGCGCCTCATCGACCGCTTGTGCGAGCGTGAAGTGCGTCGGATGCGGTCGGTGACGCAGCGCGCCCAGCACCAGCACGTCCAGTCCCTCCAGCAGCGGACGCGATTCATCCGGAATGGCGCTGCAATCGGGACAATAGGCGACATTCCCGACGCGAAATCCGAGCACCGGCAGTTTTCCGTGCCAATAGGGGATCGGCGTGACAGTTCGTCCGCCGACCTGCACCGGCCCGCGCAGCTCGACCGCTCTGAGGTCCGGCTTGGCAGAGGGGTAATCCGGGTCGGTGGTGAAAGCGTAGTCAAACATCCGCCGCAGTCGCGCGATCGTCGCCGCGTCCGCATACAGCGACAGCTCGCGCCTCAGCAGCGCGTTGAACCGCCGCAGGTCGTCGAGTCCTACGACGTGATCCGCGTGATAATGCGTGAAGAAGACCGCGTCGACGCGCGTGATTCCCGCGGACACGCACTGCAATCGAAGTTCCGGCGAGGTGTCGATCAGGATCGCCCCGTCCGCCCAGGCGAACACGGCGCTGCAGCGTGTGCGCCGGTCGCGCGGATCGGGCGAGCTGCACACGGCGCAGTCGCAGCCGATCATCGGCACGCCGTGAGACGTGCCCGAACCGAGGATGGTGAGTCGCACGGACATTATCGCTCGCTTGGCCGCATTATACGCCGACGCGCAGCCTTCGCCCGGCACGCGGTCGAGCCGTCGGCGATCGCATGGCTATCGGCCCGCGGCGGCCCACCCCTTTCGCCAACGGGATTCCCCCACCCGATGCGCCGATAGGACAATCGGCGGCCACGCGCTGCGGACGCCGCGGTTGGGGCGGCGTCGAGGCGCTGGCGCAGAGGGAGTGCGGGGACATGCCGGTCACGATGATCTGTCCGAACCTGGGGTGTCGGCGCCCGGTGGTGGCGTCGGAGTCCGCGCGCGGCAAGATCGTGCGCTGCGCCTACTGCAACCAGCCGTTCCTCGTGCCCACCAAGCCGCCTACCAAAGAGCCGGCTAACGACTCCAAGACCAAGAAGAACGCGCGCTGACGGGAGACCGGTCGTGGCGGATGCAAGTCGGCAGACCCCGGGATCCGTTCGCACGCTGGTGCGCACGCGGCAGCGCGGCTTGCGCTTCGCAGGCGCGGCACACGCCGCGCCTGCGATCGACCCGCTGGCGCTGCGGATTGTGGCAGAGCCGGAGTTGATCACGGCCATGGCGGAGACGCTCCGCCCCGATGACGCCGCCGCCGCCGGCCAGTTATGGGCCGCTGTGCAGGCGGCCGTGTCCGAGCGATCCGTTCAGCCGGAACTGCTGTTGCACGCGGCGCGCTTCGCCCGGCGCAGCGGCCGACAGCAGCAGGCGGCGACCTGGCTGCAGGATGCGTTGGCGCTCAGCCCGCGGGATCTCGACGCACTCATCCTGTACGGGCAGGTCGCGACCGAGCTTTCGCGGCCGCAGGAGGGCGCCGCCGCACTGGAGCGCGCCATCGCGCTGGGCGCCGATTATCCGGATGTGCATCTTCGACTCGGCGATGCGCTGCGCGCGGAGGGCCGCCGACGCGCGGCGGCGCAGGCCTATCGCCGGGCATTGCAGTTGAACGAGCGATTGACCGCGGCCCGGGAGGCGCTGCGGGCGATTGTGGAGGAAGAGGGGAAAGGAGCGACGCATGAGCTACCTGCTTGAAGCGCTGGGGCGCGGGCTGCTGGGGCAGTTGCTGGACGCCTTCGAGGCCCAGTTGCCCGGCTCTGACGCCGACACGACCGACGATCTGCGCCTCCGGCGCGGGGCATCGCCCCAGTCGGCCGACCTGGCCGTACGACTGGGCATCGCCTGCCTTCGTGATCTGCGGCTGGCGGAGGCCCGTGAGGCGTTTACCGCGGCGCGCGAGCTGGGCACCTCGCCGCTCAAGGGCGTGCTGGGGCTGGCCTGCGTCGCGGATGAGCTTGGCGAGCTGGACGAGGCCATCCGGCAGCTTGGCATCGCGCAGGCGCATGACCCCGATGACCCAGCGACCGCGTTCGCCATCGGCTTCTGCCAGGAGCGTGCCGGACGAACCGACGCCGCGGTGGCGGCCTACACCGCCGCGCAGCAGTTGTGCCCCGAGCTGCGAAACACGCATGAGCGCCTGGCGGCCATCGCGCTCAAGCGCGGCGATCTGGCCACGGCGATCGCGCAATATCGCCAGTTGGCGGAGATGGAGCCGGACGACCTGGATGTCCGCCTGACGCTCGGCGCGCTGGAGCTGCAGCGCGGCGACGCCGGCGCGGGGATCGAGGAGTTTCAGCGGGCGCTGCTGATCGAGCCGGAGCCGCGGGATGACGCCGGCGCGGAGGCCGCGGAGGATGAGGACGAGCTGCGCGCTGCGGTCTCGACCATTTCCGCGCTGACGCGCAAGTATCCCGGTGTGGCGGATTTCCATGTGCACCTGGGCGATCTGTATGTCCGGTTGGGCGAGGACGGCGATGCGCTGCGGGCGTACCAGTCGGCCCTGGAGATTCAACCGGGGTACCTCGAGGCCACGGTCAAGCTCGGGACGCAGCATCTGCGGCAGGGGCGCTACATCGAGGCCGCCCAGACCTTCAACCGCGCCGTCGAGCTGAACGATCGGCTGATGACGGCCTTCGTCGGGCTGGGCGTTGCGCAGCATCAGCAGGGCCTGGCGGAGGAGGCCCGCGCGACGTTCGAGCTGGCGGCCAGCCTGGAGCCGAACTCGAACCTGCTCTTTGCCGAGGCGGCGCGGCTGCATGCGCGCTCGGAGCGCGGCGAAGCGCTGTGCGATTCGACGATCGTCCAGGATGAGAACGCCGGGCGGGCGTTGATCGAGGATTCCATCCGCCGGCATCAGCAGGCGCTGATCTTTTCACCGAATTACGCCGACCTGCACTATCGCCACGGGCTGCTGCTGCGCCAGGTGGGGCGGCTGGACGAGGCCATCGAGGCGTTTGAGCGGGCCGTCGCGATCAACCCGCACTATGTCAAGGCACAGATCAAGCTGGGCGTCTGCCTGCGGCAGCGGGGGCGCTGGGACGAGGCGGTGACGGCCTTTACGCGGGCGCTGCAGACGGACCAGGCGTCCGTGGACATTCACTATCAACTCGGATTGCTGTTTGCCCAGCGCAACCGATTTGACCTGGCGGCCGAGCACTTCGAGGCCGCGGTCGCGGGCAACCGCAACAACGTGGCCTTTCGCCAGAACCTTGCGCTGTCGCTGCAGATCATCGGCCTGCTGGATCGCGCCGGGGCGATGTGGCGCAGCATCTGCGAGCTGTCGCGCGAGACGCGCATCGCGATTCGCGAGCGGGCCACGCTGGTCAGTTGCGCCCAATAGCTCGGGGTGCGTCGCGACACTGTGCGCTGCGTCGGGCGTCGAGGCTCGCGCGTCGCCGGTGGGCGGCCGGGCGTGGTGGAGAATTTGCGCGGACGCGCCGTCAGCGGCGTTGCGTGACGTGCCAAGCCCGCAGCGTCTCGGCCACACTCCATGCCTGCGCCACGCAGCCGCGCGGCGTGTGCGGCGGATCGCCGTCAAAAATCTCCGAAAGCGACCCCACGCCGTGAGCCAGGAGCTGCCCGAGCATCGGCTCGAGCAGCCGTCGCGCCGCCTCGCGGTCCCCGCGAACGCGGTGGTGGGCGATCACAAATGGCCCCAGCAGCCACCCCCAGGCGGTGCCCTGGTGATAGGCCTCGTCACGCTGCACCAACCTGCCCTCATAGCGCGGATGGTAGCGCGGCTCGCCGGGGTCGTGCGTGCGCAGGCCGACCGCCGTCAGCAGCCGGCGGCTGAGTGCATCGATCACGCTCCGCCGCTGCTCCGGCTCCAGCGGAGAATGCTCCAGTGAGACGGCGAACACCTGGTTTGCCTGCATCCGCGGGTCGTCGCCCTCCGGGCCGTCGATCAGGTCGCGGCACCAGCCGCGCTCGGCGTCCCAGAAGCGCTGGAAGGAGTGCTTCGCGGCCTCTGCCTGTTGTGAGAAGCGTTCCGCCGCGGCGGTTTCACCCAGCACGCGCGCGTGCAGCGCGAGATTGCACAGCGCGTCGTACCACAGCGCGTTGATCTCGATCGGTTTGCCGATGCGCGGCGTGATGACGCGCCCGTCCACCTTGGCGTCCATCCACGTCAGTTGCACGCCCGGCACGCCCGCACGCAGCAGCCCGTCCGGCTCGACGCGGATTTCGTAGCGCGTGCCGCGCAGGTGCCACTCGATGATGTCGGACGCGACAGGGAAGAGCTGCGCCAGCGTTTGCTGGTCCTGTGTGAATCGCCAGTACTGATCGATCGCCCACAGGTACCAGAGCGTGGCATCGACGGTGTTGTAGTCCGGTGTCGCGCCGGCGTCGGGAAAGCGATTCGGGATCATGCCGCGATCGACGTGCCGCGCCCACGTCAACAGCGCCTGCCGCGCTGCGTCCGCACGGCCGGTGCACAGCAGCAGGCCCGGCAGCGAGATCATCGTGTCGCGGCCCCAGTCGGTGAACCACGGATAACCGGCGATGATCGTGCGTCCGTGCGGATCCTCGGCCGTCGCCCGGGCCACGACGAATTGATCCGCCGCGAGCACGAGTCGCTCCAGCGGCGGCGCGTCGGGCAGGGTGTGGTCCGGCAGGCTGCGCCAGCGATCCAGCAATTCGCGGGTGTGCGCTGCCGCGCGGCCCGCTGCACCGCCTACGCACCGCTCGGAGAGCGCTTCGAGCGAGGCGAAAGCCGCGTCGCGCGCGACCTCGTGACCTGATATTGATGCCGGTGAGGATCGCGCCGCCGCCAGCACGAACGTCAGCGGCGCTGCCGCGGCGAGGCTCACCGTGGCCGTCGCCACGCAGCAATGGGCGTCGACGTGGTCGTAGCCGACGGCCTGTTCCACCGCCAGGTGGTAGTTTCGGTACCAGTTCTGCTCCAGCTTCCACGCGGCGCGCGGAGCGCCGCCGCCGCCCTCCGGCACGCAGCGCACCCGCAGCGCCGCGGGAGCGTGCGGCGCGGCGACGTGCAGCACGTCCTCCAGCAGGCGCACGTCAAACGGTCGCTGGTCGTCGGGCGTGAGCGCGTGGTAGTCGCGAAAGTTCGCCAGCAGACGCAGCGAGAGCGTCAGCGGCGCGTCGGTCGCCGCGAGGGCGTACTGGGCGTAGGTGATGTTTTGTCCCGGCTCCATCCAGATCCGGCGGGTCAGCGTCCGTCCTTCCACGCTGAACTGCCACACCGCGGCCGGACCGATCAGGTCAAAGCGCGTCATGCGCCGGCAGCCGGCCGGCTCCTCCAGTCCGCTCGTCCAGACGTTCGTGTAGAGCGGAATCGCGCCCTGGCGGGTGATGACGGTTTCGTCGAGCTTGGCGGCCAGCAGCGTGCGGCCCAACGGTGGATCGAGCGCCGCGACGAGCCAGCCGTGATAGCGGCGGGTCAGCCCCCCGGCGACCGTGCCGAAGGCAAACCCGCCCAGCCCGTTCGTGAGCAGCCACTCGCGCTGCAGGGCCGCAGCAGGGTCGGCGCAGACCCGCCGCGGCAGATGCAGAGCGGCGTCGTCGGCGCTCCCGCCCATCGGAGTCCTTTCCACGGGATGCTGTCCGAAGCCGCTGTGGCGCCTAGTTGCAGTCGCCCGACAGGATGCACTGAACGAACGGGTCGATGTCGAAATTGTTCAGCAGTCCGTCGCCGTTGAGGTCGCCGGCGGCCGGGTTGCAGCCGGGGTAGGCGGCGGCGTAACCCGCCGGGTCCAGCAGCGCCAGCACGAAGGCGTCGATGTCGAAGTTGTTCGTGAAGCCGTCGCAGTTCATGTCGCCGGGCTGCGTCACCACGCTGACCGTGACCGCGACGTAATCGTGGTAGCTGGCGTAGCTGGGCCGATCGGCATAGGCCAGCACCGTCAGCCGCCCGTCGGCGGTCAGGTAGCGCGAGAAATCCTCGCGAATGTTGACCGAGAGGACGGCGTCGCGGTTGCCGGCGAAGTTGTCGGCCGAACGGTTCTCGCCGAACAGGCCGGTGGTGTCGCTCCACGCGCCCTGTGTTTCATCCCACACATACAGCTCGACGTTGGTGCAGTTGCCCGCAAAGCCCTCCCAATCAACCTGGATATCGGCGATGCGGGCCGGATCCTCGGCGATCGTGAACTCAAACACGTGCGTCGACTCGGAGGATGAGCCGGGCGCTGACGAGATATAGCGATTCGTGTCGGAGGCCGTCCCGGTGGCGTTGCTGGTCGAGATGCGCGTGTAATTGGCTGCTGACAGCACCGTGGCGACCGGCAACCGGCTGGCGTTGATGTTCGCCCAACTGGCGGTGGAGCTGCCGCGGGCGAAGCGGTCCACGCCCGCGCCGGTCGCGAACGAATAGAGGGTGCGCTGGCCGGGCCGGATGGTCAGCTTATTGGCGCTGACGTTCTCGATCGTGTTGGCCTCGTTGTCGGTCACGGCCACTTTCACGCGCACGTTGGATGAGGAGACGTTCGGCACGGTCCAGTTGTAGCCGCCGCTGTTCGACGTCGTGGTGATCAGCGTCCAGTCCGCGCCGTCGTTGAGCGAGTAGTACAGCTCGACGCTGTCGATCTGCTCATTATCCGTCGCAACCCAACTGATGCGCTTCGTCTGCCCCGCCACCAGCAGCTCGCCGCCGGAGGGCGAGATCAGCTGCGCGCTGGGCAGCTCGTCGGTGTAGCGCGGCACCTGCATCACGATGCAGTGAATCGCGCCGGCGGCCGAGATGATCGGCCAGCAGTTGATCGGCACGATCTGCACGCCCGGCGCGGCGGTCTGCCAGGCTGTCAGCGCCTGAGCGTCATAGGTCGGGTAGCTGCCTCCGCCCGCGCCGTAGGACGGAATGAAGATGCGGTTGTTCACGCGGAATGCGTTGGCGTAGGTGAAGTGCGAGGCCGCGAAGGGGTAATCGGGATGAACGGCGTTCAGCGCCGGTCCGCGCGTGACCGTGAAGCCCAGTCCCTGCATGTAGGTCGCGGCGTTGTTGGTGACGCTGATGGCGGTTGCATTGGATCCGGGGATGAACTGCGAAATGAACACCGAATTGTCGTCGATCAGGTACATCCACATGTCGATGTGCCCGGTCGCGTCCACGGAGCTCGGCAGGCGCGGGAAGATGTGCAGCGTGTCGATGCCCTGGTACTTCTGGTAGCGCTCCGCGATCAGCTCCGGAGAGAAATTCGGGTTATCGGTGTTGATCAGCGTGGTGATGTAGCCGCTGCGGTTCGGTCCGGGCTGGAAGTTTCCGCCCGAGTAATAGAGGTCCATCGCGTAGGCCGGCATGCCGAAGGCCTGGTCCGCGAGCTGCGTCGGGACGAAGTTGTCCAGCGGGCGGGCGGGGTAATAGTGGCTGTCCGCCAGCGCGAGGGCGCCGTTCTGCCAGATGAAGTGCGGGCCGTAGTCCCGCGCCCAGATCGAATCCTGCGGCGCGATGATGAACTGCACGCGGCTCATGTCCGCCCCGCCGGCTGTAAACGAGCTGACGGCGCTGGTCTGCTGCGCCGTGCTGCTGACGATCACGTAGGCAATCTCGTCATAGCCCGGCTGCGTGAGCGCCACGACGCAATCGCGCGTGACCGTCGGCCAGGCGCTGCTGCTGTAGCGGAAGATCACGCCGCGGGTCGGGCTGTACTCGGGCGGCGACGAAATCAGCCCGTTCGGCGTGGCCGCCAGCGGCGACACCGGGGCGGAGATGGAATAGGGGTGCAGCGGCTCGTTCGGGTCGTCCGGCGGGCGCACCTCGCGCCAGCGCGGCAGCGGCCCGTTCCGCAGTTCGTCCCAGTGCGATTCCGTCCGGATCGGACCGTCGCCCTTGAGTTGCACCGGGCGGAGCTGAGCCAATCCCGGAGCGCACAGGAAAAACACCGCCGCCACAGACCATCCGCGCATCATCATGACCGTGAATCCTCCGAATCGGCCTACATGCCGCCATCGGCGGCTGGGCCGTGCTGCGGGCAGCGCATGCCCGCGATTCCCAGCGCATTCGAACCCGCGGCCGGAGATCAGGCTGCAGGACGCCCCCGCGGTTCCATCATACCGTCCGGCAGGCCCGGGGCGAACGCAAAGCTATCTGCGGCCGCCAGACCGGGCTGCGGGCGGCCGGGCGTCCGGCAGCCCTGCGGGGGAGGGTACCCCTCGGCCCGCCGCGGGTTTACAGTCTGCCCCGCCCCCGGGCAGCGCCACGTGTGCCGCAGCCCTTGCGGGGCCGCGGCCCGGGACGAATCGAGGGATCGTGCTCGCGTCCTTCAGCGCCCAGTTCACGGCGGTCGACTGGCTGGTCGTCCTGGGCTACCTCGCCCTGACGACGGTCATCGGCGCCCGCATGGCCGGTCGGCAGCAGACGTTTCGTGACTTCTTCCTCGGCGGGCGCAAGCTGCCGTGGTACGCGGTCAGCGGGTCGATCGTTGCCACGGAGATCAGCGCGCTGACGTTTGTGAGTGTTCCGTGGGTGGTCTTTCAGCCCGGTGGGAATTTCACATACCTGCAGTTGGGCGTGTTCGGCTCGTTTTTTGCTCGGATCCTCGTGGGCTATTTCGTCGTGCCGGCCTACTACAAGCGCGAAATCTACAGCCCCTATGACTACATGCAGAACCAGCTCGGCGGTCCGGTTCGCAGCGTGACCACCGGGCTGTTCACGCTCAGCAGCGTGCTGGCCCAGTCCGCACGGATTTACCTCACGGCTGAAGTCATCAACGTCGTGATGCATGATCAACTCGCATGGCTCAGCGAGCGCTTTGGACTGAACGAGCTGGCGTGGGCGATCCTGCTGCTCTCGGTGGTCGCGACGGCGTGGACGCTGCTGGGCGGGATCACGACCGTGATCTGGACGGACGTGGTGCTCTTCGCGGCGTTCCTGATCGGGGCGTTTGTTGCGCTGGGGGCGATCGTCGGTGCGCTGGACGGCGGCTTTGCCGAGCTGCTGCGCGTGGCATACGGAGCGGTAGAGAGCGGCGTGCCGTGGGCGGAATGGGGCAAGGCGCAGGCCAGCGGCGCATGGGGCAAGCTCACCTTCTTTGACTGGCGGGCGGACCCGACCCGCGCGTACACCATCTGGGCCGCGGTCATCGCCAGCACGTGGGGCGGGCTGGGCGCCTATGGCACCGATCAACTGATGGCGCAACGGATGTTCTGCTGCCGGAACGTCCGCGAAGCGCGCTGGGCGATCATCAGCAGCGCCGTGTCGCAGGTTGTGACGATCACGGTGGCGCTGGTCGGCGCGGGGCTGTACGTCTACTACGTCACGCACGCGCCCAGCGACGCAGCCCGGGCGCTGCTCGCGACGAAGCAGAACGGCGACCGCATCTTCCCGGTGTTCGTGGTCGAGGTTGTTCCGATCGGGCTGAAGGGGCTGATCATCGCGGCCATCTTCGCCGCGGCGATATCGAGCATCATGGGCGTGCTGACCGCTCTCTCGCAAACCGTGCAGACGGCCTTTTACAACCCGTGGCGGGCGCGGGTGCTGGCGGCGCGGGGGCATTCGGTCGAGCTGGTCGCTTCCGCAGAGCACGCCGAAGGAGGCGAACAATCGGCGGAAGATCGGCGCAGCGTGCTGGTGGGTCGGCTGCTGGTGATCGGATGGGCGGTTGTGCTCAGCATCCTGGCGTACCAGGGACGGGCGCTGCGCGAGCACTACGCATCGCTGCTGGATCTCGGCCTGGCGCTGGCGGGCTACTGCGGCGGCGGATTGCTGGCGGGCTTTGCGCTGGCGATTCTGCCCGTGAGGGTCAACTCGCGTGGGTACGTCTGGTCTGCGCCGATGTCGGTGCTGTGCATCTACGGCATCGCGTGGCACGACGAAGTCGCGCAGTATGCCACGGCGGTCGGCGGAGCGGTCATGCTGGGCCTCTGGGCGTTGATCGAGGCGCGCCGGGTCGATCGCCCGGAGCGCGACGGTCGGCGGGATGTACTGTCCTTGCCGGCGCGGGCGGTGGTCGTGATGGCGGGGGCGGCGCTGCCGTTCGTGCTGGCGCGGTACGGCATTCTTGACGCGGAAACCCAGGCGGAGCTGGGGCTGGGCGCGCGGACGCTGGCGTGGCCGTGGTATGTCCCGGTCGGAAGCATCATTGCGTTCGCATGGGGGTATCTGCTGGCCGAGCGGGTGTCGGCACGGAACGATGACGGTTCCGCGGCGGAAGGGCCGCGAATGGGAGATGGGCGATGAGTCGCTTCGCAGCGATCGGCGTTTTCGTGTGCACGTTGATTCTGGTCGTGATTCCGGCGGGGTGCGCGAAGCGCTCGGCTCACGAGCCGGCGGCCGCGCCTTCGGCGCTGGCTGAGGCGCGGGCGATCTGGGTCACGCGGTTCGAATATCGCACGGCGGACGATGTGCGACGCATCATTCGGAATTGCGCGGACGCGGGCTTCAACGTCGTGATTTTCCAGGTGCGTGGTAACGGCACGGCTTTCTATCGCTCGCGGCTGGAGCCGTGGGCGGTGGAGCTGGGCGGGCGTGATCCCGGATTTGATCCGCTGGCGGTTGCGTGTGATGAGGCGCGCGCCCGGCGTGTGCAGTTGCATGCCTGGGTGAACGTGATGCCGGCATGGCGGGGCACGCAGCCGCCGGTGGACGAGCGGCAGCTCTACAACCGCAAGCCGGAATGGTTCTGGTATGACCAGGAGGGCAAGCGGCAGGCGCTGTCGAGCTTCTACGTTTCGCTCAATCCGTGCCTGCCGGAAGTGCGTCAGTATCTTGTCGAGGTGTTTCGCGAGATCGTGGCGGAGTACCCGGTGGACGGGCTGCATCTCGATTACATCCGCTTTCCGAGCGAGCCGCCGGCATCGCCGCGCGGGGGCAAGACGGATTATCCGCGCGACGCCGTGACGCTGGCGATTTACAAGGCGGAGACGGGCCGCGCTCCCGACGACGACGTCGCGGCGTGGAAGCTCTGGCGGACGGAGTGCGTGACGCGGACGGTGGCCGACATCCGGGCGATGATGCGACAGGTGCGGCCGGCGGCGGTGCTGACGGCGGCGGTGATCTCGGTTCGGGAGAACGGGTTGAACCGGCACCAGGACGCGGTGCGGTGGGTCAATGACGACCTGGTGGATGCGGCGATCCTGATGAACTACACGGACGATCCGGCCGAGTTTGATCGCAGGATTGATCCGTGGCTGCTGGCGCGGCAGCGCGGCCTGGTCATCCCGGGGCTGAACGTCGGCCGTCATGCCAACAAGCCGGCGGAGGAGGCACACGCCGCGATTCGCCGAATGATGGATATTGGCGTGGAACGGACGGGTACGTTCGCGGTTTTTTCCTATTCAGCGCTATTTGATCGGCAGGAACGGACGGAGGGCGGCGATGCGGATCGCGACGCGCAGACGCGCGCCGCGCGGCGGGAGGCGCTGCTGCCGGTGCGCAGATCGGCTGCGCCGTAGGGGCGGCGGCGCGGGGTGCGCGCGCAAGAAGGTCGAGGAGCGTGGCCTGGTGGAAAGCGACGCCGGAGCGCGTGTGAATCTCATCCGCTTGTTTAGGCTTGCCGCGGGGAGGATGAGTTCCACACCGAGTCGCGTGTACGTGCGACTCAGCGGCGCGCGGCGGAGAACACACGCCTTGCGCCAGCGGCGGCCGATCCTCGTATCTCTCCCGCGCGATGATCGGCAGATTTCCGGCCGATGGGGCCGGGGACATCCGCGCGCTCAGTGCGCGGGCATGGCCGCCGGGTAGCGAGGCGGATGCCGGCGGCTGCGACCAGAGCGATTCGGCGTCGGGCGGCGAGGGATGCGAGTTGGGAACAGGGTGTTCCGCTCGCAGCTCGACGGACCGGGTCGGACCGCTGCGCCGTCGCAAGGCCCGGGGGTTTCGCGCCCGGGTTGCGACGGTTGCCGACGGGCACAGACTTCGTGCGCGTCGGCGGAGACACACGCGCCCCGGCGAAGATCGATGGTGATCCCGGCGCGGGGTCGAGCGGGGGATAATCGAAGTTGCGAGTGCGCGGGTCGCGGTTCGATGTGTTCCCCCTGAATGAAAGGGTACGACAGAAATGGGGCGGAGCAAGCGGAAGTTGCGGGATGTGGTGGGATGCTGCGGGGTGGCGCGAAAAGGCGTGGGATGGCGCGGAAAGCAAGGATCGAAGCGCGGTACTCGGTGCGGCGCGCTTCCTGCGCCCCTTCGGGGCTGGATTTCTGTTCGCGTTGTGTCCACGGGTTCCGTCGCCGCTGCGCGGCGACTCCACCCGTGGCTACAGCCCGCGGCCCCTTCGGGGCTGGATTTCTGTTCGTTCTGTCCACGGGTTCCGTCGCCGCTGCGCGGCGACTCCACCCGTGGCTACAGCCCGCGGCCCCTTCGGGGCCTCAATGCGGGTAGCAGCAGGCTCATGAGGAATGGCGCGACGGGCGCTGGTTGGACGTCGGCGCTGGTTGGATGTCGGCGCTGGTTGGATGTCGGCGCTGGTTGGACGTCGGGGCTGGTTGGACGTCGGGGCTGCTCAGGGGGAGTGGCGCGAAGGGTGATGGGGTAGGCGCTGGGCCTCGCGTTGCTCTGTACATGTCTACCAGCCTGTTGAAGAAGTCCGTTCGGGGCATTCTCGACCCCGCTGGCGCTGTCGAAAACGCGGTTTTTCAGAGCCGCGGCGACTTCATCAACGGACTGCTAGTGGGTGGGGGACTCGTGGACGACGCGGCCGGCGCGGATCACGACGCGCACTCGGTCGCGGCCGGGGGTGTAGAACCAATCGTCGAGCCGGGTGCAATCCAGCACGACCAGGTCGGCCGCCAACCCGCGCTCGATCGCGCCGACTTCATCCTGCAATCGCAGCGCGGCGGCCGCGTTGGCCGTGCAGGCGGCGAGCGCCTCGTTCGGCAGCATCCGCAACTGGCAAACAGCGATATGCAGGATGAACGCGAGCGACTCGATCATGCACGATCCGGGGTTGCAATCGGTGGCGAGTGCGACGGTGAGGCCGGAGCGGATCATGCGACGCGCGTCGGCATGAGGAATTCCGAGGAAGAATGAGGTTCCCGGGAGGACGACCGCGGTGACGCCGCCACGGCGGAGGGCGTCCATGCCGGCGTCGTCGAGATGCTCGAGGTGGTCGGCCGACGCGGCGCGCAGCTCGCCGGCCAGGGCACTGGCGCCGATCTGGGCCAGCTCATCGGCGTGCAACTTCGGCACAAGGCCGTGGCGCAGACCGCGCTCCAGCACGCGCCGCGCCTGGGGCACGTCGAATGCGCCGCGGTCGCAGAACACGTCGCAGAATCGCGCGAGCTTCTCCCGCGCGATCGTGGCGAGCAGGTCGTCGGAGGCGATGTGGTCGAGGAACGCATCGGCGCGGCCGTCGTACTCCGGCGGCAGAGCGTGGGCGCCCATGTAGGTCGGTACGAGGCGCTGAGGAACGAGGTCCGCGAGCGCGCGAATCGCGCGCAGCTGCTTCAGCTCGTCGTCGGCGGTCAGGCCGTATCCGCTCTTGCACTCGACGGTGGTCACGCCGCCGGCCAGCATGCGGCGGAGGCGCGGCAGCGCCTGTTCCACGAGCTGCGGTTCGCTCGCGGAGCGGACGGCCCGCATTGTCACGCGGATTCCGCCGCCGGCCTGCATGATCGAGAGATAGGACTCGCCGGCCACGCGGCGGACGAACTCATCGACGCGGTCCCCGGCGAAGGGGATGTGGGTGTGGCAGTCGATCAATCCCGGAATCACGCACCCGCCGCGGGCATCGAGGGCGGGCAGTGCGGCGGCACCGGTCGGAAGGTCGCGCTGCGGTCCGAACCAGGCCAGCCGGCCATTCTCCATCACGATGGCCGCGTCGCGGATCGTGGGCAGCTCGGACATTGCTGCGCCGCAGAGCGGTCCGCGCGGCACCGCGACGAGCGATCCGATTCCGCGAACCAGGAGCGAGCCATCCGCGCCGGGCGTGATCATGGGGGTTCCTTGTCCGACAGGTGCGCAGCCGGGATAATAACCTACAGTCGTGCGCAGCGCTTTCGCTGCGGACGCACCAGGAGACTCCCATGGCGCACGGAATGCGACTGGCCGCGGCCGCGGCCGCGACGGCTGTACTGCTGGTCGGCTGCACGATCAACCTGCCCGACGGAAACAGCAACGCGAACGGAAACAACAATTCCGGCAGCAGCACCACGATCCGCGTTCGCGTGGTGAACACGACCAACGCGACGCTCGACCCGGACATCTATGTGACGGGCGAGGCGGTCACGGATCCTGCGCAGCTATTTTCCGCCGACCGAAAGTTCACGCGCTACGGCGTCGGGACGCTGGGAATCCTCGGGCCCGGGAATTCGGACGAGTTCACGCTGGAATGCGCCACGACGCGGGTGGTGGGGACGGGCGGCGGGCGATTCGGCAATGACCTGCAAAACCCGGATGGTGTGGGGAATCAGCGCATCCTGGCGCAGGATGTGTTCTTTGTGTGCGGGGACGTGATCGTGCTGACGTATCGGCGGAACGGCAGTGAGTACACGACGACCGTGAGCGTGACGCGATGAGCGGCGCACCGGTTGCAGCGACGGACGGGCGCGCGCGGCGGTTGGCGTGGACGGGCACTGCGGCGGTGCTGCTGGCGGCGGTGCTGGTACTGGTGCAGCCCGGCTGCATCATCAACGCTCCGCCCGCGGGGCCGACGCGGATCACGGTGGAACTGGTCAACACGACCGGGCTGGTCGTCGATGCGAACTTCTTTCGCAGCGGAACGGCCGCGGATGCCGGCGCGCTGTTCGTGGGTTCCAACATCTTCACCGGGTACAGCACGTCGCCGATTCCGACGCTCGGGTCGAACGCGACGGCGCGGTTCGAGGTGGATTGCGACGCTGCGCGCTCGATCGGCGTGCGGCTGCCGGTGTTCGTAAACCCGATCACGCTGACGGGGGGCCAGGCGCCGCAGACGCTGTTCCTGCTGCGGGATGGGGATTTCCGCTGCGGGCAACGGGTCACGTTTACCTACAGCGCCGTCGAGGGCGGGTTTGCGGTGGCGGTGAGCGTGGCGGATTAGGGCGAGGCGGGCAGGGCCGGTGCAGGGGTCGTGCGCGGCGGTACACTCTCGGCCCTATGAGCGACCAACAGATCCAGGATCGGCGCAGCAAGCTCGACAAGCTGCGATCCCTCGGCGTGGACCCGTTCGGGTCGCGCTTTACCGGCGTCATTTCCAATGCGGACATCCGTGCGGCGGGTGAGGCGCTGGACCCGGGCGCGGGCGTCACGCTGGATCGCGATGCGAAAGCGCCGAACGGAGCGGCGGCCGCCTGCCGCGCGGCCGGGCGGGTGGTGCTGCAGCGCGACATCGGCTCGCTGATCTTTCTGACCATTCGCGATCGCAGCGGCGACCTTCAGGTCGGGCTGTCGAAGAAGACATTTGAGCGCGGCGCGGAGGCGACCGGCTCGGCCGATGAGGGGACGCGCGGGGCGGCTGCGTGCGGCTCGGGCGCGCCCGGGGAAGCGCCTGCTCCGGGCGGGGCGACGGCGTGGAAGGTGGCGAAGCTGCTGGACCTGGGGGATTTCGTCGGGGTGGACGGCGTGCTGGGGCGCACGCGGACCGGTGAATTGACGCTGTGGGCGGATTCGCTGCGGCTGCTGTCGAAGGCGGTGCGCCCGCCGCCGGAGAAGTATCACGGGCTGACCGACATCGAGGCGCGGTATCGGCGACGGTACGTCGACCTGTTCGCGAACCCTGAATCCGCGCGGAACTTCATCCTGCGGGCACAGGTAATCCGGTTCATCCGCGACCTGCTGCATGCGCGCGGCTACATCGAGGTGGAGACGCCGGTGTTGCAGCCGGTCTATGGGGGGGCGGCGGCGCGGCCGTTCACGACGCACCACAACGCGCTGGACATGCGACTGTATCTGCGGATCTCGCCGGAGCTTTACCTGAAGCGCTGCCTGGTGGGCGGATTGGAGCGAGTGTTCGAGTTTTCGCGGTGTTTTCGCAATGAGGGCATCAGCCCGCGCCACAACCCGGAATTCACGATGCTGGAGCTGTACCAGGCGTACGGCGACTACCACGACATGATGGACATTACCGAGGCGATCATCGCGGGCGCGGCGGCGTCCGTGATCGGCTCGCATCGGATTCCGTTCGGGGATCGCGAGATCGACTATGCGCCGCCGTGGCCGCGGCGGCGGTATGCCGATCTGGTTCGGGAGTACGCCGGTGTGGACATTGGTGATGCCGCGGCGGTGGAGCGGCGCTGTCGGGAGCTTGGAATCCTGGCGCGGCTGGAGCGGGCGCGCGCGGCGGCGGCGGCGGCGGGGGCGGGCGGAAAGGGCGGTGCGGCCGCGGCGGCGGTTTCCGCGCCGGATCCTGTGCTGCTGATCAACGCGCTGTTTGAGGAAACGGTTGAGGACAAGCTGATCAACCCGACGTTCGTGATCGACTACCCGGCGCCGTTGTGCCCGCTGACGAAGCGGCATCCGTCGGATGCGAACCTGGCGCTGCGGTTTGAGGCGTATGTCAACGGGATGGAGATGGGCAACGCCTATAGCGAGTTGAACGACCCCGACGTGCAGCGGGCCAACCTGGCCGGGCAGGTGGAGGGGGAGGGCGATGAGACGATGCGCGTGATGGACGAGGATTTCTGTGAGGCGCTGGAGTACGGGATGCCGCCGGCGGGGGGGTTGGGGATCGGCGTTGATCGGCTGTGCATGCTGCTGACGGGCAGTCAGAGCATTCGCGACGTGCTGCTGTTTCCGCTGCAGCGGGCGGAGGGATAGCGCGCAGGACCGCTCTGCGTCCGCGGTTGCCCGTCTCGGTCCGCCGGCCTATTTCCGCCGGTGCAAGCGCACGCGCATCGCCAGCAGCATCGCCAGCGTCAGCGGCGCGAACGCGACGATTCCCGCGCCGCACGGACCACCGCCGCAGGCCGCCAGCGGCTGGTCGTTCGTGCCGCTGGTGTTGCGGTTGGTGTTCGTGTTTCGATTCGTGTTGGTGTTGCCGCTCGAGTTGGTGTTCGAGTTGCCGTTTGTCGTGGGACGGCCGCTGTCCTCGCAGGCGTCGCCGATGCCGTCGCCGTCGGAGTCGGCCTGGTCCGGGTTGAACACGAACGGGCAGTTGTCGAAGCAGCTTGGGAAGCCGTCGCCGTCCGGGTCGGCATCCGGCACGCCACAGCCGCACGCGCCGCGGAAGGTCTTGGCGGGGTCGTTGGGGCAGCCGTCCACGAGGTCCGGGACACCATCGCCGTCTGAGTCGGGGCGATCGTCGCGATTCGGATTCGGGTCGATGCAATCGGCGATGCCGTCGCCGTCGGAATCGGTGTCCGGCACGCCGCAGCCGCACTGGCCGGGGGCGATCTTGTTTGGATCGTTCGGACAGCCGTCGATGCAATCCGGTGTTCCGTCGCGATCTCGATCGCGGCGGTCATTTGATCCGGGGCAGCGATCGATGCAATCGGGGACGCCGTCGCGGTCGCTGTCCGTCTCGGGCACGCCGCAGCCGCACTCCCCCGGCTCGGTCTTGTTGGGGTCATTCGGGCAGCCGTCGAGCGAGTCGGGGACGCCGTCGCCGTCGGCGTCGTCGCCGCTGCCGTCGGGGGTGGGGTCGCAGACGTCGCCGATGCCGTCGCGGTCGCGATCCTCCTGACCGGGATTGAAGACGGTCGGGCAGTTGTCACAGAGATCGCCCCGCCCGTCGCCGTCGGTGTCGGCCTGGTCGGGATTGGTGACGGTCGGGCAGTTGTCGCACTCGTCGGGGATGCCGTCGAGGTCGGCGGCCGGCTCGCATTCATCCGGCACGCCGTTGCCGTTGCAATCCAGGCTCGTTCCGCTGGTCAAGTCGTCGGCGTCGGGCACGCCGTTGCAGTTGCAGTCGTTTCCGCGTTCCCAGGTGTCGTTGCTGCCGGTGGCCTGAAACTGCGTCTGGCCGCCGAAGATCACGATTCGCCCGCGCAGCCGGTCGTAGCTCATGGCGTGGCGCGATCGAGCCACCGGTCCGGCGACAGAGACGCGCGTCCAGACGGTCCCGTTCCACTCCCACGTTTCGCCGTCGGGCGTGTCGGCCGGGCCGAGTGCGCCGCCGAAGAGAATCACGGTGCCGCGGACGGTGTCATAGTGCATCTGGTGGAAGCGTCGCGGCGGCGGGCCGGTGGTGGTGCGCAGCGCCCACGTTCCGGTGGTCGGGTTGTACTCCCAGGTGTCGCCGAGGTGGACGACATCGAAGCCGCCGAAGAGCACGACGCGGTCGCGGCCGGAGTCATAGGTCATCGCGGCGTTCTGGCGGACACTCGGGGTGGCGGCGCCGAGCGGCTGCCATGCGCCATCCCACGCCCAGAGCTGCGAATCGGCGACGCTGCCGCCGAACATGAGGATGCGGTTGCGTGTGGAGTCGTAGGTCATGACGTGGTTCTGGCGGCCCTGGGGTGCGGCGCCGGCGACGGTGTTCCACGCCGTGCCGTTCCAGGACCAGGTCTCGCCGGCGCCGCTGCTGCCGCCGAAGAGCAGCGTCAGGTTGCGCTGGCGGTGATAGGTCATTGCGTGCCCGGAGCGGGCGGTCGGGCCGACTTCCGAGAGACGCGCCCAGCGCGAGCCGTCCCAGCCCCAGGTGTCGTCGTTGTTGATCGAGCCGCCGAACAGGACCGACAGCCCGGCGGCTTCATCGAAGGCCAGAGCGGAAGTGTGCCGGGCCGGGGGGAAGAAAAACTCGGCCTGCACCCAGTCGGTGCCGTCGTAGAGCCACGTCTGCACGCTGGCGGCGGTGCCGCCGGCGACACCGCCGAAGAGGACGGTCACGTCGCCGTCGCGGCGGAAGGCCATCGCGTGGCGCAGACGCGCCGAGGGCGAATTCGCCGGAAACACGCGCTGCCAGACCGCGCCGTCATACTCCCAGGTGTCGTTCAGTTCCTGCGTGCCGAAGCCGCCGAACATCACGCACCGTCCGCGGGTGCGATCGAAACTCATGGCGTGCGAGCTGCGCGAACCGGGGCCGGCGCCGCCGATGGGCGTCCAGTTCACGCCGTCATATTCCCAGGTGTCGCCGACGCGGTTGGTGGAACTGGTCTCGCCGCCGTAGAGCACCGTGACACCGCGCAGCGAGTCATAGGCCATCGCAAAGCCGCGCCGTCGTGACGGGGAATTTGCGGTGATTATCCGCGTCCACGCCGTGCCGTTCCACTCCCACGTGTCGTTGAGAAACTCAAACGTGGTGGTCGTGAAGCCACCGAAGAGCACCACCCGCTGGCGGGCGGCGTCGTAGATCATCGAGTGGCCGAAGCGCGCCACCGGTCCGCTCACGGCGCGCTGCTGCCAGGTTGCGCCGTCGAACTCCCAGGTCTCTGCGCCGCCGGTCGTGCCGCCAAAGAGGACGGTGACGTTGCGCTGGGTGTCATGGGCCATCGCGGACTCAATCCGCGCGGTGGGGCCTTCGGCCGGCCGCTGCACCCACACGGAGCCGTCATAGACCCACAGCTCGCTGTTCTGGCCCTCGACCGTCGAACCGCCGAACAGCAGCACCGTGCCGTCGAGGTCGACGTAGGTCATGGCATGTCCGCCGCGGCCGAGCGGGTTGGCGACGGCGTTCCAGCCGGAGCATTGCGACCGCGCGGCGGGGGTAAACCACGCGAGGCAGATTGATCCGAGGAGCGCAGCGGTCGGGACCAGGTAGCGACAGTGCATGCTTCCAACCTCCGTTGCTCCAACGCCGTACGGCGCTCGGGCGATGCTGAAACCCGGGCGACCGGCGGGCGTGGGGCCGCCGATCGGAAGGGAGCGGGTGATCTGGCCAAAGTTATCCGGACCTGTTCCCCGGCGCGCACACCGATCGGCAGAATTCTAGGCGTGCCCAGGGGTCCACTCCAACCGAGAACGCCCGGGCAGCGCACGGTTTCGATCGAAATGGACGCCCGGGCGGTCAAACGGCATGAATTCGGTGTCAGGAGGGCGCGAAAATCCGTCGCGGTCAGGCGCTTTCCGCGGATAGGATGTTCGTTGTCGCACACGGAGAGCCGGCGGCCGGCGTGAGAGGCCCGGTTGTCGGCGGTCCGATGCGGCGCGCTGGACCAGCCGCCGACTCCGGCGGCGCTCTCGCGGAGCGTTCCGCGCCGCGGGTTCATGAAGGAGGAGTGGAAGGTTGCCCCGTCGCCGATCCGGCCGGGCATGGCCCGCGGCCGCACTGATTGTTGCCGCCGTTGCGTGTCCATGCGCGTTCTCCGCGGACCGCTCCGCGCCGCTGTTTGTGCAGCGGTCAGGGGACACGGCGAAGGTGCAGTTTGTGCGCGCCGCGGACGGTGGGCCGCTGGTGGCGCAGACGGCTGCCAATGAGCAAGGGCCTGACAGCGCGTTCTGGAAGCAGGTTGGTCCGGCCTATGGCATCCGCGACGCGGCGCGTGAGTTGCGGCTGCGGCGGGCGGAGGTCGATTCGCTGGGGTGGACGCACTACACCTATGAGCAGGTGTACGCGGGCGTGCCGGTGTTCAGCGGCGTATTGCGCGTGCATCGCGACCCGGGGGGCGACTACCGTCGCGTGACCGGGCATTTCCGTCCGATTCCGGACAAGCTCGATCCTGCGCCGAAGCTGACGGTCGAGGCGGCGCAGGCCGTCTACCAAAAGCAGGAGCGGGTGGGGAGCGTCGCGTTTCGAGCCGGCGAGCTGACGGTGGTTGACCCCGGCTGGTATGGCGATCCGCATTTCGGCCCGCGGCTGGCGTGGCGGCTGATCGCGACGGATACGGTCTCGGGATTGAGCATGGGTGCGTTCGTGGACGCGCACAGCGGCGAACTGCTCGATCAATGGGCGCTGGATTGCACGCTGCTGTCGCGGCAGATCCGCACTGGGAGCGGGACGTCACTGCTGCCCGGCACCATGGTGCGGCAGGAGGGGGAGCCACCGAGCGGTGATGTCGACGTGGATCGGGCGTATGACTACGCGGCGGACACCTATCACTATCTGAATCGGGCTTTCGGCCGCGACAGTCTCGACGGGGCGGGCATGGCGCTGGTGGCGACCGTTCACAGCACGGCGCCGGGCTGTCCGAACGCACTGTGGAATGACAGTCTTCAGGCGGCGATTCTGTGCCCGAACACCTGCTCGGACGACGTTGTGGCGCACGAGTTCATTCACGGGCTGACTCAGTACACCGCGAATCTCATTTACCAGAATCAATCGGGCCAGATCAACGAATCCATGTCCGACATTTTCGGGGAGCTGGTGGACCTCTTTAACGGAGACGCGGCGTTTCCCGGAGAGCCGACCGAGCACCTGTGGCCGGATGTGTCGCCGTCGGGGCCGGGTCGTGACACGCCGAACACGCTGCGCGCGACCGGGTGCAGCAGCGCCCCGGGCTACGTCAACGGGGTGCGCTGGCTGATCGGAGAGGACGCCACTGGCTTTACGGCCGGGCTGGTGCGCGACATGTGGCAGCCGACCTGCCGCAATCACCCGGATCGCAACCTCAGCGCTTTGCAGACCTGCCCGTTGCTGGACGCCGGCGGCGTGCACATCGGAAGCGGCGTGATGAACCACGCGTTTGCGATGGCGACCGACGGCAAGACGTTCAACGGATACACGGTGATCGGGATCGGGCCGATCAAGACCGGGGCGATCTGGTACCGCGCCCTGACGGTGTACCTGACCCCCGCGTCCGACTACGGCGACGCCTACCAGGCGCTGCTGATGGCTGCGGATGACCTGGTGGGCAGCTATCCCGCGGATCCGCGCACGGGGCTGCCGTCGGCCGCGATGCTGACGGCCGATGACCGCCTGCAATTGCAGCGGGCGCTGCTGGCGGTGGAAATGGATCAGCTCGGCAACTGCGGCTGGACGGATGACGTGGCGGAGCCGACGCCGGGGCCGATCTGCGCGAGCCGCATCGTGGTGCTGGCGGATTCGTTCGAGTCCGGTCCGGGCGACTGGACGGTCTGGAATTCCGGGCCGACGACGCCATACGACTGGGTGCAGGTGAACGGGTCGCTGCCGTCGGGTCGTCCGGGCACGGCGTGGTACATTCACAATTCGGTGCTGGGGTCGTGCTCCGGGGTTGGCAGTGAGGCGGGGATTCACTCGCTCTTCTCGCCGGTGGTGGTGCTGCCGGCGGGCGGCGTGCCGATGGCGGCGTTCCAGCATTTCATGGCCGTGGAGGGGGGCTGGGACGGCGGCAACCTGAAGGTTCGGGTGGATGGCGGGGAATGGCAGACGCTGCCGCGCCGCGCGTTCCTGCATGGTCCGTACAACGGCCGGCTGCGGACCGTCGCGCAATCCAACACGAACCCGTTGGCGGGCGAGACGGCGTTCATTGGAGCGGGCGGGCGCTGGGGCTACTCGATCGTTGACCTGGGCGCCCTGGCGGTGAGCGGGCAGTCGGTGCAGATTCGCTTCGATTTTTCCAAGGACTGCGCGTTCGGCTTTGACGGCTGGTACATCGACGACTTCGAATTGTATCTGTGTCCGGATTGCAATCTCGACGGCGTGGCCGATGTGCGCGACGCCAACTTCGCCGACGCCAGCGAGCCGCTGTGCAACTTCGGCTGGGGCGCGCCGCAGAGCTGGACCACCACAACGCCGCCGTTGCCGGCCTCCGGTCCGGTCACCATCACCGTGCACGGCGTCGCGGATTTCTCGTCGCAGAATGAGTACGCCGACGTGAGCCTCAACGGCGTTGGTCTGGGGCAGGTGTTCCGCGCCGGCGGGGCCGATTGTCCGAATACGCCCGACGCACAATCGATCATCGTGCCGGCCGCGACCTTCAACGCGCTGACGGGCGTCGGCGTCTGCACGATCGGGCTGACCGGGTCGATCAACGTCGATCCGCTGATCTCGAATTGCCGCGGCGCGACGTGTGTGCAGGTCGCGATTCGCTACCCGACCGTGCTGGCGGCCTGCCCGCCTTCGACGCGGATTTATGTGAAACAGGGCGCGACCGGCGCGAACAACGGCACATCGTGGGCTTCGGCGTATGCGCGGCTGCAGGATGCCCTCGTCGCGGCGCAATGCTGCAACACCGAGATCTGGGTGGCGGCCGGCAGTTACCGCCCGAGCGACGTCGGTGATCGCGGGGCGAGCTTCCGGCTGCGGAGCGGTGTTCGCGTGTACGGCGGTTTCGTCGGCACTGAAACGGCCCTCGCGCAGCGCAACCCGGTCGCCAATCTCACGGTGCTGGACGGGGACCTGCTGGGAGACGACGAACCGGATTTCGTGCATCGCGAGGACAACGCTTACCACGTCGTTCGCTCCCTGGGGGCGAACGGCCTGGCGGTGCTGGATGGGTTCACGATCCGCGGCGGAAACGCCGACGGCGCGCTGGCTGAGCTGCGCGGCGGCGGACTGCTGGTCGAAGGCGGCGGGCCGACCATCCGCGATTGCGTGTTCGTCGAAAACTCCGGCTGCGGGGGCGCGGCGATCCATGCGCAGAATGCGATGCTGGAGGTTGAAACCTGCACGATTCTCGCCAATTTCGCGCATTGTTCGACCGCGGGCGCGGTGTCGCTGCATGGCGGCAGCGTCACGCTGCGGGACAGCACGCTGTCGTTTAATGAGGCCGACGGCGACGGCGGGGCGGCGGTCGTGTCTGCCGGCGTGCTGCGGCTGGAGCGTTGCCACCTGCACGGCAACCGGGCGGCCCGCGGCGGCGGCGTGCACGTGGCGTCGGGAGCAGAACTGGCGATTGTCGGCGGTGCGCTGCGCGACAATCGCGCCGTGGTTGAGGGCGGTGCGGCGCTGCACGTCGCCGGCGGCACGGTCGAGGCGCACGGTGTCATGCTGGCGGGGAACGTGGCCGAATCGCCGGCTTCGGCCGTCGGGGGGGCGGCGCTGTGGCTGGAATCGGGCGGCGCGAGAATTGTGAGCAGCGTGTTCAACGCCAACCGGGCGTTTTCGGTGACCAGCGGCGCGGGTGGCGCGGTGCGCGTTGATTCCGGCGTGCTGGAGTTGATCCATCCGACGCTGGTCGGGAACTCGGCCGACGGCGGCGATGCCGGCGCGCTGAGCGCTCTGGGCGGCAGCATCGTGATCCGCAACGCAATCGTGACGCAGAACGGCCCCGACCCGCTGGTGGCGGCGGGTGCGGAGACGACGCTGAGCGTGGCGCGTTCGATCGTCGAGGGTGGTTTCGCGGGGGATTTCATCCTCGATGCTGATCCGCGCTTCGCTGACCGGCTTGGAACGGACCTGGTGGCGGGGACCAGCGACGACGATCTGCGGCTGCTGGGTGATTCTCCGGCGATTGACGCGGCCGACAACGCGGCGCTGGCGGGTGACCCGCTCGACGTGGACGGCGATTCTGACACCAGCGAGGCCGCCCCGTTTGACGCGGGCGGCGCGCTGCGGTTCGTCGATGATTGCGGAACGATGGATTCGGGCGTCGGCGATCCTCCGCTGGCGGATCTCGGCGCGTATGAGTACGCCGGTTCCGCGCTTCCGGAGATTATCCTGCACCCATTGGCGCAGGCTGTTTGCGCCGGTTCACCCGTGACGCTGACAGTCGCGGCAGAGAGCGCCGCGCCGCTCACCTATCGCTGGCGGCGGGCAGGGGAGCCGCTGATCGAGGGGGCGGAATATTCGGGCGTCGGCAGCGCGCAGCTGGTGATTGGCAGTGCGGGCGTGGCGCTGGGCGGGGCGTTTGACGTGGAGGTTGAAAACGGCTGCGGCACCGTGACCAGCGAAGCGGCGCTGCTCACCGTGGCCGAGCCGATCGAGATTTCGCAGCATCCGGCGAACGTGTACGCCTGTGATGGTCAGCCGGCGAGCTTCAGCGTCACGGGCACATTTGGCCCGGGCGCGACGTTTCAATGGCGGCGCGACGCGGAGGCGCTGGCCGATGGCCCGCTGCTGGTCGGCGCTCAGACGCCCACGCTGGAGCTGCTGGCGGTCGGGATGGCGGATGCCGGCGCGTACCGTGTCGAGATCACAAACGCCTGCGGCTCCGTGACGAGCGATCCGGCCACGCTGGGCGTGGGAATTGCGGCGGGAGTGATCGGGGCGATTGAGCCGGGGGTGGTGTGCGCCGGCGGTATTGGGACGCTGGTGGTGACGGCGACGGGTGATCCCGCGCCGACGATCGAGTGGCGTCGCGGCGGGGAGCCGTTGTCGGAGGGCGCGCCCTACAGCGGCGTGAGCACCGCGGCGCTCACGGTTGACCCGTTCGACATCACGACGGCGGGCGAATACAGCGTCGTTGTGTCGAACTCGTGCGGAGCGGCGGAAGCGACCGGCACGCTGAGCCTGGTGCTGCTGGGCGACGCGAACTGCGACGGCGCGGTGAACAATTTCGACATCGACTATTTCGTGCAGGGCGTGCTCAGCCCGGATGCGCCGACCGCCCCGGCGGGCTACCTGACGGCCGGCGGGACGCAGAATTGCTGGTCGCTGCGGCACTGCTGGGGGGACCTGGACGACAGCGGGTCGATCAACAACTTCGACATCGATCCGTTTGTTGCATGCGTGCTGGCTCCGCCGCCGCTGGGGATGCCGTGCCCGTGACCGGCCGTTACTCCGTTGGGGCGGCGATCGTGATGATCACGTCGTCGGTTGACACCGCGGCTCCATCCACCGCGATGAGGCGAAAGGTCAGCTCCGTGTCCACCGACACATCGGGCGCGACGAAGCGCGCGATCGATGAGTAGATTCCGACCAGGTCGGCCTTGGCGTCTCCCTCGATCTGCTGCCAGATGAAGATCAGGGCATCCCCGTCCTCGTCCTTCGTTCCCGTGCCGTTGAGGACCACCAGCTCCCCGGCTGCGACCGTCCGATCCGCGCCGGCTGCCGCGACGGGGGCGCGGTTTTTGCTTGCCTGCACACCGGCCGTGTCGCTGCCCGACTGATTTTCGCCGCCGTCCGCATCGGGATTGGTGAGGAGGTCCGCGGGACATCCGCCGGCGGCGAGGCCCGCAGCGAGCGCGACACCCAGCAGGAGGCGCCATGGGCACGACGAGTCGCCAAGTGTCTGCGGCAGGCGCCCGGTTGGCCGATTTTGCTGCGGATTGTCGCGAAACAGCATGTTATTCGCTCCCATCGGCTCTCGCTGATCCACCGGCGACACCTGGCCGCAGTGCGCCACATGCCTGAGACGGGCGTTGCGAGAATAAAGCGCCGCAGCCAGGGTCGGGTCGGAATCCGGGCGGTGGCGGGGTCGGTGTTGCCGCCGGTTGCCGCGGAATTATACTGATCGTCGGCAAGCATATCGGTGTCGCCGCTCCCGACCCTTGATCGCCCGCCGGTCCGGCGGGCCGTTCGAATGCGGCGACCATGTATCCGCACCCGGCCGTAATTGCGGCCGCCCATCCGCGGAGGATTGGACATGGCGATGGAAGCGGGAATCCTGGCGTGTTCGGGGTGCGGGGCGACGGTTTATCGCGAGCACATCGAGGAGGGGATTGCGGTCCGGTTGGCCGGCAAGCTGTATTGCAGCCACTGCCGGCCGGATGCGGATGGGGGCGACGGGGCGTCGCCGGGAGATTCGGCGGTGGGGAAGGTTGTGGGGGGGCCGAAGACGTCGTTTCGGCGCGCGATGGCGACGAATGTCGGCTTTGCGACGCGGGCCAAGACATTTCACTGCAAGCTCGCGACCGGACCGATGGAGCACCTGGACGATCAGATCAACGAATGGGCGGACGCCAACCCCGACGTTCAGATCAAGTTCGCGACGAGCGTGGTGGGCGTGGTGGAGGGCAAGCACAACGACCTGCACCTGATCGTGACGCTGTTTTATTGAGCGGCCCGAAGTCAGTGTGCGCTAGTGTTTGTGCGCGTACGCGCATCGGCATGCCTACGCGGAGTACCGCGAAGGCATGCCACCCGGCGCGAAGGCATGCCACCCGGCGCGAAGGCATGCCACCCGGCGCGAAGGCATGCCACCCGGCCGACTATCGGGCGATTGGTGAACGGCGTTGCATGCCACCCGTCGGTCAGATGCGGTGACGGTTCGCGCCGGCAGCGCGGCCGGCGGGTTATTTCATCAGGCCGTCCTGCCTGCCGACGAACTTCGCCAGGTCGCCGATCCGCGACGCGTAACCGTACTCATTGTCATACCACGCGATGAGCTTGAAAAAGCGCGGGTTCAGCTCGATGCAGGCCTTGGCGTCGAAGATGGATGAATAGCTGTTTCCGATGAAGTCCGAGCTGACGACTTCCTCGTCCGTGTACTGCAAAATTCCCTTCATGCGGCCCTCGGCGGCGGCCTTCACCTTCTGTCCGATCTCGGCCAGCGAGGTCTGCTTTTCGGTGCGGACGGTCAGGTCCACGGCGGAGACGTCGATCGTCGGCACGCGGAAGGCCATGCCGGTGAGCTTGCCTTTCAACTCGGGGATGCAGAGCGTGACGGCCTTGGCCGCGCCGGTGCTGGCCGGGATGATGTTGTGCCCGGCGGCGCGGCCGCCGCGCCAGTCTTTTTTCGACGGCCCGTCGACGGTCGGCTGCGTGGCGGTCATGGCGTGCACGGTCGTCATGAGCGCCTCCTCGATGCCGAAGGCGTCGTGGACGACCTTCGCGATCGGGGCCAGGCAGTTGGTGGTGCAGCTCGCGTTGGAGAGGATCGTGTCGGCCTTGGGGTTGAACTTTTCCTCGTTCACACCCAGCACAAACGTCGGGATTTCCTTGTCCTTGGCGGGCGCGGAGATGATGACGCGCTTCGCGCCCGCGGCCAGGTGCTTGCCGGAATCCGCGAGCGTGGTGAAGAGGCCGGTGGACTCGATCACGTAGTCCACTTTCAGGTCCTTCCACGGAAGGTTCGCGGGGTCGCGCTCGGCGGTGCAGCGGATCTCGCGGCCGTTGACCTTGAGCGACGACTCGGTCGCGATCACCTCGCCGTTGAATCGTCCGTGCGTCGTGTCGTGGCGGAGGAGGTAGCCGAGATTGTCCGGCGGAACGAGATCGTTGACGCCGACCACCTGCACGTCGCGATCATCCGCGAGAATCCGGCACACCAGACGGCCGATTCGACCGAACCCGTTGATCCCCAAGCGAATTGCCATTGAGCGCACTCCTGGTCCGCAGCGCACGGCGCGGCTCGATCCGCGTACGGCCGCACTGCGTCGCGGAACGATCCGCGGCGGGGCCGAACGCCGTCAATCGCGGATTCTACGACAACGAATTGGATTTGTGCGGATCGGGTCGGAGCGGCTGCGTGAGCACGATCGGGGGCAGCGTGATTCCCGGCGAAACGGCCACGAGTCAATCGCCGGCGGATGGGTGGCGGAGAGCGGAGTCATGCGGACAGACCGCGGAGGAATGCGGGCGGGCGGATGGCGGAGGGCGGAATCATGCGGACAGACCGCGGAGGAATGCGGGCGGATGGCGGAAGGACGCGGACCGGCGGGCTGAGTTGACGCGGCGGGGCGAGACCCTGCGCGAGTCCGTGCGGCGCGCGCTCGGCGGGCCGTGCCCGGTCCGGCAGTCGCGGCGCGGCAGGGCGCCGCGGGTCAGTTCGACGAAGGAGCAGCGACGATCGAAACGGTGCGTCCGCGGAACTGCACGACGCCGTCGATCAGCGCGAAGAGCGTGTCGTCCTTACCGCGGCCAACGCCGATGCCCGGCTTGAAGGGCGTGCCGCACTGACGCACGATGATCGCGCCGGTGCGAGCCTTCTGTCCGCCCATCAGCTTGACGCCGCGATACTGCGGGTTGCTGTCGCGGCCGTTGCGCGTGGACCCCTGACCCTTTTTATGTGCCATTGACGCACCTCAAAGCCGTGTGCCTGAATCCGGCCGCCGCCGCGGGTACGCCGCCCGGGCCGCGGGTTCGGGGGCGGGGCCTTCCGGCAGGGCCGCGTCCCGAACGGGGCAGTGTAGCGGGAACCGGTCGGGCGGGCAATCGGCCGGTGGGCGGCTTGGACCGTGCCCCGCCCGGGGCGTACACTGGGTTGAACGCCATGAGCAAAGCCCGCAGCGAGCCGCCGCGGATTCAGAACCGCAAGGCCCGCCACGATTTCGAGATCGTCGATACGCTGGAGGCCGGCATTGCGCTGACCGGCAGCGAGGTCAAGAGCCTGCGCGCCGGGCAGGCCTCGCTGGACGGGGCGTACGCCCACATCCGCGACGGCGAACTGTATCTCGTGGACGCGAACATCAACCCGTATGAGCGGGCGGCTGAGATGTTCCAGCACAAGCCGAAGCGGGTTCGGAAGCTGCTGGCGAAGCGGACGGAGATCAAGAAACTGCTCACGAAGGTGACGCAGAAGGGATTTACGCTCGTTCCGCTCTCGATGTATTTCAACGAGCGGGGGCTGGTGAAGGTTTCGCTGGCGCTCGCGACGGGCAAAACACACGCCGATAAGCGACAATCTTTGCGCGCCCGCGACGATCAACGCGAAATGAACCGCGCGATGCGACGCCGCTGAAATCGGACTCCCGGGCGCGGCTATACTTGAATCGGTCCGGGGGGACTGAGCAGGAGCCTGCCGATGATCGCCATTCCATCGCTGCGCCCGATCACGCTCGCCGTCGTCGTTTCCGGTTTTATGGCCTGTGCTGCGCCAGCGGCGGCCGGAGAGCCGCTGCGGGGGGAGACGGTGTACGTCATTCGGAACGGTGTGCCGGTGGCGATCGGTGTCGTGGTGGATGCGGTCGGGGATGCCGAGCTGCGGGTCGCCCGCAGCGCGGCGACGGCGCCCGAGCGACCGGATTCCGATCGGGCGGCTGAGGCCGGCGGCGCGGGCGGGCCTCCGTCCTCCGTCGGCGGCACGCAGCGCTACCCGCGGCCGCGGGTCGCAGTGCAGCCGTCGATCGACGAGGTGGCGAAGTTTCAAGGGTCGGACGCCCGGCGTTGGCACTACCACCCGCTGGCGGGCGTGCGGCACGTTTCGCCGCGCGACGTATCCGGCACGCACGACGCGCTGCATCGAGCAGCGCAGAAGAACGCGGAGCGCGAGTTCAACCAGTGGGACATGGATCGGCGGCAGCGGCGGCTGGAGACGGCGCATGAGCGCATGCTCGCGCAAGGGACCGAGTTGCTGCGGCGGGGTGAGTATCCGCGGGCGGTGATTGCGCTGAGCGCTGCCGCGGACCTGGACCAGGGGGATCCGGCCAGCCGGGTGCAGCTCGCGCAGGCGCGGCTGGCGCTGGGGCACTTCGACGACGCGGCGGCGGTGCTGCGGCGGGCGCTGCAGCTTCAGCCGAAGCTGGCGTACATGGACCTGCGTCTGGCGGATCGGCTGCCGAAGGCGGAGGACCTGGCGGCGCACGTCGGGGGCTTGAGCGAGGCGCTGGGGGTGAATGGCGGGGATGGCGAGGAGTGGTTCCTGCTGGGGTATCTCGAGTTTCAGCGGGGGCGATTCGGAGAGGCGCACGCGGCGTTTTCGCGGGCGGCGGCGCTGCTGGGCAAGGATGACCTGACGCGCGTCTATCTCGATCTGACAAAGCCGGCGCAGAATCGCAGCACGGAGGTGCGGCGGTCGAGCCGGTCGGGCGTTGACGTCAGCCGCCTGCAATCCCGTCGAGCAGCTTCCGACACATCAGCAGTCCGCGGGGCACGTGAAACGCGCCCTTCCACATCCCGCCCTTGATCGGCGTGGATACAGTGCCATCGCGGTGCAGGTAGCCGTACCACTCGCCGAAGCGCGGGTCGGGGAAGTGTGCGAACGTCCATTCGTGCAGCTTCTCGAAGAGGCCTGCGTAGCGCGGGTTACCGGTGCCGACGAAGGCCATCAGGGCGGCGATGCAGGCCTCGTTGTGCGGCCACCAGAGCTTCATGTCGTGCTCGAGCTGGGTCGGCGGCATTCCGTCGACGTCGACGAAGTAGAGCAGGCCGCCATGCTCGCGGTCCCAGCCGCGCTCGAAGGAGAGATCCACCAGGGCGGCGGCGCGGTTCAGGAGCGCAGTGTCGTCACGGCGGCGGGCGACATCCATGATGAACCAGGCGCACTCAATGGCGTGGCCGGGGTTCATGACGCGCCCGTCCGGCCCCTCGATCGGTCCGCCGTCGGGGCGCACGGCTTCGAGCACGGCGCCGCGATCGGGCTTCACGAAGTCGCGGAAGATTTCGTCGATGGTGTCGTCGATGATTCGCTCGAATCGGCGGACATGATCCACGCCGGGGGTGTCCGCGGTGGGGGTGCTTTCGCGCGGCGAGATCCGGTCATCGCGCGCTTCGGGCGGCGCGGTTTCGATCAGCGTGTTCGCGACGTTCAGGAGGCACATGAGCGGCGAGAGCGCCTTGCCCGGTCGCGTCTGCGGATCGACCTTCGGCGGCAGCAGTCCGGGCGTGCGGAGGTGTCGCAGGAATGAATCGAATACCTCGATCGCGCGGCGGCGGCGGTGCGGCGAATTCTCGGCCTGTGCGAGCGCGGCGAACGCCAGAATCGCGAAGACCTCGGAGTAGACGTAGCGGCGCATCCGCAGCGGGCGGCCGTCGCGGGTGACGCAGAAGTACATCTTTGCGTCCGGGCCGAAGCAGTGCTTCTCCAGGAAGTCCGCGCCGTGGCGCGCGAGGCGCAGCCATTCGTCGCGTGGCTCGACCTGGTGGTGAAGCGTGGCGAACAGCCAGGTTTCGCGTCCCTGGAGCCAGACGGGCTTATCCGTGCCGTAGAGCGAGCCGTCGCGCGCCAGTTGCGTGAAGAAGCCGCCGCACTCGGCGTCCGGGGAGTGGCGCATCCAGAAGGGGACGACGTCGTTGAGGAGGGCGTCGGCGTAGAGGTCGCGCAGGCGCGCGGCGCGATCAGGCTGCATGGGCGGGTTGTCCTTCATGGTCGTTTGTTGCGCGGCGCGGGCGGCGTCAGCGCAATTGCTCGTACAGGAATCGCTCGGCGCGCTCGAAGCGATCGAAGGCGCTGCGGAGGGCTTCGCTCACGCCGCGCGCCTCCTCCGCCGTGCCGGGCGGAGCGGCCTCGATGGCCGCCTGCAATCGCGCCGCGGCGTCGTCGAGGTAGGTGGCGGCCTCGGCGAAGGTGCGGGCCGCGTCGAAGAGGGTCATTTCGCGGCTCTCGCGCTCGCTGGGCTGATAGAGCAGCCGCCACGGGGCGGCGCGCAATTCCTGGCTGGTCAGGCGCAACTGCTCGCTCATGTCGCGGACGTTTGCGAGCGTGCGATCGAGCAGCGGGCGGTTGGTGAGCACGAGCTGGCGGCCCGACGAGGTGATCTGCACGACGTCGGCCAGGGAGGCGTTTACGCGCTCCATGCCGCTGTGCAGACGGCCGAGCAGCGACGCGGGGTTTTCCCGATCCAGCTCGTCGCGCAGGCGGGTCAGAATCTCGGCGTCCACCCGCGCCGCGGCCGAGGCGAGGCTGCCGGTGAGCTGGCGGATGGCGGGTCGGTTTTCGGAGGCGAGGGCGGTGATCTGGCCGAGTCCGTCGCCGAGTCCGTCGAGCAAGGTGTGCAGCTTTCCGACGAGCGTGGAGCGCTCGCCGGCGTCGGATTGCTGGCGCAGGGCGGTTGTGACCAGATTCACGTTGTCCATGATGTTGTGGAGCTTGGCCAGCAGCGAGGCCGATTCCGCGCCGTCCAGCTCGGTTCGCAGGCCGGCGGTGAGGGCGTTGATGTCGGAGAGGCTCACCGAGATCTTGTGGACCAGGGACGCTTCCTGCCGGGGATCGACGAGCTGCTCGATGTTCTCGAGCACGCCGCCCGGGCCGAGGAGGCGGCGCGAGAGCTGGCCGATGGCGGCGGCGAAGCTCTGCGGCGGCAGGCCGGGCAACGGTGCGTCGCCGAGGATGCCGGCGGCGGGCGTCCCGGTGTCCAGGATCAGCAGGGTGCCGATTCCGCCTACGGGCGGCTGGTCACTGGTGATTCGGCAGTCGGCGTAAAGGGGGATGTCGCGGCGGACGTTGGCGGTGACGGCGATGACGAGCTCGCGGCTGCGCTCGCGGCCGGCGGCAGGGGGGCCGTCCACCTCGCGCGGCTCGACGAAGGTCACCTCGCCGACGTGCACCACGCCGGCCAGCATGACGGGGCTGCCGGGCTTGACGGGCGCGAGGCCGTCGCGATGCGGGAAGTGCACGACCAGCGGGCGCATGGCGCCGCCGATGCCGGGGCGCAGGGCCAGCACGGTGCCGACCAGCAGCGACAGCAGGAGGAGCGCGGTCAGTCCGAGCAGGAAGTCATCTCGACGGGAGCCGGCGGCCATGGGTGTACATGCTGCGGGGCGGCGGCACGGAAGGCAAGTGCGCCGTGGCGTGGCGGCGATGGGGGGTGGGGGTCAGAACCCGGTGTTGAAGGCGACCTCGTCGGCATCGACGCGGAAGATGCTCATGACGATGCCATCCTCGATGGTCTCGCCGACGTGAAAATCCCCGCGGACGGTGACGACCACATCCTGCACGGCCCGTGCCCGGACGTGGTCCTTGACGACCACGTGCGCCCAGTCGTTCATGTTCACCTGCACGCCGTAGCAGCAGAGCATGCGGTTGCGCACCAGGAGAAAGGACTGCACGTCTGCGCCGCTGGTTTCAAAGGGCAGCATGAAGCCGCGCAGCTCGATGCGCGTGCGGTTGAGGGCGGCGATCTTGTCGGGGATCTGCCTGGGCAGCTCGGCGCCGGGCGGGCCGTCGTAGAAGGCCTGCATCACCTTGAAGGGGTCGTACTCGAAGCTGGACAGCACGCCGAAGCTCACGGGACGGTACTGGTCCGGCGTTCCCTTCCACGCCTCGAACTGTTCCCACGCCGCCTTCACACTGGGGGCGTCCACGATGTCGGCGATGGTGTTGACGTCGATGTCGTCGGCGCTCATCCGCACGACGCCGTCCGGCAGGGTGGAGGTCATGTCGCGCGAGGCGCCGGACGCGCCTGAGGGGCGCCGGCCGGATCCGCCGTCGGCGATCGCGTTGATTTCGTCGGGGGTGAGTCGCGGCACGCCGCCGGATTCGACCAGGTCCATCTCCCGGTCAAACGCGGTGATACGGTCGGCACCGTCGATGCGCTGGCCGCGGATCTGCGACACGTCCACGGCGGGGGCGGCCTGTGTGCGCAGCAGCGGGACGTCGAAGATCGCAATGAATGCTGCGCCGGCCATGGCGCCCAACAGCAGCCACAGCCACCAGCGGCGGGCGCTGCGACCGCGGTGGTTTGGCGCGGCCCGGTAGTCGTGAATCTCTGCGGCCAAGCGGATCAGCTCCCCGAACCGCGCCCGACGGGCGCATATTCGAATGATACGTCGGAGTATCGCTCGCCGTGCATCTCGATTCGCTGAATGACGCCCTTGAACGCGCGGACGCCGCGCAGATCCTCGGACGTGACCGAGAACTCAGACGTATCGCCGAGCGTTTCGCCGGTCAGCGGGTTGGCGACCGCGTCGAGCGTGAGATTGAACATGCTCTCGCCGCGGTCGGGGGTGGCGGGCAGGATGACGAGCATTCGAATTTCGTCCGCCTCCGAGCGGAGCGAGTTCGCGGCGCAGCCGTCGAGCAGCCACAGGCGCAGACGGCCGGTGTCGGGGTCCAGCAGCATCTCGGCGTTGGCGTCGTGGTCGCCCAGCTCGACCAGCACGCCGCCGTGGGGGGCGAGATGCTGATGCGCGGCGGCTTCCGCGGCGTCGTTACCGGCGGAGGCCGGCACGGGGATTTTCTGTCCGCCGGGCTTGGCGGCCGGGTCGCCGCGCTCGCAGCCGGGCATGGGCAGCCAGAGCAGCGCCGCGGCGGCCACAGTCGTGACCGTCATCGTTGGACGCACCATTGCCGATACCCGCATGAGCGCTTGGCTCCAGATTCAGGACAGCGGGGCCAGGTTCGAGGCGACATCGGTCGCGTAGGCCTTCCGCGCGGGAATGATTCCGGTGATCCCGCCGATGGCGATCATCGCCAACGGGGTGATCCACAGGGCCGGGTGACCGACCCAAAGGTCCAGCACGACGCCCGTCTGCTCTCGGACCACAAGCGCCGCCGCCAGCAGAATGCCCGCGTAGACGGGGAATGCCAGCAGCGCGCCGAGCGCCGCGATGCTCTTGGCCTCGGCGATGATGCTGACGAACACCACGCCTCGGCGAGCTCCGAGCGCCCGCAGTATCGCGTAATCCCGGCGGCGGGCGCTGAGAGAATTATAGATGCCGGTCAGGATCGAGGCGGCCGCGACGCAGACCACGAGGTAGGCAATCAGGCGGAGGACCTGGGCCATCCATCCCAGCTTGTCGAAGATTTCGGCCATCACGCTGCCGATCGGCCACGCCAGCGTGGCGACGCGGCCCTGGCGGTTCACCTCCTGGAAGAGGTGAAAGCCGGGCTGGCCGGGCTTGAGCTTGAGCAGGACGGCGCTGACCTCCTTGACGGCGTCGGGGATGGGCTTGCCGCGGCGGGGGGTGTATTCGCCGCCGTCGCCGCGGAGCGTATGCCCCGACATGCGGAAGATGCCCTCGATGGGGATGAAGATCACGCGGTCGTTGGGCGTGTTGGTCTGCTCCAGTATTCCGACGACGACGTATTCGTCGTCGTGGCGCTGGGCAGGGTCGTAGGTGATGCCGTGATAGGGATTAAAGGTGCTGCCGATGGACAGGCCGGCGCGCTGTGCGACGACGCTGCCGATGACGGCTTCCTGCAGATCGGGATCGAACAGTCGCCCGCCCGGTGCGACGGTCAGGCGGCGGCCGGGCTGGTAATTGAGTTTCTCGAACATGTCGAGCGACGTGCCGACGATGCGGTAATTCAGGTAGTTATCGCCGACGCTGATCGGCACGGCGGCTTCGACGTACGGCCGGCGGCGAATCTCGGTGTAGAGCTTCCAGGGGATGTTGCCGGGGGACGTGTCGAGGTGGAAGACGCTGTTGAGGACCAGTTGCAGGGGGCTGCCGCGGCCGCCGAGGACGGCGTCGAAGCCCAGGCCGCCGCTGAATGCGGCGCGGGTCTGGCCTTCGATTACGAAGACGGCCATGGTCAGCCCGCCGGCCAGCGCCAGCGACAGGGCGGTGGCGATGGTCGAAAGCGCGTGCTGGCGCAGATTGCGCCGCACAAGAAGCAGCACCGCCCGGCCGGTGTGAATCATCGGCCTGCTCCTGCGACGACCGGCTCCATCCGGTTCAACTCGTCCATCCGGAGCGTGCGGTCGAAGGCGGCCAGCACGTCGCTGTCGTGCGAGACCAGCAGCAGCGCTGCGCCGCACTCGCCGCACAATTCGCGAATCAACGCCAGGGCGGCGGCGGCGTTGGCGCGATCCAGGTTGCCGGTGGGTTCATCGGCCAGGATGACGGAAGGGCGGTTGGCGACCGCGCGGGCGATTGCGACGCGCTGCTGCTGGCCGACCGAAAGCTGACGCGGGCGATAATCGGCACGGTCGGCCAGCCCGACGCGCGCGAGCAGCTCGCGCGCCCGGGGGCGGCTGGCCCCGCGCCCGAAACTCATCGCCAGCAGCACGTTTTCGAGGGCGGTGAAGCCCTGGAGCAGGTTGAAGGTCTGAAAGACGTAGCCGACATGAATGGCGCGGAGACGGTCGCGGGCCGATTCGCGGAGTGTTGAGATGTCCCGGCCGCAGATCCGCACGCTGCCGGAGTCGGGCAGCAGAATGCCCGCCAGCACGTTCAGGAAGGTGGTTTTGCCGGAGCCGCTGCCGCCATGGAGGGCGAGCTGTTCTCCGTGCGCCAGATTAAATCGCGGTACGTTCAGCACGGGCGCGGGCGTGCCATCAGGCGCGCGATAGGATTTGCGCAGTTCGCTGACTTCGATCACGTTCATCCGCGGATTCGTCCTTTCGTCGCGAGGAGTGTATCCGCGGATTCGCGACTGGGCGCGCGTCGGGTGGTGTGCTCTCGCTGGATTCAGCGTGAGCATGCAGCAGGGGCAGAGCATGCCTACGCGGAGTACCGCGAAGGCATGCCACCCGGCCGCGAAGGCATGCCACCCGGCCGCGAAGGCATGCCACCCGGCCGCGAAGGCATGCCACCCGGCCGCGAAGGCATGCCACCCGGCCGCGAAGGCATGCCAATCGCCTCATACGCGCCCTGACATGCCTACGCGGAGTACCGCGAAGGCATGCCACCCGGGCGCGAAGGCATGCCACCCGGCCGACTATCGGGCGATTGGTGAACGGCGTTGCATGCCACCCGGCCGGCGCACAGGGTGCGAGAAAGGATTCTCGCGCCAGCGCGGTCAGCGCTCGGTCAGCGCTCGGTCAGCGCTCGGTCAGCGCTCGGTCAGCGCTCGGTCAGCGCTCGGTCAGCGCTCGGTCAGCGCTCGGTCAGCGCGCGGTCACGGCTCGGTCAGCGCGCGGTTGCGGCGCGCTTGAGCACTTTGCGGGCCGTGTCGGCGTCGTCGGCGGTGGCGAAGGCGAAATAGCAGAGGAACTTCGATCCGATGGCGGCGTTGGAGACGCCTCGCAGATTCAGGTCCGCCGCCGCCAGCGCCCTCGTCAGGCGCGCGCCGGCCCCCGGGCGGTCCGGCCCGCTGACGCGCACGCAGTGCATGCCGGCGGCGCGCTGCAGGCCGACGTCCGCTGCGGCGCGGAGCTGCTTGGCGCCTTTGAGCGGCGCGACGAAGACCCGCGACGTGTTTTCAGTGACGCGCCGGGCGACGACAAATTCCAGGTCCGCGCCGGCGGTCGCCAGCGCTTCCAGAATTCGCGCCAGCATTCCGGGGCGATTGCGCACGTCCATGGCCCAGACGTCCGCCCTGGTGATTTTCAGCGACATGGGTGACTCCTCGGAGACGGCCTGCCGGACACGATCAGCCGCCGAACAGGCGCTGCCACATTCCCGGACCATTCTCCACGAAGATCAGCGCCACGCCCATCAGGCTCTCGCCGGCGATGATTCCGGATGCGACCGGGAAGGTGAATTCCTTGGAGACCTTGGGCGCGGACTTTTCGATGATCCAGCCGATGATCGCGCCGATCAGGAAGAGCAGCGCGTAGTACCAGTTGAACACCCACGCCAGGCCGACGCCGGCCGCCGACGGGATCCAGACCTTCGCCTTTGCAGGCGCGGCCATGCTCAGGATCGGCAGGACCACCCCGACCGCGCCGCCGATCAGGATCGACCACAGCTTCAGCGGCTCGAGCCGATCCAGGCCGTTGCTGAGGGCCTCGGCCACGCCGCGCCAGGCCTGCGCCGCCGGAGCGGGGAACTGGGACGTGCCCAGCACGTCGGCGCTGGGCACCATCAGTCGGAAGGCGAATACCGTCACAATTGTGCCGGTGAAGATTCCGCAGAATTGCGCGATGAACTGCTTTCGGGGGTTCGCGCCCAGCAGGTAGCCGCTCTTGAGGTCGGTCAGCAGGTCGGCTGAGGAGCCGGCCGCGCCGGCGGTGATGTTGGCGGCCATGAGGTTCACGTTCATGGCGGTGACGTCACCGGCCACCTTGGCGGGATGGACCACGCCGAAGGTGAGCTGCATGATCTTGCCCATCGCACCGATCGGCGTGGTGTCGGTCTCGCCGGTCACGCGGCAGGCGACCAGCGCCAGTCCGAAGGTCAGCACGACCGCCAGCACGCTCTGCCAGTAGGGCATGCCGAAGCTCTCATGCGCGAGCCAGCAGATCGCGATGAGGGCAAAAAACTGCCCGAAAACGAACCAGGAGGTGGGCGTCTCGATCGCTTCAAGGGGGTCGTCCGACTTGACGCTGCGGCCGCCGAACATGCGTGTCAGCCCGCTGAAGGCCCGCAGCGCGCTGCGCCATTGCAGGGCGAAGGCCAGCAGGCCGCTGGTCACCATGCAGGCGGTTCCGCCCCACAGCGTCCAGGCCACCAGGTCGCGGAAGTTTTCCTTGGCGCGGGTTGCCTCGGAGGCGGCGAGCAGGTTGTTCACGGCCGCGCTCAGCACGACGTCGGACTCGATCGCCGCGATGGCCTGATCGACGCCCTCGGTCGGAGCCGGGCCGCGCGTCCGCAGGGCGCGGTTTTCCTCATCGAGGGCGATCCAGCCGGTCAGCGCATCGGGGATGCTGCCGGTCAGCGTACGCCGTCCCGCGGCCGCGGCCAGTTCATCGACCAGCGCTGCGAATCCGGGCGCGTCACTGATTTTCGCCACGGCAGCGCGCTCGGTGTCGCTCATCGGTCCGCGCCAGAGCAGCAGCACGGCGGAGCCTGAGCTCGCGATTTTCATGCGGCGCGAAAGTGACTCGGGGATCTTCATGTTCCGCAGTGACTCCGGCAGCGGGACGCTGGCCCAGAGCGGCTCATATCCGGGAAGCAGCGAGCGTTCATAGAGCGCCGCCAGCGCCTTGAGATAGTGCGGGTCGCCGCTGGCGGCGCGCAGGCCGTCGTACTGCTCGGGCGAGATCAGGTCGCGCAACCGCAGCTCGCCGTCGGCGAACTCCAGCAGCCCGGCGAGTTCCGGCTTGGCGTTGAATTCGGCCGGGCGGGCCGCCAGCGGCTCAGCCGCGCGGAACTGCGAGCGGACGTAGAGTCGATCGAATTGCGCCTGAACCCACGGATCGGGGAACAACGCCGCCAGCCGGGCGCGATCGGCGGCGCTCATCGGGCCTTCCCACTTGAGCAGGCCGGCCTTGTCGTTGTAGCTGGCATAGCGGGCGATGGTCGGCTCGCTGCCGAAACGAGCGCCTTCGAGCGTGACCGGGATCGGCTCGGTGACGGTGAGCGTGATGACGCGCTGATCGATCCAATATGGAACGAACACCATCCAGCACAGCACCGCGCCGACCATCATCGACACGCACACGCGCATGCCGGTGATCGCTCCGGCCGCAATGAACAGCGGCTCCCACATGAACATCACGCCGCGGTTCATCCAGACCGGTCCGACCGTGGCCACGTTGAACTTCGTGACCCAGGTGCTGATCTGGAGCGGCGCGAGGGCGGCGCTGAAGAGCGCCAGCCCCTCCGTCCAGAACTTGCTCGCCGCGGCGAGAATGCCGGCGATGCCGAGTGCCCGGGCCGAGCGCATCCCGGAATCGCCGTGCGAGTGCAGCGCCCGCAGGGTTTCGGCCGCGGCCACGCCGCTGGGGAATCGAAGCTGCTCGATGTTGATCATCTGGCGCTTCATCGGAATGGCCATCGTGACGCCGAGCACCGCCAGCACGAACACCCAGCCCAGCATCAGCTCCAGCGAGAGCGATGCGTTGTTGAGCATGATGTAGGCGGCGAAGGCGGAAATCAGCGTGCCGCCGGTTGAGTATCCGGCCGAGGAGGCCGTGCTCTGCATGCAGTTGTTCTCGAGCACGGTCATCGGCGAGCGCACCAGCTTCAGGCCGTAGAGCGTCGTCCAGATGGCGTAGGAGAGAATGCAGGCGGTGATGGCGACGCCGAACCCCCAGCCGGACTTCAGGCCGATGTAGAGGTTCGTCAGTGACAGCACGCCGCCCAGCAGCGATCCCATCAGCACGGCGCGCAGGGTGAGCTGCGCCATGGAGTCGCCGCGCCCGCGGTACACCTGCTCGTACCACTGGCGCTCGATCTCCTCCGGCGTTCCCTTGAAGCCAGCGATCGGGAGTTCGCGATCGGCGTGAGCGTCGCCGGGCGGCGGCGCGTGCGGATGGGACATGCGTTTTCCTTCGGGACGGCCGCATACGCGCGGGATCAGGCCGGTCGGCGAAGGAATTTCGCCGGTGGTCGGCGGCGCGGGCGGTCGCGATGTCGCGGAATTCTCGGTAACCCGGGAGGGAACCGCAAGGGGCGCAGCGGCCCGGCTTTGGCGAAGCGGGCTTAGCTGACCCGTGCTCCCGGTGCGATTGCCTTATCCGGCGAGACCAGCACGACGGCCGACTTATCCGTACTGGAGGCCGCCAGCACCATGCCCTGGCTCTCCATCCCGCGCATGGCGCGCGGGGCGAGATTCGCCACCACGACTACCTGCCGACCGACGAGGGCAGCCGGGTCGTAGAAGGCCCGGATTCCGGCGACGATCTGGCGGCGCTCCGTGCCGAGGTCGATCGTCAGAACCAGCAGCTTATCGGCGTTGGGATGCGCTTCGGCGGTCAGAACCGTTCCCACCCGCAGGTCGATCTTTGCGAAGTCGTCGTACTGAATCTGTGTGGGGGCGTCGCTCATGGCTTCGGCTCTCCGCGCCCGCGATCAGCGGGCGGTCAACTCCACGCGCAGCACGCCGTCGCTCTCCGCGATGCGAACCGCAGCGGTCGGGGGGATTCGGTCCAGATAATCAGCCAGGGCGGCCGAGGGGCGGCGGGCCGCGCTGGTATCGAGCGCATCATCGGCCGTGGGGCGAGCCTCACCGTCGGCAGCACCGTCGGGCGAGGCACCGTTGTCGGCGCTGGCGAGCGTGTTGTCGGTAGCGTTCGCCGTGCCGGCCCCGGTGATGGCATGCGAATCGGGCGCGGATGCGGATGCCGGATCAGCGAATCGGGCGACACGCAGACCGGCTGCCACCCATCCAAAGGCCTCCATCACGCCGCGCTCGCCGCGAAACGTCGCCAGCTCGGTCTCAATGGCCTGAAGCGCGTCTTTCGCGGCGGCGCCCGGCATGCCGCCCATGGCGGGGTCGATCTCCGCACGGAGCGTGAACGTCGCCGGCCGCAGGCCGGAGCGGGCTGCATCCGCGACGGTGACGTGACACTTGGCCCAGATGCGCCGATCGCCGGTCCAGAGCAGCACGGTGGCGTCGGTGCGGCCGCGCAGGTCCGATCGCGTCAGGCTGGCGAGGCCGAGATCGGTACGGCGCACGTCCTCGGCCGGAAGGGCGCGGTCGTACTCGCGGGGCGTCGCGCCGAGCCGGACGTGGTCGTAGCCCCAGCCTGCGCAGCCCGTGACGGCCGCCAGTGCGAGGGCGAGCGCCGCGGACAGGCAGCGCAGCGGGCGCGGCAGGTGGTCGGGCGCGACGGTGCGCGGAGCGCGGGGCGGCGGACGGCGCGGGGCGCAGGGCGGTTGGACACGCGGCATGCGCGGCATCTTCGGGTTGGGCGCGTCAAACCGCAAGCGCGTAGCGCCTGGGCGCACCGCGCACGACTTGCGCCGCGACCCATAAATCGCCGCGCGGGAAAGTTCGTGAGAGAGGGGCTGCATCGCGGCGCTGATTCGGTAGAATCAGATACGGCGAGAGAGTGGTAGGAGAGGAGCGTCCCACAACGCGGCGCAGTCATGCCGCGAGGGGAAGTGATGGACTCCGAGAAGATCGACCGAATCCTGTCGCGTGCAAACGAGTTGCTCGATGCCGGCAAGCCGGCCGAGTCGCTCAGCGCGCTCGACGCGCTCGACGGCCGGCTGGTGGACACTGACGATCGGATCGAGTTCGCGACGCTGCGCGCATGGGCGCTGTCCGAGCTGGACCGCGTCGATGACGCGCTGCGGGCGGTCGAGCCGCTGCTGGACGAGTTTCCGGAGTCGGCGCGTCTGCACGGCACGCGCGGCGTGGTGCTATCGAATGCGGACGAACTGGACGAGGCGTGCGAAGCGCTGGAGCGCGCCGTCGAGCTGGACCCGCGCGACGACGTGGCGCTGGCGAACCTCGCGCTGGTCTACGAACGGGTGGGCGAGCTGGAGCAGGCCATCCGGCTGTATGACAAGGCGATGCGGCTGGGGGCCGACATCGACTGGGCGCTGCAGCGGAAGGCGGCCGTGCTGGGCGAAATGGGGGACTATCCGGCGGCCAAGGCGACGCTGAAGCGGTACCTGTCGCTCGCGCCCGAGGACATCGGCCAGTGGATATCGCTGGCCATCATGCACAGCGATGATGAAGAGTATGCCGACGCGTTTCACTGTTACGAGGTGGCCGAGCGGATCGACGGCGATGCGCCGCTGCTGCGGCTCAACTGGGGCGTGACGGCGGTGCGGGCCGGCGACCTGAAGCTCGCCAACCGCCAGCTTCGGGCGTTGCAGCGACTGACGCCGCAGGCGCCGCAGCCGCGCTTGCTGCGGGCGCTGATCGAGGAAGAGGAGCAGAATCTCACCGCCGCCGCCGCCAGCTATGCGGACGCGCTGCGGGTGGCGCTGCCGGGCGATCCGGGCGACCTGGCGTATGCGCTTGAGCTGGCGATGGATTTTCACTCGCGCCAGGACCACCTTGATGAATGCGAGCGCCTGCTGGCGCTGGGCTATGCCCACAACGCCTGCACGGTCGAGCTGTGTGAGGCGTATCGCGAGGCGACCGGCGAGCGACTGGACGTGGCGACGTGGTTCAGCATCGACATCGAGGCGGATTATCGCGAGGGACTGGCGCAGCACCCGCGCCGCCGGGTCGATTCCTCCGAGCAGCCGACGCGCTTCTCACGGAATGTGCAGGTCGTGGCGCGCGACCGTGACGACGCGCTGGCGTTCCTGATCGAGTTTCTCGAGCGCATGGGCGAGACGCACGTGCGGATTCGCGAGTTCGCCGCGGACGAGACGATGAAGGACGTCTTCACGGGGATCTACGAAGTCGATCCCGAGTGCATGGTGCTGGTGCCGGGGCGGCGCTAGGGACTATTGCCCTTTTGGCCGGGGCGTTCCTGGTGATGTCTCGCCCTCCGTCGCCGCGAGCTTTCCCTCGGGCGTCAATCCCACGAAATCGGCGACGAACACCTGCGGTGAGGCCAGCCCGCCGCGCCGCGAGGTCCACATCAGCTTTTTCCCGTCCGGCGAAAAGACCGGCAGGCCGTCGAAGGCGGTCTCGCTCGTGACGCGGTGCGTCTCGCGCCCGTCGTCGCTCACGAGGTATAGGTCGTAACGCGGGGGGCCGCCGCCGTGATCCCCGCGGGTGTAGATGATCCATCGCCCCGAGGGGTGCCAGAACGGGCACCAGTGCAGGGTGTCGTGCGACGTGATGGCGCGTTCACTCTTTCCATCGAGCGTGTTGACGAAGATCTGCATGGTCTCGTCGCCGCGGCGATCGGAGCGATAGACGATCCGCTTTCCGTCGGGGGAGAAGAACGGACCGCCGTCATAACCGCGCGCTGTCACCACCGGCCGCGGCTCGCTGCCGTCGGCGTTGCAGATCCAGATGTCCTGGTCGTCGCCGCGCATCGTCGTGAAGACAATCAGCTTGCCATCCGGGGAGTAGCTTCCCTCGGCGTCGTATCCCGGTTCTGACGTCAGTTGGCGCAGCTTGCCGCCGTCGAGCGTGTATTCGAACAAATCCATGCCCGGGTAGAACGACCAGGAATAGCTGCGCTTGCCGGCCGGCTGGGTTGAGCCGGGCGGCGCGACCGGGCGCGGGTCGAGGTGATTGGCGGCGAACAGCACCCGCCGACCATCGGGGCTGAAATAGGCGCAGGTGGTGGCGCCGACGCCGGTGCTGATCATCTTCAGCCCGCTGCCGTCCAGGTTCATGACGTAAATCTGGTACTCGCTGCGATCGGTGGGATAGGCCTGGAATGCGACCGTCTGTCCATCCGGGCTGAAATAGGCCTCGCCCGAGCGGGCCAGCCCCATATCGACGCGTGTCAGTTGCCGAATGTTGCGAATCCAGCGCGATTCGTCGTGGGCCGCGTCGTCTCGCTTTTCGCTCCCGTCCTGGGGCTTGGGCGGCTCGGCCAGCACCGGTGGGATCAGGCACAGCGTCAGCAGGCTGCTCCATCGCGGGCCAGCGGTTGACCACCGGCGCGGCGGCAGGAGGGCGGAATGACGCGCCGCTGCGGGCGCGCGGGTGGACGGGTCGGGACGAGGCGTCATGGTGCGGCTCTCCACGCGCGGTCCGGCCCCGCCGCTGTGCGGAGCGCGCCGCGTGAAAAGATCGTACCCGCGCCCGGGCGGCTCGTCAGAGCAGCGCGCGGAGATTGCTCACGACGTATTCCACGTCGGATTCGGTGAGGTGATTGTGGAAGGGCAGTGCGATTGTGCGGGCGCTGAGCGCTTCGCAGACGGGGTAGTCGCCTGGTCGATAGCCCCAGGCTTCCTGATAGAACGGCTGCAGGTGCAGCGGGGAGAAGTAGTTGTTGGTGGCGATGCCGCGTTCCTTGAGCTTCGCCATGATGCCGTCGCGCTGGGCCTGCGAATAATCGTCGCTCAGCCGCACGACCATGACGAACCAACTCAGCTTCACGCGCGGGGCCACGCGCATCATGGACACGCGCGGCTCATCCGCGAGGCGCTCGGTGTACCACGCTCCGACGCGGGCGCGCTTCGCGAGGATCTCGTCCAGGCGCCGCATCTGCTGTGTGCCGATGGCCGCCAGCATGTCGGGCATGCGGAAGTTGTAGCCGAGCCGCGCGTGGGCCAGCCAGCCGCCGTCGGGGTCGCGCCCCTGGCTTCGCAGCGAGCGGCAGAGGAATGCGATGCGGTCGTCGCTGGTGACGATCATCCCGCCTTCGCCGGTGGTGATCTGCTTGTTCGGGTAGAAGCCGAAGACACCCGCCTCGCCCAGTGTGCCGGCGATCCGGCCGCCATACGTCGCGCCGATGGCCTCGCAGCAATCCTCGATCACGCGCAGCTTGTGCCTTCGCGCAATCGCGAGAATCGGGTCGAAGTCGGGGATGTTGCCGAAAATGTCCGGAATCAACAGTGCCTTCGTCCGCGGCGTGATCTGCGCCTCGATCCGCGCCGGGTCGATCTGCCAGGTGTGCGGATCGACGTCCGCAAACACGGGCTTGCCGCCCACGAACATCACGCAGTTGCTGGACGCGATGAAGGAGAACGGCGACGTGATGACCTCGTCCGCCGCGCCGATCCCCATGGCCAGGCAGACCAGGTGCAGCCCGGATGTGCCGCTGTTTACGGCGACGCCGTGCGCGCATCCGAGCCGATCGGTGAACGTCCGCTCGAACTCGGGGATGCGGGGACCGAGCGAAAGCTGCGGCGTGCGCAGCACGGCCACCGCGGCGTCAATCTCCGCCTGGGTGATGTCCGGCGCGGAGAGCGAGATTTCGCGACGGACGGCCGCGGGAGCCTGCGACGCCTTCGTAACTGCCGATGCCATGGCATGCCTTCGATGGAGGAACGCGGGTACGCACTCGGGGCGCGTCGAACCGCATGTTCGGTCGGTACGGCCATACGACGGGTCCGGTTCGCCGGCCGCAGCGGACCACTCGGGAACCGCTATCATATCGTCCGATGAACCCCGCTTCTCGCCTCTCCGCGCCGCGAGCGTGGCTGTCCGCGTTCCGCCGGGCGCTGCGCTATCTTCGCCCGCATCGGCTCCCGCTGATTATCGGGCTGTCGATGGCGCTGGGCGTCAGCGTGTTCTATACGTTCAGCATCTCCAGCGTGATCCCGCTGCTGAAGGTCATGTTTACGGATCACGAGACGCTGGCCGATTGGGTGCATCGCGCCCAGGCCGAACAGCGGCTGGGCATCGTGATTCCAACGGATGTGCCGAACGATCCGGCGGGGCTGTCGATCGACCATGTGCGGCCGGGCACGGCGGCGGCGACGGTGCTCGCGAATGATGACCGCATTGTCGCGATTGGCGGCGAATCGCCCGGTTCGTACGAGATTCTGGCGCGGATTGCGCGCGCCGGCGGGGCCGAGCTGAGCGATGTGCGGATCATCTCGCGGGACGGGAGGGAGCGCACGGTCACGCTGCCGCTGGCCGAGCCGGGCTGGCATGCCCCGCTGCTGCGCCGCGTGGTGGAGTTTTTGCCAGCCGGCAGAGATGCCGACGCGCGGCTGTATCAGCTTGGCTGCGTGATGGGGCTGCTGGTGGTCGTGGCGCTGCTGGGGGGGTTGTGCCGGTTCGCGAACGAGGGGCTGGTGCACTACGCGGTGCAGCGGAGCATCCATGACCTGCGCTCGTCGCTGGCGGAGCGCGTGCTGCGGCTGCCGATGTGGTGGCACGCCGGGCAATCGCAGGGGGACACGCTGGGGCGTTTTGCGACGGACATCGCGAAGGTGGAAGTGGGGTTATCGACGCTGTTCGGCAAGGTGATCGCCGAGCCGCTCAAGGCGGTGGGCGTGCTGGCGCTGACGCTGGCGATTGATTGGCGGCTGCTGCTGGTGGCGATGATCGGGCTGCCGATCGGGGCGATCGTGATCCGCACGTTCGGGCGGATGGTGAAGCGCGCCCAGAAGCGCGCGAGCGCGTCGTGGGGGCGGCTGCTGGATCACCTGGGCGAGCGGCTGGACGGGATCCGGGTGGTGAAGGCCTACGGCATGGAGGCGCGCGAGGCGCAGCGCTTCCGCCGCGAGGACGACAACCTCACCCGCGCGCAGACCCACATCGAACTGGTGGATGCGGGCACGAACCCGGCGCTCGAGTTCCTGGCGATGTGCGCCGTTAGCCTGTTCGTGCTGTATGGCGGCACGCGGGTTTTTGCGGGGGACCTGGAGCCGCACCTGTTCTTCGCCGCGGTGGTCTGCTTGGCGGGGATGATGGACCCGGTGCGCAAGCTGGGCAACGTGAACAACCGGCTGCAGTCGGCGGACGTCTCGGCCGGGCGGCTGTTCGAGCTGCTCGATCTGCGCGAGGAGGAGAACGCCGGCGGCGCGGCGTTGACCACCGCGCGGCCGCTGGCGCTCGAGCAGGGGGTCGAATTTGAGCGGGTGAGCTTCGCGTATCCCGGGAACCCGCGGCGGCTCGTGCTGCGGGAGGTGAGCGCGCGGGTGGAGCGCGGGCAGGTCGCGGCGGTGGTGGGGCCGAACGGCTCGGGCAAGACGTCGCTCATGTCGTTATTGCTGCGATTTTATGAACCGACCTCGGGCTGCATCCGTATCGACGGGCGCGACATTTCCGGGCTGCCGCTGGCGTCGCTGCGCGGCGGGGTCGGGCTGGTGACGCAGGACGCGGTGGTGTTTACGGACACGCTGCGCGCGAACCTGGCCTACGGCGCCGGAGATGTCAGCGAGGAGCGCATCGCGCGGGCGATCGCCACGGCGCACATCGAGGATTTTGTGCGGGCGCTGCGCAGCACGACGGACGGAGTGGAGGCGGTCGGCCTGGACGCGATGATCTCAGCCCGCACGCTGTCGGGCGGGCAGCGGCAGCGCATCGCGCTGGCCCGCGCGATCCTGCGCGACCCGCCGATTCTCGTTCTCGATGAAGCCACCAGCCAGGTGGACACCGAATCCGAAACGCGGATCCAGGAGGCGCTCGACGACGTGGTGCGGGGTCGCACCGTGTTCATCATCGCGCACCGATACAGCACCATCGCCCGGGCGAGCGTGATTCTCGTGCTGGATGAGGGGCGGCTGGTCGCGATGGGGCGGCATGAGGAGTTGCTGGAGCGGTCTCCGTTTTACGCGGCGCTTTGTCGGACGCAGTTCGCCCATGCCCACTGATCCCGATGGCGGCGCCGGGCGGGACCGGCCGCACGACCCGCGCAGCGGTTCCTGCGCAGGAATGATCCCGCCGCCGGGCGACGCCTCGGCGGCCCTGCCCGACGCCCCGGCGATTCCGAGCGGAACGATCGGCGGGCCATTGAGCGGCGGCGGCGGCGGCGGCCGGGGCTTTGCGTTCGGCAACGCCGCGATGCTGGTCTCGTTCATCGTCATTGCCGGCCTGACACATCCGGCGGCCAAGGACGCCATTGACGGCGGGGTTCCGCAGGCGGGCACGCGGCACGGCTTCCCGCCGCTGACGCTCGGTTTCGCGCGATTCGCGATTGCCGCGCTGCTGCTGCTGCTGACGCAGGCGCTGCTGACGCGCCGCGGCGATCCGCGTCCGCGAACGATTGAGCGGGGCGACTGGCCGCGGCTGCTGGTCGCGGCGGCGCTGTGCGTGCCGCTGAACCAGGCGTTTTTCCTGATCGGGATCCGCCTTTCCAGCCCGTCGCACGGCGGTTTGTTCTACGGTCTGAACCCGGTGCTGATGTACCTGCTGACGCTGATGCTGGGTCAGGCGCGCTGGTCGCCGCGGGTCGGGCTGGCGGCGGTGATGGCGCTGGGCGGGGCGGTGCTGGCGGTGGCGGAGAACCTTCAGGACCAGTGGAGCCTGCTGGGCGACGGCCTGCTGCTGGGCGCTGTGCTGACGTGGGCGGCCTTCACGCTGGTGCTCGGGCCGCTGTCGACCAAGTACGGGGCGCTGAGGGCCATCACGCTGGTGATGGGGCTGGGAGCGCTGATGAATCTGCCGGCGCTGCTGGTCGACGCACATGAGCTGCGGCCGTCGGAGTTGACGGCCCGTGCCGTGGCGGGGTTTGCGTTCATCACCGTGCTGACGAGCTTCGTGAATTACATCCTGTGGACGGTGGCGCTGACGCGCATCGACGTGAACCGGATCGCCGTCACGGTGAATGCCGGGCCGCTGGTGGCGGTGGTGGCGTCGTATTACTGGCGCGGCGATCCGCTGACGCACTGGCTGGCCGGCGCGACCGCGCTGATCGTGGCGGCGATCGCGCTGGCCAACTGGGACAAGCTGCGCGCCCTGCGGTGGACCTGACGGTTCATCGCGCGTGTCCCGCACCGGCGGCCAGCAGCGCCTCGCGCGCCAGGGCCGCCGCTCCCAGCAGCCCGGCATCGCCGCCCAGCACGGCCGGCTCGATCCGCGGAAAATCCTCGCAGATCTTCCACGTCAGTTCCTTGAAATACGATTGAACGGGTCCGAGCAGCGCTTCGCCGGCGTTGATCAACCCGCCGGCCAGCACGATCAGCCCCGGGTTGAGAACGTGCTGGAGGTTCACGCAGGCGGCGGCCAGCATGCGGCAGGCTTCATCCCAGACGCGCTGCGACGGCTCGTCGCCCTGCTGCGCTGCGCGGCAGACGTCTTCGGCGGTCAGCGGCTCTGATCCGTAGACCGCGGGCGCAAGCGACGATTTTTCTCCCGCCCGCACGGCCTCGATCAGCCGCTCGCGAATCGCGTTGGCGGAGGCGTAGCGCTCCAGGCATCCGCGCTGCCCGCAGGGGCACGCCCGGCCGCCGAGGGCGACGATCATGTGCCCGACCTCGCCGGCGTTGTCAAAGCGGCCGCGGACCAGCCGCCCGCCGAGGATGACGCCACCGCCGATGCCGGTGCCGAGCGTCAGCATCACCATGTCGGTTGCGGCGCGCTGCGTGCCGCCGACGAATTCGCCGAATGCGGCCGCGTTGGCGTCATTTTCGACGAAGCAGGGCAGGCCGGTGCGCTCGGTCAGCAGGCGGCGCAGCGGGATGTTGACCCATCCGTCCAGATTCGGAGCGTGGCGCACGACGCCGGCGGCGTGGTCCATCGGGCCCGGCACTCCGACGCCGACCGCGGCGATGGCATTTCGCGACACGCCCGCTGCCGCGATCAACTCGTCGATCAGCGCGACGATTCGTGCGAAGCTGGCCTCAAAGCCCTCGTCGGCGCGTGTTTCGACTGCGCTGCGCGCCAGCAGCCGGTCCTGATCGTCGAGGACGCCGCCCTTGATGTTTGTTCCGCCGATGTCGATGCCCAGCGTGGTTCGAGCGCTCATGGTTGGCATCATAGAGCGTATCAGAAAGGGCATGGCGGGCGGCGGCAGTTCGATCGCGTCGCACGCTGGGGGACAGCCAAAATCGCTGTCGATCACACCAGGCCAGGATGTCGCTGCGAAGCCTCGTGATCGATGTTTTGCGTGAAATTCTCTCTGGAGCGGTGCTGATGTTTCGCATGCTTACGCGGAGTACCGCGAAAGCATGCCACCCGGCCTGGGAGACCCTGTTAAGAGCGGTGCTGATGTTTCGCATGCTTACGCGGAGTACCGCGAAAGCATGCCACCCGGCCGCGAAAGCATGGCACCCGGCGCGAAAGCATGGCACCCGGCGCGAAAGCATGGCAGCCGCCGCGGCCGGTCGAGCCGCGGGGTCGCCGGAGAACCGGCACTGCTCACGAGCGGTGGAACAGGGCGATGCGCGGGTTGACGCACACGACGCAGGGGTCGAGGCGGTGGGCGATTTCGGAGACGCTTCGGTCCGCGGGTGGCGAATCGCGCAGCGCGCGTCGTCGCCGACGGCGCATGCGGCTATGATCCGCCCGCGAACGGGGGGATGTGACCCCCGGAATTCCGGGTCGGAGGCGGCAATGTCGATATCCATCGAGTTTGATCGGGACCGGGCGCGTCGATTTGTGGAGGCGCTCAACGGCGGGACGGCGATCCAGCCGCCGCAGGGCGGCTGGTCGGAAAGCGATCTGCTGGGGCTGGCCGGGGCGTGCTTCTGCCTGGCGACGGCGCAGGGTCCGCCCGGGCTGGATGAGAATGACGACGACGAGGAGACCTGGACGCGCTTTTTCGACGAGATGCACGCGGCGGTGGAGTGGTGCGCGGATCGCACGCTGGACGTCGTCGCGGGCGAGTATGACGCACAGTTCGAACCGCGCCACACGGCCGTGTTGAGCATCGAGGAGGACTCGCTCAACATTCACCCCGAGAGCGGCTTCAAGGATCCGCCGCGGGAGTGAGGCGAACCGCCGCTAGCCCATGAACATGCCGCCGTTGACGTTGATGACCTCGCCAGTGATGTAGGACGAGAGCGGGCTGCACAGGAACCGCACCGCCTCCGCGACCTCCTCGGGCCGGCCCAGCCGCCCGATCGGCGTGTTGGCGCGAACCTGCTCCAGCGCCGCCTCCGGCACGGCCGACGTCATGTCCGTTTCGATGAACCCGGGCGCCACGGCGTTGACCGTGATTCCCTTGCGGGCCACCTCGCGCGCCAGCGTCTTCGTGAAGGCGATCAATCCGCCCTTGGTGACGGCGTAGTTGCTCTGGCCGAAGTTGCCGACCTGCCCCACGATCGAGGTGATGAAGACGATCCGCCCCCAGCCGAGCGGCATCATTCCCTTGAGCACTTCGTGCGTCACCATCGCCGGGCCGGTGAGATTGACGCCCAGCACCTCGTGCCAGATTTCAGGCGTCATCTTGGTGAAGGTCTTGTCGCGGGTGATGCCGGCGTTATTCACGAGAATGTCGATGTGGCCGAAGTCGGCGATCACTTTCGCGATCATCTGGTGGTTTTCGTCGTCGTTGGCGATGTTGGCCGCGTACTTGTCGGCCCGGACGCCCTTGTCGCGGAGCATCCGGCAGGTTTCCTCGGCGCGGTCGTGGTTGCCGGCGTAGTTGACGGCCAGGTCGGCACCCGATTCCGCCAGCGCCAGGCTGATGGCCCGCCCGATGCCGCGCGATCCACCGGTCACCAGCGCCACCTTGCCCTTGAGCGTCGACATGCCTCTCACCTTTCCCGCGCCCGGCGCGGCGTGCCAATGAAGTGCGTTTCCGACCGGCCAGTATACCGCGCGGCTCAGTCCGCCAATCGCAGGAACTCGCGCGCCGTGCCGCCGAGCAGCAGGCTTCGCACGCGCTCGTCCAGGTCGCGCATCGCCTCGATCATCGCGCCCGGGCGCGCTTCGCCCAGCGGAAAGGGATAGTCCGATCCGAGGGCCACGCGCTCCGCACCGAAGAGCGAAATCACCCCCCGCAGCGTGGCCTCGTCGTGCGTGAGCGAGTCCACGTAGAACCGCGCCGGGGTCACCCGCCCGTCTGCGCCGCGCTGCGCCAGGTGGGCGCGCGGCGGAACGGCGCAATCGACCGCGCAGAGGTCCGGGCGCGACTCGAAGCCGTGCTGGATCCGCCCGATCGTGCCGGGGAAGGAGCCGCCCGCGTGGGCAAACGCCACGCGCAGCGACGGCAGCCGCTGAAACACGCCCGCGAACAACATGCTCGTGACGGCCAGGCAGGTCTCGGCCGGCATGCCCACCAGCCAGCTTCCCCAGTAGCGCTCGGTGCGGTCGCGGCCGAGCATCTCCCACGGATGGACGAACACCGCCGCTCCGAGCGCGGCGGCCGCCTCGAAAAACGGAAACAGGGAGGCGTCCCCGAGGTTTTCGCCGTTCACGTTGGAACCGATCTGCACCCCCGGCAGGCCCAGCCCGCCCGCGGCCGGCGCCGCCACGCAGCGCTCCAACTCGCGAATCGCCAGCGTGACATCCTGCAGCGGCACGGTGGCCAGGCCGGTGAAGCGCCGCGGATGGGCGGCGATCACCCCGGCCAGGTGGTCATTCAGCAGTCGTGACAGGTCCAGCCCGTCGGCCGGTCGCGCCCAGTAGCTGAACATCACCGGCACGGTGGAGAGCACCTGCATCGATACGCCGCACTCGTCGCACTCGGCGATTCGGCGCTGCGGGTTCCAGCAGTTGTCCTCGATCTCGCGGAAGAAGCGATCGCCGATCAGCATCCGCGCCCGGCAGGGGGCATGATGCTCCAGCCGAACAAAGCCGGGATAGCCGTAGCGCTCGACCAGGTCCGGCCAGCGCTCGGGCAGGATGTGGGTGTGCAGGTCGATCTTCACGGGACTAGCGTGCGCCGGACGGCGGAGCACCGAGTGCGAAGGTCAGCGCCTTGCGCAGCTCCTCGTCGCGCTCCTGCGGGAATTCGTGTCCCACTCCTGCAAAGGTGGCCAGCAGCACCGCCGCGCCCTTGCTCTCAAGCGCCGCGGAGATCTGCCGGTTCTGCTCCAGCACGGGGTCTTTTTCCCCGACCATGATGTAGAACTTGGGCAGCACCGGCGTGGCGGGGACGACGATGTCCGTGCAGCGCCCGGCCACGGGAATCGCGGCGCAGTAGCGCTTCGGGTTGCGCAGCGCCAGGCGGTAGGTCACCCAGCCGCCCTGCGAGAATCCGGTCAGCACGATGCGCTTCTCGTCGATGCGGTGCGCTGCACGAACGGCATCCAGGGCCGTGTTCACGATGTACTCGGCGTTCTCCGAGTTGCCCCAGGTGAATCCGCCGGCAGGCGCCTCCTCGACGGCGCGCGGCGCGACCAGGATCGCCCCGAACGATGCGGCCGCGGCGCGGTAGGCGTCGGCGACGTCGTCGGCGTTGGAGCCGAACCCGTGCAGGGCCACGATCAGCGGCGCTTCGGTGGCGCTGGTGTGGCCCGGCGGCAGGACCACGAGCGGTTTGGCCTTCTCGACCTTGGCGCGGAACTCCTCGACCTGCTTGCGGCGGTTATTGCGGACTTCCTGCACGATGGCCTGGAACTCGGCGTCCTGTCGCAGGCTCACGAGGTCGGTGTCGGTCGTGATGGCCTCGACATTGGCGAAGCCGTCGCGCACCGCGCGGCGGAGGGCGGTGATGCCGCGCTCGCGGTCGCCGCTCAGCACGTGTGCGCAGGCGAGATTGAACGCGGCCGTGCCGCCCTGGGGCGCGAGGGTGGCGAGCTTCTCGCCGGCGGTGATGGCTGCGGCGTAGTCCTTGGCATTCAATGCGGTGATGAATTGGGTTTCCAGTTCGCGGGCTTCCGCCTGGCGGTCCTGCGCGGCGGCCGGTGCGCAGGTCGCCGCGAGCGCCAACAGGAAGAGGGCGATCACTCGAGTCGGGTACATCAAAGCCGCTCCTGATGGGTGCCGCTGGTGAGAGGGTTTCGCCGGGGCGGATCAGCGCGCGGCCACGGCCGGCGTCGGGCGCTGCATCACGGTACCGCACGCCTTGCAGGTGCGCAGGGCGGTGTTCGCGTCGCTCCAGTAGCTCTCCATGATCTGCTTGAGCTGCGCGGCGATGTCCTTCATGTCGAATTCCGGCTCGTGGACGACCTTGCCGCACTTGTCGCAATAGAAGCGCAAGTGATCCTTCATCCCGGTGGGGCGCTGCCGCTCCACGACCATGCCGACGGTGCCCGCGGGGCGCTGGGGTGAGTGCGGAATGCCGGGCGGCAGCAGAAAAATCTCCCCCTCGCGGATCGGGATGTCGCGCGGGTTGCCATTCTCGATGATCCGGACGGTGATGTCGCCCTCGACCTGGTAGAACAGCTCCTCGGTCTGGTTGATGTGATAGTCCTTCCGCGCGTTGGGGCCGCCCACGATCATCACGATGAAATCGCGATCGGTCCAGACGACCTTGTTTCCCACCGGCGGCTTGAGCAGCTCGCGATGCTCGTTGATCCAGGCCTTGAGGTTCAACGGGGTGGTGACGGCGGACATCGGCAGCTCCTGCAAAGGGGGCGGACCCGTCCAGCGGCGCTCGTATCCGACGCCCGGCCCGGCCGGAATCGTCCGATTTATGCGCTTCCGGATTGAGTGTACCCCGCGCTGTGCGCAGCGGCAATCACGGCCGGAATGCGCGAGGGCCGGCTGCTGATCCCCGGCCCGCTACTGCACCGCGGCGGCCGGTCTGCCGATAGCGCATTTTGATGAAACAGGACCTGCGCACCATTCTGGGCGGATGGGAGTACGAACCGGGCAAGATCTCGGTCCGGAAGATTATTGGCCGCGACGGGCGCGAGAAGATCCAGACCCGCGTAGACATGGGGCTGCTGCAGCTCGCTCCGACCGGCCGCCCGGACGGCGCGCGCCCGCGCGGCTTCGACACGCTGCTGGAGTACCACGAATCGCGGCTGGAGGCGTACGTCGCCGAGAACGAGGACGAGGAGGGATTTGTCCTCGGGTCGGATGACTGCCGCGACCTGCGCCACGAAAGCTATCTGTTCTACCAGCGGTACCTGTCCTACTTCGTGCTGGAGGAGTGGAGCGCGGTCGAGCGCGACACGGCGTTCAGCCTGCGCCTGCTGGATTTCTGCCGGGACTACGCCGGTGCTGCCGCGGATCGAAACGCACTCGAATCGCAGCGCGCCTACGTGCTGATGATGAATACCCGCGCGCGCGCCTATGGCAGCGCCGCGGAGCACGAATATGAGGATGCGCTGCGCGCGATCGACGTGGGCGTGGCCAGCATCCGCGAGGTGACGGCGCTGGTGGAGTCCACGGCGCTGGAGCCGGGCGGCGTCACCGAGCTGGGCGTGCTGGCCGAGCTGCGGCGCGAGCTGATCGAAAAAATGCCCGACGACGAGCCGATCCGCATGGAGTGGGAGCTGCGCAGCGCGGTCGCGAATGAGCAGTTCGAGCGCGCCGCCGAGCTGCGCGACCGCATTGCCGCGCGACGCACGGTTCGGCCCGGCGCCTGACGCACCAGCGCGGAACCAGACGTGCCGCGCCCGGCACTATTCACTATTGGTTGCGAGAATCCGCAACGACGCGTCACACTCGCTGATGTGGCCCGAATTGTCGGTGCTCAGCGCGGTCGGAATCTGCGCGGACCGCTCGGCGCGACTCCCTCCGGCCGCCCGAAGATCATTCTTCCGGCGGAGGTCTGAAGCACGCTGGTGACGGTGATGCTCACGTCGTCGCCGATGCGGTCGGCCGCGTTTTCCGCCACGACCATCGTGCCGTCCTCGAGATAGCCGACTCCCTGCCCCTGTTCCTCGCCGGGCCGCATGATCTTCACGGCCAGCATCTCGCCCGGCAGCACCACCGGCTTGAGGGCGTTGGTCAGGTCGTTGATGTTGATGACGTCGACGCCGCGAAGCTGGGCGATCTTGTTGAGGTTGTAATCATTGGTGACGACCCGCCCGTCGAGCTTCTTGGCCAGCGCGACCAGTTTCTGATCCACGTCGCCCTCCTCCTCGACGGAGGGCAGGCGCGCGTCGGAAATCTTGATCTCGATCCGCTCGTTGGTCTGGAGCTTGTTGAGCATGTCAAGCCCGCGCCGCCCGCGGTTGCGCTTGAGCTTGTCCGAGCTGTCGGCGATGGTCTGCAGCTCCTGCAGCACGAAGCGCGGGATAATCAGTTGCGAGTCGATGATGCGCGTTTCGCAGATATCGGCGATGCGGCCGTCGATGATGACGGAGGTGTCGAGAATCAGCGGCCGGTTACCGCGTGATTGCTTGGCGAACTCGACGTAGGGGACGACAAAGCGGATGTCGTCCTTGGTCTGCAGCACGAAGCTGATGGTCAGGTAGCAGCAGACAATCCCGATCATCAACTTCACGGCGCTCACGGCCGTCTGGGTTTCCGTGCCGGCGCCCGCCGCGGACGTGCCCCAGTAGAGGTTGAACAGCATGTGATCGAGAATCAGGCCGATGATGTACGCGCCGGTCATGCCCGCCACCAGCCCGAGAAACGCGCCGGAGAGCGCCGCCAGCGACTTGCGCGGCACGAACACGTCCACGCCGATCAGCACGCCCGACACGACCACCGCGGCCGCCATCAGCGGAATGCGATACTGCTCCGTCCGGGCGTCGCCGCCGGTCGGCACCGCTGAGAAGGCCACCACGGCAATCAACGCAACGAACATCCCTCGCAAAACCCAGAGAAACATGAACGCTCCCTTACAATCCGGTTCGATGATCGGCGCTGTGTATGAATCGTCGGATGCGCCGCGGCTCGGCGGGGAGTCGTCCCCGCGTCGGCCGCATTCTACGCCCCGCCCGATCCACCCGACACTCCGGCGCTTGCCGCGGGTCGCGACGCGGCCGGGTCTTCGCGCCCTGATCCTCGTCGCGCTGCTCGCGGTGGTCGCGGCTCCGGCCGATGCAGCGCCGCCCGGCGGCGCTCCGGCTCCGTCGGCGCGTGCGGAATCGCCACCGCCCAGCGGTTCACCGCCGGCGACCCGATCCCCGATCACGGCGACGCAGCCTGCATCAAGCTCGGCCGCCTCCGCGGCGGCGGAGCGCCTGCGGTCCGACGTGCTGATCCTGCTGCGCGACCGGCAGCCGGCTGAGGCGGTGGCGCGGACGCAGCGCGCATTGCGGGAACATCCCGGCGACGCCGCGATCGTCCACGAGTTTGTCGCGCTGCACCTGGCGCTGGCACGCGATGCACTGGCCAGCGGCGCGTGGGAAAGCGCAGCGGCCTACGCGCGCGCCGTGCTGGCGGTCAGGCCGGATGACGCCGCCGCCCGCTCGGTCATCGCAACCGCCGCCGAAGCGGAAGTGCAGCTTCGAGACGCGCCGCGGCGGGTATCGGAGTGGCTTCGCCTTGAGCTGTTCGAGCCGGCCCTCGAACTGCTGGATCGGTGCGAGCGCTTCGCGGGGCCGCTCGACCCGGTGCTGACCGAGGCGCGTGAGCAGGCCTGGCTGGGTGCGGCGGACGATCATTACCTCGCGGGAAACTTCGCCGAGGGCTTTTCGCTGTATGAGCGCCGCCTCAGCCTCGCAGCGGCGTCGCAGGATGTGCATGAGCGCTGGGGGCTGTGCCTGGCGCTGGCTCTGGCGGCCGAGCGCGACCCGATCTCCGCCGAGTCGATCGAGCGGCTGCGCTCCCGCGCCGCCGCCAGTCCGGCCGATCCGCGGACGCGCGCGGTCATCGAGGGGTTGCTGCTGGAAGCGGCGGGCCAGGGCGTCCGCGCGGGTGAGTCGTACGCGGCGGCCGTGGGCGAGTCCTTCGGCCTGCCGTCCGCGGAGGAGCGGTCTGCCGCACTGCGACGTGCGCGGTCCGCCGCGATGGAGCACGTGGGGCGGATGTATCGCCAGACGGCGACGCGTCGCCGCACGGGGGAATGGTCCGTCGCGCTGCCGGGAATGAGCAGAACGCGCCAATCGGCGCTCCTGGACGTCACGGCGGCGAATGACGCGCTGGCCGAGCGAATTTTCGGCGCTGCCGGTCATCACCTGCCGCGGCTGGCGAAATGGCTGGGCATGCCGGCCGACCCGCCGCCGTCGCGGCGGCTGCTGGTTCACGTGCATGCCGATTCGGCCGCGCTGGTTGCTGCGACCGGAGCATCGGAAGGCAGCACGGACGCCGTGCGGGTGCTGCGGCGTGACGGGCGGGTCACGCAGCGGGAAATTCACGTCGTGCAGTCCGATCCGTGGCTGCTGAACTCGACACTGCCTGCGTGCCTGGTGGCGGCGGTGATGGACGGGGCGGAGCCGGCCACGAATGAAGCGCTGGTCGGCGCGATCGCGGAAACGGCCCAGTGTCCGGCCCGTCGCCTGGCGCTGCGCCGCGCGGCGGGCGCTCCAGGTTCGTGGATGGACGCCTTGCGATCGGAGAATCGCGCCGATTTGCACGGATTGGCGGAATTTCTGCTGGATTGCGCGGCTCGCGTCGACCCGGGGCAGCCGGCCGCGGCGGCCCTGCTGGCCGGCACGCACGGGCGCGAGCCGTCCGACTGGCCAGCGGCGCTGGGATTCGCGAATGCGGCGGCGATGGAGTCGGCGTGGCGGGAGTGGCGCGCTGGGCCGCGGCCGGCGCGAATGCCGCTGATCCTGCATCGCGACGGCGGAGCGAGGTAGCAATCCCGTCGGGGCCGGGGCGCGTCGCGGCGCATCGGTGGCTACACTTGGCTGTGCCCGGCCGGCCTGATCGACCGGGGGAGCCACCATTGATGCTCGCGCACCTGAGCTTTGAGGTTCCGGGTTACCTGGCGCTGCTGGCGGCGCTGCCGCTGCTGATCGTGCTGTCGTTTCGATCGCTGTCGGGGCTGGGTCCGGTGCGGCGGATCGTGGCGCTGGCGGCCCGCTGCATCGTGGTGGTTTGCATGTGCCTGGCGCTGGCCGGGGCGCATCGCGTTCGCACGACCGATGAAGCGGCGGTGATTTTCGTCGTGGATCGCTCGTCGAGCATTCCGCGTGGCCAGGCTTCCCGGTCGCTGGCGTTCCTGCAGGAGGCTGAGAAGGGCCGGCGGCCGGGCGACCGGGTGGCCGTGATCTCCTTCGACGGCAAGAGCGCGGTTGAGCAGCTCCCGATGTCGGTGCTGGCGATCGAGCGGCTGACCGAGCCGGTCCGGCCGGATGAGACCAATCTCAGCGGCGCGTTGCGCATGGCGCTGGCGCTGTTTCCACCGGGGGTGATGCGGCGGGTGGTGCTGGTCAGCGACGGCAACGAAAACGTCGGGGATGCGCTGGCGGACGCCGATCAGTACCGCGCCGCGGGGGTGCCGATCGACGTGGCGCCGGTGCGCTACGCGCACCGCAACGAGATTCTCGTTGAGCGCCTGAGCGCTCCGCCCACGGCCGCGGCGGATGAAACCGTGAGCCTGCAATGCGTGATCCGCTCGGAGCAGCCGGCCAGCGGGCGGCTCAAGATCCGGCACAACGGTGAGCTGCTGCCGATCGGCCCGGGGGGATCGACGGAGTACGGCGTCGCGCTGGACGCCGGCCCCAACCGGATTCCGATTTCCGTGCCGCTGCGCGCCGCGGGGGCACACCGCTTTGAGGCGACCTTTGAGCCGGACGATGCGGCGCAGGACACGATCGCGGAGAACAACACGGGTCGCGCGTTCACGGTTGTTTCGGGACCGGGGCGCATCCTGATTCTCACGACGCAGGACGACCGCCGTTCGGCGCAACTGCTTGCGGCGGCGCTGGCGCGAGAGCAACTCGCGGCGGACGTGGAGATCGTCGGCAGCGCGCCGATCGACGCGGTGCGGCTGATCGAGTATTCGCTGGTGGTTTTGTCGAACGTTCCGGCGCCGCTGGTGCGCGAGGAGGAGCGGCAGACGCTGGCGACGTACGTCCGCGATCTGGGCGGCGGATTGCTGATGGTCGGCGGGGATCAGACCTTCGGTGCGGGCGGCTGGATGGACACGCCGATCGAGGAGGTGATGCCGGTCAGCTTCGACATCAAGAGCAAGAAGCAGATCCCGAAGGGGGCGCTGGTGCTGGTGATGCACGCCTGCGAAATCCCGGAGGGAAATTACTGGGGTGAGCGGGTGGCCGTGGCGGCGGTCAAGACGCTGTCGAGCCGCGACCTGGTGGGCGTGCTGTCGTGGCAGTGGGGCGGCGCGGCGGTGCAGAACTGGGTGGTGCCGCTGCAGGTGGTCGGCTCGAAAAACGCGATCATCCAGGCGCTGACGCGGATGCAGATGGGGGACATGCCCTCGCTGGAGAACGTCGCTGCGCAGGGGGTGGACGCGCTGGAGCAGCGTCGCGACGCCTCGGTCAAGCACATGATCATCATCTCGGACTTCGACCCCGACGGTCCGTCGGATGCGACCATCGCGCGGATGAAGAAACTCGGCATCACCTGCTCGACGGTCGCGATCGGCTATGGCAGCCACTGGATCGATGAGCCGAAGGCGCGCAGCATCGCGACGCGCACGGGGGGCAAGTTCTACACCACGACGAACTATTCCGAGCTGCCGCAAATCTTTATCAAGGAGTCGATGATCGTGCGGCGGACGCTGGTGCAGGACGGCACCTTTGCGCCGCGGCTGGTGAACCCGATCTCGCCGACGGTGCAGGGGCTGTCCGGCGACGCCATCCCGCCGCTGCACGGATATGTGCTGACGACGCCCAAGCCGCTGGCCGACATTCCGCTGATCCGCCGCACGGAGGACTCGGACGACCCGGTGCTGGCGCAGTGGCAGGTCGGCCTGGGCAAGACCGTCGCGTTCACCAGCGGCATGTGGGATCGCTGGGGCACGGATTGGACGCAGTGGAGCAAGTTCAGCAAGCTGTGGGCGCAGATCGCGCGCTGGGCCAGCCGGCAGTCGGATGCGGCTGCGTTCGGCGTCAGCAGCACGGTCGGCGGCGGTCGCGGGCGGATCCGCGTTGATGCGCTCGATGCCGACGCGGCGGCGATCAACTTCATGACCATTGAAGGCTCACTGCTCAATCCCGCCGCGCCGGGCGCGACGCCGCTGCGCCTGACGCAGACCGGGCCGGGTCGCTACGAGGCCGAATTCGACGCCCGGGAGGCCGGCAATTACATCGTGAACCTGGCCTATCGCATGGGCTCGGGAGAGGACGCCCGGCGGGGCACGCTGCAAACGGGCGTGAGCGTGGCCTATTCCGCCGAGCATCGCGACCTGTCCTCCAACGTCGCCCTGCTGGACGCGATCGCCCGCCGCACCGGTGGTCGTGAACTGACCGGCGGCAATGCGCAGGCGGCGTTTTCGCTTGAAGGGTTAGCGCGACCGACGGCCCGCCAGCCGATCTGGGAAGACCTTGTCCGCCTGATGCTGCTGCTGTTCCTGATCGACGTGGCGGTGCGCAGAATCGCGATCAATCCGCTGGAGATGCTGCGACGGCTGCGGCGCTTCATCGCCGAGGTCGGCGGCCAACGCGCGCCGGCCGAGGCCAGCGCGACCGTGCTGACGACGCTCAAGGGCAGTCGTGACGAAGCCCGGGCTGCGCGCTCGGCCGCGGGACGCGAATCGGCGCAGACGGGGGCCGCCGGGGGTGCGCCGGCGGCGCGGTTCGAAGCCCGGGAGGATGCGAAGTCGAGCGCGGACCTCGCCCGGGCGCTGGGCGGCGCGAGCGAGACGGATCAGCCGGTCGTGGCCAGGCCGACGCGCAAACCGACCGCGACGAATGAGGCCGATTACACGTCGCGGCTGTTGAAGGCAAAGAAGCGCGCCCGCGAGGACATGAAACCCGACGAGCGTGAAGAGGGGGAGCGGTAGGTGTGGAGGATCGGGAGCACGCTTCGAGCCGACGCCGGAACGGGTTGGGGCGCATCGTCATGGTGTGACCTGCGGTCACTCACGGGGGCGCCGGGTGTCGGCGAGCGCCGGCGGCAGGGGTCTCGCTCGGCATTTTCCTGCACTTGCGACCCGAGAGAATGACGCGATCGACGTGCAGCGAGCGCTGTTTCCCCGTGATGCGGGTGACCGGACCGGTGCGTCACCTGGCGCTGGTGCTGGGCGACCAGCTTGATCCGCAGGCAGGCGCGCTGACTTCGCTGGACCCAGCGCGTGATGCGCTGCTGATGCTCGAGGTGGCGGAGGAATCGACGCACGTCGCGAGCCACAAGCAGCGGATCGCGCTATTCCTGTCCGCGATGCGGCACTTCGCGATGGAGCGGGTTCGCGACGGGTATCGCGTTCACTACGTTCCGCTGGACGAGCCGCGAAACACGCAGACGCTCGGCGGCGAGCTGAAACGCGTGATTCAGGCCCTGAACCCGGCGGCGCTGCGGTGCACGTTTCCCGGCGAGTGGCGCGTGAAGCGGGAGATCGAGGCCGCCGCGCAGCAGGCCGAGGTTCCGCTGGTGCTGTGGCCGGACGGGCACTTTCTCACCACCACGGAAGACTTCGCGCGCTGGATGGCCGGTCGCAAGCAGCCGGTGATGGAGCATTTTTACCGGGCGCAGCGTCGTGCGCTCGGGATACTCATGGGACCGAGCGGCGATCCGACGGGCGGGCAGTGGAACTTCGATCGACAGAACCGGCAGTCCTTCCAGCGGCGGCCGATTGCGGCGGCTCCCTATGCGCCACGCCCGGACGCAGTCACACGCGAGGTGCTTGCGCTCGTCGAAGGGCGATTCCCGAAGAATCCCGGGCTGCTTCAGTCGTTTCGCTGGCCGGTCACGCGCGCCCAGGCGCTGCGCGGGCTGGATGATTTCATCCAGAACCGCCTGCCGGAGTTCGGGGCGTACCAGGACGCGATGTGGGCCGGCGAGCCATTCCTGTACCACTCGCTTCTGTCGTCCGCGCTCAATCTCAAGCTGCTCAATCCGCGCGAGTGCGTCGCGGCGGCGCTGGGCGCACTTGAATCCGGTGCTGCGCCGCTGGAGAGCGTCGAGGGATTTGTGCGGCAGATCATCGGCTGGCGGGAGTTTATTCGCGGCATCTATTGGCACTCTGGGCCGGAGTATGCGGCGCGGAACGCGCTGGATCAGCATGGCAGGCTGCCGGCGTTCTATTGGAGCGGCCGGACCGAGATGGCGTGCCTGCGCGAGTCAATCGGGCAGGTGCTCGAAACCGGCTATGGTCACCACATCCAACGGCTGATGGTCACCGGGAACTTCGCGCTGATCGCGGGCGTGCATCCGCGCGTCATCAGCGATTGGTACCTGGCGATGTACGTGGACGCGGTGGACTGGGTCACGCTGCCGAATACGCTCGGAATGGTCATGCACGCCGACGGCGGCCTGGTCGGTACGAAGCCGTACGCGGCCAGCGGCCGCTACATCCAGCGAATGAGCAACTACTGTGCGAGCTGCCGCTATAAGCCGGGCAACCGCACCGGTTCCGACGCCTGCCCGTTCACGACTTTTTACTGGGATTTTCTGATTCGCAACCGGCGGCGGTTCGGGCGGAACCACCGGATGAGCGTGATCGTGCAGCAGGTGAATCGCATCCCGGCGGATGAACAGGCCGCGATCCTGTCGGCGGCCCAGGAGCGCCGGGCGGCGCTGGGAGTCCTGGTCGAGACCGACGGCGGATGAAGTCGCTGTCGCGGCCGGTCACCACCCGCTCAGCCGGGCGATGGGGCGGTTCGGCGTGGCGACGATTCAGTCCTTGCCGGGGCCGTCCGGCTTCTCCGGCGGCGGATGGCGGCTCTCCAACCACTCCCGCAGGATCACCTGGGCCGCGAGTGCATCGCGCTGCCCGCTCCGCTTTTCCCCCGCCGTCCTGTTTCGCCGGCGCGCGGCGCTGAGCACCTGGTCGGCGGCGAAGCTGGTCAGGCGCTCGTCGTGCAGGTGGACCGGCTTGCCGGACACGCGATGAAGCGCCGCCGCAAATTTTTCACAGCGATCGGCCTGCGGGCCGCGAGAGTCGTCCATGTTCAGCGGCAGGCCGATCACAAATTCACTGATGCCGCGCTCGTTCGCCCAGCGCAGCACGGCTCGGGCGTCGCGGCCGGGGTCATTCACGCCGGCGATCATGCCGGCCGGAAACGCGATCCGCACCGGATCCTCGGCGGTGGCGAGTCCGATGCGGCGGCTTCCGTAATCGATCCCGGCGTAACATCCCATAATATCGGCCGCAGTTCCGTCTAATTGGGTGTATTTCCGATGTCCATCGCGGTGCGGAAGGCACAGTTCGTCCGCCGGCGATCCGCCTCTGGCCTGCTCCATGGTCGTACCCTGGCGCCCGGTGGCGTGCGAGCGGGGTCGCCCGCGTTTGGGGGTTGCAGGGATCAGCGAGCGGTGTATACTACCCCGTTCGCAAGATTTCGGCTGCGCGGCGGTGTCGCCCGGACGACGGGGGACGGCGCTGCGCGTGTCGGCTTGTCGCGAAACGTCGGCAAACAGCGGAAGGCCAGCGATCTTGATGGACCGCACGTCGCGATTGACCGCCTCGCCGCCGCACGGGGGGGATTTCCAGGGAGCGCCCGGGGCGCCGTCTGCGCCGAGCCGCATGCGCGGGGCGGGTGCGCGTTCCGTCGCCGCGGATTCGCGCGGGTTCATCCTGCCCGACGATGACACATGCCGTGTTTTGATTCAGGCCCGTGCGATTTCGAGTTCCAATGATCATCTGGCGCCAGGACGCCGGCTTCGAGCGCGGTCGACCCGCGCAGCCGCCGAACGCGGTCGGCGGCGCTTTGTTGCTCCTGCTCGTTGAGCCGGCCCCCTGACAAGGAAGCATCCATGCTTGTAAAGCACGTTCGGGATTTCAGCCGCTTCGGGGACGCCATGCCGGTGCCGAACCTCATCGAGGTTCAGACGGCGTCGTATGCGCGACTGCTCCAGGAGCACACCGCTCCGGACAAGCGCACGAACTCGGGGCTGGAGGCGCTGTTGCGGGAGGTGTTCCCGATCGAGAGCTATGACGGCAACATGCGGCTGGAGTATGTGAGCTACGAGCTGGATCCGCCGCGCTACACGACCGACGAGTGCCGCGAGCTGGGTCTGAGCTTTGCGATGCCGTTCAAGGTGCGGGTACGGCTGATTCGCAAGGACCAGGAGAACACGCAGGAAGAGGCGATCTACCTGGGCGAGATCCCGGTCATGATCGGGGGCGGCGAGTTCATTATTAACGGCTCGGAGCGGGTGATTGTATCGCAGCTGCACCGCTCGCCGGGCGTGGACTTCGTCAAGGTCAGCGCCGAGGGCGACCGCGCCCTGCACGCGTGCCGCATCATCCCGGAGCGCGGCTCGTGGATCGAAATCAACGTCACGCGGAAGGACGTGCTGGCGGTCCGGATCGACCAGAGCAGCAAGATTCCGGCCACGACGTTTCTGCGGGCGATGGATGAGAAGTACGGATCGGACGAGTCGATCATCCGTGCGTTCCACCAGGTCAAGTCGGTGAAGGCGGGCCAGCTCAAGCCGGACATGTGGGCGGCTGCGCCGATCGTTGACCCTGACTCGGGCGAGGAGCTGGTGAAGCCCGGTGCGCAGATCGGTGATGCGCTGAACAAGATCCGCGAGTCGTCGGTCAAGCAGGCGGACGTGATCGCCAAGCTCAGCGATCCGATCATCCTCAACACGCTGGAGGAGGACGGCAGCAAGACGCACGAGGAAGCGCTGATGCGCATCTACGCGCGTCTGCGGCCCGGCAATCCGGTGCAGCTGGACAAGGCCCGCAAGCTGTTTCACGAGAAGTTCTACGACGAGAACCGCTACCGGCTGGGGCGGGTGGGCCGCTTCCGCCTGAACCGCAAGTTCGAGCAGGGCATCCCCGAGTCGGAGATGGTGCTGCGGCCGGAGGATTTCGTTTCGTCGCTGGCCTACCTGCTGCAATTGCGGGCGGGCGAGGGTCAGGTGGACGACATCGACCACCTGGGCAACCGCCGCCTGCGCACGATTGACGAGCTGGCCGCGGAGGAGCTTCGCAAGGGCTTCCTGAAGCTGCGTCGGACGGTTCAGGAGCGCATGTCGCTCAAGGACCCGGAGTCGATCGGCAAGATTTCGGACCTGGTGAACACCAAGAGCATCTCGAGCGCGATCGACTTTTTCTTCGGTCGCAGCGAGCTTTCGCAGGTGGTGGACCAGACCAATCCGCTCAGCCAGCTCACGCACGAGCGGCGGCTGTCGGCGCTGGGCCCGGGCGGTCTGAATCGCAAGCGGGCGGGTTTCGAGGTGCGCGACGTTCACATCTCGCACTACGGTCGCATCTGCCCGATCGAGACGCCTGAAGGCGTGAACATCGGCCTGATCGCGTCGCTGGGCATCTACAGCTCGGTGGACGACTACGGGTTCCTGACCACGCCCTACCGGCGGGTGGAGCGCGCCAAGGTCAACGGCAACATTGCGTATCTGCGCGCTGATGAAGAGATGCGCTCGATCATCGGTCCGCCGGACGTGCTGCGTTCGGAGAACGGGGACAAGCTGCCGGAGGTGGAGACCAAGGAGGAGTACGCGGCACGGCTGAAGAAGGCCACGGCGCGGGCGGGGCGGCTGCACGAGGGATCGGTTCTGACGCGCTCGCACGGCGACCTGCGGCAGGTCGATCCGAGTGAGGTCCAGTACGTGGACATCTCGCCGAAGCAGACGGTCGGCGTGTCGGCGTCGCTGATCCCATTCCTCGAGCATGACGACGCCAACCGCGCGCTGATGGGGTCGAATATGCAGCGGCAGGCGGTTCCGCTGCTGAAGGTCGATCCGCCGATCATCGCGACCGGCATGGAGCGGCCGGTGGCGGAGAACAGCGGCATGATCGTTCGGGCCCGCAAGGGCGGAACGGTGACCTATGTAGACGCGATGAAGATCGTGATCGACGACACCGACGAATACGCGCTGCGGAAGTTCGTGGGGCTGAACGAGCGGACCTGTCTGAACCAGCGTCCGGTGGTCAAGCCGGGTCAGCGTGTGAAGGCCGGCCAGATCATCGCGGACGGCGCGTCGACGCTGGAGGGCGAGCTGGCGCTGGGCCGCAACGTGCTCGTGGCCTTCATGACCTACGACGGCTACAACTTCGAGGACGCGATCGTGATCAGCGAGCGGCTGGTCAAGAGCGACGCGTTCACCAGCATCCACGTCGAGTCCTACGACGTCGAGATCCGCGAGACGAAGCTGGGGCGCGAGGAGTTCACGCGCGACATTCCGAACGTCTCGGAGCGGGCGCTGGCCAGCCTCGACGAGCGCGGCATCGTGCGGATCGGCACGCGCGTGGCCGCCGGGGACATCCTGGTCGGAAAGGTCAGCCCGAAGAGCAAGAGCGAGCTAAGCCCGGAGGAAAAGCTGCTGCACGCGATCTTCGGCCGCGCGGGCGAGGACGTGAAGAACGACTCGCTGGAGCTGCCGGCCGGCCAGGAAGGCGTCGTGATCGGGGCGTCGCACTTCTCGCGCCGCACGCACCTTTCCGAGGAGCAGAAGCGCGATCTCGACAAGCAGATCAAGGCGTTCAAGGGGGAGTGCGATCAGCGTCGGATCGCGGTTTTCCGCAAGTTCTGCGACGCGGTCGAGGAGCTCGCCGGCCAGCCGATCGTCGATCCCAACACGCGCCAGAAGCTCGGCAAGAGCGACAATCCCGACGTGCTGCTCGAGCAGATCGAGAATTTCGACATCGGCTGGATCAAGCCGGCCGCCAAGCGCGACGAGGCCGAGGGGGTCTACAAGCGCTACTGGCCGAAGATCCGCGAGATCGAGGCGGAACATGAGCGCCGCGCCGGGCGGATGAAGCGCGGCGACGAGCTGCCCACCGGCGTGCTCGAGATGGTGAAGGTGTACGTCGCCACGAAGCGCACGCTCAGCGTGGGCGACAAGATGGCGGGTCGGCACGGCAACAAGGGCGTGATCGCGCGAATCGTTCCCGAGGAGGACATGCCGTTCCTCGAGGATGGCACGCCGGTTGACATCCTGCTGAACCCGCTGGGTGTGCCGAGCCGCATGAACGTGGGCCAGATTCTCGAGACGCACCTGGGCTGGGCGGCGGCGGTGCTGGGCTTCCAGGTGGTGACGCCGGTGTTTGACGGAGCCACCGAGGCCCAGATCCGGGCCTGCATGGAGGAGGCCAACGCGCACGTTCGCAAGCGGCGCGAGGACACCGAGGCGGTACAGGCGGCGGGGGACTCATCGGAGCTGCTGGTGGAGATGCCGCTCACCGGCAAGGTAGCGCTGGTCGACGGTCGCACGGGCGAGCCGTTTGCGCAGCCGGTGACGGTGGGCTACATCTACATGCTGAAGCTGCACCACCTGGTGGACGACAAGATCCACGCCCGCAGCACGGGCCCGTACTCGCTGATCACGCAGCAGCCGCTGGGCGGCAAGGCCCGCACCGGCGGGCAGCGCTTCGGCGAGATGGAAGTGTGGGGCCTGGAGGCCTACGGCTCGGCCTACGTGCTGCAGGAACTGGTGACGGTGAAGTCTGACGACGTGGAGGGCCGCACGAAGATCTACGAGAGCATGGTGAAGGGCACGAACACGCTCGACGCCGGCACGCCGGTGTCGTTCGACGTGCTCTGCAACGAGATCCGCGGGCTCGGGCTGAACATCCAGCTCGAGAAGCAGAAACTGATCTAGCGGCGGGTGCGGCGGGTCGCCGCGTCCGGAGTTGCCGGCTCGGAAACCGCAGTCCACCGGGAGATGCGCCATGTTCGAAGTGCAGTACGGCACGGCCGACGATGTCACGCCGGGTGAGGTGATCGACCTCTACCGGCGCGTCAATCACTCACTGCCGATCGGGGAGGGGCAGGTGCGGGCGATGATGACGCAGAGCGACGCGTTCGTGACGGCCCGCAGCGGCGGGCGGCTGGTGGGCTTTGCGCGCGGGGTGTGCGACGGCGCACGGGGTTTTTTCACGGAGTGCAAGCTGGACCCGGCCTGCCAGGGGCCCGGGGCCGTGACGCGCACCGACGGGCGGATCGAGCACGACAGCTACGGCATCGCGGCGGAGATGGCGCGGCGCGTGCTGATGACGATGCACGACGCGGGGGTGTCGCGGATCGACGTGGTGGCGTGGGGCACCGAGGTGGATTTTCTGCAGGAGCTGGGCTTCAAGCGGCAGGGGGGCTTGATCGGCATGTCGCTGCGCACGGATGAATGGACGTGCGGCGTGCGCACGCCGGCGGAAGCGGCCTCCTAGCCGCCGGAGCGCGTGGCGACGGGCGGATCGAATTTTTCGAGGTAGACGACGAACAGGACACGGCGCTGCGGACGCGGCGCTGGTTTCGCGGTTCCGGCAACCGGAAGGATCACGAGACTCATGGCCGACACCGTATACGACCGGATCAATGACTTTTCCGCGGTTCGCATCTCGCTGGCCAGCCCGAATGACATCCGGGCCTGGTCCTTCGGCGAGGTGAAGAAGCCCGAGACGATCAACTATCGAACGTATCGCGCCGAGAAGGACGGCCTGTTCTGCGAGCGGATCTTCGGCCCGGAGCGTGACTGGGAGTGCTTCTGCGGCAAGTTCAAGGGCACGAAGCACAAGGGCATGATCTGCGACCGCTGCGGCGTAAAGGTGACGCACAGCCGCGTGCGGCGAAAGCGCATGGGGCACATCAACCTGGCCGCGCCGGTGCTGCACATCTGGTTTTTCAAGGCGATGCCCAGCCGGCTGGGCACGCTGCTGAACATGAAGACCAGCGACCTGGAGAAGGTGATCTATTTCGGGGATTACCTGGTCGTTGAGCCGGGCAGTTCCAAGCTGGAGCCGCGGCAGCTGCTGACGGAGGAGGAGTATCGCCGGGCGGTGGAGGAGTACGGCGACTCGGGCTTCAAGGCCATGATGGGCGCGGAGGCGGTTCGCGAGCTGCTGGCCCAGATGGACATGCACAAGCTGGCCGACCAGCTGCGCGACGCGCTGCGCAAGACGAACAGCGCTCAGAAGATCAAGGACCTGTCGAAGCGGCTGAAGCTGGTGGAGGCGCTGCGCACGAGCTGCAACGACTCCTCGTGGATGGTGCTCGAGGTGATTCCGGTTATTCCGCCGGACCTGCGCCCGCTGGTGCTGCTCGACAGCGGCAACTTCGCGACGAGCGACCTGAACGACCTCTACCGTCGCATCATCAACCGCAACAACCGGCTCAAGAAGCTGATCGACCTGAACGCGCCGGAAGTGATCGTGCGCAACGAGAAGCGCATGCTGCAGCAGGCGGTGGACGCGCTCTTTGACAACGGCCGCTGCCGGCGGCCGGTGCTGGGCAGCAGCAACCGCCCGCTCAAGTCGCTGACGGACATGATCAAGGGCAAGCAGGGCCGTTTCCGCGAAAACCTGCTGGGCAAGCGGGTCGACTATTCGGCTCGCTCGGTGATCGTGGTCGGCCCGGAGCTGAAAATCTGGCAGTGCGGCCTGCCCAAGAAGATCGCGCTGGAGCTGTACCAGCCGTTCATCATCCGCAAGCTGCGCGAGCGCGGGCTGGCGGACACGATCAAGAGCGCGAAGAAGATGCTGGAGCGTCGCGATCAGCCGATCTGGGACGTGCTGGAGGAAGTGATCTACCAGCACCCCGTGCTGCTGAACCGCGCGCCGACGCTGCACCGGATGGGCATTCAGGCCTTCGAGCCGGTGCTGGTCGAGGGCAATGCGATCAAGATTCACCCGCTGGTGTGCAAGGGCTTCAACGCCGACTTCGACGGCGACCAGATGGCGGTGCACCTGCCGCTGTCGATCGAGGCGCAGGTCGAAGCGCACGTGATGATGATGTCCACGAACAACATCTTCGGCCCCGCAAACGGCGCGCCGATCATGTCGCCGTCGCAGGACATCGTCATGGGCATCTACTTCCTGACCTGCGAGCACGCGACCGAGAAGGGCGAAATGCCCAAGGGCCGCGAGCGCGCCTTCGCCAATCCTGCGGAGGCGATGCTGGCCCACTCGATGGGCCAGATCGGCATGCACACGCCGATCCGGGTGCGGGTTCACAATCGCGAGGTGGTGGTCGGGCTGGACAAGCCGGCCGAGGCGGTGCCGGCCGGCGGCCGGATCGTCACGACGGTCGGCCGCTGCATCTTCAACGATCAGCTCGATCCGGAGATGCCCTTCTACAACCTGCCGCTGAGCCAGAAAGGCTCGGCCCGCGTCATCGCCGACACGCATGAGCGGCTGGGCCGTGCCCGCACGATCGACCTGATCGACCGCATCAAGGAGCTGGGCTTCAAGAACAGCACGCTGGCCGGGTTGTCCTTCGGCCTGACCGACCTGCGCATCCCCGAGTCGAAGCAGAAGATCGTGGACGCCGCCCAGAAGCAGGTGGATCGCATCGAGAAGAACTACCAGAACGGCGTGATCACGCCGATGGAGCGCCACAACCAGCTGATCGACACGTGGGTGCACGCGCGCGAGCGCGTGACGCAGGAGATGATGTCCACGCTGAAGGTGGACATGCGGCACGAGGACGGCCGCGAGGCCCGCGCGACGGATTCGAAGGCCAAGCCCTACCTGAATCCGATCTACCTGATGACTGACTCCGGGGCGCGCGGCTCGGTGGATCAGATCCGCCAGCTGGCCGGCATGCGCGGCCTGATGGCCAAGCCCAGCGGCGAGATCATCGAAGCGCCGATCAAGGCCAACTTCCGCGAAGGCCTGAACGTGCTCGAGTACTTCAGTTCGACGCACGGCGCCCGCAAGGGTCTGGCCGACACGGCGCTCAAGACCGCCGACTCGGGCTACCTGACGCGCAAGCTGGCCGACGTCGCGCAGAACGTGATCATCAACGAGATCGACTGTAACACGCACAGCGGCGTTACGAAGTCGACGGTGTACAAGGGCGAAGAGGTCGATATCAAGCTCAGCCAGATCATCATCGGCCGGACGGCGCGCGACACGATCCGCGACATCCGCACGGACGAGATCATCCTGCGCGAGAACGACATCATCACCGCCGAGATCGCGCGGCGGCTCGAGGCCAGCCCGGATCGCGGCGGCCTGGGCCTCGACAGCGTGCGGGTGCGCAGCCCGCTGACCTGCGAGAGCCGTCAGGGCATCTGCGCCCGCTGCTACGGCGCGGATCTTTCCAACGGCAAGATGGTGGAGGTGGGACAGGCGGTCGGAATCGTGGCGGCGCAGTCCATCGGCGAGCCGGGGACGCAGCTGACGATGCGGACGTTCCACACCGGCGGCGTGGCCAACAAGGCCGTCGTTGAGAACCAGATCATCTGCGGCGCGGGCGGCGTGGTGGCCTTCCAGGACCTGAACGCCGTTCGCTCGACCGACGAGGAAAGCGGCGGGCAAATCTGGCGCGTGCTGAAGCGCAACGGCGAAATCGCGCTCAACGACGAGAAGGGCCGCGAGATCGAGCGCTATCGCGTGCCGTACGGCTCGGCGGTGCTGGTTTCGGATGGCGACAAGGTGGCCGCCCGCACGGCGATCGTCCGCTGGGATTCGCACTTCACGCCGATCCTGGCCGAAAAGGCCGGTGTGGTGCGCTTCCAGGACGTGATCGAGGGCGAGACGGTTCGAGCGGAGCAGGAAGGCCGGGCCGACAGCAAGTGGGTGGTGATCGAGCACAAGGGCGACAAGCACCCGCGCGTGATCATCGAGGACGCCGAGGGGAAGATCCTCGACTTCCACCACCTGCCCGCCAAGGCCCGTATCGAGGTGGCCGAGGGCGATCGCCTCGACCCTGGCGCGCTGCTGGCCCGCCAGCCGCGCGAAATCTCCGGCACGCAGGACATCACCGGCGGTCTGCCGCGCGTCACCGAGATCTTCGAGGCCCGCAAGCCGAAGGAGCCGGCGACGATGGCGGAAATCTCCGGCGTCGTCGAGCTGCACACCGACAAGCGCCGCGGCAAGATGACGATTCTCATCCGCAGCGAGTCGGGCATGGAGAAAGAGCACCACGTCCCGCAGGACAAGCAGTTGCTCGTCCACGCCGGCGACCGCGTCGAGCACGGCACGCCGCTGTGCGAGGGACCGCTGATCCCGCACGACATCCTGCGAATCGGCGGCGAGGAGGAGCTGCAGCGCTACCTGCTCCGCGAGGTGCAGGGCGTCTACCGTCAGCAGAACGTGACGATCAACGACAAGCACATCGAGATCATCCTGTCGCAGATGCTGCGCAAGGTGAAGATCGACAGCGAGGGCGATTCGGTGTTCCTGCCCAACGAAGTGGTCGATCGCTTCCGCTTCCGCGACGAGAACGCGCGGCTGGCCAAGAGCGTCAAGGTGGTCGAGCCGGGTGACACGGACTTCGCCATCGGGCGCGTCGTCAGCCGCGAGGAGTTCATTACCGGCAACGAAGCCGTCGAGGCCGAGGGCGGCGAGCCCGCCAAGGGCAAGAAGCCGAAGCCCGCGACCGCCAAGACGCTGTTGCTGGGCATCACCAAGGCCAGCCTGCAGAGCGAGTCGTTCATCTCCGCGGCCAGCTTCCAGGAGACGACCAAGGTGCTGACGCAGGCCTCGCTGGCCGGGCAGGAGGACCGCCTGGTCGGTCTCAAGGAAAACGTCATCCTCGGGCGACTGATCCCCGCCGGGACGGGCTTCCGCGGCTACCAGGAGCTCAAGCTCTGGCACGCGGAGCCGGTGGAACTGACGACCAAGATCGCCGAGCAGCCGGCCGGCACGGTGACGCCGATGGCCCCGGTCTCCCCGGCGCCGATGCTCTCCGCGCAGACCGCCGTGGGAGCGGCCGGAAACTGACGACTCGAGCGGCGGCACTGACGCGGCGGCACTGACGCGGCGGCACTAACGCGCCGCCGAGGCCGCTCCGCAAACGCGGAACAAGAAGTGATCGCCGGAACGGGCGCTGTCGTGCTCCGTTCCGGCGATCACGTGTTTTGCGAGTGTTTCGGCCGCCGGCGCGTTAACGCGGCAGGACGCACGCCAGCAGACGTTCCATGTCGTCATCGTCCAGCGAGCAATTGAGATTGGCGTCCGCGCTGCACACCGCGTCGCACTGCGGGAAGTCGGTCTGGTACTGCCCGGGGTGGAGCACAGCCAATATGAAGGCGTCGATGTCGCGCGAATTCAGCACGCCGTCGCAGTTCACGTCGCACGGCACGCAACCGTTGTGAAAATGCATGGCGCCGGCGTGCGTCACAACCCCCGGCGGAAGCTCTGAGCGCGGCACCAGCAGCGCCGCCGCGCAGGCCGCCGCTCCAGCGGCGCCCAGCGCCAGACGCTGCCACACACCCCGGCCAGTAGCGCGGCGCACAGCCGCGGTTCGCAGCGGGGAGCCGAACGCGGCAAGCCTGGCCGAGCACTTGCGGCACGCAGTGACATGGGCCGATTCCGACGCGGACAGCGGCACCGCGGAAGCAGCGCTGTGCAGGCGCGCCATGCTCGGACAACCCGCCTCGCCGGCGGATCGGCCCTCAGCCAGCGCATCCGCCTCGCGAAGGGAGTGGATCAGTGTGAGCAGGTCGCTGTCGCGCATGAAAACACTCCGGACGCCCGGACCGCAGCCCGGGCGATGACCGTTATTCGGCGTCAGGCTCTCCGCGCTCGGCGCCGCTTCCCCGGAAGCCGCGGAGGGCCAGATGGTTGCGGATTTTCTCCAGCGCACGGTGTTTATGGGCGTGGACAGTGCTGGCCGCCAGGCCCAGGCGGCGCGAAATCTCCCGCTCGCCGATGCCGTCGGCGGTCCATTCTACGACGCTGCGCTCGACTGGCGTCAAGCTGTGATCGCCATTATCGGACGACAGGGATTGCCGCAACGTTTCGAGCAGTTCCGCCAGGTGCAGCTTGTCGGCGGGGTGCGCTGCGCCGGTTGGCTCGAGGATTCCGAGCAGCACGTCGTCAGACGCGGTCAGCAATCGAGATTCGCGGGCGTACTTGAGCCATAATTTGATCGTGAGTGAGTAGAGATAGGTGGTGACGGCGGCCTTCTGCGGGTCGTAGCGTTGCTCGCGCAGCGCGCGCCACAGCTCGACCCAGGCGCGCTGGGCCAGTTCCTCGACCAGCTCCGGCCGGCGACCGCATCGCTTCGTCAGGAACCGCTTGAGGCCTCCGGCCAGCCGCGCGTAAATCAACTCGAAGGCGTCTTCCTCGCCGAGCGCTGCGCGCTGCGCCAGGTCAGCGAGTGTGGCGGCGGGAATGGGCGGGTTGGAATCGGACATGCGCGTCGCGGATTGATACCCGCGCGGCGGCCGGTCCGCCAGCGCGCGACCGTCTATCATGACGGGACTGCGGGAGTGCGGGCGTGATGGATCGAGCGGGTTGGCTTCGGAAGCGGGACGGTCATGGGTGCGGCGTCTGCGCGGGGACGGACGGCGCGATGAAGCGCGTTGTGGCGCGGCTGCGATCAGGGGTGGTCGCGCTGCAGGACGACGGGGATTTCCGCGGGTACTGCATTCTGTTCGCGCGACGTCACGTGGTGGAGCTTCACGAGCTGACGGCCGCCGAGCGGCATGACTGGATCGAGGACGCGGCGGCCATCTCGGAGGCGGTGCAGCGCGTCTGCGAGCCGGACAAGCTCAACGTCGCGATGCTGGGCAACCTGACGCCGCACCTTCACTGTCACGTCGTGCCGCGCTACCTGGCGGACGGCTGGTGGGGGCGGCCGATCTGGGATCGGCCCGCTGCGCGGCGGACCGCGCTCGACGCGGAGGAGACGGAGCGGCTTGCGGCGCGGCTGGCGGAGACACTCTGCGAACGTTCGACCGGTTAGCCGATGGCGCGCCGCGGCGCGCTCAGAGCAGCGGGTCGCCCCAATCGCTCGAGTAGGCGTCGTCGTTGACCACAGCGAACGGCCCATCGGCGTCCACGCCGACGTCAAAGATGGCGTCGTCGATGCCGAGGCTCTCGAACCACGCCTGCAGCTCCTCCTTCAGCAGCGACTCATCCGAATCGCCGCGGAGATCGAGCTGCACCAGGCGCACCTCCGTCCCGGCAAACCCGCAGCGCGGCAGGCAGCGAACGGTCGTGAGGAGTTTCTTGCGGATCATCATCCCTGCGCCTTTCTCGCTCATCCGCATTATACGCATGGGGAAGTGCGAGAGAAAAATGAGGTGCAAAATCGGCGCGAAGGAGACGTGCTTCGTCCGGTAGCATCGCGGGGCGGACGCGCCGTGCAGCGGACCGAGTTGAGATGGCGGCGACCGCGGCGCGGCGTTGGCGAGCGCGGACGGCCGCCGGTAGACTGCCGTTTTGCGGCCCGGAAAGTCCGGTGCGCGGCTCAGTCGGAGAGTTCGGATGAAGATTCACGAGTACCAGGCGCGGCAGCTGCTGGCCGATGCCGGCATTCCCGTCCCTTCCTGTGAGGTCATTGATCGGGCGGACCAGGCCGCCGGGGCCTACGACCGGGTCGGCGGCGGGCAGGTGGTCGTCAAGGCCCAGGTTCACGCCGGCGGGCGCGGCAAGGCCGGATATGTGAAGCTCGTGTCCAGCGGGCGCGAGGTGCAGGAAAATGCCGCCCGCATGCTGTCGACGCCGATGGTCTCGGTGCAGACCGGACCGCAGGGCGTGACGGTTCGCAAGGTGCTGGTGGCGCGGGCGGTGGACATTGCCCGCGAGTTTTACCTGGGCGTGGTGCTGGATCGCGGGCGGCGCGTGCCGGTGATGATGGCCAGCGCCGAAGGCGGGGTGGAGATCGAGGCGGTCGCGGAAAAGAACCCGGATGCGATCTGCAAGGCGTGGTTTGACCCACACCTGGGTTTGCAGAAATACCAGGCCCGCGACCTGGCGCTGCGGATCGGCCTGACGGGCGCTCACGCAGCGCAGGGCGCCGACATCATGCTGCGGCTCGCGAGCGCGTTTCTGAAGAAGGATTGCTCGCTGGCCGAGATCAACCCGCTGGTGCTGACGAAGGCGGGCGAGCTGCTGGCGATCGACGCCAAGTTCAGCTTTGACGACAACGGGCTGTTCCGCCACGAGGACTTGCGGGCGATGTTTGACCCGGCGGAGGAGAACCCGGCCGAACTGCGCGCCAACGCGGCGAACCTTACCTACATCGCGCTCGACGGCAACATCGGCTGCCTGGTCAACGGGGCCGGGTTGGCGATGGCCACGATGGACATCATCAAGCTGCATGGCGGATCGCCGGCGAATTTTCTGGACGTCGGCGGCAGCGTCACGAAGGAGGGCGCGATTGAGGCGTTTCGCATCATCCTCGCGGATCCGAAGGTCAAGGCCGTGCTGGTCAACGTGTTCGGCGGAATCGCGCGCTGCGATGTAATCGCCGAAGCACTGATCGCCGCCGCGCGCGAGGTTGGGTTCAAGGTGCCGGTGGTGGTGCGGCTCGAGGGCACAAACGTCGAGATCGCGCGAAAGCTGCTGGCCGATGCGAAGATTCCGATGTTGACGACAGCCGAAGACCTGACCGATGCCGCGAAGCGTGTCTGCGCCGCGGTCTAGAATCCGCGTGTGGGGGCGGGGTTTGCCGGGATGCTGAGATGAACGAACTGACCGCGGTGGTGGACCAATTCACCGGCCGGCGCGTGCTGCTGGTCGGCGATTTCATGCTGGACCGCTATCTCTACGGCGACGCCGAGCGGATCAGCCCGGAGGCGCCGGTTCCGGTCATTCGCGTTGTCGAGCGACACGACCAGGTGGGCGGGGCCGGGTCGGTCGCGATGAACATCTGCGCGCTGGGGGCGCGTGTCCGCTGCATCGGGCTGGTCGGGCGCGACGCTGACGGGGCGCTGGTCGCCGGCAAGCTGCGCGAGGCGGGGGCGGACGTGAGCGGCCTGCTGGAGGTGGCGGATCGCCCGACGATCACCAAGACGCGCCTGGTGGGCCTGGCCGAGCATCGCCACCGTCAGCAGATGCTGCGGGTGGACGATGAGATCGTGCGGCCGGCGTCGGCGGCGGATGCGCAGCGGCTGCTGGCCGCGATTCAATCCGGCCTGAGTGATGCGGAGGTGGTCTGTCTCGAGGACTACGCCAAGGGGCTGCTGTCGCCGGAGCTGACGGCGGCCGTGATTCGCGAGGCACGGCGGCGCGGGATTCCCGTGTACGTGGACCCGCCGCGCACCCGTGACTGGAGCAAGTTCGCCGGCTGCACGTTGCTCACGCCGAATCGCGCCGAGCTGGAGCTGGCGATCGGCGGCTCCGCGCCGGATGACGAACTCACGGCCCGAACGGCGGAGCTGGTGCGGCGGCTGGGGTGCCAGCAGGTGCTGGTCACGCTCGGGCGGGACGGGGCGCTGCTGGTGGACGCGGCCGGGGTGGGGCGGCACTTCCCGACGCAGCCGCGCGCCGTGTACGACAACACCGGCGCAGGCGACGCGGTGCTGGCGATGCTGGCGGTGGCGACGGCCGCGGGCGCGAGCCTCGACGACGCCGTGCGCCTGGCGAACATCGCCGGCGGCCTGGAGGTCAGCAAGTTCGGCTGCGTGCCGATCACGCGGGAGGAGGTGCTGCGCGAACTGGATGCGCGGCTTGGCGCGGGGCGGGGGAAAGTGCGCGTTGCGGCGGAACTGGCGGCGGAGCTGAGCGCGCGGCGGCAGCGGGGCGAGACGGTGGTGTTCACCAACGGCTGCTTCGACATTCTTCATCCCGGGCACGTGGAGTTGCTGGAGCAGGCCCGCGGCCTGGGCAGCCTGCTGGTGGTGGGTCTCAACAGCGATGCTTCGGTGCGCGCCCTTGGGAAGGGGGAGGATCGGCCGATCCGCCGGCAGGAGGATCGCGCCCGCATGCTCAGCGCGCTGCAATCCGTGGATTACGTGGCCGTCTTCGACGAGCCGGATCCGCTGCGGCTGATCGAGGCGCTTCAGCCGGACGTTCTGGTGAAGGGCAGCGATTGGGCCGGGAAGGACGTGATCGGGCGCGAGGTGGTGGAGCGTCGCGGGGGTCGGGTGGCGCTGGTGGAGCTGGTGGAAGGCTACAGCACGACGGGGGAGCTGAAGCGAATCCGGGCCGCGAGTGAATCGTGATCCGGTCTCGCGTGCGGGCGCGGGCGTTGTGAAGCAGCGGGCGGCGCCGGGGACGAGCGTTGATCCGGAAGCGGCCAGCGCCCTGGCAGACGCTTGACCCGGCCGCGAGGCTCAGATCCCGCTCAGCACACCGCGAAGATAGCCGACGGATTCGGCGATTCGCTCGCGGATCATTTCCCGGGTGCGTGTTTCGCCGGCGGTCCCCTCGATTTCGAGCGTCAGCGGTCCGGCGAACCCCGCCGCCAGCAGCTCGCGGATGACTCCGTGGAAGTTCACGGTCCCGCGGCCCAGCGCTGGAAAGTCGCGCAGGCCGAATCCTCCCGGCGTGTCTTTGATGTGTACTGCCGCGACGGTGTCCGCCACCTGCCGCGCTTCGGACACGGCGTCGGCGTGCTCGTTGTAGAAGTACACGTTGGCGGTGTCGAAGTTCAGGCGCAGCGCCGGGTGATTAACGGCGGCGAGCGTTCGCCGCCATTCCACCGCGTGATGCGCGATGGGCGGGTGCGTCTCGACGGCCAGCACGACGCCCGCGGCGGCCGCGGCCCGCGCGCACTGCCGCAAGCGATCCTGCACGATTTCCCGCGGCGAATGCTCCGGGCGGGGGCAGACCAGGGCGATGCCTGTGCCGAGCTTCGTAAACGCGGGGAGCTGGCTCGCGAAATGCGTGGCGCAATCCGGCCGATTGACGTCGCACTCGGCATGCAGCGTCGAAGCGCGAATGCCGAAGTGTGCCAGTTCGCCTGCGACGGTATCGAGCTGCTCCGGTCGCGGCACGCGGATCTCGACGGCGCCGACGCCAAGCGCCGCGAGATGTTCAAGCGCCTCGTCCTCAAACGGACGATAGGTCGGGACGCGGCAGGCAATGAAGACCGCGGGGCGCCCCGGTGGCAGGGGATCGCACCGCGCAGCGCTCACCGCCCTATTCCAGCACGCGCGTGATCAGGTAAATCACGCCGCCGGCCGTAACCGTCGTGGCGATGGCGGTGACGCCGGAGGTGACGTCGATGCAGGAGGTCGTCTGGAACACGATTGCGCCCGCGGCGGCGAGCGAGAGGGTCTTGAGCAGGTTGCGACGCATGGCGGAGTCCTGAATGGCTGGGGCCGAGGCAGCAGCCCCGGCCGTCGCGGCGGATCGGGCACTCCGCGCGGCGCGATGTCGCGCGTGACGCCCGGCCGAACTATCCGACCGCGGCCCGCACCCGTCAACCCCCCGGCATGCAATCCGGGGCTGTTCGACGCGCTGCTTTGCCGGTTGGCGCGCCGCCGACGATAATCCCGCCGCGAGGGTTGCCGCCGATGCTCCGTGAAATGCTCGACATGTCGCTGCTCGAGGATTTCGTCGAGGGGCTGGCGCGCGCTGCGGGGCTGCGGCTGGCGGCCTATGACGGGCTGGGGCGGTTGATCTGTGAATCCGCCGCGCGTCCGGCGGCTGGTGGACAGGCTGCAGCGCCGCGCGAGCTGGCGCTGGCGTCGCAATCGACGGTCCACGCCGCGGCGGGGCACGCGGCCGCCATGTCGGCCACGGCGTCGATTTCCACGCCGCCGGCGCTGCATCACGGCGCCGACGAAGGCGGCGGGCACGTCGTGATGGTGGCATTTGAGGGCGTGACGTTTGTGGCGGCGCCGGTACACCTGGATGATCGCCGGATCGGGTTCGTGGCGGTGGCCGACGGGCCGGATTCCGCTCTGCGCTCGCGGCAGACCGAGGCGTCGGATCTTTCGCGCATCGTGGTGGCGGCCAGATGGGCGGCGCGGCTGCTCTCCGGCTGGTGCCGGCGCGAGGCGCGGGCGCACGCGGCGGCGGAGGAGCTGGCGCTGGTCGGCGATATCGCGGAACTGCTTACCGGCGATGAGGATTTGCAGAAGATCCTCGACCACATCGTCGCCGATACGGCGCGGGTCATGCGCGCCAAGGCGGCCAGCCTGCGGCTGTACAACCCGCGCACCGACGAACTGGAAATGCGGGCGATTTTCGGCCTCTCGCCCGAGTATCTCAATCGCAGCCGGATCGTGCGGGCCGACAATCGCATCGACGACGAAGCGCTGAGCGGCACGATCGTCGCCGTGGACGACATGCAGTCGGACCCGCGGACGCAGTATCCCGAAGAGGCGCGCCGTGAAGGGCTGTTCAGCGCGCTGGTGGCCGGCATGAGCTATCGCGGCCGTCCGATCGGCGTGCTGCGCGTCTATACCGGCGCGAGGCAGCGCTTCCGCAGCGCGCAGCGAAACCTGCTGCGCGCGGTCGCGTCGCAGGCGGCCACCGCCATTGTGCATGCGCAGTTGATCGATGAGCGGCTTCGGCGCGCGGAACTGGAGCGGCAGGTGAAGCTGGCCGGACAGGTGCAGGCGCGGATGATCCGAACGTCGGCCCCGCGTCACCCGCGGATCGACGCTGCCTGGATTTTCGAGCCCAGCCAGCACGTCAGCGGCGATTTCTGCGATTTTCTGACGCTGGCTGACGGCCGTTTCGCGGCCGCTGTCGCGGACGTCGCGGGCAAGGGCGTGCCGGCTTCCCTGCTGATGGGATCGGTTCGTGGGGCCTTGCGCGCCTCCGCCCGCTACGCGGCCAGCATCGGCGAGATCCTTACCCGCCTCAACACGCATGTGTACACGGAAACCGCGCCGCACGAGTTCGTCACCATGCTGCTGTGCGCCATCGACGACGACGCCCGCACGCTGACCTACTGCAGCGCCGGTCATGAGCCGCTGCTGCTGATGCGGGGTGGTGAAGTGCGCCTGCTGGACGAGGGCGGGCTGGTGCTCGGCATTGAGCCGAACGAGGTTTATCAGGCTCACGCCGTTCCGCTGGAACGCGGCGATTTCCTGCTGCTGTGCACAGACGGCGTCAATGAAGCGATGAACTTCAACCAGGAGCTGTTCGGGCGTGACCGCCTGATTCACGCGATGAAGAGTTACCGCAACGCCAATGATACGTATCAGACGCTGAAGAACATCGTCTGGGACATCCGCCGCTTCGCCGGCCTGGCCGAGCGATCGGACGACCTGACGCTGGTCGGGCTGAGCATCCGGTAACGCCTGCCACGCTTCGCCTGCGCCTCTGCAAGTTCCGAATACCGCCTTTCCCAGCTTGCCGCCACGGCAGGAAGTTTAGAGAGTTCACTTGCCGGTAGCGGTTTCGGGCGGGGTCTCCTCCGGCCCGCGATCCGGCATTGGGGGAGAGCCATGCGTTGCACGTTGAGCGCTCGAGTCGGAGCGATCGGGCTGCTGGGGGCGCTGGTCATCGGCGGCGGCTGCGGCCCGACGCCGGCCGGACCGACCGACCTGACCGATCTCGGCGTGTTTTCGCCGGGAACGAGCAGCACGGCCGTCGGCGGCACGCAGACGACGACGATCATCGACGGCCTGACGGTTACGCCGTCGTTGCTGGCGTTCGGCAGCAGCGCGAACCAGCTCACGTTCTCCGTCAACAACCAGACCGGCGCGGCGATCGGCTTTGAAGTTCTCGGTGGGGCGGAATGGCTGCAGGTCGATCCGCGCGTGGCGGTGGTCGCCAATGGCGGCTCTGTCACCGTTACGGTCACGATCTTTCGCGTCCTGATCGTCGGGGGCGATGCCGCCAGCGCGGTTCGGATCAAGATTCCGGATCGTGACGCCGTCAGCGTGCCGATCACCGTGGGCAACGCGGCACCGCTGCCGGAGGATCTCCCCGGCAGCGATGGCGGCGGCGGTTCGAGCGGGGGCTCGGACGGCGATGGGGGCAATCCCGGCGCGCCGGCCACGCTGCACGTGAGCGCTGATGCGATCAACTTCGGGCACGGCGGCGCGGCGATCGGGTTCCTTGTCAGGAATTCCGGCGGGGGGTCGCTGTCGTACAAGGCGCAATCGAACGCCTCGTGGCTGCGAATTGAGAACGACGCCGGTACGTCGTCCGGCGAATACAAGCCGATGCGCGCGGTGGTGAACCGGGCGGGGCTGCCGGTCGGCAGCTACACCGGCTCGGTGGATGTGACCGGCGCCGGTCGCACGCACCGCGTCAACGTAGCGATGAACGTAGCGAGCGTCACGCCCACCTCGCCCGATCAGCCGCTGGTGCACGTCGGGCAGTCACTGCTGGATTTCGATCACTTCGTGACGCGGCTCCAGACGTTCGTCCGGAATGACGGCGCGGGGCTGGTCGGATTCCGGATCTCGTCGAACGCGGCGTGGCTGAATCTCTCGACCTCCGGCGGCGTCAACCGCGGCATCGGCCACGTGATCACGCTGACGGTCAATCGCAACGGGCTGTCGCCGGGTGAATACTGGACGACCGCCGACCTGAGCTTTGACAACGGCGAGCTCCGCACGCTGTTCGTGCGCATGGTCGTCGCGGGGGAAAATCCTCCGCCGACGCTGGCGGTGCCGCAGACGTTCGTGGACCTGGGAACCGGCGCGTCGACGACGCTGGCCGTCCGCGCCCGCCCGCAGGGAACCGTCATCCCGTTCCGCGTGTTTTCGACCGCGGCCTGGCTCAGCGTGTCGCCGGACGCGGGCGACGCCTCTACCAGCGAGGGCACGATCACGATCGTGGCTGACCGCGGGCAACTGCCGCCGGGCCATCACTACGGCTACCTGCTGGTCGTGAGCCGGGACGGTCAGCTTCGCGAGGTGCAGGTGCGCGCGGTGGTGCCGGAGAGCGGAAACGGCGCGATTGCGCCGATGCCGTGGGGTTCGTCTGACACTCGGCTGGACGTGATCTCGTTCATCGAGCCGGGCGCGCCGGGGTACATCCAGCCCGGGTCGGTCGGCTTCCACCCGGACTGGTGGGCCAACACGCCGTTCGTGCACCACGTGCAGGACAGCTCGCCGAACGTGAACAGTCCGCATCACATCCGTCGCACGATTGAGGCCATGCAGGCGGCCAACCCGCACTGCACCTTCGGCACGTATCTTTCGGGCACGGAGTGCCGCAAGCTGGCGCAGATGGCGAAGTTTCCGCCGGAGTCGATCCCGTATGAGTCCGTGTCGCCGCCGCATTTCCTGACGCCCTATGACGAGGCGGGCCGCCGCGCAAGCGTCAACATGGTGCTGCCCGCGGCGCGCAAGCAGATGGCGGACCTGATCATCGCCGAGGCGCTGGGCCGCGGCGTGCGGGCGGTCTTCCTCGACAACATGAGCCATCCGTCGACGGGCGGCACGCTGGCGACGTGGGCCGCGGTGTGCGATTACCTGCGCACGATCCGCACGGCGCTGAATGCCAACGGCATGCGGCTGATGGTCAATCTCGCGGTGCAGCCCTATTACCTCGCCGGGAACGACGCCGCGCTGGCGGCCACCGCGGTGGACGGGTTCAACTTTGAGCAGCCGTTCCACTGGCTCTATTGCCGGCCGTTCCCGGATCGGGTGGTGACCGAGATCAACGTCTATCGCGGCTGGCTCGATGCGGGGATGCACCTGAGCATCATGGCCGCGCACAGCGAGATCGTGTACGACCAGTCGCGGCGCTTCCAGGAAGCGCGGGTGCTGGCGGGCATGTGCATGATGGTCCGCCGGCCGGGCGATTCGATCGGTGTGCCGCGCTCGTATTTCGAGACGCCGCCGGACTGGGTGAACTGGCCTGCGCAATTCGGCGCAGCGCTCGGGGACTACCAGATCAGCATGCCGGGCCCCGTGCTGACCCGCGAGTTCCAGAACGCCACGATCACGGTGGACCTGGCGAAAAGCACCAATGCGGCCGAGGCGGCGGACGCTGTCACCGTCACGTGGAACCCCTGATCGCAGGGAAAAATTGACCACGTTCTCCCGGGCGGGGCGGGTGCGGCGCGGGCCTCATCCGCCTCGCGGCGCGCGCGCAATCCGGCTAAAATGCCGGCTTGCGTCGCGCGGGCGGACGGGTACCCGGGCGCGGCGCGATTCTGCGTTCCGGAGAGAGCATGAGCGACGGTCACACGCCCGCGGCGAATCCCCAGCCGGCCTCGTCCGGGGAGCTGCTAACCCCGATCACCAGCGAGATGCAGGAGTCGTATCTCACGTACGCCATGAGCGTCATCATGGCCCGTGCGCTGCCCGACGTGCGCGACGGATTGAAGCCTTCGCAGCGGCGGATCCTGGTGGCGATGCACGATCTGAATCTCGGTCCGCGCTCCAAGCACCGCAAGTGCGCCAAGATCTCCGGCGACACCTCGGGTAATTACCACCCCCACGGCGACGGCGTGATCTACCCCACGCTGGTCCGCATGGGGCAGGAGTGGGCGATGCGGGCGATGCTGATCGACCCGCAGGGCAATTTCGGCAGCATCGACGGCGATCCGCCGGCCGCGATGCGATACACCGAGGCCCGCCTGGCCGGTCCGGCGGCCGAGATGCTCGACGACATCGACAAGGACACGGTCAACTTCGAGGATAATTTTGACGGCACGCGCAAGGAGCCGGTGGTCCTGCCGAGCCGCTTCCCGAACCTGCTGGTGAACGGCTGCGAGGGCATTGCGGTCGGCATGGCCACGCGGCTGCTGCCGCACAATCTCGGCGAAATCTGCGACGCGGTGATGGCCTACATCGACAACCCCGAGATCACCGTCGACCAGTTGCTGCAGGTCGTGCCCGGGCCGGATTTTCCGACCGGCGGCGTCGTGTGCGGGCGCGAGGCGGTCCGCAGCGCCTATTCGACGGGTCGCGGCTCCATCACGGTGCGCGGCGTCGTGCACGTCGAGGAGAGCAAGAGCGGCCGCGCCAGCATCGTCGTGGATGAAATCCCCTACGGCATCCTGCTGCCGACGATCAAGGACCGCATCATCGAGTGCATCGAGAGCGGCACGATCAAGGGCATCGACGACATGCGCGACGAATCCGGCCGGGACAAGCTGGTCCGGCTGGTGCTGCCGCTGAAGAAGGACGCCAACCCGGACGTGGTGATCAACCAGCTCTGGGAATACACGCCGCTGCAGAGCAATCTGAACCTGATGAACATCGTGCTGGTGAATCGCGCCCCCAAGACGCTGAACCTCCGCGACCTGATTGAGCAGTACGTGCAGTTCCGCGTCGAGGTGGTGCGCCGCCGCACGCAGTACCTGCTGCGCAAGGCCCGCCAGCGGGCGCACGTGCTCGAGGGGCTGATCCTGGCGGTGGCCGACATCGACGAGATCATCGCGATCATCCGGCACTCGCCGGACGTGCCGACCGCCCGGCAGCGCCTGATGGAGAAGCCGCTGCGCCTCAGCGAGCAGTCGACGGTCATCCGCCTGTTGCCGGAGGTGTTTGTCCGCCGCGCGACCGGCGAGGCGCAGCACCTCTCGGCGACACAGGCCGACGCGATCCTGTCGATGCAGCTCCGCAAGCTCACCGGCCTCGAGATCCAGGAGCTGGCGCGCGAGTACTCGAAGCTGACGGATGAAATCGCGGATTTTGAGCTGATTCTCTCGGACGCGCGGCGCGTGCTGGACATCATCGCCGAGGACATGCGCGAGCTGAAGGAGAAGTACGCCGACCCGCGCCGCACGAAGATCGAGGCGGCCGTCGGCGAGATCGGCATGGAGCAGCTGATCGAGAGCGAGGACGTGGTCGTCACCATCTCGCACGAGGGCTACATCAAGCGGGTGGCGGCGGCGACGTATCGCTCGCAGGGCCGCGGCGGCAAGGGCATCCGCGGCACGGACGCCAAGGACGGCGATTTCACCGAGCACATGCACGTCTGCAACACCCACGACTACCTGCTGTTCTTCACGAACCGCGGGCGGGTCTACTGGGTGCGGGTCTACGACCTGCCCGCGATGGCCCGCACGGCCCGCGGCCGGGCGCTGGCCAACGTGCTGACGATGCAGCCCAACGAGACGCACATGGCGATTCTGCCGGTGCGGCAGTTCGAGGAGAGCTTTGTCTTCTTCGCGACGCAGAAGGGCGTGGTGAAGAAGACGCCGCTGGCGGCCTTCAGCAACCCGCGCCCCAGCGGCATCCAGGCGATCGTGCTCGACCCCGACGACGCACTGATCGGCGCAGCGCTGACCACCGGCAGCGATCACATCGTGCTGGGCACGCGCGGCGGAATGGCCTGCCATTTCATCGAGGATGACGTGCGGCCGATGGGTCGGACGGCTCGCGGTGTGCGCGGCATCACGCTGGACGACGACGATCGCGTGGTGGACTTGTGCGTGATCCGGCCCGGCATGAGCATTCTGACGGTCTGTGAAAAGGGTTTTGGCAAGCGCACTGACATCGGCGAGTATCGCCTGACCCGCCGTGGCGGCAAGGGCGTCATCAATGTAAAGGTGACTGACAAGAACGGCGCCGTGGTGGCGCTGCGGCCGGTGACGGATGAGGATTCGCTGATGCTCATCACGCAGGGGGGCACGCTGCTGCGGATGACGCTGAACCAGCTGCGCGAGATCGGGCGTGCGACGCAGGGGGTGAAGCTGATCCGCGTGGACGGCGATGATGATCGCGTGGTGGCGGTGGCGAAGCTCATCACGGACAAGGATGAGAATGGAGGAGAGGCGTCGATCGCCGACGAGGGCGGATCGGTCGGCGGTGCCGCAGCGCCGGGTGCTGACGGCGAATCGAGCGGTGCGTCACCGCCGGACGGCAAGGGGGGCGATGAGTAGGCTGGGCTGCGCTTGCGAAGCCCAGCCTACGGGGCTGCACCCGGCGTGCCACGATTCCGGCACGCTACGCTGCCGTGATTCCATCGCCACGCGCGCTGCGACATGCCTACGCGGAGTACCGCGAAGGCATGCCACCCGCGGCTCAGCGTCACGATGGCGGAGAGGATGGCCACCCTGCGCGCCTGCGCGGTTGATCGCTGCGTGTCGGTGCATTGAGGTCGAAACAGACCCGGGCCGAAGCATCGGCGGGGTTCAATCGATTGTGCTGCGGCCCCGGCACCGCGCTTGGGGGTTCTCAATAGAATTATCGAGTGAACCGACCATCGGTCGTAATCTGGATGGTCATGGAACCAAGAATGTCCTGATGTCCCACCGCAATCTGGGCTTGTGTCGAAATTGTTCGATCGTCAACCTGCCGAACCGTGGTACTGCCGGATCCGACCGCAGAAAACAGGACTGAACCAGATGCAGTATCGACCCAATCCAGCCGCACGTTGAATGTCCCAGTTCCTACGCCTCTGGCATAGTTCTCAGTCAGAGTCGTCGCATAGAGCACGAGTCCGCCGACTTGCACGGTGTCACCGTCGCTCTGTACCTTACCTTCCTCAGTAATGACGAGCGTGCCCGTTACTTCGTGGTTAGTTTGGGCAGTGTTCGGCTGATCGATCGACGGTGAAAAGATCTGATTGATTATGGCGGTGTTGCACTGCAGGCAAAGAAGGGTCGTACACACTGCCAGCGTGCCATCGGTCAGATCGAATCTCGAGTAACCCCGTTTTCGGTCTTCCTCGGCCAAGCTCAGAAAGGACTGAATGGCTGCATCGTCAGACAGATACCCATTGCACGCCGCGCGCAGACCGTCGGTAACGTTGAGTCGCGTGGGATCCCCAGGGTTGTAGGCGCCGGTCGTGATCACTTTGACGACAGATTTGTCTGTTCCCGAGTAGATTCCCGGCGTAAGTCCATTTGCCATCGCCGCGACACGCGCAGCGTCCGACGCCAGTTCCGGGGTTTGTGGGCAACCTGCGATCAACAAAGCGCACGCCATCGCCACTAGTAGTGTGCTTCGCATAGTCAATACTCCCAATTGCGGAAATGACGACCTCTCGCATGAGGCACCGGCGAATCGTCGTCAGGCTACCAATCCGTCACGCTTGGTGTCAAGGTTTGGCTATTCGTTCGAGTGATCAGCCGGCAGCCGGTGCGTACCGCCGGAGGGCAATGGCAACGACGAATGGGACGGGCTAAGCAGTGTAGCGGGGCCCAGCCTACCAGTCCGTTGAAGAAATCCATTCGGGGCATTCTCGACCCCGCTGGCGCCGCCGATAACGCGGTTTTTCAGAGCCGCGGCGACTTTATCAACGGACTGCTACGGGGCTGCACCCGGCGTGCCACGATTCCGGCACGCTACGCTGCCGTGATTCCGTCGCCACGCGCGCTGCGACATGCCTACGCGGAGTACCGCGAAGGCATGCCACCCGCCGCGAAGGCAGGGCACCCGCCGAACGCGGTACAATGCGCTCCGGCGGCTCGGCGACGAAGCCGGGCCAGGTCACATGGAAACTGTTGGATTGATGCTCCCGGCCCATCCACGGACCCGGGGGGTAACGGTGGCAAATTGGTGCCGAGAGAGCGAGGGTTTCCGACAATGTCGAATAACTGTTGTGCGGTGGCGCGGGGTGCTGAAGGTCGCAGCAGAGCGCGAACGCAAGCGCGATATCGGTGGCGCGGGCTGCTCGCTGTGTCTTTCGGAGCGTTTTGGGTCGTGGGCGGGTGTCCGCCTGTCCCGCAGGACGAAACGACTACCGTCGACGTGGTGTTTGACCGATCCGGAACGTTGATACGCGACGGCGCATTTTTCCCGATGAATGGCTCGATTGAAGTCGGCGACAATAACGGCGACCAGGCATTTTGCGGGTTTGTCAGTCTAAATCTCAATTCGGTACCGTCGACCGCGAACGTCACCAGGGTCGTGCTTAATCTCAGGGCTCGAATCGCTTTTAACGATCCCTTCCCCGCCTTCGGCCCGATGACGGTCGATCACGTCAACGTTGTCAGCGGGATTACCGCACCCGATTACGTCGGCGCGACGCTCAGCGCTTCAATCGCCACGGTGCCGGCATTTCCGACAACCGCGCCGCAGGACGTGGCCATTGACGTGACCGATGAAGTCAACGTCGATCGCGCCGCCGGAAGACCCATTTCATCCTTCCGTTTTCGTTTTGACGCGGCGCCCAGCCGCGACTTGATACGAAACATCGTCGACATCGAGGCATCCACGGACGACCCGGCAGGGCGTCCCTCCGCGACGGTGACGATTCAACGGTAGGTAGGGTGCTTCCCGAGCGCGTCGCGCGCAAACATGCCGCGGCGACGATCAAAAAGCGGACCGATTATGAGTCCGGCCAGCACATACTAACTAGTGCCGTATCCATGAACGTTCTGTCGTTTCTTCGGATTGCGATAGCTGGCGTAGCGGCGTAGGGCGGTCGCGCCGAGAAGGGTGCTGGGCTTCGTGGACTCAGCCCAGCCTACGGGGCTGCACCCGGCGTGCCACGATTCCGGCACGCTACGCTGCCGTGATTCCGTCGCCACGCGCGTCGCGACATGCCTACGCGGAGTACCGCGAAGGCATGCCACCCGCTGAGAAGGCATGCCACCCGCCGAGAAGGCATGCCACCCGCCGCCGATCGATGCGTGACGACGGACTGGAGTTGAGACAGGCCCCGTGCCCGGCAATGTGCGTAGCGCAGCCGGGCTTTGATCTGTCGATCCTCGCGGCCGGGCGGAATGGGCAAGCTGTGCTGCGGTGTTCCGGGGCGCACAGCCGCAGCGCATGTGGGAGGTGCCCTGGACGTGAATCTGCCAAGGTTTGAACTGCCGGGCATGGTGGACCGCTATCTTGCGGTGCTGAATCGCCTTTACGAGCGGAGGGACCAATCACTGCTGCGTGAGATCGTCGTTAACGGCGTTGTTTCCATCCACGAAGGATGGGACTACGACAACTGGGACGGCGGGACCTACGGGCACGCCATCACGCTCACCGTGCCGGAAGACATCTTTCTCAGGGTGTTCGACAATAAAGACGAGTGCGAGCGTCAAATAGCCGAGCACATTAACAAGCTCGTTCACACACAGAACGAGCACGTCGCCCGAGTCTTCGTCGAAGTGGAGCCCGCGCAAGCGGATCGGTGGCGCGAGGAGACCGGCGTATATCGCCCACGCATGGCGCCGCTGTCGGTCTCGGCAGAGGCGTTGAAACGCATCTGGGGTACGGAGCGTGTGCGCGTCTTCCTCAGCCATAAGTCGTCGGTCAGACAGAATGTATCAAGGCTCAAGCAGTCGCTCGCACGCTGCGGGATAGCGGCTTTCGTCGCGCATGAGGACATCGAACCGACTGAAGAATGGCAGCGCGAGATCGAACGGGCGTTGTTCAGCATGGACGCGCTCGTGGCCCTGCTCACCGAGGATTATCACGAGAGCAACTGGACGGACCAGGAAGCAGGAGTAGCGATCGGGAGAGGTGTGCCGCTGATTGCCGTGCGCCTTGGGCTCGATCCCTACGGACTTATGGGGAGGGGCCAGGGGCTCAGCGGATGCGTCTGGGAAGACACCGACAACATGGCGGCGCGCGTGTTCCAGGTGCTGCACAAAAGATTGGCGGACAATTCCCGACTATTTGAGTGCGCGCTGTCGGCCTACGCTACTTCCACGAGTTTTGCCGACTCCGCGTGGAAGGTTAAGCAATTGCTCTCGATTTTCGACAGGCTGAGTGAGACACAAGTAGCGCATATTGTGGACGCCTGCAATACGAACAATCAGAACAGTCACTCGTTCGAAGGCCGTGATTCCCTGAAACCGCTTCTGAAGAAATGGACGGGAAGGCGATGGATCGTCCAGGTTAACAGCCTAATGCCCGCGGACCAAGTAAATCGAACCGCGGATGCGGAGGTTCCGTTTTGATTGCCGCGCCGGGTGTCGAGCGTGACACCCCACAACGCGAACCGCGGCGTATGCGTCGACGGCGCCTTGTACAAAAAACGCTGAGGCCGCGCCAGTTCGACTGGCGCGGCCTCCCATGCTCTGATCTGCACACGACCACTTGTCGCCGAGTCCACTCGCTGCGGAGTGTCCCATTACAACGGACCGCGCCGCGCAAGCACGCCTTTGCGCTGTAATGGGAACGTCAAAATACACGGCAGATGGTGCCGATGATCCACCTCCTTTCTACTCGATGCGCGCGTCGCGACATGCCTACGCGGAGTACCGCGAAGGCATGCCACCCGCTGAGACGGTGAGTGCTGCCCAGTTCATTTCCCTGCTCCTTTTTCATTCGCCGGCCGGCGTGCAGACGGCCGGTGTGCCGGCGCAGCATGCTGGGAGTCGGATCGGACCACCGGCAGCGTCGTCGATCATGATCCCCCCTCCATCATCCGCCGCGCCGCCGCGGTTACATCCGGCTCCTTCAGCAGTGCTTCTCCCACCAGCAGCGCGCGGGCGCCCGCCAGAAACATGCGCTGGGCGTCAGAATGCGACCGAATCCCGCTTTCCGCGACGAGCGGCGCCGTCGGCGGGACTTCCGGCGCGAGGCGCTCGGTGATCCCGATGTCCGTCACCTGCCGCCGCAGATCGCGATTGTTCACGCCCAAGAGCAGCGATCCGCGACATTTCTCCAGTGAAATCGCGCCAAGCACGCCATGCAGCGCCTCGCGCGAATGCACCTCCACCAGCACACACAGTCCCAGCGCGACGGCCGACTCACAGAGTCCCGCCAGGTGCCGCGGCTCCAGCGCCTCGGCGATCAGCAGCACTGCATCCGCTCCGAGCATCCGCGCTTCGTGGAGCTGGTACTCGTCGATCACAAAATCTTTGCGCAGCACGGGCAGTCCGCAGGCGTGCTTTGCGATGGCGATGTGAGAGCCGTCGCCGCCGAACCATTTCGCGTCGGTCAGGACACTCAGGGCTGATGCTCCACCGCGCTCATAGGCGCTCGCCAGCAGCGCGACGTCGAAGTCCGGGCGGATCAGACCGGCCGACGGGCTGCGCTGCTTGACCTCGGCGATCAGGTTGGCGCGATCGCGGCGCGGCGCGGCCACCGCGCCGAAGAAGTTGCGGCGCGGCTCGTGGTAACCGGGGGCGCTGCGCAGGTCGGTCACCGGCCGCGCGGCAGCGGCCGCCTCGACTTCGCGGTGCTTGTCCGCCAGAATCTGCGTCAGAACGTCGGTCATTGCCGCGAATCCTCGGGTTTTGTCGCATCCTGCGCGAGCGTGTGAATGCTAGCTGCCATTGCGGACACGCTACAAGCCGCCGACTTCACGCTGACCACGCTCGGCGCGGGAATCGCGCTGGTCTACCTGTGGCGCGAGCTTCGCAGGGTGCGGCGCACGGCGCCGACCAGCGGCACGAGCGCCGGCAGAGGCGCTGCGCCGGCCGAGGCGCCCGCGGCGCGGCTGCCTGATGCGGGACGGTCCGCGGTGCGGCTGCCTGATGCGGGACGGTCCGCGGTGCGGCTGCCTGATGGGGGACGGTCCGCGGCTGGGTTGACTGATGGGGGACGTTCGGCGGCGGGGCTGACTGATGAGGGACGGTCCGCCGCGGGGTTGCTCGGCGACGCGGTGAACAGCTGCCGCGGCGTGCATACGGAAGGGCCGTGCGGCCATGACGGCGGGCTGGGGCTTCGTCATGCCGCGTTTGCGCTGCTGCTGCTGATCGGGTCCATCGCGGGGCTGCGGCTGGCGCTGGTCGGACCGGAGTCCGGGACGGAACCGCCGGGCACCGCGACCTGGTTCCGCGGCCACAGCGCGGACGTGACGGGTCGATTTATCGTGGCCGGGGCGATGCTGTGGATGCTGATCGCGGCGCGGCACGGCGCGACGCAAGGGGAGAACGCAGTGCTGCGAACCGGCGGCGCAGCCGGGCGTGGTGGATTGTCCGCGCGGCGCTTCGGCAGCGAGGCGCGTGGGGTGTTGCTGGCGATTCCGGCGGCGCTGGCGGTGACGGCGGCGGTGGACGGCTTCGCGGTGCTGAGCAAGCTGGCGCTGCGTGCGGTTTCGCCGGAGGCGGCGCCGGTGCAGCACCCGGTGCTGGTCGCGCTGGAGACGGGCGGCTGGGGGGTGTGGGGCAGCGTGCTGCTGGTGGTCAGCGCGGTGGTGGCCGCGCCGCTGGTGGAGGAATTGTTCTATCGGGGCATTCTGGTCGGCGCGTTGCGGCGGCGGCTGCTGAGCGATTCGCTGGCGGTCGGACTGAGCGGGTTGATGTTCGGCCTGATGCACGTCGGGGTGCCGGAGGCGGTCGTGCCGCTGACGGTGATGGGGCTGCTGCTGGGGTACCTGCGCATCCGTTACAACAGCCTCTGGATGTGCGTCGTGATCCACGCACTGTTCAACGCCCGCACGATGACCTTCGCGCTGCTTGCGCCGGAGGTGATTCGCGCGCGGATGTGAGTGGTTTTCGCGCAGGTTGGCGGAGATGCGCGCGATTTTGCGCGAATCAGCGCCAAATTGCGTCGAGCAGCGTCCAGACCTTGAGCTTCCAGCCCGCCCAGGCGCACGCCGCCAGCGTGCACAGGATGAGGACGATCTTGAGTCGGGTGACGCCGTGGTCGAAGCGGCGGAGGGCGCCGGGGTCCATGGCGACCTGCTGCACGAATCGTGAGCGGGTGGAGATGGAGGGGTGTCGCAGGCCGCCAGCGTCGGGGGGGATACCGTTGAGGTGCGCGACCTCGTTGAGCGTGTCGCCGAAGGCGCTGGCCGCGGTTGCGCAGAGCGGGCCGTGCCGGGGGTCGCCGGCGCTGCGCGGGTCGCTGTGCAGCCGGCAATCGGGTTGCGAGCAGGGCAGGCGCAGCAGCGCGAGCGTACGGACGGCGTAGATGTCGGCCTGGCGCTCGAAGCGGTGAGAGAGCCAGCCGAAGCCGACGGTCCACTTGAGCAGCAGCAGCAGGCCAAGCCCGGCGTACACGACTTCCTGCCCGCCGCCGGTGCGCGGCACGTGCTGCGCTGTGGTGACTGCGACGGCGGAGACGATGCAGCCGGTCAGCAGCGCGTACATCAGAAAGTAGGGGATGTGATGATGCCGGACATGCCCGGCTTCGTGGCCGAAGACGGCCTCGATCCGCGTGTCCTCCATGCTTTCGAGCATCGCGTCGGTGATCAGCACATATCGCAGCGGGCCGAACAGGCCGATGACGGCGGCGTTGATCGCTCCGCCGGATCTCCACACGAGGATCTCGCGGCAGCGCACCTTGAGCGTGCGGGCCAGCTCGGTCAGCCGGTCGCGAAGCGGGCCGGGGGCCAGCGGTTGTGTCTGCCAGACGAAGCGGAGCAGCAGCGGCGCGAGCAGGGCGACGGCGCCGGCGACGCCGCCGATGAGGATGTCGGGCAGATGGGGATGGACGCGCATCAGGGGCGCTTCGCGGGCCTCGATCACGTCGCGGGCGGCGATGATGATTCCGGTGGGGATCAGGATGAACAGCAGCTCGTGCCGGAGCTTGTAGACGAGATAGCCGCCCAGTGACCAGACCGGGCGAACGGGCCGTCCGCGAAAGAGGTACTGCTCGACGGCGATCTGCCGAATGGTGCGATCCACGCCGTAGACCGCGATCCACACCAGCACGAGCGAGAGCATGAAAGGGAAGACCGCCATCAATGCGGGCACGAGCGGCCAGGGTCCGACGGTGGGCGTTTCCCGGCAGAGGCGCATCCAGCCGGTGAGGAGCAGCAGCGATCCGTGCAGCAGGCCGAGCAGCACCTGCACGATGAACATGCCGGTGGCGAAGCGCTCCTGCCCGCGGATGGGGTCGTCGGTGTGATCCTCGAGCTCTGCCCGCGCGCGACGTGCCATCCAGGCGGCGAAGAGCGGAGGGAGGATGGTCGCCAAGACGACCGCCAGCAGCACCCATTCCCGCGGCCGAACCAGCACCCATCCATCGAGCGGTTGGCGCAGCGCGAGGGCGATGGACAGGATCGCGATGATGACCAGGTACATCGGGGTCGGATGATACGGGAAGCGCACCGACGCGGCGTGCGGCGCGGCGGACGGCTCGGCGGTTCGACGGCAGGCGGGGTGGGCGGGCGCGGGGTTGTGGCGTCAGGCGCCCGCCAGATCGACGAGAAGCTCAGGCAGGCGCTTTGAGAAGGCCGAGCGGGCCAGTACCTGCGTCGCGCCGGCGGCCCTGGCGGCATCGATGCGGTCGGTCAGCACGTGCGGGCACCATGCGAGGATGTGCAGCGCGGGGTGGAGTGCGCGGAGCCGCCGGATGGCGGCGAGCGGCTGATCGTCGGGGAGGGTCATGTCGATCAGCGCAGCGCGCAGGCCGGGGTGCACGGCAATCTCGATGGCATGATCGATCCCGGCATCAAACGGCGGACGGAGGACGCGGACCGGAATGCCGAGCGCCGCCGCCGCCCCACTGATGCGGGAGCCGGAGAGGAGGTCGCTGGCGAGGGCGAGGATGCGCGCTTCGCCCGGGGGGCCGTGATTGCGGGATGCGCTGTCCGGCGCCGGTGCGGGAGGTCGGTCGGGTTGCAGTGGATCGGATAGCATGATTCCCGGATTCCAGTAAACCACAGGGGATACGCGTGGATTCTAGCGACGCCAACGCGCTGCGTGCGGTTCGGGAGACGTGGCGGGTCTTTCGGATCATGTCGGAGTTCGTGGAAGGGTTCGAGATGATGGCCGACGTGGGGGCGGCCGTGTCGGTGTTTGGGTCCGCCCGCACGCCGCCGGACAACCGCTACTACGCGCAGGCGCGCGAGCTGGGGGAGCGGCTGGCGAGGGCGGGGTTCGGGGTCATCACGGGCGGCGGGCCGGGGATCATGGAAGCGGCCAATCGCGGTGCGCGCGAGGCGGGGGGGCTGAGCGTGGGTCTCAACATCGCGCTGCCGAAGGAGCAGGTGCCCAATCCCTATCAGAACCGCAAGCTGGATTTTCACTACTTCTTTGTTCGCAAGGTGATGTTCGTCAAGTACGCGCAGGCGTTCGTGTGCTTTCCGGGCGGATTCGGCACGATGGACGAGTTCTTTGAATCGCTGACGCTGATGCAGACGGACAAGTCCCCGGACATGGCGGTGGTGCTGATCGGGTCCGAGTTCTGGAACCCGCTGGTGGGCTGGATGCGCGGGACGATGCTGGAGCGGCACGGGAACATCTCACCGGAAGACATGAACATCTTCAGCGTGACGGATGACCTCGACGAGGCGATGAGAATTCTGGAATCGCACCGCGATGCGCTCGCCGCGTCCGGCAATGGCGGCGACCCACACAGCCCGCACGGGGTGTCGCCGGAGGGGACGCTGTACGGCGTGCGGCCGCCGGCTCACAAGCGGTGATGGGTTCGCGGGGGCGTCGGTTGCTGCGAACCGGATCGCGGACTCATGCAGCGCTCATGAAGCAAACGCAGCGGCAGGTGCGGGCCTTTCGACCCACACCTGCCGCGCTGAACGGGCGGTGATCACTCATCACCCGTCCGACCCCGCCGCGTCGCGGTCGCACCACCGGCAGGCAAACGAGCCGCCGGAATCCGCGCCGCAGCGGTTGATTGACGTCAGTTGCTCGGTCCGTTGCTGACGGTGTACATCACATGGTCGTTGCCGCACGGATCGGCCGGGACCGCGTTTGCTCCTTCGCCGTTGATCGAGAAGGAGGGCATGAACGGGGCACTGTGGTCGCGGTGAGCGCTGAGCACGCCGCTGTTGAAGGTCGGCCCGCCGACCGGCCGCACGCCGATGTACACCTGGGCGCCGAAGGGCAGGTCCAGTTGCGGGAAGTCCACCGCGTAGTTGAACACCGGGCGGCCGGCCATCTGCACCGGCTGGCCGCAGTCATTGAGCACCGGGGTGCGCGTCGCGGGCAGTCCGGGCATGCTGATCATCGGGTTGAAATCGTTGGCGGCGCCGCTCTGCACGAGGCCGGCATCCCACACGGCGACGTCGGCCATGCCGATGAACGTGCCGATGTCGGCCGCCTGCCAGCGGATGCCGGTGGAGGTCATCGTGGCGGTGCCGACCGAAACGCCGGTCATGGTCCAGGTGCTCGCGCCGGTGGTGGTCCGCATCGACGGCGTGGTGGTGCGGCCGTTGGAGTAGCGGTCGCTCGGGGTAGTGGTCGGGCATGGCGGGCAGGTGACGTAGCAGGTGCTGCACGCGCCGAAGACCGCGGCGTAGGCGCCTGAAGCGGCCAGCGCAGCGGCTTCGGCCGCGGCCTTCGCCTTTGACGACGCGATGGCAGCGGAAGCGCTGAGCGATACGGCCGAGGCGGACCAGGACGCCTGCGAGTCCGCCTGGGTGCGGATTCCCACCGCGATGTAGTAGGAGACGCGCACCAGCGCGGACGCGCTGGCCGCTGCGCTGGCGGACGCGCGGGCGTCGGCCGCCGCGAGCGCCGCCGCCTGGGCGTCGCCGCCGCAGGCTGCGGACGCGGCCAGCGCCGCGGCGCTGGCGGCGCTCGACGCCGATGCCGTCGCGCTGGCGCTGGCGGCTGCGAACGCGGAAACATGCGCGTCGAGATCGACCTGCGCCAGTGCGAAGGCCGAGGCCTGGGCGCTGGCCTGGGCATAGGCGATTGCGAGGGCCGCCGCTGCTGCCGACGCACTGGCTTCCGCCTCCGCGGCCGCGGCGACGGCGGCGATAGCCGCTGCGCCGGCCTCTGCGCAGAGAACGGCGCACGGACAGGAGATGCAGGCCGAGGCCACGGCGGCTGCGGCGGCAACGGCTACGGCATGCGCCTGAGCGGCTGCATCGGCGTCGGCCTCTGCAATGGCCAACGCCGCGGCCAGTGCGACCGCATGGGCTTCTGCCTGGGCGCGGGCCGCCGCGAAGGCGGTCACGTGCAGGTTGAGGCTCAGCCCCGCGAAGGCGCTGACGCTGGCGGATGCCGATGCGGCGGAGCTGGCGGCCTCGGCGGCGTAAGACAGCGCATTGGCAAGCTGGAAATCCTCGATCTCGCCATACTGAAAGACGCCGCTGCCGTCCCAGCCGCTGCCGTCATCCGCGAAGCTGCCGACGATGGGCGTACGGGTGAGCGCCACGCGCGTCCATGCTCCGTTGGCGTTCACCGGGAAGGGGAAGGGTCCGACCGTCACCACGACGGATGAACCTGGTGCGACGCCGACAGGGGCATCCACCACCAGCCATTCGGTCTTCCCCGGGCCGTTCGACCACGCGCCGTCGTGATCGACGTCGTACAGCACGTTGATGTAGCGCGGTCCGGCCGGCGCGCCCGCCGCGACCGTGACGCGGAATGAGAGCGTGGTGGGGATGAAGGCGCCCCAGGGAGCGGCCAGGCCCGGCTCGGCGCACGGCCCGGTGACCCAGCCGTCGTCGAAGTCGTCGTCGACGAAGTTTTCGACCTTGTCGGGGTCGGCCGGGTCGCGCGGTCCGCGCTCGAGGCTGAAGACGCTGCCGAGGTGCTCCTGGGCGGCGTTAAGCGTATGGCCGCCGGGCTGGTGGTAGCGGCTGTTGGTCGTTGCGAAGTTCGTCGGGAAGCGCCCCATCACATGGGCGAAGGGCGGCGCGTAGCGGGCGCTGGTGCCGTCCGGGGCGTCGCCGTAGTCGCCGCGCGGCGGCTCGAAGGGAGTGACGGCCGGGGGGCCGCTGCGGGAGGTGGCCAGCAGCGGCTGGGCGATTGCGCCGGCGGTCGCCGCCAGCGCGGCGAGCAGTGCGGAGAGCTTCAGGATCGTGCCGCGGGTCGTCGAGGTCGTGCGTCGCATGATTCGTTCCTTTCGCGTTTGAACGTCGGTTTCTTCCGGGTGTCGTCCCCCGTCAGCAGGGAGGACGCACGACGCGGCCGGGTGGCTGCCGGGCGATACGGAAATTCCGGCCCGACGTCAGGCGGGCGGGTGGCGATTTGCCGTCATTGCCCGGATCGGCGTGGATTGGGGCGTCCCGGGGTGGTTCGCAGGGCGTGGTCAATGTGAAGGCGGGGCTTTGACAGGGGTGGGGGCGGCGCTATAATCGCCGCCCGTTAGAGGGTTCAGAAGAACCGGAGTCCTGCCCAGCTTCCCTGCTTCCCCGTTTGGAGCTCGCGAATGCGAATCACCGCCACGCGCCGGGGCCTTTCTCGACTTGCGGTCGGGTTGGTTCTGGTGCTCAGCTCGGTCGGGTCGGCCGCAGCGCAGACGAGTGCCGTGGATGAGTACTTTGCCGGCATTTCGAAGGCGACGTGGGAGCAGTGGCAGGGGGCGATGAAGGCCGTGCTGTCGCGTGACGCCGCGGCCGCCGAAACCGCCTTTGTGGCGCTGAACGAACTGAAGCCGTCGCCGCTGCGGATTGCGCTGCTGGCCGAGCGGACAATCATGCGGACCGCTGACGGCGGATCGGTGCTGCTGCTCGAACAGGATCATGAGGCCGGCAAGCTCGACACCGCCGGCGCGCAGGTTGCGGCCGCGCTGGCGGTCGGGCGCGAGCAGCTCGACCAGGCTGATGACGGATGGTATTTCGCGTCGGTGGGGCGCTTTGATGTGGCGGAGGCAAACTTTGCCGCGCTGCTGGCGAGCGACCCGGACCCGGTGGCGCTGCTTGAGTTTGCCGATCGCGTGCCGCGCCGCGCGCAGGTGCTGCAGTTGCTGCTGGACAACCCGACGGTGGGGAAGAGCTGCGCTGAAATGCTGCGGCTGCTCAACCGCGGCGAGGCGCTGGTGAAGGCTGACCCGCTGCGCATTCGCGAAAACATCGCGCGGCTGTCCGGTCCGCCGCGGGCGTTTGAGAACTCGCTTGACGCGCTGCGGGAGTCGGGCGAGTACCCGGTGCCCTTCATCGTGCAGGCGCTGAGCGCTCCCGCCGACGCGGACGCGGCCCGAGCGGTGCGCCGCGCGCTGCCGCTGATCGATCGGCCGGCGCTCAACCCGCTGGTGATTTCGCTCAAGACGCCGAACCAGGCGCTGCGCAAGCTGCTGATCGGGGCGCTGGGCGAAATTCCCTACTGGCAGAGCGTTCCCTACCTGCTGGCGGTTCGCGAGGATGCCTCGGCGTCGTCGGAGCTGCGCGATGCGGCCGGCGCGGCGCTCTCCGCGCTGGCCTCGCGCGGGGTGGCGGTTGAGCCGGACATGCGCGCGGCGGACGCCTTCGTGCGGCTGGCCGAGCAGTACTACGCGGACGCCCGGTCGCTGGCGGCGGATGTGCGCCTCGACACGGCCAACGTGTGGTACTGGCGCGAGAACCTTGTGCAGAACGTTGAAGTGCCTACGCCGATCTTCAATGAGATCATGGCGATGCGGTGCTGTGAGGAGGCGCTGCTGCGGGATGCGAACCTGCGCCAGGCGCAGGCGCTCTGGCTGGCGGCGAACTTCCGTCGCGAGGCGCAGCTCGCGGAGGGCCAGACGGACCGCACCCGGCCCTCCGGATATCCCAGCGCCGGGTATTTTGCCCAGTCGGCCGGCGCGGAGTTTTGCCTGATGGCGCTGGGCCGAGCGGTGGACGACGGCGATCCGGCGGTCGCACTGGGTGCGATTGAGGCGCTGCGGCGCGTGGCCGGACCTCAGGCGCTGCTGAGTACCGCGACCGGTCGGCAGGCGCTGGCCGAAGCGCTTTCGTTTCCGGATCGGCTGGTGCGCGTTCGCGCGGCCCTGGCGCTGGCCAACGCACTGCCGACGGAGCGATTTCCGAACTATCAGAATCTCATGCCGGTGCTGTCCGAGGCGCTGCTGATGCACAGCGGAGCGAGGAACGCACTGGTGATCGACCCGGCGGATGAGAGCCAGAACGCGATCTCCGCGGCGCTGCGCGAGAAGGGCTATACCGTCATTGGTGAGGCGGCCCTGTATCCGGCGCTGGAGAAGATGCGTCGCGACCTGCCGGGCGTGGATGTCGTGTTTATCGCGACCGACGTCGCCGCCCCGGGCGTGGCGGACGCGATCAGCCAGCTTCGCAGCGAGTTTCGCTTTGCGTCGCTTCCGATCGTGCTGATCGGCAAGCCCGGTGAGCGGAACATGGCGCGCGAGATGGTTCGGGCCGATCATCGGCTGGCGGACGTCTCGCCGACCGCGAGCGGGGACGACTGCGTCGAGGCGATTGCGCGTGTTTCGCGGGCGGTGGGCACGCGGCCGGTGTCGCCGGAGCTGGGCGCGCAGCTTGCGCAGGAGGCGGCTGAAGCGCTGCGCGAGCTGGCCGTCACGAACACTCCCGCGTTTGATCTGAATCTCGCCGAGCCGGCGTTGGTAGCGAGCCTGTCGGGGCGCGAGCCGGCCTTCCGCCGGACGGTGGCGGCAGTTCTCGGATTCCTGGGGTCGCAGGCGGCGCAGGAGGCGATTGCCGCCGTCGCGCTGGATTCCGCCGAGGAACAATCCATGCGGGTGGTGATGTTCACGGCGCTGGCGGAAGCGGCCAAGCGCCGCGGCAACCTGCTCAGCGACGCCGTCATCGCCGCCGTGCTCAGCACCGCCGAGAAGGAGCCGGTGCTCGAGCTGCGCGAGGCGGCCTCGCGGGCGCTGGGTGCGTTGAACCTCCCGGCAAACCCGGCCAGCACGATCATCCGAAATCAGTACGGCGGCTAATCGCCGCCCCCCGGAGACGCCGCGATGCGGTATCGATTCACCGGCCTGGCTCCCGCGCTCTGCGCTGCGGCAATTCTGTGTGCGCCGGCCCTGGCGTCGGACCCGGTCGGCGACGGGCCGGAGCCGTCGGCGACGACGGTTTCGTGGGAGATCGAGCTGCAGTTCATCGATCCGCGACGCATCGAGGTCATCCCGCCCGGCGGATCCGAGCCGGAAGTGTTTTGGTACATGGTCTACACCGCGGTCAACACGTCGGACCGCACGCAGCGGTTCTTCCCCACGTTTCAACTGGTGACGGAAGAGCTGCGCCTGCTTGACACCGACGTCGGCGTGCCGGCGCTGGTGTTCGACGCGATTGCCGAGCGTCACCGCCTGACGCACCCGCGGCTGGTGCACCCGACCCGCGCCATCGGCGAGCTGCGCTCGGGCAACGATTACGCGATTGAGTCGGTGGCGATCTGGCGACAGGGTGATGTGCGGGTCAACAACTTCACGGTGTTCGTGGCGGGTCTATCGGGCGAGGTGCGGTTTGCCGGTCCGCGTCGCGGTGCATCGGCGGCCAGAGCGGTCGGCGCGGCAGCGGGCCAGTCCGCGACAGCCGATTCGGCCGCCGGCGCCGACGCCGCTTCGACCGATGTTCCGGACAAGGACGCCGCCGGCGCAGCGGCGCGCGAGGCGGCAGCGGGCGATTCGTCGGTCAGCGGCGGCGGTACGAGTGCAGACGCGGCGGCGCCGCGTTCATCGCGTCGGGGTGCGTTTGTCCTGCGAAAAACGCTCGAAATCCGCTACGTCGTGCCCGGGAGCGCTGAGGCGCGGCAGGCGGCCGACGCGGTGCGACAGAGCACGCGCTGGGTGATGCGGTAGGCCGGCGGCCGCCGGAAGCCGGGGCGCCTGGGGGAATTTCCTCGGATCGCGACCGTGCGGTCCAATGTCGCGGCCTGTCGCGGTTTTGCGCGATTCGGCCTGTATCGGCGCCCCGTCCCCGCGGTGCGAAGAGCGCGCGGTGCGCCGCTATGCACGGTGTCGGATACACTTTCCACAGATGTTCTATTTGCGACTCCTGCTGACCGCCGCACGCAGCCTTGAGGCGAATTTCATGCGCTCGCTGCTGGCGACGGTGGGGGTGATGATCGGCGTTTCGTCGGTTGTGGCTTGCATGTCGATCCTCGAGGGCGCGCAATCCCGCATTGCGTCGAATGTGAAGTCGCTCGGCTCGAACATGCTGTACATCGTGCCGGCCGTGGCGCGAATCGAGGGCCGCCCGGTGGGGTTCGCCCAGACGCTGACGCTCTCGGATATCGACCGCCTGCTGCGGGAGCACGGCTCGGAGATTGACGGCGTGGCGCCGGAGGCGAGCGCGTCGGCGCTGGTGAAGCGCTTCCAGGCGTCCGAGGATTACGCGATCGTCGCAACGAACGAGAAGTACTTTGAGATCAACTCGTTCGAGGCGGAGCGCGGCCGCGTCATTTCCAAGGCCGACGCCGAGGATGACAACGCCGCGGTCGCGGTCATCGGGCACAAGGTCGCGGAGCGGATCTTCGGCGGGGCGGACGCGGTCGGCGAGGCGATCTCGATCGGCGGAGCGGCGTACCGGGTGGTCGGCGTGCTGGAGAAGCGCGGGACGCTGGGCTTTGTCAACGCGGATGAGACCGTCTACATCCCGATCCGCACCGGCCTGACGCGCTTCCTGAATCGCAACTGGCTGACGCGGCTCTCGGTGCAGGGGGCGGATCCGCAGAAACTCAGCGAGTTGCAGAAAAAGGTCCGGCAGACGCTGCGGCAGGAGCACCGCATCCGCGCCGGCCAGCCGGATGACTTTCAGATATTCACGCAGGAGGAGACGCTTCAGCAGTTCAACCAGGTCGTCACGATTTTCCGTATCGTCTTCTACAGCATCGCCGGCATCAGCCTGGTCGTCGGCGGCATCGGCATCATGAACATCATGCTCGTCAGCGTCACAGAGCGCACCCGCGAGATCGGCGTGCGCATCGCCGTCGGTGCGCGGCGCGGCGACATCCTGCTGCAGTTCCTGGCCGAGGCGCTCACCATCAGCCTGCTGGGCGGCGGGCTGGGCGTGCTGCTGGGGGTCATGTTCGCCGACCTGGTTGAGAAAGTGTTCGTGAACCTGTTCGAGACGGAAGTGACTTCGACCGTGGTCATCGTCGCGTTTCTGACGTCCACGCTGACGGGCGTCATCAGCGGGATTTATCCGGCCTTCAAGGCCAGCCGCCAGGACCCGGTGGACGCCCTGCGATACGAGTAGCCGGCGGCCCGCGCCGCTTCGTACGGGAGCTTCATCCCGATGTCGATTCAGTTCGCCTGTCCCAGTTGTGCCCAGCCGATCGAGGTGGACAGCGTCCACGCCGGGCGAAACGCGTTGTGCCCCTATTGTCGGCGCGAAGTCGTCGTGCCGGCCGAATCCACATATTCCCCGGCGCAGATCACGGCGCGACCGGCCGGCTCGCCGTCGCCCGCGGGTCCGTCGCGGGAGCACTCGACCCAGCGGCGTTCCGATCGTCCATCAGCGGAGTTGCATCGTTCGAATCCGTATGCCACGTGGGCGCTGGTCATGAGCATCGGGGCGCTCTGCTCCTTCGCATTCCTGATGGTCTCGGCGGTTCGGCTGATCCTGCCGCTGGCCCCGGCGCCGGGCTCATCCCTGACGCCGGAGGACAGCGCCCGGATCCAGAAAGCGCTGGAGGAGCTTGCGCCGCGGGAGCCGGGGATCGTGATTCCGGCGCTGCTGATTCCGGCGCTCGCGATCGGCGGGCTGGCACTGGCGATCGCGGCGCTGCGGCGCGGCAATGGCGGCTGGAAGGCGTGGTTCAGCCTGATCGTGTGCGGGGCGGGGGCTTCCTGCGTCGCGTTCAATCTCGTTTCGCTGCTGGGGCGCGGGGCCGGCTGACGGCAGCGACCGCGCGAGTTTTTTTTCTTCTTCGTTTATCCTTCCCTTTGCGAATATCACTAGCAGCGGAGGGTCGATGAAACCGCCGGTATGGTGTGCAATTGCCATGTTCGGACTGGCGACGCTGCTCAGTCCGGGCGCGACGGCCGAGGTGCAGACGGTCTACGTTTATAACTTCGATTTCAGCGTCAACCCGCAGGGCGAGCCGATCGTCGATGCCGTCATCGAGGCGGGTGATTCGATCCGCTGGCAGTGGGCGGGCGGGCTGCACTCGGTTCGATCCGTCGCGGATCAGTCGGAGCAATGGGCATCATCGCTCACGTCCACGATCGGGTTCACATTCGAACGGACATTCAACAACCCGGGTGTGTACTGGTACTACTGCACGCTGCATGGCTTTGACAATTTCGACGGCACGGCCGGCGGAATGGCGGGCACGATCACGGTCGTGCCGGCACAGGCATTCATTCTCGGCGATGCGAACTGCGACGGACGATTCGACAACTTCGACATCGATCCGTTCGTGCTGAAGCTGGTCGAGCCGGGGGTTTATGACGCGCAGTATCCCGGCTGCAATCCCGATAACACGGACATCAACGGCGACGGGCGGTTCGACAATTTCGACATCGATCCGTTCGTGGACCTGCTGATCTCCTCCTGACCGCCTGGCGAACGGCCGTTGCGCTCACTCATTATCCCACCTGCAACGGGGGCCGTGATGCTGCGTTGACGCGCGCGGGGGCCGTTGCCTAGACCCAGTGAGCGATGGGGCGCTGTCGGCCCCGCCGCACGGAGGCCAGGGGGAGCCCGCGCATGTCGTCGTCGCTGCGTACCGTCGTTCGAGTTTTTCGCGTTCGTCCGATCATTCGTCCGCGAGTCTTTGCGGCCGGTGTGCTGATCGCCAGTGCGGCCGGGCTGGGCGGATGTCCGCAGCCCGCGCCGGACTCCAACGCGGACCCGGCCACAGTTGTCGCCGGTGAGACGATCGTTGCAGGCCCGCAGGGGCCGATCGGACCCGCGGGTGAACCCGGGAGTGTCGGCCCGACGGGGCCGCAGGGGGAGAAGGGCGAGGCCGGCCCGGCCGGTCCGCCCGGGGCAGACGGGCAACTTCGGATCTTCGGTGACGGCTCGGCCGGAGCGCTGGAAGTGAACGAAGACGGCGTATTGTTCGCGGATGTCGCCGCCGATCGCAATCTGCAGTTTTCTGACGTGATCGTGCACGAGGGCGCCACGCTGGTTGTGCCCTCCGGCGTCACGCTCCGTTGCGCGGGCACGTTCACCAATCGCGGAACGATTCTCGTGCGCACCGCCGCGGCCGGCGGGCGCGTCTGGTATTCACACGCGACCATCGATCCGGTGGATTTTCCGGCGCTCCGCCCCGCCAACGATGGCTGGGCGCAGGCGGGGGCTGGTTTCGGCGAATTCGGCGACAACGCTGATGCGCGCGCCGGCGGCACCGGCGGCGGCGGCAACGGTGATCTGCGGAGCCTGCTGACGCCCGGGCTGTTCGGCGGAGGCGGCGGGGCGGGGACTTATCTCTCGACGGGCGGCGCGGGCGGCGGGTGCTTCACCGTGCTGGCGCGGGATCGGCTGCACATCGTCGGCGAGATACACGCCGATGGCGATCCTGCGGCGCTCGGCGCCGGGGGCGGCGGCGGCGGGGTGGTGATCCTGGCGTCGGCGACGGCGATTGACTGCGAAGGTGAAATTACCGCGCGCGGCGGCCGCGGCGGCGACAGCGGTCCGAACTCGGCCGCGGGCGGCGGGGGTGGCGGCGGCGTGATTCACCTGGTTGCGCCGAAGGTTACGAACCCTGGCAAGCTGCTGGCCGACATGGGTGCGCCCGGCGCATCAGGCGGCGTGGTGTCAACGCTGATCCGACAGGGCGGCGGCGGCGGCGGGGCGTGCGCGGGCGACGGCGGCGACGGCGGCGTGATCGCCGCAGATGGCACGACCGGAGCGCCCGGCGCTGCGGGCACGGGTATGACGCTGGTCACGCACCAGAACCCGACCGCGCTGTTCTAGCGAGTAGCCTGAGGAAAGCGGTGCGCTTCCTGCGCCCCTCCGGGGCTTGGAGTGTCGTCCTCTCGTGTCCACGGGTTTCGTCGCCGCTGCGCGGCGACTCCACCCGTGGCTACAATCCGCGGCCCCTGCGGGGCCGGAACTGCGGGCGCATCGCTCAAGATCATCGGCATCAGTTGAGCGCGGCGCGCCGATTCTGAGACCGCGGCGGCGGGACTGGGTTTCGGCGACTCGCGCGCCCAGCGCGAGAGTCGACGCGAGTGGGACCGTCGGCGCTACTCAATCTCCAGCGCGGCCAGGTAGTTCTCGAGGGCGACGCGCTGCGCCGCCTCTTCGCCACGGAGGCGCTCGGCTTCCTTGCGTGTGGTCTCGATTTCCGTTTCGAGCTGGTCAAACTTCGCGAGTTGCTTGCGGTACGAATCGCTGCTCCTGTCGAGCGTCTTGAGATTCTCGCGGACGCGGCCCTGCTCGCCGGCGGCGTCGGCGGCGCGGCGCTCGGCGATGGCGGCCGCCTGCGCGGTCTGATCCATCTTCTGGCGCAGCTCGATGGCGCGGTTCAGCGCGGCCTTGAGCTTGTCGCTGGCCGCGCCTGAGTTGACGTACCAAAGCAGCGCGTCGCTGTTCATCGACAGCAGTGCGACCTGTTCCTCCCGCACCCATTCGAGCCGCACCGGCTGCATCGCGACGGCATCCGCGCCGACGTTTACGCGGAACCGCAGCAGGCCGCCGGCGCGCTCATACGGCTCGGCCGGTTCGACCAGCTTCCACTCGCTGCTCCAGGGCTGCTCCAGGATCACCGTTCGCGGGCGAGAGACCTTGTTGCGAATGGTGTAGGTGCGCTCATCGACATACTTGTGGCGGTGCCAGAGCACGCCGCGGACGATTTTCAGCGAAACCAGGCTGGCCGGGTGAGACTTGGACTCGACCTGCACATCGGTTCCGAGGTCCAGCGCGTAGCCGACCAGGCGGCTCTCGGCGGGCTTCAGGTCGGGGAGCTTGGCGTCGCCGGCGTAGACGTCGCCGTCGAAGATCGTGACCGGCCCCTGCATGAGGTGCAGCGGCGTATCGTTGGTGAGCTTGAGGCCGTTGAGCGGGTGGCGCGGGTGCGTGGCGGGGTTGTAGATGCTGACCTTCTCGGCGGTGACGGCCTGGTTGACGATTGGCAACATGGCCGAGCGCTGCCGGCCGATGCTGACCGGCTCGCTGATGACGTATTCGAACAACTCGCCCGCTTCCTGTGCCTCGGCGACAGAGGCGACGCCGCCGCCTTCGAGATCGAGCTTCATGAATTCAGCGCCGGCGGTGGTCGACTCGGCGAGCGCATCGTTGAAGCGCCCGCCCGCGCCGCCGATCGCCGCCGCCGCCGGAGCAGGCGGGGCGCCGGGCGCTTTCATTTCAGCCCGCAGCCGCTCCGACACCCGTCTGCGACGCGCAAACTGCCCGTCAGCGCCCGCATCATCGCGATCCACAAGCCCGGCGGCGAACTCCGGGGCGCGCAGCGAGGCGTACAGCTCCAGTTGCTCGACCGGACGGGGAATATAAATCGGCGTATAGAGGTCCATGCGGAAGGAGATCGGCCGGCCGGACACCAGCGACAGCCGCACGTCGTTCCAGTCCTCCTCGGTGGCGTTCTCGACCGTCGCCCAGCCCTGCAGGAACGGCTTGCGCTCCGGCGCGTCGCCGAGCACCAGCCGGTAGCTGGTCTTCCAGATCGGCGTTTCGAGCAGGTAGGCGGCGCGGACCCGTCGATTGCCCTTGCCGAGGAACTCGATGCGGACGGTTTTCTTGTCGGCGTCGTGACTGTTGGCGAGCGTCTCCAACGCCTTGCGCAGCTCGCTGTTGATCTTCTCATTCGTGAACCGCAGGCGCTCGATCTCGGCGATTTCGACCTGCACGACGCCGCCGTCGGTGAAGACGTTGACGACTTCCGTCTCGATCGACGAGTCGCCGACGGGCTTCTTGCGTTTCTCCACTCCGACGACCATGCCCTTTGCGCCGCGCGAGCCGCTGATCTCGACCGCCTCGCCGCGCAACTGCTCCAGCAACTGCGCCAGCGACGGCCGACCGGTGATGTCCACGGCGAAACTGCGCAGCGTGCGGTCGATCGGGTCGCGCGAGGCGTAGCCCACCGAGCCGATCGTGCCGCCGTCGAAATCCTGCACGACCAGCGACTTGATGATGTCGTTTACCTGCTCGGTGCGGAACTTGAGCTCGACGGCGGCGTTGTCGCCGACGGTCGCGTCGCACTGGAAATAGCCGACGCCGCTGTTGAACAGGGCCAGGCGCGTGACGCGCAGATCGGTGTCGGCGGAGAAGGCGGGCGGGACAAGCAGGGAGAGTGACGCGAGCGTGAGCAGCGTGAGCGGGCGGTTCATCGGGAGCGGCTCCAAGGGGGCGCGCGGCAGCGTGGCCGGTGCGGATCAGTGCACAACCGGCGCGACGTGGCGCTTCGTGACGTTGTACGCCTGTCGATCAGACGCGCTGCGGGCGGTCGCGGTTCCCGCGAATTCCGCCGACCGGCGGGCTATTCGCCGGGGTAGACGATCACGCGGTCGTGAATCAGCAGCACGAGGTCGTCCCGGCCGTCGCCGGTGACATCGCCAATCGCGCCCTCGCGCGGCTCGCCGCGGGCGTTCGGGTCGTCGCGGAAGCGCTTGCCCTGGAACACCTGGAACGAAAGCGCTTTGACGAATTCGCCATTTGGCGCATCCGTCAGGATCTCGACGTTGGCCTTGCGGCCGTCGAAGACCGCCACGTCGCGGATGCCGTCGTGGTTCAGGTCGCCTACGACCGAGTCGAGCAGGTAGGCGTCCTTGATGATGGTCTCGTGCGCCCGGCGCTCGACCAGCGTGCGGGCGTCCTCGCCCGGCTGGGCGAGCATCAGAGTGCGCGCGTCGGCGATCAGCAGGGCCGGGCGACGGCCGGCCAGCGCAGCGCCGCCCATGTAGGTGACGTCCAGCGAGCCGATCGGCATGGTCTGCGTCACCGCGTAGGTGCGGTCTTCGCGGCGGTTCATGATGAGCAGGTCGCGGGCGCGCTTGTCATAGAGGGCGACGGTCGGGCTGCCCTTCTCGCCGGGCAGAACGGCCAAGCCGGTGATCTGAGCATCGCTGGATTCCGGGTTGTACTGATCGACCACCGTCCACTGGCCGTCCTTGACGATCAGGGCGCGGGCGAAGGTCTTGGTCGCGAAGAGCAACTCGGGTTTGTCGTCGCCGGTCACGTCAATGACCTCGAAACCCGCCAGCGCGACTTCCTTCACCAGGCCCTCGCGTGCCCCGGCGCCGCTGATTTTTTCGAACGATCCGTCGGACTTCTGCAGGTAGGTCTGCAGCGCTCCGAAGGGCACGAACACAAGGATATCGTTCAAACCGTCCTGGTTGGCATCGGCCATGCGGATGCCGGCCGGGTCGTCATCCAGCCCCTCGAGCGGCCAGGTCGCGGTCTCCTTGCCGTCCGTGGGGTTCGCCAGCACCAGGTGCAGCTTCTTCTCCACCCGCGTTGCATAGACCAGCACGTTGGCCTTCTGGCCGACCCGCATGGCGGCGACCGTCACGGCCAGCGGCTCGCCGCGGCTCTCGAAGGGGCGCGGGAAGCTGACCCGGTCGCCCTCGAAACGAGAAATCCCGATCATCTTCTCCTCGGCGCTGGCGCTGAGAATCTCATTGCGCCCGTCGCCGTCGATGTCCGCGACACAGATATCGAGCGCCTTGGCGAGGCCCGGGTAGGCCACGCCCGGATGCAGGCCGGTTTCACCCTGCTCGAACAGGAAGAACTGCGCGGAATCGGGATCCGCGGCGATCACGTCCGGCTTGCCGTCGTGATTCACATCCGCCACGGCGATCGGGCGGCGCTTGCTCTGGCTGCGGGTCGGGTACGTGTGCCAGACCTGCGGCCAGTCGGCGAGGCTGGCCGTTTCCTTGCGATCGCCCCAACTGTAGTGCTTCAGGCGTCCGGTGGTTGCCTCGATGGTAAGCAGGTCATCGCCATCCGCGCCGCGCGCGATGGTCAGGCTGCGGGCCTTGGGCATTTTCACGCGACGCAGCGGCCCGAGCGTGCCATTGCCCTCCTGAAGCCAGATGGACGCGCCGTACTCGTCGTCATCCACTCCGACCAACAGATCGGTCCGGCCGTCCTTGTTGAAGTCGCCGGAGAGCAGCAGGTAGGGCTGCTTAATGTTGTGCACGATCCGCAGCGGCTTGGCCAGACCGCCCTCGGGCTTCTGATGGAAAACCTGCAGCACCTCGGCACCGATCAGCGCCACATCGCTGCGCTTGTCGCCGTTGAAATCGCCGATGGCGATGGCGCCGCCGCGGGCGTCGCCGTCCGGGGCGCGCACGCTGTCGGCCGGACCGAACGAGCCGTCGGCGTTGCCCGGCAGGATCACCAGTTCCTTCGGCTCACCGAAAAAGACGATGTCGAGCCGGTTGTCGCCCGTGACCTCCGCGATCTCCATGGAGGAGACGCGATAGGAGACGGGGATGCTCTCCACCCGCATGTCGCCGCGGTTGGGCAGTTCGTTCTTCTTCAGCTCGGCCTGCGCCACGCTGCGGCCGGTCGCGGGTGAGCCGTCCGGCGACGGCTGGTAGAGCACCTCGATGCGGTTCTGATGACTGTTCCAGACGGCGATGTCCTTTCGGCCGTCGTTGTTCAGGTCGGCGATGCGGAGCTGGCTCATGCCGTGCTTGATCTTGTAGATCTGCATCGGTCCGAAGCCGAAGTACTGGGCCAGTTCGAGTTTCTGCTCGTCGGTGAGGTCCACCGTGTCCGCCGCGGCGGCGCTTCCCGCGCCAAGACCGACCGTGGCGATGACGCCGAGCACCGCCGACAATCCGCGGCGCGAAAACAGGGGGAAACCGAACTGCATGCCGACGCCTCCGCTCAATGAGGGATAGAGGTCCAAGTGTTCAGTCCGGGGATTGTAGCAGGGGGGCGAAATCCGCTCTACGCAGCGCTGATCGGCGACAATTCACGACAGTGCGTCAGCGTCCAGCAGCCAGCGGGCGACGTCCAGTGCGGCGTGCGGCCGGCCGAGTCGAGCGGCCGCCTGCTCCACGGCAAGGCGCGTTGTATCGTCGGCCAGGCGCCGCAGCGCGGCCAGCAGGGGGGCGGCGTTTTCCTGTGCGCTGCGCCGATCCTCCAGCAGGATGGCCGCGCCGGCTTCCGCCAGCACCCGCGCATTGGCGCGCTGGTGCTGATCGCGATGATACGGGTAGGGCAACAGGATCGACGCGCGGCCGACCGCCGTCAGTTCGGCCAGCGTCGAGGCGCCGGCGCGCGAGACGATCGCGTCCGCGGCGCTGATGGCCGATCGCATGTCATGCGTGAACCCCAGCACGGTCGCCGACGCGCCGGATCGAGCGTAGGCGCTGCGGAGGGCGGTTTCGTGCGCTGCGCCGGAGAGGTGCAGAAGCTGCCAGCCGGGATGTTCCGCCAGAAACCTCGGCCAGATGTCCACCAGCGCGTCGTTGATCGATTGCGCCCCCTGGGAGGCGCCCGTCACCAGCAGCAGGCGGCGTGCGGGGTCCAATCCCAGTGCGGCCCGCGCTGCGCTGCGTTCCAGCGGCGGCCCTGCAAACGCCGCGCGAATCGGACAGCCGACCACCATGCACGGGGCGCCCCGCACGAAATGCGCGCGGGTTGTCTCCCACTGCGCGAAAATGGCGTCGGATCGCCGGGAAAGCACGCGATTTGCGCGGCCCGGCACCGCGTCCGGGTTGAGGATCGCCGTGCGGATGCCGAGCCGCGCTGCGGCGATCACCGGCGGCCCGGCCGCATAGCCGCCCAGCCCGAGCACGGCGCGCGGCCGTTCGCGCATGCACCGTGTTGCAGCGTTTACGCTTCGACGCCAGGCGACCAGGAACGCCGGCCAGTGCCACGGCCGCGTGGAAAACGGCCGTACGACCTGCGGAATGCGCTCATATCCCGCCTGGTCGAGCAGGGTGCGGTCGAGATCGCGCGCCGTGGTCATGAACGTGATGCGGGCGGCGGGTTCCAGCGTGCGGATCGCATCGGCAACGGCGATGCCGGGAAAGAGGTGCCCGCCAGTGCCGCCGCCGCCGAATATGAACCAAGGCTCGATCATGGGGGTGGGAGGGTATTCCGGGCGGAGGTGGAACAGCAACTCCGATAATTCGCAAGCGGTCCCGGTGGTGGCGGTGCTGTTCGGTCAAGACGGAATGTATGAATTGGGCTTGCAGGCGGGTGCAGAGTATGATTGAAATACGCAGTGTGCGCGGGATGGGCTGTTGCCGCTGCACCGGGTCGCCGGTGCGCGCATGGTCCGCGATTCCGGGAGTGTTCCGATGGTTCGCGCATTCCTTTCGATCGTTGCAGTCTGCACGCTGAGCGTCGGCTACGTCTCGCTGGCCCGGGCTTCGGCGATTCCCGGCGCGCCGGATCAATTCGGCGGGCCTGCCTCTACGCACATCCTGGTTCGGCTCGCGCCGGAGATCGTGCCGCAGATCGACGGTCGCGGGGCCGCCTCGATCGACAACGGCCCGATCGACGCGCTGCGTGCCGCGTGGGGATCGGCGGAAGTGAAAGCGGCTCTTCCGGCCGCACCGCGCGAGCCGGAACTGGCCTTCGCGCTGGGGTTGACGCGCACGTATCGATTCGTGGTGCCTGCGGGTACGGACACGGTGCTGATGGCCACGATGTTCTCGGGGCTGCCGGGCGTCGAGGTAGCGGAAGTGGACGGGATCGGCGGGGTGGCCGGACCGGCGCCGAATGATCCTGACTTTGGCATTCAGTGGGCGCTGGACAACACAGGGCAATCCGGCGGGCTGGTCGGGGCGGACATCAAGGCCCGCGACGCGTGGGACATATTTCCCGGCGACAACACGATTGCGATCGCGATGCTCGATACGGGCATTCAGCAGAGTCATCCGGACCTCTTTTCACCGGGGCGGTTTTTGCCGGGGTGGAACACCTACGACGAGAACGACAACACCGACGACCCGCATGGTCACGGTTCGCACACCGCCGGGATCGCCGCCGCGCTGGTGAACAACCTGACGGGCATCGCGGGGATGAACTGCCACGCGCGATTGATGCCGGTGCGGGTGGTTTCGGCGGCCGGGTTTGGCAGCGAGGCGCAGTGCGCGAACGGCGTGATCTTCGCGACGGACAACGGGGCGGACATCATTTCGATGAGCTTGCAGTATTACACCGGTACGCAGTACTTCGCGGACGCGATCGCGTACGCGCACGCGGCCGGCAAGCTGTGCATCGCGGCGGCCGGAAACCAGGCGACCGCGGTCGCGTTCCCGGGGCGATTTCCAGGGTGCATGGCGATCAGCGCGACCGACCGCAACGACGCGATCTATGCGGTGTCGAATTTCGGTCCGGAGATCGACATCTGTGCACCGGGACGGGAGATCTGGTCCACCCGCAACGGCAACGGCTACGGGTTCTCGACCGGCACCTCGATGGCGGCGCCGCACGTCAGCGGGGTGGCGTCACTGATCATGGGCTACAACCGGATGCTCTCGCACGACGAAGTCGCCGCCGTCCTGCAATCCTCGGCCGTGGACCTCGGTGCGCCGGGGTTTGACAACAACTATGGCTGGGGTCGGCTGGATGCGGCCGCGGCGCTGCTCGCCGCGACGCCCTACGGTGACCTGAACTGCGACGGCTTCGTTAATAACTTCGACATCGATCCGTTTGTGCTGGCGCTGCTGGATGCCCCCGGCTATGAGGCCGCTTATCCGGATTGCCACCGCCGCCATGCCGACATGAACCTCTCCGGCGCGGTGGACAATTTTGACATTGATCCGTTCGTGGCGGCGCTGCTGAATCCGTAAGCGGCTCACCAGCGCGGCAGAATCAGCCGCCGGCCGGCGGCGTCCGTCACTTCCTGGAACTCGGCGTCGAAGACCCCGCGCAGCGCTTCGCTGCGCAGCACCTCCGCCGTCGTCCCGTCGATGACCACCCGCCCGTTGCGCATCCCGATGCAGCGACCACCGAGCAGTGCCGGCAGGTGCAGATCGTGGCTCACGAGCACCAGGGATCGGCCGGACTCGCGCCACTCGCGCAGCCGGGCCAGCAGGTCGATCTGCCGTCCCGGGTCGAGCGCGGTGTCCGGCTCATCCAGCAGCAGCAGTTGCGGATCCTGTGCCAGGGCGGAAGCCAGCATCGCGTTCTGTCGCTCGCCGGCGCTGACGGCGTCGATCGGACGGTGCGCCAGCGCGGCGATGCCGCAGCGCTCCATCGCGGCGGAAACGGCCTGTTCGTCGGCGCGACTCATGGCCCGCAACGGCGGAATGTGCGGAAAGCGGCCCGCGGCCACGACGTCCGCCACGCGGAATGCCGAGGGCGGCGGTCCGCCCTGCGGTACGAGGGCCGCGAAGCGGCCGCGCTGCCGGGCGGACACTTGATGCATCTCCACGCCGTTGAGTCGGACATGGCCGCGATGGGGAGTCAGCAGTCCCAGCAGCGCGAGCAGCAGCGTCGTCTTGCCACAGCCGTTGGGGCCGATGATGCTCAGGCAGTCCCCCGGCCGGATGTGTAGCGACGCGCCCGACAGCACCTCGCGCCCGGCACGGCGGACGTGCAGCGATTCCGCGTCCAGGGTCCAACCTGTAGCACCCGGCGAGATCATGAGTCGGGCAATCCGTAAGCTTCGTGGAGCAGGTCAATCGTGTGCACGATCGCGGGTGCGGGGGGTGGCGACGGCGCGGCCGCGGCCGGCGGCGCGGATCCCGCTTCATCCATGGATTCGCGCACGGCATTGAGATGCAGGATGCAGCCGATATTGCCGGTGGCGGCGCAGGCGGCACCGGTGGCGGCGAGATTTCCGAGCTTGCGGCGCGCCAGCCGCTCGGCCGTTTCCGGCTGGGTGAGGTTGTAGCTGCCGGCGGCCCCGCAGCAGATCGCCGCCTCGGAGGCTTCGCGCAGGTCGATTCCGGGGATCATTGACAGCAGCCGCCGCGGGGCTGATTGCACGCGCTGCACATGCACCAGGTGGCAGGCGTCATGCACGCAGACGCTGCGCCGGATCGGCCGCGTGGGGGCGATCGGGCCGAGGGCGACCAGGTATTCGCTGATGTCCCGCACGCGCGCGGCCACCTGTGCCGCCCGTCGTGCGAAGTGCGGATCATCAGCGAGCAGCGCTCCGTAGCCGCGGAGCATCGCGCCGCAGCCGGCGGCCAGTGTGACAATCGGCCGGTCCGCCGGTGCGGCCGTTTCGAGCACTCTGATGTTGTGACGAGCGAAGTCGCGGGCCGTGTCCAATCGCCCGGCGTGTGCGTGAATCGCCCCGCAACAATGCAGCCGCGCCGGGCACTCGACCGCGGCGCCGTTGTGTTGCAGCACGCGCAGCGCGCGCTGCACGCTGCGGGGCGTCAGCACGGGCGGCGCGCAGCCGGCGAGCAGGCTCACCGTGTCGCGCGGCGGCCCGTGCGGCTCGAGACGGGCCGGCAGCCGCGCGGTCCGGACGGCTTCCGCCGGCAGCATGCGGAGCAGCTTTCGTGAGGCCGGAATCAGCCTGTTCAGCAGTGCGGCCAGCCCCGCCGCCCGCGACCAGCGTCCGAGCGTTACGGCGGTCGCCAGCCGTCGAGGATAGGGCGTGACGTGGAATATCAGCAGGTCGGTGAGCCGGTCGATCAGCGTGCGACGCGGCTGCGCGCGGGACTGTGAAGGCGGCGGGGCGCGCTCCGGGCCGGCGGTCGCGGCGCTGGGTTGCGGCGCGTGCTGCGTGGCCGGCGCCGCGTGCAGCGCTGCGCGGAAATGCTCGAGCAACTCCCCGTAGCGCACGCCGCTCGGACAGGCGGCCTCGCACGCGCGACAGCCCAGGCACAGCGCGATGTGTCGGCGGGTCGCATCGTCCGCCGGCGCCCCAGCGTCCACGGTGCGGCGCATCAGCAGGATCCGCCCGCGCGGCGAGTCCAGCTCGTTTCCCAGCTCGAGATAGGTCGGGCAATCCTCGAGGCAAAGCCCGCAATGAATACAGGCCTGCGCCAGCGCGGCCACGTGCCGGGCGTGATCCGTGCTCACGGTTCGCCCCGGCCGCGAAGACGGTCCCCGACGCGCGGCAGGCGCGGCAGCGACTCCTTGACGGCAAACCCGATGGCCGACGTCGCGCTGCTTTCCACGACGAACACGACGCCCACCGTCGCCGCGCCGTCGCGGAGCGCCAGCGGTACGTTCAGCGGCAATGGCGTGGACGCGAGGTTCTTCAGCGACAGCAGGTTTCCGCCGACGACGCGCTCCACCGCCGCCACGTCGGGCGGCGCGCTGCGGGGCGGATTCCAGCGGGCCAGGTCGCCGATCGCGATGCGGTAGTCTGGTCGGGACTCGCGCACCGCGGCAATCGCGTACTCGCCGCGGATGCGGGTGATTTCCAGCAGCGCGACGGATTCCGCCCCGCGATAGACGCGCAGCGCGTCGCCAACGGCCGCGCCGTCGGACTCTCCGATGTTCAGCAGCCCGCCGTCCGGCGTGACCTCAAACACCCGCGCGTCGACGTCGCGCTCCGCGATCATCCTGCCGGACCTCACGCGCACTTCATCGCCCACCTGCGGTCTTTGCGGTGTGAGTGCCGGCGTCACCCGCGCAAACCAGAAGCGGTCCTCCTTTTGCTCGACCACGGCGTGCCCGACGAGCGTCCCGTCGCGCAGCACGTCCAGGTGCGCCTCATCGGGTGCATCGGCCTGCGGCGGCGCTGGAACCCACAGGAACACTCCGCTGGGGCGGTCCTCCACGTGCACGATTGCACTTGCCGGGCGGCTGCGTCGAGCCTGCGCCGGGGTCGGCCAGAGCGACGCGCGCAGGCCCGGCTCCAGGCGCGGGTCATCGACCAGAGGCGTGACGCTGCCGAAGGCGGCGTGTGGTGTGACGAATCGGACATCAATGCGCGCCAGCGGCTGTCCCGCGTCGCGCAGCCACCAGGTCTGGCCGAATGCGGCGCCCCGTGACGACCCCAACGCCAGCCAGGCGCTTCGACCGCCGGGGGAGACCGCCTCGATGCGGGCATGCAGCGTGGCGGCTTCCGGCCAACTCGCCAGCGTGTCAGCCGCCAGCGCGCCGGGCACCAGCCAGCCGCGGAGATGGGCCGGGGTCTGCGGCAATTGTGCCGGAGTTGCCAGCACGAACGCCGCTCCGTCACTGCGCTCGCGCACCTGGCGGAACCACGCCAGCGGTCCGCTCTCGTCCGCCACCAGCAGCAGCAGCCCCTCTTCGATCGATAGCGGTTCGGCGACGATGACCGCCGCCTCGCGGGGCTGGACGGCAAGAATGCGCGTGGGGCGGATCAGGGCAGCCGCTTCCAGCTGGATGCGCGCATGTGCCTCGTCCGTGGTGGGCGTCGCGCTCCTGTCGGCTGAGCTGATGACGCTGCGCGCCACCGGCGTGCTTGCCGGCGGTTCGGGGACTGCGGCCGGATCGTCCGTCCTCGCCTCGGCCGGCGCGGGCCGCGGCGCCAGCAGCGTCAGGCACAGCAGGGCGAGGCGCGCGAGGGGGAGGGTTGATCGGACCATGCAGGTCATCGTATGCCGCGTCGGTGCGGGGGTCGATCGGTTATGGCGCCTGGTGAAAATGAACACGACCCGCGGCGTCCAGCGCCACGGGTCGGGTCCGGGAGAGAGCGGCATCTTCTGTCGGTCGGTGCGGCGAGGAACAAGCCGCGAACCGTCGTGAGGGGAACGGGAGGAGGAGCCACGTTCCGCGGGTGATACGGCGGCGCTTCATCCCGGTTCGCGCCACTCCCGGAATTTTTTGATCGGCCGCCGGCGATGGTCGGCCCCGGGGGCGGACGTTTTCCCGATAGGTTCGCGGGTGGCGTTACCACGAGCTGCCGGGACGTGGCGTTCTGTGCAGGGGGGAGGAGCGCGCGAGGCGCGTCCGAAAAAAGGCGCATCCGACCGCTTGTCGCGGCTTGGCGCGGTACCGGCGGACGCTATACTGCGCCGCGCGGTCTGGGATGGGGGGACGAGCGTACAGGCGGTCGGCTGGCGCGGCCGGCGTGCCTGACGCGTCCATACGGGTGGCATTGCGGGGCGGCGTGTTCGTCTGAAGGCGTCCCGTAATCGATGTCGTGCTTGTCCGTGCGACCCGCCTGAGCACTCGAACACCGGTTCGATGCGTGCATGCTGCGCGCATCGCACCGCGCTTGGCGAATGCGCGGTCGGCCATTGGGAAACAAGGGAGCGATTGTGACCCCAGCAGTTCTGAACCTGCACAACCACACGCCGTTTTCGGATGGCGCCTACACGATCGACGAGTTGTGCGAAGCGCACCTGGACCTGGCGGGCTGCAAGGTGGACGGGATCGGCATCAGCGACCACCTGTTCTGCACACCGTCGTCGCGCGAGATCACGAACGATCGCGAGTTCGAGCGGATCTTCGTGCCCGAGACGCGCAGCTATGTGGCCGAAGTCCGCGCGGCGCGGCAGCGCTGGGCGGGCAAGCTGCAGGTTTTCTGTGGGGCGGAGATCAACTATCCCAAGAATCGCGGCATGCTCGACCGCATCCGCACGATGCTCGACGGGGTTGACTACGTGATTTTTGAGTACGTTGACTGGGCCGGGCTGACCCACCTGGCCAACCAGTCGCGGCGCTGGCCCTGCCCGATCGGGCTGGCCCACACGGCGGTCCATTCCCAGTATCCGAACACCTCGCTCGATCAGGTGGTTCGGACACTGGCCAACGCGCGGATTTTCTACGAGGTCAGCTCCAAGTTCCTGCCGCTCGACGGCCATGAAGCCTGGCTGCGCACGCTGCCCGGGCATCGCGTCGCCGTGACGGTCGGCACGGACACGCATGACGACCTGCGCGTGTTGCGCGACATTCCCACGCTGTACGACACCGTGCGGCGCTTCGGCCTGGAGTCCAAGCTGCTGACGCCCGCCGCCCGGATGGAGCCGGCCATGTCGGCGTAGGATTCGCCGCGCCCGGACGGTTTTTTGGCCTGAAACCCCCTCGAATCCGGCGCGCGGGCCGCCCGTTCGGACCCGCGCGCCCGCGAAATCAACCGCCGCTGACGACCTTTTCAATCGCGGCGACCAGATCGCGCAGCCGCTCGCTGCGCGCTCCGCCCGCGGCCTTCCACGTCACTGCGCCATTCTCGCGCAGCGTCGCTTCCACTCGCTGCGTGGCCATCAATACGGTTGAATGATTTCGCGACCCGATCAGCCGGCCGATTTCCGGGTAGCTCATGTGCGTGTGCCGTCGGATCAGGAACACGGACACGGACCGCGCCAGGCTGACGGTTCGATCGCGCGACTTTGAGCGAATCTGCTCCGGGCGAATTCCAAAGTACTCCGCCGCGGCGCGCTCGATCGTGACCGCCTCCGGGCTGCGCACGCGCGAGGCGTAATCCTCGACCGCCAGCCGCGCCAGCTCCATGGTCACCGGTCCCTTGGAGAGCGACGCCAGCGCCACGATCTTGTAGAGCGCGCCTTCCAGCTCGCGGACGTTGCGGGTGACGGCGCGGGCGACGTAGTCGATCGTCTCATCGGGCAGGGTGACCCGCAGGGACGCGGCGCGTCGCGCCAGAATCTCGCGGCGCATTGCGAAATCGGGCGGCTGAATCTCGACGACCATTCCGCTCACGAGGCGATTGATCAGCGGCTCCGAGAGCGTCGCGATCTCGCGGGGGTGGCGATCGGAGGAAAACACCACCGGCCGCCCAGCGCCGGTGACGGCGTTGTAGGTGTGCAGGAACTCCTCCTGGGTGGCCTTCTTGTTGGCGAGGAAGTGCAGGTCGTCGATCACGAGCAGGTCCAGCGCACGGTGCTGCGCGCGGAACACATCCACGCGCCCGCCGCGCAGGGCGGCGATGAAGTCGTTCGTGAACTCCTCGCCGCTGGCGTAGCGCCAATGCAGCTCGGGGCGCACGCGCCGCATGGCGTTGCAGATTCCCTGCAGCAGGTGCGTCTTGCCCAGCCCGCACCCGCCGTGAATCACCAGCGGCGCGGCGTGTCCGGCGGCGCTGTCGCACAGGCGGCGGGCTGCGCTGATCGCGAGCTGATTGCCGGCTCCGACGACCAGCGTGTCCAGCTCGCCGCGCAGGGCCGCGGCCGATCCGGATCCGCTGCCGGAGCCTCCGCCGAGGCGCGCCGGGCGCGGCGGCGGCGGTGGGGCGGGAGCGGCGCCGGGTTCGCCGGCATCATCCACCGCGACCGTGACCACCACGTCCGGCCCCAGCAGCTCGCGCGCCACCGCATCCAGCGCCGGTCCGTAGTTCGCGGCGATCCATCCGCGCACGAATGAGTTGCCGACCCAGACGGTGACATGATTGCCGTCGACGTGAAAGCGGGCGGCGTCGCCGAACCAGGTGCGATAGCGCGTCGCACCGATCCGCTCCGATACCCGTTCCCGCAACTGACAGAGCTTCTCCGGGACCGCTACGTTCACGGTCAATTCCTCTTCGGCGTGCCGCCGAGTGAATGAGTTTTCGGTGTCGTGAGACTTCAGAATTGGCCGTTGGCGTGGCCGTCACTCTCCGTTCATGAGCGACGGAATCGTATCAGCCTCCCCATTGAATCGCAATGCGAATCCACCGTAACGAATCGTTGACATTCGCGTAACCAGCGCTGCTCAAAGCGGTCAACGCTGAAAAGTTTTCTTCATCAACGAGTCATCAACAACATGTGGACAACCCCCGCGCTTCCTCTCAGCGTTGGACGAACATCATCGGGAGCGATTTTCACACCATCACGCGCCGGTAATCAAACCTATGCGCGCGAGATCCGACCGGGTCGCGTAGAACACTTCGCGGCGCGCAATCGCCTTCAGTCCGTGTCGGGCGTACAGGCGCAGCGCCGGTGCGTTTCGATCGTCCACCGCCAGCACGAGTCGCGTCGCTCGTCCTGAGCGTGCGCGCTCGATCGCACGCGCGACGAGCAGATCCCCCGCGCCGCGTCCGCGCTGCGCCGTCACCACGCCGCAGTAGACCAGCTCCGCTGATCCGGCGGTTTCGCCGCTGCTGACCAGCACCACGCCGACGGGGGCGCCGCCCAGCTCGAGCAGTTCCCAGCTATACGGGCCGGCCTCGCGGGAGGCGACATGCCCGGCGTAGGCGTCGGCCACGGTTCGAAACCCGGCCAGCTCGGGGCAGTCCATGGTGCCCTCGTACGTCCTGCCGATGATGTCGCAGAATCGCGCATCTCCGGCGGACTCGACGGACACCCATTCGGCATTCCCGGGAATCGCGCACGGTGCGGCGGGTCGTCGCAGGTCGACGTGTTGATATTGAAGTGCCGTCATCCGGCGCAATCCGGCGGTCCGGAGCAGGTGTGCCCGCTCGATGTCGTCCGGCTCCAGCAACACCTGGACATGAGTGATGTCGGAATCGCGCAAGTCCGCCAAAAGGGCTTGCAGGGTCAATAGTTGCGCGTGGGAGTCCACGCCAGCGCGCCCCGGAATCGCTGTTTGCAGCAGGGCGGTTCGGCCAGCCATCAGGTGTGCGATCGCCACCCCTTTCGGAGTTCGGGCAGGGCCGTAGCGGCGGCCAATGGTCTGAAACGCCTGCTTGAGGGCGTAACTGTTGAATTTTGAGATGGTTATCGCGGTTGCCGGCCGGCGGTCATCGGCCGCCATCAGCGCGTAGGCCAACGCCGGAGTCAGGTCGGGCGGGTCGATCAGCGAGGTCGTCATGCTCGGGCCGAATCGGGGTGGGAGGGATTCCGGCACTCGGGGATTCACCCCGCGCGCCTGTCCGCACCGATAGTATGGCGCTAGAATCCACTACGGCGTCCGAAGACGCAAGTGGGACAACCTTGGAGACATTCGCAGATGAAACGCAACGTGTTGGTGATCGGGTTCGTGACGGCGGTGTTGGCAGCCAGCGCAGTGGCTCTGGCGGACAAGGATGGCGAGAAGAAGGCGGCGAAGGGCGCTGAGGTCGGCAAGGCCGCCCCCGCGTTCGAGCTGACCGGCGCGGACGGCAAGACCTACAAGCTGTCGGATTTCGCCGACAAGGTGGTCGTGCTGGAGTGGCTGAGCAAGGATTGCCCGTTCAGCAATGACTCGCAGGGTCACCTGACGAAGATGCTGGCGCTGCAGGCCAAGTACGCCGGCAAGGTGGTGTGGTTGGGCGTTGACAGCCATCACGCGCACACGGCCGCGGACAATCAGCAGTACGCGAAGGACCACAAGATCAACTACCCGATCCTGATGGACACGGACGGCAAGATCGGTCACGCCTACGGCGCCAAGACCACGCCGCACATTTTCATCATCAACAAGGGCACGCTGGTCTATGCCGGCGCGCCGCGCGACCGCAAGGACGAGTCCCGTCAGTACGCCGCCGACGCGCTCGACGCGCTGCTGGCCGGCAAGGACGTGCCGCTCGCCAAGACCGAGTCGTGGGGCTGCAGCGTGAAGTACGCGAAGTAAGCTTCGCTCACCCGCGGCCGATGATTCTCCACGAGCGCTGTCGCGCCCGACCCGGGCGCGGCGGCGCTCGTCGCTTTTTTTGGTACGATCCCGGCATGTCGCACGCCCTGTCTCTCCGCGCCCACCGCGGTCTGCGTCGGTCCCTTCCGCTGATATTCGCGCTGCTGCTCTCCGGGCTGAGCGCCTGCGGGCCGTCGGTTCGCTGGCACTTTGACCCGCGTTCGGCGGAGTCGCAGGTCCGGCGGGAGCCGGCGCTGCGGATGGTCTATTTCCGCAACTGGTACTCGGTGGAATGCACGCGCTTCGAGGACGACGTGCTGCGTGACGCCGCGGTCGTCGAAGCGCTGCGCGGCGTGGTCTGCGTGATGCTCAGCTACGATTTTGATCGCCCGCTTGCCGAGGAGTGGGGCGTCACCGCGGCGCCGGGCGCAGCGCTCGTGGACACCGGCGGCCGGGCCGTGTCGTCCATCACGGGCGGCGTCTCGCGCGACGAGTTCCTGCGCTGGCTGGAGTCTGCGCTGCAGATCGGCCGCGCTGCGCTTGAGCCGCCGGCGGCGACACCGGTGGCGCCGCCGCCGCCCCCGGACCGCGTGCCGTAGTGTCCGGCGTGTCACGCCGAGCGTGGTGCGCCGGGCTGGCGCTGCTGACCTTCGGCGGCTGCGGGCCGGACTCCGCCGGCAGGGGCGCGGCGCCGCTGCGCGTGTTCGGGCGCACCGGGCTGGGAGCGGTGGAGTTCGCCTATCCGCGCGCCATGGCGATCGCCCGCGACGGGCGATCGATGCTCATCGTGGACAAGGCGGGACGGATTCAGACGCTCTCCGAGGCGGGCGAATTCGTGCGCGCCTGGCGGATGCCTGAGATCGACGCCGGCAAGCCGACCGGGCTGGGAATCGCTCCCGACGGTCGTGTGTTCGTCGCCGAGACGCATTACGGCCGCGTGGCGATCTTCAGCCCCGAGGGCGAGCAGCTCGCAACGTTCGGCGCCTTTGGCCGCGCGCCCGGGCAGTTCCTGCTGCCCACCGACGTGGAAGTGGCCGCGGACGGCCGCGTGTTCGTCGCCGAGTACGGCGGCAATGATCGCGTGAACTGCTTTGGTCCGGACCTGCAATGGCAGTTCGCCTTTGCTGATCGTGCAGCAGGCGAAGGCGCGACCGCCCGGCCGCAGGGTCTGTGCCTGGCGCGCGACGGCACGCTGCTGGTGGCCGATTCCTGCAATCATCGCATTGCGCGCTACGCCACGGACGGGCGGTTCCTCGGCGCGTTCGGTCAACTCGGCAGTGAGCGCGGCGAGCTGCGATTTCCCTATTCCGTGGATGAGCTGGCGGACGGCTCGATCGTGGTGGCCGAGTTCGGCAACAACCGCGTGCAGCGTTTTTCCGCGAACGGCCAGTCGCTGGGGACCTGGGGCGGCGCCGGACGCGAGCCGGGCCAACTGGCGTACCCGTGGGCGTGCGGGGTGCTGGCCGACGGCCGCCTGGCGGTCCTGGACTCGGGCAACAACCGCGTGCAGATCATTGACGGCCGCGCGGGGCGCACCTGGCGCTGACGCCGGTGCGCGCCCGGCGCGTGGCGGGTGGACTCACGGAGCGGCCGGTCATGCGCCGCGGCGCGGTGTGTCGCCGCGGCACCCGCTATGATTCCCGCCGATGTTCTGGAAGCAGCGCAAACCCGCCGCGTCCGCCGACCCGACCGAAGTGACGATGTCGCTTGGCGAGCACCTGGAGGAGCTGCGCTGGCGCCTGGCGCGGGCGCTGATTGCCCTGGTGCTGTCGTGCCTGATCTGCATCTGGCCGGCGAAGTACCTGCTGCAATTAATCGCCCGCCCGGCGATGCTGGCGCTGCAGCGCCACAGCCAGCCGACCGATTTCCTCTCGACCAGCCCGGTCGAAACGCTGCTGATGTACATCAAGGTGGTCGTCACCGCCGGGGTGGTGCTGGCGGCGCCGTACATCCTCTATCAACTGTGGGCCTTCGTCGCCAGCGGTCTCTACGCCCACGAGCGCCGCTTCGTGACGCGCCTGCTGCCGTGGAGCATCGGGCTGTTCTTCGCCGGCGTGGCGTTCATGTACGTGTTCGTGCTGGCCGTGTCGCTGAACTTCCTGGTGGGGTTCAATACCTGGCTGCCGCTGCCGCACCCGGTGCCGACGACCTACGAGCGCTGGATCCTGGGTGAGCCGGCGCCGGGCGTGCCGACGACGCAACCCGTCTGGGATGAGGTCGCCACGCTGCCGATCTTTTTGGCCGATCCGCCCGATGCACCGGTCGGCAAATCGTGGATCAACGTCGCCGAGCGGCGCTGGAAAGTGCGAACCCCCGACGGCGTGCTGTCGCGTCAACTGGACAAGGATGGCGCGCGCGGCCTGGTCGCGACGCACTGGAAAATTGGCGACTACCTGTCCTTCTTCCTCATCATGATGATCGGTTTCGGCGTTGCATTTCAGACGCCGCTGGTGGTGCTATTCCTGGTCGGTTCTGGAATCGTGCCGATCGAGACGCTGCGCAAGTACCGCAAGATCGTCATTCTCATCATCGTGATCCTGGCCGGCATCCTCGCGCCGCCCGATTTCTTCAGCCACGTGCTGCTGTCGATCCCGATGGTGGGCCTGTTCGAGCTGGGGTTGCTGCTGGCCGCTCGAAACGCCGCGGCGCCTCCCGCCGATCGCGACGGCCGGCCGGAATCCCACGAAGCATCCTGATCGCCGGGGCCTCCGCGGCGGCGGCGCAAGCAAGACCCCCGTCGAGCGCCCGGCACGTCACAGCAGGCGTCGACGGGGGTTTGCGCGAGTCGCAGGTGGAGGGACCCTTCCGCTGCGACTCAAAGGTCACTGCTTCGCGAGGCGTCAGTGCGAGGCCGTTTTCGGTCCGGCCGGCTTGTTGGCCGCGAAGAAAATCTGGGCCGTCTCGCTGTCATCCGCGGCCACGACGAAGTTCATCATGTACTGCCAGCCGGGCTGCAGTTGCACGGCGGGGATCTCCTCCCCCTTCCAGTTCAGCACCTTGAAATCCGGCCCGAGGTGCGCCAGGTCATACACGACGCCCGGCTTCATCTGCGACTCCGGATCCTGGCTGCGCGAAACGATGATGAAGTCCGGCTGGTCGGAGTAGCGCGCCTCGTGCTTCTGAAAAATGTTGATCACGATCGAGCGGATGCGGCCGATCGCGTCGGGCTTCTTGAACTCGAATTTCAGCGTCGGCGAGGCGGTGATGTCACCGCTGCACGTCCAGCGCGAGTAGCCGGTGGCCGCCTGCTTCAGCTCGTCGCGCGACGCCTGGTTGCCGTCGATCCAGATGGTCGTGTCGAGCTGGTTGGCCTGCGTGTTCTTCCACACGCCGAACCCGGTACTCGCCGCTCCGGTCACACTGCACCCCGTCGCCAGCGCGAACGCCGCCAGCAAGGCGCCTGAAATCGTCATCGCTCGCAAGGCCTGTCGCATGAATTCTCTCCGCTGAAAGCACCGCAGCCGCACCCGACGCGGACGCAACGCGGCGCTGGGCCATTTCCTCTTCAGGCCGCCGCGGGGGTCGCCGCGGACCCGCACGAGGTGCGGATCGGCCCGTTTCGCGCTATCGGCAGCAATCCAACCGCGCGTTGAGGGGCTGCGCAGCCGGACGGCACTGAATGCGGGGCGACGCGGCAGGGGGGTGGTTCACGCCCGTTCGCGGAATTTGCGGGATGGCCCGGTTGCCCCAGTCGTGCCGGCGCGCCCGTCGCACGTTGGCGGAACTGGTTGGTCGGCCCAGTCGCGTGGAATCCGCGCCCTCGCGGGCGGCGGTTGCGCTGAACTTCAGCCGATCCTGCTCGTATTCCGATAAGAACTTCCGCGGCACTGGAGCCGGGCGGCGCGGTTCAGATCGTTGACACGGACGGCCGGCTCACTGTTAATACGGCCTCGGCGCGGTCCGGGGCACCGGCCGAAACCGGATGCGGCACGTTCCCCGAACCGTCACTTTGCAGGGATGTCATGCCCGCTCGCATCTGCCTGTTCGGAATGCTGCTGGGGTTGAGTGTGCTGGTCGGCTGCTCGGCCGGCCGGGAGCAGGCGCGTTCGCACCTGCACCGCGGTGATTCCGCGCTGGCGCTGAAGAACTTCGACGCAGCGCTGAGCGAGTTTCAGCAGGCGGTGCGGCTCGATCCGAACTTCGCCGACGCGCATCAGAAGCTGGGCGTGGCGTACAAGGAAGCGGGGGATCTGAACCGCGCGGCCGAGTCGCTGGAACAGGCGACGCGCCTCGATCCGTTCAGTTTCACGTCGATCTTCGAATTGGGCGAGGTGTACCGCATGCTGGATCGCGTGACGCAGGCGATCCGCGCGTACACGGTCGCGTGCGAGCTGTCGCCGCGGAGCTTTGAATCGCGCTTCCGCCTCGCCTCGTGCTACCACCAGACCGGCGATCTCGATCGTGCCATCCAGGAATACAAATCCGCGATCAAGCTCGAGCCGCGCAGCGCGTTCGCGTGGAGCAATCTGGGCGCGGTCTACGACGCCCGCGGCGAGTACTACGACGCCATCCGCGCCTACAAGCAGTCGCTGGAGTGCAAGACGCAGCAGCCGGTGGTGCTGGTGAACCTGGCCACCGCCTACCTGAACCAGGAGCGTTGGGCCACCGCGCGGCAGACGCTGCAGGCCGCCGTTCGGATGGACGCGAGCCTGTCGATCGCCCATGAGCGGCTCGGCTACTGTTTCTGGCGCGAGCAGAACCTCGACGAGGCGGCCCAGAGCTACCTGCGGGCGATGTCGCTGGACAACCGCAACGCCGCGGCCTTTGCCGGCTACGGCGTGGTGCGGATGACGCAGTACCTGGCCGACCCGCAGAACGACGCCTATCTCACCGAGGCGGTCGAGGCCTGGCATCACAGCCTGGAGATCCAGCCGGACCAGCCCAAGCTGCGGGCGCTGCTTGAGAAGTACCGTCCCAAGCGCGGACGGCCCTCGGTCGAGTTTGAGAATCCCTGATCGAGTCCTTCGCCGCGACCGATGCAGCGCGGCGGTGGAGCGGGCGGGAAGGCGGGTCGGAGGAGGCGGATGAGAGTGGCGGGTGCGATCGGGCTGCTGCCCGCGCTGGCGATCAGCGTGGCCGTGCCCGCGCGCGCGGATGAATCCCCGCTTCCGTCATCGTTCGAGGTTCTGCGCAGCGGGCGCGTCGCCGCGCTGGACGCGAGCGGGGCGCTGGCGTCGGGGTGGCACGCGCTCGGCGGCGGCGGCATCGCCGCGAACCCCTGCACGGCTGCTCTGGCGCTGGATTCGGCCGAGGTGCACGCGGTGACGGGGGCGGCGGTGGGCGGCACGTGCATCGTGGGCGGCTCGGCCGCCTCGCGCTTCCGCCTGCGGATCGGCGCGACGCCGGTCCATCACTGCTATCGCGCGGTGGAGGATTTCGTCGTGGCGCCGGGCTACGCCGACGGGCGCGCGAATTTCATCAGCGTCTGGGTGGACTGGACGCCGCCCGAGCCGGAACCGATCGTGCTGATCGTCTGCACCTACGAGACCTTCGTGACCAGTTGCCAGGCGCCGCCCGGCCCGGCCGCCGGCTTCCTGGCCAGCGTCGCGTTCGAGTCCACGACGTCGCTGCCGCCGGGCACCTATCTCGTGCAGATGGATCTGTGCAGCGCGCCGGGGCTGTGGCTGCGGCTGCCGGTGGATGGAGCGGGCGCGTTCGAGGTGCTGCTCGGCAATCAGTATTTTCCCGAGCTGGAGCCGCCGCAGTTTCTTCCGCCGACCAGCGCGACGCTGATCCGCTGGGGCACGGAGCCGGGCCGCCCCGGCACGCAGACCACCAGCGACTCGCGGGCCTGGATCGACCACGCCCCGGCCGACGGCCTGCTGACCGCCAATGAGTGCGTCACGCTGGCGCCGCTGCCGGACACGGCCGCGTCGTGCGGCATCTCGAACGTCGCGGTCGGGCTGGCGCTGTGGGCCGACACGAGCTGCGCGGGGATCGTCCGCGGCGACGCGAACTGCGACGGCCGCATCACGAACTTCGACATTCAGCTCTTCGTGGCCGGGTTGCTGAACAACCAGGCCGACTACCTCGCGCTGGGCGGCACGCCGCTGTGCTTTTCGCGGCGCAGCTGCTGGGCCGATCTGAATCGCGACGGCGACGTCAACAACTTCGACATTGATCCATTCGTCAGCTGCCTGACGATCCTGCCGCCGGCGGGCGTCTCCTGCCCGTAGCGGGCGCGGGGCGGGATGGGCGGCCGCGCGGCGGGGCGCAGGAATCGCCCGGCGTTCCGCCGGGGCGCAACAACGGCCGATGAGTCCGGGCTGCATCTTCCGAACGTCGCGCCGGAGGGACCGGGCGCAGCGCCAGCGGGCACGGGCGCAGCGCCAGCGGGCACGGGCGCAGCGCCAGCGGGACCGGGCGCAGCGCCAGCGGGACCGGGCGCAGCGCCGGAGGGACCGGGCGCCGCGCCAGCGGGACCGGGCGCCGCGCCGGAGGGACCGATCATCGCGCCCGTGGGATCGTTTACCGCGCCAGAGGGACCGTTTATCGCACCCGTGGGTGGCATGCTCTCGCTGTACTCAGCGTGAGCATGCGACGGCGCCGCTGGCGCCCTGCCGTTGCCGCGTGCATGCCTACGCGGAGTACCGCGAAGGCATGCCACCCGACCGCGAAGGCATGCCACCCGACCGCGAAGGCATGCCACCCCGCCGATCGTCGCGCCAGAGGGATCGTTCATCGCGCCCGTGGGATCGTTTACCGCGCCAGAGGGATCGTTTATCGCACCCGTGGGATCGTTCATCGCGCCCGTGGGATCGTTTATCGCGCCAGAGGGACCGTTTATCGCACCCGTGGGTGGCATGCTCTCGCTGTACTCAGCGTGAGCATGCGACGGCGCCCCTGGCACCCTGCCGTTGCCGCGTGCATGCCTACGCGGAGTACCGCGAAGGCATGCCACCCAGCCGATCATCGCGCCCGTGGGATCGTTCATCGCGCCAGAGGGATCGTTTATCGCGCCAGAGGGATCGTTTATCGCACCCGTGGGTGGCATGCTCTCGCTGTACTCAGCGTGAGCATGCGACGGCGCCGCTGGCGCCCTGCCGTTGCCGCGTGCATGCCTACGCGGAGTACCGCGAAGGCATGCCACCCGACCGCGAAGGCATGTCACCCCGCTGTTGGAGAGGGGCGGAGGCTGTCGCGAGGGGGGCTAGACCCGCCGCACGACCAGCGTGTCGTTCTGCCCGCCGAAGCCAAAACTGTTCGACAGGGCCGTGTCCACCCGCGCAGCGCGGCTGCGGTTCGGAATGTAATCGAGGTCGCAGTTCGGGTCGGGGTTGGAATAGTTGATCGTCGGCGGCAGCATGCCGTCGCGGATCGCCAGCACGCAGGTGATCAGCTCCACGGCGCCCGCCGCCGCGATCAGGTGGCCCAGCATGCTCTTGACGCTGCTGACCGGGACGTTGCGGGCGTTTTCGCCGAACACGGTGCGAATCGCGAGCGTCTCGAGCTTGTCGTTCTCCTCCGTGCCCGTGCCGTGCGCGGAGACGTAGTGAATCTCCGCCGGGGCGACCGCGGCGCTCTCGAGCGCCGCCCGCATCGCCGCAATCGCTCCGCGGCCGGACTCATGGATGTCCGTCACGCGGAAGGCGTCGGCCGTCGAGCCGAAGCCGACGATCTCGGCCAGCATCCGCGCCCCGCGCCGCCGGGCGCTCTCGTACTCCTCGAGGATCAGGATGCCCGCGCCCTCGCCCAGCACGAAGCCGTCGCGCGTGCTGTCGAAGGGCCGCGAGGCCGTCAGGCAGGTGTCGTTGCGGGTGGAGAGCGCCGTCAGGCGGTTGAAGCCGGTCACGCCCAGCGGGTGGATCATGCTGTGGGCGCCGCCCGAGATCATGATGTCGGCGTCGCCGCGGCGGATGATCTGCGTGGCCTCGCCGATCGCCTGCGTGCTGGCGGCGCAGGCGGTGAGGGTGTTGAGATTCGGACCGCGGGCATTGAAGCGATAGGCCAGGTGACCGGCGGCGCTGTTGGGATCCTGCTCCAGCTCGCAGACGGCATTGAGCCGCTCGTAGGCCTGCTCCGCCCAGCGCAAGGCGTCCAGCCGCCGCTCGGCCGGGTCCCAGCCCGCCACGGCGCAGGCCGCGAAATTGTCGAAGTCGATCGGCCCCTCGCCGCCGCCGAGATAGACGCCCACCCGCTCGGCCGCGTCGTCGTCGGCCGCGCCCGTCAGACCGGCGTCGCGCCAGGCCATCTCCGCGGCCGCCAGGGCGAAGCCGCTGTTGCGGCTGGCGCTGGCGTGCTGCGGGTAGCGCTCGCCCAGGAACGATCGCAGGTCGAAGTCCGTGACCTGGGCGCTGAAGCGGGTCGGGAAGGTGCGCGCGTCGAACAGCTCGGTCGGCCGCACGCCCGACTCGCCCGCCAGCAGACGCTTCCAGACGGCGTCGATCTCCTGGCCCAGCGGCGTGACCCAGCCCATTCCCGTGATGACCACCCTGCGGTTCATGGCGCGTTGCTCCACGGTCTCGTGTCAGTCACGGTAGCGGCGGATCAGCAGCGCGGCGTTCTGCCCGCCGCCCAGGGCGTAAGCCAGCGACGCGGCCGTCTCGACCCGGGCATCCACCGACCGCCCGACGGTCGCCCGCAGCCCGAGCGACGGATCGACGAACCGGCCGTTGACCGTGGGCGGCAGCGTGGCGTTGTAGAGCGACAGCACCATCGCGATGAAATCGAGCGCCCCGCTGCCGGCGCCGTTGTTTCCGATGCCGCCCTTGATGGCCAGGATCGGCACCTCCGCCAGCCGCGCTCCCAGCACGGCCTTGAGCGCGGCCGCTTCGGAGGCATCGTGCGCGGGAATGCCGGGGGCGAACGCACTGACCAGATCCAGCGCCTGCGGATCCAGCTTCGCGTCGCGCAGCGCCTTGCGCAGCGCCAAAGCCGCACCACGTCCGTCGGCCGGGGGTGTGCTCGGCTGCGTCGGCGGTGCGGCGTCGTTGGCGGCACCGAAGCCGACCAGCTCGGCGTAGATCCGCGCCCCGCGCCGTCGGGCGTGCTCGAGATCCTCCAGGATCACCAGTCCGCCGCCCTCGCTGATCGCGGTGCCGTCGCGCTCCAGGCCGAAGGGGCGGCAGGCGGTGGCGGGATCGTCGTTGCGGCGGCTGAGCCGCCGGCCCAGCGACTGCCGCAGCAGGGCCATCGGGTTGATCTTGCTCTCGGCCCCGCCGCAGATGCAGACGTCGGCCACGCCGCGGGCGATGGTGCGGAAGGCCTCGCCGATGGCCAGGTGACTGCTGGCCTCGCCGCAGGTGATGGTGTTGCTCGGTCCCTGGCAGTCGTGCACGATCGTGACGTGGCAGGCCAGCATGTTCGGCAAAAACTTCAACAGCCAGAGCGGCGTGAGGTTGTTCATCCCCTCCGTGCCCCAGCGCGCGATGCTGAACCGCCCGTTTTCGCTGCTGTTGTGCAGCGCTTCGGCCAGTTCGGCCAGGTCGGCGCAGATCAGGCCCGAGCCGATGTTGGCGCCGAAGCGCGTGCTGTCGAGGTTCGGTTCGCCCGTGGCGTCGCCGCGCTCGATCAGGCACTTGGTCCGCAGTCCGGCGTCGCTGACGGCGTGGTGCGCCGCCACCACCGCCAGCACGATGTCGCGGGCCATGATCTTTTCGGCTTTGCGGTAGCCCTTCGGCACGAAGTCCTTGGCCGCCACGCCCTCGACCTGCGAACCGACGTGTGAGTCGAAGCGGCCGGGATCAAAGGCGCTGATCCGCCGCACGGCGTTTCGCCCCTCCAGCAGGGCCGACCAGAACTCCGCCACGCCGACGCCCAGCGGCGCCACCGGACCCACGCCCGTGATGACCACCCGGCGATCGCTCACAGCGCCACCCCCTGCGGCTGCCCCGGCCGAAAGCTCCGCAGCAGCCCCATGAATTCCTCCGTGAAGACGAAGTTCTCCTGCGGGAACTCCAGCCCACTGATGTTGTTGTCCACGTGCGAGAAGACCAGGTCCACGTCCCCGATGTGCGCATCGTCGCAAAAGACGCGGCCGCGGGTCGACGCCGCGCCGTCGCTGAGGGATTCCACATCCGCCTCGTAGCGGAGGCGGCTGCCGGGACGGACCAGTTGCCGCAGCTCGGCCCGCTTGATCTTGGCGAGAATGACCTTTTCGCGGAATTGCCGCGCCTCCCCGACCAGGATGCCGGCGGTCTGGGCCATGCCCTCGATCATCAGCGAGGGCGGCATGACGGGGAACTCGGCCCAGTGGTCGTGCAGGTGCTCCTCGGCCAGCGTGACACACTTCACCGCCACGGCCCGGCGGCCCGGCTCAAACTCGGTGAAGCGATCAAACCAGAACCACCGCACGCGGTCGCTCCCTTCTGCCGCGGCGCGGCGGCGGCTACTTGCCGAGCTTGGATTGCACGAAGCTCACGATCGTGCCGACCGTGAAGACGTCCGGCAGGTCGTCGATGCGCGGGTTGCTCGAGAACGCGGAGAGGTCGGCATGCGGCATGGCCCGGTGCAGCGCCGCCAGCCCGTCTGCGTTGAGCCGACCGGCCGCGACATACTGCGGGTTCTGAACGATATCGCGGGGAATCAACTCATCCTGCGCGATCTTGATGCCAAACGCCTTCTCCAGGCGGAACACGATGTCGAGAAAGTCGATCGACTCCGCCCCCAGGTCCTTGCGGAGGAACGCGCTCTCCGTGACCTCTTCATCGTCCACGCTCAGCGCTTCGACCAGCGTTGCGCGAACCTTTGCCAGAATCTCATCCCTGGTCAACGTCTCATCCTCCACGCTGCACCGCAGCCGTCAGGCCGGCGCCGCGCACGCGGCCTCCCGGCGAGCGCCGGGACCGCCCAGAAGCTCAAACTGCCGCCGATGCCGCTCCCGCAGCCGCTGATCGGTCTCCGCCAGCGCTGCGTCCTGATCGGCCAGGTTCAGGTGCCGCAGCACCAGCTGGCCCTTGAGCGTCGGGCGGCCGTCCACCGTCCCGGATGCCTGAAAGACACTCTCTCCGGCGTCCAGTTGACGGCAGGATACTTCCATGTCGAGCGTGCGACCCGGCACGACGAACGACTTATATGTAACGTTCCGCGCTTCCCGCAGCAACACGACCGATGGAGCGAAGTTCAGCGACGCCCGGACCAGCCAGGCCGCCGACTGCGTCAGCGCCTCCAGCATGAGCACGCCGGGCAGTACCGGGAACCGGGGGAAATGATCCTGGAGATATTCCTCCGCCAGCGACACGCTCTTGTGCGCGATCAGCCGCTGACCCGGCTCCCACATGCTGATGCGATCCACGAGAACGAATTTCACCGCGACGCTCGCTCCGATCCGACCCCGGCCCGGACGCTCCGACCGAGGCCCGGCTGTCGGGCGTGGGGCGGGGACGGGCGCGCCGCCGGGGCGCAAGCGGGGAATCATATCGCCCCACCGCGGCATCCGCCACCGGACCGCAAACCCGCTACACTCTGGTGTGCCCGGGTCCGCACGTTGAAAACCTCCCGGGTCTCGACATCCTGGCCGCGGAGTAGCCCACATGCCTCGCCCGCCGTTCTCGCCGATCCCCGAGATACTGGATGAGCTGCGCGCGGGCCGAATGATCGTGCTGGTGGATGATGAGGACCGCGAAAACGAGGGCGACCTCGTGCTGCCGGCGGAGTTCGCCACCCCCGAGGCGATCAACTTCATGCTGCGCTTCGGCCGCGGTACGCTGTGCGTCGCGCTCTCCGCGGCGCGCTGCGCGAAGCTGGGGCTGGGGCCGCAGGCGCCGGTCAATACCACGCCGCTGGGCACGGCTTTCACGGTCACGATCGACGCCGCCACTCGCCTCGGCACCAGCACCGGCGTATCCGCGTCCGACCGGTCGATCACGATTCGGCACACCGTGGCCGAGGAGGCCCAGCCGGAGGACTTCGCCCGCCCCGGTCACGTGAACCCGCTGATCGCGCGCGACGGCGGTGTGCTGGTTCGCACCGGCCAGACCGAGGGCAGCGTCGATCTCTGCCGCCTCGCCGGACTGATGCCTGGCGCTGCGCTGATCGAGATTCTCAACGACGACGGCAGCATGGCGCGCGTCCCGCAACTGACCGAGTTCTGCCGCGTCCACGGCCTGAAAATGGCCACCATCGCCGACCTGGTCGAGTTTCGGATGCAGCGCGAGCGGGTGGTCGAGCGGGTTGAGTCCGTTCCGATTCGCAACCGCTTCGGCGATTGGACGCTGCACGCCTATCATTCGCACGCCGACGGCACAGCGCACGTCGCCCTGTGCATGGGCGGGATCGGCGCGCCGGGCGACGAACGGGCCGAGGAGCCGACACTGGTGCGCGTGCACTCCGAGTGTCTTACCGGTGACGTGTTCGGCTCCATGCGGTGCGAGTGCGGCGACCAGCTTGACGCCGCGATGGAGGCCGTCGCAGCGGCCGGGCGCGGCGTGGTCGTGTATCTCCGCGGACACGAGGGTCGCGGCATCGGCCTGGTGAACAAGCTCCGCGCCTATCGCCTACAGGACGAGGGGTTGGACACGGTCGAGGCCAACGAGCGCCTCGGGCTGCCCGCCGATCGACGCGACTACGGCGTCGGGGCACAAATCCTTCGGGATCTCGGCCTGTCGCGCATACGAATTCTGACGAACAACCCCAAGAAGGTGTCGCGGCTCGAGGTCTATGGCCTGCACGTCGTCGAGCAGCTTCCGCTCGAAGCGCCCGCGACCGATGCGAACCGTCGCTACCTGCGGACGAAGAAGGAAAAGCTCGGCCACACGCTTCGAAACGTGTAGCCGAGGGACCGCCGGCCGGGCCACAGCGGCGCGGTTTGCCGGCATCCGGCGACGGGTTCTGGCGGTGCAATTTGCCGTCCGCCCGGGCCTCCGTAACCGCTCCCAATTCCGATTTTTGCGATGGGTAATCACCCCGATCACCAGCAGATTGCGTGCTTGCCGCCTTGACAGGGGCGCACTTCCTACTAACAGTTGAGGGAGGGGTTCAGCCGGTAACGTTGGGGAAGATTGACCCGGCGCGCCGATGAAGGATTGCGCCGGACGGTACGGACGCCGCGGCTCGTGTTTTCGTAAGGTCTTTATTGAAAAAGATTTAGAGGCTGTGATGGCGAAGACGAAGTCGGGCGGACGAAAACTGGTGATTGTCGAATCGCCGGCGAAGGCCAAGACGATCAACAAGTATCTCGGCGACGATTTCGTCGTGAAGGCGTCCATGGGGCATGTGCGCGACCTGCCGCAGCGGGACTTCGGAATCAACATAACAGAGGGATTCATACCGACTTACGCGATTCTTCCCAGCCGCCTGAAAGTCATCACGGAGCTTCGGAAGCTCGCATCGGCCGCGGACGAGGTCTATCTCGCGACTGACCGCGACCGCGAAGGCGAGGCCATTGCCTGGCACCTGGTCGAAGCGCTCAACCTGCCCGAGGAGAAGATTCGCCGCGTCATTTTCAACGAGATTACGCGCACGGCCATTGCGGCCGCCTTCGACCACCCGCACCAATTGGAACTGGATCGCGTCAATGCCCAGCAGGCCCGCCGCATCCTCGATCGGATCGTCGGCTACGAGCTTTCGCCGCTGCTGTGGCGCAAGATCGCGAAGGGACTTTCCGCCGGCCGTGTGCAGTCGGTCGCTGTGCGCCTGATTGTCGAGCGTGAGCGTGAGATTCGTGCGTTTGTGCCGGAGGAGAGCTGGCAGATCGTCGCCGACTTCAGCGCGGACGCGGCGGCCGCAGCGCGACTCGCGCCCGAGTGGCTTGCGTACATCGCCAAGAGTCCGACGCAGAAGGAGCAGTTGGAGTGGCTGCGCGAGCACGGCTCGTTCCGCACGGAACTGGCCGAAGTCAACGGCGCGAAGTTCGCGGCCAAGGACTCAGTTGCCGCCCGTGCGGCGCTGGAGGCGCTGGGTTGGAAGATCGAACGCGAAGCGCGCCGCCCGTTTGAGGAATACCGTCGCCTGAACCTGGAGCAGGTCGAGCTGCACGTCGCCCCCATTCCGGGCCGCGAGCCGAATTGCCGCATCGCCGACCTGGCCACCAAGCGCACGACCACGCGGCCCTCGGCGCCATTCACCACCGCGGCCTTGCAGCAGCAGGCCAGCACGCAACTGCGATTCAGCGCCTCGCGCACCATGCGCGTCGCGCAAGGGCTGTATGAGGGCGTGGACCTGTCGGGGGAGGGGCCGATCGGTCTGATCACCTACATGCGTACCGATTCGACCAACCTGTCGAACGAGGCGATTGACTCGGCCCGACGGTTCATCCGCGGCGAATACGGCGACGCGTATCTGCCCGACGCGCCGAATTTTTACGGCAAGCGCCAGGCGCGCGCGCAGGAGGCGCACGAAGCCATTCGGCCGACCGATCCGTTCCGCACGCCAGACAGCCTGCGCAAGATGCTCACGGACGAGCAGCTGCGGCTCTACGACCTGATCTGGCGGCGGTTCATCGCCTGCCAGATGCCGCCGGCGCAGTGGGATTCCACTTCCGTGACAGTCGAGGCGGCCGCGACCGGCGGTGCATCGCGGAACGTCGCGAAGTTCACCGGCAGCGGGCGCAAGCTGGTGTTTGACGGATTCATGCGCGTGGCGGGTGTTACCAGCGATGACGCGCTGCTTCCGCCGCTCGAGACCGGCAAGCCGGTCGGCCTGCTGGCGCTGGTTCCGCGACAGCAGCACACCTCGCCGCCGTCGCGCTACACGGAAGCCTCGCTGGTCAAGACACTCGAATCCGAGGGCATCGGCCGCCCCAGCACCTACGCCAGCATCATCGACACGATTACGGATCGCGGCTACGTCGAGCTGGAGGAGCGCAAGTTCTTCCCCACCGCGCTTGGTGAGCTGGTGACCGAGAAGCTGGTGGCGCACTTCCCGCAGATCATGGACGTGAAGTTCACCTCCTTCATGGAGGATGAGCTGGACAAGATCGAGGAAGCGCACCTCGACTGGGTGCAGGTGCTGCACGAATTCTACGACCCGTTTCACGAACTGCTCACTCGCGCCGCGACGGAGATGGACACCGCCCGGGCCGAGCCGTCGGACGTGAAGTGCCCGCTCTGCAACGCGGAGATGGTCTACCGCTGGAGCAAGACCGGCCGCTTCCTGGCCTGCACGGCGTACCCGGCCTGCAAGTCCACGCTCAACGTGGATCGCGACGGCACTCCGGTGATCCCCAAGGTCAGCGAGCACGCCTGCGCGGCCTGCGGCAAGCCGATGGTGGTGCGGCGCAGCAAGTCGGGCGTCTTTCTTGGCTGCACCGGCTATCCGGATTGCCGGACGACGGTCGAGTGCACCGAGCAGGGTGAGCCGAAGCGGCTCGTGACCGAAGAGGAGCTGAAGCGCCCCTGCGAGGCCTGCGGCGAAGGCACGCTGGTCGTGAAGCGCAAGGGCCGCCGCGCCTTTCTCGGCTGCGATCGTTTCCCCGCCTGCAAGCAGATCGAGAATCTGCCGGATGACGTACGGCTGGAGCGAAAACCCACGCCGCCGCCGGAGCAAGCCGGGATCAACTGCGACAAGTGCCGTCGGCCGATGGTGCTGCGCTCCGGCAAGCGCGGAAAGTTCATCGCCTGCTCAGGCTTCCCGAAGTGCCGCAACGCCAAGCCGATCGAGAAACTCGAGGAGCTGCGCGCACTGGCCGCGGCAGCCGGCGCAGCGGCCGGTGCAAGTGCTGGCGCGAACGGCGATGCAGCAGGTGACGCACTGCACGAAGGGGAGTCCGCCGCCGTGGGCTCCGCGTCCGGTCGCGCATCGCGCAGGACGGCTGCGGGCAAGTCTGCGTCCCGCGGGGGGGCTGCGTCTGCGTCGGGCGCCGGGGAGCCGCCGCCCGGCTTCGCCATGACCCGCACGGGCCGCCCGGTGGTCGAGGTCATGCCCGAGGAGGGCGCTCTGGCGTGCCCGGAGTGTGGCGAGCCGATGGATCTGAAGCGTGGGCGCTTCGGCCCGTTTTTCTCCTGCACGGGATTTCCGAGGTGCAAGTTCGTCGCCAACCTGCGCGGCGACGCAAAGAAGCGCGCCGAAGAACTGATGCCCGCACCGGATCGCCCCAAGCCTGAACCGTCCGGCGTGCCGTGTGACGAGTGCGGCAAGGAAATGCTGATCCGCGCCGGACGGCGCGGCAAGTTCCTCGGGTGCAGCGGCTATCCCAAGTGCAAGGCGACCCGCGAGATGCCCGCCGAGGTCGGCGCGAACCGCGGCTGATTGACCGGCAGTGCTTCTCCCGTGTCACGCGGCCTCCGCGATGCTGCACCGGATGCTGCGCGTCGAGTGCGGCTGCGCTCATCCGCCCGCGTGCGTCTCCCCCATGCCCCCCAGCGCGTCGCGCAGCGCCTCCATCGCCTTCGAGAGCCGGGCCTTGGTTCCGGCCAGACCCAAGCCGATCGCCTCGGAGATCTCCTCGCGCGAGAGATTCTGGAAGTAGCGCATCAGCACCACCGCCCGCAGCTCTTCATCCAGACCCGACAGCGCCGCCAGCACGCGCTCCGCCCGGTCGCGTTTCAGCGCCTTGCCGGCGGGCGTCGTCAACGGGTCCACCGCGCTCTCAAAGCTGCGCTGCGCGCCGCGCCGCTCATATGCCAGCGCACCCGCCGCCGGCCTGCGACGCCGCAGCGCGTCGATGCAGCGATTGCGACAGAGCTGATACAGCCAGCCGCGCACGCTCGAGGTCGGAAGGCTCTCGGCCGACAGCCCGCAGCAAGCCGTGAACACGTCCTGGACGACGTCCTCGGCCTGCGTCGCGTCGCTCAGCATCCGCCGACAGAACAGCCGCAGCTCATCCCCGTGTCGGCGCGCCAGTCCCGCCACGGCCTCGGCATCGCCATCGCGCAGTCGCTGCACGAGCACCAGATCGTCGCGGCCGAGCTGCGACGCCGTCAGGTCCGGTCCGCCTGACTCAGGGTGCATGCTCGCATCGCCGGCGGCGGATGACATGGTCGCTCTCCGAAGTGGCTCCCGCATTGTACCTGCCACGCCGCGCCACCCTTCGCCGCCGCCCGCGGGCCTGCGCGTTCGCAGTTTGCCTGCCCGGGCGGTTCGCGACCGCTCCGGTAGGCCGACGCTCCGGCCCGGACGCGCGGGCCGGCAGCGCATCGCCCGTCGTCGGGGATCGGCCGCCGCAGCGTGTGAGGCCACCCCGGCTTGTTCACCCGCGCCGCGGGTTCTATGATGATCGGATAGTGAAGCGTGCGCTGGCCGGGCGCGAATTCGCGCCGGCGGGTCAGTGTCGCGCCCCGTCTACGCGAGGAAGCCATGTCAACCTGTCGTCGGCCCGCGTTCACGCTGATCGAATTGCTCGTCGTCGTCGCCATCATCGCGCTGTTGATCTCGATCCTGCTGCCGGCGCTGAGCGAAGCCCGCGAGCAGGCGCGGCGCGCCAAGTCACAGGCCAACCTGCACGGCCAGGGCGTCGCCGTCGCGGCCTGCCAGTCGGAGAACAACGGGTTCGGCCCCGGCTGGGACGACGGTGAACCCGGGGCACCGGCCGGAACGCAGCCCTTCATGCTCACCTGGGTCGATGTACTTTTTGACAACGGCTATCTGAGCGATCCCAAGGCCGGTGTGTGCCCCAGCGATCAGCGCCCCGACTCGCCCATGCAGAAGCGCGGGCAGGGCGGCGTTTCCGGCTGGGCCAATGCGTATCGCTTCGTTGAGAATTTCGGCGTCAATGAATCGCCGAAGTTCGGCACGCGCACCAGCTACGGCCTCAGCCAGATCATGCACTATCAATTCCCCAAGGATCTGCACGGCGACGCGGCGCGGCAGGTCTACGCCGCCGACGGCTGGTGGTCGTGGATCGGCTCCGTCAACGCCGCCTGGGTCATGGCACCGCGCGTGCTGGGCTACCAGCCCGACATCGTGCAGTTCATCAACCCTGTCGCCGGCATGGTCGGCTGGCGGCACGGAAAAACCTTCGGCGCGAATTTTCTCTACCGCGACGGCCACGTCGCCGTCGTCACGCCGCGCCCGCCGCGAAATCAGAACGAGCTTTACTTCGAAACCGTCAATACGACGCAGACGTTCCTGTGGCGGCCGGGTGAGAGCGGCGTGCGCGACAAGGTCGAGCCGTGGGGATTTGGCGTCTATGAGCGCCAGAACACGGCGGACATCGCCGAATGGCGCGATCCCAGCTCCCCTTGGAACAAGCCGCCGGGCCGGCGCCTGCTTGAGAATCCCGGCCTCGGCAAGCTGCTCGGCCCGGACCACTGGCATCCCTACTCCTTTCCCGATGAGCTAAGCCCGGCCTGGAAGACAAACAACAACGCGTGGCGGAAGCTCCCGAATCGCTCGGCCCAGCGCCAGTAAGGGGCCGACCGGATGTCGAGAAACGTCGCGCTGGGTGTCTTTGCGCTGCTCGCGCTGGGCGTGGCCGCGTTTCTGGTGTTCGGGCGTCGAGGATCCAGCGGCGCGGACTTCGCGACCCGGGTCATGATTAACGGGGCGTGCCTGGCGTGTAAAAAGGACGTTTCCGCCGAGTTCAAGAGCCTCGACATCGCCCCTTATCCGTGCCCGCATTGTCGCCAGTCGGCGGTCTTTCCCAAGTTTTTCTGCGTGTCCTGCAAGCGCGTGTTCGTGCCCGTCCCGGACAGGTCATCCGGCACGCCGCGCATCCCGCAGTCCCCGCGCTGCACCGCCTGCAAGAGCACATACACCCAGGGCTATTATCCCGGCCTGGAGATTCAGCAGCCCAAGGGCGAGGCCCCGCTGCCGCCGTGGCCGTGATGGTCCCACCAGTGGTCGCGGAGGCGAGGCCGCCGTCCGCGGGTGTCAGACTGCAGCTCGTCTGTGCGGCAAGGTGGCGTAGCCGTTGCGGCGATTTCGCGGTGGCGGCCACTGCCGCGGCGACGCGGAGAAACGGGGATTTTTTTGTCCGATAACAAGGTAGTTGGGCTGCAATCGCGGGGCGACTGCCGGGTATAAGCGGTGTCCGGGTGATCCGGAGCTGCTGGCCGGGGATGGTCCCGGCATCGGTCAATCTGAGGGATCGGGTGCATGACGATCAGTGAAGCGCTAGTCGATCGCGGGTTGGTGTCGAGTGAGCAGCTCGAAGGGGCGCTCAGCGGGCGCAGCTCGCCGAGCGAGCGGATCGAGCACGTTCTCGTCCGCAGCGGCGCGCTGCGCGAGCGCGACCTGCTGAAGGTCTATAGCGACCTGTTCATGGTTCCGGTGGCAGAGCTGTCCGAGGGGGACGTGGACCCGGACCTGCTGAAGCTCGTTCCCAGCCGCCTGGTCCACCGCTATGGGTTGATTCCGGTCCGCCGGAATGGTCGCGGGATCGTGGTTGCCATCAGCGATCCGCTGAACGTGTACGCGCTGGACGAGGTGCGGACCTGCATCAACATCCCGGTTGAGCCGGTGCTGGCGACGCGCTCCGAGATCAACAAGCTGATCAAGGCGTTTTACGGCGTCGGTGGTGACGTGCTCGAGGAGATGGTGCTCGAGAGCGACGACGTCACCGTCATCGACGAGCAGCGGCTGGACTCGACCGATCTTGACGTGCAGATGGCGCAGGATTCCTCCGTCATCAAGCTCGTCAACGAGATTCTCAAGGAGGCGATTGACCAGCGCGCCAGCGACATTCACTTTGAGCCGTTCGAGCATGACCTGGCGGTGCGGTATCGCGTGGACGGCGTGCTGCGAAACGCGAACGTCCCGCCGGAAATCCGGCGGTTTCAGAACGCGGTCATCAGCCGCATCAAGATTCTCAGCCAGCTCAACATCGCCGAGAAGCGCCTGCCGCAGGACGGCAGCTTCAAGATCAAGATGCAGGCCCGCGAGATCGACCTGCGCGTCAGCATCATCCCGATGGCCTTCGGCGAAGGCATGGTGCTGCGCATTCTCGATAAGTCCTCGGTGAAGCTCTTATTGCCTCAACTGGGAATGGAGGGCGAAACCTACTCATCGTTCCAGGAGATGATCAACCGCCCGCACGGCATCATCCTGGTCACCGGTCCGACCGGCAGCGGAAAGACCACCACGCTCTACGCCGCGCTGGCTGAGATCGTCAGCCCCGAGTTGAAGATCCTGACGATCGAGGATCCGATCGAGTATTACCTCGAGGGCGTCAACCAGGTGCAGGTGCTGCCCAAGATCGGGCTGACGTTCGCCCGCGCGCTGCGCAGCTTTCTGCGCCACGATCCCGACGTCATCCTCGTCGGCGAAATTCGCGACAAGGAGACCGCCGAGGTCGCGATCAACGCGTCGCTCACCGGCCACCTGGTCTTCAGCACGCTGCACACCAACGACGCCGTCTCCGCGGCCACGCGCCTGATGGACATGGGGGTCGAGCCGTTCCTGATCTCCAGCTCGGTCGAGGCCGTGATGGCGCAGCGCCTGGTTCGCACGATCTGCAAGCACTGCCGCGAAAGCTATGTCCCGGAGGACGTGCGGGCGCTGCCCAAGGACTTTGAGTACAAGCCGGGCGAAAAGCTTGCGCGCGGCCGCGGCTGCCGTGAATGTCACAACACCGGCTATGCGGGCCGTCGCGCCATCTACGAGCTGCTCTCGCTCAACGACGAACTGCGCGAGTTGATCGTGCAGCGCGCCTCGGCATCGCAACTGCTGCCTGCGGCCCGTCGCAACGGCCTGCGCCTGCTGCGCGACGACGGATGGGCGATGGTCCGTGCCGGCCACACGACGCCCGAGGAAGTCGTCCGCGCCACGAAGCTGTAGCCCGGCATTTCGACTTCGCCGTGTCCCGGTGGAGCGCCTGTGGCCCGGCCGCGCCCCGCGGTCCTTGCAGGCGCCGCTGCACGGTCCATCACGTTGTGGTCGGTCCCCCATCGCGGCGTCGCCGTGCCAGCCGCTACTATCTGGTGTGAGTCGGCCCCCGGTGCGCCAGGACTTTCCGATCGCATGCCCACTTCCCGTCACAGGTCCGAACCCCGGCGGCGATCCGCAGACACGGGACCGCCGCGCGCTGCGCTGGCCCTGGCCGCCATCGGCGCGCTCGCCGCTCTGGGCCTGGCGATCTGGTGGCTGATCCGGCCGCGCGGCGTTGATTGGGCCGCCGAGCGCGGAATCGCACTGCTCGAGTCCGCTCCGCCCGAATCGCACGCCGCCGTACTCGACGCATGGGAGCGCGAAACCGGGTTCGCCTGGGCATTCCGACGCGAGGCGCTGCGCGACCATCTGCTGGAGCGCATTGAGTCGCGCGGCGCGCGGGCGCTGCTGTCGCGTGTCTGGCGGGTTGATTTCGCGGATCGCGCCGTGGACTGGCGGCGCTTCCGAAACTCACTCAAACGAACCGAGCGCCGCGAGCAGCCGCCGCTTACCGCCGGCGAGCGCATCCGGCTCACACCGCGCTGGGAGCACCCGGCGCCGGTCGGCCTGACGGCCTGGTTCTCCGCCATCCTCCCACTGGACGGACGGATCTTCGTCGCGTCTCTGGGCCGCGCCTTCGACGACCCCGCCGACGACGCCGACGGGGTCGTTGTCGTGGACGGCGCCAGCGGTCGATCCGAGTTTTTCTTTGTTCCCGAGGGACGCGGCCCGCGCGATGTGGTTGGGCTGGTCGCCGTTTCCAACGGGCTGCTGGTGGCCGTCCGAAATGGAAACGTGCACCGCATATCACGCGACGGCATCACGCAATGGACGACTTCCGCCGGGTCGTCACTGATCTCGCCGCCGCTGTGCCTCCCGCTGGATCGCGATGATCAGCCGGACATTGTCGTGATGAACGCCGCGCACGAGGTGGTGGCGATCAATGGCGCGAATGGTCGAGTGCTGTGGCGGCGCGGCCTGCTGCCGCGCGGGGCCGACACCAGCGGCCGGCCGCCCGTGTATCCGACGCTCGCGGCCGGCAACGTCTGGAGCCCCACGGAGTTGAACGTGGTGGCCGCCACCTGGTCCGGGCAGCTGGCCGTGCTCAATTCCGGCGGCGAGGTGCGCTGGACCGCCACGTACCCGACCGGGTTTGCCGCCGCCGCCACCTGCACACCGCCGGCCACGGAAGGCGGCCCGACCCTGTACGTCGCCGATCGCGCCGGACGGGTCCGATCGTTCACGCGCAGCGGACGCGAGATGCGAGTCGTTCAGGAATGGGATGCAGACCCGACCGGGCGCAGCGGGCTGTTTGCCAGCGTGCGGACCATCCGCAGCCGCGACCCCGGCGTCGCTCCGCTGCTGATCACTGCGACCGGCGGCAGCGCAACGGACCCCCGCGGCACGCTCAGCGGGCTGGCCGACGACGGACTGCGCTGGCGCGCCCCGCTGGGTGGAGCCGCCTGGGCCGCGCCGGCCATCGCCGATCTGAGTGGCGACCGCCGGGCGGATATCGTCGTGCTCAGCCGCGGCCCGGCGCCGGAGGGCGGCGAAATGGGGCTGCTGGAGATATTCAACGCGGATGGGCACGTCGTGCTGGCCTACCGAATCACCGCTCCGGCCGATTCCTCGGCGGTGATCGCCGACGTGGACGGCGCTCGAAATGGCGCGCTGGAGTTGCTGTGGGCTGATCGCGACGGCCACCTGTTCTGCTATGAAACCGGCCAGGCCGGGCCGGTCGAGTGGGGCGTGGCGGCGGGGGACGCACGCGGCACCTGCAACGCCGGATGGGCGTTTTCATTTGGTCAGCGGGCGTTTGGGGATCAATGGCGCTGGGCGCCCGAATAGCCGCCGATCGGCGGCCCCGTGGGCGATCGGTACGCCGGGCGACCCGGAGTCACCAGCCCATTCCCTCAGCACGAAGTGCCCTGTCGAGGATGGACCGGGGGCGGTCCGGTGTCATTTTCGGGCCGCTCCTGCCGCCGACTGGCATGATTTTCGCGAATCTGAAGTTTTTTCGCCCCTTCGAGTGGAAATCCGAAAACCGCGCGACCTAGAAGATGTTGTCAGCGGCGATGAGTCGCCCTCGCGAGCAGAGGGGTTCGCGACGAGGCGACGGACGCCGCAGAATTCGAGGCGGGTCGGCGGCAACGAGGAACGCCGGCCTGCTGGAAGCAAGCCTCCTCCTCCTCAGAAGGGTGCCCGTTCCGCTGGTCGTTGGGCTACGGAACGGGCACTTTTATTTTTCCCTCCCGATATTGACCGAAAAAACGCCCTTTGGTTTGACTTCGTTCCAGCGCGCGTCCTAAGCGCTAGTTGGAGAGGTGAAGCCGTATTCACCCTGTGTCACGTCGCGGATCGGAGCCCCGCGTATGGACCGGGCAAAAGAGCGCATTCTCTTTGTCATTTTCTTTCTCGCCGGCGCGCCAGCCCTGATTTATCAGGTCGCCTGGCAGCGGGTGCTCAAGCTTTATTTCGGCGTCGACATCTACTCGACCGCCATCATCGTCTCTACCTTCCTGCTGGGGCTGGGGTTAGGCGCGCTGGTCGGCGGCATCCTCGCTGATCGCTCCCGCCGGCCGGGTTTCTGGTACGCGCTGGTTGAAATGGCGATGGGCGGGTTCGGGATTATCAGCCTGCCGCTGTTCGCCGCCGTCGGCACCGCCCTGGCCGGAGCGTCGCTCGGCTGGATGATCGCGACTGACTTCCTTCTCTTGCTGATCCCCACGTCGCTGATGGGCATGACCATGCCGCTGATGTGCCGTGCGGTGATTCATGACGACGCGCGTCTGGGCCGCAAGCTGGCCGGACTCTACGCCGTCAACACGCTTGGCGCCGCCGTCGGCGCCGTGCTGACGTGCTACGTGCTCATCGGACCGCTCGGCCTGGATGGTGCGACCTGGCTGGCCGCCGCCCTCAACATCGGCCTGGCGTTCGTCATGCTCGGCATCGGCAGTTCCGTGGTGAGCAGCCTGCCGGCGGTCGCCAGGCGGCCGGTCGCGCGTTCGGTCGTTCGGAATGCGGACTCCGAGCCGGGGCTGAGCTATCGCGGCGTGCTGATCGCGGCAATGGCGTCCGGCGCGATAGCACTGGGTTTCGAGGTGATCTGGTACCGCGTGATCGGATGCCTGCTGCACGGCACCGTCTACGTCTTCGGCACGCTGCTGTTTTTCTACCTGCTCGGTCTGGGCGCCGGATCGCTGGCGGCGCAGCGCAGCATCGACAAGCCGGGCGCGGCGGCGCGCTTCGCCTGGGCGCAGATCGGCATCGGGGTGTACTCGCTGATCCTGTTCTGCGTGATCGGCTACCTGTCATGGCTGCCGGGTCTGAAGCACGCTCTGGTTGCGTCGACGCTGCTGAGCTTCCACCCCGCGCCGGAGCTGGTGTCCGGGCGCATCAACGCCGTCACGCTGTACTCGGCATTCGACCTGATCGGTTGGAACATGCTGATCCTGTTCGTGCCCACGTTCCTCATGGGGTATGGGTTCCCGAACCTGATTCGAGCCGGCAGCCGGTCCGTGGAGCAGCTCGGCAACTCACTGGGCGGCATCTATTTCGCGAATATTGTCGGCTCGGCGGTCGGCTCGCTGGCCGTTGGTTTTGTCGGGGTCCAGTTCCTCGGAACGGAGCACACGCTCCGCGTGCTGATCGTCGCCGCCATCGCTGTTGGCGCGATCACGCTCTGGCGGGCCGCGCCGGCCCGCATTCCGGCACTGGGGCTCCAATTGCCGCGCCGAGCAGCGGCGGGCGGGGCGCTGGCCCTGATGGGCATCGCCGCACTGGTGTTTCCTGGCGCGACGCGCGTGCTGCGGGCCATCCACGCGGCCGATCAGCCGGGCGTCGAGTTCATTGTGCACGAGGATCGCACCGGCGTCGTGGCTCTTCGCATGCAGACGGGGCGGATCGCGTTCAGCCAGGAGGACCGCATTGTCGGTCGTTGGCGCCTGTTGATTGATGGCGCTTCGCATGGCAGCCTCGATCACGGGCTGGACGAGGCCGGCTCCGAAGTGGAGCTGACCGCCGCACTGGCTGCGGTCGAGTCGCCGCGCCGGGTGCTGTGCATCGGCCTGGGCGACGGCCTGATCTGCAACGCGGCCGTCGCCGACGAGCGCGTCGAGGAAGTGGTCATTGTCGAACTCAACAGCGGCCTGAAGGACATGCTCTGCCGAACCGAGCAAGGCCGGGCGATATTTGAATCGGGCAAGGTGCGCTTCATCGTCGATGACGGTCGCCGTTGGCTGCTGGCCAACCCCGGCGAGAGATTCGACGTCATCACCATGTTCCCGCTGCACGCCGCCCACGCCGGCAGCGGCGCGCTCTACAGCGCCGAGTTCGCACGCCTGATGCACCAGCGACTAACACCGGGTGGCGCGCTTTACTCGCGCACGCAGGACCTCTACTGCTCCGCCCGCACGCTGGCCGCCGAGTTTCCGCACGTGTTGCGAATTGACCGCTCCGTGTATGTCGCATCGGACCGTGAGTTCACGTTCGACGCGGACCGGCTGCCCGCAGGTTTCGAGGTCGCGGCGCGCGTCACCGCCGATCGCGACCTGATCCTGGACGGCACCGCCGGCGCCCGGATCAACCGCGACCTGCGGCCGAATTCCGAGTATTACCTGACGTACCCGTATGCCCGGTACCTCGCGACGCTGGATCGCGACCCGCTGCCCTTCTCGCTGGCCGCGGTCGGACGCGCCGCGCCGATCTCGATGCGCAGCAGTGTGGGCATCCTCGCATCAGCAACGGATGTTCGCCCCGCGCCGCCTCGGGCCGGAGCCGGCGGCATGAACCTCGGCTTCGTCGGGCCATCGACCGCCTGGCCCGGGATCACGGCCTATCTGATTTCGCAGATTCGCCCCGCGGCGGATGACCTGCTGGTGCGTCTCGCGGCCGCGCGGTCCCGCTGAGCGCCTGGTGAATACACATTGCGGCGCAGCGCGCTTTGAGGGAGGCGCGTTGCGCCGCTTTCGCATTTCCGGCGGAAGGGAACTCGCTCCCGCCCGGCGCCATTCGAGCCGGATCGTCCATCCCGCCGCGCAATCTCCGCGCGATCCGCGATGCTGCGGCTCGAATTCAACCCCCCCGTCCGCATACCCGATGTACACCCGTGGACAAGGCGGTACAGTGGTTGCCGCGGACGGACCGCTGACGCGGCCCCGCGGACCGCAAGGAGACGTGCGATGTTCCGTGGCAATCTTCGACGCACCCGGGTCTGGCTGGCCGCGCTGGCGGTGGGCGGCACCCCGCTCGCTCTGCAGGGCTGTGACACCGCCGTGCGAGACATCGTGCTCGGCGGCGTGCAGTCAGCGGCCAATGGCCTGGCCGGCACGTTCATCGACGCCTATTTCGAGTCGCTCAACGAGCCGGCAGAGAACCCCACCACCCTGTAGTCGCGGGTGCGCGTCGAGTTCGTCGCGGCGTCACATCCGGGTCGCTCAGGCCCGCGTGTGGCGCCGCGCTCTCGTTTGGCCTGAGTGCGGCTGCGCGCCGATCAGGATGCGGCCCCCGGATTCTCCTGTCGCTACACGCGGTGGGCGAGAATCACCGTGATGTCGTCCGGCTGCAGTCCGCCCTCGGTGAAGCTCCGCAGGTCCGCCAGCATTTCCTTCAGCAATTGGCTCGCAAGCTGCCCGAACCCGTCGCAGAGAAAGTTCACGAAGCGGTCCTGCCCGAACACTTCGCCCGCACGGCTCTTGGCTGTCACCACCCCTGGCGTGAACAGCACCAGCGTCTCGCTGCTCTCCAGTACGGTTGAGTGAAGGGAGTATGACGGCGCGCGGGTGTCTCCCAGCATCGGCTCGGCCGGCGACGGCGCCAGCGCCCGGTCTTCGCCGCGCAGCCCGATGATGAACGCCCCGGTCGTCCCCGCCATGGCATACCGCAGCGTGCCATCCGCCGGGTCGATCAATCCCACGAAGCAATTCAGCAGCCGATCCCGCGCCGGGTCATACAGGACGTGATTCAGTGATCGCAGGAAGACGTGTGGCGCGTCCTGGTGCATCGCAGCCACGCGAAACGCGGCGTGCGCCTGCGCCATCAGCATGCTGGGCAGCGGCCCGGTCGCCGGCGTGTTCGCGATCATGATCGCCGCGTGTCCCGACGCCAGCTTCACCACGTCGTAGATGTCGCCCGTGTGTTCCCGCCCCGGCTCGCGAAACGCCCCAATCTGAAGCACGTCCTCCCATTGCGGGAGCTTCTTGGGCGTCAGCCGGGCCTGAATCTCGTGCGCCACGCTGATCTCGCCCGCCAGCATGGCCGCCCGGTTTTGCGCGATGTACCGAAACACGGCATCGAGCTGAACGGCCAGCGTGTTCGAGAGCAGAATGAGATAATCCAGGTCAGCCGGCGCATAGCGGCGCTCCGGGCCGTCCACATAGATCATTCCGAGGGTGCCGTCCGGCCCGGCGAAGGGACCGGTCATGATCCCCAGCCGCTCATCCGGGCTCCACTGTTGAATCAGCACGAATTGCGCACGATCCAGCACGCGCGGCTTGAGCTTGTCCCCCGGCTCCGGGAGATCCACCGACTGGCCCGAATTCGTGCGTCCCTCGACGTACTCCATCGCCCCGTAGTTCAGCCGCCGGATGCCGATCCACACGCGCTGCGGAGAAAAGGCCGCCTGGATCGCATCCAGCGCGACCTCCATGATCTGCTCGGGGGTGATGCACGCGGCCAGCTTCAGATTCACCTGCCCGATCCGCTGCACGTGCAGCGGCTGCACGCCGATCGACTCATCCGTCCGTTTCACCAGAGAGCTGGGCGGAAGTTGCGAAGTCTGTGCGAAGCGCGTCAGGTGCGCGACCGAGGTGGTGATCTCCGGCCGGGAAAAGGACTCGGCCGACTCCTGCATCACCTCAACGACCACCGGCCCGATCCGCACCTCATCCCCGGCGCGCAGCAGCACGCGCCCGCCGATAGCCGAGCCGTTCAGCAGGATTTCGACAGCCCCGCCGGCCGCGGGCGTCAGCGCGTGCCCCTCATCCGTCGGATGAATCGAGCCGGCATAAGCGGGAAGATCGGGCGGGAGGCGCACGGCGCATTCATCCCCGGAGCCGATCTGGACCGGCTCGCGGTCGCAGATGACGTCCGAGACGATCGCGTCGCTTTCGTGCACGACCAGGCGCATCCGCCTCCCTGCTCTGCAACCGGGCAGCAACCGCAAGAGCGGCGCGGGTTCGGCGCGCCGAGGGGTGATAATACGGGCTGTCCGGGCGCGGGACCACGCAGCGCGCAGGTCCGCCAAGAGGATCGGCACTTTGACGACACCGACCCGACTCAGGGCTGTTGCATTCGGAACGGCGTTCCGGGCACTTCGACCGGCGATATCGGCTCTCCGGCCGCCGGCGCTGCGGCTCATCCGGCCGGGATACCGTCCATGACGCGGCCGTGCCGGTCGGGAGTGCGCGTGACGGATATACTCCCGCGACCGCGGCGCTCGGCGACACGCGGAAATCATGGTGACGACGCCGGCGTCGACGCCGACCGCCAGGCCCGGATCCGGCGCTGACCGCGAACCAGCAGCCGCCAGTCCGATGGCCGGATTCCGGGCGCCGCGCCAACGGCGAACCACCGGGCGCCGTGCCGACAGCGGTTGCCGGGGGTGGCTCATGCGAATGGGCCGTGCCCGATGGTCGCTCTGAGGATGGAATGCAGGACCTGACTCCCCGACAGATCGTCGAAGCCCTCGACCGGCACATCATCGGGCAAGATGCCGCCAAGCGGTCGGTCGCGATTGCCGTGCGCAACCGCTGGCGGCGGCTGCGCCTGCCGCCCGCGCTGCGGGCCGACGTGCTCCCGAAGAACATCCTGATGATGGGCCCGACGGGCGTCGGCAAAACGGAGATCGCCCGCCGCATCGCTGCGCTCATGGATGCTCCCTTCATCAAGGTCGAGGCCACCAAGTTTACCGAGGTGGGCTACGTCGGCCGCGACGTGGACAGCATCATCCGCGACCTCGCTCATCGCGCCGTGCAACTGGAGCACCGCCGGGCGGCGGATCGCGTCCGCGACGCGGCCCGTGCCGCCGCGCAGGAGCGGCTGCTCGATCAGCTGTTGCCCGGCAGCGGCGGCTCCGACGACGGACCGGAAGCGCGTGAGCGCCGCGAGCGCACCCGCCAGAAGCTGCGCGAGCAGCTACTGTCCGGCGAACTCCCGGATCGCCTGGTGGATGTCTCCGTGGAGGAGCGCGGCCCGGCCGTCAACGTGATGTCGCACATGGGGCTGGACCAGATGGGGCCGGAGTTCGAGCAGATGTTTGAGCGGCTGATGCCGCGCCAGACCCGTCGTCAGCGCCTGCCGCTTCCGCAGGCGCTGGAGATCCTGGAGCAGCAGGAGGTGGATCGCCTGATCGACGCCGATGCGCTGCACCAGGCCGCGCTGCGGCGCTGCGAGGAATCGGGCATCGTGTTTCTCGATGAGATCGACAAGGTCTGCGGCGGACCGTCGGAGGAGCGCAGCGGTCCGGATGTCTCGCGCAGCGGTGTGCAGCGCGACCTGCTGCCGCTGGTCGAGGGCACGACTGTCACGACCCGCTACGGCCTGGTGCGCACCGATCACATTCTGTTCATCGCGGCCGGCGCGTTCACGCTGAGCAGCCCCAGCGAGCTGATGCCGGAGTTGCAGGGGCGCTTTCCGATCCGGGTGGCGCTGGATGATCTCTCGCCCGAGGACATGCACCGCATCCTCACGGAGCCGGAAAACGCGCTGATCCGACAGCAAATTGCGCTGCTCGCGACGGAGGGCGTCGAGCTTTCGTTCACGCCGGAGGCGATTGTCGAGATGGCCGAGATGGCCTGTCGCGCGAACGCGAAGCTGGAGAACATCGGTGCGCGGCGGCTGTACACGATCGTCGAGAAGGTCGTCGAGGAGGTGGCGTTCAGCGCGTCCGACGCGGTGAACCGCAGCGTGAACATCGACGTGGATTATGTGCGGATGCGGCTCGCGGACGCGCTGGAGGATGAGGATCGCGGGCGATACGAGTTGTAGACCGCGGCCTATCGCCGCTTGAACTGCTTTTCCAGCTCGCGCAGCGAAAAGTGCAGCGTGGTCGGCCGGCCGTGCGGGCAGTGGCTGCTTCGCTCCGCCGTCGCCCGTCGTGCCAGCAGCGCCTCGATCTCCCCCGGCGTGAGCGGGTCGCCCGCCTTCACCGCCGCCTTGCAGGCCGCCATGTCCAGCACGCGGTGCAGCAGCGTGTCCTGCGCGGGCCGCGTCCCACTCTCGCTGAGCAGGTCCAGCAGGTCGCTGACGAACTCCGCCCGCGACGTGCGCTCCAGCAGCGACGGAAACGCCTGCACCGCCACGCTTCGCGGACCCGCTGCGCTCAGCTCGATCCCCAGCTGTGCCAGCGTGTCCGCGTGTGTCTCAAGCGCTTCGAGCCGGTCCGGCGGCACGCTCACCACGTCCGGCAGCAGCAGCCGCTGTGACTCCAGCGGCCGTTGCGAGATGCGCCGCCGCAACTCCTCGTACAGGATCCGCTCATGCAGCGCGTGCTGGTCGATGATCAGCAGGCCGTCGTCCGCCTCGATCACCAGGTAGGTGTTGTGCACCTGGATCGCCCGCAGCGGGCCGCCGGCGTGCGGATCGACGGCCGCAGCGGGATCGAGCGCCGCTGCGCCGTGCAGGCGACGCTCCGCCTCCGCGTCGTAGCGCGCCCCGACGCCCGGCGGCAGTGCTTCCGCCGCGCGCAACGGGTCAATCCGTCCCGGTTCCAGCGCCGGCGCATCCGCTATCGCGATCGCGAAATCGCCGGGGCCGCGACTCGCGCCGGGCATTCCGCCGGTGTACTCCGCCGCCGCGCCGGCCGCGACACCTTCACCGGCGGCGGGCGGCATGCGGTCGTGCGCGACGTCCCACGGCGCGGCAGCGGCTGCCGACGGCCGTTCGCCCGCCTCGCGTCCCGTTCCGTCGCCTGCCGACGTCTGTCGGAATCCCGGTCCGCCCGACCCGCTGGAGAGAAATTCCACCATCGCCGTGCGGATGCGGGCGCGCTCGGCGTCGTCCGGTCGCGGCCCGCGCAGCCGGTGATCGAGATTCATGCCCAGGAACTTCTCGCGCAGCGCGGCGAGCACCTGCGCGTGGACGAAGTTCGAGTCCCGCCAGCGCAGTTCAATCTTGGTGGGGTGCACGTTGACGTCCACCGCGCCGGGGTCGATCGTCAGGAAAAGAAACGTCACCGGGTAGCGCGACGGATCGATCAGGCTGCGGTAGGCCTCGCGCACCGCGTGCGAGATGAACCGGTCGCGCACGAACCGTCCGTTGACGAAGGCATATTCCCACTTGCCCGAGCCGCGGCTCTCCGCCGGCGGCGCCACCAGTCCCTCGATCCGCAGGCCGCCCTCCTCGCGCGCCAGCGGGATCAACGCCGCCGCGATCTCCGGGCTGAAACAGTCGGCGATGCGGGTGCGGTGGTCGGTGGTGGCGGGCAGGTTCAGCAGCTCGCGTCCGCCGTGGCTCAGCGAAAAGGCTATGCCGGGGTGGGCCAGGGCGATCCGCGCGAGTTGCTCGCTGATGTGCCCGACCTCGGTCTGGTTGGTCCGCAGGAATTTCCGCCGCGCCGGCACGCTCAGAAACAGGTCGCGCACCTCGACGGTCGTCCCGACCGGCGCAGCGCACGGCTCCGGCCCGCGGATCTCCCCCGCGTCCACGCGGATGACGTGCCCGGCGTCGCTGGCGCGCGTCCGCGACACGATCCGCAGCCGCGACACCGAGCCGATGCTCGGCAGCGCCTCGCCGCGAAAGCCCATCGTGCGGATGTTGAACAGGTCGGCGTCGTCGCGCAGCTTGCTGGTCGCGTGCGGCAGCACGCACAGCCGCAGATCCTCGGCGTCCATCCCGACGCCGTCATCGCTCACCTGGATCAGTTCCCGCCCGCCGTCGGCGATGAGCACGCGGATCCGCTGCCCGCCCGCGTCCAGCGCGTTTTCGACCAGCTCCTTGACGACGCTGGCCGGCCGCTCCACGCACTCGCCCGCGGCGATGCGATTGACGAGATTCGGCGGCAGGAGGGCGATGCGCGGCACGGCCGGATTCTGCCCGTCCGCGGCGCGGAGGGCAAGCGCCGCGTCGCGCGGGCCGGCCGGGGCGGCGCGCTTGCCCCGCGTCGCCCGCCGCCAATAGAGTCCCGTCATGTCGCACGACGCCTCCGCCGAGCCGTGGGTCCGCCTGCGTTCCTTTCGTCCCCACCCCTTCGTCTACCAGAAGATGGTCGGCGCGGTCGATCCGCGCGCCCGTCCGGGCGACGTCGTCCGCGTGCTGGACAAGGGCGATCACCCGGTCGGCCGGGGCCTGTTCAACCCGCGCTCACAGATCGTCGTGCGGCTGCTGCGGGCCAGCGACGCGCCGCTGGACGACGCCTTCTGGCGGGCGCGGCTGGGCGCTGCGCTCGAGCTGCGCCGCACGCTGCGGATTGACGAGAGCAGCGACGCCATGCGACTGGTGCACGCCGAGGGGGATCGGCTCAGCGGGCTGGTGGTCGAGCGCTACGCGGACGTGCTGGTGTTCGAGCTGTTTTCGCTGGGCATGTTCCAGCGGGTGGGCCGCATCGCCGAGCTGCTGACCGGGCTGCTCGGTCCGCCGGCCGCGCTCGACCGCCCCGGCCGCGCGGCGGCCGCCTGGCGGCGGGTGGTGCGGGCGGATGAGCCGATCGAGCGGCTGGAGGGGTTTTGCGTCCCGGCGGCGACGGAGCGCGTCGGGCCGGTGGTGATCCGCGAGCACGGCGTGCGCTACCGCGTGCACCCGGACACGGGCCACAAGACCGGGTTTTTCTGCGATCAGCGCGAGAACCGGGCACGCTTCGCGCGGCTCTGTCGCGATGCGCGGGTGCTGGATCTGTGCTGCTACACGGGCGGTTTCGGCCTGGCGGCGCGGGTGATCGGCGGGGCGCGGGAGGTGACCGGCGTGGACCTGGACGAGGCCGCGCTGGAGACGGCCCGGGAAAACGCCAACCTGAACCAGGTGCGGATCGACTATGCCCATGCTGACGCCTTCAATTACGGTCGCCAGATGCTGGCCAACCAGCGCCGCTACGACGCGCTGGTGCTCGATCCGCCCAAGCTGGCGACCGGCCGCGCCGAGCTGGAGCCGGCGCTGCGGAAGTACCACGACCTCAACGCGCTGGCGCTGCAGCTGGTGGAGCCGGGCGGTCTTTTTCTGACGTGCAGTTGCAGCGGGCTGGTGTCGTTTGACGCCTTTCTCGCGACGGTGCACGCGGCCGCCCGCCGCAGCGGCCGCGAGTTGCAGATGATCGACGCGACCGGCGCGGGCGGCGACCACCCGGTGCTGCTGAGCTGTCCCGAGTCGGCCTATCTCAAGGCGCTGTGGTTCCGGGTGCTGCCGCGCGGCGGCTGAGCGGCGGCATGGGGCCGGCCACCCGCCACCCACGGCGCGACAATCGGTCCACCCCGCGCAATAATCGGTCCCTCCGGCGCGACAATCGGTCCCTCTGGCGCGACAATCGGTCCCGCTGGCGCAGCGCCCGGTCCCGCTGGCGCGGCGCCCGGTCCCGCTGGCGCGGCGCCCGGTCCCTCCGGCGCGATGATCGGTCCCTCCGGCGCGGCGCCCGGTCCCTCTGGCGCGGCGCCCGGTCCCTCCGGCGCGATGATCGGTCCCTCCGGCGCGGCGCCCGGTCCCTCTGGCGCTGCGCCCGGTCCCGCCGGCGCTGCGCGGGATGGATGAATCTCGGCGGGGGGTGGATGAATCTCGGCGCGGGGTGGATGAATCTCGGCGGGGGGTGGATGAATCTCGGCGCGGGGTGGATGAATCTCGGCGGGGTGGATGAATCTCGGCGCGGGTGGATGAATCTCGGCGGGGTGGATGAATCTCGGCGGGGATGGATGAATCTCGGCGGGGTGGATGAATCTCGGCGCGGGGTGGATGAATCTCGGCGGGGTGGATGAATCTCGGCGCGGGGGTTGATTGAGTCGTCGTCTGGTCGCCCCGGCGGGGCGATGGGTTGTAGCCACGGGTGGAGCACGGGCCGTCAGGCCCGGGCGGAACCCGTGGATGCGAAGACCCTCATTCTCGGAACTGCCCCGCAGGGGCAGAGGAAGCGGCGCGGTCTCCTCCGCCTCTCCGGGGCGGGCGCGGACGTGCGCGGGGTCCACGGGTTGCGCTTCGCCCGGCATTCGCCGGGCAAAGCTCCACCCGTGGCTACAACCCGACGCCCCTGCGGGGCGTTAAATTCACCCCACGCGACGACTCATCTCACTCGCGCGATGCTCCGTCCGCGCTGCGCAGGTTTTGATCCCGCTGGCGCGATGATCGATCCACCCCGCGCAATAATCGATCCCTCCGGCGCGGGGCGGGATGGATAAACTTCGGTGCGGGAGGGATGAATCTCGGCGGGGGTGGATGAATCTCGGCGGGGGTTGATTGAGTCGTCGTCTGGTCGCCCCGGCGGGGCGATGGGTTGTAGCCACGGGTGGAGCACGGGCCGTCAGGCCCGGGCGGAACCCGTGGATGCGAAGACTTTCATTTTCGGAACTGCCCCGCAGGGGCAGCGGAAGCGGCGCGGTCTCCTCCGCCCCTCCGGGGCGGGCGCGGACGTGCGCGCCGGGGTCCACGGGTTGCGCTTCGCCCGGCATTCGCCGGGCAAAGCTCCACCCGTGGCTACAACCCGACGCCCCTGCGGGGCGTTGAATTCACCCCGCGCGATTCTCGGCTGGGTGGCATGCCTTCGCGGTCCGGTGGCATGCCTTCGCGGTCGGGTGGCATGCCTTCGCGGTCGGGTGGCATGCCTTCGCGGTCGGGTGGCATGCCTTCGCGGTCGGGTGGCATGCCTTCGCGGTACTCCGCGTAGGCATGCGAGGCACGCTGGGTGAGATGCGAGGCACGCTGGGCGAGATGCGAGGCACGCTGGGTGAAATGCAGGGCGTCCGTCGCATGCTCACGCTGAGTACAGCGAGAGCATGCCACCCACGGGCGCGATGCTCCGTCCGCGCTGCGCAGGTTTTGATCCCGCTGGCGCGATGATCGATCCACCCCGCGCAATAATAGATCCCTCTGGCGCGACAATCGGTCCACCCCGCGCAATAATCGGTCCCTCCGGCGCGACAATCGGTCCACCCCGCGCAATAATCGATCCCTCCGGCGCGATGATCGATCCACCCCGCGCAATAATCGGTCCCTCCGGCGCGACAATTGATCCATCGAGCTCTGCGCCCGGTCCCGCCGGCGCTGCGCCCGGTCCCGCTGGCGCTGCGCCTGGTCCCGCTGGCGCGCGCCCGTGCCCGCTGGCGCGCGCCGCCCGGTCCCGCTGGCGCGCGCGCTTCGGTCCCGCTGGCGCTGCGCCCGTGCCCGCTAGCGCTGCGCCCGGTCCCGCTGGCGCTGCGCCCGGTCCCGCTGGCGCTGCGCCCGGTCCCGCTGGCGCAGCGCCCGTGCCCGCCGGCGCTGCGCCCGGTCCCTTCATTCTTGCGCCCCAGCCCCGTCGCGCCGCTGCACAGGGGTTTTTTATCTGCCGGGACTTTTCCGGACGCGGCAACGGGGAAAAGACAGGGTCGCGCAGAGGCGCAAAGCAGCAGAGACCGCAGCAATGCACAGGCCGCCGAGGCGCAGCGATGGCCGAAGGTGAACACAACCCGCCGGGCTGCACACTGCGCAGCCGATCAGCAGCCGCGGTTGGAACGTCAGCGGGCGCGGTTGGAACGTCGGCGGGCGCGGTTGGAACGTCGGCGGGCGCGGTTGGAACGTCGGCGGGCGCGGTTGGAACGTCGGCGGGCGCGGTTGGAACGTCAGCGGGCGCGGTGGGAACGTCGGCGGGCGCGGTTGGAACGTCAGCGGGCGCGGTGGGAACGTCGGCGGGCGCGGTTGGAACGTCGGCAGCCGCGGTGGGAACGTCGGCGGGCGCGGTTGGAATGTCAGCGGGCGGTGGGAACGTCGGCGGGCGCGTTTGCATCGTCTGCGGGCGCGGTTGGAACGTCGGCGGGCGCGGTTGGAACGTCGGCGGGCGGAGCGGCCGGTCAGCCGCCGCGCGGGCGGGTCGGGCCGTAGCGGTTCACGACTTCCTGCACCAGCCGGTGGCGGACGATGTCCACGTCGCGCAGCCGGACGACGCCGATGCCGGGCACGTCGTTGAGGCGCTGCACGGCGTCGACCAGGCCGGAGGGCTGGCCGGGCTCGAGGTCCACCTGCGAGTCATCGCCGGTGACGATCATCTTGCTCTGCTGGCCGAGGCGTGTCAGGAACATCAGCATCTGTGAGGGCGTGGTGTTCTGGGCCTCGTCGAGGATGATGACGGCGTGGTTGAGCGTGCGGCCGCGCATGAAGGCCAGCGGAATGACCTCGACCACGTCGTTGACCATGAAGCGCTTGAGCTGGTCGAAGGTCATCATGTCGTGCATGGCGTCGAAGAGCGGACGCAGGTAGGGATTGACCTTCTGCAGCAGGTCGCCGGGCAGGAAGCCGAGCTTTTCGCCCGCCTCGACCGCCGGCCGCACCAGCATGACGCGCTTGACCGCGCCGCTCTTGAGCATGTGCACCGCCACGGCGGCGGCCAGGTAGGTCTTGCCGGTGCCGGCCGGGCCGAGGCAGAAGGTCAGGTCGTTCTGCAGCATGGCCCGGATGTAGGCCCGCTGGCCGTCGGTCTTGGGGGCGATGCGGGCCGGGCCGAAGGCGCGGATCGTCTCGGGGTCGCCGTCCAGCTCGGGCCGCTCGAGACCGTCCAGCACCGCCGCGACCGCTTCCTCCTCGAGATACTCGCGGCCGCGCAGCATGGACTGGAGCTGCTCGACCGCCGCGGCGGCGCGGGCCACCGCGTCCGGCTCGCCGATGATCCGCAGCGTGGCGCTGCGGGCCTGCACCTGCACGCCCGCCAGGTCGCGGATGCGTCGCAGCGTGCGGTCGCCGGGGCCGAAGAGTTCGGCCCGCTTGCCGGGTTCGAGCAGCGTGACGGTCAGTTCCATGAAGGGCGATAGCGTAGCCGGGCGGGGCGGTGGGCGGGAGGCCGCGCTGCGCAGCCGCTGGGCCGGCCGCCGGGCCGCCGCTGCGGTCGGCGGTCTGCCGCGCGGCGGGGCGGGTTCGCGGGTCGATGGAATTGTGCCCGCGCGCGGGATTGCAAACGGTCGGAGCGGGTTTACAATCCCGAGCCGCTGAACCCGGGGCAGCCCCCGCACGCTCCCGGAATCCGCACGGCGCTGCGGACCGCGTGCGACTCACCCCGCCGACCATCACCGCCACCCGCGCACCCGGAGGTGTATTCGCGTGAGCACGCTGACCAAGGTCTTCATCGTATTGACGGCGATCTTTTCGATCACGTCGTCGGTCCTGTTCATCGGTTACGCCGCGCAGGAGTCCAACTGGAAGAAGGTCGCGCAGAGCGCCGAGACGCGGGCCGAGGCCGAGTGGGCGCAGCGGGCGGCGCTGCTGGCGTCGACCGAGGCGGCCCTGGCGATGAAGGGCGAGCAGGTGGCGGCGGCGCTGCGCGAGATCGCCGACCTGCAGAAGAAGCTGGGGCTGGCGGCCGACCGCGAGGCCACGCTGACGCGCAACCTGGCCGAGAAGACCAACGAGGCGGCGGGCTTCGAGGCCGGCCGCACCAAGCTGCAGGAAATCCTCGACGTGCAGACCGCGCAGCTGCGCAGCGCGGAAGAGCAGAATCGCACGCTGGTCACGCAGGGCATCGACCTGCAGACCCGCAACACGCGGCTCAACAGCCGCGTGCTGGAGCTGACCGCCCGCATCACGATCCTGACCGAGGAGACCCGCAACCTGCAGGAGAAGCTCTATGCCGCGGAGCGGACCGCGTCGGCCGGTCCGGGGCGCGGCGAGAGCGGCACGCCGGCGGGCGCGGTAGCGGTGCGGCCGAGCGTGTCGGGTCCGATCCGGGCCGAGGTGATCGAGGTGCGCGACAATTACGTCAGCATCAACGCCGGCGAAAGCTCCGGCGTGCAGAAGGGCATGACGTTTCTTCTCTCGCGCGACGGGCAGTACGTCGGCGACCTGGTGATCGACCGGGTGCGCCCGACCGAGGCGGGCGGCAAGGTCCAGCTCGCGGCGCGCGGGGCCGTGTCGATGGGCGATTCGGCGGCGTTCGGGGTTTCCAACTAGCGGCGGCAGCGCCTGCGGGAGGATTGCGGCATGACGTCGATGAACACCGGGCCGCGCGGCGCGCGGCCCGCCGCCGAGAATGACGTGTACACGGTTTTGATGCTGATTTCCGCTGCTTTCGCGCTGGTCGCGACGATCTACCTGGTGGTGCGTTCCGCCAGCATGTTCGGCGGCGTGTTGCCCGCGGCCGGCGGCTGACCGCGGCCCGTCCGAACCCGCGTCGCGTGACGTGCCGGTGATTTCCCTGTAGTATCAATGAGCCTAGCGGCGGCTTGCCGCGTCGGGTGACGGGCCGGATGGATTCGGCGCACCCGGGCGCGGATCGTCGCGCGCGGCCGGCGCGCGCCAGCGGGCCGGTCGCGGGTGCGCACGTCGTGCGCGGCGCACAGAACGGAGGAGACCGTGTTCTTCCGCCGCTTGACGGGGATCTTCAGCCTTGACATGGGCATTGACCTGGGGACGTGCAACACGCTCGTGTGCGTGAAGGGGGAGGGGATCGTTCTGAATGAGCCGTCCGTGGTGGCGGTGCACAAGGGCACCAGCCAGGTGCTGACGACGGCGGGCGGCGGCAAGGCCGTGGGGCTTGAGGCCAAGGCGATGCTGGGGCGCACGCCGGGCAGCATCTCGGCGATTCGTCCGCTCAAGGACGGCGTCATCGCGGATTTTGACATCACCGAGGAGATGCTCAAGTACTTCATCCGCAAGGTGCACGGCAACCGAAGCCTGGGGGCTGCGCCGCGGGTGGTGATCTCGATTCCGTCCGGCATCACGGCGGTCGAGAAGCGGGCGGTGTTTCACTCGGCTGAGCGGGCCGGAGCGCGCGAGGTGTACCTGATCGATGAGCCGAAGGCGGCCGGCATCGGGGCGGGGCTGCCGATCCACGAGCCGTCGGCGTCGATGATCGTGGACATCGGCGGCGGCACGACCGAGGTCGCGATCATGAGCCTGTCGGACATCGCGATCTGCCAGTCGCTGCGCGTCGCCGGGGACGACATGGACGAAGCGATCATCAGCTACATGAAGCGCACCTACAACCTGATGATCGGGCCTCAAACAGCCGAGCAGATCAAGATTCGCATCGGCTCGGTGGCGCAGACGGACGCCGAGGGGTCGATGGAGGTCAAGGGCCGCGACATGATCAGCGGCCTGCCGCGCAAGGCGGGCATCGCCAGCGAGGAAATCCGCGAAGCGCTCAAGGAGCCGGTCGGCGCGATCATCGACGCGGTGCTTCGCACGCTGGAGCAGTGCGAGCCGGAGCTGGCGGCGGACCTGGTGGACAACGGCATTCACCTGGCCGGCGGCGGAGCGCTGCTGCGCGGCCTCGACCTGCAGCTTGCCAAGGCGACCGGGCTGGACGTGCGCGTGGTCGATGACCCGCTGACGTGCGTCGCGCGCGGCACCGCCGAATACCTCGAGCACTTTGAAGAGTGGCGAGTGACGATGGAATCCGGCGACGACGACCTGTAAGCCGCAGCGCGGACCGCGGCCCGTCCCGGACGTCCGGCCGCGCCCGTGGCGGCGATATCCCCTCTGATCGCACGAAAGCTGATGCTGCCACTTCGTCGTCCCGCGCGGGGCGCCTCATTCTCGATCCTGATGGCGGTGGCGGCGCTGCTGGCGCTGAGTCCGCCGGCGCTGGCGCGCTGGATGCGCGGCGCGATCGGGCCGCTGGCGATGTTGCAGCGCCCGCTGGCGCTGGCCGTGCAGCGCGCGAGAGACGCGGCGACACCGGGGCGCGCCGGACTGTCGGCGGAGGAGGCGCAGCGCTGGCAGGTCGAGATGGAGCAGTTGCGCCGCCTTGCGGGGAATCAGCAACTGTCGATCGAGGAACTGGAACGCAAGCTGGCGGAGGTATCGCTGCTGCGCGAGCAGTTCGGCGATGCGCGGGTGAAGCTGATCGTGGCGGAGGTGATCGCCTATGACGCGGCCCCGCGCCGCGCGACGATCCGGCTGTCACAGGGGAGCTGGACGGTGACCGGGCTGCGGCCGGACCTGTGGGTCGCGGCGACGGATGCGCCGCCGTGGTACCCGGAGGCGGAGCGGGTGCGCGAGGGGTTGTCTCGGCAGTGGCTCGTCGGCCGCGTGACGGACGTCCAGCCTTTCGTGACGACCGTGCAACTGACGACCGATCCGGGGTTCGGGCCGATCGAGGTGCAGCCGGCGGTGGTCGCGGCCAACGGGCGCTGGTCGCCGCTGCGGACGCGCTGCGTGCTGCGGGGCGTGGGCGGCGGCCGGATGTGGATGGACCGCGTGCCGCAGGACCTGACCGGCGCGGAGACGATCGTGTTCGCGCCGTCGTCGGAACTGCTGCCGATCCCGATGGCGCTGGGCCGCGTGGCCGGTGCGGAGCGGATTCCCGACGCGCCGCAGCACTTCAACTACACCGTGACGCCGTGGGCGGGGATCACGGACCTGCGATTCGTATATATCGTGGTGCCGGCACACTTCTGACGCGCCCGGCCGCGACCCGGGTCGGCTCACGGCGTTTTGCGATCATCCAGCAGCGCTTCGAGGCGCGCGAGGCGGCCACGTAACTCGGCCAGCTCGGCGTCCCGCTCCGCACGGATTGACAGGATGGCTGCTTCGTGCTGATCGCGAAGCTGTTGATTGTCGGATCGCAGCGCCTTGATCGCCTCGACCAGTACCGGCGTCAGGCGGCCGTAGTCAACGGAGAGGGCGCCGTCTGACCCACGGCTGACGACGTGCGGCAGAACGGCCTCCACTTCCTGCGCGATGAACCCCAACTGCCGTTCGGCGGAGAACTCGTGAGAAGGGTGGGCGGCGCGATTCCAGTCGAACGTGACGCCCCGCAGGCGCTCGACAAGATCAAGCGGATTGTGCAGCGGCTCCACGCGGTGTTTGAATCGCGCGTCGCTGCATGCGCCGATCGTGCCGGTGGCGCAGATGTTCCCCGCGACGTGCAGGCGCTCTGAGGGAGTGATCGTGCCGACGCCGACGTTGCCACCCGGAAGCACGGCAATGCGGACGGCTGAGGCCGTGTTGTCTCGCACCAGGAACGCTCCGGCGCCCTCGGTATTGCCGACGCCGGTTGACACGACTGCCCAATCTCGGCCGTCCGTGCCCAGGTTGCGGACGTTCAACCATGTGCCGAGCGTGTTGGTGCTGTCGATCACGGCGTGGTTGAACGGCGGACCGCCGGAGACGTGGAGCCGCGCGGTAGGTGAGGGGGTGCCGATGCCCAGGTTCCCGCCGTTTCGGAGGCGCATGTACTCCGTGAGGCTGTCACTGGCCCCATGGCCGAATACGAAGTCGTCGGCGGCACTCGCGGCGATGAACTGAAATTGAAAGCTCTGGATGCCGAAGCCGTAGTGGGCGCCGGACTGCCCCCACAGGCTGATCTTGCTCCCCAACGTGTTGGAGAAAGTCAGCGGGAATCCGGGCGTCGCGGTGCCGATGCCCACCGCTCCGCCCGCGGTGATCCGCATCACCTCGTTGCCAGCCCCGGGTGAGCCGTTGTGCACACGGATCCCGCCGGTGCCGCCGTCATTGTTGATGAAGACGGCTCCGGTGTCCGCGGCACTGAGGACCAGGTTGTTGGCGGAGGAGCCGCGGATGGAGGGGCGCGTGGGCGAGTTGATCGCACCGCTGTAGAGGTCGAGGTAGTCTCCGATGCTGACGGTCTGCCGCGGGATCGTGGTGGCGATACCGACGCGGTTGGCCGGATCGACGTAGATGCCGCGGGTTTGAAGCGCGTAGGGGGCGGGCGCGATCCGGTGTCGCGGAGTGAGCGGAACTCCGTTCACGCGGATCTGGAGCCAGCGCGCCTCGCCATTGAACGCCGCCGCGCCGAAGTCAAGTGTGACGGTGAATACGCCGTCGTTCACCTGGATCGGCGAGGGGTTGCCCCCAGTGCCGGTGAAGGACAGGGTTGGGCCAACTTGCGTTCCATCGGTGGGGTCGTTCCATAACGAGAACACCATCGCGTGTGGTCCGCTGGCGGGTGTTGTTCCGTCCACCAGGTTGCCCTGATAGGTGAACGCGCTGCCAAAGTCTGCCCAGGTGAGCGGGGCGGTCGGTCCGAGGACGAGCAGGGCGAGCAGGATGCAGTGGCGGTGGCGCTTGCTCATGAGAGCCTCCCTGGCGGGCGGTTGGGGTGCGGTTGCGTCCGGCGCGAAGAGCGCTAACCGCCCGCTAAAAATCGTATAAACGTTTGTCTGTAAGCCAATTACAGCGGATTCGGTGGTGCTCGGCACGATGAGAAGCGGCTCTGACCTGGTCCGGCCCGCGCGGCCACCGGGCGTCGTCGTCGGTTGATGGTAGCGGTTCAACATTCACATCGGCAACCGAAATCCGCGCATGAGTTGTAATCGCGTTGACCGGGGTGACAAGACACGACCAAGCCGAACGTTTTGCCCGCCCGTATCTCGTGTTTCCTGGTGCGTGGTCGGTCACGCGATGTCTCAGCCGGCCGTGATTTTCGTGCGGGGGCAGCTGCGCGGGCTTGACGCGGTATGCCGGCGCGGTATTCTGCCCGGTCTATGTCCGCTTGGTCAGGCCGGGCGGCGGGTTTGAGTTCGTAAGCAGGTTGGAACATGGCCGGCGAACGCATCAGGATCCGGATGGAGGCGTATGACCACCGCGCGTTGGATGCCAGCGCCGCGGAGATCGTGGACCAGGCGAAGCGCACCAGCGCCCGGGTCTGCGGTCCGGTGCCGCTTCCGACGCGGATCGAGCGCTTTACGGTGCTGCGGTCGCCGCATATTGACAAGAAGTCGCGTGAGCAGTTCGAGATGCGGACGCACAAGCGCGTCATCGACATTTTCGAGGCGAACGCGCGAACGGTGGAGGCGCTGAACCGGCTGGCGTTGCCGGCGGGCGTCTTCGTGAAGATCAAGGCGTAGTTCGCTTCGGCTGACTCGCTTTCCGAGTCGCAATCGCCGCCGGCGATGACAGCCGGCGGGGATGCGGAACCGGGCCCCGGTGGCCCGAGAGTGGCAGTCGTCGGGCCGGAAAATCGGCCCTGGCGCTTGCGGTGGAGCATCGACTCATGGTCCCTGCGATCCTGGGAAAAAAGGTCGGCATGACGCAGGTGTTCGGCCCCGCGGGCGAGCGGATGCCGGTCACGATCGTCGAGGCGGGTCCGTGCGTCGTGCTGCAAGTCAAGGCGGCGGACGCAGCGGACGGCTACCACGCCGTTCAGCTGGGCTTTGAAGACGTCAAGCCTCACCGCTCGACGCTTCCCGCCATCGGCCACTCGCGGAAGGCCCAGACGTCGCCGAAGCGATTCATCCGGGAAATCCGGCTCACGGACGCGACCGATCGCAAGGTTGGGGACGTTGTGACGGTGGACGTGTTCAAGGATGCCGGCGTCAAGTACGTGGATGTGGTCGGCATCTCGAAGGGCAAGGGTTTTCAGGGGGCGATGAAGCGTCACGGCTTCGGCGGCCAACCCGGCTCGCACGGCACCGAGCGCAAGCACCGCTCGCCGGGCTCGATCGGCGCGCATGCCCAGAACCGCGGCACTTCCGGCGCGGTGAAGAAGGGCAAGCGCATGGCCGGGCACATGGGCAGCGATCAGCAGACAATCCGCAACCAGGCGATCGTCGGGATGGACAGCGAGAACAACGTGCTCTGGATCCGCGGCGCGATCCCCGGCCCGGCCGGCGGGTATGTCGTCATCCGCAAGTCCAAGACGCGGAGCGAATAAGTCATGGTGAACGTTCCCGTTTTCAATGAGGCCGGCCAGCAGATCGGCAGCGAGCAGATCGACGAAGCCGCGCTCGGCGGCCAGGTCAGCGCCAGCCTGCTGAAGCAGGCGGTGGTGCGCTACCAGGCCAACCTGCGACAGGGCGACGCCTGCCAGAAGACCCGCGCCGAGGTGAAAGGCTCCAGCCGCAAGCTGTACAAGCAGAAGGGCACGGGCCGCGCGCGGCGCGGAAACATCCGCACGCCGGTGATGCGCGGCGGCGGGCGGGCCTTTCCGAACAAGCCCCAGGACCATAGCCGCGGCATGCCGCGGAAGATGCGGCGCCTGGCTCGCAACAACGCGGTGCTGGCGAAGATACAGGGCGGCACCGCGATGATCGTTGACGGCGTGCGGTTCGACGGGCCGAAGACGAAGCGCTTTGCGACGCTGCTTTCGCGCCTGAAGTGCAGCCGCGGGTGTGTGTACACGACCCGGGAGACGGATGGGGCCGCGTATCGCAGCGGTCGCAACATTCCGCGTGTCGAGGTGATGCCGGTGGCTGAGCTGAACGCCTACTCGATCCTGCGGCGCGGGGCGCTGATTTTCACGCGGGATGCGTTCGCCGCGTTCCGCGAGGGTCTGTCGGGCGGGGAGAAGTAGTCAGATGGACATCTACCACACGATCATTCGGCCGCTCGTGACCGAGAAGAGCACCAGCCAGTCCGGCGGGCCGGACGGCGAGGCCGGGGCGACCTACGCTTTTCAGGTAAACCTGAAGGCGTCCAAGTCGCAGATCCGCGACGCGGTGGAAAAGATTTACGGCGTGAAGGTGGTGGACGTGCGGACGCTGGTGCGAGCCGGCAAGACCCGCCGCTTCCGCTTTCGCGTCGGGCAGACCAGTGGGATGAAGAAGGCGTACGTGACGCTCGACGAATCGAGCAAGATCGACCTGTTCTAGCCGCGTGCCGCTGCGGCGGCCGGTGGGTGTAGTCATGGGCGTACGGATATACAAGCGAACGTCGCCGGGACGGCGAAACTCGAGCGTGAACGACTACGCCGAGATCACGTTCCGTCACGAGAATCGCCCGGTCAAGTCGCTGCTCGAGCCGCTGACGAAGACCGGCGGGCGCAATCACCACGGCGTGACCACCTCCTGGTGGCGCGGCGGCGGCAACAAGCGCATGTACCGCCTGGTGGACTTCAAGCGACGCAAGTCCGGCGTCGCGAACGTGCTGGAGATCCAGTACGACCCGAACCGCTCCTGCCACATCGCGCTGCTCCAGTTCGCGGATGGTGAAAAGTCGTACATTCTCGCGCCGCTCGGACTCAAGGCGGGGGCCAAGGTCGAGGCCGGGGAGCGCGTCGAGCCGCAGGTCGGCAACTGCATGCCGCTGGCGAACATCCCGGTCGGCATGGAGGTTCACAACATTGAGATGCACCCGGGGCAGGGCGGCAAGCTGGTCCGGACCGCCGGCGGCGTGGCGCGGCTGATGGCTCGTGAGGGGCCGTGGGCGACGCTGCAGCTTCCTTCGGGTGAGCTGCGGCAGGTGCGGGTGGAGTGTCGCGCTACGCTCGGGCAGTTGGGCAACCTGGATCACGCGAACGTCACGCTCGGCAAGGCCGGCCGCTCGCGGCACCTGGGCCGTCGGCCGCACGTGCGTGGCAAGGCGATGAACCCGCACGCGCATCCGCTGGGCGGCGGTGAAGGCCGCAGCAACGGCGGGCGGCACCCCTGTTCGCCGTGGGGCAAGCTGGCCAAGGGCGGTCGCACGCGCAACCCGCGAAAGAACTCGAACCGCCGGATTCTGCGTCGCCGCATTACGAAGTCGTATGGTGAGGCGAAGCTGAAGCGCAAGAAGTAGAAAACCGGTGCGGTGCGGCTGATTCATCGGCCGGCCGCACGTTCCGTTTCAGGAAGGCAGCGTCGCATGTCGCGAAGCATGAAAAAAGGCCCGTACGTGGACGAGGGCGTCTACCGCAAGGTGGCGGCCGCGAAGCAGAGCGGTGCGCGCGCCCCGATCCGCGTCTGGAACCGGGCGTGCACGATTGTTCCGGAGTTTGTCGGGGTGAACTTCGAGGTTCACAACGGCCGGGCGTTCGCGAAGGTGTACGTGACCGAGGACATGGTCGGGCACAAGCTGGGCGAGTTCGCGCCGACGCGGACGTTCAAGGGTCATACGGCGCGCGCGACCAGCGCAGCGCCGAAGTAAGCGCGAGGGCGACGGGCACATGGCAGACGCAGCCACACAGGATCGGCACTGGCACGCGAAGCACTGCTTCGCGCGGATTTCCGCCCGCAAGGCGCGGCTGATCGCGGACCTGATCCGCGGCCGCCGCTGCGACGACGCGGTGACGGTTTTGCGTTTCACGCACAATCGGGCCGCTTCGCTGATCGATCGCGTGCTTCAGAGCGCGATGGCCAACGCGAACAACGCGGAGGCTTCGATGTCACGGCTGTTCGTGGCCGAGGCGCGCGTGGATGACGGGCCGATCATCAAGCGCTTCCGGCCGAAGGATCGCGGGCGCGCCCACCCGATCCAGAAGCGGACCAGTCACATCATCGTCGGCGTGGCGGAAAGGGAATAAGCCGTGGGTCAGAAGTGCAATCCGATCGGGTTCCGCGTGGGCATCACCGAGGGGTGGCGGTCTCGCTGGTACGCCCCGAAGCAGGCCTTTGGCGGGTTCCTGGTCGAGGATGAGAAGATCCGCCGTTACGTGGACGACATGCTGAACAAGCGCCCGCCGTATGCCGGCGTGGCGAAAGTCGAGATCGAGCGCACGCGCGACGAGGTGAAGGTGTACCTGCACACGTCGCGCCCGGGCATGGTGATCGGGGCGAAAGGCTCCGAGGTGGACAAGCTCAAGGAGAAGCTCGAGGAGCTGATCGACCGGCGGGTGGGAATCAACATTGTCGAGATCAAGGAGCCGGACCTTGATGCGCGGCTGGTCGGCGTGAGCATCGGGGAGCAGCTCAAGAAGCGCGGCAGCTTCCGGCGCATCATGAAGCAGAAGTGCGAGGCGGCGATGGCCGCCGGTGCGCGGGGCGTGAAGATCATCTGCTCCGGCCGGCTCGGCGGGGCGGACATGGCCCGTGTCGAGAAGCAGATGCTCGGCTCGATCCCGCTCCAGACGCTGCAGGCCGACGTGGACTTCGCGGTCACGCACTGCGTCACGACGTACGGCGTGATCGGCATCAAGGTCTGGGTGTCAAAGGGCATGTACGGCGAGGATCCGCCGCAGCGTCAGCAGGAAGATCGCAGTCGTTTCCGGCGCCGCGTGCGTCGCTAGCAGCCGGGCCGGCGGGCGCACCAGCGCGCCGCAGGCCCTTGGGAGTCGCCGATGGCCGGCAGCATGCCGAAGCGGGTGAAGTGGCGCAAGGCCCAGAAGGGGACCTTGAAAGGCAACGCCACCCGCGGCAACAAGGTTTCGTATGGCGAGTTCGGCCTGCAGGCGCTGCAGCCGGGTCGCGTGAACGCGCGGCACATCGAGGCCGGGCGCGTGGCGGCGTCGCACTTTCTGCAGCGCGAGGGTCGCGTGTACATCCGCGTCTTCCCGCACCGCCCGATCACGGCCAAGCCGCTCGAGGTGCGCATGGGCACGGGCAAGGGCGAAGTGTCCTATTGGACCTCGCTGGTGAAGCCCGGCACGGTGCTGTTCGAGGTGGGCGGCGTGAGTGAGGATCTGGCCAAGGCGTGCCTGGCGCGCATTGCCATGAAGATGCCGGTCCGCTGCCGGTTCCTGCGGCGGACGCACGAACTTTAGTGAACGAATCGCGGTCGGCGCGGATGCGTGCGACCGGCAGGTGAGTCATGAACCAGGTTGAGCAGTATCGCACGCTGAAGGTGGACGAGCTTCACAAGGAGCTGGAGGCGCAGCGCCGCCGGCTCTTCGACCTGCGGTCGCAGTCGGTGACCGAGAAGCTCGAGGACCCGACGCAGCTCGGCAAGACGCGGCGGAACATCGCCCGCATCCTGACGGTGCTGCACGAGCGCGGCGAAAAGAACATCGAGCAGCGGCAGGCGTCGCTCTCGGCCCAGGCGGCGCGTCGCTGAGCGCCCAGCGCTGAAGGATAGGTTGAACGGTCTATGGCTACGCAGCAAAACGCAGCAGCGGCAGGCGAACGCCCGGCCCGGCCCAGCCGGATCGGGGTGGTGACGTCTGCCAAGCGCAGCAAGACAATCACCGTGACCGTGGCGTACAGCGTGCGGCACGCCAAGTACAACAAGTACACCAAGCGCCGCACGGTGCTCCACGCGCATGACGAGCGCGGCGAGGCCGGGCTGGGCGACACGGTCGAGATCGTCGAGTGCCGGCCGGTCTCCAAGACGAAGAACTGGCGGCTGGTGCGCGTGTTGACGCGGGCCCCGCGGGAAACGGCGGGTGCGCGTTGATTACGCAATACACCTGGCTGGACGCGGCCGACAACACCGGCGCGAAGCAGTTGATGTGCGTCCAGGTGCTCAAGGGCGGCGCCGCCAGCTACGGCAAACGGCGTCTGCGCGTCGGCGCAGTCGGCGACATCATCATCTGCTCGGTGAAGCAGTGCCTGCCTTCGTCGGACTTCAAGAAGGGCGACAAGGTCAAGGCCGTGGTGGTGCGGACGAAGTATCCGACCCGCCGTCCGGATGGCAGCTACGTCCGGTTCGACTCAAATGCGGCCGTGATCATCGACAACGACGGAAACCCGAAAGGCACGCGCGTCTTCGGGCCGGTGGCCCGCGAACTGCGCGAGCGGAACTTCGGCAAGATCATTTCGCTCGCAGAAGAGGTGTGGTGAAGCATGGCCGCGCGGATTCGCAAGGACGACATCGTCGAGGTCATCTCGGGCGACCACAAGGGTCAGCGCGGCAAGGTGCTGCGCGTGATTCCCGACAAGGATCGCGTGGTGATCGAAGGCGTGAACATGGTGATGCGGCACGTGCGCCGCAGCCGCAAGTATCCCAACGGCGGTCGCGTGCAGCGAGAAGCGGCGATCCACGCCTGCAAGGTGATGCCGGTCGACCCGCGCTCCGGTAAGCCCACGCGGGTGCGCTTCGCGGTGGAGCGCGACGCCGGCGGGCGGGTGACGGGCAAGAAGCGCGTCAGCACCGGCGGCACGGTGCTCAGCGAAGTCACGCGGGCGAAGGCTTAGGCCGCAAACGGCATTGAGGTCGGTATGGCTCGGATGCTTGAAAGATATTCAAAGGAAATCGCCGCGACGCTCAAGCAGGAGCTGGGTCGCGACAACGTCATGGCGGTCCCGAAGCTGGACAAGATTGTCCTCTCGATGGGACTGGGCAAGTGCATTGCCGACGCCGGCGGCGGCAGCAAGACGCGCGAGACGAAGCGCTTCCAGGAAGCCGAGGCGGCGATGACCACCATCGCCGGCCAGAAGCCGCTGGTGTGCAAGTCAAAGAAGGCCGTCGCCAATTTCAAGCTGCGCGACGGCTGGGCGATCGGGCTGAAGGTCACGCTGCGCGGCCGGCGCATGTATGAGTTCCTGGATCGGCTGGTCGCGCTGGCGGTGCCGCGCATCCGCGACTTTCGCGGCCTGGACCCCAACGGGTTCGACGGCCGCGGAAACTACGGAATGGGCCTGGCCGAGTACGGCGTGTTTCCGGAGATTCATCCGGACAAGATTACGTTCCAGCAGGGTCTGAACATCACGATTTGCACGACGGCGGGCAATGACGCGGGCGCTCGGCGGCTGCTGACGCTCTTGGGCATGCCGTTCAGGAGTTGAGGTCGATATGGCGCGAACGTGCCTGAAGGTGAAAGCCCGGCGAAAGCCGAAGTACAGTGCGCGGGCGTATACCCGCTGCGAGCTGTGCGGGCGGTCCCGGGCGGTGTATCAGAAGTTCAAGATCTGCCGTTGCTGTTTCCGGAAGCTCGCCGGTGAGGGGCGAATTCCCGGGATCCGCAAGGCCAGTTGGTGAGGTGCGCATGGCGACGTCCGACACAATCGCGGACATGCTGACCCGCATTCGCAACGCGACTCGCGTTCGCAAGCCGACGGTGCGCGTGAAGCGCTCCGGCGTGTGCGTCGGGATTCTCGGCGTGCTCAAGAGCGAAGGCTACATCAACGGCTTCGTCGAGCTGTCCGACACGAACCAGGGCGAGATCGACGTGGAGCTCAAGTACGGCGACCGCGGCGAGATGGTGCTGCAGGGGCTGGAGCGCACCAGCAAGCCCGGCTGCCGCCGCTACACCGGCTATGAAGGGCTGCCGCGCGTGCTCGACGGGCTGGGCATCTGGGTGCTTTCGACCAGCCGCGGCGTGATGAGCGACCGTGACTGCCGGAAGAACAAGATCGGCGGCGAAATGCTCTGCAAGGTATGGTGATGCGATGTCGCGGGTAGGCAAGAAACCCATCCCTGTTCCCGGCGGCGCGAAGGTCAGCGTCGCGGGCCGCACGGTCAGCGTGACGGGCCCGAAGGGCACGCTGTCGTGGACGGTCGCGGCCGGCGTCTCCGCCAAGGTGGACGGCGCGCAGATCGTGATCGAGCGGGCGGACGACTCCAAGCAGTCGCGCGCCTCGCATGGCACGACCCGGGCGCTGCTGGCAAACATGCTCGAAGGCGTGACGCAGGGGTACAAGCGTACGCTGGAGATTTACGGCACGGGCTACACGTGCAAGGTGCAGGGCAACCAGTTGCACCTGAACGTCGGCTTCATGGGCCGCGGCTATCAGAAGCCCGCCCAGTTCATGATCGACATCCCGGCCGGTCTGAAGGTGGACATCGAGGTTCCGGCCTCGCGCGGCGAGAACGAGCCCGCCAAGTTCCACGTCAGCGGCATCGACAAGCAGCTCGTCGGCCAGTTTTCGGCCGAGGTGCGCAAGCTTCGCAAGCCCGAGCCGTACAAGGGCAAGGGCATCCGTTACGCGGGCGAGTACGTCCGTCGCAAAGTTGGCAAGGTGCTCGCCGGCAGCGGTTGATCCGCCCGGCGACCAGGAATCCTCGCATGAGACGCATGGTTCTCAAGAAGGCGCGACTCGCACGGCGGCAGATCCGCGTGCGCAAGCGCGTCATCGGGTCCGCGAACCGGCCGCGACTGGCCGTGTCGCGCTCCCTCCAGAATGTGTATGCCCAGATCATCGACGACGTGAGCGGCCGCACGATCTGCGCGCTCTCCACCCAGTCGAAGGACGTGAAGTCGCGCACGCCCTACGGCGGCAACTGCAAGGCCGCCGCAGTGGTCGGCGAGATGATCGGCGAAAAGGCGCGCGCGCTGGGCATCGAGGCGGTCTGCTTCGATCGGCGCGGCCGCATGTACCACGGGCGGATCAAGGCCTTGGCCGATGCCGCCCGCAAGGCGGGTCTGAAGTTCTAACGAGCGGGCAGGTGTTTGCACATGGCTAGTGGACCGGGCAGACAGGGGCCGCCGCGGCGGCGTCGAGACGAAGGCGATGACGGCGGGATGGGGGACGTCCTCGTCCGCCTCTACCGCTGCGCCACTGTGGTCAAGGGCGGTCGGCGATTCTCGTTCGGCGCGCTGGTCGTGGTCGGGGACCGCGGCGGGCGCGTCGGCTATGGCTACGGCAAGGCCAACGAGGTGCCGCACGCCGTGGAGAAGGGCGCCAAGTACGCCAAGCGGCGGCTGGTAAAGGTGCCGATGCGCGGCACGACCGTGCCGCACCGGGTGGTCGGACGTTTCGGTTCCAGCCGGGTCGCGTTGATTCCCGCCGCTCCCGGCACCGGCGTGATCGCCAGTTCCGCGGTGCGCGCGGTGCTGGAGCTGGCCGGTTTCAAGGACGTGCTCACCAAGTGCTACGGTTCCACCAGCCCCAAGAACGTCGTCAAGGCGGTCTTCAGCGGCCTCGGCCAGCTTCGGACGCGCGACCAGGTGGAGCGCCTTCGCGGCGTCAGGCTTGATCTGCCGGCCGACACGTACGTGCAGGCGGCGGCCGCACCGGCGGCGCTGGAGTCCTTCAGCAGCGGCGACTAATCCCCGCAAGAGAGCGTATCCGCATGACTCTTCACGAAATCACGCAGGCGGCCGGCGCTCACAAGCGCCCCAAGCGCGTCGGGCGCGGCGAGGCCAGCGGGCATGGCAAGACCTGCACGCGCGGCAACAAGGGCTGCCAGTCCCGCGCCGGCGGCCGCATCCGCATCACCTTCATCGGCGGCGCGACGCCGCTGTATCGCAAGTTTCCCAAGCGCGGCTTTTCGAACTACAACTTCCGCACCGAGTACGAGGTGATCAACCTCTCGGATCTCGAAGCGGCGTTTGAGGCCGGCGCGGTGGTGGATCGTCCGGCCCTGATGGATCGGGGCCTGATCCGCGGCACGTCGCCCGTGGTGAAGCTGCTGGGCGGCGGCGCGCTCTCCCGCAAGCTGACGGTGAAGGTGGACGCCGCGACGGATACCGCCCGGGCCGCGGTGGAGAAAGCCGGCGGGTCGCTGCAGGTCAGCCCCCGTCGGGACTCGGCCGCCCTGGCCAAGGCCAAGCGCAATTCCGCCAAGCGCGCCCGCGCGGAGCGTGCCGCCAAGAAGTGATGTAACCGCCCGCGGCGATCCGGCTTCCCCGCGCGCCAGGATGAGCTTCGATGCTTCAGGCGTTCCTGAATATCTTTCGCGTTCCCGAGCTGCGCAACAAGCTGCTCTTCACGCTGCTGATGCTCAGCGTGTATCGCGTCGGCTTTTACGTGCCGCTGCCCGGCCTGAACCAGGAAAAGCTGACGGCGCACTTCGGGCAATCCGGGGGCGCGGCCGGGCAGGTCGCAGACGTTTTTGCGATGTTCACCGGCGGTGACCTGGGCCAGAGCACCATGTTCGGCCTGGGCATCATGCCCTACATTTCCGCCTCGATCATCCTGCAGGTGCTGATGGTCGTCGTCCCCGCGCTGGAGAAACTCCAGAAGGAGGGCGAGAGCGGCCGCCGAAAGATCATGGAGTACTCCCGGTATCTCACGGTCGGGCTGTGCCTGGTGCAGGCCACCGTGTGGGTGCAGTACGTCAATTCGAATCAGCTGGTCTACCCGGACTACGCCGGGACATTCACGTTTGCGCTGGTCGCGATCACCGGGTTGATGACCGGCACACTGCTGCTGATGTGGATCGGCGAACAGATCGACGAGTTCGGCATCGGCAACGGCATCAGCCTGATCATCATGGCCGGCATCGTGGCCCAGTTGCCCGGCGTGTTTCTCGAGGTCGGCAGCGGGTTGATGCAGCCGCAAGGCTCCAACATCACGATGGAGAAGGTGATCTTCATGCTGATCTCCTTCGTCTCCGTCGTCGCGGGGGCGATTCTGATCACGCAGGCGCAGCGGCGCATCCCGATTCAGCAGGCACGCCAGACCCGCGGACGGCGGGTGGTCGGCGGCGGCAAGCAGTACCTGCCGCTGCGCGTCAATCACGGCGGCGTGATGCCGATCATCTTCGCCAGCGCCTTCCTGCTCTTCCCGAGCATGCTGTTCAGCTGGTTCCAGGGGAACAACCTCTGGCCGCGCGGGTTGTGGGTGTTTCTCAATGAGAGCTTCCGGCCGGGTGTCTTCCCATATGAGCTGAGCTACGTGGTGTTTGTCTACTTTTTCGCGTACTTCTGGACCAGCGTACAGTTCCGTCCGAAGGAGCTGGCCGACAATCTGCGCGACATGGGCAGCTTCATCCCTGGGTTGCGGCCCGGCAAGCGCACCGCCGATTACCTGGAGGCGGTGATGCAGCGCATCACCTATGTCGGCGCCGGGTTTCTTTCCGTGATCGCGGTGATCCCGAGCGTGATCGCGACCCAGCTCCAGATTCCGTTCAGCATCTCGGCCTTCCTGGGAGGGACGGGACTGCTCATCGTGGTAAGTGTCGCGCTGGACCTTGTTCAGCGCATCGAGGCGAACCTGATCATGCGGAATTACCGCGGCTTCCTCGGCGGCGAGGGTGGCGGCCCGATCAAGGGAGGCCGGTCCTAATCATGCCCGCCCGCCGCGTTGTATTCCTCGGGCCGCCCGGCACCGGGAAAGGCACGCAGGCGCAGTCGCTGGCCCGTACGCGCGGGTTGGCGGCGATCTCCAGCGGCGACGTGCTGCGGGCGGAGATCCGTGGCGGCAGCGAGATCGGGCGACAGGCGGACGGGTTCGTACGCAGCGGCAACCTGGTGCCGGACGAGATCGTTACCGGTGTCATGCTGACGGGGCTGAAGCGGCTGCCGCCGGATGCAGGTTTCACGCTGGACGGCTTTCCGCGCACCGTGCCGCAGGCCGAGGCGCTGGCGGCGGGGCTGGCCGCGATGGGCGCGCGGCTGGACCTGGTGGTCGATTTTGTCCTGGCCGATGACGTGATCGTCCGACGGATCGTCGGGCGGCGCGTTTGCACGAAATGCAACGCGTCGTATAATACTGAATTCCTGCCGCCCCGGACCGACAGGGTGTGCGACAACTGTGGGACGGCGCTGGTGCAGCGCGTGGACGATCGGGCCGACGTCATCGCCACGCGGTTGCAGGCCTACCGTGTGCAGACCGCTCCGCTGGTGGCGTATTACGAGCGGTTGGGCCTGTTGCGCGCGGTGGATGCGTCCCGCCCGGCGGACGAGGTACAGCGCCGGGTGGAGTCGTTGGTGGACGCGGTGAACGGATGATCGTGCCGAACGCGATGATCGTGCTGAAATCGGCTCGTGAGATCGAGTTGATGCGCGCCGCGGGTCGGCTGGTGTGCCAGGTTCTCGACGCGCTGGAGCGCATGATTACTCCGGGCGTCACGACCGCCGCGCTCGACGCGGTGGCGTCTCGATTGATCCAGGAGGCCGGCGCCACGGCGCTGTTCCTGGGCGTGAAGAACGCCCAGGCGCGGTTTCCGTTTCCGGCCAGCATCTGTGCGTCCGTGAACGACGCGGTGGTGCACGGCGTGCCGAGCGACCGCCCGCTGGCGGCGGGTGACATTGTGAGCGTCGATTGCGGCGTGCGCTACAAGGGCTTCTGCGGCGATTCGGCCCGCACGTTCGCGGTCGGGAAGGTCGCGCCGCAGACGCAGCGGCTGATGGACGTGACGCGGGCGACGCTGGACCTGGCGATCGCGCGGATGCGTCCGAAGGTGCGCTGGAGCGTAATCGCGGCGGAGATGCAACGGATGGTGGAGGAGGCCGGGTTCGGCGTGGTGACCGAGTTCGTAGGCCATGGCATCGGCCGCGACATGCACGAAGAGCCGAAGGTGCCGAACTACTTTGACGGTGGCCGTGACGGATCGGACTTTGAGCTGGTTCCGGGCATGACGCTGGCGATCGAGCCGATGGTGACGGCCGGACGGCCGACGGTGAAGTTCGCGGACCGCGACGGCTGGACGATCGTCACGAAAGACGGCTCTGCGGCGGCGCATTTTGAGCACACGGTCGCGATCACGCGCGACGGATCGGACGTCCTGACGGACGGCCGCTAGATCGAGAAGGGCAGCAGCGATGAAGGTGCGAGCGAGCGTCAAGCGGATCTGCGAGAACTGCAAGGTGGTCAAGCGCCGCGGGGTGGTGCGGGTCATCTGCAGCAAGAACCCGAAGCACAAGCAGCGTCAGGGCTAAACGGCAGCAAAGGAATCGAGCGATGCCGCGTATTGCAGGTGTGGACATCCCGAGTCAGAAGCGCATCGACGTGTCGCTGCGCTACATCTACGGAATCGGCGCGACGCTATCGACGCGCGTGCTGGAGCGCGCCGGGATCGACCCCGCCAAGCGCGCCGGCACGCTCAGCGAGGACGAGGTCAGCCGCATCGCCGGCATCATCGAGACCAGTCATGTTGTGGAGGGGCAGCTTCGCCGCCAGATCGCGCAGAACATCGCGCGCCTCCGGGACATCCGCTGCTATCGCGGATTCCGGCACATGAAGGGCCTGCCCGTCCGCGGGCAGCGCACGCGGACGAACGCCCGCACCCGCAAGGGGCCGCGCAAGACCGTCGCGGGCAAGAAGGGCGTCAAGGAAATGCAGCGGTAGCGGTCGCCGCCGGCGGTCGCCCCACCAGGGAGTCAGTGCTTTGTCGAAGGCAGCAGGCAAGAAACGCACCAAGCGGAACGTGGCCAAGGGCACGGTCCACATCAAGGCGACGTTTAACAACACGATCGTCACGATCACCGATCCCAACGGCGACACCCTTTGCTGGGCATCGTCTGGCTCGGTGCCGCTGGGCGGCGGCGAGAAGAAGTTCTCGGGCGCTCGCAAGAGCACGCCCTTCGCAGCGCAGCGTGCGGCGCAGTACTGCGCCGGCGAGGCCAAGAAGCACGGCGTCGTCGAAGTGGACGTCCGCGTCAAGGGGCCGGGCGCCGGCCGCGAGTCCGCCATTACCGCCCTGCAGGCCGCCGGCCTGCGGATTCAGTCGATCGAGGATGTCACGCCGATCCCGCACAATGGGTGCCGGCCGCGAAAGAAGAGAAGGGTCTAGCCAATGGCTCGCAATTACGCGCCGGTCTGCCGGTACTGCCGCCGGGAAGGTCTCAAGCTGATGCTCAAGGGCGTCCGCTGCGAGACCGCCAAGTGCCCGATCGAGAAGGAATACCGCAACAAGCCGCCGGGCATGCACGCCTGGCGGCGCGGGAAGACCAGTGAGTACGGCGTTCGCCTGCGGGAGAAGCAGAAGGTCAAGCGCTACTACGGTCTGCTGGAAAATCAGTTTCAGCGGTTCTTCGCCATGGCGCTCAAGGGCACCGACAATACCGGCGTCAACCTGCTGCAGCTGCTGGAGCGCCGCCTGGACAACGTCGTCTTCAAGGCCGGGCTGGCGAACTCGCGCCGCACGGCGCGGCAGATGGTCGCTCATGGGCACCTGCACGTGAACGGCCGCCGGGTGGACCGCCCCGGGTACCTGGTGCGCGTCGGCGATGCCATCACGGTGCGCGGCGCGGAACGCTCGCAGAACTACGTGAAGTCCCAGATTGGCGAGGACGTGCGCCCGCCGCAGGCGTGGCTGGTCACGGAATTCAACAAACTGACGGCGCGCGTCATCGCGCTGCCGCAGCGCGAGGACGTGCTGCTCCCCGTCGCCGAGAACCTGATCGTCGAGTTCTGCTCGCGCTAAAGCGATTGCCGGACGCGACACACACGAACCCTGTTGGGAGGCCGACGCCCCTATGCGAATTCGCTGGCGTGGTTTGGAATTGCCGACGCGCGTCGTTCGCGACGACGCGGTCTCGAATGACAAGTTCGGACGCTTTCTCATTGAGCCGTTCGAGCGCGGCTTCGGCACGACCGTCGGCAACAGCCTGCGGCGCATCCTGCTCTCCAGCCTCGAGGGTTCGGCGGTGACTACCGCCCGAATCGCCGGGGCCGATCACGAGTTCTGCTCGCTGCCCGGCGTGCTGGAAGACGTGACCGACATCATTTTGAATATCAAGGCCGTCATCATCGACGTGGACGCGGACAACCCGCGCACGATGCGCGTGCAGCGCAAGTCTCGTGGCGTGATCACCGCCGGCGATTTCGACTGTGATCCCTCGATCCGCGTGTTCAACCCCGAGCAGCCCATCGCGACGCTCACGGATGATGTGAACTTCGCGTGCGAGCTGACCGTGCAGCGCGGCCGCGGCTACGTCCCGGCCTCGGAGAACATCACCCCCGAGCTGGAGGTCGGCGCGATCGCGATCGACTCGCTCTACTCGCCGGTGACGCGCGTCCGCTATCGCACCGAGGACACGCGCGTCGGCCAGAAGACCAACTACGACCGCCTGATCCTGGAAGCCTGGACCAACGGCACCGTCCGCCCGGAGGATGCGCTGGTCGAGGCCGCCAAGATCCTGCGGAAGCACCTGCACCCCTTCGTACAGTACTACGAACTTGGCGATTCCTTCGCCGCCGTCGCCGATCGCGGCGGTTCGTCGATGGGCGTGCACATGGACGAGGAGCTTCGCCAGAAGCTCACCATGCCCATCAGCCACCTGGAGCTGAGCGTCCGCGCCAGCAACTGCCTCGAGGCCGCCAAGATCGGCACGGTGGCCGAGTTGGTGCGGCTGGATGAGGCCACGCTGCTGGGGCTGCGCAGTTTCGGCAAGACGTCGCTCGAGGAAGTGAAGCGAAAACTCCGCGAAATCGGCCTGACGCTCGGCATGGGCGTCCCCGAGGATGCGGCCGCCGGCGGCGCCGGCCTGTAAGGCAGTCCTGAATTTCTGAGGTGAACCATGCGTCACGCGGTCCGCGGACGAAAACTGGCGAGAACGACGTCGCACCGTCTCGCCTTGCGCAGAAACCTGGTCCAGAGCCTGATCGAGCACGGCAAGATCACCACCACGATCCAGAAGGCCAAGGAAGTCCGCGCCTTCGCCGAGAAGCTGGTGACGCTCGCGATCACGGGCGACCGTTCGGCCCGCCAGCGGGCAGAAGCGCTGCTCACGGATCGCTCGATCATCCCGGCCGCGCACCGCGCCGAGTATGACGCCATGACCGACGCCAAGCGCGAGCGCGTCCTGCGCACGCGCAGCGGGCGGCGATACCGCCACTCCGCCCCGGGCAAAGGCGCCCCCTTCACCGCGGAGTCCGTGATCCACAAGCTTTTCGCCGAGGTTGGCCCGCGCATGAAGCAGCGCAACGAGACGCGCGGCGCCGCCGGCGGCTACACCCGCCTGATCAAGCTGCCCAATCGCCGCCTCGGCGACGGCGGTGAGCAGGCCGTGTTGCAGTGGGTCGCCCCCGACGACGTCAAGCGTCCGCGGCTGTCGGCCAAGACCGAGCGCCGCCGCAAGGCCACCGTTCGCTATGCCGCCTACGCGGGCAAAAAAGCTCCGCGCCGGGCCGCCGCACGCAAGCCCAAGGGCGCCGCGCCTACGGCGTAAGCCGTACCGCCGCCCTGCCGGGCGAAGCTCGCCTGGCCGGGTTGTGGATGGGCGAAGGCGCAGCACGGCCCGGGTATGAAAGCTCTCGGAAAGAAGCAAAATCGCCCGGATCGCGGCATTCGACCGCTTTCCGGGCGATTCTGCGTTAAATCGCTACAGTAGCCCCGGAATGTCCACGCACTTCTCTTTCGCGACGCTGACCGCCAGGTCGTAGCCCGCGTCCGCGTGGCGCATCACGCCCAGCGCCGGGTCGGCCGTCAGCACACGCTCCAGCCGCGCCGCCGCCGCCGGCGTTCCATCCGCCACGATCACCTGGCCCGCGTGGATCGAATAGCCCATGCCGACCCCACCGCCGTGATGCACGCTTACCCACGTCGCGCCGCACGCGGTGTTGGAGAGCGCGTTGAGGATCGGCCAGTCGGCCACCGCGTCCGAGCCGTCCTTCATCGCCTCCGTCTCGCGATTCGGCGACGCGACCGAGCCGCAATCGAGGTGATCACGTCCGATCACCAGCGGCGCGCTCACGCGCCCGGTGCGCACGAGGTCGTTGAACACGCGCCCCATCTTCGCCCGCTGCCCATACTTGAGCCAGCAGATCCGCGCCGGCAATCCCTGAAACGCCACGCGCTCCCCCGCCAGGCGGATCCAACGCGCCAGGTGCGGCTCGTCGGGGAAGGTGTCGAGCACGGCCTGGTCCGTGACGGCGATGTCGCGCGGGTCGCCGCTGAGCGCTGCCCAGCGAAACGGCCCGCTGCCCTCGCAGAACAACGGGCGGATGTACTCCGGCACGAAGCCGGGAATGCGGAACGGGTCGAACGGCACAGACCCGACCGGACGATAGTCGCCGCGCAGCACCGCTTCGACCGCGTGACCGCGCAGATTGTTGCCATAGTCGAACGTGATCGCGCCACGCCGCTGCAACTCCAGCATCGACGCGACGTGCTCGGCCATCGTCCGATAGCTGGCGGCGGTGTAGCGCTGCGGATCGGAAGCGCGCAGGGCGAGGGCCGCCTCGAGCGTCAGCGGGCGCGTTGCGCCGCGCTCGTCCGCGACGGTGCTGGGCACATAGCCGGTCAGCGGGTCGTGAGCAGAGGTCTGATCGGTCAACACGTCGGGCGTGAGGTTCCGCCGGACCAGCTCGGCCAGCAGTTCGGCGATGTTTCCGACCCAGCCGATGCTCACGGCCCGGCCGGCCTTCTTTGCGTCGAGCGCCTCGGTGATCGCGGCGTCAAGATCGTCCGTCATGCGATCGACGTAGCGCGTGCGAAGGCGCTTTTCGATCCGCTCCCGGTCGACGTCCGCCGCCAGCAGCACGCCCTCGTTCATTGTCGCGGCCAGCGGCTGCGCTCCGCCCATGCCGCCCAGCCCGCCCGTGACCACCAGCCGCCCGCGCAGCGACCCGCCGAAGTGTCGCCGGGCCAGGGCGGCGAAGGTCTCGTACGTGCCTTGCAAAATGCCCTGCGTGCCAATGTAGATCCAGCTTCCGGCGGTCATCTGCCCGTACATCATCAGCCCGAGCGCATCGAGCCGCCGGAATTCATCCCACGTCGCCCAGCGCGGCACCAGCATCGAGTTGCTGATCAGAACGCGCGGTGCATCGGCGTGCGTACGGATGACGCCTACGGCCCTTCCCGATTGCACCAGCATGGTTTCGTCGTCACCCAGCCTGCGCAGCGTCGCGACGATGCGGTCGAAATCCGGCCAACTGCGGGCGGCCTTGCCGATCCCGCCGTAGACGACCAGTTCCTCGGGCAGTTCGGCGACCTCGGGGTCGAGGTTGTTCATCAGCATCCGCAGGGCGGCTTCCTGCAACCAGCTGCGGCACGAGAGCGTGTTGCCGCGCGGGGCGCGAATGGTACGGGGGGCGTCAACGGCGACGGACATGAGCGGCTCCGGATTGGATGACCGCGATTATACGGGGCGAAATCAGCATCCGGCGGACCGGCGCGGGACCGCGGGAACGACCGATTCGCCGGCCGTAAAGGCGGCCGAAGCCGGCCAGCAACGCGCGGAATCGCGCAGACCCGCGCGGGCGTATAATCCCGCCCGCGCAGCCGCGGTGCGGATAGTCGGCGGTGATGATGCCGCGCAGCAGCGCAGGGTGCACAGCGTCAGGAGACGGCTCATGGCGGCGACGAACGTACGGCACTTTCTCTCCATGAAGGACATTTCGCGCACGGAGTGCGAGCGCCTGATCGATCGCGCCGAGGAATTCCGCAAGGATCGCGAGGCGCTGCGGCGGCGCGCCCCGTTCGCCGGTCGCACGCTGGCGATGCTGTTTCAGAAGCCGTCGCTGCGGACGCGCGTCAGCTTTGAGACCGGAATGACGCTGATGGGCGGACACGCGATTTATCTCGGCCCCGAGCAGAGCCGCCTCGGCGAGCGCGAGAGCGTCGAGGACTTCGCCCGCGTGCTGTGCCGCTATGCGTCGATGATCATGGCGCGGGTATTCGGGCATGACATCGTGGAGGGGCTGGCAAAGTACTCCGACGTGCCGGTCATCAACGGATTGAGCGATTTTGAGCATCCCTGTCAGATTCTGGCGGATTTGCAGACGATTCGAGCGCGTCTGGGGGGGGTGTCCGGCGTGACGCTCGCCTTCATCGGCGACGGCAACAACGTCGCTCACTCGCTGCTGCTGGGCGGAGCGCTGGTCGGAATGAACGTGGTGGTGGCCTGCCCGAAGGGGTTTGAGCCGGCGGCCGGTGTGCTGCGGGATGCGGCCGAGCTGGGGCGCGCCAGCGGCGCAAGCGTTCGGGTGGTGCATGATCCGCTCGAGGGCGCTACCGGGGCGGATGTGCTGTACACCGACGTGTGGGCGTCGATGGGGCAGGAAGCCGAAGCGGCCGAGCGGCGCGAGAAGTTCAAGGGGTTTCAGGTCAACGAGCGGCTGGTCGCTGCGGCGTCCAAGCGGGCGATTATCCTGCATTGCCTGCCGGCACACTACGGCGAGGAGATCGATTATGCCGCCTCGCGCCTGCCCTGCTCGGCGATCTTCGACCAGGCAGAAAACCGCATGCACGCCCAGAATGCGTTGATGGCGATGCTGATGGGGGTGTAGACCGGGCGGTCCCGCGGCTTTACCGGTGCGGCAGGGACCAGCCCGGGGGCGGGTGCGGGCGTGGGGCTTGGCGGGGGTCGGGGCGGGCGCGACCGGCGATTTCGCATTGGATTGGTGCGAATTCCGTCGCGGGGCCACTTTACCGGAAGTTGTCGGAACGTATACTAATGTGTTGCTCGGCGCAGCCCGCCCGTCCGGCGGCCCGCCCCGCAACAGCGCGCAAGGAGTATGGATGAGACGGTCGTTCCGCCGTGCGGCGGTCAACAAATTTCTTCTGACCGGCCTGATTGTGTTGGCGGCGGGGGCGGGATTGTATTGGGGGGTGTTGCGAACGCCGCCGGTGGACCCGACCAAGATCGCGGACGCGGGTGAGGAGCACAAAATCTCCTGCACCAAGTGCGGACCGCAGGTGCTCAACGGCGTTGAAGCCCAGAACATCGAGGTGGACCTGGCCACCAACAAGAAGAAGTGCCCCAAGTGCGGGCAGTTCACCGCGGATTGGGGTAGCGGCGGAGCTCGCCGGCCTGGCGGCGGTGGTTGATCCAGCAGCAGACCCGCGCGCAGATTGTGCGCGGGCGGCGCGATCCCGGAATAGTGACGCGACCGGATCGCTTGATAATGTAGTTGTGGATCTGACGGATTCAGACAAGTTGAGCGGGCGCCTCGGGCGTTATCCATTCCTAACGCTCATCCCGGCGGCGCCTCTCGAACAGTGGAGGAAAGTGTATGAAGAAGAACGTGAACCGGGGTTTTACGCTGATTGAGTTGCTGGTCGTGGTGGCAATCATTGCATTGCTGATCTCGATCCTGCTTCCGGCTCTCAATGAGGCCCGCGAGCAGGCCAAGCGACTGGTCTGCGGCACTAACCTCAAGGGCGTCGCGACGGCGTTTCACACCTACGCGACCGAGGATCCGAAGGAACTGATCGTTCCGATCCACCGCATGCACGTCAACAACAACCAGGGCTTCTGGGACGGCACCGAGTGGTGCATTCGAACCATGCAGCCGACGGCGTGGGGCGGCATGACCGCGATCCGCCCGTTCCCGACCGGCGCCTCCAGCGCTCCACATGCGACGCTCGAGACCGGCAACAGCGCCGTGTGGGCCGCGCGCACCCGTCCACTGAACAAGTACCTGTACGGCTCGCTGGGCACGAAGGACGCCAAGGACCTGAAGTTCTTCAAATGCCCGTCGGATATCGGCTATCCGCGCGACAGCCGTATCCGCGACGTGCCGCTTGCCGCGACGAATATTCCCTTGTGGGAACTGACCGGCAACAGCTATCGCATCGGCCAGAGCGGCATTTTCTGGACGACCGGTGGCAGCAGCTACCTCGGCGCGTTCAGCGTTGCGCCCTTCGGGCATAAGCTGTCGTCGCTGAAGAATTTGCAGGGTCAGCTCATGGCGGCCGAGGCGCTGATCTATGAGATGACCCCGCTCGATCCGACCGAGTCGGTCGTATCGAAAAAGTATGTCGGCTGGCACCGTCGCGTGTCGCAGGACAATGCGATGTTCGCGGACGGCAGCGTCCGCAACATTACGGTCACGAACCTGATCCGCTTCGGCGCGACCGAGCTGGAGGCGATGAACGTCGGCCAGCCCAACAGCGGGAACGAGAGCTTCCTGCGTCGCGGCGAGCAGCACCGCATCGACTGCTGGCCCACGCCGGGCGCGCTGGTGCGCATCTTCTCCGGCGGAACCACGCCAACCCCGGTCGGCACGGGCGGCGGCGGGCTCGATTTCTCCAAGTGGCCCTTCCCCGGCTATGAGGACAACATGAAGGCCCAGTAGCCGCGGCGCGCTGGGCGCGTCATCTCGCGTGAATTCGATCGGGCCGTCGCTCCCCAACGCGGGTGCGGCGGCCTGATCTATTTTCATCCGACTGATAAAGGCTCACTTTATTTGTCGCGATCTGTTGCCGCGCGGTGCTGCCGGGCGCGATGCAGCGCCCAAACCGCAGGTCGGCGCGAAAATCGCCGATGCGCCTCTGTTTTCGCAATCGGGCGCAACCTGCGCCGTAGAATCGGAGTGGGCGGTCAATCGTCCAAAGGTCATTTGAGTTGATTGACTGTCCGGGGTTTGCGCAACCTGGGATGAGGCGCTGCAATGTCGCTGAACCTCGAAGAAATCCGCGAGAAGTTCCCCATTACGCGGAACTACAACTTCATGAACCACGCCGCGGTCGCACCGATGTCGCGGCCCGCGGCGGAGGCGATGTGCGGGTATGCGACCGAATTGTCCGGCGCCGCCTATCTTCAGGGGACGTACTACCGTGCGGCGGAGCGCGTACGCCTGCTGGCGGCGCGGCTGATCCACGCTGACCCGGCCGAGATCACCTTCACGAAGAACACGTCCGAGGGCGTGAACTACGTCGCCGGCGGCGTGCAGTGGGTGACCGGCGACAACATTGTCTCGACCTCGATGGAGTTTCCCGCCAACGTGTACCCGTGGCTGGCGCTGCAACCGCGCGGCGTGACGCTGCGCAGCGTGGCGGAGGAGGAGGGGCGCGTTCCATTTGACCGTATCGCAGCGGCCATCGACCGGCGCACGCGCCTGGTTACGATCTCGGCGGTGCAGTGGTCGAACGGCTTCCGCGTGGACCTGGTGCGGCTTGGCGAGCTGTGCCGCGAGAAGGGCGTATTGCTGTTCGTGGACGCCATCCAGTCGCTGGGGGTGCACCCGATCGACGTGCGGGCGATGAACATCGATTTCCTGGCGGCGGGAGCGCACAAGTGGCTGTGCGGCCCGGAAGGCGTGGGCGTGTTCTACTGCAAGCGCGAGCTGATCGGGCACATCCGTCCGACCGAGATCGGCTACATGGGCATGAAGCACGGCTACGAGAGCGGCGAGATCCGCATGGATCCGCACGACGACGCGCGGCGCTTCGACAGCGGCTCTTACAACCTCGCGGGAATCTGCGCGCTGGGCGCCTCGATCCAGATGCTGCTGGACGTGGGCATCGACCAGGTACAGGTGCGCGTGAAGCAGTTGACGGATCAGCTGGTGGAGGGGGCCCGTTCGCGCGGCTGGGTGGTGCACAGCCCGCGCACCGCGAGCGAGTGGAGCGGGATCGTGAGCCTGTCCTGCGATCGTCATGAGGTAGACGCGCTGCGCAAGCACCTGCGAAGCGAGTATCGAATTATTGTCGCCAATCGCTTCGGGCGCCTGCGGGCCAGTCCGCACTTCTACAACACGCCCGAAGAGGTCCAGCAGTTGGTGGACGCGCTCCCGGCGCGGTGACCGACCGCGGTGGGGCGCAGAAAAACGCGCGGTTTGAGCACAATTCCAGCACTCGCGGATACTTGCCGACGTAGAAAGAGTCCGTTAGAACGGCCCGCTCGCCGTCCGCCCCGCCGCGACACGCGGTCGCGCAGGGATTGCGCGGGCGATCGACGGGGCGTCGGCGCGACCGTCCCGTCGGCGACCCCCTGGGAGAGATTTCCGATGAGCGTTGCTCAGCAATTGCAGAAGAAAATCACCGATCGCACGGCGGTCGTGGGCGTGATGGGCCTTGGGTACGTCGGGTTGCCGTTGATCCGCGAGTTCTGCTCGAACGGGTTCAACGCGATCGGCTTCGACGTGGACGAGGAGAAGGTGCGGCTGCTCAAGGCCGGAAAGAGCTACATCAAGCATCTGCCGGCGTCGATTTTCAACCCGTGGATCAAGTCCGGGCAGTTTGTTCCGACGACCGACATGTCGCAGATCAAGAAAGCGGATTGCATCCTGATCTGCGTGCCGACGCCGCTCGACAAGATGCGCGAGCCGGACATGCGCTTCGTGCGCGGCACCTCCGAGACCATCGCAAAGCACATGCGGAAGGGGCAGTTGATCGTCCTGGAATCGACCACCTATCCGGGCACGACCCGCGAGATCTGCAAGCCGCTCTTTGACGCGCGCGGCTTCGAGCTGGAAAAGGACTATTTCCTGGCCTTCTCGCCGGAGCGCGAGGATCCGGGTCGCGTGGACTTCACCACCGGCACGATTCCGAAGGTCGTCGGCGGGATGGGGCCGGAGAGCACGAAGCTCGCCTGCGCCCTGTATGGCGGCGCGGTGAAGCACGTCGTGCCGGTCAGCAGCGCCGAGGTGGCCGAGGCCTGCAAGATCGTCGAGAACGTCTACCGCTGCATCAACATCGCGCTGGTGAATGAGCTGAAGATCTGCTTTGACCGCATGGGCATCGACGTCTGGGAGGTGATCGAGGCGGCCAAGACCAAGCCCTTCGGTTTCCAGGCGTTTTACCCCGGGCCGGGGCTGGGCGGTCACTGCATTCCGATCGATCCGTTCTATCTCTCGTGGAAGGCCCGCGAGTTCGGCGTGACGACGCGCTTCATCGAGCTGGCCGGCGAGATCAACACCAGCATGCCGGAGTATGTGATCAACCGCGTGGCCGAGGCGCTCAACGAGCGCACCAAGCCGCTCAAGGGGTCGAGCATCCTGGTGCTGGGGCTGGCCTACAAGAAGGACGTGGACGACGTGCGCGAAAGCCCGTCGGTCGAGCTGATCGAGCTGCTCGAGGAGCGCGGCGCGAAGGTCGCGTATCACGACCCGTTCATTCCCAAGGCCAAGCCGATGCGCGAGCACAACATCACGCATCTCAAGAGCGTGGCGCTCACCCCGGAGAACCTTCGCAAGTTCGATTGCGTGCTGATTTCAACCGACCATTCGAATGTCGATTACGGGATGGTCGTGAAGCACGCCCAGCTGGTGGTCGATTCCCGCAACGCCTGCGGCAAAGTTCAGGATCCGCGGCGGCGAAAGGTCGTGGTCAAGGCCTGACCCGCGCCGCCCCCCGGGCCATGGCCGGCCGGTAAATGCCGCTGCGCGCTCGCCAGTGGCCGTGGCGGCGGGATCAGCCGGACGGCCGCGCTGTGCTGACCCGTACGCGAGGTCGCGTATAATGCCTCTCCCGCCGCGCGAGCGCGGCCGGCGAGGGTGTAGCTCAGTCGGCAGAGCAACGGCCTTTTAAGCCGTGGGTCCTGGGTTCGAGCCCCAGCGCCCTCAGTCCTTCCCACCGCATTTCCGGTCGTGCGCCCCGCCTGCGCGGTCGGCGGCCCGGCGGTTCTCCCACGTCCGATTGCGCGCCGCCGCGGACCCTGGTCGATCGATGTGCCGTCGCCCATCCGGTTTGACGTTCCCACCGCGGTGCGTCAAAATACCCTGTTCACGGTACTCGTCGGAGGAGTCCGCATGCACAGCCGGCGACGCATGACCTGGAGCGTGCTATTCACCTTCTCGGCGCTGCTTGCAAGCGGCTGCGCGGGCGGATCAACCGTCTCGGACACGCGGGCGGGCTCGCCGGTGCAGCACCCGGTGCTCCAGAACGTGCCCCTGCCGGGCGGATTTGAGCTGGTGGATGACCGCAGCCGAATTTCCAGCAATGGGCAGATCCGCTTCGCCCAGTGTGAGTTTTCAGGGCGGGCGGAACGCACCAGCGTGTACGAGTTTTTCAAGAATTACATGCCGACCGGCGGATGGAGCCTCCAGGATGAGCGGCTCATCGGCGGCGTGTACGAGTTGCGATATGGCAGCCCGACCGAGCGCTGCGACGTGCGGATCAGCCGCAGCGGACGCGGCACGCGGATCGACATCGAAGTCCGTCCGTCCGCGGATTCCGGCGAGGCGGCCCCGCCGCCGCCGAAGTGGCCGGGCAACTGACCTTCACCGACTGGAGCAACGATGGACGCCGAAACGCGTCACCAACTGAAGCAGAACGAGCTGGCCACGGCGCTGGGCAAGCTGAAGAACGTTGAAGCGCGTAAGTGGCTTCAGACGATCGGCATCGTCGTCGTGCTCATCGGTCTCGTTGCCGGCTACAAGCTCTGGACCGCCAGCCGCGAGGCCGCGATTGATCGCTCCTGGTCGGAACTGTATCGCATTGATCGTGACGCGGCCGCGACGCCCGCACTGGATCCGGTTGCGAAGATTCGCGAACTGATCGCCGCCCAGCCCAACCCGGACTTCCAGGTGGCGGCCCGGCTGCGGCTGGCCAAGGCGCTGAACACGCGCGCGATCAATGACGCCGCGCAGCATGACACGCTGATGCGTGAAGCCGGCGCTGCGCTGCAGGGCGCCCCCGCCGCCGTTCGTCCGCAGCAGCGCATCGCGCTGGATTACGCGATGTCCCAGGTCCACGAATCGCTGGGTGAGTTTGATCGCGCCAAGGCGATTTATGAACGGATCATCGCGACGGAGGCCTATCGCGGTTACCCGGCGTACGACCTGTCGCGCGTCAAGCTGGACAGCCTGGACCAGATCAACAAGCCGCTGAAGTTCACCCCGGGCAGCCGCCCCGTTCCAGCCGGAGCGACCGCCCCCGCGGTCGGGGGAGGACCGCGCACGTTGACCGAGGCCATCACCGCCGGAAATCCGGCATTGATGGAGAGCGCGCCGTCCCAACCCGCTGAGACGCCGCCGCCCCCGGCGACGCCGGATCAGCCTGCCGATCCGGCGCCCGAGAGCGAACCGGGTGCGGCGCCGCCAGCCGAGGGGACGGGGGAGACACCCTCAGCAGGCACACCTGGTGAACCGCCGGCTGAGGGCGACCCGCCGCCGGCCCAGCCGGGCACCCCGTAGCCGGGCGGTCTCGCTGTGCCCGATCGCGAAGAAGAAGACATCCTCGAACGCCCCATCCCGCTGGATGAAGCGACGGCGGAGCACGTGCGCATTCGCATCCGCCGCCGTCTGCCCGGGCGGCGGCTGGACAAGTATCTGCACGGGCGCTTTCCGCATCTCTCCAGAACCGCGCTGCAGCGCCTGATCAACCAGGGTGCTGTGACCGTGAACGGCCGTCCGACCAAATCCAGCTACGAGATGATGGGCGGGGACGTGGTGGACCTGCTGCTGCCGCCGCCCGAACCGCGCGAAATCGTGCCGGAGGACATTCCGCTCGACGTGCTGTTTGAAGATGAGCACCTGATCGCGATCAACAAGCAGGTTGGCATCATCTGTCATCCCGCGCGCGGCGACCAGACCGGCACCATCGCCAATGCGCTGGCCTTTCACTGTGCCAACCGCCTGAGCCACGGCGATGATCCCTTCCGCCCCGGCATCGTCCACCGGCTCGACAAGAACACCACCGGCATCATGGTCTGCGCCAAGCAGGACGAGGCGCACTGGCGCATGTCGCTGCAGTTTGAGCGGCGCACGGTTCGCAAGACCTACATGGCGGTGGTGGAGGGGTCGCCGCACCTCGACAGTGACCTGATCGACGCGCCGATCGGCGTGCACCCGGTCGTGCGCGAGAAGTTCGCCGTCATGGTGAAAGAGAACAAGATCGACATCGGCAAGGAGGCGCAGACCGTTTACCAGGTGATGGAGCGCTACGAGGGGTACACGCTGGTAAAGCTCATGCCGCGCACCGGGCGGACGCACCAGTTGCGGGTTCACATGTCGTACCTGGGGCATCCAATCTGCGGGGACACGATGTACGGCGGCAGGCCGGTCAGCGAGGCGGCGGTCGCGGGCGCCGGCTCGCGCGAGCCGTTTCTCGCGCACCAGGCGCTGCACGCCTGGAAGCTGGAATTCAAGCATCCGATTACCGGTGTGGAGATGGCGCTCGAAGCGCCATTTCGCGACGGGTTCCGCACGCTGGTGCAGTTGCTGCGTCGCCACCGGATGAAGCCGGGACGCGGCGGCGGGCAATAGGCAGGGCGGTTACGGCCGTCAGAACGCGCCGGAGATTCGCAGATAGCGCTCGCAATTCGCCGGACTGAGTATCAGTGCCTCAATTTCCTCGATCGCGCGCCGCTGCCCCGGCCACAACATCTCTCGCCTGGCGTCCGCGCCAGTTTCCCAGCGACACTCGGTGTGCTCGTGGCTGAGGCTCACCTGTGCGTCGGGGGCGATCTCGGCAGCAAACGTCGGGCAGAAGTGCACTTCGTCCGATTCGGCCACGAAGAACGTGTTGACGAACTCAAGCTGCCAGAAGCGGGTCGGCGTCAGTGAGGTCTCTTCGCGCAGTTCGCGAAGCGCCGCCTGGGCCGCGGTTTCGCCCGTCTCGATGCGCCCGTGAACCGATTGCCAGGTGCCACCAAGTCGCAGCATCGGCGCACGGCGCAACAGGAGAAAACGCACAGCGTCTGCGTCACGGCGGAAAACGTAGACGTCGATGATTCGCGAAACGACGGCGGCCAATCGCGTTCTCCCCGACTCCCGACGAATGCGCGACAGGGAGGGCGGCAGCGCGGGCTATCGCCAGCATAGCTCAAGAGCAGCTGCACCGCGCGCGGGTGGATGCCGCAAACGGCACTGCTCAAAAGCAGTGGCACGAGGCGCTGCTCACCACGCGCCGCGCGGCCGGCCCACGGACGCAGCGAGCAGCCCGCCGAACCGCCCGGCGCCGGATGCGCGCGGCGGTTCGCGTCAGATTTTGACCGTGACCGTCTTGATCTCGGTGTAGGCCGACAGGCCGTACTCGCCCAGCTCGCGCCCCAGGCCCGACTGCTTGAACCCGCCGAACGGGGCCGCCGCGTCAAACACGTCGTAGCAATTGACCCACACCGTGCCGGCGCGGACGCGGTTGGCGATGGCGTGCGCCTTGGTGATGTCCTTCGTCCAGACTGCGGCGGCCAGGCCGAAGATGGTGTTGTTGGCCCGTCGGACGACTTCGTCCACGTCCTTGAACTTGATGATGCTCATCACCGGGCCGAAGATCTCTTCCTTGGCGATGGTCATGTCGTCCTTGACGTTGTCAAAGACGGTGGGGGCGATGAAATAGCCGCGATCGCCGACGCGCGTGCCGCCGACCACCAGCTTGGCGCCCTGCTTCTTGCCGGCCTCGATGTAGCCCATCACCTTGTCGAACTGGACGCTCGAGACCTGCGGACCCTGGCCGGTCTCGCGGGCGAAGGGATCGCCGACCTTGCGCGTGCGGGCCTTTTCCGCGATTTTCTGCACAAATTCCTCGTGGATGCGCTCTTCGACGAACAGACGTGAGCCGGCCACGCAGCACTGACCCTGGTTGAAGAACAGGCCGAAGTACGCGCCCTCGACCGCGGCGTCGATGTCCGTGTCGGCGAAGACGATGTTCGGACTCTTGCCGCCCAGCTCCAGCGTGCAGCGCTTGAGATTGCTCTCCGCGGCGTACTTCATGATCAGGTGCCCGACCTCTGTCGAGCCGGTGAAGGCGACCTTATCCACGTCCATGTGGCGGGCCAGCGCCTGGCCGGCCGTCGGCCCGAAGCCCGGGCAGATGTTGATGACCCCCGGCGGGAAGCCGGCCTGCATCGCCAGTTCGCCGACCTTGAGCGCTGTCAGCGGCGTCTGCTCCGCAACCTTCAGCACGACCGTGCAGCCGGCTGCCAGCGCGGGACCGAGCTTCCACGCCTGCATCAGCAGCGGGAAGTTCCAGGGAATGATCTGGCCCGCGACGCCGACCGGTTCGTGGCGTGTGTAGCAGAAGTAGGGGCCGTTGACGGGGATGGTCTTGCCGTGAATCTTGTCCGCCCAGCCGGCGAAATAGCGGTAGCAGGCGGTTGTCAGCGGCAGGTCGGCCTTGAGGCTCTCGCCCAGCGGCTTGCCGTTGTCGAGCGTCTCGAGGGCCGCCAGTTCCTTGCGGTTTTCGTCGATCAGGTCGGCCAGCTTGTACATCAGGCGGCCGCGCTCACTGGCGGTCATCTTGGACCAGGGGCCTTCCTCGAATGCGCGCCGGGCAGCGGCTACCGCTCGGTCGATGTCAACCGCATCCGCCTCGGCCACTCGCGCGATCACCTCCTCGGTGGCAGGATTGATCGTCTCGAAGGTCTTGCCGCTGGCGGCATCCTGCCACTCGCCGTTAATCAGGAGCTTGGTCGGCCCGAGTTTCACGTCCTTGGGAGTCATCGTCGCGGATGCCATTTCATGCCTCTCCTGCCCGTCGCACGGGCGAATGCCGCTGGGGGCGGATGCCGGGGTCGAACCCTGTCGCCCGGGATTCTCGCGCGCCGGCCGACAGGGGTCAAACCCGGGATTGCGGGAACCAGGCCGGCAGCCGGGGCGTCCAACCCCGCGAGCCGGCTCACCCCCGGGACGCCGGGGCGCTGTGGGCCTGTCTGAATTGTGCCCCATGTTTCAGGATTGCGGAGGAGAGTGTCATGTTTCGACTCGGATTTGCGCGTCTGGCCGGTGTATTGTCGCTTTTCGCCGCGATTCTGACGCCATCGAGCGTGTTGGCGTGCGGGGATTTGATCGTTGCGTCCGAGGGAGCGGGCCTGCCGGCGGTTTGTCCGCTGCAACACACCGACGTGCGCACCGAGATTCACGGGATGATCGCCCGGACGGTCGTGCGCCAGGTGTTCTCAAACCCGGCCACGCGCAAGATCGACGCCTTGTACACCTTCCCGCTGCCGCACCTTGCGGCGGTGGATGACATGCGGATCGTGATCGGCTCGCGCGAGGTGATCGGGGAGGTGCGGCCGCGGGAGGAGGCCCGTGCGATCTATGAGGACGCCCGGGCCAAGGGGCACGTGGCGGCGCTGCTGGACCAGGAGCGCCCCAACATCTTCACGCAGATGGTTGCCAACATCGAGCCGGGGGTGCAGATCAGCGTTGAGATCGCCTTCGTTGAAACGCTGCGTTATGACGAGGGCGTGCTGGAGTGGGTGTTTCCGATGGTGGTGGGCCCGCGCTACATTCCCGGCGGCGGAAGCGCCGAAGCGCCCATGACCCGCGCGACGGGGACGAGCGAGGTGCCGGACGCTCAGCGGATCAGCCCGCCGATCACGCCGAAGGGCACCCGCGCTGGGCACGACATCGCACTGACGCTGGACATCTTCGGCGGCTCAGAGCTGTTCGATCTGGCCAGCCCGCTGCACGAGACGCTGATCACATCGGACGGCCCGGGGCATGCGCGCGTGACGCTGGCGAAGAAGACCGAGATTCCGAATCGCGACTTCGTGCTGCGCTATCGCCTCGCGCGGGAGGAGATCGGCGATTCGTATGTCGTTGAGCGCGATCCGACCGGCCTCTACTTCACGCTGGTGCTCCAGCCGCCGCGACGGGTGCAGGCCGAAACGGTCGTGCCGCGCGAGCTGATTTTCGTGCTCGATACGTCGGGGTCGATGAACGGATTTCCGATGGAGAAGTCGCGCGCGGTGATGCGCAAGGCGCTGGCGTCGATGCGACCGGCGGATGTGTTCAACATCATCACCTTTTCCGGGCACACCTCGGTGTTGTGGGAGGCGCCGCGGCCGGCTACGGCCGAAAACGTCGCGGAGGCGCAGGCTTTCGTGACGGAACGGAAATCCGGCGGCGGCACCGAGATGATGCGCGCCATCGAGGCGGCGCTGGTGCAGGCGAAGCGGTCGGCTTCCGCGCCGATGCGGATCGTATGCTTCATGACCGACGGTTACGTCGGCAACGACATGGCGATCATCGACGCGGTGCGGAAGAACGCCGCTTCGACCCGCGTGTTCAGCTTCGGCATCGGCAACTCGGTCAATCGTTTTCTGCTCGATGGCATGGCCGGCGCGGGGCGCGGCGAGGTTGAGTACGTGACCACCAAAGAGGCGGAGGATGCGGCCGTCGAGCGGTTCGCGCGTCGGATCGAATCCCCGGTGCTGGCGGATATCAGCGTCGATTGGGGTGACTTGCCGGTCGAGGACGTCTATCCGCGCGCGATTCCCGATCTGTTCGCCGAGAAACCGGTGGTCATCCACGGGCGGCTGCGCGAGGCGTCCGGCGGCGTGATCCGCCTCAAGGGGCGCAACGCGCTCGGACCTTTCGAGCGGGAAGTCCGGATCGACGCGCCGTCCGCGGCCGCGAACAGCGGTGCGGAGCCGTCCGCGCTAGGATCGCTGTGGGCACGGGCGCGGGTGGAATTTCTGATGAACGAAAATCTTGCGGCGGTGCAATCCGGCACGCTGCCGGCCGAGCTGCGGGAGGCGATCACGGCGCTGGGGGTAACGCACCGCCTGATGACGCAGTTCACGAGCTTCGTCGCGGTGGAGCGCACCCGCGTCACCATCGGCGGCGAGTCCGTGCTGGTGGATGTGCCGGTCGAGATGCCCGACGGCGTGAGTTATGAAGGCGTGTTCCTTGGTGACGTGTCCGGTGTTGCGCTAGGGCGCAGCCTCAGAAAGGGAGGGGCGCGCCTGTCGGACGGTGGCGGTTACGGCGGTTTCGGCGTCACGATGGCGCCACCGGCAGCACGTCCGGCAGCCGCGCCGGCCGGTGGAGCCGAGGCCGGTCGTCCGGCGGCACGGGATCGACTGGGGAGCGTCACCAGCGATGACGGCGCGAACGCTAAAGCACGCGAAGAGCAGAACACTCCGGCCCGCAAGCTGGATGCCGGACTTCGCGATCTGGCGGAGCGCGTCGCCCAGGCGGGTCAGAGCGGCGATCTCACGGTCGGCCCGATTCGCGTTGAAAAGCACCGGGTGGCGGTGATGATTGTCGTGGCGGAGTTGAACGATGAAGTTCGCGCAGCGCTGGTGAAACTGGGCTTCGAGGCCGCCGGCGAAGTCCCGGGTGCAAGCACGCTGATCGGTTCAATCGACGTGCGCAAGCTGGCCGAGCTGGTGAAGCTGGATTCGGTGCGGCACGTGCGGCCGGTGCCGCGCGGCTCGTGATCAGCCGAGGCCGGCGCGCAGCAGGTCGAGCAGCCGCAGGATGCCGAGCGGGCGCCGCGACTCATCGGCGACCACCAGCGTTGTGATCTGGCTGTCGCGCATGATCTGAAGGCAGTCGATCGCCAGGCGCGACGGCGCGACGCAGGAGGCGTGCGGCGGCGGCGCGCCGACGGGACGGCGGCTGCGCGCGTGGGCGGTGCGGGCGTCCAGCTCGAAGGGGTTGGGCAGCCCCGCACCGGCCAGGCGGCGCAAATCGCCGTCGGTGAAGGTGCCGATCAGTGCGCCGTCCGAATCGACAATCAGCGCCAACCCCAGTTGCTTGCGGGTGGCCTCGTGCAGCAGTTCGAGCAGCGGCTGATCGGCCCGCACCAGTGGCAAGGAGTCGCCGGCATGCATCAGGTCGGCTGCGCGAAGCAAGAGACGCCGACCGAGCGTTCCCTCCGGGTGATACTGTGCAAAGTCCTCCGCCCGGAAGCCGCGCTGGTGAAGCAGGGCCATCGCCAGCGCATCGCCGATCGCGAGCTGCATGACGCAACTGGTTGTCGGCGCGAGGTTCAGCGGCCCCGATTCCGGCAGATCCGGGAGCAGCAGCACGTGGTGCGACAGCTCCTCGAGCCGCGACCCGCGTGCCTGCGTGACGCCGATGACCGGACCGCCGAGACGGCGGAAATGAGTGACCAGCCTCAGCAACTCGTCGGTATTGCCGCTGCGCGTCAGCGCGATCAATCCGTGTCGGCGCGAGACGACGCCCAGGTCGCCGTGCAGCGCTTCAACGGGATGCAGGTATGTCGCCGGGGTGCCGGTGCTGGTGAGCGAGGCCGCGATTTTCTGCGCGATGACGCCGCTCTTGCCCAGCCCGCTGATGACGAGCTGATCACAGTCGTTCAGGATCGTGCTTACGACCCGCTCAAACGCCGTCCCCAGCGAACCGGCCACGGCCTGCAGCGCGGCCGCCTCCTCGGCGATCACCTGCCGACCGACCTCCAGCGGCGATTGTCGCGCACTCGCGGGGCGCTCGGTGGGTTTAGTCAAGGGGGTCACCGGGACTCCTGTTGCTCAGAGGCGGTGGCGGCAGTCGGCGCAGGGCGGTTGGAATCCAGCGCATCCAGCTTTCGGCGAGCACCCGCCGCGGCCCGACGATCGTCGGTGCTGAGGTCAATCGGGTTGGCGCGCCCGTGCTCCTCGAGTGTGCGCTCCCAGCAGCGTCGGGCCGCTTCGATGTTGCCAAGCCGGTATTCCGCGTCGCCGCAGTGATCCAGCACGGTGATGCTGTTCCGCCCCTCCCATAGGGTGAGGCTGCGAACCAGGTATTTCCGCGCGGCGGCGAAATCGCCGGCCTTGTAGTAGGCCCAGCCGAGGCTGTCGAGATAGGACGCGTTCAGCGGCCGGGCCGCCACGGCGCGCCGGATCATGGCCGTTGATGCCTCGATCTCGAGGCCCAGGTCCACGAGCGTGTAGCCCAGGTTGTTGTCGTAGAGCACCTCGCCCGGCGAGGCGGCTCGCTGGGCACGCATGATCTCGACCAGCTCGGCATCGCGGCCGGCGGACTGGTAGACGAAACGCCGGAGGTCGAGGTTCTCGGCCGCCGAGAGGCGACGATCGGTCTCCGCCTCCCAGCTCTTTGCCAGCTCCAGCGCCGCGTCAAACTCCCCGAGCGCCGCCATCGACTCCAGCAGCCCATAGCGCGCGGCCATGCGCACGCCGAAGATCCCGGCGGCCGTGTTGTCCGCGAGCAGCGCCTCGTACTCGGCCCGCGCTTCGGCGGCCCGCCCGGCCCGCAAGGTGCACGTGCCCATTCGCAGGCGGCGCTCAAACGAATCCCGCAGGTTCATCGGCGTGCGGGCCTTCACAACGTCCAGCGCTTCATCCGCGCGGCCGTCGAGCAGCAGCAGGTGCTCGAGCCACTCAGACGAGGCCGGCCGGCCCGCGGCGAGCCATTGCCGGGCGCGCTCGATCGCGGGCGCCAGCTCGTGCGAGTCCTGGCACACCGTGCGAAACGTCTCCAACCGGTCATCGTCCGTCGGATCCTCATCCAGCCAGGCGCCGGCGGCTTCGACCGCCTCCTTCCCTCGTCCGGCACGCGCCAGCATGCGGAGCCGGATTGCCGGAAGCGCCGTGTCGGCCGGTGCGGCGCGGATCGCCTCCTCCACGACGGGCAGCCCCGCAGCCGCATCGTCGTATACGAGGTACGTGCCCAGCAGAAACAGGCGCAGCCGTCGGGCGGATTCCTGCGGCATGGGGCGTGAGAGCGCGTGTGTCAACAGCTCGCGCGCCCGCCGGGGCTCGAAGTCATGCAGGTACAGCTCGGCCAGCGCCTCGAGCTGTGCCACGCGGTTGGGATAGCGCTCTACGAGCGTCCGCATCGACGTGATTGCGCGTTCGTAGTTCAGATGCTCGACATCCACCCGCGCCCGGACCGCCAGCACGGATTCATCATCCGGCGCGAGGTCCGCCAGGCGCTCCGCGACGCGCAACGCATCCTCGCCGCGGCGCAGGGCCACCAGCAGGGTGGCCAGGTCCACGCCGGTGCGCACATCGGTGGGGTGTTGGGCGAATTGCCGCTCCAGCTCCGCCGCGTACGCCGGCGGCGGCAGCCCCTCGGCGAAACGCACCAGCGTGCGCACCCGGCGCAGAACGTCCTCCGGCAGGTCGGCCGATTCCGCCGCTGCCAGCCGTTGCCGCGCGAGTTCCAGCCGTCCGCTGGAGACGTACGAGCGAATCAGCCCCTCCACGGCGACGGCGTTGGCCGGATCGAGCTTGAGGGCATCGGTGTAGCGCCGCTGCGCCCCCGTGGATTGATGATGGCCTTGGCGCTCGTGAAAGCGCGCCATGGCGATCGCGACGTCCGCGCTTTGGGGAGCGAGCTGAACTGCCCGGCGGAACGCCGCCTCGGCGGCCTCGTTGTCGTCCAAGCCGGCAAGGGCACGCGCCAGCAGCAGTTGCGCGGCCGCGTGATCCGCGGAAATCGCCAGCGCGGCGCGGGCCTTGTCGGCCGCCTCCGACCAGCGATAGCGGGCCGCGAGCGCCTCGCCCCAGGCCACGTGTGCTTCGGCGAACGTCGGTCGCGATTCGATGCACCCGCCCAGCAGCCGCGCGCCCAGTTCATCCTGCGAAATGGCCATCGCGCTGATGCCATAGACGAAATCCGATGCGAAGTCGCGCCGGCCGGCTCGGCCATAGGACTCGATGATCGCAAGCAGTTCGTCGGCGGCCCGCAGAGACGACATCCACGCGCCGACGTGCAGGCCGGACGCCAGCGGTGCGCTGCGCGGCGCGGCATCCGCCGCCGCAGTCGCGGGGTCATGGCGGTGTACCGCCGCGATCAGCGTGTCGAGCGCGGCGCGCAGGTCGCCCGTCTGACGCAGGCAGGCCGCCAGCGCCCAGGCCGCATCCGCGTCCGCAGGCGCTGCATCCACTGCCGCGCGGCGGAGCGGCAGCGCCTCTGCGGGTCGCTCGAGCGATTCCAGGCGTGCCGCCAGCGCGGCGGCGGCGGCGACGTGGCGGCCCTGCGCGACATCGCGCTGCAGTTGCGCGATCCATGGTCCAAGCTGGTTCGCGCGAACCGCCGCGTCGACCGCCAGGCCAAGCAGGCCCTGCATCGTCGGGTCGTTCGAGTCGCGGACGCGCGCCCGTATGGCGGCGAGCGCGGCGTCGGCGCGACCGGCGTCGATCTGGGCGCGCAGCATCATCCGCAGCAGCAGGGGGTCGTCGGGGCGGCGCTCGGCGACAGCCTCGATCACGCGCAACGCCTGGTCCGGACGGTTGAGCCTTCGCAGCAGGGCTTGCCGCGCTTCGATTGCACCGAGCGGGTGCTCCTGCAGGATGGCCGCGACGTTCGGGTCGCGGCGATGCTCGGGCGCTCCATCCTCGATCAGGTCATCAAACTCGGCGTAGGCTTCCTCGGCGGCGGTCAGCCAGCCGGACTGCTCCAGCGCAGCGCCAAGCAGGAACCATGCCGCAGTGACCCGCGCATTGTTGAGGTTTTGAGCGCCCACCAGCGTGGCGGTGCGCAGCTCGGTGATCGCGCTCTCGACGTCGCCGGCGCGGGCCTTGAGTACGCCGAGCAAAAAGCGCGTGTCCGCATCCCGCGGACGGAACTCCGCCGCGGCTTGCGCGGCTCGCAGCGCCTCGGCGTCACGCCCCAGGCGCGCGCAGCCCTGGGCCAACCAGAACAGCACTGCTCCAGATCGCAATTCGTCGATCGCCGCCGCACGCGCCAATGCATCGACCGCGCTGGTGACAGGATCTTCCGCTTCCATCAACCGGAATTCGGACGTATCGCGCGGCGCGGGCTGCACACTGTGGCCGATGGTGCGCTCGGCCTGCTCAAGCAGCGCACGAATTCGCTCGGCGGCTTCCGGCGACCACTGTGGCTCGGGCACGGCCTGGACGTCCGGCACGCCGGCGACGGCCGACAGCGGCCGGCGGGCCGGCGTTTCGGCATCCTTCTCCGAGGCGCTTTGCGTGGTTTGTGCAGCGCCGGCGGCGAAAGCGCCCGCCAGGATCGCCATCAGGCTCAGCGCCCGGGTCAGGCGCGACCGCGGCGCTCGGCCGGCATGGATCACCGCGGGCGGGGAGAATCGGGGCGAAGCGCGTGTCGTGTCCGGGTCGGGCCGGTGGCGGCAGATGGACATTCGCGATTCCGCATTTCGGCTCATCATGGCATTGTTCGCCCCGAAGCGCACTCCGGCAAGTCGTCATTCCGGCGACGGTCCCGTGCCATGCGGCCGGTCGGGCGGACGCGGGCTTGCGTCAACGGGCGCGCGACCGCGGCGGACGAGCCGCGGACCGGGTGGGGCGCTTGGGTCGCTGAGCGGTTCGCTTGGTCGGCGTCTTGGCAGCGGGGGCGGCGGCGGGCGACGGCGGCGAGGCCGTCGCAGCCGCGGACTGCGCGGCCGGCGCAGCGCGCGAAGGGCGCTTGCCCGCCGGGCGCGTCTCGGGCTTTGGTGCTGGTTTTGAATCCGGCTTGGCGGCCGCGGGGCGGCTGCGCGCGGAAGACCTGGCAGCCGCTCGCTCGCTCGAAGCATCCGCCGCGGCCTGGGCCTGTTTCAGCGAGCCGGGGGTAATCAGCTGAAGCATGTTTCGCGATGTCCGGTCGGGCGGGACACTGAGGATCTTCTCGGCCTTGCCCTTGCGCACGGTGGACGACATTTCGTGCCAGGCGTGCTTGCGCAGCAGTACGAAAAACTCCAGCGCCTCCGCGAGATCAAACTGCCGCTCGAGAAATGCCTGGATTTCCTCATGGCTGGCCGCGGGGTCGACGACTCGTTCGCGGCGGACGAACGCCAGCATGGCCTCATCGAGCGGAACGGCGATTTGTCCCAGCCCGAGCAGGCGGATGCGCGCCTTTGAGTACGGCTCCAGCCCGTCGATGCGATCCAGATAGGCACGCCCGTCGCGCTGCGACATCTCGGAGAGGCCGTCCAGCGAGACAATATGCTCCACGGCGAAGATTCGGTTCAGGGCGCGGGAGATGTCCTCGCTTTTGCGGCGCGCATCGGGGAAGTCGCCCAAGGCGTCGCACAACTCCAGCGGCGAGACGACGCGTAGTTCGTTGTAATCGACGACCATCTCCCGCAGCCGCTCGAGCGCCTCCCGCGCCCGGGCTTCGAGCGCATCGCGCGTGAGAACACCCAATATCAACTGCGTGACGGGGTCGCCCACGGCCGGGCGCTGCACTTTTCCATACTTGGTGCGCAGCGTGCGAAGCAACTGCTTGACCCGACGGGCGAATTGAGTGGCGCCGCGCATGAGGTTACTCGTCCTCCGGTGATCGCTGGGGGCTGGCCGGCTCGGGCGCATACGGTGCCGGCTCGGGTGGGCGGGGTGCGCCGGCGGATGCGCCATCCGCCGGATTCGTATTCTCGTCGCGCGGATCGTCGCGGTCGCCGGATTCCCAGTCCGGCGGCTCGCCGCGCTCGGCGCGAAGCTGCTCGAGCGTGTTGACCATTTCCGCGCCGCGGCGAACGGAGTCATCCAGCTCGAAAATCAGCCGCGGCAGCTTTCGCAGGACCAGGTCCTCCCCCATGAAGGAGCGCAGCCGGGCGCTGGCGCTTTGCAGGGCCTGCACCGTGAGCTTGCGGCGGGCCTCCGTCGCCATGACGGAGACGTGCACCGTCGCGACCGAGAAATCCGCGGCGACGTCGACGCGGGTGATCGAGGTCAGGCGCTCGATGCGCGGATCGTTGAGGCGCGTCTGGATCAGCTCCGCGAGAATGTCGCGGATCAGGCTGCCGACGCGCTCGGTTCTTCTGGACACGTTCACCATCCCGCCCGACGCCCGTCGCGATCGCGCGGCGGGTGGGCGCTTTCAAAGCAGCTCGATGTCGAACGACAGCAGCGAAGCGCCTGTGTAAGCCCGCAGTTCGTCCACGATCTTCTGGAGACAGCTCCGCGCGAACGCCGCGTCGTTTGAGACCATCGCGATCCCCAGCGTCGCCGCCTGGCGGTGGTCGAGGTCGTCCACCTCGGCGATCGAGACGTTGTGGCGGGCGCCGATGCGATCCCGCAGGCTGCGCGTCACGCGCCGCTTGTCCTTGAGACTCAGCGACTCAAACACCGCCAGCCGCACCGTCAGCACGCCGACGACCACTTCGCTCCTTCAGCCGCCGCCGCGTTACAGCGACTGCGCGGTTTCCACGATCTCGTAAGCCTCGATCACGTCTCCCGGCTTCACGTCGTCGAAGTCCTGGATCTTCATGCCGCACTCGAGGCCGGAGCGCACCTCGCGGGCGTCGTCCTTGAAGCGCTTGAGCGATTGCAGCGAGCCGCGCTCCAGGATGATTCGTCCGTCCCGGATCAGGCGGATCTTCGACGTTCGCGCAATCGATCCGTCGCTGACGAAGCATCCCGCGATCGTCCCGACGCGCGAGACGTTGAAGATGTTGCGCACCTCGGCCTTGCCGCGCGTCTCTTCCTTGCGAATCGGCTCGAGCAGCCCCTCCAGCGCCTTCTGGATGTCGGCCAGCACCTCGTAAATGATGCGGTACGCGCGAATCTCGACCCCGACCTGCTCCGCAAGCTGGCGGGCGCGGTCATCGGCGACGACGGTGAAGCCGATGACGATCGCGTCGGAAGCCTGCGCCAGGCGCACGTCCGCCTCCGTGATCGCGCCGACGCCGGTGTGCAGCAGGTTCAGCCGCACCTTGTCGACCGGGAACTCCGCCGCCTTCTGCTTCAATGCGTCGACCGAGCCCTGCACGTCCGCCTTGAGAATGACGTTGAGCGTCGGCACCTCGCCCTGCGTCGCGCCGGCCAGTAGTTCTTCCAGACCGCGTGTGCGACGAACGGATGCGAGCGACGCCTGCCTCCGCTGATCGCGGACTTCCTGGGCGACGGTCTTGGCGCGATCCAGGGAGTCCACCTGGTACAGCCGGTCGCCGGTTTCCGGCAGTTCATCAAGGCCTGTCACCGTCACGGGCGTGCCGGGGCCGGCCTCGTTCACGCGACGGCCCTTGTCATCGATGAGCGCACGGATTCGGCCCGCGCCCGGACCGCAGACCACGAACTGACCCGGGCGAAGCGTTCCCTCCCGCACCAACACCTGCGCAACGACGCCCTGGCCCTCTTTCATCCGCGCTTCGATCACTGCGGCCAGGGCCGGCACCGTCGAATCGGCCTTGAGGTCGAGCAGTTCGCTGAGCGTGCTCAGGTGGGAAAGCAGTTCGTCCACGCCCAGGCCGGTCGTGGCGCTGGTCTTCACCACGTCGGTCGTGCCGCCCCACTCCGTCGGCACCAGTTCGTGCTCGGAGAGGCTGGCGTATATGCGGTTGATGTCAATACCGGGCAGGTCAATCTTGTTGAGCGCCACGACGATTGCGACGCCGGCCGCCTTGGCATGGTTCAGCGCCTCGACCGTCTGCGGCATGACGCCGTCATCCGCGGCCACGACCAGCACGACCACGTCCGTCAGGTTCGCACCACGGGCGCGCATCGAGGTGAAGGCTTCGTGGCCTGGCGTATCGAGAAAGGTCACGTGCCAGTTGTCGTGGTCGATGCGATAGGCGCCGATGTGCTGCGTGATGCCGCCGGCCTCGCCCGCGGCAACGTCGGTGCGTCGGATCGCATCCAGCAGCGACGTTTTGCCGTGGTCCACGTGACCGAGCATCGCCACCACCGGCGGGCGCGGCTGAAGGTTCGGGCGCTCGCGCGCGTCGAATTCGTCCTGAAGCTTTTCGTAGGCGGAGCGGGCGCGAACGATGGTGACGTTCAGATTGAGCGACAGCACCAGGAACTCAGCCGTCTCGACGTCCATCGACTGGTTCAGCGTGATCGCTTTCCCGGCCTCCATCAGCTTCGGCAGAAGCTTGGGATAGGGGATGCCGACCGCGGAGCAGAAATCCTTGACCAGCAGGGGGGCTTCCAGGTGCAGCGATTCGTCGGGACGGGCGCGACCCGCCGGCGACGCCGGGCTGGAGATCGAATGCGCTCGCCGTCGCTCCGCCGCGCGTCGGTCGCGCAGGCCGTGTCCGGTGGCGCTGGCGAGCCGCTCCTTGCGCTCCAGCAGATCCTGGTCGCGCCACTCGCGCATCTTGTCAACGACGTCGTCGATACCACCGTGGCGACGCGGGCTGCGCGTACCGCGCTTGGCCGCTTCCTCCTCCTCCTTGGTCCTGACCCCCGGACGACGGCGACCGGCTGCGCCCGGCGCCCCGGTAGCCGGCGGCCCTGCGGCGAATCCGCCGCGATCCGCCGCTGGTCCCAGCGGGGTGCGGGGGCGTGGGGTCGGCAGGACGTCCGGCTTCTCAATTCGGACAACCCGCGGCCCTCTCAGTTCAGCCGGCTTGGGGACCAGTTGCGGTCCAGCCGGACGAACCGGATCTGCGGGTGGCGCGGGCGGCGCAGGCGGAGCTGGGGCGGACGCGGCAGGCCGGAGCGGTGCGGCGGGCGGCGAAACTGGGGCCGGTGCTTCTGGTGCGGGCGGTTCGGCGACAATCGGCGTGACCAACGGTCGATCAGCGACGGGTGCCGGCACTTCGGCCGGCGCGGCCGCATGTTCGGTGACCGAGGGGCGCGCCTCCGCAGCCGGCTTTTCGACGATCAGCCGCTCAGGAACCGCGACCACCGGCGGCTCGGTCACCGCCACCTCGATGTCCGTTCCCTGGTCGGGAGCGTCGGCGTCGGGGACGTCAATCGCACCGTCATGACGCTCGGCATCGCCGTCGGCGTCCGAGTCTGTGGCGCGGCGCGGCCGACGCTTTGGAATCTTGGCGAGGTCCGGGTGCTCGGCGATCTCTACGGAAGTGGCCACATCCCCGGCGCCGAACCACTCCTTGATCGACTCGGCCAGGCCGATCGGTATCGCGGCCATGTGGTTCTTGACCTCGATGCCCTCGGCGCGGCACTTGTCGATGATCGACTTGCTTGGGATCCCAAGCTCTTTCGCCAAGTTGTGCAAACGGACCGTTTTGGCCACAAACCTCTCCGCGGCTCGCACTGGGGCGGGCCGACCCGTAATGGGAACCACCTGAGGAGCCGTGCTGCCGCGCGATGGGAACAAAATCCCCGCGGCGTGCCCGCACGCCCTTCCGCCGCTCCCTGCTCCAGTCCCTATAAGATAAACTATTATTCAGTGTTACGCCACTGGGACGCTCTGAATTCGGTCTCCGCCTCGCGATCGTGCGCGGTTCCAGCGGCATCGCGCCGGGCGTGCTGCGTTGACGCCGAACCCTCTGACCGATAGCCTTGCGGTGTTGCGCCTTTCCGACGGGCCGAGCGCCTTCGTCCTGTGGCGTGAGGTTGCAATCCCCCCGGAGATCGACTGCCCATGAAAGTGTTCATGCTCGGTTGGGAGTTCCCGCCGTTCATCAGTGGCGGATTGGGAACGGCCTGTTTCGGCCTCACCCGCGCAATGGACAAACTTGGCACGCAGGTCATTTTCATCCTGCCGCACCCCGTCACCGATGCAACCGCCTCTCACGTGGCGTTGCGTTCTCCGGCAACTCTCAGCGAAGAAGAAATAGCGGAGATCGAGGAGGGGGAGGAGGTCGAGCCGCCGGCCGGCGCCGGTTTTCGACATATCCGCTTTCGGCGCGTGGCGGCCATGCTCGAGCCGTACGCCCGTCCGGAGGGTGAGCCTGGCGGCGGCGAGGCGACGCTGGCCGTTGCAGGGGCGGCCGGTGCGGCCGCGAGGGCCAGCGCTGAGGTGCGCCGACATGCCGCGGGCGAGTCACCCCAGGGGGGCGGGTCGAAGCCGGGCGTCGCCGCCGGTGGTCACTACTCGGGCGACCTTTTCGCGGAGGCGGAGAGATATGCGCGCGCGGCCGTTCGCCTGGCGCGCCGCGAGAGTTTTGACGTGGTGCACGCCCACGACTGGATGACGTTTCCCGCCGGCATCGCCGTAGCGCGGGACACCGGCCGCCCGCTTGTTGTGCACGTGCACTCGACCGAGTTTGACCGATCCGGACTGCACGTCAACCAGCGAATCTACGACATCGAGCGCGCCGGCATGCACGCCGCCACGCGCGTGATCGCCGTCAGCCACCTCACCCGCACGATCGTGGAACACCGCTACGGCGTGAACGGATCGAAGGTCGAGGTGGTGTACAACGCGATTGACGACGACACGAACGGCCGACCCGCCCGTGAAGCCGCGCCGATCCGCTCCGACGAGAAGATCGTGCTGTTCATGGGGCGCATCACGATGCAGAAAGGCCCCGAGTTTTTCCTGGCGGCGGCCAAGCGCGTGCTCGAGGTCGAGAGCAACGTGCGGTTCATCATGGCCGGGTCCGGTGACATGGCCAAGCGAATGATTGAGCTGGCCGAGTCGATGGGCATCGGCGATCGTGTCACGTTCACCGGGTTCCTGCGCGGCGCGGACGTGCATCGCGTTTTCCAGATGGCCGATTTGTACGTGATGCCGTCGGTGAGCGAGCCGTTCGGCATCGCTCCGCTGGAAGCGCTTTCAAACGACGTGCCGGTGCTGATCTCCAAGCAGAGCGGGGTAGCCGAGATCCTGACCCACGCGCTCAAGGTTGATTTCTGGGACGTGGACGAAATGGCCAACAAGATCGTGGCCGTGCTGCGCCATCCGCCCCTGCGGAACACGCTGCGCGAGCACGGCAGCTTCGAAATCCGCCAGCTATCCTGGACGGACTCGGCGGCCCGCTGCCTCGAGGTTTACACGGCGGCGATTGCGGCATTTGAGCGCCGCTGATTCTGAACAGGCGGTCGCCGCCGACCACACATGGTATTGATTTGCCGCCCCGCGCCGGTTCTTCGGAGGAATCCCTCGTGATCCCGCTCCGCCTGCTCGTGATGCTCGGGCTGCTGGCCGCACTCGCGTGCGCCGGATGTGCGGACGGCGGGGGCGGCGGCGGGAGTGGCGGTGTGTCGCGGGACGCCGGCGGCGGCCGGCCGCAGGAGACCTGGGCGATTCGATGCCGGGTTGAGCGCGGCCCGGATCGAATGCAATTCGCCAAGTCCTACGCCGAGGCGATCAAGCGCGCCGAGGGACTGCGCCCCGAGCTGGTGCACGTCATGCACGATACGGATGCGAGCCTCGTGTTCTACGGGCGATATTCGGTCCGCTATGACGCCAACGGCCTGCGAAGCTTCCGTCCCGATCACACCACGGACCTGGAGCGGATTCTGCGGCTTTCCTTCGCGAACTCCGACGTTCGGCCCTTCGCGCGGGCGATGCTCGCACCGCTTCCTGCCGCCGGTTCCGGCAACGCGGATTGGAACCTGGAAAACGCCAGGGGCTATTGGTCGCTGCAGGTTGGGGCGTTCTACAACACGCGTGACATGACCGAGCGCTGGCAGGCGGCCGAGGAGTATTGCCGCCTGCTGCGCGAAGAGGGCGTGCCGGCCTACTTCCATCACGGTGAGACAGTAAGCTCCGTGTGTGTCGGCGTCTTTCCGTACACCGCGATTGCGGAGTCGGCGTCTGAGAACCCCTTGACGGGGCGGCGGGGAGTTTCCGCCAAGATCGTCGATCCGAAGATGCTCGACTACCAGCGCCGCTTCCCGCACAACCTCGAGAACGGGCACGTTGTGTACAGCATCACGCGCGATGCGCGTGGCAACGTCACCCAGCGCATTCCCAACGCGTCATTCCCAGTGATGCTGCCGAAGGCGGATCGCAGGGCGACGACCCGCTAGCGGGTCGGGTAGTGCGCAGCGACCCGCCGCCTCGGCCGCGTCCCGCCCGCAGTCCGGGCCTCCTGCCGGATTTGACTCATACCGCCACTTCAGCCGCTCGGGTTTCAGGTCGGTCGCCGCATTTGGACCGGCCGCCGTGGCCGGCGTCTGATCCCGCCCGATAACCAACCGAATGTACCGGACGCAGCGCCAGCGCAAGCCCGCCAGAAAAAAGCGCGCTTGGCTGAGGCGCGCCGCCCGCTCGCGTCGTGAGTGAGGGTAACGGACAAGTATCCCTCACGCCCTTTGCGAAAAGGAATCGGAAATGCGACGCAGGTGTATGGCTGGACTCTTGATCAGTGCGATGACGGCGGCACTGGCCGTCCCGGCGGCGGCGGATGACGCGCCGGCCCCGGTGATCGACAAGGAAGCGCTGGCCGCGGCGGAAGCGTCCGCCGTTCAGGAGCGCATGGTGAGCTTTGCTCCCGGGCAGCCTGACTGGACGCAGCGCGACGTGGATGCGTTGCGCAAGGCGATCGGCGATTACACCGCGCTGCGGGACCAGGCGATCAAGGCCGGCACGCACACGTCGGAGTATGACTTCGCGGTTGGCAACTTCGTCGGCCAGGCGATGGTCCGCGGCATCGCGTTTCAGGACATCCTGCCGCTGTACGGGGACGTGCTGAGCGATCCCGGCGTCGCCGCGGAGGTGCTGGACTACCTGCACTATCAGGAGAACTACAGCTACAGCCGCGCTGGAATTGAGTCCCGCGATTACCGCCCGATCGACTATTCCGACGAGGTTGTCGGCTACATCGAGGCGCACGGTCGGACGCTGCGTGACATCCGCACGATCGTACTATTCGACGACGGTGGCGGCGAGGTGCTGGAGGGTGGAATCGCCGGGGTTGAGGAAGGGCAGTGCTACATAAAGACCACTTTCGCCAAGGGAATGACGCTGCTGGCCGGGGCGACGGTGCTCTGGAGTGCCGACGGGACGGACGATGCGGCCGCGGATATCCCGCTGGGTTTTGAACTGGCTCCTGCTGTTCCAAACCCGTTTTTCCATTTTGTAACCTGCGACTCGGGTGCAGGGTTGTCGCAGCTCCGCGTGTCGACGAACGGCTATGCGACGTTTTTCGAGCTGGGCGGAACGGCGGAACTGGGCACGGCGTTTTTCAACGTTGCGGTGCCGAACGGCAGCGCGCCGAACGCGATGATCGCGCCGTGGTGGGATGACCTGGTCATGCAGGTGGCGCAGGGTCTGCCGGACACCGTGTCGTACAAGACGGAGGGCAGTGCGCCGAACCGCGTGCTGACGGTGCAATACCACTCCGTTTCCCGGCTGGGCGGCACCACGACCGACTGGCACAACTTCCAGATGAAGTTCTTCGAGCACGACCTGGCGATTGAGTTTCATTATTCAAATGACTGGAACGCCGACACGTCGGACAGCGCCACGATCGGCATGGAGTCGCGCTCCCCATTTCATTACAACTGCGGCCCGAACTGCGGCGACGCGAATGGTGCCGCGCCGGGGGCGAACTATCGCTTCCGCCAGCCCAAGTACAACGAGGACAATTGCGCCTCGGCGGCGGTGATGTGCCCGCGATACTCGGTGGCCGCATTTCGCGTGTTGGCGCTTGCGACCAACGACGGCGCCAGCACCTGTGGCCTCAGCAGCAATTCACGAGACCTGTGGTTCAAGTTCACGGCACCCTGCAACGGGACCGTTACGTTCGAGTCGTGCTTCCTCGGCGGGGGTGTTGGGGCCACGGACCCGGTCTTCTCCATTCACAGCGCCTGTCCCGGGACGGCCGGAAATACGCTCGCCTGCAATAACGACGTGCCCGGCGATCCGGATTGCGACGTTTGGCATTCGCGGGTGAGCGCGTTCGTGGCCGGCGGACAGACTGTCTATTGCCGCGTGGCGCACTTCTGGGGATCGATCGGCACGGACAGCACCGATATCCGCTGCCTGTTTCAAACCGCGAACCCGCCGCCGAACGATGATTGCCAGGATGCGCAGCTCGCGTCCAGCGGCTCGGTGTTCTTCGGCAACGTGACCTGCTCCAATCAAACGCCCTTTCACAGCATGTGCGGCGGCTCGGGTGGCGACGTGTGGTACCGCTTCCTCGCGCCGAGCTGCCCGGGCGTGCTGCATGTCAGCATGTGCGGCACCGAGCAGTTGTCCGGCATACACTCGACGCTGGGTGCCTATTCCTCCTGTCCGAATTCGGATTTCACGGATCCACTGGTGTGCGTGACGGACACCTGGCCGCAGCCGAACCTCTGCGGCGGCGGCCCTGAGACCGATGCGCAGATTGCGCTGCCGCTCACGGCCGGCCAGCACGTCTATATCCGCGTAGGCTTCGGCGGAATCTGCGAGGGTTATACCGACGGTCAGTACCGTGTGCAGTTCAACTACGTCGCGAACGCCAACCCGGTGTCGAACGACATCTGCCAGGGTGCGCTCCCTGCGCCGTGCAACTCGGCGAGGTTCGGGTCGAACTGCGGCGCCACCGTCGATGCCGCGGCTCCTCAGTGCGCACCTCTCCTCAGCAATGGCGCCGGCGTGTGGTACTACACGTTCGGCAACGGTGAAATCTATACCGCCACCACGTGCGGCCTCACGAACTTCGACACGCAGTTGTCCGTTTACACTGGGAACTGCGGGGCGCTGACCTGTGTCGTCGCCAACGACGACAACCAGGGCTGTGATCTGAATCCGTTCTCCTCGCGCGTCACGTGGCAGACCGTGCCCGGCCAGATGTACTTCATCATGGTTCACGGTTTTTCCTCCGCCAAGGGAGAATTTGAGCTGCGGGTCGAGAGCACCGCCCCGCCGCATGACCAGTGCGCGGATGCCATCCCGCTGAACCTCCCGGCCGTTGTGTCCGCGAATCTCGCGTGCGCCACCAACGAAGGCCACGATACCCCGTGCGCGCTCCTGTCGGAGGAGAAGGACGTGTGGTATTCGATCACGGTGCCGTGCGACGGGCTGCTCGTCGTCGACGGCTGCGGTTCCTATGGGGCGGGTCAGGGGCAGGTGGACCTCGCCGTCGCGGTGCACGCAACCTGCGACGGGCCGGAGCTGGCCTGCAACGACGATGCGTTTAATCCGGCGTGCGGATTCGGGCTGGATCCCTACCTGGCGCGGCCGGTGTCGGCGGGTGAGCAGTTGTTGATTCGGATTCTGAATCTCGGCAATTTGAGCGGCGGGCCGTTCTCGGTGAGCATCGCCATCCAGCCGCTCAATGACGAATGTGCTCAGGCGGCATCCATCGCGGACGGCGCGACGCCCTTCTGCACCGACGGCGCCAACACCGACGGGCCGCTCACCTGCCTGATCCGCAGCGACGTCTGGTATCGCTACCGGGCCTCGTGCACGGGCACCCTGACGATCGACACCTGCGGCAGCGCGTTCAACACCGCGCTGGCCGTGTACAACGGCTGGGGCTGCCCGGCCGGCGCGGAGGCGCATTGCTCGGATGACGTCTGCGGCGATGACGCCAGTGTCAGCTTCCCGGTCACGATCGGCGAACTGCTGCTGATCCGCGTCGGCGGTCCGCTCGGCTCCGGGCAGGGCGTGATCAACATTTCGTGCAGCACGGACGTCTGCGGCGGCGTGCAGCGGGCGGATTCCAATTGCGACGGATTGATCAACAACTTTGACATCGATCCGTTCGTCGCGGGCATCCTCGATCCGCAGAACCCGGTCGCGCCGGCGGCCTATGCGGCGTCTGTTCCCAACGCCCAGGAGTGCTGGGACAAGCGCGCCTGCTGGGGCGACGCGAACTGCGACGCGGTGTTCAATAACTTTGACATCGATCCGTTCGTGAACTGCCTGCTGTTCCCGCTGGATTGCACGCCGTGCCCGTAGCCGAGGGATCCGGTTCGGCGTGAGGAAAGCGATGCAGCCCCGCGGTCCGGCGCGTAAAAGCGCTGGGCCGCGGGGCGGTCGCGTTGATCGATTTCCCATCGGAACCGCAGCGCGGATTGCTCACCAGCCCCAATCATCCCAGAACCAGTACGAATCCTCGTACACGACCTCGTAGCCGTGGGACGGGTAGCTGTGCCCATATCCCGGACCGTAGCCGCCGCCGATCGAGATCGCCGGCAGGCTGATGTTCACTTCTTCCAGGTCGTCGCATCCCAGTGCCCCGCAGCCCAGCGCCGCGAGCAGACCGCAACCGATCAGGAGCTTTCGCGCGATCATGGCGCAGTTCCTTTCATTCGCTTGTCCGCCGCGAGTGCAGCGGGCTGTCCTCGTCGCCCGGCGTCACGCGACGCCGCCACAGGCGGTTGGACGGTTCGGCCCGCCCGACTATTCAATCCGCGCGTCTGGCCCGGCACCGCCGCTTCGCCACTTCCGGATCGGCGTACACTGAATGTCATGCTCCCCGCTCCGGCGGCGCCGCTTGCGCAGCTCATCACGCGGCCGGCTTATCGGCGTTGCGCACACCCGTTCGACGGAAACGACGCCGCGCGTGCGTACTGGCGCGACGCCTTCCTGAGATACACCGATCGGCTGGGCGGCTTGATCGCCGCTCAATACCCGCGCACGACCCCCGCTACACTGGACGCATTCCTTACCGCGCTGCGCAGCGCCATTCATCTCACCACGCGCCCGGTTGACGAAGGCGGCGCGGCCGATCTGTACGAGCTGGTGGACATGGAGCAGGCCCTCCTCATCGAGTGGGGCTATCCCGATCCCTACGCGGACATCAAGCGCCGCGAGAATGCGGCGGCGTTGCCGCGACTCGCGCATGTGCTGGCCGAGTTGGCCGCCATTCCCGAGATGGCGCAGCTCGACCTGCTGGCCGGCGGACTGCTGGCCGGAAACCGCTTCGACCTCGGCGCGGAAGTCACGGCCCGCGAGTTCTTCGATGGCCGGGCCGATTTTTTCGCCTGGCGCGCTGCGCAGCCGGCGCGGCCCTGGTTTCGGGACGACCTGGATGGCTGGCACGCCCGCTGGGAGCGCGGCGCGCCGTACCGTCGCGTGTTGATGTTCGTGGATAACGCCGGCGCTGACGTCGTGCTCGGGTGCTTGCCCCTGGTCGGCTGGATGCTGCGGCGCGGGTCGCGCGTCACGCTGGCGGCCAACAGCCGTCCCGCGCTCAACGACGTGACCGCGGCCGAGCTGGTCGAACTGCTGGCGCAGGCGGCCGACTTTGACGACTCGATCGCCCGCGGGATGGGCGAAGGGCAGCTCGACGTGCTCGAGACCGGCAGCGGGACGTCCCTGATCGACCTTTCCCGCCTGTTGCCGGCATTTGTGGCCGAGTCGTCCGACGCCGACCTGGTCATGCTGCACGGGATGGGGCGGGCGCTGGAGAGCAATTCCGCGGCGCAATTTCAGTGTGACGCGGTCTGGACTGCGACGATCAAGGACGCCCTGGTCGCGGCACAATTCGGCGCGTCGCTCTACGACTGCGTGTTCCGGTTTGAGCCGATTGAGCGCGGTTGATCGCCGATTGACGGCCTATGTCGCGAACTGCTCGGCGATTGTCTCGGACGCTCGTTGTGAATCGTCGTTCCGGCGGATGACCCTGAGGCTTGACGCCCGTCGCGCCCGCCCGCCGACTGCCAAACGCACGCCGCCGTCCGGCGCGAGGCTCGCACCGAACGGCGGCGGATTGGAGGCGGCGGGAATCGAACCCGCGTCCCGAAGCACTTTGGCCTGGACATCTACGTGTGTAGCCGACCGATTTGAGTCTCGGCTCACGGCAGGCCGATCGACAGGCCATCCGCTCGCCCAGCCAGGTTTTATCTCATCCGGCGCCACCCGACGGGAACGCTCGAACCAGCCCACTGTTTTCGTCGGTTCGGCTAGCGGGCGTTGCCGGCCGACGTAGCTGCACTAATTAGGCAGCCAGGCGATAGCCATTGTTGGCATCTAACGTTGTGCCAGGTGTTTTACGAGGCCGCCTGACAACCTCGACACGCCATCCAGACCTCAACTTGCCCGGTCGAAACCGATCGCCCCCGTTGCGATCCACGCCGGATCGCGAGAGACGGGCAGACGCCCGGCCGGACGTCGCCCGCGTGCAACCACCGACGGACGACCGTGTCTGTTCTATCGGATTCTATCGCCGATTCAGACAGCCGGCTCGCGCCGCCCGATGAAACAGCCTGGTTTGGTCGATTTCACGATCCGACGCGCTTGTAACGGGCCTGCGACCCGTCCGTATGCTGGACGCGGCACTCGTTGGCAGGCGGATCGCCGTGCTTGGTGGGCGGGTCCATTCCGATCAGTTGCGGGGTCCAGGCAGAAAAGTTGGCCCCGAGACTGTTTGCGCCGGGCTCGCAGTGGATGCTCCCCGCTTCCAGCTTCCAGGTTCCAGTGATCGACTTCGACTCGTCCGAGCCGCTGCCGTCCGGCCGGCTGAGCATGAGCTTGAAGCTGCCGTCTGCGCCGAACACGATTTTTCGCATCATCTGCGACAGGCGCGGCGGGGGCGACATGCGCGGGTTTGGCGGCGTCTGATCCGGCTGCTCTACCCATTCGCCGACGATGTGTGCCGCTTCCAGTTTCGGCGGGCCGCTCTCGCAGCCGGTCAGGGCGAACAGCACCGACAGCCCCGCAACGGCGGGAAGCGCGTGGGCAAAGCGGCGGACCATGCGGTACGGCTCCTGTTGATCTGTCACGGACGGGTGCGCGACCCGTCGATTCCTGCGCCGGAAATCCGCGCCGCCGTACCCACGGGGGCGGGGGGCGGTCACCGGCCGGCACAGATGAGACTGGTGTCCAGCGGGGGGATTATACGAGCGGCGGCGAGCGTTGCGTATGGGGCGATGCGTTCCTAGAATCCCGCTCCATGATGACGCTGCAATCGCCGATGCTGCTGGCGGCCGCCGACTGGGCCGTGGTCGGGCTGCTGGTGCTGTTCGTGATTTTTCTGGCGGGGGCGATTCTCGTGCTGACGCACGTGATCGGACCCAAGCGCACCGGCCCGGTCAAGGAAATGACGTATGAGTCCGGCGTGGACCCGATCGGGGACGCGCGCAAGCGATTCAACGTGCATTTCTACATCATCGCGATGCTGTTTCTGCTGTTTGACGTGGAAATCGTCTTTTTCTATCCGTGGGCGAGCCTGTTCGGACGATTGACACAGCCGGTCGGGTCGATGCAGACGCAGTGGTCCGAGCAGATGGTGGCCGCGGGCTACGGGCCGACGTTCTTTCTGGTCGAAATGCTGATCTTCATCGCCGTGCTCGGCGTAGGATATGTATACGCATGGCGAAAGGGCGTGTTCCGATGGGCGTGACGCGGGAAGCGCAGGCGGTGACGGGCGGCGACGGCTTCACCGTCACCAGCTTCGACTACACGATGGACATGATCCGCAAGCACGGCATCAACTGGTGCCGCAAGCACTCGCTCTGGCCGCTGCCCTTCGCCACGGCCTGCTGCGGGATCGAGTTCATGGCCGTCGCGTGCAGCCGCTACGACATCGCCCGATTCGGATCGGAGCGGCCGAGCTTTTCGCCGCGCCAGGCGGACCTGCTGGTCTGCGCCGGGCGCGTGGTCATGAAGATGCTGCCGGTGCTGCAGCGCGTCTATCAGCAGATGACCGAGCCGAAGTGGGTCATCAGCATGGGCGCGTGCGCGTCCTCGGGCGGCGTGTTCGACACGTACAGCGTGATTCAGGGGGTCGATCAGTTCCTGCCGGTGGACGTGTACCTGCCCGGCTGCCCGCCGCGGCCCGAGACCATCCTCGAGGGGCTGATGGCGATTCAGCGCATCGTCACGAATGACGGCGTGAAGAGCAGCCGCGAGCGTGGCCGCGGGCTGGGGATCGTCGCGCAGCCGCCACGGTACGTCGCGCTGGGCGAAGGGCTGTCCGGCCGCCTGGGCGAGTCCGCGTCAGCGAACTAACGTGCGTCGCCCGTCGCCCGCTTGGGGCCGGCGTTGCCAGCCTTTCCGGCCATCCCGTTAAATATCCCACGTCGGCTCAAAGGGCTGATCCGCGATCTTGGGCGGCACAGCCGGGGCACGCATCTTCAGTACCGGCGGCGTCATCGACACCAGGAACCCCGGCTCGACGCTCTGCGTCACGAAGCATGACCCGCCGACGGCGCTGCCGTCGCCGAGCGTGGTGCGTCCGCCGAGCACCGTGGCGTTGGCGTACACGGTCACGTTGTTGCCGACGGTCGGATGGCGCTTCGTGCCGCGGATGACCCGCCCGCGCTCATCCTTGGGGAAGGAGAGCGCACCAAGCGTGACGCTCTGGTAGAGCTTTACGTTGTCGCCGATCTGCGCCGTCTCGCCGATCACGACGCCCGTGCCGTGGTCGATGAAGAAGCTGCGGCCGATCTTCGCCCCGGGGTGGATGTCGATGCCGGTGCGCATGTGGGCGAACTCGCACATGATCCGCGGCATCAACGGCACCTCCAGCCCGTACAGCACATGCGCGTAGCGCTGGATCGTGATGGCGTAGATGCCGGGGTACGCCAGCAGGATTTCCGCGGAGCCGGACGCGGCCGGGTCGCCGTCATAGGCCGCCTGCACATCCAGCGCCAGCATCGCGCGAACGTCCGGAATGCGCTCCAGGAACTCCCGTGCGATCTGCGCCGAGCGCGCCCGCAGCGGCGACCGATCCTCGGGTAGCGCCCCGCGCGTCTCCAGGTCATGGCACAGGCAGTGCTCGATCTGGTGCATCAGTCGCGACCACAACCTCGGCAGCAACTCGCCGACGTGATAGGCAATGTTGTGCCGCGTCAGGTCCTTTCGACCCACAAAGCCGGGATAGGTCAGCTCCAGCAGCAGCTCACACACCTCGACGGTCTCGGTGCGCGACGGGAGAAACTCGCCGTCGATGTGCTGCGTGCGGCGATCCTGCTGGTAGCTCTCGACGATGCGATTGACCAGCGCCGGCAGCGCTTCGCCCAGGTCTCGGGGGTCCATCGGGTCTCCTGTTTGGGCCGCGGCCGGCGCAGCGCCGCGGGTCAGTGATGCGCCACGGGGCGCCCGCGCACGTCAAAGCACTGGATCTGCACCTGGTCCAGCCCGTAGACCGGCTCGGGCTTGATCCAGATGCTGCGTCGATAGCGCGTCTCCAGCTCGTGCAGCATGCCGCGCCGCCGGTTCTGGATCTGGAAGGCCACCTCCGGCGAAACGCTCACCTCGATCTGCGTTACGTTGTCGCGCGTCACGGCCAGTTGCACCTGGCGGATCACGTCCAGCGTCACCGATTCGGCGCTCTTGACCAGCCCGGTGCCGCGGCAGTGCGCGCAGTCCTGGTAGACGCTGCGCTGCAGGCTGGCGCGCTGCCGTTGGCGGGTCAGCTCGATGATGCCGAAGCTGCTCATCCGCAGCACTTTGGCGCGTTCCTTGTGCTGCTTGAGGTTGCGAACCAGCCGGCGCTCGATCTCGCGCCGGTGGCGCTCCTCGCGCATGTCGATGAAGTCGCAGACGATCACGCCGCCCAGGTCGCGCAGCCGCAACTGCCGCGGAATCTCGTCCGCCGCCTCCAGGTTGATCTTGTAGGCGGTCTGCTCGGCGTCATCCTCGACGCGGTAGCGCCCGCTGTTCACGTCGATCGCCACCAGCGCCTCGGTCTGATCGATCACCAGCGAGCCGCCCGCCGGCAGCGGCACGTGCCGAGAGTGCAGCCGCTCCAGCTCCTGCTCGATGCCGTGCCGGTGGAAGAGCGGAACGGTGTCGGTGTACTCCTGCACCAGGTCCGCGGCGCGGGGGTTGAAGATCGACAGGAACTGCCGGGCCTGGTCGGCGACCTTCGGGTCATCGACCAGAATTCGGGCCACGTCGTCCGTGAAGACGTCGCGGATGGTGCGCACCACCAGGTCCGATTCGCGGAACAGCTCCGCCGGGGCGCGCAGCTCCTGCATGCGGCGATCAACCGCCCGCCACAGCCGCAGCAGGTAGTTCAGATCGGTCTGCAGCTCGCGCTTCGATCGGCCGACCGCCGCGGTGCGGGCGATGAAGCCCATCCCCTCCGGCAGTTCCAGCTCGTGCACGATGTCGCGCAGCGTTCCGCGCAGGTCGTCGTCCTCCACCTTGCGCGAAACGCCGAGCCGCGCCATGCCCGGCATCATCACCAGGAAGCGGCCCGGGATGCTCAGGTATGTCGTCAGCGTCGGCCCCTTGGTGCCGATGCCCTCCTTCGTGATCTGCACCACGATTTCCTGCCCGCGGCGCAGGCAGCGCTGGATCGGGGGACGGGCGCGCCGCGGCGTCTTGCGGCCGACCGTCTCGGTGTCGCGGCCGCCGTGCGGGAAGTAGCGCGGGTGCAGGTCGGAGATGTGCAGGAAGCCGTTCTTCCCCAGCCCGAAGTCGATGAACGCGGCCTGGATGCTGGACTCGACGTTGGTGACGATCCCCTTGTAGATGTTGAAGACGTGGTTTTCGGCCGAGCGGCGCTCAATGTAGATCTCCTCCAGTTTGCCGTCGTTGAGAATCGCGATGCGCGACTCGTCCATCGGCACGGAGTTGATCAGCATTTCGCGCTTGCCCGGCGGGCCGCTGACCTCGACTTCCTCCTCGTCGTCGATGTCGGCGGCAACGTCCGGTTCATGGACCACCGCAACGGCCCGCTCACGCACGTCCGGCTCGCGATCGTCCGACGGCGGCTCCAGGTCGTCGTCCAGAATCTCGGTCGGCGCGTCGCGGTCGAACTCGCGATCGCGCGATCGCCCGCCGCGACGCCTTCCGCGCCCGCGCCCCCGGCCGCGCCGCCGCCCGCCCTCTTCGCGATCGGAGTCGCGCTCCTCGCGGGCTGTCGGCGCTGTGGGCGCCGGCGGCTCCGCGCCCTCGTCCCCATCGTCCTCATCCTCGCGAAGCGCCGCGCTGGTTTCAGCGTCCTCATCCTCGGGCACTGCCGGCGGCGGGTTCGCCGGGGCGCCCGTCGGCCGACCCTCCGGTTCGCGCGAGCCCTGCCGGCGCTTGCGCCGCAAACGGCGCTTCTGGCTTGGTGAGAGCTTGTCGCGATCCGCATCGGTCTCGTCCCCGGCTCCGTCGCTGTCGCGTCCGGCCGGTTCTGAAGGCTGCGGGCCACCAGGCGGGACCGGCTGCTCGCGCGCCGGGCCGCGAGTGGATGGGCCACGGTCCGCCGGGCCACGGTCCGTGCGGCCGGCCTGATCGCGCTGACTGCGATCCGACGCGGGGCGCTGCGGCCCTGCACCGCCTCGATCGGCCGCGCTGCGCGCGTCCGGCCGGGCGTCGCCGCCTTCGCCCCTGTTTCGCCCCCCGCGCCCGCGCCCGCCACGGCGACGTCGGCCGCGGCGCTCGCCCTGCTCGCGCTCCGCGGGCGCTGCGGTGCCGGGCTGCGGCGTGTCGTCATCGTCGTCGAACTCCGGCAGCGCTCGCGGCGCAGGGGCCGGTGGAGGGGTTGCGCTGCGCGCCGCGGGCGCGCCCGGCGTCGCTGCAAACGGCGGCGGCGCAGCCGGTGGAAATCGCACCACGATGGATTGGTCGCTTTTCTCGACCACCGCGCCCGGCGCGGTCACCTCGCGCGGCGCGACCGGCCGCCCGCTGCGCCGCCCGCGTGGCGTCCGCGAGGGGTGCGCATCCGTCGCCCATGTCTCGCTCTCCGGCGAGGTCACGACCACCGGGCCGCGATCGTCGTCGTCGTGTTCCTCCACGTCGACCCGCGCGGTCGGCGGCTCGATCGGCGGCTCGATTCCCTCAACAGCCTGCGCGGCCGCGATCGGGCGGCCCGGCTTTCGCGTGCGGCCGCGCGGAGCGGCCACGTTCGCGATCGGGGCGGCGCCGGCGCTTCGCGCGTCCTCATGGGGCTTGTCGGCTCCGGTGCTCTTCTTGCGGGGCTTCGGTGCGCTCTTGCGCGCGACCTTCTTCTTTTCCTTCGCCAAGTTTCTATCCTCTTTCGATTGTCTGCGGACCGGCCCACAGGGCCGCCGCGCTGATGTTCCAGGTGATCCGCCGGCGATGGATCCAGTGATCAAATTCGCCGGGCGGCAGTTTTAACAGGTTCAATATCTCGCTGGGCCGCGCGCTGCGCTGCTGCTCGAACGACAGCTCGATGTGCAGCGTCAGCCCCTCCATTCGCAGCGATTCGATGTACGGGCGGATGTCGGCCGGGCGAGAGGGCTTTTCCGGACCGTAGTCACGGCGGATCAACAGCCGCCGTTCCGCCAGTAGCGCCGGAATGTTCTCACCCGCGACGGCCGCGGCCGGCGTGTCCAGTTGCACCGTGTAATCGGCGCGTTCGGGCAGCAGCGCGCGCCGCACTGCCGGGGCCACCACGCTGCGCAACGGCATATCCGCCGGGAGTTGCGGACGCAGCGCTGCCTCAAGCTCCTCAGCGCTACGCGGCGCCAGCAGGTCCACCAGCGCCACTTCGCAATCCGAAGACGTGCCCAGGTTTCGCGGCAGCGCCAGCGCCGCCTGCGGCCGCGGGTTGAAGCCCTGCGAATATGCCACCGGCCAGCCGGCGCGGGTCAGTGCCCGTTGCAGCACGCGCAGTTCCTCGTGGTGCGACAGGTAGCGCAGATCGCCCTGCACGGCGAACTCGACCACCGCCCGGTACACACTGCGCGGCGGCTGGACATCGCCCGGCCGTGCGCGCGGCTCGGCCGCGGGCGGCAGCGAGCCGGAATCGGGCTGGGGAGGTTCGATCGTCACAGGCGCTCCGGGTCGTCTTCGCGCGTCACGTCGCGCAGGTAATTCAGCAGCTCGCGGTCGTTGTCGAAGCCCAGCGCGCGGCGGGCGATTTCCTGGCAATCGGGCAGGGTGGTGCTGCGGATTACGCGCTTGATCTCCGGGATGTCCTGCGGAGCCATCGAGAGCTGGCGCAAACCCATGCCCACCAGCATTTTGCAGTACAGCGGACTGCCGGCCATTTCGCCGCAAAGGCTGACCGGAACTCCGGCTGCCGCGCCGCTGTCAATGATCATGCGCAGCAGCCGCAGCACGGCCGGGTTGTGCGGCGCGTACAGGTGCGCCACGCGCTCGTTGGCGCGATCGACCGCCAGCGTGTACTCGGTGAGATCGTTGGTGCCGATCGAGAAAAATGCGGCCTCGCGGGCGAAGGACTCGCTGAGCAGCGCCGCCGCCGGCGTCTCGATCATCATGCCGATCGGCACGTCATGGCGGAACGCGATTCCGTCCTCCTCGAGGTCCTCCATCACGTCCGCAACGGTGGCCTTGGCCTGGCGCAGTTCCATCAGCGTCGTCACCATCGGGAACATGATCCGCACGTCCCCGGCGGCGCTGGCCCGCAGGATCGCCCGCAGGTGCTGCTTGAACAGGTCCAGGTGCTGGAGGCAGTAGCGCAGGGATCGCAGCCCCAGATCGGGGTTCGGGTCACGCGACGGCCCGACCGCCGCGGAGATCTTGTCCGCTCCCAGGTCGATGGTTCGGATTACGATCGGGGCGCCCTTGACGCGTTTCACCGCGTCCAGGAAAGCCTCGTACTGCTCGTCCTCGGTGGGCGGGCGCGTGGCGGCCAGGAAGAGAAACTCGGAGCGGTACAGGCCGACGCCCTCCGCCCCGGCCTCGATCGCGGCGTCCACCTCCTCCGGCAGTTCGATGTTCGCGTGCAGCGTCACGCGCACGTCGTCGCGCGTCACCGAGGGCAGCCCACGAAACTGCTTAAGGTGGATCTCCTGCCGGCGGTGCTCGGCCTGGCTCTCGCGATAGCGCTCGACGTTCGCGTCGTCCGGATCGCACACCACGATGCCGTGGCTGCCGTCGAGCACCAGCAGCTCACCGCCGGTCACGTCACTGGTGATGTCGTTGAGCGCCACGACCGCGGGAATGCCGCGCAGCTTGGCAATGAGGGCGACGTGCGAAGTCTGCCCGCCCACGTTGAGCGCAAAGCCCAGTACGTGCGCGCGATCGATCGACACGGCCTGCGACGGCGTCAGGTCGTGCGCGACGATGATGACCGGCTGGGTGAGCCGCGTGATGTCCTCCCGCGCCCGGCCCAGGATGTTCCGCAGCACGCGCCGCTCCACGTCCTGCAGGTCCTTGACGCGCTCCTTCAGATACGCATCCGCGACGGCACGGAATTCGCGCTGCCGCCGGTTCATTTCATTGGAAAAGGCGAATGCGGCGGTGTAGTGCTGCCGCTCGATCAATTGCACGATCGCGCGGCGCAGCCCCGGTTCGGCGATGAAGGCTTCGTGAAATGCGAAGATCATGGCCGCCTGCTCGCCCAGGCGGCGCGCAGTGGCGACCCGCAGCTCCGCGAGTTCCTGACGCGATGCCTCCAGGGCGGCGTCCAGAATCCGAAGCTGCTCAGGAGCCTGGGAGGGCTCGACCGTCCGGCGCGGAATGCGATAGTCTTCCGTATCGAGTACGAACGCCGGTCCGATCGCCACCCCGGGCGATGCGCTGATTCCCTTCTTGATGATCATCGGCTCGCGGCGCGCCTCGCGGGCGGCGCCGCTTCCCGCGCCGCGGCGGCCTTCCGGTCGCGCGACGCATTTCCTTGTTTCGTTACGCTTCGCCGAAACCGGACTCCACCAGCTCCGTCAGCGCCGTCAGCGCTGCGTCGGCGTCCTCGCCTTCGGCGGTCAGACGCAGTTTCGATCCCTGCGTCGCAATCAACATCAGCAATTCCATCGGGCTGCGCCCGTCCGCGCTGCGGTCGTTGTGATGCACCCGCACCGCCGACTGGTATTGAGACGCAATCGCCACCAACTGCATGATCGGTCGAAAATGCAGACCCTCGGCGTTTCGGATGACAGCTTCTCGTTCGCAGAACACGGGGGTCGCACTCGGTTTACTCATCGTTCCAGCAACACAGCGGCTCAGGATCGGCTCGGCGGTGGTGTTTGCTCATCCGCCTCCCGCAGCAACTCGGCGATCTTCGCTTCCGAGTCCGCCTGCCGCAAGAAGCGGCGGAACTTTTCCTGCTGCAGAACCCGGAAGATGACGTCCATCGCTCGAAGATGTTGCTCCGGCTGCTCCGTCGGACTCAGTACCAGGAACACCCCGAACACCGGTTCGCCGTCCAGAGCCGAAAAATCGACCCCTCCAGCGCTGCGACCCACCGCCACCACCACCCGCTTCAGTCCATCCAGCTTGGTGTGAGGCGCGGCCACCCCGCGACCGAACCCGGTTGTGCCCCGGGTGCGCTCGCGGGTCACGATCGATCTTGAAACCGGTTCCACCTCGGCGTCGGTAATGGCGCCGGTCACCGACAGCACCGTGACCAGTTCGCGGATCACGCCGTTGCGGTCGTCAGCCCGCAGGTTCGCCACAATCGCCCCGCCGGGGACGAGGTCGCAAAGCTTCATGCCGCGCTCCGTGGCGGAACGGTTCGTCATTCCGGGTGCTTCCGATTTCGCAGCTTTTCCTTGTGACGGCGGAGTTGCCCTTCGATTTCCTCCAGCAGCAGGTCCACCGCGGCGTAAATGTCCGCGTTCTCCTCCTGTGCCACGAAGGGGTCGTGATGCTCGGCATGGACGATCATCTTGGCCGTGTGACGCCCCGCCTGGCCGTCCAGCACAACCTCGATGGACTGGATGCGATCAAAAAACCGGACGAGCCGCTCCGCTTTTTTTTCGCAATACTCGCGGACGGCGTCGCTCACCGTCATGTGCCGTCCCGAGACTGTCACCTGCATGATGGGGGCTTTCGATGGGTCGGCGCCGGGCCGACAAGCGTTCGCGGGCGGGTCGGTCGCGCGTTGCGACCGGTCTGATCGGGCGCAACGACCATTCAGATCGCACGTCACGACCGGGCCGCCCCAGAGTCCGGAATCTACTGCGCCGCGTGACGGACCGTCAAGCCGAGGGCCGCTGTGCCGATGTCGGGAGCGATCGCCACCCTGGCGACCCGGCATCGAGTGAGTCTGCGTTGTCAGGGGGAGGCGGGCGGGGTTGGCGCGACATCGCGACAAATCCGCGGGGATGAGCACTAACCGAGCCTGGAAGATGCGTTTGAGCGAACGACCGGCGCCACTTCCGTGAACTCCGGTGCGTCGTGGCGCATTTTGCCGAGCCGCTGCAGAATGACGTCCATCGCCCGACGCCCGACTTCCGCCCCGACCGGGTCCACCACCGTCACCGCCGGGCGCATGCGTTCGAGTGCGGCCCCGTCCCCGAAGCACGCAACCGCAATGTCGCGACCCGGGACCTTGCCGCTGCCCAGCAGCGCACAGTACAGCCCCGCGGCGATCTTCTCGCCGCCCGTCGCAATTCCGCGCGCCCCGGCCAGTCGGGTGCTCAACAGCGCGCCGAGGTCATCCGCACGCCGAACTTCGACAATCTCGGCCGTCGGAAGGATGTCGCGGAAACCGGTCGACAGCGCGCGGCTCGATGCGCATTCCGCACAGACGAGCAACGCCGTCGGTCCGCCGCAACCCGCGAGTTCCCTGGCGAGCAATCGCCCTGCCTCGCGATAGTCGGGGGCGAGCACGTCGGCGGCGATGTTTGGAATGCGGTGCGTGGAAGCAATCGGCCGATTTCCAAGCGTTTCAGCGACCCGCGCGGCCGTCTCAGCATCCAGGTCCGCCGCCACGACCAAGCCGTCGATTCGCTCGCCCGACAGCATCCGCAACCGATCCCGAGCTTCGTTGGAATCGCTCCCAAGCTCGATCACACTGACGAGGTACTGGGCTTGACCGGCGCGGGACAGCACGCCGTGCAGCAGGTCGCGGGTGAACCCGGAGTTCAAATCGGGGATGAGAACGGTGACGGCGAACGTGCGGCCGGTGGCCAGCGATCTGGCTGCGTAGCTGGGGACGTAGTTCAGCGTTTTACACGCTTCAAGCACCCGCTGCTTGGTCTGTTGACTGATATCCGGTCGATCGTTGAGAGCGCGCGATACCGTCCCACGCGACAAGCCGGTTTGTCGGCTGATGTCTTCGATCGTGACCTTCGTCATGTTGCGTCCTTGCCACGACAGGACAGGAGGAGCAGGCACCCCGAGAAATGCAGCACTCGCTCCGCGCGGCAGCCGATTGTACAACGTCCGAAGAAACCTGCAATCCTATTGAGAGCATGGACGTGGATTGAATTTACAGAAATTCGGCATGACATCGTGAGCGCGAACGGCGGAGATTTCCGATGCGAACCGCCAAAATCAATGACTTGCGCGCCAGGTAGAAACGAAAGCGGGCGCTGCAACCGCAGCGCCCGCATAAAGCTACGTCAGTGTCCGCCGGATCGCAGTCCTACGGCCCGATCACCTCGCTCAGGATCTGCGGCGCATCCTGGATTCCGATGACGGCGTTCACCTGCTCCTCTGCCCGAAGCAGCGAAGATTTCAGAACCTGGCCCGAGGTCGGAACGCCATCTGCCAATCGGCCGGTCGCCATGATGTCGGTCGTGTCATCCACATGGCGCAAGCCGAACAGGTGACCAAGCTGATGCCCGGCCAGCACGCCGAGGATGTCGGCGGCTGTGGCCGCATCGAGGAAGGCGAAGTCCGCCGCGACGAGTCCCGTCGCCACGATTCCGCGCCCGGCCAGCGTGTTGTTTCGCGGGTCGATGGCGTCCGCGACGCCGTACCCGCCGTCCGACGCCGTGCCGCCGAAGTAGATCGTGGTGAACGGCGTGGGCGGCGACGTCGTTTCATCGCTCGTGACAACGTTCACGTTGAAGCCGGCAAAGATGGCCTGCAGCTTGGCCTTGATCGCTGCGCGAATGGCCGTTGTTTCGATCTCCGGTCGCCCCACCTGCGTCGCGCTGAACACCGGAATGTTTTCCGGCGCGCGGCCGGCGATGCTCAGCGCGCCGGCGCCGCGGTAGTCAAGGAAGACGGTCTGGGCGCGCTTCGTCACGCCGACGCCGCGCGTGATCCGAATGTTGACGCTGTCGCCGCTGTCAACGACGAGGTAGTGATTCGGACTGTTGTGGCCGATCACCAGCTTCTGGTCGGCGCTGAAGAGCGTCGAGATCGCGTTGATCGGCGCCTCGCCGGTCGTGCAGGAGGCCGGCACGCACGAGGTGCCCGGGCCGAAGAACAGTCCCGCGCCGATCGTGCAGGTGCCCGGCTCGACAATCGTGCATGCGCCGCCGATGCAGCACGCGCCGGCGGTGCTGGTGCGCGATTCATACCATGCGATCACCTTCTGCTCGGAGTCCAGCAGCATCAGGCTGAAAAACGGCGCGGCAAACACCGAACCGTAGCCCGGCGTGCTCAGCAGGCTCAGCGACACCTGGTCGCCGGCCGCCAGCGAGCCGAGGTCCAGCACCTGCCGCTCGCCGGTCCGCTCCAGGACCACGCTGGCCGCGTCATTCACGTAGGGCACGCGCGGCGTGAACGTGTCGATTGAGCGCGTGAACTCGGAAACGATCGTGATGGTCGGTCCCGCGTAGGTTCGGGATGGCTGCGTGCGGTCTGTCCGCACTTCCGCCCACAGCGTGTACACGCCCGGCGGTACGTCCCGCAGCTGCAGCGCTGACGGCACCGTGAGGTTCATGTCGTTGCCGGTCGCGGGATTCACGTCAAGCCGGATGTCGTTTCGAGCGGCGACGCCGGTCAGCACGTCCGACCCGTCCGGCGAGAACGCCACCGCGTTGATCTGCGACGTGCACGGCCGCAGCGTTTGCAGGGACTGACCCGTTTCGGCGTCCCAGATGCGGGCGCTGCCGTCCGCGCTGCCGGTGATGAGCTTCTTGCCGTCCGGCGACCAGTTCACCGCCATCACCCGCCCGGTGTGCTGCGAAAGCGTGCGCAGCTCCGTGCCGCCGGTGGCGTTCCAGATCTTGGCGGTGCGATCCTCGCTCGCGGTCGCGATCTTCGTCGCATCCGGGGAGAACGCCACGCTCGTAATCGCGTTTGTATGGCCGCTGATCAGCGTCGTTCCGCTGACCACCGGGGCAAAGCTCACCAGCGTGGTGGCGCTGGCGACATCCCACAGCCGCGCGGATTGATCGATGCTGCCGGTGAGAACCAGTCCGGAGTTGCCCGGCGCGAAGGCGACGCTGGTCACGCCGAACGTGTGCCCGACCAGTTGGCGCACGATGGCGCCGTTCGACAGGTTCCACACGATCGCAGTCACGTCGTCGCTGCCGCTGACGAGCCGCGTCCCATCCGACGACACCGCGACCGAATTCACCCCGGCCGTGTGCCCCACGAACTCGCGCACGATCGAGCCGTTGGCCCGATTGCGGAGGAAAACGCGCCCATCGGACTGCCCGTAGACGAATTGCGTCCCGCCGGGCACGAACGCGACCGACGTCACGGCCGCGGTGCTGCCCTCGAAGGTCGTCGCGAGATTGCCGGTCGTCAGGTCGAAGAGCCGCAGCGTGCGGTCGTCGCCGGCGCTCAGCAGCACCGTCCCATCCGGCGAAAACACCGCGCTGCGCACCCGGTCGGTGTGCCCGAGCAGCACCTTGGACTTGAACCCGCTGAGCGACTCAAACAGCGCCACCTGCGCTTCGCACGGGTCGCCGTCGCCGTCCAGCCCGGCCACGATCGTTCGCGGCACGTTCGGAGAGACGCTGAACACGCCGTGCATCCACAGCAGTGATCGCGGCGAGAGCACGAGATTCGAAATCGACGACGGCGGGCTGAGGAACGTGAACTGCGGCTTGGGGATGCCCACCTCGATAATCACGTCGGAAAAGCCGGTCACACCGGTGTTGTCGGTGACCGTCAGGCGCACCCGGTACGTGCCGGGCGTTGCGAAAGTGTGCGCGACGGCCGGGATCACCTCGCGCGAGCCGTCGCCGAAGTCCCACTGGTAGGCCACGATCTCGCCGTCCGGGTCGGTCGACTGCGAGCCGTCGAACGCGAAGATCGCCGGGGCGCTTTCTGCCGCGCTACGATCCACCGAGATCACCGCGACCGGCGCCTGCGTGACGGCGACCTCGATCGTGCGGCTGGCCCGCAGCCCGCGATCGTCCGTGAGCGTCAGCGACACGTTGTAGGTGCCGGTGCGGTCAAAGACGTGCGTCGGCGAGACGTCGCGGCTGGACTGCCCGTCGTCAAAGTTCCACAGGCGATCCACGATCAGCCCGTCATCCGCGCTGTTGGCGGAGGTGAATCGGACCGTCAGCGGTGCGACGCCCCGCACCCGGTCGGCGGAAATCACGACGGTAGGGGGCAGGTTGAAGCCCGCCCCGCCGGTCGGATTCCCGGTCCCGCCGAGGTTCGGGATGCAGCCCGAAAAATCGAGCTGCATCAAGAAGAGGGGGGCGGCGACCGCAGCGAGCACAACGGATCGGCGACGACGCATCGGGGAAACTCCTGATAACCGGGCAGCAGCCGGGGGTGGGTTCGTCCGTCAGCAAGCCCCGCAAAGTATGGGACGGACAAAGAGTCGGATCAAGTGGGGAAACGGCACGGACTTTTGGTATATTGACTCCCAGCGGCATTTTGTACCGGGCCGACGCCGCTGCGGAGCGAAAATACATGGTCCAGCGCCACTTCCATCGCCGATCGCTAACCGTCCTGCTCGCGCTCGCCGCAGCCCTGCCCATCGGCGGCTGTCCGGTGCCGAACGATGACGCCGGCTCCTCCGCTATCTCCCGCTCCGGCACCACGCTGCCCGGCGCGAGCTTCAGCGGCTCGCAGACCGCCGGCGCGTCCAGCGCCGCGGGATCCGGCGCGGCCGGTTCGGCCTTTTCCGACGGCCTGACGGCCAAGTACGCGCAGTGTCTCGAGCCGGTCGAGTCCGCCGCCTGGCGAAATGAGATTTTCCGCCTCGTCAACGAAGAGCGCGTCGCGCGCGGCCTGGGCCCGGTCAAGTTCAACGCGACGCTGGAAGCGCAGGCTGAGGAATACGCCTGCGAGTTGATCCACTACGACTTCTTCGCGCACGTGAACCCGGTCACGAAATCCACGCTGTCCGAGCGAGCGGAGCAGTTCGGCTACGTTTATCGCGTCGTCGGAGAAAACCTCGCCGCCGGTCAGCCGTCGCCCGCAGAGGCCTTCCGCGACTGGATGGAAAGCCCCGGGCATCGCGCCAACATCCTCGACGGCCGCTTCACCGAGCTGGGCGTCGGTATCCGCTCCGGCGGCACCTACGGCCTCTACTGGGTGCAGGAATTCGGCGCCCCGCTCGAGTCGGCCGCCGGCGGCGGCAAGTAACGGCCGGCGTCCTTGCTTCGCTGAACTCCGTGCAGGCACCAGGCGGCCGTGGGTTGCTCAAGTCAGCGGCGCCCGGATTTCGCCACCCAACCTTCGCCGTATGGCGTGTGCAACATGGCGTCTAGTGCGATCTCCATTTCCGGGAACCACCGGTCGCTGATCTCGGCGGGTGGCATGCTCTCGCTGTACGCAGCGTGAGCATGCAACAAGCGCCGGACTTTCTGCTCAACGTACCCTGCATGCCTACGCGGGGTACCGCGAAGGCATGCCACCCAACACCGTGCCACCCAGCTCCATGCGACCCGACCGCCTTCGTCGCATGGCGTGTGCAGCACAGCGTCAGATACGATCCCCATTTCCGGGAACCACCGGTCGTTGATCTCGGCGGGTGGCATGCAACGTCGCGAACAAAAGCAGCGTTGGGTGGCATGCTCTCGCTGTACGCAGCGTGAGCATGCAACGGCGCCGGACTTTCTGCTCAACGTGCCCTGCATGCCTACGCGGGGTACCGCGAAGGCATGCCACCCAACGCCGTTCACCAATCGCCCGATAGTCGGCTCATAAGTCTTTGTGATTCATGGTAGTTATAGCGGGTGTATGGCGCGCCAAATTGAACGGCCTCCGTTAGGCTTTGGTTTCCACACCAAGCAAACGGAGGCCGCGATGGAATGCTCACGGACGAGCACCCGTTCTTCAGCGTACTGCACCCAGCTGCGTTCCGCCATTCGACAGTTTCTCCCGGTCAGCGGTTTGCCGCTGTGCTCGTCGGATCAGCGCGTTCGGTGGAGCGACCGGATGTTGCTGATCGGCCTGTTGCTGATGGTCTGGCATCCGGTCTCCTCTTTCCGCGAAGCCTTCGCGGCGATGCGTGAGCAGATCGTCGCGATGTATCCGACGCGGCGGCGGCCGGGCGCTCATCTCGAAGGCTTCCTCAAGGCCTGGCGGACGCGTTCGGCGCGGCTGCTGCGGCCACTCGTCGCGACGCTGCGGTCTCATACGCAACGCTCGGCCGCGGGCTGTTGGCGCTGGCGGAACTGGGTGGTGCTCGGCGTGGACGGTTCGCGGGTGAATTGTCCGCGCACGCGGGCGAACGAGCAGGCGTTCGGCTGCGCCGGCAAGCAGCGCACCGCGCCGCAGCAGCTGCTGGTCACGCTCTATCACGTGGCCAGCAACCTGCCCTGGGCCTGGCGGCGCACGCGCGGCGACGGCAGCGAACGCGACCTGCTGCTGTCGATGCTGCCGGAGTTGCCGGAGCGCACGCTGCTGCTGACCGATGCGGGGCTGGTGGGCTACCGCGTGCTCACGCGCCTGCAGAACTGCGGCCATGCGTTCATCGTGCGCGTCGGCCGGAATGTGACGCTGCTGCGCAAGCTCGGCTACCACCTGCGCGAGCGCGCGGGCGTGGTGTATCTGTGGCCCGACACGCAGCGCCGCACGCCGCCGCTGACGCTGCGACTCGTGCTGTTGCAGGCGGGGCGACAGCATGTGGCGCTGCTGACCAACGTGCTGGACGAGCGGCGGCTCAGCGCTGCGGATGTTGCCGCCCTCTACCGGCAGCGCTGGTCGCTGGAAGTGATGCATCGCACGCTGAAGCAGACGCTGGGCAAGCAAAAGCTTCGCGCCCAAACGCCGGAGCTGGCCGCGTGCGAACTCGACTGGTCGATGGCCGGTCTGTGGCTCATCAGCCTGCTGACGCACAACGCCGCCCAGCCGCCGCGATTGATCTCACCCGCCGCGGCATTGCGTGTGATCCGCACCGCCATGCGGCGCGGCCGCCGCCCAACGGGAAAACACTGGCTCCAGCGCCAACTCCGCACCGCCGTGCCCGACTTCTACCTCCGCAGACGACCAAAGACCGCCCGCGATTGGCCGCACAAGAAAACCGAACCACCCCCCGGAACCCCCAGAATCCGCACCGCAACCACGGCCGAAATCCGCAAAGCACAGGCATTCAGAAAAGAAAAAGGAGCGGCTTAGTGAACGGCGTTGCATGCCACCCAACACCGTGCCACCCAACGCCATCCACCCGACACCATGTCACCTAACACGCCCTGCATGCATGGGCCGCGATCCGCTATAGTCCAGGCAGCAAGCAGCGCGCCGCGCTGACGCCAGCAGTCTCCAGCGCCCCCGCCCCCAGGGGCCACCGCATGGACCACCGACAACCCGATCCCCGCGATCCACCATCCGATCCGCGCGACCGGCCCTCCGGACTGTGCGATCCGCAGGCTGATCCCCAGCACTCGCACCAGCGCCGCGGGCTTTCTGCGTTCGATCGCTTCGAAGGCGTGCTTGGCGCGCTGATTTCCGGCGGCGTGTTTCTCTATCTCGGCTTTGGCTACTGGACCGGCCGCACCGTTCCGGGCGCGCCCGAACTCTACGCCGCCGCCGTGTACGGCTTCGTGATGTTCGCCCGCGTCGTCGGCTGTGCGATGATCGGCGTATCGCTGCTGGCGGCCGTCGGCCTGCGCTCGGCCGTGCTGCTCGACGCCGTGCTGGCCGGTATCGGCGCGATCGGCGCGGGATCGTGCGGGGCGGTCTGGCTGGCCTACGGCGATGGCGACGGCTGGATTCTCCTGCTGGTGGCGCTGCTCAACGGCTGGGCGGCGATGTCCGTCGGGCGCGAGTGGCGCCTTGCGCGAAACAGGGCGAGCCGTGGTACAGACAGCGGCGCGAGTCGCGGTACAGGCAGCGCTGCGAGTCCCCCCGCGCATGGCCGGATGAGTCACGGGATGGACAGCGGCCCGGGTGGCGATACGAGTCAAGGTCCGCCGGGATCGGCACGAGAGGATCGAAATGAGCGCTGACCCCGCACTGGATGCCGCGCTGGCGCGCTACAGCCGCCAGATGCTGTTTGCCCCGCTGGGGGAGCAGGGGCAGCGCCACCTGCGGCATGCCCGCGTGCTGCTGGTCGGCTGCGGAGCGCTGGGCACCGTGCTGGCGAGCACGCTGGTCCGCGCCGGCGTCGGGTTTCTGCGGGTGGTCGATCGCGACTTCATCGAGCTGGACAACCTGCAGCGGCAGGTGCTCTTCGACGAGCACGACATCGCCGCGAATCTCCCCAAGGCCGAGGCCGCCGCGCGCAAGCTCCGCCGCGCGAATTCCGCCGTCGAGGTCGAGGCGGTCGTGGCCGATGCCGGGCCGCACAACGTTGCCGCGCTCGCCGAAGGCGTGGACCTGCTGCTCGACGGCACGGACAATTTCGAGACGCGCTTCCTGCTGAACGACCTGGCCGTCCGCGACGGCCTGCCGTGGGTCTACGGCGCGTGCATCGCCGCCGAGGGGCTGGTGATGGCGGTGCTGCCCGGCCGCACGCCCTGCCTGCGCTGCATCTGGGACGCCCCGCCGCCCGCGGGCGAGACGCCGACCTGCGACACGGCCGGCGTGCTCGCCGCCGCAGTGAACATCACCGCCAGCCTGCAAGCACTGGAGGCGATCAAGATTCTCTCCGGCCGCACGGACGCGCTGCACGGGCGGATGATCAGCTTCGACGCCTGGCTGGGGCGGTTCCGGGCGCTGGATATGCAGCCCGCCCGCGAAACCGGCGATTGCCGCTGCTGCGTCCATCGCGAGTTTCCCTATCTCGCCGGCGACCGCGCCTCGCGGGCCGTGCTGCTCTGCGGGCGCAACGCCGTGCAGGTCACGCCGCCGGCGGACGCCGCACCGATCGAGCTGAAGCGCGTCGCGGCGCGGCTGGGGCGCGATGCACGGGCCGTGCAGAACGAGTTTCTGCTGCGATTTGCCGCCGATTCGTTCCAGGTGACGCTCTTTGCCGACGGCCGCGCAATCGTGAAGGGCACGGCCGATGCGGGCGTCGCGCGATCGGTTGTGGCGAAATACGTCGGCGCGTAGTGCCGATTCGTGACGATCCACGAAAAACGGCAGCACGGCGCGGCAAGGCGCGTCAACCCGCGACATGCCGGTCAGACGCCTCGCGTCGTGACGGCGTTGGCGGAGCGGGAGAGGGGGGTGGCCGGGGCGCTGGACGGCTTGCGATTCAGAAGATGGATGGAGGGCGCCTTGATGATCGCCGTCACGACCGATTCCGGCTGCAAGTTCAGCTCTTCACACGCCGAGCGGGTGATCAGCGCGAGCAGGGGAAAGCCGGCGTCGAGCTTCACACACACCATCGGGCTTCCGAACTGGATGGATAGGACGCGCGCCCGCAGGCGATTGCGGGCGCTGCCGACGGCGGGAGAGCCGGGCTCCCGCTCCAGCAGGACGTCTTCGGCGCGGATGTTGACCAGCACCTCGTTCGACAGGCCCGGCACGTCCAGCGCCCGAAGCTGCGTTCCATTCACTTCTACGAGGACCATTCCGTCGCGCGTCTCGATGATGCGCCCGGGTTGGAGGGTCTCCACGCCCAGGAAGCGGGCGACCTCGGCCACGGCGGGCCGGCTGTACACCTCCGCCTTGTCGCCCTGCTGCGCCACGCGGCCGTCCAGCAGCACCGTGACGCGATCCGCCAGAAAGTACGCCTCGGCGAGATCGTGTGTGACCAGCAGGATGGTCAACCCCCATTGGCTCCGCAACTCGCGCACCAGCCACCACAACTCGCGTCGCAGGCTGTCATTGAGTGCGGTGAACGGCTCGTCCAGCAGCACCAGGCGCGGCTGGCCGGCCAGCGCCCGCACCAGCCCGACGCGCTGGCGTTCACCGCCGGACAGGGTTCCCGGCCGCCGGTCGAGCAGCGCCCCGATCCCGGTCGCTGCGATCAATCGGTCGAGGTGCGGCTGAAACACGGCGGACGGCACGCCGCGGGCGCGGGCGCTATACGCGACGTTTTGCCCGACGGTCAGATGCGGAAACAGGCCGAGGTGCTGCGGCACGTAGCCAAGGCCGCGGCGCTCGATCGGGACACCCGCGAGGTCCGCACCGTTCAGGCAAATGCGACCGGCAGCACACGGCAGGACGCCCAGGATCGCGCGGAGCAGCGTGCTTTTGCCGGAGCCGGACGGCCCGAGCACGGCGTGGCATTCTCCCTGCGTCAGCCGGAGATTCACTTCCTCCAGCCGGAACCGACCGGCCGGCACGGTCAGGGATTCCACCTCAAGCATGGACGGCCCTTCCCAGCAGCCTGCGAGTGACGTAGAGCGCGGACAGGCCGATCACGATCAGCAGCAGGATCATCGCCACGGTGCTCTCGATGTCGGCCGAAGCGAGGCGAAGAAAGATGGCGATCGGCAGAGTTTCGGTGCGCATCGCCATGGTGCCCGCCACCGTGATCGTCGCTCCGAATTCGCCCAGCGCCTTGGCCCAGGCGAGAATGAACGCGGCGATCAGTCCGCGCCGCGCCAACGGAAGCGTGATCGTCGCAAATGCGTGACGTGGTGTCGCACCGAGCGTGCGTGCGACCGTCTCCAGTTCAACCGGCACCTCGTCGAACGAGGCTTTCAGCAGACGCACCGCCACGCCCAGCACGGTGACGAATTGCGCCAGCACGATCCCCGCCACACCGAAAACGAACTGCACCGCGTTCTGCTGGATCCACTCGCCCAGCGGGTTGTTGAAGAAGATCAGCAGCATCGCGCCCAGCGCTGCAGGCGAGACGATGATCGGAAACTCCAGCAGGGTGTCGGTCAGTTCTCGTCCGCGAAACCGGAAGCGCGACAGGGCGTAGGCGGCCGGGATCCCCAGCGCCAGCGCGAGGCCGGCTGCCAGCGTCGCCGTCAGCAGCGAAAGCCTCACCGAGAAGAGCGTCCGCTCTGACAGCAGCGATTCCCGCAGGGCGTCGCCGCGAAAGAACCAGCACAGCGACAGGATCAAGCCGCCGTAGAGGAGCAGCACCCCGAGCGCGGAGGCAATAGAGACGCCTCGCAGGGTCATCGAGGGCTCACTTCCGGATCCACTCCGCGGGCACCACGTACTCACCGCCGACCGGCTTCGATTCGCCGATCCACGCGATGGTGTCCTCGGCCGTAGCGAAGTAGTGGTGGCGGGTGTACACCGCACGGCCCTCCGGTCCGTTCAGGTAGTCGATAAACGCCTGCGCGGCGGCCCGGTCCTTCGTGAATTTCGAGATGGCGACCGGGATGTATCCGATCCGCGGAATCTCCTCTTTCGCGAGGCGCACCGTCTCGATCCGCTCCGGATCCCAGTGCGCAAAGACGCTCCAGCCGATCACGGCGTCGGCCATTTTCAGCGAGATGGCGGTCGCGGTTTTTTCACAGCTCTCGGTGTAGTTGACCAGGTTGCGCCGAAAGGCCGCTTTCTCTTCCGGCGAAAACTCCTTCTCCATGATCTCCACCGCGTAAGCGCCGACGCAGACGCCCTCGGGATTGGCGATCGCGATCTTGAGTCCCGGGCGCGTGAGATCCGCGAGCGTGCGGATGTTGTGGGGATTACCCTTCTGCACGTTGATGGCCGACACGAGGTAGACCACCACCTCTTCCGTCTCGGCAAAGACATCGCCGTCGCGCTTGGCCTTCTCCATGTAGTCCGAAGAGCCGGGAAAATAGAGGTCGCCCTGCTTCGCAAGCTTCATCTGCGACAGCACGTAGCCTGAACCGCCGAAGACCAGTTCCACCTGGACGCCCGTCTTCTGCTCGTAGAGCTTCGCGACCTCCTCCGTGGGCGGTTTCGACGCCGCCCCCACGTAGGCGAGCAGCTTCCGTGGAGCCGCGGCGCCGTCCGGGCTTCGCGCGCCATCTCCGCGGACGACAAAAAACCCGGCCGCACCAAGAAGCACGAGTCCCACGATCGCAGCCAGTGATCGAGCCATACCGTGCTGGAGCGCCACTTTCCGACTCTCCCGATGGTTCCGCTCGCTGATTGAACAACCCGCAAGTATATATCGCCTCGCTCGCTTCGTCCGCCTTCCGGCATTGCTCGGAGCATCGGCGATCGCGTGATCACCGCTGCGCTTGACGCGCGCCCGCCCGCGCGCCCCTAATGCCCCCGTGACCCGACTAGACGACACCATCCGCGTTGCCGGCGCCCGCGAGCACAACCTCCGCGGCGTTTCGCTCGATCTGCCCAAGAACCGCCTGATCTGCTTCACCGGCGTCTCGGGCAGCGGCAAGAGCAGCCTGGCCTTCGACACGCTCTACGCCGAGGGGCAGCGCCGCTACATCGAGTCGCTGTCGAGCTACGCCCGCCAGTACATCGGCCAGCTTCCCAAGCCCGATTGCGACCACATCGACGGCCTCTCGCCGTCGATCTCGATCCAGCAGAAGACCAGCAGCTGGAACCCGCGCAGCACGGTCGGCACCATCACGCAGATCCATGATTACCTGCGCGTTCTGTTCGCACGCGCGGGCGTGCAGCACTGCCCGCGCTGCGATCGACCTATTTCGGCCCAGACGCGGGAGCAAATGGTCGCGCGGGTGCTTGCACTGCCCGAGGGGACGCCGCTGATGCTGCTCGCGCCGCGGGCCCGCGCGCAGAAGGGCGAGCATCGCGACCTGTTCGCCGAGCTGATCGCGCAGGGCTTCGCCCGCGCCCGCGTGGACGGTCGGATCATCGATCTCTCGAAGCCGCCGGCGCTGGACCGTTACCGTCGCCACGACGTGGACGTGGTGGTGGATCGTCTGGTCGTCCGCGCTTCCGCGCGCTCGCGAATCGCCGAAGCGCTCGAGACGGCGCTCACCGCCGGCGGCGGTACGGCCATCCTCGCGCCCGCCGACGCGGCGGGAGCGCCGCGCGCCACCACGGCGCCCCAAGCGGCACAGCGCGGAGCCTCGCCGGATGCCGACGGCGCTCCGCTCGATGGCGATATCCTGCTCTCTTCCGCCCATGCCTGCACCGCCTGCGGCGTCAGTTTCGAGCCGCCCGACCCGCAGCTCTTCTCCTTCAACAGCCCGCAGGGCATGTGCACCCGCTGTGACGGCCTCGGCGAGTCGATGGATTTCGATCCCGAACTGCTCGTGCCCGATCCAACGCTGAGCTTCCTCGCGCCCTGTGTCGTCGCGCTGCGCACCAAGCCGGGCCGCTGGCGCCGCCACTTCTATGAAGGTGTGGCGCGGCATCTGGGCTTTGATCTCAAGACGCCGTGGAACAAGCTCCCGAAGGCGGCCCGCGACGCGCTGCTGTTCGGGACCGGCGATGAGCACATCACCTTCGAGTGGCGCGGGCGCGGCTCATCCTGGAAGCACGGCGGGGTGTTCGAAGGCGTGATCGCCGAGTTGCAGAGCAACTACCGCAACTCTAACTCGACCATCGTGCGGAACTACTACGAGCAGTTCATGCGCCGCGCCGTCTGCCCTCTCTGCCGCGGCGCGCGCCTCAACCCACAGGCGCTCGCTGTGCGCCTCGGTGGCGACGAGCCGGGCGGTCCCGCGCCGCGGAACATCCACGGCGTGTGCGAGATGTCGATTCGCGACGCGATGCAGTTCTTCGAGTCGTTGTCTCTCAGTGGTGCGCGCGGCCTGATTGCCGTCGAGCCGCTCAAGGAAATTCGCGCCCGCCTGCGCTTCCTCGTGGACGTCGGCCTCGATTATCTCTCGCTCGATCGCGCAGCCCCGACTTTGTCCGGCGGCGAATCACAGCGCATCCGGCTCGCCAGCCAGATCGGCTGCGGCCTGGTCGGTGTGCTCTATGTGCTGGATGAGCCTAGCATCGGCCTGCATCCACGTGACAATCAGCGGCTGCTCCAATCGCTCTGCAAGCTGCGCGACATGGGCAATACCGTCATCGTCGTCGAGCACGATCGCGACACAATGCTGGCCGCCGATCACGTCGTCGATTTCGGGCCCGGTCCGGGCGTCAAGGGCGGCGAAGTCGTCGCCAGCGGTTCCGTCGCCGAAATCTGCGCCGTCGAGCGCTCCCTCACCGGCGCCTATCTCTCCGGCCGCGCCGCGATCGAGACCCCCGCGACCCGCCGCGCGGTCGGTCCGCCGCCGTCGGATGCGGCGCCGGCGACGCGCTCCGTACGCTCGACAGCGCGCGTCCGACGCACGATCCCCGCCCCGGCGCCGCATCCGGAGCAGCCGCCGGACGCGCCGTCGAAACCCGGCCGGCGCAGGGGGCGCTAAGCCGCGGCAACGGGCGTGTCGCCGCGACAGTTGGAGTCAATCGACAACAGGAACCCGCATGTCCGCGCCCGATGTGCTCGCCATCATCCCGGCCCGATTCGCTTCTACGCGCCTGCCCGGCAAGCCGCTGCTCCGCGAGACCGGTCGGTTCCTCGTGCAGCACGTTGTCGAGCGCGTGCGTCTGGCGACGAGCGTGAAGCGCTGCCTCGTCGCGACGGATGACATCCGAATCGCCGAGGCCGTCCGATCGTTCGGCGGCGACGCCGTCATGACCCGCTCCGACCACCCCACCGGCACCGATCGGCTGGCGGAAGTCGTATCCGCCACGCGCGACGGACCCGGCTCGCGCGACTCGGACGTGATTCTCAACGTGCAGGGGGATGAGCCGGAAATCGAGCCCGGTTATCTGGATGCTCTGGTGGAGCGGATGGCGGCGGCCGACGCCGAAACCCCGATGGCCACCCTGGCCTGCCCGTTTCCCGCGGACGCGGACCCCGCCGACCCCGCGGCCGTGAAGGTCGTTCTCGATTCCGCCGGCCGAGCGCTGTACTTCTCCCGGGCCATGATCCCGCACCGCCGCGGCTCCGGCGCCCCGCGCAGTCCGGGGCTGCATCTGCACGTCGGCGTCTATGCCTACCGGCGCGCATTTCTGCTGGAATATTCCGGCTGGCCGTCCGGTATGCTGGAGGGGATCGAGCAGCTTGAGCAATTGCGCGTGCTGGAGCGTGGCCGACGCATCGCGGTGGCGGTCGTGCCGCGCGCCGCTCCAGGAATCGACACCCCCGCGGATTACGCGCGGTTTGTCGAACGCTGGCGCGGAGCGGCGGAATCCGGCGCGCAATAACGCGGGGCGTCGCCCGGCGGGTCGCATCCGCGGGGAGTGTCGGCAGGCAGAAGGGGTGCAGCCTGTTCGGAGGATGGATCGCGTGCGGCGTTGGCTCCTATTGATCGCGGCGGCGGCGGTGGTCTGCCATTGCACCGTCACGGCTGCGCGCGCTCAGTGTCTGCGCGGTGACGCCAACTGCGACGGACAGATCGACAACTTCGACATCGACCCCTTCGTGGTGGCCGTGCTGGGCGGGTCGGCGGAAGCGCCGACGGCCTATCTCGACAGCGGCGCGTCCCCGGAGTGCTGGGCGCTGCGCGGCTGTTGGGGCGACGTTCGGTACGACGGGACCGTCAACAATTTCGACATTGATCCCTTCGTGAGCTGCCTGCTCGGCGAAACACCGCGCTCCGCCGAGGGTTGCAGCATCATCCGCGGTTCGGTGCAGTTGATCACCGTTCCGCACAGCGGACGCACCTTTCGCGTCTTCATTCCGACCGATTTCAATCCCGAGCAACACGCCACGATCGTCTCGATCCACGGCACCGGATCAAGCAGCGCATTCGAAATGGGACCGCACGCCATCAACGGCGGCGCCTGGCCGGATTGCGGCGGGCCAACCTGGCCCGAACTGGCCACCGAGCGCGCGACGTTTGAGCCATTCGCCGTGGTTTGCCCGGATGTGGCCTACAGCGGCGTGAACGCCTCCGGCTGCACGCGCTTGTCAGACACTCGTCACGTCCTGGATGCATTGACGCTGCTCCAGAAGATGGGCGCGATCACGCCGAACGGCCGCTGGTCGATCACCGGCTGGTCGTCCGGCGGCACGCTGGCGATGCGAATCGCCCAGGACCACTGGGATGTATTTTCCGCCTACGCGGTGCGCTATAGCGCGCTGGTCTATGACCATTACAACCAGAACGTTATCCCTTATTGCCTGGACCTGGACACGGAGTGCATCTGGCAGAACGGGACGTGGATCGCGCCGAACGGCTGGCAGTATTCGTGCTGGTCGAATTACAACTGGCAGTGGAATCTCGCGTTGCGCGAGCAGCGCGGGCTGGCGATCAACAACGACGCCGAGACCTACTACATCACGTCCAACGCCACGCTGAACCAACTCGCGCAACAGAATCCCCCGTTCACGAACGTCTATCACGAAGTCTATCCCAGCCACGGCGCGTCGCCCGCGTCGTGCACGGCTGTGCCGTATGGCGGGCATTTTTCGGCACGGCGCAGGGCGGCGGAGTTTCTCCTTGCGCCCTGAAGCGGAAATGCTGATCCCGCGGTAAGATAGATCAGGTTCAGGCAAATGGGCGCAAACGGCATGGATTTCAACCCGCTGCTCTCCAACGCGCGCAACCAGACCGGGGACACGGAGTTCTATCTCCCCGTGCCGGCGGGTTATCAGCCTGGCCGGACGAAGTACGTCGTCGTGATGGGCACGGTGATGAGTGGGCTGGGCAAGGGGATTTTCAGCTCATCGCTCGCCAAGTGCCTTCAGGACAAGGGGTTGGTGGTTGCCCCGATCAAGCTCGAGGGCTACCTGAACATCGACGCCGGCACGCTGAACCCCTATCGCCACGGTGAAGTCTTCGTGCTCGACGACGGCACCGAGTGCGACATGGACCTCGGCACCTATGAGCGCGCCCTGAACCATGACCTTTCGCGCGCCAACTTCGCGACCAGCGGGCAGATTTACCGGCGCGTGCTCGATCGCGAGCGCACCGGCGGTTATCTCGGGCGCGACGTGCAGATGATCCCGCATGTGACCGGCGAGGTGAAGAACCGGCTGCGCGAACTGGCGCTGGGCACGCAGGCGGACGTCGTATTCGTCGAGATCGGCGGCACCGTCGGCGACGTCGAAAATCACTATTACATCGAGGCGATGCGTCAGCTTGCCTTTGAGGAAGGCCCCGCCAACGTCTGCTTCGTCGCACTGACGTACGTGATGGAGCCGCCCACGCTCGGCGAGCAGAAGAGCAAGGCCGCCCAGCTCGGCATCCGGCAGCTCATGCAATGCGGCATTCAGCCGCACATCATCGCCTGCCGCGCGAATTCGCCGGTGACGCAGAAGGTCCGCGACAAGATCGCGCTCTTTTCAAACGTGCCGCCGGAGCGCGTTTTTTCCATGCACGATTGCGAGACAGTTTACCTGATCCCCGAGCTGCTGCGCGGCGCGGGGGTTGATGCCGCCGTGATCGGCTGGCTTGATCTCGCGTCGCGCGTCGATGAGGACGCCGAGCGACTGGCGCGCGACACCTGGATGGGCTACGTGAATCGCCTGCGCACCGCCCAGCGGCAGGTGCGCATCGGCATGATGGGCAAGTACACCGCCGTTCGCGACGCCTACGCCAGCATTCTCAAGTCGCTCGAGCATGCCGGCGTCTGGCTCGGTGCCCGGGTCGAGCTGGATTGGATCGACGCGACCGAGGTCGGCGAGGCCTCCGTCGCAGACGCGCTGCGCAATGTGAACGGCATCATCGTTCCCGGGGCGTTCGGCACGCGCGGCGCCGACGGCAAGATCGCCTGCCTGCGCCACGCGCGCGAAGCGCGCCTGCCCGCGCTGGGCATCTGCTACGGCTTCCAGATGGCGGTAATCGAGTATGCCCGCAACGTCTGCGGAATGGACGACGCCAACAGCACCGAGATCGACAACGACTGCCGCTTTCCGGTCATCAACCTGCTGCCCGAGCAACGCAAGATCGAGGGCATGGGCGCCTCGATGCGCCTGGGCGGTCATGACGTGATCATCACGCCCGGGTCGCTCGCCGCCCGCATGTTCGGGGCGCGCTGCCGGCTGCGCTTCCGCCACCGCTACGAGGTCGAGCCGCGCTACATCTCCGCGCTCGAGTCCGCCGGCATGCGCTTCTCCGGACGCGCGCCGCGCGGCGAGATCATGCACATTCTGGAGCTGCCCGCCGCCGCCCACCCCTTCTTTGTCGGCACACAGGCACATCCCGAGCTGACCAGCCGCCCGCTGCGCCCCAGCCCGTTTTTCCTCGGCCTGGTCGATGCGGCCCTGCGGCACGCCGGGTACGCCGACCTGCCCCCGCTTCGCTATCCGGGCGAGGATCCGGTCGAAAGCGCCGCGGCGGACGCCACCTCCCTTTCGGCATGAACCGCCCGATTGATCGGTCGGCCCTCAGCCAGCGCGGAGCCTTCCGTTGAGTTTGATCACCTGGGTGCTGTTCGAGTCGTTCTACGCGCTGGCCGGCGCCCTGGCGCTCGCGCTGTACTTGCTGCTGGTGCTGTGGCGTCGCGGCGGCAGCCGGCGGCTATTTGTCGGCGGTTGCGCCGTCGCGGCCCTGCTGCTGATCGCGCAGCCGTTGGTGGTCACGCAGCGTGAGCGGGCCGGATTGATCCTGGATGCCGTGGCCCGGGACATTGTCGAGGGGCGGACCAACGCGCTGACGGGGGCGCTCGCGCCGCGCTTCACGCTGGGCGCGCTCAACGCGCGTGAGTTCGTCGAGCAGGTCGAGCGCCGCTTGCGGCGGTCGCCGGTGCGCGAGGCCCGCCGCAGCAGGCTGGAGATTCTGGAGAGCACCGGCGATCGATTTCGGGTCGAAACGACGTACGTCGTCACGTTGTCGAACGAGGATTTCGGCCGTATGGTGCGTTCGCGCTGGCACGTCAGCTTTGAGGACGTGGACGGCGAATGGCGGATTTCCTCGATCGATCGCGCTTGGCTGGAGACGATGGAGTGGCCGATCGCGGACCTGCTGCGCTAGTCGCCCGTGACTCGGATTCGCGTCGCCGCGACTGGCTCATCGCGCCGCTGTGGGTCGTGCTGCTGCTGCCGCTGCTGGCGTGGGGGGTGCCGAACCGCGAGGCGGACGCGGTTCTATTCGGCGGGTCGGCGTGGAAGGCCGAGCGGTTCTCCGCGGCGGCCGCGGCCGGGGAGCGCAGCGGTCGCCGCGCCGGCGCGGATCGCGATCTCAACCCCGTCGAACACCGCAATACGCTGGTCGATCTGACCGCGTCGGACGCCGCGCGCGCGGAGATTCTCCGCCGCTACCGGCTCTTTTCGCACCAACCTGACGAGATGATCAACTTCATGGCGCTGCAGCGCATGCGGCTGCGCCAGTTCGATTTCGATCCGGGACTGTATCAATACGGCGGCGCGTGGATCTACGCCGTCGGCGCGGCATTGGCGCTCGGCGCGGCAGGGGGGCTGCTCACCTTGTCGTCCGATCCGGATGTCTATCTCGAAGCGCCGGAGCTGTTCGGGCGGTTCTACGTCGCGGCGCGCCTGCTCTCACTGGTTTCCGGCGGCCTGTTGCTGGTCGCGGCTGTCCGGATCGGTCGGCGCCTCGGCGGTCCGTGGTGCGGGCCGCTTTCGGCGGCGCTGGTGATGCTCTGTCCCGTCTTCCTCACCATGTCGCTCGAAGCCAAGCCGCACCTCCCCTCCGCGGCCGCGACCGCCTGGGCCGTGCTGCTGGCGATGCGCCACCTCGAGCAGCCCACGGGCGGCAGCGCGACGCGCCTCGGCCTCGTGATCGGTGCGGCCTTCGGGCTCGTGCTGACCGGAATTTTTGCAGCGCTGGTGCTTCCCGCGCTCCGGCTCGCGCGGTGGGTGTCATCGTCCGAGCAGCGCCCGGTTGACGGTAAGGCGCCGACCCGCCTCCGACTGGTGCACGTCGCCGTCGTCGCCGGTCTGATGTATGCCGCATGTAATCCTTACGTCGTGTGGAACGCGCTCTTCGATCGCGCGCTGCTGCTGGACAACCTCTCCAACTCCACGGCGATGTACGCGGTCACCCGGCTCGCCGAAGGCGCGCTGCGCACGATTGTGCTGCTCGCGGAGGCGGGCGGGGTTCTCACAATCCTCGTCGGCGTGATCGGCCTCCCGGTGATCGCGTGGCAATCGCGCGCCCGCGCTGCACTCCTGTTGGCCCCGGCGCTGGGAGTCCTGCTGATGTCGGTCGCCCTGGCCGCCGGCAAGCCCGGCGAGTTCGGGCGGTTTCTCATCGTTCCGGCGGTGGTCATGGCGATCAGCGCCGCGCGCGTCATTTGGATGGTCGCGGCGCGATCTACCGGGGTCGGCGTTCTGTTGCTGGTCGGCCTGCTCGCCTTCGACGGCCGGCATTCGCTCAGTTACCTCGAGGCGTTTGTGCTGGACAGCAGCAACAACCACACGCGCGCATCGGCCGCCCGATTCCTCCAAGTGCATCTCAGGCCCGCGGAGCGTATCGGCGTTGCGCAGGAGCCCGCGCCCTACAGCGTGCCGCCGCTGCACTTCGCCACCCGGACCGTCATCCTCCTCCCACGGACTGAGCCGCCGGGAGTGGAAACAAAGGCGCTTCCGGAGTGGCTGGTTCTCACCGCCGACGACACTCACGCGGTTGCCCAGGCGTGGTGGTCACGCCATTACATCCTGCAACTCGTCACCAAGAGTGCGCCGTCGCCGCCCCTGATTCCGTGGGCGTCCAAGCCCGTCCTGCTCTTCCGCCGTGCGGATCTACGGTGATCGGCGAAGCCGCGTTGACGCGGGCCTCGTGAAATCAGCCCGCGCGTGAACTCCGGTGCACCGCTCGCGTACACTCCCGCATGATGCAGCCCCGCCGGTGGTGAGCCGAGTCGGCGTTATTGGACTGCCATGCGGAGACAAATGTGACAGCGACTGCGGGGACTTCCACGCGCTCCGGCGAGGATCGCGAATACGCGCTCGGCACGCACGACGCCGAGCTTGCACGACTCGGCTTGCAGCATGATCTGTGGGTCGACGTTGCCCGCCGATTGTGGGATCGCGCCGGCATCACGACTGGCAGCCGCGTGCTCGACGTCGGTTGCGGCCCGGGCTTCGCCACCCTGGAACTCGCCGAGCGCGTCAGGGGGACGGGGCACGTCACCGCGGTCGACGTGTCGCCGCGCTACGCCGACTATCTTCGCGCCACCGCCGCGCGGCGCAGCTTGCGCAACGTCTCGGTGGTCACCGCCGACGTGCAGTCCATGCCGATTCCCGATGCATCGATCGACGTCGCCTATTGCCGCTGGGTGCTCTGCTGGGTGTCTGATCCGGCGGCAGTTGTGAAGGAAATCGCGCGCGTGCTTCGCCCGGGCGGGTTGCTGGCCGTGCAGGACTATTTTGACTGGCAGCGCCTTTCGCTCGCGCCGCGCAGCGAGATCATGGATCGCGTCGCGCGCGCCGCGAATCAGAGCTACATCGCTGCCGGTTCCGATTGCGACGTCGTCCAGCGCCTGCCGGGCATGCTCAAGGCGGCCGGCTTGACGTGGGATTTCATCGAGCCGCATGCCTTCGCGGTTCGCCCCAGCGACCCGCTCTGGGCCTGGCCGACGACCTTTTTCGCGAACTATGTGCCGAAGCTGGTCGAGGGCGGTTGGCTCACGGAGGCGGATCAGCGCGCGTTTATGGCCGAATGGGCGGCACGATCCGCCGATGACTGCACATTTTTCTGCACGCCGACGGTGTACTCGGTGGTGGGGAGAAAGGCGTAGCTGTAGGCCTGCCGGTGCGTCCGAAATGCCGATTTCACCACCGAAAGCGGTTGCGGTGTGAATTATTCACCAGCGTCAATTGCGTGTCAGGAATCGCAAAGCGTGTTGCAATCCGGCGAAGCGCGATTAGACTTATCTGTTGGTGGATCTGACGTTCGGCCTTGAAGATACGGGTTTGTGAAAATCTCCTTCTTGCCTGCCGCGCCTGTTCCTACCGCCTGGGCCGAGTTGGCCCCTTTCGCTTGGACCCGGAAAGACCTGATCGGGTCCGGAAGCCCTGCACTTTGGAGAGTCTCGCATGGGCAAGAAGTTGTATGTTGGGAACCTTCCCTATTCGTTCACAAATGATGAGCTGCAGCAGCTCTTCTCGGCGCACGGCACCGTTGAGTCCGCGCAGATCATCATGGATCGCGACACCGGCCGCAGCAAAGGCTTCGGCTTCGTCGAGATGGCCAGCGCTGAAGAGGCGCAGGCCGCCATCTCGGCGCTGCACGGCCAGCAGCACGGCGGCCGCGCGCTGACGGTCAACGAGGCCAAGCCCAAGGAGAACGCGGGCCGTGGCTTCGGCGGCGGCGGCGGCGGCGGTGGTCGCGGCGGCTACGGCGGCGGCGGCGGTGGTGGCGGCTTCGGCGGCGGTGGTGGTGGTCGCGGTGGACGCGATCGCGGCGACCGCGGCGGGCGCGACCGCTGGTAAGCAGCCGTCTCGTTCTGTCCTGACGTGAACACACTCGCGGGAGGTCGCAGAATTCTGCGGCCTCCCGCGTTCGCGTTTCCACCGGAGCGCTGCGAACTTCGCATGTCGATCGACGTTGTGTTTCGCATTCCCACCTCCGACGGCGGCAGCGTCGCCGGCTGGCGAAAGCGCGCCGACGGTCCGCCGGTCATTTTCCTGCATGGTCTGGCAGTCAATGGCCGCATCTGGAATGTGCCGGCTTTGCCATCGCCGGTCGGCGGATTCACCTTCCGCAGCCTGGCGGAACTGCTGCACGCGCGCGGGCACGACTGCTGGCTGGCGAACTTCCGCGGCCACGGTGCGCCGGATGCGCTCAGCGAACCCGCGCCGGGACAGCGCGATTGGTGTGTGGATCATTTCGCCGCCATCGACCTGCCGGCGGTGGTCGAACACGTGCAGCGCGCAACGGGGCAGCGCCCGATCCTGGTCGGAAACAGCATGGGGGCGATGGTTGTCAGTGCCTGGCTGCTGGGCGCAACCATTGACGCCGGAGCGACCTCCGTCGCGCTTTGCGACTCCGCCGGCGCCCAGCGCCACGATTCCATCCGCGGCTGCGTGCTGGTGGAATTTCCGGCGGCGCTGCGCTGGCCGAATTCGGCTTATGACGCGGAGGGTCGCCTGCGATGGGGAGAGCTGCTGACGCAATGGGGAGCGGAAGGCGAGACCGGCGCTGCCGGGACTCCGCGCGACCCGGTTGCGAACAGCAATTACCCGTTCGAATTACTGTCGAACTCATGGATTCTGCAGGCCATCATGACCGCCGCCGGCACGATCGACCTGAAGTGGCTGCGTCCGGCCGCCGGCCGCGACGGAGCACCCGCTTCGCAGCCGACGTGGCTGCGCTGGCTCGATGATCGCATCGCGGGGATATCCGGGTTTCTGGCGGAGCGGTTGAAGGGGTCGCAGCACTTTTCGCCGGAGACTTTCACGCACGGCCTGCGCGCCGCGGTCGATCACATGAAGAGCGGCGTGCTGGAGCAGATGGGCCGCTCGGTTCGGGCGCGCGGTTTCGTGAGCGGCCTGGGTGCGCCGCCGGTGAGCTACTCGGATGCGTACGCGCGCTTCCGCGCGCCGCTGCTGTTGGTACTGGGCGGGCGCGATCGAATCGCCAACGCCGACGTGGCGCGGTCGGTGTTCTACGAGCGCGTGTCCTCAACAGACAAGCGCCTGCTGCACTTTCCCCACCTGGCGCACGGGGATTTTGAGTACGCTCCGCGGGCGTACACGGACGTGTATCCGGGGATCGTCGAGTGGGTTGCTCAGAGGAGCACTCCCTGAACATGATCGTCAGTGACACGGTACCGGAATCCGTGACGGACCGCTCGGAATAGCGCGGAGGGGCTTGGTCGTCCGGTGACGGCCAAGCCCCTCCGCTGATGGCGATGGGCAGCACGCGTCGCCTAGGCGGCGATTGCGTGTCCGTCGTCGTGGCCGCCGCCCAGCAGGTCGATGACCTCAAAGCTCCCGCCGCACTGGGTTGCGGCAGCGTTGAGCACAGATATCATCGCGAGGATCTGCCGATTCGTCATTGTCGACAAATTTACCAGCCCCATGAGCGCCAAGTGGCCTGCGGTCATTCGCCTCCCTCGAACCGACACGAAATCAATACCCTGCTGGGCCGCGAAATCGAGCCACCGGGCAGTGGCGCCCTGGCTGGGTGCGCTCATCCGGACGGCATGGGTTATTGCGTCCTGGGTCCGCGATAAGAGCAGTTCGTCCACGCCGAGGGTCCAGGTCGGCAACGGCGCGACACGAAACCGGGAGTTCAGCGCCGTCGTAACGTCGTTGAGCGCCTTGGTTGTTCCGGCAACATCCCAAACCACATGGGCCGGGCGGCCGAACTGACCGGTTGCCGCAAGGGCCACGATCCGAGCGCCAAGTGCTTCACAGGCGTCAACGATCTCGGCGACGACTCCAGCGCCGCCACTCGAACGCACAGCCGAATAACGTCGACGGACTGGACCGAACGGACCGCCGATCGATGGGGGCGCTGATGTCGAGAACGTCGCGGAACGTTGCACAAATGCATCGACCGACCCCATCGGCATGGCCCCGAACGCCCGCCGGACGGACGCTTCGTCCGTGGTGAACGATGCGACGGTCAATTTCGAGTATGGCGCGTCGGCGTATGCCGCGCGCAGGTCGACGAACGGCAACGAAACATTGGCCGCGGCGATCGCACCGAGGATGGGCAGCGCGCGCGAGGCAACATCGTCATCGCGCCACGTCACCACTCGAAGGTGAATCGAATTTACGCCCTGCATGCACTTCGTCCCGGCCGCGAGGGGGAGCGGGGAAAACGGCGACATCTGATTCACGCAGCCGGTCCATTCGGCGATTGCCCGCACGGCAGTCGTATCTCGCACCTCGGCAATCGCGCTGATGGTCGCCAGCCCCGGAGCGTTCTCGATGCCGCTGAACTCAAAGATCATCGAATGGCGCCGCAGCGCCGCGATCAGCTCGGCCGCCTGGCCCGGCGCGCTGGGAACCGACCCACAATAGCCTCTGCGCATTATCGACCTCCTTCGCAGTGTACGTCCTGAGGAACACAGTTGCCGGCGACCGTCGCGCGGCGAAACCGACTAGGTTCTGTTTGACGGATCGCTGTTCGGTATTTGTACGGGTTGCGCGTTGTGGTTTTCTGTTGCATGCTGTTGTCGACGACAAGGAGGTCGACGATGGCAAGAGGCTCGACAAGCGGCGGCGCGCCACGTGGCCGGCGTTATGAGTTGTCGGACGAGGGCTTCGAGCGGCTGGCGCCGCTGCTGCCGAAGCAACATCGCGGCGGGCGTTGGAACGATCACCGCACCACGCTCAACGGCATCTTCTGGGTGCTCAACAGCGGAGCGCCCTGGCGTGACATGCCCGAACGCTACGGGCGCTGGCAGAGCGTCTACCATCGCTTCCGCCGCTGGACGCGCGACGGGCTGTTCGAGCGCATGCTGCATCACCTGCATGTGCAGCTTGACGAAGACGGACGCATCGACTGGAGCGTCTTCGACGTCGACGGCTCGAACATTCGCGCCCACGCCGCTGCGGCCGGAGCCGGTAAAAAAGGGGCGAAATCGAGCCGGCCGACCACGCCCTGGGACGATCGCGCGGCGGCTTTGGCACGAAACTTCATCTGGTGACCGACGGCCGCGGCGTTCCGCTCGGGGCGTTGGCGACCGCGGGGCAAGCGCACGAGTCGAAGTCATTCGAGACGCTCCTCGACACCATCCGAATCCGACGCCGGCGGCGGCCCAACGCCGTCGCTGGCGACAAAGGCTACAGCTACGGCCGCATCCGCGCTTGGCTGCGGCGGCGACGCATCCAAGCCGTCATCCCAACCCGCAGCGACCAGCCCACGCTGCCGCTCGACAAAGACCAGTACCGCCGGCGAAACGTCGTCGAACGCTGCATCGGCTGGCTCAAACACTGCCGCCGCATCGCCACCCGATTCGAGAAGCTCGCCCGACACTTCCTCGCCATGATCACGCTCGCCATGATCCAGCGATGTCTACGAATCCTCGATCCGTCAAACAGAACCTAGACCCCCCACCAAACCCGGGGTTGGCGCCGCGCATTCCGATGCGTTTTTTTTTGGGACGCGACAAAATGCGATCGTTGCGATATCGTTCGTTCGCATTTGATCGCATATTGATTCCGTTGCCCGATCAGCGGGTTCGAACCTCAGCTACTACCAGAGGACGTGCAGTGCGACCAGCTTCGGCAGCCGACGTCGAGAACGCCCAACGCATGCTGAGCACTTGTGCAGCTAGGCTAGAGGGGCGTAAAACGACGGCAGCGATACTCGAGCGGCTTCGGAACCTCAGTAGTCATCCCAACGGCTGCATCATTATTCTAGACGCGACGATCCGCGACATGATCCAGCCGAAGCTGGGAGTTCGCGGACGGAACGCGGTCCGGGATGCCGTGTACCGCTTCAACTGCGCGATGGAAACGATGTATGCTGGCGCTCCGGAGTGGTTGCGTCTGTCCCCCGCTCCGACGATGCCCGCGCGCGGACTTCATTGGGCGTCTCGCGGCGAGGCGAGGTACTCGGTTGTCGATTGGGGCGACGCACCGCATCACGAAGACGTGACGTTCGCGGTAAAGAGCGTACAGGATCTCCGCAGTGCGCAGTATCGCCTGCAATCGGTGTTCGCCAGTATGGCGTTCATTCTGGGGCATAACGGCGGGATTTCGCATCGGTATGGGCGCGAGCGCAGCGTCGACGCTGGGATTCCGGTTGCTGCCGCGAACCGAGCCTGGGAGAAGCTGGAGTCGGAGCCCGAGAGCTTCCGCTTCATCACAGTATCCGGCCAACTTGTTGGCTACGTGAGCTTGTGGAGATTGGACCTTGCATCAGCCGAGGCGGTGTTGACAGCCACGGCACGTTGCGACGGGTACGTAACGTCCGAACCGCCGGTATTTATTGGCGCCCCGAGCATTCCGTCGCAGCGGTACAACGCCTACTTTAGCTCCATACGGATGCTGGACGGTTACCGCGCCAACGCGAGAAAACGCGGACAACGGTGCTTCGTCAGTGCGATTAGTTCAATGCTCGCAGAGTACGCGACAACGCGCGGTGAGTACTTTGAGGATCTGTTTTTCTATTGCTCGCATGCTGACGAACTAGGGTACTTCGATCGGATGTCACAACAGGATCGGCACTGTTGCTGGGCAACCGAGTACAAGAATGTGTACCGGGTACGCATTTTGCCTTGGCAGATGCCTGAGAAGTTTGACGGCAGGCCCCAGTGGAAAGCGCTCGAGGAATTGTACCAAAGGTATACGAACCGAGAGCTGCCGAACCAGGTATCGCATGGCCAGCAAAGGTGATCGGTCTTTGCTCGTCCCCGCCGCTACCGTTGTCACCGCAACATCGGCCGGCTCTGCGATTGTGCGATAAGCTCTAAAAATCCAGCCCCACGTCCAACTGCACCGCCGAGTGCGTAATCGCCCCGACCGCGATCCGGTCCACCCCCGTGGTCGCGACCGCCCCGATGTTCGCAAGCGTCACGCCGCCGCTCGCCTCCAGCATCACGCGCGTCCGCGCTCTTAGCGCATCCCGTCGTCGCACCGCCTCCGCCAGCTCATCCGTCGAGAAATTGTCCAGCAGGATCACATCGACCCCCGCCACGCGCAGCACCGCGTCGAGTTGCTCCAGCGAGTCTACCTCCACCTCCACGAACGCCGCCGCGCGATCCGCTCGCGTGATCATCGCTCCCAGCGCCTCCCCGAGCGACGCAAGCGGCAGCCCCGCGAGGTGGTTGTCCTTGATCAGCACCGCGTCGTACAGCCCCATGCGGTGATTCGTCCCACCGCCGGCCCGCACGCTGTACTTGTCCAGCTCGCGCCATCCGGGGATCGTCTTGCGCGTGTCCACCACCAGCGGCCCGTGCGATCCGTGTCCCCGTCCCGCCTCTGCGCACCGCGCCGCCTCCACGTACCGCGCCGTCAGCGTTGCCACGCCGCTCATCCGCCCGACGAAGTTGAGCAGCGTTCGCTCGAACGACAGCACCGCCGAATGCGCCCCGCGAATCTCCGCGATCGGGGCGCCGGCTGAGCACGAATCCCCGTCGTGAACGCCGACCTCGACCAGTTCGATCGTCGCGCCTGTCTTGGCGCGGTATGCCTCGACCAGCAGCGGCCCCAGCGCCAGCCCGCACACCACCCCCGCCTGTCGCGGTGTCACGCGGCCGCGGCAGACCCGCTGGGGGTCCGGCAGCAACCGCGCGGAGAGATCCCCCGCCGCGCCGAGGTCTTCTTCGAACGCCGCCTCCACGAGCATCCGCGTGATTCGGCTCCATGTCGGCGGCTCAACGCGTGGCACAGCTTCTCCCGATCGCTCCCAACCCGGTCGGCCGCGGCCGATCCTGCGGCCGAATCGCGCCATCTGCCGCTCATTGCGGGCTTTCCGCGCCGATTCTCGCCCTGGCCCGCCAATTGCAGCCCATCGCCGGCGAGCGTAGTCTACCCCGTCTTCGCGCAGCGGACGGCTAGCACGCGATCCTTCGTGCGGTCGCGACGGGGCCGGCGTTGTCGAGTGCGAGGAACGAAATGTCCGGCCGTCGGGCGTGAATATGATCCCGGATCCGGAGTTGCTGCGCCTGCTGGCCTGTGCCGAGCCTTCCTGTCGCGGTGCGTTGCAGGCCGACGAAGGTCCGCCGCCGGGGGTTCGGTGCACCCGTTGCGGCAGGGTCTATCGCATCGGCGCAGGATGGCTGGAGCTGGTCTTGGGCGAGCTGCCCGCGGGGGCCCGCAAATCTGAGCATGGTGTGTAACTGCGGCGTGATTCGCCGCCGGTTTGAGTGAAGCGATGTACGCGATCATCAGTGATATTCATTCCAACCTCGAAGCCCTCGAGACCGTGCTTGCCGACATCGACAAGCGCGGCATCAAGGAAATCGTCTGTCTCGGCGACGTGATCGGCTACGGTCCGAACCCGAAGGAGTGCCTGGACCTCGTGCGGTCGCGCTGCCGGGTCTGCATCATGGGCAATCACGATCACGCTGTGCTGTACGAGCCGTGCAACTTTAATCCGCCGGCCGAGCGGGCCGCGTACTGGACCCGGCAACTGCTGGAGTCCGAGCCGGATAAGAAGCTGCGGAACGAACGCTGGCGCTTCCTCGGCGGGCTGCCGATCCGCATGGAGGAGAACGAGGTGCTGTACGTGCACGCCTCGCCCCGCCGGCCGATCAACGAGTACATCTTCCCCGAGGACGTTTTCACGAATCCGCAGAAGGTGATGGCCAACTTCGAGCGGATGGAAGCCCAATTGTGCTTCGTCGGCCACACGCACCAGCCGGGCGTGTTTCTGGACGACCCCTATTTTGATCCGCCCGCCGAGCTGCCCGACTCCCCCTATTTCGAGGTGGAGGAGGAGCGCGCGATCATCAACGTCGGCTCCGTCGGCCAGCCGCGCGACAAGGACTTCCGCGCCAGCTACGTCGTGATCCACGATCGCGGCCGCGGTCCCAAGGACGCCCTCACCGCCGTTGCGCTGGGTTGCACGATCGAGAGCGTTGAGTTTGTGCGGCTTGAGTACGACGTCGAAAAGACCGTGCAGAAAATCCTGGCCGAGCCGCTGCTCGACGACCTGCTCGGCACCCGCCTGCTCGAGGGGCGCTAGCCCGCCGGGCCGCCCCCCGCTCGGTCTGATGGGATTCCTCGCGATGCTCGGCGCGGCCAAGCAACCGGGACGCCCGACGTTTGACCGCACGGGGGCCGTGCTCGTCCGCCTGCCGACGCCCGGTCCGCCCCGATCGAATTCGTCCCGTCCATCCGGCCGCGACCTGCCGGGGCGGATAGAATTTCCGCCGACACGGCGCGGTATCGTGCGCCGAACTGCACCGCTGGCCCTGTTCCACGAAGTCGGGGGCGGAGGCGGGTCGAGCGGCGCTCCGAGCGCTCGTTCCGAATCGCCGAACCGGCGGACAGCAAGGCGTTGGGACAGGTGCGAATGTCGCTCGGCCAGGTACTCCACCGATCGCCCAAGTTCGACGTCGTTCGCGCTCTGCGGCGCGACCCGTCCGGTCGCGAGCACGCGCATGAAATCGTTGCCCACCCCGGCGCGGCCGTCATCCTGCCGGTGCTCGCCGACGGTCGCATCGTGCTGATCCGCAACTGGCGCGTCGCCGCCGGTGCGGAGCTGCTGGAGTTGCCGGCCGGCACGCTCGAGCCGGGTGAAGCGCCGCTGACGTGTGCGGCCCGCGAGCTTCGCGAGGAAACCGGCTACTCGGCCGCGGTCGTCACGCCGCTCACCCGCTTTTATTCCTCCCCCGGCATCTGCACGGAGGTGCTGCACCTGTTCGCGGCCACCGGGCTGACCGGCGGGGCGCAATCGCTCGACGCGGGCGAGTGCATCCGCGTGGAGCCGATGGCGGTCAGCGCAGCGCTCGCGGCCGTTCGCGATGGCCGCATCATGGACGCGAAGTCCATCGCTGGAATCCTGTTCTATGATCGATGGCGGGAGGAGTTCGCGGCCTGACGGCTTGCGGGCGGCCGCCACGGGTTGGAGTGTGTCGGATGGATTTTCTGAACGGCGCGGTCTCGATCGGCCGGTGGTTCGACGTGACCGTGCGGATTCACATCCTGTTCATTCTCTACGCCGGTTTTCGGCTGTACTCCGCCGGGTCGGATTGGCGCGAGGAGGCGATTTTCATCACGATGCTGTTCGGGATTGTGCTGCTGCACGAGTTCGGACACTGCTTCGGAGCGCGCTCGGTCGGCGGTCGGGCGCATGACATCCTGCTGTGGCCGCTGGGCGGGCTGGCCTTCGCCGAGGCGCCCATGACGCCCTGGGCGCAGTTCGTGACCGTGGCCGCCGGCCCGGCTGTGAACGTCGTGCTGGCGACGGGGAGCGCCTTGGTGCTGTTTGGCTCCACCGGCCAGTTCGATCCGCGGTTCCTGATTCCCTTTTCAGGCGCGTGGTTCTGGCCGGGCACGACCGAGGTCTGGCAGCTGTACCTCACCATGTTCCTGGCGATCAACCTGCTGCTCTTCTGGTTCAACATGCTGCCGGTCTACCCGATGGATGGCGGCCAGCTGCTGCGGGCGATTCTCTGGAAGCCGATGGGCCTGCAGCGCGCGACGATGCTCGCGGCCCAGGCGGGTGTCGTCGGTGGGGCGGGGTTCGTCGTCTATGGGATCATGAACCAGTTCTTCATGCTTATCATCCTGGGACTGTTCGGCGCATCGAGCGCCTGGCAGCAGTACCAGGCAGCCAGGCACGGTCACATCCAGGAGGATTTCGGCTACGCGGCACGCACCCGCGGCCCCGCCGCGCGGCAGCGCACCGGCGGGTGGTTCGGGCGGCGCAGCGGATCATCCGCGCCGGCCAACCCGAATCCCGGCGGGTGGGAACGGCGCACCGATGAGGCTGCCGATTTTGCCGTCGAGGTGGATCGCATTCTGCGCAAGGTGCACGAACATGGCATCGCGTCGCTCAGCTACATCGAGCGGCAGAAGCTGGAGCGTCATAGCGCCGCGCTGCGCGAGCGAGAGATCGAGGAGCGCCGCCTGCGAAACGAGACCTGACATCCGACCCGCGACGGCGCACGGTGCGACCGCGACGCGGGTCGGCTGAGTGGATTTCATGACCCCTAAGGGAGTATGCGTGATGATCTCGCGAATCGGGATGGTGATGGCGTCGGCGGCGCTCTTTCTTTCAGCCGCTTCGGCGTCCGCGGCCGACACATACGCCGTGGACACGGTGCACTCGAGCGTCGTGTTTCGCGTCAAGCACATGAACGTGGCGCACTTCTACGGCCGCTTCAACGAATTCTCCGGCAAGATCACGCTCGACGACGCTGATCCGTCAGCGACCGCGGTCGAGATGGAGGTGAAGGTCGCCAGCATCGACACCGCCAATGAGAAGCGCGACCAGCACCTGCGCTCCCCGGATTACTTCAACGCCGCCGAACACCCCCTCATTGCATTCAAGAGCAAGTCCGCCCGCGCCGTCGATGGCGGCATCGAGGTCACCGGCGACATGACCATGCACGGCCAGACCCGCGAGGTGAAGGCCCGTATCGAGATCACCGGCAAGGGCAAGGGCCGCGGCGGCAGCAGCCTCGTCGGCGTGGCCAGCACCTTCACCGTCAAGCGCAGCGACTTCGGCATGAAGGTCGATGAGAATGCGCTGAGCGATGAAGTGACGCTGATGCTCGGTCTCGAGTGCGTCAAGAAGTAGCCGCGTGGGGCGGTGAGTCGTGATGCTCGAAGCGCTCGCACGGGGACTGTGCGTCGCCGTCGCCGCGGCGCTGATGGTTTCGCTGCTTGCCCGGCTCGCCCTCGGGCGCCTGCGATCGTGCACACAACAACCGGCAGGGCCGCTTTGCGTCGGGGATAGCCTCCGCGGCGCAGCGGCCCTGCTCGCGTCGGCCGTCGGCGCAGCGCTGGGCCTGGTTGCTGCGGTCGGCCCGACCGGGATCACGTTCGGACAGCGTTGGGAGTGGCTGACGCTGCTGCCGGCGGTGCTCGCGCTGCCGCTGCTGATCACCGCGCTTGCGTTCGCTTCGCGCGTGCAATTCTCGATGCTCACCGTGGGAATCGTCGCAGCGGGCGCTGCCCGGCTGGGCACGCCGGCGATCGTCGAAGGCGGCACGTTCTACGCGGCGTTGGTCGGCGGCGCCGCGGCGTGGCTTTGGCGGGGCGACCAGCTCCAATCGCCGGACCGTCCGGCAGTCCGAACTCCCTCGGTTACGCTGCCAACCACCGCCGCTGTCCTGCTGATGAGCGCGTCGGTCGTCTTCTGGTCGTCGGGCTTCGGCAAGCTGTCCGTCTATTGTGCGGCCCTGTCCGTGGCGGCGCCCGCAGCCGCAATTGCCATCGGCAGCGCCGGTTCGGCCGCCGCCGTCGGTCGCGCCGCACGGGTCACTGCAATCGTCGCCGCCGCTGTGGGAATGCACTATGTCGGCGCGGATTTCCCCCGCTCGAGCCTGGTTCTGCTCCTGAGCGCGCCATTCGCCGCGCGCGCCATCGGCACGGCGGCGGCTGCTGCCGTGCAGCCCGCCCCTGGTGAGGCTGAGCCTCATGCGACCGAAGCCCGGATTCGCGGAGTCGTGGAGATCGCGTGCGTCACCGCGGCTGCATCCGCAGCGGCCGGCATTGCCATGCGCCATTGGCGGTCGCTGGGTGGCGAGCTTTGACGCCGATCGGCGGATTCCGGCGCCGATCAGCGCCCGCCCAGGGCCGGCCACTGCCATCAACCCTGCCAGCCGGCCCGCAACCCTCCGGCGGCCGCGCGGGTATCAGGATTCGTGCCGGCCGCGACGCGCGGATTCCGGCCCTTGACTGACCGGCGTACAATTCGCCCGTCACCCGATTGGAGCCTCCGCTCATGAGACGTACGACCACCCGCAACTGGCTGATCCGCACGGCGGCGATGTTTGCCGGCACTTCGCTTTTTCTCAATGGCTGCGACCCCGGCATCCGCTCGACCGTTGAAAATGGCCTCATCACGACCACGCAGGCGGGGTTGAGCTCCGTCTTCCAGGCGATGCTGCAGCTGTGGCAGGAGGCCAACGACGCCTGACGCCGCCGCTTCAACCGCACCGCATGCCGCATTGCAGTCGCCGCCGGTTGCACGTCTCTCGACGTGGCTGACGCCGCGCCGCTATGCCGCTGCCGTGCTTCTATTGCTGTTGATCGGCGCGGCCTGGCGCCTGACGCTCGCCGCCGCCATGCCGATCCCCAGCCGCGACGGCGTCACGTTTCTTCGTCATGGCGAGGCACTGGCGCTCGATGTCGGAGCGGCGCTGCGAAACCCGGAGCTGGTGCAGCACCCGCTGTATCCGCTGCTGGTCGCGGGTGTACGAATCAACCTTCCGGCGGAACTGCACGCACCCGACAGCGTGGACTACTGGTTGCGGGCCGGGCAGTCTGTGTCGCTGTCAGCCAGCGTCGCGGTCATCGCGCTGTGCGCCTGGCTGAGCCGGCGCACCACCGCGCTGCTCACGCCGGCCGCCGACGCCGGCGCCCATCGCGCGGCCGGTCTGTGGGGCGGGCTGATCGCCGCGCTGCTCCCGCTCAACACGTGGCTTTCAGCCGACGTCATGTCCGATCAATTGCACGCGGCGTTCTACCTGGCGTGCCTCGGTCTTGCTCTGCACGGACCGTGTCCGCGCGCGGGGCTGGCCGCGGGATTGTTCAGCGGGCTTGCCTTTCTGACGCGCCCAGAAGGCGCCGTCGCGGGCGCATCCGCCGCGATCGGCATGCTGTCCGATTCTCGGGAAAAGCGCGCGTGGATGCGCATCGTTGCGCCAATCCTCCTCGTGATCGGATTTCTCGCCGTCGCGATCCCATACTGGGAGCTTTCCGGCCGCTGGTCGTCGAAGGAGGACAAGCAGCCGCTGAGCGAGTTCGTTTCGGCCCATCGCGGCCGCGCTTCGCTCGGTGTGCTGGCCGCGCTGGAGCGCCGCGACCTGCCGCCGGCGCTCACGATCCCCGCCGCGGCATGGGAGACCCTGCGCGCCGGTCGCATCGTGGTGACGCTCGCCGGGCTGATCGCATTGGCACTCTGGTGGCGGGTGGTCCTGAAAGGCCCGTTGCGCGTGCTGCTGTTCGCGGGAGCGGCCCACTTCGGGCTGACGGTCTGGCTGCTGCATCGCCACGGCTATCTCTCGCCTCGACACGAGTTGATTGTGGTGCTGCTGCTCATTCCGTTCGCGGCGGCGGGGTTGGCGCAGCTCGCGCAGCGGGCACGCGCGCGGCGCTGGGGCCGACTTGTCACGACCGGGGCGGGTATCGCAGTCCTGTTGCCGCTGGCGATCTACTCGCTGCGCATTCCGAATCGCGAAGCGGCCTTGCTCCGCCCGGTTGCGGCCGCGCTGCGAGCGGATCCCGCGCTGCGCGGGGCGCTGCTGCTCGGCGGAAGCAATCACAGCCGCGTCGCCTACTTCGCCGGGCTGCGATTCCAGCCCTGGCCGGAGAACCTGGCAGCCCCCGAGTCGCGGTTTCAGGCGTTGCGCGAGCACATCCTGCACCACCGCCCGAATCTCGTCGCGATGGACGTGGGGCGAAGTGACGAGACCGGGGAGAACACGGCGCTGCTGGAGCGTTTACGCGCGGACCCGGAGCTGGGTCCGCGGCTCCGCGCGCGGGAGCACGGCCCGGCGGAGCGCGCCGCTCGCGAAGGCATCGGACTGGTGCTGCTGGAGGGCGTCTGGTCGCTGCACGCTTCGCAGCCGGACGCCGTGGGTGTACCATGACCGCTTGTTTGCCGTTCGGCCCCGGGAGCGTTCGTCGCCCATGCGGATCGGTGTCAATGCGGTTCCGCTGCGCACGCACGGCGGCGGCGCGAGGTATGTCTTCGCCGAGCTGATCGATCGGCTGCTGGCGATCGACACGCAGCGCCGCTACGTCCTCTTTGCGCATCCGCTCGCCATGGACGTGATCCGCGGTTTGTCGGCACTGCAACCGCGCGGCGCGGCGGAACATCCGGCCGGGAGCGGCGACACCGCTCCGCCCGCTCGCGCGCACTTCGCCTCCGGGAACGGCGCGCCGCGCGTCCGCGTCATCGAGGTGGCCTGCGAAGAGGAAATCTTCGACCACCTCGACGCGTTCGACCTCTTTTTCGGCCCGCTGAACAACCTCCAGCCGCGCATCTACGATCGCCCGACCGTGGCGATTCTGCACGACATTCAGGAGCACTTTTACCCGCAGTATTTCAGCCCCGGCGACCTGGCCGCACGGCGCGAGATCTATCCCGAGATCTGCCGCAGCGCAACCACCCTCGTCACCATCTCGGAGTTCTGCCGCCGGACGATGATCGAGCGCTTCAGCCTCGATCCGCAGCGCGTCGAGGTCGTGTACAACGCGCCGCAGAGTGGGCTCACGCGGCATGACCGGCCGTTCGGCGAGGATACCTGGTCGCGTGAGCCGCTGCCTGAGTCGTTCTTTTTCTATCCCGCCAATTGCTATCCACACAAGAACCACGCGCTGCTGCTCGACGGGCTGGAGCGGATGCGGGCCGCCGATCCTGCGTCCGCACCGCACCTGGTCTTCACGGGCTTCGAGATCGACGGCGGTTTCCCACTTCGCAACGAGATTTGCCGGCGCGGGCTGCAGTCTCATGCCCGCGTCTACGAGGATCTCGCCATCGCGGAGCTGCGCACGCTCTACCACCGCGCCGCCGCGCTGGTCATGCCGACCCGCTTTGAAGGATTCGGCATGCCCGCGGTGGAAGCGCTGGCGATGGGATGCCCGATCGTCTGCTCCGACCTCCCGCCGCTGCGCGAAATCTGCGGCGATGCGGCGCTGTTCGTTCCGTGTGACGACGCCGCAGCGCTGACGGCCGCGATGCAGCGCCTGATGCGCGATCCCGCCCTGCGCGTCGACCTCGCCGCGCGCGGCCTCAAGCAGGCGCAGCGCTTCTCGTGGGATTCATCCGCGCGGCGCTTCATGGACATCTTCGCCGCCGCCGCCGCCCGCTTCAGCGACCCCGGCGGCAGCGCGCCGCGGCCCGCCTCCCCGCGGATCGGCGTGCTGGTGAACGGCACACTCGCCCCTGACGCCATCGAGCCGGCCGTCCGCTCGATCCTCCGCAACGGCTATACGAACGTCGCCATTCGCGTTGTACTGCCGGACGATCGCCCATTGCCGACCGCCGTCAGCGCCATGGTTCCTGCCGTAAGTGCCGTGGTGGAGCGCAAGAGCGGTCCGGCCGCGTGGCCGCAGTTGGCGCGATTCAGCGACGACGAGCGGCTCGACCTGGTCGGCGAGATGATCGCGGGGCGCTCCAGCTTGACGCCGACGGCGCTGATGTCGCTCGCTGACGCTGCGTCCCGCGATGCCGATTCGCCGGTGCTGCTGGGGGAAGCATGGCAGCGGATCGGCTCGGAGCCGGTTCGCAGCGTCGCACGGCTGCGCGAACTGGGCGACGGCCGCTGGCTGTTGCACGGCTTTATTCACGCCGAGATGCTCTTTGTCCGCCCGCGACTTCTCGCGGCCTGGGCGGAGGGCGCTGCGCTCCTGCATGCGTGCGGCGCGGATTGGCGCATTCGATTGGTGCGCCTGGCGCGCCAGTCCGGCCGGCTCTGCCACATTCGCCGCACGTTCGCCGTCTGCGACGTCAGCCGCATCCCGTTTGCCGAGCGCGCTGCCGCCGCGGCGTGCGGTGTCGAGGTCATTCACCTGCCCGACGGCCGCCCGACGGGCGGCTGGCTGCGCCGCCTCAAGCCATTGCTCAAGCCGGCCAGCCGAATTCTGCCCGGCGCGTGGCGGGTGCAGGGAGAGCGCTGGTGGCGGCGCCTGACGCGCGCATGATGAACCCGGAGCCGATGGACGCGATGAGAGCCGCGCATGAGTCTCCGCCCTCCGGCGCGCTGCCCCGCGTCTGCGCGGTCGTGCCGGCGCACAATCGTCGCGACAAGACGCTGCGCTTCTGCGACAACTTCGCCCGGCTGACCTACCCGAATCGCTCCGTCGTCGTCGTGGACGATGGCTCCACCGACGGCACCGCCGCCGCCATCCGGGCTGCGCATCCGGATGTCGAGGTCGTGATCGGCGATGGAACGCTGTGGTGGTCCGGCGGAACGAACCTGGGTGTTCGTCATGCGCTGCGCCGCGGCGCGGACTACATCCTCACGATCAACGACGATTGCGTGATGGAGCCGGGGTTCATCGATGAGCTGGTGCGCGTCGCCCGGCGCGATCCACGTTACATCGTCGGCTGTCGCCTGCACTGCGAAGACCGGCCGCACGAAGTGTGGTCGCTTGGGACGCGCGTGGTGTGCCGCGGCGGCGAGTTGTTTGCGTTGAATCATGCCGGCCGCCGCTGGGAGGACATCCGCGGCGAACTGCCCGATCCGTTGCCGGTGGACACAATGCCCGGCAACGGCGTGCTGCTGCCGCGGGCCGTCTTCGAGCGCGTCGGCTTCTACGACGAGCGCAACATGCCGCAGTATCACGCCGACTCCGACCTCGTCCTGCGGGCGCGCGAGGTGGGCTTCGTACCGGTCATCGCACTGCGGAGTGTGCTCTACAACCACATCCTGGAAAAGCCGCTGGTGGACAATCGCCGCGACCTGCTCTTCTCGCGCAAGTCGGATCGTTACTGGCGCGCGATCTGGACCACCCTGCGCCGCCACGGCCCGCCCGGCCGCCGCTGCTACCTGATGTTGCGCCAGTATTCGCCGTTCTTCCTGAACGGCCGGCTCAGCAGCCGGATCAAGCGCCTTGTCCGGCGGCTCGTCGAACCGCTGCGAAAAAGCGATTCGCTCGCCATCGAGCGCGGCTATAACCCCACTTGCGCCGCAGGTCCGACCCGCCACGGATGATCGACCCTCGCGAAGGAGCGCGCCGATGAGCGTACGACGCCCGACCGAGCACGGCATTTCGGTGGCCCGCAGCGAGCGGCTGGTAGAGGCGCTTCAGGGGCTGGTGCAGCGCCTGCGCCCGCAGGCGGTGGTCGAAACCGGCACCTACCTCGGACTGGGCACCACGCGCCTGATTCTTGAAGCCACGGCCGACGCGCCGCCGGAAGTGTTCTACACCATCGAAGCGTCGCCGGTTCATTACGCCGATGCCGTCGCCAACCTGCTTCACGCGCCGCACGTGCATTGCCTGTGGGGTCTGTCGGTGGACCGCTGCGCCGCGGAAGCGTTCATCCGCGACGATGCGCTCCTTCGCGAACCGGCCGCTCGCGGAGAGCTGTTCATTGACTCCGACACCCCGGTCGAGGCGTACCTGGCCGAGGTCGGCGGCGCGGGCGGGACCGGACAGGCGGTCGAGATCATTCCCGAGGCGTGGCTGGAGCGGCTGTTGCCGCGATTGCGCGAGAAGCGCCCGCTGATTGCGCTGGATTCGGCCGGCGGCATCGGCTGGCTGGAGTATCGCGAGGTCCGCCGGCTGATGGGCGAGGCCGTTTTCGGCCTGTTTCTCGATGACATCAACCACGTCAAACATCATCGCAGCTTCGTCCACTTGCGATCGGATCCGGCGATTGAACTGCTGGCTCACGACGAAACCGCCGGCTGGGCGGTCGCGCTGCACGCCGCCGCGGGGCGCACATGGTCATAAACCTGTGGCGATTCCGCGGCTTGATCGTCCGCAACGCGCTGCATGAGCTGCGCACCCGCTACGCCGGCAGCGTCGGCGGCTACCTGTGGAACGTGCTCGTGCCGCTCGCCCAGATCATTGTTTTTTCAACCGTCTTCAGCGTGCTGATGCGCCAGCGGCTCGAGGAGCGGCAGATCCCCGGCCTCGCCTCGCACCTGGCCTTCGTCGTCTACCTGTGCAGCGGCCTGCTGCCGTGGAACGCCTTCGCCGACACGCTGGCGCGTGGCGTCGGCAGCCTGGTCGGTCACGCCGGGTACCTCAAGAAGCTGCCCATTCCCGAGCAGGTGTTTGTCACCACCGACGCGGCGGCGGGTTTCTTCTCCGCGCTGGTCGCGATGGGGCTGTTCGGCGTGGTGGCCGTGCTGTTGGGGTATGGCCCGTATGCCGAGTGGCTGCAGGCCCTGCCCGCGCTGGCGCTGTTCATCGCGTTCGCCCTTGGGCTGGGGCTGCTGCTGAGTTGCGTCAACGTGTTTTTCCGCGACGTGCAGCCGCTGATGAACGTCGTGCTGCTGCTGTGGTTCTGGCTGACGCCGGTCGTTTACCTGGAGAGCATCTTTGACGTGTCAGGGCTGGAGCGTCTGCGCTGGTTGCTGACGCTGAACCCCGCCTATCCCTTCATCCGCTGCTTCCACATCAGCATCTTCGAGCACGGAATCGTGCCCATCGGGACGTGGACCGCGTGCCTGCTGCTGGCGCTGGCCGCCAACGCCGCCGGCTACGCGGCGCTGCGCCGGCTGCGCGGGGAGATTCGCGACGCGCTATGAGTACTCCCAAGGTACAGGTCGAGCGGCTCACCAAGCGCTTCCGCATGTATCCGCGCCCGGCGGCGCGCCTGGCGGAATGGCTCACTCTCGGCGCGGTCACGCGCCACACGCTGTTCACCGCCCTGGATAACGTCTCCTTCTCCATGACCAGCGGCGAGTTTTTCGGCATCATCGGCCCGAACGGCTCGGGCAAAAGCACGCTGCTCAAAATCCTCACCCGCGTGATGTTCCCCACCAGCGGCTCGTTCCGCATCGACGGCCGCGTCACCAGCCTGCTGGAGCTGGGCACCGGTTTTTCGCCGGAACTGTCCGGCCGCGCCAACATCGCCAAGAGCGCCCGCCTGCTGGGCTTTGATGAGGAGTTCGTGCGCGCGCGGCAGGAGCAGATGATCGCCTTCGCCGACATTCACGCCTACATCGACCAGCCCATCAAGTTCTATTCGTCGGGGATGCTGGTGCGCCTGGCGTTCGCGATCTTTGCGCACGTCGAGCCGGACGTGTTCATCATCGACGAGGCGCTATCCGTCGGTGACGTGTATTTCGCCCAGAAGTGCTTTCAGCGCATCGACCAGATGCGCGCCCGCGGCTGTACCGTCCTGTTTGTCAGCCATGACCTCGGCGCCATCCGCAAGTATTGCGACCAGGCGCTTTACCTGCACCACGGTCAGCCCCGCTTCCTGGGCGACGCGCGCGCCGCCACCGATGTCTACCTGGAGGCGATGTCCCCCGGCGGCGCCGCCCGCAACCTCGCGCCGCGTGATCCGGCCGGCTCGACCGGGTCTTCAGTCGCAGTCGGCGATCCGGCCGGCAGCGCTGACCGACACGTGGTTTTTCGTTCGCGTTGCGCGGCGCTGCGATCGGAGCTTCCCGCGCGGCTGGCCGACCTCTTTGATGAGAACGCCATTGCGCGGGTGGCGGCATTCACCGGCGGGCGCATCGGCACCGGGGCGGTCGAGATCGTCGCGGTGCGCGTCAGCGGCAGCGACGGCGCGGCGCGCGAGCAGTTCGCCCGCGACGACCGCCTCACCGTGGACGTACTGGCCCGCGTTCGCGACAACGTTGAGCGCGCCACCGTCAGCCTGCAAATCACCAACCGTCTCGGCGTCGTTGTCTGGGGCACGAACCAGCACCTGCTCCAGCGCCGCACCATCCGCCTGCGCGCTGGCGCGTGGAGCCACGCCCGTTTCGTCGTCGGTCCGGGGCTGGGCGTGGACGAGCACACGCTCGACGTCGGCTATGGTGACGCCGCGGGAGAGGGGCACGTCTTCGACCGGCTCAGCGCCGTCGCGCGGGTGCAGGTGATGGCGGAGGGCGCGGCGGACTTCGTCGGCGCAGCGCGGCTGCCGTGCGAATGCGACGTGGCGGCCTACGAGCCGCGCGCGGCCCCGCTCTCGACCGCGGCGGCGGCCCCGAACCGGTAAACCTCAATCGCCTGCCAGTTCAACTCCGTCCCGCTGCGATCGCGCTTGCGCTGCAGGACGTGCGTGGTGTGCGCTGCGGGGCCAAGCTCGTTGCTGATTCCGGCGACAAACGCATCAATCGCAGCGCTGTCGTAGTGTTTCGCGAACTCCGCCCCGCCGAAGAACAGCGCCCATGTCGTTACGCGGTGGCGCGCGGGGAGCGCGTCGATGTTCGGCGTGCTCGGCGTCTGCACGGTCCGAATCACGTCGCGCTGCGACGGCCCCCACAGAATCCGCCCGCGCTCCGGGTCGAGCGCGCGGGCGCCCGGCGGGATCGCCGCTCCCGCGCTGCGCAGCTTCGGCTCCACGTACAGCGACAGGTAGTAGATGAACTGCGCCCCGTCACCTCGCCACGGCTGAATGAACGGCAGTTCACCGTCCGGCGACAGCGCGTTGAGCACGAGCACGCGATCCTCCGCGCGAATCTCATCTGCCAGCGCACGGACGACGCGCCGCGCTTCGTAATTCGCCCGCTTCTTGTAGGGGGTGATCGCATCCATCACGATCAACGCCGGTGCAATCGCGCACAGGCTCAACACTGCGACCTGCACGCCGCGCCGCCGCGCCTGCGGTTGCAGCCATCTCCGCAGCACCGCCAGCAACCCGACCCCCGCCAGCAGGCAGAACGACGGCGCGAGGTACATCGACGTGCGCACGGTGCTTCCATAGGGGTATTTTTCCAGCGCCGCTGCGACGAGATTGAACGGCAGCGGTGACAGCAGCAGCACCATCAGCGGGCGATTCACCCGCCATAGCCGCATCGCTCCGATCACGATCAGCACCGCGGTGAGGACGCTGCCGCCGTTCTTCGCCCCGACCGGGTACGCCACGAGATTCCCGACGTGCGTCGTGATCAGCCACAACGGCAGCAGCCACGGCTTGCGGATCGGCGGAAAGGACTCATCCCACATCTGCGTGGCGGTGATGCCGATGGCGGCGGCGGCCTGTGGTTTCGCGTAGCAAAAGTAGTTCCACGTGAAACTCGCCAGTGCGATCGCACCAATGCCCGCAATCGCGAGCCAGTTCGCATTGTTCCACGAGCGAGTGCGGCAGATCGCGAGCGTCGTCACGATTCCCGCCAGCAGGAACGCGGATGGGTAGGAGCACCACGGCGCCAGCGCGGCGCCGATTGCGAGCAGAATCCAGCCGACCGGCGACAGCGGGCGCTTCAGCACGATCGTGGCAGTCATCAGCAGCAACAGGGCGACAAGCAGGTCGGTGGAATAGGGCTTGCACTCAACGGCGTGGCGGATGGGATAGTACGCAGGCGCGAGGAAAGCCAGTGCCAAAAGGGCGGAACGCACATCCAGCTGCCGGCGACAAAATCGCCAGAAGAGCCACAGCGCCGCGATGCCGGCGCCAGTCGGCAGCAGCCGCAGAGCGTATTCATCCAGTCCCGCGACGAGCGTGATGCACAATGTCGCCCACATGTAGCCCAGTGGCACAATCTGGCGGTAGGTGAGCGGTTCGAGCATTTCCACGAAGCCGCGCGCCAGAAAATCCACGGCGACGAAGGCCTCATCGCCCCAGAGCGGAAAATTCAGCCCATATCGCACCAGCCGCGCCAGGATCCCCAACCCCAGCGCAATCAGCACCAGGGTGCGCAACGACGGCCCATGGCGGGCGGGTCGTGATCGGGCGGATTCCGACGCCGGCGGCTGCATATCCGCATCCTACTTGCACCTTTGCGCCGGATGGGTCGCGCTGCCCGCGGGCGCGTAGAATTCGCAGCATGAATGCCGCCTATGCACACATCCTGCCGTGGCTGAAGCGATTCCAGCGGCCGTTGCTTCTTTCTCACCTGCGGCCCGACGGAGACGCGCTGGGGACGCTGGCGGGCTGCGCGGCGGTGGTGACTGAACTGGGTCTTTCGCCGCAGTGCGCGCTGTTTGACGACTATCCGCGCCGCTACGAGATTCTCCGCGACACGGCCGGTTGGCGGAGCTGGACCGCGGACGGCGCTGCGCTACAGTCCGGGTGCGACTGCGTGGTGATCGTGGATACCTGCTCATTCGCCCAGTTGGAGCCGGCGGCGGAGTTCCTGCGCAGCGCGCCGCCGACGCTGGTGCTGGATCATCACGCCACGTCGGACGACATCGGCGTGCGCGAAGGGGATTTGCGGATCATCGATGCGTCGGCCGGGGCGGCCAGCCTGATCGTGGAGGAGTGGGCCGCGGCGGTCGGGTTGTCCATCGGAAGGGCGGCCACGGCGCTGTACGTGGGCCTGGCGACGGACACGGGCTGGTTCCGCTTCTCAAACGCCGATGCGCGCATTTTCGCGTCCGCGGCGCGGCTGTGCGCGGCGGGGGTGCGGCCGGCGGAGCTGTATGAGGCGCTGTATCAGCAGGACCCCGAGGCGCGGCTGCGGCTGGCGGGGCGGATGCTGAGCGGGATGCGCGTGCTGGCTGGCGGGCGGCTGGTGGTGCTGGAGGTGCGGCAGAGCGACCTGCGGGCGTGCGGGGCGGATGCGGGGATGACAGAGGACCTGGTGAACGAGGCGTCGCGAATGGCGGGGGTGGAGGCGACGGTGCTGTTCAACGAGGCGGAGGACGGCGTCATCCGCGTGAACCTGCGCAGCCGGAGGTCGCTGGACGTTGCGGCGATCGCGCGGCAGTTCGGCGGCGGAGGGCATGTGCGCGCGGCGGGGGCGCGGCAGCGGGGGGATTGGAAGGAAGTGACGGAGCGGGTGATCGCGGCGGTGAGCGCGGGGTTGAAGGGGGGGTGATGGCGGCGGATTCGCAGGCCGGAACGGCATGTTGTGGGTTTGCCCAGGTCGTGAGATAGCGGCACGGAAGTGGAGCCACTCGCGCCGAAGTCCCCCTGTGGGAGTCGACGACGGCGCCGATCGGGGCACGGCGGCTGCGGAGCCGCCGCTACAATCATGACAGTGAGGTGCCGACGTGATCGCATCGAACGGCCGCGAACTGATCCCTCAGGAGACGATTGACCGGGCTGCGCGAATGCTGCTGGCCGCGGCGCCGGCGGGGTCAGAGGTGATCCTGTTCGGATCATACGCACGTGGGGATGCCAGGCCGGACAGCGACGTGGATTTTCTGGTGGTCGAGCCGACAGTGACGGGGCGGCGCAAAGAGATGGTGCGGCTGCGCGAATTGTTGCGGCCGCTGGGGATCCCGGTGGACGTGCTGGTCGTCAGCGCCGAGGGGTATGAAGCCTGGAAGGATCAGATCAACAACGTGGTGCATGAGGCGGCGAGGGAAGGGCGGGTGTATGCCGCTGCGTAAGCCGTATGAGACGATGCTATGGAAGGCGAGCCGGGACGCTCGGCACGCGGCGCGGTTCGCCTCCGACGCCGAGGTAGACGACGAACACATCGGGTTCTGCTGTCAGCAGGCGGTGGAAAAGGCGATTAAGAGCGTTTTGTCGTTCCGGGGGGTTCGGTACCGTCGAACGCACGATTTGTCGGAACTGATCGAATTGGCCGGGGCGAACGGCATCGACGTGCCGAACGATGTGCAGCAGGGCGTCTCGTTGACGCCGTTCGCCGTGGAATTCCGTTACGACGACCTGCCGGAGGTGGGCGCGACACCGCCCGAGCCGTTTGACCGTGCGGAAGCTCTCCGTATCGCAACGGCCGCCGTGGCATGGGCCGAGGCGGTGGCAAACGGGGGGTAGCTCCGGGAGTTGTCGAGATTATCTCGGCTTTTTGCGCAGCCGGAGGTCGCTGGACGTTGCGGCGATCGCGCGGCAGTTCGGCGGCGGAGGGCATGTGCGCGCGGCGGGGGCGCGGCAGCCGGGGGATTGGAAGGAAGTGACGGAGCGGGTGATTGCGGCGGTGAGCGCGGGGTTGAAGGGGGGGTGATGGCGGCGGGGGGAGGGGGGTTGCAGGGGGGGTGATGGCGGCGCGGGGGGGCAGAAGGGGATGGAGGCGGGATGGCGCCAGGATGTTCGGCGATTCCAGCGGGGGTCGGTTGTCGCAGTGGTCGTCGCACGGCGTGATCGGCCGGGGCAAGTGGCCGGACGGCATCGTGGGGGTGTGCTGGACGCGGGCGAACCGGGGAGTACCATGCCGGGGGCGAGCGGTTGGATAGCGACAGCGCCATGGCGGCTGGCCGCGGCCGATAATAGGACGTTGCTTCCGGGAGGGTTTCCGTTGCAGAGGCTCAGCGAGCAGGAAAAGCAGGAAATCATCCGGTTTCTTGAACAGAACAAGCCCCTGCCGGAGAAGTACCGCTTCCTCCTCTTCGACGATAAGCGCGAGGTGGAACTGGTCTGGAACGGCAAGACCTCCGAAGTCTGCAACGTCGTCCTGCCCTTTCAGACCATCGAGCAGGTCGACGAGCCGCGCATCGAGTCGTCCGCAACGAGCCGCGACTGTAAGGGAGCGGTTGACCATGAAATCCAAGGCACTCTTTTCGACACCCGCGGCAGGCAGCTTTCGGGCTGGACCAACAAGCTCATCTGGGGCGACAACAAACTCATCCTCTCCTCCCTCAAGAACGGCCCGCTGCGCGACGAGATCGAAAAACAGGGCGGCCTCAAGCTCATCTACATCGACCCGCCCTTCGACGTCGGGGCCGACTTCTCCATGGACATCGAGGTCGGCGACGGCGGCGACACCTTCACCAAGCGCCCCAACATCCTCGAAGAAATCGCCTACCGCGACACCTGGGGCAAAGGGGCCGACTCGTTCATCGCCATGATCTACGAACGCCTCATCCTCATGCGCGACCTGCTCGCGGAGGATGGGAGTATCTATGTACACATGGGGCGGAACGTCTCGCATTTGGTCCGCGGCATTTGCGATGAGGTTCTCGGCGTTTCCAACTTCATAAACGAGATCACGTGGAAGCGTGCCCACGCGCACGGAGACACCGGTCAGGGCGCCGTCCATTATGGGCGAGTCACGGAATCCGTGATGTTCTACACGCGATCTGACAAGCCGATCTGGAATGCTCAGTACACCGCTTATTCCGACGAGATCCTCGCGAGAGACTACAAGCACACCGACGCCAAGACGGGCGAGAAATACCGCTTCATGCCAGTTGACGGACCTGGGGGCGTTGCGAAAGGCAATCCGTTCTACGAGTTCCTAGGCGTTAAAGGCGCGTGGCGGTATTCCAAGGAGCGAATGCAGGAGTTGTACGACGCTGGGGAGATTGTTCTGTCTTCCACCGGCAAATCCCTAAGCCGTAAGCGGTTCCTTCGTGACGCCAAAGGCACTCCAGTCATAGACCTTTGGGACGACGTGAACCGAATAAGTCCAACGTCAGCGGAACGATTGGGATACGACACGCAAAAGCCGGAGGCCTTGCTAGATCGCATTATCAAAGCGTCTTCCAACCCCGGCGATCTCGTTGCCGACTTCTTTGTCGGTTCCGGGACGACGGCGGCGGTGGCGGAGAAGCTGGGGCGGAAGTGGATCGCCACCGATCTGGGCAAATTCGCCATCCACACCACCCGCAAGCGGATGATCGGCGTGCAGCGGCAGCTCAAGGCCGACGGGAAGGACTACCGCGCGTTCGAGCTGCTCAACCTCGGCCGGTACGAGCGGCAGCACTACGTCGGCGTCAACCCCAACCTCCGCGAGGCGGAGAAGCAGAAGCAACTGGAAGCCAAGGAAGCGGCGTTCCTCGAACTGATCCTCAAGGCCTACCGGGCGGAGAAGGTCGAGGGGTTTCCGGCGTTCCACGGCAAGAAGGCGGGGCGATTGGTGGCGGTCGGGCCGGTGAACCTGCCGGTGACGCGGTTGTTCGTGGAGGAGATCATCGTCGAGTGCCGGAAGAAGAACATCACCAAGTGCGACATCCTCGGCTTTGAGTTCGAGATGGGCTTGTTCCCCAACGTGCTCGATGAAGCGCGGGCCAAGGGGATCGACATCGCGCCCAAGTACATTCCGGCGGAGGTCTTCGACAAGCGTGCGGTGGAGAAGGGGCAGGTGGTCTTCCACGATGTGGCGTTCATCGAGGTCAAGCCCATCGTGACCCCCGGAACGAAGTCGAGCGGGCCGACGGTCGCGGTGCAGTTGACCGACTTCAGTGTGTTCTACAACCAGGACTCGATCAAGGCGGCGGAAGAAGCGCTGGGCGGCGCGAAGAAGGCGGGGAGCAGGATCGTGGTCGAGAAGGGCCAGATCGTCAAGGTGAGCAAGGATGCGAAGGGCGTCGTGAAGCGCGAGGTGCTCACCGAGAAGTGGAGCGACTGGGTGGATTACTGGGCGGTGGACTTTGATTACGAGAGCAAGAGGGAGATTATTCGTGTGCCCCCGGAAGAGGGCGAAGGGGCGGACTGGGTGGAGAAGTGGACGGGGGAATACATCTTCGAGAACGAGTGGCAGAGTTTCCGCACGAGGAAGGAGCGGGCGTTGGAACTGACGAGCGCCGCGAAGGAGGTTGAGCCGGGGCGGAGGAAGATCGCGGTGAAGGTGGTGGACATCTTCGGGAACGACACGATGACGATTGTGGAGGTGAACATCCCCCGGAACGGCCACAAGAACGGAGGGAAGAAATAGATGGCGGTTCATCCAGACTTTCCGACCTCACCGCACGCAATTCTTCCCCCGGAAGTTCGCTGGTTTCCCGCGGATGAGTCGCTGCGCGAGACGACGATGGACAAGCTGATGCCGCCGCTGGTGGCGACGCTGCGAAAGAAGGTCAAGGAGTTCCGCGACGGCGGGTACGTCGGAGCGACGGAGACGAGCCGGTCGCTTCTGCGCTGGTGGTTCCAGACCGAACACCTGATGCCGCAAGCGGATGGGAGCATGGCGGAGTTCGAGTACTTCTTCGCCCAGCGTGAAGCGCTGGAGACGATCGTGTACCTGTACGACGTCGTGGGGGTGAAGGACAAGTTTGACCTGATGCGGTTTGATTCATCGGGGCTGGTGTCGGCCGGAATGTTCGATGAGTCGTGGCGGCGGTTCGTGGTCAAGATGGCAACGGGCAGCGGCAAGACGAAGGTGCTCAGCCTGGCTCTGGCGTGGAGCTTCTTCCACAGAACCTACGAAGCGGACTCGGGCCTTGCCCGGAACTTCCTCGTGATCGCGCCGAACATCATCGTGCTCGACCGCATCTACAAGGACTTTCAGGGGCTGCGCATCTTCTTCGAGGATCCGGTGATTCCTGACAACGGATTTGAGGGCCAGCACTGGCGCGACGACTTCCAGCTCACGCTGCATAAGCAGGATGATGTCCGCATCACGCACCCGACGGGGAACATCTTTCTGACGAACATCCACCGTGTGTATTCGGGTGATGACATTCCGCCTTCGCCGGATGATGAGAACACGATGGACTATTTCCTCGGCAAGCGGCCGACGGGCAAGACGACGGATTCGAAGGTCGATCTGGGCATGATCGTCCGGGACATTGATGAGTTGATGGTGCTCAACGATGAGGCGCACCATCTTCACGATGCGAACCTGGCATGGTTCAAGTCAATCCAGGACATTCACAACCGGCTGCTTCAGAAGGGTGCGGAGTTGTCGTTGCAGATCGATGTCACGGCCACACCCCGGCACAACGACGGCGAGATCTTCGTTCAGACCATCGCCGACTATCCGCTCGTCGAGGCGATCAGCCAGAACGTGGTCAAGCATCCGGTGCTGCCTGATGCACCCAGCCGTGCGAAACTCAGCGCGAAGCAGAGCGCGAGGTTCACGGAGAAGTATTCGGATTATCTTGATCTTGGCGTGGTGGAGTGGCGGCAGGCGCGCGAGCAGCACGAGAAGATGGGTCAGAAGGCCATTCTGTTCGTGATGACCGATGACACGCGGAACTGCGATGAAGTGGCGGAGTATCTGGAGGGCCGGTATCCAGATTTGAAGGATGCGGTGCTGGTGATTCACACGAAGAACAACGGAGAAATCTCCGAGGCAGCATCGGGCAAGGCGAAGGAGGAATTGGATAAGCTCCGGAAGCAAGCCAACGAGATCGACGATTCGGCGAGCCCGTACAAGGCGATCGTGTCTGTGATGATGCTGAAGGAGGGCTGGGATGTCCGCAACGTGACGACGATCGTGGGATTGAGGGCGTACACGGCCAAGAGCAACATCCTGCCCGAGCAGACGCTCGGGCGCGGTCTCCGCAAGATGTATCCCGGGTTTACCGAAGAGTACGTGAGTGTGATCGGCACCGACGCCTTCATGGAGTTCGTCGAGTCGATTCAGGCCGAGGGCGTTGAACTCGAACACAAGCCGATGGGCGCGGGGACCAAGCCCAAGACGCCGCTGATCGTCGAGGTCGATCACGAGAATGTGAAGAAGGACATCGAGAAACTGGACATCGAGATCCCGGTGCTGACGCCGCGCGTGTACCGCGAGTACAAGAGTCTGGCGGATCTGGATCCGGGCACGTTTACGTATCAGAAGGTGATGTACCGGCAGTTCAGTGCCGAAGAGCAGAGGGAGATCGTCTTCGAGTATGTCGCGGCGGAGGGGATTCACCACACGACCCGGCTCGACGGCGCTGGTGTCGCTGACTACACCAGCGTGATCGGCTACTTCACGCAGACGATCATGCGCGAGTTGCGACTGGTCAGCGGCTACGACGTGCTCTACGGCTCGATCAAGCAGTTCGTGCAGGACCACCTGTTCGGCCAGCACGTTGAGCTTGAAGACCCCAATACGCTGCGCAATCTGTCGGAACTGGTGGCGACCAGAACCATCATCGAGACCTTCAAGAAGGCGATCAACGCGCTGACTGTTCAGGATCGGGGCGACGCCGAGATCCGCGACTCCATCAAGCTGCGCCAGACCCGGCCGTTTGTCACCAAGGATCAGGCGTACATGATCCCGAAGAAAAGCGTGTTCAACCGCGTGATCGGGGACAGCCATCTCGAACTGGAGTTTGCCGCCTTCCTCGACGCCTGCCCCGATGTCGTCTCATTTGCCAAGAACTACCTCGCGGTGCACTTCAAGCTCGACTACGTGCGGGCCGACGGTGGCATCTCGAACTATTACCCGGACTTCGTAGTCAAGCTCAGCGATGGGCGACTGGTGATCGTCGAGACCAAGGGACAGGAAGACATCGACGTGCCCGAAAAGATGGCCCGACTGCGGCAATGGTGCGAGGATGTGAACCGGCTGCAGCCGGCGCGACGCGTGGACTTCGTGTACGTCGATCAGAGCGGATTTGAAAAGTACAGTCCTTCGTCCTTGGCGGAACTGCTCATGATGTTCCGAGAGTATCAGGACGGCTGACGGAACTGCATGGCCGGGCCGGCGGCGTGTTATCGGCCTGCGCGTGGGGCTGCTTCAGCGCTGGGCGGTGGCGGCCGATGAACCCGGCATGACTATCGACCCGTCCAACCACGCGCAGATTCCGGCGTTCTCCACTGATGACGGCCCTGCTGGTGCGGCCGCGGCACGAGCCGGGGCAGGCGCGGCGGTTGCGAAGCCAGCGGTTGCCGGTTCCGCGGTTCAGGAGCGCAGGCCGCCGACGCCCGACCGCCGCATGTCGGCCGCGGGTGAGCGGCGTGGTGCGCCGGCCGCTGCGCGCGGCGGAACGGCGGAACTCGAGCCTGATGGGGCGGTTTCGGTCGAGCGGCGCGGCGGCTGCACGGCCGGCACGGATGACCCGCCGGCCGAGGATCGCCGGTCGAAGCTCGATCGGCGTCGCGGGCCGGGGCGGCGGCGGACGGATTCGCGCGTCGCGGCGGAAGAGGGGCACATGACGGAGGATCAGTTGCACTTCCTCCGTGCGATGGATGAGTACAAGCGCGTCAACCAGCGGGCGTTTCCCACACTGACGGAAGTGCTGGACGTGCTGATGTACCTGGGCTATCGCAAGGTTGCGCCGGTGGGCGAGTTCAAGATGAGCAAAGGGCGGCAGACGCCGCTGCCGGGGCAGAAGGCCGCCGTTGCGCGCGATGACGCCGGTGATGGCGACGAGGCCGACTCGGGTGAGTCGCAGGAATAGCGTCGCGGCCGGATGACGCGCCGGATCGATATATCCTCCCGCCCGCCGCGCCGGCGAGTGCGCCGGTCCGCCTGCTGGCGAGTGCGCCGGTTTGCCTGCCGGTGAGTGCGCCCGTCCGCCTGCTAGCGAGTGCGCCAGTCTGCCGGCTGGTGAGTGCGCCGGTCTGCCGGCTGGTGAGTGCACCGGTCCGCCTGCTGGTGAGTGCGCCGGTTCGCCTGCTGGCGAGTGCGCCGGTTCGCCTGCCGGTGAGTGCGCCCGTCCGCCTGCTAGCGAGTGCGCCAGTCTGCCGGTCCGGCGCCCGGCATGAGATGAGTCGGCGTATCATCCGCGCCGAGCATGATCTCCCCTTCTATCGCCGAGCACGCCATCGCATGGACTGCCCTGCTTGCAGCCGCCGTGCTGGTCGCACTGGCGGTGCGGATGGTTTGGCGTCGCCGCCCCGGGGGTGCGCTGGCGGCTGCGCTGGCGGTGGGACTCCTGCTGCGCGGCTACGCCGGCACGCGCGCTTACCTGAACCCGTGGGATGAGCGCTACCACGCGCTGGTGGCGCGAAACCTTGTGCAGGATCCGCTGCGGCCGACGCTGTACCGCGGTCCGGTGCTTCCGTACGACTACCGCGACTGGCAGGCCAATCACGTCTGGCTGCACAAGCCGCCGCTGGCGCTGTGGCTGATGGCCGGCAGCATCGCGCTGCTGGGCAATACGGAACTGGGAGCGCGTGCGCCGAGCATCGTTCTCTCGCTTGCGGGCATTCTGCTGACGTACGCGATCGGGCGACGAGTGACCTCGCGGGAGTCTGCGGCGCTGGCGGCGCTGCTGCATGCGATCAACCCGCTGCTGATCCGGCTGGCCGTCGGGCAGACATCCGTCGATCACGTGGACGCGCTGCTGGTCGTGCTGGTGCAGGTGGGGGTGTGGCTGGCGCTGCGCTGGATCGATCGACCGGCGCTTGCGCGGCTGTCGGCGGTGGCCGTGGCGTGCGGCCTGGCGCTGATGACGAAGTGGCTGCCGGGGCTGCTGGCGGCACCGGTGATGGTCGTGCTGGGCAGTCGCCGGCCGGGATGGCTGCGCAGCGCGGCGGCGGCGGCGGCCGTGTGCGGCGGGGCGTGGCTCATGGCGCAGCCGTGGGAGCAATTCGCGGCACGTGCGTATCCGCAGGAGCATGCGCACGAACGAGCATACAACTGGCGGCACCTGTGGGAGCCGCTGGAAGGGCATCAGCGTTCGTCGCTCTTTCAACTGGTGGAATTGCATCGCAATTGCGGTGAACTGGTGCTGCTGCCGATGGCGTGGCTGCTGTACGTCACGCTGCGGCGGTGGCGGGCGCAACGGGCGGCGCTGCTGGCGTGGTGGCTGCTGCCGCTGCTGTTGTTCTCGCTGGTCGCGACGCAGCGGTCGAACTACATGGCGATTGCGATTCCGGCGCTGTGCCTGACGGCGGCGCAGTGCTGGACGTGGATTCGGCGCACGGCGGCGCTGCGCAGGCTGCGCGGATTGCGCCTGGCGTTGCTCGTGCTGCTGCTGGCGGCGCCGATCAAGGACGCGGCGACGTTCGTGAACCCGACGCGCGTGCACGCCCGGCGCGCGGTGTGGGCCGAGGAGCTGAAAGCGCAGCTCGTGGACATCCGCGGGCCGCGGGCGGTGCTATTTGGCACGGATCGACCGATCGAAGCGATGTACTATGGGGACGTGACGGCGTACGCGGGGATTCCGGACGGGGCGACCGCGGCGGTACTCGTGGAACGCGGCTATCGCGTGTACGTGATCGACAGCGCGGAGCTACCGCCCGCACTTCGAACGAATCCCGGCATCCGAGTCATTCCGCGGCGAACGGAGTCGCAGTCGCGGGAAGATCGACAATAGCACGGCGGCACGCGGATCATCGCGATTACGATGTACACGCGTTCTGCGGTGGTGGGCTGATCGCTGCGGGATCAACTGCCGCTGTGCCAAGGGGCATGGCGTCGGCGCCGTGGACGGAGACTGACGGCAGCGCGGCGGGCGTGCGGCGGCATGCGTCAGGCGTGCGGCGGGGGCGCGGCAGCGTGCGGAGTCATCCGGCGGGTTTGGTCCCCCGCGCCGGTACGGAGTCGTGTTCGCGGCGCTGCCGCTGGCGGCGGCTTCGACCCCTGCGGGCGCGCATCGAGGGAGCGACAGGCTAAAATGCGGCGTCACCCGGACCATGCGCCCGTAGCTCAGCCGGATAGAGCAGCGGTTTCCTAATTAAGCCATTGTCCTCAAAGGGCTTACAGAAACGCGGATTTTTCGAAGAATTTTCCGCCCGAAGGCGCACGAGTCCGCAGCAAACCGCCCGTCCGGTTGTCGCGACAACCGCACCACTCAGCGTGGAACGATGCTTCACGTTTAGGCTCATCTTGGCTTGATCCATTGCGGTTTTGGGGTGGTCGCGCATGCCATAACACTCCGTTTGGCGGAGCCGTCGATTTCCGGTCGCCGACGGCGCGAGTCATGCACGTGCCTCTGAACGGCGCATTAGGCGCTTCCACTTCCATTCCTCGACCGCACAGAACACGCACGGCACGATGAAGAGCGTGATCAGGCTCACGGTCATCCCGCCCACCGAAGGAATCGCCATCGGTTGCATCACGTCCGAGCCGCGGCCGGTGGCCCAGAAGATGGGCATCAGGCCGAAGACCGTCGTCGCAATCGTCATGAGGCAGGGACGGATGCGCTTGAGCCCGCCGTCGATAACCGCCGCGCGGATTTCGTGGACCGACTTGAATTCGCGGTCCTTGAAGATGCCTTCGAGGTAGGTTGAGATGACGACGCCGTCATCGTCCACCACGCCGAAGAGCACCAGGAAGCCGACCCACACCGCGACGGACAGGTTTACGCCCCACAGCGCGAGCATGATGAAGCCGCCGGAGGCCGAGACCAGCACGCCGAAGAAGATTATCGGCGCGATCCACCAGCGATTGAAGCCCAGGTAGAGCATCACGAACATGATGCCCAACGTGATCGGGACCAGGATCTGCATACGCTTCGTCGCGCGGACCTGGTTCTCAAACTGGCCGGACCATTCCCAGTAATAGCCGGGCGGCAGCGTGAGCCGGCCGTCTTTGAGAGCCCGCTGGAGCAGCGCTTCGGCGTCCTGCACGACGGAGACCTCGTCGCGATCGCGCGTGTTCATGGTGACGTAGCCGACCAGCAGGCCGCGCTCGCCTTTAATCTCCTGCGGCCCCAGGACGGTCTTGATGTCGGCGAGCTGTGCGAGCGGCACTTGTGCGCCGCCGGCCGACGGCACATTGATGCGCTGGATGGCGTCCAGGTCTTCGCGGAAGTCGCGGGCCAGTCGGATGCGAATCGGATAGCGCTGCCGGCCCTCAACCGATTCCATGAGATTCAGGCCGCCCAGCGACATCTCGATGACGTCCTGAACGTCGCGGATGTTGACGCCGTAGCGGGCGATGCGATCGCGGTCAATCTCAATCTGAATGTAGGGCTTGCCGACGATGCGGTCGGCGACGATGTCGGTCGCCCCGGGCACCTCGCGGAGGAGCTGCTCGATCTGCAAGCCGACTTGTTCGATCTCGCGCAGGTCGCTGCCGTAAATCTTGACGCCCATCATGGCCCGGAAGCCGGTTTGAAGCATGACCAGCCGCGTCTGGATCGGTTGGAGCCAGGTGGGCAGGACGCCGGGGATGGCGGTCCGCTCTTGAAGTTCGGCAAGGATTTCCTGTTTAGTGATCGGCCGTTCTTCGGGCCAGATCCACGTGAGCGGGGTCTTGATGAAGCCCGGCCAGTCGGAAAACGTGCGATCGACGGGTATGCGCCGCCACTCGGCTTCGGGCTTAAGAATGACGATGGATTCCATCATGCCGATGGGGGCGGGGTCAAGGGCGGAATCGGCCCGACCGATTTTGCCGACGACGCTTTCAACTTCCGGCACGCTGGCAATGGCGAGGTCCTGCTTGCTGTTCACCTCGACTGCCTGCGAGAGGGAGCCTTGAGGCAACAGTGAAGGCATGTACAAGAGCGATCCCTCGTCGAGCGGCGGGAAGAACTCGCGGCCCAGCCCGGGAAGAATGCGCCCCTCTTTCAGCACCGTGCGACCGGCCGCGGACTCAGCGTCGCGTTCGGCAGGGTCCGGCCGCCGCCACAGCACCCGCAGGCGCTCGGAGCCGTCAGGCTCGCGAACGCGCTGCCAGCGGAGCTGGTCGAGCTCCAGGAGCGGACGCACGACCTCGGTATCCGCGTCGGCATACATCAAGCGCTTCAGCTCCGGCGAGGCCTTCTCAGTGGCGAAGGCGTTTACAGCCCGCTCCACGGGATAGAACGTGCGATGAATGCCGAGCCAGACGCTCAGGCCGGCGAACAGGATGACGACCGGCACGACCAGAAACGTCTTCTTGTGATCCAGAATCCAGCTCAGCGTTGGGACGTAGAAACGTGCGATGATGCGCGAGACCGGGTTCTGCTCCAGCGGCAGGAATTTCTCGCGCGTCATGCGGATCACCGCCAGCGCGACGCCAACGCCCACCGCCCCCGCAATGAGCCAACCGCGACCGTGCCCGCCGCCGAGTCCCCACATGAACGCCAGATGCGTCGCGAGCGTCGCGAGCAGGCCCACGCCCGCAGCGACCGCCAGCGTCACCGACATCCGCCACTTGACCGGGCGGAAGAGCAGGTAGCAGAGAAACGGAACTACCGTGACAGCCAGCACGACCGAGGAGCCGATGGCGAAGGTCTTCGTGAACGCCAGGGGCTGAAAGAGCTTGCCCTCCTGGTCCGTGAGAAAGAAGACGGGGATGAACGAAACGAGCGTGTTCGTCACCGCCGTGAGAATCGCGCCTCCAACCTCGGTCGCGCCCTCATGGATGATCCCGAAGTAGCCCTTGGCGCGTTTCTCCTCCTCCGTCGCCCCGGCCAGGCGACGGTAAATGTTCTCCGACATGATGATGCCCATGTCGGCAATATCGCCGATGGCGATCGCCAGGCCGGCCAGCGACATGATGTTGCTGTCGATGCCGAAGAGGTACATCAGAATGAACGATCCCGCGAGCGCGAGGGGCAGCGTGGGCAGAACCGTCACGGTGGTGCGAAAGTGCAGCAGGAAGAAGAGCACGACGAGGCTGGCGATGATGGCCTCTTCGAAGAGAGCTTCCTTGAGCGTATCGATCGTCTCCTCGACGATGGTCGTGCGGTCGTAGAAGGAAACGACGCTGATCTTGGAAACGCGTCCGTCGGTGAGCGTCTTGCTCGGCAGGCCGGGCGCGAGCTGGGCGAGCTTCTGCTTGACGCGCTCGACGACCGTACGCGGGTTCTCACCATAGCGCATGAGGACCACGCCGCCGACGGCCTCCACGCCACCCTTGTCCAGGGCTCCGCGGCGGAAGTCCGGCCCGAGCTGGACACTTGCGACACTGCGAAGGTGGATCGGTGTGCCGCCCTCCTCGCGGATGACGACCTTCTCCAGGTCCTCGACCGACTTGATGAATCCCACGCCGCGGATGAAGAACTCGATGCCGTTCTTCTCGATAACCTTCGCGCCCACGTCGATGTTGCTTTTGCGAACGGCTTCGAAGACATCCATCACCGTGATGCGATGCGCGCGCATTTTTTCGGGGTGAAGGTCGATCTGATACTGCTTCACGAAGCCGCCGATGCTGGCGACCTCGCTGACCCCCTCGACCGATTGAAGCTGATAGCGGATGTACCAGTCCTGAACCGAGCGCAGCTCGGCCAGATCAAACCCTTCCGCCTCCACGGTGTACCAGTAAACCTGGCCGAGCGCCGTAGCGTCGGGTCCAAGAACGGGCGCGACGCCCATCGGCAGGCGCTGCTGGGCCACGTTCATGCGCTCCAGCACGCGCGAACGGGCCCAGTAGTAGTCCACGTCGTCCTTGAAGATCACAAAGACCATCGAGAAGCCGAAGCCGGACATCGAGCGGATGGCTTTCACACCCGGCGTGCCGGTCAGACTTGTTGTGAGCGGGTAGGTGACCTGATCGTCAACATCCTGCGGGCTTCGCCCGGGCCAGTCGGCGTAGACGATGACCTGCTTTTCGCCGATATCCGGAATTGCGTCCACCGGGGTGCGCGTGATGGCCCAATAGCCGGCAGCACACATGCCCGCGATTGCGAGCACCATCAGGAACGAGTTCTTCATGCACCAGCGGATGACGACGCTTACCACGGCGGCCTCCTCCGCTTAGTGCTTGTGCTCGCCGGGCGCTGCGGCCGGCATAGCGGGCTGTGAGGCTGGCGACGAAGCAGGCGCCGGCGATGTAGCCCCGTCTGCCCCGTGTTGATGGCCCATCGAGGCGTGTAGTCCTCCGGGATAGAACAAGCTGGAATGCCCCGTTACCTGGAACTGGCTGTCGATCAGGAATCCGCCGCGGGCCACGACCCGTTCGCCCTCCTCCAGGCCCGCGAGAACGGAGACAAACTCGCCGCTGCGCGGCCCGACCGTCACTTCGCGCGGTTCAAACGTGCCGCCACCCTTATCGACATAGACGATCCGCCGCGTGCCGCTGTCGAGGACCGCCATGACCGGAATCGCGAGCAGAGTCCCGGGCTGGCTTTCAGCCACGGGAGCTTCCTTCAGCTTCATGCCGCAAACGGGGCAGTTGCCCGGCTGTTCATAGGTTTTTTCCCCTTCGCACTTCATGGGGCAGAAATATCGGGCTGCCAGCGCATCCGGCTCGGCCTCGACCGGGGCGGAAGCCGCCGCCGGAATCTGCTCCAGCGGCATGCCACAGATCGGGCACGCGCCGGCATCATCGGCAACCACCTGCGGATGCATGGGGCACGAGAACTTGCCCTCGACGCCCGTGGCGGCGGCCCGCCCGTCTGAGCCGAGCGCAGCTTTGACGATGGTGCTCACGTACATGCCGGGCTTGAGCGCGTGATCCTTGTTCTCGATGTGAACAGGTACTCGCACCGTGCGCGTCGCCTCGTTGACGATCGGTTGCACGAATGTGACCATTCCGTGAAAGACTCGCCCGGGGTACGCCTCTGCGGTCAATTCCACGAGCTGGCCGTAGCGCACCCATGCCAGGTCGAACTCGTAGATATCCACGTAGGCCCAGACGGTGTCGAGGTTGGCGATCTGGTACAGCGCGTCGCCGTCCTCGAAAAAGCTGTTCTCCACCACCATCTTCTCAATGACCGTGCCGTCAATCGGCGAGTAGAGCGTGATTCGATCGGTGATCTTCTTGGAGTTGACCAGTTCGTCGATCTGCTGCTCTGTCAGGCCCCAGCGCCGCAGCTTGATCCGGGAGGGTTCGACCGACAGGCCCGCGCCGCCCCCGCGCAGCGCGATCAACAGCTCCTGCTGCGCGACGAGCAGCTCCGGGCTATAGACCTCGGCCAGGTGATCTCCAGCCTTGATGTCCACGCCCGTGAAGTTGACGAACAGCCGCTCCGCGTAGCCGTCCACTCGCGCGGTGATCGTTGCGAGCGACGACTCGTTGTACTGAATCTTCCCGACTGCCCGGATTTCGTTGACCAGTTGGCGACGTGTCACCGCAACCGTCTCAACGCTCGCCATCGCGACCGCGTGTGGGGACAGCGTGAGCATCGGTACGCCGTCGCCGCCGCCCGTGGCAGAGCCGGCCGGAATGAGGGGCATCTCGCAGATCGGGCAGTTGCCGGGCCCATCGAGTCTGACCTGCGGGTGCATCGAACAGGTCCAGTACGTCGGTTTGCTCTCCTGGGCTGGCCCACTGCTGCGGCTCGCGGTCGAACTGCTCGGCGTCTGTTGGCGGGGCGTAAAGCCGCGTCCGACGAAGAATGCGACCCCAAGCAATGCGAGAAAAGCCAGACCTCGGACGATCGCCATCCACTTGTGTTTGCGCTCGGGGGGCGAACCCATATGCGACTTCGCAGGCGGTGCAGGGATGTTCGTCATCCGTCTCTCCTCGGCCATGCCGCTTACACCCGTCACAGCGCCCACGCGGCCAGTGCCGAGCGCACGAATTCCGCAATGAAGTCGCTCAAATCGGCCCATTCGCTCGAAGGCGCCGCAGGGTCGCCGGTCTCCGTCGGGCAGCCGCCGAGCGCCATTACGGCGAACGCGAGCGCCAGCGCCGCAAGAATTCGAGTCTGTGACGGCTTTGCGATCATTGCGGCTCCCTTAGCGGCCTGACGTCCCGCGGGAGACTCCCGGCGGCATCATGGCTATTGATGCCTGCCGAAGGGCCAGACGCGGGAGCGCTGCTCGGCTGCGGTTCTAGCAGGAAGTCGGGCACCGGACCGGAGATCTGCCGTTCCAGGTTCGCAGCACTCACCGCCAGATCGCGCAGTGCCGAGGCGTAGCCCAGCCGAGCGCGAATGAGTGACTCTTGCGCGAGCAGGACGGCGAGAATCGACTCCCGTCCCGTCTGGTAAGCCGCTTCGGCCAACTCCAGGTTCGAACGCTGCAGTGGTAGCAGCACGTCGCGATATCGGGCGACGCGCTCCTCTGCCAGGCGTCGCGTGACGACGGTACTGCGCACCGCCTCGACGATGCGCTGCTGCGTCTCCTCGTAGCGTTCTCTCAGTTCCTGCGCGCGGAGCCGCGCGCGAGCGATCTGAGCCTGATTCTGGTCGAAGATGGGCAGCGGAATGTCGAGCGAAGGCCCGAGCATGAACTCGATTTCCTGACTGCGCTCTTTTCGCCGCTGCCCCGCCGACTCAATCATCGGCGCCGTCAGCTGGCCGGCGGCGATCGAGGCGCGGGCGGTGTCGGCCAACAGGTCGCGATCCGGCAGTGCGCGGCGTTCAAAGCGCTCGCCGGCGATTCCCAGCTCGAGGCTGGGCAGTAGCCGAAGCCGCTGGTTCTCGATATCTGCGACGGCCACTTCCAGCTCCCACCATGCCGCCTGGGCATCGAGGCGTTGGAGCAGCGCCGCCTCGACCAGTTTGCTTTCATCGCTGGAGAGACGCGCGAAAGTCTGTTCCACGTTCATCGTGGACGGAATCCAATCGTCGGAGGCAGGGGCGACACCCATCAACCTCAGCAACGTGCGCTGGGTCACGCGATAATCACTGCGGAGCTGCAACAATTCGATGTCAGCTTCGACGTATCGGCTGCGGACCAGGTTCAGGTCGAGCTGCAACCCGCCGGCTCCGAGCCGCGCTTCCGCTATCTCCGTGGCGTCCGTCAGAATGCGCAGATTCTCCTCTTGGAGCTGGGCCGCGAGCTTTTGATACTGGGCATCTGCGTACGTGGTCCGCACCTCGGCGACCAGCGCGACCGCGCCGTCCGCGACGCTCAATACACGCTGTTCGAGCGCCGCCTGAGCGACTTTTTTCTCGGCTGGAATCAGCCACAGCGCCGCGAGATCCTGCGAAAGGCCGAACGCCAGATTCGACAATCCGCCTGCCTCTGGAAAGCCGAACATGATCGACAACGTGGGATTCGGAAGCAGCCCCGACTGAACCAACTCGGCTTTAGCCTGTCCAATGACGGCCAGGTCAGCGCGGAGAGCTCGGTTGTTCACGATTGCGACATCCAGGGCCGCCGCGAGGGGCAGCTCACCGCCGGCACCGATAGGCAGGTCGCGCAGGGGCATGGTTTTGTCCCACGCTGTCCGAAGCCCTGTCGCATTTTCCATGTGGCTCTGTGCCTGCTGCAATTCTCGACTGTGATCGACAGATGCGCAGGACCCAAGGCCAAAACACGCCAGAACGGACGCGAGTCGTACGCTGGAAAGCATGATCTTTACCATTGGTCGGTTGACGAGCATCAAGTAGCAACCTGGCCGAGCGGCCCACCGTCATTTGGCCGCACCGTTCGGGAGGACGCAAGCATCAGTATCCGACCTGTCGTTTCCTGTCGCATCAGGGCTCAATCCTCCGCGCGCTCCTTAAAGGCTCGCTTGACGCAGTCGCAACGCGTTCCCGATCACGGAAACAGAACTCAGGCTCATTGCCGCTGCCGCGATCATCGGGCTGAGCAAGATTCCGAAGATCGGATACAGGATTCCGGCGGCGATCGGCACGCCCAGCGCGTTGTAAATGAACGCAAAGAACAGGTTCTGACGGATATTCCGCATGGTGGCGCTGCTCAGGGTTCGAGCCCGCGCAATGCCACGCAGGTCGCCCTTCACGAGCGTGACGCCGGCGCTCTGCATCGCCACATCCGTCCCCGTTCCCATCGCGATGCCCACATCGGCCTGCGCCAGCGCGGGGGCGTCATTCACGCCGTCGCCGGCCATTGCCACGATCCGACCTTCACTCCGCAATCGTTTGATGACCTGGTTCTTCTGATCGGGCAGCACTTCCGCCTCGACCTGATCGAGGCCGAGTTTCTTCGCCACGGCAAGGGCCGTGGTTCGGCTGTCCCCGGTGAGCATGATCAGCCGGACCCCGTCGTCCCTGAGCAGGCGGATGGCTTCGGCGGTCGAACTCTTGATCGGGTCGGCTACGCCCAGCAACCCGGCGGCCGCGCCGTCCACACTCACAAACATCACGGTCTGTCCGTCGGCACGAAGTCGTTCGGCCTGCTCCGCGAGCGGGCCGGGGTCGACGTGCCGCTCTTCGAGCAGCATGCGATTCCCCAGCGCGACTGCCCGACTGTCCACGCTGCCCGCGATCCCCCGGCCGGTCAGGGATTGAAAGTGTTCCACGGGGGCCAGTTCGACTTTACGCTCAGCCGCGCCGGCGATGATCGCGGCGGCCAGCGGATGTTCGCTGCCGCGTTCGAGGCTGCCAGCCAGGCGCAGCAACTCCTCTTCCGTGTGCCCTGGCGACGCGACAATCGAGACGAGCCTTGGCTTGCCCTCGGTGAGCGTTCCGGTCTTGTCCACGACCAACGTATCGATCTTCTCAAGCGTCTCCAGCGCCTCGGCGTTCTTGATCAGTACACCCGCGTTCGCCCCGCGGCCGACGCCCACCATGATCGACATCGGTGTCGCGAGGCCCAGCGCGCACGGGCACGCGATGATCAGCACGGCAACCGCATTCACCACGGCGTAGGCGAAGGGCGGCTGCGGGCCGAAGAGCGCCCAGACGACGAACGTGACGGCGGCCACGAGCATAACCGCGGGCACAAACCAGCCCGCGACCTTGTCGGCCAGGCGCTGAATTGGCGCGCGGCTGCGCTGGGCCTCGCTGACCATCTGCACGATTTGCGCCAGCAGCGTCTCCCGCCCGATCTTTTCGGCTTGCATGACGAAGCTGCCCGTGCCGTTCACCGTGCCGGCGATCACCGGATCGCCCACGTGTTTGCTCAGCGGCATTGACTCGCCGGTCATCATGGATTCATCCACTGCGCTCGCGCCGTCGAGCAGCTTCCCGTCCACCGGCACCTTTTCGCCCGGTCGTACGCGCAGCCGCTGCCCGACCTGCACATCCTCCAACGGAATATCCTCCTCGCGGCCGTCGTCGTGGATGAGCCGGGCCGTCTTCGGGGCCAGCCCGAGCAGCGCGCGGATCGCGCCGCTGGTCTGGCTGTGCGCCCGCAGCTCCAGCACCTGCCCCAGCAGGACGAGTGCCGTGATCACCGCCGCGGCCTCGAAGTACAGCCCGACCTTACCGTGCGCGTCGCGAAACGAAGCCGGGAAAATGGCGGGGGCAAGCGTGGCCACCACGCTGTACACGTACGCTACTCCCACGCCCATCGCGATCAATGTGAACATGTTCAGACTGCGGTTGACCAAAGACCGCCAGCCGCGGAGCAGCAGCGGCCAGCCCGCCCACAACACCACCGGCGTACACAGGACCAGCTCCAGCCATGCCAGCACGCGCGGCGACGCGATGTGGCCGAGCGGGTCGCCGGGGATCGGGTGGCCCATCGCCAGGAGCATGACCGGTAGAGCAAGCGCTGCGGCCACCCAGAACCGCCGCGTCATGTCGATCAGTTCCGGATTCGGAGCACTTGCTGCCGTAACGGTGCGCGGCTCCAGCGCCATACCGCAGATGGGACAGATTCCCGGCCCGTCGCGGACAATTTCGGGGTGCATCGGGCGATGTACTGGGTGATGCTCGCCGGCGCTACAATTTCGAGAGGTTCGAGCGGCATGCCGCATTTTGGGCACGAGCCGTGACCCGGTTGGCGGACCTCCGGATGCATGGGGCACGTGTGAATTGCATCGGAGCCGCGTGATCCCGCCGGAGACGTGGCGGACCGTGCACCAGACCGGGCGTGATCGTGCGCGGGGCTGCGCAGCGGCGCGCCCTGCGGCCCGGCGGTGGACCCGTGCGTTTCTCCGCTGACATACGGTGCAAGTTTTCCCAGGTATGCATCCGGATCGCTGCGGAACTTGTCGAGACAGCCGGGATTACAGAAGTAGTACATTTGGCCGCGATATTCGTGCGAGCCCTTGGCGGTTTCGGGGGTCACAGTCATTCCGCAGACCGGGTCGATTGCCATGCCGCGCCTCCCAATGTCGCCGCGTCGCTGCTCCGTCGTCCATGATGCCGTGATCATCGTTCGACGTTTCTGGCAGTTGTGGCACGGCGCACTACGGGTGTTTGTGCCCGCCGTGATCGTCCGACTTGGGCTTGGGGTCAGCGGCCGTGACTTTCTTCGGGTCGATCTTGACGCCCTGTTCCGCCAGCTTCGGCGCGTACTTGGCGGGATCTTTGAGCAGTTTGTCACCGCAGCTCGCGCAGCAGAAGTAGATCCGCTGTCCCGTACTGATGTTGGTGAACACGTTTGGCTGAATCTGCTCGCCGCTGATAGGGCAGCGCGTCTGGTATGTGTAGCTGTCCGCGAGCTTGGCTTTGAAAGCGCCTGGGTGCTCGGCGTACTTCGCCTGGCAATCCTTCGAGCAGAAGGCGATCTTGTGTCCGCCTATTTCGGCCGTCAGCTTTCCGTCCACGCTTTTTGCGTCGACCGGGCAGCTCACCTGCACGCGATCGAGCTTCGCAAGCGCCGCGCGCTGGGTCGCGAGCTTCTCGGCGTACTTCGCGGGGTCCTTTTTGAACTTCGGAATGCACATGTCGCAGCAGAAGTAGACCGGACCATCATCCGTCATCGTCTTGACGTGGAAATCGACCGCTTCGCCCATGACCGGACAAACCGGAAGCTCCTTGGCCTGATCGGGCGCTTTCTGCTCAGCGGGCTTCTTGCCCTCCTGTGCGTGATGACCGCCGTGCTCCTGTGCCCAGGTAATGTTGAGTGGAAGCAGCCAGAACAGCGTGGCCGCGAGTGTCGTGCAGCAAGTCGCGCGCATGGTTGAATCTCCGAAACGATTCGAGCTCGACGCGGCCCGTCGCTGTGACGTGGCAATTCGCGCCGATTGCTCCATTCGATGCGACAGCGACGCGTTTTCTTTCGGCTGAGGATCGAGATTCACGAAAAACCGATTCGCACGGAGGCTGCCGGATCGGTCCGCCACTTGGATGGCGGCGGCATCGCGGATAAGCTCATGGAGTGAATAGCCCGGCGCGTGCCCCAACGATCACCGAACACGAGCTCGTTGCCCGATGTCAGCGGGGCGACCGCGACGCCCAGCGTGCGCTGTACGAGCAGACCTGCGAGCGCGTATTCCGCGTGCTCGTTCGTATGACACACTCGCGCGATGTGGCCGAGGACCTCGCCCAGGAGACGTATGTCAAGGCGTTCTCGGCGATTGCGACGTTTGACGAGCGTTCCGGGTTCAGCACGTGGCTGTACCGGATCGCTGTGAATGAAGCACTTCAATGGCTGCGACGAAAGTCGCCGACGTCGCTCGACCCCGCGGTCGCTGCGTCGCGCTCTGACCCGCGACACAACGGCCAAAATACGGAAACGCATCTCGATGTGGCGGCGGCCCTGGATACGCTAAGCCCGATAGACCGTGCCATTCTGCTGCTGCGCTATCAGGAGGGCCTCGATTACAGGGCCATCAGCGATGTCCTGGAGATCGCGATGGGCACGGTGGCGTCGCGACTGAACCGGGCCCGTGAACAGATGCGCGAGCGATTGGTGGATTTCAATCCGCGGCCGGAAGAAAAAGCGGGCTCCATGCATCCAAACCGTCACGTGCAGGAGGGCGAGTCAGCCCGCCTGCCCGCGAAGCGCTTGTGAGGAAGAACACAACGATGCGTTGCGATGAGGTGCGCGAACTTCTGGGTCCGTACGTCGACAGCGAACTCGACGCCGAGTCGCGCGCCGTTGTCGACACTCACGTGTGCTCGTGCGACTCCTGCCAGTGCGAAATTCGCGACATTCGGGCACTGGGCGATCGCATCAAGTCGTGCGGCTGTGGGTGCGGCACCGTACCGCCTGCGTTGTGGGATCGGATCGCGAATCATGTAAGTCCGGCACCCACCCCGCGGGCGCGCGGCCTTTTCCTGCGCCTTCGCCTCTTCGCGGCTGCTGCTGCTTGCCTGCTCGTGGCCGTCGGCGGCTTGTGGCTCCTAAGTGGCGGTCCTGGTCTCATTTCCACCGCGCAGGCGGCACCGGTTGATTTCTCCGTGCTTCTCAACGGGCTGTCCGGGGATGCCGAGAAGGCGTTCCGACAGTTTGTGGACCTCTACAAGGGCCGTCGCGTGTCCGCTTCGGAGGCTCGACGGCATGCACCTCAACTGAACTTTGCGGTTCCGGAGGATTTGCCTGGAGGGTTCGCGCTACAAGAGGCATTCGCCCTCCGGATTGGCGATGCTCCGGCCGCCGCCGCGATCTACCGCCGTGATGGCGAGTTCATCGGAACCATCTTCCACCGTGCAATCCACCCTGAAGACTACGGAACGTATCGCGACCACCCGTGCGTCGTCGGTGAACATCGCGGCCATCGGGTCGATGTCGGCGAGTGGCGTCTCGTTCACGTTACCGACGTGACTACGTGCCACTGCGTCCTGAGCCGGTTGGATGAATCCAAGGAACTGCCGGCGATACTCCATGCCGTCGCGCCGGATTTTCAGGCCGGAGCCGGTCACTCTCATCCCTGAGTTCCGCGCGCCGCTTTCCGGAAACTCATCGAATCCCTGAATTGCGACGGAAGAAACCTCCCGACCGAAGCATCCAACGTTGCAGCCGTGTGATCGAAAGCTCGGCAGCGGAGGTATGCACGTGCTCACTTGGAGAGTGTGTAGGACGCATCGCGCGAATACGGTAGCACTGGCGGGTCTGCTCACGGCCACTTTGGGCCTTTCGATCGGCGGATGTCCAGCCATTCCGGGCGAGTCAAGAGTCGGGAAGCTCGACCCCAACTTCGAGCCCACACTCGACTTGCGCCTTCGGGCCAAGTCCGCCACGACGCAGGTATTCGTTGGTGCAGCAACTCGGACGCTCACGTACGAGCCGGAGCTGATTGCTGGCGATCCGGCACGGGTTACTGCCGTCGAAGGTTCGTACTTCGGGCCGATCATCCGCGCCCGCACCGGCGATCGGCTCCGCGTCCGTCTCCAGAACGACCTTACCGAGCCGACGATCATCCACTGGCACGGCATGCGCGTCCCGGCAAACCAGGACGGTCATCCGACCGCAGCGGTTGGACCGGGCGACGAGTTCGTCTACGAGTTCGAAGTGCGTGATCGCGCCGGAACCTTCTGGTTCCACCCGCACACGCACGGCAGCACTGCGAGCCAGGTCTACGCCGGGTTGGCCGGCCTGCTGCTCGTCTCGAACGATGAGGAAACGGCTGCCGGCCTGCCGACGGGAGACTTCGACGCTCCACTCGTCATTCAGGATCGCTCTTTCGACGCGGACAATCAGCTCGTCTACCCTCCGCAAACCGGGCAGATGATGGACGGATTTCTCGGTGACCAAGTCCTGGTGAATGGTCGCCCGTCTTACCGACTAAGCGTCGCGACGCGCGCCTACCGTCTGCGACTCGTCAACGGATCGAACTCGCGCACCTATAAGCTCGCGTGGACCGATGGAACGCGACTGATCGCCATCGCGACCGACGGCGGCCTGCTGGGCGTCCCCGCCGCGCGCGAATACGTGACGCTTGGCCCCGGCGAGCGCGTCGATGTGTGGGCGGATTTCTCCGGGCGCACTGTCGGAACCGAGTTTGCGCTGGAGAGTCTCGCGTTTACGGGCACCGACATCGGCATGGACGGGATGATGATGGGCGGGATGGGCCACGCCATGCACGGCGGCATGAAAGCCGGTTCCGGGCCGGCACAGTCGATCGCCGGGCCGACGAACGGAGCGCCTTCACGGTCATGCGGGTTCTGGTCGATCGGGCCGAGTCCGAAACACTCACGCTGCCGACGAAACTCTCGAACATTTCCAGGTATCGGCTCGAAGACGCGGTCAACGCCGATTCGCCCCGTCAGTTCGCGGTGTCGGTCAGCATGGGCATGGCGGGGATGGGAATGCACTGGGGCTTCAACGGGCGTCAGTTTTCGGAGAACGGCGTCGCCGCTGATGAGATAATCCCCTTCGACCAGCTCGAAGTTTGGGAACTTCTGAACGAGACGGCCCCGATGGCCATGAACCACCCAGTTCACATTCATGGCGCACAATTCCAGGTATTGAGCCGTAGCGTCAATGAGTCATACATGGCCGGATGGGAGTCCGTACGACACGGATACGTGGACGAGGGCTGGAAGGACACGGTGCTCCTGATGCCCGGCGAGCGCGTTCGTCTGCTGATTCGTTTCGGGGATTTTGCTGGCACATATGTGTATCACTGCCACAACCTCGAACACAGCGACAGCGGCATGATGCGGAATCTGCGAATCGAATGACCGCGGCTTGAACCCCCGCTGCGGTATTGAACTCTGATCACGACCGTGGAGAGATTGATGCGGAAGATCACATGGTTCGGTTGCGCGACTTTGCTGCTTGCGTTCCTCGGCTGCGCTTCAGCCGATCGCGGTGAACCGGGAACGCAGCCCGCACCGCGCGCCGCGGCGGAATCAACAGCGGCGCAGTCGGCCACGCTGACTGTACACGGACTCGCCTGTCCACTTTGCGCGCACAACATAGACAAGCAGCTTCTGAAGGTGAGCGGTGTGCAAAACGTGGATGTCGATCTGGGATCGGGGCTCGTCAAGGTCCGCTTCGCGGATGGCACCCAACCCAGTGATAAAGAGCTGGCCGCTGCCGTTGAAGCGGGCGGCTTCACGCTGAACAAGATCGAACGCCCATGAGCATAGCCTGCCCGGCTGCCCGCAGCCGCCGACGGAGGGTTCTTGAATGCCGCATGTGACACTACGCTTCGCCGGCGCGTTTGTAGCAGTGACGATCGGCTCGCTGACCGCCATCGCTCAGGAGCCGCCGAACGCCTATGAGTCCGCGACCCAGCCCGGACCCGGAACGTTTATCTTCAAGCCGCAGCTTCGCTACTTCTACCTCGATGATGCTCCTTCATCGCCCTGGGGCGACACGCATCAGTTGAACCTTTCGAACACGCTGAACTTCGGCATCGCCCCGGACTGGTCTGCGAGCATCCGGTTCCCGCTCGAACAGCGCTGGCAGTCCAACCGCACCTCTGCCGGCACGGAAGAGTCTTTCGGTATCGGCGACCTGACGACGCTGCTGAAGTGGCGCGTCTGGCGCAACGACACCAGCCCGCTCGATACGCAACGCCTCGCGCTCTTCGGCGGGATGGAGTGGCCGCTGGGGCAGAGTGAGTTTTCAAGCTACTCATTCGATCCGATTCTCGGCCTCGCGTATACGCAAGTGACGGGCCGTCACGGCGTCAATCTCTCGGGCGCATGGAAGTTCACGACCGACGGCGACGATGCACCGTTGCTGGCCGGCGAAGGCGAGGCGGACCTCTTCCGCTACGACGCCGCGTATCTTTTTCGGTTCCACCCCGAGCAGTACACGGCCGACACGAAGGGCGCCTGGTACGCAGCGTTTGAGCTGAACGGCCTCTACGAAACCAACGGCGACCACGAGGTGTTTCTGTCGCCCGGCATCATGTACGAAGCCGAATCCTGGGTGCTCGAACTATCGGTTCAATTGCCGGTGTTACAGCGACTCGACTGGCGGCCCGAGACGGACTTCGCGGTCGTGATCGGGCTTCGATTCTTGTTCTGAGATGCGACGCATGAAGCCATCTCTGCGATCGACAGTCTATCGGGTCGGGGGCGGCATTTTCCTCATCATCTGATCGGTCAACCGGCGGGCGTATGTTCTCCAAGCATGAAGAACCTACCGCAGTAGAGAATCAGGTCCGGCATGTTGCCGCACCAGGCGCGAGAAGAAATGACCACCGCAGTTGGCGATCCTCATGCAGTATCCCGGGACCTGCTCCGCAACTTGCGCACTGCAAACGCGGCGGCGAGCACGAGCAGGGCCAAGCTGCCGGGCTCAGGTACAGTGCGCAACGTGATATTGTCCGCCGAAAACTGCCCCGGCGCGCCGGACGGACTGGACGAGACCCGGACGTCCACCCAATCGAGGCCACGCCAGTCCTCCCCGAAGCTCGCTACCAAACCCACATCGCCGTCGACGATCAGTCGATTGATACCGCTCGAACCCGTCACCGTCACCGTCACCGCGCTCGCGGTCGTATTGTCGCCGATGGCGATCGAAAGCAGGTCGAACGGGTCGTTCGCCTCGTTCATGATCCGCACGACCTGCGGGATGGACGTTTGGCCCCGTAGGAAGAGCCCGTTGGGCTGAAACCCGTTGATTTCGGCGAGAAGGCCGCCAACCGTGCTTGTGATGGTGTGTGCGTCCTCGGAATATGGACCGACAGTTAGCAGGTCGTGCGTGGCAGCCAGACCGTTGAAGTCAATGACAACCTGCGCTAACGACGTCGGCACTGGTCCTGCCGCCAGGAAGGCAGCAACGAGAAAGAGCGCCCGAGCTGCGTGAGAACGACTGCACATGTGCGACCTCCGCGCATTGACGAATCCCTGTCCGACGCGCCAGCCTGCTCCGTTCGTTGCCGGCCAACGAGCACATGGAGCTTCGAATTTACTCACCGGGACCGCGGTAACCAAGTGAAAAACACCAGATGCAAGGCGCATCGAGCCCCTCGGTCGCCTCCGATGGCCTAGGTTCTGTTTGACGGATCGAGGATTCGTAGACATCGCTGGATCATGGCGAGCGTGATCATGGCGAGGAAGTGTCGGGCGAGCTTCTCGAATCGGGTGGCGATGCGGCGGCAGTGTTTGAGCCAGCCGATGCAGCGTTCGACGACGTTTCGCCGGCGGTACTGGTCTTTGTCGAGCGGCAGCGTGGGCTGGTCGCTGCGGGTTGGGATGACGGCTTGGATGCGTCGCCGCCGCAGCCAAGCGCGGATGCGGCCGTAGCTGTAGCCTTTGTCGCCAGCGACGGCGTTGGGCCGCCGCCGGCGTCGGATTCGGATGGTGTCGAGGAGCGTCTCGAATGACTTCGACTCGTGCGCTTGCCCCGCGGTCGCCAACGCCCCGAGCGGAACGCCGCGGCCGTCGGTCACCAGATGAAGTTTCGTGCCAAAGCCGCCGCGCGATCGTCCCAGGGCGTGGTCGGCCGGCTCGATTTCGCCCCTTTTTTACCGGCTCCGGCCGCAGCGGCGTGGGCGCGAATGTTCGAGCCGTCGACGTCGAAGACGCTCCAGTCGATGCGTCCGTCTTCGTCAAGCTGCACATGCAGGTGATGCAGCATGCGCTCGAACAGCCCGTCGCGCGTCCAGCGGCGGAAGCGATGGTAGACGCTCTGCCAGCGCCCGTAGCGTTCGGGCATGTCACGCCAGGGCGCTCCGCTGTTGAGCACCCAGAAGATGCCGTTGAGCGTGGTGCGGTGATCGTTCCAACGCCCGCCGCGATGTTGCTTCGGCAGCAGCGGCGCCAGCCGCTCGAAGCCCTCGTCCGACAACTCATAACGCCGGCCACGTGGCGCGCCGCCGCTTGTCGAGCCTCTTGCCATCGTCGACCTCCTTGTCGTCGACAACAGCATGCAACAGAAAACCACAACGCGCAACCCGTACAAATACCGAACAGCGATCCGTCAAACAGAACCTAGTGGCAGGACACTCGGATCCGTGGGCAGCGTCACGCTCGCATTGGCGCCAGACTGTTGAACGGACAGCACAACGCGGCGCGGAATACCCGCGTCCACCCAGTGCGTGGTCGCTTGCGTTCCAAGGAGCACGACGCTCGTCAGCCGCGTCGTTGGAGCGATGGTCAACGTCAAATTGCCTCCGCGGCTGACGACCGAGTCAGACAGGTTTGCGATCTGTGGACGGACGCCGCGGAACAAGTATGGCGGGCTGAATGCCTCCACGTCCGTGGAGTTGGGCGGGTTGCCGAAGTCGATCACGGTACCGCCGGTGGTCAACACGCGGCCGTCCGGAACCAGCAGCGTTACCGCGTGATATTCGCGGAACTGCCCCATGTCGGCCATGCGCCGCCACACACCGGTCGCTGGCTCATACAAGTCGGTCCATTTCACCACGCCGTTGACATGCGGCACGCCGGGGTTGGCAAGTTCGGTGTCCCCGGCCGCGACGAGCACCCGTCCGTCGGGGAGTGGCACAACCTCCGACTTCTCGCGCAGGAGCGCCGGGCTGCTTCCCGGCGACCATAATTCGGTCGTCGGGTCGTATATTTCGCTCATGACGGAGTAAGGACCGCCGTTCGCACGGTCGATTCCGATGACCACGGCGCGCCCATCCGCGAGCACGATGAGCGAGTGGTCGGAGTGGTCGGGCCAGCCACGGACCGGCTGATCGAGCGGGCCGGTCGGCCTCCATTGTCCGGTCGTCGGGTTGTAAAGCTGTGGTGGACTCCACGTGGCCAAAACTTCACCGGTGTATAGCAACGCGGACGGTGAAAATTCGGACGGGTTGAGCATCGAGCCGGTCCACGTCCATGTCATAGTCGAGAGGTTGAGTCGTTCGCACGTGGCGGTGCGCTCCGCAATTGGCCGCGTACCGCCGCCCATCGCCAGTAGCGAACCGTCCGCCAGACGCGCCATTCCGGGGTACCAGCGGCCGGTCGGGTTGAGCAGATCGGCGAACTGCTCCCATGTGTTGGCGACGGGATCGTAGGCCTTCACGTAGCGCACGGCATTTCGAAACTGACCAGGGTCGCTACCAGGCTGTCCGCCTACAAAAATCGGTCGTCCGTCGGGCAGCAGCGTGATGTTCATGCATCCCTGCGGTAGGTCCGATCCGGCCGCCATGAACGGTTGACCGGTCGCCGGGTCGAAGATCACGGGCGTAATCGTGTCGTGGCAATACATGATCCGCCCGTCGGCAAGCAGGATGCCGATGTCGCTGGCGTCGAAGAATTCGCCGGCGGTATTACCGATTACGTCCCAGCGGCCCGGTTCGGTCTCCGGCGCGAGCGAGAAGTCGCGTATCAGCGCGCTGTCGGAGAGCTGGATCGCGATTTCCTGATAACCGTAATCGCGGGACGCCACGCCCAGTCTGTAGCCACCAGGCGGAACACCTTTCACGACGTAGCGACCGGCGGAGTTGGTCCGCGCTTCACGGAAATAGGCCAGTGAGGGCACAGATATCGTCACGCGCGCGTTGCTCACCGCAATCGCGCCGGCGGTCACCGTGCCGCGCACGATTCCGAGTGAGATCGCAGGTCCGGCAGGAATCGCCTCCAAAGTGGGCTGAGCACGTAGCGGTGAGACCATTGCCGGAAGCAGCCAGATTAGACGCAACGTGACGCGAACCATCTTTCCACCTCCTGCACGTGCAAGCTGTCATTCTACCAAACTGACTGGACCGTTTCCTATCGCTTGGGAAGTCGCAATACCGCACCTTGGGCAACACCGACCGTTTCGACGTGCGCGACAAGTACTTGCGGGGAACGATTCAGCAGGTGAATGTGAGATTCGGTTCCGTGATGGGTCAATCGGCCGGCTGAGTCGCGCGCGTAGAACCCAATGAGAGTTCCGCGAATCGCTTTCTCGTTCACGCGGAACGGTTCGGCATCGGCGGTTTCGGGGGAACCATCCAACGGACAGTGCCCGTTCACGACATGCGCCGCCACATCGCGGAACTCGCCTTCAATTACGAATGGAAACGGCTGAGCGGTCTCCAGTCCAGCGCGTTCCGCGGCGTCGCGAACAAACCGGTCCAGCGATTCGGCGGGGAGAGCACGATCGATTGAAATGGTCGTCCATTCGGGCACGTATGCTACGATCAGCAGCGTCGCATTGGTGGTCGTGGCATCGGGTATCACGTCAAGCGACGCGCTGCTCCGTCCCCGTGCTACCCAGCATCTTCCGTCATCAATCAGGATTTCGCCGTCCAGCCCCTCGACAGCACCAACGCCGTAAGCGTGGGAGCGCCTAACGACTTCGCTGAGCCGAACTCGCCCTTCGGTCTGGCCCTCGCGCATCACCGGACGCATTTCCCCCCAAGTTTCGACCCGGCCATCCCAGCCGGGCGCAGCGCAGCCGACGAGCACCACCGAACTTGCGAGCGATGCGCTCAAGAGCCGCAGAAAAGGAGTTCTCATTCATTGTCCTCGCAACACGAATTCTCATGGAGTGGGCTTGAAACGCATTTCCGGTTCCGGCTCGATCCCGAGACTGTCCATGACGCGGTTGCTGTAGTTGAAATATCCGACGAGCTGAGCGGCGTCCACGATGTCCTTGTCGCAAAACCCTACCGAACGAAGTGCCTCGACATAGGCTCTCGTCATCTGCTGAGGCGTTTGCGTGAGCTTGGTCGCGAAGTCCAGCAACGAGCGCGTGGCGGGACCGAGATCGACGCTGCGATAGTCCGACTGAATCGAGCGAACGGTCTCATCATCTTTGATCTCCGACCGGAGATCGGGCTCATGACTCTCCATTCAGTAGTGGCAGCCGTTGATCCTGGACACGACGGTCGTCATGAGCACACGCTGAAGGCGCGTCAGGCCGCCGGGGCCATCCATCAGGTGGCGATACAGTTGCCTGCCGATGGCCATTGTCTCCGGCCGCAGGCTTTGAATCCGGACGAGGTTGACCACGCGCCCATGCTTCGCGCGAGTTTCGGCATAAATCTGGGACAGGACGCCGGTCGCTTGCTCCTCTGGAATTGTTCCAATCCAACTCATCGCGTTCTCCTTCTTTTCATTCTGCGTTCATCGATTCAGTGCGAGTGCTGGTGGTGAATGTCCGGGAAGTGCGCGTGCGTGTGTCGCATCGGCAGGTGAACGTGCGGATGCGAGTGTGGCCCACGCGGATCCATGCCCGGCGGGTGTTCGTGCTGGTGGTGCTCGTCGTGCTCGTGCCAGTGGTCGTGTTCCAGGTGCTCGTGCTGGTGCTCGTGAGCATGACGCTCGGTCAGGTGCAGCCACAGCCCCACGCCCATCAGCACGGCCGCGACGAAGAACATCATCGTCGGCCGCTCGCCGAGCAGCGCGATCGACAGCGCCGCCCCGACGAACGGCGCCGTCGAAAAGTACGCGCCGGTGCGGGCCGAACCGAGGTGCCGCAATCCCAGGATGAAGAGCACGAGGCTCAGGCCGTAGCTCGCCAGTCCCAGCAGCCCGGCCAGCCCGAGTGTCACCGGCGACGGCAGCGACGTTCCCAGCAGCAGGGCCAACGTCGTGTTGCTCGCCCCCGCGGCCAACCCCTTAATCGTGGCGATCTGCACCGGATCGGCCGCCGAAATCTTGCGCGTCAGGTTGTTGTCCAGCGCCCACGCCGCGCAGGCCCCCGCGATGGCCAGCGCTCCCCACGGCACGCCGATCTCCGGCGTCCCGCCCCACGACAGCAACGCGCCGCCGGCCAGGATCGCGGCCATGCCCAGGGCGATGCGGCGGTCGAAGTTTTCGCGGAAGACGAACCACGCCAGCAGCGCCGTGAGAACGCCTTCGAGGTTGAGCAGCAGCGCTGCGCTGGAGGCCGGCGTCCGCGCCAGGCCCCACATCAGCAGCACCGGCCCGGCCACGCCGCCGCAGAGCACGACCGCGGCCAGCCACGGCAGGTCGCGGCGCCTCAGGGTCGCCTCGGACGCGCCCGACGCCAAGCCGCCGCGAACGAGCCGAAACAGCCCCAGCCCCAGGCCGGCCCCGAGATACAGCAGTCCCGCCAGCAGCACGGGCGGCACGTCGCCCAGCAGCGACTTGGCCAGCGGCGTGCTGGCGCCGAAGAGCACAGCGGACGCGATCGCGTACAGGATGCCGCGGCGATCGTTACTGTAAACCTCGAACATTCGGGCAATCATAGCCACGCATCGACGGAGTGCGGCTCAGGCGCAGGGTTCCTCGCAAGTTGCGCGTCGCGTGCAGACCGCCCGGACACTCGCCTGGGCACGCACGGATAATCCGCCGGCTTCGTTGGAGTCCCCGCACGGCCGTGGAGCGGCAACTGATTCCACCTCGACTGCGCTGCCAGTCGTGGCTATCAACCAAGGGAACTCCAGGAGTCTAAAGCTCAGAAGCAATGGTCGCGCGCCGCCTCGAAGCGCAACATCGGAAGGATCAGCCGAAATGATGCCATCGACGACGCCGTCCCGGTTCGGTCTGACTTTCGTCGCGGCGGCGCTCGCCTGCGCCGCGGGCTGTAACGCGCCTGCGACTCAAGTTACGCAGTACGGGCGCATGCGTGAAGTGCTCCGCAACGGCCAGTTACAGCCGCGCATCGCACTGTCCGAGGTAACGGTTCGCCCACACGCGCATGCCGTCGGCGCACTCGCCGACCTGGACAGGGAGGTCTCGATCGTGGACGGCGTTGCGCTGGTGTCGCGCGTGCGTGACGGTGTGCTCGCCTCGGGGCCACCAGTACCCGGGGACCGGGCAACGCTGCTTACGCTCGCCTATGTCGAGCGTTGGCACGGTGCGGCGCTTGGGTCCGCGGCCGGCGACCGCGAACTGGAAACGACTGTCGAGGAGATCGCCCGGAACGCCGGCGTCGCGGACGATGAGCCGTTTCCGTTTGTCGTGGAAGGAGAGCTGACCGCGCTCGACATGCACGTCATCAACGGGGAATGTCCACTGGCGGGCGCGCACGACGAGGCTGGCGCAAAATCGGGGCCCCGGGCGGCGTATCAGCTGCGGTTGGACCGCCCGACCCGCGGCAAACTGGTCGGTTTCTTCGCGACGGGCCGGGAAGGGGACATGACGCATCACGGGACGCGCATTCACGTTCATGCCGTGCTGGAGCATGAAGGAAGAACGGTTACCGGGCATGTCGAACGCGTGTCCGTCGCGGCAGGTGCGCAAGTTCGCGTGCCGCACCCGCGCTAAGCGGACCCTGACTGGGTTCACGGAAAAGTGCTGGCGGCAGCACGGTCGCGTTCGAGCTGATGACGCACGACCCCCGGATTGCTCGTGTTCATCGTCGGCTTTTCGCCGCTTTGCGGGCCTGGAGCCAGAGAAACGGAATCGCGATTGTCGTGACGCTCACGGAAAGCGCGAATGCCGTTCCGACGCCGGGGAACCAGACATGACCGTGTCGCTCGTAGTGCTCAAACACTTGAGCGGCGACCATCCAGTCGGTCAGCGTCGAAATCGCTGCGAATGGGAGCAGCCACGCAAGAAGGTTCCGTACGCCCGGCGGCGGTTTTGACCCGCGCCACGCTTTCGTGCGGCGCGGCCGCCTTCGCGCGTTCATCGGTTCCGGCTCATTTCGCGGCGGTCTTTCGCTCGCCGAGCAGCCGCAGGGCGTTGAACACCACCACCAGCGACATCCCCGTGTCGGCCGCGATCGCCGCCCACAGGCTCGCGTACCCGGCCAGCGTCAGCAGGATGAACGCGGCCTTCACCGTCAGCGACGCGACGATGTTGTGCCGGATGACGTTCAGCGTGCGGCGCGAGTGGCGGATCAGCCACGGCAGGCGTGACAGGTCGTCGCTCATCAGGGCCACGTCGGCCGTCTCCAGGGCCGCGTCCGTGCCGGCCGCGCCCATCGCGATTCCGAGCGTCGAGCGGGCCAGGGCGGGGGCATCGTTCACGCCGTCGCCGACCATCGCGACCGCGCCGTAGCGCGTTACTAACTCCTCGATGGCCGCGACTTTCTGCTCGGGCAGCAGCTCGGCCCGCACCTCGTCCACGCCGGTCTCCGCCGCGACGGCCCGCGCGGTCCCGTGGTTGTCGCCGGTCAGCATGATGACGTGCTCGATGCCGGCCGCCCGCAGCGCGGCCACCGTCGTCGGCGAGGCGTCACGTACGCGGTCGGACACGGCGATGAAGCCGCAGACGTGATCGTCATTCCCGACGACGACGATGCTCGCGCCGGCGGCCGACAGGGCCTCCAACTGCGCGTGCATCTCGGGCGATTCCTGGGCCCGCTCTTCCAGCAGCCGATGCGAGCCGATCCAGACGGCGTTGCCGTTGAGCATGGCCGTTGCGCCCTTGCCTTTCAGTGTCTGGTAGTCACCCACCGGCGTGGGTCGCACGCTCTTGGAATCGGCGAAGCGGACGATTGCCCGTGCCAGCGGATGCTCCGACCGCTGCTCGATCGCGGAGGCGATTTCGAGCAGCTCGCGCTCATCGTGCCCGGCCAGCGGAACGACCTGCTGCACCTGCGGCTGGCCTTCGGTGAGCGTGCCGGTCTTGTCGAGCGCGATGGCCTTCAGCCGCGCCGGGGTCTCGACGTGCAGTCCGCCCTTGATCAGGACACCATGCCGGGCAGCGCTGGCCAGCGCGGCCACTATGCTGACGGGCGTGGAGATCACCAGCGCGCAGGGGCAGGCGATCACGAGCAGCACCAGCGCCTGGTAGATCCAATATGCGAATGCCCCTCCGAAGAGCATGGGCGGAATCGCCGCAACCAGGATGGCGAGCAGCATCACGGTGGGTGTGTAGTAGCGGGCGAATGTCTCGACCCACTGTTCGCTGGGCGCGCGCTTGGCCTGCGCGTCACCGACCATGCGGGTGATCCGGGCCAAGGTCGTGTCCGCGGCAACCTTTGTAGTGATTAGCTCGACCGCACCGTCCTCATTGATCGTGCCGGCAAAAACGTCGTCCCCGACTGTTTTGGGAACCGGGCGTGATTCACCGGTGATGGGTGCCTGGTCGGCGGTCGTCTCGCCTTTCGTAATGCGGCCGTCGAGCGGGAACTTCTCGCCCGGCTTGATGACGACTGTGCTGCCGACCGGCACGTCGGTCACGTCGCGCGACTCTTCTCGCCCGTCCGCTGACAGAACCGTGGCCCGCGGTGGACTGAGCGCCATCAAAGCCGCGACGGCGCGGCGGGCGCGTCCGACGCTCCAGAATTCGAGCGTCAGCGATAACGCGAAGAGAAACGCAACCGCAGCCGCCTCCAGGTATTCGCCGATCGCGATCGCGCCGACGACAGCGACGGTCATGAGCAGGTTCATGTCCGCGCGAATTCTTCGCAACGCGAGAAACGCCTTGGGGGCGACGAACCACGCGCCGGCAACGGTTGCCGCCATGTACGCGACAACGGCGAGAATCGGCACAGTTTCTCGGGCCGCTGCGCCGAATACCGCGGCCCAGCCCTGCTGAACGGCATGCAACAGCGTCCCGACGATCAGCAGCGCGCCGCTCGCGATTGTCGCGATCAGGCGTCCGTCGATGGCGGGCTTCGCGCCGGCCGGGGCGGCACGCGCTTCGCTCCACGGCTCGGCGCCCATGCCTAGCTTGCGGATTGATGCAGCGATCGAATCCGGTGCGATGACGTGCGGTTCGTACGTCGCCGAGAGTTTCGCATTGAGGATGTCGAAGTCCAGAGCGCGTACGCCCGCTCGCCCGCCGAGTTCCTGTCGAATTGCGGCGACTTCCTCGGCGCAGTGCATTCCGTGGATGCGCAGAACGAGCCGGTCCACGCGCATCGGTCGCGGGTCAGCGGCGGCCGGAGAGCCGTCCGTCATGGAGCAGTCCGCCTATTTCTTGAGTTCGAAGGAGGCGACGCCCTTCTTGCCGTCCTTGCCCTCGATTTCGACCCACAGTTTGCTCGCGGCGGGCAACGGGGCGGGCACTTCCGCGTGCGTGTGCCACTTGCCTTCTTCGACTTCCGCCTTGGCTTTGATCGAGCCTTTCGCATCCTCCGTGCCGATCCAGAACCGCACAGCCGCGGCGTTTCCGAGGCCGCCATCGATCCACACGTCGACTGCCGCGTCGCCGCCGGGCTTGATGTCGCCCGCGTCGCGCGCGGCTTTCACCTTCATGCCGTTGATGGTTGCCTCTCCCAATTCAATCGACGGGCCATGAGCACCGTGCGTGTCGGCCTCCTTGCCATGATCGTGATCGTCCTTCTCGCCGGGCTTGTGGTCATGATCGTCCTGCTTGGCTGCGCCGGACGATCCGCCGGCCGCGGGCTTGGTGGATTCCGGCTTGCGTTCGCAGCCTGCCAGCGCGACCGCGACGGACAACATCGAAGCGAGAATGAGTGTGCGCATGACGAATCAGCTCCCTTTCACAGTGGGTTGGACACGGCGACGCAGCACGGCTCCCACGAGCCGGCTGAATACGCCGCGCGGATCAGAGGTCGAACGCTTCAGGCCGAAGACCAGCGAATAGCCCGCCGGCACGACAACGAGATTCAGAAACGTAGAGGTGATTAGTCCGCCCAGCACAACAATGGCCAGCGGCGCCAACAGCTCGCTGCCCGGCTCACCCTTCGCAAGTGCGAGCGGGACCAGACCGAGCGCCGCAGAGAGCGCGGTCATCAGAATCGGCACGAGCCGCTCCATCGAGCCCTGCACGATGGCCTCTCCGAGCGGCAAGCCGTCGATTTGCATCACGTGCTGGTAGTGATTTACGAGCAGCAAGCCGTTGCGGACGGCGATGCCAAAGAGCGTGATAAAGCCCACCATGCTGGCGATCGAAATCACCGGCGCTTCGTACATCGCGCGTGACAGGCCGAAGAGAGACAGCGTGTTCGCCAGCGGATTGGCCGCTTCGGTCAGGTAGATGGCGACGATGCCGCCGATGATGGCGAGTGGCAGATTGATCATCACCAGAACAGCAGCCCGCAACGAGCCGGTCGAGAGTTGAAGGAGCATCAGCATGACGACGATGACGCCGACGCCAGCGATGAGAATCGTCTGCGCTGCGGATTGCTGGGCCTCAAACTGCCCGCCGTAGTGGACGCTGTAGCCTGCTCGCGCCACGATCGGGTCGACTTTTGCGCGCACCTGTTCGACCAATTGGCCGAGGTTGTAGCCCTCCGCAACGTTGCACGAGATGAGCGCCTTGCGCCGCGCGTTCTCACGTGCGATCAGGTTTGGCGTGCGCTCCGGCCCCAGGTCGGCGACCTCTTCGAGTCGAACGGTTGCGCCGCCGACGCCGCGAAGCCGCAGCCCGGCAAGCTGCGCGATGCTCTCCCGCTCCTCCGGGGCGAGCCGCACAACCATGTCGTACCGTCGCACTCCCTGATTCACCGTGGCGACGTTTTCGCCATAGATGGCCTGCTGCACCTGCTCGGCTGCGGCAGCAGGGGTTAGTCCAGCGGCGGCGAGATCCTGGTGGCGATATCGAATGGGCAGTGAGGTAACGGTCACTTCGCGGTTGGCCGCCACGTCGCGCGTGCCGGGCAAAGGCTTCAGTGCCGTCTCGATTTCCTTGGCGATCTGCCGGAGCTTGTTGAGATCGTCGCCGAATACGTTGATCGCAATCGCAGCCGGGGTTCCCGACAGAATGTGCGACAGTCGATGCTCGATCGGCTGACCGACCATTGTCGTGATGCCCGGCACATTGGCGAGCACTTCGTCAATGCGCTCCCGCACCTGTTCTTTCGACGCGCCCGGACCGACGGTGACTTCGATCTCGGAACTGCTGGGCGGCTCGGCGTGCTCGTCGCGCTCGGCGCGTCCGGTTCGCCGCGTGACGCTCTCGACACCTTCGAGTTGCGTGAGTCGCTCTTCGATCCCCCGTGCCATACGGTCGCTTTCGGCCAGCGACGTGCCCGGCGGCGCGAACAGGAACACCGTGAACGTGCCTTCGTTGAAAGACGGCAAGAAGCTGGTGCCGAACGTGCTCCCCAGCCACAGCGACAGCGCGGTCACGACTCCCGCTGTTCCCAGAACGAATCCACGGTGCCGGATTGACCAGCGCAGCGACGGCTCGTAGCGGCGCTTCAGCCAGCGAACGAAGAAACCGTCCTTGTGCTCGCCGCTGCCAAGCTTGCCGCGCAGCAGCAACTTGCAAAGCGCAGGCGTCAGCGTCAGGGCAACCACCAGCGACGCCAGAATGGAAATGATGTACGTGATGCCGAGCGGCCGGAAAAACCGGCCTTCAAGCCCCTGCAGGAACAGCAGCGGAATGAACACCACGACGATGATGATCGTCGCGAGCACCATCGCGGGCCGGATTTCGTTGCTGGCGTCGAAGATGACGCCGACGAACGGCCTCCGTTGCGCCTCAGGCTTCATCCCGTTCTCGCGTAATCGTCGAAAGACGTTCTCCACGTCAATAATGGCGTCATCCACGAGAACGCCGATGGCGACGGCCAGACCTCCCAGCGTCATCACGTTGATTGTCAATCCGAACCACCACAGTGCCAGCAGCGCGACGGCCAGAGAAATGGGCAGCGCTGTCAGCGTGATGAGCGTCGTTCGAAAGTTCATCAAGAACAGCACTAGGATGATGGCAACGATGACGCTCGCTTCCTTGAGAACCTGTACGACGTTATCCACCGAGCGCTGAATGAAGTTGGCTTGCCGGAACACCTTGCGGTTCAGCACCACTCCGGCAGGCAGAGACTTCTCGACTTCATCGAGCACTCGATCCACATCCTGGGTCAACGAAAGCGTGTTGGTTCCCGGCGACTTCTGAACGGTCAACACAACGGCGGAGGTGGCGCGGTCCGCCGCGGTACCGCGCTTGGGCGCCGGCCCGAGCGCTACATCTGCCACCTGACCGATCAACACCGGCGCGCCGTTGTGATACTTGATGATGGTGTTCTTGATATCGTCCACGCTCTGCACGCGTGCCGTCTGCCGGACCGGCAATTCCAATCGATCCACGTTGGGCAGGTAGCCAGCGCTCGCCGCGCTGTGCGCGGCACGGGCCGCCTGGACCACGTCCTGCGTTGTCAGCCGATAGAGCGCAATCCGGTCCTGATGGATGTTGACCTGATATTCAGGCAATTCACCGCCAATGGCGACTACTTGGGCAATGCCCGGGACGGCCAGCAGACGGTTGCGGAGGTCATATTCCGCGAACGCACGAAGTTCCAGGGGTTTCACCCTTCCGTCAGGTGAGGACAGCGCCAAGAGCATGATTTCGCCCGTGATCGACGTGACCGGCGTAATCTCCGCGTGGGTGTCGGGCGGCAGCGCTTCTCGGACCGACGCGAGCCGTTCCGACACCAGTTGCCGCGCGCGGTAGATTTCCTGTCCCCAGTCGAACTCCACCCAGACTATCGACAGACCGATGGCGCTGGAGCTGCGTACGCGCCGTACTCCCGGCAGGCCGTTCACTGAAGTTTCAATGGGAAACGTGACGTACTGCTCGACCTCGTCGGCCGCCAGGCCACCCGCCTCCGTCAGGATGGTGACGGTCGGAGCATTCAACTCGGGGAAGACGTCGACCGGCATTTTTGGAAGCTGAAACGCGGCAAAACCGAGCAACAGCAAAGACATCATCACGATCAGGCCCGAATACTGGAGTGAGAACCCGATCAGCCGCTGCAGCATGCCGCCGCCGTTAAGATCTGCAGCGCCTTCGGGCTGGTTAGTGTGCTGGGTCATTTCTTCTCGTCCTCCCCGGCGTGGAACGTACCGTCCGAGTGGAAGTGCCCGCCTTTTTCCACCGTTCCTGATGTGGCGATCATTAGTTGGTACACGCCGTCGAGAACGACCTCGTCGCCCTCACGCACCCCGCTCCTGATGACGACCCAGCGGCCATCGTTGACGCCGAGATCGGCCTCCATGCGGATCGCCTTGTCGGGGTCCCGGGGATCGCGTCGGAATACGATCTTCGCGAGTCCGTCTTGAATGACGCTCGACAGCGGAATCGCGAGTTCGTTTTGACCGCCCGCGGTGATGATCTCCAGATGGGCGCTGACGCCGCTGCGGGCCCACGGTGAAAGCTTCGACGGCACGGCAACGAGCTCGACCGTTCGTTCCTGCGGGTCGGCGCTGAGACCCACGATTAGCGTCGCCTCCATCGTGTCCTGTAAATCGACCGACCCGCCCTTGGGCGGAACGATGCGCGCGGAAAGGCCGTCTCGCAGCCGCGTGAGATCGCTCTGCATACCCATTGCTTTGAACCGAAGACGATCCGGCTGAATGGTTGCAAGCACGAGGCTGCCGGCGGATGCCCACGCCCCGTTGGTAAGGTCCAGTGATTGAACTACACCTGGCGCCGTCGCGCGGAGTTCCACTTCCTTGATCGTGTGCCATTGCGGCGCGGGCTGTGAGGACGCCGGATCGTGCTGATGCAGTCCGGTCAGAAGGTGATTGTCCGGGTCGTACGGGGCGCTGAGTGTGCGTTCATCCGTCCCGAGCAGCACGGCCGCGGTTGATAGCAGCAGCCGGAAACGCGCGTGAGCTGCGTCATGCTGGGCCTGTGCGTCCGCACTTGAGGCCTGTAGTTCGGCTTCCTTTTCCAGCGTCTCCGACAACTGCGCCCGCTGCGACGCCAGCGTCGTCTGTGCGACGGTGTACTCTTCCGCCGTCACGACACCGGATGCACGCGTCTGGTCCAGCTGTTCAACCCGTTTCTCCCACAACGCAGCGCTCGTTCTCAGACTTGCCTCGTGCTCTTTGTGAGCATTCAGCAGTATGGGAATCGATGCAACGCGGGCTTCGGTCTGGCGGATCGTGGATTCGGCCTCGGTCAGCTTGGCTTGCAGGTCGCGCCACTCCGGCGATACCAACCGGTAGAGCGGCATCCCCACTTCGACGCGGTCGTATTGCCTGACCAGAAGTTCGACGCGACCGGCAAGCATCGTGCGATATTCGCGCCGCGCTTCCGGCAGCAGTTCAAACTGGCCGGGAACTCGAATTGTCTGCGCCACCGGCCGCGATTCGACCTTGGCGAACGTGATGCCGAGGTTCCGCCGTACGGTTTCAGGCACATCAACTCGGTTTGTGGCCGCGGGCGCCTCGCTGTGCGCCGCATCACCCGTCTTCGCCTGCCCGCCCGCTGGATCGCGGGTACATCCGGCCAGGTTTCCGAGGAAGAGAGCCAACAGGAACTGAATTATAAGCAGGATGAACGACGGTAAACTCATGGTTGCACCTCCGTGGCTGGACGGGACGCGGGCTGCGTCGTCGCGGGTGGAACATCGCTCAGCACGCGCGCGAGCGGTGTGCCGACCGCCTTCTCCAAATCCGTTACAGCGACCGCGGCGTTCCGCAGTGATTCGACGTAGCGGCCGCGCGACGCAAGCAGGAGTTTCTGCGCCTCCAGCACCGAAAGCAGCGAGATCTTGCCAGCCCGATACGCAGTTCGAGAAAGCTCCAGGTTTTCCTGGAGCAGTGGGAGAAAGTTGTCCCGGTAGTAATTCGCAACATCCCAAGCCGTTCGCGCCCGTTGAAATGCGCCGCGCGTCTCCTGTGTCACGTCCAGCAGCAGCGCTTCACGATTCAGCAGCGCCTGTTGGTAGATGAACTGGGCCTTCGCGATCTGCGCCTGGTTCTGGTCGAACAGCGGTACTTCGAGACTGAGCGTGGGCCCGAGGATGGTGTCGGTCGGCTGTTTTTCGCGCGGCCGCAGCGAAGGCGCCGTCAACGCGCCGGCCTCAGCCGACGCCCACAACGTGTCCGCCAGCCACGGGCGGTCGCCGCGCCGGCCGCGCGCGTCGCGCTCGAATCCAACGCCGACTTCCACGTCTGCGACGACGCTCAGTTGTTCCTGTTGCACACGAGCGGCGGCTACATCGACGAAGTACGTCGCCGCACGCAGGTCCAGCCGATTGGCTTCGGCGGTGCTGACGAGGCTTTCCGATGTCAGGGTCCAGGCGGGCGGGTCGGGAAGCTTATCCGTTAGCACGAGATCGTCGGGTGGCGTCTTAATTCCGAGTAGCACGGCCAGTGATCGCCGCCCCTCGAACGCTGCAAGCGCTGCATTGCGCAGCGCTACTTCGGTTTGCATGAACTCCGAGCGCGCGAGATTGACATCGATCGAACTTCCGGACCCCGCCTGCATTCGCGCCAGGGCCGCATCGAGGAGCTGCTCGGCAACGGCGCGATTCTCATCAACGATCTCCTTCTCGCGACCCAGGCCCACAGCGGAGTAATACGCCGCCCGCGCCTCCAGCGCGACCGCGCTCAAATCGCGCGCGACTTCGAGAATGGCCGACTCCAGCTCACCCTCGGCGACTCGTTTGCGGATCGGAATCAGCCACAGCTCCGCGATGTTCTGCGCGATGCCGAGTTCGAGGTTGCTCAGTCCGCCGCCGTCGGGCAGACGCAACGACAACGAAAGCGAGGGATTCTGGAACAGGCCTGCCTGCACCAGTTCTGCCCGGGCGATACCGACACGCAGAAGAGCCGAACGCACGCGCGGATTGTTCAGCAGGCATACCTGCACGGCTTCATCGGCGGATAATCCGCCCTCCAGCCGCGCGGCCACCAAGGCACGCACGGCCTCCGCATCGTCCGCCGGTGCGAGCGCGTTCTCGCCTACGGCGTCCGCGACGTGCTGCTCAACCCGTTCATAGTCCGGCCGCGGATTCACGCTGGCGCAGCCGGCCAGGACGACAAGAAAGACTCCGGGCAGTGCCCGCCCGGCCCAGGCGATTCGCATAGGATTTCTCCGCATGAGCTTCGATGGCTAAGACGATGCGCTTCGTCAGGCGGCCGCGCAATGACGGCACAGGACACGAGCCGCGCGGCAGGCCGCGCGATCAAAAACGCTCACGGAAAAAAGGAGTGAATCAAATCAGGAGAGGCGCGCAGCGGAGGCCAGACGAGGTACCCGTCGGGCCGCGGGCCTTGAGGAGAGCTAGCAGAAAAGTCGTATCGAGATTGGCGAGGAACACATTGTCGGCGGCGATGATCGCCGCCGGTTCCAGTGCCGGGATTTGAAGCGCCGCGCCCGGCGGCGTACCGCCGGTGCAGAGACAAGTGTGCTCGCCATGCGAATCAGGATCGCGGCTCGGGTCATGCTCGTTGTGCGGCTGGTGCCCCTTCTCGCCGCACGTCGTGGCCGCCACATCGGCATCGTGCTCGGCGCAATGGAGCGACCATTCGGCCATGCACCAGACGGGGCATAGCAGAGTCATGGCGCAGACGAAGATAGACATTCGGCGCGACCGCATCTCTTGGAGTATATCGGCATGCGCCTGTTTGTCCAGCAGGCGCCCGCGGCGTTTGCGCCGCGGGCTCGGACTGGCTACGGTCGGCGTGCCCGGTCCGGGCTAATTGTAATGTCGCCGATTCGATCGGTGCCCGCGGTCGTGATGACGGTCGTGGCGGTCATGCCGGTCGTAACGCGGCGAATACCGGCCACCGTTGCGGTCGTGTCCGCCGTGTCCGATCCCGACGTTCACTGAGTACGAACGGTAGATCGGCTGCCTGTAGTAAACCGGCGGCGGGCAGTACTGCGGCCCCGAATACGACGGCGCGTAGTACGTCGTCGCCGGGGCGTAGTAAACGCCGCCCCGATAGCTCGATCCACTGTAGCCGCCGCTCGAACACTGGGCGTTGGCCGCAGGGACTGCCAATGTGGCGCCGAGGACGGCGAGCCCCGCGATCAGTGTGAATCCAAGATGCATCCGCATCGCATGAACCTCCAGTTGCTTCGAGTCCGAGACGCCGCGGCTCGGCCGCGGTCAGGCATGGACCCATTTTCATAGACACTTGACGAGCAGAGCTGTTGACATATTCAACCGTGTGCGATGGCGGCAACGTCGGCTGAAGCGCCAATCTGGGCGAAAACGTCTTGGCCGCTCAAACTTTGGATAAGCAAGAATTTGACACGAGCCGTAGTTTCTACAGCAACCCAACTGGATAAGTGGCTGTCCGGCTGCGGTTGCTCGCTGCCGCACCGCGGACTATCATGAAGAGGTGCCTCGTCTCATGCTCATCGCTGCCGTCTGGTCGTTCGTCGCCGCACCGGCGTTGTGCCGCGCGGGGACGCTCACGGTGTGCTGCGCTCATGAAGACGCGCCCGCCGCCTGCTGCCAGAGCCACGAGACGTCGCCCGCCGACCCGCCGACCGACTCCGGCTATCCGCCACGCGAGTGTGGTTCGTGCGCCGACGTTTGCAAGGGCGTGGCCAAGCCCGACGAGGCGCGGAACCTGCCCGGGCTCGACACGCACGCGCAGCCGTGGGACGCGGTCGCCGCCCATAAAAGCGCGGCCGCCCAAGACGCTGTGAGCAGCACGCCGTTCACCAGCCTGCACGATTTTCCACGAGTGCCGTTCCCCGCCTCCGGTCTGCCCCTGCGCATTTGATCCGCCGCCAGCGCGCTGTGTAATGGCGTTGCGCATCCATGCGCGACGCGTATGTGCGCGCCCCCCTCGCCAGCATCGTTGTAACCGCTGATCCAACCCCGCACTGGAGAGATTGCCATGAAGCGCCGTCGTTTACCGTATCCGGCCGCGTGGCCGGTCGTCGTGCTCCTTGCCGCAGCGCTGTCTGGCTGCGACCGATCGGATTCATCCAAACCGTCGGGCCGCGAAGGCGGCGCCGCAACCGTGAAGGCATCCCTCGGGCCGGAGGTCAGCCCGGTCAAGCCGACGCTCGACAAGGGCTGGTGCGGCGGGCATGGCGTGCCGGAATCGGTCTGCACCCGCTGCGACGATTCGCTGATCGAAACGTTCAAGAAGGCCGGTGACTGGTGCAAAGAGCACAACCTGCCGGAAACGCAGTGTACGACGTGCCATCCGGAAGTCGCCGCGAAATGGGCGGCGCTCAAACCAGCGGGCAAGGCGGGCGGCGCCGAGCATGGCTATGCACCTGCCCCGACAGAAGCACCGGCTGCCGCCGCGCCGGTCGTCAGCGATGCGAAACCGGCCCCCGACGGAAAGCCCGCGTTCGGCCCCGATACGAGTCCGGTCAAGCCCACGCTCGACAAGGGCTGGTGCGGCGGACACGGCGTTCCGGAATCGGTCTGCACCCGCTGCGACGACTCACTGATCGACACGTTCAAGAATGCCGGGGACTGGTGTAAAGAGCACGACCTGCCGGAGACGCAGTGCTTCAAGTGCCATCCCGAAGTCGAGGCCCGCTGGGCGGCGCTGAAGCCCGGCGCTAAGAAACCTGCCGATACTGAAAAGCCGGCCGAGCCGACATCCCAGCCGGGCGCTGCCGCGCCGGTTGCGGCGGACAAATGGTGCTTCGACCACGGCGTGCCGAAAGCGGTCTGCACGCGCTGCGATGCGTCGCTGATCCAGAAGTTCAAGGACGAGCACGACTGGTGCAAGGAGCACGGCGTTCCGGAGTCGCAATGCACGCTCTGCAACCCGGAAGTGCGCGAGACGTGGGAAGCCATGCGTCCGCGGGCCGGTGCTCCCGGCGCACTGGGCCGTGAGTCGATCGTCAAGATCGAGCGGAACGGCCGACTGACGACTAGCGGCGAGAATGACCCGCTCTGCCTGATCGAGACTTCGACGATCCGCTTCCTCGACGCGAGTATTGCGAAGCAGGCCGGCATCGAAGTCACGACGGTCCGGCCGCGGCGCATGTCGGCGTCGATTGAAGTTCCGGCTGAAGTGGAGTTCGATGCGACGCGCGTCACGCGGATCACGCCGCGGGTGTCGGGCGTTGCGCGCGAAGTGCGGGCGAACCTGGGCGATTCGGTGCAGGTCGGCGACGTGCTGGCCGTGCTCGACAGCGTCCTGCTGGGCGACGCCAAAAGCCAGTACATCGAGCGGCAGCAGGACTTCCGCGTCGCCGAAGCCGAGCACGCGCGTAATCAGACCATCTACGAAGGAACGCAGCGCCTGCTGGCCGCGGCGACCTCGGAGGCCGCTCCGGGCGAGATTCAGCAGCGGCTCGAAGGCGTGCCGGTCGGCGAAGCGAAGGCCCGGCTGCTTCGGGCGCACGCGGCGGTTCAACTGGCCCGGTTGGACGCGGCCCGCGAAACGCAGCTCTACGAAACGAAGATTAACGCCGAGAAGGACGTGCAGATGGCGCGGGCCACGCTGGCCGCGGCTGAAGCCGACTTCCTTGCAATCCGCGAAGAGATCGCCTTCACGCGCCAAAAAGACCAGTTCGCCGCCGAGCGGGCATTGCGCGTCGCGCGCAGCGCGCTGGACGCGGCCGAGCGCCGGCTGCACATTCTCGGGCTGACAGATGACGAAATCGCCGCCCTGGGCACGACCTCGCACGAAGGTCTGTCCCGCTATGAACTGCGCAGCCCCGTGGCCGGCCGCGTGGTCGAGCGGCACGTCGCGCCGGGCGAGGCCGTCGAGGATGCGCACACGCTCTTCGTCCTGGCCGACACCGCGCGGCTCTGGCTCATGGCCAACGTCTACGAGCGCGACCTGCCGGCCCTGCGCGAGAATCAGCCCGTGCTGTTCACGGTGGACGGACTGACCGGCGAGTCGTTTCAAGGGCGGCTGAGCTGGATCAGCAGCCAGGTGGACGACAAGACGCGCCTGATTCCGGTGCGGGCCGAACTGGCCAACCCGGACGGACTCTTGCGGGCGCGCATGTTCGGCCGGGCGCGGATCATCCTGCGCGACAACGCCGACGTGCTGAGCGTGCCGGTCGAATCGGTGCAGACCGACGGCTGCTGCCAACTCGTATTCGTGCGCGAGGCCGACGATTTATTCACACCGCGCAAGTTGCGGCTCGGCGCCAGCGGTGGCGGCTACGTCGAAGTGCTCCGCGGCCTGCGCGAAGGCGAGGCGATCGTCACCGCCGGCAGCTTCCTGATGAAAACCGAGATCCTGAAGGGCAGCATCGGGGCCGGGTGCTGCGAAGTGGAGACGGGGCGATGACGCCGCGCCCGAGCGTCCACTGTCGCGGGACGGGTGGGGCCGGTATTCGCTTCGCTCCGGGCCATACGGACGACGCTCCCTACCGACGGGAGCACGCTTCGGACGCATGGGAACACGCTCCCAGTGAATCGGAGAACGCTCCCGATCGTTCGGAGCGTAGGCCAGATGCCGTGGATAACGCTCCGCAAGATTCGGAGGGGACTTCGAGCCATGCGGACTGGAGCGCATCAGGCCCTGGCCGGTGGAAAACGGCGACTTCGGCTCTCCTATGTGCGGGCACGCTGGTTCTCTTGGGGTGCGCAGTACACAACAACGACCTCATCGCGCGCGGCGAAGTGTCGGTGGAATTCGAACCCGCGCGGAAGGGCTATTACCGTGACATCCACGCGTATGCGGACGACGGCGGGCTACGGGTCACAGGCTATGTTCGCCGCCTGCTGGACCCAGGTTCGCTGGAAGTTCAGGTGTTGACACCCGCGCGCGAGTTCGTCGCCGAGGAACACATCAGCGTTCGGCGACCACAGCGCAGCTCCCGGGTCCGGCACACGTATTTCGAAATCTCTCTGCCGCTGGAGCTGGAGCAAGGCATGCTGGTGCGCCTGATTCATCGTCCCGGCATGAAATGACCCAAATAGCAGCCTAGCTAGACAAGCGGCACGCCGCACGAGGACGAACTATCACATGCTGAACGCGCTAATTTCCTGGTCACTACGGCACCGCTTCCTCGTCATCGCGATCACGCTGGCGATCGCGATCGCCGGGGTGTATTCGGCCGTGCATCTGCCGGTGGACGCTTTTCCCGACACGACGCCGGTGCAGGTGCAGATCAACACCGTCGCACCGGCCCTCAGTCCGCTCGAAATCGAGCAGCAGATCACGTTCCCGGTCGAGCAGTCCATCAGCGGGCTGAAGGGGCTGGAGGAGGTCCGCTCGCTCTCGAAGTTCGGCCTGTCGCAGGTGACGGTGATTTTCGAGGACGGGACCAGCATCTATTTCGCGCGGCAGCTCATCATGGAACGGCTGGCGACGGTCGAGCTGCCCGAGGGGCTGCCGCCGCCGATGATGGGGCCGGTCGCGACCGGGCTGGGCGAGGTCTATCACTACGTTCTCACCAGTCCGGTGAAGAGCCTGACCGAGCTGCGCAGCATTCAGGACTGGATCATCAAGCCGCAGCTCCGCAGCCTGCCGGGCGTGGCCGAGGTCAACAGTTGGGGCGGGCTGGAGCGGCAGTACCAGGTCGTCGTTGAGCCGGAAAAGCTGCTCAAGCATGGGTTCACGCTGCTGGACGTGTTCGAGGCGCTGCGGCGCAACAACCTGAACGTCGGCGGCGGGAACATCACGCGGGCAGGCGGATTGCTGCTGGTTCAGGGCGTCGGACAGATTACGTCGCTGGAGCAGGTCGGCGACGTGGTGATCGAGGCCCGCGACGGGATGCCGATCTTTGTGCGTGACGTGGGGAAGATCGTTGAAGGGCACGAGCTTCGCCGCGGTTCGGTAACGTACGGCGGCCAGGGCGACGCGGTGCTCGGCCTGGGTTTCATGCTGATGGGCGAGAACACGCGCGACGTGGCCCAGCGGCTTGAGGGGCGGATCGAGGAAGTGCGGCGGACGCTGCCGGAGGACGTGAAACTGACCACCGTCTACGACCGCACGGAGCTTGTCGATCACGTACTCAACACAGTCAAGGTCAATTTGATCGAGGGCGCGCTGCTGGTGGTGGCGGTGCTGTTCGTGTTCCTGGGCAACCTGCGGGCGGGCTTGATCGTCGCGGCGGCGATCCCGCTTTCGATGCTGTTCGCCGCGAACTGCATGTTGCAGGCGGGCATCGCCGGCAGCCTGATGAGCTTGGGCGCGATCGACTTCGGCCTCGTCGTGGACAGTTCGGTCATCCAGATTGAAAACAGCATGCGGCGGCTGGCGCACAACACCGCCGGCCGGGCCAAGTTGGACGTGGTGCGCGACGCGGCCATCGAAGTGCGCAAGCCGACCATGTTCGGCGAACTGATCATTCTCATCGTCTACCTGCCGATCCTGACGCTCGAAGGCATCGAAGGCAAGATGTTCCGGCCGATGGCGCTGACGGTGATTTTCGCGCTGCTCGGCTCGCTGGTGCTGTCGCTGACGCTGATGCCGGCGCTCGCCAGTCTGCTCCTGCCGTCGCGGCCGCGCGAACGCGACCCGCTGCTGGTGCGGTTTGCGAAATGGGTCTACGCGCCGATGCTGGAATTCGTGCTGCGGTGGCGCTTCGTGGTGCTCGGCGTGGTGCTGGCCGGACTGATCGGCGGCGTGTTCCTGGCCACGCGGCTCGGCACGGTTTTCATTCCGCGCCTGTCAGAGGAAGCGATCGTCATCAACACGGTGCGCCTGGCGGGCGTGGCGGTCGAGGAATCGGTCCGCTATGGCACGCAACTCGAACGGTTATTGCTTGCGAAGTTCCCCGATGAGATCAAGCACGTCTGGACGCGAACCGGGACGGCCGAGGTGGCCACGGACCCGATGGGGCTCGAACTGAGCGACGTATTCATCACGCTCACGCCGCGGGCGCAGTGGAAGCGCGGGCGCTCGCAGGCGGAGTTGGTCGAAGCAATGGAGACGACGCTGGCGGGCATGCCCGCGATGCGGACCATCTTCACGCAGCCGATCGAGATGCGCGTCAACGAAATGGTCGCCGGCATTCGCAGCGATCTGGGCGTCAAGATATTCGGCGACGACTTCGCGGAGCTGGAGCGGCTGAGCGGTGAAGTCGAGGATATCCTCAAAGAGATCGCCGGTGCTTCGGATGTGACTGTAGAGCAATTGACCGGCCAGCCGCTCCTGGAAATCAAGGTTCGCCGCGACGAGCTGGCCCGCTTCGGCGTCCCGGCCGCCGATGTACTCGACTTTGTGGCGGCGATCGGAAACGTGGCGGTCGGGGAGATTCGCCAGGGCCAGGTGCGTTTTCCGTTGACGGTACGCCTGCCGGACGAGTATCGCGCCGACCCGGAGCGCGTCGGCCGACTTCTGATACCTACCGCTTCAGGTCAGCGCATTCCGCTCGCCCGGCTCGCCGACCTGAAAATCGTCGAGGGACCGTCCACGGTCAACCGCGAATGGAGCAAACGCCGCGCGATCGTGCAGTGCAACGCCCGTGGCCGCGATATCGGCAGCCTGGTCGCTGAGGCGCAGCGCCGCATCGCCGAGGAAATCACGTTTCCGACCGGGTACTTTGTGCATTACGGCGGCCAGTTTGAGCACCTCGAACGCGGCAGTCAGCGCTTGATGCTGGTGGTCCCCGCGGCGCTCGCGCTCATTTTCGCCTTGCTCTATCTAACGTACCATCGGATCACGGATGTGCTGCGTATCTTCCTGACGCTGCCGCTCGCTGCGGTCGGCGGTGTGGTGGCGCTTCACCTGCGCGATATGCCGTTCAGTATCTCCGCCGGCGTCGGCTTCGTCGCGATGTCCGGCGTCTCGGTGCTGGGCGACATGGTTTATGTCTCGTTCCTTCGCGACCTCCTGAACGGTGGGATGCCGCTGCGCGACGCGATCCGCGAGGCCGCGATGACCCGCATTCGCCCGGTATTGATGACGGGGCTGGTTGCGGGTCTCGGGTTTGTCCCGATGGCTTTCAACACCGGAGTCGGCGCGGAGGTTCAACGTCCGCTCGCGACCGTCGTGATCGGCTGCGTCATCACGTCGACGTTTCTTACGCTGCTAGTGTTGCCCGTTTTCTACGCGCTCTTGGCACGTCGGCAAGGGGAGGCTTCGCGTGTTCAGGGGTGAAATTCGACACCGAGCTCGCACAGACCGGAAATATCACCCGAGGACACAAATCTCAGCGTCATTGTTGCGCGCCTCACAGATTGAACGATCAGCACTGGGATGCAGCAACAATGCGGTTGTACTTCAGCGCGTTATCCAAAATGCCCGACGACGTCGATTCGCTCACGTTCGTTTCCAGCGCTCACTTGCGGCCCGGCTATACTGGGTTGCGGTCAGACGCGCCAGCATCGCATAGGCTGTGCATCCAGTATGGGGCGATGATCGCGTTTTCCGCCGCAGGGAACACGTTGAGCCGCTCGCTCCCGGACGCCAGATCCCGTGGCGTGACGCGCTCGAACTTCAGCCGGCTTGTTTCCAACCTCGCTGCGCAAGCGCCAGTCGGACCGGGTGCGGCGGGTTTCTGGTTCCAGATCGTGAAACGAGTTGAAGGTCGCAGTCAAAGAGCGCTTGGCGGAGTACGGTTCAGCGCTGCGCGAAGCATGAATGAGCGGCCAGTCGGACGCCGCGGAGCCTGCTACATATTCTGAGCCGAGTGCTTGTAGCGCTTCTCGGGCTTTCGCATCGCCATTTCGAGCTGTTCCAGCTTCTTTCGCATTCGCCGAGACGCGGCGTTCTCCTTACCTGGTTCCTCCGGAACGCGCCCTCGCGCTTCTTGGTTGACGAGCGTGCACAGCATTTGCAGTCGCAGAACGTCCACGGCGTTGTGCCAGTTTAACAGCCCGTTGAAAAACCCCTTGCCGGCCGTGTGATAATGGAAGTGTCAAGGAGGACGCGTGATGGCGTTGGGACAGCGTGGCGGCGAGCGGCAGGAAGAGCTGTGGATTCCGGCTGCGAGGGTGGCGCGGGGGCCGGGTCATCCGTTCTACGACCAGCTCAACAAGCTGTTGGGTGAAGCGGAGTTCGATCGCTGGGTCGAGGAGCGCTGCCGGACGTTTTACGCCGAGCAGGGCCGGCCGGGGATTCCGCCGGGGGTGTACTTCCGGATGCTGCTGATCGGCTACTTCGAGGGGCTGGAGAGCCAGCGTGGGATCGCGTGGCGGTGTGCGGACTCGAACTCACTCAAGAGCTTCCTGGGATTCGGCCTGACGGAGACGACGCCGGACCATTCGTCGCTGACGAACATTCGCAAGCGGCTGCCGCTGGAGGTGCACGAGGAGGTCTTCGCGTTCGTGCTGGGGATCGCGCAGCTCAGGAAGCTGCTGAAGGGTCAGGCGGTTGGCGTGGATGCGACGCTGCTGGAGGCCAATGCGGCGCTCAAGAGCATCGTCCGCAAGGATACGGGCGAGGATTACAGGCAGTACCTGCGGCGGCTGGCGAAAGAAGCGGGCATCGAAGATCCGACCGACGATGATCTGAAAAGGTTCGACCAGAAGCGCAAGGGCAAGAAGCTCTCGAATGACGACTGGCAGTCGACGACCGAGCCGGACGGCCGGATTGCGAAGATGAAGGACGGCACGACGCACATCGCGCACAAGGCCGAGCACGCAGTGGACCTGGAGAGCGAGCTGCTGCTGGCGGCGACGGTGCAGCCGGGGGACCGCAGCGATCCGGAGAGCCTGACGCAGACGCTGGTGGCGGCGCAGCTGAATCTGATGCGGGCGGGCAGCAAGAGCGAACTCCGCGATCTGGCGACCGACAGCGGGTATCACAAGAATGAAACGTTGGCGCAGTGTGCCGCGTGGGGCATTCGCACGTACATCAGCGAGAAGGATGAGTCGCAGTCGCGTGTCTGGGGCGACAAGCCCGCGGAGCAGGAGCGGGCTTTCCGCAACAACCGCCGCCGAATTCATGGGCGCCGGGGGCGACGACTCCAGCGGCTCCGGCGTGTGCTCTGCGAACGCAGCTTCGCGCACACCTGCGAGACCGGCGGCGGGAGGCGAAGCTGGCTGCGGGGGTTGGAGAACGTGGCGAAGCGCTACGTGATTCACGCGGCGGCGTACAACCTGGGCGTGATTCTGCGGAAGTTGTTCGGGGTCGGCACGCCGCGGAGCCTGCAGGGCCGGGCCGTCGCGGCCTGCGCGGCGCTGTTGGCCGTCGCAAAGGGTCTGTGGCGCGGGTTGGTCATCCGCATCGCGCCGCTTCACTGTCGGAACCGGAGACCCCCGCTCGACATGCCCGACGCGCGCCAGCTGGAGGCCGCATAGCGAAACGCCGGTTGTTCAACGGGCTGTTAAATTGTCGCGCGACTCGGTCGAACGTCTCATCGCTTGCGGCCGACTCCCGGCCGCCGAAGTCACGGGCGTCGCCGGCCGGCGACGTCGCCGGCGCTTTCGCATTCACCGCGACTGGGTCGACGCGTTCCTCAAGTCCTCGGTGAAACTCCACGCCGCACCGCCCAAGGTGCGACGCAGCCGCTCGGTCTCCGAGCCAACCATCGACTTTATCCAGTAGCGACTCGAAGCTGCTCGCCGGCAGTCTCGTCCTGCGGCCAGAGGCGCGACCGCACAACGTTCACAACTCGCCGCAACCGTTCAATGCTGATCTCTTCGATGTACACGCCGCTCATCCCGGGGATGCTGTGTCCCATGATGCGGTGAATCGCATGCTGGTCACCGGCCTCGTCCGCCCACGTTCGAAATGTGTGCCGCAGGGAGTAGAAGCCGAGGCCGAACCGCTTGAGTTTCAATTCCTTCAGAAGCGCGTCGAACCAGTCGCTGAGGCGGTCGATATACGTCACCTTCTTGATTTCGTCGCCTTCGCGGCGAACGATCTGCCGTACCAGCGGAAAGCCGCGCTCGCTCCGGAACACGAGCTCCCGCGCCGCCGGCGTCGCCGCCTTCGGCATCAAGCCGTCCAGAGCAATCTGAATCGCATCAATCGTCTCGGGCCACAGGGGAACCACGCGTCGTACGGCTGTTTTGGGGCGCTCAAAGTCGATCACTCCGCCTTTCAAATCGACAGCGGCAACAGGAAGCGCCGAACAGTCCGTATTGCCGAAGCCGCCGTTGATTCCGAGGAAGATCGCGGCCTTCAACTCCGGTCTCGCAGCTGCGAGCAGCGACCGAATCTGCTCTGCCGTGAACAATCTCTTGCCGGCCCGCCGCTCGCGCTCGGCTCTGCTTCGACGAACATCCGCGGCGGAGGGCTTCGCAAACGCGACTCCGAATCGCGGCAGCTGCTCAATGATTCCGGCCTGGACCGCCCATTTGAACATAGTCTGAATCGCGACAACCGTGTGCGTGATCCCATGCACTCCCAACGCCTTGTTGCCGCCAATGCCTTGCTTTGCGATCAGGCGCCGGTACTGGAGGAAGTCATCGGCATTCAGGCTCGTTACCGGCCGGGCCGTGCCGACCGATCGCGCGAAATGCCGGACCACTCGACGGCAGTCCTCGAACCAGCGCGTTCCAATTTGACCGGTTTCGACGCGCTGCATCTGGTGCATCAGGAACTGATTCCCCATTTCCTTGATCGTCAGCTCCCCGGTTGCGGCGGGCGAGGGATCACGGCCCGCGTGCAAATCTTCCGCGATGCGGAGATAATTCTGATGGGCGGTGTCGGGGGCGGCCCAGACACCGAAGAAGTGGAGCTTTCCGAGGATCTTCTTGCACCACTGACCGTTCGGATGTGCAGTCAGTGGAAAGGTCGGATGAGGTTTCTTTGGCTTGCGACGGGAGCGTTTCACGATGACAACCTCAGCTCGTTATTTGAACAGTTTGGCGGCGTTCAAATCGAGCGTAGGTACCTCTGCGGTTGTCGTCAAGGTTGTCGTTACCGTTTTTGGTGCGTCGCGAAAAATGACGCAAGTGCTTTCGCAATAAATAGTTGCGCCCGTAGCTCAGCCGGATAGAGCAGCGGTTTCCTAAACCGCAGGTCGGAGGTTCGAATCCTCTCGGGCGCGTTTACAATAAGTCGCGACGACCCCGCGGTTTACGGGGACCTGCCGACGTTCGGCAGTGCGATCCGAGGCGGAAAAGAGCGCGGTCAGTGACCGCGCTCCGCAACGCGGAGGTCGCACGATGCCGAAGACTCCTTCGTACCGAAAGCGCGCGGGCCGCACGCAGGCCCTCGTCACCCTCACGGATTCCGTCACGCGGCAGCGCCACAATGATTCACCCGGCCTTGACGGTTTCGACACGTTCGGCGATGACCTGACACATGGCGCAGCAGACCAACGTCACCCGGATATTGTCCGCCATTGATCGCGGCGACGCGGGCGCCGCGTCAGCGCTTCTGCCCGTAGTGTACGACGAGTTGCGCACACTCGCCGCGACGAGACTCGCGCGCGAGGGCGTCGGGCAAACGCTTCAGGCAACTGCCTTGGTTCACGAGGCTTACCTGCGCCTGCTTGGGCCCGACGGAAGCGAGCTTCAGTGGCACAGCCGCGGACACTTCTTCGCCGCCGCCGCGGAAGCGATGCGGCGGATTCTGATAGACGCCGCCAGAGCGAAGCGGGCCGAGAAGCGCGGCGGCGAACGTCGCAAGATCCGGCTCCCGCTTGACGCCCTGACCTTGCGCGACGTACCGGACGAGGTGCTCGACCTCGACGAGGCACTCGTAAAGCTGGCTCAGTGCGATCCTGCCAAGGCCGAACTCGTTCGGCTGCGCTTCTTCGCGGGGCTGACCCTGACGGAAGCAGCGGCCGCGATGAACATTTCTGCTACAACGGCTGATAATTATTGGGCTTATGCGCGGGCATGGCTGTACAACGAGATCTACCGGGAAACTCCCCCGCGCTCCATCTGACGAAAAAATCCGGCCTGTGTGGGCCGGATGACGCTCGATTCCGCATTGAACAGGAACGTGGCGCATGCCCGACCGCGTTGAGCCTGAGTTTCAACGGAATGGAGTGAGCGGAAGGTATACTCGCTCGTCGTCGCCAGGCTGAATGCCGGCCGGTGCGGCATGTCAGTCGGCGGGTCACTCCTGGAAAGCCGCAACACGACCCGCGATGCTCAACTCATCGAGGCGATGCCCACGCCGAAACACAGCGTGGTCAGCGATGCGATCCATGCGCAGACTGCACGTCCTCGCCGGTGAGGAACGCGAGCGCGATCGCCCGTAACGGGCAGAAGTGCGCCACCGCGGAAGTGTTGCGCGATCACGACGAGATTGAGGTCGGTAACACGCTGCGATTTCGCCGGAACGGCCAGGCGGACCGGACCAGCGCCCTCGATTCGAGCATAGTCGCCAGCCGGACAACTACGAAAGGATCAGGTCATGCGAGCGAAGTTGACACGACAGTTCCACTCGACAGCGGTCAGGCTCGGCGTCGCGGCCGGAGTCGCACTCGCGATCGGAATACCGATGGGCGGTTGTCCGGCCAACGTCGAGGTCACGACCGTCCCGGTACCCGTGCCCGGCGGCAACTATGGTATCTCTCTCTCGCCGTCGCGCGGTCCGGTAAGTGGCGGCACTACCATCACATTCACCAGCCTGCACGGCGGATTTGACGCCCGCACATCCGTTCTGTTTGGTGAACTATCGGCGACAGACGTCCGAGTATACAACGATAACGTGATGACGGCCGTATCGCCCCCGGGTTCGCCCGGTTCGGTCAGCCTTCGCCTGCACGCGCCTGTGGCCAGCTCGCTGCACGTCATGATCAATGACCAGGGCGCCGGCACTGTCAGGCAGTTCGAGTCGCAACCGGTCATCATCGACGCCGGCCAGTTTCACTACGAGGTCGTACCCGTAGACAACGGGAACGATGCAGACAACGACGGACTCAGCGACGCGCAAGAATTGGCCGGCTGGGAGGTGTGGATCGATTCGTTTGCCTTCACGACGGGCGGCGACACGTACTACAACACGTTCCGCTACAAGGTAACGAGCAATCCGAACAGCGCCGACACGGATGGCGACGGCCTCCCGGATAACGCCGAGTTTCTTATTAAAAGCGACCCTACAAAGGTAGACAGCGACGGCGACGGTCTGTGGGACGGCGAGGAATGGAACCAGTGGCTGACCAGTCCGACCAACGTCGATACCGACGGTGATTCCCGCGGTGATCCTGACCGCCCGCTGCCACCGAACCAGGCCCTTTTCGATGGAATGGAGATGTACACCGACGCGGACCTGCGTAAGAACCCGGCGCAGCGCGTCCTGAAGCCGCGGGCCACCTCGCCGACACTGTCGGATACGGATGGTGACGGCGAGAGCGATTTCGACGAATTCGACAGCAAGATTCGCAATGGCGTCCTGGCCGACCTGCCGCGGCTCGAGTACGAGTTGGTGGGCGATGTGGACGTGCGGCTCATGACCGAATACTCCGAATCCGAGGGCGAAACCAAGGAAACAGGCGTCACCCTGATCGAATCCAAGACGGACACGGTCGCCAGCTCACAAAGCAACACGATCGGCTGGAGCTTCGAGATTGCCCAGACCATCGGGATAGAGGCCGGTACAAAAGAGACGTCAACAAAAGTTGAAACCACACTCACCGCCGGTATTCACGGCGAACACACCTGGACCAATTCCGTCGAAAGCTCGCGCACGTCTGGCAAAGAAACGTCGGAGGTCACCAGCAAGTCGAAGGAATTCACCGAGACGGCCGCAAGCGGTTCGATCCGTACTGCCATCCTGCTCAAGAATGCGGGCAAGACCTCGTTCGCGCTGGACGGCCTGAACGTCCGAGTCTCCCAGCGCGAGAAGGTGAAGCCGGTCGGCGACACGTCGCCGGCCACGGCGCGCAAGACGATCGCGACGCTGACGCCCGCCATTGAGACGATAACGCTCGCCCCGGGGGAGTCGGCCGGTCCGTTCGAGTTGGCCGCAACCGGCGTGAACGCCGACGCGATCAAGGAGCTGCTGGCGATGCCGGACTCGCTCATGCTCGACACCGCGGCCCTGAACTTGCGCGACAGCGCCGGGCTGGACTACGATTTCGTGCGCGAATTCACCGCCGCCCGGACGGCGACGATTGTGATCGACTTCGGCAATGGCGACGTGCGCACGTACACCGTTGCGACCAACGTGGACCGAAACCCGGACAGCACGTATCGCGGCATCACGATGAAACGCGTGCTCGAGGACTACCTGGGGTTGCCGCCAAACGATCCCGACCACGGGTATCGCATGTTTCTCGACCCGAACGGCAGCGGGTTCCAGGTGCTCAGGGATCTGCTCGATTATCGGCACACCCAGCGTAGCGGCGTCACGCGGAACTGCTGGAACGTGGTATCCAGCAATCGAGCGCACCGACGCACGGACTTCAATGCCATCGTGCTGCAAGCCGGCGACTTCGTGCAACTGATCTACGGCCTCGACGACGACAACGACGGCGTGTCAAACTCGCTCGCAAAGGCGACCGGAATCGACCAGATATCGTCCGGGCCCGGCGACGCGGACGGCGACGGCCTGACGAACAAGGAAGAGATCATCGATGGTTGGATCGCATTCAGGGATCCGAGCATTCCGGACATCGATCAGTATGCGACAATCATGTTCGCGGCCGGCAGCGAAGATCCTGCCAGCCCTGCGTCGAGGGCTCTGGGAGCACCCGATGGTCAGGCTTGGGCGCCGGCGTCGCTGGACGGGATCAAGACATCCATCCATGTTCGATACGACACACCCGTCTACGCCAATGGTGCGGTCATCCGCGAATTGGGCGGCCATGGCATGATCTATCAGGTGGACGTGGTGCAGAACTCGAACAACGCCCTGCATACCGTATGGAAGGGCTCCGATCAGACAATGCCTGGTATGCCGCGCGATTTCGTAGTGTCCTGGGCAACGACTCCGTATCTGGTCAAAGGCCTCCGAATCTGGGTCGACACCGACCTCAGTCCCAACAAGCAGGAACTAATCGACTCCATTGCCCTGCGCGGCCGAATCGTGGCAGGCGATCCGCGCGAGCGCCGCGTGTTCTCATCCCCCATCTCGCCGGACGCCGATCAGGACGGGTTGACCGACGCCCAGGAAAGGGCCAGGGGAAGCAACCCCAACGATCCTGACACCGACGGCGATAGTCTGCTGGACGGCTCCGACCCCTTCCCGATCCACACCGCACGGACGTTGTACGTCCAGCCTGGCGCACCGTCCGGCCAGAATGGCAACAGTTGGCTGTCTGCTTACCCGCGGATTCAGCCTGCTATCACTCGCGCCCTGAACGGTCAGGCCACGACGAACGATCCGACGGACGACGTATCGCAGATCTGGGTGGCCGCTGGCACGTACAAGCCGAACGCACGGCAGGAGCCGATGCTGCTCGTGAACAACGTCGGGATCTACGGCGGCTTTACAGGTTGGGACGGCGTCAGCTTTCCTGGCGAGATCAAGCGAGGCCAGCGAAACACCAATCCGTTTGTCAACGGCTGCGTCATCAGTGGTGACCTGAGCAACAACGACACTGGCGCCATCGATCTGGACAACAGCGGTAACGGGAATCGCGGGGACAATGCCGCAACGCTGCTTCTCGCATCGACGGGCATTAACTCTACGGCGGTGCTGGACGGCTTCATGTTGACCGCATCCTATGCCCGCGAGTTCACGGTTGGAGACATGCCCGGCGGCGCGCTCCGCTGCGATTTGGATGCCCACCCGACGATCCGGAACTGCCTGCTCCTGCGGAACGCGAATCAACGCTATGGCGCGGGGATCTGCATCGCCGGGGGACCGCAGGCGGGTGAGACCATGACGGTGAGCAACTGTATATTCGCCAGCAACGTGGGCAGGGCCGGCGGCGGCGTCTACGTCCAGCCGCTCGGCGACGTCGTGTTCGCGCACTGCGAGTTTTCGCGGAACGAAGCTCGTCGACGAACAGTGCAGAACCCGCCGCCGGAGTCAGAGTCCGTCGGCGGCGGCGCGTTCGTTCAGTTGAAGGGGTCAGCGCAACGTGTCCACTTCACCAGATGCACGTTCATCAGCAACCAGGCCCGAAACCAGGGCGGCGGCATCTATGCCAGGGCCGACGTGGCCTCTGGGCTAGGTTACATGCGCGTCGACAGTTGCCGCTTCACCAGCAATTTCGCCACGATTGGCGCCTCGGGCGGCAGCTCCGTGGGCGCCGGCGGCGGCATTTACCTGGACTCGTCCGGAAGCGTGTCGAACAGCACATTCTGGGACAATCGCGCCACGTCCAACGGCGGTGGTATCGCCGTGAACGACACTCTTGTCCCCGGCAACAACAGCGTGGGCATCACCAATTGTACGCTTGCCTACAACCGAGCCTTGCCCACCCAGAACTTCGGATGGGATGGCGGTGGCATCATGGTCTGGAGTGCCGGCGCAACAGCCGTCGAGAACACAATTCTGTGGCAAAACTACTTTGGCACGGCGGCCATACCGGCCTGGGATGCGTCTGGCGCACCGCTTGAGAGGCATCAGATTGCAGCGCCGTCAGGCACAACGACGCTGCGCAACTGCTGCCTGAACGGACCCGGGGCATTCAGCGGAGGCAGCAATATCAACGCCGACCCGCTGCTCGTCGCCCTGGCGCTCGGCGACCTGAGCCTCAGTGACGGCTCGCCCTGCATCGACCGCGGCAATACGTTCGTGGACCTGGATCCGCTGCTGCCGGGCTTCCAGAAGTTGCCGGACCTTGATTTGGGCGGCAAGCCGCGCATCGTGGACGCCAACGGCGACAGGATCATCGCCGTGGACATCGGCGCATACGAGGCGCCTCCGTCGCAGTAAGCGTGTCCGTTGTCGACGCGTGACTCGAGCGCACTCGGCCCGGCGCCGTCGCCATCCGCGACGGCGTCGGGCACGACGTGCAGGAGAGGCCGGTTGACCTTCCACGTCCCCATGCCCCTTGCTCCAGAAAGGGATGCCGGGTGAACAACACGCAACATCCGGAGTCGATCTTCCACGCGGCCCGCGTCCTGTCGGGCGAGTCACGCGGGCAATTCCTTTCGCAGGCGTGCGGCAGCGATGCTGCCCTCCGCGCGCACGTGGACGAACTGCTCGCCGCCGACGAAGAGGCAGGGTCGTTTCTGGCGGCCGAGGTCGACCCGGACGCAACGGTGCGGAATGTCCGCCTGGAGGCGGAATCCGCCCGCGGCACCGAACAGGCCGGGCAGATTATCGGCCGCTTCAAGCTCCTGCAGCAGATCGGCGAAGGCGGGTTCGGGTCGGTCTGGATGGCCGAGCAGCGCGAGCCGGTGATGCGCAAAGTCGCGCTCAAGATCATCAAGCTCGGCATGGACACGCGGCAGGTGATCGCGCGATTCGAGCAGGAGCGCCAGGCGCTGGCGCTGATGGACCACCCTAACATCGCCAAGGTACTCGACGCCGGCGCCACCGCCGCCGGGCGGCCGTACTTCGTCATGGAGCTTTGCGCCGGCTACCCGATCACCGAGTACTGCGACCGTGAAAACCTCCCCATCCCGGAGCGACTGGAGCTGTTCGCGCAGGTCTGCCAGGCCGTACAGCATGCACACCAGAAAGGCCTGATCCATCGCGACATCAAGCCCGGCAACATCCTGGTCGCCACCCAGGATGGCCGCCCGCATGCGAAAGTGATCGACTTCGGCATCGCCAAAGCCACCGCCAGCCGGCTGACGGAAAAAACGTTGTTCACCGAGCACCGGCAGCTCATCGGCACGCCGCAATACATGAGTCCGGAGCAGGCCGAAGGCAGTCTCGACATTGACACCCGCACGGACGTTTACAGCCTCGGCGTCCTGCTCTACGAACTACTCACCGGCGTAACGCCGTTTGATTCAAAATCGCTGCGCAGCGCGGCTTACGCGGAAATCCAGCGCATAATCCGCGAGGTCGAGCCACCCAAACCCAGCACGCGGCTCAACCAGAATTCCGGCACACTCGCAGGCGTCGCCGCCCGTCGGCACGTCGAGCCGCGAAAACTTGGGACGATCATCCGAGGTGAACTCGATTGGATCGTGATGAAGTGCCTGGAGAAGGACCGCCAGCACCGCTACGAGTCGGCCAACGGCCTCGCAATGGAGATCCGGCGTTACCTGGCAGGCGAGGCGGTATTCGCCGCTCCGCCCAGCACAGCCTATCGATTGGTGAAGTTCGTACGCCGAAACCGTGGCAAGGTCGCGGCCGCGAGTCTCGTAGCCGCGGCGCTGGTGCTCGGCATGGTGGGCACGACCTGGCAGGCCAGCCGGGCCGCCCAGCAGCGAGATATTGCCATTGCCTCGCGCGAGCGCGAAGCGCGGCAGCGCCGCGCCGCCGAGGCCGAACGCGACAAGGCCGAGCTTATCGCGGGGTTCATGAGCGCAACGCTGAGCGGCGCCGGGCCGAAGGCAGCCCGGGGCCGCGACATCACGATGCTCAAAGAAATGCTGGACAGCGCAGCGGAGCGGATCGAAAAAGGCGACCTGGCATCCGCTCCCGACGCCGAACTACGCCTGCGCGGGACCATCGGCAACACGTACCGCGAGCTGGCGCTCTATCCAGAGGCGGCAAGGATGCTCGAGCCGACTGTGAGCCTGGCGCGAGCCTTACACCCGGAGGACCACCCATCGAAGGCCTACGCACTCATCAACGTCGCGATTCTGATGGAGCATCGCGGCGACCTGTCGGGCGCAGATGCGCTCAGCCGCGAAGCGCTGGAAATGCTCCAGCGGATCTTTCCCGGCGACCACGCGGATGTAGTCGTCGCGCTGTTCAACCGGGCACAGTTGTACAGGGCGCGTGATGAGTTGGAGCAGGCGGAGACGCTCTATCGCGAGTCGCTGGCGATGCATCAACGGCTCTCGGCCGGAGACCATCAGAACGTCGTCGTCGCGCTCAATGCTCTCGGGAGCATGCACCGCCGCCGCCGCGACTGGGCCGCGGCAGAGGGTCTCGATCGCGAAGCACTGGCGATGTCCCAGCGCCTGTTCCCGGGCGACCACCCGTTCGTTGCGATGAGCCTCGACAACCTCGCAAACTCACTCCGGCGCATGAACCGGATTGACGAGGCGGAGCCGCTGCTGGTTCGGTCCCTCGATATGCGGCGACGCCTATACAAAGGAGATCATTCCGACCTGGCGACCGGCATCAACAACCTGGCGGACCTGCTATTGATTCGCGGCGACCGGGCCGCGGCCGAGCCGCTACTGCGCGAAGCGCTGGCCATGCTGGAGCGCCTGTATCAAGACGACCACGCCCTCGTGTTGCTGGCCAAGGCGAACCTGGCCGCGCTCTACTGGAATCTTGGGAAGCTCGATCAGTCAATCCCCCTGTTCGAGGAGGCTCTGTCGGGCCAGGTGAGAACGCTCGGTCGGCAGCACCCGGATACGCTCCGCACCATCGCCAATCTGGGGGTGAACTACAAGGATGCGGGCCGGATCACGGAAGCCGTGCCGCTGCTGGAGGAGGCCTACCGGCCGGCGAAACGAACGCAGAAGCTGGCTCATGCGGGAAGCGCACTTCTAGATGCCTATGTCCTGGGCGCCCGCGCGAACAACCCCGGCGACCGTGACCGCGCTCTGGCCTTGCTGCCGGAGCTGCTGGCGGATGCCCGCGTCTCACAGCCCGCCGAGAGCACAGCGCTGGCCGCCACCCTGGTGCAGGGCGGCATGGTACTGCTCGACCTGAGCGCGTGGCGGGAGGCCGAACCACTCATCCGTGAAGCGCTCGCGATCCGCGAAGCGAAGGCCAGCGATTCCTGGACAACTTTCAACACCCGATCCCTGCTCGGCGCGGCACTGATAGGTCAAAACAAGTACAGCGAGGCTGAACCCCTGTTGCTCTCGGCTTACGCGGGAATGAAAGAGCGCGAGACGACGATCCCGCCACAGGCCGCCCCGCGCGTGACCGATGCTCTGCGCCGAATCGTGCGGTTGTATGAGGCCTGGGACCAGGCGGAGCCCGGTCAGGGCTTCGATACCCGCGCCGCGGATTGGCGGGAAAGACTCGACGCAGCGTCTGCTGCCACGCAGCCCGCCGGCAACGGACGATAGCACGATCGCGATCGGGCACCTGCGGCGAAGGTGAAAGACAACGAATGCGAGCCGGATCAGGTCGAAGAACATAAGGGCTCCCGCCAAACGTCGTTCCCGATAGGATGCCGTCGATTGCCGGCGCGCAGGCTCCGCCGAAGTCAGCGGATCACTTGTTGATTTGCCGATGCGCACCGCGGTCGGTTCGCTCATAGGAACATCGCACCATGCCTACCGCCGACGAACCTGCCCCCCCTGACGACGACGCAGAGACTCACGATCACACCCGCCAGTCGCGCGCCGACGATACCACCCACGTATCGACGGGTCACAACGCCGCCGCCCCGGATTCGTTCGAGACGATCGAAGCCGGCGCCTCGATGCTGATGGCGGAAGGCACCGGCGCTCCGCGCAGCGGCGGCGCCAGCGGCGAGCGGCCGGGCACCGCCATCGGTCGCTACATGCTGCTTCGGCAGATCGGCGAAGGCGGCTTCGGCAGCGTCTTTCTCGCTGAACAGCGCGAGCCGGTCGTGCGCAGGGTCGCGCTCAAGATCATCAAGCTCGGGATGGACACGCGGCAAGTGATCGCGCGCTTCGAGCAGGAGCGCCAGGCGCTGGCGCTGATGGACCACCCCAACATCGCCAAGGTACTCGACGCCGGCGCGACCGCCACCGGCCGGCCGTTTTTCGTGATGGAGCTGTGCGCCGGCGAATCCATCACGCAGTATTGCGACAGAAACAGCCTGTCGATCCACGACCGGCTCGCGTTGTTCGTGCAGGTCTGCCAGGCCGTGCAGCATGCGCACCAGAAAGGCCTGATCCATCGCGACATCAAGCCGTCAAACATCCTGGTGAGCACCCAGGACGGCCACCCGCTCGCCAAGGTGATCGATTTCGGCATCGCCAAGGCGACCGCCGCCAAGCTCACCGACAAGACGCTCTTCACCGCCGAGGCGCAATCCATCGGAACGCCGCAGTACATGAGCCCGGAACAGGCCGAGGGCAGTCTCGACATCGACACCCGCACCGACGTCTACGCACTCGGCGTTCTGCTCTACGAACTCCTGACCGGCGTGACCCCCTTCGACCCGAAGCAGTTGCGCAGCGCCGCCTACAGTGAAGTGCATCGCATCATCCGAGAAGTCGATCCGCTCAGTCCCAGCAGCCGAGTCTCGGAAAACACCGACACGATCGCGAGCGTCTCCGCCAGCCGGCGCACAGAGCCGCGCCGGCTCAGCTCGATCATCCGCGGCGAGCTGGACTGGATCGTCATGAAAGCCCTCGAAAAGGACCGCCGTCGCCGCTACGAAACCGCGAGCGGTTTCGCGGCCGACGTGCTGCGCTACCTTGCCGGCGACCCGGTGTTCGCCGCGCCGCCCAGCGCGGCCTATCGCTTCCGCAAGTTCGTCAGACGGAACAAGGGACCAGTCTTCGCGGCCGGCGGCGTCGCCGGGGCGCTGGTGCTGGGGCTGGCGGGAACGATCTGGCAGGCACACGCCGCTTCGCTCGAGCGCGACAACGCCCGCATCCAGGCCGCACGTGCCGATGAACGGGCCGCGGCCGCTGAAATAGCCGAAGCCGAACAGCGCCGCCTGGCCGCAGCCGAAGCCGAGCAGCGCCGCGAAACGTCGGCCCAGCGCGATCGCGCCGTTGCGGCTGAAGCCGATGCACGCCGCCGAGCCGAGGAGGTGCAGAAGGTCGCGGACTTCCAGGGCCGGATGCTTGCGCAGGTCGATCCGACCGAGGCGGGACTGCAGCTTGCCGCCGACGTGCGGGCGCGATTCGACGCGGCGCTGAGCAAGGCTGAGGTACCCGACGAGGAGCGCGCCCGACAGGTGGAAGCCTTTGTCGAGCAGTGGAGCCGCGTCAACGCCACCGATACCGCCCGCGACCTGATCGACCACATCATCCTGAAGCCCGCAGTGGCCGCGATCGACGCCCAATTTCCCGATCAGCTGATCGTCGCGGCCGGTCTTCGAAGCGTGCTCGCCGAGCGCTATCTCGACCTCGGGCTGGCCGAGCCCGCACTGGAACTGGAGCGGCAGGCTCTGGCCGACCGGCGGTGCATCCTCGGAGAGGAGCACTCCGACACGCTGGTGACGATGAGCAACGTCGCACTGCACCTCACCGCGCTGGGTCGCTGGAGCGAGGCGGAGGAAATCCTGCGTGACACGCTCGCAAAAAGCCGCCCCTGCGCCCGCCCGGCGATCATGAAACGATCGAGACCACCGCCCGCCTGGCCCGCCTGTTGGACCATCGAGGACAATTCGACGAAGCGCTCTCGCTGCACGAGGAGGTAGTCGAATGGCGCCGTGCGCAGTTCGGTGAGGAACACGAGCACACGATCACGGTCCTGAGCGACCTCGCCACCCTGCTGGAGCGGCAGGGCAAGCTCACCGAGGCTGAGCCGATTTGTCGCGCCGTGCTGGCCGCCCGGCGGCGCATGTTCGGCGAAGACCATCTCACCACGCTCGTCTCGCTCAACAACCTGGCCGGGCTGCTGCAGGCACAGAATCGCCAGGAGGAGGCGGCCGCCTGCTTTCGCGAGGTGGTCGAAAAGCGCCGCCGCATCCTCGGCGACGTACACCCGCGCACGCTCAACGCAATCAAGAATCTCGGCACCGTGCTCGGCAAGGTGGGCAAGCGGAAGGAAGCCGAGGCGCTGATGCGCGAGTCCCTGGAGAACCAGCGCCGACTGCTCGGCGCGGATCACCCCGGCACGCTTGTCTCGCTAAGCAACCTGGCCGTGTTTCTCGTCGACGAAAAACGCCTGGACGAGGCCGAGCCGATGTGCCGCGATGCGCTGGAGCGCCGCCGCCGCGTACTGGGCGAAAACCACAAGGATACAATGGCGTCGTACAACATCATGGGCTATGTGCTCATGAACCAGGACCGGGAGGCCGAGGCCGAGCCGTTCGTGCGCCAAACACTGGCGATCTGCCGCCGCGTGCTGGGGCCGGATCATCCCGATTCCTTTCTCTACGCTCACAATCTCGCGGTGCTGCTGCTGAACCAGGTCGACGTCGCCGCGCTTCGCGGACCGGCGGAACACGGGCGGTCTGACGAGCAGAATGCCGCCGCCGAGGCAGCTCAGAACAGACTGACCGAAGTCGAGCAGCTCCTGCGCGGCGTGATCGAGGACGGCCGTCGCGCCATCGGCGCGGAGCACGCCATCGTCCTGAGCGCCGCGCGCCGGCTCGGCGGCACGCTCCTCGAGCAAGTGCGCTTTGCGGACGCCCGGGACGTGCTGGCCGCGGTTGAGCCCGCCGCCCGCAAGGCGTACCAGGGCGCACAGCAGCGTAGTCTCGCGCTGGTCATCCGCAATCTCGGCCGCGCCCAGGTCGGACTCGGGGAGTTTGCCGCGGCTGAACCGAACCTGATCGAGGCGCAAGAGATCTTCGAGCGGCTCGACGGCGCTGCGCACCCCAACACGCGGTACTGTTCCGAGCAACTGATCGAGCTGTACCAGCGCTGGCACACGGCCGAGCCGGACCGGGGATTGGATGCCCGCCTGACGCAGTGGCAGCAGCGGCTCGACGCGGCCATGGCGTCGACTCAACCCACGTCGCAGCCGCAATCGCCGCCCTGAAGAACCGCACACGCGCGGATCCGCGCCGGACCAGCTCGCCGCGGCGGCCACCTGCAATCGGTCGACCGTAAAAGTCTGCCAGAACCGCGCTGCGCTGCGCCGGGACAATTCGCAAACCAACTGTGAACCACGGCAGACGGCCGGGTCCCCACTCTAAACTGCCCCAGCCGCGCTGCTGGCCCCTACTCACGTCGCTCCAGCCGAATCGGCAATGCGGAGCACCAACTCGGGATTCGGGGCGGCGGGTGAGGTGTACACTTGTCCACCGGGCGATGAACGTTGCGGGAAGCCGAGCTATCACCCGCCCGTCCCTGACTTGCCCGTAGAGCATGCATACTGGACATCCTGCTGGTCCCCGTCGCCGGGACTGTGCTGGCGGCCAATCTCGTCCGGTTCGGCCTGCGCGGCGTGCGCATGGGAAGCTGCCCGCGCTGCGCCCGCAGCACGGTGCGGCCGCTGTAGAGCATGCGCGGACGTATTTGTTTGCGCGCTGTTCGGAGTGCCCGGGTGGTGAAGTGGCCAAGCACTCCCGCTACCCGCATCAATTGCATTACCGGTTCAAATCGAACGAGCAGAGCGACTTCTTCCCATCCTTGTGTTCGATCTCAACCCAAAGCTTGCTGTCGGCAGGAAGCGGGTCGGGAACCTCACTGTGCGTATGCCAGTGGCCGTCCTCGTTCTCGGCCTTGGCCTTGAGCGAACCCTTCGCACTCTCGATCCCGATCCACAATCGGACCGCGGCGGCGTCGCCCAGGCCGCCGTCGATCCAGATGTCCACCGGTGAGTCGCCGCCGGCCTTGATTTCGCCCGCATCGCGCGACGCGCGCACCTTCATGCCATCGACGGTCGTCTCGCCCAGATCGACGACCGGTCCGCCGTGGCCACCGTGCCCTGCCTCGGGCTTCGGCGCGGGCGCGGCGTCCTTCTTCGGTTCGGCCGCGTCCTGCTTGGCGGCGCCAGCCGGCGGCGTTGTCCCCGAGTTCGACTGGGGTGGCTTCTGCTCGCAGCCGGCCACAATCAACGCACCCAAAACGATCGCGGCAATCAGAATTCGCTGCATGGTTCACATTCCTTTCGGTGACGGACTCTCGCGGCGTACGAACATTCTGGCGAGTCGGCCCAGGACGCCGCGCGACGCGACCGACTCGGGTGTACGTTTGCGGTCGAAGACCAGCGCGTAACCCGCCGGCACTACCACCAGGTTCAATAACGTCGACGTAATCAATCCGTCCAATACGACCACCGCCAGCGGTGAGAGCAGCTCGCTTCCAGGCTGGCCGGCCGCCAACGCCAGCGGAAGCAGCCCCAGCGCAGCGGACAGTGCTGTCATGAGAATCGGCACGAGCCGTTCCATCGACCCGCGAACAATCGCCTCGCCGACCGGTGCGTGCTCGACCTTCATCACGTGCTGGTAGTGGTTGACCAGCAGGATCCCGTTGCGTACGGCGATGCCGAAGAGCGTGATGAAGCCGACCATGCTGGCGATTGAGATCACAGGTGCCTGGTAAAGCTTGTCGGTGAGTCCACACAATGCCAGCGTATTGCTCCAGACAGACCCGGAATCGGTCAGGTAGATGGCGGCAATCCCGCCGATGATGGCGAGCGGCAGGTTGACGAGCACGAGAATCGCGGCCCGCATCGAGCCGGTCGAAAGCTGTAACAGCATGAGCATGACGACGATCACCCCCGCGCCTGCGATGAAAATCGTGCGGCTCGCGGATCGCTGGGCTTCGAACTGTCCGCCGAAGTGGACGGTGTATCCGGCCTGCTGCACGATCGGTTCAACGCGGGTGCGCACCTGCTCGACCAAGTCGCCGAGGTTGTATCCGTCGGCCACGTTGCACGACACCACCGCCTTGCGCTGCGCGTTCTCACGTGCAATCAGATTGCTGGTCCGCTCGGGGCCGATGTCGGCCACGTCGCTAAGCCTTACGATCGCACCGCCGCGGCCGACGAGCGTCAGCGCCTTGATCTGGTCCAGTCGTTGCCGGTCTTCCTCCGCCACTCGCACCACCATGTCGTAGCGGCGGACACCCTGATTGATTTCGGCCACGACCACGCCGTACACGGCCGCTTCGACCTGCTCCGCCGCGTCGGCCGGCGCAAGGCCCACGGCGGCGAGATCCTGGTGTCTGTACAGGATCGGCACGGACGTGATCAGCACTTCACGGTTTGCTGTCACATCACGGGTGCCGGGCAGCGCCTTCAACTCCGACTCGATCTGTCGGGCGAGGGAGCGCAGCGTGGGCAGATCCTCGCCAAACACGTTGATTGCGATTGCCGCGGGTGTACCGGACAAGACATGCGAGAGGCGATGCTCGATCGGTTGGCCGATCTGAACCGTCACGCCGGGCACAGCACCTGAGAGTTGGGTGATCTGCTGCCGCACCGCGGCTTTGTTCGCCCCGGGCTGGAGGGTCACGTCCAGTTCGCTGCTGCTGACCGGCTCGGCGTGTTCGTCGCGCTCGGCGCGGCCTGTGCGCCGCGTAACGCTTCGCACGCCCTCGATCCGGGCCAGCCGCAGCTCAATGCTGTTGGCCACGCGATCGCTCTCGTGCAACGAAGTGCCGGGCGGGGCCATGAGGAACACCGTGAACGAACCCTCATTGAACTCCGGCAGGAAGGAGGTGCCGAACGTGTTGCCAAGCAGCAGCGAACCAGCCGTCGCCGCGAGCGCGGCGGACAATACCAGTCCGCGATGACGGATTGCCGTTCGGAGGGTCGGCTCGTATCGGGCCTTGAGCCATCGAACCAGCCAGCCGTCGTGCGCGTGGGTGCTGTCGGCCTTGTGCCCCTGCGCTAGTGTGCCGCGCAGCAGGAGCTTGCACAGCGCCGGCGTGATCGTGAGCGCTACGAGGAGCGAAGCGAGTATCGAAATGATGTACGTCAGACCGAGCGGCCGAAAGAAACGCCCCTCCAGCCCCTCCAGGAACAACAGCGGCACGAAGACGATCACGATGATGACCGTCGCGAACACCATCGCGGGCCGAATCTCGTTGCTGGCGTTGAAGATGACCTCGACGAATGGTTGTCGGTCGGCCTCCGGCTGCCCGGCGTTCTCCTTCAGTCGCCTGAATACGTTTTCCACGTCGATGATGGCGTCATCCACCAGCACGCCGATCGCGACCGCCAGTCCGCCAAGCGTCATGACGTTCAGCGTCAGGCCGAAGTACCACATCGCGAGCAGCGCGGCGGCCAGCGATAACGGCAAGGCGGTCAGCGTGATGGTCGTCGTCCGAACGTTCAGCAGAAACAGAATGAGGATGATCGCCACGATGATGGTCGCGTCGCGCAGCACGTGCAGCACGTTGTTCACCGAGCGCTCGATGAAGTCCGACTGACGTACCACCTCCCGGTTGATCTGGATGCCGCTGGGAACCGATTTGTCGACCTGGTCGAGCATCGCGTCGATCTGCTTCGTCAGCAGCAGCGTATTCGTGCCAGGCGACTTCTGGATCGTCAGTACGACGGCGGGATGGCCCTGGTTGGCCGCAGTTCCGCGCTTGGGAGCAGCGCCGAGCGTCACCTCCGCCACTTCGCCGATCAGGACGGGCGCGCCGTCCTTGAAGGCGACAAGTGTCGCCGCAATGTCATCGACGCTCTTCACCCGCGCCGATTGCCGCAGCGGCATCTCCTTCCCGGCCACGTTTGGCAGGTAGCCCGCGCTGGCCGTGCTGTGCGCGCCGCGCGCCGCAGCGACGACGTCTCGGACGGTCAGCCCGAACAGCGCCAAGCGATCCTGCCGCACGTTGATCTGGTATTCGGGAAGTTCCCCACCGATTGCCGTTACTTGCGTCACACCCGGCACGGCAAGAAGGCGATTCCGCAGATCGAACTCGGCATATGCGCGCAGGTCGAGGTCGCTCACTCTCCCGTCCGGCGATGAGACGGCCAGTAGCATGATTTCGCCGGTGATCGACGAAATTGGTGTGATTTCCGCGTGGGCGTTAGTGGGCAGCGATTCGCGCACGGCGGCGAGACGCTCGTTCACGAGTTGCCGCGCGCGGTAAATGTCCGAGCCCCAGTCGAACTCCACCCAGACGAGCGAGAGCGATATCGCACTCGCGCTGCGAACGCGCCGCACTCCAGGCAGCCCATTCACCGCGGTTTCGATCGGAAACGTGACGTACTGTTCGACTTCGTCCGCCGCAAGTCCTCCGGCCTCCGTCAGAATCACGACTGTCGGCGCGTTCAACTCGGGAAACACGTCCACCGCCATCCGCGGAAGCTGCCAGCCGGCCCAGACGATTAACAGTGCGCCGGCAAGCAGCACCAGCGACGACTGCTTCAGGGAGACCGCGATCAAGTGTTTCAGCATGCGCCCGTCCTGTGTGTGGCGATTACGTCAATGGTTAGTCGTTGCCCTCGTGGAAGCTGCCGTCGGCGTGAAAATGGCCGCCTTTCTGGATCGATCCGGAGGTGGCGACCATGAGTTGGTAGACGCCGTCGAGGACGACCTCGTCGCCCTCCATGAGACCGCTCTTCACGACCACCCATCGACCGTCGTCAACACCAAGGTCGGCGTCGGCGATCCGAATCACCTTGTCGGGATTCTTCGGATCACGTCGGAACAGGATCTTGCTGAGGCCGTCCTGGATCACCGCGGAGAGTGGAATCGCCAGATCGGGCGAACCGCCCTCGACGATGACTTCCAGGTGCGCTGAGACGCCCGGTCGCGCCCACGCGCTCAGGCGCGTCGGGGTCAGGTAGAGATCGATGGTCCGTTGATCGGAATCCCCGCCGAGCCCCACGGTTAGCGTGCCCTCCATCGCGTCCTGTAACGCAATCGAACCCGCCATCGGCGGGGCGATTCGTGCCGTCAGCCCGTCTCGCAGGCGACCGAGATCGCTCTGCATCGCGCGCGCATGAAAACGTATCTGATGGGGCTGCACGGTCGTCAGTACGAGGTTCGTCTCCGCCGCCCAGCCGCCGTTGGTGACGTGAATCGCCTCGACAAAGCCCGGCGCGCCGGCGACGACTTCGACACGCCGGCGCGTCCGCCAAAGCGGTGGCGCGTCCGGCTCCGATGCCGCAGGCGCCTGGAGCCTGGCCTTATCGATTCCCAGCACCGTGGAGGCGCTGTTCAGCAGCAGGTCGAACCGCTCGCGCGCTGCGTCGAGCTGCGAGGTGGCCTCCACCGCCCGAACCGCCAGCTCCGTTTCCTTCTCCAGAACTTCCGCAAGATCTGAACGCGCTTGCGCGAGCGACGTCTGCACGAGGCCGAATTCCTCAGCGCTGACGCTGCCCTCCGCCTGTCCTTTCTCCAGACGTTCCGCCCGTGCGGTCAAGAGCGCCACCGTGTGTTCAATCGCCGCATGATGTCGTTCGTGAGCTTCTCGCATCGGCGCGATCATCTCGACCCGCTTTGTGCCTTCGCGAATCTGCGCCTCTGCCTCGGCGAGCTTCAGTTGCAGGTCGTGCCACGGCGGCGAATCGAGCCGAAAGAGCAACGTGCCCGCTTCGACCGGCTGGAACTGCTTGACCATCACTTCCACCTGGCCTCCCAGCATCGTGCGGTATTCGCGGCGACCATCCGGGAGCAGCTCGAATCGCCCCGGCACGCGTATCGTCTGTGCGACGGAGCGCACCTCCGCCTTCGCGAAGGTAATGCCGAGATTTCGACGAACCGTGTCGGGAACATCGACGCGATTCGTGCGGGTCGCCGCCTGCTCGTCGGCGCCCGCCACCTCGGACTTTTCAGGCGCGGACGGCTCGCGCTTGCAGCCGACGGCCACAACACACATGCCGATGGTGAGCACGATGATCACGCCACGAACCATCATTCATCCTCCGTCGGCTGCGTGCCCGCGTTGCCACTGTCGTGACCGGCGGGCGTGCCTCCGGCTGAATCGATCAGCTTCTGGAAGGGGCGGCCTGCCACGCGTTCAACCTCGACGATCGCCATCGCGTAGTTAGTCAGCGCTTCGCCGTACCCTGCCCGGGCTTCGAGCAGCAGCCGCCGGGTTTCGTAAACCGACGGAAGCGTCGCCCGACCCGCGGCGTACGCGCCTTGCGCGAGCGAGAGTCCGGTCTCCCGCAGCGGCAGGACTTTGTCCACGTAGAACCGGGCTGTGTCCGCCGCGGTCGTCGCGCGTTCGTACGCGACATACGCGCCCTGCGTCAGCTCGCGTTCCAGCGCGTCGAGCGCCTTCATCGCCTGCTGGTGGACGTACTCAGCCCTGGCGATCTGCGCCTGGTTCTGATCGAACAACGGCAGCTCGACACCCAGTTCCGGACCGATCACCCAATCCGTCGACTCCTGTTCGCGCGGCTGTAGCGACGGCGGCGTCAGTTGTCCGCCCTGTATCGAGTCGAACGCCGTGTCGGCGAGCCAGTTTCGGTCGCCACGCGTGCTGCGGGCGCTTCGCTCGGTAGACACCCCAAGCTCAAGCGATCGCAGGAACCGCGACTTCTCGATCTCAACCCGCGCGTGGGCGCCGTCCGCGGCCATTCTGGTTGCTCGCACGTCCAGGCGATCGGCCATCGCGGCCGCAATGATTTGCGCCGGAGTCAGCGTCCAGGCGGAGGGTTCGACCAACACATCACGCAGGACGATTTCGCGCGGTGGCGTCTTGATTCCAAGACGCGTGGCGAGCGCCGCCGACGACTCAATCATGGCAAGCGCGGACTGGCGGAGCCTCAGTTCAGCACCCATGAACTGTGATTCGGCCAGATTCACGTCCACAGCGCTGCCTGCCCCGGCGTCGCGCCGCGCCATCGTCAGCAGGTGCAGCTTCTGGGCGAGCTCACAATCTTCGCGCGCGAGGTCGTGGTCGTACCGCGCTCGGACCGCGCGCCAATACAACGTGCGGACGTCCAGCGCTAGCACGCTGGCCTCGCGCGCCACCTCAAGAACGGTTCGGTCCAAATCTCGCTGGGCCGCCAGCCGTCGGTACGGAACCTGCCACAGCTCGGCGATGTTCTGTGCCAGGCCGGCCTGTAGGTTGGTCAGCCCGCCGCCATCCGGCCATCTCACCGATACCGCCAGCGTGGGATTTGAGAAGAACCCTGACTGCACGACCTCGGCTTGGCCGATGCCGAGTTTCAAGAGTGCGGCCTGCAACCCTGGGTTGTTCAGTAGCGCAACCTGCACCGCTTCATCCGCGCTCAACCCCCCATCGAGCAACTCAGTGACGCGGCGTTCAATGTCGCGTTCATCATCCGGTCGGTACAGGACATCAGTCCCGACGGCGCGACCAAGTTCGCGCGCAGCCCGGTCGAAATCCGCGCGCGGATTGACGGTCGCGCAGCCGGCGATAGCGACCAGCATCGCGGAGGTCGCGAGAATCAGAATTGCTTTCATCCGCTATGGCTCCATCATCTGGTGCCAGGGCCGCTCGCGGCGCGGCCCACGGCATCCGAGCAGCCTGCGTCAGAGTCATCCGATACGCAGGTGCGCAAGCAGATCAACGCGCGCGGAACTTCCGTGCGGCGTTGACACGCAGTGATGGAGTCAAATCAAATTCGAAGTGGCAGGATGTGCCCGGCAGAGGGTCGGGGGGGGCCGTGACAGCTGCGCGGTTCCGTCACGAGTGCAATGCTGGGAAGGTGCCAATCTGCAAACGCTTGCGCGACTGGCGCCATCTCAACGGTTACGAGAGGTGCCTGGTCCGGACTGCTGTGGGGAAGTCGAATCGCGTGGTCAACCAACCGATGCGAGGCGGGCACCGGGTCGCCGTCGGAATCATGCTGGTGGTGTGGCGTCTCCCCGCGATCGTGTGAGTGTCCAGACTGGGCATCGGCATGCTCGCGCGCATGATCGGCGATGCGCGCCGCGTGGACGGCCGGGGAAGCGGCCAACAAAACGCATCCGACGAGGGCAATCAGGCGCGACACCATGCTCTAAATATCGGCCGGGAGAGGCCGCTTGTCAAGCGAGCGGGCCGAGGTAAGCCGGGGTGACCCTGCGCGGAAGACGATGTGAATCAGGCAGCTTCGCGGTGTTAGTGTCGCAATAGCCCCCCGAGGAATCGCTGGCACAGGACGCGGCTAGGTTCTGTTTGACGGATCGCTGTTCGGTATTTGTACGGGTTGCGCGTTGTGGTTTTCTGTTGCATGCTGTTGTCGACGACAAGGAGGTCGACGATGGCAAGAGGCTCGACAAGCGGCGGCGCGCCACGTGGCCGGCGTTATGAGTTGTCGGACGAGGGCTTCGAGCGGCTGGCGCCGCTGCTGCCGAAGCAACATCGCGGCGGGCGTTGGAACGATCACCGCACCACGCTCAACGGCATCTTCTGGGTGCTCAACAGCGGAGCGCCCTGGCGTGACATGCCCGAACGCTACGGGCGCTGGCAGAGCGTCTACCATCGCTTCCGCCGCTGGACGCGCGACGGGCTGTTCGAGCGCATGCTGCATCACCTGCATGTGCAGCTTGACGAAGACGGACGCATCGACTGGAGCGTCTTCGACGTCGACGGCTCGAACATTCGCGCCCACGCCGCTGCGGCCGGAGCCGGTAAAAAAGGGGCGAAATCGAGCCGGCCGACCACGCCCTGGGACGATCGCGCGGCGGCTTTGGCACGAAACTTCATCTGGTGACCGACGGCCGCGGCGTTCCGCTCGGGGCGTTGGCGACCGCGGGGCAAGCGCACGAGTCGAAGTCATTCGAGACGCTCCTCGACACCATCCGAATCCGACGCCGGCGGCGGCCCAACGCCGTCGCTGGCGACAAAGGCTACAGCTACGGCCGCATCCGCGCTTGGCTGCGGCGGCGACGCATCCAAGCCGTCATCCCAACCCGCAGCGACCAGCCCACGCTGCCGCTCGACAAAGACCAGTACCGCCGGCGAAACGTCGTCGAACGCTGCATCGGCTGGCTCAAACACTGCCGCCGCATCGCCACCCGATTCGAGAAGCTCGCCCGACACTTCCTCGCCATGATCACGCTCGCCATGATCCAGCGATGTCTACGAATCCTCGATCCGTCAAACAGAACCTAGCAGTGAACGCATAGGGGAGGGGATATGCCGAAACCACTAAGAGAACCCCCACCTTCTAGCTCCGTCGCTCATCTCTTCGACGTCGGTGCTGCCGCACGTGCCGTAGCGACGGTTCCCGCGGCGGCTCGCTCTGAGGCCGGAACTGCACCCGAGGCTCGGACGGATGTGCCGCAGAAAATGGCCGAACCGGCCTTGCCGGCGGCTCTGCACACTCATGCTGTCTGGGGCGAACAGCCGAACGTTAAACGCGAGCTTGTGCTCACGAGTTCAACGGACGAAATCCTGACTCGGCTCGTTGAGCTTTACCGGCGGTCCACGGCCACAAAACTCACCAACAGCCACGTTATGCGAGCGATACTCAAGGGAATCGGCCATTGCATGGATACACTGGAACGCGAAGCGAAGCGAATCGGTCCGCAGAAGCTCCCCGCGAATGCACGCAACAAACAAGCCGAGCGAGAACGATTCGAGGCTCTCATTGCGGACGCTTTCGTTTCGGGCGTCCGGGCTGCCGCTGCCTTCGACCGCGATTGATTGCCCGACGTTTGGAGGAGGGGAGGAAGGAGGAGTTGGAGGTATCTTGAGACGATGGTTTCGAAAGCTCTAGCAGCACGAGCGAAACGCGGTGTTCGGCGTGGATGGCTAGCTCAAACCATGCGTTGACCGCGGAGAAAGTGTCAGTCGATGTGGCCCTTATCTCGAAGTGAAACACATCCTTCGGAACTGAAGATGACGTGGTCCAAAAGCGGAATGCCGAGCATGGAGCCTGCTTGCAAGATGCGGCGTGTGACGTGAAGGTCTTCGGGGCTTTCGTTAAGCTCTCCCGATGGATGGTTGTGGCCGAGAAGTACGGCACACGCCCCGACAAGAAGAGCTGTTTGGAATACCTCACGGGCGTGGACAAGCGTGGATTGGGCCGTGCCGAGCGACACAAGAGAATGCGAAATCACGCGGTGTCCGCCGTTTAGGTATAACGCGAACATGTGTTCGCGAGCATGGTCACGAAGCAGCGGCCGCATGAACTCCGCGGCGTCGGCTGCGGACCGGATGACGCGGCTCTTTCGCCTCGGCCCGATGTAGCGTGCGGTGACTTCACGCACGTAGTCTTTCGGTTCCGGTTTGTCGTCTATTGATTGGCTTCCCTCGTACATATCCCTCCTTGGTTGCTCTCATGGTTTGTTCGTCGAGCCCCGGAGCAAGGGGCTCACCCGTTGAGGCCCCTTGCGAAGGGCTCGGCTGATGTGAGACGGCTGTCGATGGAGGATGAGACGAGGGTGCGGGCATCAATGGTGCGGCTCAAGCGGACGATGGTCGTGGGGCTAAACCGGCAACGCCCTGTGGATGATGAATCGGGACGAGTGGTGTGATATCGTGGTGGTGCGAAACGCAGTTTTCGCAGTCGTCAGTGTGTTCGCAACACGAATCTTCTGACGCCTCATCAAGGCCTTTCGCACTCGGTAAACTTGGCTCACCACCAAGCTAAGAGTGCGGTCTCATCAACCGCAATGCGGAAGGCCCGTAGAGCCGGATGCCACGAGAGTGGCTTGTCCGGTTCGAGGGAGGCTCCAGAGAGTAATCCCATTGTTTGGAGTAATCCTCTGGTTCTATCCCATGCGTCCCGTGCTGAAACGGGGCGACCGGGACATACTCGACTTTTTTAGTCGAGCCGGTGCAACTGAAGCGGGTGCGTTCGCGAGAGCGAACAAATCCCCCCGCGGGGTCCTGGGGCGAAGCTCTTAAAGAGCGAATCGGGTGAAAGACTCGTGAGCCTCGTTCAACGCTGGCCGACGTGGGGAGCTTCTCTGTGGCGACGCAGAGAACCGAAGCGATGACAAGTTTCGGCGACGGGTAGAAAAATACCCGCGGCGAAAAGCTCAACCATGAAAGGGGCGTAAAGCCCTTGTCGGTAAATGCACGTAGAGGCGGTGCCGAACCGCGATAGAAAGACCTTCGCCAGTCGGTAAGCCGAGCTTCTGTTTTCGTAGGCTGAAATCGCCGCAGGGTGTGGCGGAAAGTGCCTTCGGGGTGACTCCCGAGAGCATGGCGAGTTGTGAGCGTGAAAAAGACGCTCCTGGTCAAGCGACGCGACTACGTGTGTGACGGTTGCCCCTAACCGGGGAAGGACTGCGGCTGCCGGAGTGATGACCGGTGCCTCAAGTGTCTTTGAGGTGGTTCAAAGGCCGTAGTCTGGGAGTGTGGCCCAAGTAGGAGAGGCGGGAGCCTCACGGATTCGCTGCAAGGCAGTGGCGGAGCCGTTCGGGTGCTTACGGGTGGTGCCGGAGCATGTGACCGAGCACGAAAGGGCTGACGGGCATTTGATGCCTTGATGATGGCGTGCCGTATGGGAAGGTGGACCTCGCTTCGAGATCCACCTTCCCGGCTTGCTGGTTTCCTGGGAAGGAACTGATTCGGCGGACAGAAGAGGTCTCGGCGGGAGCCGAGCCGTCTTTTGTCGGCGGAATGACGACGGACAGGAGCGGTGTAGCCCCTGTCCGTCGGAGGTTTTGGGTTCGCTACGGCTATGAATTGCCGTGCTGCTATTTTTCTGAAAACAGCAGCACGCAAAGCGTGCCGAGCACGAACGAAAGAGGATGTTTCGTGAGGGCGTGTTTTGCGGCCAAGTGGCTCTGCCTGATGGCGGAGTCACTTGCGGCCGCGGGAGGATTCGCGAATGGTTGAAGCGGCTTTCTGAGCGTTGTGCCGACAAAGAAACAACGCTCCTCTTCTCACGCATAACAGGGGCGTGGAACAAAGACGCGAATACCGCTGCGAAGCCGCCTCGGTCACGGCCTTCGTGCAACGGCTGGCCGTGGACCTCATTCAGCACGGGCACCTCTTCTACGTGACGGGCCACGTGCCGGACGGGAAGGACCCGGCCGCGGTGGACCGGAAGCTCATCGAACGTTACGGGCTCAATATCTCAAAGTGGGCGAGGGCACGCCGAAAGGCTGAAGGGGTGGCGAGCGTGCAGTACGTTCGATGTGGTCGCTTCTTCGTGCTCATCGCCACGAAGGGACGACACGAGTTCTTTGAGGCCGAGCCGAACATCGCCGATGTGCGGCGGCGGCCGATTCGATTCGCGGGCTACTCCATCTCATACCGCCGCGGCGTAGACCGGCGGTTCCACGTCTCGGTGCGAATTGCTCCCGACGAGTACCTGAAGCTCAAAAGCTACTTGGTGGCACTCGCTGCTCATCGGTCGGTGGAGAATCTCATGGCGGAGTTTCAGCGGGTGCCATTCGAGCCGTACGCACCGGTGCGGCGGCAGCTTCTCAACATCCTGCGAGCGGTGAATCGGGTGAGGGGTGCGGCGGGATTCGAGCCAGTGTCACACTCGTGCCTTCGGCTCAGCCGACGTGTCGTCCGGCCGTTCGAAGGTGTGAATGCGGCCCCCGAAAGAGAGGGGGCGGAGCCCCGTTAGAGGCACGACTGCGGCCTCGCTGACGCCGCCGAGCAAATTACTTCACCAGTTCCATAAGCTTGGCGTAGTTATCAACCACGTCGTATCGAACCTGCTCCGACGTAATCTTCGCAAAAAACTTCCGAGCACACTTGATTTTGCAGTCCTCAATCTCCCGGAGTTCGAGCGTTGACATGGACCCCTTCGTCTCCGCGACGAAATAGACGTGCTTGACCTTCCCTTGCTCGAACGCAATGGCCCAGTCGGGGTTGTAGTTCCCGACGGGCGTTGGGATGGAAAAGCTCTTGGGGAGTTTGGCGTAAACGACTACTTCGACGCCTGTGTCCAGTTCGGTGACAAAGTTCCGCTCGTTCTTCGAGTCAGTGAAAACGTAATCGTAGATGTGCCGGTCCACCTTCATCGCCTTGGCGAAGCTGTCCTTCGGTTTCTCCTGCGTGAAGATGGCCACGCTGTGGCGGTCCTCGATGGGGTCGTACGCAAGGTGCTCGACGATTACCGTCGCCTTCTGCTCGTTGATGATACGAGCTGCTTTGAGAATGAAATCCTCGGGATTGGTTTTGTACTGGTCGAAGGTAAGCTTCTGCACCCCGGTGAGAATGGCGGCGATGGTTGCTCGCATCAACTGCGTCTTTTCTGCGAGCGTGCCAATCAGGTCGTACTTCACGGCGGAATGAACCGATGCCTTGTGGTCGGTCGTCTCGGTCTCGCTCAACTTGAAGGCCTCCCCCTTCTTGAGCGTCTCAACCGTCGCGTCGGCTATCTGTTCGCCGCGTTGAACGGTGTATTGGAGGGGCGAGACATTGAGCTCCCTGTCCAAAGCCCGGACGCACTTTTCGATAAGCTCGGCGGACTCGAAATGTACGGTGTACGCCGCCTTCTGGTTGATTCGGCCCCAGAGCTCCTGAAACTCCTTCTTGTCGAAGTTCCTGCTGAGGGGGTTGATTTTCGCCTTGCGGTCGTCGCCGATTTCCGGCATCTGAGCGTCGCTGAAGACGCTCTCAATCAACTTGAAAACCTGCTCGGCGTGGGGCTTCAGCTCTTCGGGGAGGGGTGCGAGGGTGCCTTCCTTCTTGGCCTCGTGGTACGTTGCGGCGATGCCGTCCTTGTCGTCCGTGTAGTCATTCTTAACGAGGTACTTATAAATCTGCTTGGCAATCTGGGGGGTGATGGGCACGTCACCGGTCTCGGTCTTAAGAACTTTGCCGGTGAAGTAAGTCTCGTTCGCAACTCGCGGCCGCTCAGACAAGGACTCGCTGATGTCTTTCTGCAAGCCCGACACAAAGTCCTTGTAGCTTTCGTTGGCGACAACGGTCAGCACGTTGACCTGATGCACCGTGGCCGGGTCATCCATGCGTTCGCCCTTGAGGGGGCCGTCCGAGATGACTGCCAGCCGCATTCCGCGCCCGACCTCCTGCCGCCGACTGACCGTGTTGTCGCTGTGCTTCAGCGTGCCGATGACGAAGACGTTCGGATTGTCCCAGCCCTCGCGGAGTGCCGAGTGCGAGAAGATGAACCGCACTGGCTCCTCCAGCGACAGCAACCGCTCCTTGTCCTTCAAAATCAGGTCGTACGCATCAACATCGTCGGTCTGACCGGCGAGCTCGCCCCTGGCGGCGACGCTCGGGTCGATGAGCCGCTTGCTCCTCTTGTCGATGGAGAAGTACCCGTTGTGCGTCCTGGCGGGGTCGATGCCCTTCAGATATTTCGCGTAGGCCTTGCTGTCGAACAGCGTGGCCGTCTCATCACGCAGCCGCGTGTATTCTTCCTCGAAGATTGTGGCGTATTCGCCGGACTGCTCCCCCGCGTCGTTGTATTGGCGATACTTGGCGACCTCGTCGATGAAAAACAGCGTGAGCACCTTGATGCCCTGGTCGAAGAGGGCCTGCTCCTTTTCGAGGTGGGCTTTGATGGCCTCACGAATCTGGATTCGCCGGATGGTCATTTCGCTCACGTCGCCGCTCGCCTCACCGGCATGAAGCTCGTGGCCGTTGCTGAACTTGACCACGTCGGCAAGAGCGTCGATGTCCGCGACCACGAAGCCCTTGTACTGGTTCAACCCGCCGGAAAGGTCCATCAAGTTGTCGTTGCGGCCGACCTTGCGAATCTCCCGTTTGATGCCGGTCTTGGTCTGAATCTCGATTTCCATCCGGGCAACCGGCGGCTTGGTCGTGGAAACCTCGATGGACTCCAAGTAGAGGTACGCGTTCGTTCCCGTGAATCCGCGTGTCGAGATTCCCCGCACCGCGATTTTCTTCACGAGCTTCTGGTTGTAAGCGTCCAGAGCGTCCAGGCGATGGACCTTGTTGTGCTGCGTCTTGTGCGTCGCGGAGTATCGCAAAATCATGAGGGGGTTGAACTCTTTGAGCGAGTCCAGCGTCCTCCGTCCCTCCATCTTCTGCGGCTCGTCAAGAACCAGGATGGGCCGATTCTGCTTGATCACATCGATGGGACGGCGGGACTGGAAGTCGTCCAGTTCCTCGTAGATGCGACGGTTGTCCTTGCCGGTGGCGTTGAATGCCTGGACGTTAATGATCATCACGTTGATACCGGCGTCGGACGAAAAGCTCTCCAAGTTGTGCAACTGCTTGGAGTCGTAAATGAAGAACCTTGCCCGCTTGCCGTAATCCTTTAGGAAGTGCTCGGCCGTGATTTCAAGCGACTTGTTCACGCCTTCGCGGATTGCGATGCTCGGCACGACGACGATGAACTTCGTCCAGCCGTACCGCTTGTTCATTTCGAACATGGTCTTGATGTAGCAGTAGGTCTTGCCCGTGCCGGTCTCCATCTCGATGTCGAGGTTCACGCTGCAAATTGAGTTCGTGACGAGCGATTGAGACACGGGCAGGTTCTGATGCCGCTGCACCGACTGGATGTTCTCCAGCACCTTCGGGAGCGGCAACGCAAGGTCCGCGTTCTTGAAGCCCGCCAGCTCTTCAAACGCGGCCATCGTCAACTGAGGCGTCTCTTTGGCTCGCCCCGGGTCGATGCGATAGCTCGGGCCGGTGGAGAGCGGCTGTCCCGCGAAGCAGTTCACGACGGCTTCGACGGCGGTGGTCTGATAGGCCTGCTTTTTGAATTTCAGCTTCATCCGGCAGGCTCCGCTAAATGCTCTTCACTTCCGTGCCGGGCGACAGGAGCTTGAAAATCTGCTCGACGTTTATCTTCGTCGCGTCGCTGCCGTACCCGGTGTCGCGGAACACGGCCCGGAGGGGCTTTCGGGCGGCCAGCTCCTTGATGAATGCCTCGTCGATGCCCGGCTCGAAGCAGGCGGCAAGAGCGTTCGTGTCTACAAAGTGAACGGCCTTGCCCCTGAGTTTCTCCGACGCGATGGGAAGCGTGAGGTCCACGCCCCAATCGAGAAGCACCTGGAACAGCAGGTCTTCGTCTGAACGGTCGTCCTTCACGTTATCTACGAGCCCGTGAAGCGTCTCTTGTTTCACTGCGTCAGGCTGGTAGTACACGTCTTTCATGTTAGAGGTGTCCACCGTCAATACCCGAAAGCCGGTATCGACAGTTGCGGTAGTGAGGCCGGCATCGCCTTCGAGTTTCCTTCCGGCACGTCGAATCCGCTCCTTCGCCAGTTCGGCAATGTTGCTGAAGCCCGCTTTGTGTGCTTCGGACTCCTCAGCACAAGGCTCAGGCAATTGCACCAAAAAGAAGCGTCGAACCCGACCATCAGCTGCGTTCACGGACATCACGGCGTGAGCTGTGGTGGCTGAGCCCGCAAAGAAGTCAAGCACAATGCTTCCATCGGTTGTGCCGAGTCGCACCAGTTGCTCAAGGAGCTCGACAGACTTCGGAAAATCCATAACGGCCTTGCCGAATAACTGCTTGATGACTCTTCTGCCATAGTCGTTGCTGAATTCCTTTTCGGTCCAAAGAGACTTCGGCATGGTCGTTGCAACGCCGTCAGCTCCATCGAGGTAGTCCTTGCGGTAAATTCGCCATTCATCGCCAGTCCGCTCGGCGGTAAGCAAAGCACTCTCCGCTTCCACCTTTTCCTTACTCCATGTCCAGCAAGTCTTGATGTCATCCGGCGTGATGGGAAGTACTTCATCTGTGTAACGTGTAGAGCGTGTAGTGCTCACAGTGCGGTCTTGAGGATTCACGAACAGCGAGTAATAAAGATTCGGACGGGTAGTCGGATTAAACGCCTGATTCCGGTTGCGAAGGCCCAGGAGACGGTATTTGCCGCGAGCATCGGCCCTGTCGTATTCCTCAAGCATACGCCCAGTCTTGTTGAGCCCATTCATCGTCTTCGGGTTCGACGCGTTCCGTCCGTAGATGACGACGTACTCGTGAGTGCGAGCTACAAAGTTGTCAAGGTGCCGGCCTCTCGGATTCACCTGGACAGCTATGGACGCGATAAAGTTGCTCGCACCAAATACCTCATCGCATATACATAACAGGTGTGGTAGTTCATTATCATCAATCGAAATGAATATGACCCCATCGTCCCGCAGCAAGGTCCGTGCTAATCGCAGTCGAGGATAGAGCATCGATAGCCAGTCGGAGTGAAAGCGGCCATTTGACTCAGTATTCGCGATTAGCCTTTCACCATCCTCCCCTCGCTGAAGAGACCGCTCGAAGTATGCATCGGTGTCTTCTGTAAAGTCGTCATCGTAAAGAAAGTCCTTCCCCGTGTTATACGGGGGGTCAATGTAAATCATTTTTACCTGGTTGAGGTACGTCTCCTGCAACAGCTTGAGAGCGTCGAGGTTGTCCCCTTCGATAAACAAATTCTTCGTCGTTTCAAAAGCGACGCTCTCCTTTCGGCTCGGTCGAAGTGTTCGAGCGATTGGGGCATGTGCTGTTAGCAGCCCGTTGAACAACCGGCGTTTCGCTATGCGGCCTCCAGCTGGCGCGCGTCGGGCATGTCGAGCGGGGGTCTCCGGTTCCGACAGTGAAGCGGCGCGATGCGGATGACCAACCCGCGCCACAGACCCTTTGCGACGGCCAACAGCGCCGCGCAGGCCGCGACGGCCCGGCCCTGCAGGCTCCGCGGCGTGCCGACCCCGAACAACTTCCGCAGAATCACGCCCAGGTTGTACGCCGCCGCGTGAATCACGTAGCGCTTCGCCACGTTCTCCAACCCCCGCAGCCAGCTTCGCCTCCCGCCGCCGGTCTCGCAGGTGTGCGCGAAGCTGCGTTCGCAGAGCACACGCCGGAGCCGCTGGAGTCGTCGCCCCCGGCGCCCATGAATTCGGCGGCGGTTGTTGCGGAAAGCCCGCTCCTGCTCCGCGGGCTTGTCGCCCCAGACACGCGACTGCGACTCATCCTTCTCGCTGATGTACGTGCGAATGCCCCACGCGGCACACTGCGCCAACGTTTCATTCTTGTGATACCCGCTGTCGGTCGCCAGATCGCGGAGTTCGCTCTTGCTGCCCGCCCGCATCAGATTCAGCTGCGCCGCCACCAGCGTCTGCGTCAGGCTCTCCGGATCGCTGCGGTCCCCCGGCTGCACCGTCGCCGCCAGCAGCAGCTCGCTCTCCAGGTCCACTGCGTGCTCGGCCTTGTGCGCGATGTGCGTCGTGCCGTCCTTCATCTTCGCAATCCGGCCGTCCGGCTCGGTCGTCGACTGCCAGTCGTCATTCGAGAGCTTCTTGCCCTTGCGCTTCTGGTCGAACCTTTTCAGATCATCGTCGGTCGGATCTTCGATGCCCGCTTCTTTCGCCAGCCGCCGCAGGTACTGCCTGTAATCCTCGCCCGTATCCTTGCGGACGATGCTCTTGAGCGCCGCATTGGCCTCCAGCAGCGTCGCATCCACGCCAACCGCCTGACCCTTCAGCAGCTTCCTGAGCTGCGCGATCCCCAGCACGAACGCGAAGACCTCCTCGTGCACCTCCAGCGGCAGCCGCTTGCGAATGTTCGTCAGCGACGAATGGTCCGGCGTCGTCTCCGTCAGGCCGAATCCCAGGAAGCTCTTGAGTGAGTTCGAGTCCGCACACCGCCACGCGATCCCACGCTGGCTCTCCAGCCCCTCGAAGTAGCCGATCAGCAGCATCCGGAAGTACACCCCCGGCGGAATCCCCGGCCGGCCCTGCTCGGCGTAAAACGTCCGGCAGCGCTCCTCGACCCAGCGATCGAACTCCGCTTCACCCAACAGCTTGTTGAGCTGGTCGTAGAACGGATGACCCGGCCCCCGCGCCACCCTCGCAGCCGGAATCCACAGCTCTTCCTGCCGCTCGCCGCCACGCTGTCCCAACGCCATCACGCGTCCTCCTTGACACTTCCATTATCACACGGCCGGCAAGGGGTTTTTCAACGGGCTGTTAGGAGGGCTTCACGCTTGCCCGGCCAGTCGAGGTGGTAGCGTTCGCCGGGTCCATCCACGAGGTGGTCCGAGAGTTCCTGCCGAAGCTGGTCAAAGTCGATAGCACGGGTGACAGTGCCCTTGTCGTCCTTCGTCTCCGTGACGCAGTTGGGAAACAGCTCCGCGATGCGGGCAATGTTGTCCTTCGTTCCGTCGGGCGTGTGCATCTTCAGCTTCTTCATCGTCAATCCCTGCCACGTTCGACCTCGGTCAGTGCGTCCACAGCGGCCTTAACTTCACGCATCTGGCCGTTGATTTCAACCCTGCGGTTGAACTGCTTCTCCCGCCGTAGCTGCTGCTCAAGCCGGACAAGCTCCCGCTGCTTTACCGCGATGAGCCGCTGCCGCTCGGCAAGCTCCTTGAGCGACTCACCGGGCCTGCCCGCAACGGGCATCAACTGCCGGAGCATTTGATCGTACAGGCTCCCGAGATTCAACGTCACGGGAAGGGTAGACCGCTTCGCGTCGGCGGGGACCCACTCGGTCGAGACGTAATCGCCGACCACCCACTTGCTCGTGTCCGCCTCGCTTGGTCGCTTGTACGCGGCGACAACTTTAACACGGGCACCCTTGACCGTGGGAGCGACTATCTCAAACACGATTGGAAAGCCGATGGCGTTGTCGATGCAGCGGAGCACGTCCTCCGTAAGCTCCTCGATTCCTGGCTTCAGTTCGACGCCGAAGATCTGAATTTCGGTGACGCCGGGGGCGGCCGGAAGATTGACCGTTTCAGGGGCGAGCTTGAACCGCCAGACGATTCGTTCGATCTCGGCTGCGAAGAGGTCTTTGACCCGACGGCTCACGCTCCCGAAGGCGAAGACCTTGCTCTTGGGGAGCACGCGGCCGAACGCGGCCTGGGCCGGATACTCGAAGAGGCCGCCGGTCACTTCGGCTCCTGAATGACGAGGAACGAGAGCAGCTCGAAGTCGTCAAGGCCCGCAATCGTGTTGGTGAGAGCGGTCGTCGTCTTGCCGGTAAAGAGGCTGTCGAGGTCCTTGTCCTCCTTCACGTTCACGATGCTGCGGATGGCCTGGGCGAGCAAGCCGGAATACAGAGCCATGTTTCGGCCGTCGTCAGTGGCCTCGTTGAACGGACCGTAAGCGGCCGGGAGCGGCTCGGGCTGGCCGCGACAGGCGGCACGGGCGAGGTCGAGAAGCTGCTTCACCTCTGTGTGATTCGCGACAACCCGGCCGTCATTGCCCATATAAATCAGGTAGTACGGATGGAGTCGGTTCTGTTGGTTGATGTTGACGGCGTGATTGCGATTACGAAGCGTAAAGATGACGCCGGGGTGAAGGCCGCGTCCGGCGTCGGCCGGTACAACGGCGTGCATTCCGCTCGGCAGACTGGAGAGGTCGCCAGCGGTCTTGACGTAGTTCAGGAGGTCCATACGGAAGTCGTTCAAGCCAAGGTCCGTGATGGACACGCCGGTCTTGAGGTCCTCCATGTCGATGACTTCTTCCTGAAGGCGGCGAAGCTGCTCTTTCCGATACGAAACGTCATTGGCCTCAGCCGTGAGCGGATTGTCGTCGCCTGTGGCGGTCACGTCGGCGATGACCATGCGATTCTCGACCCGTTCCTTGAGGCGGATGTATTCGTCCAGCGTGATGTCGGGCCAGTAGTTCACAAGCTGAATGGTCGCATTGGTCGAGCCGATGCGGTCGATGCGTCCGAATCGCTGGATGATGCGGACGGGGTTCCAGTGAATGTCATAATTGATGAGGTAGTCGCAATCCTGGAGGTTCTGGCCCTCGGAAATGCAGTCCGTACCGATGAGGAGGTCAATCTCCCCCGGTTCGTCGGGCATCGTCAGGGCTTTCTCTTTGGAGCGTGGCGAGAAGAGCGTCAACAGGGCCTGGAAGTCAAAGCCCTTTCCGAGCGTGGTTCGCGGCGTACTGGTCCCGGTGACGATGCCGGAATGAATCTTGTGCTCGCGAAGCAGGTGAGGGGATAGGTGCTTGTAAAGATACTCGGCGGTGTCCGCGAAGGCGGTGAAAAGCAGAACCTTCCTGTTGCCGTGATTGATGGGCGACGAGAGCTTGCTGTTTATCTGCGTCTTGAGGTGCTGGAGCTTTGCGTCGTGGTCGGGCGTGATTTTGTGCATCTCCGCCAGCAACGCAGTAATGACATCAAGGTCGGCCCGAAGGTCGTGTTCCCACGATGGCAGGTCCATGTCAGATAGCCGCACCCGCACCTTGCCGCCGATGTTGCCGTCGTCGGGGTCGGGGTAGTCCTCGTCATCCGGGTCCGCGTTCTCGAAAGCGGCGGTCACGTCGAAGAAGCCGGGGTCAATGCCGTCCTTCTTGAACTGCTCGATTTTGGCGAGCGTCCGGGTGTGGTTGTCGTGGAGCTTCTGGAGCGTGATGCGAAATGCTTCGACGGAGCTTTCAAGCCGCTTGAGGAGGTTGATGGTCATCAGCCCTTGCAGGCTCTTCTCGCGGTCCGCCTGTCGAAGCGTGCCTGCTCCGCCACGGACCTCGGTGTCGTACATGGCCTCGTACTTGGCCAGCCGACTCGGAAGGATGTAGCTCACGGGGGCGTAGGCGGCGAGTTCGAGCATGGACAATTGGGCAAAAATCTCGTCGAAGCCGATTACGTCGGAACGGTGCGTCAACTGGCAGTGCACGGAGATGGGCTTGCGTCGCTCAGGAAAGCCCCCGATATCAGCGGTGTCATAGAAGGTCTCGATGTGCTTGCGTGAGCGAGCGATGGTTACGCTGTCGAGAAGCTCGAAGAAATCAAAATCGAGTGCGTCGAGAATGGCCTCGGCCGTCCGCTCCTCCGGCGGCAATTTTGACCACCCGTTGAACACGGCCTGGGCACGCCGGAAAATCTCCTCGATGTCCCGGCTCATCCCGAGCTTCTCTCGAAGCGATTCCGATTCGCCTTCGTATGCGAGGGCGAGCTGATTCCGCAAATCGGAGAAGCGGTTGTTCACCGGCGTCGCCGACAGCATGAGGACCTTGGTCTTGACGCCCTGGCGGATGACCGAATTCAGCAGGCGTTGGTATCGAGTCTCGTGGTCCTTGAAGGCGTCGTTGTTTCGGAAGTTGTGGGACTCGTCGATGACGACCAGGTCGTAGTTGCCCCAATTGATGCGGTTGAGCGGAGTGCCGAAGGATTCGCCCGTGGTTCGCAACAGGTCCGTGTGACACAGCACGTCATAGTTGAATCGGTCGCGTGCGAAGATGTTGGTGGTCAGGTTGCGGTTGTAATTGAGCCAATTGTCGGCCAGCTTCTTGGGGCAGAGCACGAGGACGGAGCGGTTCCGAAGTTCGTAATACTTGATGACGGCAAGAGCCGAGAACGTCTTTCCCAAGCCGACGCTATCGGCAAGGATGCAACCGTTGTACGTTTCAAGCTTGTTGATAATGCCTGTAGCGGCGTCACGCTGGAAGTTGTAGAGCTTCTTCCAGATGAGACTGTCCTGGTAGCCGGTCAAGTCGTTAGGCAACACGTCTTCAGAAATGTTTTCGAGAAATTCGCTGAAGATGTTGAAGAGCATCAAGAAGTAGATGCGTTCGGGCGAATTTTCCTGGTATACGGTGGCGATGTGTTCGCACAGAGCCTCCGTAACATCCTCAATCTTCTCCGGGTCGTTCCACACCTGGTCGAAGAGCGAGAGGTACGTGGTAGTGAACGAGGGCTCGTCAATCCGATTGACGAAATTGGATACCGCGTTGCCGGGCTGATATCCAAGGTCCACGGCTGTGAAGCCGTGGAGCGGCTGATAGACGGCTTGCCCGGCCTCGCCTTGAAGGCAGATAAACTGCTGCATTGGAGCCTTGCTGCGGTTTGACCGGAAGGTGGCCTTCCGCCGCATCCAGTCGGCACACTCCTTGGCTATCGCCCGCTGCGTGAGCTTGTTCTTCAACTGAATCTCGAACTCACTGCCGTAAAAGCCACGCTCTCGTTCCGCTTTCGGGATGAAAAACTCGCGTCGCACTTTTCGACCGGCATCGGTCACCTCGTCGGGAACGAAAGTGGGCGACGTGAAAATGAACTCGAAGGAACCAATACGCTCAAGCTCAGCCCTGAGTGCCTCGAACGCGTAAATCGAGAAACACGATGCGGCGACCTTGAGCTTCATGCCGGGACTGACAGACCGCTTGAGGCTATCGCCCAGAAGGTGGTTGATGTTGTCGATGAGTTCAATCGCCACGATTCGGCTCCCGGTCGTGCCTCCGTTCTTCAACGGCGATGATGAGCTCCCGAACCGTCACGATAATCGTGACGTTAACGTGAGCGACCCTTACGGGGATGTGGTTCATCCGACACCGCCTTCAGATTGAGATTCTCTCGACGATGTTCCGCGTGACCTGCTTCCTCCGCCGGTCGTAGAGCCGCGTCGTTCGCGGGTCCGCGTGCCCCGCCAAAAACTGAACATCCTCCAGCGGTACGCCCTGGTCAAGCAAATCAGTAATCGTCGTCGCCCGGAACGAGTGGCACGTTAGCCGCCCGGCCGCGAGGCCGGCGTCGGCCATCCGTCGCTTGACCATCCTGAGCACGTCGTTCTGGCTCATCGCATTGTCGCCGAGCTTGCCGGTTCGGCCAATGGCCGAGCGGAAGAGGGGAGCGGCTTCGGAGCCGTCACCGGCGACGGCGAGATACTCGCGAACGAAGCCTTCGAGGTCGTGCCTCGCCGGGATGTCGCGGACCTTGCCGCCTTTCTCGTCGAAGCGGAGCATCGACTGCCGGCCGTCGGAGAAGAAGTCGCGGCGACGGAGTTTCGCAACGGCACCGGCTCGGACGGCCGTGTAAATCATGGCGGCGATAATGGCCCGGTCGCGGAGGCCGACGGCGTTTCGCGTGTCGATGCTCGAAAGCACCTGGCGGGCCTGCTGCACGGTGAGAGCGGGCGTCTTACCCTCAGCGACGCTGTGCTTCGGCCCGCGTACCGAGAGTGCCGGGTTGAGCATGATGGCGTGCCGCTCAACGAGCTTGTCGAAGAATTTGCGGATACCGGCGAGGTGGAGCTTCTTGGTGGGTTTCGATGCTGGGCGGAATCGCAGCGGCTCTCCGCGTCGCGATTTGACCTCCGCCTGTAAGGTCTTCAGGTAATCGCTCACGATGCCTGGCGTGACTTGGCTCAAAGCCATGCTGAGCGACTGACAGTGTGACAGGAACCGATGCACCGCATGCCGGTAGGCTCGCTCGGTGTGCGAGTTTTCCTCGCACGCGAAGAACTCGTCGTATGCGAACCGAGCGTTGCTCCCGGCGAGCCGAACCATTGCCGGCGGCTCCGGCCGGTTCCCGGGGACGCGAGGCGACGAGTCGAGTTTCAAAATGTCCGTGCCCATAGAGTCTTCGGCCGAAAGCGGAGCCGCTAGAACGGCTTCTCAGGAGCGGTGCTCCGCCCCTGCCGTTAGTGCATGATAACATCCTTTATCATGCATAGAAACGGGCGAATGGGGTCGGCGAGCGAAGTCGTCCGCGACGGGCTTCGGCTACTCCACCGCGATGAAGAGGTTCGTCGCGGCGAGCTCATTGATGGCGAAAAATTCTTCGCCGGTTGGAGGGCTCGCCTTGAAGCCGCCGGCAGCACCGCGTCACGTCGCAGTGGTCCGAACCGGAATCTGGATGAGCGGCGTCAGGGGCGTTAGTCGGGTTCGGTATCTGCGAAGAATGCCGTCGTAAAGGTCGGGTGTCCGCGGTGAGCGGACGGTCACGATGAGTGCATACCGAATCTTGTCCGCGGCAGTGGTTGCCTGACTCCCTTCGCGAGCGTGGTAATAGATGTCAAAGGCTGGGTCTTTCAACGACCGGCCCTGGAAGTTTTGAGCCCGATTCAAAACGGTTTCCCATTTGTGAGCGTCGCGGCGAAGGTCGCTCTCCGGGCTGTAGTTCTTGACCTGGAAGAACGACTTGGTCTTGGCGTGAAGCGACGGCGGCAGACCCTCTTTCGATTTATTCCGCTTCTCGATGTGAGGTCGGAAGAAAATCTCGACTCCACTGCGGGTGTAATTGCTTGGATGGGCAGGGTCAATGGTTGTAGCAAAACACATTGTTGCGTGAATGGTGACTTTCCCGTCAAGCGGCTCATTCGGCACAGGGACGAAAGCACGAATTGCTCCGGACGGGTCGAGTACACCTTGGTACACAACCCGGGCCATGCCCTCGGGGCAGACGACGATGCTCTCAAGCTCGTGGGCAAGACGGCCCCAACCAACTTCATGACGCTCGTGCCCGTCGTCTTCGGCTGCGTGAATCAACAGAGCACGAAGTGCCAGCGGCGACATTACGTCTCCGAAATGAGCACGCACGCCAAGCGCCATGCGAAGGACTGATGGTGTGGCGAAGCTCGTACCGAAGGTGGGAACGGTATGTCCCGCCTTTGCAGCGTCGAGTACCCAGAACGGCTCGCCATCCCAACCGCCAAAGGAGAGCACATCGGGCTTTACGAGTCCGGGGCTGCGTCCTGGCCCCAGAGAGCTATAGCTGGCTCTCCTCCAACCGTCACTGCGGCGGTCGCACGCACCAACAGCCACGGCGTTGACACAATCTGACGGAACCTGAACTCGTGCGTTTCCTGTCGCACGGTCGAGGTGGCCGGAGTTGCCGACGGCAACCGCCGCGAGTGTGTTGCCCGTCGAAAGATATTGGTCGAGCATGACGGTCCATGCGTGAACGTCGTCATCCTCGATGGGCAGGTAAGGGCCGATGCTGAAATTGACATATTGGTACTTGCCTGTCTCCAACACGGTTCGGATTCGGGGCAACACGTCGTAGAGGTCTTCGTCCTTGTCCGACTCGTCGTCCAGCACTCGAACGTGGTCAACGTGTGCGTAGGGACGCGATGGCGGCATACCCGCATCCAATGGACCAAACAGCAGAGCGGAGGTGACGGCCAGACCATGCTCAAGGAACTCCGGCAGCGGGTCGGTCAGATTCTGTCCTTCGATTGTCGTTACCCATGCTTCAAGGCCCGCGTTCACCGGCAATCCACCGTCGAAGACAACCGCCTTCACTTTGCGGTCGAGCGGCGGCTCCGTTGGCAGCACACACTCAAACGGCTGCAAGCCCTGGAAGGAGCGAGACACTGGACGGAGCGGCCTGAGACGCGGCATCTCACGAACGACTCGCAAGAACGCGAATTGAGCGACTTCTTCAAGAAGTTCACGCGGCGAGCGAAGTGGCATGAAGCACAGCGACCCCGCTACGTATCGGCGGTCGATGTCCGCCTTGAGTTGGAACGTGGCGAGGTACGCCTCGAAACTCTCTATGACAAATGGCTCAAAAACATGGAGTACAACCTCCAAAAGCGGTTCGGCGGCGTCAGTTTGAAGCGGGCGAAGGCGGTCGCCTGATGTTGCGGCACGGAATTGCTCGACCTCGAACAACTGACCTGCTCCCTCGATGTGCTCGGTCCACGTCGGGAGCACGTTCGCAAACTGCTGGAACCGTGCCCGCTTGCCAGCGACGAACAAGTCTACGCCTTCGGCCTCCTCAGGCGGCGGTCTCTTCGCTCTGGTCGATTCAGACTTCGGACGCCATTTCTCGGGAGCGAGTTTTCGAGGGCGGCTTCCCACGGCCTCAAGCCCCACCGCTGACAGCAACCGGCTCGGATGATAGCTCTTGGCGATGTATTCCGGGTGCAAAGTCATGACCGCGACAGCGTAATCTCGGGGGCACGCAGCCGGCGACAGTTCGGCGATTGCGTCCGCCGCTCGTTGCACCTGCGGGGAGAGCCGCGTCTTGGCCTCCAAGAATGTGTAGGGCGGCCTGGGAGTGCTTCCGCCACGCGGAAGTTCGACGGGTCCGGTCAAGTTCTCGCCGCTACCGAGCAGAAAGTTCGTTGTCTTCGCCATAGTTCAATCTCCGACGACTCAAGAACGAGAGCGTGCCGCCGCCTTCCGAATCGTATCTCGACTCACGCCGGTCAAGTCGTGAATCTGTCGTTGCGAGAGACCCAGCTTTGTGAGCGTCGAAGCGACGGCTCCCCGCTCTGAACGGGGTAGGTCGCCAATACGACGCCTGACCAATTGCTGCAAGGAGTGTTCGAGTGAGTGTCCGCGAATGACCGCATCACGTCTCATGGCGGTGACTTCACGCTCGATGTCGCTAAACGATAAACCCCGTAGCAGGGAGGTCAGCGTGCCGTTCCACTCGGACGGTAGCGAACCGCCTGGTCCGCTGAACGCCTCTATCGCCTTCCCGACTGCCTCGCAATCCGGCATCGGAAACTCAATCTTCATCTCGAACCGCCGCCAGACCGCCTGGTCGAGCAGGACTGGATGATTCGTTGCAGCAACGAGCAGGCCCGTAGCGGGCCAATCGTCTATCTCCTGGAGCAGGACAGTCACGAGCCGTTTTAGTTCGCCGACTTCAAGGATGTCGTCCCTTCGCTTGGCGACGGCGTCCAATTCATCGAGCAAGAGGATGCAATCGACGCTCTTCGCGTAATCCAGGACGTAACGTAGGTTGGTACCAGTCCGGCCGAGGAAACTACTCATTACAGCCGAAAGGTCCAGCACAACCAGCGGTCGCTCCAACCGCCAGGCCAGCCAGCGAGCGGCGAGCGACTTACCGACGCCAGGCGGGCCGGTGAAGATGACGGTTCGCGTGGGAGCCAAGCTAGCCTTGGCAAGCTCGTCTTGTCGCTGACGTTCCTGGACCAGTTGCTCCAGTCCGCTTCGGACACTCGCCAACCAAACCGGCTCGACATCTAGGGCAGAGACGTGCTCAAGGCGAACCAAGTGGAGCCGGGAATCGAGGTCAACCGGGACCGGTGCCACACCATCGCGACGGAGCGGCGATTCCCTGGTGGGGGCCTCGCGGAGCAACTCGGACAGTCCCTCAGCGACCTCCGGAATCGAGCCGCGATAGCGTTTAGCGAGCCGGCGGACGAGCAATTGCACGTCCTGCGGCCGCCCAGCCAAAGCCAGCCGAGCTAGATGGACTAAATCCGACCCTGAAATAGCCTTCGTGTCCGCTTCTGCCATTTTCGCCTCATCCATCACGCTTGACAGCGTAGCATCCGGTGGACTAATATGCAAGCCGTATCGTCAAACTAGTCCACCGGGCTTGAGCCGCGGCCGGCCGGCCGGCTGGACACGGAGAAAAACATGCCAAAGAAGAACGTTCATGTGGTGAAGCATGATGATGGCTGGGCCGTGAAGAAGGAAGGAAACGACCGGGTCTCGTCGGTCCACCCGACGCAGCAAAAGGCCATCGACGCCGGCCGCGACGCGGCCAAGGTCGAGCGGTCGGAACTCGTCATTCACGGCCGCGATGGAAAGATTCGGGATAAGGACAGCTTTGGTAACGACCCGCATCCACCGCGGGACACGAAGCATTAAGGCGGCATCCAACCACAGCCACCTGGCGAACCCTTACGGCCTCGCTCGCGGCTATTCACGAACACACCGCGGGTCTCCGTGCTGCCGTCTAAGGCCGTCGTCGTCGGGCTCTCGCCCCGCGAGGCCGTAAGGCCCTTGGAGCCCGACGATGATGGCCGGGCGGCAGTAGCCGCAGGCAGGCTCCCCTTTCCTCCCCTCACCTGCCGGTAAGGTCCTGAGTCTGAGGGCCTCTCTCTGACCCGTGCTCTCTTCTCCTTGCGAACAAAAAAGAGCCGGCCGAAGCCGGCTCCGGTTCGCATTAGGCCGCTTCGGCAAGCGACTCATCGGCTGCGACCGCCGCGATGATGGTGGCGGCGGTCTTCTGGATGAATTCCAGCGATTCGGCAAGCGTGTCGGTGTTGCCGTCGTAGAGCTGGATGTAGTCCGCGGCGTGCGTGCCGACCTCAAGCCCGATGGCCTGGCTCACGACGAATGCGACAGCCTCGGCTTCAGTCTCACGAATCATCTTCGAAGTTTCGCTCCGCCGTTCGCCGTGGTGGAGAAGCTCATGAGCGACCTCATGTGCGAGAACCGAAAACTCCTCGGCGGGCGTCATGCCGGAGAGAAGCTGGATTCGACCACCAAACGAGCGACCCTTGGCACCGGCGAGGTGCTCCGCGTACTCAAGCGTGATACCGCGGGAGGCGACGAAGTCCTTCAGGCGGTCGGTGTGCTCGCGTGGGTCGCCGCTGACCTGGGCGAATTCGGCGAGCGGCTCACCGTCGGTCTGGCTCACGTCGAACACGTACACGGCCTTGAAGCGGAGAAGCTTCTGCTCTTCGCCCGAGTCGGCGGCCCGCTCCTTCGCCTTGATGAGCATCGGGGCGATGATGACGATGCCGTGTTCGCCCTTCTTCACGAAGCGGCCGAGTGACTTCCAGGTCTGGAAGCCGGCAACATGCGTCGCGTCGGGCTTCTGCGAGACGATGAGCATCACGTTGCCCCACGAGTACGCGTGGAAGCGGCCCATTGCCGCAAGGTAGGCCGTGAGGGACTCGCTCTTTCCGGCCTTCAGGGCCGCGGCGAGCGTGTCGAGTGCGTTGTCCGCCAGTTTCTTCGCTTGTTCTGCTTTCATGATTCATGCTCCTTTTGTTTTTCGAGAAGGGACCGTCCCTTCACGGCGAATGCGGGACGGTGCGTTCGAGTCAAAAGGAGCAAGCGGAGCGGGAGCCGCTCTCAGGGCGAGAGCGTGAGGCAACGGACGTGACAGGCAGGTGCTCGTAGAGCACGCCCGTAGGGCGAAGCCTGGCCGCGGCCGGTGCCGCGAACGACCGGCGGCAAAGCCGGAGAGCGGCGAACGCGACGCGGAATGGAGGCAGAACGAGCAAAAGGCGGGAACACGCTCAGGACGATTGCTCGCCGTGTTCGAAGGTCAGCGAGCCTCGCCGGTTTTCTTGGCGATGGGCTTTCGCTGTCGGGGCTTGATGAGTCGGTGCTCATCGTCGATGGTCGGCGTCTGAAGCCGGCTTCGGACCCACTCGATGACCTCTTCGAACTCAGGGCGAACAGGTCGCATGTACACGTCCGCCATGTCGGAGCTGGCCGCGTGGCCAAGCCAACGCTTGATTTGGCCGATGGAGCAGCCGGACCGCGAGCCGAACTCTGTCGCCCCCAGGTGTCGGAGCGTGTAGAAGCCGGGGAGCGTGTCGCCGCACTTGCCTATCCGGTCGCGGAGCTTCTGCCACCACTGAGTCACTGCGTTTGAGGTCGGCTGCACGAGCGGCACGCCGTGCCTAGTCAGAAAGAGAAGCTGGCCGGCGGGCCGATTCATCCTGGTCTGGTACATCGAGACATAGTGCCACACACGAGCCGGAGTCTCACCGAATCGCTCGACGCCCGTCTTGCTGCGGCGAAGGTCGTAGGCATCAGGCGTGATTTGTCCGACGCGGATAGCGGCCAAGTCACGTGCTCCAAAGCCGAGACCGATGCCGAGCCAAATCATGGTGCGGCCGCGAAGGTCGGTGGCTCGGAGCATTCGGATAAGCTGCTCGCGAGTGGGCAGCATCCGTTCATCGGTGGGCTTGCCGTGCAGAACGTCGCGAGAGTCCCAGTTCCATGAGAGCATCTGGCCGCCATGCTCGGGCCTTCCGGCCCGGTCGATGATGGCCTTCACGATTTGGAGCCGCTTGGCGACCTGCGACGCGGAGAAGCCCTTCTCGACAACGGCCTGATTGAACGCTTCCACGTCTTCCATCGCGAGGTCGGAAAGTCGCATGCGAGATACGGCCCCCGTTCCCCGCCTCGTGTTCAGGAAGCTCATGAAGTCCTGCACGATTTTCTTGCGGTCGCGAAACACCGGGGCGGCAATCGTCCCGCGACGCTTGGGCTCATGTCCTTTGCGGGAGCGGGTCTCCTCGGCATCCAAGAAGCCGCTTGCAATTTCAAGGATGCTGCCCGAAAGTACGCGTTCGTCCCGCTTGGCCTTGGGCGGCGGCCGGAGCTTGGTTGGAAACGCCTTCACGTTCTGGCCTCCAAGATGCTCAAGCACCCATGCGTGATAGAGGAGCCGAGCTTGCGGTTCACCGCTACGCTCTTTGATGTTGAACCGATGGCGGCGGGGTACGCCGTTGTCGTCGCGGAAGCTCACGTGCCAGCCGATGCCCTGAAGGTCGGTGAACGCGAGCTTCGGAATCCGCCGGTGGCGGTTCGGACCTTGCTTCGGCACGGCTCGTCCTCCTTTGCGGTTAGGTCGATTGCCGGGTCAGCCGTACCGGAATTGTAGTAGAAGCGGCCGCGAAAATGTAGTAGAAAACGGCCTCTGCGGGCGTAATTCAGTGGTAGAATGCCAGCTTCCCAAGCTGGACGTCGAGGGTTCGAATCCCTTCGCCCGCTTTGATATAATCCCATAGCCGATCGCAACTTGCGAACCGGCCCGCGTTGGGCTGTGCGGCTCGGGAAGCTCGAAAACGAGGGTAATTTACCCCCGTCGTGCTTCCAGGAGCCGGCCATGCCTGCCAGCACGAACCCCCACGTTCCCGCGTACCGCCACCACAAGCCGTCCGGACTCGCGTCCGTACGCATCGACGGCCGCGACATCTATCTCGGCCCGCACGGCACGCCGGAGAGCCGCGCGGAATACAAGCGCGTCATCGCCGAGTGGCTCGCGAACCACAAGGCAGAACCGAGCAGCTTGAACGGCAACGGGCAAGCCGCGACCCGGGTTGTGGACGAACTCATCGCGGCCTACCTCGACTTCGCGAAATCGTATTACGTTAAGAATGGGGCGCTCACCGGCGAGTACCGCAACATCGGCGATGCTCTTCGGCCGCTGACGAACCTGTACGGTCGTACGCGCGTCGCCGACTTCGGCCCGTCCGCGCTAAAGGCGGTTCGGCAGGCGATGATCGATGGCGAGCTGTGCCGGCGGACGATCAACAACCGCATCAATCGCATTCGCCGCGTCTTCAAATGGGGCGTCGAGAACGAACTTGTTCCAGCCGACACGCTTCACTCGCTCCAAGCAGTCGCGCCATTGAAGTTCGGTCGCTGCAACGTCCGTGAAGCCGATCCGGTAAAGCCGGTGCCGGAGGACTTGATCGAACCAGTGCTCAAACTTGTCGCGCCGCAGGTCGCTGCCATGATTCGATTGCAGCTCCTGACCGGCATGCGGCCCGGCGAGGTCATGCAAATGCGTGCGTGCGATATCGACATGAGCAGCCGATTTGGATCTATCGACCGGCACGACACAAGACCGAGCATCACGGCCGGCAGCGCGTGATCTACTTGGGGCCGAAGGCTCAGGACGTGTTGCGCCCCTTCTTGTCGGAGGACCGCGCGGCGTGGCTCTTCAGCCCGCGGGAAGCAATGGCCTATATCCACCGCGAGCGTCGCGCCGCTCGACAAACTCCGATGACGCCCAGCCAGGCGGCCCGGAAGCGAAAGCGATTTCCTCGATGGGCTCCGGGCGACTGCTATGACCGACGTAGCTACGCGTGGGCGATTCGGCGCGCCTGTGACGCCGCGTACCCTCCGCCCAAGCACGTAAAGGAATCGGATCGAGTGGCGTGGCGTCGCGAGCACCGCTGGGCGCCGAACCAGCTCCGTCACAACGCGGCGACCAACCTGAGAAAACAGTTTGGCATCGAGGCGGCTAGGGTTGTGCTCGGTCATTCTTCGGCCGATGTTACTGAGATCTACGCGGAACTCGACCTTGCGAAAGCTGCGGAGATCATGAACCGAGTTGGCTAGATCATGTCCGGGACAATTGAGGCCAGACTGGGGCAGGCTTCGCAAGCGGATGGAGCTACGCAGACACGTAACCCCTCGGCGAGGCGGCAACAATGCCGCGGCACCAATCACGTGCTAGGTTCTGTTTGACGGATCGCTTTTCGGTATTTGTACGGGTTGCGCGTTGTGATTTTCTGTTGCATGCTGTTGTCGACGACAAGGAGGTCGACGATGGCAAGAGGCTCGACAAGCGGCGGCGCGCCACGTGGCCGGCGTTATGAGTTGTCGGACGAGGGCTTCGAGCGGCTGGCGCCGCTGCTGCCGAAGCAACATCGCGGCGGGCGTTGGAACGATCACCGCACCACGCTCAACGGCATCTTCTGGGTGCTCAACAGCGGAGCGCCCTGGCGTGACATGCCCGAACGCTACGGGCGCTGGCAGAGCGTCTACCATCGCTTCCGCCGCTGGACGCGCGACGGGCTGTTCGAGCGCATGCTGCATCACCTGCATGTGCAGCTTGACGAAGACGGACGCATCGACTGGAGCGTCTTCGACGTCGACGGCTCGAACATTCGCGCCCACGCCGCTGCGGCCGGAGCCGGTAAAAAGGGCGAAATCGAGCCGGCCGACCACGCCCTGGGACGATCGCGCGGCGGCTTTGGCACGAAACTTCATCTGGTGACCGACGGCCGCGGCGTTCCGCTCGGGGCGTTGGCGACCGCGGGCAAACCGCACGAGTCGAAGTCATTCGAGACGCCCCTCGACACCATCCGAATCCGACGCCGGCGGCGGCCCAACGCCGTCGCTGGCGACAAAGGCTACAGCTACGGCCGCATCCGCGCTTGGCTGCGGCGGCGACGCATCCAAGCCGTCATCCCAACCCGCAGCGACCAGCCCACGCTGCCGCTCGACAAAGACCAGTACCGCCGGCGAAACGTCGTCGAACGCTGCATCGGCTGGCTCAAACACTGCCGCCGCATCGCCACCCGATTCGAGAAGCTCGCCCGACACTTCCTCGCCATGATCCAGCGATGTCTACGAATCCTCGATCCGTCAAACAGAACCTAGCCTCAGACCATCGGCGACCATGGTGCGGCCGGAGCCTGGAAATAGCGTGCGACGAGCGACTGCACATGTGTCTTGGCGTCGTCCTCGCCGAGCGCCTGTAAGTCGCGCAACGCATTCGGGCTGGCATCATCCATTTCATACCCGCCCTTGTCCACGTCGCGATCGATTTCTAGGATTGAATCAGGTCCAATGAGCCGTTGGGCCATGAACATCGCCGACCGCCGATTCGCCTCCATAAGCAGATTCACGACCGCCCGGTTCTTCATCGAGACGTTGCGCCAAGCTCCACCGCACCGTGCGCCGTGGTCGATGGAAAACGGCGTCTTGGTTGTTCCGATCGACAAAATATCAATCTGGTCGCGTGGCTTGCCAAATCGGTCAATCGCCTCGATCGCGCCGACGAGCACCGGGCAGTTAGCCCACACGCCGCCGTCGATCCAATCCGTCCCATCTTCGGCCTGGAACGCGCGGTAAAAGACTGGGGCGGCAGAGGTAGCCATAGCTACCTCCCACGCCTTGCGGCTGTGGTCTTTCTTGAAATCGTCGTGATGCCGCGTCTTGAAGCAAACGGGTTTGCCGCCCGCGGCATGAAACGCGTTGATGACCAGCGGTCGTTTGGAGTCGCCGATGGTACGTTCCTCGCCGACACATTGCTTTATTAGCCGTTCAAGCACGGCATTGTCATGTATGGGGTAGGCGATCCGACGAAAGCGCTTGAAGAAACGCGGGACAATTCCAGCCGGGAAAATCGTCGCGCCGTTGTTCTTATAGAAGTCGCGGATAGATGCGACGCTGTTCCCCAGTCCGATCGCAATGGCGATCAGTCCGCCGGTGGACGTTCCCACGATCAGATCGAAGTGGTCCGCGAACTTCTTGCCGCTGAGGTGTTCAATCTCGGCTAGGAAGCTGGCGGTATACAATCCGCGAACGCCTCCCCCGCTTAAGCTAAGCACGCGAAATTTCTGATTCACGCCACATCCTCACGGCACACGCGCGCCTCATTCGACTTTGACGCTACAACGACAGGTTCTTTGTCGCCAAGCCATTCGCCGAAGCCAACCCAGTGCTCGTAATGAAATAGCCAACGAATCGTCCACGGTACGATCGTATCAGCGATTGGGTCGGCGGGCGTCCATTCCTTTCCCGCAGAATCGAAGAGGCACAGCGTTCCGTCGCCGTTCAGATGAGGCGTCCGCCTCCCTTCGATTGACTTTAGAGGCACAGGCGCGCAAACCCATACCAGCGGCCTGTCTCCCTCGGCGTAAGCAAAGAGCACAGAATACTCGGCAGCGGTCGGAGATGGTCGCAGCTTCAGCTCAAAGCACAGGTACTCGCAATCGCCAACACTACGTGTCCAGGTTGCCACGCCTGGGTAACGCCCACGCACCGCGCGCTTCTGATCTGCCAGCGATAGACGTCGCGCCAAGAATCATCCGTCCAAATGGAATGTGTTCGAGCGCACGGGACGGACGTTCGATACCGGCTTCGGTTCGGACAGGACGCGAATCTCCGAACGATCTTTCGTAACGGCCATTCGGCCATCGGCACTCGCAGCCTGCACGTCGCCCTGCGCGGCGGCGGAGACGGATGCAGCGACCTTCGCCCCGGCAAGTTGGCGCAGCGCCTCCGCGTACGATCCGGGCTCTTCGCCGTCTTCCAACTTCGAAAGCCATTGTCGAATCGACACGATCATCCTGCAGAACCTCGTGTAGGCGCGGTCCGTCATGGCTGCCGCCAAATCCTCGCTCGGCTCGACGGGATTCATGACCACGATTCTGCGGCCATTCGCCGCGGCAATCTGCGCAATCATGCCGTCGAGCACGGTCGCAAAAGCGACGGCGAGTCCGCCCTCTCCGTTGTAGTGGTTAGCCGCGAGTGTCGTCACGAAGATCGAGCTCGGTTGACAATCCTCACCGACGAATTCGATATTCCGTTTCCACTTGATCAACTGAACGACGCGGCGCAGAGGCGCTTTCTTGTTGGCGGGCTCGCGGCCGGGAAGTGGATGCACTTTCGCGTAGACGACCTTCCCCTCGCGGAGATCGCGCACTGTGCATTTCTCGTCGAACCACGCCGCGTAGCGGAGCGGGTCCGTCGATCGCCACGTACTGATCGGCGCTTGGTTGTTGCCCCACCGCGAGCGGTCCGGAATGAGCAGGCGGATGCCGTCAGCATCGGTCGGGTCCGCGCAGGCCGGGATGATGTCGAGGTAGAAATCGTCGGCCTCGTAGTTCAGGCGCAGGCATTTTCCCTCCGCAGTGATGCGGTCAGCGTAGTCCGCGCGCTCCTTGAGGCGCTTGAACACCGCGCTGTACAGCGCCTCAGAGGTGACCGTGCGCGGATCCACCTTGCAGCGGCAGACCGCGTCCAGATCGAACGGAACGGTCTCGCGATCTTTCTTGACTGGACGAACCGTTGTACGGATCAATTGCGAACCCTGCGCGAAAACATCCGGGTCTAGTCGCTCCACAGCCGTGTCTTTTTCATGCAAATGCCGACCGACAAGCTCGTAGCGTTGTTTCGCCAGCTCATACTGCGATTCCGTCGGTTGGACTTTCTCGCAGATTCGGTTGAGAAAGTCACCTGCTGAACCGATGCGCCGCGCCATTGTTACCATCGAAATGCCTTTCTGACACTGCCGTGCCGGTTTGGACGATGTTAGGCAAACGGCGTGCCAGTGATTACGCCTTCCAATTTCTCGCTTGGAGGCGCAGAAACACGCCGCGCGCGGGGGGTGGCGCACGGGCAAATGCCATATTGGCAGTGCCAGTCGGACAGTTTTCACACCACTAATGGTGGCATGCACCGAGTTTCGCAATCAATCAGCTGCCCAGCCTGGGCGGCTGGTCGCTGTGCGTTCGAAGCCCACCGCTCGCTGTGATATAAGCCATTATTCCAAAGCTACTTACGAACCGGCTCGCGTTGGACTTTGCGGCTCAGGAAGCTCGAAATCGAGGGTATTTACCCCCGTCGCGATTCCAGCCGCCAACCAGGCCTGCCAGCACGAACCGAGCGGGCGTTCTCCATGACAGGCACAGCCCCGCCCAGTCCGAGTCGCTTACGCGTCTTCTTGCAGGCCTTCCGCCAGAGCCACGGACGGCCAGAAAACCGCAACGACTGCAGCGTCCGGGACGCGTAGCGACGGTGCGATAGCTGCTGCCTGCTCTAGGTTCTGTTTGACGGATCGAGGATTCGTAGACATCGCTGGATCATGGCGAGCGTGATCATGGCGAGGAAGTGTCGGGCGAGCTTCTCGAATCGGGTGGCGATGCGGCGGCAGTGTTTGAGCCAGCCGATGCAGCGTTCGACGACGTTTCGCCGGCGGTACTGGTCTTTGTCGAGCGGCAGCGTGGGCTGGTCGCTGCGGGTTGGGATGACGGCTTGGATGCGTCGCCGCCGCAGCCAAGCGCGGATGCGGCCGTAGCTGTAGCCTTTGTCGCCAGCGACGGCGTTGGGCCGCCGCCGGCGTCGGATTCGGATGGTGTCGAGGAGCGTCTCGAATGACTTCGACTCGTGCGCTTGCCCCGCGGTCGCCAACGCCCCGAGCGGAACGCCGCGGCCGTCGGTCACCAGATGAAGTTTCGTGCCAAAGCCGCCGCGCGATCGTCCCAGGGCGTGGTCGGCCGGCTCGATTTCGCCCCTTTTTTACCGGCTCCGGCCGCAGCGGCGTGGGCGCGAATGTTCGAGCCGTCGACGTCGAAGACGCTCCAGTCGATGCGTCCGTCTTCGTCAAGCTGCACATGCAGGTGATGCAGCATGCGCTCGAACAGCCCGTCGCGCGTCCAGCGGCGGAAGCGATGGTAGACGCTCTGCCAGCGCCCGTAGCGTTCGGGCATGTCACGCCAGGGCGCTCCGCTGTTGAGCACCCAGAAGATGCCGTTGAGCGTGGTGCGGTGATCGTTCCAACGCCCGCCGCGATGTTGCTTCGGCAGCAGCGGCGCCAGCCGCTCGAAGCCCTCGTCCGACAACTCATAACGCCGGCCACGTGGCGCGCCGCCGCTTGTCGAGCCTCTTGCCATCGTCGACCTCCTTGTCGTCGACAACAGCATGCAACAGAAAATCACAACGCGCAACCCGTACAAATACCGAAAAGCGATCCGTCAAACAGAACCTAGCACGATTGCGATGGCCTGATTGATGCACGCCTCTGCGCCAGCCAACGCGGCAGGCGCTGACGGTGGCTCACGCATGAGCTTCTTGCGCCAACTCACTTCGTTAAGTCGCTTCAGGAGCTCCCAATCGGAGAGGATACGGAAGGCGCCGTCCTCGCTTTGCTGCGCGCCGATGATGACCGCCGCACGTGTCGCCCCTTCTGTGATCCGGTCGCTGAGTCGAACGACGACGAGGGGACCCGCGAGGGTCGCGCGGGGCAAAGACGTGGTGAGCACATCACGGCTGCGCGCCTGCACCAACGCCGCATCGATAACTCGATGCCCGACTCCCAGCAGACGGTTTGCATCTTGCGTTCCCGTGTCGCGGTCAAAGCTCATCCGCTCATACCGGGTTCGTACGGCCGGGCTGTCTCGCCATGCGTCAGGTGTGTTAAACGTTATCCCATCGTTCGCGGACATTGGTTGGCGCCCGTTGAGCGTCAAGGCAGCTTCAAAGAAGTGTCGCAGGTCAGGCAGATCAACCTTGGGCAGTGCAGCCGACACCTGCTGAAAATCGAACTTGTTCACGTTGCCGACGAGTGCTCGAACTGCTTCCACTACGTCCGTGCCGCCCAGCGTCGCAGTGCGCTCGTCAAACCATTGGTTCAAGCGGTCCTTGGGCGCCTCAACCGCATCGGCGAGCAGTCCCTCGAACAGCTTCGGCGTCGCCATTCCCAAGACCAGCTGTTTGAGATCTTCAGGAGCGTCCATCACGTGAGCAAACGCCTGGTTGATGCGATCCAGTTTCTCATCGAGTTTCTGCCAGATGCGCGCCTCGACAGTGCTTGGATTTCGCAGCGAAAGAATGGTCACTCGCCGTTGCTGGCCATACCGGTTCAACCGACCAACGCGTTGGTGCATTCGCATCGGGTTCCAAGGCAGATCAACGTGAATGAGCGTGTGGCACGCTGACTGAAGGTCGATACCCTCGCCGCCCGCCTCGGTCGACACCAAGAACCTCACTGCACCGCAATTGAACCTAGCCGCCGCCTCATCGCGCGACGCAACGACCGTGCCGACGCTGCCGTCTGCACGCAGGACATCGTCAGCGCGGCCGTCGCCATTGATGAAGGTGACCGCCCCAGGACCGTAGGTCTCACCGAGCGCCCGCATCAGCAACGATTGGGTGGCCTTGTATTCCGTGAAGAACAACACCGAGCGGCCCGGGAACCGGGACTCAACGGCTTTCAACAGCTCAGCGATCTTTGTTTCTTGTTGAATGGCGTCCGCCAGACGCAACAAGTCGCGCAGCGCCGGCTCCTCATCCTCCATGAGCACGACATCCGTGTCCAACTCTGCGATCTGTTCATCGATTAACGCCAACGCGTCGCCTGCTTCGGCATCATCTAACGCTTCCAGCACTGTCCGCCGCGCCTTCAACGCCTCAATACGCGCTCGACCCTCTGACATCCGTCTAAGCCGTCCGCGAATTGCACGGCGAATTGCCGCCACTGAACTCGACGCAAGTTTCTGCATCGCAATCAACACGAGGGCGACGGCCGACTGATCCGCCCGCGGCAGGCGTGCCGCGTAGGCCCGCCCGCGACAAATAAAGTCGGTCAGCGTGTCGTAGAATGCCTGCTCCTCGGGGCTATAAGCGTATGTAACCATCTGAACTTCCGGCTCCTGAAACAGCCGCTTCCCGTGCAGATCCGTCACATTGTATTTGTTGTTCCGGATCATCACGTTGCGGAGCTGCGGAAGCTGGTCGACCAGCCGCTGATTGGGGTCAAACAAGTCTGGCCGCAAGAGGTGTAGGAGCGAAAGGAATCCGAACGTCTTGCCGCGGTGCGGCGTCCCGGTGAAATAGACCATCGACACAACCCGCTTATGCTCGACCAGCTTCTTCGCCAGTTGGTAACCAAGCGTGGGGCCCGACTTTTCGTCGGCGTTCAGGTGGTGTGCTTCGTCCACGACCATGAGATCCCACGCGTCAGCCTCCACCAGCCGATCGTGGCGGCCCTTGTGGTCGGCACGCAGCGTTTGAAGCGAGACGACGACTTGGTGGTGCGTGTGCCAGAAGTCGGTCCGAGGGGTGTCTGCCTCCGGTGTATAGACGGCAAGCCGAATATCAAACATGGTACGCAGGCGCTGCTGCCATTGTTCCACGAGCGAGGCGGGGCACAGGACGAGCAGCCGCCTAACGCGACCGCTGGCGATAAGTGGCGTGAGAATCAACCCCGCTTCGATCGTCTTGCCCAACCCCACATCGTCCGCCACCAGCCAGCGAAACGGCCATTCTCGATTGACTTCTCGGCACACCCACAGCTGGTGCGGCAGGAGGGCGATTCGTGACCGCGAAAAGACGCCCCAGGCGTCATTCACCGACAGAATCGTTTCTGCCTGCGCGCGCGACAACACTTCGAGCGGAATGTCCCAAACCGGCCGGGCAAGTCTCGCGGAGGGCGAAGCGACACGCTCGATGCTGCCCCGCTGCAGCTCGCGGATGTCGCCCTCGAAGCGGACAACGATCGTGGCACCCCGGTCCGCGATGACGGCCCCGGTCCCGAACAACCGGTGACGTACGGGCTCGTCCACTTGATAGGGTCGCTCGCTCATTGCCACTCCTCACCGCTTTCCGCGTTCGCTTCCGGAGGCTGGTCATCCACAATCGCGCGCCACAACTCTGGCCGCTCGGCAACCAGCAAGAGCGGAATGTCAAATCCGAGAGTCAGAGACGGATCTTCCAAGTGCTGCTTGAGAAACGCATGAATCTCCGCGGAAAAGCTCCAAAGCGGACCCGTTCTGGACCACTCGGGCCCGCCGATTCGACCAATTAACTGTCGCACCTGACGCAGCGGGACGAAGCACCAGCGATGAGCAGCCGAGTTTCGGATCACTCCGCTGCGAGCCAGCTCACGCATGATGAAGCACTGTCCCACGCCGATGATCTGTCCAAGGGGCGGCGCATCGGGACCACCGCCGGAGAACACCGCGCTGGCCCTGGGGTTCGCGACCTCGTCGAGTCCGAAATCTCCCGACATGCGATCCACGGCGAGGAACGCCTCGACGTACTCTGGCAGAAACCGAGCGATCACGGAAATACCGAGCAGATTTTTCATCCAGTGGAAGTACCGGATTCGGTCGATCTGACCGTCGATGTACTGATTCCAGCACGCAAGCCAACCGTGCCGATCGTGCTCGATTTGTGCGAGCCGCTGGATCCAACCGTGCGTATCACACAATCGCACGAAGTCGCGATGCTGCTCGTCTGTAAAGGGCCCCATGCTGCGTGTACATCCCAGCAGAAACAACCGCAACCAACCCGAGCGGTCCAAGTCGCCGTCCAGACCAGCACGGATAGGGAAGGTCGCGTCCGGGTAGATTCGTGCGTTGTAAGCGGGGAGTTCCTCGTGCGCACTCTCTCTCCACCAATTCGCGATCGCTTGGAGCACGCGTTGGGGGTGCAGCGCAGGCGCAACGACTTCCGGCTCCAGGGGCATCAAGAACATCTGCACGACATCTTGCCCCGTGGCCCCGGTCAGTCCCAACAGTCGCAGCTGTTCGTTCTCATCAAAGCCAAGCGACGACAGTTCTCTTCGCGTCAGTTCGGCCACCCACGTTCCGTCCCGCTCCGCGCGGACAATTTCGCCGACTTCCGATGCCAGCCTGCCTTCCAGCAGGTAGCGCAGCCCAGCTTCGCGTCGCGCCGGATCTTCAGACCTCTGGATCCAAGCGGCGAGGGTCTCCGCCGGAGCGTGCATCTCGCCCCGACACGCATATACGAAATCAAGCGCCGGGCCGGAGTAATCCGAATGGAGGATCCTGTCAGCGGGAGCGAACGCGCAACGGCGATGTTCTTCGCTCGTGCTGCTGTCGGCAGCAGTCGACGCCAACGTCGGGATAAGCAGATCTCGGGCGATTACCCAATCACCATTCATCGCTTGGAACAGCTGCGCGCGAAGGAGAGCCTCGATCGCCTTCAGCTCCGTTTCGTCAGCACGCCCGCCGGGGGCCGCCCAAGCCTTGAGCGCCTCCCTTTTCACAACCCTCCCCAGAATCTTCGCCGTCTCAGAATCGACCCCCGCGTGGGGCAGTTCGCCACGAATCGCGCCTTCCAACGTCACCCGGGGAAGGCGATCAAGGGCTTCTCGCGGTCCCTCGGCGATCGCTGCAGCGCAGCGCGAGTGGGACACAAGCGACCCTGGCGCGAATCGCCCGCTGAACTCTGGCCACTCCGCTACGAGTTGAAGAACAGTTTCATCCGCGTCCAGTACGCCGTTCACGACTGCCCGCGCCTGATCGATGGCGGTCAGGTTGTGGTGCGGCGCGCAAAGCCCGGTGGGCAGTGCTGCGCGGGCTTCCAGTATGTGCTGTAACCCTCGACCCTCGCCCCAGACGATGCTCTGTATCAGCCTGTTCTTGCTGGATCCTGCACCAGTGAGCACGTTCCACAGCGACAGCCAGAAGTCCGTCGCGGACTTTTCACGCAATACGCCGAGCGTTGACCGCACGCTGCTCCAATCGATCACACATGCGTCGAAGAGTGCTACCAGCCCGCGGCCGACCGCTCTTCCCAAGGTTTGCGCGAGGTGGTTGTTTTCCCGTAGCGGGCTGCCGTCACGCTCACAGGCCAATTGCGTTCGCCCGACGTCCACGCGGAAGGGGCCGTTCACAGCCACGCCACAGCCGTCGTCCGACCGCGTTGGTGCCGAAACCCAAAGTGTCGGAACTTCATCCGGAACCGGACTCGCTCCCTCCGGTGTGAGCGCAACCAGGAGGGCCAGCGCATCGCTTCGGAACACGAGAGCTCGGTCAACCGGCGGCACATGCGAACCGAGCGTCGTACAGCAACCGTGATAGACGCCCGGAGCGGCGAGTTCTGTCTCCACCCAACGCACGTCGTGCTCAGTGCCGCGCAGTTGAATCTGGCAGCGTTTCACAAAGCGTGAAAACGCCAGGACCAACGGCAGCAACTCAACAAGCCGCTGCAATGCCTGCTCCAACTGCCCGGCATCGACCCGCAGCGGAAGTAAGATGGCGGTGCCATCACGCCGCGATTCACCATGAGACAGCATGAGTCTCGCAAGCTCGTCGCGCGACGCAGAGTCGAGTGCCACCGGCATCAATCCGCCCAGTACCTCGAATCCCAAATCACCACTCAGGATGCGTGGCCGGTCGCTGGCGAAGAAAACTGTCTTGAAACCCAAACCGAACTTGCCCGTCACGATCTCGCTGCGCTCGCGTTTGTCGGAAGTTGAGAGCAGCAACATTTTCTTCAGGTCGGTGTCGTACCCACGCCCCCGGCCCTTCTCGGCGCTGAACGAGCCCCGGTGAAACTCGTTGATGGGTCGTCCCCAATGGACAAGCGACAAGATCTGCCGTTCTTCCTCGCTGCACAGCTCGACGAACACGTGAGCTTCGCTCTCTGATAACGAGCCCTGCATGTCGCGCAGTTCTGCAACCGCATCGTCGGCGTTCTGAAAGAGCTCGAATCCGAGGGAATCCAGCGAATACTCGAACTCCGACATCTTCGCCCGCACCGCTTCCAGCATCTCACGCTGCACGGTTTCGTCGGTTTCGATCAGCGTTCGGAGTTCTTGGTTCAAACTGAGTAGCTGGGTGTCGAGATCGGCTCGCGCCGTATCGGGGCGTTTGTCGTATCGCGCCTCGGCACGTCGCCGTTCCAGATCCTCGCGCTGCCGAGCCAACGGACGAATCGAAGCCATCCGTCGAAGCCCCAGCTGGTCGAGCACCACCCAAGCGCTCTCAAGGATAACGTCCTGGACAATCTCCAGCTGCAATTGGGTTGCTTCCGACAGGTCTCGCCACAGAGCTTCTATCCGCGTCGATTGCTTGCAGTAGACATCGCGGAGCAATATGCGGCTTGATTCGAGAAGAATGTCGCTCAGCTCGCGAGGCGTGAACTTCGAGATGTCGAACCGGCGAACCGTTAGCGTCTTGCAGCGTCCCTCGGCCGGTGAGAAGAAGAGGTTGCCCAGGAAGATGCTCGACACGTCTCCGCCAACCCGGGCTTCGAACTCATCACCCATCAAGTTATGGACGCAGACGGGCTGTCCTTCTTCGCCAATTACTACGCGAAATCGCTGCTTCGCCATCATCGCGTGGATGTCTTCATCTGCTCCGACGGTCACACTGTCCGCAATTGGCTCCCAGTTGATGGACTCGCGCACTGATCGGACAGAGCGCGGATGCACGCTGGCTTCCGCCTCACTTCGTACGCTCGCCTCGTCTCCCAAAAGTGCAAGAAAGCCTCCCACGACGGGCCGATTCAGGCGGCCACGCCATGGCTCGAAGTACTCGACCATCGTTTCCACCGGAGACACCGCACCATGCGGCGCTACTGGTGATGCGACACCGGACTGTGACATCGTCTGTGGCGGTCGGCGCACGTGCTCTGGAAACGCGTCGGCCAAGTCCGGATCGAGCAGGTAGGGCGCTGGCACACCCTCTGCAGCGAAGCAGAGCCGGGTCGCAGGTTGCCAAGAGCCGTCGCCGGCGCGAAGCGTCAGGTTGCGCAGATCGTTCGGCTGAAACTCGGCGTGAGCTCCCAGTGTCTGCAACAACCAGCGAAGTGCTCGAAACTCTCTGGACTCTTTTCCGCACCGCTGCCGCGCCGCCTTTTCAACGAGCCCCTCGATGTTCGAACGCAGCGAAGCAAGTTTCGTCGCTTGCAGTAAACCATCTGCCAGAAGATTCGCGACCACATCTCGTTTGTCCTCGAAGCGGGTGAAGAGCGTATCGAGAAGTGAAAATACGGGTGACACCCGCGCACAGCCGCGGAACGCTTCACTCAGCTCCACGAGCCGTGCTGGCTGATCATGAACAGCGGCGATCTGTCCGAGGCGGAATGTGTCAATTTCGCCCAGGCACATTGCCAGCAAACGCAGCGAGCCGGCGAACCCCGGCAGTATGGACCGCTGCCGCAATACACCGAGCGCTTGGCGATGTCGCTCCCAATCCACTCGCAGCCGGGTCACACACACGAAGGCGTTGTCGACCTGTGGATCGTCCAGCACACGCTCCAACTCCGAGGCGACATCAGGAAGATCGACGACATCGATGGGGGCGAGTGATGAGGTCGGTCCCGGCAGCCACCGTGTGCGACGGAGCGCTTCGAGCAATGCGTCCGCGAGCGCCCCCTGAACTACTGCTAGGGCCACAAGTACGTCTTCAGCGAAGTCGCACGGGTTGTCGCTGTGCACTGCGACGGACAGGCATCCGTGTGGCCCCCATGTCTCGACGCCGGCGTCTATGTAGCGTTTCAGTAGTTCGAGATTGCTCGGCCGCCGAAGAAGCGTCACGCGTTGCGCGACGCGCTGAAACGGCGTCGCGCCCGTTTCCGGCTCAAGAAAGCACTGGCCGTCGGTGAGCGAGACGTAGCGTGCTGCTTGCTCACCGCACCAATCAGCAGTGCGGTGCAGTGGAACCGCACGCCACAGTTCGCGATCTGTGAGCGCGGCAAGAACGCGATCTGCATCTTCGATCGACAGCCCAAGTTCAGCCAACCAGGCCAGACTCCCCTTCGTTCGCTGCACACGCGCGAGGAGCTCAGTCAACGTCGCGCTGTCTACCCGACGCACTCCCAGTTCGTCGCGCAGGACGTCACTGACGTGCTTGCACAGCCGGTCGGGCACCACCCGCCAACCGGTTTTTCCCGATCCAGTGCGGCCCGCGCCACCCGGGACAATACGCCCCCAGCCGCAAGGCTCTCGCTGGTCAGCAAGATGGAGTTGAGGTCACCGATATGCTCTCTGCTCCCATGCAGGAGATAGCGCAGTGCCTTTTTGCGGGTCGTTGAATCGACGCCCTCAGTCACGGCGAGCAGCCGCCTGAAGAGCGGCTCGCGATGGTCTTCAGACCTGAGCGACGGGCCGGTGACCAGTAGCTCTACGCACGTGCCAGGCGTGCACCGGCGAGGCTCCGTGCCGAACAGAATTCGAAAAGCTTCGCACGCCCTGGGTTCGTAGAGGCTTAGCGGCTGCTCGCACAGCGCTTCCTGCAAATGTGCCAGATCCGTCGATCCGCCTGCGAAGAGCCGCCCGCTCTCGAACAGTCCGGCCGCAAGCTCCCAAGTGAGCACCTCATCCCTGGCTTCTCCGCGACGCGCCAGCAGAACCGCCGAGTTTCCAAGTCGTGCGAGCTTCTCATCGCGCGACCCGTACGTGGCCGCGATAGCGCTCATCGCGACCGCGGCGGTGCGTTCAGCGCTGCGCTTGCTCGATGTCCGTTCCAGCCAGTCGAAAACCGTCTTCGCTTCGTCGGGTGACAGCTTGTCGCCCGATGCCATCTGCGGCGCTAAATCCGCTGGCACCACCACATGATCGAGCGGCAGTTCGTTTAGTTCGCGGAAGATGCTCGCTGCGTCCTTTTCTATGGGTCCGAAGCTGACCCACGCAGCTTCCGGGAGCTGAGCCAGAAACTCGCCAAATTCATTGCGGACGGCGTCCAGCGTACGCACACCGTGTTCTGCGATGAGTCGCCGCAGCGTTCCCGCGATTACTTGCACCGCACGCCGCGGAGCGCGATGGCCGACCAGCCTCCAGAATTCCGCCGCAAACTTCAGGCCGTCGGCGGTGCATAACCCTGCCGGGTCCAGCGATTCCAGGAGCTCCAGCAGAAGGGGCTCCGCTTCGCACCATGCGGCCGCATCTCGTCGCGTCAGGCGTGGGCAGTCCTGCTCGACCTCTACAAGAATGTGTGTCTGACACAGGCGCTGCAACGCACCGAACAGACGGCCTGCCGTTGCCTCACGGCCCGCAAGGCTAGGCACCTCGTAGAATCTCTTGGCACTATCAACCAGTCCCCAAATCTGCCCGCTTTCGGCGAGGTTGATCCGCCTGACCCAATTGCCCGGAGAACACAGCTCGTCGCGATGCTCGCGGAATAGCTTACTCCTGGAAAGCGCGGCTGTGAGATTCTTGAGATCCGAGTCGGACAGCGCGCACGCGCCGGCGAATGCGTTCAACGCGGGTAGTACCAGGGGGAGTACCGCACGTTGAAGTAGATGTCGATTCCATGATTCCTGGAGGCCGTCGGCCGCGTGCGCGCGATCTTCGGGGTCCCTCGCGTACAACTCCCGGCGTCCAGCGTCGAGGAAGAACAGCCCGTGCAGCAGCAGCTCGAAATGCCGAGCTCCATCGCACGACAACTGCTCGCGTTCTCCTTTCGACAGCGGAAGGAAAACCGTGTCGCGAACGCGCAACTGCCCTCGCTCTGCTTCACGTATGGTCCACACGGCGGCCGCGTGCGGCGACGCCTTCTCTCGCGTGTCCTCCGAGCGTCCGGTTGCGGGATTCAGCGTGAAGTTTTTCGGCCAGCGTGGATCGTCCTTGAGTTGAGTGAAAATCGGTGAAGCGTCGAGAGACTCGACGCCGCAGGCGCGCAACACGACCCGCTCCGGCGACGAATGCCCGACAACCTCTACGCATATTCTGTTCTGCGTTCCGGGGTCGAGTTCCGGGAAACAGCGCCGTTTCGTTTCGCCACCATCCAGCGTCAGCCGAGTCGTGCGTGTGAGACCGCCCTCGGCTGCGGACCAGCGCCAGATCGAGATCCGTGAGAGGCGACGCAGCAGCGTCGTCAGCGTCGCGAGCTCGTGCGACTCATACGCGTCGAGCAGATCGTCGATCCGCGGAAAGTGGCCTGGCAGAATCGCTTCTGCGCCATCGAGTTGCTCAGGCGTCCGCAGCGGAATCACAAGGCAAAACCACCGTTTTGATTCGTGGCGCCACGCGCTCAAGCATTCGATGATTGCGTTCCGGGCGCGCTCGGTGTCGGCCCAGGAGTCATGTGGCCCACCCTCGGGCCACGGATTCAGAAGCTCGACGAACGGCTTGCCCTCTGCAGCGGGCTGGTCCGGCGAGGCCGCATAAAAAAAGCCCTCGCACAAGTGGAAGACGCTTTTCATGCCCAGCCCGTACTTGCCAATCGTTCCGGTATCGGCCCCCTTCGCGCCCTCGTCGAGGCGGCAGATCGCCCTGGCATCGGCCTTTCGAAACTCACCGTCGTTCAGGCACAGTAAGGTCGGACCGGTTAGTAGCGGATGAACATCGCGCGGCCAGCTTGGCACCCAGCCTAGGTGGAATTCGCGGGCGCGCGCATCGTCGGCGTTCTGAATCAACTCCTTGACGATTGAGCCGAAGCTGTACTGATCATGCAGTATTCGCCGCAGCTGTTGAACCGGGTTTGACGTTAGCCGTTGCATGAAACATCCCGCGAACTGACCGGATCTCGCCAAGGTGACGCCACACCGCATCGAAAATTGTCGCCCGAGTCGCCAATCTCGACAATTCACTCGCCTTGGATCCATTGAGGGAGCGTGGTTGCGGAGCTACGGCCGAGCGTCTGCAACACCGGCACTGGCAGGCTCGCCGTTGACTCTTCAAACCCGTTCGAGCTCCAGCGCCACATCCGACGTGGCGCGCTATCTCGACTGAGGACGGCAAGTGCCCGGCAAAGTTCGTCTTACTGCGTCAGTGACGTATCGCTCGTGCCAGGCGTGCCGAGCGCCTCGGGAGGCAGGCGAAACGTCCGCCTGATAATCGACCCTCTTGTCCACGTATTACCCCCGTAAACACGCTGGCCTGAGACGTTCCCGTACGGGAATGGAATTGCGATTAAATCCGCTCAATCCGAAGGCAAAAGCTCGATTCGGAAGCGATTATTCCCGATCGGTAACATGCGAATTGACGTCCCACACTGGGACGACTATGCTCGCATCAAGGATAGTCGGATTGTCCCGATCGGGAATAACAGATGACGAAGCCGAGACCTAATCGAACAGACGTGAACACCGAGCTCGGCGCGTTCGTTCGCACGCGGCGAAAAGCCAGCAGACTCTCGCAACGGGAGCTCGGCGAACTGGCCGGCGTCGGCACGCGATTCGTATCCGAACTCGAACGAGGAAAGTCGTCCGTCCGGCTCGACGCCGTGAGCCGCGTGCTCGCCGTATTCGGCAAGACGCTCGGCGTGGTGGATACGCCCCGAAAGGACCCCGCCAATGAGACGACGTAGTGCCATCGTGCGCTTGGACGGACAGCAGGTCGGCACACTCGTCGAAGCTGGCCGACAGGTCACGTTCGTCTATGACGCGCAATGGCTTGCTCGTGCGGACGCGGTCCCGGTGTCCGTGACGATCCCGTTGCGTACCGAACCGTACGCCACCGAGGGCTTGCATCCGTTCTTCGAGAACCTTTTGCCCGAAGGCTGGTTGCTGGAGCTGGCCACACGCAAGCTCAAGATCTCCAAGGACGATGCGTTCGGATTGCTCCTGTCCACGTGCGCCGATTGCGTCGGCGCCGTCGAAATCGTCCCGTCTGAAAATGCAGCTGACGGAGGGCGCGACGAATGAGTTTCGTCTGCCGCATGTGCCTGAAACCGGTTCGTGACCAGGAGTATCACGCGGCCTGCCTGCGCGGATTGTTCGGCTCGGCGAAGGTGCCGCAACTCGACATCAGTCTCGCCAAGCTCCACACCGCGGGCCTCGCGATGGTCGGTCGTTCGTCCCTGTCCGGCGTGCAAAAGAAAATCTCGGTCACGCTGACCACCGACCGCGAGACGCTTCAGGTCGCTGCGGACGGCGGGCGCTACATCCTGAAGCCGCAGACCGAGACGTTCCCCGCGTTGCCCGAGAACGAACACGTCACGACCTGTCTTGCGAAGCTGGTCGAGATCGAGGTGCCCCCGTCTGGTCTGGTGGCGCTCAGCGACGGCTCGCTGGCGTTCATCTCGAAGCGTTTCGATCGCCTGCCCGACGGCCGCAAGCTGCGGCAGGAGGACTTCTGCCAACTCGCCGAGCAGTCGCCCAAGGACAAGTACGAAGGTTCGGCCGAACTCTGCGTGCGGCTGTTGCGAAAGTATGCGTCCGAGCCGTTGATCGAGATCCTGAAGCTCTACCGCCTGCTGCTTTTCGCCTGGTGGACCGGCAACGGCGACCTGCACCTGAAGAACCTGTCGCTGTTCACGGATACGCAGGGCATCATGCGACTCACGCCGGCGTACGACCTGGTCAGCACGCGACTCGTCATTCCAGATGACCCGCTGGCGCTACCCGTGCTCGGCAAGAAGTCCAAGCTCACTCGCAAGACGTGGGTTGAATTCGCGGAGTACTGCGCGATTCCAAAGAAGACGGCGCAGCGCGTCCTGGAAAAGCAGGCGTCGGTTGAGGAGGCTGCGAATGACGCAATCGAGTCGTGCTTTCTGCCGGCCGAGCAGAAAGCTGCACTGAAAGAGCTTCTGACGGAGCGCGGAGCGGCATTGCGCGACTGAGTTTTGGGCGACGCACAATTCGCATGCGCCGGAATTGGCTACGCGATGTGGTAATGCGGCACCAATCGGCTACTCGCGTGGCGGTCACAGCCTGAGGAGGTCTTCATAACTCACTTGGCGATTCCGGTCGGTGGTGGTCGATCGGCTGAAACTGCTTGCGGTTCATGATCGTGGCAATCTCATCCAGGCTGAGCGGCTGAAAGGCGTTGTGGTCTACGCCCACGTCGCAGGAACGCGCGCACGGATCGTCAGGCAGCGAACCGTGGCTGTGCCCGAACAGGTGCCAGGTGCCGTAATGGGCCCGGTCCCAGACCCGCATGGCGTAGTGACACAGGATGATGATCTGCGAGGAGCCGTTCACCGCGACCTTAATGCGCAGGAGCGGGTGGACTTCGCTGAAGTGCGCCGCGAAATCCGGCTTGGGATAACCGGCCGCAGTCTGCGGGTCGTGATTGCCGAGAATCAAAATCAGTCGGCGGCAGCGGATCTGATCGCGATAGAACGACGGCTTCGCGCCACGGAACGCGAAATCACCCAGATGATAGAGCGTGTCGCCGGATTTCACGCGCGCGTTGATGTTCGCGACCAGTGCCCGGTCCATCTCTTCGACGTTTGCGAACGGGCGATGGCAATGCTGGATGATGTTCGCGTGACCGAAGTGCGTGTCGGCAGTGAACCAGATCATGACGAGCCACTCTCTTTTCGACGGAACCGCGAGTCGAGTGCTCATTGTGCCGCTGATTCCGAATGGCTTCTACGACGAGGAACCCTCCGGCTCGGGGCCGGCACCGGCAACAGGGGCATGCGCGTCCGTCACCATCGGGTCCCAAGGGCCTGCCGGCCTCGCGGGGGCGAGGACCCGATGGCGACGGACGGCGTACGGCAAATGGACCAGGATTCCATCGCTCGCCTGCTGCTGACGCTGACACCGACAGTTCGCTCGTTGCAGGATGCTGCCGGATGGGTCAGCATCGGGTAATCTGACCGATTGGTACCGGCGAGCAATCGCCGAGCGGCCTCCGGCGAAGCGCTCCGCGCGGCGTCGGAGGCCGAACCGTTTTGAGTCGGCCGTCTCGCCGGCGTTCTGAAATGAGACGCGAACGCGCGTTCGTCCAACGACTGAATCGCATGTCGCGCGTCGTCTTCATCCTGCAGCGTCAGGTAGCTCCAGCGTCGCTGCTTGACCAGCCACACGAACAGCCCGCAGGGGTTCCTGGTGCCGTGTGTCTTCGCGTGCTCCGCCGCAGCGAAGACGTTCAGCCGTTCGCTCTCCGAGTGGCGGATGAGACTCCGCTGCACGGCGCTCGCGTAGAACTGGGCGATGCGCTCCGGTGCCGCCAGATCGAGCGGTGCAAGGTGCTCAATTCCGGGCTGACATTTCCTCGTCCCCGATGCGCAAGCACCATCCGGACCGCGCGCGGCGGGTTTCTGGTTCCAAGATCGTGAAACGAGTTCCCGGTTCCTCTTAGGGGGTGGTGATTCGGCCGGTTTTTGGGCGCCGAGGGGTGGCGATTGACGTGCCGGTTGGCCATTCGGCCGCCACGAGAGATTGAAGCGGACGCGCGGTCCCCAGCGGTTCATTGAGCGTTGATTGGAGGCATCCCGAATGAGTACGCCCGACCGCACCAGCTCCGTTCGAGCCGCCTTTACGTTCCGGGCGTCGACATCGAAGAAATCCGCAACCCAGGACGCCTTGCAGCGACCGTCCGGACAACAAGCACCATTGCGGTAATACAAGCATCGCAGCGCATGGCCGAGCACCGTCGCGATGAGTACCGGGCGAGTCGCCCTGCAGAGCAGCTTGAGCACGCTGCGCGGCAGCGGCACTTTGCGGCGGTGATTCTGGACGCCTTCAACAAACGCCTGCAGCTCGGTCCGCTCATCGTCGCTGAACCCCTCGCTACCATATCCGAATCGAATCGCCGCTTCCGACCAGCGCAGAAAACCAGCGAGCTCCAACCGTCGCAGCGAACGTCGGACGCGCTCTTCTGGCACGCCCACTAGCCGCGCCAGCTCGTGTTCCACGAACCGCCGGCGACGTTTGTCGCGAGCGCCGCAGCGCCGCGCCACGGCCTCGAAAGCCGCGAGCCATACCCGAATCTCCAACAGACCGACGATCGCCTGCCTGTAGGCCCACCAGAGGCTCAGAATGGCCATCGCCGGGACGAAGCAGAACCCGCCTACCGGCTTCCGCGCTGCAAACTCACTCTTTCGACGTGTTCCACGCCATGTTCCACGCGGCGCGTTAGCCGTGACCCTGTTCCTGTCCATACGCAATCAATCGCTGTTTGAGCGGACGCTCACCGCGGGTGTCCGCGTGACCCGCGCAGGGGCTGACGGACGCGAATCGTCACGACTGAAGACACGGATTGACGCGATAGCGCGAGTGCGCTAGGTTCGATGTGCGAGATCGTCCTGGCGCTGCCGCGTTCGGCATCCTCCGGCCGGCAGTGCAGCCAGCTTTTTCCTGCATTCACTCCTCCTCCCAGACTCATCCGCGATTCCGACGCTTCCAAGCCCAGAGGATCAGGATGCACGCTAACGCGCTCCGATTCTCCGGCGCAAGAGGGATTCATGCGCTCCGGCAGTCCTGCACACCGGAATGCCGGGATGCCGGAAGGCCGGCACTCCGGCACGTGCGAGCCAACCCTGCGAAACAAGTGCTTGCGCGGCAACGGAACGCGTGCTATCCGTGGGTTACAGGCAGCCCGGAACTCCGGAATGCCGGTGCGAGATCAGGAGGAAGATGACGGCCAAACAACCACTCGGAATCGTCATCGCCGTCGGCAACGCGAAAGGCGGGGTCGGCAAGACGACAGTCACCGTCCACTTGGCCGCGGCGCTGGGACTGGGCGGCTACCGCTGCCTGATCATCGACCTGGACGCAGCCGCGGGAGCGACCAAGCACCTCGGCGTCGCGCCGAACGGATTTGCCGGCACGCTTGAGCTGCTGACCACGCGAGAGCCCGTTCACGTGCTGGCCATCGCCGACAACATGCCTGCCAACGTTGAACTGATTCCGTCGCGAGCGCAGCTCTCCGAACTCGACGTGCGTCTATCACGATTCATCGACCGCACCACCATTCTCGACCGGCCGCTCGCGGAGGCAAGGGAGCACTACGACTTCATCCTGCTGGACACCGCGCCGGCCGCCGCCGAGACGACCACGGTCGCCGCGTATGCGAGCGCCGACTGGTTCCTGCTCTCCGCGTTTCCACATCCGCTGTCGCTGGCCGGCATGAACGAAGCACTGCTCGACATCGCCGAGGTGCGCTGTCACTGCAACCGGCGACTGGAAGTGCTCGGCGTCGCTTTCAGCAACGTCGACGGTCGTGCCACGCGACTCCGCGCCGAACTGGAGCAGGTCGTTGGCGAAGCGCTGCCTGGGCGGATGTTCGAGACGCACATTTCGCAGGCGGTCATCCTGCCCGAGTTGTCGGGTCGCGGCGTTACGCTGTTTCAGGATGGAGCGACGATGCGCCTTCCGGTTGCCCAGCAGTACCTGCGGCTCGCGGCGGAAGTCGAACAGCGCGTGCTGAACCGCGAGGCGTTCCTGGCCGGCAACGTTGCCCCGCTGAGCACCGCGCGCTGCCGCACGCCGCATGCGCCGGAACTCTCGCTCACAGACGTCATGCTGGGATGGGCGACGTAGGTATGGCACGGCGAATCGCGAACCACGAAATGAGGGGTAGCGTCGCCCGACTGCTCAGTCCCGCAATCGCAACCGCCGCGCTCGCGCCGGTTCAGACACCGGTTCGAGGCCAACTGCCAGTGCCTTCGCACGACGCGACATCGGTCTGCGCCCGACAATACATCAAGCGCGAGTTCATTCTGTCGCCGGAGACAGACGCCACGCTGATAGAAGTGACCTCCACCCTGTATCAAAGCACCGGCAGGCGATTGAACGCCAGCCAGATCATCCGGGCCATGCTTCTTGTCGTGCGCCCTGCCTTGCCGCTGATTCGGAATGCAGCGACACAAATGGAGACAGTTGCTCGATGCGTCAACGGGCGAGGTCAACGCCAAGCGAAAACCGACCTGGAACGCTACCTCGCGCGAGTGATTGGCGCGGGATTGCACGGCGTAACGGGTTTTCAAGCCGTTGCGGACGAGCCGCTCAGAGTCGGGACCGACCCGGCAGGTGCGGGGGAAAGGTGTGCCGTCCTGCGTCCATCCTCGTCGCGACCAGGGGGCTGACGCCCTCGACCGGGCGAGTCGCGACGAGGACGGCCGAGGACGGCAGGAGCATCCACTGGCCAAGCCGCTGCGCGGACGCGGAACCCATCGGTGCCAGTTCCCGACGCGGACTTGCCGCGGTGCGAGACGTCCGTGCAGCGAAGTGAATCCGCGTGTCCGAGTCGCAATTGCCAGTCGCCCCAGTCGCCCCAATCGCAGTCGCCCTCCCACCCGGACGCCTTAGCAGCCCGTTGAAAAACCCCTTGCCGGCCGTGTGATAATGGAAGTGTCAAGGAGGACGCGTGATGGCGTTGGGACAGCGTGGCGGCGAGCGGCAGGAAGAGCTGTGGATTCCGGCTGCGAGGGTGGCGCGGGGGCCGGGTCATCCGTTCTACGACCAGCTCAACAAGCTGTTGGGTGAAGCGGAGTTCGATCGCTGGGTCGAGGAGCGCTGCCGGACGTTTTACGCCGAGCAGGGCCGGCCGGGGATTCCGCCGGGGGTGTACTTCCGGATGCTGCTGATCGGCTACTTCGAGGGGCTGGAGAGCCAGCGTGGGATCGCGTGGCGGTGTGCGGACTCGAACTCACTCAAGAGCTTCCTGGGATTCGGCCTGACGGAGACGACGCCGGACCATTCGTCGCTGACGAACATTCGCAAGCGGCTGCCGCTGGAGGTGCACGAGGAGGTCTTCGCGTTCGTGCTGGGGATCGCGCAGCTCAGGAAGCTGCTGAAGGGTCAGGCGGTTGGCGTGGATGCGACGCTGCTGGAGGCCAATGCGGCGCTCAAGAGCATCGTCCGCAAGGATACGGGCGAGGATTACAGGCAGTACCTGCGGCGGCTGGCGAAAGAAGCGGGCATCGAAGATCCGACCGACGATGATCTGAAAAGGTTCGACCAGAAGCGCAAGGGCAAGAAGCTCTCGAATGACGACTGGCAGTCGACGACCGAGCCGGACGGCCGGATTGCGAAGATGAAGGACGGCACGACGCACATCGCGCACAAGGCCGAGCACGCAGTGGACCTGGAGAGCGAGCTGCTGCTGGCGGCGACGGTGCAGCCGGGGGACCGCAGCGATCCGGAGAGCCTGACGCAGACGCTGGTGGCGGCGCAGCTGAATCTGATGCGGGCGGGCAGCAAGAGCGAACTCCGCGATCTGGCGACCGACAGCGGGTATCACAAGAATGAAACGTTGGCGCAGTGTGCCGCGTGGGGCATTCGCACGTACATCAGCGAGAAGGATGAGTCGCAGTCGCGTGTCTGGGGCGACAAGCCCGCGGAGCAGGAGCGGGCTTTCCGCAACAACCGCCGCCGAATTCATGGGCGCCGGGGGCGACGACTCCAGCGGCTCCGGCGTGTGCTCTGCGAACGCAGCTTCGCGCACACCTGCGAGACCGGCGGCGGGAGGCGAAGCTGGCTGCGGGGGTTGGAGAACGTGGCGAAGCGCTACGTGATTCACGCGGCGGCGCATAATCTGGGCGTGATCCTGCGGAAGCTGTTCGGGGTCGGCACGCCGCGAAGCCTGCAGGGCCGGGCCGTCGCGGCCTGCGCGGCGCTGTTGGCCGTCGCAAAGGGTCTGTGGCGCGGGTTGGTCATCCGCATCGCGCCGCTTCACTGTCGGAACCGGAGACCCCCGCTCGACATGCCCGACGCGCGCCAGCTGGAGGCCGCATAGCGAAACGCCGGTTGTTCAACGGGCTGCTAGCTCGTGCGCAGCGTTCATCCGGGCGCGATCGTTCGAAACGGTCGAGTTCAGCACGACAACGTGCTCACGCCCATACATGGCTGCCAGGCCATCAACCGCGCCCGGGGCGGAGAGTTCCAGCGCGTAGATGCCGAAACGGTCCAGCACTTCGATGACGCTAGGAACGGGCTGCTCCGGGGGGAGATTCGCGCGGTGTACACCGCGCGGCGGGACGAAAAGTGCGCTAACAGGCCGCAAACTCTCGCAGAGCTTGCAATCCGCAACCCGCGTTGGTAGCGTCGTTTGCGCGTTCCCGGCAGGGCGGCTTGGCGTTCCCAAGCTGGACGTCGAGGGTTCGAATCCCTTCGCCCGCTGCTGATATAATGGCTGTGCCGAACGCGAGTTAGCGTACCTGTCCAACGTCGGGCAGTGCGGCTTTTGAAGCCTTCGAAAGTGGTACGTACCACTTTCCGAGCTTCGGAGCCGCTATCCATGGCCCGCACTCCTGCTCACGAGATTCCGTCGTATCGTCTTCACAAGCCGAAAGGCCTTGCGGTTGTTCGCTTGAACGGCCGCGACATCCATCTCTGCAAGTACGGAACGCCCGAAAGTCGAACCGCCTAAAAGCGGGTCATCGCCGAATGGCTCGCAAACGGTAAGCAGCTTGCCCTACGAACCAGCGAGACGGTCGCGGCGAGTTCGTCGGTCATCGTGAACGAGCTAATTCTCGCCTACATCGAGCACGCGAAGCGGCACTACGTGAAAAGCGGCGAGCCGACCGGCGAGCTTCACAACGTGAAGGACTCACTCAAGCCCGTCACGCTGCTGTACGGTGACTCACCCGTGACGGCATTCTCCCAAGCCGGCTGGCGAGCCGCAGCGGGTCGCGACGCGGGCCACGGGCACCGACCACGGTCGGGCCGAGCGCGCTGCGCAGGAGTCCGTTGCCAGCGCGGCCGAATCAGAGGATTCCGACGACGGAAGCGCGCTGCAAAAGTGCAGGCAATCGGAGCGCGAATCGACGCCAGCGGACGCGACCGGGCGCATTGCCGCGAGCGCGGCGGCAGCACCGAGCGCGGCGCGCAAGTCGTTGAGTCACGCGGAGAAAGGCGTCGCCGCGCGAGCTATCGTGGCATCAGGAGGGAAAGCCACCGGCGGGACTCGAACCCGCAACCTGCGGTTTACAAAACCGCTGCTCTGCCAATTGAGCTACGGTGGCGACGCAGTTCGCAGCGACGCCGGCATCGGCGATGCTGTACCGGGGTCCGGCCGCTCTGAACAGGCGCTTCCGCGCCGGCCGCAATCCGCCGGGCCAGGCGGGTCTGTCCGCGCGACGCTGCACCGGCTGCGAGTCGGCACGCTCTGACTAAAATCGCCCGTAGGCCGCCACGCGTTGGACACCGTTCGCCCGAACGCCTGCGGGGTATACCGAAGATTAGCGGCCGATTCCAGTCAGTGGCAACCGGGGGGCCGGCCGGCCCGGCAGGGTAGTCGTGGCGCATGGGTGACGAGGAACAGGTTCCATGACTCCGGCCGGTCGGACCACCTCCCGGCATTGTCAGACAGGTCATTCCCCAGGCGTGCCGATCCAGTTCAATACCGCTCGCCCGGCATTGTCAGACAGGTCATTCCCCGGGCGTGCCGATCCAGTTCAATACCGCTGGCCCGGCTTTGTCAGACAGGTCAATTCCCGGGCGCGCCGATCAAGCTCAATATCGCTGGTTTGGCGGCATTCTGGCATTGATTTCGCATCGCGTGCGACGATGCGGGTTCTGTCAGGCCGAGCCGGGGCCGGATCCTCGCCAGCCGGTCCCACGGGTACGATTCGCATCGGAGGCCGCATGTTCAGCCCTGATCGGCCGGCCGGTCCGCCCGGCGTCACGCGCAGCGAAGTCTTCGCCCGCCGCGGCATGGTCGCGACCAGCCAGCCGCTCGCCAGCGCTGCCGCCCTGCGTGTCCTGCAGCACGGCGGCAGCGCCGCGGACGCTGCCATCGCCGCCAACGCCGTCCTCGGGGTGGTCGAGCCGACCGGCTGCGGCATCGGCGGCGATCTCTTCGCCATCGTCTGGGACGCGCGCAGCGCTTCGCTGGCCGGTTTGTGCGCCAGCGGTTCGGCACCCGCCGCCGCGACGCTCGACGTCGTGCGCAGCGCCTGTCCGGGGAGCTTTATCCCGGACGACGGCCCGCTCTCCGTGACGGTGCCGGGCTGCGTGGATGGCTGGTTCACGCTGCATCAGCGTTATGGCCGGTTGCCGATGCGCGAGCTGCTCGCGCCCGCGATCGAGCATGCCCGCGACGGCTTTCCCGTCAGCGAGATCATCGCCGACCACTGGGCCGCGGGCGCCGCGCGGCTGGGCGGCCAACCGGGCTTTTCCGCCGTCTTTCTTCCAGGCGGACGAGCGCCCGGCAAGGGCGATCTCTTCGCCAACCCCGCGCTGGCCGACACGCTGGAGCGAATCGCCCGCGGCGGGTGCGACGAGTTCTATCGCGGCACAATTGCTGAGCGGCTCGACGCGTTCTGCCGTGCGACCGGCTGCCTGCTGCGCGCATCAGACCTCGCCGCGCACGGATCCGAGTGGGTGCAGCCGTGGTCGACCCGCTATCGCGACGTTGAGGTATGGGAGCTTCCGCCTGCGGGGCAGGGGGTGGTGGCGCTGCAGATGCTGCGGCTGCTGAACGGATTGAACGTGCGGCGGATGGGGCACAACAGCGCTGATTACCTGCACACGCTGGTCGAGATCAAGAAGCTGGCCTATGCGGATCGCGCTGCGTACATCGGCGGCAGCCCGGATTCGCTCGCGCTGGCACGGGCGATGCTCGACGATGCATACGTCGCAGCGAGGCGATTGGAGCTGAGGGCGGATCAGGCGGCATTGCGCGTCGCGCCCGGCAGCCTGGCCGCGCGTCCGGGCGGCGCATCATCGGCCGGTCTCGATCAAGCTGCTCCCGCGCCGCCCGACCGTGATCCGCTCAGCCAGGGGACGGACACAGTCTACCTGAGCGTTGCCGACGGCGAGCGCAACATGGTCTCGCTGATCCAGAGCAACTACCGCGGCTTCGGCTCCGGCCTGACGCCGCCGGAGCTGGGTTTCTGCCTTCAGAATCGCGGCTGCCAGTTCTCTCTGCACGCGGGTCATGTGAACACGCTCGCGCCCGGTCGTCGCCCCTTTCACACCATCATCCCGGCTTTCGTGACCCGCGCCGGCCGCCCGTGGCTGAGCTTCGGCGTGATGGGCGGCGACATGCAGCCGCAGGGGCATGTACAGATCCTATGCAATCTGCTGGACTTCGGGATGAACCTGCAACAGGCCGGGGATGCGCAGCGCTTCCATCACACCGGCAGTTCGGAGCCAACCGGCTTCGAGATGACCGACGGCGGGCGGCTTCGGCTGGAAAGCGGGATCGGCACTTGCGTCCGTGATGAGTTGGCCGCACGTGGCCACCGCATCGACGGCGGACGCGGCAGTTTTGGGGGCTACCAGGCGGTCGCGTGGGACGCGGAGCGCGACGTGCTGATCGGCGCGTCGGAATCGCGGAAGGATGGCTGCGCGATCGGGTGGTGATGCGCGGCGCTGCGCCGGCATCGCCCATCGGTCAGAACACCAGCGATCAAACGCCGTCTACTCCGAGCGTTCCGGACACGGCTGCCAATCGCGACGCAGGTCCCTGGCTGGGCGACGGAGTCCATCATCCCTGGTTGTCGCGCAGCGTCACGGGTTGATGACGGTGACGTAGAACGTGATCAGCGGCGGGTCAATTGCCGCTCCGGATACGTTGCGCAGGTAGTACCGGACGGTACCCGCCGCCGACACGCGCACCCAGGCGACGATTAATCCGGCGGGCAGGTCCTGATCCGGCGACATGCTGACGGTGGCGCCGAGTTCGGCGTTGCCGATATTCAGGAATTGTCCTGTGGCGCCCGAGTTCGCCGCGATCGATCCGAAATCGATCGAGCCTGAGAACCGCAGGGATCGCACGGCCGTCGTCTGTCGCGTGTTGTCGGCAAAACGGATCGCGCCGCTGGCGATGTGGAGCGTGTCTTCCGGCGTGGTCGTGCCAATGCCGACGTTGCCGTTGGCGGCAATGTGCACGACGTCGCGCGGGGCACCAAATTGCTGTGAGCGCAACTGCAGCGCGATGTTGCTCACGAGCGAGTTGTCGCGCGCCTGGACGTAGGCGGTGCCGGATTGCCCGTCTCCCTGGAAAGCGTGCAGCCAGAGATGGCCCATGCCGTAGTAGTCGCCGGTGTTGTGGAGCGCCTGCTTGGGCGCGGTGGTCCCGATGCCCACGCGACCATTACTGCGGAGCGTCATGACGGGAACGTGCGATTGCGCGGTGGATCCGTGACCGATCAGCAGGTGACCAGCGCCCTCGGTGTTGTCAGAGCCGCTGGAGATCAGGCGCCAGAATCGTCCGCCCGACGACGTGTTGAGCAGGTTGAGCCACGTGCCCACTGTGCTCGACGACTCCACGAGCAACGGGTTGCGCTCAGTGCCGACAACGTGCAGCGGATGGGTGGGAGCGGCTGTGCCGATGCCGACGCGATCGCCGGCGCTGTTGACAAAGATCCCGCGGGTCTGGATCGCGTACGGGGCGGCCGTCAGCGGTTGGCGCGGCGAGAGTGTCACGCCGTTGACCGTGATTTCGAGCCAGCGGGCGTCGCCGCTGAAGGCCGCCGCGCCGAAGTCGAGCTCGACGGTGAACAGGCCGTCGCTCACGTTTACGGGCGGCGAGTTGCCCACCGACCCATCGAAGTGAAGCATCGAGCCTACCTGCGCACCATTCGTCGCGGCGTTCCAGAGCGAAAAACTCATGCTGACCAAGCCGTTGGCGGGGGCGCCAGATGCGTCCAATTTCCCTTGATACGTGAGGCCACTGCCCACCAGCGCTTGCGCCTGGGCCAGCAGGGGCGTCGAGGTGAGGGCGAGCAGCGCGAAGACAATCCGGCACGAGCGAGCAACGAACATGTACAAGCTCCAAGATCGGGGGGACTGGCGAACCGGGTTGAAGACCAGCCTATCATCCCTGCGGACGATGCCGAAGTAGAATTTACCGTTTTCTCGGGGCGCCCCACCTTTGCGTCCGGTTTTCCCCATGCCATCTATCCGGACCCAGCTCCTTCGTCATGGCGCCGTTGAAGCTCCCGGCCCGGACCGCCGGGAGGTCGAAGTCATGTGCGCGGCGACGGGCATGCTCGCCGGCCGGTCAGAACACCAACGACCGAACGCCGTCCGCCCCGATCGTGCCGAATTCGGCCGTCATCGCCACATAGGTGCGCGGCTCGGCGTCGGATTCCGTCATCCCCAGCAGCCGAGCAGCGCGTTGTACCGCTTCCGTACTCCCCGCCTCGATCTCCGCGAACCGTCCGCAGCCCGGCATCTCGTCGATCATGACGAGCACGCGTTCAGGAGACGCTCTGTCGCTGCTCTTGTCTGTTGCACCGACGGCCAGCCCGGCCAGTGCCCACGTTTCGCGACGCTTCTCGAATCGCAGTCGCGGCCGATATCCCAATTGGGCCAGGATCGCCTCCAGCGCAGTGCGATCGCCGATGACGCTTTCGATTTCTTCGCGCTGGCGCAGGAGTGCATCCGACGCCAGCGGTCCCTTGAACGTCAGCGTGTGGCGCAGCGCCCCATCCTCGCCCGTCTCACTGCGCAGACGCAGGCCGCATCCGGCAGTACGAAGCGAGTGCCGCTCGTCGTCGTAGATCGTGTTGAGTTCCAGCGCGCTCGAGCACAGGCGAGCACCGGCCTCGCGCAGCCGGGCGCGCAGCGCTGCGGCGTCCCGCAACACAAATTTCTGCTCAATCTCCAGCGGCATCCATCACCCTTTTCTCGTCGAGTGATTTGTCGCTGGGCGTGCAGCGGCGCACCGCCCGGTGATTGACGCGCGCCCTGCGAGCGAATCGGCGGCAGACGAACCCGCATCCGCATCGAAGCCGCCAGCCAATTTCCCGGACTGCCTGCCCTCGAGTCCGCACAGCCGCGACACGCCGAAGCGGCCATCCGCGAACGCCCGGTACCCGCGGTCGAACAGCCAGCGCAGGCCCGGCGTGACCGCGAGCAGGTAAATCGGAAGCGTCCACCAGATTCGTCTCAGCGCAAACCGATAGGCGTCGGCCCCGCAAACCTGCTTTCCATTCCGCAACACGATCCGCAGGTCGGCGTACCACAAGGCCGCGGGAACATCGCGCCCGAGCGTATCCCGGGCGGATTGAAGCGATCCGATCAGCAGTCCACGCCGATGAAGCACGTTTCTCCATTTCGGCACCCACCTGCGGCAAAATCCGCAGGCGTCGTCATAGAGGACGGTTCCGATGAGGGGAGGCGTGCGGGACATCGCGCTTCATCCATCATGCCCGGCCACCGGGCCGGCGGCACTGTTGCGGGCGGCTGCCCCAGAACGCACGCCGTCTGCGGCGCAGGTTCCCGGGAATCGTCTCGATCCTCAATCCGGGCGGCACTGCCCGGCCGACCGGCGGCGCATCCGCCCGCGTTCCTGCATCCGATCGCGCTGGGCCACTTACCGGATTCTATCGCCCGCGCCTGGGCCTCTCCGGCGTGAAACAGGTGAATTCATCGCCCGGCACCGGTTGCAACGATCGTACGGGCGGCTGGCTCCTCGTTGACGCCGGGCGACCGTGGGACGATTCTACGCACGCGCGTTTCGACAACCGGCGCTGTCGCGCCTCTTCCGACCGGACCCTCGCATGTCCCGAACCGCACACGCTGACCGGATGCACCTGCCGACCCTGATGGCCGTCCTCGCCGCCGGATTGGCGTCCATCGCCGCGGCGCAGGCCCAACCGCGCGATGACACCCGTCCCGCCGACAGCTTCCTGCAGCGGGAGCGCGAGATCGACCAGCGCCTGCGGGCGGAACGCGATCGCGTGGCGCCGGTCGATGCACGCTTCGATTGGCAGTGGGGCGGATCGGTCGATTACTACATCTTTCACTTCGACGACGGCATCCAGCGCTCGCGTCGCTACCAGCAGCCGGGACTGAACATCTGGAGCCGCGCCACCATCGACGACGGGGCGCATGAGCTGTTCGCCCGCATGAAGCTCGACTACCGCCATTTTCATCGCGGCGACGAATACACCCGCCGCCAGGACTGGGTCGGTCCGAACTTTGACCGGGCGTGGTACCAGATTGATCTGCACCGGGCGCTGCGCTGGGGCGCCGGCGCGCCCCGCGCCCGGATTCGCATCGGGCGTCAACAGGTCAGCTTCGGCACCGGCTATGCGCTCGACCTGCCGCTGGATGCAGTGGTGCTGGACGCCGCATGGCAGGACGTTCGAACGCTGGTGCTGATCGGCAACACCATCGCCAGCACGCCGAACGTCGATCGCAGCCCGGCCGTCGATTCACACATGAACCGCCGCTTCTATGGCGTGCAACTGGCCTACGAAGGCTGGGAAAAGCACGTCCCGTTCGTCTACGGCCTCTGGCAGCAGGATCACACCGACGAGCGCCCGCAGGACTACGACCAGGAATACGACTACGACACGCAGTATTGGGGCGCCGGCGTGCGTGGCAGCCTCGCTGCGAACCTTGACTACTGGGCCGAGGCGGTCGTCCAGACCGGCCGCAGTTTCGGTGACGGCGACTGGGCCCGCCGCGATTCCGTCCGCGCCTGGGGCTGGGATGTCGGCGTTGAGTATCGCATCCCCGTGCCGCTGCGACCGCGAGTTTCAGCCGAGTACATGTTCGGCAGCGGCGACGGCGACCGTCTCGAAAGCCCGACCAGCGCCGTCGGCGGCAACCGCCGCGACCGGCGCGACACCGGATTCGTCGGCTTCGGCTACCGCGACACCGGCATCGCCGCGGCGCCGGTGGTGTCGAACCTGCACGTCTGGCGGGCCGGGGCGTCGTTCATGCCGCTGGAGCGGGTGGAGTTGCTGCGCGAGCTGGAACTGGGGACGACGTGGTTTCTGTATCACAAGCACCACGACCGGGCCGCGATCAGCGACTTTACCGCGCAGCAATTCGCCGGTTTTGTTGGCTGGGAGATGGATTATTTCGTCAATTGGCGCATTTCATCTGATTTGGCGTGGACGCTGCGCTGGGGTGTGTTCTTTCCCGGCGACGCGTACCAGGATCGCGACTCGCGGCAGTTCATCTTTTCCGGCCTGACGTGGAGCTTCTGATCATGCGATGCTCCGACCATTTCCTCCGCGCATCGACTTCGATGTTTTCTGTCCCTGCTCTCCGAGCAGCTTCTTTCCCCGCCGGGTGCTCGACGGTTGATCGCATCAGCGCGACCATCGTAATCGCGCTGGCGATCAGCGGCTGCGCTGCACCTCGTGCCGCCGCGCCCGTGCCGGCCGACGCCCTCCGCGGAAACGCCGCGCTGGTCGAGCACATCGCCGATTCGCCCTATGTCACGGCGGAAGCAGCCTATCGCATGGCCTATCTGCTGCGTCATGACGCCGCCTTTGAGGGCGATTTTTCGGCACTCGCCAGCAGCCTGATCGAGGCGGGCATCGCCCGCAAGCACTGGCGACATGCGCCGGATCAATATGTCAATCGCGCCACCGCGGCCGTGCTGATCTGCGAGGCGCTGCGCTGGCCGGGCGGGGTCAACTGGCGGCTGACCGGGCTGGGCCGCTATGCCTGGCGCGACCTCCAGTATCGCAACGTGGCCGGCAGCAGCGCGGAATGGGGGCTGGTCCGCGGTGGCGAATATCTCGGCATGATCCAGCGGGCCGAGGAGCAGCTCAGCGCACGTGGGAAAGCACCTGGAACGGCGTCCGACGGCGCAGCGATCGAGCTGGGTGCGCGACCCGACGCCGAGCGGCGGTAGCGCGAGTTTGCCCCTGCGCAGGCGGAGACGAATGCCGGCAGGTCCGGTCGAGCCTGGCGCTGGACGATCACGCTGCGATGAACGGGGTTCGGATCGGAGCGACACGGGTGACCTCCCCAAAGCCGCGCGGTACCAAGATGTGTCCGCACCTGATCCTCGAAGGAACGCGCCTCACCGGCAAGACGGACCTCGCGTTTGCGCTGAATGAGCATCCGCGGATCGTCGGCCCGCGGAAGTATCGCTACCACTCGCCGGTGATTTCGGCCGAGTGGTGCGCGTTCACGAATACGCCGTGGGGGCGCGGGCTGATCAACTTTCTACCGGGGGAAGAGCCGCTGGCCCTGGAGACTTATCGCACCTGGGCGCGGCTGCTGGAGCTGCAGCGCTACTATTCGTGGATCATCGACCGCTTCCACGTTTCCACGCGCGTCTATCAGTGGCGCGAGCACGGCCGCCAGATTGACTTCGCCTGGCTGGAGGAGCGCCTGCTGGGGCTGGGTTTTCGCACGGTCTTCTGCACGCGCATGCCGGAGTCGTTCGCGTCTGCTCGCGAGGAGCGCCTGCGGGTTTCCGGCAATCCGCGCCAATACGACGATCTGAACGTGTTCGTCCGCGAGCAGGACGCGTTTCGCCGCGAGTTGTCGCAGAGCCGGCTGCCGTGCCTCGAGCTGGACATGTCACACTTGACGATTTCCGCCGCGGCGGATCGCGTGGCCGACTGGCTCGAATCGAGCGGGGGGTTGTATCAGGAGTAGTGCCGGCGCGCCGACTTGGCGGCTGGGCGCGGGTCAGATGGTTGTGCGGAGCGCTGAGCGAGGCTGTGTGGTCGAGGTTATTTTCCGGCGTCGTACGTCGTGCTTCGCGGGATGTCCAGCCGGTCGTTATTCGCGTCCGCGAGGATGCGGTCCACGTCCTCCGGGCGCACACACTTGTGCATCTTCTCGTTGATCAGCAGGCAGGGCGCGTGGTCGCAGCCCGCCAGGCACTCCTCCATCATCAGCGAATATTCGCCGTCGGCGCTGGTCTCGTGATCTTCGATGCCCAGCCGCCGCTCGATCGCCTCTCGCACCGCCTTCCCGCCCATCAGCTCGCACGAGATCGACCGGCACAGCACGATCACCTTCCGCCCCTTCGGGTGCGTCCAGAAGTGCGTGTAAAACGTCACCACGTCCATCACCTGCGACGGCGCAATCTCCAGCAGTTCCGCAATCTCGCGCATCGCGCGCAGCGAGCAATAGCCGATCTGATCCTGCGCGATGTGCAGCGCCGGCAGCAGGCACGCCTGCTTCGTCGGGTACCGCGAAAAGAACCCGCGGATCTTCTCGCGCGTGGCCGCGCTCAGCCCCGGCCCGAGTTGATCGGGAGAAACCTGGTTGCGATCAACGACCTTCCAGCTCACACGCCGCTCCTCTGCACGTCACGCCACAGGGTTTCGTGGGTACCGGCCGAAGCCCCGGCGCGGCTACGAAATCCGTCGGCAGGTCCGCGTCAATGTACCCGATCGGGTCGGTTCCGGCAGCGCTGCGATCGGGCGTGCCTGCGACCTCGACGCGCCGGCCGTTCGCGCGGCCGCCACCGTCGGTCAGCCGCTCCGCAGCCGCTCTGACGTCACCCGTGGACAGGCCGCAAACGCGGCAGGCAGCGCCGATGCTGCCCATTCGCTCGTCGGAGCGTTCTCGGCACTAGCACCGCTCCGGTGGGGCGGCTCCGTTTCGAGCGCGGCCAGCGCGACCAGTACGGCGGCGTGAAACTCACAGTTTCCCGCCGGCGCGCCGGCCTCGCGCAGGGCCGCGTTCAATCCGTCACTGGCTGCCCCCGCGGTGGCGTAGAGCAGGGCATCCTGCGGCCCGTCGTGGCCCGGACGATCGTCGTTGAGCGCCGTTTCGCACGCTTTGGCGTCAAAGGACGTCCATCCGCGACAGCCGAGCGGCCGGAACGCATGAATCGTGCAGGCCCCGTCCGGCCCAAGCAGGGCACAAGGCACCCTCGCAAGGGCGCGTTGCTCGATCGGGAGGTGCGACACGCGCGCCGCGGTGGCGTGGATTCGCTGCCGCACGACCGCCAGCTCGTCTGGAGAGCGTTGCCGGCGCAGCCCGCTCGCGATCATCATCGCTTCGGCCGGCGTGATCGACACGGCCAGGTAGCAGCAGGATGAGCAGCCCGCCCTGCAGGCGCGCCGCGGCGCTTGTGGTGAACCGCGCTCCGCCCGCGTCACTTCCTCCACCGCGATTCGAGCGGATTCAAGCAGTGGCAGCAGACGTCCACTCGCGCTGCGCAGGACGGCCAGCGCCGCGGCGTGCACCCGACCCGCGGTGAGATCGGCCGCGCGGGCGACTTGAGGGGGTGCAGCGTCCCACGGGTCGGCGTCTGGCCGATCCCGCGCCCCTTGTGGTGCAGCGCTCACGATGTGCTGCCCAGCGGCGGATGCCCGTTTCGATTGCCGTGCATGCGCGTGTTGCCGATCACGAGCCGGAAGCGCTCGCGCGAACGGCGAAGGTGACGTCCACTTCGACCGTGGCGTTCAGCGGCAGTTCGGCCACGCCCACGGCCGCGCGCGCATGCCGACCCGCTTCCCCGAACACCTCGACGAACAGGTCGCTGGCGCCGTTGGCGACCTTCGGCTGATCCGTGAACCCGGGGTTGCTGGCGACGTACACCACTACTTTCAGCACGCGCGCGATGTGCTCCAGCCCCTCCAGCGCGTGTGCTGCAATCCCCAGCGCATTGACCGCACACAGCCGCGCCGCCTGCTGTGCATCCGCCAATGAGACGCCGTTACCGCCGACCCGTCCGGTGAACACCACCGATCCTGCCTGGATCGGGATCTGCCCGCTGAGCATCAGCAGGTTGCCATGCCGTATGCACGGCAGATACGAACCAACCGGCGATGTCGGGCCCGGCAGCGTGATGCCCAGCGCAGCCAGTCGCGCGTCGGGGCTGTGGGTCGTGCTCATTCCGGCCTCCTCTCGACTTCAGGCTCGCGGCCTTCGTCCGGTGAATCGTCGGCGGGTTCCTTGCGCCCGGTGAGGCCGGTCGCGGTCCGGTCGGCGGAATCGGACCGGTCGTCGCCAGCGGCCGCGCCGCCGCCGCCATCGACGCTGGAATCCAGTCGCACCACCAGCGTCTCTTCCTCGCACTCGGCGATGAAGTACGCCGGACCACCGTCTCGCTCCGCCGCGGCGATGGCTTCGTCCAGCGCCGCGCGCACCTCCGGCCCGTCGATCGACAGGTCCGGAAGTGAGCCGCGCGGTCGCTCGTCGGCCGAGTCGCCGGCGGTCGCCGGTTCCCGCGGTTCGAGCACTTCATCGAATAGTGCTGCGCGTTCCTCGGTGTTTAGCGCCGTCGCCGTTTCCCCCTCGACCGGCTCGAGCAGAAACAGATAAATCTCGCCGAATCCGCGGGTCTGTTCGGCCCGGATCCGCTGGCGGCGCATCAGCTCCAGCATTGCCAGGAAAAGCCCGATCACCTCGGAACGGTCGGTGCGGCCGGTGAACAGCCGATCGAAGCGCGTCGGTCCGCCGATCTCCAGCGTCTCGACCAGCGTGTTGACGTAGGTCTCGATCGGCGTGTCGTCATAGCGAATCTCGCTGACCCCCGGCCCCTGGCCGATCGACGACATCACCGAGTTGAAGGCCGAGAGCAAATCCCAGATTTCGACCTCTTCCAGTTCAATCCCGATCAGCTCGCGCGGCAGCTCGGCCGGTCGTCTGACGAAGCGCTGCGCCCGGTCATCGGCCGCCGTTCCCAGCGCTCGCGCCGCGTCGCGGAATCGCTTGTATTCGAGCAGTTGGCGCACCAGCGCAGCGCGCGGGTCGTCGGCCTCGTCCAGGGCTTCGAGCGGCGGCGTCGGCAGCAGCGCCCGCGACTTCAGCTCGATCAGCGTGCTGGCCATTACGAGAAACTCGCCCGCGGCGTTCGGATCGACGCTGCGGAGCATGTGCACGTGCTCGACGTATTGATCGGTGAGCCGCGAGATGGAGATGTCCTGAACGTCGATCTCATCGCGGCGGATGAGATAGAGCAGCAGGTCCATCGGCCCGCTGAACACGTCGAGCTGTACGCGGTAATCGTCCGTCAAGCCGGGATTCTCCACCGCCATCATACGCCCGCCGCGACCACGCCGCCCGCTGCGGCGCGGGGGGACCACTGCGGCCTGCGGGGTCAGCGTCGCGCGACCACGATGCCGCAAGCCTCGCGCACGTCGTGCATGACCGCCTGCGCCGTCGCGCGGGCCCGGGCCGCACCGCTGCGCAGCACGTCCTCCACGTCGTCGGGCCGGGACGCCCAACTCGCACGAGCCTCGCGGTGCGGGCCGAAGCGCAGCTCGTACAGCTCTGCCAGACGCTTTTTAGCGTCGCCGTAGCCCATCCCGCCGGCCCGGTAGCGGCGCTCCCATTCCTGCGTCTCGGCCGGATCCGCCAACAGCCGCAACAGTGCGAAGACCGTGCAGGTGGAGGGGTCCTTTGGCTGATCCACCGGCGTGCTGTCGGTCTTGATTCCCATGATCCGCTTGGCCGTCGGCTTGGGATCGCCAAACAGGTCGATGGCGTTGCCGTAGCTCTTGCTCATCTTCTGCCCATCCACGCCCGGCACGACCGGCGCTTCGTTGAAGCGCGCCTCCGGCAGAATGAACACCGAGCGGTAGCGTTCGTTGAAGTACGTTGCCATGTCGCGGGTGAACTCGACGTGCTGCGTCTGATCGCGGCCGACCGGCACCACGTGACTGCGATAAATCAGGATGTCCGCCGCCATCAAGGCGGGATAAAAGAACAGCCCGACGGAAGACGGCAGTCCGCGCGCGACCTTGTCCTTGTAGCTGGTGCCGCGCTCGAACAACCCCATGCCGGTGACCGTGGAGAGGATCCACGCCAGCTCGCACACCTCCGGGACGTCGCTCTGCCGGAAGAACACCGCCCGCTGCGGATCCAGCCCCATCGCGAGGTAATCCAGCGCGACGTCGCGCGTCAGCGCTCTGAGGCGCTCCGCATCGTGCACGGTTGTCAGCGAGTGGTAGTTGGCGATGAAAATGTAGCATTCCTGCTGCGTCTGCAGCTCGATGTGCTGCTTCATCGCGCCCAGGTAATTGCCCAGGTGCAGCGTCCCTGACGGCTGCACCCCGGATAGCACGCGCATGCGTCGGCTCCTCGAAAGCGGGGCGGATTATCGCGAGCGGGGCCGTGCGCGTCGAGCGCGCCGGATTCCGGCCCGATTGGGCGCGTTCGCGCGAACCGGCCGATAAGTGCGCTGCGGAGTGCGCCCGGGAGCGGGGGCATCCGGATTCGTGGAGGTTGATCGTGAGCGCGGCTCCCGTCGTCCTCGATGACTTCGACGTCGACGGGCGCGCCGCGCGCAAGGCCGCCCGCGCCGCCTGGCTCGCCAATCTCGCCGCGCTCTACCTCCGAAGTCCAGCGCTCGCCGCGCGGCTCGACGCACTGCCCTTCGCGCAGCTTCCGCGCATCGAGACGGCCCGCGATGGCGCGTGGACCGTGCGGGTGACCGCGGACGACGGCGCACTGATTTTCGCCCACAGTCGCCATGAGCCGCTCGTCGAGGCCCGCCGCGCCGCGGAGCGCGCGGTTTCGTCTGCCGAGAACCCGGCGTTCGTCGTGCAGGGCGGCGGTCTCGGCCACGTCTGGGCGGCGTTGCAGGCCGCCGCCGATCGCCCAGTCGTCATCGCCTGCGAACCGGACCCCGCGCTGCTGAAAGCCGCGCTGTGCTCGGCCGATCACTCGAAGCCGATCCGCGAGGGCCGGCTGGTGTTCGTCACGCAGGCGGACAAGCGCCTGGTGCACGACACGCTGACGGCGATGAGCGCCGACGTGATGCTCGGCCTGCAGTTTGTCACGCTGCCGCCGGCGTCGCGCTGTCATGCCGAGTTTCACACCCGTATCCGCGGCCTGGTGACCGACTACGTTGCCTTCGCGCGGATGCAGGTGACCACGCTCGTGCGCAACGCCCGTCAGACCTGCCGAAACATCGCGCTCAACCTGCGCGACTACGTCCACGCGCCGGGCGTGGAGTCACTGCGGAATCGCGCTGCCGGTTTTCCCGCGATACTTGTCGCGGCCGGGCCGTCGTTGACAGCTCACCTCGATGCGCTCCCCGCGCTCCGTGATCGCGCCGTAATCATCGCCGCGCAGACGGTCTACAAGCTGCTTTCCGCGCGCGGCTGCGCGCCGCATTTCGTCACGAGCCTCGATTATCACGAGCTGTCGGCGGATTTTTTCCGCGATCCGCCCGCGGGCGCAGACCCCCGAAGCACGCTGCTGGTCGCCGAACCGAAAGCACACCCGTCGGTGCTGGACACATACTCCGGCCCGCGCCGACTGCTGCACTCGGCGTTTGCTCACGAGCTGCTTTGCGAGCGCCCGCCGCCGCGGGGGGCGCTGCGCGCCGGCAGCACTGTTGCACACCTGTCGTTCTACCTCGCCCAGCACCTGGGCTGCGACCCAATCGTCTTCGTCGGCCAGGATCTCTGCTGCACCGACGGCCTTTATTACCCGCCAGGCACGCCGATCGAGGACGTGTGGCGACCCGAGTTGTCCCGCTTCTGCACCATCGAGATGAAGCAATGGGAGCGCATCGCCCGGAGCCGCTCGATCCTGCGTCGCGTCACGGACGCCGCCGGCCGGGCGGCCTACTCGGATGAGCAGTTGTTCACCTACGCCGAGCAATTCGAGGCCGACATCGCCGTTTCTGCCGCGCGGGTTCTCCAGGCCGCACCGACCGGAGTGGCGCTGGCGGGCGCGCAAGTGCGTCCATTGGCGCAGATTGCGTCCGAGCATTGCATCCGGGCGCTTCCTGGCGACCTGGTGGGAGACCCCGAAACCTGTGCATCGGACGACATTCGCCAGGCGACTGCGTCGATCGACGCCCGAATCTGCGAAATTCGCGAACTGCGGCGCATCAGCGAGCAGATGCTGACACTGCTGGATGAATTGTCGCGATTGACGGGCCGGCCAGCGGAATTCAACCGGCGGATCGCGAAGGTGGATGACCTGCGAGCGCAGGTCGCGCGATGCGACCGTGCGTTTCGCATCGTCACGGAGGCATCGCAACTCGCCGAACTGCGGCGATTCTCGGCCGATCGCCGGATGGGCGGCGATGCGCCAGAGCAGGACACGCCGCAGACCGCCCTGCGTCGGCTGCGACGAGACGCCGAGTTTGTGACATCCATACGCGATGGCTGCGATTTTCTACTCGACGTGCTGCCGCAGGCGCTGTTGAGACTACAGGAGGGGGGGCGCGCGCAATGAAGGTCACCGGCTTGATGTTCGCCGACTTCGACCGCTCCGCGCTCGGCGGCCCGTCCGCCCTGTTGGAGCGCGTCGGGCCTCGCACGATCGTCGAGCACACGTTGCGCCGTTACGCGCGGATCGAGGGGCTGTCCGGCCGTCACATCATTGTGTCCGCGCGCCACTCGGATGCGATGCGGGCTGCATTGCGGGAGACGGGCGAAGGGGATCGCTTCACGGTCATCGAAACCGATGTGCTCCGTCCGCGTGCGGCGCTGTTCGCGTCCGCCCGTAAATGGGGAATGGGGAGCTGGCGAGGCGGCCTGCTCGGTGCGACCTACTTCGATGAGTTCATCAGCGCGCCGACTGTACTCGAACTGCTCCGCGCGACTGGTGCAGACGCCGGGCTGTGCCTCGACGCAGCCATGCCCGTGCTGGATCCGGGCATCGGCGGCGCCATGGTGCGCCACCTGGAAGCAGCTCCGTCTGACACGCCGCTGGTCTTCACGCAGTCGCCGCCGGGAATTGCCGGCGTCGTCCTGCACCGCGAGTTTGTCGAGGAGTTCACCCGCCTTGATCTCCCGATCGGGCTGCGGCTGGCTTACCGGCCCGAGTTCCCGATCGGCGACCCGATCAATCGCTCGCTTTGCCTGGCGGTCGATGCAGGGATCGCGCGCACGCGGGCGCGCCTGACCGGGGACACGCGCACCTCGCGCAGCTTGCTGGCCGACCTGCTCGATGCGGTCGGGGACACCGCGGGCGCCATCCAGTTGTGCGGCGCGATGTCGAGCGGTGCGCTCGCTGACCCCGACGAATTGCCGAGGGAGGTCGAGATTGAGCTGACCACCGTTGACCCGCTGCCGGAGACAACCCTCCGCCCGCGCGGCGGGCGCGTTCCGGTGCGCGGTCCCGTTGCGGTGTCCGCCGTGCTTCGCGCGGCGCAGGAGCTGGGAACTCTCGACGACCGGCTGGTCGTGCTGGGCGGCCACGGCGACCCGCTGCGCCATCCGCAGTTCCGCGAAATCTGCCGCGGCATCCGCGCTGCCGGCGTGCTCGGTATCGCGGTCGTCTCGCCGCTGGTGGATCTCGACGATGCGGATATCACGGCGCTTGTGGACGCGCGGGTGGATGTGCTCTCCGTGCTGCTCGATGCTGATTCGCGCGAGACGTACATGCGCGTGCATCAGCGTGATGCATTCGACGCAGTGATCCGAAACATCGCCCGTGTCGAGCAGTCGCGCCAGTCGCTCCGCTCGCCGCAGCCGCTGATCATCCCGCACCTGACGCGCTGCGCTGCTACGATCGGCGAGATGGAGGCGTTCTTCGATCGCTGGATTCGAGAGACGGGCGGCGCCACGATCGGCGGGTACAGCCGCCACGGCGGGATACTGCCGCCCGATTCGCTGTTGGCGACAACCCCCCCGACACGTACTGCCTGCCGCCGCCTGGACTCCCGGCTGATGCTGCTGGCGGATGGGGCGGCGGTGGCGTGCAGCGAGGATGTGCGCGGGCAGCTGCGGTTCGGTGACTGGTGCGAAGCGCCGTTGAGTGAATTGTGGAATGGGTCCGATCGTCAGAGGTGTCGAGCGGCGCACGTCGTCGGCATCGAGTTGCCTGTGGTCTGTGCACGCTGTTCCGAGTGGCACCGGGAGTGACGAAAATCCGTCATAGGCCGCCTCGCGGAGCGAAGTGACGGTATTTCGTCTGTATGAATTTGTAATTTCAATTGCGTTGTAGTCCGAATCGCGATAGAGTCATGGTGAGAGGCCGCTTGGCTGGGTGGCCTCCGATAATTATACTTCCGGGAATCCCCGGCGAAGTCTGAACTCATTCCGTTCATTCGCTCATTGTCGTCAGCCGACAATCGAAAACGCGAATCCCACGCTCAGGGCAAGGCTCTGCAGCGTGGCGAGGCTGGTTTTCCGCTACGGAACCGGTCTCGGAATTGGAGTGAGGTGCCCTTTGGACACGACGATCAAGTGTTCGTGCTCCCATTGCGGAGCGAAGTATCGCCTGCCGGTCGAGGCGCAGGGTCGATCTGCGCGTTGCAAGCAGTGCGGCGAAAAGTTCGACATCCCGCGCCAGAATGGGCTGGAGGACAGCATTCTTTCCTGGCTGTCTGAGCCGGCGGAAGCTGAAGAGCCTTCGGTCTCCCAGCCGCGGGTCATATCCGTGCCAACGGCCGGCGCCCCGAGCGGTGACACGGTCCGCCCGCGCGGCATTATCCGCCAGAAAAGCTCCAACGATGAATCCCGCAGCTGACCTCTGATCTACAACCGGCCCGCCCCGCATGGCGCGGCGTCCGTGCCCTTCGGCCACTGTTGGGGATGGCCGGGGGAAAGGGATGGCGGGCGGCCGGTTGAGGTTCGCTCCCGACGCCGATCTGCAACGGCTGGGTGACCGAGCACGGATAGCGTGAGATGCCCGGCCTGGGGTTGACCACACGACCGCCACTCGATGACGATCGACACCATGATCCCTCCCATCGGGGCGCTGCTCGCCGGCCTGGCAGTGCTCGCCGGAGCATTCGGCGCCCACGCCCTCCGCGACGCTCTGACCCCGGAACAGTCCGGCTGGTGGGAGACGGCGAGTCGGTACCAGCTCGCGCATGGGATCGCGCTTGTGCTCTGCGCGATTCCGCCGGCCGGTCGCGCGCGAACAGTCGCCGGTTTCGCGTTTCTGGTGGGGATTGTCGCGTTCTGCGGTGCATTGTACGGATTGGCTGCGGGCGGTCCGCGCTGGCTCGGAATGGTTGCGCCGATCGGCGGCGCGGCGATGATGGTCGGCTGGGCGGCCCTCGCGGTTGCGCTCGTCGGCGGTCGACGCTTCCGATCGTGGCTGTGATCGTCCGTGGTGATGATGTGGCGAATTCGCACCGGCGCGGTATCCTTTGCCGCTGATGGGGTTCAGTGCGGCGGGCAGCGCCTGGTGCAGCGCCTGGTGCGGCGCTGCGTCGCCGCAATGACCGTTGCCGCTCGTTCCTCGTCGGATGCAGGAGAATGGAACCGATGACACGTCACGTAGGCTCGCTGTTCCTGCTGGTCACGCTGATGGGGCTGGGCGGGTGCGACAATCAGAACGAGAAGCGCAAGGTGGATCTGCCCACGCCGCCGACGGCGGAGCAGATCGCGGAGTGCGAGAAGGTGATGAAGCTCAAGCTTCCCAAGTCCGCGACGCCGATCGCGCTCGACAAGACGACCCAGGGGAGTGAGGTTCTGTATACGTTCAAGGTGGAAATGCCGGCCGCGGACGTGGAGGCGTTTCTCAAGACGACGCTGTTTCGCAGCAAGCCGTTGGCAAGCGACGATCGCTGCGTGCAATCCGGGTCGGCCACGCGCACCTGGTGGGATCCGGAAACCGTCGAGAAATTCCGGGCCGCGCGTCACACGATTCGGCCGGGCTTCGAGGAACAGTCCCTGATGATCGACGAATCCAAGGGGGACAGGGCGTTCGTATACATCATGCACTCCACGTCACAATAGCGCATGCACGACGACGTCGCCCGTATCCTGCTGTCGCGCGAAACGATCCGGCAGCGCGTCGCTGCGCTGGCGACGGAAGTTGTCGCGGCCTCCGCGGGGCGCGACGACGGACTGACGTTCGTTCCGATTCTCTCTGGCTCGATTGTGTTCCTGGCGGACCTGATCCGCGAGATGCCCGTGCACATGCGGCTCGCGCTGGTGCACCTGAGCACCTACCGCGGAACGCAGGCCGGCCAGCCGCGGATCGTGGCCGACCTGTCGCATGACGTGCGCGGGCGGCACGTCATCATCGTAGACGACATCCTCGATACCGGGCGCACGCTCACATTCGTGCGGGACATGCTCGCGCAGCGCGAGCCGGCCAGCGTGCGCATCTGCGTGCTGCTGCGCAAGCCGGGCAAGGCGCCAGCGTCGCTGCACGCGGACTTCGTGGGATTCGACATCGCGGATGAGTTCGTCGTCGGGTACGGGCTGGACTACAACGACCTGTATCGCAACCTGCCGCACATCGGCGTGCTTCGCGCCGAGTGCATCGCCGCCGCGGCCCAGCCGCCGCGGTAGAATGCGGAGAGTGAGGGTATCATCCGGCCGGCCCGGAGAGTGTCGATGGCGCCGATCGTCGCCCCCGACAAGCTGGCGATTCCGGTCGCCGCGCCGCACGTTCTCGACGGCGGTGAGGTGGTGGAACTTTCGATCCGCCCCTCGCCGTGGTTCATCGCGTTTGTCTCCGCGAGAGTCGTGCTGGCCGCCGCGATCGCCGGCCTGTTGTTCCTGAGTGCCGGAGCTCCCGTGTTCGGCTCGGCGGCGCTGCCGGCCGCGGTGACGTGCTTCGGCGGCGCGTGCGCCCGCCTGGCGTTCGGGGCGCTGCAATGGGCGGCGACGATCTACATGCTGACGAACCGGCGAGCGATCCGGCTGCGCGGCGTGCTGTCGGTCGAAGTATCCGAACTGCCGCTCGTGCGGGTCGCAGACGTGGCGCTGCTGTGGGGGGTGCACCAGCGCATGGTCCGCGTCGGAACCGTGATGCTGAGGGCCGAAGGTGCCGAGGCGTCCCTGCCCTGGGAACATGTGTCCTCACCCGCGGACATCTATCAGCGGGTGGTACGGGCGGTTCGGCGTCAGCGACAGGGATAGCAACGGGTCCGGGATGGAGCGGGTTGAGCGCGTGCTTCGTTGACCAGGTGCTTCAGTTGGGCGTGGTGAAAAAGAAACTTCCGGGATCGAGCCTTTCGGTCGATCCCGGAAGTGCGCCACGGCTAGAACAGCCGCAAAATCGTGGTCTCCATCCGCCCCCCAAACCGCCCCTCGACGACCACCCGCACTATATCACCCGGGGGGGCGCGTGTCCACCGTTGCAAGCGACTCTTACAAGATCCCGCGATGATGTGTAACTCTTTGTGAGAAATAGCTTTGCAAGACATGAATGGTCCGAATCGGCGGCATGTTTGCCGGATCGCTGTCGATCCGGGAGCGATCCCGGAATCGCCTGGATTTTCCGCTGCTGCGATGGCCATGCCGCCGTACTTCGTCCGATCGCACACGTCGCCGATCCTTCGCTCGTTCAGGCCCCCGATCCGGGCGTCGTGCGAGCATGCACGCGGGGGCACGAAGTTGATCGCGACGATCCGATGACACCGACCATCGTCCATGCCGTTGCCATCGCGGTGGTCCATCGCAGCGGCCAGTGGCTGGTCGCGCGCCGCCCGGATCACGTTCACCTCGGCGGGCTGTGGGAGTTCCCGGGCGGCAAGTCGCATGATGGTGAAACACCTAGCGAGGCAGCGTTGCGCGAGTTGCTCGAGGAGTGCGGCGTGACGGCCGTCGCAACGGCGGTTCTGACCACGCTCAGCGTGGACTATCCGGACCGGCGGGTACTGCTGACGCCGGTGCTGTGCGACTGGCGCGGCGGGGAGGCGCAGCCCTTGGCGTCCGCGGCCTGCCGTTGGGTGACGGATGGGGAGCTGGATGCGCTCGAGATGCCCGAGGTCAACGCGCGCGTGATCGCGGAGGCTCGCCGGCGGCGCGACTCGCCCTGAAATCGAACGTTGTCGTCCGGCGCGTCAGGGCGGCGGTCGGCGTCCGCCGGCGCCCTCATTCCACACGCTCATCGTGTCTTCGAGCGAAGTCGCAATCGGGGAACCCAGCGCACGGGCGATGTCGATGGCCTCCTGGAGCATCTTGCGGGCCTCGGCGCTCTCGCCCAGATCCCAGTGTAGCCCGGCGGCTTCGCGCAGGCAGATCAACTGATTGCTCAGGTCGTCGCCGGTGCGCAATCGCTTGAGCGCCGCTTGATACTCAGCCAGCGCTTCGCGCGGGCGCTTCAGACCGCGCAGCACGGCCGCCCGCGTCGCTGAAACGGCGGCAGCAGCCTCGGGCGGAGTGATCGCCGCGCAGTGCTCGATCGCGGTCAGCGCGTCGTCCCACCGCTCCTTGCGGGCGTGGCATTGGGCGAGCAGCAGCAGGGCGGTGGCCTCGGTGCGGCGAGACTTGAGCTGCCGGGCGGATTGCAGCATTCGCAGGTGCATGGTCAGTGCGCGATTGTCGTCGCCGCTGCGCTCGTACGTGAGCGCGAGCTTGTTCAGCGCGGGGGCGAGCGACACGATGTCATCCAACTGTTCGAGCGATAACGCGACGGCCTCCTGCCAGGCGGCCGATCGCTCCGCCGTCTCGCGCGTAAACGACGCGCGCTGGGCGTCGTCAAACTCGCGCGGCGGACGCTGCGTCAGGTACAGGTTGGCGAGGCTGGTCATGGCGGCCAGCTGCGCGTAGGGGTCGCGCGACTGGCGGGCAATCTCCAGCGCGGTGGCGAAGCGCGTCTGGGCCGCGTCCACCGCGCCTTCCATGCCGTTCAGCACACCGTGCGCCAACTCGACGGCGACGCGATCAAGCACGTCATCGGCCTTGCGGCTCAGTTCCGCCAGCAGCGCCAGGCGCGCAGCCGCGGCGCGGCGCGCCGCAGGCGACCCGACCCGCAGGTCCACCTCGGCCTGCAGGAGCAGCGTCGGGCGAAAGGCCGGATCGAAGTCGAGCGCGTCGCGCAGCAGCTCGGCTGTCGCGCGCGGCTTCTCCTCGCGAAACGCCCGCAGCGCCTTGACGTAAAACTCCAGGGCCGACGGAGACTTGCAGGGTGGGCCGAGCAGTGGCGGGCCGCCCGCGGGTGGATCGACGCGGAAGGCATCCAGCGACCAGCGCGTGGCGCTGTCCAGAACGTCGAAAAGCCTCCCGGCAGGAAGCTCGGCCTTGCGCGGCTCGGCGGCCTCGTCGGAGAGGTCGTGCAGCTCCATGGTCAGGCGCATCGAGTCGGGCTGGCCGGTCGAGGCGCCGCGGAGCAGGTAGCGCACGCCCAGCGCCCGCGCCACCGCCGGCCAGGGTGGGGCCTTGGCGTCCTCCGCGAGTTCGGCACGGGCCTGGTGCATTCGTTCGGTCGAGACGGCCAGCAGCCCTGGGTGCCGCCGCAGCCGGTGGCAGAGCTGCTCGGTGACGGCATCGCCCAGCCACGCGTCGCGCGGGTCGGTGTCGCGGGCAACGGTGAAGTCGATGATTGCGATACGGGGACGATCGCCGATGTGCGCGGTCGGCACCGGCGCCGGAGCAGGCAGCGTCGGCGGCGCTGCCCCGGCCGTGGTCTGCGCCGCTGTCAGCGGGGCGTGCAGCGCCGCGGCGAGGATGGCCAGCAGCGCCGCGAGCTGAAGCGGGGGTCTACTGAACCAGCAGGGCGACGAAGGGGTCGATGTCGAAGTTGTTGAACTGACCGTCGCGGTTGATATCACCGGGATAAATCGGGGGGTATCCATAGGTGGTTTCATAACCGGCGGGATCGAGCAGGGCCAGCACGAAGGCGTCGATGTCGAAGTTGTTGAACTGCCCGTCCCAGTTCATGTCGCCGGTGATCGCCGGGATGCGCGTGATAACGGTCTGGCCGCTGTTAATGCGGATCGCACCCAGGCGGATGAGGCCGGTGTTCGGCAGCATCTGCACGTCGGTCAATGAGAAGAACCCGTATCCGTTGGCGTCGATGCCGGCCGAGATGGTGACGACGACGCGCACGTTGGTGCCGAGAATCGTCGAGGACTGATCGATCGTCTGGTTGCTGATGACGATCGGGAGCTGGCCGGAGGGGTTGTAGATCACGCCTTCGAGGAGCGCCGACGAGCCGGGCTGTAACGTTTCCAGGATTGTCGCCAGCGGCGTCGGCTGCGGAAAGAGCAGTTGCAGCAGGCCGCTGGTGCCCTGGGCCATGCCGCTGGTGATGACCTCGTAGCCGTAACCGGGGTCGATGTCGTCGGGGTTGCTGCTGCGCGACTGGTTGGTTGCGTGCTGCAATACGACGTTGGTCAGGTCGATCACGCACACGTCGTCGGCGCGCGCGGTTCGAAGCGGGGCAAGCGACGCGGCCAGCGTGACGGCGGACACCAGGAAGCGAAACGACATCGATAGGCTCCTTGTCGGGCGATGCGAACCGGCGCGCGTGCCCGAACCGCCGATTGTAACCCGCGGCCGCGCGATTCCGAGCGGCATTCGCACGGGGAGGCCGCCCGGCCGGGGGCTATAATCCGCGGCCATGCGGCTGGTTCGAATATCGCTCGCGGCGAAGTATCGCCTGCTGTTCGGCGTGGCGGTGCTGCTCATCATCGCGGCGGCGCTGGCGGTGCCGTGGGTTCGCATGGAGGCGCTGCTGCTGGACTCGCCCTTCCGCGACGCACAGCGGGCCACGGCCGATTTTTTCCGTACGCAACTTGCGCAACACGAGTCCTCCGCAGGGCTTGGGATTCACATGCGGGAGACCCCGTTGTTTCCGGCCTGGCTGCGCAGCCAGCCGACCTACATCCGCTTTTCGGCCGAGCCGGACGATCCCGACGCGGTGGTCAACAAGCTCGATCACCCCATGGCGCGCGAGGCGTTCCGCAGCTTTCGCAAGTCTCCGCGCCAGCCCTACCTCTATCGCGTGGACGTGGACGGCGGGGAGCGGGTGTTTCATTACGCCCACGCGGTGCGCGTCACCAAGGGTTGCCTGGAGTGTCACGACGACGGGAAGAGCGCCATCCCGTTTCGCGAGAACGAGCTGACCGGCGTCATCATGGTGAGCGTGCCGGTGGACCTGGTCGCGGCGCAGCGCCTGCAGAACCGGGCCTGGATCGTGACCGCCGGCAGTCTGGCCGGGGCGCTGGCGGTGCTGGTGTTCTACGTGATCACGCGGCGGTTCATCCTCGCTCCGATTCATGAGCTGCGCGAGGTCACGGCGCGGGTCAGCGAGGGCGACCTGGAGGTGCGGTCGAGCCTGCGCACCGGCGATGAGTTCGAGCAGCTATCTATGGCGCTGAACCACATGCTGGAGCGGCTGCGCGAGTCGCAGGAGGAGCTGCGCCGCGCGAACCGCCTGCTGGACCGGAAGCTGGACGAAATGGCCGAGACGAACGTCGCGCTGTACGAGTCCAACCGCGTCAAGAGCGAGTTCATCGCGAATGTATCGCACGAGCTGCGCACGCCGCTGACGAGCATCATCGGCTTCGCCGAGCTGCTGCGCGAGGCGCCGGGGCAGGAGAACGGCCGCTTCATCCGCTACGCCGAAAACATCCTGATCAGCGGGCGCATCCTGCTGGAGATCATCAACGACCTGCTGGACCTGGCCAAGATCGAGGCCGGGCGGGTGGAACTGCACGTGGAGCCGATCGCGCTGCGCGAGCTGTGCGCAACGCTGATCGACTTCATGCGCCCGCAGGCGGACAAGAAGTCGCTGGAGATGGGGCTGATCTGTCCGGATGAGCTGCCCGCTTGCAGCACCGATCCCGTCCGATTGCGCCAGATCCTGTTCAACCTGCTGTCGAACGCGATCAAGTTCACGCCCGAGGGCGGGCAGGTGCAGCTGGTGCTGATTCCGAAGCAGGCCGGCTGGGTGCGGCTGGAGGTGCGCGACACCGGCCCGGGCATCGCGCCGGAAAACCGGAAGGTGATCTTCGAGAAGTTCCGGCAGATCGATCAATCCGCGACGCGCGAGCACTCCGGCACCGGGCTGGGGCTGGCCATTGCGCGCGAGCTGACGCATCTGCTCGGTGGGCGGATCGACGTCGACAGCGAGGTCGGGGCCGGCTCGACCTTCTGGATCGAGCTTCCGCCGGAGGCGCCGGTCGCGGGCGCGGCGCCGGCTGCGTGATCGCACCGCGACGGACGGGCGGCGCGGCGCAATCGCAGCTATAATCCGCGTAAGCGCGGGCGCTTCATCGGCGTCCGTCAGGACTGCGGAGACTCCGGCGTGTCGCATTACATCACCGAGCCGTGCATCAAGACCAAGGACACCGCCTGCGTGGACGTCTGCCCGGTGGATTGCATCCACCCGCGGAAGGACGAGCCCGACTTCGAGCGGGAGGAGCAGCTCTACATCGACAAGGACACCTGCATCGACTGCGGGCTGTGCGTCGACGAGTGCCCGGTGAAGGCGATCTTCCCGGAGGACGAAGTGCCGGCGGAGTGGAAGAACTACATCCCGCTCAACGTCGCCTATTACGAGAAAAAGGGTCGCTGATCGCCGGCTCGGCGGGGGACGGCGGCGCGGTCCGCCGGCGCCGCGAGGTTCGGCCGCCGGGCCGCCGCGTCGATCGGGTGCGCGGGCGTCGTGATCGTCAGGTGAGCCATGCGCATCCTGCACGTTGTCTCCACGATGAAGCAGAGCGGGGGGGTGGAGTCCTTCCTCGGGCACACCTTTCGCGCCATCCGCCGGCGAAACCTGCCGAACCTCGACATCGAGGTGTGCTACACGCTGGGCGATGCGCGGCTGAGCGACGCCGAGCTGGACGAAATGGGCATCCGCGCCTGGGGCGTGCGGCTGGGCAACAACCCGCTGCCCTTCCTTCGCAACTTCTACCGCGAGCTGCGCGTCCGCGGTCCGTATGACGTGGTGCACGCGCACCTGTCGAACTTCTGCGGCCCGCCGATGCAGTGCGCCCGGCGGGCGGGCGTGCCGGTGCGGCTGAGCCATTACCACAATCTCACGGCCGGGCATCGCAACGACTGGCCGCGGCGGATCTATGAGCGCTGGCTGAACCGGCAGGTCCTGTCGAACTCGACCGGCATCATCGCGCTGACCTACGCCGGGCTGCGGCTGTGGTTTCCGCGGCACGCCGAGAGCGACCCGCGGATGTTCGTGATCCGCTACGGCATCGACGTGGCCGAGTTTGAGCAGGCCCGGGCGCGCGACGCCGTCCGCGACGAGCTGGGCATTCCGCGCGATGCGACGCTGATCGGGCACGTCGGCCGCTTCAACTGGCAGAAGAACCACGCCCGCCTGATCGAGGCCTTCGCGCTGCTGCTCCAGCAGCGGCCCGAGGTGCGGCTGCTGCTGGTCGGCGACGGCGACCTGCGGCCGCAGATCGAGCAGCAGGTGAACCAGTTGGGGATTCGGCCGAGCGTCACGTTCACCGGCGTGCGGCGCGACATCCCGCGGGTGCTGTCGGCGCTGGACCTGTTCGTCTTCCCGTCGATCGTCGAGGGGTTCGGCAAGGCGCTGCTGGAGGCCCAGGCGGCCGGGCTGACGGTGGCCTCGTCGCGGATCGCGACCTCGTGCGAGGCGGTGGCGCCGCCCTTCGAGCCTTATTCCTGCCCGCCGGAGGATGTGCCCGGGCTGGCGTCGTGCATGCTGCGCGGGCTGGAGGCGGCCGGCCGCGACCCGGCGCTGGCGCAGCAGGCGCGCGCGTTCGCTCGGAAGTTCACCACCGACGCCAGCGTGGATTCGATGCTGGCGGCCTGGCGCGTGCCGGGCTTCACGGCCCCGCTCGATCCCTTCGCGCCCGCCGGCGCTGCATCGGGCTGCTGAGCCGGGCGCAGCGCGGATCACCCCGCTCAGAAGCGGTCGTTCATCCACGGCGCCGGCCCGCTGAAGATCGCGGTCGCGGTCGCCAGCGCCGCCTCATCCCCCTCGATCAATCCCATCTGCGCCACCTCGCCGGCTGACAGCAGCCCGCTGAACAGCGGCGACAGCCCGCGGATGTGCATCCGCAACGGCAGCGCACTGCGCCCGCGGATCATCGGCCCGGTGCCGCCGCCGGCGTGCGCCCGCGCGCTGCGACCGCCGCCCGCCAGCGCCCGCACCCGCCCGCGGCCGTCGGCCACCCGCAACTCGAACGTGCCGCGGTTCCGCCGCAGCAGCTCATCGCGCAGCTCGAAGCGCAGCGCAGCCTGCATCCCGGGCGGGTAGCCGCGCTGCTCCAGCGCCCGCGGCGCGTCGGCGATCCGCATCATCCACAGGATGCGGCTCATCGAGTCGTGCCACTCCTCGGAGGCGCTGGCCAGCAGCGACTCGGCCGGCCCGGTCAGCACGCTGGCGTGCTCGGCCATGGTCATGTTCGACGCCAGGAAGCTCAGCAGCCGCCGCCCGGCCTCGGGCGTCGACGCGGCCATGTCGCGCACGTGCAGCTCGAAGCCGGCCCCGCGGGTGGCGGTCTGGGTGTAGATGATGTACCCCTCGACCGTCGCGTGTGCGTCCGGCGCTGCGCGGCCCGCGTCGCGGATCGATCCGCCCGCGGCGGCGCGCCGGACGGCGGCGCGCTGCGTGGACGAGGTGCGCGAAGCAACGGCGCTGCGGCCCGCGCTGTGCTTGCCGTCTGGCGCAACCGCGCCGCTGCCGGCCCGCTCCACCACGTACGCGAAGATCGGGTCCAGGCCGTATTCGAGGATCGTCCGCCACTCGCGCGGCCCGCGTTGCACGTGTCCGCTGGTGCGCAGCGCCCGGGCGGTGTGGATGGCGTTGATGGCCGGGTGATCGGCGGCGGTGGCGGGCCGCACGCGGAGCGCCCGCGCGCGCACGCCGATGGTCCGCAGCGCCAGGCGGAACATCACGCGGCTGCCGGCGACCTCGTAGCCCGCGCCGCGGTAGAGCGCGTACGACGCGGGAAAGAGCACCGAGAGCGGCGTGCCGGCGCGGGCCTGCTCGCGCAGCAGGGCGTTCATCAGCTCGGTGGCGACGCCGCTGCCGCGGGCATCGGGGGCCACGGCCACGGCGCTGATGCCGGTGGCGGGGATGGCCCGCCCGCCGAAGTAGAGCCCGAAGTGCAGGATCCCCAGCCCGGCCACCACCCGCCCGTCCCGCACCGCCACGCGCATGTTGTCGTGGCCGATGTGGGCGGTCCAGGCGGCGGTCTGCTCGCGCGGCTGGGCGAAGCCGGCGAAGGATTCATACTCGACGTCGTTGAGCGCGCGGATCTCTTCGGCCGAGCGCGGCGGACGGACTTCGAGGGTGGAGCGCGGCGAGCTGCCTTTGGTCGCGGAGCGCGGCGGACGGACTTCGAGGGTGGAGCGCGGCGAGCTGCCTTTGGTCGCGGAGCGCGGGGGACCGTTCTTGTCGGCGGGCGTGGGCATGGCAAAAAACTCTCCGGGCCGGTGCAGCGCGGGCGGGGGTGTGATGGCCCGCCGCGCCTCCGGCGTGTCGCGGAATGTATCGCGCCGCCGCGTTTCCGGCCCCGCCGGGGCCGAGGGTTGTAGCCACGGGTGGAGTCGCCGCGCCGCGGCGACGGAACCCGTGGCGGGATCTGCAGCGCGGCGTTTTACTACAAAAGCGCCGCATTTCCGGCCCCGCCGGGGCCGAGGGTTGTAGTCACGGGTGGAGTCGCCGCGCCGCGGCGACGGAACCCGTGGCGGATCTGCAGCGCGGCGTTTTACTACAAAGCGCGCATTTCCGGCCCGCCGGGGCCGAGGGTTATAGTCACGGGTGGAGTCGCCGCGCGCGCGCGACGGAACCCGTGGCGGATCTGCAGCGCGGCGTTTTACTACAAAAGCGCCGCATTTCTGTGCTGCGGCGCGGCGTTTTACTACAAGAATGCCGCGCCGCGGCGACGGAACCCGTGGAGGGGATGCGCGCCGGAATCCGGCTGGTTGGGTGGCATGCCTTCGCGGTTGGGTGGCATGCAACGCCGTTCACTAAGCCGCTCCTTTTTCTTTTCTGAATGCCTGTGCTTTGCGGATTTCGGCCGTGGTTGCGGTGCGGATTCTGGGGTTCCGGGGTGGTTCGGTTTTCTTGTGCGGCCAATCGCGGGCGGTCTTTGGTCGTCTGCGGAGGTAGAAGTCGGGCACGGCGGTGCGGAGTTGGCGCTGGAGCCAGTGTTTTCCCGTTGGGCGGCGGCCGCGCCGCATGGCGGTGCGGATCACACGCAATGCCGCGGCGGGTGAGATCAATCGCGGCGGCTGGGCGGCGTTGTGCGTCAGCAGGCTGATGAGCCACAGACCGGCCATCGACCAGTCGAGTTCGCACGCGGCCAGCTCCGGCGTTTGGGCGCGAAGCTTTTGCTTGCCCAGCGTCTGCTTCAGCGTGCGATGCATCACTTCCAGCGACCAGCGCTGCCGGTAGAGGGCGGCAACATCCGCAGCGCTGAGCCGCCGCTCGTCCAGCACGTTGGTCAGCAGCGCCACGCTGTCGCCCCGCCTGCAACAGCACGAGTCGCAGCGTCAGCGGCGGCGTGCGGCGCTGCGTGTCGGGCCACAGATACACCACGCCCGCGCGTCGCGCAGGTGGTAGCCGAGCTTGCGCAGCAGCGTCACATTCCGGCCGACGCGCACGATGAACGCATGGCCGCAGTTCTGCAGGCGCGTGAGCACGCGGTAGCCCACCAGCCCCGCATCGGTCAGCAGCAGCGTGCGCGCTCCGGCAACTCCGGCAGCATCGACAGCAGCAGGTCGCGTTCGCTGCCGTCGCCGCGCGCGCCGCCGCCGCCCAGGCAGGTTGCTGGCCACGTGATAGAGCGTGACCAGCAGCTGCTGCGCGCGCGGTGCGCTGCTTGCCGGCGCAGCCGAACGCCTGCTCGTTCGCCCGCGTGCGCGGACAATTCACCCGCGAACCGTCCACGCCGAGCACCACCCAGTTCCGCCAGCGCCAACAGCCCGCGGCCGAGCGTTGCGTATGAGACCGCAGCGTCGCGACGAGTGGCCGCAGCAGCCGCGCCGAACGCGTCCGCCAGACCTTGAGGAAGCCTTCGAGATGAGCGCCCGCCGCCGCCGCCGTCGGATACATCGCGACGATCTGCTCACGCATCGCCGCGAAGGCTTCGCGGAAAGAGGAGACCGGATGCCAGACCATCAGCAACAGGCCGATCAGCAACATCCGGTCGCTCCACCGAACGCGCTGATCCGACGAGCACAGCGGCAAACCGCTGACCGGGAGAAACTGTCGAATGGCGGAACGCAGCTGGGTGCAGTACGCTGAAGAACGGGTGCTCGTCCGTGAGCATTCCATCGCGGCCTCCGTTTGCTTGGTGTGGAAACCAAAGCCTAACGGAGGCCGTTCAATTTGGCGCGCCACACACCCGCTATAACTACCATGAATCACAAAGACTTATGAGCCGACTATCGGGCGATTGGTGAACGGCGTTGGGTGGCATGCCTTCGCGGTTGGGTGGCATGCCTTCGCGGTACTCCGCGTAGGCATGCTGGTCGGCGATTGCATGCTCACGCTGCGTACAGCGAGAGCATGCCACCCGGCCGCACGGTGCAGAAGACGCTCGGCGGCAAGGGTCGTGCGGCGGCCCAGCCGACGGGCGGGTAGCTCGAGTGTTGCGATGAGTGTGCCCGCCGCCGCAGCGGCGCAGGGCAGGAGCGGGGCGCGGTTCGCGACGCCCTTCCGGCCTCTCTGCTGCTGCGCGGCGGCGCGGGCGTATGATTCCGCCCGATGGCTCATCCCGACGACCCGCCGCCGCTCCGCCCCGATGCAGCGCCGCTCCGGCCCGCGGACCGGCATCCGCTCCACCCCGCCGCAGCGGCCCGACGGCGCTGCCGCGCGCCGGGGTGGATGGAGTCGCTGATCGTCTTCGCGATCGGCGCGCTGCTGATGCACTGGCTCCAGAGCGGCACCGGCGGCCTGCTGGGCGACGAGCTGGGCATTCCCGAAAACGACGCCGGCTATCACGTCCGCATGGCGGCCCTGCTGCCGCAGCACGGGCTGCTGCGGACCTTCCCGTGGCTGCAGTTCGCCTGGTTCCGCGACGCCGGCGACGGCTTCGTCAGCCACCACTACGGCTTTCACGTGCTGCTGCTGCCCTTCGTGCTGCTGTCGCAGGCGCTGACCGGCGAGCCGCTGTCGGGCGGCCGCTGGGCGATCACGGCCTGCTTCGGCGTGATGCTCAGCGTGCTCAACGCGCTGCTGGCGGCCGGCGGCGTGCGCTTCCGCTGGCTGTGGCTGGCGCTCTTCCTGCTGATGCCCAGCCAGTTCTTTTTGCGGCACGGCTACATCCGCGCCATCTGCCCCGCGCTGACCTGCATCCTGCTGATCGTGCTGCTGATCGTGCGGCAGCGGCCGATCGCGGCCGGGCTGGCGGCGCTGGCCTTCACGCACCTCTACCTGGGCGGCGTGACGTTTGTGCCGGTGATGATCGCGCTGCTGGTGCTGGCGTGGCTGATCGGCCCGGCCGGCGCGGAGCGCTTTCCGTGGCGCAGCGTGGCGTGCCTGAGCGGTGGATTGCTGCTGGGGATCGTCAGCTACCCTTACTTCGGCGGCATGTTCGAGTTCTTGCGCCTGCAGGTATGGGGCAGCGGCCTGACGCCCGACATTCCGGTCGGGCAGGAGTGGAAGCCGTATGAGGGCGTGTGGTGGTTCGCGGCGGAACACGGCGGCGTGCTGATGTCGCTGCTGGCGGCCGCGATCGTGCTGCGGCTGCGGGCCGGGCCGCGGCTGTCGCTGCACGAGAGCTGGCTGCTGCTGCTGAACTTCGGGGCGCTGGCGCTGACGCTCAAGGCGCGGCGGTTCATCGAGTACTGGCCGGCGCTGGGATTCCTCAGCGCGGCGTGGCTGCTCTCGCCGCTGCTGGCGAACGCGGAGGTGCTGCTGCGCCGCGCGTGGGGCGGCCTGCGATCCGCGCGCCCGGCGGCGGCGCGGGTGGTGGGGTGGATTCTGCTGCCGGCGGGCGTGGGGTTGTGCGGCTGGGCGTGGATCGCGGCGCTGGCGCGGCTGCGGGCCGCCGCGGTGCAGCCAGCGCTGCTGACGGAATCGCAGGGCGCGCTGGTGGGAGTCGCGGTCGGATTCGCGCTGCTGGCGGTGCTGGACCTGCGGCGAATGATGCGCGGGACGGCGCGCTGGCTGACGGCCGGCGTGGGCGGAGTCTGCGCGGCGGGGCTGGCGCTGGCGGGCGCAGCGGGGTTCGCGGGGCCGGCGCTGGCGGCGGTGCGGAACGAGACCCGCTGCCCGTATGACCTGCCGGCGATCCGCGAGATGATGCAGTTCATCCGCTCGAACTCGGCGCCCGGCGAGATCATCTTCACCGACGACTGGGACACGTTTCCGATCTTCTTCTACCACAACACGCACAACTACTTCATCGTCGGGCTGGACCCGAAATTCACGCACGCGCGGCGGCCGGACCTGTGGGAGCGCTACGTCGCCATCACCAACGCCCGCACGCCGACGAGCCGCAGCGTGCGGATGCGCGGCGACGACGGCACGACGCGGATGGAAAAGATCGACATCCGCCTGTCTGACATCCGCGATCATTTCCGCGCCCGCTGGGTGATCTGCGACCGCGACCATCGGGCGCTGGCCGCCGCGCTGCACCGCGACAGGAGCCTGGCGAGCCTGGTGTATCCCTCGACGGACCTGTCGGTCGCGCAGCGGGCGCCGTACATGGTGTTCCGCATTCACGCGGAGGATGCGGCGGCCGGGGCGGACGGCGCGGCGGGTGTCGGGCACGTGGCCGGTGCGGAGGCTGTCTGGCTCGGCGATCTTTCGCCGACGTGGGCGGAGCAGGGCTGGGGCGAGTTGCGGCGCAACCGCTCGGTCGCGGGCGGGCCGCTGCGGATCGGGGCGGTGACGCACGCGCAGGGCGTCGGCTCGCACGCGCCGCTGCGGATCGAGTACGCGATCCCGGCGGGGATGGCGTGGTTCGAGGCGGTGATCGGCGTGGACGCGTCGCAACGCGGCTGCGGATCGGTGCGGGTGCGGATCGAGGTGGACGGCGCCGAGCGCTTCGCCTCTGAGATGTTGACCAGCGCCAGCGCGGCGGTGAGCGTGCGCATCCCCGTGGAGGGCGCGGAGCGGCTGATGCTGCGCGCCGATGACGGCGGCGACGGCGACCGCTGCGATCACGTCAACTTTGGCTCGGCGCGATTCGTGGCCGCGGGCGCATCGAGTGCAGCGGCGGGCGCGCGACACGAGGAGGACGGGGAGAGGGCTGCGGGAAGGGATGTGCCGTGAGCGGACGGCAACTGGTGATCGGTACCGCCGGGCACATCGACCACGGCAAGTCGGCGCTCGTGCGGGCGCTGACCGGCGTCGACCCGGACCGCCTGCCCGAGGAGCAGGCCCGCGGCATGACGATCGACCTGGGCTTCGCGCACCTTGCGGCGGAGGGCGTCGATCTCTACTTCGTGGATGTGCCGGGGCATGAGCGCTTCATCCGCAACATGGTGGCCGGCGCGACGGGCATCGACGCGGCGGTGATGGTCGTCGCCGCGGATGACGGCGTGATGCCGCAGACGCGCGAGCACGCCGAACTGCTGGGCCTGCTGGGGCTGCGGCGGTGCGTGCTGGTGATCAGCAAGTGTGACCTGGCGGATGCGGGCTGGCGGGCCGAAGTGGAGGCCGAGGCGCGAGAAGTGCTGCGCGGCGCCGGGATTGAGCCGGTCGCGGCCGTGCACACGTCGGTGCAGAGCGGTGTCGGGCTCGACGCCTTGCGAGGCACGCTGATTCATCTCGCCGGTGAGGCGGTGGAGCGCGCGGCGGAGCCGGTCGGCTCGCCGTCGTGGTTTCGGCTGCCGATCGACCGCGCGTTTCTCGTGCCGGGTCGCGGCGTGGTGGTGACCGGCACGGCCTGGCACGGGCGCGTGGCGCAGGGAGATGAACTGGAGTTGTGGCCGGGCGCGCGGCGGGTTCGGGTGCGCGACATGCAATCGCACAACCTGCCGCGCGAATCCGCTGCGGATCGGCTGCGGCTGGCGCTGAACCTGGTCGGCGTCGCGCTGGGCCAGGTGCAGCGCGGCTGCGAGCTGGCGACGGCGGGGGCGATGGCGGAGACAGCGTGCGTGGACGTGCGGCTGGCGGCGCTGCGCATGCCGGGGCGCACCGCGCGCGGCACGCTGCGGGTGCGGTTGCACCTTGCGACGAGCGAGCTGTCGGCCAGGCTGCGGCTGCGGGAGCAGGGCGAGGGCGGCCCGCGATTCGCGCAGCTCCGCCCGCTGGAGCCGATCGTCTGTTCGTGGGGTCAGCGCTTCGTGTTGCGCGACGACGGCGGGGCGCGGACGCTGGGAGGCGGAGTGGTTCTCAACCCGTTCGCAGCGCCGTGGACCGCCAAGCGCCCCGCGGACGCGGAGCGGCTCAGCGCCCTGTCCGGGCCGGACCCGGCGGTGCGCCTGGAAGCGATCTGCGCTGCCGCCGGCTGGAACGTGATTCCCGACGCGCGGCTGCCGACCGCTGCGGGACTGGGCGGCGCGGATCAGGTTCAAGGTCTCGCCGAGCGGCTGCTTGTCGACGGGAAACTGGTGCGGATCGGTGCGGATGGCGGCGGGTCGGTGTACGTGCACGCCGACCTGGTCGGACGCTCCGCTGACGCGGTAGTCGCGCGGGTGGAACGCGCGGTGACCGCGAATCCGCGCTTTGCGGGCGTGCCGCGCGGCGAGTGGACGGGTTGGATGCCGGGCGAGTGTCCGCAGCGGCTGCGCGCGGGGCTTGCGGCGTGGCTGCTGGAGCGCGGGCGGGTGGAGCTGGTCAATGGATTCGTGCTGCCGGCCGGGCGCGGGGATTCCTTGAGTGAAGCGGATCGGGCGCTGCTCGACGCGCTGATGACGGAGCTGGACGCGGGTGGCTTGCAGCCGCCGTCGCCGCAGGCACTGCGGGCGCGAAACGCCCGCACGCAGAAGCGCTGCGATGAGCTGCTGCGGCTGGCGCTGGCGCGCGGAAAACTGGTCCGCCTGGGGGAGGACATGCTCGTGTCGGTGGGGCGCTGGCAGGAGGCGGCGCAGCGCGTGAGCGAAGCGATCCGGGCGCGCGGGCCGCTGACGGTTTCGGACATCCGCACGCTGCTGGGGTCGTCGCGGAAGTTCATCGTGCCACTGTGCGAGTCATTCGACGCGGCGGGGGTGACGCACCGCAGCGGGGACGTGCGCGGCGCGGGGCCGCGCGCCGCGGATCAGGCGTCGAGCAACAACTCGATGAAGGAGTCGATATCGAAGAGGTCGAACTCGCCGTCGTAGTTGGTGTCGCCGCGCTCGAGCGGGTTGATTCCGGGGAAGTTGGCGCGGTAGGCGGCGGGGTCGAAGAGCGCCAGCGTGAAGGGATCAAGGTCGAAGGCGGTCACCCGGCCGTCGCCGTTCATGTCGCCGCGCAGGGCGACGCCCTCGCTGTGCCAGGCGAGCGCGACCGGCTCGGACTCCGGGCCGAAGTCGGTATGGCGGACGACCCGCAGGACGTAATCACCCGCGGCAAGGCCATGCACGTGGATGTGCTGAAGGTTGTCGATCGGGCTGGCGGAGCTTTGCACCAGTTCGGCCACGCCATTTCGGCTCGTGGGGATTCGCCACAACTCCAGCGTCAGGCGGTTGAGCGGAAGCATGGCGTCGGTTGTGAAGTCACCGGAGTGATGGCGGTTCCAGCAGGCGGTGGCGGTCAGCGTGGTGTTGGTCGTCGAGATGAAGAGGAAATGTGCCAGCGTGGAGGATTCCGCGAGTGCAGCACACGACCAGCCGGTCGCGCCGCAGCGGGCATTCTGCGGCGACGGTCCGGCCGCGAGCACCTCATGGTTGCGGTCGATCCGCAGCGTCCCCGCTCCGTAGCGCCAGTCGAGCGGGCGCAGCGAGTCATCCTCTGCGGTCGCGTCGCCGCGGAACCAGCCGGGCGGCTTGCGCGCCGCGGTGAGCATCACGGCTTTGAGCAGCAATGGGGTCATGGTGCGCGAGGCGGATGTGCCGGCCTGCTCGATGAGCAGCGCGGCCGCGCCGGCGACGCGCGGCGCGGCGTAGCTGGTGGCGGAGGAATCCGCGACGATCTCGGGCTTGGCCCGTCCGTGGCCTTCAAAAAAGGTCGGCCCGTGGCTCGAATCTCCGTCGGCGCGGCCGACCGCGATGCCGTTGTACATCGACGCCATCAGCGTGGGGATGTTGGAATAGCGGCTGTTGTGCACGGCGCTGACGAAGAGCACGCCATGCGCGGCGGCGACGTGATCGAGCCGCCGCAGCGCGCGAATGGAAGCATCCGTCACGCCGTCGTATACCCAGCTTGCATTGATGATCTGCACCGGGCCGGGGTTCATCAGGGCGGGGTCGGAATGGGCGGACTCCCACTGGAGCGCGTGCGCGACGTAGTCGGCGGCCTCGAAGCAGGCGACGCGCGGAATGCCGGGGGCAACGCCTGCCGTGCGGCCGAACCAGATCGTGCCGACAGTGCGCGCGTGCGGAGAGATGCCGGGCGCCAGCGATGAGCGGTTCTCTGCGAACTTTTCGGCGAACTCGCCGACTCCCGTCCCGACAAACGGCATGAAGCCGCCCTGCCAGAACGGCTCGGACTGACCGACGATCACACCGGCCCCTGTCGGCGTCTGCGGTCCCAGCCGTTCGCGCAGTCGCAGCAGCGACTCATCCGTCTTATCGTGAAGCGGGGCTGGTTCGAGCGAGAAGGGCACAGGCGGGGAATCATGCGTCGGGTCGGCGGCCAGCGCGCCGGGACAGTACCCGGCGAGGATCGCAGCGCGCAGCCACAGCGGCAGATGCCTCATCGGCGGGGGTGCCTGAAAGGATCGGAATCAGCCGACGCGGGCGGGCCTCCACACCCGGTCACCCGCGCGGACAAGCCGGGATTATAGCCGCACGGGTCGGCTCGTCCATCGTCGTGAGGTGTGCGTCTTCGAGCGTTTTTGGTCGATTCCGGGCTGGTGGGCCGGGGGGCTGGCGAGCCGCACTGGGATCGTCGAAACTGGCGGATGGAGGTCTGACGCGAATGCGAATCGCCTATGCGGACTGCTTTTCCGGCTGCGCGGGCGACATGTTCCTGGCGGCGCTGATCGACGCCGGCGCCCCGCCGGACGGTCTGCGCGAGGTCGTGCAGCGGCTGGCGCTCCCGGGGGTTGAGCTGCATTCGGACGAGGTGAAGCGCGGCGGCATCCGGGCGCGGCACGTGCGGGTGGAGGTCGGACCGGAGTCGCGCAAGGCGCACCGGCATCTTCATCATGTCGTTGCGATCATTGACGCTGCCGGACTGGAGCCGCGCGTGGCCGAGCGGGCGCGGGCGGTGTTCACGCGCCTGGCGGAGGCCGAGGCGGCGGTTCACGGCACGACGGTCCAGAAGGTGCACTTTCACGAGGTCGGCGCCGCAGATGCGATTGTGGACATCGTCTGCGGCTGCGCGGCGCTGGAGATGCTGGGCGTCGGCGAAGTGTACGCATCGGCGGTGCCGACGGGACACGGCACGGTGCGTTGCGAGCATGGGATCATGCCCGTGCCGGCCCCGGCGACGGCCCGCCTGCTGGAGCGCGTGCCGCTGGCGGCGTGCGAGGAAGCGGGCGAACTGACGACGCCGACGGGGGCGGCGCTGCTCACCACGCTGGCGAAAGGGTTCGGCCCGATTCCGGCGATGACGATCACGTCGCAGGGGTGGGGGGCGGGGACGCGAGAGGGAAAAACGCGCCCGAACGTGATGCGCGTGCTGATCGGGGATTTATCCGGAGGCAGCGCCCAATGGGCTCCCGGCGTGTGGCAGGACACGGTGGTGCTGCTGGAGGCGAACCTGGACGACGCGCCGGGGCAATTGTGCGGCTTTGCACTGGAGCAGGCGCTGGAGGCGGGTGCGCTGGATGCCTGGGCAGTGCCGATCATGATGAAGAAGGGCCGACCAGGTGTGACGCTCGGCGTGCTCTGCCGTCCGGAGGATACGGCGCGGCTGGAAGCGCTCCTGCTGTCGGAGACGCCGACACTGGGCGTGCGGCGGTCGCTGATGCCGCGGACCACGCTGGCGCGACGCATGCAGGTCGTGGCTACGCGGTTCGGCGACATTCGGGTGAAGGTCGCGACCGGGCCGGGCGGCGAGACCCGGGCCGCGCCCGAGTATGACGATTGTGCGGCCGCGGCACGGCGGCACGGTGTGCCGCTGGCGGCCGTGCAGCAGGCGGCGCTGCGGAGCTGGCAGGATGCTGATGATCGGACTGGGCACGGTTGATCTGTTGACGGGAATGGCGGGCGTGCTGCTCTGCGCGGTGCTTGCGGCCGTTGCGGTGTGGCGGCGGCATCGCGAGCGGGCGCCGACGCTGCGTGATGTGGAGCGCGAACGGAAGGCCGCGCGGCGCGAGCACAGTGCGCTGGCGCACTCGCTGCGCGAGCTGGCCGACGCGTTGGAGGCCGGCGCTGCTCAGGCGACGGAGCGGGCGGAGGCCAAGCTGACCGAATTGGCGAAGTGCATCATCGAGGCGGACGCACGGATCGCGGCATTGCGCGCGCTGGGGCGCGAAGCGATACCCGATCGCGATTCAACGCCAGTTTCAGAGAGCCGCCCGATTCCGGCGCGGGCGAACCCGGCGACGCATGCGGCCCGCGCCCAGGCTGGAATGCCGACCTGCGTGACGTCGCGTCGAGGGTCGATTGCGCCTGCCGCCGTGACAGAGGTAGTACCGGCGTCGTCGGTGGTGCGTTCACGGGCAACGCCACCGCAGCCGCCGTCAGCCGGGAGCGACCTGCGTCGCGGAGCGGCGCTGCGGACCGAGATCGTTGCAGCGCTGGATGCCGGAGGGGTGGCGGGGCGGATTGCGCGGGAATTGCGCGTTCCGCTCGGCGAAGTTGAACTTATGCAGGAAATCGCGCGATTTCGGCGACGGTCCGAGGGCGTCAGTGCGCCGCAGACGCCGCGAGGGCATGCGCCTGGACAGCCTCCCGCCGCACCTGATCGGAATTGACACGATCCTGAACGATCAGGCCGTCGCTCAGCTCCACACACCGCTTCACGCGCCGCGCGATGTTGGGATCGTGCGTGACGAGCACGACGGTCGTGCCGCCGGCGTTCAACTGCTCCAGCAACGCCAGGATCATCTGGCCGGTGCGGCTGTCGAGATTTCCGGTCGGCTCGTCGGCCAGAAGCATGACGGGGTCCGTCATCAGGGCGCGCGCGATGGCGACGCGCTGCTGCTGCCCTCCTGAAAGCTCGACCGGGCGATGCTCGGCGCGGTCGGCGAGTCCGACGCGCTCCAGCAGCTCGCGCGCCTTGGCCATGCGGGCGCGGGCCGGAACGCTCTGGTAGAAAAGCGGGGTTTCGAGGTTCTCGAGCACGGTCAGCGCGGGGATGAGGTTGAAGCTCTGAAACACAAAGCCGATGCGCCGGCCGCGAACGTCGGAGAGCTGGTCGTCGTCGAGATAGGTGACGTCGTCGCCGTACAACTCGTAGCGGCCGCGGGTGGGACGGTCGAGGCAGCCGAGGATGTTCATCAGCGTGCTCTTGCCTGAGCCGGATGAGCCGATGATGGCGAGGTAGTCGCCGCGCCGAATTTCCATCGAGACGCCGCGCAGCGCATGCACCTCGACGTTCGTCCCGGGTTTGCCATAGACCTTGTGCAGGTCCACCAGACGGATCACCACTTCGTCGCCGGTCTGCAAGCCAGTCTCCACGGTCGCGGTGTCTATCAGCGACGCTTCCATCGTTCCAGTGTATCCGCGGGGCCGCGGTCAGGCCTCGCGAATCGCGCGCACCACGTCGGCCGGGTCGATGTTCCAGCCCGTTGGATCGGCGCATCCGGAGAGCACCGTGACGCGCGGCCCGAGCGGCCGCCAGCGCTGCGGGCGGGTCGGGCCGAAGAGTGCGACAGTCGGCGTGCCCAGCAGCGCGGCGAGGTGCGTCGGGCCGGCGTCGTTGCCGACGAAGGCGTCAGCCGCTGCCACGAGCAGGGCGAGCGCACCGGCGTCGGGTGGCTCCATCCGCGGCGCCACCGCGGCCAGCTCCGCGACGACGTCCCCAGACCAGCGCTCGCGCTCGACGTGGCCGATGAGGAAGGCGACGCGCCAGCCGGATTGCGTCAATTCGCGTGCAACCGCGGCAAAGTGCGACACGGGCCAGCACTTGGCGGCGCCGCCGCTGCCGGGATGAATCAGGCAGACCGGGTGCGCGTCCGAGCCGACCGCCTGGCGGAGCGCGGCCCGCGCCGCCCGGACGCGATCGGCGGATGGTTGCACGCGCAGGGCGGTGCGCCTCCGCCGGCAGGTGTCGAACAGCAGGCCCTGCTCAACCAGGTCGCGCTGCCATTGGTCGACGATGTGCTCGGCGCAGTCGCCGCGCGGGCGCGGGTCGAAGCTGACGAGCGCGGCAGGCGCGAGCAGCTCGATGCGCTGGTGGAGCGCGTGACCGGGGCCGCAGAGCGTGTTCAGGACCCGCGCGCCGCCTACAAGATCCGACAACTTTCCAGGCGGTGGCAGTGCGTCGTCGCGGTACAGCCAGTGGAGCGCGTGTGCATCGGGGTTGACATGCGCGAGAGGCGGATTGGCGTCATGCAGCTGTGAAAGCGGAATGCGGCTGCAAAACCGTGCGCCGGCCTCCCGCTCGGGGCGCGGCAGACGCAGCAACAGTTGTACCGTGAGCACAAGGTCGCCGAGCGCGCCGGCGTGCAGCACGGTCCAACGGGCGCTCATCGTGCGATCCGCGGACCTGCAGCGCGCGGAAAAAATGCCGTGATCGGTGAAATGCAATCATCGAAGACGCGCGGCATGGCCCTATACTGGCGATCAGACCCTGGGCGGCGACACACCAGCCGCCCGTGCGCCGGGCCACCCGAACCGCGGCCGACGGCGCAAGAGACGCGGAGGGAAACACGCATGATCCTGACCAGCCTCCGGGCGGCCGCGCGGGCCGCCTGCACCGCCGTAATCGCGCTGATGGTTTGCGCCATGCCGCCGCTCGCCTTCGCCGAGGATGCCTGCTGCACGCCCGATGGCGGCTGCCAGGCGATCAGCGCAGCGCAGTGTAACAGTGCCGGCGGTGTTTTCCTTGCGGGGCAGAGCTGCGCCGCGGGCGCGTGCGGCGTCGGCGCGTGTTGCGCGGGTCCGTCGTGCGTGCAGACGACGGCGTACGTTTGTGTGTTCAACGGGCGCGATTTCCTCGGCGCGGGGCTGCTCTGCGCGGACAATCCCTGCCAGTTTGAAACCGGCACCTGCTGCGTCGGCGGCGCGTGTGAGCCGCTGCTGCCGCCGGCCTGCGCGGCGGCGGGCGGGCAGTTCCTCGGCTTCGGCAACACCTGCGTGAACGGGCCGTGCACGCCTGGCGCGTGCTGTACGGGCGTGACGTGCAGCGAGACCAACGCGTTCGGCTGCAATCAGTCGGGCGGCAGCTTTCTGCCCGGCGGCGGCTGCACGCCGAACCCCTGCGTGCCGGACTTCGCCTGCAGCGCATCGGCGCTGTTCGGGCAGAATCGCGACGCGGTGGACTCCTTCGAGGCCGGCACGTCGGAGGAGCAGACGCAGTTCCGGCGGTTCGACAATTTCAGCGGCGTGGCCGGGCCGATCGAGCAGGTGCGCTTCTGGGGATTTGACCTCGGCTTCGCGGGCGGCTTCTTCGAGTGCGTCGAGAGCGACCCGACCTTCCAGATTTCGTTTCATCGCGACGCCGGCGGCCGGCCGGGGGCGCTGGTGTGCAGCCACAGCGTTCTCGCGACGCGCACGCCGACGGGCGTGTTCTATGACTTCGCCGAGCTCAATGAGTACGTCGCGGTGCTGCCCGAGGCGTGCGTGCTGACCGGCGGCTGGATCGGCATCACCGGGCAGGGCGATCCCTCCTGCTGGTTCATGTGGATTTCGGCCGGGCCGGGCCTCTCGTGGTGCGACGGCTGCGCGGAGAGCGCCCAGTCGCGCAACCGCGCCTTCTGCCTGGAGGGGCCGCTGGGCGGCGTGAGCGGCGCGTGCTGCCATCCGGCCACGGGCGGCTGCGCGGACGGCGTGGACATCGCGAACTGCGCGAGCGCGACGCAGCGCTTCCACCCGGGCGCAACCTGCGGCCAGCTGGATCCGCCCTGCGGCGTGATCGTCGGCGCCTGCTGCCGCGAGGATTTGCTCTGCTTCCAGGTGACGGCGGCCGAGTGCGGCGAGCTGGGCGGCGTCTGGAGCGGCGCCGAGACGAGCTGCGACCACTGCCCGTGCGTGGTGTACTGCCCGTCGAGCGCCGCCGGCGAGGGCGAGCCGCTCTGCTCCACAAACTACGTGGACGAATACAACGGCGGCTGCGGCTCGGCTTCGCATGCCGCGCTGCCGTTGTCGTTCAACGTGATGGTCTGCGGCACGTCCGGCATCTTCGAGGCCGACGGCGGCGCGCGGGCCGACCAGGACTGGTACTCCGTCACGATCGGCGGGCCGACGCTGCTGCGCTGGACGGTGCGGGCGGAGTTCGCGGCGATCCTGCGGATCGTGTCGAACCCCGGCGGTTGTGAATCGGCGGTCGAGGTTGCGTCGCTCACGACGCCCACCTGCGAGACGACCACCCTGCAGGCCGACGTGGCGGCGGGGAATTTTTGGCTGGTGGTGCAGCCGCTGGTCACGCCGGGCGACAACGCCGCCTGCGGCGCACGGTATCACGCCACGGCCCAGATCACGGCCGTTCGCGGCGACATGAACTGCGACGGCGCGTTCAACAACTTCGACATCGATCCGTTCGTGCTGGCGCTGGTGGATCCGGCCGGCTACGCGGCCGCCTATCCGGGCTGCGACCCGCTGCACGGCGACCTGGACGAATCCGGGGCGCTGAACAACTTCGACATCGACCCGTTCGTGACCTGCCTCATCAGCGGCTGCCCGTAACGTTCTTCCGCGCGGACGTCCTGCCGGCCCGACTTCCGTCGGCAGGGCGTCCGTCACGGGAGCGGCAGCGCGCCGGCGACGCGACGGTCACAAGCCCGCGCAGCCGCGCGCCGCACCGCCGCGGTGCGTCCGCGGCGGCGCGCGATCAGCCGTGTCGAAGAATCAGCCGCGGCCAGCGATCAGCGGCGGCGGCGCAGCAGCAGCGCCGCGGCCGTGCCCAGCAGCGCAGCGCTGGTCGGCTCCGGCACCCACATCTCGATGTTGTCCACCGCGAATGGCTGCGGGATGTCGAACCGGCCCCAGATGTTCACGCGCCCGATCGGCACCGGCGACCAGACGCCGAAAAAGTTCTTGGCCGGCTCGGTCGGCGTCATGCCGGGGATCACGAACGTGCCGAGCAGGACGTTCGAGGTGTCGAACACCGCCATGAAAAACCCGTTGTGGCCGGCGTTGAAGCCGGGATAGGTCGAGATGTCCACGCCGATGGCGGTCTTGTCATGGCTGGTGAAGATCAGGTCGAGGCTGGAAAACAGCCCGTCCAGAAATTCGTCCGTGCCGACCTTCACGCTGTTCGAGCCGAGAAAGCCCGGCCCGTTCACCCACAGTGCGTTGGGCGACGCCGAGGGATTCAACTGCGCCGCAAACGGCCCGGGCGTGATGTTGGTCTGAATGATCAGGTTGGTGGCGTCGATGCCGTTGGGAAAGGTCGGCTGCGGCACGCCGTGCTGCAGCGAATTGGGGAAGGGAATCTTGGCCTGCGCACCGACCAGCGACTCCTCAAAGGTCTCGACCCCCTTGAGCTGCTTGCCCGCCACGCTCACGAAGTCGGTGAAGGCGGCATGATTGGTGAAATAGGTCACGTCGCCCAATGCAATCGCCGCGCTACACAACACCGCCGTCATGCTCAGAAGTGCTCTCATGCCCGGTTCCTCCTCAGGTCCAGGGATGCTCCACGTAGCCGCCGGCACGCCGCCGGCTCCTCCAATCCGCCAGTATGGTCTCGCGAGACAGGGCGGGTCAAAAAGAATTGCACGGGCGGGTGGGTTTGCGACGGAGGCAGGGGCGGCCGGCCGGGCGGGTCGGGCGGTTTTTTCGGACGTCTGGGCCATTTATACGTTCAGCGCCGCCCGGCGACAGCTGCCCGCCGCCGATTCGCCGTGCGGAGGCGGCGGTTTTTGCGCCAAAATGGCCGCGCTTTCGTGCTGCGGCGCGGCATTTTTGTAGTAAAACGCCGCGCCACAGCACAGAAATGCGGCGCTTTTGTAGTAAAACGCCGCGCCGCAGCACAGAAATGCGGCGCTTTTGTGGTAAAACGCCGCGCCACAGCACAGAAATGCGGCGCTTTTGTGGTAAAACGCCGCGCTGCGCATGCATCCCGTCCACGGGTTCCGTCGCCGCGGCGCGGCGACTCCACCCGTGGCGACAACCCGCGGCCCGTGGCGCGGGCCGCCCGGATCTGCGCCCCGCATCGCCCAGGCCGCGACTCCGCTCAGCTGCGCGCTGCTACACCCGACCCGCGTCGTCTTGCATACGGCCCGCATCGCCTTGCAACCGGCTGACGTCGCGTGGCATGCGGCCCACGTCGCGTTGCAACCGGCGGGCGCGACAGATACACTCGGCCGCGTGACTTCGCCGTCGGCCGTTGCGTGGCCGATGGTCATCCGCCGCACGTCCCGGCCCGGCCGGCCCGCTGCGGCAGGGGCGCACATGTCCGGCGTCCGTCCCAGCGACGATTCATCGCCCCGCCCGGCGGAAGATGCAGCCTCGCGGGCCGCGGCCGGCGCAGCGGGCGGCGGCACGCCGTATTCTGAACAGGTTGACTACCTCTCCAGGCTGCTCGACGAGACCGACGCTCGCGCGGCGGCGCTGCGTCCCTATCTCGATTCCCTGCGCGGCAGCGGACTGCGCGAGTATTCCGCCCAGGCGGTGCTGGCGGTGGTCGGCGTGGCGCTGCGATCACAATTCGGGGATCAGCCCTGGGTGCGCGAGGTCTGCTCGCCCGTCGCGGCGGCCATCTGTGACGATCCGGTGGCCAGCGAGCGGCTGGCGCGGTTTTGGCGAAGGCTGATGGCGCAGCTGGACCTGCCGCCGCAGGGGGGCGGGGCATGAGCAAGGCCGGCCGCAAGCCGCCCGGTCGCAGCGCGGCTTCGCGCAGCGCAGCCGCTGCACCCGAGCCGGCGCCGGACGCCCGCAGCGGCGCGGCATTGCCCACGCCCGCCGCGGCCGAGGGCGGCGGCGCTGCGCCCGGCGGCCCGCCCAGGGCGGAGGGTTCGCCGGTCGCGGGCGCACGGCCCACGCGCGAGGAGCTGATCCGCGGCTGCCAGGGACTGGTGCGGGCGCTGGCGTGGCAGGAGCATCAGCGCGTCGGGCGGCGGGTCGAGCTTGATGACCTGATCCAGTACGGGCAGGTGGGGCTGATCAAGGCCGCCGAGCGGTTTGACGCCTCGCTGGGAAACGCATTCACGACCTACGCATTTCACTGCATCCACGGGGCGATCCTGGACGGGCTGCGAGAGCTGAAGTGGTTCAACCTGCGGGATTACCACGGCGGGCGGTATCAGCGTATCTCGCGCGAGGTGCTGGCGGAGGAGGGCGAGCGCGACCCGGACACCGCCGCGGGCGACGCGGAATGGCTGGGCGGCGTGAGCCGGCGGCTGGCGGTGGCCTACCTGGTCAGCTCGCTGGATGCGGGAGAACGCGACGCGTCCGAATCGGTGGCGGATGAGGAGCAGACGCCGGATGCCGGGATGGTGATGGAGGAGGTCCGCGCGGCGCTGCGTGCGCAGCTGGCGGCGCTGCCGACCGCGGCCCGCGAGCTGCTGCAGGCGGTGTACTTCGAGGGGCAGACGGTGACGGCGGTCGGCGAGCGGATGGGGATGAACAAGTTCAAGGCCAGCCGCATGCACACCGAGGCGCTGGAGAAACTGGCCGGCGCGCTGCGGCGACGGGGAATGGGGCCGGGGTAGCGCGCTGCCGGCGCCGGCCGACCGCCGTGGGGTCGGTGTTGCGGAGCGGCCGGCGGAATGGGACCGTGCGGCGAAGCCGGCGTGCGCCGACGAACGGCTGTCGGCGAAAACTCTGGTTCCGGTTTCCTTTGGTGTCTGGTATGGGGCTGGTTATCATCAATTCTGCCAGCAGGGTTCCATTGGCGCGGGCTGCGTGAGGCGATCGGGAAGCTGAGGATTCACATGACAGCGAGTGTCGGAGTCGTGCTGCGAATAAGTATCCTGGTGTCACTCCTCAGTGCAGCGCCGCTGAGCGCTCAAACTCCGCTCGGCTCAGCCGTGACGTATCAGGGACATCTGGAGTCCGGCGGGGTTTCCGCGAGTGGCCCGCACGTAATGGTGTTCCGGCTGTATGACGCGCTGACCGGTGGCAGCCAGGTCGGACCGACGCTTGCCTTCGACGGGGTCGGCGGCAACCCTTCTCCTGTCCCGGTCACGGGCGGCCTGTTCAGCGTGCAGCTCGATTTCGGCTCAGCGGCATACGACGGCGACGCGCGCTGGCTGGAGGTCGCGGTCGCGGGCACGATTCTTGAGCCGCGGCAGGCGCTGACGGCCGCGCCCTATGCAAGCGCCGCGCTGCGAACGTGGCGCATGGGCGGAAACTCGGGCACCAACCCGGCATCCGACTTCATCGGTACAACGGACCAGGCACCGTTCGAGCTGCGCGCCGGCTCGGGGAACATCCGTGGAGAATTGACGCTGGCTCCGGCGGCGGGAAGCCTGGGCAACGGGATGAATATTCTGGGCGGCAGCTACTACAACTTTGTTTCGGCCGGAGTGACCGGCGCAGTCGTGTTCGGTGGCATCAATCTGGATTCTGCATTCGGCAACGGCGTCAGCGGCACGTCCGGAACCGTGAGCGGAGGTCGCGGCAACTACGCTGGCGCTTTTGCGACCGTATGCGGGGGGAGCGGCAATTCTGCGCTGGGCATGCACGCAACCGCGGCGGGAGGCCTACAAAACCGTGCGTCCGGAAGCGCCAGTTTCGCAGCCGGCCGCAGTGCCAGCGCACTGCACGACTGGTCCTTCGTCTGGAGCGCGAGTGACGCCGCATTCCAATCCAGCGCCGCCTCGCAATTCCTGATCGACGCTCCGGGGGGAGTCGGCGTGAATCGAAACAACCCCCAGCCGGGGTCGCTGGACGTGCAGGGGAAGGGGCTGTTTTCCGGCAATGTGGGAGTCGGAACCGCAGCCCCAAGTCTGTCGCTGGAGGTCTCAGGCCCGTCGAGCTATTACGACAAGCCCGCATTGGGGGTGACCAATGGGTTGAACGCGGAGTATCTCTACCTGCACTCTGCGGTAGACCCCTCGCTCATCTGGAACACGAGCGGCGCGCTACGGTTCGGCACGGAGGTCAGTCTGGGGGGTGGTTACATCGAACACATGCGGATTACCGGCGGCGGCATGGTCGGGATCGGCACCGACAGTCCGGGGGCGTTCCGGCTGGCCGTCAACGGCTCCGCCGCCAAGCCCGGCGGCGGGTCGTGGTCGTCATTCAGTGATTCTCGCCTGAAGAGACACATTGTTCCGCTGAACGGCACGCTGGACCGGCTGCTGTCGCTGCGCGGCTACACGTTTGAGTACACGCGCGAGGCAGTGGAGAAACGGCTGGCGACGCCGGGGCGGCAGATCGGCCTGCTCGCCGAGGAGGTCGAACACGTATTTCCGGATTGGGTGGATCATGACGCCGAGGGCTACCGTTACGTCACCGAGCGGGCCACGACGGCGCTGCTGGTCGAGGCATTGCGTGACCTGCGGGCTGAAAAGGACCGGCAACTGGCCGAGCGCGACGCGCGAATGGCCGAGCTCGAGCGGCGGAGCGCGGACCTCCTTGCGCGGATCGAACGATTGGAGGCTGCTCGAACACTCGAGGTCGCGCCCGCGGCGGAACTCCAGCAATAGAGGATTGCCCGGGAGCGAGGGAGCGGGACATGCCACCGGAGCGCGGGCGCAGGATGTTCTGACAGATACGCAAGGGACATCGTCTCGGCATCCGCCCCTCGGCTTGGGTGATCGCGCCACGCCTTCTCGTGGTCAGGCCCTCGCGGTCACAACGGGCGTCCGCGAAGTCCCATTCCTCGGTCGCAGCCGGTCCTGCCGGCTGGCGTGCTGACCAAGCGCCCGACGTTGTAGCCGTGACGGCGATTCACGCGCCCGGCTGATCCTTCAAGCACTACGTGTCAGCAGAACGAATTCGTCGCCAACCATACGATTGGCCGAGACTTGCAGCGCCGGCAGGGCTATATTGGACTATGCCCGGGTCGGCTGCGCGCCGATAATATGGCGTGAGTCCGGCCCAGCGGTTGACGCCCGCAGGGTGCGCGCGTTTCTTTTGACCGTCCCGATCCCCGGCGACGGCCGCCGGCCGGCCGTCGATCGGCGAACGCTGAGGACCCTTGGTAGCATGGCGACGCCGCCGACACTCGATTTTGACGCGCTGCTCGCGCCGATCAGCGGCGATGATCCGGCCGGTCGCGACCTGCGCAGCGATTACGCCCCCACCGCTCCCTATCGTGTCATGAAGGAAGCGCGCACGCTGGCGCGCCGGATCGAGCGCGCCATCGAGCAGCTCGACCCCGACGTGAAGGACGTGCCCGACTGGCGGCCGATCCTCGATCACGCCCCGCGCACCATCACGACCGTGTCGAAGGATCTCGAGGTCGCGGCATGGCTGACGGAGGCGCTGACGCGCTCCAAGGGGTTCGCCGGCGTCCGCGACGGGTTGAGGCTGTGCCGCGAGCTGGTGGAGCGCTTCTGGGACGGATTGCACCCGCGGCCGGACCCCGAGGAGCCGGCCGAGGACGGTGAGCTTTCGCGGCGCGTCTCGCCGCTGGCGGGCTTGAACGACGGCGCATTGGTCGGACCGATTGAGGCGATCTCGATCGTCTCCTCGCGCGAGCATGGCCCGCTGGGCGTTTCGGCCTACGAGCAATCGTCCGCGTTGGAACAAGTGACGGATCCGCGCGAGCGCGAGATTCGTGAAAAGCAGGGGGCCGTGCCGCTGGCCGCTTTTCAGAAGGCGGTGGCAAACACTTCGGCGGAGTTCTATCGCACGCTGCTGGACGACCTGGGCGGGGCGCAGAACGAGTTTCAGGCGTTGTGCCGCGCGTTGGATGAGCGCTGCGGGTCGAACGGCCCGCCGACCGCAAACATCGCCGACGTGCTGGATCGCTGCCAGCGGCGCATTCGCCTGCTGGCATCGGATAAGCTGGGGCTGGACACGGCGCCCGTGGACGCGCCGACGGCGAGCGCCGCGGAGAGCGGCGGCGGTGGAGGGTCGCGCGTGGACGGACCGATCCGCAGCCGGGATGAGGCGTTCATGGTGCTGCGGCAGGTGGCGGACTTTTTCCGGCGGACGGAGCCGCAAAGCGTGCTGCCGTATCATCTGGAGGAGTGCGTTCGCTTCGGGCGGATGGACCTGCCGGCGCTGCTGTCAGAGCTGATCAACGACGCCGCCGTGCGGGATTCGCTCTTCAAGCGGATCGGCATCCCGCCGCCGGCGAGCGGCGAATAGCGACGATGATCAAACGAGGTTGCGTTCAGAGGCTTTGGCCGGAAAGGCGAGGGCAGGATCGTGGCGGAATCGACGCAAAAGAAGCTGGATCGGGTTCGCAAGCCGCGCGTGCAGATTACGTACGACGTGGAAACCGAGGGCGGCGTGGTCAAGAAGGAGCTGCCCTTCGTGGTGGGGGTGCTCGGGGATTTCTCGGGCCACCCGACGGAGAAGCTGCCGCCGCTGCGGGACCGCAAGTTCGTGACGATCGACCGCGACAACTTCGACCAGGTGCTGGCCAGCATGAAGCCGGGGCTAAAGCTCAAAGTGGAGAACACGCTGGCGGGCGACGGGTCGGAGATGAGCGTGGACCTGAAGTTCGAGTCCATGGAAGACTTCGAGCCGGGGCGGGTGGTCGAGCAGGTGGAGCCGCTGCGCAAGCTGCTCGAGCAGCGAAACAAGCTGCGTGACCTGCTATCCAAGGCGGATACGTCCTCGAAGCTGGAGGAAAAGCTCGAGGAGATCCTGCAGAACACCGAGGAAATGCGCAAGCTCGCCGGTGAACTCGGCATGCAGAAGGACGGTGACTAATGGCGGAGCAGGAAGCCCAGCGACAGCCGCAGGCCGCCCCGGGCGCGGCCCAGGAAGCCGGCATTCTCGACAGCGTGTTGGAGCAGACGCCGGCCACGCGCGACCAGGCCACCGACATGGTCAAGGCGCTGGTCGGCGCGGCGATGAGCGGCACGGTCACGTGGGACAAGAATCTCACACGCACGATCAACAAGGCCATCGCGGCGCTGGACGCGAAGCTTTCGCGCCAGCTCGCCGCCGTGATGCACCACCCCGACTTCCAGAAGCTGGAGGGTACTTGGCGCGGGTTCAAGTACCTGGTCTCGAACAGCGAAACCAGCGCGAACCTCAAGATCCGCGTGCTCAACGCCAGCAAGCGCGACCTCGCCAAGGATCTCGAGTCGGCGGTCGAGTTCGACCAGTCCCAGCTTTTCAAGAAGATGTACGAAGGCGAGTACGGCCAGGCGGGCGGAGAGCCTTTCGGTGCGCTGATCGGCGACTACGAGTTCTCGCAGCACCCCGAAGACATTGAGATGCTGCAGAAGATCTCGGGCGTCGCGGCGGCGTCGTTCTGCCCGTTCATCTCGGCCGGTGCGCCCAAGCTGTTCGGCCTCGAGAATTTCACGGAGCTGGGCAAGCCGCGCGATCTGGAGAAGATTTTCCAGGCCGCGGACTACACCGCCTGGCGCTCCTTCCGTGATTCGGAAGATTCGCGCTTCGTCACGCTGACGATGCCGCGTGTGCTGGCGCGACTGCCGTTCGGCTCGAACACCAAGAAGATTGACGAATTCGCCTATGAAGAGGCACGGGTCGGTCCGCGCGGCGAGTCCAAGCCGCTCTCGCACGACGAATTCACGTGGATGAACGCCGCGTACGTGATGGGCACGAAGCTCACGGATTCGTTCGCCAAGTACGGCTGGTGCACGACCATCCGCGGCACAGAGAGCGGCGGAAAGGTCGAGGGACTGCCGACCTACACCTTCACCAGCGACGACGGCGACGCCGACACCAAGTGCCCGACCGAAGTCGCGATCACCGATCGTCGCGAGGCGGAACTCTCGAAGCTCGGCTTCCTGCCGCTGTGCCACTACAAGAACACCGATTACGCCGTCTTCTTCGGCGGACAGACGGTGCAGAAACCCAAGACGTACGACAACCCCGCCGCCAGCGCCAATGCGCGGTTGTCGGCCGGCCTGCCCTACATCATGGCCAGTTCGCGCATCGCGCACTACCTGAAGGTGATCGGCCGTGACAAGATCGGATCCAAGATGGAGCGCGGCGACGTCGAGGACTTCATGAAGCGCTGGCTGGCGGAGTACATCTGCGCCGACGCCAAGCCTTCCGAGGAGATGAAGGCCAAGTATCCGCTGGCCGAGGCGCGGGTCGAGGTGGTCGAGGTGCCCGGCAAGCCCGGCGTGTACAACGCGGTTGCCTGGCTGCGGCCGTGGCTGTTCCTCGAGGAACTCAACGCCTCGCTGCGCCTGGTGGCGAGCATTCCGAAGGCCAAGGGCTGATCCCGTCCGCCGCGCCCCGGGCGCTGCGCCCCCGCACGGCTTTTCGCCGCTGCGGCGGCGCGGCGCTCCCGGGCGCAGCGCGCGGCCGCGCTCGCCGCACTCCCGGAGGCGCGCTGATGCTCGAAGACATCCTCGCCCGCGGCCTCGGCGAGGCGCGCGATGCGGCTGTGCTGCCGCGGCCCGGCGCGACGGTGGTCTCGCCGCGGACCCGCCGGGTGGTGCGCCTGATCGAGCGCGTGATTGCCTTGATCGACGAGCGCCTCACCGCTGCGGTCGACGCCATTGTGCATCACCCCCAGTTTCAGCGTCTGGAAGCCTCGTGGCGCGGGCTGTCATACCTGGTGGACCAGGCCGGCCGTGATCGCACCCGCGTGCAGTTGTGGGTGCTCAGCGTGCGCTGGTCGGAACTGGCTCGCGACGTTGAGCGTGCGATGGAGTTTGACCAGACGGCGCTGTTCCAAAAAGTCTACGAGGAGCGCTTTGGCACGGCGGGCGGCGAGCCGTTCGGCGTGCTGCTCGGCGATTACGAGATCCGACACCGCCTGCACGACGACCACGGCATCGATGACCTGGCGCTGCTGATGCGGATTTCCGAAACCGCCTCGGCGGCGCTGGCGCCGTTTGTCGCGGGAGTGCATCCGTCGTTCTTCGGGTTGCGCGAGTTTGCGCAATTGGAACGGCATATCGACCTCGACCGGCTGTTGCGAAGCGCTGAGTACAGCGCCTGGCACCGGCTGCGCAAGCAGGATGACTCGCGCTATCTCGGGCTGGCGCTGCCGCGCGTGCTGATGCGCCGGCCTTACCACGAGGGAGTGGCCGTCTCGCGCCGCCGCCGCTGCGCGCGCTGCCGGGCGGCATGGTCGGGCACGGGCAGCGGCGTGTGCGCGGGCTGCGGGCAGTTTGTCACGGCGCGCGACCCGCGCACGTGCACGCAGGAGCGGCTGGCCTTCTGCTACCGCGAGGACGTCAGCGGCGCGGATCGGTCGCGATATCTGTGGGGAAACGCGGCCTATGCCTTCGGCGGCGTCCTGATCCGGGCGTTTCTGGAGTGCGCCTGGTTTGCGGATATCCGCGGATTCGTGCGCGACCAGGAGCGCGGCGGCGTGGTCGCGGGGATGCCGACCGACGAGTACGGGCTGGATTCGCCGGGGGTCGCCCCGAAGATGGGCGTCGACGTGGTGATCGACGACGTGAGTGAGAAGGAGTTCACCGCCCAGGGAATGATCCCGCTCTGCGCGCTGCACGACACGCCCTACGCCGCGTTCTACAGCAACAGCTCGATCTACACGCCGGCGCAACTCACCACCGTGGAGGGCACGCTCAACGAGCGGCTCAGCGGCATGTTGCAGTACACGCTGTGCGTTGGGCGCTTCGGGCATCACCTCAAGGCCCGCGTCCGCGACCGCACCGGGTCGGTTGCGCAGGCCTCGACGATCGAGAACGAGCTGCGCGACTGGCTGTTCGAGTACATCAATCCTGACGATAAGGCTCCGCCGGAGATCAAGGCCCGCTATCCGCTGCGCGACGCGGAGGTGCAGGTGCGCGAGATTCCGGGCCGGCCCGGACAGTATCAATGCGTGATGCGGCTGATCCCGCACTACCAGTTGGATGACCTGTTGGTGAACGTGCGGATCAAGACCGAGCTGCGGAGCGGGGCGAAGTAGGAGAACCGGGACGTGAAAGCACTGGAAGCATTCAATGCCGGGCGGTTGACGGACGCGGTCCGGCTGGCGACCGACGAGGTGCGCAACGCGCCGCAGGACGTGGCCGCCCGCTACGTGCTGGCGGAGATGCTCTGTTTTGTCGGCGAGTTCGAGCGCGCGGACAACCAGCTCGACACGGCCGTGACGCTGGATCCCTCGCGGGCGCTCTCGATCATCCAGTTCCGGCAGCTGGTGCGCGGCGAGCAGGCCCGGCAGGATTGCTTCGAGGCCGGACGTCCGCCGCAGTTTCTGGTCGAGCCGTCGCCGGGCATTCGCGACCGGCTTGGCACGATCGTCCAGATGCGCGCCGGCGACGTGAGCGCCGCACGCGCAGCGCTGGAGCGCGCGGAAGGGCAGCGCCGCAGCATGGCGGGTGTATGCAACGGCAAGCCGTTCGACGACCTGCGCGACGCGGACGATACGGTCGCGGACGTGCTGGAGGTGCTGACCGGCGACGGGCGCTACTTCTGGGTTCCGTTCGAGATTGTCCGCTCGATCGACTTTGAGAAGCCCGAGCGGGCGCGCGACCTGCTCTTTCGCCAGGCCGACCTGCAGACCAGTGCGGATCTGAACGGCCCGGTGTTCATCCCCGCGCTCTACGCCGGCACGCATCGTGACTCGCGCGATGAAATGCGACTGGGGCGCGGCACCGATTGGATCGGGGAGGGGCCGGTTCGCGGCGTCGGTCAGCGTGTGTTCATCGCGGGGGAGGATGATCCCGCGATTCTGCAGGTGGAGTCCATCGAGATTCGCGGCGGAGCGCCGGCATGACGCGCGCCGGGGCGGGCCATGTGCCGGTGGAGCCGCTGCTCGATCGGCTGATCGAGCGGCGCGGCGACCATGGCGGCGCGCACGCGCGCCGCGACGTCCGCGATCTGCGCGACGCCGTACGCCTCGATCTTCAGAACCTGCTCAACACGCGGCACCGCTTCCTCGGCGCCCCTGACGATCTGCCCGAGCTGCGCGTGTCGCTGGTCAATTACGGAATTCCGGATTTCACCGGCACGCCCTTTGCGGACGCCACCAACCAGCGGCAGTTTTGCCGCGTGCTGGAGGAGATCATCCGCACGTATGAGCCGCGGCTGCGGATGGTGAAGGTGGGAATGCGAATGGAGGCGCGCGAGGATCGCGTGCTGCGCTTCCGCATCGAGGCGGTGCTGGTACACGGCGAAGTGTCCGAGCGCACGGTGTTCGAGTCGGTGCTGGAGGCCGGCAGCGGCGTGTTCCGGGTAGGGTTGGGAACGTGATCGACGACCTGCTTGTCTATTACAACCGCGAGCTGAGCTACGCCCGCAAGCTGGCGCGTGAGTTCTCGCAGGCCAACCCCGACGTGGCGCCGCGGCTGGGCGTCGAGGGCGAGACCAGTCGCGACCCATATGTCGAGCGCCTGATCGAGGCGTTTGCGTACATCAACGCCCGCACGCGCAAGAAGCTCGACGACGATTTTCCCGAGATCGCCGAGGCGATGCTCGGCGTGCTCTACCCGCACTACCTGGCTCCGACGCCGTCGATGGCGATCGCCCAGTTCGCGCTCGAGGCCGGCCAGGCCACGATGTTCGGCGGCTACGAAGTACCGCGCGGTACGCGCCTGGAAACCGAGGAGATCGACGGCGTCGCCTGCGAGTATCGCACCTGCTTTCCGCTGCGGCTGTTCCCGCTGCGCGTGAGCGAGGCGGCCCTGTCGCCGATCGCGGTCGTGCCGACCACGCCGGCGGCGGCAGGCGCGGCCGCGGCCTTTCGCATCCGGCTGGAGACATTCTCCGCGCAGGCGACGCTCGACAAGCTGCTGGCGGGTTCGCTGCGGTTCTACCTGCACGGCGACGCCGTTCACGCCAATGCGATCTACGAGTCGATCTTCAGCAGCGCGCTGGACGTGGCGCTGGTCAGCGGCGTGCCGGATCGCCCGCCGATCAGCCTCGGCCGCCGGGCGCTGCAGTCGGTGGGCTTCGAGCCGGATGAGGGTCTGCTGCCGCAGAACCCGCGCACCTTTGATGGCTATCGCCTGCTCACAGAGTATTTTGCGTTGCCGGAGAAGTTCCGCTTTGTGGACGTGGGCGGCCTGGCGCCGCTGTGGCGCGAGTGCACCGGTCGCAGCGCCGAGTTGCTGATATACGTGAAGCGCGCTCCGCGCGACCTGGCGAACAACGTCTCGTCCCGCTCGTTCGTGCTGGGCTGCACGCCGATCGTGAACCTCTTCGAGAGGACCGCCGAGCCGCTGCGTCTGACGCAGACCCGCTCGAGCTATCCGGTGATTCCGGATGCGCGCTGGGGGCACGCGCTGGAGGTGTACTCGATCGACGCCGTCAGCGCCACGACCCCGGAGCAGCGCGACGTGGAGATCCACCCCTTCTACTCCACGCTGCACTCGATCGAGCGCGACCGGCAGCGGGTCTACTGGAACGCGGCCCGGCACGGCGCGGGCTATCGTGACGGTCGTCCCGATCCCGGCACCGAGATAGAACTGACCTTCGTCGATCTCGACTTCAACGCCGCATCGCGGGCGGATTGGACCGTCGAGGTCCAGACCACCTGTCTGAACCGCGATCTGCCGTCGCAGCTGGAATTCGGCGCGGGGCGCCCCGCGCTGCGCTCGGTGGCCGGGGGGCCGCTCGCGCCGATCGTCTGCATCACGCCGCCGACGGCCACGCTGCGGCCCGCCCTGCGCCACGGCACCCTGTGGCGTCTGGTGTCGCACCTGTCGCTGAATCACCTGTCGCTGGTCGAAGGACCGAAGGGCGCGGCGGTGCTGCAAGAGCTGCTGCTGCTCTATGAGCCGCTCGGCACGCCCGACCGCCTGGCGAAAATCCAGGGGCTGCGCAGCATCAGCGGGCGGCGGCAGACGGCGCTGATCACGCAGGGCGACGCCGGGCTGTGCCGCGGGACGGAGGTGACCGTCACGTTCGATGAGAAAAGTTATGCCGACAACGGCATGTTTCTGCTTGCGACGGTACTCGAGCGATTTCTCGCACTGTACGCCAACATCAATTCGTTCACCCAACTCGCCATCCGCTCGCAGCAGCGCGGAGAGGAGGTGTACCGATGGCCGCCGCGAACGGGGCATCGGCAGCTCCTTTAGAGGCGCAGCTTGCCGGGGCGCCCCAGCGCTTTGAGTTCTTTCAGGCTGTGCGCTTGCTGCTGCTGGACGCAGCCCGGCGCGACGGCGCGCCGTTTCCGATCGGCTCGGACAATCCGCCGGAGCGCGAGCCGGTGCGCTTCGCCGCGCACCGCTCGGCGGCCTTTCCCAAGGCCGCGATCGAAAGCGGCGACGGCCGCGCGATGCTCGTCAATTTCATGGGGCTGACCGGGCCGCAGGGGGTGCTGCCGCAGCATTTCACGTCGCTGCTGATCGAGTTGCAGCGCGCCAACGACAACGCGCTTTCAAACTTCCACGACGTATTCAACCACCGCCTGATTTCGCTCTTCCATCGCGCGTGGGAGAAGTACCGCTTCGCGATCACCTATGAGCGGTCCCGCGCCGCCGGAGCCGAGGCGGACGACTTCACCCGCTGCCTGGCCGCGACGGCCGGATTCGCGCTGGACGCCGTGCGAAACCGGCTGAGCGTGGACGATGAGCTGTTCGTGCACTTCGCCGGGCACTTCGCCCGCGGCCCGCGGTGTGCCAGCGCGCTCGAAAGCGTGCTGGTCGCCTATTTCCAAAGCCCGGTACGGATCGAGTCCTTCGTCGGGCAGTGGCTCGACGTGGACCCGCGCACGGCGCCGCCATTGGGCGGTGACGGCGACGACGCCCCGCGCCTGGGCTTCAATGCGCTGGTCGGCACCCGTGTCTGGGACGTGCAGAGCCGCTTCCGCGTGCGGATCGGCCCGCTGGGCTACGCCGCCTATCTCGATTTTCTGCCGGGTGGCGCGGCCTTGCGCCGCCTGGCGCAGATTGTGCGATCCTACGTTGGCGCAGCGCTGGATTTCGACGTACAACTTTCGCTTCGCGGCGAAGAAGCGCCGGAATGCCGACTGGGCGGCGAGGATGGCGCCCGTCTCGGCTGGACCAGCTTCATGCGGTCCGGACCGCTGACCGTCGCGGTGGATGCCGCCTCATTCGCGTTTGAGACCATCAGTGCCGAGGTGCCCGGCATCGCGGCCTAGCGCGCTGCCTCAGAGTGCTTCTTGCGGGAGAACCGCCAGTGATTTCGGTGAATCTCAAGTCCGTCGTGGCCCGTCTGAATGACACCTGCCGCGCGTCGCTCGAGTCGGCGGCTGGGCTGTGTCTCTCGCGAACGAATTACAACCTGGAAATCGAGCACTGGCTGCTCAAGTTGTTGGAAACCGAGGGTACCGACGTACAGGCCGTGCTGCGCCACTATCAGGTGGACGTCGGTCGGCTGAAGCGCGACCTGACGGCGGCCGTTGACAAGTTCCGCACCGGCAACACCCGCCCCCCGGCACTCAGCCCGGACACGGTGGATCTCGCGCGGGATGCCTGGCTGCTGGCGTCGGTCGAGTATGAGAGCGGGCGTGCCCGCTCGGGGCACCTGCTGGCGAGCCTGTTGCTGGATGAGTCGCGCGGGCGGCTGGCGCGCGAGCTGTCGGGGGAACTCGCGAAGATCCCGGCCGACGCGCTGCGTCGCGAACTGCCCTCGATCACCGCCGACACTACAGAAGCCGCAACGGCCGTCAGCGCAGCGCCGGGTTCGCCGGATGCTGGCGTCCGGCGTCCCGGCGATCCGTCCAAGACCCCGGCGCTGGACCAGTTCACGATCGACCTCACCGAGCGCGCCCGCCAGGGGCGGATCGACCCGGTGCTGGGGCGCGATTCCGAGGTCCGCCAGATCGTGGACATCCTGATGCGCCGCCGCCAGAACAACCCGATCCTGACGGGCGAAGCGGGCGTCGGAAAAACCGCGGTGGTCGAGGGCTTTGCGCAGCGGCTGGCCGATGGAGATGTACCTCCGCCGTTGCGTGGCGTGGTGCTGCGCTCGCTGGACCTGGGATTGCTGCAGGCGGGGGCGTCCGTCAAGGGCGAGTTCGAGAACCGCCTGCGTGCGGTGATCGAAGAGGTGAAGGGTTCGCCGGTGCCGATCATTCTGTTCATCGACGAAGCGCACATGCTGGTCGGAGCGGGTGGGCAGGCCGGGCAGGGGGATGCGGCCAACCTGATGAAGCCCGCCCTGGCGCGCGGCGAATTGCGCACGATCGCCGCCACAACGTGGGCTGAATACAAGAAGTATTTTGAGAAGGATCCCGCTCTCACGCGCCGCTTCCAGGTTGTGAAGGTGGATGAGCCGACCGAGGACATCGCGGTGCAGATGATGCGCGGCATGGTGCAGCCGCTGGAGAAGCACCATCGCGTGCGCGTGCTCGACGAGGCGGTGGCGGCGTCCGTGCGGCTGAGCATGCGCTACATCACTGCCCGCCAGCTTCCGGACAAGTCCGTCAGCCTGCTCGACACCGCCTGCGCCCGGGTGGCGGTCGCACGCAAGGCGGTGCCGCCGATGGTCGAGGATCTGCGCCGCGAGATCGCGCAGCTCGGCGTCAAGATCGACATCCTGGCCCGCGAGCGCGCCGCCGGCACCGATCACGACGAGGCCATTCGCGACCTGGAGAAGCGCCGCGAGGAAGCCACGGCCTCTCTGGCCTCCGCGGAGGAGCGCTGGAAGGCCGAAGCGGCGCTGGTGGACAGGCTGCTCGTGCTGCGCGAGGAACTTGAGTCCGGCTGCAAGGCCCCGCCCGCCCAGCCCGACGCGCCGCCGCCGGCCGCCTCACCGGCTTCGGCTCCGAAGTCGGGCGACAAGCCGGACGCGCCGGCAAAGTCCGCCGCACCCGCCAAGCCCAAGCCGGTCAAGCTCACAGACGAGGAGCTTTCCGCCCGGCGTGTCGAATTCGACAAGCTCACGGCCGAGCTGGCCGCACTTCAGGGCGAGCGCCCGCTGATCTCCCCCTATGTGAATCAGCAGGTGATCGCGGAGGTGGTTTCGGGATGGACCGGCATTCCCGTCGGCCGAATGGTTTCGGATGAGATCCGCACCGTTCTGCAGCTCAAGGAGCGCCTGGAAGATCGCATCGTGGGTCAGTCGCACGCGCTGGAAGCCATCGCCCAAAGCATCCGCACGTCGCGAGCGGACCTTACCGACCCGAACAAGCCGATCGGCGTTTTCCTCATGCCCGGTCCCAGCGGCGTCGGCAAGACCGAAACCGCCCTGGCGCTGGCCGAGCTTCTTTACGGCGGTGAGCAGAATGTCAACGTCATCAACATGTCGGAGTTCAAGGAAGAGCACAAGGTATCGCTGCTGATGGGTTCCCCGCCCGGCTATGTCGGCTATGGCGAGGGCGGCATCCTGACCGAGGCCGTCCGCCGCCGACCGTACAGCGTGCTGCTGCTGGATGAAATGGAAAAGGCCCATCCCGGCGTGCAGGACGTGTTCTACCAGGTATTTGACAAGGGCATGATGCGCGACGGCGAGGGCCGCGACATCAACTTCAAGAACAGCGTCATCATCATGACCTCGAACGCCGCGTCCGACGTCATCATGAAGCTCTGCGCCGACAAGGACACCCGCCCGACGTCTGAGGGGTTGGCCAAAGCGGTTTATCCGGAATTGTTAAAGACTTTCAAGCCCGCATTTCTCGGACGTTGCACGATCGTGCCCTTCTTCCCCCTCTCCGATGACGTGTTGCGGTCGATCGTGCGCCTCAAGCTCAACAAGATTGTCCGGCGCATGCGTGCCAGCTACGGGGCGACCCTGTCCTACACCCCCGGGCTGGTCGAGACGATCGCATCGCGCTGCACCGAGGTCGAGTCCGGCGCGCGAAACGTGGACAACATCGTCTCGCGCTCTCTGCTGCCCGAGTTGAGTGCCCAGATACTTTCCCGCATGGCCAACGCGGAGCGCTTCGGCGAAGTTGCGATCGACGTGAGCGCGGAGGGTGCGTTCACGTACCGCATGGCCTGACCCTCCCGACCGGGACGGGCCGGTTCTGCGCGGCGATCCACCCGCATGACGGCCGGCGCGGCTGGAGCGCCGCCCCCCGGCGGTCGATAGCCTGTTGGGCCGCCGGTTTGTTGATGATGGCCGGGGTGCCGAATAAGATCGGTTGTCGGGGAAGGTCCCGTAATCGCGGGTTGCGCGAACGACCGGCGGTCCGGGCCCACTGACGAGCGAAGGCGAGGTTGAAAGATGTTTGAGCGCTTTACGGATCGCGCGCGGAAAGTCATGGCGCTGGCCAACCAGGAAGCGCAGCGGTTTAACCACGAGTACATCGGCACCGAGCACATTCTGCTGGGGCTGGTGAAGGAAGGCTCCGGCGTCGGGGCAAACGTCCTCAAGAATCTCAGCGTCGATCTGCGCAAGGTGCGGATCGAGGTGGAGAAGCTGGTCAAGAGCGGCCCCGAGATGGTCACGATGGGCCGTCTGCCGCAGACCCCGCGGGCCAAGCGCGTCATCGAGTACGCGATCGAGGAAGCCCGCAACCTCAATCACAATTACGTCGGCACCGAGCACTGCCTGCTGGGTCTGCTGCGCGAGCAGGAGGGCGTTGCCGCGCAGGTGCTGATGAATCTCGGCCTGCGGCTGGAAGAGGTGCGCGAAGAGGTGCTGAACCTGCTGGGCGCGGGTGTGGAATCTGAAGAGAGCAGCACGTCGGCCGCACCGCCGGAGCAGACCCCCGGCAAGAAGGGCGGCAAGAGCAAGACCCCAGCGCTCGACAGCTTTGGCCGCGACCTCACTGACCTGGCCCGCGAGGGCAAGCTCGACCCGGTCATCGGCCGCCGCGGTGAGATCGAACGCGTCATCACCGTGCTCTGCCGCCGCATGAAGAACAACCCGGTGCTGCTGGGCGAGGCCGGCGTGGGCAAGACCGCGATCGTTGAGGGGCTGGCCCAGAAGATCGTGAAGCACGAGGTGCCGGAGATTCTGCACGACCGGCGGATCGTGGTGCTCGACCTGGCGATGATGGTCGCCGGCACGAAGTACCGCGGCCAGTTCGAGGAGCGCATCAAGGCCGTCATGAACGAGGTGCGCCGCGCCGGTAACGTGATCCTGTTCATCGATGAGCTTCACACGCTCGTCGGGGCGGGCGGGGCGGAAGGCGCGATCGACGCCTCCAACGTACTCAAGCCGGCCCTGTCGCGCGGCGAGATCCAGTGCATCGGCGCCACGACCTTCGACGAGTTCCGCAAGTACATCGAGAAGGACGCCGCCCTGGCGCGGCGTTTCCAGTCGATCCACGTCGATGAGCCGTCGGCCGAGCATGCCCTTGAGATTCTGAAGGGACTGCGCGACCGCTACGAGGCCCATCACCGCGTGCACATCACCGACGCGGCCCTGCACAACTCGGTCGAGCTGAGCAACCGCTACATCACCGGGCGCGTGCTGCCGGACAAGGCCATCGACGTGATCGACGAGGCCGGCGCGCGGGTGCGGATCAAGAGCATGACGATGCCGCCCGACCTGGCGGACATCGAGCGCGAGATCGAGCGCCTCGGCGTGGAGAAGGAGGAGGCCGTCAAGGCCGCCGACTACGAGCGCGCCGCCGAGCTGCGCGACAAGTGCGAGACGCTGCGGATGAAGAAGGAGCAGGTCGAGCGCGACTGGAAGGACCGCGCCCGCGAGGTGGACGGCGTCGTCGATGAAAACGTCGTCGCCGAGGTCATCAGCATGATGACCGGCATCCCGCTGACGCGGCTCGAGAAGGAGGAGGCCGAGCGCCTGCTGGAGCTGGAGAACGAGCTGCACAAGAAGGTCATCAGCCAGCACGAGGCCATCAGCGCCATCGCCCGCTCGATCCGTCGCTCGCGCAGCGGCCTGAAGGATCCGAACCGCCCGATGGGTTCGTTCATCTTCCTGGGCCCCTCCGGCGTGGGCAAGACGCTGCTGGCCAAAACGCTGGCCGAGTTCCTCTTCGGCGATGAAGAGTCGCTGATCACGATCGACATGTCCGAGTACATGGAGAAGCACAACGTCAGCCGCCTGATCGGCGCGCCGCCCGGCTACGTCGGCTACGAGGAGGGCGGCCAGCTCACGGAGCGTGTCCGCCGTCGCCCGTATGCCGTGGTGCTGCTCGACGAGATCGAGAAGGCCCACCCCGACGTCTTCAACATGCTGCTGCAGATCATGGAAGAGGGCCGCCTGACGGACAGCTTCGGCCGTCACGTGGACTTCAAGAACGTGATCATGATCATGACCAGCAACGTCGGCGCAGAGCGCATCATGAGCCAGGATCCGTTCGGCTTCATGAAGCGCGACGAAAACCTGAACTACTCCAAGATGAAGGACATGCTGACCAGCGAGCTGGAGCGGCACTTCCGTCCGGAGTTCATCAACCGCCTGGACGAGGTGGTCGTCTTCCACAAGCTCACGCATACCGACCTGGTGAGCATCGTCGATCTGGAGCTGGCCAAGGTGAACAAGCGCCTCAAGGATCACGGCCTGTCGCTGATTCTCTCCGACGAGGCCCGCGAGTTCCTGCTGGAGAAGGGCACGGATGAGAAGTTCGGCGCTCGACCGCTGCGCCGCACGATCTCCAGCATGGTCGAGGATCCGCTCAGCGAGGATATCCTCCGCCGCCGTTTCGAAGGCAAGAAGGTCATCCGCATCGGTGTCGAGACCAGCGGCGAAGAGAAGAAGCTCGTGTTCGAGGCCCTCGCGGAGGACGCCAAGCCGGAGTTGGCCGGCGCCGGCGCAGACGCAACGTAACCCGCGCTTCCGGTGGCAATTGCGGCCATCGGCTCAGCGAAGCAGCACTCGGCGCCCCGGTCGCTCTGGCAGAGAGCGGTCGGGGCGTCCGCAGTTGCAGATCAGGGTCCGTGCAAGCTAGTTCGGCCGACTGTCATGTGCGGGTGGGCATCGGCGATGATCCAATGCCGCTGCCACAGTGGAGCAACCGATCGCGTGGCAATTCCCATGATTTTTCTACTTTTATTCGAGAAATCTGGGGGGGGGGACTTCGCCATCTTCGCGTGGATAGGCTAAATCCTCTGGAGTTTGAACATGCCTCAGGTTGTCACACTAGGTTCTGTTTGACGAATCGAGGATTCGTAGACATCGCTGGATCATGGCGAGCGTGATCATGGCGAGGAAGTGTCGGGCGAGCTTCTCGAATCGGGTGGCGATGCGGCGGCAGTGTTTGAGCCAGCCGATGCAGCGTTCGACGACGTTTCGCCGGCGGTACTGGTCTTTGTCGAGCGGCAGCGTGGGCTGGTCGCTGCGGGTTGGGATGACGGCTTGATGCGTCGCCGCCGCAGCCAGCGCGGATGCGGCCGTAGCTGTAGCCTTTGTCGCCAGCGACGGCGTTGGGCCGCCGCCGGCGTCGGATTCGGATGGTGTCGAGGAGCGTCTCGAATGACTTCGACTCGTGCGCTTGTTCCGCGGTCGCCAACGCCCCGAGCGGAACGCCGCGGCCGTCGGTCACCAGATGAAGTTTCGTGCCAAAGCCGCCGCGCGATCGTCCCAGGGCGTGGTCGGCCGGCTCGATTTCGCCCCTTTTACCGGCTCCGGCCGCAGCGGCGTGGGCGCGAATGTTCGAGCCGTCGACGTCGAAGACGCTCCAGTCGATGCGTCCGTCTTCGTCAAGCTGCACATGCAGGTGATGCAGCATGCGCTCGAACAGCCCGTCGCGCGTCCAGCGGCGGAAGCGATGGTAGACGCTCTGCCAGCGCCCGTAGCGTTCGGGCATGTCACGCCAGGGCGCTCCGCTGTTGAGCACCCAGAAGATGCCGTTGAGCGTGGTGCGGTGATCGTTCCAACGCCCGCCGCGATGTTGCTTCGGCAGCAGCGGCGCCAGCCGCTCGAAGCCCTCGTCCGACAACTCATAACGCCGGCCACGTGGCGCGCCGCCGCTTGTCGAGCCTCTTGCCATCGTCGACCTCCTTGTCGTCGACAACAGCATGCAACAGAAAACCACAACGCGCAACCCGTACAAATACCGAACAGCGATCCGTCAAACAGAACCTAGCCCGGAGTTGGGGAGGTTCTGTGTGAAAGTGCTTGGTGGCTATTGCAGTTGGGCAGGAACCGAAACCCAGTGCACACACAAGTACAATGGGACTTGTTCACCTTTGAAAGTGTGCGGTGGAGGCCTTTATTGGGGCATCGCGTGCAGCATTGGTGACTGCTAGCAGGGAGAAACTCAATGAGAAGTACCATTCTTAAGCTGTGGGCGGTTGGGGCACTCGCGGCCGCTGCGGTCGCCGCGGATCTCAGCGCACTTCGTTCGGCCATTGTTTCCCGGCAGTCCGCTTTGAGCAACCTGTCGGTTCGGGCAACAATCACGGTTGCGAACGTGCCCGCCGACAGTGGTGATTGGCTCAGCCCGGCGACCTGGCGCCCCATCCCCATCCTGCCGGTTGACCTGAAGATCGATCTGGCTCGTCCCGCCGTCCGGATCGAAATCTCGCAGGCCGGCGACACCCGCCGTCCCGTCGTGGATGTGATTCGAGATGGCGCGATTCTGCGCGATAGCGCCGCGAATGACGGGAAGCGCGTCCATCTCACGTCCCGTCGCGTCAGCACCGAGGGGATTTACAAGTACCACCCGATTCTCGACGTGCTCGACGTGCAGTTGCTGGAGTGTGTCGATGGTCCGGTCACACTGCTCTCGCTGGTCGATGCGCCGGGGGCGCAGGTGACGCAGCGCGAAGGCGGCGGCTGGCGACTGGCCGTGCGCCTTGATCTATCCCAGTGGGTCAAGGACTTCGACGTCGAGTTTGATGAGCTGGCCACGCCGTTGCGGATGGAGGTCGTCACCAAGGTTCGGGAGAACGCAGCGCCGCCCTACACGCATCGCCTGGCCGCGCTCCGCACCGTGGAGTTTCAGGGGGCGCGCATCGCGGTCGATTCCGTCGGGGCGGTCTTCAACCCGATTGTCGCGTCGGAGTGGCAGGTGCGACGGATTGTGCTCGACGGGCTGCGCGCAGCGCCGGAACTTGCCGCCGAGACGTTCTCTCTCGAGCCGGATCGTCGCGATGCATATGTGCTCACGCGCCACACCGACGGTCGGCACGAAACGGAAACCTACGACGCCAACGGCGTTCGTGTTGAGCGATCCTCCTACTATCCCGACTTTCAGCTCGCCCCCGGCGAGCAGCCGCAATCGTGGGTTGCGGCTCGCGTCCGACCGTGGGTGCCAGCCATCTGTATCGCTGCGGCCGCCTTCGTCGGCTTTGTGGCGATCCGCCGATCGCGCCGCCGATAGCGGTTCGTGCCGGAGCAGTTTTGCCGACGCCGTGGCCGGACACCATCAGCCGGGCGCCATGGGCGGGGGCGCCCAACTGATCGGCGACCGGTAGGCTGGTGCTGAGCGCAGCGCAGCGGTTCTCTGTCCCGATCGCTTAACGGGATCACGCGAGAAATAGCGCTGCGCGTCGCGATGCTCGGCACCAGCCCCCGCGAACTCGGCCGGCAACCGCACATCGGCACGGTCTCAGGAAGCCCGCCGCGCTCCACCCTGCTCTGACGCATCGATCATCAGGTGCGCCGGCATGCGTCCTGATTCCGCGCACGCCAGGTCATGATGGGCGCGCGCGTGGTCCGGCGTTGTCTCCAGGCACGCTCGCAGCCAACGTGCCGCCGTCGCGAAATCCCCCTCCGCGAGCGCCAGCTCGCCCAGGTGCAGCGCCGCTCTACGCAGTGCCGCGCCCGCCGAGCCGAATCGCTCCACCAGCGCCAGCAACACCTTACGCGCCGCCCCCGTTCGCCCGCTGCGCTTCAGCAGCACTCCCAGTCGCCACAACTCGGTCGCATCTGCGCGCCGTACCGCCGCCGGCGCCGTGGCCTCGGCCGCCCGACCCGCCCGCAGCGCCAGGTCGCGCAGCACTGCCTCGGCCACCGGCGGATCCGCCGCGCCGCCGTCGAACTGCCGGCGGCGTATTCCCCCGCGGCAAGCATGGCGCTCCGCCGTGGCGTGGAGCGACGCTTCGAGTCGCTCCGCATAGCGGTCAATGTCAAAGTCCCGCAGCGCGTACGCCCGTCCCGCCGCGGCCAGACGACGCATACCCGCGCGATCAACCCCGGCGCGGTGGATCGCACCCATCAGCGCGTCGCAATCCCCGGGCCGCAGGAGCTGCCCGCCAAACTCGCTCTGCACAATTTCCGGCTGGGCGCCGCCGTCGGTCGCAATGATCGGCAGTCCCGCGGCCATCGCCTCCATCAATACGCGCGGCAATCCCTCCGGCAGCCGCGAGGGAGCGCAGAGCACGTCCGATTCCGCCATGGCGTCGCATACCGCCTCTGCATCCAGCGGCCCATCAAACCGGACCGCCACGCCCCCCGCGCCACAAACATCGCGGATTCGCTGCCGCATCGGCTCGGCGCACGCGCCGACAATCCGCAGTTCCACCAGTGTGCCCCGTTGTCTCGCGGCGGCCGCCGCGGTCGCGAGGTCGATCACGCCGCGCTGCTCGCTGGCGAGGCCGACGAACAGCACCCGGAGCGGCCCATGTGCGCGTGCCGGCGCGTTCCAGCGCCGATTGTCGCGAAACAGCTTCAGATCGATGCCGGCTCGCAGCACCTGTGACCCCGCGCTGCGGAATCCCCCCTCTTCATACCGTCGCGCAAGCGCATCGGAGGAGAAACTGATGTCAACCGGCCGTGAATCGGGGCGCTCACAGCCGAGATTCAGAAGGCTGCGAACCTCGCCAGGGATGCTGACGGCCAAGGCGTCAAGCATTTCGCGGGTGTGGCAAAGCGGGTCGCGCTCGAACGCATTGAGCAGCCAGATGTCTTCGATTGTCGCGTGCAGCGGCGCATTGCTGCGAAACAGCGCGTGTACCAGCGGCTGCGAGGCGAACTCCATTCCCCACACGGAGACGACGTCCGGCGCAAAGCTGCGCAACTCGGCGCTCAGGGTCGCTCGATCCGCCGCTTCGGCGCGAAGCATCTCGACCAGCGAATCGCATGGATAAGGCGGCCCCCAGCCGATGCCCAGGAGTCGCCGCACATCGACGGCCGTCGGCTGCGGTTGCGGATTCGCGGCGCTGAGATCGCCCGGATAGCGGCTGGTGAGCACGCGCACAGCGTGGCCGCGGCGCTGCCAACGGTCAGCGACCTCCGAACAACGAAGCTCGTATCCGCCAATATGCGCCGGCGGGAACAAGTTGGAGAGAATCAGGATTCTAATGAGATGCTCCGCACCAATTGCGGTTGGCGGCATTGGCGGATTTCCGCCACCGGTGACCCCAGGGGGGCAGGTCCACGCCACTCCGCGCCAAACAAGCTCATCGGCCGCAATTGCGTCGCAAATTGTGCGAACCGCGTAGCATTTCACGACGTACACGAACCGGGACGCTTCGCCCGCGGCGAGCCGCGCGGTTGACATTGGTCCCGGAGTGCTTAGAGTCGCAGGACTTGCGCCCCCGGTCGGCAACTCCGGGGAATCCTGCGGCCGGAGTTTCGCTTCCATGGCTCATGATCACATTTCCATTCAGTCGGAAACCGGGCGAGCGACAGCGAAGATGGCCGCCACGATGCTCGGCGGCGTACTGGTCCTGGCGTCTTTTGTCGCGGATTACATCTTTCCGGCGCAATCTCTGATCCAGCCGGGGATTGAGCACACCTCAAAGAATCTCTACAGCAGCATCCTGGCGGCGATCGGCGCGATCCTGCTGGCGACGCCGCTGATGATGCATGCCGCGCATTGCCTGTTCAGCGGGCACATGCACATGGATGAACTGGTAGCGCTGGCGATCCTGGCCGCGATGGCGATCGGCGAGTACCAGACAGCGGGGGTGGTGGCCTTTTTCCTGCTGATCAGCAACCTGATCGAGACGCGGACGGCGCTGGGAGCGCGGGCGGCGATAGAGGGGCTGATTCGCCTGACGCCGACGCGGGCGAAGCGCCTGCGCGCGGACGGTGGTGAGGAGGAGGTGGATGCGCCGAACCTCCGCCCGGGCGACGTGGTGGTGGTCCGGCCGGGCGACAACGTGCCGGCCGACGGGCAGATCGTCAAGGGCAACTCGACCATCAACGAGGCAAACATCACGGGCGAATCGCTGCCGGTGGAGAAAGGCGCCGGGGATGAGGTCTTCGGCGGCACCAGCAACGTAACCGGTGCGCTGCAGGTGCGGGTCACCAAGGCCGGCGCGGATACGACGCTCGGGCGGGTGCAGCATCTCATTCTGGAGGCGGAACGCACCAAGATTCCGCTGATGCGCCTGATGGATCAATACGCGGCGTGGTATACGCCGGTGACGCTGATGGTGGCGGGGGTGGTGTGGTTCTTCACGCACGACCCGCGGAACGCGATTTCGCTACTGGTCATCGCCTGCCCTTGTGCGCTGATCCTCGCGACGCCGACCGCAATCGTCGCGGCGCTCTCAGCCGCCTCGCGGCTGGGCGTCTACGTCAAGGACGTCAGCAATCTCGAGTGGGCGCGCAAGCTCACGGCGGTCGTGTTCGACAAGACCGGCACGCTGACTACCGGGCAACTCGCCGTGACGCGCCTGACACCTGCCCCGGACGTGGATCCGGCGGACCTGCTGGCGGCGGCGGCTTCGGTGGAGCGGCTGAGCACCCACCCGGTAGCGCGAGCGATTGCGGCCATGGCCGACAAGGCGCGCGTGCAACTGGCGGAAGCGACGGATTTTCAGGAGGTGTCCGGCAAGGGCGTGCGCGCCACGGTGGGCGGGCAGCCGATCCTGGTGGGCCGGCGCACGTGGATCAGCGAGCTGGGCGTGGACCTTTCGGCGATGAGCGATGAGAAATTCGCCGAACCGGAGGGCTTGAGCACGTTGTATGTCGCGCGTGGCGGGCGCGTTCTGGGATGGGTCGGGCTGGAGGATCGTACGCGGCCGGAGGCGCGCGCGGCGCTGGATGAGCTGCGACAGATCGGCGTTCGGCAGCTCATCATGGTGACGGGCGACCGCTGGTCGGTGGCGCGGCGCGTGGCAAAGGAGATGGGCTGCTCGGACGTGCAGGCCGAGGTGCTGCCGCAGGACAAGCTGGCGCTGGTGGATGCGCTCAAGGCCCGGAATCACGTCGTGGCGGTCGTGGGCGACGGTGTGAACGACGCGCCGGCGCTGGCAGCCGGGAACCTCGGCATCGCGATGGGTGCGGCGGGGACTGACGTGGCAATGAACTCGGCCTCGGTAGCGCTGATGAGCAGTGACCTGCGACGGCTGCCGTTCCTGGTTCGGCTGTCGCGCGAGACGACGAAGGTCATCTGGCAGAACCTGATTTTCGGCATCGGCTTCATTGTAGTCACCGGCGCGGCGGCGGCGGTGGGTCAGGTGAACCCGATGATCGCGGCGGTGCTGCACACGGTCTCATCGGCGGTGGTAGTGTTCAACAGCGCGCGTATGGTGCGATTTGGCGAGCACCTGGAGCCGCACGTGTTGCAGCCGCGGACGATGCAGGAAACGCCGGGCGGCGGTCGCGTGTCGCTGCAGGCGGTGTCGTGAGCTGCGTTGCGCCGAAGGGTCGGCGCAACAGGTCAGTCGATCTCGCGGGTCTGGAAGAGCGAGACCCCCAGCGCCAGCACGGCCAGCGCGTACATGCCGGAGTAGGCGGCGACGAGGCCGACCTGCCGCTGCGAAATCTGCAGGTCCTGCGAGAGCGCGTCGCCCAGCCAGTGGAACTGGAAATTCGGAACGATCTGGTAGGCCAGGTCATAGATCATCTGCGAGCCGACATGCCGTCCGAAGTAGTAATCACTGAGCAGGCCGATCAGGAACACGGCCGAACAGGCCATGAGGGTCATCGTCTGGCTCAGGCGGGTGGCCAGCGCGATGGCGAAGGCGTTGAGCAGCATCACGCCGCAGAAGACCATCAGCAGCGCCTTGGACATTTCGCCGAGATTGAGCTTTTCCCAGTCGGTGGCCGGGGTCTGCACCGCCCACTCCTTGCTGACGCAGAGCGTCAGCAGCAGGGCGAAAGAGGACAGCGGCACGACCCACGCCAGCAGCGTTGCGGGAAAATTCCAGCCGTAGACGTAATTGGCGAACGCCGCGGCGACCAGACTGATGCCGATCGCCAGCAGGCCGAAGGTCAGCACCGGGCCATCCCACTTGTCGGCCGCCATTTCGAAGATGCCCTGGCGGAACGTCACGAACATTACCACGCACAGAAAGTAATACGCGACCAGCACGGCCGCACCAACGCCCAGGTACTTCCCGAGAATGAAGACGCTGCGCGAGACCGGCTTGGAAATCACCGTCAGGATGCTGCGGGTCTCAATCTCGCGACTGATGACGCCGCTGGCGGCGAAGACGCTCATCAGCAGGCCGACCAGCATGAGCGTGGACATGCCGACGTCCTTGGCGATCTTGATGTCGCTGCCGATGTCAAGCGAGTACGCGGCCAGCGCGGGGTTGAAGAGCGCCAGCCACAGCGCCGCCGCCCAGAGCAGCACGTTGTAGATCGGCTGGCGCACGACTTCGACGAAGGTGTGATACGCGAGCGTGTAGAGTTTCATCGGCATGGGCGGTGCGCTTCCTGTTCTTGCGGCCGCGCCGGTTCGGCGCGGGTCGCGGGGGATTATCCGCGCCGCGGCCATCCGGCTCAAGTTGAGATACGCGGCGCAGCGCGGCGGGTTCGCCCGCGGCGGGCCGCGGATGAGGTGACGAGTGGCTGATACCCCGTACGCCCGAACGCGAACTGTCGCGATCGGCGGTCTGATTCTGCAGGTCATCGCGGCGATCGGGCTGCTGATGCTCGGTCAGCTCACGCGCTCGCTGGCGGTGATCGAGCTGGGCTGGCTGGTCGTCGGCGGCGTGCCGATCTGGTTCGCGGCCCTGCTGGTTTTCCGGCAGGCGGAGCTGGCCGAACTGGAGCGGATGGACATCGAGGAGCTGCGCCGCGAGAAGCAGGCGACCGGCGGCGGCGAAGCCATCTTCGACAGCCCCGGCGGCGGCGGCTTCCTGGTGGCCGGCACGCGCCTGGCGTGGATGCAGCGCTACCTGGTGCCGGCCTTTGGACTGCTGAGCGCCGCGTACATGATCGGCATGGGCCTGCACCGCTGGATGACGGTGCGGCACTTCGCGGATTTCGGCTTCCCGCCCGTCGATCGGGCGGCACTGCCGCTGGCGATGATCGCCATCGGCGTGGTCCTGCTGCTGATGTTCCTGATTTCGCGGTTTGCGTCCGGGCTGGGGGCGGTGCCGCGCTGGCAGTTGATGCGCGCGTGCGGGTCGTATTCGCTGGGGACGGTTTTCGCCGCGATGGGCGTGATCGTCTGCCTGGGCGCGCAGCTCTACTCCGGCATCACCAGTTGGGAAGCGGTGCTGGCGCATATGCTGCCGTGGGTGATGATCGTGATCGGCGCGGAAACGCTGCTGAACCTGATCGCGGACATCTACCGTCCGCGCACGGCCGGCGTCGAACCGCGGGCGGCGTTCGACAGCCGGCTCCTCGGCATGTTCGCGGAGCCGGGCGGGTTCGTCGCGCAGATCAACGAGGCATTCAACTACCAGTTCGGCTTTCAGGTTTCGCAGACGTGGTTCTACCAGCTGTTTCAGCGGGCGGTGATCCCGCTTGGCTGGGCGGGCGTGCTGGCGCTATGGCTGCTCACGTCGATCGTGATCGTCGAGCCGCATGAGCACGCGATCGTCGTCAGTTGGGGGCGGCAGGTGAATCCCGATCGGCCGCTGGGGCCGGGGATGTACTTCAAGTGGCCTTACCCCTTTGAATCGGCGGAGATCTTCAACACGCAGAAGCTGCAGCAGATGGCGATCGGGCGAAAGTCCGATGCGGACGACGAGCACGGCGATGACTACGCGCAGGGGCAGGTGCTGCAATGGACGGACCAGCGGCACGGCGGCTCAGATGAGTTCAATTTCATCATTGCGCCGCTGGCAGTCGCCGGTGGAGCGCGGGACGCGGCCGCAACGGCCGACCTGGCGCGCAGCAGCCCGGTTCACATTCTGCGCATGACGGTCGCGGTGCAGTACCGGCTGGTGCCGGGTCGGCTTGCGGAGTTCACCCAGGTGGTGGACGACCCTCACAAGCTGCTGCGACAGGTGGCGTGGCAGGAGTTGATCCGCTTCAGCGCTTCGCATGATGCGCTGAGCCTGCTGGGCGATGAGCGCCGCACTGCCGGCGAGAATCTTCGCGGGCGCATCCAGCGGCGGCTTCTGCAAACCACCGGCAACCGCGACGTGGGGCTGGAGGTGGTGTACGTCGGCCTGCAGGAGGTGCACCCTGAGCGGAGCGTCGCGACCGTGTTCCGCGAAGTCGTGAGCGCGGAGCAGGAAAAGCTGACGGCGGTGCGCAGGGCGCTGACCGACGAGAACAGCCAGCTTTCGGCCGTAGCGGGCGATAAGGAGGCGGCGCTGACGCTGGCCGCGGCGCTGGACGAGTTCAACCGCGCACAGATGCGGCTGGACCAGGCGCTGCGACAGGTCGAGGCGGCCGGCGCGTCGACCGAGCCTCTGCGTCGAAAGGCCGCGGAGTCGCGCGAGGTCATTACGCGGCAGGTGCAGACGGAGTGGGCGCGGCGGCGGCTGGAGCTGTCGCTGGAGCGCGCGAACGAAAACATCGCGCTGGGGCTGGCGGCGAGCGTGCAGCGCGCAACCGCGCTGCGGGCGGCGCTGACGGCCGCTGCGACGGAAGCCGCCGAGGCGACGGCGGCGCGGGACGCCCTGTGGGAGCGGCTGCGGCGCGAGCATGGCGGGCTGGACGCGGGTGCCGCCGCGGCAGCGCTGGCGGAGGCGCAGGAACTGGCGGCGGTGGCGTACTGGCGGCGCGAAACGGATGAACTGCTGCTGGCGCTGGAGGGCGAAGCGGCGATGATTCTGGCGCAGGCGCACGCGCGGCGCTGGGAGCGCGAGCTGGGCGCTGCGACGCAACTGGTGGCGCTGCAGAACCAGGTCTCCGCCTTCCGCGCGGCGCCGGAGGTGTTCAAGGCGCGGGCATACTGGTCGGCGATCGCGGAAGGATTGAAGGCATCGCGCAAGTATGTGTATGCGTTTGACGCGACCGGCCGCGAGGTGGGGCTGCGCGTGAACGCCGAGGAGCAGGCGCGGCCGGATGAAAGCGTTCTGACGCCGCGTTAGCAGATTTTCGGGAACCATGTCGCCGACGGACCGGGGGATCGCCCGGCGGCGAAACGCAGGATCGACGAAGGAGTGCCGATGCGAAAGGTGCCGCTGTTGCCGCTGATCACGGGCGGATTGCTCGTGCTGCTGCTGGTCGTATACATGGTGCGTTTCCAGGTGCGGTTCAACGAGGTGGCAGTGCGCGTCCGGCTGGGGCAGGCGGACGAGCACAGCCGCAAGGATGAGCCGGGCGTGTATTTCAAGATCCCGCTCGTCGACGCGGTGCACGTCTACGACCGACGATTGCGCGTGCTCGATACGCCGGAAATCGAGATCAAGACGCGGGATCAGAAGAACGTGATCCTTGGCCTGTACGCGCTGTGGCGGGTGGCCGACCCGCTGCAATACTCGATCCGCTTGCAGACCGATCGCACCGCCGAGCAGCAGTTGCGCTCGCGGCTGAACGACGTGCGCGCCGCGGTGATCGGGCGGTACGACATGTCGGCGTTCGTGGGGTTGGATGCGGAAGCGGTCAACGCGACCTACGACGAGATCGAGACGGCGCTGCGCGACATCGCCGCCGCGGACATCCGTCGCGATTACGGCATAGAGCTGGTGTCGGTGGGCATTCGGCGCATCTCGCTGCCGGAGCAGGTGACGCAGGCGGTGTTTGAGAGCCAGAAGGCGGAGCGGCAGACGATCGCGGCACGGTATCGCGGGGAGGGCGCTTCGCAGGCGCAGGCGATTCGCTCGCGGGCCAAGTCCGCCGCGGACCAGATCCGGCAGTTCGCCGTGACCAAGGCCGAGATGATCGCATCGGCGGGTTTTGAGTCCAGCGCGCGGATTTTGGCGCAGATTCGCCCCGAAGATCGCGATTTCTTTATCTGGCTGCGGGCCATGGACGCGCTGCGGATCGCGCTGAAGGAGAAGTCCACGATCTTCTTCGATTCGGCGGCACAAATTTCGCGGCTGATGTCGCAGCCGCCGGCGGATGGCAAGCCGCCGCGGGCGGACGCGGAGATGCTGCCGGCCGGCTCGAACGAGGGAGGGCGGTAGAGCGTCATGCGAAACCCGCGACTCCTGCGACATCACGACGGCCACGATCACCATCATGGCCATCATCATCACGGGCATCATCACCATCACGATGAGCCGGACGCCCCGCCGCCGGATTTTTCGTCGGACCCGGCGCAGCAGTCGCTGGTCAATGCGCTACGGGCCGGCTTTAACGTGCTGCGCGTGATCATGGTGGCGCTGGTGGTGGCGTACGTCACGACGGGCGTGCTGAGCGTTGGCCCCGGCGAACAGGGGCTGATCGTGCGGTTTGGCCGGCTGCTGGAGCAGGACGGCCAGGTGGTGCGTAAGCCGGGCTGGTCGTTTGCGCTGCCCGAACCATTTGACGAGAAGATCCTCGTTCCCGGCACCACGCAGACGCGCTCGATCGACACGTTCGTTTTCCGGCGCCGCGACGAGGACCGCGGGCGGCCGCTGGCCGAAGTGCTGCCGATGAACAATCTGCCCCGGCCGGAAACGGACGGTGCGATGCTCACCGGTGATCAGAACCTGTCGCACGGCATCTGGCAGATTGAGTATCGCATCCGCGACGCCGAGGCGTTTGTGCGGAACATCCACGAGGCCGAGTCCATTCGCCGGATCGCACAGCAGGATCGCGAGCGCGCCGACTATGACCGTTTCATCGTGCGACTGCTGGAGCAGGCGGTGGTGCGGACGATGGCGACGCAGCGGATCGAGGACGTCGGCGGCGCGGGTAAGGCGGCGGTGGTGGCCGGGGTGAAAGATCGTCTGCAGGCGCTGCTCGACAGGCACCAGAGCGGCATCGTGGTGGACAAGGTCGTCGCGGACATCGTGTACCCGTTCCAGGTGCGCGAGGCGTTTGACGAAGTGACCAACGCCGAGAACACGGCCAAGAAGGAAAAGGAAACGGCGCTGCAGGATGCGACCCGCGAATTGACCCGCGCCGCCGGCCCGAATCACGCCGAGCTGACCGCGGCGATCGAATCCTATGGAGCGGCGCAGACTCTGGGCGAGCCGGCCGAAAAGGTGCAGGCGCTGCGCGACCGCATCGACGTATTGCTCGTGTCGGCGGAGGGCGACGTGGCTGAGATCCTGAGCATGGCCCGCTCGCGCGCCAACGAAATTCGCCAGACGGCGGAGACGGAGGTGGCGCAGTTCGAGTTTCTTCGCGAGCAGTATCAGCTTGATCCGGCGCTGACCACCATGCGCATCTGGAATGATGTGCGCAGCGTGGTGCTTGGCAGCGCGGAAAATGAGCTGATGTTCCTGCCGGCGATGGGGCCGCTGGAGATCTGGACCAATCGCGACCTGACCAAGTTGCTCGACCGCGAGAAGCGGCGATATGAGGGTGGCGTGCGGCGCGACGGGCATTAAGGCGGTTCGCGCCGTTGCCCGGAGACGCGCGGGCGTTGCGCCTGAATCGGCGTGATGCGGCAGGCCTGCGAATGAGCGCGGACGAGTTCCCGGCGGCGGAACAGGTGAAGGGATATCGAGCGTGAGCGTATCGGCGATCATCCGCGTTGTCGGGCTGTCGAAGACCTACCTGGATTTCTGGCGCCGCGCTCGTGTTCGCGCCGTGGTGGACGTGGACCTGGCGGTCGAGCCGGGCGAGATTTTCGGCCTGCTGGGGCCGAATGGCAGCGGCAAGAGCACGACGATCAAGATGATTCTTGGGCTGCTGCACCCGACGCGCGGCACCGTCAGCGTCTTCGGCCGGCCCGCCAGCGACGTGCGCACCAAGGCTCGCATCGGCTACCTGCCCGAGGAATCTTATTCCTATCGTTTTCTGAACGCGCGCGAGACGCTGCATTACTACGGCACGCTCTTCCAGATTTCGCGGAAGGAGCGCGTGCGGCGGATCGAGGAGTTGCTCGACATGGTGGGGCTGCGCGGGGCGGCGCGGCGGCCGGTAGGGGAGTATTCCAAGGGCATGGCGCGGCGCATCGGCCTGGCGCAGGCGCTGATCAACGACCCCGATCTGCTGATTCTGGATGAGCCGACCAGCGGGCTGGACCCGATCGGCGCAAAGCTGGTGAAGGACATCATCGTGCGGCTGGGGCACGAACTGCGAAAGACGATCCTGCTGTCGAGCCATCTGCTGGCCGACGTCGAGGAGGTGTGCAGCCGGGTCACGATCCTGTACGGCGGACGCGTGCAGGTCGCGGGCACGATGCAGGAGGTGCTCAGCCGTCGCGACATGATCCAGCTCACCTGCGAGCGCTTGCGGCCGGAAACGCTGGCCGAGATTCAGCGTTTGATCGAGCAGCGCGAGGGCAAGAGCGTGAGCGTGTCCGTGCCGCTGGACCGCCTCGAGGCGCTGTTTCTGCGGATTGTCGAAGAGGCCCGCCGGGCGCAGGTCGAGACGCACGGCAGCCAGGCGGCCGGCGACGTGGCGGGCTTCCTGGGCGGCGCGGACGGCGGTCGTGCCGTACTGGATTCGCTGCTGCGGGCGGAGCCGGTGGATCGGCCGGCGCCTTCGCAGGCAGCCCCGTCTACAGATCGCGACGTGCTGGAGCAGCTGCAGCGGGCCGATTCGAAGCCCGCCGCGCCGCCCGAGCCGCGAGCAGCCCCCGGAGCCGTGTCGCCGGCGGCGTTGCCGAAGCAGAATGACGCGGATCGGGGGCTGCTCGATGACCTGGCGGGCGGGGATCGCCGATGACGCGCATCTGGGCGATTGCACGGCTGACCTTCTGGGAAGGTGTGCGCATGCGCATCGTCCTGGTGTTCGTAATCGTGCTGGCGCTGCTGGTGCTGAACATGCCCTTTTGGCTGCGCGGCGACGAGACGCTGGCCGGCCGGGTTCAGAACTTCCTCGATTATGGCCTCAACGCGGCCAGCCTGTGCCTGGCGCTCGCGACGATCTTTCTCTCGTGCAGCACGCTGGCCGGCGAAATCCGCAACAACGTCATTCACCTGGTTGTCACCAAGCCGGTGCGGCGGTTCGAGATTCTGTGCGGCAAGTGGCTGGGGGTGATGCTGCTGAACACGGCCGTGCTGGCACTGTGCGCCGGCGCGATTTACTTCTTCGCGTCGTACCTGCGTGCGCAGCCGGTTGAGTTCGAGCGCGATCGGATGAAGCTGGATCAGTCGGTCTGGACGGCGCGACACGCTGCGCGGCCGGTCGAGCCGGACTTTCGGGCCGACGCCACGCGCGACGTGGAGAAGCGCATCGCCGATGGGGCGCTTCAGCCGTCGGACCGTCTCAGCGCCCTGCGCGAGCGAAACAAGGAGCTGCGGGACCAGTGGCTGGTGATCCGGCCGAACCAACTCAAGACGTTTGAGTTTGAGAATCTGCCGGTGCAGCGGCCGGTGGAAAAGGTCGCGGCCGAGGTGTCGAGCGAGGCCGCGGCGGATGATCCGCACCTGATACAGGTGACCTTCCGCGCGCGCGGGCTGCCAATCCCGCAGGACGAGTTGCTGCCGTTGGCGTGGGTGTTCAACGACCCCGAGACCGGCGCTCCGCTGATGCCGATGCCCTTCGTCACCAAGCAGCGCAGCGGCGATACGCACGCCTTCTTCGTGCGCGACACGGTCGTGATGAACGGCAAGGCGTCGCTGACGGTGGCGGCCTGGGATGAGGGCGACGGCCGGGGGCGAAACACGACCGTGACATTCGAGGGCCGCACCGCCCTGATGCTCTACTACCCGGCCGGCACGTTTGAGGTGAACTACCTCAAGGCGCTGGTCATTATTCTGCTGCGGCTGGGCTTTCTCGCGGCGATGGGGCTGTTTTTCAGCACGTTTGTCTCCTTCCCCGTGGCGTGCTTCTGCGTCTTCACGTGGCTGATGATCTGCGTCGCCAAGCCGTGGTGGATGTCGGCGCTGGGGGCGGACCTCGACGTGGAGGGCTGGGACGCCAGCGTCGATCCCTTCGGCGAGTGGGGGCCGCTGGTGCGCGGCTTTCTCCTGGGGCCGCTGCTCAATTTCGGCTTCCCGGACTTTACGCGCTATGATGGAACAACAGCGCTGGTGGACGGGCTGCTGATCAGCGGCGACACGCTTTGGATGACGCTGCTGCACACGCTGGGCTTCGGGCTGGCGATGCTGCTGGTGGTGGGCTGGTACATCTTCGACCGACGCGAGATCGCGGAAACGCAGCTCTGATCGCGTTTCGCCGCAAACCGGACGGGAGGTTGTCGGCATGTCGCCGCGCCTGATTCAAGTCGTCGCGCTGGTCGTCGCCGGCGGGCTGGTGTACGGCTCGTCCGTGCTGGTGCCGCCGATCAACGAGGGCCGCCGTCCGCTGAACATGATGGGTTCGGACAACCCCGCGGAAAACGCACCGCCGGACTTCGTGTTCGCGGTGCAGGCGTTCGGCGCCTTTCGCAGTCTGCTGGTCAATCTCGCCTTCGTCCGGGCCGACACCTACAAGCAGCAGGGACGCTATTACGACGCGATGGAGTTGTCGCGCTGGATCTGCCGGCTCCAGCCGCGCTTCCCGGCCGTGTGGGAGTTCAACGCCTGGAACATGGCGTGGAACATATCGGTCACGACGTACACACCCGAGGAGCGCTGGAACTGGGTCTATAACGGCGTGCGGCTGCTCCGTGACGAGGGGCTGCGCCACAACCCGCGGGCGATCAACCTCTACAAGCAACTGGCGTTCATCTACGTCAATAAGATGGCGCAGCCGGTCGATGATTTTCACTTCGATTACAAGCGCGCCTGGGCCTGGCGGATTCACCTCGTCCTGGGCTCGCCGCCGGAGGCCTACGGAAACCTGGGCGGCTTTGAGCCGGGCGCGCATCTCGAGAGCGTCGTCAAAAAGATGGAGCTGTCCGACCTTTTTGCGGCCTCCCTGACGGAGGCGCAGCGCCGCGGCGAGCGCCCATTGTCGCCGGATGACCGCCCGCTGCCCGAGTCGGTGTTGCCGATGGCGCGCGAAAGCGAGGACGGACCCACGCCGTTCGAGGTGGCGCAGAAGGCGGCGGTCGATCGCCTGCAGGTGATCGCGGACACACCGTTGAAGCTGGACGATCTCTACGCGGCGCATCCCGCCGCGCGCGAGATGGTCGCGAAGTTGGCCGAGCTTGGCGTGAAGATCACCGCGGAGCCGCTTACCGAGGAGGAGTTCTTTCATCAGACCGGCCTGGCGTGGAACTTCATGATGCGCTATCGGCAACTCGCCGATCCGCCGGCCATGCTGACGTCTTTGAAGAAGTCCAAGCGCCACGACGAAGAGGTGCTGCAGCGCTTCGATCAGATTGTTGGTGTGACGCGCAAGGATCCGGACGGGATGGCGCTCGTGCGGCACGTCCAGCATCGGGCGCTGGCCGAGGCTTTCAAGCTGAACCCGCTGGAGTTGATCGAACTGACGCGTGTGTTCGGTCCGATGGACTGGCGTACGGTTGATTCATCGAGCCTCTACTGGATCAACCGCGGGCTGGTGGCGGGCAACGAGACGATATCCAGCTTCCGCAACGACAAGCTCAACACCACGCGTTTGCTGTTCTTCTCGCTGCGTAACCTCAAGAACCGCAACCGGCTGATCTTTGAGCCGTACCCGGACGATATCTCGCGCAGCTACATCGACTTCACGACCGACCTGAACTTCATCGAGCCGATGCACCGGGCCTATCTCGTCTACGGTCCGAATTTCGACAATGATCCCGACAAGCGCGGCGCTGGCGAGAATTACCGCACCGGGCACAGCAGCTTCCTGCAGGAGTCGATCCGCGACCTGTACTTCGCGGGGCGGATCCGCGAGGCGCAAAAGTACTACGACTTTCTGCGCGAGACCTACGGCCTGGACCAGAACGGCCGGCCGCGAGAGGCCTACCTCAAGCCGCTGCGCGACTTCGTGTTCGACATTTTCTACGAGATGATGGATTCGCAGGAGCACGCCCGCGGCGCGATCTCGGGCTTCATCGACAAGGCCTTCAACGAGATGCTGCGCAGCGAGTTCGACGGCTACGCCACCGCGATGCGCATGGCCGCCGAAATCCACCGCCGTTACAGCGAAAGCCGTGTGGACAAGATTGCCGAGAGCCGGATGCTGCCGCCGATCGAACAGATGGTGGAGGACCGCCTGATCGCGCTCTACTTTACTTTGATCCCGACGACCGACGTCTCCGCGTCGATCCGCGCCCGGCTGTGGAAGCTGCTGCCCTATGGCCTGCAGCGGCCGGTCTACGACGTGCTTCGGCCGATGTTCGTCGAGGAGTGTCAGCGCTTCGGTTTTGACCTGGCCGCGGCGTATCCGGAGCCGCCAGGCATGAAGGAATATCGTGAGGCGAACCCCGGGCGATTCCGCGATGCGCGCGACCAGGACATCACCACGCCGGTGCAGGTCCGCGAATAGCGCCGAGGTTCGTGCCGGCCGCGTCCGTGCCGTCCGCTGTGAAGGCGCTGGCGGCGCGACAATGCCGTCGTGACGGCCGTCGAGATAGCTCCGGGGCGGTGTAGCGCGTGTCACAGGATTCCCGCCAGTTATGGCTGCTGCCGTCGGAGGGCCGACCGGTCATCGGTCCGATCGCCGACGTCGCCGTGAAAAGCCGCTCCTTTTCTCTGCGCCCGGTGGCTGTGCCCGAGGCGCTTCGTGCCGATGTTTCCCCTGGCGCGATCGTTGCCATTCCCCGCCGCGCCGGCCGCGGCGAACTGACCGGCGTGTGCGTCCGCGTCAGCGAAGGGGAGTGGACCCACAGCCTGCCGCGAATGATCCGCGTTATTCAGCCCGGCCCCCTGCTGACGCCGGGGCTTGCCGCCCTGGGCGTGCAGGTGAGCGCCCATTACGCCTGCCCGATCGGGCGCGTGTTCTTCACGCTGATTCCCGCCGCCGCGCGAAAAGGCCGGCGCGAGCGGCGCGTCCTGATGAGAGCCGGGAACGCGCCACCGGACGGTGCGCGCGTCAGCGCCGGCCAGCGGCGCGTTCTCGAAGTGCTGGGGGCCGCGCCGATCACCCGGGACGAGCTGCTTCGATCCGCGGCGGTGTCGGCCGCGACGCTGCGCCTGATGGCGCAGCGCGGCTGGATCGCGCAGGAGGAGCGATTTTCCGTCCGGCGCGAGTATTCCACCGCAACCGGCGCGGATTCGCGCTCACCCGCGCCGGAATCCGGGGGGTGTGCCCCTGTGGCCGCCGATGGGGACTGCGCATCAGCGGCCGCGACGAATTCGACAACTGCCACTGCGGGGCCGCTATCGCCGGAGGATGCGTTCGCGCTGAACGGGGGGCAGACCGCTGCACTTTCCGCACTTGCGGACGACTTCGACCGCGCAGCCGGCTTCCGTGTCAATCTTCTGTTCGGCGTGCCCGGCAGCGGCAAGACCGAAGTGTACGTTCGCGCGATTCGCGAGGTGATTCGTCGCGGGCGACAGGCGATTCTGCTGGTGCCCGAGATCATGCTGGCGACGCAGATCGTCGAGCGCCTGGCGCGGCGCTTTGATCGCACCGCCGTCCTGCACAGCCGCATGACCCCGACGGCCCGGCTGGACAGCCTGCGGCGGATCGCGGCGGGTGACGCGGACGTGGTGATCGGCACGCGCACCGCCGTGTTCGCGCCGCTGCCGCATCCCGGGCTGATCGTAGTGGATGAGGAACAGGAGCCCAGCTACAAGAATCTCGCGGCGCCGTTCTACCACGCGCGCGACGCGGCCATCCTGCGCGCCCGGATCGAGGGCATCCCCGTCGTGCTGGGATCGGCCACGCCGGCCCTGGAAACATGGCACAACGCGACCCATCTGCCCCACTACCGCTTGCTGCGGCTGCCGGAGCGGGTGCCGGGCGCCCGCCTGCCCGAGGTCCGACTCCTGAAATCGCCCGGCGGGGCAGATGCGGGTGCGGACGACCGGCCCGTGATGAGCAGGGAGCTTGTCGCGCTGGTGCAGTCTGCGGTCGCGGCCGGAGAACAGGTGATCCTGCTGCACAATCGGCGCGGGTTTTCCACGATGCTGCGCTGCGTGCGCTGCGGCATCCGCGTGGCGTGTGAGCGTTGCGGACGGCCGATGGTGCTGCATCGAGCGCGGGCTGTCGTGAAGTGTCATCGCTGCGGCGTGCAGACAGCCGCTCCGCGCACCTGCGCGGACCAGACCTGCGGCGGAACGCTCTCACCGGGCGGATCCGGAATTCAGCGGCTCGAAGAAGAACTGACTGCGGCGCTGCCCACGGCCCGCCTGATGCGCCTCGACCGGGACACGCTGCTGCACCGGCGCGACTACGCAGCGGCGCTGCAGCGCTTCGAGCGGCGCGAAGCGGACGTGCTGATCGGCACGCAACTGATTGCGAAGGGGCTGGATTTTCCGGGGGTGCGGCTGGTCGGCGTGATTGATGCGGACGCGGCGCTGCGCCTGCCGGACTTCCGCGCGGCGGAGCGGGTGTTTCAGTTGATGGTGCAGGTGGTGGGGCGGGCGGGGCGGAAAGAGGGCGAGTCGCTGGCGGTCCTGCAGGCCGCCGATCCGGGACAGGCGGCGCTGCGCTGCGCGGCGGAGCTGGATTACGAGGGGTTCGCCGCGGCTGAACTGGCGCTGCGAGAGCGCTATTTCCAGCCCCCGTTTTCGCGTCTGGCGCGGTTGGTGCTGGCGGACGAACGCCCGGGCCGCGCCCGCGAGTCCGCGGCAACGCTCAGCAAGGAATTGCGATCGTTTGCGCCGCGCGTGCACCCGCTGCTGCGCGTCGATGACCCGGCGCCGTGTCCCGTGCGCCGCTTACGCGGACAGTTGCGCTGGCACGTCATGATTCGAGGGCCGCGCGGGGGCGAGGTCGGGCGGTTGTTGGAGCTGGCGCATAACGAGCATCGGCTCTCCCCCCCGGTCCGACGGCTGACGGTGGACGTGGATCCGATGGAGTTGCTGTAGCGCCCGGCGTTGCCGCAGCGGCGCGCTGCGGTTCTAATGCCGGCGTTCCGCTGGCGCGGTTCTGAGCGGCCTGACACCTGATGCGCACGTCTTCCATCATTCACAGCAGCGCACGCCCGGCCCGCGCCCGGAGCGCCGGGGTGCTGCGCCGCCTGCGCATCTGCGCAGCGCTGCTGACGCTGATCCCGATTGCGCTGCCGCTTCCGCTGTTCTCCGGGTGGATAACGCTGCCGAGCGCGTGGGCGCAAGACTACGCGGACGACGAACTGCTCGTTCCCGATATGGTCAGCAGCGCCGACGTGGAGATGCAGGGGGCGCATTGCAGGCAATGGCGAGCGGAAAGCGGCGAGCTGGTGCTGGTCTACAGCGGGCGCTTCAAGCTCACGATCGGCCGACGACAAATGAGCGCGGCCGAGGCGGTGGTGTGGATCAATTCCGAGCGTGAGGCGGGTACGGACCGTCCGATGTTTTCGTTGACGGTTTATCTCTCCGAGGATGCCGAGCTGATCGAGCCGGCCGGCACGATCACGCAGGACAGCGTGCTGCTGGTGAGCGGCATTCGCACAACCGGGCGCATCATCAAGCGTCATGATGCGCACGCGGAGGGCAGCGGAGAGCAAAATCCGCTGTATCGGCGCGCGACGGAGGATCGCCGCCGGATTGAGGAGGCTTTGCGGCAACCCACGGACGAGCCGCCGGCGGGGCGGGTGGTTCGCGGGGCGGACGCCGAGGCCGCGCGAATCCGTCGTCCGCCGCGCCCTGTCCGCTACCGCGTGGCGGGGATTGAGCCGGCCCGCACGCCGCAGGGCGAGCAGGTGCTGGTGATGAGCGGGCCGGTGTCGTTCCTGCAGGCCGGGTCGACGGACGCGGCGACGCTGGAGATCACGGCGGATCGGGCGGTGGTGTTTCCGGTGGCGAGCGCCGCCGGCTCGCTGCTGGATCGGGCGGAGCAGGGGGAGTCCGCAGGTTCGACATCTTCGAGTGATCACCCCGTTGCGGATCATTCATCGCCTGCCGGCGTGACGACGCAGCCGACGCAGGCGCCGGCGGCCGGTACGCCGTCCACGGATGCGCCCGAGCGGCGCAGCGGGGATGAGCAGATCGAGCAGTTTGTGCGGGCGGTGTATCTGGAGGGGGACGTAGTGCTGTCCCTGGGCGATCGATTCGTCCGGGCGGAGCGGTTGTACTACGACTTCGAGATGGACCGCGCCTTGATCCTGGACGCGGTTTTTCGAGCGGAGATGCCGGAGCGCGGAATTCCACTGTATATCCGTGCCGCAACGGTGCGACGGCTTTCGCCGCGTGAATTCTCGGCAACCCGCGCCGTGGTGACGACCAGCGAGTTTCACACGCCGCACTACCACGTTGGGGCGGAGCGCGTGGTGGTGCGGGATTCGACGCAGCGCGATGCGGGCGGCAGCGCGGTCGGGTCGGTTCGGGGTGCTTATGAGCTGCACAACACCACGCTCAACCTGGAGAACGTGCCGATCCTCTGGTGGCCCTATTCGCAAGGCGACTTCACCGGCACCGAAACCGCGCTACGGGGCTTTCGCTTCAGCTATGGCGGGCGGCGTGGCATCACGGCGCAGACGGAATGGGATTTGTACACGCTCACCGGCGCACAGAAACCGCCCGGGCACGACGCGCGGATGATGATCGACTATTTCGGGCGGCGCGGTCCGGCGGTCGGGCTGGACTATGACTACGCCGGCACGGATCACTATGGCCTGTTTCGGTCGTACTACCTGTATGACCAGGGCGAGGACAACCTCGGTCCGCTACGCCGCGCGCAGGAGATTCCGGAGAATGCCAATCGCGGGCGCACGCTCTGGCGGCATCGGCACTTCCTGCCGAACGACTGGGAGTTGTCGCTTGAGGTCAGCTACATCAGCGATCCGAACTTCCTGGAGGAGTGGCGCAAGAGCGAGTTTCAGGAGGGCAAGGAGCAGGAGACGCTGCTGTACCTGAAGCGCGCCCGCGGGAATGAGGCGATCTCATTCCTGGCGAACTGGCGGATCCTTGACTTCACCACGCAGACCGAGCATCTGCCCGACCTCGCGTACCGGCGGATCGGTGACACGTTCCTCGATCCGCTGGTGTTGCACACCGAGGCGCGGGTCGGCAGCGTGCGCTATCGCCCGGATGACCGACGCTTCCTCGACGAGTTTCGCTTCGACAACCTGGCTCGCACCGATGTTACGTTCCGCACGGACGGTCGCCAGGAAGTCGAGCTGCCGCTCAAGCTCGGCGGCGTGAACGTCGTGCCATTCGTGACGGGGCGGGCCGGATACTGGGACGGCCAGCCGCTGGATCGAGGCGGGCTGTGGCGCGGGTTGGGCGTGTTCGGCTTGCGCGCGAGCACGATGTTCAGCCGGGTGTTCACGGATGCACGCAGCGAATTGCTGGACGTCGACGGCATTCGGCACGTCGTCAAGCCGGATGTGGCCGCGTGGGGGGCGGTGAGCAACACCCGCAGCGAGCTGATCACACCCTTCGACTACGGCATTGAAACGGTAGACGACTTCTACGGTGTGACATTCGGGCTGCGACAGACCTGGCAGACTCGCCGCGGGGAAGGCCCGCGGCGACGCACGGTGGACCTGCTGACGTTCAACGTCGAGGCGGGCCTCTTCGGAAACGTCGAGGGGCGCAGCGATTTCTCAAACGGCTACGCAAACCCGTTGCGGCCGGAGAACAGCCGCCCGCGGAACTACGTCGGGGCGGAAGCCGCCTATCGTCTTAGCGACACGACCGCGTTGCTCTACGACGCGAATTACGACCTGAGCGACCAGGCATTTGATCGGCAGGCGGTGTCGCTGGCGATTGAGCGGCCGCCGCGCGCTGCGTACCTGATCGGCCTGCGCTACGCGGGCGACATCAACATGAACCTCATCGGCGGCGGGTTCAACTACCAGTTGTCGGAGAAGTACACGCTGTCGAGCCGGGCATGGTTCGACATCGACACGGGCGATTTCGGCGAAGGCTCGATCGCGGTCGTGCGGAAGCTGCCGCGCTGGTACCTGGCGCTGAATTTCGAGTACAGCGACGTCGATGACGATTTCTCGATGACCGTCTCGCTCTGGCCGGAGGGAATTCCGGAGTGGACGATCGGCTCTCGCCGCTTCACGCAGCTTGGTACATCCACTGGGATTCGGCCATAGCCCGCTTCCATCACATCAACATGAGCAAGGTGCAGTGATTCAATTGACGTGAGGAGGCCGCGCGCTACTTGAGCTCGACGTTCCAGTACGCGAAGTCGAGGAACTGCTTCCAACTCGCGTACCGCGAATCGCTGAGCTTGACGGTCAGAATGGGGGAGCGCTTCGGCCGGCGTGGCACGGTGATCAGACGCATGCCGGCCTGCTCGGGCGTGCGGCCCCCTTTGCGCACATTGCAGCGCAAACAGGCGCAGACGACGTTGTCCCACGACGTAATGCCGCCCTGCGAGCGCGGCACGATGTGATCGACGCTCAGGTCCACCGTAGCAAATCGCTTGCCGCAATACTGGCAGCGGTTCTGATCGCGTGCGTACAGGTTGCGGCGATTGAGCTTGACGTTTGTGCGCGGCAGCTTGTCATACCCCAGCAGGCGCACGATCTTCGGCACTGCGATCTGGAATCGCACCGTGCGGATCCAATCGTGCGTCTCCGGCTCAAAAGACGAACGCGCGCGGCTTACGTCGATCCAGTCCTCAAAGTCATAGGACAGGAATTTCCCGTCCTCGACGTGAACGATCTCGGCCAGGCGGCGGTAGACCATCGTCATGGCGCGGCGCGCGTTGACCACGCGCACCGCCATGTACAGTCGGTTTAGAACGAGAACGCTGGCGGACAGTGCTGGGGAGTCAGCATACATTTCGTGCAGCCCCTGGCCGTCTTCCTCAATCGCTAGTGCTGTCACTGCTTTGAGCGTATTCTAGAAGCCGTGCCCGAGAACGGCAACGCGGAACTGACGAGAATTCGCCAGCCCTGAACCGTATCGGCCGCCCCTTGGATCGTCAGCCGCCCGGGACCGAAATAATTGACGGAAAATCGTCATAAATCGGACTAAAATTGGTTGCATCTTGTCCGGCTGCGGATATACTGTCATCGTGGGCGGAAGTTGCCGCGAAGCTGTCAGTTACAGTGGTCGTCGGTAACGCCTGTCCTTGAAACAATTTAAGCTTCCACTCGCTGCGGCACCCTCAGACCGCGCCAATACCCAAAGGGTGCCGCACGCCTTTTTTTACGCCCAATTTGTTAGGTTATTGTTATCTATTTGGTCGGGCCGGCATGCGGCGATGCCAGCCCCGTATAATCCTCCGCCAATGTACCGCCGCGACGTCCACGCTCACCTCCCGACCGCCCGGCACGCCTGGCTTTACGCGCTGCCGTGCGTGCACCTCCCGCGCAGCGTGGTGTGCCACGGCGACCGATACGAGCACGTCCGCACATTCAAGCATGATTTTTTCGCCGCGACCGGCCTGTATCGCGGGCCGCAGGGGCTGTGCGTGCTGAAACTTGGGCGGTTCAATCCCATCCTGGGTGTGCCGATGGCGTGGGTCGGTCGGTTTCTTCGATGGCAGGAGGAGCGCGCCTACGCCGATCTGGGCGAACTGCCCGGCCTGCCGCGGTACGTGGGGCGCGTCGGGACGACCGGGTTTCTGCACACGTTCGTGCCGGGGCGGGTGCTGCAGAAGGGGGACCGCGTCAGCGATTCGTTTTTTGATCAACTGGCGGCGCTGCTGCGGTCGATGCACGAACGCGGCGTCGCATACGTGGATCTGAACAAGCCGCAAAACATCCTGTTGGGCGACGACGGCCGACCCTATCTGATCGACTTCCAGATCTCGCTACGCTGTCCGCGCCCGTCCCCGTGGCTCCCGTGGCGATACGTTCTGCGCTGGGTGTGGTCGCTCTTTTGCGACGCGGACGGCTATCATTTGCTCAAGCACAAGCGCCGCCTGCGACCCGACCTGCTCACCGAACCGGAGCGGGACGCGGCTGGCGGCGTCGGATTCTGGATACAAGCACACCGGCTGATCGCCCGTCCGCTCACCCAGCTGCGGCGGCGGCTGCTGACGCGGCTGTCGCGCTCGGAGACGGTGGACGTGGCCGGTTCGGCCGCCAAGTAGGAGCCTGCTGATGCCGCTGGATGCCGCCGCCCGCGCCTCGATCAATCGCTTCCGCGACCGCTTGGAAGCGTCGCTGCGCGGCGATGAGCGCTTTGGTCCGCCGGAGCGCGTCGATCGCGACGACGAATCGACCCTGCAGTCGCGCTTCGCAGTGGGGGAGCGGCTGTGGCTGGAGCTCGCCCTGCGTCCGTTCCTGCCGCAGGTACGGGTCGGGATCATGACGGATGACCGCTGGCGGAGCGAGGACTTGGAGGACGCGATCGAGAGCAGCGGCGACGAGATGGGGGAGTTCGTCGAGATGGGGTTTGAGGAGGCGGGGCTGACGTGGAAGAACCCGCCGGTGGAACACTATCGCGATCAGGGCAAGTACTTTTATTTCGCGACGCCGCTGGACCTCAAGGCGTTGTCGGAGCTGGATTCGGATGCGGTCTTTGATCGAACACGCCGCATGTTTGAGGGGTATTTTGAGGCGTTCCGTACGACGATCCGCAAGGGGGCGGCCCAGGCCTGAGTGCGCAGTGCACCGTCGCCCAAGCGCGGACGTTATGCCGCCGGAGTGCCGCTGCGGGTGGCAAGTATCTGCGCCGAGGTCAACAGCGCGTCGAAGGGGATGCCTGCGGCCGTGACCGCCTCGCGCGCTCCCTCCTGCCGGTCGATCACCGCGACGATCCGCTCGACGATCGCCCCGTGCTCGCGCAGCAGGCGGGCCGCCTCCAGCGCCTGACCGCCCGACGTGGCGACATCCTCGACCAGCAGCACACGCTCACCCTCGCGCAGCGTGCCTTCGATCAGCTTGCCCGTGCCATAGTCGGCCTTTTTCGAGTTTCTGACGATGACGAACGGCAGGCCGGTGTGCAGCGATACCGCCGCCGCCAGCGCGACCGCGCCCAGCTCCGCACCGGCGATCCGCTGCACCGGTGGCCCCGCGAACGCCGCCAGCCGGGCGGCGACCTCGCGCAGTACATGGGGGTCGGTTTCGAACAGGTACTTGTCGATGTAGTAGCGGCTCTTGCGGCCGGAGCGGAGCGTGAACTCGCCTTCGAGCAGGGCCGCGGAGGCGATCCGCGCCGCGAGGTTCGTCTCGGCTGCAACGTCAGCGGGCGAGCTGCCAGCGGTTGCAATTGTGTGTTGAACCACCATTGGCCTCCGAAGTCTATTGAACCGGGGTGGCGACTGCCAAAGGCCGCTATCCCACGTCTTCCACGCCGCGCAGCTCGGGCATGTGCTCCAACAGGGCACGCTCAAGCCCCATCTGGAGGGTTAGGAAGCTCGACGGACAGCCACGGCACGCCCCGCGCAAGCGCACCTGCACGACGTTCTTTTCCGTCACGCCGACGAAATCCACGTCGCCGCCGTCGGCCTGGATGAACGGCCGGAAGGCATCCACTACTTCCGCCGCGCGGCGGACCAGCCGCGCGCGTGGGTCGAACGAACCCGCGATCGGCTCTACGTGTGCCACTTCGGCCCCGTTGAGCGAACGCTGCGTTTCAGCGGCCGCGTGCTCGATAGGGCAGGGCGCGCCTGAGCCGCTGCCGCTGGGTGACCGGATGTCTTGCGCGGTCCGCTCCGTCGGCGATCGAGCTTGGCCCAGGATGTTCAGCAGGCGTCGGAACAACCGCTGGCTCCGATCAGAGATAACACCTTGCGCGACGGCCGGACTCGTGGGCGGGCGGCCTCACCATCCCGGCGCCCAGAGATACATGAACTGCGGCGCTGTCGGCGTCAGCAGCTCGCCTACGTCCACGTTGACATAGTTTACCTGCGCCGGGCCGTCCGGCGCTGCGGCGTACACGTTCGCCCGATAAGCCAGCGGACGGGCATATTGCACGATCACCACCCGCCGATCGACCAGTCCCGCCCTCATCCGCGCCGCCGAAATCGCATCCTCCAGCGTCCCGATGCGATCGATCAGCCGGTGCTCCAGGGCCTGCGTCGCCGTGTAGATCCGCCCATCGGCGATCGAGCGCACCCGGTCTTCGGCGATGGACGGCCGCCCCGAGCGCACCACCTTCACGAAACGTTCGTACATGTCATCGATCAACCCCTGCAGGATCGCCCGCTCGGCGTCCCCCATTTCGCGGAACGGCGAGCCGGCGTCCTTCATTTCGCCGCTCTTGAAGACGTTCGTCCGCACGCCGATCTTGCCCATCAGCCCGCTCATCTCCGGCAGCACCATGATGACGCCGATGCTGCCTGTGACGGTTGTGGGGTGTGCGACGATCTCGTCGGCCGCGCAGGCGATGTAGTAGCCCCCAGAGGCGGCTACGTCGAGCATTGCCGCAACAACCGGCTTGCCTGTGCGGGCCTTGAACGCCCGCAGCTCGTGGAACATCAGGTCGCTGGCGGTGACCGTGCCGCCGGGGGAGTTGATGCGCACCACGACGGCCTTGACGCGCGAGTCGGCCGCCGCACGGTCGAGCTTTTCCTTGAACACGGCGACGGGGTTGTCGCCTGCCGGCCCGATCATCGGACGCTCGCGGGCGTTCGAGAGCAGGCCGTCCACGTCGAGAATCGCGATGCGGTCGGAGGCAAAGGCCGATTCGCGGCGCAGCACGTGCTCCTCCAGCGCCTGACGCGTCGGCACGGGGGTGATCAGCAGCGACATGTTTCCGCATCCGACCAGCGGCGCTATGAATAGCGCAAGCAGCATCGTGGCGGTGCGGGTTTGAGCGGCGCCGAACCGCGCCGGGCGGTCAGAGGAAAGATGCGCGGGATGACTGCGGGCGGGTGTGGAATTCATGGGCATCCTGCCGAACGGATATACTCGCTTCGCAGCGCGTGCTGCGACAAACTCTCGAATTCTACGCGCCCACTGCGGCGCGTTGTGAGGCCGTGCGTGATTCGAATGAGCGAGGCGGAGTTCGCCGGGGTGGCCGAGCAGGCCGTTGCCAGCATTCCAGCCCATCTCCGCAAGTACCTTCAGAACGTGCTCATCGAGGTGCGTAACCGGCCCACGCCGGATTTGCTGGTGGACGATCTCGCGGACGTGCCGCCGGATGAACTGCTGGGAATGTACCTGGGACGCTCGATCGATGAGCCGGATGTGGGCGGTTCGTCGCCGCCGCTGCCGGATCGCGTGCTGATATTTCGCGAGAATCTATGCGCGATGTGCGATTCGCGCGAGGAACTGATCGAGGAGATCCGCGTTACTGTGCTGCACGAGATCGGGCATCACTTCGGGATGGATGAGGCCGACCTGGAGGAGTTGGGCTACGACTGAGCCAGCACGCGCTGTAGCGCGGCCGCCTGGATCGGCAAGCTCGAGCGTCCCTGGTCGGCAATCGCCTGAACCACCAGGGGGTAAAGCTCGCGCTCCTGCTCGCCGATGCGTTGTGCCAGTCGCTCGGGCGTATCGCCTGGCAGCACGGGCACGCGCCGCTGCGCCAGGATCGGGCCGTGATCATACTCGTTATCCGCGACGTGCACGGTGCAGCCGCTGTGCGAAGCGCCTGCGGCTAGAACGGCGCGATGCACCCGCGCCGCGTACATCCCGCGACCGCCGAAGGCCGGCAGCAGCGCAGGGTGGATATTGAGCACGCGGCCGTCGAAATCCGCCGGAATCCGCCAGAAGCTGAGAAAACCGCCCATCAGCGCCAGTTCCGCGCCCATGCGGCGCACGGCCGCGGTGACAGCGTCGGAGAATGTGTCGTCGTCAGGGAAGCCCGCCCGTGGAATCAACTCGATGGGCAGGCCATGCCGCCGGGCGACTTCAATGCCGCCGACGCCGGCGCGCGAGCAGATCACGCCGACGATCCGCACGCCGCGGAGGCGCTGATCGGCGATCCGCTGCGCGAGATTGTCGAGGGTGGAACCGCCGCCGGAGATCAGGACGACGGTGCGAATCGGATCGGCGTCGGGCATCGGGTCGATGCTAGGCGAATCGGTCGCTGGTGGCGACGGGCACTATTCGTCCGACGGGCGGCTGGTTCGGGGCTGTCCCGGCCTCAGCTGCTTAGCCGCAGCGGGTGGGCCGCGCTCGCTGTCGGCCATGGGTGCCGCTTGGGCGCGGCAATCGCCGATGATCCGGTACGAACCGAAGCTTACAGGGCGTGCCGTGCCCACCCGCCGCCTTTCGCCGGTTCTGGGCGATTCGGCGCAATCGGTGATTTCCAGCGATAATCCGAACGAAATCGCGTTCCGCTTTGACAGCGGGCGCGGTACCCGAAACAATATGAATAGTCCGGGCGTCGTGCCGCGTTTGCGGGCTGCGCCTACTGCCGTGGAGATAGCGAGATGCTGAGCCTTTCAGGGTTGAACCTGCTGGCGTGGACGCCATTCGACCCGTGGCACCTGTTGGTGATCGGCATTGTGGCGCTGCTGCTGTTCGGCAAGCGTCTGCCGGACGTAGGGCGGTCGCTGGGACGCGGGATTTCCGAGTTCAAGAAGGGGCTGAAAGACGTGGGGGAGGAACTGAACAAGGACGACGAAGCGTCGTCTGGACGACTGACCCCACCGCGCGACGGCGGGGAATCGCGGGAGTCGCGTCGGGAGCCAGCGGAGACAGGAAGCGGGGAGAACCGGGACCGCTAGGGGGTCGCGGTGCTCGCGGTTGGCGGGATCGGGTGATTTATCCCTTTATTTTCGCGTGCCGACAGCCAACAAACAACATTCGAGTTTGCAGCTATTTTTTTTGGTTGACAGTTAGGGAAATGTTTGTACGATGACTCGCGTTGGGTCGGGGCAGGCCGATTTCGGGAACGCACCCTCGGGGTGCCGCACGCGAGACGCGAGGAACTGCACATGACGGACAATCGGGAAGGCAACCGCCGCGAAGCGCTGGATCGGGCCGTCCAGCAGATCGAGAAGAGCTTCGGCAAGGGGACCATCATGGTCCTCAAGGACTGGACTCCCACGACGGACGGTATCTCGACCGGGGCGTTATCGCTGGACCTGGCGCTGGGCGGCTCGGGTGTGCCGCGCGGGCGGGTGGTCGAGGTGTTCGGGCCGGAGTCATCCGGCAAGACGACGCTCACGCTGCACCTGATTGCTGAGGCGCAGCGCGCAGGCGGTGTGGCGGCGTTCATTGACGTGGAGCATGCGTTTGATCCGTCATGGGCCCGCAAGCTGGGGGTGAACCTCGAAGAGCTGATGGTGAACCAGCCCACCTGCGGGGAGGAAGCGCTGGAGATCTGCGAACTGCTGGTGAAATCCAACGCGCTGGACGTCATCGTGGTGGATTCGGTTGCGGCGCTGGTTCCGCGATCCGAGCTGGAGGGCGCGATGGGCGAGGCGCAGGTCGGGGCGCAGGCACGCCTGATGAGCCAGGCCATGCGCAAGCTGACCGGGGTGTCGAGCAAGACCCGCACCAGCGTGATTTTCATCAACCAGATTCGCGAAAAGATCGGCGTGATGTACGGCAGCCCGGAGACGACGCCGGGTGGTCGTGCGCTGAAATTCTACAGCTCGGTGCGCATCGACGTGCGCCGGATCGGCATGATCAAGGAAGGTGACGAGGTCATCGGAAACCGGGTGCGCGGCAAGATTGTGAAGAATAAGGTCGCGCCGCCGTTCCGCGAGGCGGAGTTCGACATCCTGTTCGATTGTGGAATCAGCCGCGAGACCGATCTGCTTGACCTGGCGGTCGATACCAACGTGATCAATCGCTCGGGTACGTGGTTCAGCTATGGCGATGCGCGCCTCGGGCAGGGGCGCGAGAACGCACGGACATATCTGCGCGAGAATCCGGCGGTCTTTAACGAGATTCGGGCGAAGGTGCTGGGGATCAAGGTGCCGGCGCTGGCCACCGGCGCCGCCGGGCCGATCAAGGCGGAGACGAAGCCGGAAAAGGCGGTGGTCGCTGTCCGCGAGACGAACGGGCAGGTCGCCGAACGAAAACCGCAGGCAGTCGCTGCGGCCGGCCCGGGGAAGAAGCGCGGTTGACGACAGGATGGCGATGGGGGGCGAGCGGCGGCCACGCTGCCCTTGTCAGCGGCTGGAACCGCCCGCCGACGGCATGGATGAGCGGACGCGCGCGGATGGATTCCGGGGCCATGCTCGACGCGCGCGTCCTGGAATGCATCGATTCCGGACGGCTGCTCGAAGATCTGCGCGAAGTTGCGCTGATTCCGTAACTCTCCCGCTGCCGCGGGTCGAACCGAGAGGTGCGGCGCCGCGCAGCGCAACCGGGGCCGCAGCAAGCCGGCGCAATGGTCCGCTGGGAACGCGCTGGAGCTTTGCTCATTCAATTCCGTTGGCAGCGGCCGGTAATGGCCGGCGATGTTGAGCGTCCGGCTTGGGCGGGTAGGGGGAAAGTAACGTGCTCACCAGTTTCCATGCAGCGGAGGCGGCGCGCACTGGCTGCGCGACCCGCCGTGGCGACCTTGCCGGCGCCGCCGGCCGCATCCGTGTCGGCCGCTGGGCGATCATTCTTTTCGCGCTGCTGGCAATGGTGGGACCAACGCAGACGCGCTCGCAGGACGCCGGCGGTGCTGCGCCGCTGACGGACCTCGCCAGCATCGAGGGTGCATTCTCACACGTGGTGCGCGCAGTGTCTGCGAGTGTCGTCAGCATCCGCGTGCAGCGCTCCGTGCTGGTCCCGACGCCGGAACACTCGGACGCCGCCCAGTCCGCAGCCGCGATGGTGGTCGTGAACGGCGCCGGCACGATCATCAGCGACGGTGGCGCCATCCTGACCAATGAGCATGTAATCCGGTCGGCGCACCGCATTGACGTCACCTTTCATGACGGAGTCACGATGTCCGCGCGCGTCACGGCGACGGACGTTCGTGCGGACCTCGCGGTGCTGCATACGTCGCGGCGCGACCTGCCGGCGGCGCGTTTCTGCGACTGGGCCGGCGTGGCGCGTGGCCAGTGGGCGATCGCCGTCGGCAACCCGTTCGGGCTGGGCGGCGACGGCAAGGCGTGCGTCTCGATCGGCGTGGTCGCGAATCTCGGACGACGGCTGCCCGGTCTCGGGGAGGCGGATGACCGGCTGTATCACGACATGCTGCAAACGACCGCCAGCGTGAATCCCGGAAACTCCGGCGGCCCGCTGTTCAATCTCCGCGGCGAGTTGATCGGCGTCGTGACCGCGATGCACACGCGCTCCGCCGCCGACCAGGGCGTCGGGTTTGCCATTCCCATGTCGCCTCAGCGGTTGCAGCGCATCGAGCGGCTGATGCAGGCGGAGACCCCTGCCTACGGCTACCTCGGTCTGACCACGCGCGACGCGGGCATCGACGCGGATGCGACGGTCATCGGCGGCGGGGCACTGGTAGAAACGCTCGAGCCGGGCGGTCCGGCGGAACTGGCCGGTCTGCGGGAGGGTGATCGGATCGTGCGGGTGGATGATGAGGAGGTGCGCAGCGCGGCGGACCTGGCGGTTCGGATCGGCGAGGCGACGATTGGATCGGCGGTGCTGCTGACGTTGCAGCGCGGCAAACGCACGATCGAGACGCCGGTGGTGGTGGCGCGCCGGAACATGGAGCGGGTGGAATCTCTGCGCGGCGGGGCGATTGGGTGGCGCGGCTTGCGCGTCGCCCCGGTGCGAGCTGTTGACGCCGGCGGCATCGTGGTGATCGAAATCACGCCCGGCAGTCCGGCGGAGCGCGTCGGGCTGCGCGTCGGTGACCGCATCGAGCGCGTGCAGGGGGCCGTCGTGGACGGGGTTGCGGCGTTTCGCGAAGCCATTCGACAGCGTGACGGCTCGGTGGAGCTGCGCCTGTCAGATCACCGGCGTGTTCGCATCGATCCGCCGTGATGCGGTTCCGCTGGCGGGGTGTCTGCTGAGTTGCGTGGGAATCGCCACCAGCGGCGCGGCGTGCAGGGTTGTCGGCAAGGCACCCATCCGTCGGCGGGCGCACAGGATCCCGCGCAGCGCGTGTGGCGGACGTGTTCGTTCAAGGCCGGGCGGTTTTGGCGCCGCGGGCGGCGCGACATAAGCGCATCAGCGTCAGCGCCGCGGTGCGCGCCTCGACGGAATCCGGTCCGCCTTTCAACTCGCCATCGGCCTTTGACGCCGCCTCGGAGATCACGTCGAAGCCGAAGCTGCCCGCGGTTCCCTTTAGATGTCGAACGACCAGCCGCAATGCCTCGATGTCGTTGCCCGCGAGAGCCGTCTCGATCCGCGCGATGGACTCCTGCAGCGTCGCGACGAATGCATCGATCAGCGGCGCCATGGCCGGGTCGCAGACGACGGTACTGACAACCGGCTCGGTGCGCAGGGCGTCAAGGGCCGTGATGAGCCGCTCGCGCGTCACGGGCTTGAGCATGACGTCGCTGAATGCGGCCTCGGTAAGGCGCTTCCGCTCCTCGGCGGACTCGTCGACGGTCAGCGCGATAATGGCCCCGGTGAATCCCTCTTCGCGCAGAGTACTGGCGAGCGCGGTCGCGTCGATCCGGGGGTCGCAGGTGTTCACGAGAATTGCGTCGAAATCGCCGCCGCGCGCCCGGGCGGCCGCGTCGGCGGGATCCGCCGTGGCGTCCAGGTCGGCCGAGCCGCCGGTCAGAAAGTGGCGGATGAGCTGCTCGGCGGTGGCGTCGGAATCGACCAGCAGAACGTGCAGCGGCGAGGCGTCGCGATGAAACATCGCCACGTCGATCTCCTGTGCCAGGCGCACGCCCACGTCGTAGATGTTGGTGGAGCCGGGGAGGTAGCGGCATCGGGTGACGGTGCCGTCGACCGTGAGCGACTGGCTGTAGTCACTAACCAGCCGCACGCGGCAGGCGGTGCCGGGATAGACGAAGTTCCCGATCAGGAAGGAGATGCCCTGTCGGCTGATGTCACGGGCCGGGATGCTGTAGCGCGTCACCCCACCCGCGTGCGGGAAGTCCACGATCAGCGTGCGGACGTGGTATTCGAATCGCTCCGACTGGCGGCGGGAGAGCTGGCCGGCATCCTCGCCGAGCCGTCCGGCTCGCGCCAGCAGAGACGCGACCGTTTCATCGTCGGCACGCAATCGCCGCACGTCGCTCATGCCGTGCGCACTCCGTGTGAGGGTACCGGGTCCGCGCTCCCGCACGGAGCGCATCCCCGGCTATCCCTATCGTTCAATAGCCGGCCGCTGATAAGCGAGTCGGAACCGGAAGATGTGAGAGAATCGGCGGACGCGGGCGCTTCAATCCCGCGGAGCAGCGAGCAGCCACTCCACTACCTTGGCCGCGGCGTCTTCGAAGATGTAATCGCGCAATTGGCGCACGTGTACGGCCCGCACTTCCGCGCAACCGACCGGCTGAGCGTCACCGTGGCTGATCTGGCACATGTAATAACGGAACCGAACCAGGCCGTCCGCGTACTCGTAATCGAAGGGCGGCTGGCCGATGCTGATGTCGAGATCGACCCCGAGCTGCGCGAGGCAGACGCGCCGCAGGGCCGCCTCGGGCGATTCCTCGGGGCGGTTGCGGCCGCCGGGGAATTCCCATGCAACGTTGGGTCCGGGACTGCCGCGCACAATCAGCAGGTGCTCCGGGCGCGTCTCGATTAGCGCGCGCGAATCGACGTGGGTGGGTGGCGGTGGCGTGCGGGATGGCTGCGATTGACGGGGCATAGCGGTGTCTTGTAGAGTCGCCCGCGATTATAAGGACATTCGCGGGCGTTGCACCGCCGCGGGCGACCCGAAGCGCGAGGCGCCTTTCCTGCCCGGAAAATCCCGCCGCGCCGCAGGCCGATGGAGTGTTAGTCCGGCGCTCGTGCGAGCGCCAGTGGCTCCGAGAATCTTGCGACAGGAACCGGCATGCGCGTTCTGATAACCGGCTCAAGCGGCGAAATCGGCACGAACCTGGGGCTGACGCTGATGCAGCGCGGCCATGAGGTGGTAGGGATCGATCGGCGAAAGAACACGTGGACGGACAAGCTGCCGACGGTGCAGTTTGACCTGCTGCAGGGGAAGAAGGGGCGGCTGCCGGTCGAGGGCAAGTTTGACGCCTGTGTGCACCTGGCGGCGTACGCGAAGGTGTTCGAACTGGTTGTTCATCCCGATCGCGCGCTCGAGAACGTCGAGGTGGTATTCAACACGCTCGACTGGTGTCGTCAGACCAAGACCCCGATCATCTTCGGCAGCTCGCGCGAGGTGTACGGTGACATCCATCGCCACATCACCGACGAGGGTCAGGCTGATTTTGTCGTGGCGGAAAGCCCTTACAGCGCATCGAAGATCGCCGGCGAGGCGTTCGTCTACTCGTACTTCCAGTGCTACGATCTGCCGCACCTGGTGTTCCGCTTCAGCAACGTCTACGGCCGGTATGACAGCGACGCCGAGCGCATGGAGCGCGTGATTCCGCTGTTCATTCAGCGAATTCTGAAGGGCGAGCCGATCGTCGTGTTCGGAAAAGACAAGACACTCGACTTTACCTACGTCGATGATTGCGTGGACGGGATCATCCGGGGAATCGAGGCGGTCGTGAGCGGCCGGATCACGAACGAAACGATCAACCTGGCTTACGGTCAGGGATCGACCCTGATGGACCTTGTGAATCTGATCTCGCTGGCGCTGCGCAAGGAGGTCAACGCGACCTACGAGCCGGCCCGAGCCGGCGAGGTGACGCGCTACGTCGCGGACATCAGCAAGGCCCGCCAGTTGCTCGGTTATTCGCCCCAGACGCCGCTGACCGCCGGTGTGCCCAAGGCCATCGCGTGGCAGCGGGAGTTCGGCGTGCTGAAAGGCTGAGCCGTGATGAGCAGCCGCGTGCGTTTCATGCTTGGCATCGTGTTCAGCGGCTTGACGCTGGGCTTGCTGCCGGGGTGCTCTGACAACTCCGCGGCCGAGCCGCCGCGTGAGAAGGTCCGTTGGGCCAGCTTGCGGGTGCAACTGGCCTCGGGGGAACCGCAGACCGGGTTTGTTCCCATGACAGATGAGGCCGGGCGGACGGTTCATGTCGGGGGGGACGTGATCTTCGACGAGCGGGACCTCGTTGCGGCGCGCGCGCTGCATGCGCGCGACGGCAGCGTCGTCGAGTTGGAGTTCACCCGCCCGGCGGCAGCCCGGCTGGCGGAGGTCAGTGAGGCGAACCTGGGGGCGCTGCTGGCGTTCGTTGTGGAAGGTCGGCTAGTCAATGCGCCGAAGATCGTCTCTCGCATCGACGGCGGGATCGCTTACCTGAGCGCAAACCTCGATCGCGACGCTGCGGAAAAGCTGGCCCGCCGGATCCACCCGCCGGAACCGGCTCAAGCCGCGGGCGGTACCTCCGATCGGCCGCGAGCAGCGCCGTAGCGGCCGGTGCCGCCGTGCAAGCGCGGCGCGGCGACCCGCCGTAGTACGCCGAATCCGCCATGTCCCGCGGCATCCGCCGATCGTTCTTCATCGTCCGCGCCAGGCTAGGTTCTGTTTGACGGATCGCTGTTCGGTATTTGTACGGGTTGCGCGTTGTGATTTTCTGTTGCATGCTGTTGTCGACGACAAGGAGGTCGACGATGGCAAGAGGCTCGACAAGCGGCGGCGCGCCACGTGGCCGGCGTTATGAGTTGTCGGACGAGGGCTTCGAGCGGCTGGCGCCGCTGCTGCCGAAGCAACATCGCGGCGGGCGTTGGAACGATCACCGCACCACGCTCAACGGCATCTTCTGGGTGCTCAACAGCGGAGCGCCCTGGCGTGACATGCCCGAACGCTACGGGCGCTGGCAGAGCGTCTACCATCGCTTCCGCCGCTGGACGCGCGACGGGCTGTTCGAGCGCATGCTGCATCACCTGCATGTGCAGCTTGACGAAGACGGACGCATCGACTGGAGCGTCTTCGACGTCGACGGCTCGAACATTCGCGCCCACGCCGCTGCGGCCGGAGCCGGTAAAAAAGGGGCGAAATCGAGCCGGCCGACCACGCCCTGGGACGATCGCGCGGCGGCTTTGGCACGAAACTTCATCTGGTGACCGACGGCCGCGGCGTTCCGCTCGGGGCGTTGGCGACCGCGGGGCAAGCGCACGAGTCGAAGTCATTCGAGACGCTCCTCGACACCATCCGAATCCGACGCCGGCGGCGGCCCAACGCCGTCGCTGGCGACAAAGGCTACAGCTACGGCCGCATCCGCGCTTGGCTGCGGCGGCGACGCATCCAAGCCGTCATCCCAACCCGCAGCGACCAGCCCACGCTGCCGCTCGACAAAGACCAGTACCGCCGGCGAAACGTCGTCGAACGCTGCATCGGCTGGCTCAAACACTGCCGCCGCATCGCCACCCGATTCGAGAAGCTCGCCCGACACTTCCTCGCCATGATCACGCTCGCCATGATCCAGCGATGTCTACGAATCCTCGATCCGTCAAACAGAACCTAGTCCGCCTGCCTTCCCTCCACCGCGCAGATCAGAATCGCCGCGGCGAGGCCCAGTCGCCGGTCCAGCGAATGATCGGGATCCATCGAAAAGTCGATCCGGATGCGCGGTGCAAACAGGTTGAAGTTCTGGCGGAGTGTGCCCACGGTGCGTCCGTGGCACTCGATCCGGAACTTCTGCGGCACGAGGTTGGTGAGAGCTCGACGCAGCAGCGCCATCGCCATGCTGTCCTCGACGATGCGGCCCAGCGGCTGTTCATCGGCGTCCAGGATCTCCCATTCGTCCCGGAACATGGACTTGAACCCGCGCCGGCGAAGCGTGCCGACGCGCTCATTGTCCACCGTGTCCACGACGTCGTACGCGGCCGAAAAGTCGATGATTGACCGCGCCTGGATGGTGAGCAGCTCGATGACCTGATCCAGGTCGGCGTAGAGGCGGATGTCCTCGCGCAGCTTGAAGGACTTCTGCTCACTGAAGAAGGCCAGCTGACCGTCGGGGTCGTATACGTAGAACGCGCCGCCAAAGATGCGGAGAATCTTGCGCCTCAGTTCGTAGGTGTCATGCTCAAAGGGATTTGTGCTCATCGACCGTCGCCGCTGCCGACCCCGTCAACCGCCGCGCCCGTCGCCGCCGGTATGGCGGTATCGTAGCTGCGGCGCGGCCGATCCGCGCGATCAAGCTCTTCTTGAATTGCCCGGAGTCGCACGCAGTGAACAACGCATCGTCCGCCCGTGGCGTGATCTTCGACGTCGACGGCGTTCTCGTCGCGTCCGGCCCAGCGCATCGCGCCAGTTGGCGTACCGTCGCTCGGAAGGCCGGACTTGAGATGCCGGATGACCTGTTCCTGCACTCCTTCGGCATGCCCAGCCGTGACATCATTCGGCGGGTGTGGGGGGAAGGGCTTTCCGACGCCCGCGTTCGTGAGGTGGACGACGAAAAGGAAAAAGTCTACCGCGAGCTTGTGCGCGGCATGCTGCCGCTCACCATCGGCGTGCGCGAGATGCTGCACGGGTTGCGCGACGCGGGACTGGTGCTTTCTGTCGCGACCAGCGGCCCGCCGGAAAACCTGGAGCTGGTGATTCGCGAGGGACGGCTGACCGGCTGGTTCGCGGCGACCGTGCACGGATTCGACGTCGAGCGCGGCAAGCCTGCTCCTGATTGTTTTCTATTGGCGGCGCAGCGCGCCGGATTGCGCCCGTCGGGCTGCGTTGTCGTGGAAGATGCCCCGGCCGGAATCGCCGCGGCGCGGGCGGCGCAGATGCCGGTGATCGGGTTTGTCGGAACGCACTCTGCCGAGAGATTGCGCGAGGCGGGTGTGAGCGCGGTCGTGGAGCGACTGACGGAGGTGACGCCGGCGCTGGTGGACGGGTTGCTGGCGGGGCGCGAATGACGATAACCGGGCGCCAAAGTGCGCAGGCCTCTCAGAGGGGGCGGCACCGGGAGGAGTTTGGCTGCTATGGGGCGGGCGCGTCCGGCCAGCCGGGAGCGGCGGCGCGCCGGATGGCCTCGCGGATGAACGCCTCGGAGCTGGTGAGCGTGGCCCGGGCGGCCAGCCTGAGCACATAGTCGGTTGCAGCGACGTTGAATCGCGCGTCGGCCATTTCCTGCCGAAGCGGGCCTTGCGCCTCCTCGAACGGAACGATGCGCCCCGCGCGAACTGCCCCGCAGCGCACGATGTACCAGCCGGCGGGCGTCTCGACCGGTTCGCTGACCTGCCCCGGCTCGAACTGAAAAATCAACGCGCTGAGCGGCTCATAGGCGCCGGTGAGCGGTCGGCCGATAGCGCCCCATGCCCCGCCTTCGTCCGCATGCAGTCCGCGCGACATGCGGCGGGCCACCTCCTCGAATGGTTCGGACGCCAGTGCTTCGTGCGCCGCGCGGATGTGTTGCGTGGCGCGCACGCGGGCGGCCGCCTGCTGCTGTGGCGAAGCCTGTCCCCACGAACCACCGGAGGTGAGGAACCGCTCGAACGGCGCCTCGATGATGAACAGCTCGCGCAGCTCACTGGTGGTGAAGCGCGGCAGCTGCCGCCGGTATTCCTCAAGAAGCTCATCGCGTCGAACGTGCATGGTGGGGCGCATGGTCTCAAAGAGGTACTGCTGTACGACCAGGCGGCGCTCGATGCCGGCACGATACTGATCGATCGACAGGCCGTAGCGGCGAAGCTGGATGTCCATGCGAGCGCGGCTGCCGGCAAAATCCCGAGCGAGTTCCTCGTCGAACTCCCGATCGACGGCGCGGGTGATATTCTCCTTGGCCGGCTCACTCAGCGGGGCAATCGCCTTGCGGTAAAGCAGCGCCCGGCCGACACGCTCCTGCGTCTCACGCCGAATCATCCGCGCCAGTTGCTCCTGAAACCCGCCGCGCGTCTGCGTGCGCCGCGCCTCCTCGATGCGGTCGCGCAGAGCGTAGAGCACTTCCGCGGTCGTGATGACCTCGTCGTCCACCAGCAGCACGTCGGCGGTCACCTCGCCGGGGCGCGGCTTCGCCGCAGCGCTCTCGATCTGCGCGATCTTCGAGCTTTCGGCCGCGACGAACGCCGGCTGGCTCTCCGGCGCCACCTGGCCGCTGGCGATTCGCTGGTCGCGCTCGGCCGCCAGCTCCTGTTCCGAGCGCAGCGCTGGTCGGCGCGCGTCGGGTGGGGCGGCAGGCTCGCGGCGAGAGCACGCGCCACTCCCCGCCAGGGCGGCGGCAAGCGCGGGAATCAGGCAACAAAGGCCGGGAAAACGGGATCGGGTCGGGATCATCGCGATCACTATACCGGGGCGGCGGTCGATCTCCTATGATCCCGGGGCGGGCGCAGCGCGTCCCTTGCGCGACGCATGACTGCACCAGTACCGCGCGGCGCAACAGGTTGCACAATCTCACGGAGGATCGAACCCATGTTCCGAGCCGGCTTTGCATCCGGAATGGCGCTGGCGGGCGTGCTGCTGCTGACCTCGACGACGGCGCTGTCGCAGTCAAAGCGGCCGCGTGGCGAAGCCCCGCCTCCCGCGCCGACCCGCCCGGATGCAGCACCGCGGGTGGTCGAAACGGAGACGGTTCCGCGCGCCGCTGTGCGTCCAGATCGCGCCGAACGAGCGGAAATCGCGGCGATTCGCGCGCATCTGGAGCGCCGCCTGTCGCGTGTGGATCGCAATGCCGGGGTGAGCATCCTGGTCACGAGCGTTGACGACGGCCACGTCTGGTTTGCGCACAACGCGGACGCGCCGCTCAAGCCGGCCAGTGTGATGAAGCTGTTTACCTCCGCGGCGGCCCTGCTGCGTTTCGGGCCGGATTTCGAGTATGAGACGCGCATTTACGTGCGGCCGCGCCTGCACGGGCAGCGCGGGCGCTCGGATGTGTGGGTCGTCGGGTCGGGCGACCCGGCCATCGGGGATCCGCGTTTCGCCGAGCGGGCGGGACAGCAGGGCAGCGACCTGCTGCGGGCATGGGCGGACACGCTGGTGCGGCGCGGCATTGCCGAGGTGGAGACGCTCTACCTCGACGACTCGGTGTTTGATCGCCAGTGGCGAAACCGTGACTGGCCGTCGGACCAGGCGCTTCGGTGGTACCAGGCGCCGGTCGGGGCGCTGTGTGTGAACGATAACTGCATTGATGCGTCGGTGTTGCTGGAAGGGCGTGTGCCGACCCTTCGGGTGGAGCCGCCGCTGCCGGCCGATTGGATCGTGAACGATCTGCAACGGGCGCGGCAGCACGCGCCGCGCATCCTGCATTCGGAGGGCGGTGGTGGTTTCGTGTTTCGCGGGGGCGTTGCCCGCGCCCATCGTTTCGAGAGCACAGCCTGTGCGGATCCGACGCTGTTCTTCGGCGCAGCGCTGCGCGAGGCGCTGGAGGGTCGCGGAATCAGCGTGGGACGGGTGGCCCGTGGCGAGTACGTGGAGAGCGGGCAGGAGCGCTCGCGGATGGTGCTGCGGCATCGCACGCGCCTGGCCGACGTGGTCTGGCGCTGCAACACCTTCAGCCAAAACCTGTTCGCCGAGTGTCTTTCCAAGACGCTCAGCGCCTATCGCCCCGACGGGCGGCGCTCGACCGCGGCGGGAAGCTGGGAGGAGGGCTTGCGGATCGCGCGGCACACACTGGAGGATGCTGGCGTGTCGCTGCGCGGAGCGGAGTTCCGGGACGGCTGCGGCCTGTCACACGGAAATCGTGTCACCGCGCGGCAGACAGTGGATCTGCTGCGGGTGATGCTTCGCCAGGACCGCCGCGTCGCGGATTCGTTCGTCGCGAGCCTGGCGGTATGCGGCGCAGAGGAGGGGTCGATGAGGACGCGCTTCGCGGATGAACTTCTGCACGGACGGGTCGTCGGTAAGACCGGTTCGATCAGCGGGGTCAGCACGCTGGCGGGCTACCTGACGCGCGATGACGGCGAGCAACTGGCGTTCGCGATTCTGATGAATGACGCCGGGAACGACGCGTTGGCGGTCGAGGTGTGCCGGGCGCTGGTGGGGGAATTGCCCGTTGCGGACGAGCCTGGTGTGCGGCGGGAGCGCAAGACGCCGCGGTAATGTGTTCGCGGGACAAACGCCGACCGATCGAGAACTGTGGTCCGCGGGCACCGCTACGAATCGTCCTGAGTCAGGGAGTCTGCCGAGGGGCACTCCGCCCGCAGCGGGCAGCGGTCGCACGCCGGCTTGCGAGCGGTGCAGATCGAGCGACCGTGGTCGATCATCGCATGGGAGAGGAACGTCCACGACTCGCGCGGAAAGAGCGACATCAGGTCGTTCTCAATTCGGACGGCGTCCTTGTCGTTGCGAGCGCTCGGTGCCAGAGAAAGCCGCAGGGCGATCCGCCCGACGTGGGTATCCACCACGACGCCCTCGTTTTTCTCAAACCACGTGCCGAGCACGCAATTCGCGGTTTTTCGCGCCACGCCGGGCAGGCGCAGCAGCGCGGGCATGGTCTGCGGCACTTTTCCGCCGAACTCGTCGCAGAGTACGCGCCCCATGCCAATCAGGCTGCGGGCCTTGTTCCGGAAAAATCCGGTCGAGCGGATCAATTCCTGCAGTTCGGCCGGGTCCGCGGCCGCGAAGTCGGCCGCGCCGCGATAGCGGGCGAAGAGCGCCGGCGTGACCAGATTGACGCGTTGATCGGTGCATTGGGCGCTCAGGATTGTCGCGGCCAGCAGTTCTAACGCGCTGCGGTGGGTGAGGGCGCAGCGGGCGTCAGGATAGTGCGCGCGAAGCCCGGCCAGGATGCGCGCGGCGCGGGCCTTGCGGGCTGCGACGGACTCGCTCGGCCGCCGCCGGGCGGGACGCGCAGCCGCGCGCCGACCCGACTTGCGCGCCACGGCGGTGCTGCGAGCACTGGCGTTAGTACGGCGGTTGTTCATCGGGTTGCGGTGTGGCAGGCGGTGGCGTGTTGTCGTGGCGGGGAGATTCGATCAACCCTCCGACCGGCACCAGTGCCGGGCTGGCGTCCATGTCGAGTGCGAACACCGTTCCGTCCGAAAGCTGATCGCGGGCCGGGCCGACGAAGGACACTTCGAATGGATCCCATGTGTAGCGCGCGATTGGTTCAGCCGCCCCGTGCGCCGGCACGAGCACGACCAGCGGGTACCCGCGCTGGAACACGAGTTGAAATCGCAAAGACGCCGGCGCTGCCAGCGAGAGCATCGGCGCCGCGGGCGCATCCGCGTCAAACACGGCGGTCGCGCTGACAAGCAGGCGCGGAAAGACCTCGACGTCGTCGCTGGCGAAGAGGGTGAATGAAGCCGCCGGCGCAGTGGGCCCAGGTTTTCGCTCCGGCGCGTTCACGCGCCGCGCCGCGTAGCGGTCTTCATCGTCGTCCGACACGTGCAATGGTTCGCCCGCCGCGGACGATGGGGCCTGCACCAGGTCACCAGGTACGAGCAGCGAGCCGTCCGCCCGGAAGACCAGGGTATGCGAGAGTGCTCGATCGGACTCGGGATGCGGCTCGCCCAGCGCGAACATTTCCGTGCCGAGATCGATCACGCGCAGCCGCAGCGCTTGTGCGCGGGGCAGCGGCTCGGGCAGCGCGGGCGATGACGCACCCGCGATGCGCGCCAGGCGCACCGCAGCGGCGACGCGCAGCGACTCGTCCTTCAGTTTCGCGATGGCCTGCGTGCGGGTCCATCCCAGCGACTCGCGCGGGATCACGTCGCGTTCGGGCGCGCGGCCGGCAGATGCTGACGCGGGTTCGGCGCCCACAGCTCCGCGGTTCGCAGCGCTAGCGGCCGGTTGTACGTCCGACGCGGTCGTCGCGTGGCCGCCGTTCGATTTCGCGCCGCCGCGCGGAGCGTCGTCGCGGGAACAAGCTGGCAGCAGCAGTAGCGACAGGACGCACGCGGCAAGGCTGGCGCCACGGCCCCTCAGTCCCGCAAAGCACCCGCGTCGATCAACAGACGCACGGCGGGAGCGCGCGGCACTCGCATCTGCGGGGCGGTCGCCGCCGCCGGGCTTCTCAGATACCGTCCACCCACGTTCGGCGATCATCGCCCCACAGCTCCCGCTTGAAGATCGGCGCGTCGGCCTTCACGTCCTCAATGATTCTCCGACAGCCGTCGAAGCACTCGGCACGATGCGCCGCGGAAGTGACAACCGCGATCGACGCTTCACCCAGCGGCACAATTCCCAGTCGATGTACGACAACACTCCCATGAAGATTGTACTCCGCCCGCGCGCGCTGGCAGATCTGTTCCATTGTGACCAGCGCCATCGACTCATGGGCCGTGTATTCCAGCGATCGCAGGGGGATTCCATCCGGACGGGACTCGGCGCGCACCGTCCCGATAAAAGTTGCGATTGCGCCGCAGCTCTCGCGAGATACCTCCGAGATCAGCGTTGGAACGTCGATGACGGTGCGCGCCAGGCGGGCGCTCGAACCGCTGCCGCCTGATACCGGCGGAATGATCGCAACTTCATCGCCATCGCGGAGCGGATGGTCCGGGGCCGCATACCGCGCGTTGACGGCGACGCGCAAACGGGCCAATGCGGCGGCCAGGCGAGGTGACTCCTGGGATAGCAGATCGAGCAGCCCGCGGACGGTCGCAGTGTCGGTCAGTTCGGTCTCACGACTCGACCAGCCGAGCGCCTCGGCAGCGCTGCCGAACGCAATGATTTGGATGCGAATGGTCGGCATTTGGCGCAGCTTGTCAGCCTTGAGAGAGCGCGGTTGGTGTTCCAGGTTTCTGGAACTGCGGCGCGACGGCAACGTAAGGGCGGCCAAGCCAGCGCTTGACGAGGATGGCTTCGCCCATGTCATTCCCCTCATGGCGATGGCCGATCCACTGCAGCAGGTAGCCGATCGCCAGCAGCCCGGCCGGCCGCCACCAGTTTCCCCAGTCCCACTGGTAGAGCTGCCAGCCGGCCAGCGGCAGCGACAGGATGGTGAGCGGGATTCCGATCACGTGCAGCCAATAGGAAAGCGGCGTCTGGTGGCGCTCCAGCCAGTTCCGCAGCCATGCGGGGCGCTTGTCGTTCATGCCCGGATGATAGCGACGGACACGGCGAACGGGTCAGCGCAGGGCGCGTCCGCCATCGACGCGGAGGATTTGGCCGGTGATGTAATCGCCTCGTTCGAGGAGAAAATGGATCAACTCAGCAATGTCCGACGGCTCGCCGGATCGACCCAGCGGAATGCGCGACAGCAGGCGCTCTTTCGTGGCGGAATCCATCGGATCAGGCCAAAGGGCGACACCCGGCGCCACGCCTACGACGCAAACCTCCGGCGCCAGCGCCAGCGCCAGGGAGCGCGTCAGGCTCTCGAGCGCCGCTTTTGAAGTGCAATAGGAGAGGTAGCCGGGAAACGGGCGCTCGGCGGCCGCGTCGCAGAGGTTGATGACTCGGCCGCCGGCGGAACGGAGCGCAGCGGCGGAAGCGTGCGCCAGGATCATCGGAGCCGTGAGGTTCACTGCCAGGTCGCGCTGCCAGCGGTCGAGGGAGAAATCGGCGAGCGACATCGGCTCGAAGGTGGCGGCGTTGTTGATGAGAATGTCGAGGCGGCCGAATTCGGCAACTACCAGACCTGGTAGCGCAGCGACGGCGTCTGGGTCGAGGAGACTCGCTTCGAGCGTGACAGCACGCACGCCTCGTGCCGCGCAGGCATCGCGGCAGGCGTGAGCGTGTTCATCCGCGTGGCGGCAGTGCAGGGCGACGTTGCAGCCGGCGTCGGCCAGGCGCTCGGCAATCGCGCGACCGATGCGGCGGGAAGCGCCGGTGATAAGGGCGGTGGAGCCGCGGAGCTGCATAGCGCGATCATAGCGGCGGACGAAGGCGCTGCGGCGGGTACTCGATCCAGTGCAGCGTCAGGCCGTGCGGCGGGGCGGTCGGACCGGCGGCACGGCGGTCGCGGGCGGCGAGAATTTCGCTGACATGCTCGGGCGTCCAGCGTCCGCGGCCCACTTCGACGAGCGTGCCGACCATGTTCCGCACCTGGTTGTAGAGGAAGCCGTCGCCGATCACGTCGACGGCGATGCGGTCGCAGTGCCCGTGAATCTCAAATCGGCGGATGGTTCGGGTCGTGGATTCTCGATTGCTGCCAGTGGTGGCGAAGGAGGCGAAGTCGTGCGTACCGACCAGGAGACTTGCGGCGGCGCGCATGCGGTCGAGGTCGAGCGGCGTCCAGACGTGCCAGGCCGATCCGGCGGACTGTCGCGCGGAGGGGCGGATGGCCGATGCCTGGATGGTGTAGCGATAGAGCTTGCAGAGCGCGTCGCGTCCGGCGTGGAATTCGGGGTGCACGTCGTGCAGTCGATGCAGGCAGATGTCTTCGGGCAGATGGTGCGCGACGGCGGGAAAGAGCCGCTCGGCGGGGATGTCTGACTCGGTCAGGAAATTCGCACATTGGCCGCGGGCGTGAACCCCGGCGTCGGTGCGGCTGGCGCCCCAGAGCGTGATCCGGTGCCGCAGGATTCTCTGCAGCCGGTCCGCGACTTCGGCCTGCACGGTGCGCACCTCCGGCTGGGTCTGCCAGCCGTGAAAGGCGCTGCCGTCGTAGGCGAGGAGCAGGCGGACGTTCCGCGTCATGGACGCAGATGGTAGTGCCCGCCAGCGGCCGTTGACACATCCCGGCCGCGAGCGATCAGCGGCGCCAGAGCTTGGCCAGGCCGCGGGGCGCGTCGGAGCGTTTGACAGCGTCTTCGCCGAGGTGCCGCGATGCGAGCCGGACGGCCATCTGGTGAATGGCCATGCGGGCCGGGCTGTTGGGCGAATCGGTCAGGATCGGGTGCCCCAGGTCGCGCGAGGTGGTCACGCGCCGGTAGTCATTGGGTACGATGCCGAAGACGGGCTTGCCGAAGTGCTCGGCCACGTCCTCGACCTTGAGACGCTCAAAGCTGGCGTTCGACCGATTCAGCACGACCTCCATGCGATCTTCGCTGGCACCCATCTGGCACAGGCAGCGATAGATCCGCGCCGCATTACGCAGGAAGGGCACGCCGAGCTGCGTGACGATCAGCACCTGGTCGGCGCTGGCCAGCGCGGCGGCGCTGAGGAAGCTGAACGAGCGCGGCAGATCGACGATCACGAATGGGAACATCGTACCCATGACCCGCAGCATGGACTCGACGCCGTCCGGCGTGACTTCGCGGGCGTCCTCGATCCGGTCCGGCCGGGCCAGCACGGAGACGTTGCAACGCAACTCCTCGAGCGCGGACTCGAGCATCATGTGATCGCACTCGACCCCGGTGCGGCAGACGTCGGCGACGGAGTGCTGGGCCTTGCAGTCGAACATGCAGCCGACGTCGCCGTATTCGAGATTCATGTCCACCAGCCCGGTTCGGCGGGCGCTGACGTGGGCCAGCTCGATCGCGAGGTTGCAGGCGATGGTTGTCGCGCCGACGCCGCCGCTCGCGCCGACGACGCAGATGCGCTTGGAGCCGCCGCCGGCCGCGGCCGGCGCTCGGACGACGCGGATGCGCTCCAGCGCGACCTGCAGGTCATGCAGGTCGATTGGTGCGCGGACAAACTGGCCGCAACCTGCCCGCATGGCCTGAATAATCGTCTCGGGGTCGCTGCTGGCGCTGATGCCCAGCACGCCGATCTCCGGCGCGACTTCCGAGATGCGGTGCACGGCGACCAGCGCCGCCTGGTCGGGCACGTCGAGGTTGACGGCGACCACGTCCGTTCCGCCGCCCAGCAGGCATTCCTGCATGCCTACCCAGGTGGAGTATTCACCGACGACGCTGACGCCGGGCACCTTCTCAAAGGACTGGCGGAGCGACGAATCGCCGCCGGAGCTCTGGTTGAACAGGCAGACTCGGATGGCTGAGCTCATGTCGTGCCCTTTCCCGTGCGTGCGGTTGCAATCTTCGGCGCTGCTTCCATCTCGAACTCAGCGGCGAATCAGGTCGTTGCGAATCCAGACCAGGCGCTCGTCCTTCTCCAGCTCCTGATCGATCACCGCGACCAGGTCCACGTCGCCGTCGCCGTCGAAATCGCCGTACCCCAGCAGACCGACGTTGCCCGGCGGCTCGAAATTCGCCACGACCAGCGGCGTCCAGGCACGAGTGACATCGGCGGTTCGCTCAAAATAGCGAACCGTTCCGGCGTTGCCGCTGACAACCAGCTCCATCGCGCCGTCATTGTCGATGTCCACGGCCTTGACGTCGCGCGGCTCAAACGTCTCGAACTGCGCCAGCACGTGCGTATCCCAGTCGTAGGTGCGCTTCGGCGAATCCTTCGGCTGCAGGAACAGGACAAGCTGCATCTGCTTGCCGCCGGTGGCGGCCACGTCGACGCGCCCGTCACCGTCGGCGTCGATCAGTTCCACCGACTGTGCGTCGCGGACGCTTCCGATGCGCCACTGCTTCCACGGCACGTCGGCGGACAGCACGCCGGGATTCTCGAACCAGGCGATCTGGGCGTTGTTGTCATCGCGGGCGGCGGAGATCACGTCGAAGTCGCCGTCGCCGTCCACGTCGTAGACCAGCAGGCCCGTCGCGCCGTCGCGGTCGAGGCGGCTCTGCCGCTCGTGGCGGCCGACGCTGACAGCCGTCCAGTTGTGCCCGTTGACGGCGAAGCCGGGATTGACGAACACCAGCACGTCGCCGTCGTTGATCCGCAGCGGCGGGACGGGGATCTCGGGTTTGGGCGTGAGCAGGATCTGGAAGAGACGCGAGGCGACGACGTCATTGTCGCCGTCGCCGTCGAAATCCGCGATCTCGACGTTGGTGTAGAGCTGCTCGATGGTCACGATGTAATCGTCGAGGTTGACGCCCGGTCCGATGGCCTGCGCGATCAGCGCCTCCAGCTCACCCTCGGTGAGCTGCGTGTTGCTGGCGTCGATGCGCTCGGCGAGCGTGTCCTCCGGATCGGTGTTGCCCCAGGCGGCGAGGTCTTTCGTGTCGCCGCTGCTGGGATGATGGAAATACCAGCACGCGCCCTCCGCCGCGCCGACGAGATCCAGGCGGCCGTCGCCGTCGATGTCGCCCACGGCGACGTCAGCCAGTTCCTGCATGTCGCGCTTGCTGTCGAGCGTGAGGCTGATGAACTTGACCTTGCCCGGCTCACCATCGCTGAGCAGGATCTGCATGACGGCCTGCGCGCCGCCGTAGGCCACGACCGGATCGACGCGGCCGTCGCCGTTGAAGTCGATTCCGAGCGGCACGCGCGACTTGTCGCCGGCCAGGTACGTTCGCGTGGTGACGGCGGTGCCGTCCGTGAACGTGCGAGCCTGGATCAGCTCTTCGGTGAACGCGCCATTGCTGAACAGCGAGCTGGTGGCCGTCGCGCCGCCGATGATGGCCTGCGTTTCGCTCGGGCTGGCACAGCCGCTCAGCAGGCCGGCGGCCGCCACGCTCACGATACCCACGGACGCTGCGGTGATTCTTGCGCTCATCTGGGTCCTCTCCGCGTTATCGGGCAGCGCGGACGAAACCGCGCTCAAGGCTGGTTTCGGCCCGGGCGTTCACCCACTTGAACAGCCCGGGCGCGCAACTCGCCCGGGTGGAAGTGTGCGATTCGCGTGTCGGGTTCGGCCGACGCCGGGGTCCGGAATCGAGTTGGCAACGTCGAGACAGGGGGCTGGCGGCGGAACACGCGCGTCGCCGGCTCAGGCGCAGCGCTTGCGGGGTTCGATAAGAGATGTGATGCAGGGAAGATCGGACGCACGGGGTGGGCGAAGAAAGGAGCCGGGGATGGTGCCGGTGCGAACGCGTGGAACGGATGGCGGCGCTCCCGTTGCGCAGAATCACTTGACTGTGCGCGTGAAGGGACGTTCGCGCGAACGGATGGCGGTGACAAATGCCGCTGCTCGGAGCACAGCGGCGCGCGGCCGGGCGGTGATTCTGGTCGGTCTGTTGGTGCTCGCGCCGTTCGTCGTGCCGCCGGCAGAGGGGCAGGTCAGCGGCACTTCATGGTGGCCGAAGTTTCAACGGGATGTTCACAACCGCGGCGCCGTACCGCTCGCGTCATTGGCGACGGATGTGCATGTGCGCTGGCAGTTGCACCTCAGCGCTCCGATCGTTGGAGAGAACTACTCGACACCGGTGTTTTCGCCGGACAATCGCACGCTCTACGTCGGCGGCTCGGCGTCGACGCTCAGCGCCGTTGCCTGGCCCGAGGGCGTGCTGCGATGGCAGACGACTCTTGGCGACGCCACCGGCGTGATTCACATGTCGCCTGTCGTGGGGATCGACGGTGCGATCTACGCCGGATCCTGGGATGCGGTGATTCCGTACGACGGCTTCGCGCGGATTCGCGACATCGGCGCCTCGGGCACGGTTGACGGCGCGTTTGCCATGCGCCGTGCGCTGGCCGGGCCGACGATTACGTCCAGCGGGCTGGTCGTCGTGGGCGGACAGCACCCGACGGATGGCTGGCGCTACTATGCGCTCGAGTCGGGCGCATCCGGGCTGTCGTTGAATTGGACCGCCGCGCTGCTGGCAAACCCATCCGACCCGGCATCGACCGGGAGGATCGGGGCAGCGCCGGCGCTGTCGGTCGGCGGTGGTACGGCGATATTCGGCAGCAGCGATCAAAATCGCACGTTTTGGCGCATTTCGGCGACGGATGGCGCGGAAGAAGCACGAATCGCGATGGGGGCATACTGTTTCAGCGGAACGCCGGCCGTATCGAGCGACGGATATGTGTTCGTCGGCGAAGGGCAGGATTTCGCGGCTCCCAGCGACTCGAACGAGGGGCGGCTGCACGTTTTTGGCGTGGATGCACAAGGCGTGACGGTGCGGGTCAGCGCATTGGCGCTTGGGAGCGGGCATCTCAACGGTGGATTGGCGCTGCGCGAACTGCCGGCCGGGCGAACGCGCGTGTACGTTGCGGCGAACGGCAACGGCAAGGCGACGGCGAAACTGATCGCGGTGGATTTTGATCCGGCGCTGGTCGGATCGGATCCACCAGTGAATCCGTTGAGCACACGGTGGGAGACGCCGATCGGCGGATCGGCGTTTGCGTATCCGCATCCGGTGGTCGGGCGCGACGGGGTGGTGTACGTCATCGGGCCGGCGAATCACACGCTGTACGCGGTTCGCGACACGGATGCGCATGCGGATGCGGCGGCGCGTGGGGAGGTTCTGTGGAGCATGCGCCTGGCGGACATCAGTGCGGTTGCGGGGTGGGCGGTTGCGTCGCAGCGCGGGCCGTGGGGAGCGGTGGTTGGGCCGGATGGGCGCGTGTTGTGGAATGCGCCGGATGGGTACCTGTATGCGCTGGACGGCTGGCGTTTGGGCGACTTGGACGGGGATGGTGATGTGGATGCGGCGGATGTATTGCTATTGGAGGGGGCGGCGGATGACTCGGAGGAGTTCGCCATTCGATTTCCAGAGGTGGACCTGATGGTGGTGGGGGACCTGGACGGCGACGGCGAGATCACCGTTTCGGATGTGGAGCGGTTGGCAGCGACGCTGGCGGGACCGTGACCGGATCGAAGCGAGCGGGCAATCGAAGGCGCTAAACGGGGGCGTGGTGGAAGGCTCAGCTCAACGGGAGTGGCACGAGAGCATGCTCAAGCGCAGTGGCGCACCACCGCTCATGCGGCGCGGCGCCGGGACGGGCATGCGAGTGATCGCTTGCGCGGTCAATGCCCGCTGCCGCCGCCTTTCAGTCGGCTGTTGATCTCGGTGATGAACTGCTTGGCGTCGCCGAAAAGCATGAGCGTGTTTTCGAGGAAGAACAACTCGTTCTCAATGCCGGCAAACCCGGTATTCATCGAGCGTTTGCAGACCAGCACGGTCTTGCACTTGTCCACGTCGAAGATCGGCATGCCGTAGATCGGGCTGGTCTTGTCGTGGCGGGCCGCGGGGTTCACGACGTCGTTGGCGCCGATGACGAGGCCGACGTCGCAATGCTCGAACTCGGGGTTGATGTCCAGGTCGTACAACAGGTCGTAGGGGACATTCGCCTCGGTGAGCAGCACGTTCATGTGTCCCGGCATGCGGCCAGCGACGGGATGAATTGCGAACCGCACGCTGATGCCGCGATTGCGCAGCAGCGTGGCCAGTTCGGCGACGGCGTGCTGGGCGTGGGCGACCGCCATGCCGTAGCCGGGGACGATGATGACGCTCTGGGCGTATTCCAGAAGCTGCGCCGCGTCGTCGTGGGTGGCGCTCTTGGCTGTCTTCTTCTCGCCAACGGCGGCCTGCGCCTGCACCTGTCCGAACGCGCCGAACAGGACGTTCGTGAAGGAGCGGTTCATCGCGCGGCACATGATGATGGAGAGGATCAGGCCGCTGGAGCCGTCCAGAGCGCCGGCGGTGATGAGCAGGTTGTTATCGAGCACCAGGCCCATCGCGACGGCGGACAGACCTGCGTATGAGTTCAGGATCGAGATGACCGTCGGCATGTCCGCACCGCCGATCGGCATGACCAGCATCCAGCCGAAGTTCAGCGCCAGGACGATGATCAGGATGAACAGAATCGGCGAGATCACCGCCATGTTCGGCGCAAAAATCAGGATCACGCCGCACACCAGCGCCAGGCCGAACGCCGCAATATTGACGGTGTTTTGACCCTTGTAGATCCACGGGCGTTGTGGAATCCACTTTACTTCCTGCAGCTTTCCGGCCGCGATCAGACTGCCGGTCAGCGTCAGGTAGCCGAGGATGATCTCGAGGATGATCGCCGACATGCGGAACGGCGTGAGCATTTCCGGTTCATAGAGATACCAGTGGAAGTACTTCGCCGTGCCGACCAGTCCGGCCGCCAGGCCGCCGAAGGCGTGCGACAGGGCGGTTCGCTGCGGTACGGCCGTCAGCGGAACCATCGACAGCCACACGCCCGGGCCGACGGCCAGCAGGATCGGCAGAATGATCCACCAATGCTGCGTGACGTCGGGGCGTGCCCAGGTGGCGAGAATCGCCAGGCCCATCGCCGCGACGCCCGCGAATACGCCGTTACGGGCGGTCTTGGGGTCGCTCATCCAGCTCAGCGAGAGAATGAACAGTCCGGCCGCGGGGATGTACGCGAGGTCCACGAAGGTGGACATCCAGCCGCCCGCGGCGGCCGCCCCCAGCAGCAGCGTCGCTCCCACCAGCAGCGAGATCATGCCGAACCTCCCCGCGGAGCGCGGAACATGCGGAGCATGCGGTCGGTGATGAGGAACCCGCTGATGATGTTCGTCATGGAGGCAAAGACGGCAATCGCGCCAAGCAGGCGGATGCCGGGGCCATAATCCTTACCGCCGGCGACGATCAGCGCCCCTACGACCGCAATCGCGGAAATCGCGTTCGTCAGCGACATCAGCGGCGTATGCAAGAGGCGCGAGACGCGCTTGATCACGCCGATTCCGATGAAGGTCGAAAGCACGAAGACGTACAGCATGCCGATCAGCAGCTTCGTGCGAAATGTCTCCGCATCGGACGCGGAGCCGTGCGCGCCCACTGCCGGGAGGGCGGCTGCGGGCGTTCCGGTCGCTCCGCCGGGGCCGGAGACAGCGCTGCTGGGGGCCGCGACGGCGGCCGGCGGTGCGGAATCGGCGGCAGGAACCGCCGATTCGGGCGAACCGGCGCGGTTCTGCGCAAATGCGGCAATGGCGAGGGCGACCGCCAGCACGGATGCCGCGACGCCGGACAATTTCAGCAACTGCATCGGGGAATCACTCCTTCCGAGCCATGCGAACGGTGTCAGGCCGGCCGGGCGGACTCCAGCGCCTGACGGGTCGGCGGATGGACGACTTCGCCGGCGTGGGTGATTACCGACGCCTTGAGAATGTCGTCGTCGAGGTTGAGGTTGAAGCGGCCATCCTTCCAGAATTCGAGCAGCAGCTTTTCGAGGTTGCGCGAGTAAACCAGGCTGGCGTGCAGCGGGACCAGCGCCGGCAGATTCGGCGGACCAAGGATCGTCACGCCGTGCTTGACGATGGTTCGGCCCGGCTCGGTCAGGGCGCAGTTCCCGCCGCCCTCGGCGGCCAGGTCCACGATCACGGAGCCGGGTTTCATGGTTCGGACGATGTCCTCGCTGATGAGGCGCGGAGCCCGCACGCCGCCGATCAGGGCGGTCGTCACCACCATGTCCACTTGTGCACACTGCTCGGCCAGAAGCTGGGCCTGGCGGGCCTTGTCTTCTGTGGACAGTTCGCGGGCGTAGCCGCCGCCGGCCGCTGCGCTCTGGGACAGCTCGATGCCGACGTACTTGGCGCCGACGGATTCGATCTGCTCCTTCACTTCGGGGCGGACATCCGTGGCGGTCACGATCGCGCCAAGGCGGCGGGCGGTGGCGATGGCCTGCAGGCCGGCGACGCCGGCGCCGATGACAAAGACCTTGGCGGCCAGGATCGTGCCGGCGGCGGTCATGAACATCGGCAGGTAGCGCGGCAATTCGTTGGCGCCGAGCAGCACGGCCTTGTATCCGGCGATGTTCGCCTGCGAGCTGAGCACGTCCATGGCCTGGGCGCGGGTGGTACGCGGCACGCAGTCCATCGCGATCGCAGTGACGCCGCGGGCGGCGAGGCGCTTCACCGCGTCGGGGTTGACGGAGGGTTTTAGCGTGCAGACCAGCACGCCGCCCTTCTTGAGGGCGTCGGCTTCGTGACCGCCAGCCGCCGGGCTTTCGAGCGGCGGCTGGACGTGGAAGACCATGTCGGCATTGCCGAGGATCAAGCGCGCATCCGCCTCGACGGTCGCACCGGCCTGAGCATATTGCTCGTCGGGATAGCCGGCGGCGACTCCCGCGCCGGCCTGTACGACAACGTCAATCCCGGCCTTGACGAGCCGCTTGCAGGATTCGGGAACGAGCGCGACGCGCCGTTCATCGGCGCGAACTTCCTTGACGGCGGCCAGGATCATGACGTGCTCACTTGCTGGGACGTGCACGCGCGCCGCCGTGGTTCCGCGCGAAGCGCCGCGACGGTTCGGGCGGCAACGGGCGGAATCCTATCCGCAGTGGTGCGCGGCTGGCAATCGGCGCGGCGAGCATGCGCGAGGCGGCTCGCCTGTCGCGGGGTTGCGGTCCGGCGTACACTCCCACGGATGATGGAGCCACGCCCACCGGCACAAGCAGGCGACGCGCACGCGGAGCCGCCGCTGCTGCGCGCCGGGGGGGAGACCCGGGAGGGCGGTGGTCCCGGATCCGATGCTCCGGTGGTCGTGGAAGTGGACGACGTTCATAAGCAGTATCACACCTCCGGGCACGTGGTTCATGCGCTGCGGGGGGTAAGCCTTTCGATTCGGCGCGGCACGTTTGCAGCGATCATGGGCGCCAGCGGCTCGGGCAAGAGCACGCTGCTGCACCTGCTGGGCGGGCTGACGCCGGCGACGCGCGGGCGAATCGTGATCGAGGGCCACGACCTGGCGCGGATGTCGGATCGGCAGCGCACGCTGTTCCGGCGGCGGCGGATGGGCGTGATTTTTCAGGATTACAACCTGCTGTCGACGCTGACGGCGGCGGAGAACGTGGCGCTGCCGCACCTGGTGGACGGCAACGCGGCGCGGCGCAGTGCGGAGCGGGTGGGGGAGCTGCTGGCGCTGGTGCACCTATCGCATCGCGCGGAGCATCGGCCGGACGCCATGAGCGGCGGAGAGCAACAGCGGGTGGCGATTGCACGGGCGCTGCTGAATGATCCGGCGATCGTGCTGGCGGACGAGCCGACCGGAAACCTCGACTCCACGCAATCATTTGAAATCTGGCGATTGATGCAGCGCGTGGCGCATGAGCAGGGCAAGACCATCGTGATGGTGACGCACGAGGCGGCCGGGGCGGCGTTCGCGGATCGCGTGATCGTGATCAAGGACGGCGTCGCCGTGGGCGAGTTGCACCCGAAGGGCAGTGGTGATGCGGCATTGGTCGCAACTGGCTACCAGGAACTGGCTGGCTAGGCCGACACGGGCCGCCGGCGTGCTGCTGGCGATCAGTCTCGGCGTGGCCGCGGTGGTGTGGGTTACGGCGTGCTTTGAGTCCGTGCGCCGCACCGTGATCAGTTGGGCGCTGCAGCACGTCGGCAAGAGCCACATCACGGTCGAGTCTCCGGCGGGGAAGTATGACACGATCCCGATCCGGCTGATGGATCGGCTGACGGCGCTGCCGGAGGTGAAGCACGCCGCGGCGCGGCTGGTACAGCGCGTGCCGGGCAAGCCGCTGCCGCGCGGAGGTGATCCTGCGGCGCTGGTGTTTGACCCGGAGGAGCAGCTCGACGTTCACGGGATCGACATCACGAACGAAATGAGCGTGCGCGAGTACCCGCTTGCGGCAGGGCGGATGTTCGGGCCGGACGAATCGTTCGTGTGCCTTCTGGAAGCGGCCTATGCCGCGGAGCACGGGCTGGCGATCGGCGACGGCGTCTGCATCTGGGGCGGTGGACGCTCGGAGCCGTATCGATTCGAGATCGTCGGGCTGGTGTCGCGCCGCCGGATCGCGAAGTTCCAGAAGGGGTGGGTGGTCACGCGGCTGGCGGACCTGCAGCACGCGGCGGTACAGCAGGGGATGACCACGTCGATTGACCTGGTGCTGTTCGATTCGTCGCAGGATGCGGTGCGCGCGGCGACGGAGCGGGTGAGGGTCGAAGCGCGGAAAGTGGTGTCCAACGTCAGCGTGCGCAGCGTGGCGGTGCGCTTGCAGCAGATTCAGAACGCGCAAAGCCAGCAGGAGCTGGTGCTGGTGCTGCTGAGCTGCGTGGCGATGCTGACGGCGATGTTCATCATTCTGAGCACGCTGAGCATGGGGGCGGTGGAGCGTGTGCGGCAACTGGGTCTGCTGCGCTGCGTGGGACTGACCGGTGGGCAACTGGGGGTGCTGGTGCTGGTGGAGGTGCTGCCGCTCGGCGCGGTGGGCATATTGCTGGGAATCCCGGTCGGGTTGGTCCTGACCGCTGTGACGCGCTGGCTGGTACCGGACTATCTGGGCGAGTTCCCCATTTCGATCGCGGACATTCGCATCGCCATGGCGGCCGGACCCGCGGCCTTGGCGCTGCACCTCGCGGAAGTGGCGCGGCGGACGGGAATCGCGACTTCCGCGATGGTGGGAATGGGCGTCACGCTTTTTGCAGCGATGCTGCCGATGCTGCGGGCCTGGGCCGCGTCGCCGCTGGAGGCGTCGCGGCCGCGCGCGGCGGGTCAGCGCGGCAAATGGATCGTGGTGAGTGGAGCGGTTGGGCTGCTCGTGCTGGCAGCGCAGGCGGCTCTGGTACACGGCCTGCCGACCGCACTGCAGCCGCTGCTGGACGCCCCGGTCCGGTGGCTGAGCGCACAGCTCGGAATGACGATCAGCGTGTACGGGCTGGATCGATCCCCGGAGTTTCCGACGCTCGCCAGTGCTGCAATCGTGATGCTCTACCTCGGCTATGCGCTGGTGGCGCCGCTGCTGGTGTGGGCGGTCAGCGGGCCGGCGGTGAAGCTGGTGGCGGCCGGGCTGCGCGTCGGCGAGCGGCTGCTGCAGGACCAGGTGGGGCGGGCGGTGTGGCGCTCGACGGGCATCGCCTGCGGGCTGATGGTGGGACTGTCGCTGATCGTTGGGTTGGTGGTTTTCAGCGACAGCGTGCGGCGCGGGTGGGAGTTTCCACGGGCCTTTCCGGAGGCGTACGTCTGGAACTTCCAAGACATGCGCCCGGACGCGCGCGAGGCCATCTCCCCGGTGCCGGGAGTGAGAAACTTCACGGTCGCACATGCCGTGAACTGCATCGTCGGTGAGCGGCGAATGTTCATGGAGCGCGTGTTTCTCTCGATCACGTGGTTCCTGGCGATCGAGCCGACGCAGTTCCTGGACCTGCTGCGGATGGAATTCGTTGAGGGGGATCGCGAGACGGCCGAGCGGCTGCTGCTGGAGGGCGGGCACATCATCGTCGCGGAGGATTTCTCGCGCACGCGCAACGCGCACCTCGGCGACAGCGTCGAAGTGCGGATTGGCGTCACGCGGCACTCGTTCAAGGTGGCGGGGGTGATCCAGTCGCCGGCGCTGGACATCGCCGCCAGCTATTTTCAGGCGATGAGCGAGGCCAACGTCGTCGCGAACAGTTCGGTGATGGGCTCGTTGGAGGACATGCGCCGCATCTTCGGGCAAAACGCGACGCGCATGGTCCTGTTGAATTTCGACCTCCCGCCGACACCGGTGCCGGACGGCTGGCCGCCGCCGCAAGGATCGGCCGAAGCGGCGGACATCCCACCGGAGTGCTTTGACACGCGGCTGCCGCTCGAGCGGCGCTGGCAGCGCTACCGCGAGGAGCAGGTGCTGCGGGACGTGACGCGGGCGCTGGGAGCGCCGGCGGCGCCGCATGGAACGGCCCGCGAACTGAAGGACGCGATCGACTCCGAGCTGACGCGGGTGACGCAGTTGCTGGCGGCGGTGCCGACGGTGGCGTTGCTGGTGGCGGCGATCGGGGTGGCGAACCTGATGACCGCCAGTGTCACCAGCCGGGCGCGGCAGCTTGCGATTTTGCGCGCGGTGGGGGCGACACGCGGGTTGATCCTGCGAATGGTGCTGGGCGAGGCGCTGGTGCTGGGCGTGGTGGGCACGCTGCTGGGGACGGCGCTGGGGCTGCACGTGGCCATGAACGTGACCACCATGACGCAAAAAATGTGGGGGTTCAGCTCGGAGATGACGCTGCCGCACGGGCAGTTGGCGGCGGCGGTGCTGCTCACCGTGGGTTTGTGCGCGGCGGCAGGAATCTGGCCGGCGCGGCGCGCGGCGCGCACGAACGTGGTCGATGCGCTGCACGTTCCGTAACGCAGACGGTCCGCAAGCGAACGGCGCGGAGGTCGGCCCGGTGCCGATCGGAAGTCGCCATCGACGGTGGTGGTGATCGGAGTGGTGCGGCATGGGGCGAACGCTGCTGATCGTGTTGGCCGTGGCGACGTGCGGTGCAGGCATGTTTGTCGTGGTACGGCTGGCGGATAAGCTGGGCGGCGCCGCTGGCGCGCCGGCGGCAGTGAGGTCGTCGGCAAGCGGGGGCGGCGGACGGCTGGGGCTTCCGCCACTGGTCGATTCGCGGAACGCTCCGGCGCCGGCGGGCGAGCAGGCGGATGCCGCCGTCGGATCGCCCAGCGCCGCGAACGCAGGGCGGCGAAGCGAACACGGGGGGGTCGAATCCGAGCAGAGCGGCGATGCCGCGGCGGCGGGTGGGGCCGTCGAGGTCAGGGTTGTCCGCTCATTGGCGGCGTTTCTGCCGATGGCGAGCCTGGGACGCCGCACGCGCGACGGGGAGATCCGCTGGGCGGGCGAGCGGCACTCCCATGAGCTGACCCGGCAGTTGCAGCGAGCGGAAGCGGCGTTGGCCGACGATCCCGACCATGAGACAGCGCTGGAAGACGCCGCCGACGCACTGCAGGGATTGGAGCGCTGGAGCGAGGCCGCTGATCGGCTGGGGCGCTTGGCGCGGGTCAGCGGCAAAGCGGCCCATCGTGCCGCGCATGCCGACGCGCTGCTGCGGGCGGCGCGCTGGATCGACGCGATCGAGCCACTGCGGGCGATGGCGACGGCTGATCCGAACGACACACGGGCACGCTTCAACCTTGCGGTCGCGCTGACCGGAGCGCGGCGGATGTCGGAGGCGCGGCGCGCGTGGGATGAAGTGATCGACGGAATGGCCGAGTTGCCAACGGTCGAGCCGGCACTGATAGCAACGGCCGGCGCGCCGTTGCCGCGATACGGAACTGATGAGATGCCGAACAAGCGGCGGGATCATCAGGAGAGACCAGGCGCCGCCGCGCTTGAGCCGGTTGTAGAAGCGCGGCGGGCGCGCGGTGAAGTGCTGCTGGACCTGCGGTTGTGGGACGACGCAGCCGCGGACCTGGCGACTGTGGCGGCGGCTGACCCCGCGGACGGCGACGCGGCGATGAATCTCGCCCTGGCGCTGCACCATGGTGGGCGGGCTTCGGAGGCGCGAGATGTGCTGCAACGGGCGCTGGCAGCGGCGCCGCGGAGCGTGCCGCTGCGCAACCGGCTGGCGGAGTTGTATTGGACGCAATTGCAGCGCGGCGACGCCCTTGCGAACGGCGCCGCGGCGGTCCGGCGAGCACCCGAAGCGGGGGGGCGCATGCGCGACGCGGGCCAGGCGGGTGCTGAGGGTGAGGAGCCGCTGGTGGCGCGGGTCCGGGAGATTGTGCGCCTCTGCGATGAGTCGCTGGAGATCGACCCGTCGCAGCCGCTCATTCGCGCGCTGCGCGCGCGGGCCGCGGTTTGGCCAGCGACAGAGTGATCATCACGCCCCACACGACGGCGATTGCGAGCGTGGCGGTGCCGACGGCGCGCGCGTGCGGCGACGCCAACGCGGCGATCCCGATGATCCACGCAATGACGGCGGTTGCCGCGGGTCGACAGACGCGCCGCTCGCGCCGCCGCGTTTCGATCAGGCGGTGAACCGCGACCGCCAGCGGCCAGTGCATCAGCACGAGGTAATGCGTCCACACCAGCGGCGCGGCCAGCAGCATCAGGGCGATCCATGCTCCCAGGGTCGCATTCAGCGGCTCCTGCGTCTCGGCACGCCCCGCCCGCCAGGTGGCCGCGAGCGTCGTCAGCAGCAGCGAGACCATTATCGTGGCATAGATCGGCCAGAGCGATTCGCGCGACAGGTCGACGACGTTCACGTAGAAGCCGGGGCGCTGTTCGTGCGGATCGGCGTTGACCGGGGTGAGCAGGCGGCGCATCACAATCGGCACGGAAATGTTGGAGTATTTCGCCTTTTGCGGCTTATCGACGGATAGCGTCTGGCGCGCGCCGTGCGATTCCAGCGCCGATTCTCGGAACTGGCGGTGCGCGTCGGCCATCCGTTCGGGGCCGAGTACCAGCAGCGAGAACCCACCGCCCAGCGCGAGCATCACGATGCCGGTCGCGACGGCGGATCGCCAGCGCCGCGCCGCCAGCAGCATCGGCAGCAATGCCGCCGGCAGCAACTTGATCAGCACGGCCAGTCCCAGCGGCACTCCGGCGATCCACGCGCGACCGCGGCGCACCAGCAGCCACGCCGCCGCGATCAGGAACAACAGCAGGATGTTCACCGCGCCGAGCGTGAGCGTGGAGTGTGCATAGGGGGCGATCAGCAGCAACGGGAGGACGAGCGTGATCGTGGGCCGCGCCGCACGATCCCAGGTGCCGGTGCCGCTGCGGCGGTCCACGAGCTCCCCGTCGCGCAGCAGCACGTCGGTCATCAGGCCGGTGCAGAGCAGCAGGCCGACAGAGAGCATGGTGAACAGGTTCAGCGCCACCTCGAGCGGCAGCACACCCCACGGGGCCATGAACAACGTGAAGAAGGGTAGATAGTTGTGGACGCCGAGGTCGAAGCGCACCTCGCCATGATGCAGGAACCAGCGCGCGTTTTCCCAGAAATCGTGAAAGTCCGTGCCGGTCCAGGCCCGGATCGGCAGATAGGTGCACATCGCCAACGTGTACGCGCCGACCGCCAGCACGAGCGCGCGCCACGCGGGCGGAAGCGGGCGGCCCAGCGGCGACGGCTCGGTCGGCAAAGCGGTCTCCGTCGATCAGCGCCGGGCGCGGTTAGCGCCGGCCGCGCAGCACGAAGGCGTACAGTTTCGACAGGTGCCGCAGGTAGCGCAACTGCTCGGCGACGTCGAGCTTGGTGCGACCGGCGGCGCGATCGGCGAATGTGATCGGCACTTCCATGACGCGCCGAAAGCCGTGCCGCACGAGGATCTCGAGCAGAATTTTGTAGCCGACCGGGGCCAGGCGGTCGAGTTGCACGTCCGCCCGACGCACGGCGAAGAAACCGGCCATCATGTCCTTTACCGGCGTGAGCGGTCGGGCGAGCATCCGCCCGAAGAGCGAGTTCAGCCGCCGGTGCAGTGGCCAGTGCAGATCGACGCGCCCGCCGCGGACGAAGCGACTGCCGACGGCCATTTGCACGCCGCTGTCGTCCAGCGCCGCCAACAGTGCGGGAATGCTCTCGGGTGGGTGAGATAGGTCCGCGTCCATCACCACGCACACGCGGCCGCGTGCTTCGCGCAGCCCGCGAATGACCGCCGTCGCCAGGCCGCGCTCGCCCCGACGCACGATGCAGCGAACCGGAACGGGGGCGGTTGACGAGAGCTGCTCCGCGAGGGTGGCGGTACCGTCGGGGGAGTCGTCATCAACGATCAGAATCTCGGCCTCGGCAGCGGGAGTGGCGCGCAGCGCGTCCGACACCCGCCGCACGAGCGCGGGGAGGTTCTCTCGCTCGTTATAGGTGGGGATGATCACGGAAACAGCGGGTCCGGCGCTGGTCATCGGCGGGAATGTACCCGAGCGCGGGGCAGGGCGCTCAGGTGCTGACGTTGTTGTCGGATTCGCCTCTATTGGCGCGTCCCGACGCGGAATCACGCCAGTTCGCGCAGGCTGTCGTCGATTTTCGCCAACCGTTCGCGGAATTCCGCCAGTCGCGCACGCTCGGCCTCGATCACGGCCGCGGGGGCTTTGCCGGCGAAAGCCGCGTTGGAGAGCTTGCCCTCCACGCGGGCGGCATGGCCCGCGACTTCCTCGCGCTCTCTGGCCAGGCGGGCACGCTCAGCCCCCAGGTCGGCCAGCCCGCTGACCGGCACGAAGACTTCGATGCCGGTCATGATGTTGGCGAAACACTCTGCGGGGCGCTGCTGATCTGGGCCGATCGCCAGCGCGTCGGTCTGGCCCAGTCGCAGGATCTGCGCAAGGCTGTGCTGAAGGCGGGCCGCGGTCGGCGCATCGCAGCGAATGACGCCGGTGGGCAGCGTGCGCAGCGCGGGCTGGCGGGTGGCGGATCGAATGGCGTTGAGCCGTGTCCGGACGTCGCGGAGCGCGCGAATGACGCCTTGCAATTCTTCCATCTCTCGTTCGGCGGCCGGATCGCGCGATCCGGCGTCCGCGGCCGCTGCGGGCGAGCCGGGCCACGGAGCGCGAACGAGCAGCGGCGCTGCCTCCACCGCCGGACACCCGGGTGCGCCGCGCCGCGGCAGCACGGCGCCGAGGCGCTGCCAAAGCGCCTCGGTGATGAACGGGCCGGCCGGGTGCAGCATGCGCAGCGTGACGTCCAGACCCCATGAGAGCACCGCGCGCGCTTCGGCCGCGGAGGCGTCGCTGCGCGGCGAACTTGCGCCGTCCACGTTGCGGGTGCTGAGTCGCGGCTTGGCGAACTCAACGTACCAGTCGCAGAATTCAGCCCAGAAGAAATCGTAGAGACGGCCCATTGCGTCGCTGAACTGATAGCGATCGAGGCGCTGCGTGACCTCCTCGATGCACGCGCGGAGGCGCGACAGCAGCCAGCGGTCCTCGAGCACCGTCGGCGTGGCGCGGGCGGTATCGGGCGGGACGGCTTCGAGGTTCGGAATCACGAAGCCGGTTGCGGCCTGCCAAAGCTTGGTGCAGAAGTTGCGGCCCTGCTCGAATCGTTCGGAGGAATCCAGCGCGACGCCCAACTCGGCCTTCGTGGCGGCGTCGGCCCACGCCGTGGCGAAGCGCTCTTTGCAGCTGCTGCACGCGGCCGTCTTGACGTCGATCGGGAACTTGCCGCGCGGCACCACGCTGCTCTGCGGCGTCAATGCTGCGCAGTGCGGACAGGCATACGCGACCGGGATGCGCAGATCCTGGGTGTCGCCGGCGAGCTGTGCCAGCGTGACGCGCAGCGCATCGGCGCCGTAGAGGTCGATCAAGTCGAGCGGATCGACGCCGTTGCCCAGCGACTTGGACATGCGGCGACCCTGCCCGTCCTGAATGGTCGGGTTGATGTAGACGTGCGAGAAGGGGACGCGCCGCGTGAAGTACAGCGACAGCATCACCATTCGCGCCACCCAGAGCGAAATGATGTCGCGCGCAGTGCAGAGAACCGACGTCGGGAAGAAGTAATCGAAGTCCGCGCGGTTCGGCGGCGCTTCGCCCTGCGGGCCCGGCGGTGGTGCGTCGCCGACGTGTGGCCAGCCTAGCGTCGAGAAGGGCCACAGGGCCGAGCTGAACCAGGTGTCCAGCACATCGGGATCGCGCTCAAAGCCGTTTTGCTCCGCCCATTCCACCGCGGCATCGGGGAGACAGTCAGTGCCGGTGGGATTCATCGGGGCGCAAATCGACACGCGCACGCGCCGATCGCCTGCCGCGAGCGCAGCGCGCAAGGCGGCGAAGCCGACGCCGTTGTCTCGGGTCACGTCGTGCCATTCGCCTGTACCGCCGATCTCCTCGACCCGGATCACGCTGGTGCAGCCGGTGAGCGCGTGCAGCGGCGTCTGGCCCGAGGACGGCGAGAGCAGGTCCGACAGCGGCATTTCCCGCGACCACACCGGAATGCGGTGGCCCCACCACAACTGCCGGCTGATGCACCAGTCGCGCTTCTCCGAAAGCCAGTCGAGATAGCCCTTGGCGTATCGCGACGGGTAGAAGCGCACGCGGCCGTCGCGCACCGCCTCCATCGCCAACTCCGCCAGCGGGCCGCAGCGCACGAACCATTGTTCGCTGATCATCGGCTCAATTGGCGACTTGCTGCGGTCGGAGTGGCCGACCTGCGTTTCGTACGGCTCGACGCGCTCCAGGTAGCCGAGGCGCTCCAGATCCGCCACGACGCGCTTGCGGGCGTCCGATTTCGACAATCCGCGATAATCGTGCACACCCGGCGTGAAGGGGCCGCTGGAACCGCTGGCGCGGGCGGCGTCATCCGCCTGTCCGCCGGCGGATGAATTCATGAATCCGTCGGGCGTGAGAATATTGATGAACACAAGGCTATGGCGCTTGCCACACTCGTAGTCGTTGGGATCGTGAGCGGGCGTCACCTTGACACAGCCGGTGCCGAACTCGCGGCTGACGAGGATCGGGTCCGCGATGATCGGGATGCGCCGATTCATCAGCGGCAGGATCACATAGCGCCCGATCAGGTGGCGGTAGCGCTCATCCTCCGGGTGCACCGCCACCGCGGTGTCGCCCAGCATCGTTTCCGGGCGGGTGGTCGCGACGACGAGATAGTCCTGACCGCGGCGCGGGTCCGCGGCCGGCGCATCCACCGGCGCTGCTACTGCCGGAATCTGCGCGTCTTGCGTGCCTTCGGCGGCCGGCGGCGGTTGACGCCAATCGTCGGGGCGGCCCTCGATCGGGTAGCGGATGTGCCAGAGCGAGCCTTTCACCGTTTCGTAGTTGATCTCGTCGTCGGCGACGGCGGTCTGGAGCTGCGTGTCCCAGTTCACCATGCGCGGCCCGCGGAAGATCAGGCCGTCGCGATAGAGCCGGTGAAACACGTGGTACACGGCCCGCGCGCAGGTCGCGTCCAGCGTGAAGCGCGTGCGCCGCCAATCCGAGGAGCAGCCGATGCGCCGAAGCTGAGAGAGAATTCGGGCGCCGTACTCCTCCTTCCACTGCCAGATGCGCTCGACGAGGCCTTCGCGGCCCAGTTCCTTGCGGGTCAGGCCTTCTTCCTCGCGCAGCCGGCGCTCGACCACCGCCTGCGTCGCGATGCCGGCGTGGTCGGTGCCAGGGAGGTACAGGGCGTTGTCGCCGCACATCCGCCGATAGCGGGTGATCAGATCCTGCACCGTGTACATGGCGTGGCCCAGGTGCAGCGCCCCGGTGACGTTCGGCGGGGGCATCATGACGGTGAAGGGCTGGCGCGCGGGATCGGGGTCGGCATCGAATGCGCCGGAGCGCTCCCACAACTCGTACATCGCCGGTTCGACTTGCCGAGGATCGTAGGCGCCGCCGCTGCTCATCATGCCTCCATCGCGCGGCGGGGGGTTCCGCAGCGCGGCGGATACTCTAATCGAAGCCCGCTGCGCTGCGCCGAACGCTCCCCATGGGCGGCTGGCTCGGCCGTAGAATGCCCGATCGGTCATTCCCCCGCCTCGGGCGGGCAAGGAGCGGAAAATGGGCGAGCGCGGGTTGATTCCGCCGCACGGCGGCGAGCTGGTGAGCCTGGTGGTCAGTGACGCGACGCGGCGCAGCCTGGCGCAGGACGCGCTGAAAATGCCGCGGGTTGTGTTGCCGGAGCGCGAACAATGCGATCTGGAGCTGCTGGCGGTCGGGGCGATGAGCCCGCTGCGCACGTTCATGTCCGAGCCGGACTTCCACGGCGTTTGCACGGACATGCGGCTGGCGAACGGTGCGGCGTGGAGCGTGCCGATCACGTGCAGCGTGGACCCGGCGACCGCGGAGCGCATTCCGTTCGGCTCGCGGGTGGCGCTGACGGATGAACAGGACCGCACGCTGGCGGTGATGCAGGTCGAGGAGAAGTACCGGCATGACAAGGCGCTGGAGTGCGAAGCGGTCTATCGGACGCGCGACGCAGCCCACCCAGGGGTGGCGGTGACGATGTCGCAGGGGGACGTTTGCCTGAGCGGTCCGCTGCACGTGTTGACGCCGCGGCACGAGCCGGCGTTCGGTTCGTACCGGATGACGCCGGCGCAGACGCGGACGGCGTTTGCGGAGCGTGGCTGGCGATCGGTAGTGGCGTTCCAGACGCGGAACCCGATTCACCGGGCGCACGAGTACATCACCAAGTGCGCGCTGGAAATCTGTGATGGGCTGATGGTACACCCGCTGGTGGGGCAGACGCAGAAGGGGGACATTCCGGCGGATACGCGGATGCGCTGCTACGAGGCGCTGCTGTCGAATTATTACAGCGCCCGCAGCGCGATGCTGGCGGTGTGGCCTGCGGCGATGCGCTACGCCGGCCCGCGCGAGGCGGTGCTGCATGCGCTGATCCGGAAGAACTACGGCTGCACGCACTTCATCGTTGGCCGCGACCATGCCGGCGTCGGGAATTACTACGGCACCTACGACGCGCAAAAGATATTCGACAAATTCGAGCCGGCGGAGATCGGCATTACTCCGCTGCGATTCGAGAACAGCTTCTGGTGCCGCAAGTCCGGCAGCATGGCGACGGAGAAGACCACGAACAGCGCCGCGGAGGATCGGGTGTCGCTCTCGGGGACGGCGGTGCGGGAGATGCTGGCGCGAGGCGAGCGCCCGCCGGTGGAATTCACGCGCCCGGAGATCGCGGACATTCTGATCGAGGACATGCGCCGGGGTTGAGCCCCCGAGCGGCCATTGGTCGGTTCAGTCGACCGGTCCTGCCGGGCACACTTCGCAGCGGACGGCGGCGGCCCGCGCGCTGCGCTCGGCGAATTCGCGCGCTGCACGCTCGTCGCGAAAGATGCGAAAATAGGCGGCGCCCGAGCCGCTCATGCAGATGGCGACGCCAGTGGCCTCGCGAATCTGCGCCGCGAGATCGCCCAGCGGTGGACACACCCGGGTCGCGGCAGGCTCGAGGTCATTGAACAGCATTGGCATGAGCGCGTCAGGGTGATCCAGCGCGGCGATGAGCGACTCGATCGACGGGCGACTGGGGGGCGGGGGCAGCGCGTCAAACGCACGATAGACGGCCGGCGTGGCGCACTGCAGCGGTGGCAGAATCAGCACGATCCACGCCGCCCAGGACTCACGAACGGCGGCCACGATTTCGCCACGTCCGCTGATGCGACTGATCGTCCCGTGCAGGAACAGCGGCACGTCGCTGCCGAGCGAGGCGGCGACGGCGTTGAGCTGTTCGCCCGAGAGCGGATGACCGAGCAGGGTGTTGCAGGCGCGCAACGTTGCCGCGGCGTCGGCGCTACCTCCACCCAGGCCCGCGCCGGCGGGAATGCGCTTGGCAAGATGAATATCGAATCCGGCGGCTGAAAGGCGGGGGAGAGCACGGATTGACGAAGCGCGGTCGCGCAGCGCCGATCGCAGGCCGCTGGCTGCGCGGAGCACGAGGTTCGAGGAATCGGTCGGCAGGGCGGGGTCGTCGCAACTGAGCCGTAGCGCGTCATCGTCGCGGCGGCTGATCCGCAGTTCATCGTGCAGGCCGATGATCGCCGTCAGGGAATCGACCGGGTGATATCCGTCCGCGCGCGGTGGGAAGACGCGCAGCGCGAGGTTGATTTTGGCGGAGGCGCGAATGGTCAGAGCGCGGGCCATCGAGGCGAGCATCGGGCGTCCGGAGCGGGCGGTCAAGGGTGGCGACGGTTCGTTCGTACGCCCTACGGTCTGTTGGCCGCAGCGGTTCGCATCCGCGAATGGGATGCGGTTCCTTGAGCAGCCTGCTGCGGACGGCTATTCTGCGGAACGCGGCGCGAGAGCCGCCGCACCGATATACAAGGATGGCCCATGGCGCTGGATGAAATTCTGTTTGCGGCGGAAGAGGGGATGGACAAGGCGCTGGAGTTCCTAAAGGCCGAGTTTCGCGGCGTTCGGACCGGGCGGGCGTCGCCGGGGCTGGTGGACGGGCTGCGGGTCGAGGTGGAGTCCTACGGCTCGACGATGGCGCTGCGCGAGCTGGCGAACGTGGGCGTGGCTGAAGGAAACGTGATTGTCGTCAAGCCGTTCGATCCCTCGACGCTCAAGGACATCCAGCGGGGAATTGAGAAAAGCGGGATCGGCATCAATCCGCAGAACGACGGCAAGGTGATTCGCCTGCCGGTGCCGCCGCTGTCGGGGGAGCGTCGCAACCAGCTGGTGACGCAGGTGAGCAAGGCTGCCGAGGCGCAGAAAGTCGCGGTGCGGAACCTGCGGCGCGACGCGAACAAGGCGATTGACGCCGCCCAGAAAGCCAAGGCCGTGACCGAGGATGACGCCGAGCGCAGCCAGGAGCAGGTGCAGAAGCTGACCGATGAGTACGTAAGCAAAATCGATCAGCTCGTCACGGACAAGACGAAGGAAATCATGGAGGTCTGACGCGGCTCGGCGCCGCGCGGGAGGCGCGGGGCGGCGCGACGCGAAAATTTTTGTCGGCGCTAGTGCGAAACGCGAGCGCGATTGGTACATTGATTCTTAACAGCGACGCGCGGCGGCTTAATTGTCGTGCGGCGAAACAGAACGCGGTGCGACGCATCGCGAACGACAGATGGAAGGTCCACCCGCGCCACGGCTAGACCTTCCATCTTTTTTCTTGCGCCGACGAAACGCGCGAATCCGCGGCGGCGTCGGTGCATCGCCTCGGAGGCGTGCGTGCTGATCGAACTTGCAAGTACCGGGCAGCACTGGCGGGACGTCTATCGCCTGTGCGTGAGCTTCATCAACCCGCGCCCGATCGCGCTGGTGTCGAGCCGCGCCGCCGATGGGTCGCTGAACCTGGCGCCGTACAGCTTTTACAACATGGTGTGCGCCAATCCGCCGGTGGTGATGGTTTCGACCGGGCTGCATCGCGACCGCCGGCCGAAAGACACGTACGCCAACATCATGGAGACACGCGAATTCGTCGTCGCAACGGTGGTTCCGACGATCGCCCGGCCGATGGTGGCGTGCGCGGCGGAGCTGCCCTCCGGGGCGAGCGAGTTTGAGTTCAGCGGGCTGACGCCCCGGCCGGCGGCGCGGGTGAGGGCGATGTGCGTGGCCGAATCGCCGGTGAACATGGAATGCACGCTGCGCGACGTCATTTCGATTGGTGAGGGACCGGGCAGCGCGCGCATGATCCTGGGGAACATCGTCGCGATTCACGTGGCCGACGAGCTGATCGGAGCGGACGGGGCATGCGATCCGCTCCGCCTGCGCACGGTGGGACGGCTGGGGGGCAAGTGGTACGCCGATGCCGCTGAGCCGTATGAACTGGAGATCCCGCCTGTGCCGGGCGCCTAGACCTTGAGCAGCTTCATCGGCTGGAATCCGCCGCCGATCACTTTTTCCGGAGCGGCCTTGAGCCACTGGCGCAGCACCGTGGCGTATACACGGCGGAAGTCGACGCCGTACGAGAGGTCGCCGCGGTGCAGGCTGGCGAGGCTGGGGTGCTTCTCATGCACGCCGGGCCGCACGGCGGAGCCGAAGAGGAACATCGGGGCGGCCTCGCCGTGGTCGGTGCCGCCGCTGGCGTTTTCCTGCACGCGCCGCCCGAACTCGGAGAAGGTGAGCACCAGCACGCGATCCAGCAGCTTGTTCTCCGCCAGCGTGCGGACGAAATCGTTCATGGCCTCGCCGAATTGTGTGAGCAGTTGGCGATGGCGACCGGCCTGGCCGGTGTGCGTGTCGAAGCCGCCCATCGAGACGTAATACACGCGCGTCGGCAGGTCGGCGGCGATCATCCGCGCGACCACGTCGAGTTGGCGGCCAAGCTCGCCGCCGCGCCCCCCGCGACGGCGCGCCGGAAGCGAACGACCGACCGCGGCGCGGATGTTGTCGGCGCCGACCTGCGCCTTGAGCGCGGCGCGCTGCAGGTATTGAGCCATCTCGTGCCCGCCGGGGGGCAGATCGCCGTCGATGTTGTTGAGCTTGCGAAAGGTCTCGGCCGCGCGGGAGTCGCGCGGGTTTCCGCGCCACGAGAGGGCGCTGATGTCGTCGAAGGCCAGCGGCATGAAGTCGTCGCCGTACATGGCGGGCGGGGCTTCCTTCATCATGGCGACGCCGGCGATCGGCTCCGGGCCGGGGTCGCTGCCGGGGCAGCAGGAATCGAAGTAACGCCCCAGCCAGCCGCTGTGCCGGCGCAGCTCGGGATCGGCGCTGTGCCAGATGTCCATGCTCTGAAAATGGCTGCGGTTGGGGTTCGGATAGCCGACGCCCTGCACGACCGCCATCAGCCCGTCGTCATAGAGCGACTTGAGCCCCTCGGCGGCGGGGTTCAACCCGACGTTCTGTTCCAGTTTCAGCACGTCCGCCTTCGGCACGGCCAGTGTGCGGCGGGCCTTGTAATACTCGTCCATCGTGTAGGGGATGATGGTATTCAGGCCGTCGTTTCCACCGGCCAACTGCACGACCACCAGGATGCGCGAGGCGTCGTCGCGCTGCGCTGCCGGCTCATCGCCCGCGAGCACGCGCGCCGTGCGACCGAGGAACAGCGGCAGAGTGGTCGCGGCGGAGAGAAATGTCAGCGACCCGCTCAGAAAGTCGCGGCGGGAGGTGAAGAGTGGCTCGTTGGTCATGGGACGACCTCATGGGATTCGGGCGGCTCGGCGAAGCACCGGTGCACGCCGGCTTCGGACGGTTCAGTTCAACTGGTACTCGGGCGTCGCGGTCAGCAACTGCACCAGGGTTCGAATGCGCTCGGCGGTGTCGCGCGCCGAGGGCGAGAAACTCCCGCCCGGCCCGCGCACATAGTCGATCAGTTGCTCGCGCTTGATCGACGGCAGCGGCGTTGCCAGAAGGTGGCGGGTGAAGAAATCGACGATGTCCTCCGGCGTCGTGGCCGCGCCGCGGAGCGCCTGGAGGGGGTCATACGCGGTCGGCGTGCCGGCGGCCATGCGCGAGCGGGCGGTCATGGCCATCATCGAGCCGGCCTCCTCGTCGTTGTCCCTGCCGGCCTGCGCACGGAAGCGCCGCCCGCCGGCACTGGTCTCGCCGCGCAGCAGCGACGAAACGACGTTGTAGCGGGCGAACAGCGTGGCCGTGTTGATCCACTTTTCGCCGCCGTCCCAGCCTTTCACGTTGGGTGGCTGCATCAGCTCCTGCCCCATGCCCGCCAGTGCGCGTTCAGCGCCGAGCAGGTCCACCAGCGGCAGCTCGAACTGCCGGACGGCGCCGATCAGCAGTTCGGTCGGGCTTTTGATCAGGCAACCGCGCGAGTCGGCGTGGTAGAAAGCCTGGCTGCGGAACAGTACGTCGAGCGAAGCGCGAATGTCGTACTTGTTGCGACGGATCACTGCCGCGAAGGCGTTGACGAGCGAGCGGGGCGGATCGGGGCGGACGTAAAAGCCCAGCAGCTTGCGTGCGAGGAACTGCGAGCATTCGTTCTTCGTGAGCAGAATGTCAATGATCTCGCCGCCGTCCCAGCGACCCCTTCGGCCGAGGAAGGTCTTTTCATCAAAATCGTGCTGATCGCGACGGAATAGAAAGCCGTCCTGGTCAAAGCCCCAACCGGTGAACGCGCGGGCGGCGGCCTTCACGTCGTTCTCGGTATAGTTTCCGAGGCCGAGTGTGAACAGCTCCAGCAGTTCGCGGGCGTAGTTCTCATTCGGCGAGCGCTTCACGTTGCGGGCGTTGTCGAGATACACCAGCATCGCCCGATCCTTGCTGACGGCGATCAGCAGGTCTCGGAAGTTCCCCAGCGCCTTGCTGCGGAACATTTCATTCTGTTCTTTCATGTAAATCGCGTTGCGGACCTCGCGGACGCCGCTGGTGAAGTGCCCGTGCCAGAACAGAACGAGCTTTTCCTCCGCCGGGAAAGGCGAGTGTGCCAAGCGGTCGAGCCACCACAGGCGGACCTCCTCGATGGAGCGGCGCTCCGCCATCTGGCGCTTCTGCTGCTGCTCGCGGCGCTCCTCGTCGGTCATCACGCGCAGGGCCGCCCGGTCGGGCGGCTCGTTCAGAATCGGATCGATCGCGGGCTGCGGCGGCTTGTATTCATCCGTGCTGTGACTCAGCAGCGACGAAACCGCCGCGTCCATCCCGCCCAGATGCAGCCGCTCGATCTGCTCGGGTGTGCCGCCGAACGCGGCCCGGCGCAGCAGGTGCGCGGCCGCGTCACGGGTCCATTCGTCTTCGCGGATCGGCTTCATTGATAGGCCGGGCGAGGTCTGGCCGGTCGCCGTGGCAAGCAGCGTCGTCGCCAGAATCAGCGCCGGAATGCGTGCGGCCATGTGCGTCTCCCGGGTGCCCGTCCGGAGACCGGGACGGGCGGATTCGGCGGTTCGCCGAGTCAAAGGGATGAACGGCCCGCGGGGCGAAGTATTGCCCGGCCACGCCCTGCCCGGCCGCGGCGCGGGGTTGCCAACGGCACCCGCGTCGGAGAACCGACGCCTGTCCCTGATTGTAACCGCCCGCGTCGATCGGGCATCTTTCCTTCCCGGCGACGGTGCATTCGCGTTGACGCTTCGGACGGGCGCTCCGTAAGATTGCTTATCGGTGCATCCGCCGCGGGAGCGCCGTTCGCCGGGATCGGGCGATCGTCCCACAGGGGCGGCCCGGCGATGGCAGGTGCCTGTTGAGAAGAAAGTGAGGGCCTCATGGCCGGACCCAACACACTGAACTTCGACGACGCCAACTTCGACGCCGAGGTGCTCAAATCCGGTCAGCCGGTGTTGGTGGACTTTTGGGCGGAGTGGTGCCCGCCGTGCATCATGCTTGGCCCGACCATCGATGAGATTGCCACCGAGTACGCTGGCAAGGTGCGCGTCGGCAAGGTGGACATCGATAAGGCGCCGCAGACGGCCATGAAGTTCAACGTACAGAACATCCCCACCGTGATCCTGTTTGAGAACGGCAAGCCGACTGAGCGCCTGATGGGGGCTCAGAACAAGCGCGAGTACAAGCGCATCCTCGACGCGCGGGTCGGGGCTGCAAAATAGCCTATGGCGACGGCCGAAGCTGCGACGCCCACGCCGGCTGCGCCGGAGCCGGGGTGGGCCGGGGGCGTGTTCATCGCGCTGGGTTCGAATGTCGAGCCGCGTGAGGCGCACATTCGAAGCGCGCTCGCCGCAGTGGCCGAGCGCGCGGATTGTCGCATCGTGTCCGTCTCCAGCCTGCATGAGACTGCGCCGCTGGGCGGGCCGGCCGGTCAGGGGATGTTTCTGAACGCCGTGGCTGAGCTGGGGACCCAGCTCCCGCCCGCCGAGCTGCTCGCGGCACTGCTGACGATCGAAGCGCAGCACGGTCGGATCCGGCGAGAACGCAACGGACCGCGAACACTCGATCTCGACCTGCTGTTGTACGGAACGCGGGTGCTGGATTCGCCGGCCCTGACGTTGCCGCACCCGCGGATGTGGGAGCGCAGCTTTGTCATGGAGCCGCTGCGCGAAATCTGCGCCGCCGAGCGGCTGAATTCGATTCGGGCCGCGACCGCCGCGGTGGGCGCCCAGTGCCGGCGGGTCCAATAATCGCGACTATGGTCGCGCGGCTGGCCTGCCGATGCGCCGCGGCCGTGGAATCGTTGCCGTGGGGCGGCCGGTCGGCTTGAGCCGTAACTCATGCTCGGGCGATGGCGGGCCGACAGGAACTAAAGATTCCTGCGTCCCGCGTCGGGGGAGCCGAGCGATGAGCCAGCCAGCACCGAATGAGTTCGTGAAGACCCGTGCGTCAATTGTGTACGCGCACGCATCGTGCCTATGCCTCGGGTTGGCGCTGATCTTCTGGGGGTTGGCTCCGGCAATCATCGAGCGGATCGTCACGAGCCGCTCGCCCGACTGGCTGGTCATGACGGCCGGCGCAGCGTCCATTATCACTGGTGCGCTCTTCGTCGGGCTGCACGGCTTTATTCGTCGCGGCGCCCGCTGGGCGGTGTGGACCGGCTTTGTGACGGCGCTCGTGCTGCTGGGTGGGTGGTTTGTGGCGAGCATGACCGCGCCGGATCGCTTCCTGTCGGTCGTGGTTCCGGTGCTGGCCGGTGGGACGACGGTGGCGACCTGGATCGCGCTGAAATTCGGGGCGATGCGCGACGCTACTGCGCGCTCGAATCCGTCGGCGTCGAATCCACATCACTCGGCCGCCACGACGCACTGACGCGGCCCGGGCGGTTGCGGGCAGTTTGCAGCCTATTGCGCCGTGAACGGGTCGTCGACGTGCGCGCGTGCGGGGACGCCCTCCAGGGCTGCCGGAATACTGCCGAGGTGTGCGTCTTTGTCAACGTACACAATGATCGCGGCGTCGCCGGTCGCGGTCTCTCCTTCCGCCACTCCCTGAACCCCCGGTATCGCCATCAGCCGCGATTCATGCAATCGCAATGCGTGGTCGATCGCGCGTTCGCTGGACATGGCAGGCCTCCGTTTGATTATGGAGCCGTGCGGCGGTTGTGGCCGCCGGGGGTGAATCATACAATCCGACCGGATTCGCCGCGGTCCGCAGCCTTCATTGACAGGTGGACCGCGCCGAGGGGACAGGACACCCGGGTCGCGGTGCCGGCGGTGCACTCCGTCGGATGGCCGTGAATCCGATTCGCGAAAGGACTCGCGCCATGAAATCGCCCGCCATTTTCCTCCCGATGCTGCTGAGTGTGCTGACCGCTGCCGCGAACCATTCCGTCCGGGCCGCCGACATCGCGACCCCGCGCGGGCCGTCCGCACCAGGAGAGTCCTGTGCGAGCGCGATCGTGATCGGCGCGCTGCCGTTCGCACAAACGTTCAACAACGATCTGAACACCGCCAGCGCTCCGCGCGGTTCCTGCAACAGCATCACGACCTCGCAAATGCAGAACGCACAGTGGTATCGCTGGACGCCCGCGACGGCTGCCACGGCGCGACTCTTCGTGGCGGCGCAGGGCGGGGGATACGACGTGATCGCCGCCGTCCACCGCGGATCGTGCGAGACGCTTGTGGAAGTAACCTGCGCCGATGAGCCGGAGCCTCTGGAGTTGTTTTTCTGCGCAGTCGCGGGCGAAACGTATTTCATTCAGATCGGGGATTTTGGCGCGATCGAAGGCGGCGGGCCGACAGACATCCTGCTCAGCACGACGCCGGCGACCGGCGCGTGCTGCCTCAACACCGGCGAATGCCTCCAATTGACGGTGGGCGGCTGCGCCGCGGTCGGAGGTTCGTTCGCCGGCAACTGCGTGACTTGCGCGGCGGCCGGATGTTCCCCTGGGGGCGCTTGCTGCCTCTCCGGCGGACAGTGTGCCCCGCGCACCGTGGCGGCGTGCGCCGCGGCCGGCGGCCAGCACCTCGGCATCGGGGCGGGCTGCTTTGAGCCGAGCGGCGAACCGCCCGTCCAGTTCGTCGTCGAGGTCAACGAAGTGATCCCGGATGGCGATGAACTGGGCATTCCCAGCGCGCTGATCATCACGCAGCCCATCGTTGCGACGGATCTGAACGTGTTCGTGCGCGTGCCGGATCACTCGTTTATCAGTGACATGCGCATCACGTTGGAATTTGGCGGCGTGACCCGGGTGTTGTGGGATCGGGCCTGTGCGGATGAGGACGGTCTGATGGTGACCTTCGACGACGAGGGCACCGACAACGAGTGCGAGGAGCCGATGTCGGGGTTCATCAAGCCCTCGATCTTCGGCGACGGCACCCTCGAGGTATTCGAACAGCGCCCGATGCAAGGAACCTGGACGCTGACGATCGTGGACGAGGCGCTGCCGGACACCGGGTTGTTCGCCTCGTGGGGACTGGTGGTGACGCCCGGGCAGCCGCGCTGCGCGGGGTCCTGCATTCGCGGGGACACGAATTGCGACGGTGCCGTAAACAACTTTGACATTGATCCGTTCGTCCAGGCGATCATCAATAATTCTTCGCCGACCGCGCCGGCCGAGTATCTCGCGGGCGGCGGCACGCAGCAATGCTGGGAGCAGCGCGGCTGCTGGGGCGACATCAACCAGGACGGCGGTCTGACCAATTTCGACATTGACCCGTTTGTCGAGTGCCTGATTGTCCTGCCGCCGCCGGGCCAGAGTTGTCCGTAGCGCCTCGGGGGATGCAGGTCGAGGGATTGCACGTGGCGGCACCGGCCAAGCGGCGGATCGATCGCGTCTTCCTCGCCTGCGCTGCGTGTCTTGTCGGCGGTTTGGCCGGCCGTGCGGCGCTGTTGTCCCAGGCGCCAGCCCATTCATTTCTGCTCGATCACCTGGACTACCTCGCCTGGGGACAGCGGGCGGCGGAGCGCGGACCGGCAGGCGTCTATGACGCGGATCCGTTGCCGGGACTCGTGACGCGCGTGCCGCCGCGCTATTCTCGCTCCGCGGAACCGGTCGCGCTATTTGCTCCCAACGCGTGCAATTATCCGCCGGGCTCGATCTACCTGTTCTGGTTGCAGGGGACGGTGTGGCGGGCACTGGACTCGGAGCTGCGAACCGCCGTGCCGGATCGCCGCATGGCGCGACACTTCGGTCACGACGGCTCGCCGATCACATCGCGTCTGGCCAATTCGCACCTGAGCCGTTGGGTGATCGCGGCGCCGGCACTGGCTTTGGACGTGCTGCTGGCGCTGGGAGTGGCGGCGCTGGTGGCGACAGCGGCGCGAGATCGCGCCGATGCGCGCGTGTTGGCGGCAATCGCGTTCTGCGTGTGCATTCTGGCGCCTCCGATCGCCTTGAACTCGGCCTTCTGGAATCAGACGGACGCGTGGGTGTGCGCCCCGTTGGTCTGGACGCTGGTTCTTCTGGCGCAGCGGCGATTCGCCTGGTCCGGCGCGGTGTACGGGGCCGCGCTGCTGGTCAAAGCGCAGGCGATTCTCCTCGCGCCGGTGCTTTTGTTCGCGTGGCTGGCGATTCTGCTTTGGCGTGATGGTCCGGGCGCGAGCGGCGGCGCCACTGCCGCCGGAGACCTCCCGAAGGCGGGCGAGTGGCGGCCGGCGGCGTGGTCGGGACTGGGTGCATTTGTGCTCGGATGGGGGCTGGTCGTTGCGGCGGGCGTCGCGCCCTTCGTGGCTGATGGGGCGATGCGCGAACACGGTGATCCCTGGCGGTGGCTGCAGCGCGGCTACCTCGACCCGATTCTGAAGCATCACGATCAGACCACGCTCAACGCGTACAACCTGTGGTGGCTCGATTTCCTCGCAACGGGGCGGAAAGACACCGCGGAACCGCTGCTCGGGCTGCGACGGGACGCGCTGGGCAAGCTTCTGCTGGCGGGGGTAATTCTGCTGGCGGGCGGATGGTGCTGGCGTCGCTGGGGCGGCGGGCCGGCGGCGTGGGTGGCGCTGGGGTGCGTCGTGCTGCTGGCGGCGTTTGCATTACCGACTCGAGTGCACGATCGGTATATTTACTACTGCCTGCCGCTGCTGATCAGCGCCGCGGCGTGCTACCCGCGATACATTTTGCCGGCTGCGGCGATTGTGATTGTCGGCAGCGTCGAAATGTCGTGGTTCCTGTGGTACGACGAAGGCCCGCTGCCCGAGTCGATGCGCCTGCCGACGGCGGTGATGGCCGTGCTGGTGCTGGGTTCGTTGGCGTGGTGCGTGGGCTGTTGCGTGGTCGCGCCCCCGCGCGTGCGTCGCGGGGCGCTGGCGACACTCGGTCGCGTGGTCAGCGGGGGATAAAGGTGCCCGGTTGTCCTACTCGACGCTCGGCCTCGACGAACTGGCGCGCCACATTGGCATGGATGCGCGCGAGGTGCGTCGGCTGGCGGAGCGGGGGGTGATTCCCGGGCAATTGGTAGGTGGGCAGTGGCGGTTTCACCGGGCGGCGCTGCTGGACTGGCTGCAGCGCGACATGCACACATTGCACGAGAACGATCGGCGCAACCTGGAGCGGGCGGTCGCCGATGTTCCCGATGCGCTGTTGCTTGCGCAGTTGATCCCGCGCACCGGGATTGAGCTGAACCTTCCAGCGCGGTCGCGTGCGTCCGTATTGCGCGAGCTGGTGCGGCTGGTCGAGCGAACGGGGCTGCTTTACGACGCGGAGGGGATGCTGGCGGCGCTGGAGGAGCGCGAGGCGTTGGGGCCGACGGCGCTGCCGGGCGGACTGGCGATTCCGCACCCGCGCCGCCCTCTGCCCTATGCGACCGCCGAGCCGCTGGTCTGCGTGGCGCGCGTGCCGGCGGGGATTGGCTTTTCCGCGGGCGACGGGCGACTGACGGATCTATTTGTGCTGATTTGCTCACACGATGACCGTTCCCATCTGCACGCGCTGGCGCGCGTGTCGCTGACGTTTTCGCCGGAACGCTGTGCGGCGCTGCGGGAGGCGACGGATGTGGACGAAGCGCTGAAGCTCATCGCCGACGCCGAACAGCGCATGCTTCGCGACCGCCGGTCATAGGCAGTGCCGGCTTGAGCGGCGCGAGCTCGCGGTCCGCCGCGCGTTCACGACGTGCTCATTCCCGACACGTTACCTATCGCCAGCCGGGGCATGTAGGATGTCGGCCTCGTGCGGCGCGGGTGCGCTGCATTCCCGGTCCTCCAGAAGCGACGAGCATGAGCCATACGCTGCTGATCCGGCGCGGGCGCGTCATCGACCCGGCGTGCGCAATTGACGAAGTGACCGACGTGGCGATTCGCGACGGGCGCATCTTCGCGGTGGGGCGCTCCGCGCCGACGGATGCGCAGCAGGTGATCGACGCGGACGGGCGGATCGTCGCCCCGGGATTGATCGATATGCACGTGCATCTGCGCGAGCCGGGGCACGAGGAGAAGGAGACGATCGGCAGCGGGACGGCGGCGGCGGCGGCGGGGGGGTTCACGGCGGTCGCGTGCATGCCCAACACCAGCCCGCCGCTCGATTCCGACGCGGAGATTGAGTACGTCGCGCGGCAGGCGGCGCGAGTCGGGCGGACGCGCGTGCATCCGATCGGGGCGCTGACGAAGGGCCGCGCCGGCAAGGAGCTGGCGGAGATCGGGCTGATGATCCGGGCGGGGGCGGTGGCGTTCAGCGACGACGGCGACGGTGTGGCGGACGCCAGCGTTTGCCTTCGGGCGATGCAGTACGTCAGCATGTTCGACCGGCTTTTCATTCAGCACTGCGAGGACAAGTCGCTCGCCGGGCGCGGCTGCATGCACCAGGGGCTGGTCTCGACGCGGCTCGGCCTGCCCGGCATTCCGTCCATCGCTGAAGAGGCGATGATCCAGCGCGACGTGCTGTTGCAGCGTCAGACGGGGGTGCGCTACCACGTCGCGCACATCTCCACCGCCGGCGCGGTGGCCATCGTGCGACGGGCGAAGCGCGAGGGACAGGCCGTGACGTGCGAGGTCTGTCCGCATCACCTGCTGCTGACCGATGAGGCCTGCAGCGGCTACGACACGAATTTCAAGATGAACCCGCCGCTGCGAACCGCCAGTGACGTTGCCGCCTGCATCGAGGGCGTTCGCGACGGAACAATCGACTGCCTGGTGACGGACCACGCGCCGCACGGCCGGCAGGACAAGGAGCATGAATTCCCGGATGCGCCTTTCGGAATTGTCGGGCTGGAGACGGCGTTGCCGCTGTTCGTGCGGGCGCTGATCGAACCGGGCGTGATCGGCTGGCCGCGCATGATCGAGTTGATGTCCACCGCGCCGGCGCGGCTGCTGCGCGTGCCCGGCGGATCGCTGGCGGCGGGCGAGCCGGCCGACGTGACGATCATCGACCCCGAGACGGAATGGACCCTCGACCCGGAGCGATTTCTGTCGCGCAGCCGCAACACGCCGTTTGCAGGGTGGAAGGTGCGCGGCAGGGCGCGCACAACGATCGTGGGCGGAGAGGTGCGCTGGGCGCTCGAGGGCTGAACCGGATGCACCCGCTGTCGCCAGCGCGGGGCGAATCAAACCGCAGCGCGTTCGGCCCCCGGGGTTGCCGATCCGGCTCGATCATCGGCCGCGTCCGCCCCGACCAGCCGCACGAACACCTGTTGCAGGTCGGGCCTTTGCACCTCAAATCGCGAAATTCGCACGGTTTCCATCGCCGTTCGGAGGATGTCGTCGGGATTTGCGCCCTCGGGCAGATCAAACTCTGCGTGGCTGCCCGCGATGACGGCCCGACCCGCTCCGACCCGCGCCGCGACCGACCGTAGGTCGCCCTCGCCCTCGATCACGACCGTCCGGGCGGCGAATTGCGAGCGCACTTCGCCGGGCGTTCCCTCGGCCAGCGCCCGCCCGCGGCTGATGAGGACGATGCGATCGCAGAGGCGCTGTGCCATTTCCATCTGGTGGGTGCTGAGGATGACGGTCGCGCCCCGCTCCCGCAAGGACAGGATCAGCTCGCGCACCAGCTCCACGTTGAGCGGGTCGAGGCCGCTGAACGGCTCATCGAGAATCACCAGTTCCGGCTCGTGCAGCACGGCCGACAGGATCTGCACCTTCTGGGCCATGCCCTTCGACAGGGTCTCGACCCGCTTGCGCCGCCAGGCGCTCAGGCCGACGCGCTCCAGTCCGGCGCGGATCCGTTCGTTGATGGAACCCGCAGGAACGCCCTTGAGTGCCGCCAGATAGCGCAGCGTGGCGTCCACGGTCATCTTTCGATATAGGCCGCGCTCTTCCGGCAGGTAGCCGATGCGGTCCTTGACCTCCAGCGCCCGGTGGCCGCCGAGTAGCCGGATTTCGCCGGCGTCCGGCACCAGGATGCTCATGACCATGCGGATCGTGGTGGTTTTTCCCGCTCCGTTGGGGCCGAGCAACCCGTAGATGCAGCCGGTGGGTACGCGCAGACTCAGTCCGGCAACGGCCGCAATGCTGCCATAGCGCTTGACGACATTTGAGATGACGACGGCGTCCGACAAACGGCTCTCCGATGCTGGGAGAGCGAATCCCAACCGCGGCGGGTGCTTTGGTCAATCGCTCGGCGCGCCTATAATTCGCGGCCATGAGTCTCCCGTCCTTCTTCCCCATCCTGGTAGCGACGACGCTCGCCTTCGGCGGAGCGGCGGCGCTGGCACAATCGCAGCAATACCGCGAGCAGGAAGTGCTCGATCCCGCGACCGGGACGTGGGGGGAGCTTCCCGAACCTCCGCCCGATCCCCCGACGGACGAACTCGGCCGGGCGCGGACGCTGCTGGCGGAGGGGAACTGGCGCGGCGCGAATCGCTTGTTGAAGCGCTGGCTGGAAGAGAACGGCGACCACGACCGCTACCTCGAGGGCGTCTTCCTGTATGGCGAGAGCTACTTCGAGCGCGGGTGGTACTGGGAGGCGTACGAGCAGTACGAGATCGTGGCGGAGCAGGGCAGCGGTGAACTGTTTCAGTTGGCGCTGCGTCGCGAGACGGACGTGGCGCGCGCGTTCCTGGCGGGAAAGAAGCGGCGCGTGCTGCGGATATTCTGGATCGTCGCGTACGACGACGGCATCAAGATTCTGGATCGCGTCTGGGAGCGCACGCCCGGCACGCGGCTCGGCGAAATCGCGCTGAAGCTGAAGGCGGATTACTTCTTCAACACCGGCGAGTTGCAGTCTGCGCAGGATGAGTACGTGAATCTCGCGCGGGAGTATCCGGCCGGCCGCTTCACCCGATTCGCGGCGCTGCGGGCCGCGGAGGCGGCGGCGGCGGCATTTCCCGGAATTGCCTACGACGAGCGCCCGCTTCTCAACGCCCAGGAGCGCTACCAGGAAGTGCTGCGGGTTTACCCCGAGTACGCGCAACAGCAGCGCGTCGAGGAGCGACTGAGCGGCATTCGGTCGCAGCGAGCCGAAAAAGACTTATATGTCGCGAAGTGGTACGAGCGCACCGGTCGGCGCGGGGCGGCGGAGTTCTATTACCGCCAGATTCTGGCCGACTGGCCGGAGACGCTGGCCGCCGCCGAGGCCGAGTCTCGGCTGCGCGGTCTGGGCTTTGAGTCGGTCGAGACGGGGGGTGCGCCGTGATTTCATCATTTTCACGATCACCGGTGTTCATCTGCCGTCTTACGCGACCAGCGACGCCAACGCGCGTGGTGTCGATCCTCGTGGGCATGGTGTTCTGTGCGCTGCTGAGCGGCTGCGGCTACACGATCGGCGGGCCGTATCGCGGGGATGCTCGCAGTATCTGCGTGGAGATGTTCACGTCGAAGGAGTTTCGGCGGGACATCGAGTTTGAACTGACGGAGGCGGTGAAGAAGCGCGTGTCGCTGGACACGCCTTACAGGCTGGCCCCACGTTCGTCGGCGGATACGATACTCAAGGGCGAGGTGCTGGAGCAGAACGTCGCCGCTTACGCGCCGGACCGGTTGTCGCGGCTGGCGCGCGAAAAAACGGTGACGTTGGCGGTGCGGATCGAATGGAAGCACCTGCGCACCGGACAGGTACTGGTCGATAAGCCGGTGTTGCTGCAGGCGGCCGATTACCTTCCGGCGGCCGGAGAGCCCGAAAATTTCGCCCGCGAGAAGGCAATTGATCGGCTGGCGGCCAGAATTGTGCAGCAAATGTACGATGAAGAGTGGTAGACCGCGGCTTTGCCCCGCCGCGGCGTCGCCGGGGCCGGGTGTAGCGGCGACTGAGAGTGGGCCACAGAAGCGGAAAAGCGAATGCCTGACGACGAAAACCAGTCCTCGCCGCAGCGACCGAGCGGCCCGCGGACGCCGCCGCGCATGACGCGCGGCGCGTTCAGTTGGATCATCATCGTCGGCCTGGCGCTGACGCTGCTGCTGCTACTCAACCGCGGGATGAATCAGCCCTTCGACCTCACGATCACCGCCTTCTGGCGCGAGGTCGAGAACGGCAACATCAAAAATGTCACGCTGCGCGACAATGTCATCAGCGGCGTGTTCGAGAACGTGCCGCCCTACGTTCCCGGACCGCGAAAGGAATTTGAGGTCAAGTATCTCGTCACTTCGCAGAACATCGAAGGCCTGACCGAGCGGATCAAGTCGCTCAGCCGCGGCGAGGTGACGGTTCGCTACGAGCCGGTCAACAACCTCTTCTACAACCTGCTGCTCACGCTGATTCCCTGGCTGCTGATTCTGGCGGTGCTGTGGTTTGTCGTGTTTCGGCAGTTGCGCCAGTCCGGCGGCGGGGCCGGGATGCTCGGAAATTTCGGGCGCAGCCGCCACCGCATCACGACAAAGGAGCACACGAATGTCACCTTCGCCGACGTGGCGGGCATCGAGGAGCCCAAGGAGGAGGTGTACGAGATCGTCGAGTTCCTGAAGAACCCCAAGCGCTTTCAGCGCCTCGGCGGGCGGATTCCGCGCGGCGTGCTGCTGGTGGGAGAGCCGGGCTGCGGCAAGACGCTGCTGGCCAAGGCCATCGCCGGCGAGGCCGAGGTGCCGTTCTTCTCGATCAGCGGCTCGGATTTCGTGGAAATGTTTGTCGGCGTCGGTGCGTCGCGGGTGCGCGACCTGTTCCGGCAGGCGAAGGAAAATTCGCCCTGCATCATTTTTCTCGATGAGATCGACGCCGTCGGTCGGCGGCGCGGCGTGGGCTACAACGGCGGCGGGCACGACGAGCGCGAGCAGACGCTCAACGCGATCCTGGTCGAGATGGACGGGTTCGAGAGCAACGACCAGGTGATCGTGATTGCGGCCACCAACCGCTCGGACGTGCTGGATCCGGCGCTGGTGCGCCCCGGGCGCTTCGATCGGCAGGTTTTCGTACCGCTGCCGGACGTCAAGGGCCGCTTCGAAATCCTCAAGGTGCACGCTCGCAAGATCAAGATTGCTCCGCCGCTGGAGCCGAAGCTGCAGCGGATCGCCCGCGCGACGCCGATGTTCAGCGGCGCGGACCTGGCGGCCGTGATCAACGAATCCGCGCTGCTGGCGACTCTGGCTGGCAAGGACGCCGTGGAACTGGATGATCTCGAGGAAGCGCGGGACAAGGTGAAGTGGGGCCGCGCCAAGCGCAGCCGCGTGGTCGAAGAGAAGGAGCGCCTGCTGGTCGCGTATCACGAGGCCGGTCACGCGCTGGTGCAGTCCATCCTGAAGGATGCGGATCCCGTTCACAAAGTCAGCATCATCCCGCGCGGCCCGTATGGCGGCGCTACGTTTTCGCTGCCGGAGAAGGACCGCACTGCCTATTACCGCTCCTACCTGCTGGCCACGCTGCGGGTGCTGTGCGCCGGCCGGCTGGCTGAGGAGCTGGTGGGGCAGGATGTGAACAGCGGCGCCTCGGGCGACATCCGCCAGGCGACCGCCATGGCGCGGATGATGGTCACCGAGTGGGGGATGAGCGATTCGCTCGGCTTTGTCTACCACGGCGAGGAGACGCTCTCGCGCCGGGCGGTGGACATCGGGCTGACGCGCGAGTTCTCGGAGAAAACCTCGGAGCTGATCGACGTCGAGGTAAAAAAGCTGATCGACGCCGCCTACGAGGACGCGCGGCGCATCCTGGGCGAGCATCGCGACGCGCTCGAAGCCATCGCCCGCGCGTTGCTGAAGTACGAGACAATCGACGGAGATGAGGTCCGCAAGCTCATGGCAGGCGAGACCATCGACCGGCCGTCCGTCTCGGATCTGATCGCCGCGGAGCAGAGCCGCCGGGCGGGAACGCCCGTGGCGCGCCCGGTGCAGCGACCGCCCGACGAAACCACGGGGCCGGTGCCCAGCCCTGCGTAACGCGGTTCGGGCGATTGTTCTTCCCGAAGAAACCGCGGCCTCGATGCGCGGCCGCGTGCGACGGCGATCGTCAGGCTCCGCGCTGGCATTCGTGGATCAGTTGCTCGACCTGCCGCGCTCGTGTGTCCAGTTCAAGCCGGTCCACGCCCCACACCGTCACGTGACCGAGCTTCCGCCCCGGGCGGGCGGACTTGCCATACAGGTGCACGTGCGCATCGGGGATCGCCAGCATTTGCGGCACCGGCGGCGTCACACCAATCAGGTTGAACATCCGCGACCGGCCCTGCGGAGTGCAATCTCCCAGCGGCAGCCCCAGGATCGCCCGCAGGTGGTTCTCGAACTGGCTCGTGGCCGCGCCCTCGATCGTCCAGTGGCCGGAATTGTGTACGCGCGGCGCGATCTCGTTGGCCAGCAGCTCGCCGCCGCGCTCAAACCACTCGATCGTCAGCACGCCGACGTAGTTCAGCTCGTCGAGGATCCGGGCGGCGTATTCCTGCGCTCGCTGCTGAATCGCCTCTGCGGCTTCGGCCGGCGCGAGCGATTGGCGCAGGATGCCCTGTTCATGGCGATTCTCAATCAACGGGTAGAACGCGGTGCGTCCGTCGCGCCCGCGGACAGCGATCGAGGATAGCTCCCGATCGAAGTCGATGCGCGCCTCGGCGATCAATCCGGCATGCCCCGGCGCCGTTGGCAGGGCGGACAGGGCCGCCCACGCCGCGCTCGCGTCATCCGTGCCCGCGACAGTCGCCTGGCCCTTGCCGTCGTAGCCGCCGCTGCGCGTCTTGAGGATCTGCGCTCCACGCGCGGCGCGATCCGCCAGCACGTTCGGCGACGTCACCTCGGCGAAATCGGGCGTAGGGATGCCGAGCGTCCGGAACAGCGTCTTTTCCGCCAGGCGGTCCTGAGCAACGGACAGCGCCCGCGGAGGCGGCAGCACCCGCAATCCATCTCGCGCGAGCGTTTCGAGGGTCGCGACGGGGATGTTTTCGAATTCGTACGTGACGACGTCCACGCCGCGGAAAAACTCGACGATGTCGGCGGTGCCGTCGAAGGAGCCGCGGCGGTACTCGGCCACGTGCTGTGCGGGGGATTCGGCGGGGGTGTCATACAGGCGCATGCGCACGCCCAGCGGATATCCCGCCAGCGCGAGCATTCGCCCCAACTGACCGCCGCCGAGCACGCCAACCTGCATGGGCGAGATCACTCCGACAGGACTGGTGGGCGGGGGATGCGGCGAATCACGGATTTGCCCGCGGATCAGGGGACGAGAGGACGTCGGTCGTTTGCTTGTCGCGGTATTCGATCAGTCGTCGCCGCAGGTCAGGGCGGCTGTTGGCGAGGATCGCGATGGCCAGCAAGGCTGCGTTGGCGGCGCCGGCGCGACCAATGGCCAGCGTGCCGACCGGAATGCCGGCCGGCATCTGCACGATCGACAGCAGCGAGTCCACGCCGGCCAGCACGCGCGACTCGACCGGCACGCCCAGCACCGGAAGCGGCGTCTTGGCAGCCGCCATCCCCGGCAGGTGTGCCGCGCCGCCCGCGCCCGCGATGATCACTTCGATGCCGCGGTCGGCGGCCGTTGCGGCATAGTCAAACAACAGGTCGGGGGTGCGATGGGCGGAGACAACCCGCACTTCGTGCGGCACGCCGAACTCGGTGAGGATGCGCGCGGATTCGGAAAGGGTGTCCCAATCCGACTTTGAACCCATGATTACGCCGACCAGCACGCTCATCGAAGAATCGCTCCGCTCGCGTGAATGGAGTATACGGCCGCTGCACGAATGGCGGGCGCGGCGGTGGCGGTGCCGCCGCGCCGCGTGCCTGTCCGACGCACCGCGCTATCGCGTCGAGAACTTCAGGCCGATCGTTCCGGCGACGATCAGCAGGATGCTGCCGACCCGCGCGAGCGCCCGCGATTCATCAAACAGGACGATTCCGAGTATCGCCGTGCCCGCTGCGCCGGCGCCGGTCCAGATGGCGTACGCGGTGCCAATCGGCAGATCGCGAGTGGCCATCGCGAGGCAGTAGAAGCTCGCGAACATCGCCAGCACGGTCGGAATGGTCGGCCCGATGCGCGTCAGGCCGTGGGTGTACTTGATGCCGACCGCCCAAACGATCTCGAAAATCGCTGCAAACGCCAGCCAGGTCCAGGGCATGTTCGCTCCCGCGCTGCAGCGGGCCGGATTGCGCGCCGCGGGCCGGAGCATACCCCGCCGGTGCGCTATTGCGGGCGCGAGTGGCGACGGTTCGCGGTACAGGGACCGGGGCGGTGGCACTTTGCTCAGGCGATGACGATCCGCGCGCGGGGAGCCGGGCCGACCGGGACGGCGTGCCGCGGCAGCTCGCGCGACAGCACCGACGCCAGCTTCTCCGGCTCATCCGTGCCGATGCGGAAGGTATGGCCGTTGTCGAACGCCAGTTCCACCGCCCGCAATCCGGACACATTCCACAACCAGCCCCACGGCGTCAGGCGGATGCCCCAGCCGTAGTACCACGGTGTGACCACGCTTCGCACGCTGCGAATCCGCGAAAGCGGAATCGTGCGCCGGATCAGGCCGGGGCCGAAGCGCACGTGCAGTGCCGCGTCGCGAACAATCACTGTGAGCGTGGAAAAGAGCACCGCGCAGGCGGCGAGCACCACGCCGACGGCGATGGCGACGGGGTGCGGGAAATACGCACTGACGACGGCGATGAAGCCCAGGCCGGCAAGAAGAGAGAGCAGGGTGACGTAGCCGATCTGCGTGTGTTGATAGATGGGACTCATGGCATTCTCCCGTTCGTTCGATTCTGGCGTCTAAGGGTGCGGGCTGTCGCCCGATTGCATCCGTTTACGCGGATTCATCCGTCGGAGGCTCCGGTGGTTCGGCGTCAGCCGGGGCCGGGGGCGGCCCGGCCGGAGCCCCGGCGGCCTGGGCGTCGCCGGCACCGGGGGCGGCGGGGTATCGACCGGTTCGCCGCCGGACGGCTTCACGGAGGACGTATTCGATCTGCGCGTTGACGCTGCGAAGCTCGTCATGCGCCCAGCGGTTCAGCGCATCCCACAGTTCCGGCGCGACGCGCAGCAGGATGGATTTTCGCTTGTCCATGCGCGCTCCAGCCCGCGGACATCCCCGTCGGCATCGTTCCCGCTTATGAGTAGAGCGTGCCGGCGTTCACAACCGGCTGTGCGCCCTGCTCGCCGCAGAGCACGACCAGCAGGTTGCTGACCATGGCGGCCTTGCGCTCCGCGTCCAACTCGACCATTTTTGACGCCGAGAGGCGCTCGAGCGCCGCCTCGACCATGCCGCAGGCGCCTTCGACAATGCGCATCCGCGCGGAGACGACCGCTTCGGCCTGTTGGCGGCGCAGCATGACTCCGGCGATCTCGGGTGCGTAGGCCAGGTGGCTCAGCCGCGCCTCTTCCACCACTACGCCGGCCTTGTTCAGACGCTCCTGCAATTCGGCTTGCAGCGCCCGATTGACCTCGTTCGTCGCGCCGCGCAGCGACACTTCATGGTCGTGACCCGAGTCGTAGGGGTACGAAGATGCGAGGTGGCGAACGGCCGCTTCGCTCTGAATGGCGACGTAATGGGTGTAGTCGTCGACGTCAAAACAGGCTTGCGCCGTGTTCGCGACGTGCCAGACCACCACCGTCCCGATCTCGATCGGGTTGCCGCGGGAGTCGTTGACCTTGAGCTTGTCCGTGTTCAGGTTGCGGCTGCGGAGGGAGACCTTCGTCTTGGTCAGAAAGGGGTTCGCCCAGTGGAAGCCGTCGTCGCGGGCGGTGCCCTTGTACTTGCCGAACAGCAGAAGCACCGCCGCCTGGTTCGGCTGCAGGGTGAAGTGCCCCAACAGCAGGACGAAGACGACCACGGCGACGATCGCCATCGCAACGATCGTGGCGATGGTCGTGACTTCAACAGCGCCACTCTGCTGCTTGGCGGCAATCACGCCGCGCACGAACCCCCAGATGGATGCCGTTTCGATTGCGAGGAACGTCGGAAGCGTCATCCAGCCGCTGGTCGGCCTGAATCCAAGTTCCGGGGACATCGTTGGCTCTCCCTGTGTATGCCGGGGGTCGGTTCCGACGACCGCCTCAGTGCATATCGAAATGATATCATAGTGATCTTAAGTTGCAATACCATTTTCCGGCCAATTTCGTAAGTTCTCGGATATCAGTGTTATCAGACTTTTGTGGCGATCCACCGGGATCGCTCGACAGGGGATCGAGTTGGAGGGGATAGCTCGCCGGGCGGCGGTCGGAACGCTCGTATAATCCGCGCAGTGCACGGAGGTCGCGCACCATGACCGACCCCGGCCCTGTGGGGCCAAATTCATCGCGAACGGATTCGCAAGAACCGTCCGACGGCGTGCTGGAATCCGTTCGAGGGCATGCCCGCGTCGCGCTGGCGCGGGTGCGAGTTGATGCGACCCACGCGCGCGACGTGCATGGGGGGTGGTTGTCCATTCCGGGGGTGCGGATCGCTCTTTGGATTCTCATCGGGGCAGTCGTGTTGCTGGCAGGGCGGAGCCTGATTCCACGCTGGGGCGGCGGCGGTGCGACTGGTTCGGCCGACGCGCGCACGTCGGCGGCGACGATTCACGCAGCCTGCTCACACGCGAGTTGCGAAGCCGTATTTACGGCCCAGGTTCCAATGGACTGGAAGCCCGGCGCGCTGAGTTGCGAGAAGTGCGGCAAGCCCACGGCCGTGCGGGCGACGCGCTGTGACGGCTGTCGGCGGTTTTTTGCGAGCACCGGTGGTGTACTGCGCTGCAGGCTGTGCGAAGAACAAGCGCGGGCCGCCACGCAGCCAGCCAAGAAACGCACTGGGCCGACGGGAGACGACGCGGACGACGGTTGGTAGTCGGATCGATCGCGATTGTTGCCTGAACGAATGAAAGAGCGGCGATTGGCGCAGGTTTGCGCCAATCGCCGCTTGTTTGCGCGTACGAACCAGGGCGGTCACTCGCCCGAGTCGCTGCGAGCCCTAGTTCTCCGATTCAGTCTTGGACGGCTCCTCGGGCTTATCCGCGGCAGGCTTGGCTGCGGCCTTCTGGTAGGTCGTCACGGACTTGGAGACGTAGGTCTGACCGTCCATCCAGCCCATGCTGCACGAGGAGGAGTAGTAGTCCATCTTGTCCACGATGCCGGCGGTCTTGGTCATCATGCTCAGCACCGGCCGCGGAATCGCACCGCCGCCGCCGCCCATCAGGTTCATCATGGCGGGGATCATGCGGAGGATCTGGCCGGTGTCCTTGCCCCAGGTGGTGAGATCGGCGAAATCGAAGTAGTGCACCGGCTTGGTGATCGGCAGACCTTCGGCGATATAGCGCTCGTTCTTGGCAAAGCTCTCTTCGGTGCCGGCGGCGACGGCGAAGCAGGTTTTGAGACCGCGCGGGCTGGAGCCAAAGAACAGGTAGCCGTCCTTGACGCCCAGTGTCGGGCGCGTGAGTCCGCCCATCATGCCAAGCATCGGGTGGATGACGCAGCGGAATCCGGTGGCGCCCTCGATCTCGACCTCCTCGACCGCGCCGTTCTGTTGCTCGAGCAGCGGCCCGATGGCATCAAATAGGCGCGTCAGCATGGTCCGGGCCTTCTCCTCATCGCTGACGCGCACCATCACGATCGTGTCTGACGGGCTGAAGGCCTGCGGTCCAGGGACGGTGAAGGTGCAGTACGCCCCCTGCATCCAGCCGAAGAGGTCGTTGCGAATGTTGAAGCCCAGCATGGCCTCCGCCGTTTCGAGCGTGCCGTCCACGTCCTCGCCGTTCGGGAGCGCCTTGGCGAACGTCACCATCGTGTCGTACAGCTTGCCGAAGTCCATGCCGCTGCCGGCGGAGACGTTGCGGGCGGCCTTGGGCACGTACTTGAGCGGGTCGTTCAGCGCCGGCTGAGCGTACATGATGGGGTAGAAGGCGTGCGACGCGGCGTCGCTTCGGAATACGGTCAACTCATCCGTGACGGACTTCATCCCGTCGGTGGCGCTCACCGAAGCGATGGTGTCAAACATGTCGAACATGTCCACCAGCTTGGCCAGCGCCTCACCGGGCTTTTCGGTGGAGTCGGGGTTGATCGCGTCGATCAGGCGCGCGGAAGACTTGGCCGATTCCATCGCACGGACGACGTCCATGTAGAAAAAGCCGTCGGCCGGAGCGGGAAGGCGCTTCATCGCCGCCTTGAATCGATCCGATGCGACGACAGAGTCACCCGGCTTGGCGACCAGCGCCAGCGTCTGCTCGATCCAGCCACCGCCGATCCCGATGATCAGCGTGTCGCGGTGGCGGGCCAGCGTCAGCGAAAACGGCATCGGCGGCGGGAAGGCCAGGCGATGCACGGTGAGGTCGCCCTGTGTGTCCTCGGTGAGGGTCAGGTCGTCTTCGGCGACCTTGCGAAGCGCCTTGAGCATGCCTGCCAGGCCTTCGAATGCGGCCGCGCTCTTGCCCTCCGCCGGCAACATGAGGATCACGAATTCGGGGAAGGGGAGCTGCTCAGCGCCGCTGACGACCGGCAGCCGCATGCCGAACGCCATTTCGCGGCCGCACAGGGAGGACCAGTCCACGGTCGTGAGGAGATCGCTTACCTGTTGCCAGTGTGCGTCGAAGGCGGCCACGTCGCCGCCGGAGTCCTCGACGGTGGTGCGCAGCCAGCGGCGGACGTCGCGGTCAAAGTTGGCTTTCTGGATGGCGTCCCAGATGCGCTCGTATTGCTCATTGATGAACTTGAGGCCGGCGTGATCGCGCTGCGCGGCGACCATCGTTGCGTCCGACGGCACGGCCCGGGCCAGCGTGAAGTCGTCCACCCCCGCGGCCGGGGCGGTGGCGAGGGGGAGGGAACAGGCGACCAGCGCGATGCACAGGGCGCGCTTCAGGCGAAGGAACGGCTGCATTCAGAGACTCCTCTTGGGCGTTGAATCGTGGCCCGCCTCAACCCCGGCGGCGGGCCGAACCAGATCGAATCGAACGATGTTATCGACGATCGCGCGCTTGCGCCGCGATTGTGTTCGGCGATTGACTCGAATCGACAAGATCAGACAGTCGGGAACGTGCGCCGAACGCGCAAACTGTACCGCAAAACGGGGCGGCCTGCACCCGGAGGCCGGATGTCCGCGGGCCGGATATCAGCGGCGACGGGCGCTCTTTCGGCGCGGCGCGGGCGGACCGTCCGCGTCGGGGTGGGAGGCGGGGCGGGCGCGGGCTGCGCCGATCCGCGCTTCAGGCGACTTGCGAAGCTCGGAAATGTGATCGCGCAGGGCTGCCGCCTTTTCGAAATCAAGCGCTTCAGCGGCTTCGAGCATCTCGCGCTCCAGTTCGCGAATCAGCTCGTCGCGATCGTAGTCGCCGGCGTCGGCGTGAATCACCTCGCGGACACGATTGGCGGCTGCGACCTCGCCGAGCAGGTTATCCCGGATGGCCTTGCGGACCGTGTCCGGCTCGATGCCGTGTTCTTCGTTGTATTGGGTCTGAATCCTGCGGCGCCGATCCGTTTCGTCGATGGCGCGTTTCATGGCATTCGTGACCTTGTCCGCATAGAGCACGACCAGCGCATTTACGTTTCGTGCGCAGCGACCGATCATCTGGATCAGCGAGGTCTCGCTGCGGAGGAAGCCCTCCTTGTCGGCATCAAGAATGGCGACGAGCGACACCTCGGGCAGGTCCAGCCCTTCGCGGAGCAGGTTGACGCCGACCAGCACGTCGAACTTGCCCTGCCGCAGCTCTCGCAGGATTTCAACGCGCTCCAGCGTGTGAACTTCGCTGTGCAGGTAGCGGCCGCGCAGCCCGGCTTCCTGGATGTAGCGCGAGAGATCCTCGGCGAGGCGCTTGGTGAGCGTGGTCACGAGCACGCGTTCCCCGGCGGCGGCGCGCTGCCGGATGCGCTCCAGCAGGTCGGGCACCTGCCCGCGGGCGGGCTGTACCTCGATCCGCGGATCAACCAGCCCGGTGGGGCGGATGACCTGCTCGACGACGGTCCCGGCGCTTCTTTGCAGTTCGAACGGGCCGGGCGTGGCCGAAACGAACAGCACCTGCTTCCACATCGCCTCGAACTCGTCGAACTTCATCGGGCGGTTGTCGAGGCAGCTCGGCAGCCGGAAGCCATGCTCGACCAGCACGCGCTTGCGGGATTGATCGCCGGCGTACATGGCGCCGATCTGCGGAATGGTGGCGTGCGATTCGTCGATGATGAGCAGGAAATCGTCGGGGAAGTAATCAACCAGCGTGTAGGGCTTTGCGCCGGGGGCGCTGCCGACCAGGTGGCGCGAGTAGTTTTCGATGCCGTTGCAATAGCCGACTTCGAGCAGCATTTCGATGTCATACTTCGTGCGCGCCAGCAGGCGCTGCGCCTCGAGCAGCTTGCCCTCGTGGCGAAGCTGCATGACGCGCTCGTCCAGCTCCGCCTGGATGGATTCGGCGGCGGCGGCGATGCGCTCCTGCGGCAGCACATAGTGCACCGCGGGATAGATGAAGGCGTCCTCGCGCGTGTCGAGCACCGCGCCGGAAAGCGGGTGGATGTACTGAATTCGCTCCACGATGTCGCCGAACAGCTCGATGCGGATGGCGAATTCCTCGTAGGCGGGCTGGATCTCGATCACGTCGCCGCGGGCGCGGAACCCGGCCCGCTTCAGTTCGATGTCGCTGCGGGTGTACTGCAGGTTGACGAAGCTGCGGAGCAGCTCGTCGCGCTCACAGCGCTCACCGACGCGCACCAGCAGGACGCTGGCCTTGTACTCATCCGGCGAGCCGAGGCCGAAGATGCACGAAACGCTGGCGACGACGATCGCGTCGCGGCGGCTGACGACGTTGCTGGTGGCGGCCAGGCGCAGCCGGTCGAGATCGTCGTTGCGGGAGGAGTCCTTCTCGATATAGATATCGCGCTGCGGGATGTAGGCCTCGGGCTGGTAGTAGTCGTAATAGCTGACGAAGTAGGAAACGGCGTTGCGGGGAAACAGCTCGCGGAATTCCTCGAAGAGCTGGGCGGCGAGCGTCTTGTTGTGAGAGATGACCAGCGCCGGGCGTTGCAGCCGGGCGATGACGTGCGCCATCGTGAACGTCTTGCCCGAACCGGTCACGCCCATCAGCGTCTGGAATCGCTCGCCTCTGGCGAAGCCCTCGACCAATCGGTCGATCGCGACGGGCTGATCTCCGGAGGGGGCGTGCGGGCTGACGATTTCGTAGGCGCTCATCGAATCTCCGCCGCTGTGTCGCGAACCGGGCCAGTATACCGGCGGAGTTGCGGCGGTCGGAGCCGACGGATCGGGCGCGGCGGGATCGGGCCATTAGATGCGGCGACGTCTCCAATCCGCCAGGATCCGCGTTTCCATCTGCCGGGCCAGTGCCGGCTTCAGCGGGCAATGCGGTAGCCACGCACGCACCGAGCGGATCGTTTCCTCCGGCGGCGTGAGGCGAAGGCCGACGGCCTGCGCAGCGGCGCTGCTGACATCCATCAGGCCGCTTCGCGGTCCGCGCTCCGGGCGATAGAGCGGCAGCTCACGCTCGCTCAATCCGGAGTGCCGCAGCGCGTCGGATGAAACCCAGCTCGGCTGCTCCACGGAGAGCAGCTCGACGAACCGCGTCCACGTCAGCCGCGGTCCGGCGAGATTGAACGCACCGGCGATCCCGCGCTGCAGCACGAGGGCGACGAACTGCGCGACGTCGCGGACGTCGATGACCTGCACGTGGTCGCTGCCGTCGCCTGGCGCGAGCGTCGGGCCGGGCTGCGTCGCGCGACGTACCCAGTACGACAGTCGGTCAAACGGGTCGCGCGGCCCGGCCACGATCTGCGGCCGCAGGATCGTAGCGCGGTCGCCGAACTCGGCCAGCACAATGTCCTCGCACGCGACTTTGAGCGGGCCGTACGTCGCCGCGTCAATTTCGGTGAGGTGCTCCGAGGCGGCCGGAACGCGCGGATGCGACTCGCACACCGGACGAAGGTGCGGATCGCCGTAGACGCTTACGGCGCTGACAAATACGTACTGACCGATCCGGCCGCGGAGTGCTGCTGCGCTCGGCCGAACTTGTGCCGGTGTGAAGCCGCTGAAATCGAGGCAGGCGTCCCAGCGTCTGTCGTTGAGTGCTGAGAGACCGGCGGAGCCGGCATCGCGATCTCCGCGAAGCCGCTCGACGCTCGGCGGCAGGTCGTCGGGCGTCTGCCCGCGATTGAACACCGTGAGCGCGTGGCCGAGCGCGAGCAGGGTGACGGCGACGTGACGGCCGATGAACTGCGTGCCACCGAGGAGAAGGATGTTCATGCCGGCGGGATTGTAGGGCGGCGATGCAGCCGACGTTCGTCCTGGATGGAGAGGGCGATCCGACACTCCGCCGTACGTGCGTTGCCAGTGGGCGCGGCGCGCTGCTAGGCTAACGCGGCGGTCGATCGTCCGAATGGTGTCCGTGGCCGTGGTGGTCCCGGGCACCTCGGAACGGAACGCGAGTTGCCGCAGGGTCGTGATCATTCCCGTGGATGTGCAAGCCCCCTCAGCCCGCGTGACCGAAATCGCCCGTGCGGTGGCGTCGCGACAGCTGCGCGCCGCCGATGTTTGCCGGGCGGCGCTCGGGCGGATCGAGCAGCGCGACCCCGGCGTAAGAGCGTTTCTACACGTCTCCGAAGCCCACGCGCTCGCACGCGCAGCGCAGGTCGATGCCGCTCTCGATGCGGGGCGCGCCGCCGGGCCGCTGGCCGGCGTTCCGATCGCGATCAAGGACAATCTTTGCACGCGCTTCGCTCCGACGACCGCTGCGTCGCGGGCGCTGGATGGCTTCGTGCCGCCCTATGACGCGACCGTTGTCGTGCGGCTGGAAGCGGCCGGGGCCGTGATCGTCGGCAAGACCAATCTCGATGAATTCGCGATGGGTTCATCGACGGAGAACAGCGGCTTCTTTCCGACGCACCACCCGCTCGACGCCGGCCGCGTGCCGGGCGGCTCGTCGGGCGGGTCAGCGGCGGCGGTCGCGTCAGGGATGGCTGCGGCGGCGCTGGGCTCGGACACCGGCGGCAGCGTGCGCCAGCCGGCGGCATTTTGCGGCTGTGTGGGCCTGAAACCGACATACGGGCGCGTTTCGCGCTATGGACTGATTGCGTACGGATCGAGTCTCGACCAGGTCGGCATTCTGGCCACGAATGTGCCCGACGCAGCACGGGTGCTGGAGGTGATCGCCGGGCCGGATCCGAGAGACGCGACCTGCTCGCATCATCGTCCGGAAGCGTTTTCGGCGGCGCTCGAGGACGATCTGGTTGCGCGGCGGATGGAGGGGCTGCGCGTCGGCGTGCCGCGCGAGTATTTCGGCGACGGCTTGAGCGAGGTGGTGCGACGGTCGGTGGATGCGGCGATCGCGAAGGCGCGCCGCGCCGGGGCGCGGGTGGTGGATGTATCGCTGCCGCGGGCGCGGCACAGCGTCGCGGCGTACTACGTGATTGCGACGGCCGAGGCGTCGAGCAATCTGGCCCGCTACGACGGCGTGCATTACGGGGCGCGTCGAGGCGCGGCAGGCGGGATCGAGGCGCTGTACTGTGAATCGCGCGGAGCGGGTTTCGGTTCAGAGGTGCAACGGCGGATCATGCTGGGCACGTTTGCCCTGAGCGCCGGCTATTACGACGCCTACTATGCCAAGGCCCTGCGCGTCCGGCGGCTGCTGCGCGACGATTTCACCACGGCGTTGCGAGAGGCGGATGTATTGATCTCGCCGACGACGCCGACGACCGCGTTTCGCCTGGGGGAAAAGCTCAGCGACCCGCTTTCGATGTATCTGGCCGACGTCTACACGATCGCCGTGAACTTGGCCGGGCTTCCGGCGATATCGATTCCGTGCGGGGTGGATGAGGCGGGGCTGCCGATCGGCTTGCAGTTGATCGGTCCGGCGATGGGGGAATCGCTGTTGTTGCAGGCGGCGCGAGGTTTTGAGCGGATGCTCGCGCCGACGTTGTGAGCAAACTGGCGGCAGACCGATGCGGCGCCTATCGCCGGTCTTTGCGAGATGCTCATGTACGTTCGCTGCAACGCTCGGGCATGGGGCGGTTGCAGGCCGTTGGAAGGCTGTCGCATTCGAAGGCGGCGGCTACAATGCGCCCCCTATGGATCGATTTGTCACCGACCATCTGGGCGGGGTCTCGCGCACCTATGCCGTGCTCATTCCCATGCTGCCGCGCGGGCTGGATGAGGCGGTCGGGCTGGCCTACCTGCTGATGCGGGTGGTGGACACGATTGAGGACGCCCCGCAATTGTCGGACGATGAGCGGCTGGCGTGCTTCGCCGCGCTGCGGGCGATCCTGCCGGGGGCTGCGCCGCTGAACGCCAGGGCGGAGTCGGCCGACGGCGGTCCGGACCGGGGAACCGCCGCCGCGCTGCTGCGAGACGTCGCCGAGCGCGACCTCGGAGACCTGACCGCCGAGCACGCGCTGATGCGGGAATTGCCGCGTCTGCTCGAGCGCCTGGGGCTTCTGGAGCCGTTTTATCGCGAGGCGGCTGCGAAGTGCGCCGTCCAGATGATGGACGGCGTGACGTCGATCCTGCATCGCTCCCGCGAGCGCGGGCTGGCCTATCCCGGTAATCGCGACGCGGCCGAGCTTCGCGAATACTGCCATTATGTGGCCGGCGTGGTGGGCGAGATGTTGTGCGACATGATGGCGCATCACCTGCGGTCCGACGCGCTTGGCAAGCTGCGCGGCGTGGCGGTGGAGCTGGGGATCGGGCTGCAACTGGTCAACATTTTGAAGGACTCGCTTCGCGACGCCGACGGCGGCCGGCGTTACCTGCCGATCGCGTCCGGGCGCGTCTCCAGCGGGGAGCTGTACAAGCTGGTTCTGGAGGAGGCCCGCGCCAGCCTCAAGCGCGGGACGGAATTCGTGCTGGCGCTGCCGGCGGCGGCGTGGGAGCTGCGCTCATTCTGCGGGCTGCCGATCGCCTGGGGGGCGATGACGCTGGCGCGGGCGGAGCGCGACGCCGGTGCGGCGAAGATCGGTCGTGGCGCCGTGCAGGCGAGCATTGACCTGTTCAAGCGGCTCGTTCGGGATGATCACGCGCTGCGCGGCTGGCTGATGAGCATGTTGCGTCCGACGCCGGCCTAGCGCCGTTTGGCGCGGATCATCGCCCGACGTCGTGAATCATCGAATCCATACCGATTCGCGATCAATACACTCCTGCAGACTCACTGGTCGCGCGGCGATTGATTGGTCGGAACCACTGGGGGACCGATGCACGGGCGAAGGCGGTTCCTGCGGTGTGCGCCGGTGCGTCGGACTTCCATGCAAGCCCGAATCAGCCCCACGCCGCAACCGTACTGAGCAGCTTGGCCGTCAGCGTGAACCCCCTTCGATCGCCCCCGGGCCGCCTGTACCGTTGCCTACTGCACCAACAGTACTACAAACGGATCGATGTCGAAGTTCGTGAACGCGCCGTCGCAATTGACATCGCGGGGCGCGAAACCGACCGGACGCAAGCACCCAACGCGGAAGGCTTTCCACGGGTTCCGCGTCGACGGGTCGCGCCGCCGCTTCACCCGTGGCTGCAGCCCGTCGCCCCGTTGGGGCGCAGAGGCCGCGCGGGTCGGGGCGCAACTGGTGCCGGATTCATCCGGATGCGTGGCCAGGGCTGCCTGTTACATGGACGAAGCGCTGCTCCGCGTGGACGCGGCGCGGCGGCGCATGGACGAAAGACGGCGAATTCCGGCCGCGTTACGAAAGTTCCTGGCCGCGCCGGCCGATACTGACTCGACAGGTTGGCTCGACTACAGCCTCGCCGCGATGGCCTCGCCGATGGTGGCCGGGCTTTCGCTCACGGTGATTCCCGCCTTGCGCAGCGCGGCAATCTTGGAATCCGCGCCGCCCTCACCGCCCGAGATGATCGCGCCGGCGTGCCCCATTCTTCGACCCGGCGGGGCGGTGCGCCCGGCGATGAAGGCCGCGACCGGCTTGCGGATGTTTTTCCGGACGTGCTCGGCGGCCTGCTCCTCGTCGCTGCCGCCGATCTCGCCGATCAGGATCATTCCATTCGTCTGCGGGTCGGCCTCGAACATGTCGAGCAGTTCGATGAAGTTCAGCCCTTTTACGGGGTCGCCGCCGATGCCGACGCAGGTGCTTTGCGCGATGCCGCGCTGCGAGCACTGCCAGACGGCCTCGTAGGTCAGCGTGCCGCTGCGCGAGATGATGCCGACGGTCTTCGCGCCGCCGCCGGGGGGCTTGTGGATGTAGCCGGGCATGATGCCGATTTTGCACTCGCCGGGGGTGATGACGCCGGGGCAGTTCGGGCCGATCAGCCGCACGCCGCGGTCATCCAGAAACTTGCGGGCGCGAACCATGTCCAGCGCGGGAATGCCCTCAGTGATCAGCACAACCAGCTTGATGCCCGCGTCCGCGGCCTCCATCGCGGCGTCGGCCGCGCCGGGCGGGGGAACGAAGATCATGGTGGCGTCGGCGCCGGTGGCGCGCACGGCTTCGTGGCAGGTCTCGAAGATCGGCAGGCCGTGCTCGCTTTTCTGCCCGCCCTTGCCGGGTGTGACGCCGCCGACGAACTTCGCGCCGTACTCGATGCACAGCTTGGTATGCAGCGCGCCGGCCTTGCCGGTGATGCCCTGGCAGATCACGCGCGTATCGCGGTTGATGAGAATGCTCATGCCGAGTGTCTTCCTTCGCGGGGGCTGGAGAGCGCCGTGCCGCGAGCGGTTTATATCATGCAGCGTGGTGCATCGGAAGCGCCGGGGCGGTCCGCGCGGACGAGCGACGCGCGCCGGGGCCGGCCGTCGGCGGCGGGCGAAGCGGCCGCCGCGCTTGTTCCGCCCCATGCCGTTGGATACACTCCCGCGAACCCCGACCTGCGCGCCCGGCGCGCTTCGCGAGGAATCTCCTGATGTCCACCACCGTCGGCGCGCACGCCAAGGCCGCCGCGCTCGGAAAGCTGATCGTTCGGATGACCGCCAGCGCCGGATCGGGCCACCCGTCCACGGCGCTGTCGATCGCCCACATCCTCGCCGAGCTGCTGTATCGCAAGATGCGCTTCGATCCGCGCGACCCGTGGCACGCCTCCGCGGATCGGCTGGTGCTCTCCGCCGGGCACGCGGTTCCGGCGGTGTATGCGGCGTGGGCGGACCTCGGCGGCGTGGTGGGGCGGTCGAAGGCCGAAGCGCGGGTGCTGCTGCCTGCGGACGTGGACGGCCTGCGCGAGCGCGACAGCGTCCTGGACGGCCACCCGAATCCCGCCGAGGGATTTCCGTTCTTCGATGCGGCCACCGGCAGCCTGGGGATGGGGCTGAGCGTCGCGGCTGGGCTGGCGCTGGCGGCGAAATTGGACAACTCGCCGCGGCGGGTGTACGCGATCATCGGCGACGGCGAGTCGCGCGAGGGGCAGGTCTGGGAGGCGGCCGACTTCATCGTCGATCACCGGCTCGCCAACGTTTGTGCCATTTTCAACTGCAACGGCCACGGCCAGGCCGCTCCGGTATCGAGCCGACAGAGCGCTGAGGCGCTCGAGGGCAAGCTGACCGCATTCGGCTGGACCGTTCGCAACATCGACGGGCACGATCCGGCGCAGGTTCAGCAGGCGCTGGCGGATTTCGGATCGGGGAATTCGCCGCTGGCGATTGTGGCGCGGACGGTAAAGGGCTGGGGCGTATCCGCGCTGCTGAATGGAAACTGGCACGGCAAGCCGCTGGGCATGACGGATGTCGAGTCGGCCGGCGCTTCGCTCGACGCCGCGGCGGCAAAGGCCGGCGGCGGCAGCGGATTGCCCGGTCCCGCCGCGGTGGAAGGCCCGGCCGTGCGATCGCGGCCCGACCCGCGGGAGGCCCGTTGGCCGGCGTTTGACGAGGCGATGCGGAGCGCCGGACTCGGAGCGGCGCTGGACAAGCGCGTGCTGGCGACCCGTCGCGCCTACGGCGTGGCGCTCAAGGTGGCGGGCGACCTGCTGCCGAGCGTGGTGTGCCTGGACGCCGACGTGAGCAACTCGACCTTTGCTGACATGTTCGCAAAAGCCCATCCGGCGCGGTTCTTCGAGTGCAAGATCGGCGAGCAGAACATGGTCTCAGCGGCGGCGGGGCTGGCCGCGGCCGGATATGTCCCGTTCGCCAACTCGTTCGCGAAATTCATCGCCCGTGCATACGACCAGGTGGAACTGGCGAGCATCTCGCGCGCCAACGTGAAGCTGGTCGGCTCGCACGCGGGAATTTCGCTCGCGGCGGACGGGCCGAGCCAGATGGCCGTCGCGGACGTGGCGTTCTTTCGCTCTCTCGGCACGGCGCGGGCGGATGATCGGCGCAGCCCGCTTTGTTGGGTGTTTCAGCCGTCGGACGCCGTGAGCGCCTATCACTGCACGCGGCTGATGGTGGAGACGCCCGGCATGGCCTACATGCGGACGTTCCGCCCGGAAGTGCCGCTGCTCTACGATCCGGCGACGGCCGCGTTTTCGCTGGGCGGGTTCCAGGTGCTGCGCATGGGCGAGCAGCTTTCGATCGTCGCGGCGGGTTACATGACGCACGTGGCGCTGCACGCCGCCGATCTGCTGTCCAAGCAGGGAGTGCGCGCGACGGTGATCGACGCCTACTGCCTGCCGTTTGACGGGGAGAAGCTGGGCGAGGAGCTGTCGCGGCGCGGTGGGCGCGTGCTGGTGGCGGAAGACAACTACGGCGGCGGACTGGGTTCCGCCGTGGCGGAACTGGCGGCGCGGACCGGTCGAATCCGCTGTGAAGCGCTGACGGTGCAGCGGATGCCGCGATCGACGCGCACCGCCGAAGAGATTCTGGAATATTGCGGCGTGGGGGCGGAGCAGGTGGCCGACCACGCCAAGTCGCTGCTGGCGCGATCCTGATCGCGAAGGCGGCCTATCAGAAGCTGGGTGCATTGCATGAATCTTGTAACGGGCGCGACCGGGTTGCTGGGCAGTCACATCGTGGAGCAACTGCGACGGCGGAATCAGCCGGTGCGGGCGCTGGTGCGGCGCGGCAGCGATCGAAGCTGGCTGCAGTCGCAGGGGGTGGAGTTCGCCGAGGGCGACGTGACGGATCGCGCCTCGCTGGACGCGGCCTGCCGCGGCTGCGACGTGGTCTATCACAGCGCCGCGAAGGTCGGCGACTGGGGACCGTGGGAGGATTTTCAGCACGTCACCATCGATGGTACGCGCAACACGGTCGAGGCGGCGGTGGCCGCCGGTGTGCGGCGCTTCGTGCACGTCAGCTCGATCAGCACTTACGGCTATCACACGCGCGAAGAGACGATCGATGAGACCTACCCGCTGGGGTTCAAGGTCTATCGCTGGGCCTATTACACGCGCTCCAAGATCATCGCCGAGGAAATCGCCTGGGAGGCCCACCGCAGTGGCCGGATTGAACTGACCGTCATTCGCCCGGCGTGGATCTATGGCCCGCGCGACCGGGCCACCATCGCGCGACTGGCGAAAATGATCCGTGCCGGCGGGGCAAAAATATTGGGCAAGGGCGACAACAGGCTGAACGTCGTGTACGCCGGCAACATTGCCGAAGCCGCTATCACCGCCGCGCACATGCGCGAGGCCAATGGCGAGGCGTTCAATTGCTCGAATGACGGCGAGATCACGCAGCAGCAGTACTTTGACCTGCTCGCCAAGGCGCTCGGAGCGCCGCCGGTGCAGCGAAAGGTGCCCTATCGGCTGGCGTACTTCGCGGGATTTGTGCTGGAGTGCGTCGGCCGGCTGATGCGTTGGCAGTCGCCGCCGATGATCACGCGCTACGCCGTGTGGCTGATGGGGCGGCGGTCATTTTTCTCAGCCGAGAAGGCGCGGCGGATGCTGAACTGGCGGCCGACCGTGACCTATGATGTCGGCATCCCGCAGACGGTGCAGTGGTATCTGAACGAGGCGGCGCGCGAGACGCCGGCCGCTCCGCGTACGTCGCAGGCCGCAGCCGCGGCCCGCTAGGTGCGATATTATCAGACGTTTGCGGTGGTTGGGTCCGGGCCGCACGGGACGGGCCGCGGTTCCGGTGCCGCCGAGCGCGATACCGGGGGATCGGAATAACGTTGCAACGGGGCGGCCGCAGGTCGCGGCTTCGTGCTCGCGTATTCTCGCCTGTTCTGACCGGAGATCACGTCGAATGTCGGCATTTCCGCGATTCATCGCACTCATCGGACTGATGGCGCTGGCGGGCGTCTTCCCAGCGATTGCCCAGCCGAAGATTCACCTTTCGCAGGGGCTGTGGGATTTCGGAACGATCTGGCACGGCGAAAAGCCCTCGTTCACGCTGGTGATCACAAACGTCGGAGACCAGCCGCTCAAGATCACGCGGGTGCAGCCCGCATGTGGTTGCACGGCGATGCAGCCGGCGCGCTATGACCTCGGCCCCGGAGAGGCGACCGAGGTGGTGGCTTCATATGACTCTACCGGCAAGCAGGAGTCGCAGACCTCCAGCGTCACGATCTTCAGCACTGACCCGGTGACACCGGAGGCGAAGTTCGAGATCAAGGGGTTCGTGAAGCGGGCCGTGACGATGGAGCCGATGGGCGGCCTGGTGATTCGCGCGACGGATCCGGCCAAGCCGCTGGAGGGGCGCGTCAAGCTCAAGAATCACATGGACGAGCCGTTCAAGATCGAGGTGCTGGGGCGCGAGTTGATTACGGCCTTCGACATCGAGGTCAAGGAGATCGAGCCTGGCCGGTTGGTGGAGATCGTCGCGAAGACGCGTCCGCCCCTGACCTACGGAACCACGTCCTCGTCTCTGGTTGTGAAGACAGGCATCGCGCGCGAGGCACAGATCAACGTGCCCGTCCAGGCCCGCATTTTCGAGCGGGTGCACGTGGCGCAGCCGGCGATGCTGTTCATCAAGCAGGATACCAAGCCCGCCAAGCGCGGGATCGAGGTGCACTACTTCGGCGAGGATGAGAACTTCATGATCACCGGCGTGTGCTGCAAGAACCCGCTGTTCAAGGCGGCGGTCGGGCCGAAGTCGCCGCCGCCGGCCTGGATGCGCTCGATTCCGCCGGTGCCGAAGTTCGTGTTCTCGATCAGCATGGACATTCCACCCGGCCCGCAGATTCCCGATGCGGGCGTGGTGTTCGACATCACCACCAACGATCCCGACTACCCGCTGGTGCAGACGGTTGTGACGCTGAACAAGGACACGTTCCAGGCGCTGACGTACCGAACCGGGCCGGCGCCAAAGCCTGTTCCGACCTGCGGGCCGGGCGCGGCTGTGCCATAAATCCCGCCGGTTTCAGGAAGATGAATCACGTGCCGCGGCGCATCCGCTCATAGGCGGAGAGCGCCGCGTCTCGTTCCACGGCGTGATCGACGATCGGCGGCGGGTAGCGCTTCGACAGCGCGCTGGATCGCAAGCCATCGGGTGGGGGCCACCCGGCGTCGCACGGCTGATGCAGCTCACGCAGCAGCCGATTCCGCAGCTCGGGCACCCAGTGTCGAACGTACTTTCCATCCGGATCGAACTTCTCACCCTGCGAGATTGGATTGAAGATGCGGAAGTAGGGGGCGGCATCCGCACCGCAGCCGGCAGTCCACTGCCAGCCGAGCGTGTTGTTCGCCAGGTCAGCGTCCACCAGCGTGTCCCAGAACCAGCGCGCGCCCTCCAGCCAGTGAATCCGCAAATCCTTCACAAGGAAGGACGCCACTACCATCCTCACGCGGTTGTGCATCCAGCCGGTGTGCCAGAGCTGCCGCATTCCGGCGTCGACCAGCGGGTAGCCGGTGCGTCCGCGCTGCCAGGCCTTCAGCGCCTCAGGGTTGCTTTCCCACGGAAAGCGCGCGAACTCCTCGCGCAGCGGGGATTCGGGCGTGTGCGAATAATGGAAGAGCAAGTGGTGGGCGAATTCACGCCAGATCAATTGACGCAGATACGCATCGCACGCGGCGCGGAATCCCGGGTCGCCGGAGTCACGCAGCGCCGCGACGGCATGCCAGACGGTGCGCGGGCTTACTTCGCCGAAGTGCAGAAAGGGCGACAGGCGCGAGACGCTGTCGAGGTCCGGGCGGTCGCGCTCATCCGGGTAGCGGGAGACAACGCCCCCATCACAGAGCCGCGCGAGTGCGACGGCTGCCCCGCCCTCACCCGGCGTCCAGGTCTCGCGCAATCCGGCGGCCCAGTCAGTTTCCGGAAGCAGGCTCAGGTTCGTGATCGCGCGAGTAGCCGCCGCGTTGGCTCGAGTACCGGTATCGGGACCGTCGGAATCAGCAGCCATCGGTGCGGGGTGCAGGCGCGCCGGCGCCGGCTCCGGTGCGGACGGGGCTCCGCGAGCCAGGCAGGCCTTGTAGAAGGGCGTGAAGACGCGGTAGGGGCGGCTCTCTCCGGTGCGGATTTCCCACGGCTCGTGCAGCAATGCGGCGCAATAACTTTCGCAGGCGATGCCATCGGTGCGGAGCGCGGCCTTCACCTCGGCGTCGCGCTCGATCGCGGCTGGCTCATAGCGGCGGTTCCAGTACACGGCGTCCGCGCCGCTCTCGCGGAGCAGCACGCGCAGTACGGGCAGCGCCGGGCCGCTGCGGACGACCAGCGCTGCACCGAGCGCGCGTAGCGAAGCGTCAAGCGCGCGCAGCGAGTGGTGCAGCCACCACCGAGAGGCGCCGCCCGGTGGCCATTGGCCCTCTTCCGAGGGAGCGTGAATGTACAGGGGCAGCACGCGTCCGCGCTCGGCCGCGGCTGAAAGGGCGCGGTTATCCGCGATCCGCAGGTCGCTTCGGAACCAGACGATGGTCGTATTCACGGCCGTGACGCGCTCCGATCGACCATGGGGAGTTCATGGACCAGACCGGACAGCGGCAGGCGCGTCTTCGTCAGCGTACCCGGCGCGGCATATCCGATCGGCATGAGCAACAGAATCTCAAAGCGCCGTGGGATGCGCAGCGCGCGCCGCGCGCGGCCGCCGTCAAATCCCTCCATTGGCACAGTGGCCAGCCCTGCGGCGGTTGCTGCCAGCATAGTATTCATGGCGCTGAGCATGGCCTGCTTGGCGAGCCAGAAGCGCATGTCCAGGGCGGGAATCGCGGGCGTCGGAAGCAGCAGGCGGCGCAGCGGGGCAAAGACCGCCTTGATCGCAGCTGCAAGGCCGAGCGGACCGCGATCGAAGGCCAGCGGAACCACGCCTCGCAGGCGCGCTTCATAATGCTCGGGCAGGTTGCCGGCGGCGCGTTCCATCTCAAGCACGCGCTCGAAGTGCGCGGGTCGCACCCGGCGATCCCCGGCGAAGACGAGCGTCAGCGGCGCTTCGAGAATCTGTGATTGGCCCATGCAGGCGGGAACCAGCGCGGCTCGCAGCCGCGCGTCGCGAGCGATGAAGATGTGCGTGGGCTGGAGGTTGTAGCCGCTGGGCGCCCAGCGGGCCGCGTCCAGGATGCGCGCGAGCAGATTGTCGGGCACCGGGTCGGGCAGGAAGTGCCGGGTCGCGCGCCGCGCGCGTACCAGTGCTTCGAATGCTGCCAGTGCGACCGGCTCTGCTTGCGCGGGCGCTGTGACCGAGGTGACGTCCGCCGTCATCCGCGCGGCCCGCTGTCCGGTTCGGCGATCCGTCGCTCAAATTCGCCCCGGAGATCATCGTCCGCCAGGACTTCGGTGATGCGTCCCTGCAAGCGCTCCCAGAAGCGGCCGACCATCGCCTGGTCCGATTCGGTGAGCCGCTGTGCCAGCTTGAGAAAAAGGTCCAGCTCGCCGCCGCCGCGATCGGCCTTTCCGAAGCGCGTGGCGCGCAGCGCGTTGACCAGCCGGTTGTAGCGGACCAGGCAGTCATCCAGGTGCTTTTGGGCGATTTCGGCGTCCGCCGCGGCAAAGTAAGTGCGCGCGTCGTCGAGGATCCGCGGGAGAAAGGTGTCCCAGAGCATCGTCACGATGCGCTGCTGTTCTTCGGCGGTGGCGCTGCGGTACTCGGCGGCGAACACGCGCGCGTAGGCGTCGTCGCGTGCCCGATCGAGGTGCCGGTGAAAGAAGCGTTCGCGCGACGAGCGATCGGTGCGGGCAAGTCCCTGCGGATCCACGATGTACCGAAACCACTCTTCAGCCGATGCGCCGGCGTCCGGCTCTCGCATGGAGAGCGCATAGCGGTCAATCGCCCACCACGCCGCCGCGGCCAGCGCCAGCGGGGCAGCCAGCGCCACTGCGATGAGGGTTCGTCGCGATCGGTAGAATGCGCGCGTATCGCCGGGGTGCATGCCGCCGGTACGGTAGCCGATCCCCCCGCGCTGCGGCAACCGCTACGGCGCCGCGTCGAGAATCGTCGGGAAGCGCTCATGCTGAGGTACGTTCTGCTGGAGCACGACACCGGCGCCGGCGATGGCGCGGGGGCGCGCACGGGTATCGAGCACGGCACTCACTGGGATCTGATGATTGAGCGACCGGATGGCGATGCGTTGTGGACGTGGCGATTGGACCTCGATCCGCGTGCGAGCGGCTCGGTGCGGTCCGAGCGCATCGCCGATCATCGCTCGGCCTACCTAGCGTACGAGGGACCAATCAGCGATGGGCGTGGTTGTGTGCGGCGCGTCGCGGCGGGAAAGCTGCGGCTGACGGAGTCGTCCGAGACCCGCATGCGGTTCGTGTCGGACGGGGGCATGGCGGGCGCGTGGGAAATCACGGCGCCTGTCGCGGCGGGGCGGTTGACGCGGACGCCGAATTCGGACGATGCCTGCCGATGATGACGCCGAGGGGTCCGGCATCCGCAAGGCGAGCTTTTTTACGACACCGGGTTGTGCAGCACAGTTTGCTCGGCTTGCGCGAATCGCACCGCCCACTTACCGGCCTCTCGACGCAGCGAGAGCAGTTCTTCCCGCATCGCGGCCAATTGTTCCGGAGCAACCAGATCGGGGCGAAGGGTGGAAGTGCTCTGCGCTGGCGGGCAAAAGGTCCCATCGCGTAGCGACTGTGCCACGGCCAGGTAGGCATCACGAAACGGCCGCCCTTGGCGCACCAGTTCATAGGCGGCGTCGGTTGCGTACAGTTCCGGTCTCATGGCGGTGCTGATTCGATCGGGATGAAGCTTGAGGCCAAGAACCACATCCCGTGTGACGGCGAGCAGTATCTCAACCTCGCGGATCGCGCAGATGACAGGCTCCTTCGTGAGTTGCAGATCGCGGTGATAGCTCGATGGCAGCTTTGCGATGATCCACTCGAGTTCCGCGGGGCGCGCTCGCAGCCGTGCCGCCTGTGCGCGCATCAGCTCGACCACGTCCGGGTTGCGCTTCTGCGGCATGATCGAGGAGCCGGTCGTGAGTGATTCCGGCAATGACAGGAATCCGTACTCCGGCGCGGAATAGAGCAGAATATCCCAGGCGAGCTTTTCGACGATTGCTCCGCAGTCGGACGCCAGGCGCGCCACCAGGAGTTCGAAGCGCCCGCGGCGGTTCTGCACATCCGGCGCGCTGCGCTGTACGCGCGAGAAGCCCAGCAGCTTTGCGGTGTAGGCCCGATCCAGCGGCAGCGCCACACCGAATCCTGCGCCGGTTCCGAGCGGGCACAGGTCGAGCCGGCGCAAAAGGTCGAGTGAGGCGGCGAACTCGTCCAGTAGCGCGTCGGCGTGTGCGGCCAGCCATTGGCCGACGCTCGACGGCATGGCCGGCTGCATGTGCGTGTAGCCAGGCAGCGGAATCGCGCCGTCCGCGACAATGCGCGTCAGGATCGCCTCGATCAGCGCGGAAACATGTTCGTCGAGGCGAAGCACCTCCGTTCGCAGGTACAGGCGCATTGCGGCCGCCACCTGGTCATTCCGCGAGCGGCCGGCGTGAATCCGCCGGCCGGCATCGCCGAACCTGGCGGTCAGCGCCGCCTCAATCGCAGTGTGCGCGTCCTCCTGTTCGCGCGAGATTATGAACTTCCCGGCACCCGCGGCGGTGTGAATCTCGCGCAGTCCGGATAGCAGGGCGTCGAGGTCGGACGTGCTGAGCAGGCCGGCCCGATGCAGCGTGCGGGCGTGGGCGGCAGAGGCGACGCAATCGTGTGGCACGAGCGCCAGGTCGCTGATCGGATCGCGGCCGACGGTGAAGGAATGGACCAGCGCGTCGAGCGGCGCGCCCTTGTCCCACAGCCGGATCGGCGCTGTCATGCGTGCGGCACTCCCGACCCCCATGCGGCGCTTGGCGCTCGATCGCGACAAGTTCCGCGTAAACACGACAGAACCTGTCGCGAATTCGTCAGAACGCGACGCGGATCTTGCCCTGCTGCCAGTCCTTGACCAGCACGATCATTTCCTGCACGAGTTCGCCGAAGCGGCCGAAGGAGAGCACGGCCGCCTCATACAGCCGGTCGTCGCGCACCAGCTTGCCGAGCGTGCCTTCGCCACGGGCGATGACCTGTGCCGATTCGGTGAGGAAGTCGAGCATGCGACTGGCGCGCTCCAGACCGTCGGTCGCGGCGCGCGACACGCGGTTGAGCTGGTCGTCGAAATTCTTGAGGGAACTCTGGCCGGCGGCGAGAGTGGTTTTCAGATCGGTCATGACGGTCTTGGCTTCCGCCGCGGCGGCGCGAAGATCCGCTGCCAGCGCCTTGGCGTCGGTGCTGGCGGCGGCAAAATTGTCCACGGCCAGTCGAACGTTGCTTTGCGTCTGCGGATCGCCCAGCACGGTATTGAAGTGGGCCAGCGAGGAGTCCAGCCGGGCCATGGCGCTGGAGAGATTGCCCTGCGGCCCGCCGATGCGGTCCACATCCGTCGGCGAGCGCCGCTGCATTAGTTCGTGCAGGTCGCGCAGGACCGGCGTGAGCGCGTCGGCGGCGCTGCCGATTTGCGTAGCCGTCAGCTCCAGCGAGTTCACCACCTTGGACGGAAAGACGGACTCCATCGCGGACGCCATCGTTCCGGGAATGGTGGCTCCCGACTCCAGTGCCGGGCCATCCAGCGGCCCGGGGATCAGCGCGATCGGCGGTCGTCCCATGCCAAATCCGGGTGCGACCGTCTCGGCCCGGGTGCCCTCGGGGATGCGATATCGCCGATTGATCATGAGTGTGACGTTGACGCCGTCCCCGAAGCGGGTCTGGTCCAGGAATCCGATTTCGTGCACCCGCCCGATGATCTGGCCGTAGACCGTCACGGTGGTTCCGGTGCGGATTCCTTCCGCGGTGCGGAATCGCACGAGAATGGGATAACTGTCGCCGCGGACCAGCCACGTCGGGCCACGCCCAAACAGCAGCACCAGTGCACACAGCGCGCCCAAACCGACCAGTACGAACGCCCCGACCAGCACGTTCCGTCGCGCTTCCATCGATCGCACTCCCGCAGTTTGGCTCGGCCGTAGCGGCCGAGTCATGCCGGGCATGGTACCGACGCCCGCGCCGCCCCGCGACGCCCGGAATCGTGCTCCGCGTTGTCGGAAGGGGTTGTGCTGCGTACACTCTCTGTTGGAGCCGAGAAACAGGAGCCGGCCGTGGCAGAGCCTTACGACGGCAAAAAGATCCTCATCGTTGACGACGATCCGGACATTCTGACGGCGATCCGGGCCGGCCTGGCCGATTCCGGGGCGACCATCGAAACCGCCAGCGACGGGGGTTCGGCCGTCAGCATGGCCGAGCAGCACAATCCGGACCTGGTGATTCTCGACATCATGCTGCCGCAGAAGAGCGGGTTTCTGGTGCTGGAGAAGCTGCGCCAAGGCAAGCCGCGCACCGCCAAGCCGCGGGTCATCATGATCACCGGCAACCAGGGCAAGCGACATAAGCAGTATGCGGAATCGCTCGGTGTCGATGCCTACCTCAACAAGCCGTTCCGCATGGATGCGCTGCTGGATGCCACGGCGAAGCTGCTGAAGTGACGCCAGCCCGCTCCCTGGCCTGCCGTCTGGCGTCCTACCCGCTGACGTTCAAGTCCGCGTTGGAGCGGGCCGCCCAAGACGGGTTTTCCGGCGTCGTCGCAGACGCCCTCCGTCCCGACTTTCACCCTGACGATTTTGGAGCCAGCGCCCGCAGGCACCTGCTGCGGCACCTGCGCGACCTCGGCACGCCGCTGGTGCAGTTGGCGGCGGAGCAGAATGGGGCGGGGCTGGCCGATCCGGAACACGCCGATACGCGGCTCTCGGGACTGGTGCGGGTACTGGAATTGGCGCGCGGGCTGAACACGCCGGGCGTGACCACGCGCATCGCCGGGTTTGCCGACGCCCAGCGCGGTACGTTCGCACGTGAGATACTCGGCGAGGTGGCGCGGGCGGCGGACGCGCGCGGCGTGACGGTTTCGGTGGCCGCGGACCCGTCTGACGCGGCTGCGCTCGTCGATGCCATACGCGCGCTGGATTGCCCCTGGCTTCGAATCGGGATGGACACGGCCGGTGTCGCGCCGCCGGAGCCTGCGGCCGTGGCGCACGCCGGGCTGTTGGACCTGCGGGATGTGAAGCTCCGGGGAGAGCGAATCGAGGAGGTCGAATTCGGTTCGGGGGACGTGGATTTTCGAGCCTGGATGGCCGCACTGGTGTCCAGCGGCTTTGGCGGCGTACTGGCCGTGCGGCGCGACGTGCCGGGAAGCGTTGACGCCCTTCGCCGTGGCCGCGAATATGTCGCCTCGCTGCTGAAGCCTGGCGGACGATAGCCGCTGGTGCGCGCGACCTGCTGAACGCGCCGATTGGCACTTTTCGATGGGAGTCGCAGTTATGCCCCGATGGACTACCGCCCTGTTCCTGCTGACCGCCGTGTCCGCGGTCGCGCAGGACGCTCCGCCGCCCGCACCGGCCCCGGATGCTGTGCCTGCCACCGCACCGGCTGCCCCGGGACCGCCGCCGGAGACGGTGACCGGCCCGTTGCGGGCCGAATTGACCGGCATGGCTGAGACACGCCGCTGGTTTCGTGATCCGCCCAAGACCGGCGGTGAGTCCGAGGTGATGCTGCAGATGCGTCTGTGCGGCGACCGGCTCAGCGACGTCGCGCGCGCGGGGCGGCCGCTGTTTGATGTGGCCGTGGATGAGGCCGGGCACTCGATGCTGCGGCCTGAAGGGTACACGGATCGCGAAAAGACGGAGACCTTTCGGATTCGATCCAGCCCGGAATCGCTGCGCGAGCGCGGACTGACGATGAGCGCGCGGCTGCTGGCGGCAAGCCGCGGGGCAAAAACCGCCACGCTGCGCGGATCGATGAGGATCATCCGCGCGGCGGGTCCGTCCGAGGATGTCGTGATCGAAAGCCCGGCTGTGTTTCGCGGCAAGCGGGTCGAGCACCCGCGGCTGGCGGGGCTGGACATCGAGATCGACATCGTGTCCAACGACAAGGTTCCGACGATTCCGCCCGGGCAGTTCGCCCTGGCGGTGCTGATGGGTAAGAACATGGAGCGCGTGAAAGGGCTTGAGTTTCACGATCCGTGGCTCACGCGTCTGCGGATGAATCCGCGCAACATGCAGACCTCGGACGGGGAAACCGTCGCGGTCTACACGTTCCCGGATCCGGCGACCTTGGAAAACTCGCTGATGGTCGTGGAGGTCTGGCCGCAGGTGGAGGACTTCCAACTGCCGATCGAATTGAAGGACATCCCGCTGCCGTGACGCGCCGGCTGGCGCGCAATTCCGGCCTGCTTCAGCCCGCTCCGTCAAGACGCGCGGCGGCGATTGCGATGGTACCAATGAACCGCCTCGACCCCATCCTTCGCAGCGCGGAGGGTGGGGTCTTCTTTCTTCGGATGCCGCGATGAGCGAGGCCGCCCCTTCTGCGTCAGCGCCTTCGGCCAGTGCGGCCGCGCCGGGGCGCTCGTTGAAGCGCAACATCGTGCATGCGCTGGTGGGCAACGGTGTCTACAACATCTGCCGGTTCCTGGTCGTCGTGCTGCTGGCGAAGCTGGCCAGCGCCGACGTGCTGGGGCAGTACAACTACGCCAATGCGCTGATCTCGCCGGTCATCCTGTTCTTCACGTTCAACATGCGGGCGGCGATGGTGGCGGACGCCTACAACCGCGTGACCTTCGGCTCCTGGAAGACCACGCGCGACCTGGGGTTGCTGGCGTCGCTGGTGGTGGTGGCGGGGTTGTGCGCGTGGAAGTGGCTGGACGGCGCCACGACGGCGCTGTTGCTGATCATTGCGTTCCTCGCGCTGGGCAAGATATTCAACCAGGCTTCCGAACTGTGCTGGGCGATGTATCTGAAGCGCGAGCGGCTGGACCGCGTCGCGTGGTCGAACGTCTGGATCGGCGTGACGATGCTCGTTCCGTTCTGCGTCACGGCGCCGATCTACTACCTGCTGGTGAAGAATGGCACGCTGCCCGCGGAGCGCTACGCAGACGGGGCGGCGTGGGCGGCGCTCGGCGGTGCGATCGGGGCGCTGGCGGTGTACCTGTTGTATGACCGGCCCAGCGTGCGCGGCGCGCCGGACTGCAACCCGCAATGGACGTGGAGCAGCGTGCGCGACGTGTTCGTGCAGGTGCTGCCGCTTGGCATCGTGATGCTGATCATCAACCTGTGCGACAGCGTGCCACGGCTGATCATGGAACATCGCACCGGCAGCACCACGGCGCTCGGCTATTTCAGCGCGCTGGCGTACATCGCCATGACGGCGAATCTGCTGCTGATCCAGGTGGGCATCGCCTCCGCGAACCGGCTGGCGCAGCATTACAACCGGAATTTCCGGCTCTTCCTGCGGCTGGCCGCGAAGCTCACCGGCCTGGCGCTTGCACTCGGCGCCGTCGTGATGCTTGGGACGCTGCTGGTGGGGCGCTGGCTGCTGGCGGTGGTTCTGCGACCGGACTACGCGGAGTATTACCCCGAGTTCCTGATCGTGGTCGGATCGCAATGCCTGGGACTGTTGATCAGCATTTTTGGAATCACGTCCACGCAGATGAAGCTGTACTGGGTGCAGGTCACGATCCACGCGGCGGTGCTGGTCACGACGGCGGCGGCGGCGTGGTGGCTGATCACGCCGGAAGCGCCGGTGCGCGGGGCGGCGTGGACGTTCCTGATCCGTGCGATCGCACAGGTGCTGCTGTATGCCGCGTGCATGGGGTGGGCGATTCAGCGCCGCCGGCGCGACCTGGCGCTGGCTGCGGACGGCGCGGTCCCGCCGCCGGCCATCGGATAATCGCGGGTGGGGAGGCACACGGGGTGGTGCTGCACAGCAGCCGGCGCTCTGCGGCTGAGCTGCGAGGCTCGCTGCGACGTGCGCGTCAGAGCGTGTCGAGGTCCACGTTGACCGCCGGCGCGCTGCCAATCTGCACCGAAACGACGCCGGTGGAGGGGGTATTTTCGTCAAACGTCACGGTCAACGTGCGGATGCCGGCGCCGGAGAGAACCGCTGTTCCCGCCGACGGACGAAGGCTCCCGTTGGCGGCATAGTTGATCCGTACGCTCGTGAGCGCCAACGTCAGTGCGGTTCCGCCCTGCGTGCAGGTGCCGACGAATGACTGAACCGTCGCCCGCTTGTTCTGCGGGTCGTACGTGAGGATTCCCGTACCCGTCGTGGCGACCTGCTCCGAGCCGTCGGCAATCGTGAGGTTCCACGTCCCGTTCAGGGTGGTGTTCCCGCCTGCGAGCAGGAAGGTGATCTCCGCAGTTCCGTCGAGGCTGCGCTCGTTGCAGCGCAGCGCGTCAAAATCGGCGCTGATGGATTGCGTCAGCGCGTTGTACGTGCCGGTCGCCGCGCCTCCGCACGAGTAGCCGCTGATTCCCAATGGCGCGCAGTCGCCCGGAAAGGTGGCGGCAATCGTGAAATTGACGCCGGTTGTTCCGGAAAGCGTCACCGCCGGGCACACGCCGAACGTGACGTCGCGGCCTTGAGAAACCGGGCGCAGCGAGCCATCCGACGAGATTCGGGCTGCGCCCTCGGCCGCCACCGATTGCAGCAGACTCAGGGCCTGCGCCAGCGAGCGAGCGGACGAATTGGCGGCATGAATACCGGACTCCTCGGCCGCGGTCGCGGAGACCCCGCCGGGGCTTTGCGGGCAGCCGCCCAGCGAGACGGTAAGCAGGATCAGGGCGGCAGTTGCGGCGAAGGGCTTCATGCAGGGCTCCAACGTGTGCAAACCGGGGCCCGGTCGGGCGGGCGCGGTCCTGCGGGAAGTATCGGCTCAAATCGGCTGCGGCTTTGGTATCTCGACGATTCAGGCGACCGGGCGGTCCGAGTCCGGCGCAAAGCCGTCATTCCATCGCCATTCGCGCACGTGCTGCAGGTGGTCGTGAGCGGTCATCTCGAAACGCAACGGGGTGATGGCAACGTAGCGTTCACGAATGGCGGCGAGGTCGGTATCGGGGTGCTTGCAATCCGGCAATCGCCCGTCAAGCAGATAGAGCATCCGGCCGTCGCGATCCATTTGCTTGATGTAACGGTCTTCCATGGGCGTGGTGCTCTGCGGGCAGACGCGGATACCGCGCGGCCAGCCGCCGTCCAGCGCCGGGATGTTGACGTTCAGGCAGGCGCCCGGGCGCGGTTGCGCGGCGACGTAATCGAGAAAGACACGCCGCGCGATCTGTCCGGCACGATGGAAATCCACTTCCTCGGAAAGCTCAAGCGAGATGGCCATGGCGGGTACGCCGAAGAACGCCCCCTCGACAGCGCCGGCGACGGTTCCGCTATAGAGCACGTTGACGCCGGTGTTCGCGCCGGCGTTGATGCCGCTGAGCACGAAATCGGGGCGGGTGTCGAGCAGTTCCATCATGGCCAGCTTGACGCAATCGGCGGGCCGTCCGCCCACGCTCCAGCCGTGAAACGCGTTGTTTACGTGGAGGCGATGCACGAGCAGCGGCGCCTGCACGGTGATGGCGTGACCCATCGCGGACTGCGTGGTCTCGGGGGCGACCACGTCGACATGCCCCAGGTCGGCCACGGCGCGATAGAGCGCTTCGATGCCGGGGGCCAGGATGCCGTCGTCATTGACGATCAGGATTCTCATAAGGGCGGAATTGTAGCGGCGCTTCGCGCGCCGCGGACACCTTCCTACAATGCGGTGCTTCACGGACTCTGACGGAAAGGCGGGCATGGCCGGACATTCACACTGGGCGCGGATCAAGCGGGCTAAGGCCGTGACGGACGCGCGCCGTGGGCGGGCATGGAGCAAATTGGCACGCGCGATCATCGTGGCGGCGCGCTCCGGAGGCGGGGATCCGGACGCCAACCTGGCGCTGCGCTACGCGATAGACGCAGCGCGGGACGGCAACATGCCGCGCGATACGATCGAGCGGGCGATCAAGAAGGGCACTGGCGAACTTGGAGCGGAGCAGTACGAAGAGGTGGTATACGAAGGGTACGGTCCCGGCGGCGCGGCGGTGATGGCTGTGGCTTTGACGGACAATCGCCACCGAACTGCCCCGGAGATCAAGAAAATATTTGAGATGAACGGCGGGAACATCGCCGTGCCGAACGCCGTGGGCTGGAATTTCTCCCGGCGGGGGGTGTTCCGAGTGCCGGCGGCCGCGGCGGATGAAGAACGGATGATGGAGCTTGCGCTGGCGCTCGGGGCGGACGACGTCGGGCGGGATGGTGAGGAGTGGGAGTTGCGCTGCGATCCGGCATTGTTCGAGGCCGGGCGCAAGGCGCTCGCCGATGCGGGGTTGAAGCCGTCGAGCGCGCAGATCGCCCTGATCCCGGGCAGCACGGTGCAAGTGGAGGGTGAGCGCGCGGTGCAGATGGTGGCGCTGGTCGAAGCGCTGGAAGAGCACGATGACGTGCAGAACGTGTACAGCAATTTCGAGATATCCGAGCAGGACATGCAGGCGCTGGCGGGCGGGTGAGCTGCGGGCGAGCATCCGACGCCCTGCGCTCCGGATCCGTGTCGGGCGCGGGTGTCACAGGAGCAGAGATAGATGAATGCGGATCGAATCGCGGTTCAGGCGGTGCGGCGGCCGGGCGGCGCTGCCGCAGGACTTCTGGTTCTGCTGGTCGCAGTGCTTCCGGCGGCGGGCTGCATGACCGCTGCGAAGCAGGCCTATTTTGAAATGCGCGGCGCGCAGGGCGAAGTGCTGGCGCTGACCGAGCCCGTGGTCGCCGACTCTCATTCCTTCGGCAGTTTGGAGTTTCTTCCTGCCACCACCACGGTTTCGGACCGGGTTGTGCCGCCGGAGCTGCTGACCGCCTACAACCGCCGCGCGCCGCGAATCATCGAGGACGTCGAAGCGGCCTTCCTGCCAGGTGATCGACGACTGTCGATCATGACGGATGTGACCTATTTTCAATCGAAAGGGCTGCTCAGCCCGGCAATGCTGCTGGCGAGGGTGTACTTCCGCGATGGGGACCGGCTGGTGCAGGACACAATTGTCAAGGTGGAGAGCAAGGCATTTCGGGCCGGGGATGAGAAAGATCTGGCGGATGCGGCGCTGAACGCCGTCCGCGGACATGTCGCGGCGTTTCTGGAGCCGCGCGACGCGGCGGATCGCAAGCAGCGCGAATCCGCGCTGCGCGAACGACGCCAGCGACGCGGCGAAGACTAGCGATTCGGCGAAGTACAATCAACCTGGAGGTGGATCGTGAGCATCGCATTTCGGATCGTGCAGACGGCAGCCGGTCCGGTCGGGTTCGCATGTTCAGCGCGCGGGCTACGGCGGGTCGTTCTGCCCGGCAAGTCGGAGCCGCAGGTCCGACGGGAGCTGCAGCGGCTGGAACCGGACGCCCGCGAGGACGCCCGGCTGAACCCCGACCTCGCCAAGCGGCTGGTGCGTTACTTCCGCGGAGAGCCGGTCGCGTTCGATGACCCGGCTGATTATGGCGACGCCGGAAAGTTCGAAACGGCCGCATGGGATGCCTGCCGGGATATCGGCTACGGCGAGACCAGCACGTACCTGGCGCTGGCGCGCGAGCTTGGCAAGCCGAAGGCGGCGCGAGCGGTCGGAGCGGCGATGGGGCGGAACCCGTTGCCAATCGTGATTCCGTGCCATCGCGTGCTGCGAAGCGACGGCAGCCTGGGCGGATACTCCGGCCGAGAAGGGGTTTCGTTCAAACAGCGCCTGCTCACAATGGAGGAAGCGGCAGCTGGCGCGACGGTCTGACCCGCGATCCCCACCGCCAATCGGGTGCGCATCTGCGATTGACTCTGGACTGGTGTTTGACCGACGCCCGGCACCGGGTAGAATGAGGCTTGGGTGGCGGGGTTCTGCGCACCCGCCAATTTCTGCAAGTTCCGTGATCGTTCGGAGCGATGTGGTGTTTCGTCGGATTGCCAGCCTGTGCTGCATCCTGCCGCTGCTCGGCGTTGCATCCGGCTTGGCGCTCGATTGGCACCGCTCCACCCCGGCCACCGCGGATCGCTCCGGCGCCGTACCCATCTGCTGCAGTCACTCTCATGATGAGGCGCCGGCTGAAGCGCCCGCTTCAGGCGATCATGAGAACTGCCCGGTCTGCTATGTCTTGGCAACCGCCGCCCAGCCGGTGTTGCCGCCGCCGGTAACCGTTGTCAGCCGCCTCACCTATCCGGTAGAGGTGACTGCGGTTCTCGACCAGGTCGCCTGTTCGGTCGTCCCTGCTCTTCCCTCGCAGCCGCGCGCTCCGCCGGCTGTCTGATCCCGTTCTCCATCACGTCACTTTGATTGCGCGTTCCCGGCGTGATTTTCCGCCGGTTTTCGCCGCGTCTTGTGATTGGACGTATTCGTCGTTTGCGCCTGGTTGTTTCAGGGCGTATTCCCGAGTCGTCACGCTCCGGCGTGCCCTGCGGGCGCCGGGGTGGGATCCGGATTGGACGTGGTCGTCGTGCTCCCGATGGGGGGCGCGCGGACCGGGAGCGGATGCATGGTCGTTCGGAGAGCGTTCACGCTCATTGAGTTGCTGGTCGTTGTCGCAATCGTTGCCATTTTGATTTCGGTGTTGCTGCCGGCGCTGAGCACCGCCCGGGAGCAGGCTCGGACGTCGGTCTGTCTGGCAAACATGCGTTCGCTCGGCATGGCCGTTACGACGTACCTGCAGCAGAACGGCGAGCGGTTTCCGACGGTCGGCTTCGGCCACGGCGGTGCGTCGAACTCGGCTGCGAGCTGGGTGACGCTGCTGGGCGCCGACTATGGCCGGCGCGGAGGCGATACCCGCGGCAGCGGCGCATCAACGATGCTGCTGAGTGAGGTCGCGGACATCCGCCGTTGTCCAACCGACCAAAGTCCGTTCTTTGGAAAGCCGAACATAGTGGCTGGGGAACCGCTCTGGCGGCAGGCCAGCTACGCCAGCAGCTATTTTTTTGAGATCGACGACGAGGAGGCCCGCGAGTTGTTCGGAAAGCAGCGGGCGTTTCAGTCGCTGGGTCGGGTCGTCCGGCCCGCGTCGACGATCTACTGGGGCGAGCTGATCGAGGTTGGGGAGTACGCCACCTCAGACCACGTGCATCCGGAACTGTGGCTTTCCAATCCGCAGGTCGAGCCGGGGCGGCAACTGGCCATGGGCCGGCATCGCAAGCGAGAAAACTACGCGATGGTGGATGGGCATGCCGAATCGCTGCCGTTCATTCAGACGTACCAGCTGGATCCGGCGTCGAGTGACATCTTCACCGGCACGCTGGTGTGGTTTGTCAACAAGTGGGATCCGGACGTGGCGCGCTGAGAGCACGCCACGTCCAAGGCCCCGATGCTGAGCGCCGCGCCGTCGCCCCACAGCCTGGGGTGCAGCGCACGCTCGCGAGTATCCGTCACTATCGCAGGCGATCGCAAGATCGGCTGTTTTGCAACAGAAGGCAGGAAATCAAATGTTTCGCTTGTTCTTCTCCCGTGCCGCCCGCGTGACGGTCGGCGCGCTGGCCGTGGGCATGGTTTCGTCAAGCGCCGTCGCCGGCCCTCACACGCACGAGGGCGACGGCGTGGTCGGCGTTTCGTCGCTGGGCGTGTTGGGCATCGAGATCGGCGGAGCGCCGTTCGAGGTTCCGCCGGTCGATCCGCTCAACCCCTTCAGCCTGTCGGGCTGGCTTGGCGATGAGCCGGGCTTTGCGTCGCTCGACGAGGACGAGCCGGATGAGGATTTCTTTCAACTCGCGGCCGGGGCGATTGTGCGCTTGGAAGTGATGGGACTGGATCCGGCTCTGAAGGTTCTGGATCCGAACGCCGGCCTCGCGTCGATCCTTCCGGGGCAGTCCTTCCTGCTTGGCGGCGCGCCGTTCGACACGCACCCGCTGTGGTTCATCGACGCCGGTGACGCCGGGTTCGATCCGCTTCAAACGGTCTGGACCGGCGAATTCCGCCTGATTGACGTGGGATCAACGGCGTATGCCCCCTCCGAGACGTTTGAGATTTCGTTCACGCCGGTGCCCGAGCCGGCTTCGCTGGGGCTGCTCGGACTGGCGTTGGCCATCGGCATGCGGCGGCGACCCGTGATCGCATGATCGTGGAGGCGAAGGTGCATCTTCCGGAGGGGAGTCCGAGTTGATGCGTTTCCGCGCGGTGTGCCGTCGTCACCGGGCGGCGGCACACCGTCGCGGCGTTCGACGAGTCACTCACTGAGGAAGGAAAGAGCGAGCCATGAATTCCGTGCCAAGGAATGCATACATGCCTCCCGCGCCGGCGTTGTGGATGCTGGCATTGATCGCGTTCATCAGCGTGCTTTCGGTGCCGGCCCGTGCGCAGCACGAACTGGACCTGTGGCCGGCCGTTTCGGCCGACGGGAAACTCAAGCTCTCGCCGCGCGGCTTCGATCCGGCGGCGGAGTTCGTCGATCTGCCTGCCGCGTCGGGTCTGCTGGTCGGGTGGTCGTCCAACGATCCCGGGTTCGACGATATTTCCGTGGATGATGTCCCAAACGATTGCTACACGTTCGAGCCCGGGCGAACCATCCGACTGCGGGTGGTGGCGCTGGATCCGGCTCTGAACGTCTGGACCGCCGGGCTGTCAAACATCGGTGCGGGCGGCAGCGCACTGCTGGGCAGCACCAATGGCGACATTCACACGCACCTGATCTGGCACATTCGCTCGAACACAACGGCGTTTGACCCCATGCAGACGCTGTGGCGCGGCCGGTTTCAGCTATTTGACAGCACTGGGCAGTACGCCGACTCCGATCCGTTCACGCTGCGATTCCGCAACGTGGAGTGCATGCCCGGGGACGTGAACGGCGACGACGTGGTGAACAACTTCGATATCGACGCTTTCGTCGCGGTGCTGCTGGATCCCGCGAACGCCTCAGCCGAGGCGCGCTGCGCCGCCGACGTGGATTCTGACGGCTTCGTCACGAACTTCGACATCGATCCGTTTGTAGAGCTGCTGCTCGGCGGGTGATGCGCTGGGTGCGTGGCCGTCTCAGTCAAGCCGGCCGACAAACAGCTCCGTCTCGTAGAGGATCGCGACGCGCCCGTCCTGCTCGACGTGCTGCTCGAAGAGCCGCCGCAGATCGGCCTCCATGGCCGCAAAGCCGCCATCGTCTCGGGAAGGGAGGTAGGACGATGAGGAGACGCGAGTGAGCAGGCCGTCGTAGTCGAAGCGTTGCTCATTGTCGAAGGCGCGATGCGACATGCGGCCTTGATAGAAGCGCTCGATGCGGCCGTCCGTGCGGGCCTGCTGATGCTTGACGGCCGCGTAGTCCGTGGCGTGGCGCAGGATCAGCGACTCAAGCCCGTGTAGAAACGGCGTGTCCTCGCGGCGGTTGTTCCAGATCAACGCGACGTGTCCACCCGGGCGCAGAATCCGCCGGAACTCGGTCCGCGCGGCGGCCACGTCGAACCAGTGAAAGGCCTGCGCGCAGACGATCCAATCCGCGCTGGCCGCAGGCAGGCTCGTTTCCTCGGCCGTGCCGCGGACGCTGCGAAAGCCGGGATATCGCGCGGCGAGCGAATCGTCGCCGGCGCGGCGCATGTCATCGTTCGGCTCGACGCCGATCACCGGATTTCCGTTGGCGAGAAACACCGCGGCGCTCAGCCCCGTGCCGCTGCCGACGTCCACGATCTCATGCTGCGTCGACAGCGCGAAATCGCGCTGCAGGCAGAGGAGCAGGGCGGGTGGGTAGCCGGGGCGGCCACGGACGTAGTCCGCAACACGATTGCTGAAGCGCGTGGTCGCGTCTGGCGCGGGCGGATGCAAGCGATTGGCTCCGGGCCGGCGCGGGGCGCCTAGCGCTTTTCATCGTCCGGGACGGGGGGCGCCGGTTCGTCCGCGCCGGGCAGTTGATCCGGTTGCTGCGCCGGCAGTTCGAACGGCATCGTTTCGTCGCTGGTGTACTCGTAGAACTCGCGATACTGCTCGCGGAAGTACCCGCCGGGGCGCGGCACCGCGCCGTTGAGGATGCAGCCGACGATGCGGGCGCTCACGCTTTCGAGCACCTCGCGTGCGCGGCGCAGCGCGCCGCGCGAGCTGTTCACCGCGCGTGCGACGAGGATCACGCCGTCCACCTGGGTCGCGATGATCAGCGCGTCGCTGATCATCAGCACCGGCGGGCCGTCGATGATGACGCGATCGTAGGCGCGGGTCGCCTCGGCCAGCAGGTCGCGCATCGCGCCCGAGGCGAGCAGTTCGCCCGGCGAGGGCGGCAGGCGGCCGCTGCTGAGCACGAACAGGTTCGGCACTTCGGCGGCCGTGACCAGGGACGTCCACGGAGCGTGGCCGGTCAAGGCATCGGAGAGTCCCTCGGGGCGCGTGTTCTGGAAGGCGGGCCGGATTGCCGGTCGGCGGAAATTGGCGTCAATTAGCAGCACACGCTGCGAGCCGCGCGCCAGCGTGACGGCCAGGTTCATCGCCACGGCGGACTTGCCGTCCTCCGGGCGCGGGCTGGTGATGAGCAGCGTGCGCTGCGTGTCGGACGGGCCGCTGTAGAGCAGCGTGGTGCGGATCTGGCGGAAGGACTCGCTGACCAGCGACTGCGGCGCCAGGCGCGTGGCCGTCTCGATGGCCTCCACGTCGGCTTCCTCCGCGTCGAGCGTTGGCACGACGCCGAGCACGGAAAGCTGCCCGTAGCGGACGACGTCGAGCGGCGTGCGGACGCGCGTGTCGGAGAGCTCCCGGAGAAACGCCAGGCCGAGCGAGAGCAGCAGTGACACGATAAAGCCGCCCGCGATCCACAGCGGCGGGTCGGGGCGGCTGGGGTCGACCGGCTTGATCGCGGGCTGCGCCAACTGCACTCGGACGTTGCTCTTGTCCGTCATGGCGTGCTCGGCGACGCGAATCGTCTGATCGATGTCGTCGAGCTGGCGGCGCAGACTCTCCTCGTCCCGGAGCAGCACGTTATAGCGCTCGATGTTGCGATCCAGGTCGCGCTGCTTGGCCTCGGCTTCGTCCAACTGCTGATGAAGCTGGAAAAGCTGGGTGCTGACGCGGGCGGCCTCCTGGCGCAGGCCCTCGTCATAGCGACGGCGTAGATCCTCGATCAACTGCTCACGACGGGCGGCTTCCTGGGCGTAGAATCCCTCTCGCCGCGAGACGAGCATTTGCGTTTGGCGATGGTTCGGCCCGTAAAACTGGCTTTGGGCGGTGATCTCGATGTCCAGCGCCTCGACGTTCTGACGAACGTAGCGCAGGACGGGATCCGCCTCGATCGCGATTTTCATCTCCGCCGTGATCGGCACCTCGCGCCCGCCGAGGCGGTCCAGTTCATCCAGCTGGGCCTGCAGGTCGGCCCCCTGGGCCGACAGCCCGGACACCATGGCCATCAGGTTTCCGATGTTCTCAATCGCGACCGAGCGCTGCGTCTCGAGCTGCGACACGTCGGATTGCAGGCGGAAGGCGTTCAGTTCCTCGCGCTTGGAGCGCAGATCGGAGATGATGCGGTCGCGTGTGGATTTGAGGCTGTCGGCGCGCTGCTGATCGACCGTGCTGCGCTCGCCACCCTGCTCCAGCACATATTGGCGCATCAGCGTGTTGACGACGTCCGCGGCGTCCTTGGGGTTGCGAAGCGAGATCGAGACGCGGATGAGTTGCGTATCGGGGTGCGGCGAGGCCGTGATGTAGCGCTCCAGGTCGTCGAGGCGCTTCTCGATCCGGCCCTCGTACCAGCGGTAGAAGTCAGTGGCGACGACTTCCGGCTGCTCCAGCACCTTGGCGAGCAGGTTCGCGCGCTTGATCTTGCGCGCTTCGGTCTCGAGCAGGGATCGCAGCTCATCCGGGCGGCCGATGGCGCTGAAGCTTTTCATCGGATCCAGCGGCGGCGGGTTGATCTGGATCAGACCCGTGGCGGTGTAGGCCGGAAAGTAGCGCAGCGTGACGAACGTCGCGGCCACCGCGACGGAGAAGAACAGCGTGAAGCTGACGGCGATCAGGATCTTGTGCTGCTTGATGATCCGCAGCAGGTCCGCCGGACCAAGACCGCCCGCGGCCGGCGCAGCGCCCGGCTCGGCGGTGACCGCCGGCATGCCCAGCGGGCCGCGGCCCCGAACCATCACTTCGCGAGGATCACTGATCGTGCTCATGCATCACATCCCACCCGACGGCCGCTGCACCGTCGCCGGACCTGGCCGGCGGGCCGCGCTGCGGTTGCGTCGGTCATGTCTGCGCCCGCAGCCGGCGTGTGGCCGGCCACGGACCGTTAGCGCCCAATCTTGCGCAGCAACTCTTCCGCGGCGCGCTTGCTCTGCGCATCTCCCTGCTTATCGGCATCACGGATCGCCCGTTCGAGCGTCGAGCGGGCGTCATCGGCCTTACCTTCGGACGCCAGCAGTTCGCCGAGGTGCAGCCGGGCCGGCAGATTCTGCGCGTCGAGCCGCAGCGCCTCACGGTACCACGTCTCGGCGTCCCGGTTGCGACCCTTCTTGGCATAAACGTACCCGATCGTATCGAGCACGTTGGGGTCGTTCACTTCCATCGAGGCCAGACGCTCGGCGTACTTTTCGGCTTCCGCCAGGTCTCCGCCCTCGGCCTTGAAATAGGCCAGGTTGTTCAGCGACTCCACGTGACCGGGCACGTAGCGCAGAATGTCCTCGTAGGCGCTAACGGCCGCGACGTTGTTTTTCGTAGTCATGTAGCCCTGGGCGGTCACGAGCTTGGCGCGGATCCACTCATCGGATCCGGGCTGCGTGTCTCGGATGATCGGGGCCAGCACTTCCGGGACCGCGCCGGCGTCCGGTGTGTTGATCATGGCCAGGGCGCGAACGGTGCGCAAGCGCGTCGCGATCTCCTGGGATTGCGCTCCCGGCGCCGCCTGCACCTTGCCGCAAATCGCGGCGATCTCCGTCCATGGACGCAATTCCGCAGCAATCTGTGCCGTCTGGATGAGGTCGGCCAGCCCCTTCTGGGCGCTGTCCAGCACGGCATCCTCCAGCGCGGCGTTCGCCTTGGCGGTGTCACGAACTGCGTCATAGGCCCAGGCGCCGGCGATGCGCACACCAGCCGAAAGCAGTTCCGGAGCGGCGCTCTCGAACAGCCGAACGGCGTCGGCGCCCTGTCCCGCCTTGGCCCGCGAGTAGATCAGGTTGGAGAGGGCCGAGCGATCCGACTTCTTGCTCAAATCAAATGCGCGCTGGAACTGAAGGGCGGCCGCGGCTGGCGCATTGCGATCCAGTTGCAGGCGCCCCAGCTGCATCGGCCAGAAGGGGTCGGCCGGCTCGCGCTGCTCATACTCGGCGATCAGCTTGTCGGCGTCCTCCGGTTTGCGATAGAGCTTGTATAGCCGGATCAGGTTGGCGGCGGCGGCATGGTTGATCGGCGGTCCGTCGACGATTTCGCGGTGCGTGGCGATGGCCAGCTCGATCTGGTTGTCATCCTGCTCGTACAACGTCGCGAGTCGCAGGCGCACCACGCGCCCCAGTTCGGACATCTGCTGCGGCGGAACGGGGGTCGTCAGGGCGCGCGCCTCCTGCAGGTCCTTCAGGGCCTGTGCGTAGAGCTTGAGGCGGTTGTTGACCAGTCCGCGCGTACTGAGCGTGAGCGCGTCGCCCGGACGGAGCAGCATCAGGTCGTTGAGCGTCGAGCGGGCCGGCTCGAACTCGCCGCGCGCGATCTGCATCTGCGCCTTGACCTGCAAGCCGCGGAAGTCGCGCGGGTAATCCTTCAGATAGGCCGCCAGGTCCGGCTCGATCTGCGTCACGTGCTTTGGGGAGCGGGCCATCAGTTCCAGCAGCCGCCCACGGATGCGCTGCCGCGTATCGGGCCGATCCTCCGGGCGGAGCATCGCGACGGCCTTTTTCATGGCATCCACCGCGAGGTCCGGGTTCCGTGTGTCGGCATAGCGCTCCGCCAGTTCGGTGGCCGACTCGAGCAGCCACATGTGGCGTACGGCGGAGTCCGAGATGAGTTCGTCGCAGAGGCGCGGCAGGCTCTCCAGCAGCGCGATGGCGTCCGATTGCGCCCCGATCAGCATGTAGTAGCGCGCCAGCAGGATGTGCCCGAAGACCTTCGTTTCTTCCTTGACCGCGTTGATGAAACCGCGGACCACGCGTTCGCCCTCAGGACGATCCGCCTCGCTGCGGTACAGGGCGCACGCGAGCTGAACGACATCGAGGCTGTCCGGCTTGAGCGCCTGGGCGGCGTTCACCACTTCTACGGCGCGCTGGCGGTTTTCGATTCGCATGTAGAGTTCGCAGAGCCGCAGCAGGTTGTCCACGTCGTCAGGCGTCTGACGGCGCAGCTCCTCGCGACGGGCGATGCCGGCCTGTGGGTCCTGCTCCTCGGCGAGCGATTCGGCGTGTTTCTGAACATAGGGATCGCGCGGACCGATCGTGACGGCGCGCTCGAGGTAGCCGCGGGCCAGATCACGCTCGCCCTGGCGGCTGTGCAGTTCATGCAGCATCTTCAGCGCCGGCAGCGAGCGCGGGTTGCTGGCGACCGCCTCGGTGAGCGAGGCGATCGCGTCGCGCGGGCTGCTGTCCATCTGGGCGGCGGCCAGCAGGACCAGCAGGCGCGAGTCGCCCGGCAGCTTCTGCAGGGCGGCGCGGAATTCGCGGACGGCGGTGGCCGCGTCGCCGCGGGCCAGCGCCAACTGCCCGCGGTATGTCGCGCCTCCGGCGCCGTCGGCATTGATGTTGGCAAGCTTGGTGACGTACTGGCCGGCGCGATCAAAGGCCTTGCGGTTGAGCGCCAATCCGAGCTGTTGCTCCAGCACGGCGCGATCCTGCGGGCGGGCCTTCTCCACCTGGTCCAGGGCCGCGGCGGCCTTGTCAAATTGGTTGAGGGAGGTGTAGTAGGCGGTCAGCTCGACGTTTCGCGTCACCTCGTCAGGGATCTTTTCAATCGCTTCGAGCAGCTTGCGGTTTCGCTCCTCCGGGTCGGGCGTGGAGAGCAGGATGTCAAGACCCGCATAGAGGCGCTGCACGTCTGCGTCGCGAACCTTCGACGCCGCCTTCGTCAGGAACGCTCGGGCCGCCTCCTGGCGGTTCCCGCCGATCATTAGCGCCACGTATTGCCGCACCGCGTCCGATCGCTCGGGCTCCTGGGACAGCGCTTCCTCAAACGCGCTGCTGGCGGTGTCCAGATCCTGCTGCACCACCGCCAGGCGGGCGCGCAGCAGGATGTTGTCCACGTCGTCGTCCGAGGCGCCGGCCGCGATCTGCGACGCTTCGGCAGTTCGTCCCATGGCCGCCAGCACGGCTGCACGGACGCGCTGCAGTCTCGGGTCATTCCGGTATTGCTCGCGCTGCAGCAGGTTGTCGGTCAGGTCGAGGGCCCGCTGGGCCTCGTTGTTGCGGAGCAGCAGGTCGGCCTCGATGATTCGCAGTTCGAGCGGCGGTTCGCCGCGATCGCGGTCATAGAGCGCCTGGGCCGCCTTGAGGTATTTTGCCGCCGCACCGAGCTCGCCGATCGAGTGGTACAGCAAGGCCAGGTTCACGTTGGCGTCCCGATTGAGCGCCGTGACGTTTCGGCTGGCCCGTTCGGCCTCGATGTACATCTGGATCGCCCGGCGCGGGTCGCGATCAATCTGGGCCACCTGCGCCTGGAGCGTGAACGAGATCGCTTCCTCGCCGAACTGCGACTTGACCTCGGCGGCAAACTTGCGGCACTTCTCCTCCGCCCACTTGCGCCCGGCATCATCCGGGGCGATGCGAAGCATCTCGCGCGCCGAATCAAACGCCATCGTCAACAGACCCAGCCGTCCGCGCTGCGCCGTGAGCGCCCGCACGGACTTCTGCCCGACGGTGGACTTGATCCCATCTTCGTAGACTTCGATTGCCGCGCGGTAACGCTCCGCCGCGGCGGCATCGCTGTCGGCGTCGGGATCCCGGTCGAGCAGCTTCGCACGGGCCAGGTCTGAGTAAACCTCATGCATGGCCGGCTCAAGCTCGCGCGCCTTCTGGCTGCCGGCCTCCGCGCGGGCCAGCATTTCAGAGCGCTGGGCTTGCGTCAGCTTCCGACCACGCGCCTCGCTGATCGCGATGTACATGGTGAGGAAGCGTCCGAGGTTCGCGTGCATTTCCGCGTTGGCCGGCGCCGCCTTCACGCCGTCCTCGATTACCTTGACCGCATCGTCCATGCGGTCCAGGTTGACCAGCATCTGGGCATACTCGGAGACCAGCTCCGCCGAACCGGGGTTCTTGGCGATGCCGGCCTCAACCACCCGCAGCGCCTCTTCGCGCAGCGCGTTGAAGCGGTTTTCGTCGTCCCGCGACGGCCGTCCGGTGGCGCCGCGCACGATCTGGGCGGCATCGAACATCAACTTTCCCGCCCGTGCGGCGACGACGCGCGGGTCGTCCGGGGCCAGCTCGACGACCTTCTTCATTCGCTCCTCGGCCAGCGTCCGCAAGGATGGATCCGTCGCGGAGAGCGCCTGCAGCGAAACCGCGCTGGTCAGGTTGGCCAGGATGTCGTCCGGCGCGAGGTTGATCAGTTTCTCGGCGCTGTCGCGCGCGTCGTTGTTCATCTCGTAACCGAGCTTGCGCAGCTCCCAGAGCCGCTCGACGATCGCCGTCAGCACTGACTTGTCGGCCGGAGCCTGCGTGTTGGCGCGCGAGAGCAGGTTCAGCGAGAGGCCCAGGTTGCCCATCGTGTAGGCGCAGCGGCTGGCCTCGAGGTAGTACTTCACATCGGGTTCGCCCTTCCGTCGCGAGGCCTCGTACGCGCGCAGGTAGTACTCGATCGCGCGCTCCATGTCGCCGCTGTTCTCGTGCTGCGCGGCGATCTCGGCCGTCTTGACCGGATCCTTCTGCGAGCCTTGCACCGTGATCACGGCGACGATGGTCACGGACAGCAGAATCCCCATCACGGTCAGGAACGCGACGAGATTCTTGTTGATTTTCTTCTTGGCCATTGAGTTCGATCCTCTTCATCCGGCGGCGCGATCAGTTCGCCCGCTCCTGCGCCTGCGGCGCGGAATTCAGCCTGCTCCAATCCGGCAGGTGTTCTTCCAGCAGGGTTCCCATCACCCGTTCCAGCAGCGGCGGCAGGGCCTCGACCGACTCCTCCGACGTGGCGTTGCGGGTGAACGTGTAGTCCGTGAAGTTTACTTCGATCTTCATGTAGTAGGCGTAGCGCTGGCGGATTCCGGCCTGTGCCAGGCGTACCTCGTTGCGCGTCGTCATGTACGCGCCGTTGCAGTGAAAAAAGTAGAGGACCGTCCGGTTGCGAGCGCCTTCGCCATCACTCAACGACGGAAACCGGCTCCGCGGCGGCATCTGCCAGACGGTCGCGCGGACCGGCACCTTGTTTCCGTCCGCCCGTACGCCGGGAACCGGAATCGAGTGCGCTTCGGCACGGACGAGCTGCGATCCCGCCGCGAAGTAACACTCGTCCGGAACATGCGGCACCTGGTCCGGCTTGCCGGTGTAATAAGTGATGAACAGGTGCGCCACCGCCGCCGGGTCGGAGCGGTCGCGGGTCACATCCACTACCCGCCATAGCAGGTACTCGCGCGTTCCCAGCGTTTCCAGCGTTTCTTCATTCAGCAGGGGAGCAGGAATCGGGTGCAGCGTGTAGCGCGGCTCGAGCCGATGGGCGTCCATCGCCGGGATCGGCCGCAGCAGGGCCACCGGCCGCTTGTGCAGCAGCCCCTCAAACACCCGCGACGCGGCAATCAATGCAACCGCCGATGCGACCAGCACACCCAGGCAGGCAACCAACCGGGCCGAGCCGTACAGCGGCTTGTGGGCAATCGGGGTTGGGCCGGCAGCCTCCAGCGCCGCTCCAGCGCCGGCATTCGAGCTCGGGGATACGCCGGTCGGCGGGACGCCCGTCGAGCGATTCTGCGTGAGGATCGTCTCGGTTTGCGCCATTTACGCTCTCGCCGCCGTGCGGTCCGGCGCGTCGGAATCATCCGCCGGGACCGTGAGGTTCGCCAGAATCCAGCCCAGCGCGCTGAACATTACAAACCCCAGCGCGAGCGTCACCAGCCCGAGCGCCGTGTGATACGAGCCTTCGGCGTACTTCGAGTCAACGAAAATGTGCAGCACGCAAGTCGTAATGACACGGACGAAATTACAGAAGATGGCGATCGGCACGCACGATGCGATCAGGATCAGGCGCTGCCAGATCGGGCGTGGAGTCATGAAGGCGACCGCCACGCCGATTGCGCAGAGCGCGATCAGGCTCCGCATCCCGCTGCAGGCGTCCACCACGCCGATCTCGCCCGTGCGGCCGCGGTAGTCGTACTGGATCACCGTTCCGTGGTGCTGGATGTACAGTTCGGGCACAAACGTGAGCACCTTGGTCGCGACCCACGCCACCATCGCGCGCAACGGCGTGGTCAGCTCGAAGTACAGCCGCTTGGGCATCGGGATCGCGAAGAACAGGTAGGCCCACGGCAGCCAGAGATAGGCCATCGCCGGCACGCCGCACAGCAGCACGATCACGCCCAGCAGCGCCAGCATCATGGCCATCGGCTTTGCGAAGGCGAATGGTATCACCGTTGCGACGGCCGCGGCGTAGATCGCCAGTCCCGCGAGGAGGATCGGCAATCCCAGCCAGCCAAAGCGGACCGGACAGCGCCGGATGTGCTCCCAGTTGATGTGCACCAGGTACGCGGAAAAGGCTGGAATCAGCGGGCCGTGTGACCAGTCCTGCTCCGTGAGCCACATGTGCACCAGCTTGCCGGTGCCGGTGGCCGTGCCCAACTGGGCCGGGATGAAATCAAGCAGTTCCCAGAAGACGGCCACAAACGCGGCCGTCACGAGCGCCGCGCGCACCTGTGCGGGGCGGTCGAAGCCAAGCGTCTGGACGACGCCGGCGGGCGGGGTTGTCGCGATCGTGGTCATTCGACCGTGTCTCTCCCCGCCAATGGTCCCGGCGGCGCACATCGCGCCTGATTCGAGCACTCCGTGTCGCGCGTGCCAGCCGTCGCCGGCCGAAGGCGGCCTAGAAGGCCAGTCCGCGCTGCTGCCGGCGCTGCGACGCCTCAATCGCCGGATTCGGCCGCGAGCCGTACGAATCCTTGTCCGCGAAGTTGCGGTCGTACACAAAGCCGAAGCCGTACGTGAAGCGGAACGAGTTTCGGGCGACAAACAGGAACGGTGCGACAAAGTGCGAGCCGACGTTCAGAATGTCGCCGTCGCGCAGCAGCACGTCGCTCTGCAGGCCGGCGAAGATCGCGTCCACGTCCAATGTGACCGTGATCTGCTTATCCGTGCCCTCTTCACGGCGGATCAACTCGCAGCGCTGGGGCCAGGCTAGCGGTGCGAAGCCGCCGGCGATGCTGATGGCCTGCTTGATCGTGATTTCACGTCCGCCGAGTCCGTACACGCCCGGACGGTTGATCTCGCCCATCAGGTAAAATACGCCGGTGTCCACCGGAACGTTCACCACGTCCCGATTGCGGATCACAATGTTGTAGCGCGGATCGCCGGATTTCAGCGACGCGATGTCAATTTCGATAACCCGCTGCGTCAACTCATACTCAGGGACATCATCCCAGTTGAATCCAGAGCGACGCTGAATCGGGGCGTCCTCCCCGTTGGGCGGGGCGTCCGGCTCCTCCTCGCTCCGCTGCGGGCGCACCTGGATCGGCTCGCCGCTGGCCGGGTCGTAGATCAGCGGTCCGAACGGGCGGTCATCCGCCTTGCGGACGTTCACAGGGCGATCCTGCCCCGGCTTGGGCTTGGGATTAAGCAACTGATCGAGCGCCTCATCCTCGAACTGGTCGCGCGAGCCGCCACCGGCCGGCGGATCCTGCCGGCGATTGGTACCGCCGCTGGTGTTGAGCAGCGCGCTGCTGGGGGTCGGCGTGCCGTCATCGATCGGCGGCGGAATCACGAAAGGCTCGTCCGATGGCATATCGGTCGCCGGCGGCTCGTACGGCGCACGCCGCCCACCGGCGGGGCCTTCGGAGCGGCGGATCACATACAGCCGCTTGACGGTCGGCTCGACGTCGCGCGCCAGCGCCAGCACGTCCAACAGCCGCGTATCCGGTTCCGAAAGTCCGTACGGCCCGGCCTGGCCGACCGCGCCGATGATCGAGAAGTACTTTTGCCGCCGCACCTGCACGAACACGCGCACCACCGGGTCGTTCAGCTTGCCGGTGTCCTTCAGGTACGCCCGGATTTCCTGCTCGATCTCCTGCTCGGTTCGATCCGTGACGCGGAAGCTGCCGACCGTCACGATTCGGACGTAACCTGTCGAACTGACCTCGCCGAAAAACTCCTCGCGCAGGCCGGGGTTGATCAGGTCGTCAATGACGATCGAAATCTGGTCGCCGGGACCGATGCGATAGTCGGAATAATCGGGGATCAGGTCTTCAGGGGTCGGCTCGGTGGCATTGGCGACGCCCGGCGGCGTGTCCCGCGGAGTGAGTACGCGCCGGATGCCCGTCTCGTGAAACTCGACGGGGAACGTGCCGACCTGCGTCGGGTCGAGAAAGCCGTTCATCAGGGCGCAGCCCGTCCCGGCCGGGAGAAGCACCGACACAAGAATGACGGCCGCAGCGGTGAGGCGGCGGGAATTCCACTTCATGCCCGTTCCCACGCATTTCGTTTGTTCGGATGACGCCACGCGCGCAACATTTGCGCCGCTGGCGGTGACTGGCGCGCCGCGATTTGCTCTCGTCGCCGCAGGCCGCGGACTGTAACCCGGGCCGTGACAAGGGTCAAACGCGACGCGCGGCGCGGCAGTGCCTGCTCCATCGGCACGGCTCAATCGGCGCTTCGGTGCTACGTCCGATGCAGCGGGCAAGTTCGGCTCCGCAGTGCGGCGGGGATTGCTTCCGTGCAGTTCCGTCGCACGAAATGGTTTATCGGTTGCAGGACGGGCGGAACTGACGCGGTGCCGATCCGCTGCGCGTTACACCGGGTGCGACGGGTCTTTTCGCGGGCGGTACTGCCCAGGCTTATGTGCGGGGAGGCAATCCGACCTATGGCGCTGCGTTCCGTGCGGAATCGGTTCCGACCACGGTCGGCCAATCCTTCGGCTTCGCCGATAGGCTGTCCATGCAGCCGACCAAACACGAAGGTCGAGTCCTCATCCTCGGCGCCGGCGGACATGGGCGAGTCGTGCTGGATATCCTGCTGGCCCAGCGGCGGACCGTCGTCGGCTTTTTGGACAACAACCCTGACATTCAAGGCCGTCGGATTGACGGGTTGCCGGTCTGCGGGGCGATCCCGGATTTGGCGCGTGTGGTGCGGCGACTCGAGATCGACGCCGCGATTGTCGCCATCGGCGACAACGGCACGCGGCGCGGGCTGGCCCGTGAAGTGGAGCACGCCGGTGTGCCGCTGCTCAGCGCGATTCATCCGTCGGCGACGCTGGCCCACAATGCGCGCGTGGGGCGAAACGCGGTGGTCGCGGCGGGCGTCGTGGTGTGTGCGCATGTGCAGGTGGGGGACTCAGTGATACTGAACACCGGCTGCATCGTCGATCATCAGACGATGATCGGTGAGGGTGTTCATGTTTGCCCGGGCGTGAGGATCGCCGGGCGCGTCAAGGTCGAACCGGGCGCGTTCATCGGGATTGGCGCGACTATCGTGCCGAAGGTCACGATCGGTTGCGAGTCGATCATCGGGGCCGGATCCGTGGTCATCGAGGATGTCCCGTCGCTGGCGACGGTGGTGGGCGTTCCCGCGCGGCCGATCCGCCTGAGCGGGGCGGATGACGACCTGGCTGCGATGCTGCTGCCGGCGCGGGTCTAGCGCTCCGGACCGGCGCGATGGCGGCCTGGCTCCGCCGCGTCACCCCTCATCCGCATTCCAACACAGTGGCGGCCATATCGCGCCGTTAGCGCGGTCGCCGTGCGCGCAGGAAAGGGGCCGACGGATCACATTTCGGTTCGGCTGCGGCGACTTCGGCCCCCAACTCCACTGCGGATTCACGATGCTGTCCCGCGCGCAGCAGCACTTCGTCCAGCGCGGAAAGCAACGTGGCCCCGACGCGCGACAATCCGCGCCGCAGGCCGTTTCGCATCGCCGTCTCCGCGATGTGTTCCAGCCGCGGGCGCAGCAACCGGTGCAGTGAATACGGGAGCAGCCACGCGATCAGCACGAAGAGCGCGCTATGTAGCGCGAAGTTCACGTCGAGGAAGCCCAAGTTCCCGCTGACGGCCCGGAGGTAGCCGCGCACAATGGAGTAGGCCACCACGGCCAACGCCGCCAGCGGCAACAGCCGGACCAGCGCGCCCAGCAGGCGCGAGATCAGCCGCCGCATGGCACCGCTCGGGCCGGCCAGTCCGAGCCGCAGCGCGCGGGCGATCTCGCTGTTCGCCAGATCAGCCGCTCCAGGCAGCGCGTCGTTCAGCGCCCGCCGCAGCGGACCCGCTTGAATCCCAAGATTGCGCGCTTCGAGTTCGACGGCATCGGCGAGCGTTGCGAACTCCGCGTCGGCCCATGCATCCCAGATGCGCGGTTGCAGCGCGCCGCCTTCCGCGGTGGCGAGCCCGCCGGCGACCTCCCGTTCGATGGTCGCTGCGGATGTAGACGCTTCTGTCGTATCCGGCGGATGCTCATTCGGCGCGTCTCGGAGAGCCGGCCGCGCGGGGAGCAGCGCTTGGGCGTTCGGTATCCAGTTCGCGTCGCGCTGCGCGAACAGGCGGGCATGTGCCCGGATCGGCCACTCCAGCCCCTGCGCAATCAGGACTTCAAGGTTCTGCAATCGGTGTTCGCAGGATTCGCGGACGCGCATCCAGTCAGCGGGAGCGCCCAACCGTGCCGTACATCCTGAAATTACGGCTGCAAGCTCGCGCAGCCGCTCCGACTCCGCAGCGCGACGGATCGCGTCGGCGTTACCGGCTTGTGCCGCGGACTGGATTTCAGCGCAGAGGCGATCGAATTCATCCGGCGGGGCGGTCTTCCCAGCCGTTGAATCGTCGATCGGCCGACAGGAAGTCACCAGCAGCACCGGGTTGAGGAAACCCGCCTCGCGGAGCATTCCGGCGAATTGCTCCCGCTGCGCGGCGTGGCCCTCGTCCCATCGGTTGAGCACGAAGATCCAGCCGTGCCGAGCGCCGCGCTCCTGCAGCATCCGCCAGCCGATGTCGTCGCGGTAGCGTTCCGGGCTGACGACATATACCAGCAGGTTCACGCACGGCAGCCACGCCCGTACCAGCGCAAGATTTCGCGCATCGGCGCTGTCCACGTCCGGCATGTCGGCCAGCGCCACGCATCGCCAGCGATCGCTGGCGTGCGGCGCCATCCGGGCCCGATCGACCGGCAATTCGGGCGGCAGGGCCGCCAGGCGCACGTCGCGGTGGATGGCCAGCGTCACCTCGTGCGTCGTCGGGCGCTCGACGCCGACCCGTGACACGGTCTCATCCAGCATGCGATTCACCAGGCTGCTCTTGCCGACCCCGGTGCCGCCGAAAAACGCCACCACCAGCGGTGGATTCTCGGTATCGGCAAACAGCGCGTCCGACGCGGTGCGCTCGATTGCCGCCAGCCGCTGCGCGTCGATCGGCGTGCAGAAGCCATCCGCGGCCGCGGCGGTGATCCAGGCCTCCGCCCGGGCAAAGAGCGAGTCGGCGCGGTTAGTCGCCATCGCCGCGCCCTCCGTTGGCCGCCCGCGGGTCGCCCTGCGCGAGCGGCCGGGCGATTGTCCCGCCTGAGCGGTTGGCCCAGTCGTGCAGCGCCGCGTCCGCCTGTTCGAGCATGTCGGCTGGGAGCGGCTGCTCGGCGCGCATGCCAATCGCGGCCAGCGCGGGGATCCACGCGGCGCCCAGCACATCCGACCGCAGGTGCTCGAGGTGCGCGCGGTGGAGCCTCTGTCGCAGGGCGCTCATGTAGGAGCCCAGCGCTCCTTCGGCAAGCAGGGTCGTCACGGCCAGCAGCGCCGGTGCGAAGATGACGTCACTCAGCGCCGCACCGCCGGTCTTGATCGCCAGCGCCAGTCCGGCTGCATCCGCGGTCGCGCGCGCCGCACGCAGTGAATTCAGCAGGGCGGGAGATTCCCGCAGCGCGGCGTACAACTCGGCCGCCGCACTGCGGATGTCGGCGTCGCAACGTTGCTCGAAAGCGGCTGCTGCGTCGGAGAGCGCGAGTGACAACGCGGACCGCTCGGATTGGAGCGCCCGCGCCATGACTCGCCAGGCCGCCGCCGCCGGGCCGACCTCGCCCGCGGAGCGGACCGCTTCCAGTTCCAGCCGCGTGAGCTGCGTTTCGATCACGGTCGCCAGCACGGCCCGCCCGCGCCCGGTCTCGCCCGATTCGCTGCCGCGCACCGTCGCTCGCAACGCCCGCCAGCCTTCACGCACCGGCCACGTGACGACCTGTCGGACGCGCTTCAGCGGACCCGCGATCCACGGCATTTCAAGCAGCGTGAGTAGCTCGATGGTCGTGCGGCGCAGCGCATCGAACCGCCGATCGTCATGGAGATAGTCGCGAACGTAGCCGGCCTCGATCGCGTCGGCGCCCGCGTTGACCTGCCGCTTCCACTCCCGACTCGCGTGGTGCCGTGAACGCGCATCAGCCGTCCACTCCGCCCAGCCGCGCGCCAGAAGCCGCAACCCGCCCTCGCCGACGTGTATTGATGAGAGTGGCGGGGCGGATTTCAACAGGGCGTCTGCGGCGCGGTGCATTCGTTCAACCAGGTCCGGCGAGTTTCGCGGCGTCGGCGGCTCCGCACAGTGTTCGATTTCGACGACCGTCGCCCGCGCCACGCATCCGCCTGCCGCCTGCATTCGTGCACGCAGCGACGCCAGGATCGCGTCGGAATCGGACCGAGGCAGCTTGTTCACGCAGATCATCAGCGGTCGATCGAGCGCGCCGAGCAGCGTGAGCAGCCGCCACACGCTGCGGTCGGCGTACTTTTCCTTGCTGACGACCACGACGTGTGCATCCGCCAGCGCGGCCGTCGCCATCACGCCGTCCAGGTAATCCGCCGCGTGCACGGAGTCGACGTCGGGCGTGTCCCACACCACCGCATCCAGGCGCGGCGACTCGGAGTCCCGCTGCGGCATCGGTTCAAGCGAGTAGGTGTTCAGCCGTTGCGGTGACAGCTCGGCATAGGCGACGCAGTCGCACCCCGGGAACAGCGGTGCGCTCCATGCGCCATGCTCCGCGCCTGGCGGCAGGAACCCCGAGGCGTGTGCGGTGAAACCTGCCAGCGGGCTGACGCGCGCCACCTCCGCCCCCAGAAGCAGGTTGACGACCGTGCTCTTGCCGCTCTGCGTCGGACCGAGCACGGCAAGCTGGCGTGGCCGTGGAACGGTGGCCGTCGCAGCCGTCCGCAGGAGAAGTACCGCCAGGCGCAGCGCGGCGTTGCGAGCCAGCCGCGCCTCGGTTTCGCGCGCGTCGGTTCCGACCCCACTGCCTTCATTCGCATCGCGCAGCAGCACGTCCGCCACGTCTGCGAGCAGCGCCAGGGCTTCTGATTCTCGGGCGGTGGGCGGCAGTTCGGTGCTCCGGAGGTCCAGAAACGCGGCCAGCCAAAATACCAGCTCATGCCGGGTGCGGATGCATCGGCCTGCGGATCATATTCGGGGTCCGGGTCCGGGAATTCGCGGGATCTGTCAGCCCCGTGAAGATTCCCGGCTTTGCGTCGGCTGACACATTCTGACGCCGACGTGCGTCGGTTGTCGGTTTCTCTCGTGAATAGACTGGCCGGGCGCATCGTCTGCATGGTGTCGTCGCCAGCCGATGAGCCGCGCGACGAAGTGCGACAGAAACCCAACCGCCGCAATGCGCGGCTCGAAGGAGACAGTCATGAAGCGGATTCTGATGAGCAGCGTGTTCAGTCTGGTCCTGGCGGGCGCGGGCAGCGCGATGGCTGGCGAAGCGGTCGCCATCAGCACCGCGTCAAACGGAGGCAGTGCGAGTAGTACTGCGGTGGCGAGCGGCAATTCCCGCAGCACCGCGATCAGCGCCGCCACCCGCGGCGGACGCGCCGAGGCCGTGAGCACGGCGTCGGCGACGCGCGGCGGTATCGCCGACAGCCGGGCTGTTGCGATGGCGGAACGCGGTCACGCGCTGGCCACCTCGAACGCCGACGCGGATGCGGTATTCGGCGGCTTCGCAGTTTCGGACAGCGAGTCCATCGCGGCGACGATCGGCGGCGTGGCCGTCAGCCACAGCGACGCGCGCTCGCACGGGTTGCTGGCCGGTCGTGCCGCGAGCCGCTCGATTTCCACCGCGACCAGCTTGCGCGGCCTGGCGCTCTCGGACAGTCGTGCGGTAAGCCGCGGCGAGTTCGGTGGCGATGCGATCAGCCACAGTGATGCGCTCGCGGACACGGTGGGCGGGGTCGCCGACAGCCGGGTGCGCGTGATCAGCGATGCGGCGTTCAGCGCGCGGGCCGAGGCGAACGGCGTCGGCTACGCGATCACCGGCCGGCGGGCGGTTGCCCCGACCCGCGTGATCGCCGAGAGCCGCGCGGTGCGCAGCAGCTTCGGCAGCTCTCGCGCGGTGCGTGTGGATGTCTCGCGCTAACGCGAGAAGCCGGGCGCCCGGCCGCGTCGCGGTGGTAGCCCGGCGAGGATGCTCTGTCAGAAAAGCGCCGGGCCCGGAACGTCTGATGGACGGTTCCAGGCCCGGCTTCGTTTCGGACGACAGGACCAGCGGCGGTTTGGCCGCCGCGATCCCACGTCAGGCTATTCGATGAGCAGCGCCACGAACGGATCAATGTCGAAGTTCGTGAAGACACCGTCGTTATTCACGTCGCCGTTCATCAGGTTGCAGTTGGGGAAGGTCTGCTGATACTGGCTCGGGAAGGTGATCGCCATTACGAAGGGATCAATGTCGAGGTTGTTCAGCAGGCCGTCGCAGTTCATGTCGCCCTTGAACTGCGGAACCACGGCTGCCATCAGAACCGCCGCGGCGGGAGGCGCGACCGCCGGCGGATTCGGCGTCGTCGGCGTAGGCAGCGTCTGGTTGATGCCCTGGAAGAGCTGCAGGCTGACGTTGCCCGGGCCGGGGGGCGCGTCGCTGTCAAAGCGGAAATTGTAGATCGTGCCCCAGCGCAGCGCGTTGGCGTTGATGTTCTGGGAGTTGGTCTGCGTGTTCCAGGTCAGCGCCATCTGCGTCTTGGTGTGCGGCCAATCCGTGCCGTCAAACACCTCACCGGAGTGATAGGGGATGTCCTTGAAGCCCTGGTTCTCGTAGACGTACCAATCCGGGGCCGGAACGCCGAACGAGCGAACGGCCTGGTGCGAGTTCATGTTGTAAAGGGCGTATTCATAGTGCCAGCGGCCGTTGGCCAACTGCGTCACCTTGTAGCCGAGCATCAGCCGGCCGTCGTTCGGCAGGTCGACCGTCGTGATCTGCACGCCGGGGTCATGTGTCGCCCAGGCGTTCAGAGCCGGCTGACGCGGTACCGTGCCGCGGCCCGATACGAACGCCACGCCAGGGTTCGACACCGTGCCGGAGACCTGCGCCTGCCGATACGACACGTTGTTGTGGCGCACGTTCGGCTGCTCATCCGTCACGACGTACTGGCTCTCCGCGAAGTACATCGGATACGTGGCCAGGTTCGCGTTGGCGACGAGGTCGGTGTTCTGAATCTGAAGGCGCTTGTAGATTGCGTTGCCGGTTGCGTTCCATGCCCGGACGTACGGATACGGGTAGTAGCCGCTCCACGGGTTGATCTCGGAGCGCGGGCCAAGATCGTCCTGGGCCGCGTTCAGGCCGGCCCCGTACGTGTCGGTGCAGCCGATGCCGAGGCTGTCGCAGGTGCCGTCGTTCTGGCATGACGCCGGAAAGCCCGGCTGCGAGCCGGCGCAGTTCGGGCCGCTGGCGTCCGCACCGCAGAAGCCGTGCTTGAGCCACGCCATGCCGATCATCTCAAAGCGCGTCGCGCCGTTCACGACGTGCAGCTTGTAGAAGTTCTGGCCGATGACCGGGTGCTGGTTGCAATTGCGATCGTCGGGGTTCGTGCAATCGATCCAGATCGCGTTGCGATCGCCGATGTTGCAGGAGACCGTCGTCATCGCGAAGCCGCTGATGCCGCTGACCGTCCCGTACTTCGTGAAATTGTCGATCGTGCTGACCGTGACGTCCGGGCCGATGACGGCCAGCGCTGTGAGAGGGGAGGCGACCGCCAGCAAGGCGGCCGAAACGCGACAAAACCGGTTTTTCACCTTGGACCTCCGAAGGGTTCGGTTCCTGCGGCACGGCGCCCGGGAGTTGATGCACCGACGAGGGGCGACCTCGGCGGGACCGCGGAAGCGGAATTACGGACGCTGCCAGTGGGTCAGGCTACCCCGCCACGGGTTTCAGTGTCAACGGATATTACAGATTCAGACAAGCGGCGACCCGTGCGTTGAAGATTTCGACGCTGGTGATCGACGTCCTGATATAGACGATGAATAATTCGCAGATGGCGCGGGGTGCTGTCGTCCACCGGCGCGTGCGCCGGCTTCCGCATTACCGCACCGGGTCTTCCAGCGCGCGCAGCACCTTTCGAGTTGCCACGCGGTCGCTCGGCCCCATTCGGTCGAGGATGAGTACGCCGTTCAGATGATCCGTCTCGTGCTGCCAGATGCGCGCGACCAGGTCGCGCCCGCGCAGCTCCATCGGCTCGCCGGCCAGGTTCTGCGCGACGATGCGACACGCTACTGGCCGACGAATCTGAACACTGACACCCGGAATGGAGAGGCACCCTTCTGTCGCGACGGCGCTGCCCTCCATCTCATCAATCACAGGATTGACCAGCACGCGGTCGTCAGACGGCTGCCCGGTCGGGTTCATGACGAACAACCGCAGCAGCACGCCGATCTGCGGCGCGGCCAGCCCAACGCCCTTGCTCTCGCGCATCAGCATGAGCATCCGGGCGGCCAGGTCGCGGAGTTCGGCGTTGAACCGATCCACCGGTGCGGACCGGGCGCGCAGGCGCGAGTCCGGGTAATGGATGATTCGCAGCGACGTCGGGTCCGGCAACGCGGGCACTCCGGTCGGTGGCAGCGAGCGGCGACGGGCGCCGCGGACGATCGGGCGCGCGGCCCGCGCGTCTGATCATAGCATGAGCGCCGGCCGGGCGGCTGCGTGTTGCGGTGCGCGCCGGCCGCGTACAATCCGCGCGCGGTGCGCCGTTCGTTGTGTACTCGAATCGGAGCGCAATAATGCGTGCGGTGTGTGCGGCGAGCCTGGTCGCGATGGTCGTGTTTTTTTCCGCCGGGTGTGTGCCGTCGGAGCTGGCCGGCGTTCGGTTGATCTCGGTGGACCCCTACGAGGGGCGCATCCTCGACGTCACGCCGGAGAAGGCGGTCGAAGCGGGGCGTCTGCCCGCCGAGCAGCTTCCGCTGCGCGATGCACAGGTGAATTCGCGGCAGACGCACGCATTCATGCAGGCTGGACATGTGCTCAAGGTCGTGTCGCTTGCAGACGCCCAGGACGTTGCCCGACAGGATCGTGTGATCAGCGCTCGCTGGTCTCCGCGCGGGGATGACCTGCTGCTGGTACTCGATGCTCCCGGATATGGTGTGGACGTCGTGGAGGTGCGCCGTGCCAGCCCGCAATTGGCGACGGTGCGGTCGGCCCGCATCCGCGCGCCGGGATTTCGAAAGCTCGCCAGTCAGGGGCTGGCCCTGAGCTGGAGCGCGGATGGCAAGCTGTTCTCAATCGGGCCGCGCGAGGACCGGCTTGCTTCGAGTGCGATTGATCCGGCGCGGCTCGGGCCGGGGGATGCACCGTCCACGTTTGTGTTTGACGCCGATACGTTCGACCGCACCGCCCACCCGGGATACCACTCGGCCTACTTTCTGACGGCTGCGACCCTGATTGCGTCGCGTGGCGACCAGCTCGTCATTGTGAATTCGGAGTTTCGCGAGTTGTCGCCGGTGGAGCTGGATCCGCCCGGGCGGGTGGTCGGCAGCGATCCGACACGATCGATCTTCGTATACGAGATGGTGCGGGCGCACGCGTCGCTGGCCTTCGGCGCTCGGGAGTACCGCCTGATCGCTCATCCGTCGCTGCGCAGCGCGAAGCTGCCGCGCGGCGGCCCGTCGATGACGTTTCTGCGTGACGGTGAGTGGTAAGCACCGTGCCCGCGACCGTTGCGCCGGGCGGCGCGTCCGGCATGGCCGGGGCGCCGAACCTGCGGGGAGTGTCCGTGTTCCTGGTGGACACCACGGCCTTCAAAGCCGCTGAGGCGCTGTACCCACAGAGCCTGGTGGGTTCGATTCCCATCCACTCCCGTCAGACCCAGTTCACCGCGCGGTCATTTGCCCGTCCGCCGCGCATCTGGCGCTCCAGCATCTCGCGGTAGCGCCCGTCGCGGGTGAGCAGCTCTCCCGGCGCGCCGAATTCAACCACCCGGCCGCCCTCCAACACCACGATCAGGTCGGCGTCCATGACCGTGGAGAGGCGGTGGGCGATGACGAACGTCGTGCGGTCGGCGCACAGTTCCCGCAGCGCCTCCTGTATGAGCTGCTCCGACGCGGAATCCAGGTTGCTCGTGGCTTCATCGAGAATCAGGATCTGCGGGTCCGCGAGCAGCGCCCGGGCGATGCTGATGCGCTGCGCCTGCCCGCCAGAGAGCCGCACGCCGCGCTCGCCGACCACCGCCTGCATCCCGCCCTCGAGCCGCTCGATGAACTCCATCGCGTTCGCACGCTGTGCGGCCGCCATGATCTGCGCGGCGGAGGCGCGCGGCCGGGCGTAAGCGATGTTCTCAGCGATCGTGCCGTCGAAAAGGAAGACGTCCTGCTGAACGACTCCCAGCAGCGCCCGGTAGTCCGCCAGTCGAATGTCGCGAAGGTCGACGCCGTTGAGGCGGATGACGCCGACATCAGGATCGTGAAAGCGGGCCACGAGATTCGTAAGCGTGGTCTTGCCCGCGCCGCTCGGCCCGACCAGCGCCACGGTGCTGCCACCAGGCACGCGCAGCGAAATCTCCTGCAGCACCGGCGCGGCCGGGTCGTAGCCGAACGAAACACCGTCGAACTCCAGCTCGTCCACGATCGCTCGAACCGGCGCATTGGCCGCGCGGCTCCTCCCGCGCGCCGGCGGCAGGTCGCGCGCGGCCGGGCGGTCAGGCTTGTCGGCCGGACGATTCAGAAGGTCGAAGACCCGCTCCAGCGCCGCCAGCGCCTGTTGCACCTCGCCATAACTCTGCACGACCGTCGAGACCGGCATCAGCAGCATCATCAGGTACATCTGAAACGCCATGATGCCGCCCAGCGTCGCGCCGCCGGCGATTACCAGCGACCCGCCCAGCCATACCACCAGCAGCCCGCAGGCCGGCAGCAACAGCCCCCACAGCGAGCCGACGACACATTCGTAGTCGCGTGCCAGAAGCTGCTTGCGCGCCAGCGTGTGGTGCGCGGTAGCGAAGCGCCGGGCTTCCGCGCGCTCCTGCCGAAACGCCCGCACCACCCGCACGCCGCCGAAGGTCTCCACCACGCGGGCGCTGATCTCGGTGCGATCCTGGTGCACGCTGCGATAAATCGGGCGGATGCGGCGGATGGAGACCAGGTTCAGCAGCACCATCGGCGGCAGCGCCAGCGCCGCCGCGAGCGCCATCTGCCAATTGATCCACACCAGGATGCCCAGCGTCGCCGCGATCTTCGCGAGCGCCACGCCGGGGGTCAGCACGCCTGCATGCATCATGTTGGCGACCTGGTCCACGTCGCCCGACAGCCGCGCTGCGACTCCACCGGTCTTGAGCTCCGCCAGGTCGCGCAACGGCAGGCGCAGCAGGTGATAAAACAGCCTTTGGCGCAGCCGCATCATCACGCGCGCGTTCAGCCGCCCGACGCGCAGATTGCGGATCAGGTCGATCGACTGCTGAAGCACGATCCACGCCAGCAGCGCTGCTCCAATGCGATGCAGCGCCCCGGCGTCGCGGCCCGGAATGACGTGGTCGATCACGTGCATCGTCACGCGCGGCAGCACCAGCGACATGCCCGCCACGGTCAGGGCCAGCGCGAACACCAGCGCCAGTCCGCCCGCGAACGGACGCAGGAAGGCGACGTATCCGCGAAGCAGCGGCCAGCCGCCCGCGCGCGCACGATGGGCACCCGGCGGCCGATTTCCGGCGGGTGACGAATCACGTGAGCCGGGTGTCGATCGGTCGGCGCGAGCGGGGACCCCGGCTGGCGGTGCAAGCGCGCCGCGGCGCAGCGCGGCTCGAAATGCTGCGTAGCGCTGGCGCGACGACCGCATGCCCGTCAGCGCCTCCGTTCGCCGTCGCGAAAGACGTTGCCGTAGCCCATGCGGCGCAGCAGTTCATCCTCCCGGGCGTGCATTCGAGCGAACCCCGCCGGCGTGTAATCCTCATATCCCGCGAGGTGCAGCAGCCCGTGCACGAGGTAGAGCGCCAGTTCGGCGCGTTCCTCTGGACGTACACCGCCGACCGCGACGGTGCGAACGGCAGCCCCCGGCGTCAGCCGCTTGCTGCGGCTGCGCTCCCGGGCGACGTCGGCACACAGGTAAACCTCGCCCTCCAGCCACGCGGCACGGCGGTCGGTTCCGAGATCGAAAGTCAGCACGTCCGTGGCACCGGCGATGGCGAGGCTGGTCTCGTGCAACGTGGCCATCGCGCGCCGCCCGAGCACCACGACGGACAGCTCCCCGGCGCAGAAGCCTTCCTCGGCTGTCACGAATCGCACAACCGATTCCAGCAGCGGCACCGCCCGCCACGACCGCAGCGGACGCCACGCCACCCGCACCTGTAATCGAGAGGATGGCGCCGGCGGCAGCGCGGGCTGCACACGGCGCGGCGCGGCCGCGGTGCGCGGATGCCGGGGGCGTTTGGAGGTCATGAGGCGCGCGGCTCGCGACCGTCGCGCGGCCGGCGGTCGGGGCGATCCCGTTCGTGGCGTTCGGGCCGCTCGCGCTCGTCGGCGTCGGGATACTCGATGCGCGCGTGATAAATGGCGCAGAGCGTCTTGAGCAGCGTCTTCTCAATTACTGCCAGTTCGCGGAAGTTCAGGTCGCACTCATCGAGTTGTCCGTCGAGCAGCCGCTTACGGATGATCTCGCCGACGACCGACTCAATCCGCCCGGGCGTCGGTTCCGTCATGGCGCGCACCGCGCCTTCGACGCCGTCGCAAAGCATCACGATTGCCGACTCTCGCGACTCGGGTTTTGGCCCCGGATAGCGGAACTCGCTCTCGACCGGGTCGGGGTCGCCCGGCTTCCGGGCGCGGCTGGCCTGATGGTAGAAATACTCTACCAGCGTCGTGCCGTGATGCTCGGCGATAAAGGGGTGCAGGATCAGCGGCACGCCGTACTCGCGGGCCATCTCGATTCCGTCCTTCACGTGATTTACGATCACCAGCACGCTCATCGCCGGCGACAGCCGTTCGTGGCGGCTGACGTTCGGCGGCTGATTCTCGACAAAATACTCGGGCTTGTTGATCTTGCCGATGTCGTGGTAATACGCCCCCGCACGCGCCAGCAGCCCGTTCGCGCCAACCGCTTCCGACGCCGCCTCCGCCAGCGCCCCGACCAGCAAGCTGTGGTTGTAGGTGCCCGGCGCCTCGGCCGCCATCATCCGCAGCAGCGGCTTGTTGGCGTCACACCATTCGAGCAGCGTCATGTTCGTGGAAATGCCAAAGCCGCGCTCGATTCCCGGCAGCGCCCCTTCAACGAGAAACGCGGCGGCTATTGTCGCGCACGCCGCCCACGTCGATTGCCACAGGACGAATGACGCCGGTTGTGCCGCCATGACGCCCGCGGCCGCCGTCGCTCCGAACGCCACCAGTCCCGCGATCAGCCCGACACCGACAATCTGCCCGCGATTCCGCACGGCCCGCAGCGCGAAGACGAAAGTGCCCGATATCGCCAGCAGCGTGACGATGAACTCGATTCCCTGCTGCGACGCCAGCGTCAGCAGCACGGCCAGGCCGCCGCAGATGCCGAAGATCACGACCCGCGCGTAGACAATGCTCAGCACCGCCGCCGCGACCGCCTGTGCCGCGATCGTCACCTGCGGCGGGTAGCCCGCGTCGATCACCACCGCCGCCCGCGCCGCCGCCAGCAGCCCCAGCAGCAGCAGAGCCGTCAGCACCTGTCGCACCGGCCACTCAGCGGTGCGGGGCTTGAAGCGGTACACGAAGCCGACCAGCCCGACCGTCACCAGCACCGCCAGCAGCGCCCGCCCCAGCCCCTCGGCCCGCAGCGCTCGGGCCACGTCCGGGTTGGTCGCCCGCGCCGCCAGGTACGCCGCCCGCTCCGCGCGCAGCAAATCGAGCTCCCCCGTCGTGACGATGCCCACGTCAGCCAGCAGCGCGTGCGGAGGATAGGTCACAAACTGGGGCGGCACGGCCTCCAGAGCCGCGTCCGCAACCTGCGCCGTACGGGCAGGATCGAGGCGATACAGCGGCCGTACCGGTTCGGTGTCAGGACCGTTGAGCCAGCCGGAGAGCGACAGCCGCACGCTCTCGCGGATTCGGATCGGGAATAGCGCGGAGATGTCGCGCGTCACGCGCTCAATGGTCTCCGGCTTGGTGGGCAGCAGCTCCGTCACCGGAACGGTGCGCTCGCGCCCCGCCGCTGCATCCACCAGCACGGCCTCGAGCGCCGTCTGCCGCTGCGCCAGGGGGCTGTCCTCGACCAGCGCGATCTGCGTAAGCGCTCGCAGCGCCCGGGTGATGGTGTCCTCAAAGGACGTGGTGCTGGCGCGGCCTGCCAGATCGGCCAGCTCGGCCACGCCGTCATTGTCCAGCACGATCTCGAGCTTGGTCGCGGCTTCGCGGAGCGCAGCGGCGTCGCTGCCGTGCGAGCGTGCCAGCGTCAGCAGCGACGTCAGTCGCCCGCGGATGGTCTCGATCAGCGAGGCGTCCAATTGGTAGAAGTTGGGAGAGGATTCGCGCGCGCGGGCCTGTTTGAGCCGCGTCTGCGTGACATCCTCGACCCGGAACTCCACTCGCGAAGTCAGCGCCCGGTGCAGCCGCTGCCCGGCGTGAACCCCCAGCGGCTCGCCGCCGACGTTGAGAATCAGGGCGGCCAGTGAGGCGGACAGCGCGGCGACGATGACGGGGAGAAAGTGGATCCGTTCGCGCAACTGCTGCGCAAGGGTCAGGCCGCGTTCGACCTTGTCGCGTCGAATCTCGCGGCGGCGCGTGGTGTGCTTGTCAAACGGCCACATTCATGGTTCTGCCGCCGGGCGGCGGGCGTCACCGGCCGGCTTCGGGCACAAGCAGAATTATACGACCGAATCGGCCGGCGGCTTGAGCCGACGGGCAAGGCGCGGATATCGTCAAGTCCGAAACCGCCCCCGCGGAGTCGCGATGAACCAACCTCCGCCGATGCTGGAAGTCGACGAATCCGGCCGCGTGACCGTCGATTTACCGTGCAGCGGCTGCGGCTACAGCCTGCGCATGATGGGGATTGCGGGAGTCTGCCCGGAGTGCGGGCTGGGAGTGCGGGAGGGGTATGCCCGGCACTTCGCTGTCGTCGTTACGGGCGGTGTGTCCATTCGCCGCGGGGCGCGGCTGATGGCGCTAGGGCTTATTCTCTTGTTCTTTGGGGTTCTGGCCGGATTGGGGGCGTTGCGCGTGGGCGGTGGTTCGACGCCCATCGAACCCGTGGTCGTTATCATCGGCTGCCTGCCAATCGTTGCAGGCGTCTCTGCTGTCGGTGTCGGTGCGATTCTGACGACCGTTCGACCCACGCGGGCCGGCGTGGCGCCGGTCGGCTTGCGCCGTGTCACCCGCGTAGCCATCGGGGCCTACCTCGCGTTGGTGCTACTCTGCTCCGTGCTCGCGGCACTGGAGTGGATTGCCAACGAATTCCCGGGACTCTGGGCAAGCTTGCACCCCGTCGTTTCGTTTTCAGATACGTTACGTTTGTCGGTGCTGCCCGGACTGGCCATGCTCGTGCTGTGGGGGCTGATTCCCTTCGTTTCCCTGTGTCTGTGCACCTCCGGGATCGCCGCCGGCGCCGTCCAGCTACCGGGGCATCGCGCGGTCGGCATTACGCTTGGCCTACTCATGGCGGCCCTCGTGAGCGCACTCTTGCTCGTGACCGTTACGGCAGGAGCTGGTGGTTTGGTTGTCGGGCTTTACGCCTGCTGCGGGCTGCCGGCTCTCGCGCTTGTTTCGATCGTGTATTGCGCCTCGCTTGCCAGCCACGTAGACCAGCGCAATCGCGCCGATGAGCAGCACCTCTGCTCCGCGCTGCTGCCCATGATGCCGCCGTCGGGCGGCGCTGCCAACGAAGAATCGCGCTCCGTCGAGGCGCATCCCGACCGGAGTGCTGAATGACCCTCCAGCAGCCCACACTCGCCTTCGACGCCAGCGGCCGCGTGGCCATCGATCTCGCGTGCAGCCGATGCCGTTACAACTTGCGCACGCTCGCAACCGACGGGCGCTGCAGCGAGTGCGGTACGCCGGTGCTGGAGTCGCTCGCGGCGCGGCTCGCGCAGTTGAACGCGGGTACGTGGCTGCTGGTTCGCGGGGCGCGGCTCATGGCGCTAGTCACGGCGCTGTCGGTCGTTGCGCTGGTGATCGCTGTGCTGGAGAGCGCCCGCCGACCCTGGTATCACGTCAACCCGGCCGACGCGCTGGCCGTGCACCTGGCTGCGGTGTCCGTGCTTCCCGCGATCGTGGCCCTGCTGCTGACGTCGCGACCCGACTGGGCCGCCCGGTCTGCGCCGCTCTTTCGCCTGCTGGTGCGGGTCGTGCTGCTCGCGATTGTGCTTCTCGCGTTTCTCGCTGGCGCTATTGAGTGGGTGCTGTCCTGTTATCGCTTCCCGCGCAGCATTGCGGCGTCCCGGGTTGTCGTGTCGCTCGGAACCGACTTCGCATATCCCCTGTGGAGCTTGCACGGGGCGATGATGGGGGCCGTCAGGTTCGTCTGGCAGCCCCTGATTGCCCTGATCCTCGGCTACACCGCTTGGCTCGCGGGCGTCTATGGCCTGCTCGGTCTGCGCCGGTTCGGCCTGATCCTGGTGGCCGCAGTGCTCCTCTGCATGTTGTCACGCCTCGTGCCATTCGTTTCGGGAAGCAACTCCGCTCTGCCGCGCGACGCCGACCTGGTGGTGCTGCTTCTGCTCTGGGGCGGCTGGACGGTATTCTCGCTGCTCGTGGCGGTCGGACTCTCCGCGCGCATCCGTGCTGCCACCGGAAGACAGGTCCGCGCAGCCGTGAATCCGGCAACGGGCGGCGGAGAGGGTTGAAGGAGGCGTGGGCCGGGGACGGCGGCAGGATCCCCGTCCATCCGCCCACACCCGCCGTACGGCGCACGAAGTGGCCGCGGCGATGAGCGTGGAGACCGCGGCATCAGAGCCGCCGCGGCCGGCAACATAAGTGACCTGGCACAACGCTGGAGCGGAGGGTTACTTCTTGGCCGGGGCGGCCTTCGCGGCAGGCGCGGCAGCGCCCGCAGCCGGAGTTGCGGCGGCATCGGCGTCGGTCTTCTTCACCTTCTTGGTGGCTTTGACCTTGCGGTGCCCCACCTTGGGCAGGCCCAGCACGCTCTGCTCGTCCGTCCAGCGTTCGAGCTGCTTGAGGGCTTCGATCCGTTCGGCGCGGCTCAGAACGTTGCGATGCCGGGCGAGGGTGGTCTTGAGCTTCAGCGATCGGTCAACGGACATCGGAAACGCTCCTACCGGTCTGGGACGCGGCCCCGCGGCCTGCGGGGAGCGGAGAATTGTACCGTGACCCGCCCCGGACTGCCAAGCACCCCGGAAGCTGGGACTCGCAAATCGCGGGATGGTTGAATTTCAGCCCGGACCTGCGCATAATGCCCGGCTCGCGAGAGTGCGGCCGGTTCGCCGCGCCAACGCCTGGCCGAGGGTTTGACCGTGAAGAAAGACATTCACCCCAAGTACATGGAGACGAAGGTCCACTGCGCCTGCGGCACGGACTTCGTCACTCGCTCGACGCAGAAAGAGATCCGCGTCGATATCTGCAGCGCCTGCCATCCCTTCTACACCGGCAAGCAGAAGTTCGTGGACACCGCCGGCCGGGTGGAGCGCTTCCAGAAGAAATTCGGCGGCGACTACTTTGCCGGCAAGGCCAAGGCGGGCAAGTAGCGCCCGCGGCCATTCTCGCTTTGAACCCGCGGTTCGGGCGCTGCGCGCGTCCGGACCGTCGTGTTTTTCATCGCGGCGATTCATTTCGCCGCGTGTGTCGCGGCCGCATCCGTCCCTCTCGCCAGGCAGCCCGCCCGCATGGCCCGCAGCGTCACTGACCCGCCGTGGATGACACGACTCGCGCAGATGGAAGCGCGCTGCGCCGAGGTCGTGGAGCAGATGAACCAGCCCGGGACCGCGGCCCAGGGCGCGCTGATGGTGCGCCTGGCGCAGGAACACGGTGGGCTGGAGAAGCTGCTGCGTCCCTATCGCGAGTACGGCGGGGTCACGCGGCAGCTCAACGACCTCCTCGAAATCGCCGGCGACCTCTCGGGCGACGCCGAGTTCCGCAAGATGGCGGAGGCCGAGATTCCCGAGTTGGAGCAGCGGCGCGAGGTGCTGCTCCGCACGCTGCAGGAAAAACTTGTCACCGGCGACGAAGCGCGGATCACGTCGGTGATCTGCGAGGTGCGGGCCGGCACTGGCGGTGATGAAGCGGCGCTCTTCGCTGCTGAGCTGGTGAATATGATCACGGCCTACGCGGCGCGCAAGGGGCTGCGCTGCGAATTGCTGAGCCGGTCGGACTCTGACCTCGGCGGCGTGCGCGAGGCGATCCTCAACGTCACCGGCGACGAGGTGTATCTCGGGCTGCGCTGGGAGGCCGGAGGGCATCGCGTGCAGCGCGTGCCGGAGACCGAGCAGCAGGGGCGGATTCACACCTCGGCCGCCACGATTGCGGTGCTGCCGGAGCCGGACGAGGTCGCGGTGGACATCGACTGGGTCAACGACGTGATCGAGCACGTCAGCGCCGCCGGCGGTCCGGGCGGGCAGAACGTCAACAAGGTCGCGTCGGCGGTGAAGCTCGAGCACAAGGCCACCGGCATCACCGTTTCCATGCGTGACGAGCGCAGCCAGCACAAGAACCGCGAGCGCGCCCGGCGCATCCTGATCTCGCGCGTGTACGACCACCTGCAGCAGGAGCAGCACCGCAAGCTGGCCGCCGAGCGCAAGAGCATGGTGGGCAGCGGCGACCGCTCCGAGCGCATCCGCACCTACAACTTTCCGCAGAACCGCGTCACCGATCACCGCTGCGGTATCGATGTGTTCGACATTCCCGCGGTTCTGGAGCGCGGCGAACTCGACGCGTTCCACCGCGCGCTCAACGACATGGACCTGAAGCAGCGCCTCGAAGCGCTCTAACGGATCTGAATTTCAAAATCCGCCATCACGGGCAGATGATCGCTCGCCACCCGCGCGATGCGCAGCCGGCTGGGGTGCGCGCCGATCAGTTGGATCTCGCCGCGGTAGAAAATCTTGTCCAACCCGCCCGTTGGGGCGAAACTCGGAAACGTGCGGATCGACCAGGCCGAGCCGTTGCCGTGCGTGGTCGCGCACGAGAAGCCCGACGGCAGAAACAGGGACTTTCGCAGCAGTCCGCGCCAGTCATTCATGTCTCCCGCGATCAGGCAGGCGGCGGCCGGGTCGAGGTTTTGAATGTCCGGCGAGGCCAGCAGCCGCGCTACCTGGTGCTGTCGCTCGCCGGCGCTGAGGCCCAGGTGCACGTTGAACACGTCCAGCGGCAGGTCGCGCGCGCCGAGCGGCAGGTGCAGGCGCGTGTGCTGCGCGCCGCGGCGCTTCCGCCAGCGCAGCGTCAGGTCGATGTTGCGGGTGCGCCCCATCGGGAACCGCGAGAGCGTGGCGTTGCCGTACTGCCAGGTGCGGCGATGAACGTTCATGCTGCTGGCGCGATACGGGTAGTTCAGCAGGCGGCAGATGTGCGAGGCCAGGTCCGGACCCCCGGTGCGGGGCGGCCGCCGGTCCACTTCCTGCAGCAGCACAATGTCCGCGTCATGGTGCGCGATCACGTCGGCGATGCGCTGCGGATCGAAGCGCCGATCCACACCGATCGCCTTGTGAATGTTGTACGTCAGCACTCGGAACCGCAGCGTGCTCATTCCGGCGCTCGCCTCGATTCCGGGCGCGTCAGCCCGGCACGGTCTCCCGTTCGCTCAGCCGCCGCGGACCTTCCGCGTCGTGAGCCGGCAGGAATATCGTAGGCAGCGCGCGGGCCAGCGTCAGCACGTCCGCCATGCTCCGCCGTGCCCGCGGCACGCTCCGGCACAGTCCGACAATCTGCTGGTCTATTAGGTACCGCTGCGAAAAGGCCACGTCTCCGCCGAACAGCACGATCCCCTCTGCCGTTCGGAGCACGACCGACAGGTGTCCGGCCGAGTGTCCGTCCGTCGGAATCAGCGTCAGTCGTCCCCGATCGAGGCTGTGCGTCCGGCCGAACGATCCGAGCGCCGCGTAGGAATAATCCACCAGTTGCGGCCGAAAGTCCGCCGGCCAGTGGCGGGCTGAAGCCCCAAACGCACCGGCGACCGCCGCCTCGTACTCCCCGCGCGCCACCAGCACCGGTACGCCCGGAACGTCGTGCAGCGCCCCGCAGTGGTCGCCGTGCAGGTGCGTCAGAATCACGCGCCGTAGCGCGGAGGGTACGATTCCGGCGGCGGAAAGCCTGGACGCGAGCGAATCGCCGGGGCGAACCTCGTACGAAATGTCCCATTTGAGCGTCAATCGACCCTCAAACTCGCCGTCGTCCGCGTGCGCATCGTGCATCTGCGCGGATGGCCCGGTGTCGATCAACGTTACGCCGTCGGGCGTCTGCACGGCGAAAGCCAGGATCGGAAACGGGCGCGTCCAGACCGGGGCAGTGCGCGCCCGGCCGCGTTCTGTCGCGGATTGTCGCGGACTGACGCGAACGGTGCCGGTGTGCAGCACATGGACGACGACGTCCGGCCCGAAGCGAACCGATCGCGAGAGATCTCGCGCAGCGGAGGGGGTCGGATTGTCGAGGTTCATCGGGGGTTGAGGGGCTACTTGCGCGGCAGCGTGATGGTGAAATTGGCCTTGTAGGTCACATTGCCGGACTCGATGCGGTTGGAGCGCATGCTGACATAGATTCGGTCGGACTGCACCAATCGCCCGAGGTCGAACTGGACAAAGGTGAGATTGGCGCCGTCCGGCGTGCCGCTCTGCAGGCGCCAGCGCAGCCCCTCCCAGGCGCCGAGGTTGCGGGCCTGGTCATCCGCGCCGGCCGTCATCCGTTCGGGGTCAGAAATTTCGCCGACCGGGGTCTTGAGCACCTGTTTCGCCAGGTCGACCTGGATCCCGGTGATGTCGAGCAGGTTGCCGTCCATCGACGCGAGCTGGTATGCGCCGTCGCGCAACGTAATGCGCAAGACGGCGTCGCTCTGCTTCTCGAAGCGCACCTCATTGCTGAGGCGCAGGAACAGGTCGTATTCGTCCGGCGTGACGCCCATGTTGGGGTGGTAGGGGGCCGGCTGACCGGAGCGGGCGTGGGCTTTTGAGTATTCGCGCCACCAGCCCTGTCGCTTGGCGAGCATGCCCTGAAGCTTCAGGCTGACTTCGCGAAATCCCGGCGGCAGCACGAGATCCATCTTGTCGGCGACGATCTCGCCCTGGGGCAGTTCGGTGAGCGCAGGCTGCGTCGCGGCCGGCTTGGACGTTGCGGGTTGGGCGGATGTTGGGCGCGTGGCGGCCGGGTTCTCCGGGGCCGGCTTTTCCGCGCCGCCCGCCGCTGGAGCATCCGGCGGCTGAGAATGCACTCGCGGGGACACTGGCTGCGTCGTCGTCGCGGGCGGCTCCGCGGCCAGCAGATCCGTGACGAACCACCCCCCCGGAGCGGCGCCAATGCAGACGAGAGCAAAGCTGCCACCGACGGCGGCGATCCACCAGGCCAGGGTGCGGCGAGCGCCGACGCGAGCACACATTCGAAACACTCCTCAGCCGCGCGGCCGGCTCTCATGCACGTCCGCGGCGCTGCGACAGCTCGACGTAGTCGCGCTGCGTCGGACCGACGTAGAGCTGGCGCGGGCGATAGATGCGCGCCTTGGGGTCGATGGTCGTCTCGCGCCAGTTCGCCATCCAGCCCGGGATGCGCCCGATCGCGAACATGACGGTGAACATTTCGAGCGGAATGCCGATGGCGCGCATGATGATGCCGCTGTAGAAATCGACGTTGGGGTAGAGCTTGCGCTCGATGAAGTAAGAATCGCGCAGCGCGACTTCTTCAAGCCGCATGGCCATGTCGAGCAGCGGGTCGTGGATGCCGAGCTTCTTGAGCACGCGGTCGCAAGCGCCCTTGATGATCTTGGCTCGCGGATCGAAGCTCTTGTAGACGCGATGCCCGAAGCCCATCAGGCGTTCGGCGGCGTTCTTGTCCTTCACCTTCGCGACGAATGACTCGAGCGACTCACCGCTGTCGTGCAGGTGCGTGAGCATCTCGATCACAGCCTGGTTGGCGCCGCCGTGCAGCGGGCCCCACAGGGCACAGACGCCCGCGGCCACCGACGCCCACAGGTTTGCCTGGCTGCTGGCCACCATCCGCACTGTTGACGTCGAGCAATTCTGTTCGTGGTCGGCGTGCAGAATGAAGATCATGTCCAGCGCCGCCGCAATCTCGGGATCCGGCTCGTAGGACTTGTTGGGGCGGCTGAACATCATGTGCAGCAGGTTGGCCGTATAGGGCAGTTCCGGGCGCGGGTAGGTGATCGGGCGGCCGATCGAGACCTTGTAGCTGGCGGCCGCGATGGTGCGCACCTTGCTCATCAGCCGCGCCGCGGTCTTGGCGAAGGACTCGGTCTTGTCCGGCTCGACGATGCCCTTCTGGAAGCAGCCGACGGCGTTGATCATCGCGCTGAGAATCGCCATCGGGTGCGCGTCGGAAGGGAAGCCGTTGAAGTGGTGCCGCAGGTTCTCGTGGATCATCTCGTGTTCAGTGAGCAGATCCTCGAAATGGCGCAATTCGCTCTCGGTCGGCAGCTCCCCGAATATCAGCAGCCAGGCCGTCTCCACGAACGAGCCGCGATCGGCGAGCTGCTCAATCGGGTAGCCGCGATAGCGCAGGATGCCCTGCTCGCCGTCGATGAAGGTGATCGCACTTTCCACCGAGCCGGTGTTGCCGTACCCGGGGTCGAGCGTGATCGCTCCGGTGTCGCTGCGGAGTTTCGTGACGTCGATCGACGTCTCGCCTTCTGTGCCGACGTGCACCGGCAGCTCAAAGTTGCGGCCGCGATACGACAGCGTCGCCGTTTCCTTCATCGGGGCGCCTTTCTTCTCAATGACGTTGCCCGGTCTCTGAGTCACAGGAATCATATGCCGGTCTCCCATCCCGCGTCCGATCACACATGCAAACACGGCGACGCGCGGTCACCGTCGTATTCGGCTCGATCGGCGATCGGCGTTGACATCCCGCCGGCCCGCTCGGCACTGCGAATCGCAGCGTCGTCTCTATCGGACCCGCGCTGTCAGGCCACCTCAAACTCAAGCAGGGCCGCGAGGTCGTTGAGCTTTTCAAAGCCCATGCACTGCTCGACGATCCGCTGTGCCACGGACTTGCTGACCACGCCGTCAGCAAGACGGTTGAATTTCGCGACCACTTCATCGTCGGTCATCGGGTTGCCGGCGTGGCCGCGCGGGTAGTCCACGCGCTTGGAGAGCGTGCGGCCGTCCGCGAGCTTGAAGATCAGGTTGTTCGGAATTCCTTTCGGATAGTTCGCGTTGCAGGCGTCGGTCTCGACGATGCGGATGCGATCCAGCAGGGCCAGCACCTTCGGGTCGCGCAGCCGCTCATCGCTGAAGCTGGCGCGCGTCACGTCGCCGTCGAGCAGCGCCACCGCCACGCAATAGCCCATGCTGTGATCCGCGGTTTCGCGGCTGGTCGGCCGCCACTTCTCCGGCTCGCTGCCGATGATGCTGACCGCGGCCTCGAAACTCTCAATCAACAGGCTCTCGATCTTCATCGGGTCGCCGATCTCAGAGCGAAGCTGCAGGGCCGCGTCAATCGCGGATTGCGAGTGATACTCCGCCGGCCAGTACTTGATGTACGTCCGCAGGATCATCCAATCGTCCGCACCGCTCGCCCAGGCCGGCTTGAACGGCCCGGTGATCATGCGGAACAGTCCCTTGGGGCCTTCGTAGATTTCATTCGGTCCGGTCATGCCCTCGCGCGCCAGGTTGGCGGCGAAGACGCCGTTGCGGGCCGCGTTTGAAAACGCGCAGGCCTTCCACATCGAGAGCTGGCCGGTGCGGGTCTGGCGGGTGGCGAAGTTGCAGACGCCGGCAATGCCGAGCGTGTGGACCATCTGCTCAGCGCTCAACCCCCACAGCTTCGCCGCCGCCAGCGCGCTCGACAGCGCGCCGTAACAGACGTGATCCCAGCCATGCTTGCGGAGCGAGGCCGCGTCGCAGTGGCGGCACTGCACTTCATAAGCCAGTGCAATCGCCGTGATGACGTCCCGGGCGCTGCGCCTGGCGACCTGTCCGACCGCCAGCGCCGCCGGAATATTGTCCGACGGGTGAGCCGGCTCCAGGGAGAGATAGGTGTCGTTGAAATCCAGGTAGCGCACCATCGCGCCGTTGGTGAACGTGGCAAGATCGGGCGTCGTGCGGTGCCGCGTGCCGAGGACGCTCGCCCCGTCGGGCACGCTGATGCTGGTCGCGATCTTGCGGGTGACCTTTCCAGGGGAGCTGTGATACGCGCCCAGCGCCGTGCCGATTGAGTCGAGAATTCGGCGTTTGACCTCGTGCACCACTGCGGGCGACAGGGACTCAAAACGGATTTCAGCGGCCTTGGCCGCGAGTTCGTGAGCGAGCGTCGGCATTCAGCGATCCTCTGGTTGGTTGATCCGCATTTCTAGTCGAGCGCGACGGCTTTTGCAACGGCACCAAGCAGCTCCCGACAATGATGTAACCAATTGCGGCAGCACATAGTTACGAATCGCCCCGATGCGCATGGCGAGATTCCGGGTCGCGCTGCGCAGGTCACGCCATTCTCAGGACCAGCTCGTGTGCCGCATACGCCCCCGCCGCGATCAGCACCATTCCGATCAGGATGTTCAGGAACGTCGTCAGCGTCGGACGAACCAGGCCGGCTGCCGATTGAGCGCGCGTGACGCGATAGACGATCGCCACGCAGAGCAGCAGCGGCAGCACCAGCCACAGCCGCGTGCCGGGCGGCAGCTTCAGCGGATTGACGAAGGGCGCCCAGGCGACCAGATTTGCCGCGGACAGCCATCCGATCATGCGGCGCTCCCGGAGTTGGGGGGCGGAGCAGCGCCAGTTGCCGCTGGCGGCACAGCGTGGGTGGCTGCACGGGCCTCGGCCGCGGCGCGCTTCCGCGCCGCCTCGCGGGCAAAGAGCGCTTGCCCGCCGCTCGAGGCGCGGGCCATCGCGTCGAGAATTGCAAGGAGGTTCAGCATTCCCGCAGTCGCGAGGTAAATCTGCGCGACGTCGGATTCCGGGTAGTAGCTGGAGTATGGCGAAGGCGTTGGCGGGGCGATGCTCGGAAGCCGCGAAGCAAGCATCCATCCGGCGAACGTGTACGAACCGACGCCGCACTCGGCCACGAACAGCCAACCGTTGGCGCGCGGGTTGATGGACTCCTTCACGCCGCCGACAAGCGCGCCGAACAAATAGGGCGCCGAAATCGCAATGAACAAAATCTTGGCCAGGCCGCGCTGCCCGAGGGCGTAATGTCCCGCGCCGGGCAGCAGCCAGGCCAGCAGCCCGATGCGCGTCACTTCGATGGTGGGGTCGGTTCGCGACATCAGGGTGGGGTGACTCAGTTCTCAGGGTGGGGTGACTCAGTTCATGGAACAGGGGCCGGACGGATCGCCGCAGCGGCCGCACCCGCTCGGACCGCCGGATGCGGCGGGCTGATGGGGAGCGGCCGAGCGGGCTGCAAACGTACTGAGCTGCCGCACGGGGTGCGGTTTGCCACAGGAGGGGCAGTGCAGTTCGCGCTCCACCTCCGGCGAAAGCACCAGTTGCTCAAAGGCCGCGTCGCAGGATTTGCAGCGATACTCGTACACCGGCACGCAGGATCTCCGGAAAGCGGCTGGTCGGGTTCACTCGCGGATCGCAGCGCCCGACCGGCGATGGATCGGAGCATAGCAACGCGCGCGTTGCCCGGCAATCGGCCCCGGTGCTGGTCGCATCGTGCGGCGGGGGCGGGCTACAATCCGAATCGGGCACGCTGCGCGACCGGCGGCGTGGCCGGTCGAGGAGCTGTTCATGTCCGCCGTCGCCGCGCCTGCCGTCCTGATCCTTGCGGGCGATGACTATGAGGATATGGAGCTGTGGTATCCGCGGTTGCGGCTGGCCGAGGCCGGCCTGCGCGTTCACGTCGCCGGTGATGGCGCGGGCCACGTGCATCGCGGAAAGCACGGGTATCCGTGCCGGTGCGATGGCGCGATCTCCGAGGCGCGGTCTTCGGACTTCCACGCGCTCGTGATTCCCGGTGGCTGGATGCCGGACAAGCTCCGTCGCGATCCGCGCGTGCTGGCGCTGGTACGGGAGTTTCACGCGGCCGAGAAGCCGATCGCGTCGATCTGTCACGGTCCGTGGATCAATATTTCGGCCGGCATCTGCCGCGGGTTTCGCATGACCGGTTCGCCGGGAGTGCGCGACGACGTGGTGAACGCCGGCGCCGTGTGGGAGGATGCCGAGGTGGTCGTCGACCGGCACATCATCACCAGCCGCCGTCCGTCCGATCTTCCCGCGTTCTGCGCTGCGCTGCTCGATGTGCTCGCGCGCCGCGGCGACTGACCTGAATCGGCCGATGACTCCGCCGGGGCGGGGCGCCGGCCGGTGTCGATCGAAAGGAGAGAGCATCGTGTCGGCAAACCGGTTGCGCGCTATCCGCGCCACTGCGATGGGTTATGTGGCGGCGGTCTTGGCGCTGAGCGCCGCGAGCGGGTGCTCGTCCTCGTCCACCCGCGATCGTGCCTGGGGGATTCCGTTGGGCGAGTGGGAGGGGAGCGGGACGTTTGTGTATGAGTGCCGCTCGCGCCACGGTCCGGACGGGCGGGATGAATGCGAGGGACAGGAGCGGATCGTCCGGGATTATCCCACGACGCTTCGGATTGAGCGCGCGGTACTGGATGGGCACGACGTGGTCGTGCTGAAGATCCTTTCCTCACGGGGAGACATTCCGCACCTGGACAATCGAACAGATCTGCGCGTCGCACTGGTGGAGTCTCAGCAGGTCCACCCGCGGGTGCGGATGTTCAGGATGGTGGCGGCCCAGTTCAACCCGTCCGAGGGCGAACGGATGTCGTATGAGCCGCCGCATGACGGGGCGTACCACGGCGTGCTGCTTCAGACGGGGGATCAGACCGTGCTGCAGCTCCACTACCAGTCAGATTTCGTGGATACGCTGCGATTCAGCGGTTCGGGAGTGGATAAGGCGGGCCTGGTGCAGTCGGATGAGGTCGGCCTGGTGCATTGGTCGGAGCGACTGCGGCGGCGGGATTGAGTTTAGCCTCCCCAGGAGCTATACTGCCCTGCTTCGCCCGGGCGGGCCGCGTGGCCTTCGGCCCGGGCGTCTCGGTACCCGGAGCACCCCGCGCGATGGATCAAGCCGAATTGCTGCAACTGGTCGAAAAGAAAGACATTTCCGCATTTGAGTCGCGCTGCATCGAACTGTTGAGCGGGGGCAACCTGCGGCTGGCTGATCTGCACCTGCCGCTCCGAAAGCTTCAGCAAACCGGCGAATCGCAGCGGGTGGTGACCGTTGCCCAGATGGCGCTGGATGCGGCCGGTGAGGGGGCCGAACCACATGCAGCGCTTCGCGTGGCGCGAGTCGCGCTGGAGGCCGACGGTCGCAACAACGATCTTCGCCAGCGCGTGTGCGTGTTCTATCAGCAGGCCTACGGCGCGCAGGAAGGCTTCGAGGCCGCGATGGAGGCGGCCGGCCTTCGCAGCGGCCGTCCGGTTCGCAACGCGCTTCGCATTCTCGATCTCTGCCTGAACACCGGCCCGGCCGACACCCTGATGAGTCGCACCGACAGCCACATCGTCGAAGTCACCGAGGTGGATCGAACCAACGGCCTGTTCACCATCCGCAAGGGCGGCCGGCTCAGCACGCTGCCCCTCAGTGAGCTGGCCCGAGAGTATGAGCCGATCGCCAAGGACGACTTCCGCGTGGTGCGCGAGCTTTGGCCGGATAAGCTCGCCGAGTTGATCGCCAACGACCCGGTGCGCCTGGTGGCGGGCATCCTGCACGCCCACGCCGATCACATGGACGTGGACGAGCTGCGCAACGAGCTGGTGCCGCGCTACCTGCCGGCGGCGGATTGGACCAAGTGGTGGAACGGGGCCAAGGCGCTGCTGAAGAAGGCGCCGAATGTCGTGATGGAGGGCCGCTCGCCGGTCGTGCTGCGCTATTCCGCCCGCGGGCAGTCCTTCGAGGACGAGTGCTGGTCGCAGTTCTCGGCGATGAAGGATGCGGTCAAGCAGCTCGACGTGGTGGAGTCCTATCTACGCGAGAAGGCACGCTGGAAGGAAGCGCCGGACGCCGCGCTGCTGGAGCGCTTCGTGCGCACGACGGTCTCCCAGTTGGAATCAGCGCGTGAGAAGCGCCCGCATGACGCGCTGGCCGCCGGCCTGACGCTGCGGCGCATGGCGGAGCTGGGGCTGCCGGTCGCTGATGCGCACGGCGACGTGGCGCTCACCATTCTGAAGGAAACGCCGGACCCTGTCCGTGTCTTTCAGGAGCTTGAGTCGGATGCGTTGTGGTCGCGCGCGCTGGAACTGCTTCCGCAGGCGGTGCCGGACTACGCCGACACGGTTGTTGCGCTCTTTTCCACGGCCTCGTCGAGCCTCCTGGATCAATTGGTCGGCATGGCCGCGTCCGCGGGCGCGTTGGATCGCGTTTCGGCGGTGATCCAATCCGCCGTCGCCGAGCCGGTCCGGTTTCCGGATGTCATCTACTGGCTCTGGAAGCGCCCCGCCAAGGGCAGCCCGATCGAGCCGCCTCCCGAGCGAGAGCTTTTTCTGGCCATTCTCGACGCCCTCAGTTCGCTGGGGCGCTCTACGCAGCACGCCGCCGATGCGGTCAAGAACTTTCGCAACCGCATGAAGGCGGCCCTGGCGCTGCGCGATTACGCGCAGGCGCGTCGCGCCGTGGAACAGTTGTCCGCCGGGCAGGCCCTCACCCTCAAGACGCAGGTCAGCCGTCTCGACGTGGGCGACAACACCACCAGCGCCTTGAACGACATGCTGCGCAAGCATCACCCGCAGCTCTGGCACAAGCCGAAAGTGGTCATCGCGGTCTGGGAGGATGAGAACGTCATCTGGACCAGCGATACAGGCATGCGCCGCAAGAACGAGGAGCGCGACATCCTCGTGAACGTCACGATGCGCGACAACGCGCGCCGCATCGGCGAGGCGGCCGCCCTGGGCGACCTCAGCGAAAACTCCGAGTACAAGTTTGCGCTCGAGGAGCGCGACCTTCTGCGGGCGCGCTTGGCGCAGATGAACCGCGAGATGGAAATCGCCCGCATCATCGACCCCCGCACCGTCCCCACCGATCACGTGAGCGTCGGCTCCACCGTGACGCTCCGCCGCACTGACAGCGGCGCCACCCAGCGGGTCACCTTCCTGGGCCCGTTTGATACACGAATCGAAGAGGACGTGTACAATTATCGGGCCCCGCTCAGTCAGAAGGTCATGGGCCGCGCGGTGGGCGATCGAGTCGTGCTCACGCTCTCCGACGTCGAGTCGGAGTTTGAAATCGCGGCGATCGAGGTCGCGTCGCAGCTCGGCTGATCGTCACGCGGCAGCGGTCGCGCGGGCCCTTTGGCCCGTGCGAGATTCCGCCCGATAACCTTTCCTGGGCGCGTTTCCTTCGGCCCGCGGCGCGGTCGGTCGATGGAAGGGCGTGGCTCTGCGCCCCCTCGGAAGGAATCGCGGATGTTGCTCGCTGCCGCCGGCTCTGAAACTCCAAGCCTGTTCTGGATCTGGCCGTTCGTCACGCTGCTGCTGGCGATTGCGATCCTGCCGTTGATCCATCGCACCGAGCACTGGTGGCATCAGAATCGCAACAAGCTGGCCGTGGCGCTGGTGCTGGGGCTGATCACGCTGGCGTATTACCACCAGCGCGGCTTCGGCGTCACGCACGGCGGACACACGACTGAGCCGGGCTGGTCCACGATCGGTTCCGTGCTGCAGCATGCCATCGTCGACGAGTACATTCCGTTTATTGTGCTGCTGCTCAGTCTCTACACCATCAGCGGCGGCATCGTGGTGCGCGGTGACATTCGCGCCACGCCGGCCATCAACACCGGCATTCTGGCCTTCGGCGGTCTGATTGCGAGTTTCATCGGAACCACCGGCGCCTCGATGGTGCTGATCCGCCCGCTCCTGAACACCAACAAGGAGCGGAAATGCGTCGTTCACACGGTCGTGTTCTTCATATTCATCGTGAGCAACATCGGTGGGAGCTTGCTTCCGATCGGTGACCCGCCGCTCTTCATCGGTTATCTGCGTGGCGTGCCGTTCCTGTGGACGCTGCGCCTGTGGGTGGAGTGGGCTACGCTGCTGGTGATCCTGCTGGCCGTGTATTACGTCTGGGACCGCTGGGCCTACAACCGCGAGGAGAAGGTGGACCTCGCTCGCGACAACGCGGATATCCAGCCGCTGCGCGTGGCGGGGCTGATCAACGTGCCGTATCTCGTCGGCGTGATCCTGGCTGTTGCGTTCCTGGTTCCCGGCAAGGAGCTGGATCTCGGATTCCTGAAATTCACCCCGCCGGAGCACATGCGCGAGGGTGTGCAAATCGCGCTGATGGCGCTGTCCATGCTGACGACGCCGCGCGGACTGCGCCGAGAGAATGACTTCAATTTCGGCGCAATCAACGAGGTGGCGTGCCTGTTCATAGGCATCTTCGTCACCATGCAGGTGCCGATCGAGATCCTGCACGCCAACGGGCACACTTTCGCGGAAAAGGGCTTCATCCACCCGTGGCAGTACTTCTGGGCCACCGGCGTGCTCAGCAGCTTCCTCGACAACGCACCGACCTACGTCGTGTTCTTTGAAACGGCGAACCAGCTCACCCGCGAACCGGGGGAGGGGATCATCAAGCTGGTCACCGGAGAACTGATCCGCGAGGATTTGCTGGTCGCGATCAGTTGCGGCGCCGTGTTCATGGGGGCGATGTCCTACATCGGCAACGGTCCGAACTTCATGGTCAAGAGCATCGCCGAGCAGTCGGGCGTCAAGATGCCGAGCTTCTTCGGATTCATGGCCTATTCGGTCGCGATCCTCGTGCCGCTGTTCGTGCTCCTGACGTTCATGTTCTTTGTGTGATCGGGGCCGGACGGCTCGCCGATTTCGGCAGCAGGGCGTCAAGGATCCCACGGCCCTTGGCCAGCGTCTCAGCGTATTCTTCGTCCGCCCGCGAGTCGGCCACAATTCCGCCGCCGACGTGCAGCAGTGCTTCGCCACCACTCGCTTGCAGCGTCCGAATGGCAACGCTCAGGCTCATGTTTCCATCCAGCCCGATCACCCCGATCGCGCCGGTATAGACGCCGCGCGGCGCGCGCTCCAGTTCATGAATGATCTGCATCGCTCGAATCTTCGGCACGCCGGTAACTGATCCCGCCGGAAAGCACGCGCGCAGCAGATCAATCGCGTCCAGGCCGGGGCGCAGCTCCCCACGGATGTCGGCGACCGTGTGAAACACCGTCGGATGCGCTTCGATCCGCCGCGCGTCCGTGACGCGAACCGTCCCGGGCACACAGACCCGCCCCAGGTCGTTGCGATGCAGATCGACGATCATCGCCAGTTCCGCCGCGTCCTTGGCGCTGCCGAGCAGCGACTCGACCGCCGCGCGATCGGCAGCCGGCTCGTGGAGCCGCGGGCGCGTGCCCTTGATCGGGCTGGTCAGCACCGAGCGGCCGCGCAGCTCCAGGAATCGCTCTGGAGACACGGACGCGATGGCGGCGTCGCCCCAGCTCAGCAGCGCCGCAAAGCCCGCGGGGTTGCGGCGGCGCAACCGCGTGTAGACACTCATCGCCGCCACCGGCGCTGCGCCGCCGCTGAGACTTGTGTTCCCTGCGGTGAGCCGTAGCCGATGCGCCAGGTTTACCTGGTAGATGTCCCCAGCGCTGAGATAAGCGTGGGCGCGCGCGACCATGCGCGCATGCTCACGCTCCGATGTTTCGTGCTCGATCGCCGAAAAAGCCGGCTCTTCGCGCTGTTCGCCGCCCGGTGCGTCGCGCTCACAGAGCCGCGCACATCTAGTGGCGTCCGCCACCGCGCCGTTCCAGCGTGCCGCCAGCGCGCGTACGCCCTCCTCGTCGGCCCGGTGGCGCACGCAACCGACCACCCACGCCCTGCGCACGGCGTGCTCCAGGATGATGCCCCGCGCGAAGAGCGCGAACCGCATCGCCGGAATCCCCGCGAAATCCGCGTCGTGGATCGCGACGTGTTCCAGTCCGCACGCCATTTCGTATCCGACGAAGCCGATCCACCCGGGCAGCGGCGCGCCGCGAAGCGGACTCGGGAACTCGTCACCCGGTCCAACGGGCGAAACTGCACGCACCGCGGCCGCTAACCGCTCCCAACCTTCTCCAGCCGCAACCGCTGCTCCGGCCGCTGGCGGCAGCGAGACGCCGATTCGCCGCTGCGGCGCCACCGCGATCAGGCTGAATGCCGGTACCGGGCCGTCGTGCAATGAACCGGCTGCGGCAGCGTCGATGCCGACGGAGTCCAGCCAGGCAAGCTCGTCATGCTTCGCGCATGCGAGAATGGCCGGCGAAATCGCAGTGGGCCACTCGGCTTCAACGGCAATCCAGAAGGGGTGATGCATGGGTCTGATAACTAAGTTCCTGTGGTTTTCCGGAATTTTCCGCGAAATCCGGCCAACCCGGGGAAAAATCACGGTGTCTGTTTGAATAAGCGGCCGGTCCCGTTCGTCGCAAGCCTGTTGCGACCGTCGGCGGGCCGGGGACGCAGCCGAGGCGCAGTGCGGATGCGGTCGTGGTGTTCGCGACCGTGACCTTCGGGTTACTCGTATGTGGGAGATGGTGTAATGAGCCGCTTCGTGTTGATCGCCGTCGCGCTGGTTGCGTCGGGTTTTTCGGCGTCGGTGGCGCGGGCTGGAGATCTCGACCTGGACCTGAGCATCGGCTGGGACCGCGGCCGGCACTACGAGCCGGTCTATTACGGCTCGTCGTGCTACACCCCTGCGCCGCGTTACGTGCGGCACTATTACTACGATGACTGCGCCCCGGTCGTGGTGCGCCCGTACCCGCGCCCGAACTACCGCGACTGCGGACCGACCTACGGCCGCAGCGTCCGGACGTACAGCACCCGCTCCTATTACGCCCCGCGCTACCATGAGCGCCGCGGCGTCAGTGTGCACATCGGCGGTCGTGACCGCGGCCGCTCCTGCTATCGGTAAGCGCCGATCGCAGGTGTCCGACATGGCTCGCATGGCCGGGGTCGATGATCCCGCGGGCCGGCGAGGCACCGCGACGACTGAGACGAACAGAACCGCGAACTCGCCTCGGTGCACCTCTCGTGCGAGGAGGCAGGGTTCGCGGTTCTCGCGTATAGGCGACCCGCTTTTGGGTTTCCGGCCGATACGACCGGCAGGGTCGCGCCCCGGTGTTCACCACCGGGTATGTCGTCCATCCATAGTCTTGCCGCGCCTTGGCAGGCGGGCAAGGAAAATCGCGGATTTTTCGGCACAACCGTCGGCCGCGCTCACGGCCGGCGCAGCACGCCGTGCGCATCGACGAAGCGCAACTGCTGTTGCTCAAACGCATCCTTGCGAAAGCCGGGATCAATCGGGATGGGATAGTTCCCGGAAAAGCAGGCGTTGCAGAAATCGCCCGGCGGCGTGACGCACGACAGCATGCCCTCGAGCGAAAGGTACGCGAGCGAGTCGACGCCGAGGTACTCGCGGATCTGCTCGACGGTCCGCCCGTTGGCGATCAGCTCGTCATGCTGCGGAAAGTCAATCCCGTAATGGCAGGGGTGGCGAATCGGGGCGCTGGCGACCCGCAGATGAATCTCTTTCGCACCAGCGCGACGGAGGGACTGCATCTTCCCGCGGGTGGTGGTGCCGCGCACCACCGAGTCTTCCACGACCACAAGTCGTTGCCCCTCGACCACGTCTCGTATCGCGTTGAGCTTCAGGCGCACCGTCAGGTCGCGGATCAACTGCGTCGGCTGGATGAATGACCGGCCAACGTAGTGGTTGGTTGTGAACCCGCGCCCGATGGGAATTCCGGACTCCTCGTGATACCCCAGGGCAGCGCAGCGTGCGCAATTCGGTACGGCCACGACGAGGTCGGCGGGGACCGGCGCTTCACGGGCGAGCCGCCGGCCGAATTCCTTGCGGACGCGGTGCACGTTCTGCCCGAAGATGCGGCTGGAAGGGTCGGCGAAATAGACGTGCTCGAAGATGCAATGTCCGCGACGCACGCCCACCGCCCCGAACGACCGTGATTCAAGCCCGCGCTCCGAGATCGTGACGATTTCGCCCGGCGCCACGTCGCGGACGTATTCCGCGTCCACCATGTCCAGCGCGCAAGTCTCGCTTGCGATCACCCACGCCGCGCCCGCCCGCCCGATGCACATCGGGCGGTTTCCGGAAGCGTCGCGGACTGCTTCGATGCGATCCGGGTGAAGCAGCAGCAGGCAGAACGAGCCGACCAGGTCGCGCATGACTGCGGCCAGCGGGTCCGCGTGACTGCGATACGCGGGGTCCGCCAGCATGTGCAGGATGACCTCGGTGTCGGAGGTCGCGTTGAACAGGTGCCCGCGCCGCTCATACTCAGCCCGCAGCCGCCCTGCGTTGACAAGATTTCCGTTGTGGGCCACGGCGACCGGCGCATCTCCAATGTTCACCAGCAGCGGCTGCGAATTGGCCGCGTGGCACGAGCCGGTTGTCGAGTACCGCACGTGACCGACGGCGATCGGGTTGGCCAGCGCCGTCAGGTCAGAGGGGCTGAGCGCATCGGTGACGCGCCCCATCCCGGCGCGGCGCAGAATCTCACGCCCGCCGGTCGAGCAGATACCGGCGGATTCCTGGCCGCGGTGCTGCTGCGAATACAGTCCGAGGTAGGCGAGTTGAGCCGCGTCGGGCGTGCCGAACACGCCGACCAGCCCGCACGAGTGCTGAATAGCGTCCGCCATGCGCAGAATCATATCCGCCGTTGGGTGCGGCGCGGGGGCGCGAGGCCGCGCGCGGCGGTTTACAATCCCGGGCGGGATCGATCGACTTCGAGGGAGCGTTCATGGATGCGATGGCGGTGGTTATCCGATTCGTGCATATCCTTGCGGCCGTTGTCGCGGGTGGTGCGGCGATTTTTCAATGGTGGGCGGTACGCCCGGCGATGGCGGTACTGGACGAGCCGGCTCGGGCCGAGCTGCGCGAGCGCATCGCCCGGCGCTGGTTCGGAATCGTCGTATTCCTGGCGGTGGCGCTGCTCGCCACCGGCCTGATGAACTTCCTGATGTTCAAGGTGCCGGAATATCGTGGGCACTCGCAAAAAGCCGTTTATCACGCCGTATTCGGCGTGAAGCTGCTCGTGGCGCTGGTCGTGCTGCACCAGGCGACGGTCCTGTCCGCTCCCGGGCCAAGGGGGGAAAAGCGCCGGGCGCAGCCGGGCCGATGGAACCTGCTGGTGGCGGGGGTGGTGATCGTGATCGCGCTCGGCGCGGTGCTGTCAAACTTCGGGCGCTTGTTCAGCGCATAGGCTTGTTCAGCGCATAGCCGCCCGATTGTCCCGCGTCGTCAAGCTCCGAAGCCCGGCTCAATCGGGCGGCGGCCGGAGAACCCGGCATCGACCTCGTGCCAGTGCGTGACGCACTCCTCCCCGAGGCGCCAGCACAACATCACGGCCCGGCCGTCGTGGACGGCGGGGAAATCGACCAGCCCCGTCTCAAAGTCCTTCGGGGCGCAGCCGATCTCGGTCAACTCGTCCTGCAGGCGGTTGACGTGGTCGATGCGCACGTCGATCGCCGCGCGCATGCGCTCGAGTTGATCGCCGGCGCCCGCGGTGGAGGCCAGTTCCTCGCGGCGAGCGCGAAGATCCATCAACTCGGCGTAGACCCGCACCACGTCCTGCACGATCCGGCGGACCAGGACCAGCGCGCGGTTGGCCTCCTCCACGGTGAAGGCGCGGCGCGGACGGTCGAACACGCGGTCGGCGGCGGTCAGGGCGGGCTTGCGTCGCATGGCTCTCTCCCTCCGTCCGGGGGCACGGACGGACACTCTCCTCATTGAGCGTATTCATGCATGGGCGGTCGTGTCAATGAATCGCGCTCGCGCAGCGCGGATTCCTCGCCGCTTCGTCCCGTGTGGTGCGAAACGTCCGAAACAAACTGCCGTGAGGGGATGCGAGCGATGGGACTGCCCGAGGGCGTCAGCGCCCGGTGTGCGGCGACGTGGGAGCTCAGGCCACGCCGAGGTATGCCTTGCGAACTGCGTCGCTGGCCGCAAGTCGTGCCGCCGGGCCGTGCATAGCGATGCGGCCGACCTCCAGCACGTAGGCGTAGTCGGCGGTGTGCAGCGCCATGTGGGCGTTCTGCTCGACCAGCAGAATGGTCGTGCCGCGCTCCTCGCGAATCGTGCGGATGATGTGAAAGATGGTCTGGACGATCTGCGGCGCCAGCCCGAGCGACGGCTCATCCAGCAGCAGCAGGCGCGGCCGAGCCAGCACCGAGCGGGCGATCGCGAGCATCTGCTGCTCGCCGCCGCTGAGCGTGCCGGCGTTCTGGCGGAGCCGCTCGCGCAGTCGCGGGAAAAGCTGCAATGCCCACTCGCGGTCCTTCGCGATTCCGGCACGATCGCGCCGGGCAAATGCCCCCAGGCTGAGGTTCTCATCGACCGTGAGATTTCCGAAGATGCCGCGCCCCTCAGGCGCCTGGGCGATGCCCAGCCGAACGATGCCGTCGGTGGAGAGCGCGTGGATGGGAGCGCCGTCGAACGTGATCGAGCCGGAGGAGGGCCGCAGCAGGCCGCTGATGGTGCGCAGGGTGGTGGTCTTGCCGGCCCCATTGCAGCCGATCAGCGTCACGATCTGCCCCTTTTCAACCGACAGGGACAGTCCGTGCAGCGCCGGGATCGCGCCGTATTTCACGCACAGATCACGCACTTCGAGCAGCGGCACGCGGCGCTCCGGCGGCGGGTGTGGCACTCATCGCAAGCGCGGCCGACGACCGCGCGGGGTAAACGCCCTGCGCGGCCGTCGGCACACGATCCGGTCCGGGTATCAGCGGAACGTGAGGTACATCGGCATGACGCAGCTCACGCCCTCGGTGTGCAGCGTGATCAGGTCGCGCAGGCCGGCGAGCTTTGAACGCAGCGCAGCCGGCGCACGAGCGCCGATCACGCCTTCCAGCATCTGCGTCAGCTCGCCGCGTGCCGTGTGTCGAGCCGGAAGCGCCGCGGATGCCGAGCCTGGGCGGATGAAGTCCCACTCGTCCTTGCCCTCTTCGCCGAACAGGCGCATGAGCGTTTCCATCGGATCGGGCTTCTTCGGCAGGACGCGCACGATCGGGTCGCCCTTGAGGCCGGCCTTCTCCGCGGCGAGATTGATCGCGTCGCGCAGGCCGCCCAACCGGTCCACCAGGCCGATCTCCAGCGCCTGTGCGCCGGTGTACACGCGACCGCCGGCGAGGGCTTCAAGCTCACCCTTTATCCGCTTGCCGCGCGAGGTGGTCACCCGATCCTTGAACTGCACATAGACGTCATCGAGCATCTTGCGAATCGCGCCGCGCTCCTCGTCATTCCAGGCGCGGTTGAGGCTCATCATGCCGGCCCGCTGCCCGCGGTCGTACTCGTGCGTCGTGATGCCGACGTGCGATTCCCACAGGTCCTTCCAGACCAGCTTTCCACCCACGACGCCGATCGAGCCCGTGAGCGTGGTAGGCTCCGCGAAGATTGTGTCCGCGGCAATCGAGGCGTAGTATCCGCCGCTGGCGGCGACGTTCCCCATGCTGACGATCAGCGGCTTGGCCTTTGCGAGCCGAGTCGCCGCAGTCCACATGATGTCCGACGCCAGGGCAGAGCCGCCCGGTGAATCGACCCGCAGCACGACGGCTTTGACCTTGTCGTCCGCTAGCGCCGACTCGATCGCGTGGCGCACCGTCGAGCTTCCGGCCGTTGCGCCGCCAAAGCCGCCCTCGCTGCTGCGACCGGTCATGATCGCGCCTTCGACGTAAATCAGCGCGACGCCGGCGCCGCTCTTCTCCTCCTTGGGCTCCATCAGCTCGCTGAACTTCTGGAGCATCGCAAAGGGGTTGGAGAGATCAAGGTCAAACGAATCCTCCACCGGGTACTTCTTGACGATCCGCACGTCCGCGCCGTAATGCTTCTCGACCATCTGCTGGAAGCCGGCGTAGGAGTCCACCGCGTCCACCAGCTTGAGCCGCGCGGCTGCTGCGGCTTGGTGCGGAGCCGTGTCAATCGCTGCTTTCGCGTCCGCGACACCGATCCCACGCCCCTCGGCGATCAGCTTGACCATCTGGTCGTAGAGGCTGTCGAGCAGCCAGTTGGTCATTTCCTGATTCTCAGCGCTGGGAGCGCTGCGGGTGAACGGCTCAAGCGCGGTCTTGAAGTCCCCGCAGTGCATCATGTCGGCCACGACGCCGATCTTCTCAAAAAATCCCTTGTAGAAGCTCTGCTCGGCGTGCAATCCCGCAACCCACACGTCGCCGTGGTCGGCCAGCGTGATGTGGTCTGCTGCGCACGCCAGCAGGTAGGGGATGTTCGAGGCCGATTCCAGATAAGCATGGACCGGCTTGCCGCTCTTGCGAAACTCGCGCAGCGTGCGGTGCAGCTCCTGCGTCTGGGCAAACCCCAGCGCCGGCGCCTCGATGATCATCACGATTCCGGCGACCTCCGGATCCTTCGCCGCCTTGCCGATCTTCTCAATCAGGCCGTGGAAGTTCTGGACCTTACCGCCGAACAACGCCGCCATGATCTTGCCATCGTCTGACGGCGCTTCGGAGACAGCGCCGTCGAGGTGCAGGCGTAGCACGTTGCGCGGTGCGGCGGTCGCGGCCGCGGTCAGCAGGAACACAGCAGCGGCCAGCGCCGCGTGTCGGAACAGGGCGGTGGGGAGGGTCATATCTTTGCTCTCCTGCAAATGGGATCTCAAGAGCCAGTCGAGGCGAAGCCGCGGCCACGCCGCAACCTGCCCCCGGATTATACTTCCCCCGCGCCGCGGCGGTATTTCGACACGCCGCCGCAAAGCCATTTTGAGCAGCAAACGACGGAGTCTGACAAATGCCGACGGTGGCGGTGCTCGGCGCGGGAACCATGGGCAGCGGAATCGCGCAGGTGGCGGCTCTCTCCGGGTGGGAGGCCGTGATCTACGACCTACGCCCCGAGTTCGCGCGGTCGCAGATCGACCGAATCCATGCGGCGCTCGACAAGCTGGTGGAGCGCGGAAAGCTTCCGGTCGATCAGCGCAATGCGGCCGCCGCCCGCATTCGCGCCGGCGGTCAATCCGCAGACGCGGCAGGAGCAGATCTACTGATTGAAGCCGTCATCGAGGACATGTCGGCCAAGGTCGCGGCGATCACGCCGTTCGTCGGAGTGCTCGCGCCAACCGCCCCCATCGCGAGCAACACGTCATCGCTATCCATCGGCCGGTTGGCCGGCGAGTTGCGGTGCGAGAGCCGGGTGGTGGGCATGCACTTCTTCAATCCCGTTCCGCTGATGCCGTTGGTGGAGGTGATTTCCGCGCCGCATAGCGATGCCGCGATGATTGAACGCACCGTGCAGGCAGCCCGTGGCTGGGGCAAGACTGTCGTGCGGGCGAAGGACACGCCCGGCTTCATCGTGAATCGCGTCGCGCGCGGCTACTACCTCGAGTCGCTGCGCCTGCTCGACGAGGGAGTCGCGGGCGTGGACGAGATCGACCGCGCGCTGCGCCGGATGGGCGGCTTCCGCATGGGGCCGTTCGAGCTGATGGACCTCATCGGCATCGACGTGAACTACGGCGTTTCCTGTTCCGTGTGGGAGCAGATGGAACGCCCTTCCCGGCTCGCGCCGCACCGGATTCAGCAGGAGCTGGCCGCCGCGGGGCGTCTCGGGCGCAAGAGCGGTCGCGGCTTCTATCTCTATGACGCCGAGCCGCCGGTTCCCGCCGTCGCGGTGCAGCGCCGAAGCTTTGACTACCCGCCCGAGCTGCGCGAAGCCGTCCGCCGGGTTGCGTCCGCGGGCGCAGCGCATGGCGCGGAGGGTTCGGCGACCGAGGAGTACGTGTTCGCGCGCGTGTTGGCGACGATCATCAATGAGGCAGCGCTCGCGCTGGATTCCGGGGTTGCGGCTCAGGGGGACATCGACGTCGCCATGCGCCTCGGCACGAACTACCCGCACGGGCCGCTGGAGTGGGCCGAGCGCATCGGCCGGCGCACGTGCGCTGCGCTGCTGCGGGTGATGGACCGCATGAGCGCCGACGGCAGATTTGCGCCGGCCGCGTGGCTGACGGCATAGGCCCGCGGCCGGCGCGCGGTGCGAGCGATGCACGCCGCGCCGGACCGCGGCGCGGATTGGCGCTGAGCATCGATTGCGACAGAATCCGCCCCCATGAGCGGCGGTGCATGGCGTGATGACAGCTTGCGGGAATCGGACCCACGGTTCCCTTCCGGGCGCTGGGTGGGCTACTGGCGACAGGAGTCGCACCAGGGGCGGATGCAGCTCGACCTCACGTTCGGCAACGGCCGCCTGTTCGGCGACGGGCGCGATTTTGTGGGCGACTTTACGCTCAGCGGCAGCTATTGCACGCAAACTGGGCGGTGTGTCATGCACAAGACCTACCTCGGCCAGCACGACGTGCACTACGACGGAACGGCGACCCAGCGCGGCATCACTGGTGCGTGGGAGATTCACGACGCCGAAGAGCCTGCCATGAACAGCCGCGGGCCGTTTCACATCTGGCCGGTAGGCCCCGGCGGCGGTGAGTCGCTTCGCGAAGAAGTGGAGCAGCCGCTGCCGATTCACGAGGCGCCGACGGCCCGCGCACGACCGTAGCGATGGCGCCCGGTCAGTCGCCTGTGCCAAGCGCTTCGATCAGCGCGGCGATCGAAGCATGCCGATCCGAAGCATCCTGCGACAATCCGCGCAGAATCGCGGCATTCAGGCGTAACAGACAACTTTCCTCCTCACCCGACTTCGGGATGTGGCATACTTCCATCAGCGGGGTCGGTCGTTGCTCGCGGATACTGCGCCGGTACTGTTCGAACGCTCGCCCGCCGCGAGGGTGCGGCGGGGCGCCGGTCAGCAGCTCGTAGGCGACGGCGCACAGCGCGTACTGGTCGCAGGAGAACGTGGCGCCGCCGCCGTCCAGGCGCTGCGGGGAGGCGTACTGCGGCGTGCACACCTGGTCCGCGGGCTCGATCTCGCCGCTCAGGCGCTCGGCTCGCCGCGGAGGTTCAATCACGCGGGCTACACCGAAGTCGATCAGGTGCACGTCGTCAATCGTATTAGCGGTGAGTGAAGGCGAGATTATCACGTTTTGCGGCTTGATGTCTCCGTGGGCGATGCCGACGGCGTGGACTCGTTCCACCACTGCTGCGATCCGGCGGATCACGCGCCGGACGGCGCGTGGCGACAGCGGTGCGCCACGCCGGCCGATCGAGATCATTTCCGACCCGGGAGCATGGGACATGACGAAGCAGGGGAGATGAGGTGGGGGGCCGTCGGCGGCGATGTCGAGCGGGTCCGCCGACGCGGGTTTGATATCGGCGTGTGCCGCATTCCATCCGACCATTGCCCGGGCGATGATCTGCGGCACACCCGGTCCGCGCGCCAGCCGCTGGATGCGCCATTCGCGCCCGAACCGGCGGCGCAGGGCGGCGTGATTCAATCCGGGGCGAAGCACCTTTGCGATCCGCAGTGGCTCATCCGTGCCGGCAGGGGGGTCGCGCCGAGCTTCATACACCCAGCCCATCGCCCCGACCGCGACGAGGGACGCGAGGCGCCACCCGCCCGTCCGCGCGCCGATCAGCCGCTCGGCATCCGAGCCGGGCGGCGGCAATGGAAGAGCGGGGTTCATGCGTTGTGGCCGGGTGGAATCACGTCGTGGGCGGGCGTCATGCGGCCGCCAGCGGGTACGGGCCGACTTCAGGCCGCGCCGGCGTTGTCCAGGTTGTCGCGATAGGCCTGATTCTGCGGATCGTATTGCAGCGCGAGCCGGAAGTCGCGAAGGGCAAGATCGAATCGCTGCTGCGCTCGATGGTTTTCGCCGCGGGCGTTGTAGCCAGATGCGAGCTTGGCCCGCACCGATTGCGAGCGGGAGTCGATGCGATGCGCCTCCGTGAAAGCGTCGATGGCGGCGTCGAAGTCCTGATGCGCGATGCGATCGTCGCCCAGGGCGTGAAACGCACCGATCGCCGCCGTTCGATACGCCGGCTCGTTCCGCACCAGCTCCCAGGCGCGGCGATGCGAATATGCGGCATCGCGCAGCTTTCCGGCGGTGGCGTACTCGACTCCCAGCGCATGGCGAGAGTCCGCCAGTTGACGGCGATAGGTGAGATTGGTCGGCGCCATGTCAAAGGCGGCCTGGAGTCCGACCACCTCCGCACCGGCGCTGCCGGCCTGCGCAAGCCGTCGGCGCTTGAGCATGCTGCCGACGCCGAATGCGCCGGCGGCAGCGCGCTGGCGAAGGTCGGTCGCGGTTGCGGGCAGGTGCCGCGCCGCCAGCCGAAAATCCTCCACCGCGGTCGATCGGTCGCCGAGTCGGGCGCGCCGCTCCCCGCGAAGCAGGTGCGCCTCTCCGCGGATAGAACGGCCCGCGGCGCCGCGATCCAGCGCATCCGCCTGGGCCAGCAAATCCAAGGCCGCACCGTAGTCTTCGCGGGACAGCGCTTCGCGTGCCTGTCCCGCGATCGCCCGAGCTTCAAGCGGGTGCAGCGCTGCGGGGTCGCTGCTGAGTTCCGATGCAGCCTTTAGAGTTGCCCGGGCCTGTTGGTGATTCCCGCGCGCGATTTGCGCTTCGGCAATCAGCGAGCGCAGGAAGACGGCTTTCGGCGCCGCGCGAGTCAGCTCGGTCAGCCGCGTCTCGACACGCTCCAGTTGGTCGCGATTCGCGGACGAGATCGCGAGCTGAAACTGAAGCAGGCTTCCCGCGGCATTGCCGTCGGAGAGCAGCCCTTCCGCCAGGGCGATCCGTGCTTCGGCGTTCGTCGGCGAGCGCTCGGTCAACACCGCCAGTTGGCGAATGCCGTCGGCGCGAGTTTCCGGGGAACGAATCCGCTGGGCGGCACGTGTCAGAACAACCGCGTCACTCTCGCGCAGCAGTTTCGCATCCTCCGCCCGGCGGTCGTACCCGACCTCCGGAGCGACCGAGGCGGCGCGGCGGAAATGCGACTCGGCGCGGCGGTAATCGCCGGCCTTCAACTCGATGTCCCCCAGGGACGACCAGAGTGCGGCGGAGCGCTCGTTTCCGCGGAGCGCGTCCGTCGCGATTCGTCGGGCCTCCTCCGCGTTGCCGCGCGCGAGCGATTCATCAATCGCCGCCAGCGCGAGGCGCTCCGCGCGACGCTGGCGCGGAGACTGCTGCGGAGCAGCGGCGGATGAGCGCGCGCCATAGGCCGCGACGAGCGGGTCCAGCGGCGCCACGGCACTCGCGCTCAGATCAACCGTCGCGGCCGGACCGAATCCGGAGAAGCCGCCGGCTGCCGGTGCCGACGTGTCCGCCAAGGCGAATCCGCCGACCGACACTCCGCCCGCGCTCGCGCCATTCAGCGCGGCCAGCAGTTCGAGTGTTCCCGCTGCGGATACCTGCACGTGCGGCTCCGTGGTCCAGGCGCCCCATCGCGCGCTGCGCCATCACCGTCCGAAGATCCCGGCGCCGGCGTAGGCGCAAGCGTCCAGTGCGTCATCGGCGCGCGTGGGGGGCTGGTGAAGTGTTGGAATCGAGACGGCGGCGCGGCCACCCCATACCGGACGGAGGCGCGGAATCGGCCGCTACGACCGGGCGGCCGTGACAAGCAGGGGGGCGAGCACGTTTCGTTTTTCCTGGCGAATGTCCGAGAAGCCCGCAGCCTGGCAGTGGCGGCGCATTTCGGACCAGGAGGCATGATGGACGTTACGCTCCGCGGTGGCGACCGCCACGTCAAATATCACCCAGCCGACGACGTTGTCGCGGAAGCCGTCAATGATCACGAGCAGCCCGCCGGGTCGCAGCACGCGTCGAAACGCGGCGACGACCGCGGGCTGGTTCGGATAGTGGTGGAAGGAGTTTGCGCAGGTCAGCACGTCGAACGAGCCATCCGGAAAGGGCGGCGTTTCCGCATCGCCGGTGGCGAACTGCACGCGTTCGCCCAGCCCACTTGATGCCGCCTTTTCCTGCGCGCGGCGCACCATTTCGGGTGAGTAATCAAGCCCCGCCAGCCGCCCGGCGCCCTCGATACGCGAAAGCTCCATCAGGAACGTGCCCGTGCCGCAGCCGACGTCCAGCGCGTCAAAGCGCCGTTCGGAACGGGCCGCCTGCCAGGTGAGAATCTGTTCAAAGCAAAAACGGATGCTGGGGAAAAAGACCAGTTCATTCAGCCAGGAGCGGTCGTAGGTCTGAGACCAGCGGTCGAACTGCCGCCGTGCGCCGTCAAGCACGCCCGCGGCCCGTCCGTCAGCGCCGCCGGTGTCGGGCGTCATTTCCCGTCGCCTGCCGGGGCGGCCGTGGCCGCGGAGTCGGACGGCGAGTCCGGCGCGGACTCGATCAAGAGGCGCATTCGATATTCGCGGATGTGCTCTTCCACGTCCGGCACCGGCGGTGGCGGACGGTTCACGATCGTGTTTCCGCCGCGGCTGCGCCATTCGCCGTAGGGATGGATTCCCGGCGGAAGCTCGATGTAGTTGTCTCGGCCGAGGATGTACAACTCCGCCAGCACGGCGTCATCCTCGAAGATGATGCGATTCCGGCTGCCGACCACCTGCAGGCGAATCACGTCCGAGCCGGCCAGGACGCGGTACTCATTGCGATCGGCGACGACGTCCATAAAGCCGTTGAAGACCTCGGTACGTTGCCGCCCGCCGCAGCCGGTCGCCATTCCGCCCAGCGCTGCCAGCATCAGGACCATCATTCGCATGGTGCGTGTTCCGTTGGGTATTGAGCGCTTCGCCGGCGCGCGGTAGTGGCAGGGCTTTTCCTGCCGCCGTGGGTCTAGGGCAGCTTGTCCGGATCGGTCGGTTCCGCCGGCGCAGGGGCGGGCTCGCGCGCCGGTGGGGGGGTGGTGCGGACGGGTGGCGTGGTCGAGGTCGAGACGTTTCCATCCTCGTCGATCTCGACCGTGGTGGTCGTTCGCGTGGTTTCCGTGGAGAGGCGGCCGGGGCCGGTCGTCCAGGGCGCCGGGCGGTTGCGCACCACGTTGTTCCGCCCGATCTGGGCGAAATACGGATTCAGCCCGTACGGTAGCTCGATGTCGTTGTTCGAGCCGACGATCTCGATCTTCGCCATCGATACATCGTCGTCCACCACGACCTGGTTGTTGCTGCCGATGATCGACAGTTTGCGCAGCAGCGAACCGCCTTCAATTCGCGACTGGTTGCTGTTGCCGGTGATGCCGTAGTCGCCGTATACGCGGCCGTCGCGTCGGCCTTCGTTGGTCATCAACTGCGTCCTGGCGCAGCCGGACAGTTCAACGACGGCCAGCGCCGCCAGGATCGCCGGAACCCACATTCCCGTTCTCATGGTCTGCACCTCGTCCGTGAAGTCTCGCGGCCGGCCCTCGCGCCGGGCATACCACCGCCACACGCTGCAGCGCGGCATCGCCTTCTGCCCGGAGCCTGACCGCGGGGGTAGTGTACCCGCGCCGCGCGACCGTTCAAGCGGATCGCCGCGCAGCGCCCCGCCCGACCGCGGCGAGCAGGCCGGCGCCCAACCCCAGGAACACGATTCCCGATCCGCCCTCGCTGACAAACGGCAATGAGATGCCCTTGGTCGGCAAGGCGTGCGTCACCACGCCGACGTTAAAGGCGGCCTGCAGCCCGATCATCACGGCCAGCCCGGTCGCCAGCAGCCGCCCGAACGCATCCGGCGCTTGCCGCGCCAGGAACAATCCGCGGAACAGCAGCAGCAGGAACACGCCGATCACGCCGATCCCGCCAATCACGCCCAGCTCTTCGCAGATTACTGCGAATACAAAATCGTTGTTCGCCTGCGGCAGGTAGCCGTAACTCTGCACCGACGCGCCCAGCCCGCGGCCCCACCAGCCGCCCGAGCCGATCGCGATCAGGGATTGCCGGATCTGGTAGCCGCTGCCGGCCTCGTCGGCTGCGCCGCTGAGAAACGTGCGAATCCGCTCGATGCGATACGGCGCGGCCAGGATCAGAATCGCCCCGGCGCCAGCGCCCGCAAGCGCCATGGCCGCCAGGTGCAGCCAGCGCGCCCCACCGAGGATCAGCAGGATCAGCGTCATGACGCCCAGCAGCGCCGCCGTGCCAAAGTCCGCCAGCCCTGTCAGCCCGATCAGCAGCCCGCAGCAGAGCACCACCGGCAGAAATCCGCGCAGAAAGGAGCGAATGGAAAACCATCGGCAGGTGAGCAGTCCGGCGAGCGCCAGCACCAGCGCCACTTTCCCGAATTCCGCCGGCTGAAAGCTGAGGGCGCCGCCGCCGATCGGAATCGGCACCGAGCGCTGTCCGCCAATGCCGCCCGCGGCCCGGTCGGGGATGATCAGGGCCGCCGCCTGAAGCATGACGGCGACGCCGAATATCGTCAGTACCACGAACGCCCGGCGCGGCGTCGTGCAGGCCAGCGCCCGGTAGTCCATGTGCGCAACGATCAACATGCCGATGAACGCGGTGAGCGCGAAAGCGGCGTGGCGCAGCGGCGAATGGAGCAGCGTTTCGATTGACAGGTTCAGCGGCCCCACGCCGACCGACGCCGAGAATACGATCACGACGCCCAGCGTCATCAGCAGCCCGACCAGGAAAACCACGGTGCCGTCATAGAGCATGCCCGCGCCGGCGGCATCGTTGACTTGAAGTGCAGGGCGTGGATCAGGTTGGGCGGCGGTTCGCGGCATGTGTCCTCTAGCGGAGCTTCAGGGTCGCGAGTCCGAACGCCGCGAAGAGCGCTCCGAGCAGCCAGAATCGCATCACGACCTGGGTTTCCGTCCATCCGCCCAGGTGGAAATGGTGGTGAATGGGCGTGCAGCGGAAGAAGCGCTTGCCGTTCATCAACCGGAACGTCGTGACCTGTATCAGCACCGACAGCGCCTCGATGACGAACACGCCGCCGATGATCAGCAGCATCAGCTCCTGGCGGGTGACGATCGCCACGTAGCCGATCAGGCCGCCGAGCGGCAGCGAGCCGGTATCCCCCATGAACACCCGCGCCGGATAGCCGTTGTACCACAGGAAGCCGAGGCACGACCCGACGATCGCGCCGCACAGCACGGCCAGCTCTCCCGCCCCGCTGATGTGAAAAAGCAGAAGCCCGCGCGATAGCTCCGGGTCGCCGACGACGTGCGAAAGCACGAGGAACGCGCCGGCCGTCATGACGACGCACCCGCTGGCGAGACCGTCCATGCCGTCCGTGAGATTGACGGCGTTAGAGGTGCCTGCGACGACCAGCACGGTAATGAGCGCGAACAACCACAGCGGCAGGCGCACGCCCCAAAATCCGTCGGCCAGCGGCTCACCTTTGTAGAACGGGATGGAGAGCACGTTCCAGTAGGGGCTGTAGGCGGCCTCGAGGTCGGTCCAGCGATCGAGCTGCGAAGTCACGTCGCCGGATCGAAACACGAAGATCGCCAGCAGCACGCCGAGCGCCGTCTGAAAGACCAGCTTTTCCCATTTCTTCAGCCCGTCGCGCGTGCCGACCCGCCGCGCGGCGGTCAGCTTGAGCCAGTCGTCGAATCCGCCCAGCGCCGCAAGCCAGACCAGGCAGAACAGCCCCAGCACCAGGTAGAAATTGGAGAGGTCGGCCAGCAGCAGCGCCGACACCGCGATCGCGGCGACGATCAGGACGCCGCCCATGGTCGGCGTGTCGGTTTTTCCGTGGTTGAGCTGGTTCAGCGTGGCGTGGTCGAACTCCGGCCGATCGCCGATCTTGAGGCGCGTCAGCAGCCGAATGACCCATGGACCCATCCACCACACGACGCCGAACGCCACCAGCACCGCCAGCGCCGCCCGAAAAAGCGGGCTTTTGTAGGCGTAGGGGCGGTCCTCCAGCAGCCATTGAAAGAGCCAGTAGAGCATGGGGGTTCGCTGACTCGCATCCTTGCAGGTCGCCGCGTCGCGCGGCGAGTTCCGTTAGTCCGCCTCGCCGATGGCCCGGACCGGCGCGGGCGACAGCGACTCGACCAGCCGCTCCAGCCCCACGGCCCGTGATCCTTTCAACAGCACGACGTCGCCATCCCGCACCACCTGCCGCAAGCGCTCGCGGCAGTGGTCCAGATCCGCGCACAGATCGAGCTTTGGGCCAAACAACCGCGGGTCGGCGAAAGCGTCCTTCATCATTCCGCCGGCCGCACCGACCAGCAGCACGTGGTCCACTCGCCCGCCTGCCAGCCGCTCCGCAACCTGTCTGTGCAGCGCCGACGAACGAGCGCCCAGTTCGCGCATCTCGCCGAACACCACAATGCGCCGTCCGTCCGTCGGCATCGCTTCGATCGAGTCGATCGCGGCCAGGGCACTACGCGGGTTGGCGTTGTAGGCGTCATTGATAATCGTCACGCCGCCCAGCCGCACCAGCTCGCTGCGCATCGGCGGACCCGTGAAGGTCTCGAGCCGGGCGGCGATCCGGTCATGCTCCATCCCGAGTCGTCGCGCGACCGCAATTGCCGCCGCGGCGTTAATCGCGTTGTGGGCGCCGGGCAGCGGCAGCCGATAGCGAAATTTGCCGTTGACCACGAAACTAAGCCACGGCGGCGCGTAGGCCGTGTCACTGACGCGCAGGTCGGCATCCGCCGACAGCCCGATGGTCACGATCGTCGCACGGCCGGTCGGTAAGTGGCCGCGGACCTGCGGCGCGTCGATGTTGATCGCCGCAAATCCCCCCGCCGCCAGCGATGCAAAAACGCTGCACTCCTCGGCCGCCACGCCGTCCAGATCCCGCAGCCCTTCGAGATGCTCTTCCGAGAGGGACGTGAGTACGGCCGCGTCGGGCTGCACCAGTGCCGACAGGGCCGCGATTTCGCCCGGCGCATTGGTTCCGATTTCGACCACCAGGTACTCGTCGGCCGCCTGCGCACTCAGCAGCGTCAGCGGGACGCCCACTGCATTGTTGAAGCTCCTGGGCGAAGCCCGGCCACGCCGCCCGTCCGACAGCACGTGATCGATCATCGCCTTCGTGGTGGTTTTGCCGTTGCTGCCGACGACGGCGATCACCGTTGCGCTGACTTGTTGCCGGTGATAGGCCCCCAGCCGTCCCAGCGCCGCCGACACGTCGGTCACGCCGATCAGCCGCGGCTCCACGATGCCGTGCGCCGGGGCCTCCCTCGCCAGCGCATCGGCACGAGAGTCCTCCACGACGGCGGCAATCGCCCCCGCGCGCAGGGCGTCACAGACGAACCCGTGTCCATCAAAGCGCTCGCCGCGCAAGGCAAAGAACAGCTCGCCGCGCTGCACGCTGCGACTGTCCGTGGCCACGGCGGTCACACTGCCGCCCGGCATGTCGCCGCGCGGCTTGCCGCGAATGGCCTCGATAATCTCCGCTAACGTCAGCTTGATCACGCCCGCACCCCCTCTGCGGAGAGCGAACCGGCCGCCGTGCGGATCTCCTCCGCATCGTCAAAATGCGCCCGTTGCCCGGCGATTTCCTGGTAGGTTTCGTGCCCCTTACCCGCGACCAGCAGCACGTCCCCGCTTCGCGCTTCCGCCAATGCCGCCCGGATCGCGATCCGACGATCCGGCTCCACGCGGCAGTGAGACCGGCCGGCCAGGGTCATGCCGGCAAGGATCTGCTCAATGATCTCTTCCGGCGGTTCGTGTCGTGGATTGTCGCTGGTCACGAATATCACGTCCGCCAGTTCCTCCGCGACGCGACCCATTCGCGGGCGCTTGGTCGCGTCGCGATTTCCGCCGCAGCCAAACACGACCATCAATCTCCCCATCGTCAGCGGGCGCAGCGCAGTCAGCACGTTGCGCAGTGCGTCGTCGGTGTGTGCGTAATCCACGAACACATCCGCCGCTCCGGCGGGCGCGACGCGCTCCAGCCTTCCCGGCACCCGGGTGACGGACCGCAGGCCCGCCGCCACATGCTCGATCGTTGCTCCGGCGGCCAGCGCCAGCCCGGCTGCACAAAGGGCGTTATACACGTTGTGACGCCCGATCAGAGGATTCTCCAGCGACAGCCGCCGCCCTTGCACACAAACGTCATAACGGGTTCCGCGAATGGTGTCCGACAGCTTTTCGGCGCGAACGTCAGCCGCCCGGTCCAGCCCGTAGTGAATAACTCGCGCCCGCGTGTCGCGCGTCACCCGACCTGCGGCGGGGTCGTCCGCGTTCACGACCGCGGTTGCATCCGGCCCGAGTCGCTCGAACAGCCGCGCCTTGGCCGCGGCATAGGACTCCATCGATCCGTGGTAGTCGAGATGGTCGCCCGTCAGATTGGTGAAGCCGGCTGCGTGGAACCGCAGCCCGTCGGTGCGTCGCTGGTCCAGTGCATGGCTCGAAACCTCCATCGCGACGGCGGCGGCCCCGTCCCGCTCACACGCGACGAGCAGTTCCGCCAGTCGGAGTGGTCCGGGCGTGGTCATCTCCGCCGGCTGCACCGACCCGCCGATCTCGTTCTGAACGGTGCCGATCAACCCGCACCGCTTCCCCGACGCTGTGAGGATCGAGCGAACCATCATGACCGTCGTGCTCTTGCCGTTTGTACCGGTGACGCCGATCAACTGCGGTGGCGAGCCGGATCGGCCAAACCCGCGCCACCGAAGCGCGACGTGAGCGAGCAGCGCCCGTCCATCTCGAACCCTCAGCGTCGGAACGCCCGGCGCCGGTGGCACTGACACAACACCGGCCACCGTGCTCACGGGTGCGGCCGTGCCGGCATCGCACTCGATGAGGATGACTTGCGCGCCGCGCCGTGCCGCGTCCTCCACGAATCTGCGCCCATCGGCCGCGCGCCCGTTTAGCGCGAAGAATGCGGCGCCCGGCGTAACCGTGCGCGAGTCGTCGCACACGTCGGAAATGGGAAGGTCTGCCAGCGGGGCGAGCGCTTCCGCGGGAACAAGCCCGCCGAGCAGTTCGCCCAGCCTGCGCTCGACGTGACTCTCGCGGTCCTTCGAGCCGCCCGCCTCCATGGGCATCCTTTCCCGATTCGTCCTGTCGCGCTGAAACTCAGTCGCCGCCGGCGCGATCCTGCGTGGAACCGGCAGCATCAAAATGGGCTTCCGCCGGCACCTGCATGTACAGCAGCACGTCCGCGAGTATCCGGCCCGCCGCCGGCGCGGCGACCTGTCCGCCGTAGTATTGGCCCACCGGCTTGTAAACCGAGACCGCCACGGTCAGGCGCGGATTGCGCGTGGGCGCTCCGCACACGAATGACGCCGTGTATTTTCCATCGAGGTAGCCGCCGGGTCGCGCGATCTGGGCCGTCCCGGTCTTGCCATAGACCTGATATCCGGGGATCGCCGCCGTCTTGCCGGTTCCGCTGACGACGGTCTGCGCCAGCGCTTGCACCCGCACCGCCCGGGCGGTTGCTTCCGACATCACGCGCCGAACCGGAATCGGCCGCGAGTTGTCCCATATCATGTTGCCATCACTGGCCACGATGCCCCGCACGACGCGCGGACGCAGCAGCACGCCGTCGGTTGCGAAGACGTTGAATGCGTTCGCCAGTTGCAGGCAGGTGACCGAAATCTCCTGCCCGATCGGAATCGACTGCGTCGAGAACGGCCCCCAACTGCCGAAGTCGTTCACCTGTCCGGTGTGTTCGCCCGGCAGTCCGACGCCGGTCGCGTCGCCGAAGCCGAACAGCCGCACATAGCGGTGCATGCGCTCATTCCCGCAGCGCGCCCCGATCAGTCCCATGCCGATGTTGCTCGACCGACTCAGGATTTCCTCGAACAACAGGCTGGCGTAGCCGTGCGTGTCGTTGATCGTGCGCGAGCCGAACACCCGTCGCGGACCGTTGATCGCGAACACCTCGCCGATCCGGGTCAGCCCGTCCTCCATCGCAAGTGCCGCGACAAATGGCTTGAAGGTGCTGCCCGGCTCATAGGCAAAGCTCGCCGCGCGGTTTTGAAGTAGATCCAGCGAAGCGGTCACCTGCTCCGGCGTCGCGTTGGGCGGCACCGGGCTGGACGGGTCAAACGTCGGCACGTTCGCCATCGCGAGCACTTCGCCGCTCAGGGCGTCCAGCACCGTCGCGACGCCCCATTCGGCCCGATGATCCGCAACCGCCTTGGCCAGGTGTTGTTCCGCCACCTGTTGCACGTAGGCGTCGATGGTCAGCACAACGGTCGCGCCGTCGCGCGGCGCAACGTAGTCAGCCGGCGACTGCCTCAGGCGCCGCCGCTGCACATCCACGATCGAGCGACGGAAGCCCGGCGTGCCCACCAGGTGCTCGTCATAAAACAACTCGACACCGCCCGCGCCACGCCCCTCCGCGCCGACAAACCCCAGGATCTGGCCCGCCAGCGCTCCGTAGGGGTAGACGCGCAGTGAGTCCGCCTGGATGCCGAAGGCGCGGAGCTTGCGCGCATCGCGCACGTGCTTGAAGCGCGCCAGCTCGGCGTCGCTCACTTCGCGCTTCAGCACGAAATACCCGCGGTCCGCTCGCTCGCGCAAGTCGCGCTCCAGCGCTTCGGCGCTCAGTCCGAGTACCGGTGCGATGCTGTGGGCCGCAAAGCCGGGGTCATCCACCGCCGACGGATCGACGAAGATCGTCGGTCGCGGCGCGCTGCCCGCCAGAACGCGCCCGCGTGCATCCAGAATGTCCCCGCGCAGTGCCGGAAATGAGATCGTCGCGGTGTGCTGCGCCGAGGCGCGCGACCGCAGGGCATCGCCTTCCGAGTACTCAATGTAGGCCAGCCGCGTGGCTCCCCCGGTCAGGAGCAGTGCGACGACCAGGAACAGCGGCGTGATGGGGCGCATCAGCGATTCCCGTCAGGGGTTTCTGCGGCGCGGCGGCAGTCTCTGCGAATTCCGCGGCTTGCCCGGCGGCGTCTGTGCGGCCGGCTGCTCGCGCGGCTCGCCCAGCCCCGCTCGAATCTGCAACGGGTTGCGCAGCCGCGCCAGCTCCAGCTCGCGCTCTCGAACCTGGTTCAGCAGGGCGTCTGCTTCACGATCCAGCTCCGACGTGCGGAACTGCAGGTGCGTCGCCTCGGCGCGAAGCGCCACGACGGTCAGCGCCACGCCCAGCGCCAGGACCAGCACCACAATCGTCCGCGTCAGCGTCATGTTCCCGGTTCCCGCGTGCCTTCCGACTCAACACCGAATCCTACCGCGGTTCCGCGAGCCTGGACGGCCGGACATGCGAGCGATCGGGTTGCGGTGCAATTGGGCGGATTTTCGCGCCCGCCGGCGCGAACAGGTGCGAATCAGCGTGACGCGACGCGTTCCGGCGGGAGTCGCAACACCGTGCCGGCCCGAATCCGATCGCCGTTGGAGATGGCGTTCAGCTTCGCCAATTCGCGCCAGCGTGCGCTATCCTTCAGCACTTTGGCGGCAATCGAGCGCAGCGAATCATTCGGCCGAACCGTGTACGTCCGCGGTGCGCGCGGCTCGACGACCGACGCATCGGCCTGGGCGGCGGCCTTTGACCGCACGTCTGCGACCCTGGCCGGCTCGTGATTCCTGGGCGGCTCTGCGACGCGAGCGCGCGAAGCCGTGTCCGCCACCGGAGGTTTCGCAGCGTTGCCGGTGTCGGGCATGACCAGCTCGGTGCCGACCAGAACCCGATCGGGACGGGCCTTGAGGGCCGGGTTTGCGTCCAGGATTCGCTGCACCGCTTCCGGCGAGTCGCTCTGCAACTCCCGTCGCGCGATGCGGACCAGCGTGTCGCCGGGTTTCACCGTGTAGCGTCGCGCCGAATCTCCGGGTTCCGTCTCAATCGGAATGATGGCGGATGCGCGAGCCGTCGGGGGCAGCGTCGTCACTTCCGGTGCGGCCGATACGGGCTCTGTCGGCGGTCGCACCGCGGTCAGCAGTACCGGGCGGTCGGCGATCTCAAGGGAATGATCGGCGTCGGGAGTGCTGTTCGCGTCCGGGCTGCGCGGCGGCAGCAGGGGGGCGGGGGTCGGCGCGGCACGAGCGATCGTCTCCACGTGCGACGGCGATGCGCCGCCCGTCGCGAATGGCCGCTCCGCCACCGGGCTGGGCGTGTTCAGGCGCCGGCTGGCGGGATCGGACGTCGGCAGGCGCATCCGCGTATTGCCGGGAGCCGCGCCGGCGGTGCTCGCCAGCGGCGACGGCAGGCTGAGCGTGCGCGAGTCGATGCCCTGCAGGGCGTAGAAGAAGCCGGCGATGACGCCGACGCTCATCAGCAATGCGAGTTTGACGTTGAGCGGCATTCGGGCGGTCTCCTACGCAGCCGTCGTCCGCCTTGCCACGCGGAGCTTGGCGCTCCGGCTGCGAGGATTGGCCTGGCGTTCGGCTTCATCGGCAATGTGGGGGCGTTTGGTGATTTCTGACATGCGGCCGGCCGCGCGCTGCGACCGGAGAAAATCCTTCACAATCGCGTCCTCAAGGCTGTGAAACGCGATGACCGCGAGCGTGCCGCCGGGACGCAGGCGTGCCGTGATTCTCGGAAGCGCCGTGCGGAGTTGGTCCAACTCGCGATTCACCGCCACTCGCAGCGCCTGGAAGATGCGTGTCGCGGAGTGGATCTTTCCGGGACGCGCCGAAGAATCTGCGGCGAATACGGACTCCACCGCCCGGGCCAGTGCTCCGGTCGTAGTGATCCGGGTTTCGTGACGGATCTGACAGATGCGCTTGGCGATGCGCCGGCTCAGCCCCTCCTGCCCGAACTGATAAAAAAGGTCGGACAGCTCGTTCTCGGTCAGCGAGTTGACCAGGTCCAGCGCGCGGACCTTTTGATTCCGGTCGAAGCGCATGTCGAGCGGGCCATCGCGATCGATCGAGAAGCCGCGCTCACCCGAGGCAAGCTGCGCCGAGTTCACACCCAGGTCCAGCAGGACGTGATCGGCCGCGTCGATCTCAAGCTCGTCGAGCACGTCCGGCAGGTCCGCGTAATTGGCGTGTCGCAAGATCACGCTGCCCTCCGGCATCGACGCCAGCCGCTCGCGCGCGACGGCGAGCATTTCCGGATCCACGTCCAGCCCGATGTACCTGCCACCGGGCAGCAGTCGCGGCAGAATCGCCAGCGCGTGACCGCCCAGCCCGACCGTGCCGTCCACAAATATCTGCCCGGCGGCGGGCTGCATCAGCGCGAGAATCGCATCGGCCAGTACCGGGACATGCTCGGCGCCGTCTGCCCGTCCGGTCACGGCGACCATCCCTCCGGCACGGGCGAGCCGATCACGGCTCCCGAAGCCGGCGAAAAGAACGCTGGACATCCGCGGCGCGCGGACGTACGCTGATGAATCGATTGGGAACGACCGATCGAAGAGAAAAGCGGCCGCCGTGCGTCATCCGTGACGCGACGACGGCCTGGGTCTGACGGGCTTCTCAACCCAGTCGCAGCGGCGAGTCCATCCTTGCTCATGAACGGGGGCCTTCCGGCACGAAGGCCCGACTCGCTGAGCCGCATGACCCAGGAAAATCACGGCGACGCGACACCGCGCCGCGTCACGCCGCCCCGACTTTCCAGCTTGTTGCACGACGCGCCGCGCGCCTCGCGCGGCCCGCATCCCCGGACGGCGGTGGGGCGCGTCGAAACGCGCCGCACGCCGCCGACCGGTCGCCTGCCTGGTGAGGCGCCGCCCGCGAACGGGTCGGCAACCTCGAGTATCACGTCCGACGGGCCGGGTCGGCCGACAGTCGGTTCATCTCGCTGATGGCCTTTTCACGCTCCTGCGCGTAGCTCGGCCACTTTCCGTCCTCAAAGGCCGTGTAATCGGCGCGGTTCCACAGCTCCAGATGGCTGCCGACGCCGGCCAGCGTCACTTCGCCGCGAATTCCGGCCTTTCGAAGCAAACGGTCTGGAATCAGGATGCGACCCTGCGCATCCGGATCCACGAACGCCGCCACCGCCGATTCCCATTGCCGCCACTCATACGCCTCTGCGGAGAGCGAATCGGCGGCAGGCAAGGCCTTTCGAGCCGCCTCAAATGGCTTCTCGGGGTGAATCGCAAGCGTTCCCGGGCGGCGACCAGGGACAACGTAAAACCCGCGGCCGTCGGCGTCTGTGTTCATCTTGGACCGCACCGAGAAGGGAATGGAGACCCGGTTCTTCGCGTCGATGGTCAGTTCATGTGACCCGACGAACATGCAGCACTTCCGTTGGTCCGTTCACCCACTCAGCTCATTTCAATAGGGACAATCTACCACTCATCCCCACCTGATGCAATGGCTTTTTTCGGAACAGCGGGATTTTTCCGTATCAGGCGAAGATTTCGTAGCAATCCGTCCAGGCTCACATCTCGGCGCATCGCCAGGATCGCGAGAGCGGAGAGACCTCCGCGCGGGCCGCGCCCCCGCATGTTGCCGGCGGAAACGGTTGGGTTGGGTGGGCGCACCGGGACCGCGGAGCTGCGATCATCGCGGGTGGGACGGCGCGTGAGTACGCGCGGTGTCGTCGATCGGAGGCGCTAGGCGTTGGAAGAGCTGCTGACGACGTGGCTGATGGACACGAGGTTTTCGGACGGGATTGTGCCGCGCTCGAAGCGGGTGGCGTTATCGAGCGTCGTCTCGGCAATCGCAGCCACTGCTTCGCGCGTGAAGAAGCCCTGATGCCCGGTGATCAGCACATTCGGAAAGGTCATCAGCCGCACAAACACGTCGTCCTGGAGGATCTCGCCGGAGAGGTCGCGATAGAACAGGTCGCCCTCTTCCTCATATACGTCGATCGCCAGTCCGCCCAGCCGCCCGGACTTGAGCGCAGCGATGACGGCGACCGTGTCCACGACCGCGCCGCGACTGGTGTTGATCAGCACGGCGCCCGGTTTGATCGTCGCGAGTGCCGCATCGCTGACCAGGTGCCGCGTCTGCGGGGTCAGCGGGCAGTTCAGCGATATCACGTCGCAGGCCGGCCACAGCCCGGCCGTAGGAACGTAGCGCACGCCCAACTCGACGCAGCGCGGGTTCTGATACGGATCCGATGCGAGCACGCGGCATCCCATTCCGAGCATGATGCGGATGAAGGCCTCACCGATCTGCCCGGTTCCGACGACGCCGACGGTCTTGCCGTGCAGGTCGAAGCCCATCAGCCCTTCGAGCGAAAAGTTCTGCTCGCGGATGCGGTTGTACGCGCGGTGGATCTTGCGGTTGAGTGTCATCAACAGCGCTAGTGCATGTTCGGCCACGGAGTGCGGTGAGTATGCCGGGACGCGCGCGACGGTCAGTCCCAGCCTTTCCGCGGCATCAAGGTCCACGTGATTGAACCCGGCTGAGCGCAGCGCGATCAATCGAACGCCCACCTCCCGCAGCGCGGCAAGCCCATCCTGTCCGGCATGATCACCGACGCTCAGGCAGGCGCACCCGGCCCCGCGCGCGAGGATGGCCGTCGCCGGTGACAGCCCCTCGGAGAGGAACTCGAGGGAGTGGCCATGGGCGGCGTTGGCCGCGGGAAACGAGGTGCGCTCGAAAGCGCGCGTGCTGAAGAAAACGATTTTCATGCGGATTTCGGCTCCCTACCGGGGAGATTGTTGCATGTTGCGCCGCGCGCTGCCAGTGTTGGCAGTGGTGAAAGCATCGACGCGCTGCATGCGCCCGGGCGCGGAGTCAACAGCGCCCTCGCTTCGAGTTCGTGCGCGCGGATGCATGACTCAGGATCACCTCCCGCCAGCCAGGGGGCAGGTGGCAGATTCAATCCACGGCGACCTCGGCGTATGCCCGCTGGACGTGGGCGCTCCGGCTGCGGTAAATTGGTTCCCGTCCGACATGTCGTTTGTTAAGACTGCGTAGGGAGTATCTCCGTGACCGGGCCTTCGGTCCCGGCCCTCGGTCGCCCAGCGACCGCGATGGGTCGGTGGTCGTTCGTGGCATGCGCTGCGCTTATCGCCGCGGCAGGTGTGGTACTGCGCTTCCACCGCATCGGCGAGGCCGGGCTGTGGCGCGATGAAGCCACGGCGGCGTTCTGGTCTCAGCTTGCTGCGGGCGATCTGCTGCGCGCACTTCGCGACGACGTGCATGCCCCGTTGTTCTACCTGCTGCTAGGAGCCTGGTCGAAGCTGGCCGGAACAAGCGAGGCGGCGCTGCGGGCGCTGCCGGCGCTGCTCGGCGGGCTGGCCGCCGGCGCGATGGCGTGGGCACTGCGTCCACTGGCGGGACCCGCCGCGCTGGCGGCTGCGGCCGTGCTCGCAGTCATGCCTGGGTTCGTGCTGATCAGTCAGCAGGTCAGTCCATATTCGCTGCTGATGCTGATCACTGTCGGCGCGCTGGGCGCTCAGTTGAGATTGTTGCCGGTCGGCGCTCCGGTCGAGGGTGGCCCGGCGACAGCTCCCAGGCTGGGGGTGCGGGAGCCGAATCGTCCTTCCGGCGTGATGCGGCTTCGGATCGGTCCGGCGGTGCTGCTGTGCCTCTGCCTGGCCGGACTGGTGTATACGCATCTCTGGTCCGTACTGCTCTGGACCGCATTGGCGCTGTGTGTCGGGATCGTCGGTGCGATCTCGTATTGGCGCGATAAGCGCATCCACGACGCGTTCTGGTGGAGCCTATCTGCGCACGCCGCCGCCGTGGTGCTGTGGCTACCCTGGCTGGTCTCGGCGGTCGACCAGGCGGCGTCCCGCACGATGGACCATCTTCCGCCGAAGTCCGCTGTGATCGATATGCTCAGGCGGTCGAGCCTGTGTTGGTTCAGTCACCCAACGACGTCCATCGCGGTGCTGCTGCTCTCCGGTGTAGCAGGCGCCACGGCATTGATCCTGGGGCGGCGAAACGTTCGGCTCGGTGCGGCGGCGATGGTGCTGCTGGGCGCTGGATTGATCCCGCACCTCGTTTGCTCGCTCACACCGCCGTCGCGTGTGTTGTACTACGACCGGTATGCGCTGGTTTGCGCACCGGCGGCGGTCGGGGTGATTTTTGTAGTACTTTCCGGCGCGTTGCCGCGCATGGTTGCGCTGTGGGCCAGCTGGGGGCTGGCGGCTGCGGTCGGTGCGATTCCAGTCCTCGCCGGCGGCGGGTTCGGCATGTTCTTTGTCCAGAGTTACCGCCCCAGCCCGATGCGCGAGGTGGCATCGCTGCTGGATCGCGAGGCGCGGCCGCAGGACGTCATTGTTCTCTATCCCGAGCTGTATGCGCCGGCGCTGAACTGGTACTTCCATGGGCCGCAGGCGCAGATCTGCTTTCCGGCGACAAAGCGCGTTGAAATCGTCAATTACCGCACGTTCGCCGATCGCATCGAGGATCCGAACGCCGGCGCGGCGGCGCTGCAGGCGGTGCGTGCCGCGATGCGCCCGGAATCGCGACTGTGGCTGATCTACAACCCGGGGCGCGACAGCTATCGCGGGCAGCAGTCCCGTATTCGCTACGGATCGGCGTTTGATGACTTCGCAGCGGCGCTGGGGCGCACGTTTCCCGGGGTGATGCAAGAGGCGGCGCGATTCACTCCGCCGCCGGATGATCGGCGGCAGGCGTTCGAGCCGGTTCGAGTGGTGATGGTGACGCCGGCGAGCGCGGATTGACGGGGGTTTGCGAAGGGGCCGGGCGGCTGAGCACGAGTAAGCGCGGTCCGGCGCGAGCGACGGCGAAAATTCAGCCCGCCGTGGATCCGCGGATGACCGCTACGTCGCGGAAGCGCGCGTGAGCGGCGGGATGCGACATCCAGCCGCTTTGGCCGGGCTGTCCCTTGCCGCAGTTGATGAATCCCCAGCGCTGGCGGTGCGAGGCGTCGGCGACGGCGTCGCAGCGATTCCAGAATTCGGGAGTGATGTCGGTGTAAATCACGTCCCGAAGCATGTGAGAGCGGCGGCCGTGCTCAATCAGCCAGAACGCATCGCCGCCGAACTGAAAGTTGTAGCGCTTCTGATCGATGGAGAAAGAGCCATGCCCCTCGATGAGTATGCCGCGGCGGATGTCGGCGATCATGTCGTCGAGGCGGCCGTTGCCCGGGGCCAGGCCGATGTTGGGAATTCGCACGATCGGGATGCTGGACCAACTGTCGGCGCGGCACGAGCCACGCGAGCGCGACTCACCCGCAGCCGCGGCGAATTCGCGGCTGGTGCTGAAGCCGACGAAGCGGCCCTCCTCGACAATCGGCCACTGCTGTCCGGCCACGCCCTCGTCGTCGAAGCCGGTCGCCGCGAGCGTGCCCTCCTCGGTGTTGTCGGCGATCAGGGTTACGTGTCTCGAGCCGTATCGGAAGGTGTTGAGCTTTTCGGGCGTGAGGAAGCTGGTACCGGCGTAGTTCGCCTCGTGCCCCAGCGCGCGATCCAGTTCGGTCGCGTGGCCGCAGGACTCGTGAATCGTCAGAGAGAGGTGTTGCGGGTCGAGCAGCAGGTCGTAGCGCCCCGGCTCCACCGCCGGCGCGCTGACTTTCTCGACAGCCTCTTCCGCGATGCGCTGGGCCGACTCCAGCAGGCCGCCGTCGCGGACGTGCTCGTACCCCGTTCGGAGGTAGGGGACGCTGAAGCTCCGGGAGGCGAAGCGCCCGTCGGCGAGCGCCGTGGCGCTGAATCCGCCGTGTACGGCCAGCAGGTTGAGCCGCAGGCGCGTGCCTTCGGTCGAGGCGAAATACTTCACGTCGCGCGCCGCCCACAGGCTGGCGCTGCTGCGAGCGATTCCCGGGACCCCCTGGACGCGCTCCATCAGGTCGAGCAGCAGCCGCGTCCGCTCCGCCAGCGGCACGTTGAACGGGTCGATTTCGTAAGCAGTGGCGTACTCGGCCCGGCTGACGGGCTCCTCGGCCAGGCGGATGCGTTCGGTGCTGAGCAGCGCTGACCCGCGCGCCACTTCGATTGCCAGGTCGGCGACGTGCCGGGCCTCGGCGGCGGTGGTGACGGCGCTGGCCGCGAAGCCCCAAGCGCCGTTGCAGAGCACCCGGACTCCCAGACCGCTGCTGCGGCGGTCGCTGATTGCGGCGATGCGGCGATCCTGGCCGCGGATGGACTGCACGCCGGACTCGATGATGCGGATGTCGCCGTACTCGCAGCCGGCGCGGCGAATGCGCAGCAGGGCGACTTCGGAGAGCGTGTCCCAGTCGTTGCCGACCGGCAGATCGTCGTCGGGAGCGGGCGGGGTCTGCGCCGATGGGCCGCGTTCGCTGCGCTGCGGGGATTGGCAGCCGATCAGCCATGTTCCGGCGGCGCTGGCCGAGAGGACGCGGACGAAATCGCGACGGGTGTACCAGCGGCGGGCCATGCGGCGGCTCCATCACGCGTGATGGTTCGCGGTGCTGCTGCGGGCCGACCGTGTGGACGGTCTGCCATTATCCCGCGAGCAATCGCGCGCTGGTGGGAGCGTAGCAGCGGGGGGTGGGCGGCGGAAGGGGCGGCGCAGCGCGCGGGCGGCGCTCCGAAGGAACCTGCGCATGCGGCGTACTGCAAGTACGCCTGAATCAGACCGGCTGGTCGCCGGCTTCGCTCCCCAGCCGGATGGTCTTGCGGGTCAGGTCGTGGAACGCGCGCACATAGCGCACCGTTCGGGAGCGGGCGCGCATCACGATCGAATGAGTCGACGCCGTGTGCCCGCTGACGGTCACGCCGCGCAGCATGGCGTTATCCGTAATCCCCGTTGCCGCGAAGACAATCCCATCTCCGCGGGCCATGTCCTCGGTCGTGTACGTCTTGCGGAGCGATTCGCCGACGTAGCCGGCCGCGGCGAGCGACTTCAGCTCGGCGTCATCCCGCGGCCAGATGCGGGCCTGGATCTCACCGCCCAGGCACTTGATGGCGGCGGCGGCGAGTACCGCTTCCGGCGAGCCGCCGATGCCCATGTACACATCGACGCCGCTCTCGGGCATGGAGGGGGCAATTGCGCCGGCAACGTCGCCATCACCGATCATGCGAATGGCCGCGCCGGTGCGCCGAATGTCGCGCACCAGCGCATCGTGGCGCGGACGATCCAGCACGCACACAACGAGGTCACGGACGCGCTTGCCGAGCTTGAGCGCGATCAGCTCGAGGTTCTGATCGACCGGGGCGCCGAGCCGGATGGTGCCCGTTCCCTCGCGGACGCGCGGCCCGACGGCGATTTTCTCCATGTAAACGCTGGGCACAGCGGCCAGGGCGCGTTCGCCCGGGCCGTTGGTGGTGGCGGCGGCGATCACGCTCAGCGCTCCGGCGAGGCCCTTGGAGGTGAGCGTGGTGCCGTCAATCGGGTCGAGGGCGATGGAGACATAGGCCGAGCCGTCGCGCCAGAGGCCCAGCTTCTCGCCGACAAAGATGCCGGGGGCCTTGTCCTTGATCCCTTCGCCGATCGAGCAGGTGGCACACATGTCCATCGTGTTGAGCATCCCGCGGATGGCGTCCGTGGCGGCGGCGTCGGCCGATTCCTTTTCGCCCTTGCCGATCCAGCGGAAGGTGTTCAGCGCCGCGGCTTCGCAGGCACGGATCAGGTCGAGTCCCAGCAGCTTTTCGAGTTCAAGCTCGCCACTGGGGATGCTGACGTCATTCTGCATCGCTCGGGCTCCTCGCCGATGGTGCCGGCTTCTTCTGGCGCGGGCAGATGGATAGGGCGGGCGAGTGTACGGCGGGTCGTCTCGGGTTGTCCATCCCGGGTTGCGGCGGGCGTCGGAACGCGAAAGGAAACGCGTGTCGGCTGATTGCGTTACTGGGGGTTCGGGAGGACCTGGATTCCCGCCCGCTCAGCAATGACGAGCCTGATCGCTGCCATCAACCTCAATTCCAGTTGTCACGCCCACGCAGATGGGGGGCCGGCCTCGCGCGAGTAAACCCCCACAAATGTCGTCCCAAAATTGCAGGTAGTGCGCCCGGGCCGGTCGCCGGCCTTCTCGGGTTTCCGCCCTCGGCGAGTTTTCGCGTTTGTCGAGCAAGGCCGATAAGTGTCGGATTTTGCCGTGGTTAACGGGGGGTTCAGCCCGGACGAAAGTACGCGAAAGATGATAATTCTTGACATTGCATAGCGGCGGGCAGATACTGAGGCGAGGCCGAGGAAGCTGCGCGGATGGGATGGCTGTCAGCGCTGCGCGCTGGGGAAGAAGCTCCCCTCGAAAATTCGGCCCGTTGCGGTCAGCCGGCACGGTTTCCGTGTGCGGTCTGCCCGCGTTGCAGCGGAGTAGCAGCGGTACTGCAAGGCACATCGAACCGCCGAGGAGCACAACCTGGGAGTGCTCGTGGCGGAGGGGTGCGGGCGATGCACCGGGCATCGTTCGGCGTCTGGCAGGCCGCTCGGATAGGCACAAGCGTACATTTCAGTTTGGCTCTTGCGAAAGGGATGTGAAGATGAAGCGCGTACTGTGTTTGATCACAGGAGCGGCGCTGGGGCTGTGTCTCACGGCACAAGCCTCGGACGCCACGAAGCAGACAGCGGCGGGCGTGATGGCCCATCCGCAGCAGATCGCCGGTTCGGGCGGGTCAGAGCATAAGCTCGCCCCGGACGTGGACGTGGTCGAGGATCTCGTCACGCAGTTTGGCGAGAACCCGACCTACACGCCGGCTCCGCAGGGCGGGATTGCCGAGTTCATCAGCCCGTGCCCGGTCGGCCCCGGCCAGCCGAACTGCCAGGATCCGGATGCGGCCAACGGCTACAGCTCGACCGGTCGCGCCGGCGGGTTCCGCATGCACGAGGATCTTCGCACGGGCGGCTCGGCGATTAACATCACGAGCATCTGCGTGCTGGGTCTGTACACGCCGGGAAGCACCGACGGCAACGATAACATCACGCTTCAGTACTTCGCCGACGCCGGAAACACTCCCGGTGCGTCGATCGGCGGCCCGTTCGTGCAGGGCACGAACCTGACCGTTGCGCGCGTTCAGACCGGCGCGACGCTTTTCGGCGCCCCGGAATGGCAGCACCGCCTGACGCACGCTTCGGTCAACATCGGCGCGAACACCTGCTATTGGGTGCGCATCGTCAACGACGCCCGCACCGCGACGAACGCGAACCGCACGTGGTTCTGGGAGACCTCCAGCGGCGGCAACAACCGCTGCATCTCGCAGAGCGTCAACTCCGGCGCGTTCAACATCGTCACCGGCGACGACCTGGCGATCTGCGTCGAGGGCGTGGCGTCGCTGGGCGACGCGAATTCGTGCGTCCAGTTGCTGTCGGCCTGCCCGGGCGGGACGCAGACGGGTGTCCGCTGCACGCCGCAGGACCTTTCCAACGCAATCAACAGCACGACGGGCGTGTTCACCACGCAGGACAACTTCACGGTTGACGTCAACGGCGCGATCACGAACATCTGCTGGTGGGGCGCGTATCAGGGCTGCACGCCGAACCCGCCGACGGACGGCTTCACCGTCACCTACTACAACCACAACCCGGCCATCAACGGCCCGGGCACGATCCTGGGCGGACCGTTCACCGGCGCTGGACTGACGGTCACGCGCGTTCAGACGGGCGGCGTCATCGCCGGTGTGGTGAACGAGTTCAGCTACAGCGGCACGCACGCGGCTGTGAACGTCACGGCCGGCACCTGCTACTGGGTCGAGATTCGCAACACGCTGCCCGCCGGCTGCAACTGGTTCTGGGAACTGGGTTTTGACGACGGCCGTTGCTATGTGAACGCCGCTCCGGACACCAGCGACCTGGCCTTCTGCATCAACGTCGATCGTCGCAGCACCAGCGACGGCTGCGTGGCGCTGGGCGATCTTTGCGCGCAGGATCCGGGCAACTGCCACGGCGTCGATCCGTCGAACGCCCTGGGCAGCAGCCCGACCGCGGCGATTGCGGATGACTTCCGCAGTGATGCCGACGGCGGCGACATCGAAGAGATCTGCTGGTGGGGCGGCTATCAGGACGCCCAGGGTGGCGGCTGCGGCGGCAACCCGACCGATAACTTCATCATCACCTACTACAACCACAACCCCGCGACGGGGCTGCCGGGCACGATCTTGGCTGGTCCGTTCACGCAGGGCAGCTCGCTGACGGTTCAGCGGCAGGCGACCGGCGACCTGATCGCCGGCATCGTGAACGAATTCAACTACGTCGGCACGCATGCGCCCGTGGCGCTCGCTCCGGACACCTGCTACTGGGTCGAGATCACGAACAGCGTGACCGCCTGCACTTGGTTCTGGGAGTTCGGCTTCGGCGGCAACGGCCGCTCGGTCGCCGGCGGGCTGGTCGAGAACAACGACTTCGCGTTCTGCGTCGATGCCGGCATGAACGGCAACGACGAGGGCCAGTGCGTTGCGCAGCCGACCGACCTCTGCAATGAGAGCGCTGGCAACTGCCAGGCGCGCAACATCGACAACGCGGCGGCCAGCTCCGGCGCCACCGCCACCGCGGATGACTTCACGCCGGCCAGCAATGGCAACGTGACGAAGATCTGCTGGTGGGGTGCGTACGTCGGCTGCGCCGGCCCGGATGACTTCCAGGTGACCTACTACAACCAGGGTCTGGACGGCGGTCCGGGAGGGCAGATTGCGCAGTTCAGCCAGAGCGGCTCGACACTGTCGGTGACCGGTCCGGCGGCCTCCGGCGACACCATCGCTGGTGCGCTGGTCGGCCTCGGCTGGGTCGGCACGCACGCGGCAGTTCCGGTCGTCGCGGGTCAGTGCTACTGGGTCGAGGTGAAGAACCTCGGCGTCCCGGGCACCTGCGGCTGGTTCTGGCAGGATGGCGAGCCGACCACCGGCCGCATCGCCCAGAACGACGGCGTCGACTGGACGCTGTTCGAAGGTAACCAGGCGTTCTGCCTGAACATCGCCCTCGGCGATGCATCCACCTGCGTCCGCGCGGAAGGCGGCTGCTGCCTGCCGAACGGCGACTGCATCATCACGACCAGCGCGGCCTGCGGCGACCAGGGCGGCAACTACCTCGGCGATGATTCCAATTGCGGCATCATCATTGCCACCTCGGCACCGGGCGTTGCCATTCCGGACGGCAGCACGGCCGGTCTGGACGACGTGATCACGATCGGCGCGGCCGAGGCCGTGACGATTGACGAAGTGCTGGTCGGACTGCTGATCACGCACACGTGGCAGGGCGACATCATCGCCGAGCTGACCGGTCCGAACGCGGCGGTCGTAACGCTGCTGGATCGTCCGGGCTTCCCCGAGTCGACCTTCGGCTTCAGCGCCGACAACTACGGCAACCCGGGCACCGGGACGTTCATGCTGTTCGATGACCTGGCTGCCAGCACGTACGACGTGCCGGCGGTCACGGCGCCGGGCATCGCGAACCCGACGGGTGCGTGGCGGGCGAACACCGGCCTGCTGTCCGCATACGCCGGCATCAGCTCGCTCGGCAACTGGACGCTGAACGTCTCCGACAACGAGGCGGCGGACACCGGCACGCTCAACGCGTGGCGGCTGATCTTCCTCGGCACCAACCCGTGCCCGGCGGCCGAGGCCTGCTGCTTCGGCGACGGCTCGTGCCTTGAGTTGACGGTTGCCGCGTGCAACACCGCCGGCGGTACGCCGCAGGGCGCTAACTCGGATTGCGATCCCAATCCGTGCGCGACGGCCAACCCGGGTTCGTGCTGCTTCTCGAACGGCCTCTGCAACGTCCAGCTTGCCGCGGATTGCACCGTGGCGGGCGGCATCGCCGGTGCGCCGGGTTCGGGCTGCTCGCCGAATCCGTGCCCGTGCAAGCTCGGTGACGCGAACTGCGACGGTGTCAGGAATAACTTCGACATCGATCCGTTCGTGCTCATCGTCGTTAACAACAACGACGCGAGCCCGCCGGCCGGTTTCCCGGCCCCGCCGTTCCCGGCCGGTGCGACTGCCCAGGATTGCTGGGATCGTCGCGCTTGCACGGCAGACAACGACTGCAACGGCGTTGTCAACAACTTCGATATCGATCCGTTCGTGGCGTGCGTCGTCGCGGGTGATGACCCGTGCGTCTGCCCGTAAGCGCGACCTGATCGGTAGCGACTGAAGTAACACCCGGCAGGCCGGTGGGAACCTCCCATCGGCCTGCCGGTCTGTTTGCGCGGGCGGCGTTTCTTCTGCGGCGAGGCCGCCATCCCGGCCCGGGGACGCGCACGGGCTATCAGGCATTTGCGAATTCGTCCGTGATAAACCGCTTTCGGAGCACTTTCTTTTTGACTCTTGGAATTTCGAGGCTTAGGATCATCGTCAGAGGTGGAAAACGCTCGCGCTAGCCCGGTAGTTGGGTCCGCTTTGCCTCGGCGGACGGGACCGGTGCGAGACGATGACGGCCATTGGACCGTCGTCGGAGGAGCGTTTTCGCATGTCGCCATTTCATTTCAATACCGATCCCGGTCCGGATAACGTCCGCCGCGACCTTGCCTCGCGCCTCGCAAGTTCGACCTCGGCTGATGATCTCGTCGTGCTGATCGCCTCTCCGAACATTCAGTACGCGGCGGCCTCCATCGCGGCGCTTGGCGCGGTGGGTGAGCGGTTTCATGCCGCCGTGCTGCAGCCGTTGCTGCGTGATTCGCGCCCGGTGATCCATCGCGCCGCCGAAGACGCGATCTGGGCGATCTGGATGCGCTCCGGAACGGCCGAGGGCAATTCCGATCTGGCGCGCGCGATTGACGAAATCCGCGATGGGGCGCTTGCGGACGCTTTTGCGCGACTGACCGCGCTCGTGCAGCGCGAGCCGGAGTTCGCCGAGGCCCATCATCAGCGCGGTGTGGTCGCGTTTCTGCTGGACCAGGTGGAAACGGCGTCATCCTGCTTCTCCGCGGCGCTGAACGTCGAGCGGGCGCATTTCGGCGCCATGGCGGGGCTGGGCCATGCTGCGGCGGCGATGGAGGATTGGGACGGCGCCCGCCGGGCCTATGAATCCGTGCTGAGGATCCACCCGCGGCTCGAGGGGATTGCCGAGGCGCTGGCGATGATCAACGCCGGCGGCGAGCGGGCTGAGCTGGCACGGTCGGCCGGCGGGCAGTAGGCGCCAGGCCGCTGCCGACGGGGTGTACACTGCGCCTATGGCTGATCGGCTGCTGCTTTTCGGCGGAACCTTCGACCCCATTCATCACGGGCACCTGATCGCTGCGACGACCGCCGCGGAGTGGATGGGGGCGGCGCGCATCGTGCTCATTCCGAGCGGCCGGCCGCCGCATAAACCGGCCGCCGGCATCACGCCCGGCGCGCACCGGCTGGCGATGTGTCGGGCGGCCGTGCAGGGGGATCCGCGCTTCAGCGTGTGCGATTTTGAAGTGGAAGCGCCAGGGGCGAGCTACACCATTCTGACCGTGCGGCATTATCGCTCGGTGCATCCGCCGTCGCGCGAGTTGTTGTGGCTGATCGGGCTGGATGCGCTGCGCGACCTGGGGAGCTGGCGCGAGGCGGCGGCGCTGGTGGACCTCTGCACAATCGTGACGGCGGCGCGGCCGGGCTATGCCGCGCCCGACTGGAACACGCTGCGACCGGTGTTCCGTGAGGAGCAGCTCGCGCGGCTGGCGGCGAACATCGTGGAGACGCCGCGGGTGGAGATCGACGCGACGGCGTTGCGTCGTCGTGCGGCGCTGGGGCAGTCCTTGCGCTACTTCGTGCCGCAGGCGGTGGAGCAGTACGTGCGCGACCACGGGTTGTATCAGACGAAGACGGGTGGCTAGGCGCGACGGTGCTCAAATCGAGGCTGGCCGGAGCGGGGCCGCCGGGTGACGGATCGGGCGGCCAAGGCCCCGTAACGCGCGGGATCGGAGCCAGCGAATGGGGGACTGCCGACAATCCGCGATCAAAGGACGGACATCCTCTCCAGCGGCGGCGCGGGGCGGTCGATCTAGCCTGCGAAGCGCACCCGGCGCTGCGGGGGACCGCCCGATGAGCCTGGACCTCGATCAGATCATGTGTGATTGGGAATGTGCGGCGGGCGAGATCAGCGCCCGCAGCGTGCAGGGCGTGGACGGACGGGAGGTGCTGCAACTGCGCATCGAGCTGGGCGTCCTGCAGATGTTTCTGGACGGCCGGCCGGACGGTGTGCGCTACCACGACCTGCCGTCGGCGTTTGACTTTGTGGCGCGGGCCCGCCGCGCCGGGGATGAAGTCAGCGACACGGACGTGCGCGAGCTGGAGCGGGAGATCACGCAGTACAACTATCGCCGGCTGGCGCTGGCGGTGATCGCCGAAGATGCGCTGCGGCGCGAGGAACACGATCACGCCGGGCGGCAACTGATGCGCGCGGTGCGCGACATCGACCAGTGCCTGCGGCGGATCGGCGTCGTGGATGAACTGCGCCAGCGCGGGCGGGAGCAGGTGGGCCTGCGGCCGACGCTGCTGTTCAACCGCGGGCGGCTGGCTTCACAACTGCGGATCGTCCAGGGCCGCTACGACGAGGCGATTTCGGAGGCGGAGCGCGCCGCGGGGACGCTGGAGGAGCTGCTGCAATCGGTCGGGCTGGACTCCGAGCAGTGCGACGACGACCCCGGGATTCAGTACCTGCGGCAGCTCGCGGCGCGCCTGCGAAAGCAGTACGCCATCCCGCAGACGCTGCAGGAGCAGCTCGACGCCGCCATCGAGAACGAGGATTTCGAGACGGCGGCGCGGCTGCGCGAACGCATCCGCAGCGGTCGCGCCGCGATCCGGCCGCCGGCGGCCGATCTGGACGTGCCGCGCGAGGAATTCGCGCCGACCGACGCCGAGTTCTTCAGCGAGTACGGCGACGACTGCGACGACGACGGCGGATCGTACGGCGGCGACGACGACGAGGGTCGCTAACGGCGCGGCGCGGCCGCAGGCTTGCGGCTCTGGCTTTCCCGGCCGCGCAGGTCGGTGCGCTCGGGCGGCAGGTCGGCTGAGGGACGAACCGCAAATCGCTCGGCGTTGATCGTGTGCGCTGTCTGCAAGTCCACCGGCTTTCCGCGAATGAAAACGGCGTCGACGCGGCTGACGGCCTGCGCCGGGTGGTCGGTGGCGATCACGATGTTGGCGTCTTTTCCTGGCTCCAGCGAACCCAGTCGATCCTGCACGCCCAGAATCTCGGCGGCGCTGAGCGTCATGGCGCGCAACGCGGCCTCGGCCGGCAGTCCGTGAGCAACGGCGAAGCCGGCGTCTGTGGGAAGCTGCTTGGCCAGCGCGGCGTCGCGATTGGAGAGGCAGAACCGTACGCCGGCGGCGTGCATCACGGCCATGGCGCGATAGGAGCTGTCCCAGGCCTCGGAGGCGCGTGGCACGCCGGGCACGCCCGCGGGCAGGCTGAAAACGGCGTTGTAGATCACCGGAACCTCGCGCCGGGCCAATAGCTCCGCGCATTTCCACGCGTCGCGTCCCCCCAGAATGACCGGGCGCAGCTGCGCCTGCTCGGCGAACAGCAGCGCTTCAAGAATCTGTTGATACCCGTTGGCCTCAATCAACACCGGGCGCTCGCCCAGGGCATAAGGCACCAGTGCGTCGAAACGCGGATCGGTAGCGCTAGGCGTGCGGCCGCTGCGGATCGCGACGGCGTAATGACGGGCGTCGCGGAAGAAGCGCCGCAACTCCGACTGCTCGGCGCGGATCTCCGCCTCGCGCGGCTTTTCCTCGTCGTCGCTCTCGCCCTCAAACTCGCGCCGCCGGTCGCGCTCCAGCAGCGGATCGCCCGGCAGCGACGGAATGCGCACCACCAGGCCGACGGAGGACTCCCGGAGCATCTCATCCGCGGTCCACCCTTCCAGATCCATGAGAGAGGACTGTCCCGCCACCAGCGGTCCCTGCGGCACCACGTGCACGGTCAGTACCCCGTCCGCCCGCGTGACGCGGACCATCGCGCTGTGCGGATGAAAGGCGGATGCGGCCACCAGGTCTGGGTGATAGGTGCCGCACTCGGCCTCATCGACGCCGACGTCGACCATGTCGATCTCGTGCAGGCCGACGACGCAGGCGGCATTGATCAGGCCCGGGTAGACGTGCCGTCCGGCCGCGTCCACGAGCACGGCATCCGCGGGGCGCTCGACACGCTCTCCCACGGCGACGATGCGGCCGTCGCGGATCAGCAGCGAGCCGGCGGCGATCGGCGGCCCGCTGACAGGGTGCAGGTGGGCATTCGTAATGAAGTACGCACCGGTGGGCGAAATCGGGATGCTGCGGGCAGAGGTCAGATCGGGCCGCAGGCCGGCGGCGGCGGCGATGTCCCCGCTTTTCGCGGCCGCCGTGACGGCCGGTTCGGGCTCAAACCGGCGGATCGGCAGACCCGCAGCCGGCTTGGCGATGTCAAAATCGCGGTGGCGGAAATAGACCTCGCCGTCGATCAGTGTGAGTACGCAGCGGCTGAACGTGTCCAGCGGGTGGCCGTTGTACACGGCGAGATCGGCGTCCTTGCCGACCGCGATGGAACCAAGCCGATCTTCGAGGCCGAACTGACGGGCGGCATTGATGGTGATCATCCGCAGCGCCTCATCCGCGGTCAGCCCGCTGTACTTCATGCACTTGGCCGCTTCGAGCGGCATGTGCCGCATCAGGTCGGCCGAATCGGACTTGATCGTGGAGTTGACCCCGGCCCGCAGCAGCATGCCGGCGTTGTGCGGCACGGCTTCAAAGGCCTCGACCTTGTAGGCCCACCAATCGGAGAAAGTGCAGGTGCCCGAGCCGTGGCGCAAGACCTCCGGCATGATGCGATAAGCCTCCAGGCAGTGGTGCAGATTTGCGATCCGCACGCCGAAATCCTCGGCCACGGCCAGCAGCCGCAGGATCTCATCCGCCCGGTAGCAATGACAGTTGATCTCGATCCGCCCGGCCACGATGTCCGCCAGCGCCTCGAGTCGCAGATCTCGCCGCAGCGGCGGCAGCGTCTCGCCGCGCTGCAACGCGGCGGCGCGCCCGGCGCGCGCCAAGCCATACTGACGACCGGCCTCCAGCGCCCGGCGCATGGTCGTCTCAACGCCCATGCGCGTGGCCGGGAAGCGCCGGATCGGCGGTTCGCAATGGCAATCCTGCGGCACGCGCTGCGGCCGGCCGGGGCGGGTGACGTTTTCGCCGGTGGCGAATTTCACGGTCCGCGGCGCATCGTGGAGGATCATCTCGGCGGCGGTCTTTCCATGGCGAAGCTTGAGCAGGACATTCTGGCCGCCGATCGTGTTGGCCGAGCCGTGCATGGCATGGATGGTGGTGCAGCCGCCCGCGACGGCGCGAAAGATGTTGGCGTCAAAGCTGCGGACGACATCCGCGCAGCGCACCTCGCAGGTCACCGACTGCGACCACTCGTTGACGGAATCCAGCGCAATGTGTGAATGCGGATCGACGACGCCCGGCATCACCGCGTGCCCGTTCAGGTCGATGACACGCACGCCGTCCGGAGCGGCGATATCCACGCCGACGCGGCTGATCTTGCCGTTCGTGATCAGGATGTCAGCAGCCGGCAGGTCTTCACCCTCCATCGTAATGACATAGGCGCGCTTCAGCAGCACGCTGCCGCCGGTGCGGAAGCCGGGATCGCGATCGGCCTCGGTTTCAATCGTCCAATCCGGGATGTGCAGTCGGATGTCGTCCCCAGGCTGTGCCGGCCGGGTGGCGGGCGCGGTCGTCGTCGCGGATGCTGTCGTCGTGGCGGGCGCAGGTTTCGTCGCAGCGGCGGGCGCGTCGGCCGCCATCGCCGCATCCTCCGCGTCGGGGGTTTCGGCGTCGGTGTCGGCTTTGCCCGCATCTGCGCCAGCGGGCTTGTCGATCGCGTCGCGATTGCGACGTGCGCGATCGCGCGGCGGCGTGTCAAATTCGAACAGGCGTCCGTCCACGAAGACCCAGCGGACACGGCCCGCCTTGTCGGCGAGCGGGCGGGTGAGCAGCGTGAGGTTGGCGCGCTTGCCGGAGGAGATGGAACCGATCTGCTGCTCCGCCCCGAGGATTCGCGCGGCGGATACCGTCAGGGCACGCAGCGCAACGTCCTCCGACACACCGGCCTCGATCAACTCGCGCAGCGATTTGAGAAACTCGTCCGGCTTCTGGCCGTCGCTGGTCAGCGCCCACGGCAGCCCCGCCTCCTCCAGCGCCAGCACGTTTCGCAGTTCCGCATCTCGCAGCGCCTTGGCGGCGGCGTACGCGCCGGCGGGTTGGAACGGGCGCTTGCCCCAGTTCCGGCCGAAGGCGGAGGCGTCGTCCGCGTCGGCGGGAAAGTGCGAGGAGAAATCCGCCTTGAACTCGGCCGGCTTGCCGGGGAAGCGCAGCTTGACGATGCACGGAGCCGCAGCCGCCCGCAATTGCGGAATGCAGTGATAGGCCTCGCGCACGCCTACCAGCACCGGCTTGATTCCGAATTCGCCCGACAGCGAAAGCGCCCGCAGAATTTCATCCTGGTCGTCGGCCTCCCACGCCAGCGGCGTCGCGGCGGTAAGCACGCTGTGCAGCGCGTCGAGGTCGGCGTCCAGGGGTATTTCAATCGCTGCGCCGGGGTGCTTTTCGGCGTACGTGAGCAGTTCGCGTCGCCACTGTGCGTCCAGCATCACCTGCCGCCAGTGGGCAATCACGCCGAAGGTGGTGGACGGCCAGCGGCCGCGCTCGCGCTCGTTGTGTCGCCCCGGAGGGGCGAATGAAGCGGTGTGAATCGCATCCGTGCGCAGGACGGATCGACGCAATGGGGCGGATCCCAGTTGCACCACGGCGGCACGGCCTCCGAGAACGGCCTGGGGAGGAGCAAGCAATGCGGTCGTGAACCCGGCGCGGCGATGGTCGTCGTAGGTTCGGGCGGAGAAATCCAGCACGTCCTCGACCCGCCGACGGGCGAAGATGCCGTTGCGGTTGGCCGCTTCGATCGCGGCACGCGGTCCCTCCCCCATCGGCTCGAATTCATCTCCCACGCGCCGTTCGTCGGCCGCCGTTATTCGCGGGGCGTTTACGCCGCTGCGTGTGAAGCCGTCGATGAAGCCGGCGTAGGCGACCAGGCCGCCGCCGTCGAGCGCATAGGCGTCGTCCGGGATTCGGACGCTGTCGGCCGGACCGACGGCCGTGATTCGCCCATCGCGTATCAGGATGACGCCGCCTTCGATCCGTGAACCCGGCTCGGGAATGATGGTCAGGTTCGTGATCGCGGTAGGGGCCTCCACGCGCGGCGCGGGAACGACGTCTGGCGCGAGCAGAAGCAGGGCGACGATGGTGAGCAGCATGGAGGTTCCTTGTGCGGATTTGCGCCGCAACGCGTGTGCGAAGTGTACCCGGCCGGGCGGCGGGCGGCGGGAGTGGGAAGCCGGGATCGATGCCCTGGCTGGCGGTGGAATCGCCGGGTGGCTTGGTATCATCGGGAGACCACCGCCGCACGAATCGCCCATCGCGGGGCGTTGCGATCGAGGAGTCAGGTGATGAACGTCATGAGCCGTGGGTCGCTGATCGGGTTGGCTGCGCAGTTTGCCGCCGCCGGGCTGACCTTGGGCACCACCGAAGCGGCCGGCATCACGAACGGGAGCTTCGAAACCGGCGCGCCGCAGGTCAATCCACCGACGACCTTCGGGGTGTGGTCCGGGGACGTGGCTTCCTTTGCCGCCAGCCCTTCGCAGGGAATCAGCGCGGCGCACGGATCGCGAATGCTTCGGTTCTTGAACACGGGACCGAGCGGGCCGGGGTCGGCCTTCGGTTGCGAGGTCTTTCAGCTTGTCAGCATCGCCGATGTGCTTGCGGCGGTTGCGGCAGGCGGCGCGCGGGCGGATGTATCGGTCTTCGTGAATCGCGTGGCGGGTGACGCCCAGACTGATCAGCGGTTTCAACTCGCGATTGCCGCGATGGCGGGGACGCCCGATCAGTTCCCGGCCCGCTTCGCAGCGTCGGACTTCCTCGCAGTGGCGCAAACTCCGCTGCAATCAGACGGAAACCTTACGACCTGGCAGCGTATTGACGTGCAACTCGTGCTGCCGACGGCGACGCAGTACCTCGCCGTGCGCGTTGTGGCCGAAGAGGACGTGTTCAACGACACGGTGAACCCCGAATTCGACGGTCACTACGCGGACAACGTCCTGCTCACGATCACACCCGCCGACACTGACGGCGACGGCGTGCCGGACTACCTCGACAACTGCCCGGCTGTGCCCAACGCGAACCAGCTTGACACTGATGGCGACGGGCAGGGAAACGCCTGCGACGCCGATGACGACAACGACGGCGTGCCGGACGTGATAGACAACTGCCCGCTTGTGCCAAACCCGGGGCAGGCGGATTGCGACGGCGACGGTTGCGGCGACGCCTGCTGCCCGCCGCAGCCGCCTGGAGTGGTGCAGCCGCCTGGACGTGTCACCGCGTGTCCGGGGCCGACGCGCACCGCGAGCTTTTCAGTGCTGGCGAGCGGAAGCGGGCCGCTCCAGTACCAGTGGTACTTCGGGCCGGACCCGATCCCCGACGCAACGGCGGCCACGCTGCTGATAGATCCCGTCATGCCGGGATCGGCGGGGGTTTATCGCGTGGTGGTGTCGGATGCCTGCGGCAGCGCGGAGGCGAACGGGTTGCTCGTCCTCACCAGCGGCGACAGCAATTGCGACGGCGTGGTGAACAATTTTGACATCGATGCGTTCGTGCTGGCGCTGCTCGAGGGGGTTGAGTCGTGGCAGTCGATCTACGAGTGCGATTTCCTTTGTGCGAATGACATCGACGCCTCGGGGGCGGTAAACAATTTTGACATCGACCCGTTCGTGCAGTGTGTGCTGGCGGGCGGGTGCCCCTGAGCCTGGCGGGCCTGGCGCTCTCGCTTGATCCGCAGTGCCTTTCGCGCTAGGACGCGTATTCGAGCAGCGCGTCGCGCTCGAACACCGGGCCTTCCGTACACGCCAGCGCCCAGCGCCAGCCGCCATCAGCGCGCCCATCGCGAATGCGGGTGACGCACGACAGGCACGTGCCGAGGCCGCAGGCCATCGGCTTCTCGATGCAGAGCTGACACGCCATCCGCAGCTCGCGCGTCAGCCGCGCGATTGCACGCAGCATTCCATCCGGCCCGCACGCGCAGACCAGCGTTGATTCAGCCGCCGCCCGTGTTGCCGCCCATGTGCTCAGCGCCTGGGTGGTATAGCCGCGCATGCCGATCGAGCCGTCGTCGGTAGTGACCAGCGTGGGATAGGGTGCTCCGCCGGGCAGCTCGACGCAGGGGGTTGGCGTGCTGTCCGACGTGGGTTCACCGCGCAACGGAACCGGCAGCAGGTCGCGCGTCGTAGCGCCGAAGATGCAGGTGACGTCCGCAGCGCCGCGCGCCGCCAGCGCGCGCGCCAGGTACAGCAGGGGAGGAATGCCCACCCCGCCGCCGACAAGCACCATCGGGCGGTTGACCTCGGCAATCCGGAACCCGCTTCCGAGCGGGCCGGTGAGATTGAGCGTGTCGCCGGTACGCAGTTTCGACAGCCACCGCGTGCCGGGGCCGATCGCGCGCGAGATCACTTCCAGCTGCGTTCGACCGTCAGGGGCGTCCCGGCGATCGGCGATCGAGAATGGCCGGCGCAGCCACGCGGTTTCGTCCGCGGACGCAACCCCGCCCGCGCTGCCGGTGCGCGGCATGTCGGTCCATTCGATCAGACGTGCCGCGGGATCGTCGGAATCATGGCACTGAATCTGCAGAAACTGCCCCGGCGCGGACGCCGGAAAGCCGTCAAGCTCGGCCTCGATTCGCACGTGCTCGCGGCAGATGTCGGTACAGCGAAGCACGCGCGCATTGCGCGCCGCAACGCGCGACGACGGATTGGCGGCGGACGCGGTCATGGCGGGTCGGCTCCGGGCGTCGGCTCGCCAGCGAGCCGGCCGCGTCGCACAAGTGTAGCAGTCCTCGGGTGCCGCGCGGGCATCGCCGCGGGACGACCCGGCGAAGCGGATATACTCGGTCGCCATGAGAGCGGCGACGCGGACTTGGCGCGGTCGGATTCTGGGCGTGATGATCGCCACGACGCTCGCGCTCTGCGCAATCGCATTGGCGTTTCGGAACGACATCCGCGGGCGATACTGGGCACACCGGGCGTCACAGTCGAATGACCTGTCCGAACGCGCCTATTACCTGAATCTGCTGATCGCCGCGGGAGAGTCCGGTGCATGGGGAGTCGGGGCGCTGGCTCGCGATTCCAGGGTGCAGAACCGCGAACTGGCAGCGCTCGTTCTGCAGACGCGGCGCTCGCCGTGGGCGCGGGAGATCCTGTTTCGCCTCCTGGTCGACGCGGAGCCGTCGGTGCGTGACCTGGCGATACTGGCGCTGGCGACGATTCGCGATCCCGGGGCGATTGACCCGCTGATGGCGATGTACTCATCCGATGACAGCGAGGCGGCGCTGCGTGCGCGGACGGCTTGCGCCGGTTTGCAGCGCATGGGTGGATTTCCGGCGCTGCAGGCGCTGTCGCGACTCGTGGAGGTGAATGCGTCCGCGGCGGCGCGCGGAGCGCTGGTCGATGCGCTGCTGGACGTCGGCGGCACGGCGGCCGTGGCGGATCTGTTGAAATTCCTCGACGATCATCGCGAGTGTTCGCTTCCCTCATTCGAGGAGCGAATGGCGATGGAGGTGCTGCGCGGGGCCGGGTCCGAGCAGCTCGGTTTTTTCTCGGCCCAGCCGGATGCGAGCGCGAGCCAGCCTACGCAGGTGACGACCGTGGCGGAGCGCGCCGCGCGCGCGCTGGGAGAGATCACCGGGCGCAAGCCGCCGTTCGCGTCAGCGGGATCCGAGGCGGAACGGCGGGCCGCGATTGAGGAATGGCTGACGTGGCGACCGTAAGCGCCGCGCCCGAAACAGGCGCGCGTACGCAGGGCACTTGCGGGTGTGGCCGATCCTGAGCAGTACGATTCACACGCGGCGCGGTTCCGCCGACCGGCATAACGTCGCTCAGCGCTCCAGACGCGCGAGCGCACCGCCCAGGAGCACGTCATTCAGGCTTCCGCTGCGAAACCCACGCAGATCCAGCGCGACGTAGCGATAGCCAAGCTCGCGCAGCTTCTGATCGACCCGCGTTCGAAGCGCGGCATCCGCGAACCGGTGCAGTTCATCCGCGGGCACCTCGATACGGGCCACGTCACCGTGGTGCCGAACGCGGAGCTCGCGAAACCCCAGCCCGCGGATGAACGTCTCGGCCGCGTCAATCCGCTCCAGCTTTTCCACCGTGATCGCTTCGCCATACTGGACCCGTGATGACAGGCATGGCGACGCTGGCTTGTCATGCACGGGCACGCTGATCGCGGACGCAATCAAGCGCACCTCCCGTTTGGTGATGCCGCACTCGGCCAGCGGGGCATGGACGCCGTGCTCGCGGGCCGCGGTCAGCCCCGGCCGGTGGTCGCCGAGGTCGTCGGCGTTCACGCCATTGGCGATGGCGTTCAATCCGTGTCGGACGCGCAGCGGCTCGAGCTGCGAATACAGCTCGGTCTTGCAGTAATAGCAGCGATTCACCGGGTTCGCGAGATAATTGGCGTCCGCGAATTCGGACGTGTCGAGATACTCGTGCCGCGCTCCCAGCGCCGCGGCCAGCGGCGCAGCGGCGTCCAGCTCAGCCTTCGGCACGCTTGGGCTGCGCCCCGTGACGGCCAGCACCCGGTCCGCGCCGAGCTCCAGCACCGCCACGCGCAGCATGCACGCGGAGTCCACCCCGCCCGAAAACGCCACGAGCAATGAACCGAGATCCTGAACCCGCTCACACAGCGCGTCGAAACGGGCGCGCACTTCGGGAGGCATGGCGGCGGCAAGCGGGTTGTCGGGCGGACGGCTCATGTCGGCGCGTGCTCGATTCTGCGCCGGGGCTACGGTTTCGACGCGTAGATCTCCATGATCTTGCGGAGCATGGCCAGCGCATCCTTGCGCGGGCGCTGGAAGGCGTTGCGGCCGATGATCGAACCGAAGCCGCCGCCTGCGTGAATTCCGCGGATCTCATCGTAGACGGCGGTCTCGTCCTTGGCCGCACCGCCGGAAAAGATCACGATGCGCCTGCCGTCAAAGGAGCTTTGGACGACGTGGCGGATGCGGTCGGACAGCGTCTTGATCGGGATCTGCTGCTTCTCGTAAACCTTCTTGGCCTCGGCCTGCTCAATGAACTCCGTCGGCGGCTTGACCTTGATGATATGCGCACCGAGCTGGGCCGCAATCTGCGCGGCGTAGCAGCAGACATCGATGCCGGTCTCGCCTTCCTTGCTCAATCCCTCGCCGCGCGGATAGCTCCACACCACCACGACCAGGCCGACACTCTTGGCCTCTTCGGCCAGCGCGTTGAGTTGCTCGTACTGACCCTGCGCATTGGCCGACCCGGGGTAGATGGTGAAGCCGATCGCGGCGCAACCCAGCCGCAGCGCATGCTCGACCGATGCCGTGATGGCCTGGCTGGGGTTTTTTGTATTGAACAGCGACTCGTTGTTGTTGAGCTTCAAGATGAGCGGGATTTCGCCCGCAAACGTGCGCGCGCCGGCTTCGAGGAACCCCAGCGGTGCGGCGTACGCGTTGCATCCCGACTCGATCGCCAGCTCAAAGTGATAGTGCGGGTTGTAGCCGAGCGCGTTGGCGGCGAAGCTGCGGGCCGGGCCGTGCTCAAAGCCCTGGTCCACCGGCAGAATCACGAACTTTCCCGTATCTCGCAGCGTTCCCGTGCCGATCATGCGGCGGAGGTTCGCGAGCACGCCGGCGTTGTCTGCCTCATACCAGCTCAAAATCTGTCGCACGCGGTCGTTCATGATCAGCGTCTCCGTGAAAGCGCGGCGGATCACGGCGGCATGCGCCAACCCGCGTCCGGAACCGCTGAATAGTGTATCGGCCGGACCGGGGGCGTAAAGTTACGGCGGCGGCGGCAGCAGGCCGCACTGGGCGAGGAAATCGCACATTTCGCGCCATTCCGGCTCATAGTCGTCATGCCCGGCCTCGCGCACGACCAGCCGCGCTCCGCCGGCAAGCGACTGCAGCCGCCGGGCGTGCGAGATCGGCACCAGCGGATCGCGCCGCCCGTGGGTGAGCAGCAGCGGGCATAGCCGCCGGGAGATCACGTTGTCGGTCCGGAAAGGGTGGCGGCAGAATGTTCCGACCAGGCCGAAGCGGACGGTGATATCCACCATGCTGGTGAACGAGCTTTCCAGAATCAAAGCGGCGGGAGGGTGGCGGTCAGCGAGCTGCGCGGCCACCGCGCCGCCGATCGACAATCCGTGATAAATCAGCCGCGAATCATCCACTTCCGCGCGATTGCACAGCCATGCGCGACAGGCGACAGCATCCGCGGTGAGTGTGTCCTGCGTGGGCCGGCCGGTGGAGCGCCCATATCCGCGATATTCCATCAACAGGGCTGAAATTCCAGCATTGGCGTACAGTTGGGCGACATTCCAGCGATCCGCGATGACGTCAAGATTACCGTGGAAGAAAAGCATGGCCGGTCCCGGGGACTCGGCGCTGCGGCCGCGCCCGGCGAGGTACCAGGCCTCCACCCGCGTTCCGTCATCGCTCGTGATCCATACCTGCGTCGCGTCGGCGGCGACCGGACGGTCAACGTCGGAGCGCCAATAGGCGCCTGGGAAAATGACGCGCTCCTGAAAGACGTACATCCCCCCAAGGTAGACGAGATACAGCACAACCAAGGTTGCGGCTGCCTTCAGGCATCGGCGCGGCAGGGGAAGGGACCACATGCGGGCAGCGTAGCGGCGCGGGGCGCTGATTGCAGCCGGCATCGTCGGCGCTCCCCGATCGCTGTCGGCGTCCACCGATGCGTCACGCGTCGGGTGTTCGGGCGGTAGGGGCATGGCGGCGACTATAGCCGGTCATCGCGGCGTCGCGACGGCCTGCGCGGCTTGCTTTCGTCCCCGGATCGTGGCCGGGCGGGGCGCTAAGGGCGCGCGAAGTTTTTCACCTGCGTGTGGGTTCTGGCTGGGGGGCGTGAAGATTGCGCTAGGTCGGCAGTGGCGGGGTTGCGCCCGTTGATTCGGGTCTCTACTCTCCCGGCCGTACCGAATTTCGGTGCGCTTCCGATCGGCGTCGTGATGCCGCTCGGGCAGGGCGGCGGCCCGCTGGAGGAGCGGGCTGACGTCGGCGGCATATTGCCGGTGCGAAGGGATCGGTCCTGATGCGCGTCCGCAATGCGCGGATGCGGAGAGGAGGAGCTTCGATGACTCTGTGGAGCAAGGCCGTGGCGGTTGCTGCGGTCGGCGGAATGGCTGCCCTTGCGGCGGCAAACATTCGGATCAACGAGATCCGGACGGACAATCCGGGCGGTGACATCAACGAATACTTCGAGTTGTGGGGCGCGCCGGGCGCTTCGCTGAACGGCCTGACGTACATCGTCATCGGCGATGGTGCGGGCGGGTCGGGAACGATTGAGAACGTGACGCCGCTGACGGGATTCTCGATTCCCGCCGACGGATACTTCCTGGCGGCCGAGGCGACGCTCACGGTCAATCCGTCGCAGATTGACCTGACGCTCTCCGCGTCGGCGCTGAACTTCGAGAACGACGACAACTACACGCACATGCTGGTGCGCGGGTTTTCCGGCGCGCTGAACCTGGACGTGGACACAAACGACGACGGGATCCTCGACCTGACGCCCTGGGCCGAGATCATCGACGTGGTCGCGTTCATCGGCGAAGGCGCGGACCAGATTTACACCTCGACGACCGTCGGGCCGGACCCGATCAAGGGTTCGCCGTGGCATCTGTGGCGCCTGCCCAACGGCCTGGGCAGTTGGAACTTCGATTCGTTTGACAACGGCACACCGACGGCCCAAACGGATCTCGTGAACTATGCGACAGACACGCCAGGTGTGGCGAACCCCGAGCCGGCGTCGCTGGCGCTGTTTGGCATTGCGGTGCTAATGCTGCGCCGTCGCTAGGAAGGACGGACGATCGGCGAACGACGCGGGCGCGGCGCGCTGCGGCTCCGGACGCGGCAGGCATGGCCCCGGACCGGTCGGATCATTCATCGAGTCTGCGGGTGCGCCGCCGCTGGTTCTTCGCGGAACCGGCGGCGGCGCCCGTTTCAATCCTCGCCGGTGAAGATGGTCGTGCGATCCACGAAGCAGATCGGGTTGCCGAACGGGTCATACGCGTAGAACGAGCGCTCGCCCCATGGGCGCTTCACGATCTCGAAGCCCGCTCCGCCGTGCACGTCGCCGGCGGGCGTCGCCCCGGCTTGCTTCACCGTGGCATACGTGGCCTCGATGTCCTCGACGGCGAAATAGAACCACTCGGGGTTCGGCCGGAACTGGACCTCTTCCCCGTCGCGGGCGGGATCGAGGCAGGCCAGGATCGTGCCGCCGCAGTTGAAATAGTGCCGTCCCGGCGAGATGCGCCGACCGGGGTCGCCGAAGATCGCCCCGTAGAAGCGCGCCGCGGCGTCCACGTCGCGAACGGGCACAATCACGCGATAGAGATGCGGGGTCATTCGAACTACTCCTGCCAGCGCGTCGCTGATGTAACGGCCGCCCATGCGCCGGTCACAGTCCGTGACAGCCTCGCGAATCTGCGATTCCGCGATCGCGCGGCTCGATCTCCTGAACCCGGCGTCATGCCGCGGCCGGAGAGGTTCGCCGTGTCGGTGCGAACGCGCGGAACAGCGCCGGGAGCACAAGCAACGTCAGTAGATTGTCCGCGATTACGCCGCCAATGACCACGGTCGCCAGCGGTCGCTGCACCTCCGCTCCGATTCCGGTGTTGAGCGCCATCGGCACGAAGCCCAGGGCCGCGACGAGCGCCGTCATCAGGATCGGGCGCAGGCGAATGCTGCGGGCGTGCTCGATCGCTTCGTCGATCGGCGCGCCTTCGGCGAGCCGGCGCCGGATCGCCGCCACCAGCACCAGCCCGTTCAGCACCGAGACGCCCGATACGGCGACGAATCCGACGCCGGCCGAGATCGTAAAGGGCATGTCGCGCAGCGCGAGGGCGACGATTCCGCCCAGCGCCGCGAATGGAGCGCCCGTGAAAATGATCATCGCATCGGCGACGCTGCGGGTGCTGAGGTAAAGCAGCAGCAGGATGATTCCCAGCGCCGTGGGAATGATGATCGCGAGGCGGCCTGCAGCGCGGGTGAGATGCTCCCACTGCCCGCCGATCTCGAAGTTGTAGCCGGTGGGCGGCGACAGTTCGGCATCGAGCCGGCGCCGCAGCTCGGTGACGAAGCCGGCCAGGTCGCGCCCGCGGACATTGCAGCTCACGATCGCGCGCCGGCGACCGGACTCGCGGTTGACTGCGGCGGGCCCCTCGACCTGGCGCACGTCGGCCAGCAGTGAGAGCGGGATGCGCTGACCGTCGGCGGTGGAGACGAGAATCGCAGCGATCGACTCGGGGGTTCCTCGCGAGCGCTCATCGAGCCGCACCACCAGGTCGAAGCGCCGATCAAACTCGCGAATCTGTCCCACCTGGATTCCGCCGACGGCCTCGACCATCTCCAGCACGTGCTCGGCGGGAATGCCGTAGCGGGCGATGGCGTCCTGGTCGACGCGGATCTCGAGCACGGGCAGGCCGGTCAATTGCTCGACCGAGACATCCGCGGCGCCGCGAACGGACTCAGCGATTTCAGCGGCGCGCAGCGCCAGGCTGCGCAGTTCGCCCAGGTCGGGTCCGAACAGCTTGATGCCGACGTCGGTGCGGATGCCGGCCAGCAGCTCGTTCATGCGCATCTCGATCGGCTGCGAGAAGACGCGGTTCATCCCTGGAAAGCGAGCGATTTCGGCGTCGATGCGCTCCGTCAACTCGGACTGCGTGCGGGCCTGCGTCCAGCGCTCGCGCGGTTGGAGCGTGATAAAGAGGTCGGTGACTTCGAGCCCCATCGGGTCGGTGGAGATTTCGGCGGTGCCGGTGCGGCTCCAGACATCGCGGATCTCGTCGGGGAATTCCTCGAGCAGCATGCGCTCAATCTGCGTACCAACGCGTAGCGATTCGCCCAGCGAGACGCCCGACAGGCGGATGCCGTTCATGGTGATGGCCATCTCGCCGAGGCGCGGCACGAACTCGGCCCCGAGCCTCAACGACGACCATCCGCCCGCCGCCAGCAGCAGGCACGCGGCCGGGATGGTGACCCAGCGCAGGCGAACAGCGCCGCGGACGGCGGGTCGCACGACGGACTGCGCCGCCCGCAGGATCCGCCCCTCCCGGTGAGCGGCGCGGCGCCCCAGGAACATCGCGCACAACACAGGCACCAGGGTCATGGAGAGCACGAGCGACGCGCCGAGCGCGAAAATCACGGTCAGCGCCATGGGACGAAAGAGCCGCCCCTCGACGCCTTCGAGCAGCAGGATCGGCATGTACACGACCATGATGATCAATTCGCCGAACATGGTGGGGCGGCGCACCTCGACGCAGGCGTCGCGGACGACGTCAGCGGAGGGAATCGCGGGATCGGCCAACGAGAGCCGACGGACGCTGTTCTCGACCATGATCACGGAGCTGTCCACGACCAGTCCAAAGTCGATCGCGCCGAGGCTCAGCAGGCTGGCGGCGATGCCGACCTGCAGCATCGCGTTGAACGAGCACATCATCGCCAGTGGAATCGCCAGTGCGACAATCAGCCCTGCCCGCAGGCTTCCGAGAAAGGCGAACAGCACCGCCACGACCAGCAGCGCTCCTTCGAGAAGGTTCTTACGGACGGTCGCGATAACCTGGTCCACCAGCTCGCTGCGGGCGTACAGCACCTGGATCTCGACGCCCGCGGGCAGCTCGCGCCGCACCTCCGCGATGCGATCCAGCAGGCGCTGCGTCACTTCGCGGGCGTTTTCGCCGATGGTCATGAACGCCAGTCCGTGGACGATCTCACCCTCGCCATTGGCGGTGACGCCGCCGCGGCGCAGCTCGTGCCCCTCCACGACGTCGGCGACGTCGGCCACACGAATGGGAACGCCGTCGCGGGCGGAAACCACGACGTTGCCGATCTCGCGCACGTCGCGCGTCAGCGCAACGCCCTGCACGACGTGCAACTCCCCGCCATACGCGAGGTTGCCGCCGCCGACCGTGAGGTTGCTGCGCCGCAGCGCGTCGAGCAGGTCGTCCAGCGAAAAGCCGTGCTTAACCAGCCGCACCGGGTCCACGAGTACCTGGAACTGCTTTCGCAACCCGCCCCAGGTGTTGACCTCCGCCACGCCGGGCACACCCAGCAGCCGCGGACGGATGACCCAGTCCTGGAGCGTGGTCAGCTCGGTGAGGTCCTGCCCGCGACCGACCACCGCGTAATGCAGGATTTCGCCGAGGCCGCTGGACAGCGGCCCGATGCGAGGCCGCTCGACGCCGCCAGGCAGCTCCACCGCCGGTAGTCGCTCGCCGACGAGCTGCCGCGCCCGCAGCACGTCCGTGCCGTCCTCAAAGATCGCGGTGACCTGGCAGAAACCGAAGCGTGACACGCTGCGGATTTCCAGGATTCCGGGCGTTCCGCCCAACTCGCGCTCGATCGGCGCGGTGACCTGCAGCTCGATTTCCTCGGCCGAGAGTGCCGGGGCGGCGGTGTTCACCTGCACGAGCACCGGCGTCGTGTCGGGAAAGGCGTCGACCGGCAGATGTGCGAGCGAGTAGGCGCCCCAACACACAAGCGCCAACGCGCCGACAATGACCAGCAGACGGTTGCGCAGCGACCAATGGATGATGCGCTCAAGCATCGAAGGGGACTCCGCGAAGGAGAAAGCGCTGCGTGCCGCGACCATCGCGACGAAGGGTGCACGGTCGGTGCGATCAGTGATCCGGGCAGCAGCCCGCGCCGATCTCGCCCTTGAGCAGCTCGGTCTTGAGCAGGAAACTGCCCTGCGTCACGACCACGTCGCCGGAGTTCAACCCGTCGAGCACCTCGAACCAGCCGTCCGTCTCCAGGCCGAGTCGCACCTGTCGCGGGTAAAACGCAACGGCGCTTTGCCGGACAAAGACGATGTTGCAGCAGCCATCCCACTGCACCGCGCCGCGCGGCACCACCAGCCGCCCCCCGCCCGATTGCACCTGCACCACCGCGCGCCCGAACAGGTTGGCCTTCAGCGCCCCGTCGTCGTTCGGCAGTTCCACCCGCGCGCGCAGCGTGCGTGTACGGTCATCCAGCGCCGTGCTGACCCACACGATTGTGCCGCTGCGTTCGCGCGTGATGCCCAGATCGTCGCGGAAGAGCGCTTCCTGGCCGACGGCCAGCAGGCCGGCGTCCGTGCCGGCCGCGTCGAGCATCGCCCACATGACGGATGTGTCGGCGACGGTGAAGAGCCGCCTCGTAGCATCGACCACCTCGCCGACGACCGCGTCGCGCTCTACGATCATGCCGTCGAACGGGACGACGACTGCCAGCAGCGGGCTGGTGTCGCCCGTGCTCAGCACCTCGGCGATCTGCGGCTCGTCCAGGCCCAGCGCCCGCAGACGCTGTCGCGCGCGGGAGAGCGAGATGCCGGCCTCGTTCAGGCGCGTCTGCGTCTCGGTGTACTCCCGCCATGACACGAGGTTCTGCGCATTCAACTCGCGGTCGCGATCGTGGCGCTCCTGCCAGAAGGAGCGGCTCTCGGCAGCGGTCAGGTAATCCGCTTTGGCGGAGGCCAGCTCAGCCGAGTCGATCAGCGCCAGTGTCTGGCCGGCGCGCACGCGCTCGCCCAGGTCACCGTCAATTTCGCGCAGCACGCCCGGGGCGCGCGAGCCGAGGCGGGCCATGCGATTGTGGTTATACGTAATCTCGGCCGGGCAATGCACGGTGCGTGTGAACTCTCGCGATTCGAGCGCAACCGTGCGCAAATCGGCGAATTGGGCGACATCCGGCGACGCCAGACGAACAACCTGTGCCGCCTTGGTGCAGCCCGGTGACGGTGGACGCTGAGCGCGCGGCGTCGATCGCAGCGCGATGCCGGGACCGCCGGCGGCGGATGGCGTGCCCGTGCCTGCGGCGCACGTGTCGCCCGCGGCCGTGGCCGGGCAGCAGGCGTCCGCCGCCGGCTTCGCCGCCGACGGCGCGGTGCCGGTTTTGCCGGGATGCTCGGCCGGTTGCCGATTGTCCGCGGTGCTGTGGTCGGCATGGTCATGATCGCAGGTGTCGCCATGCCCCGCGTGATCGTGTCCGCCGCGGCGGTCGGCGGTTCCGGCGTCCGCGGCGTGGTCGTGGCCATCGTGACTGACGGTGCGGGTGGGAATACCCGCGTCCGCGCGGCAGATGCCGCAATGGGATTCCGGCAGGCCGTGTTCGGCGCACCAGTCTCCGGCCGCGCGATAGGCGGGGATCAGCCCACGGTCGCAGCGCCAGCAGAGCGCCGCCGGAACGTCATGCCTGGCGCAGGGGGGGCTGTCCGCCGAGGCGGGGTCGCAAAGCCGGCAGTTCGATGCCGTCAGCGCGTGCCTGCATGAGGGTCCGTGCAGAACGCCGGTGACCCAGCTTCGCAAAGGCGGGTGATACGCGGCAGCGGCTGCTACGCCGCCGACGAGGACGATGAGGGCAATGACGAGGGATCGCATGGCGACTCCCGTTGTGGATTTTTCAGACCGGGTTCATTCGGCAGCGCGCCGCACAGGGTGCGGAAACATGCGCTGCGAAACCGCGCGAGTGACAGAATGGGATCAGACGGGCCGGAGACGCGGCATCGCCGGATGCAGCGCGCTGTTGCGCGCCCCGACGAGGCGCGGCGGTCGAATCAAATGCGCAGGTGAGGTCTCGGAGGCGGCGGTTGCCCGTACGGACTTAGGTCACCCGCCAGCATCATGCGCGGCCGCGGTTCCATGAACAGTGGCTCGGGGAACGGCGCAATCGCGGCGACGAACAATTCGCTGAGGCGTGTTGGGTCACTGAGTACGCCGACGCCGGCACAGAAGCAGTCGTCCATGCACGGTACAGCCGGTGTCGGGTTTGGCGCCCCGGGTTCCGGCTTGGGGTTGTCGTGGGCGCAGCAGGGCGGTGGCGCCGGCGCGGCGGCCGCGTTGGCGGCAAATGCCGAGAGTGCACCGGTGCAGAACACCGGGCATAGGACAATGGACGCGATGGCCCAGGCAGCAACGATGCGGCGCGACAGCATGGCTTCTCAGTATATCGGTGTTCCGGGCTGGCGGCAGGATTTCCGGCGGGATGCCCCGCCGGCGTGGTTACAAGTGTGGGCAGGGTGTCGGGCGTGCGGATCGACGTTGCGGACCTGCGTAGAATTGCCCGTCATGACGGGTCCGCTACCCAGTGATTATCGGGATCGCCGCGGGTGCTGGTTGAACCCGCGCATCGCGCTGCTGTGCGTGATCGTGGCGGCGTTCGCGCTGCCCGTCCTGTTCTTTCACGATCTTCGTCTCGCGCCGTCGGGCCAGTCAGAGCGGGTGGGTCGCTTCGTGCGGCCTCCCCAGGTGTCCGATTCCGAAGCGGCGCAGGTTCATCCCGGGGAACAGCCGCGCAGCAAGAGTGACGAGGAGGATGCGGAAGCGGACGCCGTCGATCCAGAGTCGCTCGCGGCCGATGCCGGCCACGATTCCCGTGCGGACAGGAGCGGCGACGGGAGCGCCACGGCCGAAGTGACCGTGGTCGCGCACGGTCCGGATCCGGGCACGCCGAACTGGGAGGCTGCACCGACGTCCGGATCGCATCGCGATGGAGAAATCAACGGCAACGCCGCGCCTGCCGGAGAAGTCGACCCGCCGTCCGCCGGCAACGCACCAGGGGGTCGTCGCCGTACCGAGGGCGTGCGCCGCTACGGCGGCACCACCGGCACCGAGAACGCCGTAGAGTCAGGCTTGCGATGGCTGGCGCTGCACCAGGCGCCGGACGGTACGTGGGATCGCGTTCATTTCGCCCGCGCCTGCCCGCAGGGGGACAAGTGCGGTGGTGCGGCCATTCGGCGGCTGGAGCATGCGCTGCATGCCGGCACGACCGGGCTGGCACTGCTTGCGTTTGTCGGCGCGGGATACTCGGATCGGCAGGGGCCGTATCAGAAGCAGGTCGCGCTGGCGGTCGATGCCCTGCTGAAGCTTCAGCGTCCGGACGGCGGTTTTTCTCCGCACCCCGGCATGGCGGGCTACAACAATTCGGTCGCGACATTCGCGCTGGCGGAGTACTTCGCGCTGACGCGCGAGCCGAGGGTGCGTGAGCCGCTGGTGCGTGCGACGGCATGGCTGGCGCGCACTCAGCAGCCGCTGGGCGGCTGGGACTACCTGCCGACACCCGAGAGCGGACGAAACGACACGTCGATCACGGCGTGGGCGGTGCAGGCGCTTCGCGCCGCGGCCGGCGCGGGAATCCCCGTGGAAGGGGAATCGTTCGTGCGCGCAGCGCTGCACTTCGCCCGTGCGACAGAAAACGACGGGCAGGTATGGTATGCAGACGCCGGCGTCGGCTTCGACCTGGATGCCGGGATGCGGGCTGAGTACCGCTACGGACCGGCCATGACCGCCGCCGGGCTGACGTGCGCCCCGCTGCTGGGCCTTCGCCTCGATGCACCGATCGTGCGCCGCCAACAGGCGCTGCTGCTGGCCGATCCGCCGGCGCAGGCCCAGGCGCGAGGTCGTGATCGCACGCAGTTGCACACAGAGTATTACTGGTACTACGGCACGATCGCGATGTTCCAGGCCGGTGGCGACGAGTGGACGCGCTGGAACAGCCGGCTGCGCGATGCGCTGCTGCCGCTCCAGGAGCGGCACATGACGACGCGCGGCGATCCGCGGCACGCCTACGGGAGCTGGCAGCCGTACGGTCAGGGCTGGGGGCGCTGGGGACGGATGGGCGGGCGCGTCTACACGACGGCGATCTGCACGCTCACGCTGGAGATCTACTACCGCCATACGCCGGCGTTTCTCGATGAGGCGTGCGTGGTGCGGGGAGATGATTGGCGCGGATTTCTCAGGACCGCCGAGCCGCGCGAGCGGCTGCTGGCGGTGCGCGTGCTGCGCGACAGCCGCTACGAGATCGGTGAAAACGTGCTGATCGAGCTGCTGGCCGATCCGGATGCACGTGTGTCGCTGGCGTCGGCCGTCGCGCTGGCTGCGATTGATTCGCCGATGGGAGCGGCGGTGATTGCCAGGGTGCGCAACAGCGGCTCGGCCTGGGATCGGTCCGCGGCGGACGAGGCGCAACGGAGCATTGACTCGATCGCGCGACAGGCGCGGGCGGAGGGGCGCGCGCGGTTGTTTGAGCCGGAGCGCGGACTGGGGACGGCGGCGCTGCCGCGGGCTTACGCGGGAATGACGCTGCAGGTGCGGCGCGGCGGGGCGGCGGTCGGTCGAGTGCGTGTGATCGAGCGCTTCAGCAATCGCGACGTGGTCGTGATCATCCACGTGGACGGCGAGACGCCCGCGGCGGAGGATCGGCTGGTTCAGGAGTAACGGGGCAATCGCCACGCGTCGCCGCGGTTGTCCCCGTATCCCGCCACACGCCCAGGCGCCGGCGTCACTTCTTCGGCGCGGTGACCTCGTCGATGATCCGCTTGAGGATCGGCTCCTTCGCGCCGTCCAGCCGCCAGCGCGGAATCGGCTTCTGGTTGACAAAGATCCACGGCACGCCGGTCAACCCCATTCGCACGGCGGCGTCGATGTCCTCCTCGATCGCGGCTCGCACCGAGTCGGCGTTCATCTGCTCGGCGTGCGCGTCCGGGTTGAGTCCGCAGGCGACGGCGGCCTGTTTCCACAACTCGGGCGAAAAGCTCTGCTGGTTCGCCAGCAGGAAATCGTGCATCGCCCAGAACGCGGTGACGCCGCCCATCTGCCCGGCCGCTTCCGCGGCGCGCGCCGCGTCGCAGCCGAAGCGGGTGTTTCCGTTGGGGTTCTTCACCTGCTTGTTGCAGGTGGCGTTGAACGGAAAATGGCGAAAATGCATGCGGAGGTTTCGCTTGTCGGCCGCGTAGCTCCTCAGCGACTGCCACAGTTCGCGGGTGTTTGGCTGCTGATAATCACCGAACACGATCACAGATGCAGTCGCGTCCGCGGGACCGAGGCTCCAGTCGCTGCCGTCCGGGACGATCGGTGCGACCCGCGCCTGTCGCCAGTCGTCGACGTACTTGTCTGCGGCGGGCGGCGGAGAATCCAGTTCCGGTCCCGCCGGCGGCGGATTGAGCTTGACGACTTCCTCGACCGCGCGGGTCAGCGCCTGCCCGACCGTCGTGACGCCCTTGATCTCCACGCCGTTGACGAACGCCATCGGCGTGTAATGCAACCCCAGTGTCGTGGCGGCCGCGATGTCGGCCTTGACGTTTTCAAGCGTTTGCGGCCCCTGCATGGCGGCCTTGAACGCCTGCCAGTCCCAGCCGAAGGCATTGATCTGCGCCTCGATCTGCGGGTCCGTGAAGGCGCCATTGACGGAGAAGAGCCACTCGTGCATCCGCCAGAACCCCTCGACGCCGTGCAGCATCGCCGCGGCTTCGGCCGCGCGGGCCGCCCAGCAGCCGTTGGGGTGCATGTTCGGCGCACCGGGGTTGCAGTCCGGGCACATCGGGAAGTGGCGCACCCACAGCGCGACATCGCTGCGCGAGCGCGCCAGCTTCATCGCCTCGACTTCCACGTTTTTGCACAGCGGACACTGATAGCCCGCGAACAGCACGATGCGCACCATCGCCTTTTCCGGCCCGAGGCGATAGCGCCCCGAAAAGCCGCCGCTGCGGGCGACAGGTGCCGGTGCGGTGGGTGCTGCCGGCGCTGTGGACGCGCCGGTAGCAGGTTTTGGGGCGTCCTGCGCGATGGCGGCGGGAAGGCCGAACGTGAGTGTCCAACCAAGAGCCGCGGTCGTCGCGGCCGTCAAAGCGAAGCGTAGCATTGGTTTCGAGTCTCCTGCTGAGGCTGGCAACCGCGTCCCGGCGCATCAGGCGTGCGGGCCGTCGTTTCAGGGATTCTGATCGGAGGTTCCGGTCCGCGGCAAGTCCGCGCCGTCGCTCGGCGGGGTCGGGGGATCAGGAAGGCCGATCGGCACGCTGTCCGGCAGTCCGATCGGCATGCTGCCTGGGTCGCTGATCGGGGAGGTTCCGCCGTCGCCGGTCGCTCCCGGCGTCTGGGGCTCCTGCCACGGCGACTGCGCGCCGGGGTTGCTCACGCGCTCACGCAAGCGCTCGAGAGAATCCTCGAACGCGGCGGTCTGCTCACGCGTGAATCGCCCCTGCGTGGTGGATTCGGCGACGGCGAGGGCCGTGGTCGCCACGACAAACCCGCCGATCGCAAGCGGCAACGCGGCGCGCACGGCTGCCCGCTCACTCAACAGTTCAACCATCGCGACCAGCGCGAGGTTGCAGGCGTGAACCACGACGCAGTACTTGCAAAGGTAGCCACCGTGAATCATGACCGCCAGCAGCAGCAGCGAGCCGACTGCGCCGATTCGCAGCAGGACGCGCAAGGCGGGCGGCACACCCTGCCGACACGCCATCCATGCCGCCAGCAAGCCGCCAAACGCGGCGACGCCGGCAAAGGACGTGGGCCATGCAGTGAATCCCAAGGGGATCTTTCCGAACGGCCCCCCGGCGGCCTGGTCGCAGGCACTGCCCTTACCGCAGCCGGGGACGGTGATCGCGTTGAGGTGTCCCAGCGCCATGGTCATGGACGAAGCGATCGCCGTCAGCAGCAACGCTATGCCCGCGATGTAGACAAGCGTGGAACGCGGTGTGTGCGCGGGTGCGGCCGTCGGGCCGGCAACCGGTCTTGCCATCTGAGAAGCGGCCTCATGCATGCGTCGTTGCTCACAGCCCGGACTCAGCGGCGCCGGGTGGCGGGTTAAGCGATTTTCGATCGCGTTGTTCTTCCTCGAAACCGGATGCGCGCTCGACGGCTCGACCCGCGCGGCCACCAGCCTTATGCTCGGTGACAATCTTATGACGGTCAACGAGTTGCGAAATTTCGGCGTGGAGGTGGATGACGCGGCGCAACAGCGCTTACAGGCATACATAAATGCGCTTCTGGACGAAAACTCGCGCTTGAACCTGACCGCCATCCGCTCTCCGCACGCAGCGTGGGTGCTGCACGTCTGCGACAGCCTGGCGGGAATCAGTCGAGTGCGAGAGCGCAACGCGGGATCGCTGATCGACGTCGGCACCGGCGGTGGAGCGCCTGGAATTCCGATCGCCTGTGTCCTGACGAGCTGGCGGGTCACGCTCGTTGATGGTACGTCCAAGAAAATCGCTGCCTGCCGGCGAATTGCTGACGTGTGTGGGTTGCCGACGGTAGCGACGATCGCCGGCAGGGCGGAAGAACTCGCTCACGCGCGCGAGCTGCGGGAGCGGTTTGACGTGGCGGTTGCGCGTGCGATCGGGCCACTGAGCAGTGTTTTGGAGTTTCTGGCGGGTTTTGTGGCGGTCGGCGGCGAGTGCTGGGCGTTCAAAACGCCCGCGAGTGCGAACTTGGAGCGGGCGGCGGTTGCGCCTCTGCTGGGTCCCTTGGGATTGCGCGAAGCGGGGAGCATCGAGTATGACCTCGGCGAACTGGGCGGAAAGCGTTGTGTGATGCTCTATCGGAAGGTTGCGAACTGTGCGGCCGGATACCCGCGTCGAGGAGGTACGGCCGGTGGGACGGTTGCGCGACCGCGTTTTGCGGCGAAAAAGCGTCGGGACGGCCGCTCTGATGTCGGATAGCATTAGTAGGTGGCGAAGATTATCGGGAGCAACGGCGGGGGTCGGCTGCGACCGATCCGGGGGCTGGCTTGTATAACCCGGGTGATTCGGCCGGCAGGCATTGCGCAGGCAGGGTCCGGTTTGGTGTACACGGAACGGGTGACGGCGGGTGTCGCCCTGGGCACTCAGAATTCGTTAGCAGGAGAGATCGATGAATCGGAATCGGGTTCGCGGGCGTCGACGCAGTGGTTTCACGCTGTTCGAAGTGCTGATGGTGATCGTGATCCTGGGCGTGCTGGCGGCCGTCATCGTGCCCAGCTTCATGGGCACGGGTGAACAGGCGAAGAAGGATCTGGCCGCGCAGCAGGTCAGCACCGCGCTGCGGACGCCGCTGGAACTGTTCAAGACACACTGCGGGCGCTACCCCACGAGCGAGGAGGGGTTGCGCGTTCTGTTTGAGCGTCCCAGCGACGAGACCATCTCCCAGAAGTGGGCGGGTCCGTATCTTCAGACGGCGGATGTCAAGGATCCGTGGTCGCGGGCGCTGATCTATAACTCCCCGGGCCAATACAACCAGGGCGCCTATGACCTGTCGAGCGCCGGGCCGGACGGACAGCCGGGCACCGACGACGACATCTCGAACTGGAAGCGTGGCTAGCAGGCCGATTGCCCGCGAGCACGTTCGACGCGGGAGCATGGTCGCCGGGCAGCGCAGCGGTTGCTTTCACTGGCTCAGGCGGACGTCGGTCGTTCGTCACCCGGCGGGTATGAAGGGAAGCACCGATGCCCGACAGAGCCACCCGGTCCGCACGGCGCAGCGCGTTTACGCTGCTGGAAGTGCTGCTGGTGGTGGCGCTGCTGTCGGTTCTGGCGGTGTTTGCCTGGCCTGATTTTTCGCAAGCACGCCGCAGTGAGCAACTGGATGAGTCCACGGTCCGGGCGCGCGCTCTGATGGCGATGTGCCGTGCGCAGGCGATGAACGAATCGCGGCGCTATCGGGTGGTGTTTGCGCTGGATGGCTCGCTGGCCGTCTATCGGCAGCGCGACCCGCTGCGGGCGCCGGAGGTGTACGTCCGCGTGGAGGATGACTGGGCGGGAATTCCAGCGTCCCTGGAGGACGCATGGGTGGAGGCGGTGATGCGCCTGCCGGAAGGGCCGCCGCCGATCAAGATCGACAGCGAGTCGATCCAGTTCACCGAGTTCACGGAGGAACCGATCGCGGTGGATTCGCTGGACGAGCCGGTGTTTGTTGAGTTCGCCCCGGACGGCACATCCGAGTCAGTGCGATGGGTGATCCGCGACGTGCTGGGACGCGGACGACGGATCACGTTTGACGGCCGGCTGGGGCGGATTGATTTCAGCGACGTGGAGCGGATCGACGCGAGTGCGTCCAAGCGGCCAAAGTCGGAAGCCGACCTGCCGTCCGCGTATGGAGAGTAGCTATGCACCGGGACCTGCGCTTCAATCGATCGGGCAGCCGTCCGAGTCGTCGCGCGGCGCTGCTGCTCGAAGTGGTCGTGGCGCTCACGATCGTGGTCGCAGCGCTGGGGCTGCTGGGTGGTCAGATCGCCGGCGGGCTGAAGCTCGTGCAGGACGCCGAGGTGCAGACTCGCGCGGGTGAGATGGGGGATCGGCTGCTGGCGCTGCTTGAACTGGACCAGGAGTTGCAGAAGCGCATCTTCGTCGACAACGATATGGACGGCGAATTCGGCGAGGAGTATCCGGGCTGGTTCTGGCAGATCCAGCTTGAGCCGGCCGCGACCGAGGGGCTGGGCATCGTCACGCTCTCCGTGCTCTTCGACAGCCAGCGCGGCGACGACATCGGCGATGGGCGCGTGGTGCGACGCCTGCACATGCTCAAGGCCGATCCAGGACGCATCAACTTTGAGAACGACTTCGGCGTGCCGCTCGAGCAGATCGAGACTGTGACCGGCGGGGCGCTGATTCCGGGGTTCGACCCGACGGCGTTTGATCCGCAGGCGCTGCTGTCCCTTCCTCCTGAGCAATTGCTCGGGCTGATCATGCAGTTGATGCCCCTGCTGCAGCAGTTACCCGGCGGCGCGGGTCTGCTGTCGCAATTTGGCGGAGCCGAGGGCGGGCCGGCGTCGCCGGAGCAATTCCGCGAGATGTTGCAGGGTGCCGCGGCAGGGGGGGCGCTTCCGGGGCTGCCTGGGGCGACACCACGCGCGCCGGCCGGCGCGCGCGACAGCGGCGGCAATCGCGATTCCGTCGCGGGCGACCTTTCGCCCGACGGCGCTCCGAATCAACCCGCGACGCCGAATGCGCCGACGATTCGGCCGGGCAATCGCAGCGGTGCGCCGCGCGGCGGCGCCGTACCGGGGGGTGGGGCGGGCAACCGCGGGGCGGGCGGTGGCGGGGGCAATCGCGGCGGCACAAGCGTGCAGACTGGCGGCGGCGAGCCGCGTTACACGATCGAAGACCTGATGCGCCTTCGCGAGGGTCAGCGGCCGAATTGACGTGAGGCGCACATGCATCGGTACGCGAGTCAATCCTGGCGTCGGTCGGTGCGAGGGACCCGGCGCACAACGCGAGCGCGGGGGTTCACGCTTTTTGAACTGGTGCTGGCCGTGGCGCTGGTGGGGATGCTGTTTGCGGCGGTGCTGTCGTTTTTCTGGCAGACGGCCGACGCCCGGCAGCAGGCGATCAAGCTATCGGATCGCACAGCGTTGGCGCGATTTGTGCTGGACGGGATCGCGGCCGAGCTGCGCGGCGTTCCGGGCATGGAGCAGGTGGGGTTTCCGACCGAGACGCGCCTGACCGGCACCCGTCGGGACATCACGTTTCTGACGACGGCCATGCCGGATCGCGAGCAATTCCGGTTCCTTCAGGGTTCCGAGACGGCGACCCGGGCGCGGCACGACCTGCGCATGATCAGCTACGCGCTGTGGGTTGATCCGAACCAGACAAAGGAAAGCGGCGACCCGATGATCGGCGGAATCACGCGGATCGAGCAGCGGACGTTGAACCAGCAGGTAGTGGAGGAGGATGACCCGAATCGCTTCCGTCAGGACCTGTGGGCCAAGGAGCTTGGGTACATCGAGTTCCGCTACTTCGACGGCGTGGAATGGGACACCAAGTGGGAGTTGACGGAGGGCAACGCGCTGCCGCAACTGGTCGAGATCACCGTCGGCTTTGAGGACATCACCGCCTACGAACTGGAAGACGGCGACCTGCAGGAACAGGAGTTGGCGCAGCCCAAACCCTACCGCCCGGATCGCTACAGCACGATCGTGCGGATGCCGGCGGCGGACCGCCTGTTCGGCAGCCGCGTGCAGCGACTGGGGCAGCAACTGAGCGAGCAGATGGGCGTGGGGGGGGTGGAATGATGCGGCGTCGCGGCGTAATTCTGCCGGTGGTGCTGGTGCTGGTCGGCCTGCTGGCGCTGACGACGGCGGGTTTCGTGTTCTTCATCCGCGCGGAGACGATGGGCACCATCGCCACCGGCGACGCGCAGCAGGCGCGGCTGGCTTGCGAGTCCGGCTTTGAGGAGATCATCGCGCTGTTGCGGCAGTCGCGGGATGATTCTTCCGTGTGGTTTGACGTGCCAGAGCGTTTTCGTAACGTGCTGGTGTACTCGGACGCGTTTGATCGATCGAAGGATCCGTTCGCGGAGGGGCGCTCGCGGGCGCAGGCATTTGAGGATGGCGAAGCGCTCGCGCAGGCGTGGCGCTATTCAGTCGTCGGCGTGAACTTGCAGCGCGGGGCGGAGACGGTTCGCTTCGGCATCACGCCGGAGAATTCGCGCCTGAACCTCAACACCGCGGGTGAAGAGCAGCTTCGAAACCTGCTGACGCCGCTGCTGCTGCAACTGGGCGTGGAGAACGCGCCGGAGATCGTGGACGCGATCCTGGATTGGCGCGACTCGGACGATGAGCCGCGCGGCGGTGGTGCGGAGAGCGCGTACTACAACACGCTGGTTCCGCCCTACAACGCGAAGAACGGCCCGTTTTCGACCGTCGAGGAGCTGCTGCTGGTCAAGGGCGTCAACGCGGCGATGCTGTATGGCGAGGATGTGAACCGCAACGGCATCCTGGACGGGAATGAAAACGACGGCGACGCCACGTTTCCGCCCTACGACAACAACGACGGCGTGCTGAACCACGGCATCGCGCCCTTCCTGACGGTCTGGTCGCGGGAACCGGACACCGCGCCGGACAACAAGCCGCGCATCAATCTCAACGCGGATGCCGGGGCGGTGATGGCGCAGATTGCGGCGCAGCTTCCCAACGGCGAGTTGAGCGCCGCCTCGATCCAGTTCATCCAGCAGGTCAAGTCGCAGAGCATCCCGCTCCGCAGCCCGGCCGATCTGTTTCCCGGCTCTGGCGCCGGGGCTGAGGGTGACCCGCGGGGCGGTCTGAGTCCGCCGCCGACCGGCATTCCGCAGTTGCCGCCCGGGCTGGTTCCGCCTCCGACCGGCGAAAAGTTTGACGGCAACCCGCCGGAAGAGTCCGCGGAAGAGGACGGGATCGAGAAGCCGCCAGAAAAATCGCGGCAGCGCTCGCAGGATCGCGAGGTGCGGTCGGGCACGATGGATCCCGCCGCGCAGGGTACTGGCAAAGATGACGGTAAGGACGGTCGCGGCGGATCGGAGGCCGACGAAGGTCCGCCGCCTCCGGTGCTTCCGGAAGAGCCGAGCGTGGACATGTCGGGCGGGGCGCAGGATTCGCGGCTGATGATCAGCCCGATCACGCGCGAGGAAATGCGTTACATCATGGACCGCTTCAGCACGCGCGGAGCCGGCGGGCCGGCCGGGGTTCCGGGGCTGGTGAACATCAATACCGCACCGGTCGAGGTGCTGTCGGTGCTGCCGGGCATGACGCCGGAAGCCGCCTCAGCGATCGTCTCGGCGCGGGCCGGCCTCGACGGCCAGATGCTCAGCACGCTGGCGTGGCCGCTGATCACAGAGACGATCGACGTAGACACGTATCAGCGTATCGCGCCGTATATCACGGCCAAGTCCTACCAGTTTCACATCGAAGTGCTGGGTTATGCGGATCACACGCAGATTTCCCGGCGGATGGAGTGGATCGTCGAGATGATCGGCCCGCTGCCGCAGGTGCGCTACCAGCGCGACCTTACCTCGCTCGGTCCCGCATGGCCGGTGGATGATGACACGGTCGTGATTCGGCGCTGACTCACCGGCGCGCGGCGCGGCTGTCACCATCGCGTACGCGGCGGGTATAACAGGTGGTATCGCGGCGGTCCCGGGATCCGGGCGCGCGGGAAAGGTGTATCCGGCGTGATGCGTATGCGTCGCAAAGTGCTGTGCCTCGACTGGGACAAGCGCACCGTCCGCCTGCTGGTCGCGCGTGTCGGCAGCGGGCGGATGACGCTGGAGGACGCGCACGCGCACCGTATCCCTGCGGAGGTCAACACGGATGATCCCGCGGCGCTGGGCGGTGTGATCGCGGCGGCGATGGCGGCGCACCGCATCCGGCGGCGCGACGTGATCGTGGATGTGCCGCGAGACAAGTCCGTTATCGCGCGTCTGCCGCTCCCACCGACACCCATCGCTGAATTGCCGGACGTCGTGCGATTCCAGGCGGTGAAGGAACTGCCCTTCCCGGTCGAGGATGCCGCGCTGGACTTCGTCACGCTGACGGCCGACGCCGAGCGCAAGACGGCGACGGAAGTGCTGCTGGCGGCGGTGCGGAAGGATGTGCTGGGGCGGATTCGCGAGACCTGCGCCGCGGCCGGTCTGCGGCCGGCGCGCATCGGGCTGCGGCCGTACGCCAACCTCGTGTCGGTGATGCACCTGCCGGGGATGGCGGAGCGGCGCGTGCTGTTCGTGGACGTCGGCCCGGCGCTGACCGAAATCAACGTCGTTCACGGTGGGCGGCTGGCGTTCACCCGCGCCGCGAATGTCAGCGTGCCGGTGCTGGGGGATGATGATCGCTGGCAGTCATCGCGGCTGGTGGTGGTCGGCGGCGGGGGGGAGCAGGACGCGATATCGGGGGCGATTCACGACCTGGTGGTCGAGGTGGTGCGCTCCTTGCAGGCGTATCGCGCGACCGAGAGCAATGTTGTCATCGACAACGTGATCGTGGCCGGACACACCGGTGTCGAGACGGAACTGGCACAGGCGCTGGAGAAGCGCCTGGCGCTGGTGACGGACCTGTTTGACCCGACGCTGCCGCTGGGCATCACCGGCGACCGCGGCGCTGAGCTGCGTGGTTTTTCGGCGGTGCTGGGCTTGGCGTGGGGGCTGAGCACGCGGGGGTTGCTCGAGCTCGATTTCCTCAATCCCAAGCGCGTGGTGCGCCGCTCCGAGACGATCATCCGCCGGGCGCGCCTGCTGGGCATGGCCGCGACGGCGGCGGCGGTGGGAGCGGCTGCGCTGACGTGGAGCGCGTATCGCGCCAAGGCCGCTGAACTGGCGGACGTCCGCAAGGGGATGGAGGATTTGCGACGGGTGGTGCGCGACGCGCGCGACCTGACGAACCGCTCCGCCGAATGGGATGAGTGGCAGTACGACGCCGTGTGGCTGGATCACCTGATGATCCTGTCGCGGGCGCTGCCGGGGCCGGGCCGCGAGGTGATCATCCGCTCGCTGGTTTGCGACAGTTCCTCGTCGTCGATCCGGGTGGACCTGATCGCGACGAATCGCGAGCGGGTCAAGCAGTTTGTGGACGTACTTGCCGACCTGCGCGCCGGCGGCCTGCCGGATGAGCCGCAGGATTCCTCCCGTCCGAAGCTCTATCGCGTGGAGCAGGGTTCGTGGGTCGAGGGGAACACGGCTGAGCCGGGCTTCAGCGGCAGCACACAGGTGATGCTGCGCGTTGTGGACGTTGAGGAGTTCCATTCGCCTGCGGCAGTCAACGCCCGTAAGGCGGAACGGGAGCGTTTCGCTCGAGAGTTCTGATCGCGGAACACGGGCGGATGGCCCGTGGCGGAGTGCAGCGTGACGAATCGCGAAAAGAAGCTCGGCGCAGTGGTGCTGACGGCGGCCGGCCTGGGGCTGGGCTACCTCGGCGTGCAGCGCTTCATCATCGCGCCATTCAAGAGCATCGACGCGCAGATTGTCGCCGCGCGCTCCCTCCGCACGACGCTCGAACAGCAGGCGACAGACGTCGTTCCGTCGCATCGGCGTTGGATCGAGCGCACCGAGACGATGATTTCCAACGCCGAGCCGGTGAAGGACCAGGTGGCGGAGACGGATCGTCGTCTCCAGGCGGACCTCAGCCGCCTGCTGGACACGCACGGACTGGCCGAAGACGTCGCGCTTCGGCCGATTCCGTCGGCCTCGCCTTCGAAGCGCGGGTTCGTCGAGGTGGCGCTTTCGGTCAGTTTCACGGGGACCATGGGCGGAGTAGTCGGCTTCCTTCAGGAACTGTATCAGCGGCCGTACCCGATCCGAATTCGCTCGCTCCGCATGTCGCCGGCGGATCCGCTCGCGCAGGCGTCGTCGTCGGCTCCGCCGCCCGAGCCATCCCGCCCCGCCAGCACCGTTCGACCCCGCGGGCGCGAAGCGCGCGGCGGGGCCGCCAGAAGCGCCGGCGGTGCGGCGGCCGGTGCAATCGGGCCGGAGCGGATCCGTGTCGGGATGACGATTGTCACGTTGCTGGCGACCCCGTCGCCCCAAGTGAAGTCGCGGGCGCTTCCGGCGCCAGGCGCGGATGATGAGGTGTGGGCGGCCCGCTCGCGGAAGCGGTTTACCTACGACGAGGACCAGTTTCCCGCGCTGGCGGCGATTGACTGGTTCCGCAAAACTCCGCCGCCGCCACCGCCTCCACCGCCTCCGCCCCCGCCACCGAGCGATCCGCCGCCGGATCGACCGCCGGTCGCCCACGTTCCGCCGGCACCACCGGTGGATCCGCGAAAGGACGCCGACCGGATGTTCGTGGTCGGTACAACGTCTCACGCCGGTGACTTCGTCGCGTACGTTCGGGACGATCGCTCGCCGGGGGGCGACATCCAGCGCTTCCGGATCGGCGATGCCGTGGATGACGGGCGGCTGGTGCTGGTGCATCCGCGCGGGATGATCGTGCGGGTGACGCGCGAGCAGGCCGGGCAGCCGGCGGCTGTCGAGGATTTCTTTTACCCCATCGGCGGTCATTTCAAGCAGCGGGTCACGCTCGAGGAAGCCCAGCTTCCGGACGTTGTGCGCGGCGTGTGACGGCCCGGTGCAGCGCGGGTGAGCGGGTCGGCGCACCACAACCACGAGCAGTAGTAGGCTCTGTCGGTATTTCCGTCCACAGGCTGGGCTTGCGCGACGCCTTTGACCGGTCGCGATTGTGCCACTTTCGATCGTTTGGCGGGTATAAACAGCACTCGACGCACGACGCGGTGCTCGATGCATCGGTCCGACGGACCGGGTGGTTCGGGCGCGCGAGGGAGAATCAGGGTGATGATTCATGCAATGTGCCGCATCCGCGGGCTGTCGGTGCTGCTGACCGCAGGGCTGCTGTTGCCGCTAAGCGTGCTGGCGTGGCAGGCACCGGGCGGCAAGCCGGTGGATAACGCCGAGTTTGACGAGCTGTTCGCCGATCCGCCGGCGCAGCCGCCCTCACCGGTGACAACGCAGCCGATCCGCCCCGTGCGCTCGGGCGGAATCCGGACGGGCGGATCGCCTGCAACGCAGCCCGCGGCAAGCACACAGCCCGCCGTAACCACGCAGCCTGCTGCGCCGCCGGTGGCCAAGCCGCCAGCTACTCAGCCTGTTGTTCCACCTGCCTCAACGCAGCCGGCCGCCGCGTCCGGAGTGCTGCCGCCGTCGGTGGATTCCCGCGCGGAGCGCAGCCGCCGGATCGAAGAACTTCGGCGTTCGACGCGCACCGGCGCAGGCGGTGCGGCGCCTGAAGGCGGAACCAGAGAGGCGACTCCGCCGGCGCAGCCGCCCGCGACGGGTCGCCAGGGCGTGCTGGATCGATCGTCTCGTCCTGACTTGCAGCATCCCGCCATCAAGCCGCAGCCGGACTTCTCAGACGAAGCGGCTTCGGGCAAGACGGACACGGGCGTCGTCCAACCGACCGCTCCTGCGCCGGGCGGCGGGCCGGGCGCTTTGACGCCGTCGCCGCGGTTCCCGCAACCGGGGACTTCCGACGGCGAACAGGCGCCGCCGGACGGAGGGGTGGGACACGGTGGATCTGAGCATCAGCCCGACCCGGACGGAGAAGTCGCCGGGAAGTCGGGAGCGGGGGAGCCGCCGCTGCCGGTCCTCACGGGAACGGACGAGGAGGCGACCGAATGGTTCAACTTCGAAAACGCGAGTTGGGGAGAGGTGCTGGCGCATTTTGAGCAGCGCCTGGGCAAGCCGTGGATGAATCGCGACATGGCGACGATTCCGGGCGAGCTGACCTACAAGACCACCCGCCGTTTCACGACAGACGAGGCGATCGACGAGCTGAATCTGATCATGCACGAGCTGGGCTACCGGTTCGTGAATGTCTCGGACCACCTGTACGTCCTGCCGCTGTCGGATCTGCCGGCGCGGGTCGATCCGGAGTACGTGTTTGAGTCCGTGGAGAAGTTCAAGGAGGCGAACCTTCGCCCGATGGACTACTGCACGGTGTACATCCAGATCAAGGATCAGCCGGCGCAGAAGATCGTGGAGGCGTTTGGCGGCGTCATCGGCGATTACGCGCGGATGAGTGACGTCGGCGACACGAACCAGATCAAGATCTCGGCGCTGGTACGCGACATCGAGAAGTTCCTGGTTCTGCGCGAGCGGATCGACATGCGCCCGAACGATCCGGGCGTGATCCGGCTCTACAAGATCAAGACCAACGTCCGCGAGATGCAGACGATGGTCCAGACCATGATCGGGGCCGGGCCGCCGCAGCGGCAGTTCAACCCGCAGACCCGGCAGTGGGAGATGGTCGGCGGGACGGAATCGTTGCGGATCGTCGCCGATGAGCGCACGAACACGCTGATTGTGAAGGCGACGATCGAGGATCACGCCAAGATCACCAACGTACTCAACGAACTGGACAAGATGCCGGACATCGGCAAGTTCGACACCAAGGTGGTCGAGGTCCGCAACGGCAACGCGGTGGACATCGCCAACCTGCTCAACAGCATTTTCCAGCAGGAACAGGGTGGGCAGCCGGCCTGGCAGCGTGGCCGCATTCCGCAGCCGCAGCCGGTTGTTCAGCGGCCGGGCCAGCCCGGTCAGCCGCAGCCGCAGCCGCAGCCGATGGGCGGCGTGGTGGGACAGCAGGATCCGTTCGGCATCCTCGAGGATGTGGCCGAACGGGCGAAGAAGATGATCCGAATCGTGCCGGACGATCGCACGAACGCGCTGATCGTGTACGCCAATGAGGACGGTCACAAGCGCGTGGCGGACATGCTGAAGGTGATCGACCAGGCCATCCCGAGCAACATGCGCACGTTCAAGCTGGAGCATGCCTCGGCGGGTGAGATCGAGGACACCGTAAATGCGCTCTCGCAGGGGCAGAGCCGCCCCGGCGCAGCGCGGGCCGTGACGATCGTTGCCGACGTGCCGAACAATGCGCTTCACGTCGTGGCGGATCGCGAAAACATGAAGCGCGTCGAGGACGTGATCGCGCTGCTGGACGTGGAGCAGAGCGAGGGCACGCGGCACGTGATCGAGCTGCGCACGCTGCTGCCCAGCCAGGTGGCGCCGACGGTGCAGTCCTTGCTGGACGTTGGTTCAGTTCCGCAAGGGGGAATGATGCGCCGGCCGCCGCAGTTTGGTGGTCGCCAGCCGATGCGCGGGGCGGCGCCGCCGTCCTCGAGCGTGATTCCGCTGGACGAGGCGGGTGTGCTGATCGTGACCTGTCCGGATGACAAGTGGCCGCGAGTGGATGAGCTGCTCAAGCTGTGGGACGAGAACTCGCTGAGCGACACGCCGGTGACGGAGTCCTTCAAGCTGACGGACGCCGACCCGAACGAGGTCGCAAACGCGCTGCAGATGCTCTATCGCCAGTACCAGCACCCGCGCCTCGGCCGTTCGAGCGTGGTCTTCAGCGTGGTGGGGAGCGAGTTGTTCGTGCAGGGCGTACAGCCGGCGATTGACGAGATCCGCGCGCTGATGATGCAGATGGACGTGCCGCCGGAGCGCGACCGGCCGGAGATCCTGCCGTTGGCGCGTGCGGACGCTTCGCAGGTGGCCCAGCACATTTCGCAAATGCTGCAAGGGGCGCGGCGCGCCGGGCCGTTTGGCGGGTCGACGGCCAGCGTGGTGGCCGAGCCGACCACCAATTCGCTGATCGTGCGGGCCGATCGCGCGACGCTGGAGCAGGTCAAGGATTTCGCCCAGCGGATGGACGAGGCCATCGCCGCGGAGAATCCCGAGCGGCGGGTGTTCGTGCTCAAGTATTCGCAGCCGCGAGAAGTCGCGGACGCGGTGAACCAGATGGTCGCCCGCGGTGGCGGGGGCGGCGGGGGATTCGGCTTCGGGCGCGGTTCGGTCAGCGGCGGATCGGTGCGGATCGTCACCTCAGGCGTGCAACTTGTGGTGGATGCGCCGCGCGCCAAGATGGAAGAGATCGCCGAGCTGGTCGCCCAGATCGACGACCCGACCGCCAATGACGTGCGCACGCAGACGGTGCGGATCGCCGGCGCTGATACCGCCGTGATCGCGTCCAAGATTCAGAACGCGCTGCGGGTCAAGACGCAGGGAAAGCCGGTGGTGTTCAACTGCGACGGCGACGCCGGCACCGAGACCATCACCATCACCGCCAGCGGGATTCTGTGGGCCGACATCGATCAGATCGTCGAGGACTTTCGCAAGGTGTATGAGCTCAAGAGCGGGACGATGACGGTCGTCACGCGCAAGCTGCCCGGTCTCGACCTGAACAACCTCGCCAACATCATGAACAACGTGTTCGGCAATAAGCCACGCCCCGACCGCCTGCGGGCCAGCTTCAGCGCCGAGCCGCTGACCGAGACACTTGTCATCAACGCCCCGCAGGACATGCTGCCCGACGTGGAGAAATTCCTCGGCGGCTTTGCCACGGACGCCGAGTCGCTGGAGCCGGTGCAGTCATTCGTGCAGGTCCGCAACGGCGACGCCTCGGCGATTGTCGAGATGCTGCGCCAGACTTTCGTCACGCAGGTAGCGCGTACCAAGGGCCAGAAGATCGCCGACCGCATCACGCTGGCAGCGGACACGCGCCTCAATCAGATCCAGATGCAGATGCCGCAGTCGCTGATGCCCGAGGCCGAGTCACTGATCGCGCGCCTGGACGCTGAGGACACGGTGGATCGCGCGCCGGCCACGTTCGAACTGCGGCACGTCGACGCCAACCAGGCCAAGGGGCTGATCGAGACCATGTTCGGCGCGTCCCGTGGAGGGCGCGGGGCCGCCGGCGACCTGACGGTCTCGACCAACGGCACGACGCTGGTGGTCAAGGCGCCGCCCGTCAAGATGAAGGAAATCCGCACGCTGATCGAGACGCTGGACGTGCCGGCGCCGGACCTGGTGGTCCGCACCTATACGCTGAAGGTGCTGGACGCCACGCAGGTGGCGCTGGCCGTGCAGACGGCGCTCTTCGCCAGCCAGGTGCAGGCCAAGCCGGGGCAGATGAAGCCCGGGGCCTACCCCGAGCCGACCACCAACACACTGGTCGTCATGGCCCCGGCCGAGACCATTCCGTTTGTGGATGCGCTGGTCGCGAAGCTCGACTCGATCAGCGTTCCGACGGCCGGCACGCGCGCCTATACGCTGAAAAACGCGCGGGCAGACCAGGTCGCGCCGAACATCGACCAGCTACTGCGAGCCAAGGCGCAGGAGATGCAGGGCGGGCGGCGGATGGGCGCGGCCTTCGCGACCTCCGTGGTCGCCAACGGCAGCCAGCTCATCGTGCTCGCACCGGAGGAATTGCAGGCGCTGGCCCGCGACACGATCGCGATGGTGGATGCCGAGGATGCTTCCGGCGAGGTAACGCGGATCGTAACGGTAGACGCGGCTCCGGCGACCGAGGTGGCCACCGCGCTGCAGCAGATCGTCGGCTCCAGCGGGCGCGGCGGCGCCGCAAAGGTGCGTGTCGCGGCCGACGCGGGCAGCAACTCGCTGCTGATCGCCGGACTGCCGCGCGACGTGGATGAGGCCGCCCGCATCGTGGAGGAGCTGGCCAGCAATGGGGCACTCGCCCCCGAACTGATGGTCAAGGACCTGAAGAACACCGACTCGACGAAGATGTATGACGCGCTCGATGCGATCTTCGGCGGGGCAAAGACGGCCGCCGAGACGGTGACGATTACCGAGGACACGTACCGCAACCGCCTCTACGTCACCGCCAACCGCCGCAAGATGCGCCAGGTCGAGCAGTACATTGCGCAGATCGAGGCCGCCAACGAGCAGACGTTCGCGGACGGCTCGATCGGCGGCAAGGTCGTGAAGTTCGTTGATATCAATCGCGGCGACGCGAACGACATCCTGTGGGACCTGGAAGACTACTTCCCCAGCCCTTCGGACGGCGGACCGGACCTCAGCGCGGACTGGGACGGCACGTACATCTCCGTGCGATGCCGGCCCAACGAGTTCCCCGCAATCGAGCGGATGATCCGCGAACTGGAGGCGCGCGCAAAGGTCAAGACGCGCACGGTGGTGCGCGACGTGCGCGCAATCGACCGCGAAAAGCTGATCTCCGCCCTCAGGCAGACGAACCCGAACATTCAGGTGAACTTCGCCCCGGACTCAGGCAAGCCCGCTCCCGGCATTGTCGAGGAGTTGTGGGGCGAGGACGAGGAACCGGATTACCTCCAGAAGCAGCGGGAGCGGCGCGGCAACGGTCCGTCCGGCGCAAAGCCGGAGCGCAATGGTCCCACGAGCGGCAACGGGACGCGGTCTGACGCGAATCCAGGAATGCGCGATCGGATCATCGCCGGTGTGATCGCCCGCCATGACGAGGGAGCTGCGGCCGGCCCTGCGCCGCGCGTGCGCCTGGTCGCGTTCGACGAAACATCCGATCCGTCACCGTCATCGCCCGCGACCGATCCGTCGCCGCCCGCCTCGGGGCTGCGACGCGCGGGCGCGGTGAACGCCGCCGCGGATTCTCCGCGACCGGCAGCGACTGACGCGCCATCGAGCGGATCGAGTGCCGGGCCGGAGGCGACGGCTGCGCCAGGTCGATCCGGACCGACCGTGGTCTTCCTTCCGGATGGCAAGATCACCATCGTGGGCGAGGATTCACGCGTCTCGACGCTCGACGAAGTGATCGACACCTTTACGGAGGACCAGAGCGCCGGTGAGGTGATCCGCATCTTCAAGTTCAAGTATGGCGATGTGGCGTTCGCTGCCCGGATCGTGGACCAGATGTTCAACGATCGGCAGGTGCAGGTTCCCCAGCAGCCGCAACAGCAGCAGCAGCAACAGGGCCGTCAGCAGGGGCAGGGTCGCGATGGCGACAACAAGGAGGCCGGGGCTGGCGCTAGCCTGCGTGACCAGATGGCCCAGATGATCGGCCAGCAGCAGCAGCAGCGCGGTGGGCGGCGCCAGCAGGGCGGAACGCGCATCCGCCTGGCGACGGATCCCGGGCACAACTACCTGATCGTCAAGTGCGAGGAATCCGATCTGCCGGAGCTGCGCAAGCTGCTCCGCGAGCTGGACATTCCGCCCGGGCAGGTGGACCTGAAGGTCATTCAGCTGCTGAACCTCGACGCGACGGAAACGGCCCAGAACCTCAAGCAGGCGCTGGGCATCGGCGCCTCGCAGAATCGCGGGGGCGGCGGCGGGCGGCAGCAGATGCAGCCTGGTCAGGGAAACCCCCAGCAGCAGCAGATCATGCAGATGCTGCAAATGCAGATGGAAGTGTCGCTGCCGGGCGGGCAGGGCGCTGGCGCAAAGATCGACTCCGTTGAGATCGTACCGAACGTCACAACCAACTCGCTGCTCGTGTCTTCGCCGCCGGACGTGATGGAGATCATCGAGAACACGATTCGCGAGTTGGAGGAGCTGGAGGGTCGCGATCTGGTCGTGATCCGCCATGTAGAGCTTCAGCAGGCCCGGGTGGACGACATCCTGCCGATGTTGCAGGAGATTTTCGCCGCGGCCGGGGCCGGCGGCGGCGCATCGCGCGGCGGCGGTCTGGGCGAGGGCGGGCGGGTGCGCAGCGGCGCGAATCCCGCGGCGCTCGGTTCGGTGGAGATCAGCGGTGATCCGCGGAGCAACACGATCATCTTCGCCTGTCAGCAGAAGGACATCCCGATCGTCGAGGCGCAGATCCGCCTGCTCGATATCGCGGAACGGCTGGCGGAAGCGGAGATCTACGTTTGCCAGTTTGGCGACGCGGTCGCCATCGCCGAGCAGGTCAACCAGGTCTTCGGCGGCGGCTCGGTGGCGGCGCCCGGTCGGCGGCGCGGCATGACGATCGGCGAGGGCGCGGCCAGCGCGTCGCCGGTGAAGATCGCGGCCGACGCGGCTTCCAGCACGATCATGGTCTGGGCGCCGCGCGAGATGCGTGACCAGATTTTTGGCCAGATCGAGCGCCTCGACCAGTTGTATAAGCGCGACATTCGTGAAATCGCCGTGATGCACGCCGATCCGGAAGCCCTCGCGGATCAGCTCTCGCAGTTGTTCGTCGGTGGCGGGGCGACGCAGCGCACCGGCCGCACCGCGGGCGGCCCCGCCGGGACCGGGAGTGGACAGCGCGTGCTGATTATGGGAGACGTCAACAGCAAGAAGCTTCTGGTCCGCGCGCCGAACGATGTCTTTCAGCAGATTCAGGACATCGTCGCCACACTCGACACCGAGAACACGCAGTTGCAGGTGCGGCGCTACGAGTTGCAGTACGCCGACGCGGTTGCGGTCAAGGACCAGGTTACCTCCGGGCTGATGGAGTACATGATGCTCTATCGCCAGAGCGCCAGTGCTTCCGGGCGCATGCCGTTTGATGCGTTCACCGCGCTGCCCGATCCGCGCACGAACAGCATCATGGTGGTCGGCTCGCCTCAGACGTTTGTGTTCGTCGAGCGGATCATCAACATCGTTGACCAGCCGGAGCCGACGCCCGTCGATATCGCCGTTCGGAACGCGCAGCCCTCTCAGGTGGTCGCGTTTATTCAGAAATTCCTCAGCACCACCGTTCCCCAGCGCGGCGGCGGCGGCGGCATGGGCATGATGGGCGGGATGGGGTCGGCCGTTCCGTCGCGCGGTCCGATCATGATCCCGAACGACGTGGCCCGGATCATCACCGTGAAGGCGTCGAAGGGAGAACTCGCCCGCATTCGCGAGCTGGTCGCGCAGTTCGATGACCCCACGATCGTCGCCGCGCCCGTCAAGATCATCGAGGTGCCGCTGGGCATGGATGCCGTGCAGCTCGCGGAGAACGTTCAGCGCCTCCTCAACGACGCCGAACAGGTCCAGTCCCGCACGGAGAATCGCGAGCCGCGCGTCATTATCGTCACGGCCGATGAATACACCAATACGATTCTGGCCTACGGCGATCCCGTCGGCGCCGGCATGGTGGAAAACGTCGTCGCGCAGTTGTCGCGGATCCGCCGCAGCGACTTCATTACCGAGGTCGTTACGCTGCGCAATCTATCGTCGGACGAGGCCGTTGACCTGGCGAACACGTTGCAGGGCGCGCGACCGGGCGGCGCCGGCGCATCCGGTCAGACCCCGCGACGCACGCCCACGCGCACACCGATCAACACCGGCGGTGGCGCCAGCGGGCCGCGGCCGAACTTTCAGCCGGGTGGCGGCGGCTTCTCGCCCCCGCCCGCCGTCGGTCCGGCTGACATCGGTACGCGCGGACCGGCCGTCAATCCGGGTCGGCAGAATCCCGGGGGCGGTGGGGGCGCCATGCCCGGCCGGCAGCCGGGCGGCAATCGCCCGCGCCGCGCACCGAACAGCGAGGAACGCGGCGGAGCGCAGGCGCCCGCGACGGAAACGCGGCCCATCGTTGCCCGGCCGACCGGCAGCGAGCAGCGATCCGCCGTTTCCGGCGGCGGGGCGTCAGGCGGCCTCACTCTGATCGCGCCGATGATCGGGCCGGCGCTGGTGGCACTCCTGATACCGGATGCCGACGACAAACCGAACGCCGAAAAATCGGGCGACAAGGGCGGCAGTCGTCCACGGGTGCGCGAAGGCGGCTCCTCTTCCGGGCGCAAGCTTGCCCAGGCCCAACCGGAAAAGCCCGCGGCGAACGCTGGCGGACGCCCGGCATCGACACAACCCGCGTCCGCGAATCCCGCACCGTCCACGCAGCCGGCCGGGACTCAGCCCGCGGCAGACGGCCGCTCCGGTCGCCCGACCCGGCGAAGCGCTCCTGCGACACAACCGGCATCTGCGGCGGAAGGCTCGCCGCCCGTCGGCGCCCCGCAATCAGGCGCAACGCGTCCGGCCCGTCGCACAACGACTGTGCCGACGAGCGCGTCGCCGCCGACGGATGCTGTGCCGGCGCGCCGGCCGGCTGTCGAGGTCGAGGAAATCCACCCTGACGATCCTGCGAGCGCGATGGATGGTGGTGATGGCAAGCCTGGGGCGGGCGCCGCTTCCGGCGGGGTGTCCGAAAGCGGGGCGGCTTCCGCAGCGGGCCAGCCTGCGGCGCCGCGGCCGGTGCGCCCCACGATCGGCGGCGCCACGGCACAGGACATTCAGGAACTGGTTGAGGAGCCGGCCGCCACGCAATCGGCGATTGAGGCGGTCAAGTCGATATCGGGTCAGTTGCGCGGCACGCTGACGGCGGTGCCGTTTGGCAGCGGTCAGGTGATCGTGTCGGGCAATGCGGAAGATCTGGAGCTATACAAGCGCGTGCTGGCGGCGATGGAAGTCACCGGCCCGAAGCCTCGGATCGAGGTGTTTCAGCTTGCGGAAGCCAAGGCGCCGGCCGTCGCCGCGATCATCCAGCAGATCGTCGACGAGTTCATCCGCACTCGGACGGCCCGCCCCGGCCCGGGCGATACCGTCACGATCGTGCCGGAGCCGAAGGGTAACGCGCTGGTGGTGGTCGCCACAGACACGTATATCGAGATGATCGCAGCGCTCATCGAGAAATTCGACACCGGCGCAGGCACTTACAGCGCCGCGCCGATGTTCGTGCCGTTGGATTTCATTGACGCCGTCGAAGCGGCCGCCAAGCTGACGCCGATCCTTCAACGCCTCTACGACCAGCGCCAGGAAGCGGCCGAGACTCGCGCCACGGTCATCGCCGAGGACCGCGCGAACGGGTTGATCGTCATCGGCACCGAGCGCGACTTCCAGGAAATCGGCGCGCTGATCGAAACGATTGATATCGACATCGCCCCGCGCGACGGCGTCGCCAGCCGCCAGGCTAGCGACATGATTATCGTCGGCCTCGTGAACGCGACGGCCGAGAGCCTGGCGACGCTGCTGACAGAAATGATCCAGCAGGAACAGGAAGCCGCGGCCCAGGCGGCCGGCGGTGCGGCCTCGGGCGGCGGCGTCACCGGGCGAAAGGTGGTGCGCAAGCTGCGCCTGACGACCGCCGACGGCCGAACCTTGCCGGAACTCGACCTGGAGCGCCCGATCCGTGTGCTGGCGGAAAAGGGCACGAACTCGCTGATCATCTACTCGACGCCCGCGAACAATGACGCCCTGCGTGAGATCGTGGGCGTGTTCGACACGTTGCCGATCGGCGCCGACACGCAGGTGCGGACGTTCGTCCTGCAGCATGCCAGCGCCGAACGCGTCGCGGAACTGGTCCGGGGGCTGTTCGACGAAAGCAAAAAGGCGCTGAAGCGCCCGGCCGAGTCCGGCGACACCACGCCCGCGGAGGTGATGCCGCCGGTTTCGAGTGATGGCGGAGGCACGGGGCTGCAGTACACGCTCGTGGTGAACCACGACAAGCGCACGAACACGCTGGTGGTGATGGGGCGGCGCGAGGCGTGCGACCTGGCGGCGGATATCGTGACCCGGCTGGATCGCACCGGCATGGACCTGGGCATCCGGCTGAGCGTGGTGAACCTGCGGAATCAGTCGGCCACGTCGCTGGCCACGAAGCTCAACGACATGTTGGAAAAGCGCGCCCAGGCGCTGGGTGACGCCGACGCGAACAAGGCCCGCGATAGCGCCGTGATCGTCGCGGACGATCGCTCGAACGCGCTGCTGGTGCTCGCGACGGACGAGATGCAGCGCATGATCGCTGACCTGGCGGGCAGCCTCGACAAGAGCGACAGCTACCCGACCGTTGCAACGCGCTTTGTAGCCCTGAAGTTCGGAGATGCGTCCAAGCTCGCGTCGCTGCTGCAGGAGGTTTTTGACCGCAAGAAGGAGGCCAAGACGCAGGCCGGCGGTGGTGAAACGCAGGGCGACCTCAAGGACGTGCTGTTTGTCACACCCGACACGCGCAGTAATTCGCTCGTCCTTACCGGCACGCGCGACTGGCTCGGTGAGGCGGAGCAGGTCGTGGCCGGGTTGGACAAGAGCTTTGACCCGACCGTGTCCTTCAAGATACGCAAGGTGCGCCTCAACACGGCTTCAAATGTCGCCGCGCAGCTCAATGAGATCCTGCAGCGCGTCCGTGGCCAGGGCGGCGCCGGCACAGGGGCGGGCGCGACGGGCGGTGGGGCGAGCGCGGCGCCGATTTACGTGTCCGCCGACGTCATCACCGACAGCCTGCTGCTGGCGGCTTCCGCGGAGGACATGATCCTGCTGGATCGCTGGATCAGCGAGCTGGATCAGCCCTCCGAGATCGGGCGCATGACTTTGATTCTGCCGCTGCGCCGCGCCAAGGCCGAGGAGCTGGCTCAGTCCGTCCAGCAGCTTTTCCAGAACCAGGCCGGCGGCGGCGGCGGCGGCGGCGGGGCCGCGGGCGGTGTGGCCGGCTCGATTGATCTGTCCGTGTCGCATGATGTCGCAACCAATTCGATCGTTGCACGCGGGCCTACCTCGCTGCTGCGCGACCTCGAGGACATCGTCCGCCGCATCGACGACGTCGATCCCAGCGGCGGCACGCTGATCCGCATGTTCAAGTTGGAAAAGGCCGATGCCCAGAACGCCGGCGAACTGCTGCAAAGCATGCTCGAGGGCCGCGGCGGGTCAGTGGGTGTGAATCAACAGGGCGGTACGGGCGGCCGCACCACCGGCGCCGGCACCGGCGCGACGGACGCGCTGTCGCAGGTCATGGTCATGTGGCAGACCGAGCAGACCGCAGAACGCTCGTCCGAGACACTCCGCGCCTTGCGCCGCGACATCGTGACTATCGCGGACCTGCGAACCAACTCGCTGGTCGTCATGGCGCCGCCGCCGGCCATGCCGCTGATGGAGTCGCTCATTCGCGCGATCGACGTGCCGCCGGATTCCCAGCAGATCCGCGTATTCACGCTGCGCAACTCCGACGCGGAGGAAATGGTCGCCACGCTCCAGGGCATTTTCACGGCCACGCAGGGCGCGACCCGCCAGACCGGCACGCGCACCGGCGGTACCGGCGCCGCGGGTGACGTGATCACCAACACCGATCGCAACCTCGTACTCGAGGGCGTTGGGTCCGCGGGCGGCCGCGAGCAGCTCTCGTTTACGACGGACCGCCGCACCAACTCGGTGGTCGTCGCCGGCACGCGCGGCTACCTCGAACTGGCAGAGCAGCTCATTTACGACCTGGACACGAAGGAAATCCCCGATCGCAAGACCATCGTTTTCTCGCCGCAGAACAACACGGCCGAAAGCGTGGCCGCGTCGGTGCGGGAGTGGAGCGAGGGCGAGAAGGCGCGGCTCGAGTCGCTCGGCGACGGCCAGATCTCGGCGCAGCGCCTCGGCGAGCGCGAGGTGCTGGCCATCTCGAACGAGGATTCCAACACGGTGATTCTCAGCTACAGCCCGCGCTTCGAAGACAACGTCTTCAGCGTGCTGCGCGAGTTGGACCAGGCGCCGCCGCAGGTGATGATCCAGGTGCTGATCCTGGAAGTGACGATGAACAACTCGCTCGAGCTGGGCGTCGAGATGGCCGCCCAGGACCTGCAGTTCACCAAGGCCGGACCGGGCGACACGACCAGCTTCGACTTCGTCGGCGGTACTGACATCGGCGCCGCGGGCGCCGGATTGGGCGGCTTCACCTTCACCATCTCCGGCAACGATTTCAACTTCCTGCTGCACGCGCTTCAGACCGAAGGTTCGCTCAAGGTGCTCAGCCGGCCGCAGGTCACCGCGATGGACAAGCAGGAGGCGGTTTTCAAGGTCACGCAGGACGTCCCGTACGTGAACAGCACGAGCACCACCACCGGCGGGCAGATCACGACCTCCGTCGGCCGTCAGGATGTCGGAATCGAGTTGACCGTGACGCCGCAGATCAACTCCGACGGCTACGTCCGCATGGAGATCACGCAGATCGTCAGCGACCTGACCAACTCCACCGTGGATGTCGGTCCCGGTGTGCGCGCCCCGATTTTCTTCAAGCGCGAGGCGCAGACCGTCGTGTCCGTGAAGAACAACGAAACCATCGTGCTGGGCGGCATGATCCAGTCGCGCGAGCAGATCACCGACACGAAGGTGCCGATCTTCGGCGATATTCCCCTGCTGGGCACGCTCTTCCGCTTTTCACAGAATTCGAACGAGCGTACCGAACTGCTGATCGTTCTGACGCCCACGATCATCCGAACGGTGGAGGATTTTCGCGCGATTTCCATCGAGGTGCGCGACGAGACCGGCGGTATTCCGCAGGATGTGCTCAGCAGCCCGCTGCTTAAGAGTCTCCGCATCACCGATCCGGACGCGCCGGTCGACGGCGAGGCGCCGGCCGATCCGATTGAGCCGTCGCCGTTGCCACAGGACGATTCCGGCGAGTACGGCCCGTCGCGCGAGGCGGCGCCCCGCCGCGAGGAGGAGTCGGATGGTGGCGGCTACAACGTTCCGGTCACGTTGCGCGGGGCAAGGCAATGACGGACCTTCACCGACGGCGTAGTGCCGGCGCGGATGCACCGTCGGCCCGCTTTCTGCTCGGCCGGCGTGGCGGATTCGTAGGGCGTTGCAAAGCCGAAGTCTGGCTGGCCCTCGCGCTGGTGGCAGGGATTGCAGCCGGTTGCGCCGAACCGGCAAAGGACCCTTACGCGGGCGTCGGCCGGCCGCCCTCGGTGGCGGTCGCGCCGCCCGCCTACATCGACGTGATGGCGGTTCCGGTGCGCGACGACATCGTCAGCGTGCAGTGTTTCTGGAGCGCCGTTCCGTGGATTCAGGATTCCGCCACGGGAAAAACCGTCGGCTTTCGCGTTCTGACGTATTTTGTCTCTCGTGACACCGAAAAAGGGGCTTTTGTCTCCAATCCGGTGGTTCTGTCCATGTCCCGTATCGGCATGGATGCCGCCGGCGACTTTGTCCGCGAGCCGCTGCACGAGTGGACGCTTGACCAGGTCGCCGCGACCGGATTCCGCGTGCGGAAGCGGGCCGTCGGAGGCTATTACTACGGGTTCGTGCTGCGCTGGCCGCCCAACGTCGATCCCTCCGGCAAGCGCATTGAGGTGCAGATCGGCTATCGACGGGCGGATGGCGTGCTGGTGCAATCCACGCCGCGCGGCTTCGATGTGCCGATGCCGGCCGTGCAGCGGCCGCGCGGCTTCAAGCCCCCGTCCTCAACGACCTCTGTCGCACCGTTGGGGGGAGCCGCACCGCCGCCATCGCTCACGCCGGCCAGGGAGTAGCGCCGGACGGCTGCGCGCGGCCGGGCGGTGGCCTCGGCGCCGCTTGATCGGGTACCCGTTGGCGGCTCCTCCCGCGGCGCGGCACTGGGCGGAATCCGCGATTGCACAGCCCAACGCGGCCGCGCTACCGATCGCCACCTCGACTACACTGTCCCCACATGCCCTGGCGAGCATTTCTCACCGTCCTGCTGGTTGCTTTCGTGCTGCAGACCGCGGCAGCGCGACAGTTCGGCATCGAGTCGCTCGATCTGCTGCTCGCGTATGCACTCTTCTGCGCCCTGGCGCTACCGACCGGTGATGCTCGCATAGCCGCGTTTCTCGTCGGATTTGCGCAGGATCTCGGCAGCGGTGGTTACGGCGGGACAAGCGCTCCGATCGGGGCCTCGGCGTTTTGCTTCGGATTGACAGGAATTGCGGTGACCTGGCTGCGCGAGTGGCTCAACACGCAGATCTGGTGGGTGCGCCTGCTGGTCGCGTTTCTCGCGGCCGTGCCCGGCCAATTGGTCCTGGCGTTCTATACGCATTGGTGGTTGTCCGCGTGGCGCATGTCCGCCGGGCAGACGTTCCTGCACGTCGTCACCGTGTCGATGCTGGCGGCCTTGCTGGCGGTCGGCCTGACAACGCTACCGCTGTTCCTGAACTGGGATCGTCGGCGCCGCGGGCGGGCTCGCCCGCGATGGTGAGGGGCGCGTCAATACCGGATGTCGAAGCCGCTTTCGGGGTGCTGTGGCGCTGCCTCGGACGTCACGGTACTCCGAATGTTGCCCGCCATTTCGCGCCGAATCGCGTCCAATAGCGCGGATACGCGCTGGTTGTCGCCCTGTGCTTCCATCGTCACCGCGCCGTCCGCGTCATTGCGGACCCAGCCGCTGATCCGGCCAAGTTGAAGCGCCAGCGCTCGTACCGTCGCCCGGAAGCCGACGCCCTGCACGCGCCCGGTGAAGCGCGCCCGAACGCGGCGCAATGGAGCTGCGCTGCCCGGCTCGCCAGCAGGGGAGTGGGATTCGTTCATCATTTTCGGCGCAGGGTCACGGAGCGCTGCTGCGAATCCGTGATCCGCAGCTCGCCGAACATCACCGAGGCGCTGTAGCGTCGCTGGCCGCCCGCCTGGGGTCGCAGCAGCACCTGAAACCCGTTGAACTCATACTCCCCGGTCTCCTCGGCGGTGCGACCATCCACGGTGATCGTCGCGGAATAGCCGCGGTCGCGCGAGAAAGTTGCGTGGTCTATCGCGAAAACGTCGCGATTCGGGTTGGCGCGGATCATTCGCCACTGGCCGTTGATGCTGACGCCGCAGCCGCCGGCTGCGCAAAGCAGCGCCAGCAGGGTGCACGCGGGAGCGAAGCAACGGACGGATCGGCGGTTTGACGTCATGGCCGGACGCTCCTACACGACGGAGAGTGAGCGAATCGTGCCTCGGATGCGCGCCAGGCTGCGTTCGCGGCCGAGCAACTCCAGGGATTCGAATAGAGGCGGGCTGACGGTCGTGCCGGTGATTGCCACCCGTACCGGCTGGGCGGCATCGCCGAGCTTCAGGCCCTGTTCCTCGGCGAAGTTGCGCACCAGCGCATCGATCGCAGACGCCTTCCACTCGGGAAGGGTGTCCAATCGCGACGCCAACGCTTCGAGCGTCCGCAATCCGGCCCGCTCATTTTTCAGCAACACCTTGTCCCGCGCCGCCGGATCGAGCCGCAGCGCGTCATCGGCGACAAATAGCGCCCGGCACTTGGTCTCGACGTCGCGCAACAGGCGGACACCGGGACACATGTCGATCAGGCGATCAAGCATGGCGTCATCCAGCGCGGCGAGCGGGCTGTCGTCGTGGAGCACCAGATAGTCGCGCAGCAGGGTGCGTTTCGAGGGAGTGTCCATCGCCGCGAGCGCGGTGGTGTTGAAGTTCAGCAGCTTGGCGCGATCGAAGCGCGCATTCGTGCGACCGACGCGCTCCAGGGAAAACAGGGAGCACATCTCGGCCATGCTCATCTTTTCGCGATCCTCTCCCGGCGACCAGCCCAGCAGCGAGATGAAGTTCAGCAGCACCGCCGGCACGTAGCCGCTGGCGCGAAAATCGTGAATCTGGATCTCGGGCGGCTGCACCTCCAGCGCCGCAGCGAGCCGATCCAGCGCTGCGGAATCGAGCTGCACGTCTCCGCGCAGCCACGCCGCGAACGAATCCGGCTCAGCGCCCGTCGCCGCACGGAGCGCCCCCTCGCTCGACGCACCGGAGGTAATCGCGGCCTTCGCGGCGTTGCGCACCGCGGCGTCCTTCTCGCGCTTGCTCATCTTGGACCCGTCCATGTTGAGGATGACGGGTAGATGGGCGTACACGGGCGTGCGGAAGCCGAGCGACTCCTGCAGCCCGAGATGGTTGGGCGTGTTCATCAGGTGCTCCTGCCCGCGGAGCACGTGCGTCACCAGCATGTCCTGGTCATCCACGACCACGGCAAAGTGATACGTCGGCCAGCCGTCGTTCTTGAGAATGACGAAGTCATCCACCTCGCTGGAGGCGATTCGCACGCCGCCCTCGCCACACAACAGATCATTCACGACGAAGTCGCGTTCGGGCATGCGAAATCGAACGACCACCGGCCGCCCCTCCGATCGGGCGCGCTGGGCGTCGGACTCGCTGGGAAATTGCGCCGGTCGCGGGTAGCGGAAGCGGCGCTTGGCCGACTCCGCCGCCTTTCGCATCGCATCCAGCTCTTCGCGCGTGTCGAAGGCATAGTAGGCCTTGCCGCTGTCGAGCAGGCGCTGCGCGTGCTGGCGATAGACAGTGAGGCGCCGGCTCTGGTGATACTCGCCCGCAGGCCCACCCACGCCCGGACCCTCGTCCCAGATCAATCCCAGCCAGCGCATGTCCTCGATCAGCTTCTCATCCGCGCGCTCAATATTGCGGGCCTGGTCGGTGTCCTCGATCCGCAGGATGAACTTCCCACCCAGACGGTGCGCCAGCAGATAGTTGAACAGGGCCGTGCGAGCGCCGCCGATGTGCAAATACCCCGTCGGCGACGGGGCAAAGCGCGTACGAACGACGGTGGGGACCGAAGCGGCGATGTCTGACATGGCGGCGGATTATCGCGGATTCAGCGCGGGCGAGAAAGTGCCGGGGCGGTGGCGGTGTCAGACGCAGGCTGTTGCGGAATGATGCCGATCGCCCTGAATTACTCGGGATTTGGCGCAGCTTCCCGGCGGGCCAGTCCCGGCGGCGGCACCCGCGCCTCCCACGGGTCGGCTCGCGTCGCGTCGTGGTCGTATCCGAGCGCCTGGCGACTGAGGCGGCCGTCGCTTTCCATCAGGGTCCACGGCGGCGTCACGATCAGGCTGACCGGGTAGGCAGCAATGTTGAGCCAGTGGCGGCCATAACTCCATGGCGCCGCGACCAGGTCCTCCCATCCGAGCGCGTATTCTTCGCGGGAAGAAAGCGCCTCCACGCCGCGATCCTCAAGCGGATCCTCGAAGTGCAATGGAAAATGCGACACCCGCCCGTCCGCGGCGTGAGTCACCAGCGCGGGCCAGTCTCGGGCACGCGGAGCGGCCGGGTCGCCGCCGGCGCGAAGCTCAGCCTCCGTGGGGGACTCCCACGCGGCGTAGACCGACGGCCCATCCTCGCGCCACTGGTTCTCGACATGCGAGCAGCCGGCGGCGGCCGCGATGGCGGCTGCAATGCAACAGCGGAGCGTCTGGCGAAGCATGGCGGCCTCATTCCTCGGCGGTGTAGTCCACCGCGTAGTTGGTCGGTTCCTTCGTGATGGCGATGTCGTGCGGGTGAGATTCGACCACGCCTGCCCCGGTGACGCGGACGAAGCGCGTCTTCGTGCGGAGCTCCTCAATATTGGCGGCGCCGACATACCCCATGCCCTGACGCAGCCCGCCGACCATCTGGAATACGTATTCGGAGAGCGGTCCGCGGTAAGGCACACGGCCCTCGACGCCCTCCGGCACCAGTTTGCGCGGCTGATCGGCGGATTGCCCGTAGCGCTCGGCACTGCCGGCCTGCATGGCGCCGAGTGAGCCCATGCCGCGATACTCCTTGTAGCGCCGGCCGCGCCACAGCACGAGTTGGCCCGGGGACTCATCCAGCCCCGCGAACAGCGAGCCCATCATGACGCTGCTGGCGCCGGCCGCCAATGCCTTGACAACGTCGCCGCTCAGCCGAACGCCGCCGTCCGCGATGACCGGAACCGGCGACACGCTCACAGCGTTCATCACGGCAGTGATTTGCGGCATGCCCGCGCCGGAGACGACCCGCGTGGTGCAGATCGAGCCGGGGCCGATGCCGACCTTGATGGCATCCGCCCCGGCATCGGCAAGATCGGTCGCCCCGCGGGCAGTGGCGACGTTCCCGGCAATGATTTGCACGTTGCCGGACTTCTTGAGCTTCGCGCAGGTTTCGATGACGGCGTCCGAATGGCCGTGGGCGCTGTCGATCACGAGTACATCGCAATCGGCGGCGATGAGCTGGGCGGCTCGATCATAGTCATGCGCGCCGACGGCAGCGCCCACGCGCAGCCGGCCGCGGTTGTCCTTACAGCGCTGCGGGAACTCGCGGGCGCGATCGATGTCGCGCATGGTGATCAGTCCGGTGAGGCGGCCGTGGCGATCCACCAGCAGCAGCTTCTCGACGCGGGCGAGCTTGAGGATCTTTTCCGCAGCGTCGAGCGTCGTGTCCGGAGCGGCGGTGACCAGCCCCTCGCGCGTCATGACTTCGGCGATTCGGCCCTCGGCGCTATCGCAGAACTTCATGTCACGGCGCGTCAGGATGCCGGCGAGCATGCCGTCCTCGGTCGTGATCGGGATGCCGCTGACGTTGTGCAGGCGCATCACGTGGCGGGCGCGCTCGACGGTGTCGTTCGGCCGCAGCGTGACGGGGTCGAGAATCACGCCGCTTTCGGAGCGCTTTACCTTGCGCACCTCTCGTGCTTGCGCGTCCGGCGGCAGGTTGCGGTGAATGACGCCGATACCACCCTCCTGCGCCAGCGCGATGGCGAGGCTGCTTTCGGTAACGGTGTCCATCGGGGCGCTGAGCAGTGGGATGTTGATGCGGATGTTGCGCGTGAGCTGCGTCGAAACATCGACGTCGCGCGGGTGGACGCTGGCGCGGTCCGGCACCAGCAGCACATCATCAAAGGTCAGTGCTTCGCCGAGGATGCGATCGAAAGGGGGACTGTCCGCCATGTCGCGATCATACGGATCGCCGCCGCAACGTCAAGGACCGGCCGCCATGTGCCGTTAGAGAAGGGCCTCGGGTACACTGCCGGGCCTATGTTTGAGGCACTCAGCGAGAAACTTGGCGGCGTTTTCCGCGCGATCGGCGGTAAGGGGCGCATCAGCGAGAGCAACGTTCGGGACGCCATGCGCGAAATCCGCACGGCGCTGCTCGAAGCGGACGTGAACCTGGACGTCGCGCGCAAGTTCTGCGACGACGTGGTGGCCAAGGCCGTCGGGGCGGAGGTCGTCAAGACCGTCCGGCCCGAGCAGATGATCGTCAAGATCGTCCACGACGAGCTGGTTGCCCTGATGGGGACGGTCGAAACGCGGATCCCGTTCGTATCCGATCCGCCGACCGTGATCCTGATGGCGGGGTTGCAGGGCTCCGGCAAGACCACCACCTGTGGAAAGCTCGCCCGTTATTGCATGAGCCGCGGCAAGAAGCCGCTGCTGGTGGCCGCCGACCTGAAGCGGCCCGCCGCGATCGACCAGCTCGAAACGCTCGGTCGCCAGCTCGACGTACCCGTGTACGCCGAGCGCGACCACCAGAACCCGGTTCGCGTCTGCCGCAATGCCGTTGCCAGCGCTCGGCGGATGGACCGCGACGTCGTGATTCTGGACACCGCCGGCCGCCTCGCGATTGATGAAGAGCTGATGGCCGAATTGGGGCAGGTCGCGCAGGGAACGCAGCCGCACCAGGTCTTTTTGGTGCTGGACGCCATGACCGGCCAGGACGCGGTGAACACGGCCAAGGTGTTCGACCAGCGGCTGGAGCTGGATGGCGTCATCCTCACGAAGTTCGATTCAGACACGCGCGGCGGAGCGGCGCTGTCGGTCCGCGCGGTGACCGGCAAGCCGATCAAGTTCATCGGTGTCGGTGAGAAACTCGATGCGCTGGAGGAATTTCACGCGGAGCGCATTGCGGGTCGCATTCTGGGGATGGGCGATGTCGTCTCGCTGGTCGAAAAGGCCCAGGAAACGCTGGATGCTGAGCAGGTCCAGAAGACGCAGGAGCGCATGCTCAAGGGGCAGCTCGGGCTGGACGACTTTCTGTCGCAGCTCGAGAGCCTGGGCAAGATGGGTCCGATCAAGAGCCTGCTGAAGATGATCCCCGGCGTCGGAAACGCGCTCAGCCAGCTCGATATCAACGAGGAGCAGCTCGCCCGCCTGCGCGGCATCGTACACAGCATGACTCCGCGCGAGCGGCGCAACCCGGACGTCATCGAGGCCTCGCGGCGACGGCGGATCGCGCGCGGCGCGGGTGTCGAGTTGCAGGAAGTGTCGCAACTGGTCAAGAACTTCCTGCAGATGCGCCCGCTGATGAAGCAGATGGCCGGGATGGGGATGGGCGGCAAGCTCGCCATGACCCGCGACCTGGCGGGGATGGGGCTGTTCAGCGGCGGCGCCGTACCCAAGCTCAAGCCGGGCGCCATGCCGGCAGGCTCGCGCCACGACCCGCGCGCCCGTGCCAAGGATCAGAAGCGCCGCAAACGCCGCTGAACCGGTGGCCGGCGCCGCGACGGCTTCTGCGCCGCCACGGTTCGCGACCGGGTACCGGGCCGATGATCCGGCCCTTACTTGAGCAATCCGCTGATTGACCCGCGCCGCCTGGCCGCCGAGTAGCGCTCCAGCGCCGACACGATGATCGGCAGGGCGGCCGACGCGTCCTGAATTTCCTCTACGGCGACCTGCTTGTTTTCCAGTTGCTTGTAATCCTCGAAGAAGCGCTTGAGCATGCGAAAGACGTGGCGCGGGAAATCGGTCGCGTTCTCGTATTCGGCGTAGTGAGGATCTTCCATCAGCACGGCCACGATCTTGTGATCCGCCTGCCCATTGTCGATCATGCTCATCAGTCCGACGGCCCGCGCCCGGCAGATGCACAGCGGCGGAATCTCCTCGGTGCAATAGACCAGCACATCGAGCGGGTCGTCGTCCTCGCCCAGCGTCTGCGGGATGAACCCGTAGTTCGCCGGGTACATCACCGACGAACTGATCACGCGATCCAGCCGCAGCAGGCCGGATCCCTTGTCCAGCTCATACTTGTTCCGTGAGCCGGACGGGATTTCGATGACGGTCTTGAAGTGCAGCGGCAGTTCAAAATCGGGGAGTGCCGGGGTGATGTCGTGCCAGGGGTGAACCATGATGCGTCAATCTGTCCTGTCAGAGGGTGGGTCGGGAATCCAGGGGTAACGGGTCATGCACAAGTGACTCATGCCGAAGCTCCACTGTAGGAGCGCAGGCCGAAGCGCCAGAAAAGCGTAGCGCCGGTCAGCGCTGCAGCCGCAACGCCGACCGCACCCAGTAGCGAGGTCGGCTCGGCGCGGCCGGCGAGCACCGCGGCCGGAAACGTCGTAAGAAACGCCAGCGGCAGGGCGTATGTCAGTATCCAGCGAAACGGGGCGCGGTAGATGTCCACCGGGTATCGACCGGCTTCAAATACGTTCCAGAACACCATTTCAATGTTCGCGATGCGCGTAAACCAGAACACGCTGGTCGCCAGCACCAGCCAGACGGAATAGATGATGACGGCGCCGCACGCCACCATCACGACAAACGCGGACGCTCGCCCGGCTGACACAACCCCCGCGAGCTGCGACGCTCCCACGACGATCAGCCCCATGCCCAGCAGCACGTCCGTTAGTTGCCAGAAAACCAGCGTGCGGAACGAGACGTACACCTGGCTGCTAACCGGCTTGGTCAGCACAAAATCCAGTGTGCCGCTGCGGATGTCTTCCATCAGTTGGCGCATGTTCGGCGCGATGACCATGCCGATCAACGCGCTGATCACCCGAAAGACCCCCAGCAGGATCACCATTTCGAAGACGCCCCAGCCTGCCACCGAGCGCGTGTTCGAAAAGATCGTCCATAGCATGAGCAGCTCGCCGCAGAGCTGAAGCGAACTGCTCACGGCCCGCAGGTAGAAATCCACGCGGTACGCCGCTTCATTCTGGATGCTGATCTTCGCCAGCAGCGCCAGCAGCCTCAGATGACGCAGCATCGCGACCGTCTCCGCCGTCCTATTCGCGAACACGCTGCCCGTCGCTCAGGCGCGCCACCTCGGCCGTTGCGATCCGCTCCCCGCCGCGTAGTCCGTCCGTGACTCGCACGCTCTCACCCCGGCGCTCCGCCACGCGCACCGGCACGCGCCGCAGCCGGCCGTCCGTCACCGCGAAAACGAATGTGGCGCCGTCGGCCTCACTCCGAAGCGCTTGCGCCGGGATCCAAAGCTGCTCGGCCGCAGCGGAGGTCGGCTCTCGGCTTTCCACCGCGGCATCGGGCGAGAGGAACTGCACCTGCGCCGAGCCGTCCACCCGCAGGAGGTCATCCGGTGATTCGATCCGCACCTTCACTTGCACGGTCGCCTTGGCATAATTTGCGCCGGGGTCGATCCACATCACCGAGCCGTTGTAACGGCGGTCCTTGTACGCATCCGGCGTCACCACGCAGCGCATCCCGCGCGACAGGCGTGCGATGTCCAGCTCGCTGACATCGATCTCGACCCTCAGTTTGGTCATGTCCGCGATGGAGGCGAACAGGGCGTTGGCGTTCGCCCCGCGGCCGCCCTCCGCCGCGACAAAATCCCCCACTTCGACGTTGCGCTCCAGCACGACGCCGGCGATGGGGGCCGTTACCACGCAGTCCTCAAGCTGCTTCGAGGCAAAGTCCAGCGCCGCCTCCGCCGCATTGACGTCGGCCGCGGCCTCATCCAGCGCCCGTCGCGCGTCGGCCAGCTCGATTTCCGACCACATGCGGTCAACCGTCTGGATCCGCGCCCAGTTGACCTGCTGGAAAGCGAGCGTGGCTTTCGCGCGTGCCAGCCGTGCCGCCGCCTGGTCGCGCAGCGCGCGGTAGTTGCGATCCTCAATGAGAGCCAATTGTTGTCCCGAAGCGACAGCATCGCCCTGCTCGAACTTCAGCGCGACGATCTGGCCGGAAACCTTGGTCGCGACATCTACCTGGTGATCCGCGACGATCTTCCCGGACGCTGTCAGTACGACGCCCGTCTGCGGGGCATTGCGCGTGACACTGACTGTGATCGGCCGGACATCCAGGGCAGGCGCGGTGTCCAACACCGCACGGGCGCTACCCCACCAGCCGCGGATGTGTTCCCGACCATACCAACCCGCAGCCCCCAACCCACCCACCAGCAACAGAACGATAACCGGAGCGACTCGACGTGTGCGCGCGGCGGCGGATGCGACGGGCCGCTGATGAGTGCCGATCGACAGGGATTGCAACTGCTCGCGCAGGCGCGGTGCGCTCATGCCGACATTCTATCCGCCCGGCGACAAGGCGGAGCCGGGGAGAATCCGGAGGCGGGTGCGACAACCCGGATGGGCCGCGGAACGGCGTCTAATGGCCCATTCCGGCGCCGATCGACGCGAATCCCCGGCGATCGTCGCGGATCGGCGTGCCGGTGCCGGCGCTGCGCCGTCATCATCCACGGCGCAGCGCCCTCACGATCGGCGTTCGGGCGGCCCTCGCCGAGGGAGCGGCCGCCCCGATCACGCCCACCAGCAGCGCCGCGGCCAGGGCGGCCAGGCAGATGCCGGGGGTGATAACGATCTCGAAGCCGGTGACGGAGTGCGTGACGTTGGAGAGGAAGTCACGTCGCAGGCCGGAAAACGGCAGGCTCGCGGCAATACCCACAAGGCAGGCGAGGCCGGCGATCATCGCCGCCTCGACCAGGAACGCGGCCACGATCGCCAACCGCGAGAAGCCGAGCGTCCGCAGCATGGCGATTTCGCGCCGCCGCCCGTCCACCGCGGCATACATCGTGTTCGCGACGGCGAAGACCGCGCCGGTCGCCATGATGATGACCAGCCCGAGCACAAGGTAGACAACCTGCTGCGACTGGTCGCTGAGCTGGCGATAGTACTCCGGTTCGGACGTGGCCTTGAGGCGCACGGCCGGGCCGTTGACGTAGTCCGCGGCGGCCGCCATCCGGTCCGCATTGTCGAGGCGAATGACGGCGCTGGAGTCGAAGCGCCGCTGGTAGGAATCTGCGATCATCGTTCGCGGCGCCCAGATTTCGCTTTCGAATGCGCTGCCGGCTGATTCAAACACGCCGACGATCTCATATTCGTGACTGCGCGATCGTCCGAGCGCGACGCGGTCGCCGACGTTCAAGCCGCGATAGAGCGACTGTGCGGCGCGGCCGACGATTGCTTCCCGCGCGCCCTGGGTGAACATTCGTCCGCGGACTTGCACCTGGTCGTGTACGAGGAATCCCACATCGTCGACACCGCGCACGGCGACATTGGCCGAACTGCTGTCGCGAAGCCGCCGCACGTCCGTTTGAACTACGACTTCGAGGCTCACCAGCGGTTGACCATCCGGTCCGACGGCGGCGCCGGGGGTCTGCACCAGCAGCCGCGCATCCTCCGGCCAGATGAGGCTTGTACTTTCGGCGGTGGCACCGGCGTTGAGTACGAGCAGGTTGGCCGGATGTCCGCTGCCGCCGACGCTGCGCTGCATTCCCGTTCCAAAGGACAGCAGCACGATCAGCGCGGCCACGACGACCGCGATCACGGCGACGGTCAGCAGCGTGGTGAGCTTGCGGACAAAGAGATTGCGCCAGTTGTAGTACAGCGGGAGCGTCATTCAAGGCTCCGCAGTGCGTCAATCACGCGCAGTCGCCCGCCCTGGATGGCGGGCCACGCGCCCGCGATCGTCCCGATCGCCAGCGCAAGGGTGAGCGCCACGACGCATACTCCCGGGCCGATCTCCAGCCGCACGATCAGCGGGATCTGCACGTCGCCGATGGGCGTGTAGCCGAAGGCGATCACCGGCGCCAGGACGCCGACGCAGCCGCCGATACCACACAGCAGCACGCTCTCGGTCAGGGAGAGCCAGGCGCCGAAGCGCGCGGAGAACCCCAGTGCGCGAAGCGTCGCAGCCTCCCCGATCCGATCGCGGAAGCTCATGTTCATCGTGTTAGCGGCCGCCAGCACGGCCACGGCAATCGTGATCAGCGCCAGCAGCGTCAGATTGGTGGGCAAGTCGAACTGCTGCGAGATGAACTGGTTGAGAAATGCCTTCTCGTCCTGCGTCTGCGTCTCATCCGGCGTGTTTTCAAACAGGCGATCGATCTCCACGCGGTAGCGCTCCAACGCCGCGCGTCCGGAGCACTTGACGAACAGGAAGCTCACCAGGTCCACGCTTGATTCCGGCAGGCCGCTCCTGGCGCGCTCCTCGAAGACGTAGGAAAGATGGCACCAGTTGGCGACCGGGTCGATGGCCTTCGGCGCCGTAGAAATTACGTTAAATGAGAACTCGGAGTAGGGGGGGATGGAAGCGCGGATGGTGACGCGATCGCCGACCTTCCAGCCCATCTTGGCCGCGGTGGAGCGGCCGACAATCAGAGCACGGCGATCACGCTGCCAAGCCTCGCGCTCCTGCTGCGTGAGCAGGTGGTCGGTGAAGGCGATCGGAAACTCGTCGGCGTCCACGCCCATCGTCGTCAGCGGCTCGCGATCGTTCGCCAGCACGCCGCCGATCCAGGCGATGCCTACGACCGCAATGATGTCGCGCTTCTGGGGATCGAGCGCGGCGATCCGCGCCTTGTGACCATAGGGCAGGGGGTTGATGATCGAGGTCTTGTGCGCGACGGCCAGCCGCAACTGCGCCGCCGAGTCATCGAGAAAGCGATTGAGCTGCGCGACAATCGTGAAGCTCAGCACGAGAATCACGACCGGCATCGCCACGGCCGCGACCGTCAGCGCGGAGCGCCGCGGGTTCCGGCCCAGATTTCGCAGCAGCAACGTCAGCAGCAGGTCCATCAGCGCTTGACTTCCCTGGCCTACGGCTCGCGCAGCGCGGTGAGGACGTGCGTTTGGGCCGCGCGCCACGCCGGCGGAAGCGCTCCGATCACGCCGATTGCCGCCACGCTCGCCAGGGACCAGCCCACGAGCAGCGGCGTCAGGCGGATGTCGAAGGCCATGGTGGTGAACGTGCTGCTGCCGAACATGTCCTTGGTCGAGCCGACCAGCTCCAGGTAAGCCGCGCAGGCGATGCAGCCCAGGGCGCCGCCGACCAGCGAGAGCAGCACGGACTCCAGCACGAAGCCCAGCAGGATCTGGAATGGACGGTAGCCGATGGTGCGCAGCATCGCGATTTCGCGGGCTCGCCCGGCTACGGACGCGTACATCGTGTTCGCCAGTGCGAAGGCGGCCGCCAGCGACATGATTGCGACCAGCACGAAGCACACCGCCTGGTAGAAGCGCACGTTGGAGGTCTGGCTCTGCCAGTAATCCGCCTCGCGCTCGGCGGACAACTCGATCGGGGCGGAGCGTACCTGCTCGATGGCGGCCGATGCGGAAGCGGGGTTGTTCAGCCGGACCGCAGCGGAGGAGTACCCGTTGCGCAGGTAGGCGCTCTGCATCGCCGGCAGGTACATCCAGATTTCGCTCTCCATCGGCCCGCCGCCGGCGTCGAAGTGTCCGACCACGCGGAACTCGCGGCTCTCCCCGACGCCGATGCGAATGACGTCGCCGACGGACAGCCCGGCGAACTGCGTCGCCGCGGCGCGACCGACAATCACCTGCGGCTCGCCGACGGAGAAGCACTCGCCCAGCAGCCGGATGTTGCGATGCACCTCGAACGCGCGCATCGTGACGCCGCGCAGCGCGACGTTGGCGCGGGTTTTGCCGCCGTCCCTCAAGCGCGGTAGCTGCGTCTGCCAATACAGCTCCGGGCTGATGAGCGGCTCGCCGGATTCGGTGCTGAGCGCCACGCCCGCAAGCTGCGCCAGGCGGTTGAACTCCTCCGGGCTGATGGCGCTATTGGTCTCGGAGGTTGTGCCGCGCTGGATGATCAGCAGCTTGTGCGGATCGCCGGCGACGGACAGGGAGGCTTGCAGCGCCAGGAAGAAGCCCAGGATCCACGTCAGCGTTCCCACCACCGCGGTGACGACCAGGATCGTCAGCGCGCTGGTCGTGCGGCGCACCAGCAGGTTGCGCCAGTGATAACGGAGCGGAAGCGCCATCAGCCCACCCGCCGCAGCGCGGAAACCGTGTTCAGGCGGATGGCCTGCCACGCCGGCACCAGCCCCGCCGCCACGCCCACCGACAGGGCGATGCACATGGCCACCACGATGGCCGTCGGAGAGACGGACAGCGACGTGATCGGCAGGAACCCGACCGTCCGCACGCCAACGGCGCTGAGCACCGCCGCCGTGGGTGCGATGCCGGCTGCTGCGCCGACCAGCGCCAGCAGCACGCTCTCGGCCAGCACGACGCCGAACACACGCCGGTTCGAAAAACCGATTGCCTTGAATACCGCCAGCTCGCGGGTGCGTTCGCGAAAGCTCATCATCATCGTGTTTCCGGCCACCAGGGCGACGATGAACACCACCACGAGCGCGATTCCCTGCATCAGCCCCGGCAGGTTGCCGAGCGCTTCGGTGAAGGACGCCGCGAAGGCGTTTTCATCCATTGTGCGCGTCTCGTTGGGCGAATTGGCGAAGTGCCCGTCGATCAGGCTCTGCATCTCGCGCATCGCCTCGATGCTGGTGCAGCGCAGCCAGAAGACGTTGCAACCCGGCGTGCGGAAGCCGCGCTCCGCCCGGGATTCCTCAAAATAGTCCCGTCGCAGGTACATGCCGTTCACGCGGCCCGTCACGTCCGTGATCTTCACGATCACGAACTCCAGCGCCAGGTAGGGGGGCACCGTGCTTTCCAGCGTGACGCGATCCCCGACCCTCCAGCCGTACTGCGCCGCGACGTTGCTGCCGACCACCGCCGCGCGGCGGTCACGCTGCCAGTTCAACTCCTCCTCTTCGGTCCAGCGCAGCTCGCGATAGACGATCGGAAACGTGTCCGGATCCACCCCCAGGCTTTGAATCCCGGACTTGGCATTCGGCACGCGCCCGCCAAACCAGCGAAACCCGCACACGGCGACGATCCGCTTCTTCTCCGGGTCGAGCGCCTCGATCTCGCGCCGCAGCCGCTCCGGCAGCGCATTCACCAGCGCGATACGATTCTGCACCGCCAGCCGCAGTTCGGCCTCGTTGGCTTTCGACACCTGCTGCAGCGCCAGCACGAGCGAGATGCCCACGACGAATACCGCCATCGGCAGCGCGAACGCGACCATCGTCAGGCCGCTGCGAAGCGGGTTGCGCCGCAGGTTCTGAAGCAGCACGTAGCCGAGCGTCATGAGGCGCTCGCGGCCGCGGTCTTGCGCGCGTTGACCTCTTCGCGGTCCAGCACGCCCTTGTCCAGGTGCAGGGTGCGGCCGGCGTGACCGGCGGCGCGCGGGTCGTGCGTCACCATCACGATCGTCTTGCCAAACTCGGTGTTGAGCGCGTTGAGCAGGTTGAGGATTTCCTCGCTGGTGCGCGCGTCGAGGTCGCCGGTCGGTTCGTCCGCGAGCAGCACGTCGGGGTCGGTGACGATGGCGCGGGCGATCGCCACGCGCTGCTCCTGCCCGCCGGAAAGCTGATTCGGGCGATGATCGGTGCGGTCGCCCAGCCCGACGATTGACAGCGCCGTCTGCACCCGCCGCTTGCGCTCGGACGAGGCCATGCGGAACAGCAGCAGCGGCAACTCCACGTTCTGGGCCGCCGTCAGCACCGGTACGAGGTGGTACATCTGGAAAATAAAGCCGACGTGGCGGCTGCGCCAGGCGGTCAGCGCCGACTCGCTCATCGACTCGAGCTGCGACTCGCCGACGCGCACGCTGCCGCGCGTGGGTGTGTCCAACCCGCCGACCAGGTGCAGCAGCGTGGACTTGCCAGAGCCGCTGGGGCCCATCAGTGCCGCGAACTCGCCCGGGGCGATTTCGAGATTCAGCCCGGCGAGAACCGGGATTTCGAGGCGATCCTTGAAGTACGCCTTGTGCACATCCCGCAGCACGATTCCGGCCGCGCCCATCCGGTCTTCCCTTCAGTTGTGAGGTCGCCGCATCAGCGGAGGATTATACGAACGCTTCGCGCTTCGACCAATCCTCGCCCGGCGCGCAATCCACCGCTCCGGGCAATCTCGATCGCTCAAGTGGGCGGCCCGAACCACTGCGCGATCTGAAACGCCGCAAGCATGCGTATCGGTCGTTGGTACACGATCATCCCCCTTCGATACTACTTCGATCCGCCTGCCGGCGCCGTGGCCGGCGGCGGCGACGCCGCGGACGCCTCGCCGTACAGTGCCTCAAACCGCTGCTTCCACGGCGACCCGCCCATCTCGGGGAACCACACGCGCTCCTGCCGGATCGCCGTCTCCACTTCTGCGGAATGGCCCAAGCGCAACGATAGCCGCAGGAGTTGATACCGGGCCTCCCAATAGCGCTCCGGCGACTTGGTGCGCAGCGCCGGGTCCGAAAGCAGACGGGACCACGCCGAGCGGGCAATCTCTACCAGCGCCACGTCCTGATCGGCTCGCTCCGTGAGAATCAGCGCATGCAGCCGGCGGTAGTTGCCGTTGTTTGCGTCCGCCGCGAGCAGCCGGTCGATGATCCCCAGCGCTTCCTCGTATTGGCCGGCGGTGTAGTGCATTCCCGCCAGTCCGAGGGCCACGATCCGCGCATCGTTGGCGCGCGCCGGGTCGCGCTGGCACCAGCGCTCCAGCTCCTGAAACGTCGGCACAGCCTCGGCCGCCAGCCGCCGCGCTTCGGCCTGCTTTCCGTCCCGGCGCAGCCGCTCCAGCTCCTCCTGCATGCCCTGCGCCACCAATGTCAGCACCGGCCCGGCCTTCTCGACCGGCACCGCCTCCAAATATTGCTGCACGGTGCGGGCCGCCTGCTCAAACTGGCGCAGGCCTCTGTAAGCGCGAATTCGCGCCGCCAGCACTCGCCCGATCAACTCCCCCACGGTGCCCGCATCAAACGCGCGTTCGAAATCGGCCAGCGACTCCAGCGCCGGTTGGTGCTGCTCCAAGCCAGGGGCGCTGAGCAATTCCGCTGCGGCGATTCGCGCTTCGGCCGCCCAGCGCGCCGACCCGGCTCCCGCCGCCGGATTCGAGGAGGACCGCTGCTGGGCCGCGGTCGCATATTCGCGCAGGCGCTGAGCGACGGTCGTCGCACGGGTTGCATACGCCGCCGCCTCCAGTGTGTCGCGCAGCGACTCAATCTCCTGCCGGGCGCATTGCACGCGACGAAACTGAGCCTCCTCCCAATGCGGCGAGCCCTGCGGCACGTTGCCGAACTGCTCGACCGCCTCCGAGTATCGGCCGGCCGCCTGCAGCGCCACCGGCAGCCACCAGGCCGCATCCAGCCGCCGCTCATGGTCGGGATAGCTCTGCACGAGGTTCAGCAGCACTCCCGCCAGCCGCTCGTAGTCGGCCTTCTCGCGCGATTGATCCGCCACCCGTGCCCAAAGCGTGAAGGCGTTCGACGCGGCCTGCGGCGCCCGTGAGTGGCTGCGAATCTGTGCGGCCAGCGTCTCAAAGGCGATGGCCGCCTCGCGCAGGTTGTTGAGCCGGTGCTGCGCCAGTCCCAGTTCAAACAGAATCCGCCCGCGCAGCTCGAGGTCCGCCAGCGGGCGCGACGCGGCCTCGGCCAGTCGAGCGGCCGCATCGGCGGCGCGGTCCTGCTCCGCCAGCCTCTGCGCCACGAACAGCAGTTGCTGCGGGTCGAGAGTCTTCGGATCGGCGTCTACGTCTACGCTGGCCAGCACATAGTGCTGCACGATCGCCGGCCACGGTCCGCCCATGGCCCCCAGCGCTCCCAGCCGCGCCGTTCCCGTCGCGCGAAGCTGATCGGCCTGCTGCGCGACGACCGCCGACCCGCCGCCGCCGCGGCGTTTGGAGTCGGCTTCCTGAAGGTACGACAGCGCATCCCACAGTTTCGCGCAGTTGAAATAGAACAGCGCGCCGCGCTCCTCCTCGGAGAGCGAATCGGCGGAGCGTGCCGCCAGCGGCGCGAGCGTCGTGCGGGCCTCAGCGAATCGGCCGGCCATCGCCTGCGCCCGCCCCAGTTCAAATTGCGCCTGCACCGCCACCAGCGGATCGCCTTCCGCCGAGATGGCCCGGCGCAGTTCGCGCTCGGCGTCTTCGTAGCGCCGCTGCTCGCGGAAAACCAGGCCCAGTGCGATCCGGCAGTGCTGCAGCGGCCCGCCGTCCGGCGCGGTGGCAATCAACTGCTGCAAGCCCAACTCGGCGCTACGCAGCGCCTTGGCGCGCTTTTCGGCGTCCTTTGGCTCGAATTGTGCGATATAGATGCGGGCGCGCGCAAGATGAAACGGCGCCTCGAAGCGCAGCCGCAATGCCGTGTCGTACAGCTCGGCCGCGAACAGGGCGTCTTCGTAGCGACCAATGTCCTCCGCCAGCGGCCGAATGGCCGTCGCGGACTTCTCCAGTTCGACCACGGCCAGCTCGAGCAGGCGCACGGCCTTGGCCGCGTCGCCGCGCCCACCGGAGGAAACCTCCAATTCGTCGATGTCGGGGCCGGCCCACGTGTGCGTCAGATAGCGCGCGAGCGCCATCCGGGCGGCGGCGGTTGAAACCGCTCGAACTGCCTCGTCGGTGTTGCGCGCGGTTTCGCAGGCATGGATCCAGCGACGAAAACGCTTCTCGGCTTCCGCCAGCCGCTCCTCACGCTCGGCGGGCTTCTGCGACCGCAGCGCGGCATTGACCCAGCAGCGCGCAGTCCACTCTAGCGTGATAGGCGCACTCACACCGCCGAGGCGGGTTTCAAGTGCCGCGGTCTGACCGTCGTGAATGAGCTTCTCGATCTCGGGGGTCAGCTCCGGCGCGTCCTGGGCGATGGTGGGTGCGATCAGCAGGGCCAGCGCGACGAGTGCGGCGAGGCGCAACGGGAACTCCTTTCGGCGTGACGGATCGACAGCGTTCGCAGGATTTTAGCCGTCCCGTCCAGTGCAGACCGAACCTCTGCTGATACGGGCGCGCTAGGGCGTCGCACCGCTCGGGTCACCGCCGAGACTTACGGCGAACTGCACGTTCGGGAATTCGGCTGCGATGGCGGCGTCCATCGCGCGCACGACGTTCCGCCAGGTGACGCTGGGGTGGGCAGTGATCACGACCGGGCTGGTCGGGTCCGCGCCCTGGCGGCGCTTGGCATCCAGGTACTCGCGCAGCGGTGTAAAGCCGTCTCCGGGCATCTTTTCGCCCATGACGTAGACGTTTGCCGAAGTGCCGCCGTCCACGCTCTCCAGCGCGACTTTGACCAGCGGGATGATCTCAACGGCTTCACCGCCGCCCGGACCGCTGCGCGGGTCGAGGTCCGTGCGCAGAAAGCCCTCCACGATGATCTTGAAGGACGCACCCAGCATGAAAAACACCAGGATCACCATGATGATGTCCACCATGGGGGCCAGGTTCGGCACGCGCTCGCCGATCGGCTCGGGGGCCAGGCTGCGCCTCATGATCCGCCTCCTGCCGGTGGCTCCTGCCCGGCGTGCACGCCGAACACGATGCCGCGGATCTTCGCCAGCCCGCAGCCGCGCAGCACCAGTTCCACGTCGCGGTAGCGCGCGTCGCGGTGGGCGCGGATGACGCACCGCAGCTCGCCCTGGCCGTCACGTCGCGCGTCGGAGGCGCGCTGCGCCAGGAGCGGGGCGATCTCATCCGGGTCTATGACGCGGTCCACGATCTGCTCGCCGTCCCAACCGGTGACGCGGTACTCGGCGGCGCCGCCGCCAGCCGGCGTCACGACGTTGATCACGACCCGCGGCCCGAGGCGGCTGGTGTCCGTGGTCGCTGCGGCAAGCGCAAAGGGCATGTCCAGTTGCCGGTGGTCGGACTTCACGATGTCGCCGGCGAGGATGAAAAAGATGATGAGACACATCATCACGTCCACCATCGGGGCGAGGTTCAGCGTGAGCGACACGGCCCTGGGCGGCTTGAATAGCATTCACGCTCCTGCATTCCGGTTCGAACGTCACGATCCAGCGAAGCCGGATTCGAGCACCTCGCCAATCGCGACGTCATGACGACGCCCGCGTGCGGCGTGGTCAGGCCTTCGCGCCCGCGACGGGTGCGCCGCGCGGCTCCGTGGTCGCCGGGGGAGCGGTCGGCGCGGCGGCCGCCTCGCCGCGGGCCGGCATGACGCGGAAGTGCTCGATGATGTCGAGCGCCTCGACAGTTGCGTGCGCCGTCAGCGCGTCGATGCGGTTGCGGCAGACGCCGTAGAAGCCCATGCCGACCACCGCCAGACCCAGGCCCAGCAGCGTATTCACGAGCGCCAGCGAGATGCCGCGCGAGAGCGCACCGCTGTCGGCCGATCCGCCGCCGCCGCCCATGTTGGCGAAGGTGACGATCATGCCCAGCACCGTCCCCAGCAGCCCCATCAGCGGGCCGAGGTTTCCGATGATGTTCAGGTACTCCACCTTGCGGAACATCCGTCCGGCCATCTCGCCGGCCTTCTCCGCCGCGGCGGTGTGCATGGCGTCGTAGCCGTGCCGACCGTGCTGCAGCGAGGAGCTCATCAGCACGGCGAAAAAGGTCGAGCTGCGCTTCACTGTGTCCACGCACTCGCGGTACTTGCGGGCCTCGATCAGGCCGCGGACGCGCTTCACCTGCTCCGCGGGCACGACCGTCGCGGCGCGCACGTTGATGAAGTGCTCCACGATCAGCGTGATGGCTGCGATCGACCCGGCCAGAATGATGTACGCCGGCCACTCCACGCCGTCCCACAGGATTTTCAGCAGGCTCTTGCCGTCGCCGCCGCCGTGCTGCGCCAGCGCTGGCGCCGCGGTCAGCAGCCCCAGTCCGGCACAGGCGATCCATCGCGATCCTGCACTCATGCGTTTCCTTTCCTGGCGCGGCGGGCCTCGCCCATTCGCGAGCGCTCAGCGCAACCCTTTCGTGCCGCGATCCATGTCGCGGCCGGTCACGATCTTGGTCTTGCCGCGATTGGCATCCGCCAACCGCTGCATCCGCTTGGCCCCGTCCGTGGTGCGCGGCAGGTCGCTGCGGTCATTGATCAGGATTTCATCGAAGACCAGGCAGTGAATCTGCGTCTTGCGGGTGTTCGCCGCCGTCACCTGGGTGACGACGTCGTCCTCAAAGTAGCCGTCGGAGAAAAAGAACACAGCGTCCGGCTTCATTGCCAGCGCCCGTCGTAGCGCATCCAGCGGGGCGGTGCTGCCGTTTGGCGCCTTTTTGCCGATCCAGTCGTAGAAGCCGACCTTGCTTTGCGTCGTTGCGGCCTGCAATCCGCCGGCGAACGCGTCCACCATCTGCCGGCCTGCCGCGGTTTCGTAGAACAGCACCACGTTGAATTGATTGCTGGGGGTCAGGGCCTGCACCGAGCGCTTCAACTCACGCTTCAAGTCCTGCACGGCGACAATGACGGACCCGGAGAAATCCAGCACATAAACAAAGTTTGAGCCATCGGCCCGGACGGAAAAAATCGAAGCCGCGCCGCGCTCGCCAAACCCCGCGCCTGCGCCGCCCCGGCCGCCGCCCTCGCCCATCCCGCCGCCCATGCCGATGATGCCGGAGCGACCAAATTCCCCGATGTCGCCGAAACCGCCGACGTCCGTGCTCTCGCTGGCGGTCGGCGTGGACACGGGCTGCGCATCCAACTGGCTGAGGTTGGACAGGTCGTCCGGCCAGTCATCGGGCGTGGAGGCGGTGTCCGTGGGCGCCTCGCTGGGCCATTGAAAGCTCTCGCTCACCGGCGTCTCGGTGATCGTCGCACTGAACTCGGTCGGCGCGCTCGCCGCGCCCGCCCCCCACGAAGCCAGCGCCAGGATCCCGATCAGCACGATGTGAGTGCCCAGACTCGCGAAAAGCGGGGCGCCCAGATGCACCATCCATCGCAGCGACGGATTGGCCGCCTCGCGATCTGGAAGCGGCGCACGCGCGGCCGCAACCGGTTGCGCCTCTTCGGCAGCACCCAACTCGTTCAAAATCTGTTCGCCGGGGTTTCGCGACATCACGCGCTTCCGTGCATCAGGCAGGGGCGACGCCGGGCGGCGGACCGCCCGCGGCCGCGGATGCGAGCGATACGTAGCTCATCCGCAGGCGATAGAGAGCCTCGTCCAGAATGCTCTTTTCCTCCGCGGACAGATTGCCGCGCGTCTTTTCCTCCAGCACCTGGATCAGGTCAATGAATAGCTTGGCAGCCTCGATATTCGGCTCCATTCGCTCGCCGCCGTGCCCCGCCAGCATGCCCATCGCGGCCGCGGCCTGCATGAACAGCAAATTGACGATCTCGACGAATCCGGGATTCACCGCGCCGCTGCGCGCTGCCGGGCGCTTAGCCGTCTCCTGCGCAAGCTGCTCCTTCTCTCTTCTGGCCTGCGCCTTCCAGTCGTCATCCACGATGATCTTGCGTTGTTCATCACTCATGCGTGCGGAACCTCCGGCACGGGCCAGCCCCCGATCGGCCCGTCGCCCCGCTCATATCTTATCGGATTGTCCGCCCTGGCGCGGCCAGCACGGCTGGACGAATTTCCACGCCGTCACGCTTTGGCGATCCGTGGTTCGGCGGCGGGAGGCGGCGGCGACCACTGTGACGCGCGGGGTGATCGAGGAGGAAGCAGCCGCAGCAGCGCGAGCGCCACGAGCGCTGCCGCCACCATGCACAGCGAGAGAAACTGCGAAATCGTAAAGATTCCGAACATGTCGATCGGGTTGTCCGTGCGGATCATCTCCAGCACAAACCGGCTGGTCGGTTCAAGGATGAACAAGGCGCAGAGCACCTGCCCATCCCGCGTCCTGCGCCAATAGAGCGCACTGAGCAGCCCGGCCACGATGAACGCCATCACCACGGAATACGCCTGCGTCGGATGCACGGGCACCGATCGGTGGCGGGCCGCCATTTCCTTCAGCACGGGCGCTGCCAGCCCGTGCTCGCGCATCGGCCGGCGGATGTCGGCGAATTTCTCGGCGGCCGCCGCCAGTTCGCGACGCGCTTTCTGAAGCGCGGCGCGCGACTCCGGCGTGTCGGCCGCTGCGAGGTCAGCCTGGGCCTTTCGCAGCCCGGCGCGCGCAACGCGCTCTCGCTCCTCTGCCGCGGCGATGGCCGCGTCCGGCGCCGCGAGGCTCTCGCGCGAGATCGGGATGCCGATGGCCGCATTTGCCATTAATCCCGGCAGTTCGAATGGCACACCGTCCAGCTTGTACGACCGCGGCGTGGCGTACAGCAACTCCAGCGGCACCTCGTTGCCCGGCGCGGCCTCCTCCCAGTACTGGATCTGCGCCGGACTTCCGAACGGAAAGGTCATTCCCACCGGCAGCGCCGTCGGCGCACCGAAGCAGCAGCCGTTCAGCAGGCAGCCCACCCGCCCGAACGCCAGTCCCACCGCCCCGGACGGCGCGGCGATGTCCATGTACCACCGCCACGACACGCGCTCCACCAGCAGCAGCCACAACGAGATGCACACCGTCGCGGCGAGAAAGCCGCCGTAGTATTCCAGCCCGCCGCGGGTCACGTCGAGAATCCCCCAGGCCACGTCCAGCACTCCGCCGCGACCGCCGAACTGCTCCCAGTTGTGCAGCACGTAAAACATCCGCCCGCCGACCACGCCGCTGATCAGCGCCACGAACCCGCAGTTCAGGATCACGTCCGGATTGCCGCCGCTGCGCGACGCCCGTCGCGCTGCCCAATGAATCGCCGCGAGGAAGGCGATCATCAGCATCAGGCCGTAGCCCGGGACGTCCCAGTTGATCCCCGGAATCCGAAACACCACCGGCATCATCAGGAAGGCTCCCGGTCTGTTCGCGTCGGTCTCGTGCCCGTAGCCGCCGGCGGATCCGGCGGCGGGCCGATGACGAGGTTGTCGATCAAGCGCGTCGCGCCGATTCGCACTGCCAGCGCGGCCAGCGCAGGCCCGTGAATCCGGTCGATCGGCTGCAACTCATCGCAATCGACCACGCTCACATAGTCAATCGTACTCGGACCGGCCGCTCGCACCACCTCGCGCATCCGCGCCTCGATGTCCGCGACCTCCCGCACGCCGTCCCGTGCCATTCGCTCCGCCTCCCGCAATGCTCGCACCAGGCACAGCGCCTGTTCACGATCCACCGCCGACAGTCGCCGGTTGCGGCTGCTCATCGCCAGGCCGTCCGCCTCGCGAACCGTCGGTACCCCCGCGATTCGCACCGGCAGATCGAGGTCCGCGACCATTCTGCGCACGACGGCAAGCTGCTGCGCGTCCTTCTGTCCAAAACAGGCGACATCCGGGGTGACGATGTTCAGCAGCTTCAGAACCACTGTCGCCACGCCGGCGAAATGTCCCGGTCGATGCGGTCCGCAGAGATGTCGGGTCAATCGATCCACGCTGACGCTTGTCAGCGGCGCGTGCGGATACATCTCCGTGGCCGATGGCAAAAAGACCAGGTCCACGCCGTGCTGCTTGCACAGCCGAAGATCGCCCTCCGCGTCGCGCGGATAGCTGGCGAAATCCTCACTGGGTCCGAACTGGGTCGGGTTGACGAAGATGCTCACCACCGTGAATGCCCCGTCGGCCCGCGCGGCGCCTAGCAGCGCCGCATGCCCCGCGTGAAGCGCTCCCATGGTGGGGACAAATGAAATCAGTCGGCCGGCCGCACGGGCGTGCGCGACCACTTCTCGGACCTTGCGAATTGTCTCCGCTCGGATCATCCGCGACATTTCAACGAGGTTCCGCCGTCGCCGCCAGCGTCCGGGGGGGGGCTGGCTTGACACCTGCGGCACGAAGTCGTACCGTTTCCCGTTCGGCGTGCGCCTGACCGCGGCCGGCGTAGCGCCGGGCGTTTCGGGGAGGGTGTGCCGCCGGCTAGAGCGGATGGAGTGCCATGCTTCCGGTCACAAAAAAGAGCAAGATGCGCAAGCGGACGCGGCGTTCGCACCATGCCAAGCGCCCGCCGGGGATTGCGGATTGTCCGCAGTGCGGACAGGCCCGCCGACCGCATCGCGCCTGCGAGAACTGTGGTTACGTGAACTCGCATACGTCCATCGCGGCGGGTACCCAGGAGTCCTGAACCCATGCGGATCGGCGTGGACGCCATGGGCGGGGACCACGCGCCGCGCGAGATCATTCTCGGCGCTGCGCAGGGGTTGCGATATCTCGGCCCGCAGGACGAATTGGTGCTGTACGGCCCGCAGGAGCTGATCGAGTCCGAATGCCGCGCGGCGGAGTTGAGCGACCCCCGTATCCGCATTCGTCACTGCACCCAGACAATAGACATGCACGAACCCGCCATGGAGGCGTTACGCGCCAAGCGGGACTCCACCATCGGGCGCATGGCGGCCGACGCCGGCAAGTGCGAGGTGGACGCGATTATCTCAGCCGGCAACACCGGCGCGTTCGCCGGGGCCTGCCAGGTGCGGATCGGCGCGATTCCGGGCGTCTCGCGCCCGGGCATCGCGGTGGTCATGCCGACCTTTCACGGCCCGGTGGTGATCTGCGACGTAGGGGCGAATCTCGCGCCAAAACCGCATCATTTGCACGAATACGCGCGGATGTGCGCCTGCTACTCGCGCTCCATCCTCAAGATCGCCGAGCCGCGGGTCGGCATCGTTTCGATCGGCGAGGAGGATGTGAAGGGCAACGCGCTGATCAAAGAAGCGCGAGGGCTGATCAAGCGTGATGAATCGCTCCGATTTGTCGGCAACATGGAGGGAAGGGATCTCTTTGCCGGCCAATGCGACGTGTTCATCTGCGACGGTTTTGTGGGGAACGTTGTCCTGAAGCTGACCGAGGGCATGGCGGAGGGGTTATTCAAGACGATCATCCGCGAAATCGAGGAGGAAAGCCCCGCCCTCACGCGCCAGTTCGAGCCGATCGTGGACAAGATCTGGCGTCGCCATGATTTCGCCGAGTACGGCGGCGCACCGCTGCTGGGACTCAATTCCGTTGCGATCATCTGCCATGGCCGCAGCGACCGCCGCGCTATCTTCAACGCCGTCCGCGTGGCGCATGAGCAGCTCGCCATCAACCTGAACCGCGTCATCGGCGACCAGCTCGCGCCGGTTCCCGGGGATGCCGCATGAAGCTCGACTGGCCGGTTGAAATCGCCGGCACGGGCATGAGCATTCCCGACCGCATCGTCACCAACGCGGACTTTGCGAAGCGGCTCGACACCAGCGACGAATGGATTGTTCAGCGTACCGGGATCCGCGAGCGGCGCATGGCCGCCCCGGAGCAAAGTACGCTCGATTTTGCCGCCGCAGCCGCCCGCAGCGCGCTCGACAACGCCGGCATCACCCCGGCGGACGTGGACCTGATCATCTGCGCGACGATCACTCCCGATCACATGCTGCCGGCCCTTTCCTGCGAGCTTCAAGCGCGGATCGGCTGCCGCTGCGTGCCGTCGTTCGATGTCGCAGCCGCCTGTTCGGGTTTTCTGTACGGGCTGGTGACGGCGTCGCAGTTCTTGACGACCGGTCTTGCGAAGAACGTTCTACTGATCGGCGCGGAATGCCTTACCCGCATCACGGACATGGAGGACCGCACAACGGCGGTGCTGTTCGGCGATGGCGCCGGTGCGGCCGTGATTCGCCGTGCCACAGATCCGGGGCGGCGGCTCATTGCGGCACGGCTTGGCGCCGACGGTGGGCGCAGCGACCTGATCTGGGTACCCGCGGGCGGCTCGAAGGAGCCCTCCAGCGTGCGCACCGTCAGCGAGCGCCTGCATTACATGCGCATGCGCGGCCGCGAGGTCTATAAGTTCGCAGTGACGCACATCCAGGAGCTGATCTCGGAAACGCTCGCCGACGCGGGCGTCACCAGCGACGACGTGCAGCTTCTCATCCCCCATCAATCGAACCTGCGGATCATCGAGTCCGCCATGGAAAAGATGGGGCTGAGCGAGGAGCGGGTCGTCATCAACATCCAGCGTTTCGGTAACACCTCCGCGGCTTCCGTCCCGCTGGCGCTGCACGAAGCGCGCTCGACGGGCCGGATGCGTCCGGGCGACCTGGTGCTGCTGATCGCCATCGGCGCGGGGCTGACGTGGGGTTCCGCGCTGCTGAGGGTCTAAGGCGTGACAAAGGCGGCAGCGATATTTCCAGGGCAGGGCGCCCAGCTCGTCGGCATGGGGCGCGACATCGCCGAGCAGCACGCTTGCGCGCGAGAGGTCTTCGCCCGCGCCGATGCGATGCTGGGAATCCCGCTCTCGGTGATGTGCTTCGACGGGCCGGAGGAGCGCCTTGGGGCGACGGATGTTCAGCAACCGGCGATCTTCACGACCAGTGTGGCGATCTATCACGCCGCAATCGCCGCCGGTCGCATTCGCAGCGACGATTTTGTCGCGATGGGCGGGCTCTCCCTCGGCGAGTACACGGCCCTGCACCTGGCCGGCGCGATTGAGTTTGAGGATGCCTTGCGCCTGGTGCACGAGCGCGGCCGACTGATGCAAGCCGCCGCCGAGGCTCAGCCGGGTGGGATGGTGACGGTGCTGGGGCTGGATGAGGCGGCCGTGCTCGGGGTCTGCGAGCGGCTCGCCCGCTTCGGGCGCATTTCGCCCGCCAATTTCAATACGCCCGGGCAGATCGTCATCAGCGGCGATCGCGCCGCCTGCGAGGCCGCCCCCGCCGAGATCGAGGCCGCCGGCGGCAAGCACGTCACGCTGAAGGTCGCCGGCGCGTTTCACAGCGAATTGATGCGTCCGGCCGCCGACTCGCTCCGAAAGACGCTGGATGCCGCCAGAATTCGTCCACCGCGCATTCGCGTGATCGCCAACGTCGACGCCGGGTATCATGGCGACGCGGCGTCCATCCGCGAGTCGCTATTCCGGCAGGTCTTCAATCCGGTTCGCTGGCAGGCGTGCGTTGAGCGTCTGATCGCGGACGGCTGCGACGAGTTCCGGGAGATCGGCCCGAACCGACATCTCTCCGGAATGATGCGGAAGATCAATCGTGCCGCAAAGGCCGTGAACATCAGCACGTTGGCGGACCTTTCCGCCTGACCCGTCCCGCGCCGCACCGCGGCGGCCCCATCGCAGGAGGCGTCTCATGCAACTCGAAGGTCAGGTCGCATTGGTCAGCGGCGGATCGCGCGGCATCGGTCGTGCGATCTGTGCATCCCTCGCCCGCGCCGGCGCGACGGTCGTCGCCGCCGCCCGCAGCACGGACGCCGTCAGCGGCTGGCTGGCCGAGGAATCCGGCCTGGAGGGACGCGTTCACCCCGCTGCGCTGGACGTGACGGATGAGGCGCGGGTCGAACAGCTCGTCGCCGAGGTTGTCGCGCGGCACGAGCGGATCGACATCCTCGTGAATAACGCCGGCATCACGCGCGACGGCCTGCTGATGAGTATGGAAACGCCGCAATTTGACGAAGTGTTGAACACGAACCTGCGCGGCGCGTTTTTCCTGATGCGGGCTTGCTCGCGCCCGATGATCCGCGCCCGGCGCGGGCGTGTCGTAAATATCGCCAGCATCAGCGGGATCGCCGGCAACGCGGGCCAGGCCAATTACGCCGCCGCCAAGGCCGGGCTGATCGGCATGACAAAATCCTTCGCCAAGGAAGTCGCCAAGCGCGGCATCACCGTCAACGCCGTCGCCCCCGGTTTCATCGAGACCGACATGACCGACGTGCTGCCCGAGAAGGTGCGCGACCACTACCGTGAGCTGATCCCCATGCAGCGTTTCGGGGCGGCTCGCGAGATCGCCGACGCCGTGCTCTTCCTCGCCGGTCCTGGCGCCGCATACATGACCGGTCAGACGCTCGTCGTGGACGGCGGCCTGAATATGTAAGCGGCGGCCGGGCGCTTCAGCCGCCGTCTCGCGTATGTCGGGGCGTCGCCGCCGTGAACGGCCAAATTGCGGTCGTGCGCCGCCACTCCCGCGAAGCAGGGGACCGACGCCCTCAATCACGGCTTTCCCCCTACGCCCAAAATGAAACGGCCCGGCGCGACCCTTTCAGGCCGCACCGGACCGCACCAGTGAGAGGCAGCATTCTTCGTGGTCGCCGCGCCGGAAGCGATTCCGTTTCAGCGGGTCAATTCAAAGTCGCCGGAGCCGGCAGCTTCCTTCTGCTCGTCGTCGGGTAACGGCAGGCCCAGCATCCGGCACTCCAGCACGTCGCGCAGCTTCACCACCGCGCGATTCTGAATCTGGCGTACCCGCTCCTTCGTCACGCCGATCAGGTTGCCGACCTCGGCCAGTGTCCGGATGCCCTCCAGGGGTTCGGTCTCCGGCCGCTCATCCATCCCGAACCGTGCCGCCAGCACCCGCCGCTCCACGTCGTTCAGATCGGCCAGGTTCTGCTCCAGGATCGACCGCAGCTCCGCGGCGTAGTCATCGGCGATATCCTCCCGCACCCGTTCAGTGTGGTCGCTCTTTTCGAGCGACGGGTCATACTCGACCGGGAACACGCCGCGGTCGCGGGCCGCTCGTCCGGAAGCGCGGGCGAAGCTCTTGAGAATCGCCCGGCAGCCGTACGTGCTGAACTTGAACCCGCGCATGCAGTCAAACTTGTCCACGGCCCGTAGCAGGGCCATGTTCCCTTCGCTGATGACGTCGGCCAGGTCGACGCCGATCACGCGCGTCCGCCGTGCCATCGCCAGCACCAGCGGGATATTGGCGTTGGCGATGTGGTTGCGCGTCTCCAGGGCGCGCTGGCTCCACGTCAGGATCTCGCGGGCGGCCTCAACGGTCAGCCGCTCGCCCTCGAAGCGCTTCACGACCGCCTTCACGCGGAACCGGCAATAGTTGAATCGCAGGAACAGGAATCGCTCCTGCTCCGCCGTCAGCGTGGCCGTGCGGACCATCGGCGTGAACTCAAATGCGCCGCTGTCGTCGCTGCTCCGCGGCGCTGCGGCCGCGGACCGGCTGCGCACGCGTGCTTCGGGGATCGGCCCCATCAGGAGCTTTTCCGTCGCCGCCTTGCGAAACGCCGGGTGGAAGTAGCACTCAATCGGGTCGCGCAGTACGCGCCGCAATGTGGCTCGCTCGTCCGCAGTCAGCGATTTGGCGGCCATGACCGCCGACAGCTGCACCTGCGGGGTGATCTTCTCAAGCTTCGCGCCGTTCGTCGGCGCATCCATGATCGTGGGCGGGATCCGATTCATCTCCACGCCTCCCTTCCTGTTGCCGGACGGCTCCTTTGTCCGTCCGAGACTGCGGGCAAACCGTACTCACTTGGTACGCCTGAGAACCCGCAGCGGTTTCAGTCATTCGACAACGTCCGACGAAAATCCGTCTGGGTTTGACTTACGCCTTCATACTATCGACCTGACAGAAGTCCGTCAATGATAAATTCGTTCAAATCGTTCAATTTCATCGCCAGAGCGTCTTTTGTTCCTTACGGAGTGCACCACGATCAGCTGGCGTTTCGGTGCACAATCCGTCTGACGCTAACAAAACCGATTACACTGTTCGCTCAAATCGTCCAAACAAAAGGCAGGTTCACCAGAGCGGAACCATCCCAGGCCCGACCAATTGGGGCCCTACCCAAGGTGAGAGTCGCGGTGACGCCCGGTTCATTGCGTCGGAATGTGTCAGGACGGGCTGGAAACGGCGAAATTGGGTCCGCGTGAGGCTTTATGCGTTCTCTACGAGCAACAGGCAGTCGTCACCGCCGCCGATGCGCTGTAACTCCCAGCGCAGCACCTCGCTGACTTGCGTCGCGTCGCACAGGCCCGAGAGGTCCACGACTCGACCGTCGGCCAGCGCGAAACAGCGTGGGATCGTCGCGCCGGCATCTGAATAGCGGGTGTGCCGCTCCGCCAGCGCAAGAACGTCGGTGGGCGCTCGGGTGCAGGTGGACGCCGTCCAACCCGCCGAGTTTGAAGCCCATCGAATCCGACCCGCCCGGTCCACGATCCGGATGGCGGTTCGTGCGCGGCGCAGCCAGCAGAGCAGCCCCGTCGGGCGCAGGTCGGCCGTCCATAACTCGAAACCGGCCGCCACGCGGCCCCGCACGATGTTCGTGGCAGCCGGGCCAAAGCTGGCGCGAACCGTGCTTTCTATCGAATCCGCGGCGCCGCTGCGCTCAGACTCTCCGTCCGGACGGTGAATGTCCGTCGCGCCTTCCGCCGTGGCGCGTAGCAGATTGCGGCGCGTGTCCACTTCGACAAACACCTGGATCGTCTCCGGGGCGGCGCCCATTCTGAGCACGCTGTCGAAGGCTTCGCTGCGAATCCGCCGAATGTCCTCGTCGCTCGGTGATACGACGGTGCGCTCAACGCTGTCGCGCAGCAGCGCAAGCGCCACACCGATCGCGCTGATGACGTCCGCGTGCCGCGCGTTCTCAAAGGGCAGTCCCAACTCCCGCGCCACGGCCGGCACGATCGCCGATGCGCCGCCGCCGCCGCCGACGAGTCGAACCAGCGCCGGGTCCAGTCGGTAGTCGCGGATCAGGCCGCGGACCAGCTCACCGACTCGCCTCGCGGCCGCGCGGAGAATGGCGTCAGCCAGCGCACTTCCGCTCGCAAAACCCAGTGTCGGCGCCAAGCGGTCGAATCCGCCGGCTGCCGTCTTCCCGTCGCCCGCGGCCGGATCATCCGGCGGCACGAGTCCCACCACGTTGGCGGCGCAGGTGGGCGTGATGGCCAGCAGCGTGTCGCCGACACGCGCGCATACGCGCCGCGAGCGGTCGTCAGGTGTTTCATAAATCGCTGATTGCAGCGATTCCGTCGCCAGCCGGCTGAAGCAGAGGTAAGGCAAACCGGCGATGTGCGCGCTGCGCGGCCCGACGGAGGCGATCGCCCCCGGACGCGCCAGCTCGACCAGCGAGCCGCCCGCGACGCCGACGGTGCGCACGTCGAGCGTTTCGAGGTGCAGCTTGCGGCCGCCGAGCTCGGCTGAGCGGATCTGGCAGCGACCGTTGCGGATGACGCTGACATCGGTGCTGGTGCCGCCGACCTCAAGGAAGATGCCGTCAGAGACCCCAGCATGGAGCAGCGCCGCGGCGACTCCGGCGGCCGGGCCGGAGAGCATCGTCAGGATCGGGCGACGGCGCATTTCCGCGACGTCCATCACGCCGCCGTCGCTGCGCATGATCATCAGCGGGGCGGAGATTCCGGCGTCACGGACGGCGCGCTCGGTCATGTCCGCGGTATCGAGCATGCGAGAGATCATTGCTGCATTGATGACCGCGGTGCGCGTGCGCGTGCGCAAGCCGTGCAGGCGGCTCACGTGGTGCGTGGCGGTGGCGGGCAGACCCATCTCAGCGGCGCGCTCGCAGACCAGTTGCTCCCGTCGTGGATCATCCACGCTGAATGCTTCCGCCGCGACAATCACCCGCGCGCCGGCTTCCCGCAGCGCGCGCAGCAGCGCGTCGATGCGCTCCGGCGTGGCGAGATGCGAGCGGAGGAACCGGTGGTGGATCAGCAGTCGGCGATGGGGTGTGAGGGGGATCGGCGGAATGCAGGTCTGGGCGGACGCGATCCACGCCGAGCGCGACGGGCCCATGCCCAGAATGCCGACCGGCGCGACGTCGCCTTCAAGCAGGGCGTTCGTGGCCTGGGTGGTGGAGTGGGCGATCAGGGCGATCTGGTCGCGCGTGATGGCGTGGCGCTGCATGAGTTGCGCGAGCGCGTCGATCACGCCGCGGGCGACGCCCTCGGCGGCCCGGTGCGTGGTCGGCACTTTGGCCGTGCCTGTCAGCTCAAGCGATGCGGCGTCGATCGCGACGGCATGTGTGAACGTGCCGCCGACGTCGATGCCGATGCGAATCTTGCGGGCAGGCTGCAACGAATGCTCCGTGACCCTATGCAGGCACGAACCAGAATCCGAACAGCACAATTGCGGTAGCTGCGGCGATCCACACCGGCAGCACCGTGAAGCGCAGGATGCGGTTCACCGTGATTCCCTGGAAACCGGCGATCCAGACGTTGGCGGTGTTTGTGGGGTCGCAGACGCCCTGCAGCATTCCCGCCCCGATGATCACCGCCAACACCGCCTCGGGCGGCAGCGCGCCCAGCGCCAGCAGCGTGGAGGCGACTGCCGTCCCCATGCCCCAGGCATTCAGTGGGCCGCGATAGAGCGCCAGCGGCGCGGCGAGCGAGAAGGTCAGGATGTAGGACAGCCGCCGCGAGGGTGCGGCCAGTTCGAGCAGGGGGCGCAGATAACCCTGCACGGCGTCGGTCTGCAGGGCGACGTACAGCATGCCGATCCCGATCATCAGCAGGCAGGGCGGCGCGACGGCCTGCGCGCCTTCGACCAGCGAGCGCGCCAGCACGCGCAGGCTGCCGGGCCGCAGCGCCACGCAGGCGAACATGTAGGCGATCGAAGCGGTGAAGGCGGTGATTTCCTCGATGCCGGCCAGGTAGACCAGCGCGACCGGCAACAGCGGTGCGACGGCCAGCGGAACCGGGATGCGGCCGCGCTCCGGGGCGTCGTCCGCGCTGCTCCCGCCCGGCGCCGGCGGACCCCCGGCGCCCCGTTCGCTGACGCGGCCCGCGCTGACCGTGGTCGCATCGGCGCTCGAATCGCCTCCATCGACCTTTCCCGAATCAGCACTCGTGGCGCAGAAGCTGCTCAGCAGCCCGCGGCGCGTACCCCACCAGATCCACGCGATGCCCAGCAGCGCGTACAGCGCGACGGTTGACAGGATGATGCGATCGAGCGTCGCCGCCGGCACGCCATAGAGATCCATCCAGAGCCGGCGCGTCACCGGGTAGAGCGTCCCGCCCATGGAAATCGCGATCAGAAACACACCGCTGCTGACGATCGGCGAGAGGCCGATCGATCGCAGGATCGGCAGGATGATCGTGCCGAGCATGATGACCGTGCCGAGTCCGCCGAGCGATGTGAACACGGCCGCGGTCGCGAGAAACACCGCCAGCGTCAGCACGAAGGGCCGCTCGCCGGCGAACTCGGCCGTCCAGAGCACCATCCGCCGCGCGAGATCGAGGTTGCGGACGTACATCGCGAACATGCCGCCGAACAATGTGGCGATGATCGTGGCGTACATCCACAGCGCCCCGCCGCGCAGCGTCAGCACCAGGTGCTCGGCGACATACGAGCGCGCCGCCGGGCGGTCCGCCGCGGAGGCGAACCCCGCCGCAACGGTCTGCAGCTCGCGAAGAATGTCCTGCAGCGCTGCGCGGGTCGCAGCGCCGTCACCCGCCAGCGGGTCGTTCGCGCGCAGCGCCGCCTGGATTCGCGCCGCACCGGGAACCATGCTCATGCGCTCCGCCAGCGTGCTGCGCCAGCCCGGGTGAACCGGCGGGCGGCTCACGAGATTCGGCAGGGCGTCGGCCCGCCTGCGGAGTTCCAGCTCCGCCGCGCGCAGCCCGATCAGCTCGACCCGCTCGGCCGCGGTGCCGCCGAGGGCGGCCGTCCCTTCGCGCGTCAGCGTCTCCAGCAGGCCCTCGACCGCGACGCGGGAATGTCGAATTTTGTCGCCGATGAGCGCCTGCTGTTGCTGGTTGAGCTCTTCCCACGCCGCCTTGCGCGGATTGTCGGCGCTCAGCACGTCGGCCGTCGCGGCGATGACGACGAAGCAGACCGCCATCAGCGGCAGCGCCAGCAGGGCGCTGAGCCGCTCGAGAAACATCGCGGTCGCGAAAATCACGAAGACGGCAATCAGCAGCAGCCCGACGAAGAGCGTCATGGCGGCCTATGGTCCGGGCGTGGGGCGGGGGACCGCAAGGGGCGGCGGGCGGGACGGGCCGGGCGGGGGACGGTGCGCGCGGCGGGACGTATAATCCGCGACCCAACTTCGACGGAGGACCGCCGTGATCGATCCGCGCATGACGAAGCTCGCCGACGTGCTCGTGAATTACTCCTGCGCCGTGAAGCCGGGAGAAAAGATCCTGTTCGAGGCGATCGACATTCCGCAGGAATTCACCGAGGAGTGCGTGCGGCTGGCGGCCGCGGCCGGCGGGCTGCCGCTGGTCACGCTCAAGAGCAACCGCATCAACCGGGCGCTGATGCTCTCGGGCAGCCGCGAGCAGTGGGAGCTGATCGCCGACGTCGAGAAGCTGCGGATGGAGAATGTGCAGTGTTATGTAGGCATCCGCGGCAATCCGAACGTCAGCGAGCTTTCCGACGTGCCGGCCGATCGGCAGAAGCTGTATGAGTCCACCGTCTGGAAGCGCGTGCACAGCGAGATCCGCGTGAAGAAGACCCGCTGGGTGGTGCTGCGCTGGCCGACGCCCAGCATGGCGCAGCTGGCGCAGATGTCCACCAGCGCCTTCGAGGATTTTTACTTCCGCGTCTGCACGATGGACTACGCGAAGATGAGCAAGGCCATGCAGCCGCTCAAGGCGCGGATGGAGGCCACCGACCGCGTGCGGATCAAGGGGCCGGGCGAGACCGACCTCTCCTTCTCCATCAAGGGCATTCCGGCCATCCCCTGTGACGGCCGCGTGAACATCCCGGACGGCGAGGTCTTCACCGCGCCGCTGCGCGACAGCATCAACGGCGTGCTGCAATACAACGCGCCGACGCTCTACCGCGGCGTGACGCATGACCACGTGCGGTTCGTCTTCAGGAACGGCAAGATCGTCGAGGCCACCAGCTCCAACACGGCCAGGCTCAACGAGGTGCTCGACACGGACGCCGGGGCGCGCTACATCGGCGAGTTCGCGATCGGCTTCCACCCGCACATCACGCGGCCGATGAAGGACATCCTGTTCGATGAGAAAATCGCCGGCAGCATCCACTTCACGCCCGGGCAGGCCTACGAGGAGGCCGACAACGGCAACCGCAGCGAGATCCACTGGGACATCGTGCTGATCCAGACGCCCGAGTACGGCGGCGGCGAGTTGTGGTTCGACGACCAGCTGATTCGCAGGGACGGCCTGTTCGTGACGGATGAGCTGCTGGGGCTGAACCCCGACCGGCTGGGCTGACAGCCCGACCGGCGCCTCGGACCGTGCTCCTGAGTATTGGCTGGGTGGCCAGGCGGCCCGCCCGGCTGGGTGGCATGCAACGCCGTTCACTAAGCCGCTCCTTTTTCTTTTCTGAATGCCTGTGCTTTGCGGATTTCGGCCGTGGTTGCGGTGCGGATTCTGGGGGTTCCGGGGGGTGGTTCGGTTTTCTTGTGCGGCCAATCGCGGGCGGTCTTTGGTCGTCTGCGGAGGTAGAAGTCGGGCACGGCGGTGCGGAGTTGGCGCTGGAGCCAGTGTTTTCCCGTTGGGCGGCGGCCGCGCCGCATGGCGGTGCGGATCACACGCAATGCCGCGGCGGGTGAGATCAATCGCGGCGGCTGGGCGGCGTTGTGCGTCAGCAGGCTGATGAGCCACAGACCGGCCATCGACCAGTCGAGTTCGCACGCGGCCAGCTCCGGCGTTTGGGCGCGAAGCTTTTGCTTGCCCAGCGTCTGCTTCAGCGTGCGATGCATCACTTCCAGCGACCAGCGCTGCCGGTAGAGGGCGGCAACATCCGCAGCGCTGAGCCGCCGCTCGTCCAGCACGTTGGTCAGCAGCGCCACATGCTGTCGCCCCGCCTGCAACAGCACGAGTCGCAGCGTCAGCGGCGGCGTGCGGCGCTGCGTGTCGGGCCACAGATACACCACGCCCGCGCGCTCGCGCAGGTGGTAGCCGAGCTTGCGCAGCAGCGTCACATTCCGGCCGACGCGCACGATGAACGCATGGCCGCAGTTCTGCAGGCGCGTGAGCACGCGGTAGCCCACCAGCCCCGCATCGGTCAGCAGCAGCGTGCGCTCCGGCAACTCCGGCAGCATCGACAGCAGCAGGTCGCGTTCGCTGCCGTCGCCGCGCGTGCGCCGCCAGGCCCAGGGCAGGTTGCTGGCCACGTGATAGAGCGTGACCAGCAGCTGCTGCGGCGCGGTGCGCTGCTTGCCGGCGCAGCCGAACGCCTGCTCGTTCGCCCGCGTGCGCGGACAATTCACCCGCGAACCGTCCACGCCGAGCACCACCCAGTTCCGCCAGCGCCAACAGCCCGCGGCCGAGCGTTGCGTATGAGACCGCAGCGTCGCGACGAGTGGCCGCAGCAGCCGCGCCGAACGCGTCCGCCAGGCCTTGAGGAAGCCTTCGAGATGAGCGCCCGGCCGCCGCCGCGTCGGATACATCGCGACGATCTGCTCACGCATCGCCGCGAAGGCTTCGCGGAAAGAGGAGACCGGATGCCAGACCATCAGCAACAGGCCGATCAGCAACATCCGGTCGCTCCACCGAACGCGCTGATCCGACGAGCACAGCGGCAAACCGCTGACCGGGAGAAACTGTCGAATGGCGGAACGCAGCTGGGTGCAGTACGCTGAAGAACGGGTGCTCGTCCGTGAGCATTCCATCGCGGCCTCCGTTTGCTTGGTGTGGAAACCAAAGCCTAACGGAGGCCGTTCAATTTGGCGCGCCATACACCCGCTATAACTACCATGAATCACAAAGACTTATGAGCCGACTATCGGGCGATTGGTGAACGGCGTTGGGTGCCATGCCTTCGCGGTACTCCGCGTAGGCATGCAAGGCGGGTTGGCCGGTATGTTCTGCGTCCGCTGCATGCTTACGCCGCGTATAGCGAGAGCATGCCACCCAACGCAGGAATGCCGGTTGAGCTGCCCGTCGCTAGCTATTGCCCCAGCAGCAGCGCCACGAAGGGGTCGATGTCAAAATTGTTCACGGCGCAATCGGCGTTGATGTCGGCCCGCTCGCGGTCGCAGCCGGGGTAAGCGGCGCTGTACGCCGCGCCGTCGAGGATCGCCAGCACGAACGGATCAATGTCAAAATTGTTGAGTAAACCATCGCAGTTCAGATCGCCCAGGTTCAGCGCGCCGGGGCGGCCGTCGCACAGCCGGGCGTTTTGGGCGTAGGCGTCGCGAAAGTCGAAGCGCGAGTCGCCCCAGGTCAGCAGCGCCTGTCCCGGCCAGGCCGCCGCCGCGTCCAGCCGCGCCTTGCCCGATAGCGTCGAGCAATAGTCCTGCACGGCCGGCGACCAGATCAGCGTGCCGCTCTCATCGAGCGCCGCCCCAATGATTTTGGCGCTGCCGGAGCGATCAATCCAGAAGGTCGCCATGCCCCCGCTGCGACCGGGCACGACCCGTACGAACGAGCTTTGATTGCCGCTCAGGCCGACCACCTCGAGGCCGCCGTTGCCCCATTGCCGCGCCCCGCCGGAGAGCCGCTGGGCGAAGACGCCCCATTGCGACTGCCCGGAGTTCGCCTCGGTCCAGGCGACATAGGTGTCGCCGCTGGCGGGGTCGTGAATGCCGCTGGGCGAGAGCGCTATCTTACCGCTCTCCTGCAGCGAGGCCTCGATGCCGTTGGTGGGATAGAGCGGTGTGCCGTCGGCCTCGAAGTGCTGCACGCGGACGCGGCGCGTGCCGCCGTTTTCGTAGAAGGGGATCACAGCGCCGCCGGCGCCGTCGCTGATAAAGGTCGGGAAATAGGCGGTCTGGATGGAGTTGGCGGTAAAGACCTCGACCGGCACGCCGGAGTTCCAACTTGCGCCGCCGGTTTCGTCGAACATCTGGGCGTAGAGGTGCTTGTTGCTGGTGACGCAGTTCGCACCGGTGCAGCGCACCCACAGAGCGATAACGGTGGTGCCGACGCCCGGCTGGAGATCCGAGAGCTGCAGCGGACGGCTGGTGGGCGCTGCGGGGTCAGCGATCACGATGCCGCCGGCGCCCCACAGCAGCGTGCCGTCGCTGTCGAGGCGGTGCAGCACGATGGTGGCGGGGGTGGTTGCGGCGGTGTAGCCGACAACGACGGTGTCGTCGTCGAGGACCGAGACGATCGGGCGGTTGCCGTTGAGCGAGCCGGGCAGCACCACGCCGCCGGCACCCCACAGCAGTGTGCCGTCCGGCGCGATGCGATTGACGCCCACCTGTGACGTGCCGGGACGGTCGTCGCGATAGGTCAGCAGCGCGTGGCCGCCGGAATCGACCGCAATGCCGTAGTCCTGCGTGCTGGTGTGCGCTAGGTCGGCGATCCGCAGGCCATTGTCGGCCCACTGCGGCACGCCGTTGCGTTTGAGCCGCTGGAGATACATGTCGTAGCCGCCCAGCGCGTTGGAGTACCAGGAAATGTAGCAGCCGCCGTCGGCGGTCGCGCGGACCTTGGACTGCGTCTGCTCCAATGCATCGTCCGAAACCGCGAGGTTCACGGCGACGTCCGTCGGGTACTCGGCCACCACGGTGGGAAGTGCCAGCGACACCGCCAGCAGCGGCAGTACGAAGACGGCGCGCGGAAGCCGAGCAGCGGCTGAGCGCGCGGGGAGAAGAGTGCCAGCGGGGGCGCGGAAGTTGCGGAACGGGTTCGATCGTGAACTCAGCATGACGGTGCTCCCGGGAAGGCTCGCGGTGGGGGTCATCCCTCTGGGGACATGGTAACGGATGCCGCCCGGACTTCCGCGCGAAATTGCCATGCGGCGTGGTCCGGCACCGGATCGACGGCGCACCGGAGGATCGGGGCTTACCGTGCTCTGGACGCTGCGAAGGTCGGCCGGCTGCGGGTACCATCCGCACCCGCGCGAGCTGCGCACCGGAGCCGACCATGGCGGTCACGAAGCACGGGGGTGGGAACTCAGCGGCAGCCGCACGTTCCGCTCGGCGCGGGTTGTTCAACGCCCTGCTCGACGGCGTGGAGCGGGTCGGCAACCGCATGCCGGACCAGATCACGATTTTCATGGCGCTGGGCGTCGTGACGCTGCTGGTATCGAGCCTGGGGGCCTGGATGGGCTGGAGCATCGTCCATCCCGTCAGCGGCAGGACCGAGGTGGTGCGCGATCTGCTCAGCCGCGAGGGCCTGGCGTGGGTGCTGGGTTCGGTCGTTTCCAATTTCGCCGGCTTTCCGCCGCTGGGCACGGTGCTGGTGGCGATGATCGGCGTGGGCGTGGCCGAGCGCACCGGGCTGTTCGCAGCACTGCTGAAGCTGCTGGTGATGTCCGTGCCGGCGGCGCTGGTGACGCCGACAATCGTGTTCGCGGGGATCATGTCGAACACGGCCTCGGACGCGGGGTACGTGATTCTTCCGCCGCTGGCGGCGATGCTGTTTCACTCGCTGGGGCGTCATCCGCTGGCGGGCGTCGGCGCTGCGTTCGCCGGAGTGGCGGGCGGATTCTCGGCCAATCTGCTGCTCAGCACGCTCGACCCGATGCTGGCGGGACTGACGGCTGCCGCGGCCGGAACGATACAAAACGGCTACAGCGTGCACGCGGCGGTGAACTTCTACTTCATGGCCGCCTCGGTGCCGGTGCTGATGCTGGTGGGCTGGTTCGTGTCGGAAAAGATCGTCGAGCCGCGACTGGGGCGCTGGGATCCCGCCTCGGCACCGGCCGGGGCGGAAACCGCCGGCTTCGCGCCGCTCGAGCCGATTGAGCGGACGGGGTTGTGGGCGGCGCTGGCGGCGTTCGTGGCGACGGGGGCGCTGATCGCGTGGATGGTGCTGCCGGAGAACGGGATCCTGCGCGACCCGGGCGGAAAAGACACGATCGGCCGGCTCAAGCCGTTCTTCGCGGCGCTGGTCGCGATCATCTTCGCCGTGTTCATCGTGCCGGGGATCGTGTTCGGCGTGGTCACGGGGCGGCTGCGCTCGGATCGCGACGCGGCGCGGATGATGAACCAGACGATGGCCGCCATGGGCGGCTACGTGGTTTTGGCGTTTTTCGCGGCACAGTTCATTGAGTGGTTCAAGCAGTCGAATCTGGGGCTGTTCATCGCGGTCGGCGGCGCGGAGATGCTCAAGAGCGTGAAGTTCACCGGGTTTCCGCTGATGATCTCGTTCGTGCTGGTCACGGCCCTGTTCAACATCCTGATGTCGAGCGCCTCGGCCAAGTGGGCGCTGATGGCCCCGGTGTTCGTGCCGATGTTCATGCTGCTGGGCAAGTCGCCCGAGGCGGCCCAGGCGATGTACCGCGTCGGCGACAGCTGCACCAACGCCATCACGCCGCTCAACGCCTATTTTCCGATTCTGCTGGCGGTCGTGCACCGGTATCTGCCCAGCGCCGGCATCGGAACGCTGATCTCGATGATGGTGCCGTACTCCATCGCGTTTCTGCTGGCGTGGACGATCATGCTGATGGGCTGGATGGCCGTGGGCGCGGAACTCGGTCCCGGTGCGGGAATTCTCTACGACTCCGCGGCCATCCGCGCGGCAGCGCCCGCGGTCCCCTGACGCCCGGCCACGACGGGCATCGAGTCAGCGCGCTGCAGGCGGCGGTCCGCCCAATCCGCGGAATCGGTAGCCGTGCGCGGAGACGTAAAAATACATCGCGGTGCAGATCACGATCAGGCTCGCCAGCAGCGCCAGCACCACCCAGCGCCCCGGGATCGATCGCCGCGGGTTCATGGCGTGATCCGCCGGAACTCATATCCCCCGCGCTCCGCTCCCCAGACCTGCCGCCCGTCGGCGTCGTAGCCGCGGTCCCAGGTCACCAGCCCGTCGGCGGTCAACTCGATCAGGTCGGAGACGGCGTACGCGGCTCCGCGCAGCGTGCTGGCGCAACCGCTGCCGCGCGTCCCACCGGAAAATGCGCCGTCGGGGCGGCGATGAATGTACATGGTGCAGCCGGAGCGAGGCTCCAGTTGTGAGGGATCCAGGTCCGCCAGCGGGCGCGCCTCGCGCCACGCGCCGGCGCGGCGCAACACGTCCGCCGGCTCTCCCGGAAGCTCGAACACTTCGCTGACAAGGCCGTCGCGCGTTCGGGCGAGGCGATACACGCGCTGCCGGTAGGGGCGCTCCGGCGTCTCGGCCGTGGCCTGTTCGACGTAGAGCCAGACGCCGTCGTCGCGCTCCGGCCAGATACGCACGTGATGCAGCCGGATGTCGCGATAGTCCGAATCTCGCGCCGCCTGCGCCGCGCTGCTGAACGAGCCGACCAGCCACTGGGTCAGCACGTCCAGGTCGCCCGCGGCCGCGCGCTCGGAGCTGCCGCTGCGCGGCGCCCCGCATCCGGCACACATCGTGGAGAGCAGGGCGCCGACGATCAGCCACGCAGACGGGCGGGGGAATCTGCGATCACGTTTACGGAGTGGCAAGCGATCTCCTCCGGAATGGGCTTCAGCGGCGGCTGGCGATGGCGGCGGCCAGCGGCTGAACGATCAGCGGCACCACTCGCTGACTGGCGAGTTCGGCCACGGAGCGCACCAGTTCGTCGTGAACGCGCACCAGGTCCGCCCCCGGCGGCGTGCTCCAGTAGCGCCGCACGGTGACGCTGATACTGATCGGCGAAGTGTCATATTCCCCGGTGCGCACTTCAACGGCCGACGTGCGGCTGCGAATCTCCACGTATGCTTGAGTGCCGCAGTCTTCCGAGAGCGCGATGCCGATGACCGGCTGGCAGTCGATGATGTGGCGACCGGCCGGCGCGACCGCCGCCGAGAGCGGATCCGTGGCCAGCAATGTTTCGGCGACCAGCTCGTCGTGGTTGCCGCGATAGTCCAGCTCCAGATGGAGCGAGACCTCCATGTAGTCGTAATCGAGGTCGGAGAGGCTCAGGTCGTAGGGCGCTTGCGTAAAGACCACCCGCCCTAATGTCGCCACCGCCTCCTCGGATTCCGCCGAGCCATGCAGCAGCTTCACGGCGCTGCTGTCGACGCGCACCTGCCGCCGCGGATCGTCATCCCCTTCCTCTTCCAGCAGCACGCCGCCCTCGGGCCGGCGGCGGAAGCGCGTCAGCGACGGAAAGGCGCGGCGCACCACCTCGAAAAAGTGCAGCAGCGATTCGCGCGACGGCTCAAGCTCAAGCTTGAACGCCAGCCGCGAAGCGACGTGAAAACGGTCGCAACTGGAACCAAAAAGCCACATTCGGGCGAATCTCCGGCTCGCGGCAGAAAGGCGCTCCACCGGTATGATAGCCGATACGTTTGGTCGCGCGCATGGGCGGTCGCCCGATGGCCCGCCGACAGCTCGACCCCCTGATGGACCACCACCGTTCGGAAGGCGCCCATGCCGGAAACCACGCTGCAACGCGCACAGTCAATCTCCGAGGCGCTCATCGGGTGGAGGCGACACCTGCACGCCAACCCCGAGTTGAGTGGGCAGGAGCGGCAGACCGCCGCATTTGTCGCCGGCGCGCTGCGCGACATGGGATACGCGCCACAAGAGAACGTCGGCGGCGGATACGGCGTCGTGGCGGAGTTGACCGCCGGCAGCGGCCCCGCCGTCGCGTTGCGGGCGGACATGGACGCGCTTCCAATCGCGGAGTCCACGGGGTTGCCGTTCGCCTCGCGCAACCCCGGCGTCATGCACGCCTGCGGCCATGACGCGCACACGGCGATGCTGCTGGGCGCGGCGCGCCTGCTCGCGGAGCGGCGCGCCGAATTGAAGCGGCCCGTGCGATTTCTGTTCCAGCCCAGCGAAGAGCTGTATCCCGGCGGCGCACCGCAGCTGATCAACGGCGGCGCGCTCGACGGCGTGGAGGCCGTCTTCGGACTGCACATCATCTCGGTGCTCCCGGCCGGGGTGGTCGGCGGGCGCAGCGGGCCGTTCATGGCGGCGGTAAACACGCTCGACGTGCGTGTCATCGGGCGCGGCGGGCACGCCGCCATGCCCGAGAGCTGCGTCGATCCGATCGTCACCGCCTCGGCCATGGTGCTGTCGCTGCAATCGGTGGTGAGCCGCAACGTCGGCATGCACGAGAACGCCGTCGTGAGCGTCACGCAGATCAACGCCGGCAGCGCGGACAATGTCATTCCGAATGAAGTCCGTCTGCGCGGAACCATCCGCACCTTCGATGAGGGGGTTCGATCACGGGTGATCGAGCGCGTCACCGAGCTTTGCCGATCGGTGGCCCAAGCGCACGGCGCGACTGCCGAAGTCACCATTTCTCCTGGATATCCGGTGCTCGTGAACGATCCCGGTGCGTTCGATCGGGCCATGAGCGCAGCGCGCGCCGCGGGAGTCCCGGAGGCAGCCTGTCAGGAACTGCCGCTCCAGGGCGGAGGCGAGGACTTCGCTTATTACGGGGCGAAGGCTCCGGCGGCGTTCGTGTTCCTGGGTGCGGCGGTGCCCGATCCTGCCAGGGTGTTTCCGCACCATCACCCGCAATTTGACGTGGATGAGCGCATGTTGCCGCTCGGCACCGCGATTCTGGCGGAGTTTGCGCTGCGGTCATGACGCCGCCGTCGCTACAATGCCTGGTAGCCGTAATGCCCCGTCCCGCGCTCCGTGCGCGGGCCAGGGGGTGCGGGCCGCGTTATCCGTCGCAGCGCTGGCGACGGACCTGAACCTCAGCACCCAGGTGCGTGCGATGGTCATCCAGTCGCTTCGTCGTGTTTCGCGCGGGTTTACCGTCGGTACGGCAATCGCGCTGGGCGTGACGGCGTGGGCCTCGCCGCCGATGATGCCCGTGCCCGATCGCTTGCCGAACGAGCGAGCGGCCGTGTCGTCGGTTCGAGTCGAGGCGCTGCACGAGCACGACCCGGCCGGTTGTGATCTGTGCGCGGCGGCAAAGCTGCGGGCTGCGGCGGACCTGGCTGGCGCTCCGGTCATCGAGGGCGGGCTGGCCGGTTCTTCATTGTCGGACACGGACGTACAGCACTACACGCTCGACCTGACGGTAACACCGGCGCTCGACCATCTCGCGGGCACCTGCACGATGGAGGTGGACGTCGTCGCGGCGTCGCTGGACCGCTTCGAATTCCGCCTCGCGGACACTTTTCTGATTTCGTCGCTGACGGTGGATGGCGTCGAGGCGACCTGGCAACGGATGGACCCGATTCACGTGCGCGTCACGCTCGATCCGCCGCGACCAGCCGCGGCGCGATTCGACCTGTCGGTGGCGTACGAAGGCGTGCCGACCTCGCTGGGGCTGAACTCCATCGTGTTTCAAAATCGCGGCTTTCCGTCGGTGCGCGTGTTCTACACGCTCAGCGAACCGTGGTTTGCGTATACCTGGTGGCCGCAGAAGGATGACAACAACGATAAGGCGACCGGGACGCTGATCTTCACGGTTCCGGGGAATTACTCGGTGGCCTCCAATGGGCTGCTGACGGAGGAAGTGACCCTTCCCAGTGGCCAGAAGCGCTATCGCTGGGAGACAGCTTACCAGACGACGCCCTATCTCTTTTCGATGGGCGGCGCGAACTACGTCCGCTTCGGCTCGACCTTCAATCATGCCGGCGGGTCGATGCCGATGCAGTTCTTCCTCTACCCCGACTCGAATACGACCAGCAACCGAAACCGCTGCTTTCAGACTGCGGAGATGCTCGCGGCCTTCGGGAACATCTTTGGCCCATACCCGTTCATCAACGAAAAATACGGGATCTACCAGTTCGGTTTTTCCGGCGGCATGGAGCATCAGACCATGACCGGGCAGGGGGTATTTTCGGAGTCGATCACCGCCCACGAAGTGGGGCACCAGTGGTGGGGAAACATGATCACCTGCGCCACCTGGAGCGACATCTGGCTTCAGGAGGGAATGGCGACCTACTGCGAAGCGCTGTGGCAGGAGTTCAAGCCCGGCGGCGGCCCGTCGGCGCTGCAGGCCACGATGAACAATCGCCGGCCGAGCAGCGTCAATGGCACGGTGTACATTCCGAATCCGACCACGGTGAACCGGATTTTTTCCTCCGATTTCTCCTATCGGAAGGCGGGATGGGTGTTTCACATGCTGCGCCGCGTGGTGGGCAGCGCGAAGTTTTTCGATATCCTGGCGGCCTTTCGGGCCGAGTACGAGGACGGGACCGCCACGACGGCCCAGTTCGTCGCGGTTGCCGAGGCCGTGCACGGCGAGCCGCTGGACTGGTTTTTCGACCCTTGGCTGTACCAGGTCGGCGCGCCGGAGTATCGCTACGCTTGGCGCTCTCTGACGCTCGGGCAAAAATCCTACGTGGAGCTGTATCTCACGCAGATCCAGAACGTCAACTGGCCCACCTTCACCATGCCTGTGGACGTGCTGATTGCGACATCGGAGACGCAGTCCACGACCACGCCGGTGTGGAACAGCGCCCGCGCGCAGCACTACCTGCTGCCGCAGCCCGCCCCGCCGCTGGGGCTGGCGCTGGACCCGAAGGATTGGGTGCTGATCGTCAGCAAGCAGGAGACGCCGTTTGTCGAGGGTCCGCCTAAGATCATCGCGACGACGCCGGAGCCGGGCGAGCGCAATGCCGCGGTGGATCGGGTCACGGTCAGTTTTCACAAGCCGGTCAGCGTCAGTGCATTCGACTTTTCACTCGAGGCCGAGCTCAGCGGTGAAGTGCCGATCGTAGTGGCCTACAACGCGATCGAGCATCAAGCGGTGCTCACGCCGGGAGATGCGCTTCGCCCGGATCGCTACCGTCTCACCGTGTGGGACAGTGTCACCGACGCGGCGTCGTCGCAGTCGCTCGACGGCGAGATCGCCGACCCGCTGAATCCGGCCGCGCTGCCGAGCGGCGACGGCCTGCCCGGTGGGTCCGCGGTCATCGAGTTCATCGTGACGCAGCCGGTGATTCCGGGCGACTTGAATTGCGACGGGGCGGTCAACAACTTTGATATTGACGCATTCGTACTGGCGCTGGTCGACGCCGTCGCGTATTCGCAGGCGTATCCGCTGTGCAATCCGATGGCCGGCGACGTGGACGGCGACGGGCACTTCGACAATTTCGACATCGACGACTTCGTCGCCCGCCTTCTCAACTGATTGTTCGATCGGCGCCGCGGCCCTTACAGAATCCGGCTGATCGCCGCCTCGATCTGACCCGGCGTGTGCTCGCGCAGCGCGTAGGTGACCCGCAGCGCGGGCTTGTTGATCTTCAGCAGGCGGCCCAGGTCGATCGGCGTCCCGACCAGCACCACGTCACAATCGGCGGCGTTGATGGTCTGCTCCAGCTCGCGCACCTGCTGGTCGCTGTAACCCATCGCCGGCAAAACTTCGGCCAGGTGCGGATAGTTCGCAAATACCTCGCGGATCGAGCCGACCGCGAACGGCCGCGGATCCACGATCTGTGCAGCGCCCAGTTCGCGGGCCGCCACGTGCCCCGCGCCGTATCTCATGTCGCCGTGCGTGGCGGTCGGCCCGTCCTCGATCACCAGCACGCGCTTGCCGTGCACCTGCTCTCCGCCCTCGACCGTGACCGGCGAGTCCGCCTTCACGACTTTGGCCTTCGGGCTGATGGCCGCGACATTTGCCAGCACGGACGCCACGTCCGCGGGTTCAGCGGTCGAAATTTTGTTCACCACAACCACGTCGGCCATTCTCAGGTTCGTCTCGCCCGGGTGGTAGCGCAGCTCGTGTCCCGCGCGATGCGGATCAACGACCACGAAGTGCACGTCCGGCCGGAAGAACGGCGTGTCGTTGTTCCCGCCGTCCCACAGCACCACGTCCGCCTCGGCCTGCGCGGCGTCCAGAATCCGCGCGTAGTCGATCCCGGCGAAGACGACGTTTCCGTCGCGGAGGTGCGGCTCGAATTCCTCGCGCTCCTCGATCGTGCAGCGGTGTCGCTCCAGGTCCGCGATCTCCGCGAAGCGCATGCACACCTGTTGCGTCAGGTCACCGTAGGGCATCGGGTGCCGCACCACCGCCACGCGCTTGCCCAGGCCGCGCAGCACCTCCACCACCTTGCGCGACGTCTGGCTCTTCCCGCAGCCCGTTCGCACGGCGCACACCGCCACTACCGGCCGCTTGGCGCGCAGCATCGTCACGCGCGGCGGCAGGAGCGTAAACTCCGCGCCGCAGGCATTGGCTAGCGCCGCCTTGTGCATCACTTCCACATGCGGAAGGTCGGAATAGGCCAGCGTCACCAGGTCCACCTTGTGCTCGCGGATACGCTCGGCCAGCTCGGCTTCGCGCCAGATCGGCAAGCCCTCGGGATAGCGCGACCCGGAGAGCGCGGCCGGGTACCGTCGCCCGTCGATGTTCGGAATCTGCGCCGCGGTGAACCCGATCACCTCCACATCCTGACGATCGCGCCAATGGACGTTGAAATCGTGAAAATCGCGTCCGGCCGCGCCCATGATCAGCAAGCGCCTGCGATCGGTCATCCGAGTTCTCCTGTCACGGGGCCGGCGAAATGGTGCCGGCGGGGAGCTGCGGGCGCGAGATCGGTGCGGCCCGACTGCACGATTGAATCGACCGGCCGCGGCAGTCACGCCAGTTGAAGCCCGGCGCGCTCGGCGACCCCCGACGAGCCCTCCCGTGCCCAAAGGATATCGGTCCTTCTTCGCGGGGCAAAGCGCGGGTGGTCCGGGATTCGAGGCCGTGCGATTCAGGTCGGATAACCCTTGTTCAGACAGGCGCTCGTGGATAGCATTCAGAAACACGGCGCCGCCGGCCGCGCGCCGCTTCGGAGAGCGACATGCCAAGGATTCGGTTCGGTACCGCGCTGGCTGCGGGCCTGGTTGTGTCCTGCGGCTGCGCGCTCGCGTTCGGGCAGGACGAGAAGCCCTGGACAGAGCCGGGGCTGACCTACCTCGAAACATCGCGTCCGTACGCACAGTGGGGGCTGGCGCTGCTGTTTCTCGTCGCCTGCGCGCTGATTGGATTCAAGAACCCGCATCGCAGCCACCTGGACTAAGGCGAATCGTCGCCGCACCCCACGCGCTTTGCTCCGGCCGCGGCGTGTGATCGGGAGGCAGACCCATGACGAAGAGCTTCTGGCTTTCGGCGCTGATTTGCGCCAATCTCTTTCTGTTGACGGGAATTGCCCTGTTTGCCGGCACGCCGCAGAGCGCGGTCGCGCAGCCGACGGGCCTGGCCGGCAACTTTCTGACCGTCGCGGGCGAGATACAAAGCAAGCACGACGCGCTGTACATCGTGGATCTGCGCTCGCGGCTGCTGCACGCGTTCTACGTTGACCGCACGAACCTGCGGTTTGTCTATGCCGACACGCGCGACCTGGAGCGCGATTTCCGAAATAATCGCGACTGAGCCGCCTGCACCGGCCCTCGGAACGTCGCCAAGGAGCATCCGCATGAACCCTCCGCCCACGACACCGACGACCCTCGATGGGCGTTCGCTCGCGATCGGCGTGTTGTCGATCACGGCGTGCATCCTGTTTGTGGGCCTGGTGCTGCTGATTCAGACGCCGCCGGCGCTGGGCATCGGGCAGACCGATCGCGGTGGGGATTACGTCATGCTCACGCAGCAGATTTCCAGCTCGAACGAGGGGCTGGTGATCGTTGACGGGGGGTCGAACCGCATGGTGCTGTACACCTTTGATTTCAACCAGAAAAAACTGGCTCTGGCGGACGGGTTTGAGTTGAGCAAGCTGCGTCAGAATGCCGAGGAAGAGCGCCCGCGCCGGCGCGGGCGGTAGTCGCGGCGGCGGGGGATATTGCGGGGGCTTGAAGCGGTCGCTGCGGGGGGCTTGACGAATCCGGACGCGACCCTATTCTACGCGCGCGGGATTGGTACCCAAGCTTTACCGGAGATGAACGCATGTTCCGCGCAGGGACGCTGTCTGATATCGACCAGACCGGATTTGAGGTTGTGACCGACGAGGAACTCGCCTCGGACGGGGCGGAGGTTGTCGAAGACCAGGAGCGCGATGCCTGGGGCTTCGGCCCGAGTTGCGACGCGCGCCGCCGCGACGAGGAGGAGGACGAGCCGGTCGAAGAGGCGGAAACGGAAGACGACGCGGCCTTCGAGGATGACCTCGATGACGACGCCGATGACGACGATGACGACGATGCTTTTGACGACGATGACGACGACGCATTCGACGACGATGACGACGACGACGAGGAGGACTTCGACGAAGAGTAGGCGGGGTTAGTCGGGAGCCGCTGCGCGCCCGGCGGAGCAGCGGCTCCGGTCGCGGCGACTCGTGTCGCGCTGTTGGCGTAAAAAGAACCGGTCGGCGGGCAGCGCTGAATCGCGCTATCCGCCGACCGGTTTGTTCATGTACACATCGGGCGCCCGTGCTGCCCGTTCACGCCCTGGGGTGCGCCTTGTCGTATGACTCGCGGACGCCGTCGTCGGTCATATGCGTGTAGATCTGGGTCGTGCTGAGTGACTGGTGCCCGAGCATCTCCTGAACACTGCGCAGGTCCGCCCCGCGACGCAGCATGTGCGTGGCGAAGCTGTGTCGCAGCGTGTGCGGGCTGACGGAGAGGTCCAGTCCCGCCTCGAGCAGGTACTTGTCGAGCTTGCGGCGAACGGATCGCGTGCTCAGCCGTTGCCCATGCTTGTTGATGAAGAGGGCGGCGGTGTCAAAGTTGGCGTTCTGCGCGTCGAAACGCCGCAGGTCCAGGTAGTGCAACACGCACTTCACGGCCGACGGGCCCAGCGGGATGACGCGCTGCTTCTTGCCCTTGCCGCGCACGCGCACCACGCTGGCCTGCAGATCGACGTCGCCCAGGTTCAGGTCCACCAGCTCGCTGACGCGCATGCCGGTGGTGTAGAGCGTTTCGAGCATCGCGCGGTCGCGCGCCCCGAGCAGCGTGGTGGTGTCCGGCCGGCTCAGCAGTTCGTCGATCTGCTCCAGCTCCAGGCACTTCGGCAGGCGCTTGTCCTGCTTGGGCGTGCGGATCGCGGCGACCGGGTTCGTCGTCAGCTTGCCGCGCCGCACCACGAACTTGTAGAACGAGCGCAGCGTCGCGAGCTTTCGCGCCACCGTGCTCTTGCAGTAGTTCTTGTCGCGCATGTACGACATGAACTCCCGAATCCCGTCGGTGCTCATCGCCAGCAACTTCGCATCCAGCTCCGGGCTGTCGGGCACGGATTCCGACGTCGCGCCGCGTCCGCCCTGCGCCACGGCGTTCGCTCCCGACGGGCCGCTGAGCACGTACCCGCAGAACTGCTGCAGGTCCGCGGCGTAGCAGCGGGCCGTATGCGGCGAGAAGTGCCGCTCGGCCTGGAGGTAGTGAATGAACTGCTGGATCAGGCTGTCGTGACCGCTCATGCTTGTGCCACCACTTCCGGCGAATCCGGGGTCCAGTTTCCTCGCCCGACGGCCCGCGCCGGTCGCCGCGCAGGCGACCGCTCACGCCGTCACGTCACCGCCGATTCGCGACTCCATTCGACCCGTCTGCCCATCTGAAAGCTCAGCACCGCCGCGTCGTGCCAGTCAAACTCACACGCCTCGTCCTGAGCCAGATCGACAAACGTCGCAAGCAGGTCCGCCTCGCGCCCTTCCGCGTAGCGGAAGATGTAGCGCTGCCCGTTCTTCAGCAGCGTCAGACACCGTCGGGGGCGCGTCATGCGGAGCCCTCGCCCGCGTTCCTGTCCGCTTCATCCCGTCCGACCTGCTGTAGCATCGTCCGAATCAGGGACCAGCCGCAGTACCGGACGAACAGTTCCTGGCTCTTCACATATCGCCGCCACGAATACGGGCTTTCCGAGCGATCCCGGCAGCGGGCGTATTCCCGGACCTCGCGCTCGGTGCGGCGCTCGGCCGCGTTGAACACCCGCTGCACCTGCCGCACCGCGCTCGGATCGGGCGCCTCGATCGGCGTCAGGATCCGCTGCGGCGCGCCCACCGCCTCGACGGCCTGCGCCGTGGTGGCGGAGTCCGCCGCCTGGCGTGACACCGCCGTCGGATCCAGGTGCGCCCGGGTGGTCGGCTCGATCGGGTACCACTGCATCACCATCCCGAGCCTCGGCGGGTCATACGGATCCCATTCGGTCACCGCGGCCACGATCACCGCGTCGGCGCCCAGCTCGCGCCCAAGGCGGTACGCCTGTTCCGGCGATTCGATCCGCGTCAGCCCGTGCGCCGCCAGCGCCGCGACGCTGAGGTTGACCGGCACCACCTGCATGTACCGGAACGACACGAACTCCGACGCAAGGAGATCCGTGATGCGCAGCGTGTCCATCTGCGGATCACCGCTCAGGTTAATCACCGGCGTCACCACCACCAGCAGTTCACGCGGCGGCGGCGACGCGGTTTGCGTCCTGGATGCACAGCCGGCGATCGCGGCCAGCAAGGCCGATGTCGCCAGTGCGAGGCGGAGGGGGCCCGTCCATGGTCGACCAGGCCCGCGATCGGGTCGGCGGACCAACTCCCGGCTGCGTGAAATCCTACCGTCGAAACCGCAGGCGGGCAAAAACACCTTGAGCTGCGGGCAGAAATTGTTGCCTATTGACGCCGATCGACGTGAATAGACTGTGTTGTCGCAATTTTGAGAACCAGCCGCGCGCGAACGGTGGCGCTCCATGCCGGAGCCGGCTCGCTCGGTCGCGCATCCAGCGGTCGCACGGGCTTCCGGGATCACGGAGCACTCCGGCCGTCTGCCGAGGTTCGAGTCACGCGCGGCCCGTCCGAATCGGCGATCATCCCGCCCGGCACAGACCAGATGTTCTCCGTGCCGGCGCGGTCGCTGACGAAGAAGATCCGCCCGGCCCGGCTCCAGACCGGGTTCATGGACGGCGCACCGCCGTCGGTTAGCTTTCGGCGAACACCGCTATCCAGCGCGACCGCCCAGAGGTCGGCGGCCGGGTTGGTTCTTGGTGGGTGGGTGGCGGAACGGCTGACGGCGCAATAGACCAGCCAGCGACCGTCTGGCGACCACTGCGGCGCGATGCAAGCCGCCTCGTCGCTATGGGCGACCTCGGTTGGGTTTCGAGCTTCATCACCGAGCAATTCCACGGTCCAGACGCTGAACCAGCGGCTGCCGCGCTGCCGGGCGCGCTGGAAGGCGAGTCGCTTTCCGTCAGGCGACCAGACCGGGAACATTCCCGCCGCCAGGAAGCGCTTTACGCCCGGCCGATCAACCGCCAGCGTCCAGATTTCCCACGTGCCGGAGCGCTGGCTCCACACGCTGTAGGCGATGAGTGAACCGTCCGGCGACCAACTGGGGGACAGCTCGTCCGACACGTCGCTGGTGAGCTGCACGAGGTTCGTGCCGTCACGGTTGATCTGCCAGATATCCCAGGTGCCGCCGCGGTTTGATGCGAACGCGATTTTCCGGCCATCCGGACTGAAGCGCGGCTGCACGTCATGGGCCGGGTCGCTGGTGAGCTGCGTGAGCGCGGTGGAGTCCACCTGCTTGATGTAGAGGTCGGGGTTGTCGGCATGTCGCGTGGACGCGAACACAAGCAGTTCGCCGGCGTGATCCACGTCCGGGTCGAAGTCGCGCCCGTCCGCTGTGAAGCTGTGCTGTGCGATGTTCGAGAGCAGGCGGTTGCAGAAGGCCGGGTCGGCTTCCGAGCGGTCGCCGAACAGGGCGAGCGGTTCGCGATCTGCGTCCTTCGGCATCGGCGCTTCTGTCGTCGGAGCCGCTGTCGGCGTGACCGGGGCCTGCGAAGTGCTGCGATGCGCGCAGCCCGGGAGCGCGACGGTGAAAAGGTAGGCGGCGAGCAGGGTCGGGAGCACGGGGAGCGAAAGTCTGGCGAAGGACATGATCGTGAATCCCTCTGACCGGCGGCAGCCGGGACAGCGTCCCTGCGTTCGCAGCACCGAAGCTCCGCCTCGACGCACCACGACGGCGCGGCGCGAGTCTGTCGCCCGCCGGGCGGACCCGGCGTCGGGTGACTGGACTGTCTCGCGCGGTCGTATCTGACTTATCGGCGCGTCCGCGCTAGGAGTTGATCGGGCGGCGCGAGCGCTTCCGGCGGGTCGCGACGGTGAAGGGCGCAATTCCTGCGCTTGCGGACGCGGGCGGGCGTTGGATCAGCACAAGAGGCGGGCGATCAGCCGATCATGATCCGTTCTTCGGGGTAGCGATACGACGCCACGCGCCATCGGACCACCATGAACGCGATGGTCAGCGTTCCGACGCGCCCGACGAACATGGAGGCGATGATCCAGATTCGCCCGGCCGTGCTGAGTCGGTGTGTGACGTCGGCGGACAGCCCCACCGTCCCGAACGCGGAGACCTGCTCAAAGATCAGGCGCTCCAGGCGCATGCCGTTCTCAAGGTCCTCAGTCACCGTGAGGATCATGATGCCCGCAACGTTCCAGAGCGCTGCCAGGGCAACGGCCACACCGGCCTTGCGGACCACCTCCGGCGGGATCCGGCGGCCCATCAGGTTGAAGCTGTCCATGCCGCGCAGCCGCGCGGTGATTCCCGACGCCCAGACGGCGAGCGACGTGGTCTTGATGCCGCCGGCACAGGATCCCGGCGACCCGCCGATGAACATCAGCGCAATCAGCACCAACAGCGATGCTACCGGCAATGTCTCGACGGTGATCATGTTGAACCCGGCAGTTCGCGAGGCCGTCGAGTGAAACAAGGCGTCGATCCACGTCATGTTTGAGCCGGCATGCCGGTTCAGCGGATTGCAGGCCAGCAGCGCCAGCGTCCCGCCGGCGAGCAGCCATCCGCTGACGATCAGTACCACCCGCGTGTGCAGGGACCAGAGCAGGGGGGCGGTGCGCGTCTCGCGACGGACGAACCGTCCGGCGCGGGCCAGGCACTCGAGCAGCACGCTGTAGCCCAATCCGCCGATGGTCACGAGCGCGATGACGGTGAACACGATGACGTACGAGTGCCGCAGGCTGATCGCGTTGTCCGAATAGACGCTGAAGCCCGCATTGCAGAATGCCGAGACCGAGAGAAAACACGCGGCGAAGACGTCCGGCGGCGGCGTGTCGTCGTGGTGCAACCCCCAGTACAGAAACGCGGCGCCGGTCGCTTCGATCAGCAGCGTCAATCCGACAATGGCCATCAGTGAACGGCCCAACTCGTTCCGCGCGTCGGCCTGGAAGAACGCGTCGTGCAGCGCTGTGGCCGACGAGAACGACACTGGCCGCCGGGCGACATGCGCGGCAATCGCGGCGAAAGTCATCAACCCCAATCCACCGAGCTGGATCAGGATCATGATGACGGTCTGGCCGAATCGCGAGTACGCCGTCGCCGTGTCCACGACGACCAGCCCTGTCACGCACACTGCGGAGGTGGACGTGAACAACGCATCGAGCGGCGTGATCGGCGTGTCGCGCTGGCTGACGGGCAGCAGCAGCAGCAGCGCTCCCACGGCGATCAAACCGCCGAAGGTGAGGAACAGCAGCGACTCGGGTCGAACAAAGCGCGGTCTGCGCAAGGGATGTCTACTCCACCGGCCACCTCGGCGCGCCCGTCCGCGCGCCGACCGCGGTAGCCGTACGCGGGTCTGCGAGTATGATACCGACGCGGGTTCCGGGGTATCAGCCCATGGGGGCGGCCCCGGCCGAAGGCGTTCCGAGATGGGTCAGGAATCGCCCGACGTGGGTGACCATGCGACAGGAGCTGTCATGTTGCGCGGATTGAGCACACTGTGTGCAGCGGGGCTGTTCGTGGGTATTGCGATCGGGCAGGAGGTTGTGGCGCCCGGCGCCGCTCCGACGCCCGCGCCGACGCTGGTTCCGGGCAAGACCGGCGCCACCACCTTGCGCGGCCACACCAAGCTGCGCTACATCGGCCGTCGCCTTTCGCTCACGGACGATCAGCAGCGCAAGTATGACGAGCTGCTGGAGACCTATCGGCTGACGATTGACGCCGAGAACCAGGACCAGGCCGCCTACCTGACGCAGCTCAAGGAGCTGATCTCGCAGCAGACGCAGGCTGAGCAGGCCGGCGATCGCGCCCGGGCGGACGACATCCGCCGCCAGATCAACGAGACCCGCCCCGGCGTACGAGCGGAGCGCGAGTTTTTCCTCAACCTCGAAAAGCACCTCACGCCCGAACAGAACGAACTGGTCGCTCTGCTGCGCAGCCACGCCGAAAGCCCGGGCGGCGTCGAGCTGACCACGCTGTACGTTCTGCGTACAGCGCGAGCGCTGGAGCTAACCGACGAGCAGAGGCGCAGCATCGACGAACTGCAGCGCGGCGCTTTCTCCACGATGAATCCCCTGGCCGGCCAGCCACCGGCGCGCGAGACGGTGCGCGACAAGCTGATTGCCGATATCCGCGTGCTGCTCAATCCCGCGCAGCAGAAACGCTTCGACGAGCGGATCGACATTCTCCGATCCCGACCGGGCGATGAGCAGCCCACGCCTGCACGACCGGCGGCGCCGCCGGCGTCGGGCGGCTGATCCGGGCGACCGGACCATTCCCACTGCAAGCGTCATGCGAATCGGCCACGCGCGACACGGCCCCGACACCCTCACCGCCGGAACTGCGCCATGAGAAAGCCCGTTACGCTCATTACCGGCGCCAACGGCGAGATCGGCCACGGGCTGATCGAGCACTTCGCGGCCGGCGGCGAACACCAGATCATTGCGCTCGACCTGAACCCGCTGGATGAGCGGCTGCGGCCGCACTGCGCCGCGGCGCTGTCGGGCGACATCCTGGATCAGAACCTGTTGCAGCGCCTGATCAGCGAGTATGAGATCCACGCGATCTACCATCTCGCGGCACTGCTGAGCACGCGGGCCGAGTACACGCCTGACACCGCCCATCGGGTGAACGTGGAGGGAACGCTGAACCTCCTGCGGTTGGCGCATGAGCAATCGCGCTGGCACGGCCACCCCGTCAAGTTCCTGTTTCCCAGCTCGATCGCGGTTTACGGTCTGCCGGACGTGGCGACGAAGGAGCGCGCAGGGCGCGTGCGCGAGACGGATTTCAACTTTCCGACCACCATGTACGGCTGCAACAAGCTCTATTGCGAGCAACTGGGGCGCTACTATGCACTGCACTACCGGCAGCTCGCGGCTGAGCGCGTGCCCAGCGGAGTGGATTTCCGGGCGATCCGCTTTCCCGGGCTGATCAGCGCATTCACGCTTCCGACCGGCGGGACCAGCGACTATGCCCCCGAGATGCTGCACCACGCAGCTCAGGGAAAACCGTATGCGTGCTTCGTGCCGCCACGGGCGCGAATTCCCTTCATGGCCATGCCGGACGGCATCCGGGCGCTGCTCGAGCTGGCCGCGGCACAGACGGAGCAGCTCTCGCAGCGGGCGTACAACATCGGCGGGTTCAGCCTCAGCGCGGAGGAGGTGCGCGGCCTGGTGCTTCGGGCGTTCCCGGACGCAAAGATTACGTTTGAGCCGGATGCGCCGCGCGCCGCGATCGTGGACACCTGGCCGGCGGACGTGGATGACAATGCGGCGCGGCGCGACTGGGGCTGGTCACCGCGCTATGATGCGCAGCGCGCGTTTGACGGGTACCTCGTGCCGAACATCGCGGCGTACTATCAGCGCGGCGGCCGGTAGTGCCGGGGAAGGCCGGTCCGCCCGTCACACCCGCAGTGCGCGCTTGAGTATCTTGCCCGTCGGGGAGCGCGGCAGGTCCGGCATGATCCGCACCTCGCGCGGGGACTTGTATCCGGCGAGCTTGTCGCGGCAAAACTCACGCAGCTCCACGTCCGTCGCGCTCACCCCCTCGCGCAGGATCACGAAGGCCACCGGCAGTTCACCGCGCAGCGGATCCGGTGCGCCGATCACAGCGCACTCAGCGACCGCTGGATGCTCCGCCAGCACGTTCTCGATTTCGCGCGGAAACACGTTCTCGCCGCCGATGATGAGCATCTCCTTCGCCCGACCGGTAATGCGGATGAACCCGTCGGCGTCCACGCTGCCGATGTCCCCGGTGCGGAACTCGCCATCGCGCAGCACGGCGGCTGTCTGGTCGGGCTTGTTGAAGTAGCCGAGCATCAGGCAGTGCCCGCGGATGCACAACTCGCCTTCGCGACCGGGGGGAAGTTCTCCGCCCTGTTCATCACGCGCCAGGATCTGAACCCCCGGCAGCGCTCTACCCACCGATCCCTCGCGAAAATCGTCCGGCACATTCAGGCTTACCACCGGCGAGGTCTCAGTCAGGCCATAGCCCTCGCAGAGGCGCACGTTGAAGCGCTGCGCAAACGCCGCGGCCACCCGCGGCGACAGCGGCTCGCCGCCGCTGACCGCCAACCGAAGCCCCGCGTATGCGTCCGCAGGCACGCTTTTCATCTGCGCCAGTGCCGCATACATGCTCGCCACCGCCATGAAGACCGTGATGCCGCGCTCTCGAATGGTCTCGACGATCGTGACCGGGCTGAAGCGCGGCAGGTAATGCACCGCCGCTCCGAGGATCAGCGGCGTTATCGTCATGGCGGTAAAGCCGAAACTGTGAAACTGCGGCAGTACGCTCAGAAACACCTGGTTCGGCGTCAACTGCGCCCGATTGATGCAGGCCAGCGCATTTTGCGCCAGATTGTCGAAGGAGAGCATCACGCCCTTCGGCTCGGCGGACGTGCCGGAGGTGTAGAGCAGCACGGCCAGGTCAGAGGACTGGACCGCCGGGGCGGTCGCGGCGCCAGGGGTGAGCGTCTCTGCCCCCAAGATCAGCGAGCGGAGCGGCGCGGCGGCCAGCAGCGGCTGAAACCTGTCGATCGTGACGACGGCGTCGATTCCGGCGTCCGCGATGATGCGGGCCAGCTCATTTGGCGCGAGCAGAAAATTCAGCGGAACGGGCACGCGGCCGGCGTACCAGGTTGCGAAGATCGCGGCGGCGCAGGCCGACGAGGTCGGTGCGAGTATGCCGACTCGCGGACGATCGGTCAGTGCGGCGATCCGCGCCGCCAGCCCGCCGGCGACCGCGTGCAGTTGCGCGTAGGTCAGCGCCAGCACGGGATCCGTGACGGCGGCATGCGTCGGGCGCTGTCGCACGACCTGTTCGAACCGGTCCAGCAGCGGGTGCATGGGCGGTTTCCTCCGCGCGGAGCTACGGGATGGACGCCGCGGCGCCGCGGCGATTACTTCGTGACGGCCTCCTTGCGCGCGGGATCGGTCGGTTTTGAACCGGCTCCGGAGCCGGCCGGCAGCGCTTCCTTCACGCCGGGAACAAACTCGGCGCCGGTCGGCACCTGGATCGACGCCCCACGGAAGTCCTCGCCGATCGGCTCGAAGCGTCCCTTGAGGTGCTGCGCCAGGAAGATCTCGGTGACGGCGTTGAAGCTCTTGTTGTTCTCCGGCCGCGCAAATCCGTGGCCCTCGTCGGGGTAGAGCACGTAAGTCACCGGGATGTTTTTGGACTGCATCACCTGCACGATCTGGTCGCTTTCGGATTGCTTGACGCGCGGGTCGTTGGCGCCCTGTCCGATCAGCAGCGGCTTGCGGATGCGGTCCACGAAGTGCAGCGGCGAGCGCGATTCGAGAAACGCCCGGCCTTCGTCGGTGCGATGATCACCGACGCGCACCGCAAACAGCTCGATCATCGGCTGCCAGTAGGGGGGGATGGTCTGGAGCAGCGTGACGATGCTGGAGGGACCGACGATGTCCACACCGCAGGCGAACACGTCGGGTGTGAACGTCAGACCGACCAGCGTGGCGTAACCGCCGTAGCTGCCGCCCATGATCGCGATCTGCTTGCGATCGGCGACGCGCTCGCGCACCGCCCATTCCACGGCGTCGATCAGGTCGTCGTGCATCTTGGCGGCCCACTCGCGGTTGCCGGCGTTGATGAATTCCTTGCCGAAGCCGGTGGAGCCGCGGAAGTTCACGCTCAGGACGGCATAGCCGCGGTTGCTCAGCCACTGGTGATAGGGGTCATAGCCCCAATCGTCGCGCGCCCACGGACCGCCGTGCACGAGCAGCACCATCGGCAGCAGCCGATCCGGACGGGCGTTGCCGTCGGGGTCGCTGCCATACGGCAGCGTCAGGTAGCTCACCAGCGTCAGGCCATCGCGGGCCTTGATCTCCAGCGGGTGCATGCGGGCCAGCATCAGCCCTTCCAAAGTGCGCCGGTTAGTGAACAGGAACTTTGCCTCGCGCTTCTCGCGATCGTGCAGGAAGTAACGCACCGGCCCGTCATCGGCGGAAAAGGCCACGATCCATCGCTGGTTGTCGAGCGTCTGGCTGACGACGTCGATGTCGCCGTGACCGAGCGTGCGGAGATAATCGAAATCAGCCGCGACGGCCTGGTCGAGAATCTTGTGCTCGTTACGCAGGTAGTTGAACGAAACCGCCTGGATCGTCTTCTCAGTTGGGTGGCTCAGCACGCCGGCCGCGTCCGCATGGGCGTGTTCCGCGATCAGGCGCTTGGAGCCATCGGCCAGGTCCACCGCCACCAGCGCGCCTGTATTCCGTCCTCGGCTGTCGAGCATGTAGAGGGTGTCACCACTCTTGTCGAAGCCCAGCGGGGCGGTCGTAAGCGAGTCCTGCATGCCGATCGTGGCGAACGGCTCCCACTTGAAGTCGCCGCCGTGGCGGAGGTATTCGCTGCCACCGTCCGGTGTCATGCGGACGGCCAACCGGACGGCGTAATTGTCGTCCGCGACGAAGCCCGCGAACTCGTTGTTCTCGCAGACAAGCTGCAATTCGCCGCTGCGGATGTTCACGCGATGCAGGTCGTGATATTCCGGCTTGCGGTTGTTGAGCGCGACGAGGATCTCACCGGGATACTTGGGCGAGAGCGTCTCGATCTGCGCCGCGACTCCGTCAAACGGCGTCAGGTCGCGCGCTGCGCCGCTGGCGACGCTGACAGCGTAGACGCGCCAGTTCTCGTCGCCGCCCTTGTCCTGCAGGTAGATGATGTGTTCGTTGTCGTAGGACCAGTAGTAGATCCGCACGCCACGGTGCTTGTCGCTGGTAATGGCGCGGGCCTTGCCCGGCTCCTTCACCGGAGCCACCCAGACGTTCAGCACGCCGTCTACCGGCGCAAGAAACGCGATCTGCTCACCGTTCGGGCTGATGCGCGGCGCTGCGCGATCCGGATTTCCGAACAGGATGCTGCGCGGAATGATCGGAACCGTCGGCATGATGTTTCCTTGCTCCGCGCCGGCTTCTGCCGGCGCCGGCGTCTGTCCACGAACCTCGACCGCCATCACGGCGGCCACGACTGCCATCGTCAGAATTCGAAACGCGGTCACAGCCAACCTCCGGCCCGACGGACTGACCCGCGGGCGCTGCCGGGCGCGCCTGCGACGGTTGTCGCGGCGCGCGCCTTCTGGAATCAAGAGCTCGTTCGCCGGCCGCCGCAGCAATCCGCGCCCGTCCGGTGCGCGAGCGGCGCCGGTCGATGGTCCAGCGCAAGACGGGTCAGGCTATCGACTACCGCCCCGTCTCGCAATGCACTGAAGCCTATCGGGAAAACCGCCGCTTTGGCGCGATTGAGATGGTATGTCCTTGTCGATTGTTGTGCGTCCGGGTGGGCGGCCGCCGCGGCGTGGCGTGCTTTCGCGGGCGTTGCGCCGATGCTACGATTCGGACGCTTGGGCGCTAGCCGCGGCCGGTCGGAAGCGCGCGATCGGCGCGGCCTCCGACAATCCGCATCGCCGCCCCCAACGGGAGACCTGCTCTTGCTCGATCACGCTCGCACCGCCTGCCGATTCATGCTGGGCTATGCCGAAAAGCTCACCGCCGACCTGACCGACGAGGACTGGAATCGCCGTGTGGCTCCGGGCGCCAACCCACCGTCGTGGATCATGGGGCATCTGGCAATTTCTTCAGATTACGGATTCCGGCTGCTGGGCCTCAAGCCCAATTGCCCGCGCGAGTGGCATGATGCCTTCGGGCCGGATTTTGCGCGCAAGGGTCCGCCGATCGAGTTGAACGTCTCGCGGGCGGAAGTGCTACAGCGATTCAACGACGGATACACGCAACTGATGGCGTCAGCCGCCGACGCCGATCCGGCGGTGATCGCCCGGCCCAATGGCGTGCCATTCTTCCAGCCGACGCCGATCCAGACCGTCGGCGAGGCGCTGGCCCACCTGATGACCTCGCACCTGGGGCAGCACCTGGGCCAGCTTTCGTACTGGCGTCGCATCGCGGGTCGCCCGGTGATGTTCTGAGACGCGTCCGGCCGGTCGGCGCCCGATGATTGGCGGGCCGGCAGAATCGAAGTGCCGAAACCGCGCGGATGTCCTCCGACCAGGATTTCTCGCCGGACCGTTTTCCGCCGGACCCGATTCGGCGGGGTTTGAGAGCCGCAGTGAATTGGGGAGGTAGTGAATGAGCGTACAACTGCTGATCGGGACGGACAAGGGCGCATTTCTCTGCCGAAGCGACGGCGCCCGGCGGAACTGGAAGATCGAGGGGCCTTACTACAAGGGCTGGAAAGTCACCGCCGCGGAGCGGTCGGCCGACGGCGGCTGGCTGCTCGGGACGGCCAGTCACGTCTACGGCGCGGCCATTCACGCCGGGCGTGACGTCACCAACCTCAGGCAGGTGGGCGGCACGCCGCGCTACGCGGAGTCGCTGAAGCGACCGCTGACCGAAGTCTGGCGTATCGTCGCGGCGAAAGACGGCGCCTGCTACGCGGGCGTGATGGAGGCCGGGCTGTTCCGCAGCACCGACGGCGGCGAAAGCTGGGCGCCGGTGGACGGTTTGAACGAGCATCCGTCGCGCGGCAAGTGGCAGCCCGGAAACGGCGGATTGTGCGCACACTCGATCCTGACCGACCCGAAGAACTCCCGGCGCATCTGGTGCGGCATCTCCGCGGTCGGCGTGTGGCGCAGCGATGACGGCGGAGATCGCTGGCAGGCATGCAACTCCGGCGTACCGCACGCGCTGGAGGACAAGGATTTTCCGGAGATCGGCTTCTGTGTGCATGCGCTGCAGTCCGACCCCGCTGCACCGGAGCGGATCTGGCGCCAGGATCACCTCGGCATGTTCCGCTCGACGGATGCGGGGGCGTCGTGGGAGCGGATTGAAAGCGGTTTGCCGTCGCGATTCGGGTTCCCGCTGGCGCGCAGCCGGTCGGACGGCGCGCTGTACGCGGTTCCACTGGAGAGCGACGAGTATCGCTTTCCAAAGGACGGCAGGCTCAGCGTCTATCGCTCGCGGAACGACGGGCAGAGTTGGGAGGCGGCCGATCGCGGACTGCCGCGAGATTGCTACGCGAGCGTGCTGCGCGGCGCGATGGACACGGACGGAATGAACCCGTGCGGCGTGTACTTCGGGACGACGGCTGGCGACGTATTCGTGTCCACGGATGGCGGCGATTCGTGGGCGGCACTGCCCGTGCGTCTGCCGCGGGTGATGTGCGTGCGCGCCGTCGCCGTCTGAGCGCGGTATCGCACCGCACCATGTACGATCATTCGCAAGAGCGGGAGCGCTGGGGAGGCGCGATGATGGCCCGGGTTGAGGTGCAGCTGCCCAGTGTGTTCACGCCCATCGTGGCCGGCCGACTGGCGTTCGCGCTGGAGGCCGAGTCGCTCCGCGCTGCGTGGCAGGCGTTGCGCCGCGAGCGGCCGGAAGTCGGGCTGCATCTGTTCGACGAGAACGGCGAGCTGCGCCGCCACGTGTTGTGCTTTCACAACGATCGCAATTCGCGTTGGCTGCAGGGCGGCGACGCGCCGCTGCGCGACGGTGACACGCTGCTGTTCATGCAGGCGGTCTCGGGCGGATAGCCACGTCCACTGCGACCCGGCGACCCGACTCTGTGGCCTGCGGTCTGCGCCCCTCAAGCGGCGGTGGAAACGGTGTGCTGCTCCGGGCTATGCCACGGCTTCGTTGGCCGCAGACTCAATCGTAGATCGAGATCGCTGACACGGCAGCGGCAGACGCCGGCCGTTCTGAATCCAGGTCGCCGCGTTCAATCCACCGAAATCCCCGGCATCAGCGGTCCCTCCAGGCTGCGCCACAGGTACCACGTCGCGTACGACCGGTAGGGCCGCAGCGCGTCGCCGCGCGGGATCAGCGCCTTGGCCGTCGGCGCCTCCGCCATGTCCCAGAATCGCATGGCCCCCTTGCGCAGCCCGAGGTCATCCACCGGCCACACATCCGGCCGCTCCAGGCAGAAAATCAGCAGCATCTCAGCCGTCCAGCGGCCCACGCCGTGAACCTGCGTCGTCAGCGCGATGACCTCTTCATCCGGCAACGCGCGCAGCCGACGGGCCGTGATCTCGCCGCTGCTGAAGCTGCGCGCCAGCTCGCGCACATAGAGCGCCTTCTGCCGCGACAGCCCGGCCCGGCGCAACCGATCGGAGCGCAGCGCACCGATCGCGGCGGCCGTCAGCCGGTTGCGCGGACACAGCGCACGCACGCGCTGCAGCACCGCATGCGCCGCCGTCATGGAGATCTGCTGCTGAACGATCGAGCCCAGCAGCGCGGCGAAAGGGTCGCGGGTCGTGATCGGGCGTTCCAGCCCGTAGCGCTGCACCAGCGGTGCGAAGCGCCGCTCCACGCGCACCAGGTGTTCGGCCGCGGCGTGCGCCTCGGCGCGTCGGGCGCGGGCCCGATCGAGTTGCGCCGGTCGTACTTTCTGCCGCGGCCACCACATGTGTGCGGATTCTCGGCGAAGCTGTGAGGCGGTGCAAAGCGCCGTGGCAAAGTACGGGTTGCGCGAAAGACCGCGGTGACGGGCCTGCAACCACGCCGGTCGAGATTCCGAATGAACCCCCGCGGCGGCGCCCAATCCCGCCGGTCGTCGCGCGTGGCGCGCACCGGGCCGACGCGGCGTACTACCGCGGCGGCATCGGGAACGTAGGCGGCGGCGGCACGCCCTCGCGCCGTGCCGGCGGCCCGTCCTGCTGGAGGTAATAGGTCAGTGGCCGCTCCAGGTTTTCCACGTCCGCGTCCCGGATCGTAAACAGTCGACCGTCCGCGGGCAGAAACCCGATGCGGGTTCCGCCGGCGGAGTTGTCGGCCGTCACGTCGAGATGCACCTCGCGCGCTCCGTCCAGCAGCAGCGTCAGGCGGAGCGGCGCGTCCGATGGCGCGGTTCCGCCGCGCCACGCGATCAGCGTGTCTGCCCGCATCCGCGCGATTTCCATTACGAACACGTTGACGCGCTCCTGTGACAGCTTCACGAACGGATCAGCGGCGAACTTCCATTCCTCGCCTTCGCGTGCAAACTCCAGCACGCCGGCGGGCGACCGCACCCGCACGCCGCGAATCGAGTCCGTTCCGATGGCGAACAGCTCGCGCCGCAGCAGCTCGCCGGTCAATACGCGACCAACGCTCTCATCCAGCTCGTACGCATACGCGCCGTCCGCCAGTTTCGCGTACCACGCGCCAGCGCGGCTTGCGACGTGCAGCGTGTACTCGACCGGTGCGGAGGCCGCAGGTGCAACCGCGGGGTTCGCCCCATCTGGAGCGCCCGCTTCAGGGGCCGACGCTTCGCCGGGGCCGGGGAGGTCACCCATCCCAGCGTCCGTTGCACCGCCGCCGTCAGCCGGGCCGCCCTCGGGGATGTCAGTTGCGTCGGTGGGTGCGGCGGCGATCGTCGTGCCAGCAGCGCTCGGCGCGGCCGCCGCCGCCGCGGTTGGCGCGGGTAGCACGGTGAACGAGATCACCGCATCGGGCGCGTCGAGGCCTAGCCCCTCACCCGCGCCGCGCGCCACCGCGCGCTTGGCCCGCAGCCGCGCCAGGTCATTCGCCAGTTCCTGGGCGGCGTTCGAGTCGAGCGCCGCGCCGGCCGGCTCCACCAGCTCCCACGCCGCATTGTGTCTGGCCAGCACGTGCACCGTGTCGCCGCGCCGCCGCTCGATGCGCGTGAGTTGCTCGGGCCGGGCATCGACGATGACCCGTGACCGCAGCGCGAGCGTGCCGGCGGCCAGCTTGTTCGCCTCGCGCGCATCCACGACGTAGGTCAGCGGTTGACCGTCAATCCGCAGATAGGCGTTCACGCCGCTGGCGGTTGTCGCTCCGACCTGAATGATCAGCGGCGCCAACGCCGCGTCGCTCGTGACCGTGACGGTCGCGCGCGGCGGATTGAATCCCGCGTCGCCGATCGCGGCAGGATCATCGACGATGCTGACCGACCGCAACTCTTCGATTGCCGTGATGAGCGTCGCGACCGCCTCGGTGTCCAGTTCGGCCAGGTCGCCCGCCCCATGCCACGCGCCGTCGCGCCGCTCAATCGCCGCCGACGGAACGGCACCCGCCAGCTCGATGCGCGAAATGCGATCGCGCGACAGCCCCGTGATCTTCGGATCGACGAGATCGTTGAGCTTCACGCGCAGCGCATCGAGCGCCGTCGTCGGCACCCGCGCCAGTCCCGGCTGGGTCGCCACGCGCACATAGCGGTTGGTCTGCTTGAGGTCCGCGAAGCCACCCACGTCGAGCGAAAGGACCGTGGTGACGTAGCTCGGCTCCGGCTCCGGCCCCTCGGCCGGTTGTGTGGCGGGCTGAGCGGGGGGGACGGGCGAGCGCGTTTCGAGCGTGACGCGCAGCGATGGGGCGTCCATGCCTGATGCGCCGGCCTCCAGCGCGTCCTCCGCGATGAACTCCTCCGCCCGTGCCGCCGCCAGCTTGGTGAGCAGTTCGCTCACTTTGCGCGCGTCGGCGCGCGCCCGGATCGGCTCCGTCAGCAACCACTCACCGTCGTCGGTCTTGCTCAGCGCGAAGCGCTTCCCATCCACCTCGATGTTGAGCCGCCGCGCGTCATTGGCTGAGAAACGTGTCAGCGTCTTGGCGCGAAAATCCTTCAGTTCGCGCTTCAACTCCGTGGAAAAATCACGCTCGATCAGGTGCGCCACCGCGGCGCCGCCCGCGCGCACGTACGTCCCGCTTGGAATCTCCCGTTGCCGGCCGATCTCCAGCGTCAGCGTCTTTCCATCGGCCAGCGTGAATCGCAGCGTCGCGCGCGGTCTGTCAAAGCCCGCGTCAGCGTCGCTCACGGCGCTCGATCCGTTCGTCCCGTAGCGGATGTGCGACTGCAACCGGGCGAAGGAATTTACCATCCCGCTCACGACCCACGTCTCCGCCGGAGCTTGCACGGGCGACACGATACGCCACTCGTCGGGCTGCCCGGGGCGCCCACTCGGCGCCGGGCCGCGCTCGAAGACGATCTCCGGCCGGCCCGCCGTCGCAAACGTCACCTGCCGGATGTCCTTCTCCTCCGGCATAGGCTCAAACACCGGAGTTAGGCGCGAGGATTCATCCGCCGTCGCAGGCGGCGCCGACCTTCCGGCCGGATCCGCCGGAAACAGCCAGTACACGCTGCCCGCGATGACCAGCAGCACGAGCAGCATCAGCGTCGTCTTGAAGTTCACGTCTGTTACCTCCGACGCACCAGCGCCACGATGCCGCCGACCACCAGCACCGTCGCCGGCCAGATCGCGACGAGAAACACTTTCCAAAAATTCGCCGTGGCCCCCGGCTCCAGGCGGCTGAGGCGCGGCACGTCGTCCTGGCGCGTGCCGATTGCGATGCGCCCCTCGTCGCCCGCGACCCAGAACAGCGCGTTGGTGACAAGGTCCGTGTTCCCCGGGAACATCTGCACCCGCCGCAACGTGCCGTCGGCCGAAGCGGCCAGTTGTCTGAACTGCGCGATATCGTCGCGGGCAAAGTCGGTGCTGCCGCACACCACCACCCGCACGCCTTTGTCGTTTCGGGCGGACATCACCAGCGGCATCGGTGAACGCTGCGTGTTGTCGCCCGGACGAAGGCCCTGAATCCGGCGGAACTCCTCGACGGCCGCGAACCAGTCCGCGATGGCCCACACGCCGTCGCCGCTGCTGGAGAGCACGGTCTCCACGGTGACGTTCTGCGGCGCGCCATCATCCGTGAAGCGGGCCAGCGGGGCGGTGTTGAACAGCGCGAGCGGACTGCTGCGCAGCGGCTTGCCGATCGGGTGGTCCCCGAAGTTCAGCGCGCCGCCCTGCAACAGGGGTTCGCGACTGACCGGCGCCCAGAGGCCCTCTTTCGAGGGGATCGGCGCCAACTCCAGCACCAGCGACGACGAGCGCGGGTCAATTCCCCACGTCGTTCGAAGATACTCGGCGAATGCGTACGGCTCGCCCGGACCGCGCTGGGTCGTGGACTCCACCAGGAACAACGCACCCTTCGACGCCGCAATTGCTTCGTATAACTTCTGCTTGTCGTCCGGCGTGATGCTCGGCGGCGGCGGCTGCGGCCGCATCGGGTTTTGCGGCGGCGGGGGGGCGGGCGGCAGCACGATGTACACCGTGCCCGTGACGCCCTCTTGCACCGGGGGCGTCTTACTCGTCGCCAGATCCCACTCCGTCGGCAGGAAGTTCAGCTTCTCGAGCGCCTGGCTGAGCTGGATGTATGGCGCGGTCGGCGGCGGCTGCCCGGGCTGGAATCGCGCGAAATCCGGCCGAATCGGCGACTCGCCGCCATAGCGCACGAACACAACGCCCAGCCGCTCCTTGCTGGTCAATCCCAGCACCGCCGCCAGCAGCGCTTCCTCGCCGTTGAAGACGCGGTCGTCCTGGTCCTGCCCGGCCGGCTCCTGCCGATAGCTCCACGCCTCCTCGAAAGAGACGACCCGCGCCTCGGCAGCCGTCTCCACCAGGATCGGCGGCGAGTTCACCGCGTTGGCCAGCGCATCGGCGATCGCATCAAGCTTGACCGGTTTGAGCGGCTCGATGTCGCGGAGGATTGAGTCGATCGATTCGATCCGCAGCGCGTACAGGTCCGCCGTGAGGCGGAACGCGTCGCGCACCTCGGCGCTGATGTCCTGCATCGACTGGCCGATGCGCGAGAACCACGAGCGCGATTGCTCCAGTGCTTCGCGCACCTGAGGCAGGCTGCCGCGCAGCGCGTCGACGGCACGCCCGTAGCGAGGGATGTCGCCGGTGGTCAGCTCGCGCACCCGGATCGCCAGGTCTTCGCACGTCGGCGCCAGAAGCAGCGTGAACGAGTTGGTGATGATGACGTAGTCGCGGTTGCGCGTCAGCGCCTCGTTTTCGGCGGCCAGTTTGCGGAGCTTTTCGGATTCCTCGCGCGCCAGCGTCAGCAGCTCCTCCAGCAGCGGCGACGCGCGGTCGATGGCCGACTTGTGCGGAGCGGACTCGTCGCGATAGGCCGGCTTCTCGCGGATGCGCGCCAGCAGATCCTCCAGCCCCTTGCGCTCCTCGAGCGGATCCAGCATGCGCGTCGTCACGCGCCGCCCGGAAACCTCGAACAGCTTGAGCATGTCGCGCACAGTGTCCTTGCGCTTCTGCGCGAACTGCTGGTATTTGCTTAGCACCGTGTACAGGCCGGTGATGGTGACGTCCTGGTCCAGCGAGCGCAGCACGCTCGCGGTGCGCGGGCTGACGCTGGATGCGCCGCTGCGCGTCATGTCGCGGCGCAGGTCGAAGCGATCGCCCAGGTAGATCAGCAGTCCAGCCAGCGCTGTCGCGGCGACGATCGCCACCGTCACGTTCAGCCCATAGACGAACCGGCGCTGCCCGGCGCGGGTCGCGGCCGCGGGTGTGCTTACCGCCATCGTCGAGACTCCACGACCTTGATGGTCAGAAACAGGAACAGCCCCGCCAGTGCGCCGAAGCACACCAGCGAGCCGGTGGTGAACAGCCCCAGCGCCGCCTCCTCAAAGCGTCCCATCACGTTGGCCCGCTGGATCAACTGTCGCCAGAATCCGCCGACATGCCGTACGAGCAGAAATCCACCCACGGCGAACGACGCCAGCAGCACGGAAGCGGTGATCCAGGCGATGATCTGGTTGCTCGAAAAGGAACTGGTGAAAATGCTCACCGCCAGGAAGAACAACCCGATCAGCATCAGCCCGACATACGTTGAGAAGACCGCCCCCCAATCCGGCGAGCCGTACACCTGCATCAGGATCGGGTAGATCAGCGACGTGGCAAGCATGACGGCATAGAAAGCCGCGGAGCCGAGGAACTTGCCCAGCACGAGCTGCGCATCCGAGATCGGCGCGGTCATCATGCCCTCGATCGTGCCGTTGCGGTATTCCTCCGACAGCGTGCGCATCGCGATGGCCGGCACCACGAACGCCAGGATGAACGGCATCAGGCCGAAGGCATTGCGCAACGTCGCGGGCTGCCCCGGCTCAAATCCCTCGGTCAGAATCACCAGCACGCCCAGGATCAGAAGAAAACCCGCGATCACCACATAGCCGATCGGCGTGCAGAACATCGACAGCAGCTCGCGCTGCATGATTGCGATTGTGGCTCTCATTCGTGAAAAACCCTCCGGCGCGAGCGACGCGCCCAGTGGTCCGATCTCATTGCTGCGCCTGCAACTGCGCATCCGCCACGATCCGCACAAAGAAATCCTCGAGGCTGCCCGCGTCGCGGCGCAGCTCGCGCAGCGTCCAGCCGCGCTGCGTGCTGAGTCGGAAGATTGGCTCGCGCAGGTCGCTGGTGGATTCAACCCGCAGGCGCGTCCAGCCGTCAGCCGCCTCGGCCGTCACCTTCGCCCCGTTGGCCAGCTCGCGCACCGCGGAGAGCGCTTCCTCCACCGGGGCGCGCACCTCGGCGTGCACCGCGCCGTCGCCGCGCCGGCTGCGCAGCTCCTGCGGCGTGCCGCTGGCCACCAGCCGTCCGCGATTGATGATCACAATCCGCCCGCAGGTCGCCTCGACCTCCGGCAGGATGTGGCTGGACAGAATCACCGTGTGATCGCGCGTCAGCTCACGGATCAGTGAGCGCGTCTCGCGGATCTGCGTCGGATCCAGCCCGACGGTCGGCTCGTCCAGGATCAGCACCCGTGGGTTGTGCAGCAGCGCATCGGCGAGGCCGACGCGTTGACGATAGCCCTTCGAAAGCTGCGAGATCGGCCGATCCACCACCTCGCGCAGCCAGCAGCGCTCCACCACCCGCGCGATGCACGATTCTCGATCTGCCCGCGACAGCCCGCGCAGCTTTCCGCGAAATCGCAGAAACTCGCGCACCCGCATCTCGGGGTAGAGCGGCACCGTCTCCGGCAGGTAGCCGACGTTACGCCGCACCTGCATCGACTGGGACAACACGTCGAAGCCTGCCACGCGGGCGCTGCCGCTGGTGGCCGGGTGGTAGCAGGTCAGAATGCGAATGGTGGTGGTCTTGCCCGCACCGTTGGGGCCGAGAAAGCCCACGATCTCGCCGTCGTTCACCGTGAAGCTGATGTCATCGACGGCCTTGCGGGCTCCATAGTGCTTACAGAGGTTGCGCACCTCAATCACGTGTGGGCCTCCGTCCTGGTCGGGTGGTTGACGGTCAGTGTGCCGAGAACCCGTCACAATTCGCCATGCCGCCCACCAGCCCGAGCGGGCACGGGCGGGAGCGCTACCACGGGAAGTGCGCGAATTGTAGAAGCGAACCGACTGCTGTCAACCGGGCGAAGGCTTGCTTCGGGGCCGAACGAAGTCGTCAGTCCGCCACAAAAAATCGAGATGACGTGCCCCCGGGAGCGATGCCGACTCGGACGGCGCTCCCGCAGCGCGGACAGGCGCCGACATACGCCGAATGATCCGCATTGCGATAAACGCGCGCGTAGACGCCACAGCAGGAAAACAGAATGCCGAGAAACGGGCGCGGCGGGGGGTGGCGGGTATCGGTGCCCGCCGGACGTAGCCCGGTTTCGCCGTACTCGGCCATCATCGAAATCTATCGGCCGGGCGCGGGCGACGGGTCAGCGGGCGGGCGCACGCACCGGTCACGCGGTCGCAAGCGGTCACCAGGTCGTGCCCTGCGGCGTGTCGCGCAACTCGATGCCTGCGGCTGCCAGGCGCTTTCGGATCTCGTCGCCGAGGGCGAAGTTCTTGTCCCGCCGCGCTTCGAGGCGCAAATCCGCGAGAATTTTGATGACGGCGTCCGCCCGCCCATTGTCCGACGCCTTTTCCGATCGCCACGCAAACCCCAGGATGTCCGCGGTCCAGCGATGCAGCGTCGAAAGCGCGGCCGCAAAATCCGCGCGTCCGATGTCCCCCGCACGCAGCCACTCCCCGGTCTGGCGCGTCAGGTCGAACAGGCTGGCGATCGCGGCGGCCGTGTTGACGTCTTCGTGCATCGCGGTCGTGGCCCGCGCGTCAAACTCCGTCAATGCCGTGCGCACCACGTCGCGCGCGGGACGATCGGTCGGCGCCCGCGCCGCGGCGTCGGCCACCGCGGCCAGCGCGTCGCGCAGCTTGTATGACCCGCTCTCCGCGCCGTGCAGCGCCTCGGCGGAAAAATCCAGCGGCGCGCCGTAGTGGCTGGTGAGAACAAAGTGCCGGACGACCGCCGGCTCATAGGTACGGTCCAGCAGCAGCGCGCCGTTGCGGTCGCGCACTCCGTCCGTCCGGCCATGAAAAACATCTTTGAGCGATATCGCGTTTCCGAGCGACTTGCCCATCTTCTGGCCGTTGAGCGTCACCATGTTGTTGTGGAGCCAGAAGCGCACAAACTGCCGCCCCGTGGCGCACTCGCTCTGGGCGATCTCGCACTCATGATGCGGGAACTTGTTTTCCATTCCGCCGCCGTGGATGTCCAGCGTGTCGCCCAGGTACTTCTGGCTCATTGCCGAGCACTCGATGTGCCAGCCGGGGAATCCATCCCCCCACGGGCTGGGCCAGCGCATGATGTGTGTCGGCTCGGCCCGTTTCCACAGGGCGAAGTCCGCCGGATGGCGCTTTTCCTCGCTGACCTCGACCCGTGCCCCCGCTTCGAGTTCTTCCACCTTTCGACCGGCGAGCTTGCCGTAGTCAGGGAACGAGCCAACCGAGAAATACACCGATCCGTTGTTTTCGTACGCGTGACCGCGCGCCATCAGGCACTGGATCATCGCGATCTGTTCGGGGATGTGGCCGGTAGCGCGCGGCATGATGTCCGCGCGCAGAATGTTCAGCGCGTCCATGTCCTCGAGGTAGCTGCGGATGAACGTTTCGACCACCGCCATCGGGTGCAGCCCGCGCTTCCGCGCTTCGACGACGATCTTGTCTTCGCCCTCGTCGGCGTCATCCGTCAGGTGCCCCACGTCGGTGATGTTCTGCACGTAGTTCACGTCGTAGCCGGAGGCGCGCAGCCAGCGCACGATCACGTCGAAGCTGATGTAGCTCTTGGCATGTCCCAGGTGGGAGTGCCCGTAGACCGTTGGACCGCAGACGTACATGCCCACCCGCGGGGGATTCAGCGGGACGAATTCCTCACGGCGGCGCGTGAGCGTGTTTGTGAACTTCTGCGACATGCCGAGCGGCTCCGGCGGTCAGGGATGGTCGCGGCCGACCCGCGTCGGGACGACCCACTCTCCATCGGCTGCAAAGCCCCGCATGGTACCGTCGCCCACAGACGCAACCCAGCCCGCCCGCTCCCCGGTTGCGACTGGAATCGCTATGATTCCCGGTTTTCCGGAATCCCCAGGAGGCAACCACGTGCCCTATACCACCACCGCGGTTCCCGCCGGCGATCGCATCACCATGAGCGGCGGAAGGCTCATTGTTCCCGACCGGCCGGTCATACCGTTCATTCGCGGCGACGGCACCGGCCCCGACATCTGGAAGTCCTCCGTCGCGGTGTTCGACGCCGCCGTGGAGCAGGCCTACGGCGGAAAGCGAAAAATCGCGTGGATGGAGGTGTTTGCGGGCGAGGATGCGTTCAATCGCTTCCAGAACTGGCTGCCGGACGACACCGTCAACGCCTTTCGAGAGTTCACCGTCGGGATCAAGGGACCGCTGACCACGCCGGTTGGCGGCGGCATCCGGTCGCTGAACGTGGCGCTGCGGCAACTGCTGGACCTGTACGTCTGCCTGCGCCCGGTGCGCTGGTTCAAAGGTGTGCCCAGCCCGGTGAAGCGCCCGCAGGACGTGGACATGGTGATCTTCCGCGAAAACACGGAGGACATCTATGCGGGCATCGAGTACGCCGCCGGCACGCCCGAAGCGCAGCAGGTGCTGGACTTCTGGCAGCAGACGTTTCCCAAGGAGTTCGCCAAGATCCGCTTCGGCACGCGCGACGCCGCCACCCGCTGGCAATCGCAGCTCGAGTCGATCGGCTCACCCAAGCGCGATGCGACCGCGCCTGGCGTGTTCGGCGTGGGCATCGGCATCAAGCCGGTCAGTTACCTGGGGACGGAGCGCCTGGTGCACTCGGCCATTGCTTACGCCCTGCGCGAGAAGCGCCGCGGCGTGACGCTGGTGCACAAGGGCAACATCATGAAGTTCACGGAGGGGGCATTCAAGGACTGGGGCTACCAGATCGCGCAGCGCTTCTTCCGGGAGCAGACCATCACCGAGCGCGAAAGCTGGATTCTCGGAAACCGCGAGGCGAATCCGAAAATCACGTCGGAGGAGAACGCCCGCATGATTGACCCCGGTTTCGACATGATGACGCCCGATCAACGGAAGAAGGTCGTCGCCGAGGTGGACGCGGCGATGACGCTCTGGGCCTCTCACGGCGACGGCAAGTGGAAGTCGAAGCTGCTGATCCGCGACGCCATCGCCGACATCACGCTGCAGCAGGTGCTCACCCGCCCGCGCGACTTCGACGTCATTGCGACGCTGAACCTCAACGGCGACTACCTCTCCGACGCGCTGGCCGCGCAGGTCGGCGGCATTGGCATCGCGCCGGGCGGGAACATCAACTACATCACCGGGCACGCCGTTTTCGAGGCCACGCACGGCACCGCCCCCAAGTACGCCAATCTCGACCAGGTGAACCCCGGCTCGGTGATCCTGTCCGGCGAGATGATGCTGCGCTACATGGGCTGGGGCGAGGCGGCCGACCTGATCATCCGCGGGATGGACGGGGCGATCTCGGCCAAGACGGTGACGTACGACTTCGAGCGCCTGATGAAGGCCGAGGGCGACACGCAGGTGAAGAAGGTCAAGTGCAGCGAGTTCGGCCAGGCGGTGATCAAACACATGGCCTGATGGGCAAGTTTGACAGATATCCGGGACACGTGCCTCGGAGCCACGCGCATCCACAAGGACACTTCAGGAAAAAGAGGTACTGGTATGAGCAACGCAGCGGCGACGCAGAGGATTGCGGAGCGGTTCTATGAGCTGTGCAGCGCGGGCAAGTTCGACGACGCGATGCAGGAGTTGTATGCCGACGACGCGCGACATGTCGAAGTGATGGAGATGCCCGGCTCACCGTACAAGCGCATCACCGCCGGCAAGCCCGAGTTGCTGCGTATGAGCGAGCACTGGAATCGCACGACCACGGTGCACAGCTCGTGGGTCGGCCGACCGCTCGTCAACGACGATCAGTTCCTGATCGAGTTCAAAATGGAAGTGACCGCCAGCGAAGGGCCGATGGCGGGCCAGCGCATGCCGCTGGCCGAACACGCGCTTTACACCGTGAAGAACGGCAGGATCAGCGAAGCGCGGTTCTTTTATTCCTGCGAGAAGTAGCCGATCGAGCGCGGCTCCTGTCGCATCACCCGCCGAGCGGATCACAGGCCGGCGAGTTCTTCCATCACGGCCTGGATCAGCGGGCGCACCGTCTTTTCGGAGAAGTCGAACCGGCAACCCGCCGCTTCGAACAGCTCCGGTAGCGGGCGCGAGCCACCCAGCGCCAGCCCATGCCGATAGGCAGCCACCGCGGCGCGGAAGTCACGCTTCGAGTTGAGCCAGACCTGCAGCGCGCCGAGCTGCGCGATGCCGTATTCCACGTAGTAGAACGGCACCTCGAAAAAGTGCAGCTTGCGATGCCAGCTTCGCCGGTCATACGCCTCCAGACCGGACCAGTCCACGCTTCGTGAGTAGCGCCGGGTTAGCTGCTGCCAGTGGTCCTTCCGCTGTTCGGGGGTCAGGTCGGTGTGCGTGTAGACGTGGTGCTGAAAAGCGTCCACCCGCGCCATCCAGGGAAAGAACAGCAGAATTTCCTCGAAAAAGCGCTTGCGGGCGCGATTCGTTTCCGGCCCGTAGAACGTCTCGAGGTGCGGCAGCGCGAGGCACTCCATGCCCATCGACGCCACTTCCGCGAACTCGGTCGGGTAATGACGGTACGACAAGAAGGTGTCGTTGCGGCACGCCCACGTATGGAAGGCGTGGCCGCCCTCGTGCAGCAGCGTCCGTACGTCGCCCTCGGTGCCGACCGCGTTCATGAAAATGAACGGAATCCGGCGCTCGTCGTAGTTCGCCTGATACCCGCCCGGCGCCTTGCCCTTGCGGCTGGCGAGGTCGAGCATTCCGCGTTCGGCCATGGTCGCATACACCGCGCCCAGTTCCGGCTCCACGCGGTTGAAAATCTCCTGGCAGCCGCGGCTCAACTCGGCGTCGGTATTGAACGGACGCAGCGGCACTCGGCCGTGCGGATCGACGGACAGATCCCACGGTCGCAGGGCGTCCAGCTTCAGCGCCTCGCGGCGTTCCTTCAGAATCTGCCCCACCGCGGGCACGATCACCGACTCAATCGTGTCATGGAAACGGGCGCAGTCGTCGGGCGTGTAGTCAAAACGCTCCATCGCCTTGAAGGCGAATTCCTGGTAGTTGCGGCAATCGGCGTTGCGCGCAATCCGCGTTCGCAGCCGGACCATCTGGTCATAGAGGCCGTCGAGTGCGTCGCCATCGGCGAGAAACCGATCCGCCGCCAGCCGCCAGGTCACCTCGCGCACGCTGCGATCCGGCTCCTCGAGATACCGCGCGACCTGCTGCAGCGTCATCTCCTGCCCGTCATACTTCACCGTCATCGCGGCGCAGATCTTCTGGTACTGCTGGCGCAGCTTGTCGTCCTCGGTATAGAGCGGAATATTCTCGTCGCGAAAGAGTGCGACCGAATTCCGGGCGCTGCGCATCAGGACCTCGTAGCGCCGCTGCGGCAGGTCGAAGCGTCGTGCGAGATCAACCAGCTTTTCGTCGAGCTTATGGGTGATAGGCTCGCGCTTCGGCTTGATGTTCTCGACGAAGTCCAGGTACATCCGCTCGCGCTCGGCGTCGGTCGTGTCGCAGGTCATGCGGATGTATCGGTCGGTGCCCTCCTCCTCGAAGATCGAGTCCACCTCCGACCAGTCCATGAGCCATCGTTCCAGTTCGGCGGCCGTGTTCACCGGCCGCGTCAGCAGCGCCTGGTAATACGGCTCCGCCGCGCCCCAGTTGGTGAAGCGATCGTCGGGCGCGACAAAGCGGCGCGGGAATTCTGAGACGGTGGAAACGGCGGCTGAAGTCATGCTGAACCTCTCGTTGTCGCTGTCCGTGGTCCGATTCAAGGCTGTGACGCGCACAGTCGCCAATGATCCGGCGCGCTGCGCTCCGCGGGGCTGGCGCCGCTCGATTATGGCGGAGGAGCGACCGTGCGGCCAGCACCGCGCGCCGTCACACCTCGCTCATGAGAATCGCGTACTTCCGTGATTTCTCGAAGCTGCCCAGGATGATCTTCAGTCCCACCAGCATCGGCACCGCCAGCACCATCCCCAGCACACCCCAGAACCAGCCCCAATAGACGATCCCCAGCAGCACCAGCACCGGGTCCACGTTCAAGTGCTCGCCCGAAAAGCGAATCTCCACAAAGTCCACCCAGATCAGACGATTCGCCCCGATCAGGATCGCCGGGAGCACCGCCTGCAGCGGGTTCTCGAATTGCAGGAATGCGATGGCGATCGGCGGAACACATGCAAACAGGCTGCCGATGTAGGTGATGTAGTTGAGCGCGAAGAACAGGAACGCCCACAACTGCCAGTAGTGCACGCCGAAGGCCCACATGATCAGTCCGGCCACGGCCGCCATCCCGAAACTGACCGCCGTCTTCACCTTTACGTATTGCGAGATGCTCGCGGCAATTCCCCGGCCGATTGTCAGCAGCGTCTCGGAGCGCTCCCCGTCAAACGCCCGACGCACACGACCCGGCAGCCGCGCAGCGCTGATGAGAATGAACAGCAGGTAAAAGAACACCAGCAGCAACGTCTCGAGGAAGCTCACCGCCGGCGACCACGCAAAATTCAGCACGTCGCGGACGGAAATGTCGTAGAGGTCCAGAATTCCGGTGCTCACGTACTCCTTCACGCTGGGCGGCTCATCGACCGGCACGCTGGTCGGCTGCGTTCCCGGCGGCGGCATCGGACCGTAAAAAGGCCCGAGCGCTGTTCCGGTCAGCCCTTCGACCGGTCGGTCCGGACTCAGCATGGCCGGGTTGCGGCCGTCCAAAGCGGCGCCTGTTCCGCGCTCCGGCACGGGCAATCCCGTGTCTCGCCACGCGCTCATGCCCGTCGGCGCGGGCGCGGCCCGGGGTGTCACGGCGGCCACCCGCGGCTCGCTGCGCACGGCGTCCGGCCCGATCACCTGGACCAGCAGCCGCTCCAGATTCGCGCGATAAAGCGGGATCCGGTCGCGAAACGCAACGGCGTTCTGCTGCACCACCCGCCCAATCGCCAGCAGCGCGATCGTCGAGATCAGGAACAGCGCCAGGTATGCCAGCCACGGCCGGATGCCGCGGAGGATCAGCGCCTCGGCGGCCGGCCGGATCATGAAATACAGCAGCAGCGCCAGCAGGAACGGCGCAAGCACCGGCCCGAGATAGGTCACCACCGCTCCGATGGCGACGGTCGTCAGAATCGCCACGCTGGTGAACGGCCGCTGCGGTGCGGTGGGAATGCCGGGCGCGGGGGGCGGCGTGGGGGCGGGCGAAGGCGGGGGCACCGTGGCCGACATGTCGCGGATGGTAACATCCCGGCCGCCCTGCGCGCCGCCCCGGTTGCGCAGCGCGTGATGGACGAGCCGTGCCTCGCTCGCTCAACTCAGCGACAGGGTGACGATCCGATAGGGGGGCAGGTCAAGCGTGGTCACACCTGCCGCGGCGTCATGCGAGATCCCGTTCGGGTAGAACTCGCTGTCCGGCGGCAATGGACGCTCCAGCGCGTCTACCGGCGCCACATGGCCCACCGGAATGCGCCATCGCAGCTTCACAGGCGTTCGCCCGCCGCGAGTCTCGGCGATTCGCAGGATCCGGCGATCGTCGTCGAACGCCCGCTTCATCGCCGACACGATCACGGCGCCGTCCCCGCTCGTCTCCACGTCAACCGGCGACCAATCCGTCCACGAGCCGCTCTGATTCCGCGGCAACTCGTGCACGATCAGTGGCGTGTTCAGGAACTCGGCCCCGCGATCAATTCCCGCGGTGCGCCAATCCCCGTCGTGCGGCTGAAGCGCGTAGGTGAATTCGTGTCGTCCGCGATCGGCGTTCGGGTCTGGGAATCGCGGGGAACGCAGCAGTGTCAATCCCATCGTGCCGTCGTCACACGAGTGCCCATATTTCCCGTCGTTGAGCAGCGCGACGCCGCAGCCGGGCTGCGAAACATCCATCCAGCGATGAGCGCACACCTCGAATCGGGCCGCATCCCATGGGTTCGAGCGGTGCGCCGTCCGCTCGATCGTGCCGAACTGAATCTCGTATGTCGCGCTGCGCGTCCGGATGTCCAGCGGGAAGAGCGCTCGCAGCAGTGTGCGGTCCTCGTGCCAGTCGATCGTCGTGCAAATCTCCAGCCGCGGGCTGCCCGCGGCCAGCACGTAGCGCTGCGTGATGCGACTTGCTGCGCCCAGCGCCCGTTGCACCTCAATCGACGCCCGCAATCCGCTGCTCTCCACGACGCGAATCGACTCCGCCGGCGAGCGAACCTCCCGGGCTGTCTCCAGATGCTCCGGATCGATGTCCCAGGCGTCGTATTGACGCGGACGGTCGTCGAATAGCGTCAGTTGATTCAGCGGAGCGCGGGCCACGTTTCGCCCAGCCGCGCGTCGTAGCACGCCAATTCGTCCGGCTTCGTCAATCTCGACGTGCAGGATGCCGTTCCTCAGCGTGCGGCCGTCCGCTGTGGCGGGCGCGTCCGTACCGGTCGAGAGGCTCGCAGCGTCCAGATCCACGACGCGCGCGCCAAGCGCGGGAATTCGCGCCACCTCGTGCAATTCGCCCCGATGCTCGATGACGGCGCAGCGCATCGCGGAAGCCGGGTTCAGCACCAGCGCGGGGCGCTTCATTCCGCGCGTGTCCGCGCCGGCGGCCCAGCGAGCAAGCGCAGTATCGCGCACCCGGCGGCAGCTCGCGTCGATATCCGCCAGGTCGCGACGGGCGTCGTCGTACACTTGCGGGATCGACGTCCCGGGCAGGATGTCGTGGAACTGAATCGTCAGCAGGCGCTCCCATGCGTCGTGAAGCGCCTGTGCGCTCTCCGCGCCGGCGGCGGAATCTGCGCCGGCCGGCCCGAACCACGTCAGCCATTCCGCGGTGCGGAGGTCGCGTTCGGCCTCGCGGTTGGCGCGCTTGAGCCAGGCCTGCGTGGTGAGGACACCGCGGTGATTCTCAAGATACAACTCGCCGTCCCATACCGGCCAGGGTCGTCCGCCTTGGGCCGCGTCGCGTCGCGCTGCGTGCAGCCGCCGACAAAGCTCGTCCGCCCGCCCGAAGGCGAGCTGCGGCAGCCCTTCGGTGTCGGCAGCCAGCTCGGCGTACAGGATCGAGCTGTCCGTCGGTCCGCCGCCGCCGTCGCCGTAGCCGAACGGCGTCAGCCACTCCTGTGCGGCGGTGTGATTCAGCCGCGCGTTCGTCTGCTCCGCACGCAGCAGTTCACGCGGCGTGTTCACGGCGTTGTAGTCGCCGCCGGGCGTCTGGTGTGCCAGGATTTCGGCGCCGTCGATGCCGCGCCAGGTGAAATGCACGTGCGGAAATTCGTTCGCATCCGACCAGCAGAGCTTGTTCGTGACAAAGGTGTCCAGCCCGCCGAGGCGGAGAATCTGCGGCAGCGACGCCGGAAAGCCGAACGTGTCGGGCAGAAACGCCACGCTCTGGCGAGCCGCGTCGCCGAGCTGCCGCCGCCACAGGCGGTCGGCGTGCAGCATCTGGCGGAGGAGCGATTCGCCGGACGGCAGGTTCGCATCCGGCTCGACCCACATGCCGCCGATCGGCTCCCACCGGCCTTCGCGCACGCGGTCGGCGATGCGCTTCAGGAGCGCCGGCGAATCCCGCTCCACCCACGCATACTGTTGCGCTTGCGAGCAGATGAATCGCAACTGCGGGAAGCGCTCCATCAACGAAAGCACCGTCGAGAACGACCGCAGGCACTTGCGCCGTGTCTCAGCAATCGGCCAGAGCCAGGCGGTATCGATGTGGGCGTGCCCGACGGCGGTGCTGCGCCCGCGCGCGCCTCCCGCGCCGCGCAGCGATTCGACCAGACACTCCATCGCCGCCCTGCTGCTGCCAGGCACGTCGTCCGGTCGCACGATCCGCAGCACGTCGTCCAGCCCGCGGCGCAGCGCGTTGGTTCGAGCGGCGTCCGGCGGCAGCAGCGCCAGCAGTTCTCGGGCGAATTCCATGCTGCGCCACAATCGCCAGACCGGCTCGCGAATTCCGACGAACTCGCAATATTCCAGGCAGCCGGGCTGAGGATCAGACCAGCGGGCGCGTGCGTCACGGTCATCCCACTCGAAGAGCGTGGTTCCGAACGGGCGGCTGCACACTGCTTCCACGTGGACGGCCAGCGCATCGCCGGGCTTCGCGCCGCGCGTCAATGGGACCGTGTCGTGATTGACGTCGAGTCCGTGCCGCGGCTGTCCGTCCTGCCAGAGCAGCGCTTCGGTGCCGGTGCTGAAGCGGAGCCACACCGCGCGCCCGGCCAGCGCGGCGGGGACTTCGCCGGAGATCCGGAACCACGCACCGGACCACCCGGGGCCGAAGCGCCACCCGGCAGCGACTGGTTGGAAGTTGCCGCAAATGGCCTCGTTGTGCGGCACCGGGTGCGCTGTGGCATAGGCCTCAATCCGAGCGGGATGACGAACGTCGATGACGGCGGGTGCGAGCACCTGCTCGCTGAACACGGCGAAGCGCCGGGCGTGATGGGCGGATTCGTGTTTCATGCCAAAGCAGGGTATCCGCCGCGGCGCTTGCACGAAACGGGCCGGACGCGCCGGACACGCGCCACCCGTATCACGCCTCCGGCGATCGGTAGAGGGCGACGTACAGCGGGCAGCGATCGATCAACTCGTCGTGCGTGCCGGTGTCCACGATCCGACCGGCGTCCATCACTACCAGTCGATCCGCCATTTCCATCACGGTGTGTCGGTGCGCGATCAGGAAGGTGGTCTTGCCGCGCCGCAGCTCGTTCAGTGCGGCATGAATGCGCCCCTCGCTCTCGGCGTCGATCTCGCTCGTCGCCTCGTCGAAGATCAGGATCGTGGAGGGCTTCAGGAACGCCCGCGCGATGGCGATGCGCTGCCGCTGCCCGCCGGAGATGGACGCGCCGAATTCCCCCAGCGGGGCGTCATATCCCTGCGGCCAGGCTTCGATGAACTCCGCCGCGTACGCCCGCTGCGCCGCGGTGCGAATCTCCTCGGCGCTCGCCGCCGGGTTGCCGTAGGCGATGTTCTCGCGGGCGCTGCGGGCGAAGATCACCGGGCGCTGGGAAACGATCGCCACGCGCTCGCGCAGGCTGCGGAGCTGCACGTCGCGAACGTCCGCGCCATCAATGCACACGCCGCCGTCCTGCGGCTCCAGCAGGCGCGGCAGCAGCTTGAGCAGCGTGCTCTTGCCGCTGCCGTTTGGTCCGACGATGGCCACGCACTCGCCCGCCCGGACCGTCAGCGACACGTCGCGCAGCGCCGGTGTGGCGTCGGGAGAGTAGCGGAAGCTCACGTGCTCGAAGCGAACTTCGGGCGCGCGATCCCCGCGCAGCTCGGTTGCTCCGGCGACCGAGCGCTGCTCGTGCTCATCGAGAAAGCCGAAAATGCGATCCGCCGCTGCGCCGCTGCGCTGCACCACGTTGTAGACGTTCGCGACTTTTCGGATCGGGTCGAGAATCGCCCCCAGCAGAATCACCATCGTGATGAAATGGCTGGGTGTGATCTCGCCTGCAAAGGTGCGCGACGCCAGCCACACGATCCCGGCCGACGCCGCCAGCACCCCCAGCGTCTCCAGCAACGGCGAACTGAAGGACTCGATCCACGCCAGCCGCAGTTGGTGGCGCATCATGCCGCGCTCCAGCCGCCACATGCGAACGCGTTCATGCCCCTCGCGCGCATACCCCTTGACCGTGTCAATGCCCTGCAGCGACTCCTCAAGGCTGCGCAGCATCGCGGCGTAGCCCTGGAGCATCCGCACCGTCGCCTTGCGCACGCCGCGGCCGACGATCCACAGAATCAGCACCGCCGGCAGCGCGATCCCCCCCGCGATCAGCGTCAGGCGCAGGTCGATGAAGCACGCCACGGCAAGTACACATACGGCCTTGAGCGGCTCGCGCGCTACCTTGCCGAAGAGCGTGACAATGCCGAGAAACACCTCGCGCACATCCGACATGAACGCGCTGACCGCGTTGGCGTGGTCGCTGGTCAGCCGGGTCATAGGTACGTGCAGCGCCTTGCGATACATCCGTCTGCGCAGGTCCATGACCATGCGGTTGGAGGCATACAGCACAAGATATTGTGACAGGCAGCGCAGCCCATTGCCGACCACGTTCACTGCGAGCAGCGCGCCCAGGAGAATCAGCAGGGTCGTCATCCGGGCGGCCGGTGAATCTTCCGTGGGGAAAACCTGCGCCAGGCCGGTGAGCAGCGGTGCGAACAGCGCCGGGGCGCGTTCCGCGCGCTCCAGCAGATAGCTGTTCACGTTCTGCTCTTCAACCACGACCTTCAGCACCGGCAGCAGCCCGCCCAGGCTGGCGGCGTAGGTCAGCGCTACGCCCAGCCCCAGCAGTACGCCCAGCGTCATGGTGCGACGGTGCGGATAGACCATCGCCACCATCCGCCAGAACGAGTTGCGCAGCGCGCGCTTGTCCTTGCGGGGTGGCCGGCGCAGCGTGGCGATCAATTCGCCGCCGGATTCGGTTGCTGAGAGGCTGGCGTCGCTCATTGAAGGGCGGCGATTGTACTCCGACGGCGGCGTTTCCGCCCGCTCGCGCCGCACCTTATCGGCCACCGACGGGCGGCTCGCGGTTTTTGTGGCCCAATCGCTCAGTGGCGACCTAGCATGAGGTGGGGGGGACGCATCCCTGGGGAGGGAGTCGATGTCCGGACTGCGAATTGTCGCCGCGGGTTCAATTGCCGCACTGCTGCTGGGGGGCTGCCCGATGCCCGAGCCGCAGGTCGCGTCGACCTCAACCGCATTGACGAGTACGACCACTCAAACGCCCGGGCGCCCGACGTCCGTTCGCTACTGGGTGCAGGCCGACGGCGGAGGGCTGATGCTCTATCGGCTGCCGTCGGAGCGGTCCACCGACGGGGAGTGGTTTGGCCTCGCGGGCGCACCGTCCTGGTTCACGGGCGACGGACTTTACGAGTTTGTGGCCGAGACCGGCTGGCGCCGGCTCGATGCTGGAGGACTGACGCTCGATGACGTCGTCCAGACGCTCGATCTGCGCCCTTCGGCGACAGCCGGCAACTGACCGCGTCAACGAGCGCTGGACGCCGCGCGCGGGTTCGTGCTAACGTGCGTCCTGTGAACGAAACCAACGCGATACCGGGCGATTCTGCGCTTCATTCCGCCGATTCGGCGTGGATGGTGCGTTTTCGCGTCCTTCTGACGGCCGCGCTCTGCTGGGCTGGTTTGCATTACCTGGCGCTGGCTCCATTTCGTAGCGGAGCGCATTCCGAGCCGGTGCTGCTGACGGGCACCAGCATTCCCGCGGTTTCCGCGCTCCTGGCGACGCTCGTCGTCGCGGCGACGGCCTGGCTGGTACGGATGCTGGGCGCAAGGCCCGGCAGCCTGGAGCCAATCGTGGCCGTGGCCATCGGCATGGCCGTGCTGGCGATGCCGGGCGGCACGATGGATCACTACCTCACGGATGTACTCACGCGGGCCGACGCACCGGCTGGGCCCGCGTACTGGCGCCTGTGCGCTGAGTATGTGGCGATGCTCGTTGTTTGCTGCGTTCTGTTGCGGATTGGCGGGTTCTGGCCGGCTCGAATGGCAGGCGCAGCTCTCCGATCGAGCGTCGGGTCGCAGGTGGCGGCGCTGCTGGTGACGGTGGTCGTGGCGGCCGTCGGGATCTGGGTGCTGTCGGGGCCGCGCGTCGGCGAGACATATCGCGGGCAGGTGTTCTTTGCGGTGTACGCATCGTTTGCGGCCGGCGCGTACGCGGTCGGCTACGCGACGCCGGTGCGGGCGCCGCTGCCATACCTTGTGGCTCCACTCCTGTTAGGAGTGATCGGGGCGGTTCATGCGGCTGTCGGGGGGCGGCTGCCGGCGGGGTATGAGCATCTCAACAATATTCCGGTGACGGCGCTCGTTCGCGGGTTGCCGATCGAGACGGTGGCGCTGGGTTGGCTGGGCGTGGCGTCGGTGCTGGCGGCGCGGCGTGCCACGGGGCCGGTGGGGTAGCGGCGTTGCACGGGCGGTTCGGGTGGGGTGGCAGGTGCCTCCGGTGTTGAACTTTCGGCGCTTGTTTTCGAGAAAACTGCGGCTGGACGACGCGCGTCAGCGCGCGATCGCGGAGACGTCGGCGTTTCTCACCTGGCACCTCGATCATCCGGAGCATGCGGTTGCGATTCCGGTGATACCGTCCACCAGCGGGCGGCGTTTTCCGCCTTCGCTGACGGAGGCGTTCTGGGCGCCGCTGCTGACGGACTGAACGTCAGACGCGAATTCTCTCCGCAGCAGACAGACGGTTACGATTCGGACAGCGCCGGCAGCGGCACGCCGAACAGCCGCTCACTGACGGACTCTGCGTGCGCGCGGATTCGCGGATCCCCGCCGGCGGAGAGCGCTCCCTCCACCGCCACGGCGAAGTTCATCGGCGAAAGCAGCATGGCGGTCGGTTCGCGCAGCCGCGCCGCGGAGGCAATTCCGCGGACCAGCGTGGCGTCTGATTCGGTGAGCGCCAGGGTCTGCATCGCTTCGCTGAAGATGTCCGTGTGCGTTCGCACCTGTTCGGCGCGGCGGCTCCTGCGCCACAGCACAACTCCGCCGATGGCGGCCAGAACGGCGGCGCATCCCAGCACCACGAACGCGATGGTGTGATCCGATTGAGCGGATTGCTCGACGAAGCTCTCTCGCAGGGCGCGCAGCCGGTCTTCGGTCATCTGGGCCAGCAACATCACGTCGGCACCCCCGGCTCCACTCGAGTGCGCGGCGATCGCCGTGCCGCCCCTGCTTCCTGCACGCGCAGTGCCATGTCGCGCACCACGGCGACCGGGTCGCGCGTCAGCGCGTCAATCAGATCCGCGAAACGCGGCGCCAGCGCGGTCGACTCGAGCACTCGCAGAAGTTGCATCCGGTCTCGCACGTCATCTGAGCGCGCCTGGGCGGCAAGCAACGGCTGCCAGGCGTCTGCGCCCAGGCGCAGTCGCTCCACCAGCGCCTGCCGCTCCGGCTCCTGCGAGCGCCGGCACTGCTGCCAGACCTGCAGAAAGTCATCAACCGGCGTCGGATCCGGTGCGGGTGCTGTAGGCGCTGTCGGCAGGGGGACCATGCCCCCCGAGTCCGCCACGGGCGTCGTGATCGGCGCATCCGTGGTGCAGGTCACGTCGCCGCGCGCCCACCCCGACGGCGGCGCGGGCGGCGGTGGAAGCCGTGACTTGCGCTTGTCGAGCGCCTGCTGCACCAGGATGGCGACAGTGCCGCCGTCCTGTAGCAGTTCACGCGCCGTCGCCGCCGCCGCGGGCCGTGCCATCGCGACCAGCTCGTCGATCGCCGCGGTCTGCGTGTCCACGTCGCCGCGACGGGCACAGGCCGCGAGCAGCGCGAGCCGCTCAGACTCAGGCATTCCCAGCCGTACGATCCACGCGGGTGCGCACGGCCGGAGAGCGGGGGGCAGGTTCGGCAAGCCGTTGTTGGCGGCGCGCAGCCAGGCCGGGCAGCGCATCACCGCCACCCCGCCGGCGGTCTCGGGGTCGCTGAGCAGGTGCGTCTGGCGCAGCAGCGGGGCGGCGAATTCCGGGCCTTCCCAATCCCGCAGGATCAGTTGCGCTGGCGTGCGCCACTCACTGTGCCGCAGCGCCAGCAGCAGGAACGCGGCCAGTCGCGGTGAATTCCATTCGCGCAGATGTGTCGCAACCACCCGCGCCAAGCGCGTGCGGGGGCGGGAGAGGGTCTCCCACAGCCCGTCGCCCAGCTCCGAGGCGAACCACAGACACGACTCGATCAGATCCGCGCGCAGATGCACGTCGAACGTGGCGAGCACCTCGCGCACCGCCGCCAGCATGCGGTCATGCTCGGTCGGAAGCCCGCGCTGATCCGCTGATGCGTTGACACCGTGCAGGCACACGTGGTCGAAGTGCAGTTCAGCCACGCGCCGAAAGCAGCGCGCCGCGGCGTCGCGAACCCGCGCGGAGTCATCGCGCAGGCCGGCGGGCAGAAGGTAGGCCGTGCCGACGCGCGGAGCCTGCTCCAGCGCCAGCAGGGCGTGATAGCGCGCGTCCGGGCTGCCCCGCATGGCACGCGCGACGCCGCCCATCATGGCGGAGTCTTCGGAGCGGAGGATTGCCTGCACGTCCAAGGTCAGGCGCGGCCAATGCTCGATCAGCGCGCCCCAGGCGGCGTCGTTTCGGCGGCGGAGCAGGATCCCGACCAGCTCGTCGAAGTACTCGGGCTCGGCCAGCGCAAGGCCCGCGCCGAGGATTTCGTCGCAGTCCGGGGTCGGCCCCGCTTCGAGCATGGCATACAGTCTGCGAGCGTCGCGCATGGGGGTTCGTTCCTTGGGGCTCACCTGCCCCCCGACGGTGTATCGGTCGGAGCGGGGCGGGGCGTGAATTGCGCGGGGTGCAGCGGATCGGCGCGGCGGGGTGGTCGGTTCAACGAGCGGGTGCTTGACATCCCCGGAATGTAGCCTATGCTACACAAAACGTAGTCATAGTTACAAGTATTCGCAAAAGGTACAACACAATGTCGTTGGTACAACAATCGCGGAGCCGGTCGGCGCTGCGTTTATCAACCTCACACGCCGGTTCCGGTGCGGTGCTACCGAAGACCCGCCTGCGTTCAGGTCGAGCCGGCCCGCCGTGGCGACGAATCAGTGAACGCCAGTGTCCGGCCATGCACCTGACCTTCGCCCTCCTCGCGATGTGCTTTGTCGATGGTGTCGTTCATGCCGCGACCTCGCGGGACGAGGCGGGTGCGTCGGCCGCGGCAGTGCCGAGCGAACCGCCGAACGGCCCGCAGCGGGAGGGCGACCCAGTCGCGGCGACGCCGGCAGCGCGGGATGGTCTGACGGACGACGCGCATGCTGTCGAAGCCGTGGACACCGATGCGCATACAGCACGAGAACCGCTGGTCTCCGATCGCCCCGATTTCACCGAGAGCACGTCGGTCGTTTCGCCCGGGCGGTATCAGTGGGAGGGCGGCTACACCTTCACACGCGACAGCGAAAACGGTCGGCGTTCGCGAGATCACACGCTGGCCGAGCTGCTGTTGCGCACGGGCGTCACGCCGGGAGTGGAGCTGCGATTCGGCTGGGCGGGTGCTTCGTTCACGACGCTCTCATACCCGGATCGCAGCGACGCCGGGCGACGCGTGCATCAGCGCGATCACGAGGATGGCTGGACGGACATGACGATCGGCTTCAAGGCCCACCTCGCCGAGCAGCGGGGCTGGCGGCCGGAACTGGCGGTCATCGGCGCCTTGGCGCTCCCAACCGGTTCGATCAGCAAGAGCAGCGGGGACGTGGACCCGGAAGTGAAATGGCTCTGGTCCTACGCCATCGACGATCGGCTGTCGATCGGCGGCAATCTCAACATCGCCGTGCCGACCGGCGCACGCGGGCGATTCGCACAGGCTTCGGCGTCGCTGGCGATCGGGTATTCGGTGTGCGAGCACCTCGGCGTGTACGCGGAGTATTTTGGCTTCTACCCCGGCGAGCGCGGCGAGGATTGCGCCCACACGGTCAATGGCGGGTTCGCCGTCCCGGTGACCGATGATTTGCAGCTTGATCTTCGGATCGGCGTCGGGCTGAATGAACAGGCGGATGATTTCTTCGCGGGGGTCGGGTTCGCGGTTCGCTTTTGAAAGGAGAGGTCGATGAACTTCTGGCTGGATGTGTTGTTCGCGGCGATTACGGACACGCTGGTCGGGCTGCTGACCGGGCTTATTGAGCTGCTGCTGGGCATCGCGGGAGGGTAACGGCGTCAATTGTGGTGATGAACGTGTGCCGACGCGGGCAGACCCCCGCGCAGGGATGTCTTTCGGCGCAGCAGGTTCAGCAGCATGCCGCTCACGATGTAGGCGAACGCGCCCAGCGTGAGCATAATCTCCGGCGAGTACCAGGTCGCGATCGCGAGCACGACCAGCGCCACCAGGTGCGTCGGTGGGTGCTCGCGCCGCACGTACACGTTGAACACGTGCACGTAATCCAGCCGGCTGACCATCAGCATGCCGATTCCGAACGCGACCGGGGCGATGGCCCAGCGCAAGACGGCGGCCGCGTCGGCGCCGCCGAACGAACCGCCGTCGTGCACCCATTGTTCGTGCAGCAGCAGCAGGGCGGTAAACCCGGCCGCTGCGCCCGGCGTGGGCAGTCCGCTGAACTTGCGTGTCGCGGATTCGTCACGGACGTTCTCGGCGTTGTAGCGCGCCAGGCGGATGGCGGCGCAGCTCAGATACACCAGCCCGCCGATCAACCCGACCCGCCACAGCGCGGCCGAGACGGTCGGATCCGCCTCCGCGGGGGCGAAGCGCTGCAGCAGCACCGTGAGATACATCGCAACCGGCGCCACGCCGAAGCTCACAATGTCGGCGATCGAATCGAGCTGCGCGCCGAACTCGCTGGTGCGGCGCGCGATCCGCGCCAGGCGCCCATCGAGCGCGTCGAAGATCATGGCGGCGATGATCAGGTACGCGGCATAGGCGATGTACGAGGGAACGTAGGCCTGAAGGTGCGGCAGCACGCGCGGCTGGGCCGGAAACATCGGAGAGTATGCCGCTCGTATTTCGAGCATGCACAGGAAGACTGCGATGAAACCGCAGATCAGGTTGCCCAGCGTAGCCGCGCTGGGCAGCAGGGCGATGGCGCGCAGCGGCGGGCGCTGCTCCAGCTCGACTGGCTCGGATGAATCGCGCGGCGCGGACGGCACGCGCGGACCCGCGTCAAGCCGGTCGTTCGGCGTCATCCGATTAGCCCGCCTTTCGTGAGAGCATGATGGTTTCCGCACCGCGAACCGTGTCGCCGATCTTCACCTCGACCACCCAGCCGCCGTCGTCCACGGCGCACAATTCCGTTCGCGACCCCAGCTTGATCATACCCACGCGCTGACCGAGGGCCACCGAATCGCCCGGCCGAACGGCGCACACGATCCGGCGGGCCAGCAATCCCGCGATCTGGCGAATGCTGACCGGGCCGGGCAATGGCGCATTCGGTTCAAAGGTGATGCGATTTGACTCGTTTTCGCGGTTGCTGGCGGGATCCAGCGCGTTCAGGAAACGGCCCGGACGATAGTCCACCGCCCGTACTCGCCCGGCGCAGGGGCTGCGATTGAGATGCACGTTGGTCACACTCAGGAAGATCGTGATCGACAGCATCGCCGGGCTGCTGTCTGTCGGGGGAATCTGCGTGACTTCGACGATCCGCCCGTCGGCCGGCGCAATCAGCACATCGCCGCGCGCCGGCGGCGTGCGGTGCGGGTCGCGGTAGAAGGAGAGCAGCGCGGCGGCGGCTGCGATCGGCAGGACTGTCCACAACGGGCCGGCATAAAGCGCGGTAAGCGCCGCAGCACCGGCCCCAACAGCGGTAGTCGCCCAGACTTCGGTTCGAGCGTAGGGGGCAAACAACGCAGGCGGCTCCGTTGAACTTCGCCACTTCACGCCGCGATCCGGCCCAAGGACAGCGGGGGACTCGGCCCCGCGCCGCCGCCGGGGTACGCGCGGCTAGATTTCGCCGCTCAGAACGCGCTCCACGAGCTGCGCGACACCGCACTCCTCGTTTGACGCTGTGACCACTCGCGCGGCGGACTGCACTTCCGGGCGGGCGTTGCCCATCGCGACGCCGAGACCGGCGCTGCGGAGCATGTCCACGTCGTTCACCTCGTCGCCGATGGCGACGGTGCGCTGTGGGTCGATGCCCCAGGCGTTGCACAGGCGGCGGATGCCGGTCCACTTGTTCACGCCGGCGGCGAAAGCCTCAAGCACGGTGACGCGCGCCGACGGCACTCGCAGCTCGTTGAACACGATTCGATCGCCCACCTGCGTTCGCAGGCTGCCAGCCACCTCGGCGAGGCTGTCGTGCTCGCCGATGATCGAGATTCGCAACGGCGGCGGCAGGTCGCCGGGCAGCGGAGTCGGTCGGGATTCGATGCGGCAGGCGGACCAGGCGCGCCACAGCGCGTAACCGGCATGGCGACGGGGCGCCTCAAATTCGAATCCGTCGACGCCGTTTGCCCCGTCGCTGAGCCAGACCGGCGGGTAGCCGTGCGCGAGAAACACCTCGGCCACGGCGCGCCCGGTGTCGGCGTCCATCGGCGTGGCGGCCAGCGGCCGTTCGGTTCGCACATCCGTGACCAGCGCGCCAAAGACGGTCACCGCGGCGTCTAGATCAAGGCCCAGCTCGCGCAGCACGGGGCGCGTTTCGGCGTAAGCGCGCCCGGTGCAGAGGACGACCCGTACGCCGGATTCGTGAGCGCGGTGCAGCGCTTCCCGGTTGCGCGCCGGGATTCGATCACGCCGATCGAGCAGCGTGCCGTCGAGATCGACGGCCAGCAGGTCGTAGCGGCAGGCGCTTCGCGAGGGCATGGGGGCGTCCGAGATTCGAGTCATGGAACGCGGCAGGGTAGGGCAACCGGTGGCGCGGTGAAAGGGGGACGCAGGCTTCGTTCAGGCGCCGTGCCGACAGGGCAACCATAATTTGGATACGGTTGAGCGGGTCGCCGCATCTAACCCCTCGAGCAAGCGTCAGTGTGCCAGCACGATCAGGGTGGTCGGGCGAACGAGGTGGTCCTACGATTGAATCGTGGGCCGCGCGGGGCGCCGGTTCGCAAAAGCGGCGCGGGTGCGACGAAATTCCCCGCGTGATGGTTGAAGCAGGGGCGCGGGCACCCCGGTGGGAGTGCTCGCCGAGGCGGATCGACTCCGCGAGGGTATGCGGATGCCAGGAGCGCGTGTGGTGCAACGATTCATGACGGCGTTGATTTGTGCGGGTCTGGCGGCGGCCTTGGCGGGATGCCGCCCGAGTAGTCAGAACGTACATCGCGAAGGAGCGGAGACCGGCAGGAGTGCGGAGAGTGCTGCGCCGCGCGACGGCGGGCCGGGATTGGCGTTTGGTGGCGGTAACGTGTCCGGCGATTCGCCGGTTCAATCGGAGGAGCGCGGCATGAAGCGAGCGCAGGAGGACAAGCCGGCGACCAGCATGCCCGGCGATCTATCAAAGGTTTCGGATGCGGAGTGGCGGAAGCGCCTGACAGCGGAGCAATTTTACGTCACGCGGCAGAAAGGAACGGAGCGCGCGTTTACCGGCAAGTTCGACAAACACTTCGAGCCGGGCACTTACACCTGCATCTGTTGCGGAGAAACGCTGTTCGTATCTGACGCGAAGTACAACTCCGGCTGTGGCTGGCCGGCGTTTCACACGCCCGCCGACGGCGGGCGCATCACCGAGACCGAGGATCGCTCGCACGGCATGATTCGGACCGAGGTGACGTGCACGCGCTGCGGCGCGCACCTCGGACACGTCTTCAACGACGGTCCGGCGCCGACCGGCGTTCGCTATTGCATCAATTCGGCATCGCTGGACTTTCAGCCGAAGGGGGGCGCGTCGGAAGAAAAGCCGGAGGAGAAATGAGCGCGCGGCGCTTCAGCGCGCGGGTGCAGCCGTATCGATCCGCGGAATCCGCACATGGAACGTCACGCCCGGGGCATCCTCGTGCGTTTCCACCGTCAGCGCGCCGTGGTGGGCGTCGATGATCCGTGCGGCGATGGGCAGCCCCAGGCCGGTGCCCTTGCCATCGCGCTTGGTGGTGACAAACGGCTCGAAGATGTGCGGCAGCAGGTCGGGCGGAATGCCGTGGCCGGTGTCGCGGATGCTGACGTGCACCAGCCCGGCGGCTCGATCAGGGTTGCCGACTTGCTCGCAGCGCTGAGCAACGACAAGCGCGCCGCCGCCGGGCATGCTGTCGGCGGCGTTCGTCAGCAGGTTCACGAACACCTGCTCCAGCAGTTGCGGATCGACGGCGGCGACATCAGGCTCATCGCTGTCGAGCCGCTGAAGCGTGATTCCCGCGCCGAGCATGGCTTGGACGGCGGTGATGGCGCGGGTGAGCACGACGCGCACGGGAGTCGGCGTCGGCTTGATCACGTTTTCTCGTGCGAGCGTGAGCAGGCGGCGCACAATCATGGCGATGCGCCCAAGCCCGGAGTCGATCAGGTCCAGCATCTGCGCGGCGCGGACCGGATCCTCGCTGCGGCGCAGGATCCGCACGCAGCTCTGCACGCCGTCGAGCGGATTGTTCACCTCATGGGCGACAGTGGCGGCCAGCTCGCCGAGGAAGGCCAGTCGTTCGCGGCGGCGCAACTCGTCGTGCAGCTCGCGCTGGCGGCGCGTGGCTTCGCTCAGCCGCGCCGCGACAAGGTTGATCGCCGACGCGAGCTTGTAGAAATCGTCGCCTGGGTGCGCCTCGATCGCGCTGGCCGGCCGGCCGTGGCCGACGTCATCGGCGACGCGCCGCAAGGCCCCTAACGTGCTGCGCAGATAGCGCCGCGCCAAACGCTCGCAGATCAGCGACGTGGCCAGCGCACCCGTGACGCATATCAGAATCGCCTGCCACGCCCCGGGATTCGCGGCCAGCGCCGCGCCACCGGAAAGCAGCACTCCGAGCGCCAGCAGGTAAAACAGCGCGTGGCCGAAGCCGCGTATCATTCCGGGATTATCCCGCGGGGCGCGTCCGCGGCAAGCGAAGCCGCTGACGGCTCGCCACCTGAATCGCGGCACCGCGAACGGCTGAGGGTCGATGACGATGAGTCCGGCGGCCGGTGACAAGCCTGTCAACCCCTCCAACCTGATCGGGCTGGACTATCGGCGCGTCCCGCAATGGGCCGTGGATGTGCCGCTGTTCGACGTCCACACTCACGTTCGAACCGCGGAGGGGGTGGAGGCCTTTTTTGAGGCGGCGGCTGCGTACGGAGTGCGGCGCGTGCTGTCGATGCAGTCCATCCTGGAGGCGCCCAGGCTGCGTGAGCGCTGGGGCCGGCGGGTGGGCTTCATCGCCGTGCCGCGATGGGCGGAATTCGCGCTGACGGACGCCTTTTCACGACAATGGCGGGCGGATCTCGCCGAATTCCGCGATTTGGGCGCAACATTGTGCAAGTTTTGGGTTGCGCCGCCGATGCGCGACGAGCACGGACTGACGCTCGACCACCCCTTCATGGAGCCGATCATCGCGCACGCGCTCGACCTGGGATATTCGTTCATGGTTCACGTCGGCGATCCGACCCTGTGGTGGAATTCGCGCTATGCGGATACGGCCCGATTCGGTACGAAGCGAGCGCAGTATCAACAGTTGGAGCACCTGCTGCGACGCGTCAGCCCGCGGCTGGTGATCGGCGCTCACATGGGCGGGACGGTCGAGGACTGCGACCTGTTGCAGGAGTTGTTCGACCGGCATCCGAATTACGTGATCGACACCAGCGCGACGAAATGGGTGGTGCGGGAGGTGTCGCGTCATCCACAGCGCGTGCGGGAGCTGGTGATTCGCAACGCGGATCGGGTGCTGTTTGGCAGCGATTGCGTGACCGAGCCGCGGCACGACTTTGACCATTACGCCAGCCGTTACTGGGCGCAGCGCACACTTTGGGAGACCGCTCACGACGGGCTGAGTCCGATCGAAGACCCCGATGCGGTGGGAGCGCCGCTGCTGCGCGGGGTGAACCTGCCGCCGGAGACCTTGCGAAAGGTGTACGCCGAGAATGCGATTCGGCTGGGGTTGGACGCATGAAGCGCGGTGGAGTGGTCCGCGGTCCGCGTGAGAATCACTTGAGCAGGTGGGTGTCCGTCTCCGCGCCGGGGCCTTCGCGACCCTGATAGCCTTGCACACCGTGCAGCGTCCAGATGTTGTCGGCGTCGATGCCGACGTCCGGGGAGGTGGTCCAGATCACGCGACCGCCGAGCGTCAGCACGTTCTGGCCGCGACCGGCGTGGGTGCGCGAGTTGACCGCCCACGGGTGCTGCAGGCCAAGGCGGGTGGGGATGTCCGCCATCAGAAAACGCCCGCGATCAAAGATGGGGTTGTCGTCGGCGGCGATCGGCATGTCCGACGGCGTGCGGTTCAGGGTCGGACGCCGGCCGGCCATGTTCTGGTAGGCGAAGCTGAGATTCCGCGCATCCGGAAAATCCTCCAGCTCGCGGACCTTCGCCGCCGGAATGGGCACGTCCGTCGTGGAGGGGCAGATGAGCGCCCGCGGAGACACCGTGCCGGCTCGCACCACCGGGAACAGGTGTCGGCGGTTCGGGCGAACTTCGGCCGTCGGGTCGCTGGATGGTGCCCAACTCGCCCGCGGGCTCCAGCCCGCGAAGGGCAGTGACCCCGCGTGAGCCGTCGCATAGCTGCCCATCGCCTGACCGAGTTGCGCCAACTGGGCCGAGCACATGACGCGCTGACCGCGCTCCCGCACATGCAGCAGCGACGGCACGCCCACGCCCACGATCAATACGACCATCGCCGCGGTCGCGATCACGTCGCGGAGACCGAACACGCGACGGACCAAGGTCGCCTCGCCACGTTCCACCGGTCGTCGGACGCGCAGCGGCGGTGCTGCGGCCACGCGGGCGCAAGTGCGTTGGATGAGGTCGGTCGGCGGCTCAGGGACGTCGCTGGCGGCCGACCGCAGCGCTGTAAAGACGCCGGCGAGCGCGGCATGCCGGGTCGCGAGCTGCGGGTCGGCTGCCAGCCGCTGCTGCAGCGCGGCGCGCTCGGAATCGGAAAGCGCTCCGAGATACAGGTCCAGCAGTTGGCCATCCAATGTTTGATCGTGCGACATGCGTTGTGTATCCAGGGCCGATTGTCCTCGCTGCAGCGGATCCGGCGATGTTCCGCCTCTTTCATATCGCGGGCTTGTGCTCTGCGCGATTCGCCCGGCAGGCACGCCCGCCATGACGATTACGACTCGCCCGCACCGCTTCCGACGCGCTGCTCCCACAGCCGGGCGAAGTGCGTCACCGCGGCGTGCAAACGGCTCTTCACCGTCCCGACCGGAATGTCCAGCGCCTCGGCGATGTCCGCATACGGCAACTGCTGGAAGTAACCCAGCAACAGGATCTCGCGCAAATGCTCCGGCATCCGATCTATCAGTCGCCGCACCAGCTCGCGGCGCTCGCCGTCCGCGAGCTGATCGACGGCGTCCGGTCCATTGGCCGCCACGCCCGCCGCCGCACCCTGGCCGTCGCCATCGACGCCGGGGCTGTCCAGCGAGGCCTCATGCCGCCGGCCGCGCTGACGCAGGTAGTCCCGCGCCTTGTTGGCCGAGATCGTGTAAAGCCAAGGCTTGAAGGCCCGCTGGGGGTCGAACGATCCGGCCGATAGATGCACCTGAAGGAACGTCTCCTGCACCAGGTCGTCCGCTGCGGCGCGATCGCCGACAAAGCGATACAGAAACGCAAACAACTCAGGCACGTACCGCGCAACCAGCGACTCGAACGCGCCGGATCGCCCGGCCAGGTGGTCGGCCAGCAGCTCCTCATCTCGGCGCGTGTCGGCCACCATCGCTCCATACGCCGGCGTGCCGTCGGCGGTTCGCCAGCCGTCGCCGGAATCCCGGATCCGGCGCGGAAGAATTGCGCCGTTCACACTTTTCGGGCATCTGGGGGCGCGCGAATAATGCGCTGGCCCCGTCAACATGCGGATTTATCGGGCGCGCTGCGCTGGGCGCTGCACGAACTCCGCCGCGGTGTCGGTGCGGACCTCGCCGACAATCGTAACCAATGCCGCCGCTATGCGTTAGGCGCGGTATGATTCCGCAGGCGGCGTTTGCGCGCGTCGCCCGGTGAGGACGTGGGAGAGCCAATTGAGTACGGTCCCGGATTTGCGTTCGGGCGTCATCGGCTCCGGCATGCCGGGCAGCCGCGAGTCTCTCGCGCTCCTGCTCGAGGCCTCCGCCGCCATCAATTCCAGCCTGGATTTACAGACCACGTTGCACGCGATCGCCCGGACGGCCGCGGATGTCCTGCAGGCTGAGGCGGCCTCCGTCCTGTTGCTGGACGCCCGGAGGCGCAAGCTGGTGTTCAAGGCCGCCGTCGGCGACGCCGGGACGGCGCTGATTGGACGGGAGTTTGACGCCGACCTCGGCATCGCGGGGCGAGTGGTTTCCACTGGTCGGCCGGAGCAGGTGCGGGATGCGCGGCGCGATCCGGCCTTCTACGGGGCGTTCGACAAGCAGTCGTCGTTCACGACGCGCGGCATGCTCGCGGCGCCGCTGCGCCACCGTGAGCAGGTCATCGGGGTGGTGGAGGTGCTGAACCGCCGGGCGGGGTTGCCGGACTTTGCGGACGGTGACATGGAACTGCTCCAGATTTTCGCGAACCTGGCCGCGATCAGCGTCTCAAACGCGCAGATGCACCAGGAGTTGATTCGTGAGAACCGCGGGCTGGTCGAGAGCGCACGCGGCGATGACAACGTCATCGGAGCGGGGCCGGCGCTGCGGGCCGCGATGGAACTGTGCGAGCGCGTCGCGCCGACGCGCAGCACGGTGCTGCTGCTCGGGGAAACGGGAACGGGCAAGGAGATGCACGCGCGCTGGATTCATCAGCACAGCCCGCGGCGCGAGCGGCCCTTCATCGGGGTGAATTGCGCGGCGCTGCCGGAGACGCTGCTGGAGAGCGAGCTGTTCGGTCATGAGGCCGGGGCGTTTACCGGGGCGTCGGGCCGCAAGCAGGGTCGCTTTGAGCTGGCGGACGGCGGCACGCTGTTCCTCGACGAGATCGGGGACGTGAGCCTCTCGACGCAGATCAAGCTGCTGCGCGTTCTGCAGGAGCGCGAGTTTGTCCGTGTCGGCGGCACGCGCACCATCGCCTGTGACGTGCGGATCATCGCGGCCACGAACCGCGATCTACAGCGTGCGATTTCGCTGGGCCAGTTTCGCGAGGACTTGTATTACCGGCTTAATGTCTTTCCCATCACATTGCCCGCGCTGCGCGACCGGCGCGAGGATATCGCCGCGTTGTGCGAACACTTCGCCGAGATCGCGGCGCGGCAGATCGGAAGCGGGCCGGTGCGCATCGCCGGCGATGCGCTCGGCGCGCTGTGCGCCTATCGCTGGCCCGGCAACATTCGCGAGCTGCGTAACGTGATCGAGCGGGGCGTGCTGCTCGCGGACCAGGGGCGACTGACCAGTGCGCAGCTTCCGCCCGAAGTGCGCAGCGCGGTCGCGGCCGGTTCCCAGCGTGCGGCACGGGCGAACGGGTCGGGAGGCGCCGCCGAGGGCGAGCGAGTCGCCGGTTCGAAGTCCGCGCCTGGCTCCGTGAGAACGCAGGCACCGCACGAACGATCAGGCCAGGTTGAGCACGCCGACGGGGCTGGAAGGAATGCGAACTTCCCGGCCGATCTCGATGCGACCCTTCCGGCGGACGGCGACAGCGTCGATCACGCCGTCGCCAGCCTGGAACGTTCAATGATACTCAGCGCGCTGCGCCAATGTGCGTGGAACCAGACCCGTGCCGCCGCCGCGCTGAACATGACACGCGACAACCTGCGATATCGCCTTCGCAAGTACGGCATCCGTCGGCCGGGCACGGAGGGTGAATGATGCCAGGGACGGGCGAAGCAATGCTGCACGACCTTGCGCCGGTCCTCTGCGGGTATGCCGCCGCCAAGATTGAGCAGAATCACAAACAGATCGCGCGCTGCGCGAAGCTGCTCACGGTTGGCGAACTGTGGCAGCGCGAGAATGAACATTGCAACGCCGTCGGCAACCTGGTGCTTCACCTGGCGGGCAATGTGCGCCAGTGGGTGCTGGGCGGAATCGCCGGGCAGGTCGTCGAACGCGATCGCGCCGGCGAGTTCGCGGAGCGCCGGCAGATTCCGGCCGATGAGTTGAGCGAGGAGCTGGCACGCGTCGTTGTTCCCGCATGCGCGACGCTGCGCACGCTCAATGCCGAGTCGCTAGCGCGGCGGTATGCCATTCAGAACTATTCGGTTCGCGGGGTCGAGGCCGTGATGCACGTCACCGAGCACTTCTCATTTCACACCGGTCAGATCGTACACATCACCAAAGTGCGGCGCGGCGTTGACTTGAGCCTGTATGACGCACGCGGACACAAGCTCCCGGGTACGAATGCCGCGCCCTAGCGCGCGGATTCGAAACGCACTGATCCAGACGGGCGCATCGATCGGTCGCATCGGACCGCCGGCGAATTTTTTGCACTTGCACTATGGGCAGTGAAAAGCGGAAGGGAAAAAAGTGGGCCGGCGGTCGGGACGTGCGGGGGGGGACACGTGCGCCGACGCAGTCCGGCCCGGGGACTGGTCCCATTTTGTTCCGCGAACGGCGGAGATTATAGCATGATCGAAGCGCGACGCAACGGAAATGCCGGCAAGTCTGAAAAAAACCGCCCGCGGGCGTTCCCACGATCGTCAGGTGCGTTCACGGTACTGGGGATCTAGGATTCGAACCTAGACTAACTGATCCAGAGTCAGTCGTGCTACCGTTACACTAATCCCCAATCAGATGCGGGAGTGTATGCGCCTCGGCGGCGGCGTTCAATAGCCGGGGCGTAGTGCAGCCGCATGAATAATTCACGGAAGCCAGCCGACGCCAGTGGCACCCGTCCGCGACCCGCCCTTTACCGCCGGTCTTTCACGTCAAACGCATCGCGCAACCCGTCGCCGACGAAGTTGAGCGAGAGCAGCGTGATAGAGAGGGCGGCGCAAGGCGCCAGAATCATCCACCAGGCGAATTCATAGGGGTTCAGCGCCCGGATGCCATCCGCGGCGAGCGAACCCCAGGTCGCTTGCGGCGGTTGAACGCCGACGCCCAGGAAGCTCAGAAAGGACTCCTGCAGAATCGCCTGCGGTACGGTCAGCGAGGCAAAGACGATGATCGGACCGATGGTGTTGGGCAGCAGGTGCCGCAGCAGGATGCGCCAAGCAGGCAGGCCCAGCGCCCGGGCCGCCTCGATGAAAGGCTGATCCCGCAAGGAAAGCACCTGTCCGCGCACCACCCGCGCCATCGTGAGCCAGCTCACGCTGCCGATGGCCAGCGCCAGCACGGCAAAGCGCGACCACTCGCCGTGCAGCGGGCGGAAGCCGCTGGTCGTGGGCCAAAGCGGGATGCGCTCCAGCCACGCGCCGAGCGAGACGGTCAGCAGCATCACAAGCAGCATGTACGGCATGGCGTAGAGCACGTCCACGACGCGCATCATGACTTCGTCGGTGCGTCCGCCGACGTACCCGGCGGTCAGGCCGTAGGCGGTGCCGATCGCGACCGCGACCAGTGCGGCAAGAACGCCGAGTGACAGCGAAATGGCGCCGCCGTAGAGCGTCCGCGCGAGCAGGTCGCGCCCCAGGTCGTCGGTGCCCAGCGGGTGCGCCCATGACGGCGGTTGGCGCGCGCGGTCAAAGCCGGTGGCGCGCATCGCCGAGCCGGTCCAGGCGAGGCTGGCGACGCAGGTGAGTCCCACCAGCACGAGGAACACGGCCGCCGCGCAGGCAGTGCGATGACGACGAAAACGCCGCCAGATGCCGGTGGTGGGGCTGCTCATCGGCTGCCCTCGAGTCGCACGCGCGGATCGACGACGCCGTAGAGCAGATCAACCGCCAGGTTGCAGGCTGAGAGCAGCGCGCCGTACACAAGGACCGTTGCCAGGATGAGCGTCTGGTCGCGGTTGTTGATGGACTCGACGACGTGCGTGCCCATTCCGGGAATCGTGAAAATCCGCTCCACGACGAAGGAGCCGGTGAAGATCGACGCCGCTGCGGGACCGAGGTAGCTGAGCACGGGCAAGAGGGCGTTTCGCAGGGCGTGATCGAAGAGCACGCGGCGTTCGGAGAGGCCCTTCGCGCGGGCGGTGCGGATGAAATCCTCCGAAAGTGCATCGAGCAGCGAAGCGCGAGTGAGGCGCGCGATGTACGCGGCGAAGGGCAGCGCGAGCGTCAGGCCCGGCAGCAGCGCCTGCGACGGACGGCCCCAGCCGCCGACGGGGACAACGTGCAGCCACATGCCGACGACAATTACCAGCGCGGACCCGACGACGAACGAGGGCAGCGAAATGCCGATCAGCGTGATGCCCAGCGCTGCATGATCCAGCCAGCGTCCGCGATACGCAGCGGCGGTCACGCCGGCGCTGACGCCGATCAGTACGGCCAGCCCGAAGGCGATGGTGCCGAGTTGCAATGAGACGGGCAGCGCGGAGCGCATGATTTCGACGACGGTCCAGTCGTCATATTGAAAAGCGGGCAGATCCCCGTCCCACAGCAGCCGCTTCGGCCAGGTCCAGAAGCAGCGGACGATCCACGGCTGATCGAAGTTGAAGGCCCGCCGCCGCTCTGCCAGCACCTCGGGCGGAAGCTCCTTGCCGCCCGTGTCGAGACCGTCGCCCGGGGTGGCGGAGAGCAGCAGCACCGCGCCGGCGTAGATTCCGAGCAGCACCAGCGGAAAGAGCAGGATTCGGCGCAGGGCGTATCGCAGCATGGGCCGGGCATTGTGCGGGAGAAGGGCGGGAGTGAAAAGCAGGCCGCGCCGGATCATGGCGCACCGACACCTTGCCCGCGCGCAGGATCACGCGGGCGTTCGACGTGTGGCGCCGTCTCGCGGCCGGCGCGGGTCAGACCGCCAGCGTTGCCGGCGTCCGCCTGCCGTGACTAGGGACAGCCCTCGCCCGGCAGCGGTGATCCGAGGATGCACGCGACGAACGGGTCAATGTCGAAGTTGTTCAGCAGATCGTCTCCGCTCACGTCGCCCCAGCACAGCCGCAGCGCCCAGCAATCGGCGTTGCCGGAGTAGCCTGGCGGAGGAGTGGGGCTGGCGGGGTCAAGGATCGCAGCCACAAACGGGTCGATGTCGAAGTTGTTCACCGCGCCGTCGCAGTTGGCGTCGCCTCGCAGGCAGTCATCCGCGACCAGCGTGATGAAGCGAAAACTTGCATTCGGAGTATTGAGTACGTCCGCGCTGGTCCCGGTTGCCGGGTCAAGCACACCGACGCGCGTTCCACCAGACCACAGAATCCGACCGTTGCCGAGGCGATGCACGCCGCGCGGCGAAGTCGGCAGCGTCCAGTAGTTGAGCTGAGCTCCGTTGGCGTCGTACCGGTAGATGCCGAACGGAGCCGTAAATCCAGCGGCGAGAATGTCGCCGTTGGCGTCGGCGTAGAGCTGGTTCGGAAAGTCGATGCCGGTTGCGCCGTCGGAGTCGTGCCAGATGGAGAGGAATCCTCCCGACAGATCAAACCGTTCGATGTCGTCGCCGACGGAATCGCCGATGAGCACGTCATTCGCGCGGAACAGAATGTCGCGGGGCGTGCCTGCCCCGAGCAGCGCAAAGTCCGCGAAGGTGGTCTGGCCGGAGCCGTCCAGCTCGAAACGCTGGACGGTGTTCGGACTGAGGCCGCCCACGACGCTGACGTACAGTTGGTTGTTGTGCAATGCGATGGAGTAAGGCTGGTCGAGGCCGTTGCCGGAGGAGTTGGCGAGCGTTTGAATGTAAAGGCGATTCGCGCCGTATTCGAAGACCGCGTCTGCGGTTTCATCCACCATGTAGTAGTTGCCGCTTCCATTGCGGACCACCTTGATCACCTGCTGCATGTTGGCGTCGCCGGCGATGTAGTTGTTGTCAACGAGGCTGCCGTCGAAGGAGTCGAACGCCCAGACATTGTCAAACCCCGTGCCGGTGTTCGGAATCAGGAGCACGCCGCCGACAGCGGAGCGTGCGAAAATGGATGCGAGCGCAATCGCGGAAACAGAAAAGACTCGTTTCATAGGGCGACTCCAGTTACCAGACGGCTGATTCATGGATCGGGGCCGGCCAATCGGTTGGAACAGCTCGGCCACGGCAGCAACCGATTGTTATATAATAATCGGCACGGCTCCCATCTGCAACGCCAGATGCTCCGTGCGCTCGCGCCAAATGTGGCTCGGATTTCCAGCGATGGACAAGGGGGCGGCCACACGAACGGTCGCCGGATTTACGAAACCGGTTGCGGCGGCGTAGGTTAGCGTCGTGTAAGCGTTTGACAATAGGGGCTTGGCAGTAACGCCGGCCGGTCGTATGATGTTGGGCTCCGCGCGGCGAAGCGGCCCAACCGGGTCCTCCGCTTCGGCGCTGAGTCCGCGTCGTGTAGGATCGCGCGCGGTGACCGGGTTGCATCGGAGGTAGCGGCCATGGCCGTCAAGATTCGTCTCAAGCGCTTTGGGCGTCGGCATCGCGCGGTGTACCGTGTGACGGCCGTGGATTCGCGCAGTCCCCGTGACGGCCGCGTGTTGGAAGAACTGGGCACCTATGACCCGGACAACGCCAACGCTGACCAGCAGGTTCGGCTGAATGCCGAGCGGATCGGGCATTGGCTCAAGCTCGGCGCAGTCCCATCGGACACGGTGCGCCAGATGATCAAGCGCTCCGGTATCAAGGCGTCCTGACGCGACGCCGGGAATTTCATGCGCGGTTCAACCCATGCGCTTCGATGTCGTCACGCTGTTCCCCGAGGCTTTGTCGCCATATCTGGCGGCGAGCATCCTCGGGCGCGCGCAGCAAGCCGGCCTCGTAGAAGTTCACCTTCATCAACTCCGCGATTATTCGACCGATCCGCACCGAAAAGTTGACGATCGTCCCTTCGGCGGCGGACCCGGCATGGTGCTATCGTGCCAGCCGGTGGTAGACGCCGTCGAGGCGATCGAGAAATTGGACCCCCGTCCGGCCCTGCGTGTGCTCACGACACCGCAGGGCCGACGCTTTGATCAGCAGGCGGCGCGCGAGATTTCGCAGGCGCAGCGCGTGCTGATTCTGTGCGGCCACTATGAGGGGTTCGACGAGCGCATCGTGGAGATTCTGCGGCCGGTGGAGATCAGCCTGGGGGATTTCGTGCTGACGGGCGGCGAACTGGCGGCGCTGGCGATCATCGACAGTGCGGCACGGTTGCTGCCCGGTGTACTGGGCTGCGGCGAATCGGCGGGGGATGAGTCGTTTTGCGGGGGGTTGCTCGAATATCCGCAGTACACGCGGCCACAGAACTATCGAGGTCTGTCGGTGCCGTCGGTGCTGCTTTCGGGTCATCACGGCGAAGTGGAAAAATGGCGGCGTCAGGCCGCGGCGGAGCGCACCCGTGCCCGCCGCCCGGACCTTGCGCCAGAGTCGGACACAGGCGCGGCGCGGTCGCCGCGGGCGAGAGCCGGGGGCCGGCGGATCGGCGCCGCCATCGGTGTGGTCGCGCCTTGGGAATCACGAATGGAAGCCGCAGCGGCGCGAGGTGTTGCGCCCGCGGTGCGCTGAAGATCACGGAAAGGCAGGCGTTGTCATGCGTCACAAACTTTTTGATGTCGTCGAGGGCCAGTATCGCCGCCAAAGCGAGCTGAACTTCGACATCGGCGATACGGTCGTCGTCACCACGCGCATCATCGAGGGAGAGAAGGAGCGCTTGCAGGACTACGAGGGCACCGTGATCGCCCGCAAGGGATCGGGGCTGGACTCGATGTTCACGGTGCGCCGGCTGGTGGGAAATGAGGGAGTGGAGCGCACCTTCCCGCTGCATTCGCCGAAGGTCGTTTCGATCCGGACGGTTCGCAGCGGCAAGATCCGCCGTGCCAAGCTTTACTTCCTGCGCGACCGCGTCGGCAAGGCCCGCAAGCTGCGTGAGCGCCGCGTGAGCGCCGAGGCGCGTGCGGCGGCAGCCGGCGCTAGGCTGGAGCGTGATCGGCGGGTTGCGGAGGCGCAGGAGGCCGTTGCCGCGGCGAACTAGTGCGCGCGATCAGTTCCCGGGAAATGAATTAGCCCCGGGGTAGCGAGCGATTTGGTTTCACGCCGTCATCTTCGCCCCCGAACCCTGTTCCGCACGGGTTCGGGGGCGGTTCGGTTAGTTGTCAAATTGGGAGGGGATGCGAACCCAGAAACTGAAGTCGTGGGCAATGATCATTCGTTCTGACGGGCGGTTTCCAGGAGCGTTTGCGTCGCCGAAGCCGTGAGGCGTTTCGACTGCCCATCGCACCGCATCAGCATGTCCTGACCATGCGATTCTCTCTTGACGCGCGGGGGGGGGGGGGGGGGGTATTGACACAAACGAACGGTCAGCGGTTCATAGAGAAAAGACATAGTCATGAGTCGTGTAGTATTGATCGCCGCAGCATCTATCGCTTGTCTCTCCGCGGGATTGGCTCACGCCTTGAGTGTCGGCCCCTGCACCGGAAGCCGGCTCGAAAACGCGAAATGCAGCGATCCGGACGGCTGTACGAATGCCTGTTCGTTCCACTGTGCTTCGCTGATCGACTGCAACACGTGCTGCCTGTTGTTCGCACCCTGGCCGGATGGCTACAATCAGTGTCGGCAGTTCTGCCGCGACGTTTTTGGCGAGTGAGGGCCAACCGTGTCATCGTTACGCACCCCTCGTGAATCATTAGCAGCTCTTGGTGCAATCGTCGTCTCGGTGCTGGCTGCTGGAAAAACGTCCGCCGGACAGGGCGACCTCCCGCCAGTCGAAGTCTCGCCGCGCACCGCGGAAGCGTGGGCGGCGGCCCATGCACAGCAGGGTCGCGGATTTACCGACGTGTATCCCGAGCATGCGGAAGTGTTCGCGGCGGCGCAACGGCGCATGCCCGCGCTGGCGGCAAAGTATGCCGGTGCCGGCGTCGTTCTGGATCAGAACACGGCGATGGAGCTCGCGCGGGAGCTGTATGTGGATAATGGCCACCCCGCTCTCAACGCCCGGATCCAGTCATCCATTGTGGAAATGATCGGTGCAGCCCTCCGCGCCGGAGACGCACGATGCACGCCTGCCGCCCGAACGGTTCTCTCCACTGAGCTATTGCGGTACTCGCATGCGGGAGGTGGGCGCACGACCCCGGCGGAACAGGCCGTACTCGCCCGAGCGCTCGCGCTGGGTGATGAACGGTCGGCGGTGATGGCGGATGAACTTATGGCCGACGCGCATGCTTGGGCCACCGAAGTCCGGAGCGATGTGCAACTGACCGCCGTTACGGGATATTGCGTGGAGCGGTGGGGAGAGGCGTTCCTGCTGGACGTCATCCCGCTCCCTGCGCTGCGGGAGGGGGAAGAGTATCCAAAGGCGTACCGCGACGCGCTGGAGCGTATCCGCCGGGTGCTGGAAGCGCCCGCGCCGGTGGCGCGTGAGCACGTAGTGCGGGTGCGCGAGGCGGTGCGATCCGTTGAGGACGCGCGCATTGCAGATGACCTGCGCCAGGATCTGATCGGCCGGCTGCTGATCGCGCTTCGCACGATCTGCGAGCGCCGACCCGCAATCGGAGAACAGGTTTTCGACGTGGTCGCGGATGGATATGCGCGGTTGCTTCGGGAATCGCTGCTGAACCGCGACGAACACTGGCGGTCCTGGGAGCGGGGGGTCATTGCACTCGGTGAGCGCCGCACGCCGGAGTCGCTGAAGCGCGCCGTCGCGCGGCTGGCGGATGACCGGGACGCGCCGCAGGCCGGGCGAGAGGCGGCAGACCGGCTGATCAGACAGTGGGAGCAGGGGGCGGAGGTTCGACCGAGACACTAGTCGGCCTGCGCGGCGTCGGAGAAGCCCCGTTGTGCCGCGGCTGTGTCGTCAGGTGCGCCCTCGAAAGGCCGTCGCTGTTCACAAAGCGCGGGCGCAGCCCGACCCTGCACGTCGCTCCTCACGCGACTTCGATCCATTCGCGCGGGGATAGAGGCGGCAAATCAACGATCACGGCTTCGACGCCGCGTCGGTGGATGGCTGCGCGGGGGATGCAGGGGCCTCCGCCTCACCGACAAGCCCTGCCAAGCCGTCGAAGTACTCGCGCACCGCCCGCTCATACTGACGCTGCACCTCGTCGCGATTGATGGCGTCGGTCGCGTCGCGAACGGCGGCGATGACCGCGTCGCGGACCTTCGCGGTGGACTGTCCCTTCACCTGCGGGCCGTCGAACAGCATCTGTCCGATGATCTCGCCGCCGGTGATCTGCGGCTTGACGCGCTCCACCTTCATCTGATGCGCGCGGCGGTCCTTCCCCGTGCCGGTGCCCATGCCCCGGCCGTAGTTCGGGCCGGTGCCGCGCCGCTCGTCGTCCTTGTCCGGCATCGGGCCGTCCTGCCGGCCGTCGGGGTTGTTCATCTGATTGCGCAGGCGGTCCAGTTCGGCGAGCTGCGCCTCCATCTCGCCCATCATCTGTTCGGCCATTTCCATGTCGGAGAGCTGGCTGGCGGCGTCGGCCAGCGCCTGCGCGGCCTGCTGGGCGGCCTGGTCGGATTTCTCGCCGCCCTTGTCGCCCTGCTGTTGACAGGCACCCTGGCACTCCTTCATCTGCTGCGCGGCCTGCGCCATCTTTTTGGTAAGCTCCTTGAGTTGCTGTCTGGCCTGCTCGTTCTGCATGATCTTCTCGGCCAGCTCCTTCAGCTGCTGCTCGGAGATCCCCTTTTCCCCGAGGCGCTTCTGAAGCTCCTTCTGAATGTCCTTCGGATCGAGCTTGGACAGCTCCTCCATCAGCTTCTTCGCGGCTTCCTCTGACAACCCGGCCTTGTTCTGGATGTCCTTCTTCACGTTCTCATCGTTGGACATCTGCTTGAGTTGCTCGCTGAGCTTCTCCATCGATTTCTGCAGCTTCTGCAACTGCTGCTGCGCCTCCGCATCGGCCTTACGTGCCGCCTCGGCGATCTGCTCCTGCATCGCCTTGAGCTCCTCGCGCGCCTTCTGCATGTCGCCTCCGCGCAGTGCTTCCGTGAGCTTCGCGGCCGGGTCGCCGGGGGCGGGCCGTTCCAGCTGCGGCAGTTGCGCGCGGGCCTGCTCCATGCCGGTGAACTTGCGGTCATTGCGGTGCTGCTCGAGCTTTTCGGCCAGCCGATCCAGCACCTTCACCGCGTCGCGGGCGACGTCGTCCGGACGGGCGGCGCCCTTCTCCGGCAATTCCAGCGGCGCAAGCCCATCGGCCATGCCGGCCAACGCGGGATTCTCCTCCGCCAGCTTTTTTGCCTTCTCGACCTGCTGATTGACGGCCACGGACACGCGTCTCGCGTCGGCCTGTCGCGTCGCGGACGGCGCGGCGTCGGGCTCCGGTTCGGGCGACTTGGCGAACAGATTCAGATTCGGCATGAGGACGAACAGCAGCACGGCCGTCAGCACGGAGGCCAGCGACCAGGGCCATGCCGATGGGGCGCGAAACGGCACAGCGCGCGAGACATCCACGCCGCCGGCGACGCGCTCGGCGTCGCGCAGCATCGCGCCGGCGAAAGGGTCGCTCGAGAGCAGGCGCCGATCCACGGCCACGACGCTGCTCACGCGCTCCTTCGTGTTGGCGGCGGCATCCAGCAGGACGGCGGCGGCCAACGGCGTGGCGCGGCGCAGCCACGCCCACGTGACAGCGCCTGCCGCGCAAGCCGACCCGACGCCGGCCGCGATCATCGATACCGGCAGCCCGGCGCTGAGTGCGCGATCGATCAGCAGCACCAGCGACCAGGCACAGGCGCCGCCGGTGATCAGCCACGCCAGCCGCTCGATCAGGCCGTTGAGCGTCAGCCGTCTTCGTGCGCGGCGCACCTGCGATTCGATGATCGACATGCGAGAACCTCCCGACCCCGGCGGGGCACCTGTCCGCGGGTGCTCTCACCTAATCATAGATCGGGCAGGACGGGCGTCCAACTGCGGAATTGCCGCTCAGTCCCGGGCTGCTCCGACCAGCACGATCACGTCGTAGGCCGCGTGACACCCCACAGCGACTCCCAGGCCCCGCAACAGAAAGACAACGCCCAGGTAGGCCCCCGCGGCCAGGCGGACCGCCATGCGCACGCCGTCCCACGCCTCGGCCCCGACCGGGCGGACGTGGCAGAGCGCGAAAATCGCCGCCGCGACGGCGACCGCGGCCGCCATCGCGACGCCGCGCGGAGCGCGGAAGAGGTGCGTCAGCGCGGACAGGACAATCACGAGAACCGCCAGCCTGAAGACAAATTCCTCGTACAGCGCTGCACCGAGCGACAGGATGAGGTCGGCCCGCAACGACTCGAAGCTCGCGCCGCTGGTGGCCTGGTGGAGGGCCATCGTCGCGCCGATGCGTCCGATCACCAACAACGGGATCGAAAGGGCGATGCTCTCGGCGATCATCACCGCCGGCACCCACATGCGCACGCGCCACGATCCGCCGCTGAACACATGCCAGCAGAGCAGTGTCACGACGAGAATGATGGCGGCGCCGCTCAGCCAGGGCGCATCCGCGCCAATCCACCCGAACAGGCTCTGCATCGCGCCCTGCGCGACCAGCCGTCGCTCCGGCCAGGCGGTCGGGCGCAGCATGAGCGCCCCGACTTCATAGATGGCGACCAGCGGAAAGATGAAAATCAGGCTATAGAGCGGCAGGGGGGTGGCGTCGCGATAATACGCCCAGCGCTCGCCGACGGTGCTTCGTTTGCGCCGTCCGGCGCTGCCTGCTGCCATGCGCGCCATTATTGTCTGCGCTTCGCCGCGGGGCCAGCAGGCAGCGACCGCGTGGTTACAATCGTCCCGCATGAGCGAGCCGCGCCGATTTGCAATCGTGGATCAGGATCCGTGGCTGGGGCCGTACGCCCATGACGTGGCGCGGCGCTACGAGCGGTATCGTGCAAAGCGCGCGGAGATTGAGCGCGCGGAGGGGGCGCTGGAGCGTTTCGCGCTGGGGCACCAGCGGCTGGGGCTGCATCGCGGGGAGCGCGATGGCCGCGCCGGCGTGTGGTATCGCGAGTGGGCGCCCGGGGCGCAGGCGCTGTTTCTTTGCGGGGATTTCAATGACTGGGACCGCGTCGCGCACCCGATGGTGTCGGATGAGTTCGGGGTGTGGAGCCTGTTCGTGCCGGACGGGCGCGGCGGCGAGCGGCTGGTGCATGGGTCGCGGGTGAAGGTGCACGTCCACGCACGGAACGGGACGCTCGATCGCATTCCCGCATACATCCGCCGGGTGGTCTTTGACGAGCGCACGCACGACCCGTGCGGCGTGTATTGGCATCCGCCGGCGTTTTCGTGGCGGCACACAGCCCCGCGGCCCGACGGTGAACCACTGCACATCTACGAAGCGCACCCGGGGATGGCGCTGGAGGAGTGGCGGGTCGGAACATGGCGCGAGTTCACGGAGCAGATGCTCCCGCGCATCGTGCGGGCCGGATACAACGCGGTGCAGTTGATGGCGGTGCAGGAGCACCCGTACTACGCATCATTTGGGTACCACGTCAGCAATCTGTTTGCGCCAAGTTCGCGCTTCGGCGAGCCGGAGGACCTCAAGCGGCTGGTGGACGCTGCGCATGGTGCGGGCCTGCGCGTGATTCTCGACGTGGTGCACAGCCACATGGTGCGCAACGTGCACGACGGGCTGAACCGTTTTGACGGCACCGATCACCAGTATTTTCACGCCGGCCCGCGGGGCGAGCACATCGCCTGGGATTCGCTGCTGTGGGATTATGACAAGTGGGAGGTGCTGCGGCTGCTGCTGTCGAACGTGCGCTACTGGCTCGAGGAGTACCGCTTTGACGGCATGCGTTTCGACGGCGTCGGCAGCATGATGTACCTGCACCACGGGCTGGGCAGGACGTCGTGGGACTACGACGACTACTTCCGCCGCGATCTGGATGAGCCGGCGATCACGTACCTGCAACTGGCGTGCGAGGCGGCGCGGGCGGTGAACCCGCACGCGCTGCTGATCGCCGAGGATGTGAGCGGAATGGTGGGGCTGGCGCGGCCGGTGGAGGAGGGCGGGATCGGGTTCACGCATCGCCTGGCGATGGGAATCCCGGATTACTGGGTTCGATTGCTGCGCACGCGGCGCGACGAAGAGTGGAATCTTGGCGAGATGTTTCACACGCTGACCAACCGCCGGCGGAACGAGGCGCACGTCGCCTATGCCGAGAGCCACGACCAGGCGATGGTGGGGGACAAGACGCTGGCGTTCTGGTTGATGGACGCGGAGATGTACACCGCGATGCAGGTGACCTCCCAGAGCACGGTGATAGATCGCGGCGTGGCGCTGCACAAGATGATCCGCCTGGTGACGTTCGCGCTCGGCGGCGAGGCCTGGCTGAATTTCATGGGAAATGAGTTCGGCCATCCGGAATGGATCGATTTTCCGCGGGAAGGAAACGGCTTTTCCTATCACTACGCGCGGCGGCAATGGTCGCTGGCCGATCGCGAGGATCTGCGCTACGCGGGCCTGGGCGCATTTGACCGCGCCATGATGATGCTGGACGCCGATTGTCGGATATTGGCGGCTTCCAGCGCGGAATTGCGCTATGCGCACGAGGAGCGCAAGCTGCTGGCGTTTGAGCGCGGCGGGCTGCTTTTCGTCTTCAACTTTCACCCGACGACGTCGTACGCGGATTACGTGTTGCCGCTGCGGGCGACGAAGGGCGCGTCGCTGCGGCTGCTGCTGGACACGGACGCGTTGCAGTTCGGCGGGCATGGGCGATTGGCCGCGGGCCAGGAGATTCCCTTTTTCGCGCGAGGCGAGTCGGAGCGGCTGGAGGGAGACGGCGGGGCAGGCTCGGCGGCTGATCGTCGTCGGACGGCTGGGGACGGGGGCCATGCCGGCGGCACGGCGGTGGTCGAAGGCGAGATCCGGCTCTACGTGCCGACGCGGACGGCGATCGTGCTGCAAATACGCTGATTCACGGCAACCGGCGACCGGCGACAGCAATGGGCGATCGTATTCTGCTGGCGCCGTTACTACTTCTGACGTTTCACCATTTCCTCGACCCACACCGGAACATAGGGCGGCGTGCAGCCCTTCGATACCGGCCAATCCTTGTACAGTCCAACCTTCTCGCCAATCGCGATCGCGCGTTTTCGCAGCGCCGCGTGCTGGATGCCGATTGCGGCAAGCGTGTTGTTCATCGTCCACTGAACTTCAGGAGCGGCTTTCGGCAGTTCACGCGCAATGCGGTCGAGCAGGGCGGCCGGGTCAAGGCCGTCGCCGCCCTTGTTGATGCGGCTGGCGGTGAGGTTCCAGCCCGCCCGGGCGGCCCAGCGGTCCTTCTCCGCGGGTTTCATCCACCGCTCGCGCAGCGCGTCCTTGCCGGGATGCTGTGCGACGACGTAAGCGTTCAGCCAGTCCGCCACCTGCGGGCATGTCGTGGAGCGCGTCAGCGCGTCGAGTTCGGCATCTGAGAGCGCCTTGGGCTTGATGATCAGCGCGGCGAGCAGTTGCGCTTCGACGTTGCCGGTGTTCCAGAGCGCCAGCGCCAATTCATGATCCGCCTTGATCTGTTTGGCGATGGTGCGGATGTCACCGAGCTTCACGCCGAACTGGTTTTCGGGCACCCCGGCCTTCGCGTTGTGCTTATGGCGGGCGGGGTCGCCGAGCGACTTGAGCTGCGCGAGGATTTCCTTCACGGTCATGCCGGGAATCATACCGGGTGTACGGGAGCGCGGCAGCCGGTGCGCAGTCAGAGCAGCGACAGTGCTCGCGTCGCCGCCGCACGGCGTCGAGCAGCGTACGGGTTCGCGGCTGCCCGCCGGACGGCGCGCTCCAGCGCCGGCGCGATGTATCGAAGCTCCGCCTTGACGTATGGACGATCGAGCTCCGACAACAGCAGCACCGTGTACCAGAAGGGGAATCGGCGCCAGCCCCCAAGGCCGTCCCGCCGCGCCCGCAGCGACGACACGCCCCTCTCAAGTCGCTCCTCCTGTCGATCCAACCCGCCGACCGCCAGGTGCCGCCACAAGCCGACGGTGCATGGGCCGCAGCAGAAGAGGCCCGGGTTCTTGATCCGCTTCCGCACGGCCGAGCGCGCCAGGCATTCCAGCAGCCCCTCGGTAGCCCGGCCGAGCGCTCGCCCGACGATGGGGTCGCGCACGCGCAGTTGGAGCAGCACACGGCACGACTCTTCGCCCAGGATGTGTCGGGCGGAAGCGGACGTGGCGCGCTCGCCGGTGAACAGCCGGATGCCGCCACGCCGTTCCTGCTCGAATGGGGCGAACGTTCCGCCGTACGCTCCTGGCAGGCCCTGCCGCGACGCGATCCAGCGCGCCACTTCCGTGCGATCCCCGGCGGAGATTCTCGCCCGGTCGGCGATTGCCTCGCTCAGGGCGTCCACGGTGCCTGAGAGGCTTTGGGGATGGATGAACCGGATGATGCTCATGCTGGGTGGTCCAGTTGCGGCGACGACGCGCCGGACCGGGGGGTGCGTCATGGCCGGGACTTTATCAATCTCCAGATCGCAAAAGTCCCGAGTCCACCGAATACCGCTGCGATGGTGAATGCGATGGCGTCTTGGCCGGCCTGAATCAACAGCCCGACGTACACGCTCGACACCATGTCGCCCACGGCGTTGCCGCACGCCAGGATGCCGAAGCCCAGGCTGCGCAGGTGGCGCGGCAGCAACTCCGCGGCGACAGCTTTCTCAAGCGTTTCCTCGATGGAAATGTAGATGCCCGACAGGGCGATCGCCAGGGCGACGAGCGCGATGGAACCGCTGCCGATCGCCAGCAGGAGGTTCACCACCACGCCGAGCACATAGCCCAGCGCCAGAATGCCGCGTTTGGAACGCCGGTCGCCGGCATGTCCGGCCGGGTATGCCGCCAGCGCCGCCACCAGGTTGTGGCCCGCGTACAACAGCACTGCCACCGACAGCACCCCGCCCGTGGAGAAATCCGCACCAAGACTACGCGCCGCGATCCAGATCAGAAACGTGCGGGAAAAGTCGCCAAGGCCGAACAGCATCACCACGATCAGGAACATCCAGAAGGCGCGTGGCAGTTGCGGCAGGCCCACCGCCGGCCGCGCCTCACCGGCCTGTTCCGCGGTCTCAATCGGTCGATCACCACGTTCACGGGCGAGGAAGAAGAGCGCGCCGGCCGCGATCACGCCGGGCACGAACGTCCAGATGATCAGGTCGCGAAATCCCAGTCCGAGGCCGATGGCACCGGCGGCAATGAGCGGCCCGACCACCGCCCCGAGCATGTCGCCGGCCCGCTCGAGTCCATACGCGCGGCCGAAGTGCGTTGGCGGCACCGCGTCCGCGAGCAGATAGTCGCGCAATGGCGACCGGAAACCGCGGCCGATCCAGGCCGTCGTTCTCAGCGACACGATCGCGCCCAGCGTGCCCACCAGCGCGATGGCCGCGGTTGCGGTCGCAGTCACCAGATATCCGAGTGAGGCCCACGGCTTCTTGCGGCGTACACGGTGGCCCAGCACGCCGCCGCCAAGTTTTGACAGGCTGACAAAAAAGTCGGCTACGCCTTCGATCAGTCCGAGCCCTGCGGGACCAAGCCCGATCGTTGCGAGGTAGAACGGCAGTACCGCCGTCGCCATCTCGTGACCGACATCGGAAAAAAAGGTCGCCAGCACGATGCCCAGCACCGTGCGCGTGATCCATCGCTGGGGCGGGGCGCTGCGGCCGACCGGATCGGTCGCGTCTGCGTTCATGTGACGTATTATGCGTGGCGGGTGGTCTGACCGCGACTGCTCCGTGAGCGCGTCCCGCCGACCCTGCGCCAGCGACGCATCCCGCGTCTCCAGCGCCAGCGCCCGGAGCGCGAAGAAGCGCCCGTGGCCGCGCCGGGCTAAGTTTGCGCTCGCCGGCGCATCGGGCGATTCGGCCAGGCGCTTTCGCAGCGCGGCCACTCTTCGCAATTTTTTCCACGCGCCGCCCAGTTCCGTCCATGCGGCGGGCCAGTTCATCTATCCGCCGACGCGCGGAATCCGCGCATAACGTGGGCGGAGGAGCGCCGGCGCGACTCCAATACACCGGAGTTCGCACTGCGATTCGAATGGGCGAGGAAACGCCGACGAGAGCAGCGGTCGGCAGGATGGCATCCGCCGCCGGTGGGAGCTTTACGCCGCCCCGGGCAACGAAAAAACCCGCTCGATGCTGGCATCAAGCGGGTGTTCCCCCGGTTCTGAATGGTCGGGGTGACAGTACGCCAGTTGAGCTCTTTGTGGCCGGAATTCGGGCCTGGGAGCCTGGAACGAGGCGTGTGCTCTCGCATGAGACCGAGATACACGCCTGAAGGGCACAACTCCATCGTTTTGCAGGGCGGTCGGGGGGAATCCGCGAACGACCTGGTTGGGTAATCCCTCCAACCACGTTCTCCGTCGCGACGGCCCGGGCACCGTCACTCGCGGCCCGCACGGGGACCGGTTTCGGACCGGTGAAGGAACGCGCGGAGCACCCGAAAATACTCATCGGGCTGCTCGACCCACGCCAAATGCGACGCGTTCTCGATCACCGCAAGTTCCGAGCCAGGCATGTTGCGGTGATAGTATTCGGTGGCCGCAGGCGTGGCCTCGTCGTAGCGGCCGCAGATGAACAGCGCCGGCGTCGTGATCTCACGCAGTCGATCGACCCGCTCGTAATCCCGGATCGTCCCCGTGCATGTGAACTCGCTCGGCCCATTCATGTAAAAATACACCTGCCGGCCCATCTTTTCGGGTGAAAGAGCACGTTGAACGTAGTCCGGCCACGGATCGACCCGGCAGACGTGCCGGGCGTAGAACACGCCGACGGCGTCTTGATATTCGAGTGTTTCAAACGTGCCTGCGGATTCCGCCGACCGAATCGCTTCTTGTATTGGCCTTGGAAGTTCCAGCATCCAGACGCGTTGGTCGGCTGCCCATCGTTGCATGCTCAGGGCCGGGCCCGCGAGAGTCAGGCTGATGACGCCGGGCGGACGGCGCTGAAGCATATATTCGACTGCAAGCATCGTCCCCCATGAGTGGCCAAGGATGTGGACTCGATCGAGCTTCAGCGCCATGCGGACCTCGTCCAACTCATCCACGAAGCGCTCGATCGTCCAAAGCGATTCATCGGTCGGCCGCTCGGAGTTTCCGCAACCAAGCTGATCGTAGAAGATCACGGGCCGCTGGTTCGCCAGGGCGTTGAGCGGCAGGAGATAATCATGCGGCACGCCCGGACCGCCGTGCAGAACCAGGAGCGGTACGCCCGGTTTGTCCGCGCCGACGACTTGGCACCAGACGTCGCCGCCCGTGACCGCAACCCGCCTCTCCACGACGACCGGTGGGCGGTTGAGTGCCGAGCACCCCACGGCGGCACCGCAGGCAACCAGGACCATCAAATTGCGCACGAAGCGAGCGCTTGGACTGAACTGTCGCACCAGGTCGCTCCTTGAGGGCAGGCTGTGAACAGATGATTCATCTCGAATCCGTGTCATTCCGGTAGCGGCGGGGATCCTACATCCGGCGGCTGACGTCACGCAAATCGGGGGGGTTGCTGCGGCGGCCCGATCCGTGTCAGAAACGGCTGCGGACGAGCCGTATCGAGGACTCGGCGCGAATCGTTGGCCTTGTCGAAATCGGCGTAGCTGTAGGACAGTTGAGATGGTCTTGAACGGGATCCGGGCCAGGGCGACTGGAATCCGCGTCTTGCCGGCCGCTCAACCGTGAAACAAATCGGGGTGACAGTACGCCAGTTGAACTCTTCGTGGCAGGAATTCGGGCCTGGGAGCCTGGAATCAAGGGTCTGCTCGGCCGTGAAACCGTGAAACGTGACTGAGGGGTAAGGCCGACAGGTTCAGGTGGGCACCTGGTGGCGAGCGGCGATCCGCTCTTGCAGAAACCTCGCGAGGTTCGCCGCGTCATCCGTGCCGATGCGGAGGGGGCTGCCGCGGTACTGGAGTTCGACGCAGTCGTAGCCCCACAGGTTGTACGTCCAGCCGCGGCCGGGAATCCAGTGGATGCCCCAACCGTCGATCATCCGCGAGCGGCCGACCGCCGGGTCCGCCATGTCGGCATACTTCAACCGCGTCCCCAGGAGGGGCAGCGGACCGAATCGCACCCGTAGATGCTCGCCCGCGTCCTCGACCGTCAGGCTGTGGATGCTGGCTGCAAGCAGCAGGAAGCCAGCGCCGACAGCCAGCAGGATGATCAGCAACATCGTGTTGTCGCCGCCCAGTGCTCCGATGGCGAAGAGCGGCACGAACACGAAAAGAATCAGCCACATTGGAGAGGTCTGCGTGTGTCGGTACGCGGGCATCGTCAATCCCTGCTCACGGCTGAGTGAATCCTGCGTTGGTTCTTCGGCATCACACCCTCCGCATTCCTGGGAAACGGTACAAGGTCAGTGTTGCGAAGTCGATGCATCCGGGACGATCGGAAGGCAAGGCCGACAGAGCACCGACGCTCATCCGCGTCACGGCGTTCGCCGTCTATCGGCATTGCCTAGAAAGAACCTGCTCGTGGGGGGTAGAGGGTGAGGTTTGGAGCGGGAGAGGGGCCGCGTCTCCCGCTCCATCGGGCGACTATGTCTGCGTGTCCACCATGAAGAGCAGTGTCGTGCTGTCTGCAAAGTCGTACCAGAACCCGTGCTCGGCAACGATCGCGTCAAACTCGGTACGCAAATCGTCGTTCTCACGCTTGTAGAAGAGGTCGTACAACATGCCGTCCATGCTGAGAATCAGATAGACCGGCTCTGCTCCTTGGGTCGTGTCGATCGCCTCGGGATCATTCGGTACGTCAAAGGAGCCATCGTTCATCAGTTCGTTCTTTTCAAGCCAAGCCTGGAGGTCAAGGCGAAGCGTTTCAGCGCGTTCTTGATTGGGACGCATGGATGTCCTCTCAGAGCAATTCCCGCAGTTCGCCCAACCGCGCCTGCACTTCCGCCCATGTCGGAAACGCGCCATAGCAGAGCGTCCGGCACTGCTGGTCGTAGTCACGGGCAATGGCTTGGGCGAGAGGCCCGGATGGGAACAGCGCATCGCTCCTGGCGAAGCTCATCCCCTCTGGCTGGAAGTAGTCCCGCTCGAAGTGCGCCCGGCTGATGCGGTCGTAATCTTCCCTGATGGCCATGTATTCCGGTGATTCGAGCATCGCCCGCACCTCCGGCTGGGCGGCAAGCTGGTAGAGGTCGTAGTAGTGGCGGGCATAGCTCCCGACTGGCCGGCCGTCCCGCTTGAAGAGTTCGACCTTGGCGTGAATCGCGAACATCTTCTCGACGAACGTGCGCCGGAAATGGAGCAGGCGCATGGTGAACGGCCCCTCGTCCTCGGCGCCAAGTGTCTGCCCGGCCTCCTGGAGGAACTGGCCAAGGTATGAGCGGAGCGGAATGTCGGCGGTCGGTTCACGCCCGCTCGCGGTGCCGGATTCCAACAGAACCCGCGCCGCCACTTCGCCGGGTCCGCCGAAGCGCTGCTCGTAGGCGAACCTGTCACTGCGGCCGAATCCGCCGATCGTGTGGCTTTCCGTCTTCACAAACGTCAGACCCGGATGCTTCGCTATCGCATCGCGCAGACGCTTCAACTCGCGGTCGATCCCTTGCTTACCGAGCGGCGGCGTGAACACGATCGGGTCAAGGAACAGGTCAATGTCCTCTGAGAATCGCTCGATGAGGTTCCAGCCCTTCGACAGGCTGGTCCCGCCCTTGAAGATCACTTTGTCACCTGCTGTGGCGGCGATGATGCGGAGCGCCTCGGTGACGTAGTAGTCCTTCTCGATGATCGCGGGGCGCAATCCCCGCGCGCGGAAGTGTTCCGCAGCGCGGAGGATCGCCTGCTCGAAGTCGGGATGCTCGTGGAGCCTCATGGCCGGCGCTCCTTCGCCTGCCACGCTCTCGCGTTCGGCAGGCCCGCGAACACGCCGAAGTCAAAGCGGGAGAGCGGATTCAGGGATTCACGGAGTTTCGACACCGCCTTGGGATGGTTGCCGAGACGCTCGCCAAGCGCGCCAAGCAGGGCGCGCACACGCGGCGGTTCCGTCTCCGCGATACCGGCGAGACGCAGGTACCGCCCCGTTTCAGACAGGAGGCTGATCGCCCGACGGATTGTCGCCTCCGGCGACAGTTCGCTCGTACGTCCGGCCCGGCGCAGGAAGTCCAGGAACGCCGCGTCGGTTTCCGACAGGCCCTTCCATGTCGCCGGCCGGCGGGTGTGGATCACCGCGTCAGGTCCGATCAGCTTCCGGGGCAGACTGCTGGCGCTGGTCGCCAGCTCGCCGCGCGCCGAAGTCTGGGTGGTGAATCCGAGCAGATTGGCCGCGGCGATGCCGGCCGGGAAGAGCGGCTTCCCACGACCCGCAAGCCGTTGAATAGAAGCCGGATTCGGCCGGCTTCTGCCGAAGGCGGTCTGCCGGCTCCGGTAGTACGTTCCCTTGCTCAGCCGCTCGATCTGGCCAGCGCGGGCCAGGCGCGAGAGGGCCTGGGCGACCGCCATGAAAGGCAGGTCGCGGAAGTCCTCCAGGCGCCACAGGCGTTCGCCGCCCCGCTCGATGCGGGTACGGACGGCGCTGGCGATGCGCGAGGATGGAGCTTTCAGGGTCGAACTAGCCATGCCTCCATGATCGGCCAGGCCCGGCTAATTGTCAAGTTTTTTTGCTCCAAAACTTGACAGTCAGCGGGAAGAGGCCAGCACTTGGGCCGGGGCGTCGGTCGGCACGGTGGCAACAAGCCACTGGTCACAGACGGCAAGGTCAATGACGTATTCCATGCCGACGATGCCGGTCGGGATACCAGCCGGTTGGAAAGTTTGACGGGTCAGCCGCGGAAATCCGGCGTCCAGCCGGTAGAGGCGCTCTGCCAGAATCCGAAGCGTGCGTGCCGGCGCCTGCTGATCGGCCGGCGAGTATCCCCGTGCGGCCAGTTTGTCGTTGAACTCGCTCACCGTCTGGAAGTCGGCCTGCAAATCTGCCGTCAACGATGCGACAAGGCCATGCACTGTGTTGGCAGCAAGAGCATCGTCGCAAACCTGGAGACTGAACAGGTACAACTGCCCCTGTTCGGGGTCGGCGAGCTGCTCCAAGCTTGCAATCCGGTGAGCCGGAGCGCTGGCGGACTGTGTTGTGGCGGTCTTCACTTCAACGGATGCTGACGACCACTGAAAATCATGCCGGGCCGAGTCAGTGGCTTGCCAGCGTCTCATGGTGGCGGCGTCCACGGTTCCAAGCCACCTGCGGAGAAACCACAGTTCTCCGAACAGTCCCAAGGCATCTTCACGACTCATGCCGACAGCCTTGACCGTCCAGAATGCGCGCCAGCGGCCAAGCGCGCTCAGGATCGAATCCCGAAGCGGGCCGGGAGTCTGCCGGATGGACCGGATGAGGTCCTGGGCGATCGCGGAGAACGTAGCGTGCTGTGCGGAGTCCGTGCAGACGAGGTCCACGTACAGCGATTCAGGATTCGAGCCGACCTGAAAACGAGCGGTCGTCACCTCAAGACTGCGCGTCTCCCGCTGGCTGACGGGGGCGGTGGCGTCCGGAACCTGAATGAGAAGATGCCGGCGCCGCCGGCTGTCCACGGCAACGTAGACAGGCCGATCCACGGGAAGACCGATGGCGCGCCGGCCGCTGATGGCGTCGGGCACTGCGGGCGGTTGCAAAGCGCCCCACGATGATTCGAGTTCCTCTAGGGTCACTGATCATCTCCCTGCGGCGTGCCGACCGACCCGACGACGTACTCAATGGTGGCGGCGCTGTCGCTGCTCGGGAACACAATGGCGCTTCCGACGACGGTGAGGCCGTCGCGTTGCGGATCATCGAATAGTGGAAGTCTGCTCTGCACGCCCGCGCGCGGTCGCGATTCAGGGCTGATCGGGTACAGCAGCAGAAGGCCCTGCCGGGAGCTGCGCTGACGGCGCAACGCCCTCGGAAACCGGCCTCTTGGATCGGTATCGGTCTGGGCGGCGATTCGTGCAGCCTCCAGCTGCTCATCGGTAAGTCCGATTTCCTCATCACCCGATCGCGGCGTGCCGTCAAGCGTGGCAGGATTGACCAGAGTGCCGATGTCGTACGGCTTGTTGCGCAGCCGCGTGCGACTGATCCGGTTGGCAGGAACTCCGCGTACAGCAAGCAGTGGTTCGGTTCCAAGATGATTGTCCGGCGCTGCAAGACCGGGCACGGCAATGATCCACTCGACAAGTTCGTCCTGCCGGGCCTGTGCCTGAAGGTACTGGCGGATAGCGCCCATTTCATGCGAACCGCGCGGGTCGAACCGGTAGCGTGAGAGGAAAGAATCAACGGTCTGCCAGGGCACGTCGGACCAGACCGGACGGGACGGTGTGGAGGAAGGATGGTTCGGGTTGCCGATGTCGGCCAGCAACTGCCGGGCCGCGTCCAGATTGGACTGGAGCCATGCGCGATCCTCCAGCCTGAACGCGGTCGTCTGGAGCATGTACCCGGAGTAGTTCTGCGACACCGTGCGGGCGCTTCCCATCTTGTTCTGCGCCGTGATCATCATCGCCGGGTGACTGCGGATGCGAGGCCCGAAGTCGATGGGCGTCAGGTTCTCCCGCTCGTAACGTGCAATCTCGCGGCGCAACTCCTCTTCGGCGAGCGCGAGGTCGCGGAACCAGCCCGAGAGTTCTTCGGTCGTCCAGATCCGCGTGAGGTCCACATAGTGCTCGCGGTAGCCGAACCAGCGGCCCATCTGCATCAACGTGTCGAAATACTCCGTGCGGCGGACGTAGAAGCTGACCAGCAGCCCTTCGAGTGTCAGTCCTCGCGACAGGCGGTTGCCGCCCACTACCACTGCTTTCAGATTCGGGTCCGCCTCGTAGTCAAGCTGGTCGGTGGAATCCGAGTTGAGGACGAGCACCGGCACCGGGTCGCGGAAGAACCGGTCCACCTGCTCCTCGATAGCGTCGAACGCCACGTCACGGTTGATGTCCACGGACGCGATGACCGGACGGAATCCGCTGTCCCAGCGCTGAACCAGTTCCGGCCGGATTGCCTGCCGGTCGTATCGCCAGCTCTGGCGGATTTCGGAGACGAAGGTTCGGAGACGCTCGCCAAGCCGGTTCTGAACCGATTTGCGGTGATGCGTATGGATGAGCATCGTCGCGGGCACGTCGCCGCCAGCCCGGTGAACCCGGGCCGCGGTGGCAAGCACAAAGTCGAGGAATGCCGTCCGCATCGACGGATAGACGACGGGGTCATACGCATCCACGTCCTGTCCCCGAGGCGTCAGCAGGTCGGCTTCGTGCTCAGGGACAAGGTCGATGATGTCGAGCGCAGTCTGACCGTCGTGCTCACCCGGAAGGGCTTCTCGCCCGAACAGGCGTTCGGCGCCGGTATATCCGTTCGGGCGCGGCAACGCGACGATGAAATCCCGCGGATAGAGGTCCTGGAACACGTCGCGGTCGATCGCCAGGTGGTTGATGAGCACGTTGGCGAAGGGAGTCGCCGTGTATGCGATGTAAGACACCCGTGTAAACGACCGGACGAGTGTGCGGATCATACCGTTGATGACGGAAGGGTCCAGTTCGTCTTTAACCTGCTGTGGGTTGTCCAAGTCGTCCGGGGCGAGGTCGGAATCTTCCTGTACCGGCGGGCGGTTGCCTCCCGTATTGATGGATGCCTGGTCCGCCTCGTCGTCAATGATGAGGACAGGCAGACTTGCCGGCGCCCGGTTCTCGATCCAGTTGGTGAGGCGGCGCAGAACGGATGCGTTCTTCTTGCAGACCAGCAGGACGTGTTCGTTTCCCTGAAGCACGTTGGCGTCGATGGTGCCGGCCCGGAAATCCCCATGCAGCGCGGGCGTTGTCAGCCCGATCCAGCGCCGGCCCGGCTTGGGTTCGGGAACGCCGGTAGGATCAAGGCCAAGTGCGCGGTTGATCCGTCGCTGCGTCTGGAGACGGAGGGAGTTGTGAATGCCCGAGAGAATGATGACGAGCTTGTAGCCGGCGTCGGCTGCCTTGGCCGCCAGCGCACAGAAGTTCGCGGTCTTGCCGCTCTGCACATAGCCCATGACAAGCCCGCGTACATCGAACTGCGCAGGACCTGCCGGGCGTGGGTCTTCAAGGTGGGAGAGAATCTTGTCCGTGGCGTCATCGAGCGAACCGATGTCGGCCTGATTCCATCCGAGCCGGTCAATCAGGTATTCGCGCTGCTGGAGCCAGTAATACCCCGTGGATGGGTCCCACTGCTGAAACCACGGCCGCGGACCTCCGGTGCCGGAAAGGACATTGGCGCGCCGGATGGGCAGCGCGGTTTCCTCCTCGTAGCGGACACGTACCGGCCCCCGGAACTCTTCCGGCACGCGGGCCATTTCGAGTGCGTCGGTGAGAGGAACACCGAGCGTGTCGATGAGGCTCCGTACCGCTCGCAGATATCGCTCAACCATGTTCACCATCCGATTTCTGTTGCTGTTTCCGGGTGCTGTGACTTGAGTGCCTTTCTGATGCGCTTCAACGCGGCGCTTTCGCCAGCCTCGGACGCGGCATTGTTGATGGCGTTGCCGATGTGTGCGAGCCGGGGACCGGCTGGAGCACCTCCGCCTGATGGCTGCGGAGACTGGCGTCCGTCACCGTGGCCCGACGACCCTCTGCCGGAATCTCCGCCGGATGGGGATGGAGCAGGCGTGCCGCGCGGCGCCGGTGCGGGCGGATCGGCAGATGGCGGTGAGTAGACCTTCCTCGCCTGCTTGACCAGCTGTTCGACGTGCGGTTGAAGCTGAGTCTTCAGGTCCGCCGGGAGATTGACTCTCGCCTTGGCGACATTGAGGTCGAATGCGGAATCAAGGTCAGGCCAGAAGTCGAGGGCGACGCGGGCAAGCTTCGTGTGCTCGTCGGAGGTCCGCATGTAGGACCAGCCTCCGCTCTGAATCATCCGGTCAGCGCGGTAGATATAGAAGCCCTGCTGGTAGTTCCACTTTCCGGGACCAGCGTATCGATTGAACGCCTTGAGCGACGAGAACCGCTCCTGCGCCGGCAGGATGCACGGTGTATATGCGACGAGTCCGGGGCCGTCGTCGCCGTGAATCTCCAGCTGTTTGGACGGGAGCTGAATAGTTGCCTTCTCGTCCCGCGCGAAAGGGTCCCACGCCTCGACGGTTGTGCCGTTGAGCGTGATTCTCAGCTTCTTCCGCCGCCGTGCTTCGCCAGTCAGAAAACGGTGAAACACCATGCCAAGGTGCTGGTCCAGTTCGTCGGCAAGACGGAGGAATCCGGTGCGGGCACGGTCTCCCCAAGGAATCTTGTAGCCGAGCACGCGGTCCATCAGTTCCCACAGAATGACGGTCCCGGTCGCATTGCGCAGCGGTTCAACGAGCGCGTCCGGGCGCTCGTCGGCCGGCACGTCGATGATCTCCCATCGGTTGCTCTTCTCCACATGCGCCAGGTCCCACTGTCTGGCTTCGATGCGCTTGGCATTACGATCCGTACGGCTCCCAACGGTCAGCCGCGAACACTGCGACAGGGACGCGGTCTTCAGTCCCAGCCCGAACTTACCGAGTTCGTCCGCCTCATAGTCGCGTTCGGTACCGAATCGCATCGCCTCGGTGATCGTCGTTCCGTTCATTCCTGCGCCATTGTCGGCAATACGGAGGAACGAGTCCTTGCCGTCGAACTTCATGTCAATGGCAATGGATGAGGCACCGGCGGCGATGCTGTTGTCGATCAGGTCGGCAACGGCGTGTCTGAAGTCATAGCCGACATCCCGGAGCGAACGGATCAGTCGCCTGGCGGACGGAATAACTTCAAGCGTGGATTTGGGTCGTGCCATGCGTCCTCTCAGTGCTTGCGAATCGGCCCCGTGGTCCCCTGCCGTAGCGAACGGTCGAGGCGACGTGAAAGCAACTCGGTATCACGTACTTCACATTCCCAGACGACCAGCACGCGCCAGCCGAGCGAACGCAGTGTGCGGGCTACCCGTCGATCACGGGCAACGTTGGCGTCAAACTTCTCTGACCAGAACTGCTCCCGTGTCTTCGGCGTGTATGCGAGCGGACACCGGGCGTGTCGATGCCAGAAGCACCCGTGAACGAGGACAACCGTGCCATACTTCGGGAGCACCAGGTCTGGCCGGCCCGGGAGCGAACGCGAATGCAGACGGAAGCGATAGCCGAGCCGGTGCAGCATGGACCTGACAGCGCGCTCGGGAGACGTATCCTTGCCGCGGATGCGGGACATGTTCCAGCTTCGCTGTTCTGTTGTCAGGCGGTCCATCAGTCGTTCGCCCCCGCTGCCTTGAGAATGTCGCGCACGATCTCGCCGATCTGCCTCGCAAGCAGAGGCGGCACCGCATTTCCGACCTGGATGTACTGGGCCGTTCGGTTGCCGCAGAAGAAGTAGTTGTCCGGAAACGTCTGGAGCCTCGCGGCTTCGCGCACAGTCAGACTGCGGCATTGCAGAGGATCGGGGTGAATGTAGTAGTGGCCGTCTTTGCTGATGTGGGAGACGATGGTGGTACTCGGCCGCGAGCCGACCTGAACACGAAAGCGGTCGGAAAAGTGACCGCCGTTATCTATCGCGTCATTTACGCTCAGGTGGTCCGGCAGCAGGTCGGTCGGAAAGTGCTTCAATGACGGCGACTTGCCGTAGTGCTTGGCGTAACAGGCCGCATAGAAGTAGCGGAACAGGTCCGTGCGCATGTGACTGCGACTGGCGTGATTGCAAACGCCCTCAATGCGACCGTCATGGAACCAGTCAGGTTCGTATCCGACTGCGATATCTGCTCGGAGGAACTCTCCGCCTCGGTCGGCGTCGGGGAGCGCAATCTCATTCAGCTTGCGGCGGATCAGCGCGCTCAATGCGGCGCTGTCCACCTTCTTCGTGCCGGCATTGGCCCACCTGCTGCCTACTTGCGCTTGCAGGCACTTCCGCCATGCTTCGGCAGAGTCGTTGCGCTTTGGAGAAATCCCGCCACGGAGTCGTGGAAGCGCCTTCAGAACAGACGAAGCGGAGACGGTCTTCTGCTCCGTCAGGATTCGGGGCTTCACGCTGCTGATGTCGTCGCGTATGCCGAGCAGAATGACGCGATGACGTGCCTGGGGAATCCCGTACTTCTCTGCACGAATCACGGAGCCTTCAAGCGTGCCATTCTCGAAGACGCGATCTTCCGTGAGAGAATGGATTCGGTAGCCGCCCTTGCGGACCTGGCTCCCTCCGCGCCCTTCCCTCGCTACAGCCGCAGCCGGGTCGCGGAGGTCGTCCAGAATGCGGTGAAACACCTGTTCGTTCTCCAGCGTCGCGGAGAGCAGGCCCTTCACATTCTCCATGATGAACACGGCCGGGCGATGCTCGGCGAGAATCTGGAGGTACTCCACGTACAGCCGTTGGCGGCCATCCTTTGCGGGGTCGTAGTCAGGGTTGCCTTGGTTTCGCGAGCGTCCGGCGATGGAGTATGCCTGGCACGGGGGGCCACCGATCAGGACCCAGCTTGTGGAATCCTTGACGGCCTTCCTGATCCGCCGTCGAACCCGTTTGGCGGGTTCGCCATCCGGTCCGAGGGTGGCGTGCCAGCAGAGTTCGCCTGCGAGCTTGGCTTCGGCGGGGTACGCTTCGTACAGAGTCTCAAGGTCGATCTCACCGCGCAGGTGCTGGTAGTACTCTGCCGGTGCCTGCTTCGGAAACTGACGGAAGAAGGTCCGCAGGCGGAGCGTCTCGTGCGCCTGCTCTTCCTTCTCAACGGAGAGAACCACATCGAAGACAGGCTTCCCACGGGAGTCCGTCACCGCTGCGAATCCCTCGCTCAGCCCTCCTGGCCCTGCGAAGATGTCAACGACCTTGATCATTTCCGGCGCCCCCCCGAACGACGAGAGAGGGACTGGCCGCGCTGCTCGGAAATCGGCGGCTTCGCCGGTGCTGCGCCCTGGAGGACGTAGCGCCATCCGTCGTCGGTTCTTTCGGCGCGGATGTCGTGGCCGCGCTGCCGGAGCGCCGTAAGGTCGCGCGACACCGTGGGAACAGATACACGCAGCAGTTCCGCCATCCCCGGTGTGGAATGACGCCCTTCGCGCACGAGCCGGAGTACGGCTTCGAGGCGGCGCTCGATATCAAGTGATCGCTGATAGAGCATGTGCGCACGGGGTCTCCTGGAAGCGGTCTATCGGGCCATGATAGGGTTGTCAACGCCTGGCTGAAACGGCGTGCTCGGAGGGGGTAGAGGGTGACGCTTGGAGCGAGAGAGGGCCACTTCTCCCGCTCCCTCAATCCGGTCGGCTTGCGTCGCCCATCTCTCACACCGCCATTTCCAGCAGAAAAGCACCCCGGCGGTCACCCGCCGGGGTGCGGTGAAGAGTCAGGCGGCGTGCGCCTGCTCGTCGGGGACGTCGTGGAGCGCCGCGATGATCTCGGCGGCGACGTGCTGGATGCGGTCGAGCGACTGCGCCAGCGTCTCGGTCTTGCCGTCGTAGAGCTGGATGTAGTCGCTCGCGGCGGTGCCGTTCTCCAGACCGATCGCCTGGCAGACGACGAAGGCGATGGCCTCGGCTTCGGTTTCGCGGACGGTCTTGCTCTTCGGGCGGTCGTCGCCGCGGTGGAGCAGTTCGTGCGCGAACTCGTGGACGGTGACGGAGAACTCGTTCGCCGGCTCCAGGCCGGAGCGGATGCTGATGCGTCCGCCGCGTGAGACGCCGTCGGCGCCGAAGGGCAGGTCGTCGCTATCGATTGTGATGCCGCGCTCTGCGATGACCTGGCGCAGGCGGTTGATGTGCCGGCCGGGGTCGCCGTTGACGCGGGCAGGCTCCGGCAGCGGCTCGCCGTCGGTCTGCGACACGTCGAAGACGTACACGCCGCGGAAGCGGAGCATCGGCTTGTCCTGCTGCTCGCCTTCCTTCGGCTGGTCGTCGCGGTTGCGGATGACCATCGGGGCGATGATGACGATGCCCTTCTCGCCCTTCTTCACGAAACGCCCGATCTGCTTCCAGGTGTTGAAGCCGGCGATGTGGGTTGCGTCGGGCTTCTGCGAGAGGATCAGCATGACGTTCCCGAAGCTGTAGCGGTGGAACTTCGCCAGCATGGAGAGGTAGCGGGTGAGTTCTTCGCTGCGTCCGCTGTTGAGCGCTTCGGCGAGTTGTTCGAGGGCCTGGTCGGCGATCTTCTTGGCTTGTTCGGCTTTCATGGTTTGCTCCTTGCCGGGACCCGCGATGTGCGGCCCCTTCGCCGAGACAGGGGCCACTCGCGGGTGGCAAGGAGCGAGCGGCACGCAGACCGTCAGCCCGCCGGAGAGTCCCGCGCAGCGGTGCAGGACGAATGACGGACGGAACCGGAACGGCGGCAAAGCCACGTCCGGCGTGAGGCGTGCATGACTTGAAGGCGGGAAGCGCCCCCCGCGCGGTGATCGGCCGAAGCGCCGCGACTGAAAGCCGTCAGTCAAGGAAGTTGCCGACGGCCCGATTGAGCCGAATGCGAACGAAGGGAACGCCACTGACCGCTACCGGCCGGCAGCGGCTCCGTACAACAGGAACGGCGGGATTGATCTGTGCCCGACGCGGCCCGTCGGCTGACACCGGTGCGCTACCGGGCTGCGGGGCGTTGCATCGTGTCGCGCCGATGAATCAGGCGGTGTGGCGGCACAGGACGGAACCACGCGGCGTCACGGTCGCACAAACGCAAGAGTGCGCTGCACGAAGCCGAGCAATTCCGCATCGTTGACGACCTCGGTCTCCCAAGCGGCATTCGTGTCGTGGTGGAACCGGTTGGCGTACTCGGTGAGGTCGCGCAGCTCGTCCGCGGTGGCGCGATCAAGAATCTGCTGAGCCGTGCCGATGCGCTGCTCGCAGAGGTTCCGGAAAGGGCCGAGCAAGGTGCCCGGTGGAAAGTACTCGGGACAAGCAACGCGCAGGTAGGCCTCGATGGTCGGGCGGATGGCCCGTGCGACCTCGCGCGTGTTGCCGGCGGCGGCTCGTGTGTGGTCGCGCAGCAGGGCGTGTCGGCGGTCATGTTCGCTGATGCAGTCCTGCGACACATCCCACGGTCGGATTGTGGACCCTGCCCCGTCGCGCGCGACTTCGAGCGCGGTCCGCAGGTTAGGCGGCGCATCCTCCCACAGGCGACACAGGAACGACTTGTTGTGGGAGAGCGCGATGACCTGGCTCACGCGATCGACGAGCCGCCGGGTTTGCTGAACGGTTGTCAGCGCGCGGTGATCGTCCAAGCTGGTGATCGGATCGTCGATGACCACAACCTTCGTGGCCAGCGCCGGGTCCTGATCAAGACAGGCGAAGAAGAAGGCAAGGGCCAGCGTGTTCCGGTCGCCGGAACTGAGGGTGTTGCGGAAGGACGGCCCGCCAGCAGCGGCAGCGCCGATGGCGACTGGCGTGTTGTTGATGAGCACGCTGTAGTTGCACGCGGGGCCGGCCCTGGTGTTGGCGACTGCGACATTGCCGAGCCTGAATCCCGCGTTGAACCGCTGGAGGTAGAGGTTGACCGCGGTTTCGTAGGCTGGAAAGACGTTCTGGCGGTAATGGTCAAGCTGTTCCTTGACCTGGTCGCGCTGGCGTTCCGTCTGCGTCTTGGCGGTCTTCTCCGCGAGGTATCGATCGCAGAGCGGAGCGATCTCGGCCGTGTGCCTCGCCTTCGTCGCCTGGAGGCGGGCAAGGTCCGCCGCGATAGCGGCGGCGTTGCCGCCCGCCGCCTGCTCCTTGACGAGCCGTATCGCCTGGTTCGCGGCGGTCAATCGGCCGCTCAGGGCTTCAATCGCCTGGCGGTGAGTCTGATAGGTCGTGATGGCCGCCCTCACCTCCGTGGAAAGGCGCTGTCGATCAAGCGGCGATGCCTGCTTGGCCTGGATCGCGGCGACGACTCCTTCGCGCGCGGCCCGCCATGCGCGCGCGATCTCGGCGGTATCGACGGCGACCTCCGGAAGTTCGCAGAATCGCGACCAGAATGCGTGACGTTCGCTGACCACCCGGACAGCGCGCTCGAATGCCGACTGCATGTCGCCGCCCTGCTGGCGGTTGAACTCGGTCAGCGCATCGCCGATGGCGCGCAGCAGTCCGGTGTATTCGGCACTGAAGTAGGCCCGGTAGTGCGTGAACACAGCGGAGCCTGCAAGGTCCTGAGCGCAGAAGGGGCAGGAGTGGGATGGCGCGGGCACGCGAGCCATGCCAGCCACGATCCATTCCTCCCCGCCCCTGCCGATAGTCGAGAAGTGACTGCGAACCCGCTCGACAGCGGCGGCGTCGATGTCGGTGACTTCGCGGGCGAGCACAAGGTCGATGGCGTCGGCGTCGATCAGCGGCAGGGAAACGGTGTCGAAGAGCGCCGCGGTCCGGATTGGGTCTTGGGCACGGACTGCGGCAAGGTTGCGCTCTGACTCCTGGATGGAGGCGTCGATGTCCTGCCGTGGTTGAAGTTCGCAGAACTGGTCCACGGTGAAGCCGCCGCGTGAGGTCGCGGGAATGGCCTCCGCGCGTGTGCGCAGCGTGCTGTTGTGGCGTTCGATCTGTTCGACGATCTGCTGAAGCTGCCGGTTGAGCGCAACACCCTGCGCGCCCAGTATCAGCTCGTGAAGGTTCTGGCGATGAGCCGGATCAACGGCGAGGCCTGAGCAGACATTCTGGTCAACGAACACGTCGTCAAAGACGGCGATGTCCGGCAGCGTGCGGTTCCAGGCGCCGTCGTGACACATGGCGGCCGGCGGACCTCCGACGCATTCGACGATGATGTGCGGCGCGTGGGTTGCCGCCAGCCGGTGACGCTCGGTGACGGGAATCGTGTCGCCGGTTGCAAGCGACCGGAGGATGGCGGAGAGGGTCGTCTTGCCGCGACCGTTTTCCGCGTAGACCAGCGTAAGTCGAGTGAGTGCAATCGCTGCCGCCGCGGCGACGTTGTCGAACTGCCCGATGTTTCTGAGCAGTTGCAGGCGGTGGATCACAAGCGTTGCTCCTGGTTCCTTAGACACCCCTACCCGTGCAAGTGTACTTGGCGTAGCACCGCTCGCTTGGGCTGTCAACGAGCGCGGACTCGGCTTCGCTATCGGATCGACGGCGTGTTCAGCGAGCGCGAATACGGTGCTTCAACCCGGATCGCCCATCGCGACTGCGTCAGAGTTCCTGGATCGCCTTGCCGGGGTCGGTCCCGCAGGCTCGGCACCACGCGGCGAACTCCACCGGGTCGATCCGCCGGTCCCCGATCTCGGAGCGGTGGACCATCGTGTTGTGCATTTTGAGCCGCACAGCCAGGTCGCGCTGGGTCAGTCCGGCGTCTGTTCGCATCCGGCGCAGCATCCCGCACATCTTTCGATAGGCGGTCTTGTGCTGGGGCCTTGCTGCCATTCGAGCAGCAAAGTAAACTGCCCCAATCTTGCTGCTAGTTTAGCAGCAGACGCCCACGGGCCTGCGTATCGGCCCGAACAGGTTCCGCATCCCCTGATGGAGGGTTGTCCCATGCACGGGTCACGAATGGTCGTCGCTGGTCTCCTGGTCCCTGTCCTCTGCCCCGCCGCAGCGCGAGCCGACATCATCGGTGTCGGCGGCAGCGCCATGCTCATCCCGCGGCCGGCGGATGCGCAGCTCGGCGTCCTCACGAGCAACACGACGGCGTTCGCGTGGAACGAGGCGCAGGGTGTCACCCTCGCGGCGCCCATGACCATCGACGCCGCCGCGCCGGGTATGTACGGCTCAGCGCTCTCGTTCGTCTTCGACACGATCGGCGCCGGCTCGGTAGTGAGCAGTCACTTCATCCATTTCGACACCGTGGGCGGCTCGTTCCAGACCGTGGAGGGGAGCGTCACGTTCGACGCGGACATCCTCGGCGTCATCGCCTGGAACAGGCAGGAGGCCCGGCACCTTGACGAGTCGGACGCGGCCTTCGGTCTCGGCACGATTTTCAGCACCGAAGTCGCCCGGCGCGGCGTGTTCGATGTCGGTGACGGCACGCAAGGCGGCGAGGACTGGTTCACGATCTCGCCGGACCAGAGGACGCTCGCGTTCCACTTGCAGGTCAGCACACCATTTGACGAGATTCGCGTGCTCACCGTGCCCGAACCGGCGGGACTCGCCGCGCTTTCACTGCTTGGTTTCGCTGCGTTTCGGCGGCGGAGGCCTGCCGCTACGAACGTGAGTGCGGATCGGTGAGGGACGTGGATGGCGTATCGGGCGCGGACGGCCGAACGGCCGCGACACGGGCACTCAGTTTTTGTGCCTCCGCTGCGGCATAGCTCTTGGCTTCGTGCGCCTTCTGAAGGTGGGTTTCGAGGGCGTTCAGTTCTTCAAGGGCTGCATCGCACGTTCGGACATCGAGCTTCCGCTCCTCGTACCTGGAGTGCGCCTGTGACTGTCCTTCCATGAAATGCAGGTAGCGCCATGTGCCGAACCAGGATGTGTCATCAACGTCCCTGCGCGCGGCCTCGCGGGCGTCCATGATGGCACGGCGCAACTTGTCGATGTTCTCCAGTCGCGTGAGATCAACATTACCCTGCTCGTTCCTGGCGGCATGGCCAAGGTGTTCCGAGCCTGCGGTGAGGTAGTAGCTTCGCGATGCCATTGGTTTCAGGTTGGTGAGCCTTTCGGTGTTGGCTTTGACGCTGCTGTCGATCGCCTCGTAGATGCGACTGGTGTCGATGCCGGTTTCGATGCACTGATGGATACCCCAGAGGTCGAAGGCAGCGCCGGCGACTACGGCCAAGGGCAGCGCAGCGGCCCCGGCGGCTGCAAGTCCACTCTTTGCGGCGATCCCGGTTCCGGAAGCGAGCGCACTTTTGATGGCAAGGTCCGATCCGACGACTGCGGTGGTCTCGACGGCGGTTTGTGCTGCGCGCTGGGCCTTGTGCCAGTCCGTGTCTTCGTGAAGCGTACGATGAATCCCGTCGGCTGCGGTGACGACGGCGGCCAACGGGCCGAGTCGTTTGCCAGCCGCATTCATGCGGCCGAAGGCTTTGCCCGTCGCAATGGCGGCACCGGACGTAGCGGCAGTAGCCTCGACGCCCCCGACGATCGTTCCTGCGACTTCGCCGTTCTGGAAGCTCTCCGCCGTCTTCTCGGCCCCGTGATATGCGCCGTAGCCGAACAATGCGGCGCCGGCCAGATTGCCGCCGAAGTTGATCGTTCCCTTGGCGAGCCCGGCTACTCTGCCGGTGGTGACCGGCTCGCTCACGGTGGCGCTCGGTGAGGATTCAGCCGAAGCGGCGACGATGTTCTCCTTTATGGTGTTCACGACACCATCAAGCCGGGCGTTCATCCGTTGCCGGGTCACTCTTGCGACTCGACCGAAACTCGTGCCGATGCCGGTGGCTTCGCGGATGTTTCGGAGTTGGGCGAAGGGGTTGATGCGTAGCCAACGTCGAGCGCCTCCTCCAAGCAATTCCTCGGCGACGCCATCGCGAATACCGGCTCGATCGTTTCGCAGGTACTTGAGAACCGCCTCGGCAGAACCGGCCGTGAGTGGCTGCGTCTCGGTGATTCGTGCGATGCGGTCCTGGCCGAGTGTGCCGCCGCCGAGCAGATCCTTCAAGGCGTTCACTTGCGCCCGTGTCGCGGGCGCGACGGTCGCGTCGCTCACAGGGCCACGCAGGCGGTTTCGCAGTTCGGCCTCCGGGGACAATCGTTGCCCCGCCGCCGGCGAGCCACGAGTGTATTGTGCCAGCGCATCAACGGCGGAGGCCGGCATGACCGCTCCGGTTACGTCACCGTGCGAATAGGAAGGCGGTGTTGCGTCAACCTGAAGCGCCTTGAACGTGACCAGGCTGGCAAGGCCGCCGAATATAGCACCGGACACGTTGCCGACCATATCGATGGCGTCCCCCGCCAAGCTGAAGACGCTGCCGATGACAGGTATCTTGGGCAAAAAGCCAAAGCCCGTGACGACTTGCTTTGCGGCATTCGTCGCCGCTTGTCCGAGCTTCGTCAACGGTTCGATGAGCAACAGGCCGACTGTTCCAGCGGCGGCGCCACCGATCCACGGTATCCATTTCGCGGCATCGGCCTTGCGGACACCCATGTGCTCGTGTGCCGCGATGCTGACTCTCTCGGTGACGTTTCCGGCCTGCCCTTTGATGGCGTGCTCGAACGACTTCCACAAACGCCCATAGAACGGCGCATCTGATGACATAAGCGGGGCTGGATCTGGCACTGCACACTCCACGGTGTTCAAGTCATTATCTCACTCCAGTCGGGAAACCTTAGGTGAACCTTTTGTGACAATACCGCATCCATTCGCATACAAACGGGCCGTACAGCATTGAAAGAGCAATCGGAGCCTGCCTAGGCTGTCCGAAGGCCGAATCTCTTCTGTCGGACTCGCTAATGCGGATTCTGGCGATTGGTCCCGCCGGTTCCTTCCCTGGATGCCCTCTTCCTCCTCACCACGACTCGAAGCCACTGCGATCTGAACGTGTCGCGCGTCACCACTGCGACGGGATGCCGCCTTCTCGTCGTGACAGGAGCTTCGCGGCTCTTCTTGCGGGCCGGTGGCGCCGCCGCCTGCGCCAGCGCCTTGGGTCCGCGCTCCGGCGGCGGCCCCGACGGACGTGTATTGAGTACAAGAAAGAGCACGAGCGCAACCTGTTGAAGTTGCTCGATCCGGAACGACAGAACCTGTCGGGCCGCCGTCACGACTCGTCGGGCGACCGTCAGAAATCCCTTGCGCGTTTGTCGCTTGTCTGCCAATGTGCTGTCTGTCGAGTGACAATTCCGGAGGGAGAAAATGTCGGCAGAACGTCAGAACGCGGCCCTGCCCGCGAACCAGGTCAGCACCAAGCGCGGGTTCCCTGTTTACCGCACGAATCCCAGCGTCCCGTCCGCGAACGGAATGCCCACGCGCACGAAGCGTTTCCATGTGCCCGGCGGCAAGGGTTCCGTCATCGTGGACAACAGCAGCGGCGAGGTCCGGGGCCTGGGCGGCATGGGGTTCTGGTGGGAAGAGGAAGTGGACAGCAGCCGGTTCGTGAAGCTCTTCCTCGACGGCATCAAGCAGGCCGCGGACCTGTCCAAGACGGGGATGCAGGTGTTCGAGCTTGTGTACCAGCAGATGCGGGCGAACCCCGGCTCCGACGAAATCAAGCTGAACCAGTACGTCGCGAAGGATCACGGGATCAACGATCGGACCTATCAGCGTGGCGTGCGCGAACTGCTGGAGAAGGAGTTCCTGTACCGCAGCCCCAGCGACGGCGTGTTCTTCGTCAACATCCGGTTCATGTTCAACGGCGACCGCTTGGCCTTCGTGCGGTCGTACCACCTGAAAGGCGCGGGTCGGCAGCAGGAACTGCTGCTCGGCGACACGCCGCTGCTGCCGTCGCCGCCGCCCACCGCGCAAGATCAGGAATCGTGACCCCTGACCTGCCGGTCACGGCAGGTATCCGTTGGATTTGAGCCACGGCTCGATGGCCTGCTCCAGGATGTCCTGGAGCGTGTTCGGCTCGACGCCTTTCAACTGGCGTTCCAGCGATGCGCGTTTCAACGCTGACGCGAAGTTGGCGCGGATGCGCGTGCTGATCGGCGCACGGTTCACGACCGGCGCGGGCGGCTCGGTTGTCGGCGGCGATGACGCCTGGCGATCGCTGGTCGCCTTCGCGCCGTGAATGAACTCCTTGGCGACGGCCGGGTCGATGGCCGGCGTCGCCTTGAGTCCATCGGTGAGTGAGCGGCGCTCGGCCATGTGTCCCCTCCCCTACGCCACAGGCTGGCGGCGCTGCGCTGCCGGCTTCGCCGGCCGGCGCACCGCTTCCGGGACCAGCTCGCGGAAGAGCGTGTCCACTTCGACCGCCGCCTCGCGGGCGCGCGACCCCATGTTCCACACGACGGCCGCCTGTCCGGGCGCGTCGGCGTAAATCTGGCGCAGCGTCATGAACGTCGGCGTGATGGGGAGTTTCAGGAGGGCCGCGGCTTCCCGCATGTCCTGCGTGAGCCGGTAGTTCTTCCCGACCATGCTGAGGACGATCTTGGCCTTGGGCATCCCGGAGCGAATCTTCTGCGCCTGGCGCAGCACTTTCGTCGCCGCATCGAGGGCGCGGATTTCGAGCATGGATGCCTTGCACGGCACAACGGCCGAATCAGCAACCAGCAGGAGCGCCCTGCTCGTCTCGGCAAGGCTGCCGGGACCGTCGGCGACAACGTAGTCGGTCTCCTGGGCGAGCATCGGCAGTTCGTTGATGATGTCGTCGGGGTCGCGGAGGCAGAGCGCCTTGACCTGCGGCGCCGCCTCGCGAATCCACTGCGACGACGACTGCTGCGTGTCGCAGTCGGCGAGCGTCACCCGGTGGCCCTGCTTGTCGAGCCACGCGGCCAGGTGAACGGCGAGCGTCGATTTGCCGACCCCGCCCTTGGAGTTCGCTACGGCGATAATCATGCTTGACTGCTAGGTTCTGTTTGACGGATCGCTGTTCGGTATTTGTACGGGTTGCGCGTTGTGGTTTTCTGTTGCATGCTGTTGTCGACGACAAGGAGGTCGACGATGGCAAGAGGCTCGACAAGCGGCGGCGCGCCACGTGGCCGGCGTTATGAGTTGTCGGACGAGGGCTTCGAGCGGCTGGCGCCGCTGCTGCCGAAGCAACATCGCGGCGGGCGTTGGAACGATCACCGCACCACGCTCAACGGCATCTTCTGGGTGCTCAACAGCGGAGCGCCCTGGCGTGACATGCCCGAACGCTACGGGCGCTGGCAGAGCGTCTACCATCGCTTCCGCCGCTGGACGCGCGACGGGCTGTTCGAGCGCATGCTGCATCACCTGCATGTGCAGCTTGACGAAGACGGACGCATCGACTGGAGCGTCTTCGACGTCGACGGCTCGAACATTCGCGCCCACGCCGCTGCGGCCGGAGCCGGTAAAAAAGGGGCGAAATCGAGCCGGCCGACCACGCCCTGGGACGATCGCGCGGCGGCTTTGGCACGAAACTTCATCTGGTGACCGACGGCCGCGGCGTTCCGCTCGGGGCGTTGGCGACCGCGGGGCAAGCGCACGAGTCGAAGTCATTCGAGACGCTCCTCGACACCATCCGAATCCGACGCCGGCGGCGGCCCAACGCCGTCGCTGGCGACAAAGGCTACAGCTACGGCCGCATCCGCGCTTGGCTGCGGCGGCGACGCATCCAAGCCGTCATCCCAACCCGCAGCGACCAGCCCACGCTGCCGCTCGACAAAGACCAGTACCGCCGGCGAAACGTCGTCGAACGCTGCATCGGCTGGCTCAAACACTGCCGCCGCATCGCCACCCGATTCGAGAAGCTCGCCCGACACTTCCTCGCCATGATCACGCTCGCCATGATCCAGCGATGTCTACGAATCCTCGATTCGTCAAACAGAACCTAGCACGATTTCATGCTGGCTGGCAAGCAGTATTTGTTGCCGGCGTCCATGCACGCCGTCATGCCTGCCGTCTGTCATGCCAGCGTGCCAGCGGGACGGACGGCTGGCACGCTGGCAAGCTGTCCATCCGGTCGTCATGCGGTCAATCAAGCCAGATTGCCAGCAAGCTGGCTGTCTGTCATGCAGGCTTTCACGGTGAAAGACGGCCTAAGCACCGCTTAGGGGAGACGTCTGCCCATACGTTTTTTTGTGCAGTGCATTTCGAGTGCATCGGTATGGTGTCGTTGTCAGAAGACGACTTCAGTAATAGTCAGAAGTGGATTTCAGTGAACATATCGCCCTTGCGCGGAGATTCCCAAGTCCCAAGCCGGGAGAACCTCCAGTCATCTGAGCGTGTCGCATCTGCCGTATAAGGCCGTCGCCGTCGGGTTCTCGCAAGTGCCGGGACCCGACGCGAATGGCCGGTCGGCCTGGTCGAATCAACCCCATCTGCCGGTAAGGTTCGGAGCCGGAGGGTTCTCTTCTATGCTGCTCCGCGCACGGGACGTGACAGGCGCGGCCACGACTGGCGCGGGCCGTGCTGCCCGGCGTGAAGCCGCATGTGTGTCGAGGGCGGGTTATTCGCTGCCTACCCGCTACTGGTGTACCGCCAGGTTGCGCAGCACGGCGCCGAGTTGGATTTCGAGCGCCCGGTGTTGGGCCGCGAAAGCGCCGCTGTAGAGTCCGGAGTTGTTCACGTCGTGGATGAGGCTGAGCGTCTGTTCAATGACGCTGGTCAGGCTTCGCCGCCCCCAGAGTTCCTTGTTGCTGTGCTCGGCAAGGTCGCGTATCGCGGCTGCCTCCGCCCAGTCCAGTCGCGTCACGGTGTCCGGTATCAGCATGAGTCGTCTCCTTTCACAGTTCTCAATCATCCGGGTTGCTTCTCGAACACGGTGCAGACATCGTGCAGACCGGGGATGAACGCGCTGCGATAGACCTTGCGGCTGCTGCTGGCCCCGTGGCCGAACCGGATGATGTCCGTGCAACACTGCCGCAATCCGGCGTCGAAGGCAAGCCGTTTCGTGTGGTACACGAGCGGCACGAACCCGGCCCCTCGGTCGCAATAGTCGCCCATGAGGATGGCGAGCCTGCCGCCCGCCGCGAGCGACTCGGCGCAGTTGGCGATGAGCTGGCGGTAGCGTTCAAGGAACGCCTCCAGCGTGGGCGTGCGGGACAGGTCGCGCGAGTCGTCCGTGTAGAGCTTCTGCCGCCAGTAGGGCGGGTGAAGCCAGCAGAAGTCGAACGTGCCACGCGGGAACGCCGACGGTGAACAGGCGTCTACGTCCTGGTGAAGGTCGCTGGACCAGCACTGGATGCCGAGTTCCCGGCACACGTCGCGGCAGGTTCCGCTGCCGGTCATCGGGTCCAGCACGGTTGTCGGCCGGAAGAACCGCAGCAGGTCGCGGATGAGGTTGCCGCCGCAGTTGCCGGGATAGCCACGGTCGCCGTACTCGCCGGCCGCGTCGAAGTGGTAGAGGCTCGTGAGGTGAGGGACGGGGCTGCCGTTGACCGGAGCCAGCGGGAGTTTCGCGTACCGGCCCGGCGCCGGCGTCTCGCGGCGCGGCTCGATGCGCGCCGAATAGAAGGGATTGATTGCGGAGTGCATCATGGCCGTGCCTCCTCGCGTTGTTCGGCTTCAAAGTGGAGCGCCGCCGATGCGAGGATGCAATCGGTCTCGAATCCCTGCTGCTCCGCGAAATGCAGCAGGTCGGCGATGAGGTCGCCGATGGCGGACTCCAGGTCGCCGCGGTCCATCGTGTCGGGGCTGTCGCCGCTGAAGGTTTGGATGGTGAAAACCGTGAGGGCTTCCTTGGCCCATTCGGCGCGAGCAGCGTTGGTCGGTTCGTTAGTCATGGCGATGCTCCTTGACCGACAGCACGTCGGTCTCCAGGGCCTCGTCGCTGGTGTGGATAAGGGCGCCCTCAAACCAGCGGTCGCTGGCGTCGGCTGGGTCGGTGGCCTCGACCTTGTAGACTTCGAGGATTTTGACGGCCACGGTGACGTGGAAGTGTTTCATGGTGTGTCCTTTCGCGGTTAGGAAAGGGCGGGCCTTGCGGCCCGCCCGGTTGGTTGAATCAGTCTTTCTTCTCAGTGGCGACGCGGAGCGTGACGCGGCCGTCGAGCGGCACGACTTCAAGCTGGATGTTGAAGCCCTTGCCGTCGGCGTGCTGCCATGCGGCCCCGATGCGGGTCCAGAAGCCTTTGCGGCCTTCGCGGTCACGCACCTGGTAGGCGACGTGGCTGGGAGCTTTGGAAGCGGTGTTGGTCGTGTCGGTCATGGTGAGTCTCCTTTTCTTGGTTTCCGGCCGCGCCCATCGCGGCCTGATGGCACGCGACAAACAGCCGCGGTTAGCCGGGGCGACCGAAGGGAGCGCACCGGTCAAGCGGAAAACGGGAGGGACCCGGTCTGCAACGCAGTGAAGATTGGGAGGAACCGGTTTTCTGCTTGACCGGCCCGGCGGCGGCTGTAGCAGTGCCGTCAATCAGGCCGTGATGGGCGCAGGAACCAGAGGAAGGGGCGAACCCACCGCACGAATCGCGACCGGGCGACTGCCGGCGCCGACGGTGCGCTGCGATGGCGCTCACGGATGGACTCGCATTCGCGCCGGCTACACGCGACAAGGGCGAAGCGACGAAGCGCAGTTGCCCTCGATGGTGCTTCACCGCGTTGCCGGGAAGGACATACCCACGGGCGGGCGAAGGGCCGCGATCAGGCGAGGCACCGGAAGTACGCAACCAACTCAACGAGTTGCGACAAGCGGCGCAACTGTCACGGAATTGTCACGTGCGCGAGCGGGGTGAACGTGTCATCCTGTTGCATTGCCGCACAGGGGCGCACATCGCTCACCCCTGGACCGGTACATTGCGCGAAGGGTTACGAAGGGTTCACGGGGGGAGAGTGCAGACGGGGCAAGTCAGAGGAGAACCGCTCTCGGAAGAGAGGTTGCGAGATGCCGAGCGGCTGCTGGCGATGGCACGTGAGGCGCAGCGAATTTCGGGGGGAGGAGTAAGAGGGGGACGCTTTCCGAGCGAAGGAACGGCGGCAGCCTCTGCCGCGGTGCGCAATACGAGCCGCGTGGTCCAGGCGGCTGCATCAGGCGCCGATGGTGAAGGTGTCCGGCGCGCGATTGACACGCTGGAAGAGATGTGTCGGCGGCAGCGTCTTGCGATTCCTGAAGGGCTCAGGCACAGCCTCTATCAGGTGCTGGCGGCCGAGGTGCTGGTCAACGCGGCAATCATGGATTCGTCACCCTCGATGGTCGCGGTGGCGACAGTATATAACGGGGTATTGGCAGAATTGGTGGAAAGCCCAGAGTTCACAACCGTGCGCGACACGCCGGGCATCCTCCGACAAGCCGCAATACGCAACCCGTCCGACCCGAAGGGATTCCTGCGCAAAGTGTTCGCCACGGTGGCCGAGCTGGAGCGCGACCCGGAGTTCAAGACCTTCCAGGACACGCCGGGCATTCTCCGACAAGCCGCAATACGCAACCTGTCCGACCCGAAGGGATTCCTGCGCACGGCGATGGCGACGGTGGCCGAACTGGAGCGCGACCCGGAGTTCGAGTCCCTGCGCAACACGCCGGGCATGATTCGACATGCGGCGGTGCACAACCCGTCCGACCCGAAGGGGTTCTTGCGCAAAGTGCTCCGGCCGAAGCCGGAAACGGCTGATCCTGCCGTAAAGCCGTGGACCGAGACAGTGACGGATCGGACGGAGGGCGCCGACAACGTCCGCCAGCGCTAACGCAGGCGCAGGCGCAAACCAGAAGGGCTCCGCGGGCGTGAAGTGGAGCTCTCGCCGACGGCAATTCAACGGGCACAAGCGACCCGGCGCACCTTCACGGAAAGCAAACCAGACGCAGGTAGCCTGCACTGGGCGGAGGCGCGGGGCCACATTGTCAATGTGCGCGACTTGCTCGACGGGCCGACGACGAAGGCCGCTTGCTTCGCGACCTCCTTCTCCAGCTCGCCGACGCGCTGGGTGTCAGTCCGCCCCTCCTGTCCGGCGGCCTGGACGCCCCCCACCTGGCGGACACACTGTCGGCATTCGTCGGACCCATCGCAGCCGCGCAGGACAGCAGGATACGTTTGTAGGACTTGCGGGTCGTGCGCGGCGCCCGAAGGCATCGGCTGGACAGGTCGTTCCCGGCAGGCTCAGAACCTAACGCACTCACGGCCGCAGTCGCTCTGCTCGTAGGCGCGATTCAAAGGCGCATCAGGATGCCGCACGCAAACAGGAGCAGCGCCGAAACGACCGCGATTCTCGCGGCACGCGTGCGCCGCCTCATGGCGAGACCGAGAGCGTGAAACGCCACCGCGACCGAGACGAGCGGCAGCAGGATGAGGTACAGGGGCGTGTGAATCACGGAGGATAACGTTGCGTACCCATGGAAAATACAGACAGCGCTCGGCGCGAGTGCGATCGCTCCGCCGACGAGGCGCTTCTTGGCGACGGCAATTGACGCGAGGATAACCCCGACGAAGCCGGCGACGAAGACCGACGCGGGGGCGATATCGAACGCATGGCTCGCCGCATACACCGCCGTCGTCAGGATGAATCCGGCCCCTGCAAGTCGCGAGGCGATGCGTGGTTCCCTCGATTCGTCGGCTGCAAGCGCAGCGAATGGATCGGGTTGTAGTATTCGCATGATGGCCTCTCACCGCGTTGTGCCTGACCCGTGTAGCAGGGAATGCCTAAGAAAGGATTAATGCGTTGCGCCTTCGGAACCATGGGCGCGGTCCGGGCTAGCGGCCGCGGATCGGGAGCCCGTGCGGTTCCCCGTGCAGCCGGCGCAGTTGGTGGATCGTCGCGCGGGCAGCCTGCCAGCATTCCTGCTGGCTGGAGGCGAGCTTCTCGGTGATGACATGGCGCCCTTCACGGCACGCCGCGAGCGAACACGCACCGGTGGTCCGGTCGAACGACGCATAGTCCTGGCATGTTGCCTGGCCGTCGCGAACGGCTGCCATGCGCGGAGCCTCGGAGCGGAATGCAAGCGGGACGCCGGCGACCAGCAGCGCTGCCGCAGTGGCGCAGGCAACCATCACAAGATACTTGAGCGAGCGGCGTCGAAGAGTCCCCAGCATCGTCATAGGCGGTGTCTCCCCTGAGCTGCCCTCGTGACTATCACGTCAGCGACGCCCTGGCAACGGCCGCGAAGCGCGTACGCTGGCGCGGAGGCCGTGACACACCGTGAAAGAAACGCGCCGTACGTGCATGTGGTAACGATTCTTCAACCATTAGGGTGTAGAGTCGAATGATGCTCCGCATTACGCAGAACAGCGCGCCCGAAGGGGCGAAGAGCTACTACACGACCTCCGACTACTACTCGGAGGGGCAGGAACTCGTCGGTCTGTGGCGTGGGGTAGGGGCTGCACGCCTCGGCCTGAGCGGCGATGTCCGCAAGGAGGACTGGGACGCGCTCTGCGACAACCGCAATCCGGCTACAGGCGACGTGCTGACGCCACGGCGCAAGGCGGAACGCCGCGTGGGCTATGACTTCAACTTCCATGTCCCGAAGAGCGTCTCGATTCTCTACGGACTCACGCGCGACGAGCGCATTCTCGATGCCTTCCGCGAATCGGTGAACGCGACCATGCAGGACATGGAAGCGGAAATGCAGACCCGCGTCCGCGCCTCCGGCCGCAATGAGGACCGCACGACCGGCAACATGGCGTGGGGCGAGTTTGTCCACTTCACGGCCCGGCCCGTGGACGGCGTGCCCGACCCGCACCTGCACGCGCACTGCTTCGTGTTCAACACGACCTGGGACGCGGACGAATCGCGCTGGAAGGCCGGCCAGTTCGCCGGCATCAAGCGTGACGCCCCGTTCTTCGAGGCGGTGTTCCACTCGCGCCTGGCTCGGCGGCTGGAGGAACTTGGGCTTCCGGTCGAATGCACGAAGCGCGGCTGGGAACTCCAGGGCGTGCCGACTTCGGCGATTCAGAAGTTCTCGCGCCGCACGACACTCATCGAAGTTACAGCGCGGGAGAATGGCATCACGAACCCGGACGCGAAGAGCGAACTCGGCGCCAGGACGCGCGAACGGAAGCAGAAGGACCTGTCGCTCGATGAACTGCGTGAGCAGTGGACTTCGCGGCTTACTCCGGACGAGCTTGCCGCGATGAACGGCGTGAAGTCGCGGCTCGGTGAAGAGAGCATCGCGGAGGATGACCGCATCGCCGGCGATGCGATGGCGCGTGCAGTAGGGCACTGCTTCGAGCGCAGCTCGGTCGTGCCGGAACGGAGGGTGCTGGCGGAGGCCCTCAAGCGCTCGGTCGGCGCGGCGTCACCCGAAACGGTGAGTCGTACGCTCGGCGGGCAGGGCCTTGTCACCGCGGAGCGGGACGGCCGCAGGCTCGTCACGACGGACGCGGTGCTCGGCGAAGAGCGACGCATGATCGACTTTGCGCGCAGCGGGCGCGGCTCCTGCCGCAAGCTCGGCCGGGATGGCGAACATGAGTTCCAGAACAAGAATCTCTCTCGCGGACAGGTGGCCGCAGTTCTGCATGTACTGAACTCAGGGGATCGCGTCATGGTCATCCGCGGCGGTGCGGGCACCGGCAAGACCACGATGATGCGGGAAGCCGTCGCCGCGCTCGAAGTAAACGGCCGGCGTGTCTTCACGTTCGCGCCTTCGGCCGACGCGAGCCGCGGCGTGCTTCGCGCTGAGGGTTTCGCCGATGCCGACACCGTGGCGCGTCTGCTCAAGGATGAAAGGATGCAGGCCGAACTCCACGGGCAGGTCATCTGGATCGACGAAGCGGGCCTGCTCGGCACGCGGACGATGGCGCAGGTCTTCGACCTGGCCCAGAGACTCGATGCCCGCGTCGTTCTGTCCGGCGACCGGCGGCAGCACGGTTCGGTGGAACGCGGTGCGGCGCTGCGGCTGCTCGAAGAGCGGGCGGGTCTCAAGTCGGCGGAGATTCGGGAGATTCAGCGGCAGCGCGGCGACTACAGGGAAGCCGTGCGGGCGCTCAGCGAAGGGAACACCGACGCCGGCTTCCGCCAGCTCGACAGGCTGGGCTGGGTGAGGGAGGTCGCGGAGACAGATCGGTACAAGGCGCTGGCTGCGGACTATGTAACGACGCTGGCGGAGGGCAAGACGGCGCTGGTTGTTTCGCCAACCCACCTGGAAGGCGAGTGGATCACCGATGAAATCCGCGCCCGACTCAAGCAGGCCGGTCGGCTCGGCGCCGGCGAGCGCACGCCGTTCACGCTGGAGGATGCCCACTTCACGGAAGCAGAGCGGGCGGACGCGGTGAACTATGCCGTGGGCGACGTGCTGGTGTTCCACCAGAACGCAAGGGGATACAGGAAGGGTGAGCGCGTCACGGTGGGCGAGGGGCCGCTGCCGCTCGACCAGGCGGACAGGTTCCAGGTGTTCCGGCCGAGTGTGCTCCCGGTCGCGCCCGGCGATCTGCTGCGGATCACCCGCAACGGCACGACGGCCGACGGCGAGCACCGGCTCAACAACGGCGCGCTCTACACCGTCAAGGGATTCACAAAGGACGGGGATATCCGGCTCACGAACGGCTGGACGGTCGCGGCCGACTACGGCCACCTGGCGCACGGCTACGTCGTGACGAGCCATGCGAGCCAGGGCAAGACGGTGGACCGCGTCTTCATCGGCCAGTCGTCCGACTCGTTCCCGGCATCCTCGCGCGAACAGTTTTACGTCTCGGTGTCGCGCGGGCGCGAACGGGCGACCGTGTACACCGATGACAAGGAATCACTGCTGGAGGCGGTGAGCCGATCGGACGAACGGCTCACGGCGACGGAGTTCCTCGCCGAGCGCGAACTGCGTGAGCGCGGGGTCGCTTTGCAGAGACAGGAGCGATTGGCGGCGATGACTGAGCCGACCATGCAGCGGGAAGATAGAGGACTGAACCATGACCGATAGAACGATTCTCCAGAAGTACGTTGCGCGCAACGGTGATGCCACGGCGGGCAACGCCCCGCCAACCGACGCAGAAACGGCGGATGATCTCGGCGCCTTCGGCTGGCTTCGCGGCATCCGCGATCGCGCCGTGAGCCTGGAGCTTCGGAGGTGCGACGGCAACATCCTGGCCGTGAGCTACGGCTACATTGAGAAAGCGGAGTTCGATCCGTCGGAGGGCATCACGCTCTCCGTCTCAGGCCAGAAGCTGCGGATCAAGGGCCGGAACCTGAACGCCGAAGTGCGTCCGACCGTCAGGCTGTTCGAGGGCATCGCCCGTCAGCGCGTGCCGTGGGTGTGCGAAGCGTCACATGCGGACAGCCTGGCGGACGAGGAACGCATGACGGTCATCGACAGCTTGAGCTGGTAGACGGAGGGACCCACTGGTCACTGGAATGTCCTCCGGTATGGCCCATCGCACCGCCGGCATTAACTACTTGTTAAGACCCGTTGCTGTACACTGAATCCAGAAGCAGGACATTCCGCATGGCACCGCCCTCAGCATCGACCGGCTCATCGGGACTGAGCGCCTTTACACTGATCGAGCTTTCGGTCGTGCTCGTGGTCATCGCGCTGATTGTCGCCGGGATTCTCGTCGGGACTGAACTCATCAAGACGGCCGAAATCCGCGCGTCAATCAGGCAGGTGGAAGGCTACCAGTCTGCCGTGCATGCGTTCCGGTCCAAGTACAACTGCCTGCCGGGGGATTGCAAGGAGGCGGCCGCCCTCGGCCTGGGTATCTCGCCGGGTCCCGGCGATGACGGCGACGGGAATTCCGAAGTGGGTTCGACGTGGGACGGGAACCTGGCTGAAACGCTGAACTTCTGGCATCACCTGGCGCGAGCCGGCATGAGCGACGGCCACTATGTCGGTTCGACCGGGCAGGCGGCTATTCGTGCCGGGACTGAGTATCCCGCGCTGCGGCGCAGCGGCGCCGGCCTCTGGGCGAGCATCCCGGACCTGACGTTCCATGACGGGGTCTACGAAGCTCAGAACCGCAGCAACTTCCTGTGGATCATCAGCGCGGAAGGCGTATTCTACACGGGCAGCAACAATCAGGGCGCGCTCACCCCGTTCGAGAACTGGATGATCGACGCCAAGATTGACGACGGCCTACCGCTGTCGGGCGGCGTCACGCTGTCTGCCGCAAGCTTCTGGTTCTTCACGCTCCTGACCGAAGCCGCAATCGACCCGTTCGGAGCGTCGCCCGCGCCCTTCGGAGCGGGCGGCGCCGACTCCGATGTCTGCGGGGATACGAGCGCCAGTCCACCGGTATACAACGTTCTCAACGCATCACACGCCGCGCCGACGCTGTGCGTGCTGGCGATCCGCGCGGGATTCTGACGCGAACGCGGCATCATGAAGCGAAGGCATCTTCAGCGTGGACTGTTCGCGGGAGTCGTGTTATCGATGGGAGCGGCCCCGGCGGTCACGCTTCGACGTGAGTGAACCAGTCGGGTGGAACAGCCACACCAACGGAGGACACCGATATGAAACACGCAATACAGGGGCGCGAAGCGCTGCACGGTCGCCATCCCGACGGCGGCTTCACGCTCATCGAGGCCACCGCGGTCCTGATCGTGGTGGCGCTGCTGGCCGGGGCGATTGCGGTCGGGCGCGAACTGGTTCGTGATGCCACGATCCGCAAGGCGGTTTCGCAGGTGCAGAACGTGCAGGCCGCAGTCGCCATGTTCAACAGCCGGTACAACGCACTGCCGGGCGACTTCCAGCGCGCCAGCAAGTACTGGGCTGAGCAGGGAGCGGTGGACGGCGACGGCGACGGGCGAATCAGCGGCGGGTATGAAGTCGCCGGACAGCCGGCCAATACGGAGTCGCTTGAGAGCTACAACACGTGGAGTCACCTTGCGCTGTCCGGCCAGTTCGCATCGAACCCGGCGCCCGTCACATCGAGCAGTCAGCAGGTCGCCCTGCCGGGCGTGATCGCTCGCAGCTATCTGAACCTGCATTTCGAGGAGAGCGGCGCGCAGGGATACGGGGCTGGGGGCAACTACATCACGATCCTGGGAACCCCGCGCCCGATGACGCGCGATGGATACAAGGGACTCCTTTCGGGGTTGCTGGTGTCCAGCAACCGGTCGCCGATGCGCATGCTGCGCTCCCTCATCATCGCGGACGCCGGCGCCTTCACGCCGCCTCCCAAGGGAAAGGAGCAGAGCTCGGCCGGCGCTCGCGACGGGCTGCTTCCCGCCGATGCGCAGAAGCTCGACACCAAGATGGACGACGCGCTGCCGCTGACCGGCGCCGTGATATCGGCGCTGCCGAAGGACAGGGACGCGACCAAGAGTTGCGTAGACACGACGGGCGCAAACGCATACTTGGCCTCGTCCAGTTACTTCGTCTGCGGAGTGTGGATTCACCTGGGAATGTCGAAGTAAGCAAGTGTCGCGCGCCCCGGACGCCGATAGCACTCCGGGGCGGCGCCGGCATGGCACGATGCTTGCATGGGCAGAATCGCCGCGTTCGCGGGCATTCGGCCGCACGCGGCATTGTACTCTAACTGTCCAGGAGGGACTCATGATTCATTCCGTCTCATCAATGCCATCACTCACCGCGATGGTGAGGATCACCCCGCAGACCAATGCAACGACGAATACCGCCGCCGGGCAGTTCCGGGCCGTGCGAAACCCGCAGCCGGTTGACGGCGCCGGGCATCAGAGCGTGCTGGAGCGCCGCGGCGACCTGAACGGCGACGGCCGGGTCGATCAGGTGGACCTGGGGCTGGTTCTGGCCAGCCGCAACAGCGGCGCTGCGAGTGACACCGATGTGAATGTGGTCCTCGGTTACTGGGGACAGGACGTGTCGGGCTTGAAGGGAGTGCCGCTGAACAGCCGGGACTACGGCGATCTGAACGGTGACGGGATCGTGAATCAAACCGACCTGGGGCTGCTGACCGCAAACGTCGGAAGCCTCGATCGGCGGGCGATTGCCATGGCGGATGTAAATCGCGACGGGATCGTCGATGACTCGGACGCGAAGATTCTCACCGGCTTCTTCGGCCTCCGCATCCGGGTCTAGCCGCCTCACCCTGCGTGACTCCTCGGCGCGCGCGACTGCTTCAGTGTTGATTCGGACGTGGCGGGTGGATGATGGTCAACGGCCTCGGCCGTGGTCGTCGCGGTACATCTGTTTCGTGCGTTTGCCGCTGAGATCGCGCAGCAACGGCTGGAGCACTTGCAGCACCGACGCCGCGGCCATCACTCCCATGCAGACCATTGCGACCTTGTTGAAGACGACGGCGTCCGCCGCTGGCGCGTTGCGGGCCATCTGCTGCGCGGTGTTGGCAAGATGAAGCGGGTTGGGCGCGTTCATGTGTTATCCCTCTGGTTCAAGTGGTCGTGGCGCTGTCCGTAGAGTCACATCACCACTGGTTGATTCTCTTACTGATCTTGGGTTTGGCAATGCACCACGGCCCCCCTTGTGCCTGTTTGCACTCGTAGGTCCAATTGCCGGGCCAGCCGTCCCCAACTGCAATCCCGGACTTCGTGCAGATGCCCTCGATTACCTTGGCTCCGTGCGGAAGCGGCAATGGACACGGCACGATGGCGCCGCCGTTGAAGTAGGTGTTGTGATAACCACAATTCAATAGCGCCTCTTCCGAAGTGCACATGAACGCGATCTGACTGAGGTGCGGCCGTGGCGCCGTGGTGGTCGCGGCCTCGCTGGCCGCGATGGCTCCCACGGCAGCGAGCGCGCAGCCTGCACCCAGAAGCGCGCCGCGTAGGCATGGAATCGTCAACATACTTGTAGTCCTTTCGTTTGTATGCGTCGACACTCGCAATATGGAGTGCCTTACAAGTGAAGCGTATCACAGTAGTGTTACCGTTTGATGACAGGTCCAGCGGAGCGTGGTAGGGCAATCCGCCTCCGGACCGCGAATGCCATTGATGCGGCGTGTTCCGTCAGCATAGGGTCTACCTCAGACTGATGTCAGACAGTTCCGCCCAATCCTGTCAGGATGGAGTCGCTTCATTTATTCATTGACAGTTGCGCGGCAACGTCATAGACCTGACCTGACAGTCATGGAGGGTATGTGTCGGGGAAGGGGCAGCGGATCGGGTACGTCAGGGTCAGTTCGTACGACCAGAACGTGGAGCGTCAACTCGAAGGCGTGGACCTGGACCGCGTCTTCACCGACCGGGCCTCAGGTAAGGACACGGAGCGGCCGGAGTTCATGGCGCTCGTGTTGTACGCGCGCGAGGGGGACACGATCATCGTCCACAGCATGGACCGACTGGCCCGCAACGTGGACGACCTGCGGCGCATCGTGCAGGAACAGACGAAGCGCGGCGTCCACGTGCAGTTCATCAAGGAGAACCTGCTCTTCACCGGCGACGATGCGCCGATGGCGAATCTGATGCTGACCGTGCTCGGCGCGGTGGCGCAGTTCGAGCGCGACCTCATCAAGGAACGCCAGCGCGAGGGCATCGCTCTGGCCAAGCAGCGCGGCGTATACAGAGGACGAAAGCGGGCACTCTCGCCGGATCGGGTGCAGGAACTTCGCGCCCGCGCCGCCGGCGGCGAGAAGAAGGCCCGGCTCGCCCGCGAGTTCGGAATCAGCCGCGAAACGCTCTATCAGTATCTCCGGGAGACAGAGCCAGCGGAGAGAGCGTGCCCGACCGCCTAACCATCAACTCTTGACGCGCTGAGGCGATTCGGCTGCTGAATGATCCGCCTTCGGTCTAGCGGTTTCGTCCACCCCTTGAGCGAAAGGGCGTAACCGAGAGGCTCTCCGGCATCAACGTCAGGCCGGATAAGTCGGCGAAGCTGGACGGGTTCCGGTGATGCCCGTGTTCATCGACGTAGTCGAGCCGGAACCTGCCAGTCTCGTGATCGCGCGTAGTCGCAGGTTGCAGCAGGCTCGGCTGGCCGCTCCTGGGACAGCGGATGGCCAGTCCGATGGTGCGAAGCTGGTCGTTGATCCAGTTCGCCAGCGTCTTTTTTTCCTCGTAGTTGGCCTGCGGCATGTCGGCAATCCTGGCAATGAGCGCTGGCTGCATGATCCGGGCGGCCTCTTCCCGGAGGATTGTGGTGGCGGCCGCCAGCCGTCGATGCTGCTCGTCATAGGTGTTGCCCGGTCTCTCGGCAAAGGCGCTTATCGAACGACGAAGCTGAACGTCGTCACCATCTCCCCGACTGCCCGTCCCTCGCATTGATCCGACGCACCTCCCGGCCCCCGCTGACTGCACTCTCGATCCATAGCACCCGCGGCGTAGTTCCGCAACGTGTTTCTGGCCTCGGTCCAACAGGCACTGTTCGGGAAGGCACCCGTCCGGGTCCGGGGTACCGGGACAGGTCGTTGTCGCGATCATCGGGTTGCCCGTTGCCATGTTGCTGCCCGGCCAGCACGTCGTGATCGACAATATTGCGCTGCCGGTGGGGCTCTTCCTGCCAGTGATCAACCGCACGCCGCGGCCCCTCCATCTGTGCGTGGTCATCGCGATCATCGCACTGTCGGTCTCCCTGTTGCTTCCCGGCCTGACACCGCCGCCGCGTGCGTGACTGGAGTCGCTTGAGCGTCGCGAATGCCTGTTTTCATCGGTAATTGCAGCGTGTCTCCGCTATGTCCGAATCGGAATTGGAGCACCCGTGAAAGTACGCGCCGTGAAAGAGCACGCATCCGGGTCTTGACGATTGTCGTAGGAGTGACAGAATGGAGTGTCACCATTGCGAATGGACACCGCTCCATTTCGCGCCGGAGTCCCCCTCAAACACAACTAATGCACCTGGCCCTGGGACACGGGCACGGCGTTGTCGCGCCAAAACGGTGCAAGAAAGGCAGGCAGTCGTGGCAGAGTTCTTCAGTTTCATGCGAATGCTCGTGGGATGCAGCTCGCTGATCTTCATCGTGATGCTCGTACTGCTATCGCTTCCCGCGAGCAAACTGCGCGCTGTTGGCTTGGAGCTGACCAAGTACGCGATGGTGCTGGGACTCGTCGTGCTGGTTTTCTCGCCCCTGGACATCCTGCCGGGTCTGCCGGTCGATGACCTCTTCTACATCGTCGGTGCAATCCTCACTGGCCGTTCGGCCCTCAAGGACCGCGAGACTCGGCTCCTTTTCGATGAAATCGAACTCAAGGAACTCCAGGCGAAAGCGGGAAAGGAGTAGCCGTGCCGGAGCGCATCGTTCAATACGTCCCGACGAACAAGCCGGTGTCGCCTGGCAATGTGCGGGCTTGGCTCGACGAAGAAGAGCAGGTGTCGCTCGCCCAGAGCATCGCACAGAACGGCATTCTTGTGCCGCTGCTCGGACACTACGAAGGCGAGCCGCTCATCGTCGATGACGGGCATCGCCGGCTCGATGCTGCAAAGCGGGTTGGGCTGCCGGTCGTGCCGATGCTGATTGCGGACCATGCTCCCACTCCGGCGGAGCGATCCACACTCCAGCTTGTCGCCAACACGCAGCGCAGCGGCTTGAAAGTCACGGAACACGCCCGTGCCCTGTCCGATCTCATGCAGGCGACACGCTGGTCTGCGGCGGAAGCGTCGGTCAGGCTCGGTGGTCCCTCGCCGAGCACCATCTCAAAGCTGCTCACGCTGCTCGTTCATCCGCGTGAAGTGCAGGACCAGATCGATGCCGGGCGCATTCCGATGTCCAGCGCCTATGCCATCGCCATTGTGTCGGATGCCGCGGAACGCGAGCGCCTCATCGGGGAAGTGCTGAGCGGTCGGCTGACGCGCGACAGGCTCGTGGCGCAAACCAAGGCGAGCCAATCGGGACGCAACGTCGTCCGGGCGCGGCCGCGCACGACCGTTCCTCGCGGCCGGTTCATCATTGGCGTCGAAGGCGGCAAGCCCGTTGCGGTGTCCGGCGCCGGCCTCACGCTCGAAGGTCTCGCCGCCTGGCTGGACGACCTGGTCGCCCGCATCAGCGCGGCGCGCGCGGAGGGTCGCGCGACGGGCGATGTCATCCAGTCGTTGTCGGTGAAGTGCAGATAGGAGACTGATCATGGGACTCATTCCAGTGTTCGTGCTGTTCATCATTGCGTGCTTCTGGAAAGCGGACGCCGAACACGCGATGCAACGGCGCGACGGCAAGTAGAGGTCATCTGTCAGGAGACGCGCCATGTCCGGACTCTTCAAACGCAAGCCTGCTCCGACACGAGCGGAAGCCGTGGCGAATCTGCTCTCGATGCTGTTGTTCTACTTGTCAAAGATCGACGCTTGGACGCTGCGTGACGCCGTGGAGGGCACGCTCATTCTCGGCGCGACCGGATCAGGCAAGTCGAGCGGCAGTGGCCGCGCCCTGGCCCTGACGATGCTCAAAGCAGGATTCGGCGGCCTCGTGCTGACAGCGAAAGCGGACGAGCGGGCGGTGTGGACTGAATATTGTCGCGAAGCAAACAGACACGACGATCTCGTCGTGTTCGGCCCGGCCGATGTGCATCGCTTCAACTTCCTCGATCACGAACTCAATCGCACCGGGACCGGGGCCGGCCTGACGGAGAACATCGTCAACCTGTTCTCGACCGTGCTTGAAGTCGCGGAACGCAACTCCACGTCCGGTGGCGGCCGCGAGGATGAAGGCTACTGGAAGCGCGCCAACCGCCAGCTCTGCCGCAACGTCGTTGACCTGTTGGCCCTGGCCACTGGCCGCATCACGATCCCCGACCTGTACCGGCTCGTCGTGTCCGCGCCGAGTTCACGCGAGCAGATTCGCTCGGAGGAGTGGAAAGCCGGCTCGTTCTGCTTCCACTGCCTCGGCGAGGCGGACAAGCGCACGAAGACCCCGCGGCAGCAATCGGACTTCGAGATTGTCGCCGACTACTTCATGCTGGAGTACCCCGCGCTCAGCGACAAGACGCGCAGCGTCATCGTCTCCACGTTCACGTCGATGGTGGACGTGCTCAACCGCGGCCTGCTCCGCGAACTGTTCTGCACGGAGACGAACCTCACGCCGGAGGCGGTGACGGACGGCAGGATCATCCTGATCGACCTGCCGGTGAAGGAATACGCGGAGGTCGGCCAGTTCGCGCAGGTGCTGTGGAAATACTCGTTTCAGCGGTCGATTGAGCGGCGCAACGTCGCCGACAAGCCACGGCCGGTTTTCATGTGGGCCGACGAAGCGCAGCATTTCGTCACGTCCTACGACATGCAGTTCCAGACGACGTGCCGCGCCGCCTGGGTGGCGACGGTGCTGCTCTCGCAGAACTACAGCAACTTCGTGGCGGCACTGGGCGGGGGCGAGAAGGGACGCGCGGAGACGGACTCGCTGCTCGCCAATCTCAACACGAAGATTCTGCACGCCAACGGCGATCCGGTGACGAACGAATGGGCGGCCGGCCTCATCGGCCGCACTCGCCAGTTCTTCGCCAACGGCAACACGACGCACTCCGGCGATGACCGCTGGTCGGCGGTGCTCGGTCTCGACTGGCTCGGCCACAACGGCTCGACCAGTGCGGGCTTTTCGGAGTCGTTCGAGTTCGAGGTCCAGCCGCGCGAGTTCACGCGACTTCGGACAGGCGGTCCTGCAAACGGCTGGTGCGTCGATGCGATCGTGTTTCAGAACGGAAGGGTGTTCAAGCAGTCGGGCCGCTCGTGGCTGCCCGTGACATTCTGGCAGAAGCGATGACGCCCGCGTGAGCGGACGCAGAGAAGGCGGCAACCGCCGCCGGCGCGGCCAGTGCGCGCAGACAGAGTGACAGGAGTGATTCCATGAATCAGAAAGAACAGCAATCGGCGTTTCATCCCGACCAGTTCCGGTCGTTTGTCGGCATGGTGGTCTTCATCTGCCGCGCGCTGGCGGTGTCAGTCGAAGTGTTCCTGCACAACGCCGGCAGCTTCGGCGAGCGCTACCTCGGCCTCCAGGTCGGCGCAGCCCTGCTCATCATGTTCGTGTACCCGCTGTTCTGGGAAGGGCACGACCCGACGCCGCTCTTCATCTTCATGGGCTTTTTCCTCTTCGCGTGCCTGTGCATCCGCGTGCGAACCGCGCAGCGCGTGCGCCGAGGCGGGCCGCAGGAACACACGATGTATACAGGCACGCCAACTCTCATGCGACGCTTTGGCCGCATGGGAGAAGCGAAGGTCAAGAGCATCGTCGAACCCATGTTCGTGTTCATCACCGGCGTCTTCACGATGTCGCTCAGCGAGCCGCTCGGCGGATACCTGATGGTGGCGAGCGTCGGACTGCTGGCGTCCACGCATCTGACCATCGGCTACGAACGCCGGCGCGCGATGGATATGAACGACGCCTACATCGACCAGCAGAACGCGGTGGATCGGTTCCGCCGGATGCGCGGTGAATGACAGTCATCAACCAACAGGAGTGAATCATGGCAGACAAGGACAACGTCCCCAAGATCGGCGCCGGGCACGCTTCGGCGATGTTCCGGCAGGGCCTCGCGGAACTGCGCGCCGCGCTCTACCCGGAATCGAACGTGGCGCAGCCGCCGCAGTACGGCATCTACGGCACGAAAACGCCCGGCGAAGTGATGCAGGAAAAGCAGTCGGACGTGCGCGACCCCGACGAGCAGCCGTCGATCCTGAATGAGCGGCTGAAACAGGCGGAGAAGGAGCGCGATCCGCGCGAGCCGGAGCCGCCGCAACAGGAGCGCGACTGATTCACACGCGAACGCGATTCGTTCGCGGCAAGGAGAGCAACGTCATGCCATGTGGCATTCCGATTTGTCTCGTCATCATCGGCTGGTACATCTGGTTTCGCATCGCCGGATGGTACGCGCCGCACAAAGTGGGTTGGATGCACGAGGTCTGGCTCGATCATCCTGCCACCACCGTCCGTGCGGCAATTGTGCGGCGTTTCGGCAACGGAGAACGGACGTTCCTGGAGGGAGGCCACACGATCGACTTCTACCGGCGCGGCGATGCCCGCGTGACGCGGGTGCGGCATCCCGGCCCGGTGGAGTTCGGCGACATTCCCACGATGCTGAGCATCTGCGTGGCCGTGGTGAACGGCAGAACCCTGATGTCGTTGCGCATCGACATCCTGCCGGAAGTGCGGGTCTTCCGAGCGGCTCAGCAGCACTACCAGGAACTCGCCGGAGTCGAGTGCAGGGTGGTCGTCGATGAAGTGACGCAGGCGGTCGAACGGCAGCGCGAAGCGTCCGCGCCCTCGGCGGACCAGTCCGACTACGCGGCGCTTGGCCTCAAGCCGGGCGCAAGCTGGGAGCAGGTGCAGACGGCCTATCGCGATGCTTGCCTCAAGTACCACCCCGACCGTCTCACGGGCCAGCAGGTCGAGCCGCACCTGGTCGAACTGGCCGTGCAGCGCTTCAAGGAAGTCTCGGCGGCCTACCGGCGGCTGAAAGATCACCTCGCGCAGCCGCAGCACGCCTGAGACGGCCGCGCAAAACGGAGAACCACGAGCGATGCGGCAGGAGCGTGTCCAGGTCGAAGCGGCGGAGCGGCGCGAGGGCGCGCCGTGCGCCCTTCCTCCCGGAACGCCGGCGTGGATCACGCCCGAACTGATTCAGGCGACGCAGATAGTCTGGGAACCCCGCTACGGAAGGCCGCTTTCTCCCGACGAGGCGATTACAATTGTCCAGAACGCCGGACGGTTGTTCGAGCTTCTGTCGCGGGAGTAAGCACCATGAAACGCTTCGTCGCCCTGGCACGGGTCAGCAGTCGGGAACAGGAACGCGAGGGCTTCTCGCTCGCGGTCCAGGAAGAGGCTCTCAAGCGGTACGCCCTAGCCGCCGGCGGCGAGATTGTCCGGCTGTTCAAGGTGGCGGAGACGGCGAGCAAGAGCGACGAACGGAAGACGTTCCGCGAACTGATCGCCTACGGCAAGAAGCACGCGGAGGAACTCGACGGCCTGCTCTTCTACAAGGTCGATCGCGCCGCCCGCAATCTCTTCGACTACGTTGAACTCGAACGGCTCGAAAGCGAGTACGGACTCGCGTTCATTTCCGTCTCTCAGCCGACCGAGAACACGCCTGCCGGCCGCATGATGCGGCGGACGCTGGCGAACATGTCCGCGTTCTACACGGAGCAACAGGCGCTCGATGTGAAAGAGGGCCTCGCCCGTCGTGTCCAGGAAGGCTGGTTCGTCGGCAAGGCGCCCTACGGCTACAAGAACGTCCGGCGTGACGGCCGCTGCGTCACCGAAGTCGAGCCGACCGCGGCGGAGAACGTCAAGCGCATCTTCCACCTCTACGCCTATGAGCCGCTGACGCTCGATGGGCTTCGGGATCGGCTGCACGCCGACGGCATGACGTACAGGGCGGATGCTCCGCGCTTCACGCGGAGCAAGCTGCACGCGATGCTCACCGACCGGGCGTACATCGGAGAGATTCCTTTCAAGGGGCAGTGGTATCCGGGCAAACAGCAGCCGCTCATCGAACGCTCCACCTGGGACCGCGTGCAGGCGCTCCTCGGCGGGCACGTCTACCACGCCCGCCAGATGACCTTCGCCGGCGAGTTCATGACCTGCGGGCACTGCGGCCGTGCTATCACCGGCGAACAGGTGGTGAAGCGATTCAAGACGACCGGCGACCGCCGGTACGTCTACTACCGGTGCAGCGGGTACACCGCGCCGGGCCATCCCCGCGTGCGGATACCGGAAGCCGAACTGGACCGGCAGGTGCTCGAACTCTTCGGCCGGATGAAGGTGGAGGACCCGGAGGTACGCGACTGGTTCCGCATGGTCCTGGCATCGCAGACGCGGGACGCTCAGAAGGACTCCCGCGCCCAGCGGGAGGAACTGACCCGGCAGGCGTCGCTGCTGGTCGCCCAGCAGGACCGGCTGCTCAACCTGCGGATCGCTGACGACGTGGACCAGGACACCTTCGCCCGCAAGCACACCGAGCTACGCGACCGCCTCGCGTCCATCAAGCTGCAACTGGACGTTCTGGACCGCTCGCACGACGAAACGGCGGAACTGGCCGCGAAGGTGTTTGAACTCTCGCAAACGCTGCAAAATCAGTGGGTTTCTGCTGATTACGCCACCAAGCGGCGAATCCTCGAAATCGTCTGTTTGAACTGCCGCCTCGATGGCGTAAGTCTCGTTCCCACAACGAGAAAGCCCTTCGACGTGCTCGTCGAAGGGCTTGATCTCTCGAAAAGTCGGGGTGACTGGATTCGAACCAGCGACCTCCTGGACCCAAACCAGGCGCTCTAACCAGGCTGAGCTACACCCCGTAACCCGGCGGACCGATCATACGCATGCCCGACAGTCCCCGCCACGCTGCCGGCCGTGCGCCACGCCGTCCGCGCGCCGCCGACCGCCGCTCACGCGGCCTTTTTCGGCCTGGCCAGCAGCAGCCCGCCGATCAGCACCGCGGTCGCCCCGCCGACCGGGTTGAAGATCGCCACCCAGGCCGGCTCGCGGCCCACCTTCATGATGTCCTCGACCGTCATGCCCGGCGGGCGCGGGTCAGCCGGGTACGGCTTCTGAAGCGTGAAGTACGCCATCGTCAACCCCAGCCCCAGCATCACGCCTGCCAGCGCCATCACCGGCCGGCCGCCGCGCCCGATCCGCGCGCACATCCATCCGCCAAGCAGCGCCGCGACGACTGTGATTGACGGGGCGGCCAGCGTGATGACCATGTTGCCCTTGTAACTTCCCGGCTGGAGCAGGCCGTCAGGCCCCAGCCCGTACCACAGGCCCATGAAGGCACTGATGACGATTGCAGCCATGACGATGTACGAGAGGACGACGGCCAGGATCGATCTGAGCACGGGGCGCTCCTTTGGGTGGGATGTGCCGACGGTCGGATGATCCGAATAGCATACCGGCACGAATCTCGACGCGGGTTCCGGCATGCCCAAGACGTTCTCCGTCGCCAAGGGCATGGCGCGCGCGGCAGAACCTCACCACCGTGAGCGGTTGTGGTGTCGCCGAGGGGAGTCTCCACGGTGTCCGTGGCGGCGCTGGCCGAACGCCCGCACCGCTTGCAGCACGCTCACACCACCCGGAGAAGCGCGTCGTTGCTGGAACCACTGCCTGAAGTGACTGAGTGGCGCGCCGCTGCGGCCGCTGGGCACAGCCCTGCAAAAGGCCCCTCAGCGCGCTCGGATTCGATCCAGTCGGCTGCGCACCAGTAACAGCCCCGCCGGGACCGCCAGCCCGATCAGCGCGCACGGGCCGCCGACCAGGGGCACCGAATCGGTCGATTCACACGGCGCCGCCGCGGAATCGGCGCGCGCACTTGATTGCAGGTTCGTCGCGGTCGTTGCACTGCGCCTGGAAGCCCCCGGGTCCGGCCGCCTCGCCGTCAATGCCGCCCCGCTTCCCGGCCCGAGCGCGCATCCCTCGAGCGGCCGATCGGCCGTCAGCCCGAGCAGGGCCAGCACAGTCGGAGCGGTGTCGAGGGTCGTCACCGGCCGGTCGATTCGGCCGCCGATCACGCCCGGACCGGCGAGGATCCACGGGATGCGACGATTCTCCGGGACATTTTCGAAGTGGTTGAGACTTACGCCGCCATGATCCGCGGTAATCAGCACATAGGTCGGCCGAGCTGCGTCGGCGCGGGTGAGCGAGTCGCCGAGCGTTTCCACCACCCGCGCCACCTGTCCGTCCGACCACGCCACCGCGTCGAGGTATTCCGGCGAGAGCCAGCCCTTGGCGTGGCCGGTGGAGTCCGGCTCGCGCAGGTGCAGGAACAGCACGTCCGGCGAATTGCCCTGCAGCGCCTCGATCATCGCGTCGACCAGCAGGTCCAGGTTCGATTCGATTTTGGAGACGTCGATCTCCGAGGGTGGGGCAAGATAGCGCATCTTCGTCTTGGATGCGAAGAATCCCGCCCTGAGTCCGGCGGCGCGGGCGGTGCTCAGGATCGTGGGAAACCGGACGAACCCCGGCACGGTGGTATTGGCGATCATGCCATGAACGCTGGTCGGCAGTCCGGTCAGCATCGAAGTGTGATTCGGCAAAGTCACAGAAGGCAGGTCGTTGATCGCCTCGGCCGCCCACAGCCCGCCGTCGCGGAGCATGGCCAGCGCTGGCGTCGTCTCCGGCGAGATTGCATCCGGCCGCAGCCCGTCGATCGAGATCACGATCACGCGCGGCGCGGCGTGAGTCAGTGCGGCTCCGGTCGGCGTGGCGAGCGCTGCGGCGAACAATAGAACGACTCGAAGCCACGCCGCCGGCCGGTTCGTTCGACGGCGCCGGGGCGAGATTCCTCCGGCCCCGGACTGACAGGCATTCGACACGAAGGATGTGGGGGATTGGGTCATCACGCCGGGATGATACGCGGATCGCGGGCGAAGTTCTGCGACCGGGCGCGTGGTCCTCATGGCTTCACGAGTTTTTCATGAATCCGATGCGCCAGTTCGCGCACCGTCAGCGGAGCCGAGCCTTCCGCCTTGTTGTTGACGATCACCATCACCGGAGTACCCGCCGCAACCGCTTCGACCGCCAGCAGCGTCAGCGCCGAGTGAGTTCGCTCGTCGAGGTCGATCCGACGATCAAACGGCGCGTAGTGCGCAGCCGCCGCCTCGTAGTCCCAACGGTGATGCAGCATCCAGCGCACGATCACCTCGGCGAATCCCGCCCCGGCGAGAAACGCGGCCTGATCCGCGGCAGGGGGCATGGATGGGTGAATCGAGCAGCAATGGCACGCGCCGGCGTCCAACAGGGCGTCGCGATACTGCGGCGTGAGCAACTCCCGGTTTCGCACCTCAACGGCGTAGCGCGGTCCGCGAGGCAAGCGGCGAAGGAACTCGTGCGGCCGGTCAATGAACGCCGGTGCGCTGCCGCGCTCGCCCGCGGAGAGCAGGCTGAATTGGAACACGAGCGGCCCGGCGCGATCACCCAGCCCTGCGACGAACGGTGCAACAACGGCGTCGGCCGTGTAGCCCGAATCGAGGAAGCGCGGGTTCAGCTCGGCCTGGCCGCTCGGCGCTGTGCGTGGCGTTCGGCTCCGTCGAACACGCGGAGAGGTGACGTCCTGGTGGGCCTTGACGAGAAATTGAAAGTCACTGGCCACGCTGGCGGCGTACGCGGCGAAGACCGGCGCCGCGACTGGCGCGTAGTAGGTGCGGTCGACGCCGACGGTGCGGAACAGGGGGTGGAGCGCGTACGCCGCCAGTCCCGAGCGGGCCAGCGCGGACTCGCTGTGCTCCGCTTCGTAGACCAGTCCGCGCCACCCGGCGAACGACCACGACGACGTGCCCAGTCGGATCAGCGACGGGAGACCCGCGGCCAACCTGCGTACATCGTCATCGACTGCCGCCGGCATGATCGCCGCCTCGCCGTCCGTGCCGCGCGCGCGGCCCGCGCCGCGAGCATTTCGATGCGTGGGTGAAACTGGGCTGGGCTGGTCCCATCCGGGGAAGAGCGAAGGCTGCCGGGGGTCGTCGCGACGAGCGGACACGGCGGCATCCTACCGCGTCGTCGTCGGGTGCAGACCCGATCATACGACCGCGCCGGCCGGCAATTCGGCCGGGGCGCCAAGATAGGCTTCGATCACCTTCGGGTGGCTCTGCACGTGGTCCGGCGGACCCTCGGCGATGATCTGCCCATAGTCGAGCACGGTGATCGCCTCGCAGATTTTCATGACCAGCCCCATGTCGTGCTCGATCAGCAGGATTGTGAGGCTGAAGCGGCGGCGAATGTCGCGGATCGTATCGGCCAGCGACAGTTTCTCCTGCGGGTTCATTCCCGCGGCCGGCTCATCGAGCAGAATGATTTTCGGCTCGGTGGCCAGCGCCCGTGCGATTTCGAGGCGGCGCTGATCGCCGTAAGGCAGTGAGCCCGCGGCCTCGTGAGCGCGTTCGTGCAACCCGAAAATCTGGAGCAGCTCCTCGCAGCGCTCCGTGATCGCCCGTTCCTGCGCCAGATAGCCGGCCGAGCGCAGCAGCGTCGGAAGCAGCGAATGACGACCGCGGACATGGCAGCCGAGCCGGACGTTGTCCAGCACGGTCAGATCGCGAAACAGACGGATGTTCTGAAACGTGCGGGACAGCCCCGCCTCGGCGATGCGGTGCGGCGGCAGCCCCAGCAGCGATCGGCCGCCCAATGCCATGTTGCCGGCCTGCGTCGCGTAGACGCCGGTGAGCAGGTTGAAGACGGTTGTTTTGCCCGCGCCGTTTGGTCCGATCAAGCCGTGCAATGCACCGCGGTAGAGCGAGAGGCCGAAATTCTGAACGGCCTTCAGGCCGCCGAAGGCGATCGAGAGGCCCTTCACATCAAGCAGCGGCGCGGCCGGCATTCGGGCGTCCTTGTCAGGGCGGCTCGACGGCCGCGAATGGAACGATGATATCGCCTGTGCGGCGGGGGTCGGCAGAGGGCGACCGTCTTGCGAACGATCAAATCGACACGTGGCGCCCTTCAGCAATCCGGGCGGCTACCAAACCTCTATCTCCCGCTCCAGCCGAACGCCGAACCGCTCGAACACCGCCTCCTGTGCAAGCGCGGCCAGGTCAAGGACGTGCTGAGCGGTGGCGGAATCGTCCACAACAATGAAATTCGCATGCTTTGGGCTGATCGTTGCACCGCCGACTTGCCGCCCCTTGAGTCCGGCCTGATCGACCAGTGCGCCCGCCGACTGACCGGGCGGATTTTTGAACACGCAGCCGGCGGATCGATCGGAAACAGGGGGTTGCGTCTGATACTTCTGGTTCCAGATGTCGCGGAAGCGCGCGGTCAGTGATTCCGAGTCGCCGCGCGAAAGGGCCAGCGTGGCTCCCAGTACGACGCACCCGTCGAGATTCGTGTGACGATAAGTAAACCCGACCTGCTCGCGCGAAAGCGTGCGAATCGCACCATCCGCGTCAAGAACGCGCACGTCGCGCACGAATGCGGCAATTTCGCCGTGTCGGCCGCCGGCATTCATGCGGATGATTCCGCCCATTGTGCCCGGGATGCCGGCCAGCGCCTCCAGCCCGGCCAGTCCGGCCCGAATGGTTCGCGTCACGACCTTGGTGAAGTCCGCACCCGCGCCGATCGTGGCCTGTTCGCCGTCGATCGCGAATTCGTCGAAGCAGGGCGGGCGGAGCGAAATGACGGCGCCGTCGAAACCGGAATCGCGGACGAGGACGTTTGCGCCGCGGCCAAGCACCCGCCAGGGGACGCCGGCAGCCTTGCAGCGTGCGAGCGCATCGGACAATTCGGATTCATCGCGCGGCGTGACAAACCAGCGGGCCGGGCCGCCGAGGCGGTACCAGGTGAAGTCGCGCAGCGGGACTTCAGGCCGACAGATCGCCTCCAAGCCGCTGCACCAGCTCATCCGCCACCTTCCCGATTCCGCCTGCGCCCATCGTCAACACGAGGTCTCCGCTTCGCGCATGTTTCGCAAGATACTCGATGATGCCGGCGTGATCCGCAATATGGACGGCCTGCGTGCCGGCGGCTCGAATGCGGGTGGCAAGCTGTCCGGAGTTGATCGCGGCACGATCCTCGGCGGTGTCCCGCGCGGCGTATATGTCCGGCAGGAGGACGCAATCGGCCGCTTCGAAGGCCGTCGCGAAGTCGTCCGCCAGTCGGCGCGTGCGCGAATACTGGTGCGGCTCAAACACCGCCCACACGCGCTGCGGCGTGTACCTTTCGCGTGCCGCAGCCAGCGTGGCGCGGATTTCACTGGGATGGTGGGCATAGTCGTCCACGACGCGCACCCCGCGCACCACGCCGCGCTGCTCAAGCCGGCGACGCGCACCGCGGAACTCGCCCAGCGCACGCGACAGCGGCCCCCACGGCACGCCGAGCCGCGACGCCAGCGCGATGACCGCCAGGGCGTTCATGACGTTGTGCCGACCGGCGATTTTCAAGGCCACCCGCCCCAGCATCTGCCCCTGCCGCAGGACGTTGAAGGCATAACAGCCGCCGGATAGCGCGAGATCCTCCGCCTGCCAGGTGTTGCCCGCGGAGAGGCCGAATGTTTCGATTCCGGATTCGCGGCCGTTCAGCGCGCGGCGTGCGGCGGGGTCATCGCCGTTGACGACCGCCAACCCGTCCGGGCGGATGCTGTTCAGGAAGTCATGAAAGGCCCCGACGATCTCGTCGAGGTCTTGATAATAGTCCAGGTGATCGGCCTCGACGTTCAGCACGGCGGCGAACGTGGGATTCATGTTCAGGAACGACCGGTTGAATTCGCAGGCCTCGACGACGAAGTGCTCCCCGCCGCCTACCCCGCTGGATCCGCCAAGCTGCTCCACGGCGGCCCCGACCACGAACGAGGGGTCCAGCCCGGTCTCACGCAGCACAAACGAGAGCCAGGCGGTGGTGGTACTCTTGCCGTGCGTGCCGCTGATGGCGACGCCGCGCTTGAATTTCATCACGACGCCGAGCATCTCGGCGTAGCGGAGCACGCGGATACCGCGCTCGTCCGCCGCGCGCAGCTCAGGGTGATCGGCCGGAATCGCCGCCGAGGCGACGACCATCTCCGCGTCGGCCGGCAGGCCATGCCCATCGCCCTGAACGAAGACCCGAACGCCCTCGTCGGCGAGGCGCGCGAGCGTGATGGACATGCGCGCATCGGAGCCGCTGACCCGGGCGCCGCCGCGGAGCAGTACCCCGGCCAGCCCGGACATGCCGGAGCCGCCGACGCCCACCATGTGGATGCGCCGGCCGCGAAAGTCAGCCTGATTGATGGATTCTGCCACGCTGCTGCAGGCCGGATGGAGTGCCAGGGAAGTCATGAACGACCTGATGAAAGTATGCGGGGGCGGGCGGAAGGGCAACGAACGTCCGTGCTCGAAGCGAATCCCTCGTACTCGCAATATCGGTTACGACGCCGAAGTCCATGAGCGAATTCGGCGCAATCTTGCGCACTTTTTCGCGGTTGATCGCGCAGCGACGCGAATCATCGGCTGAACTGGCGGCGGCGCCGACCGGGCGCGGCCGGACTAAAGGCACAACCCCTCGTGTCGGTCGCTGTGCGAGTACACTTCCGATCGGAATGCACGCGCCCCCTTGTCGCGTGAGGGCGCTTATCCCGGGGTGCGCGGCGACCCCTCCGACGGAAGCGGATCCGCATGAGCATTGAGTCCGGACATCAAACCGCCTCCGCGGTCTCGCGATGCGCGCTGGCACTTTGGATCGCGCTGGTGGCGGGGACGTTTTTCCTGATTTCGCCGCCCGGGGATCAGACCTTTCCCAGCGCGATTCCATGGTCGGATGCCTCCATTCTGCGAATCGTGATTCAGGCGATGTCGCTGGGCGGGTCGATCTCGACCGCCCGCGGGGTCGAGATCAAGGCGTTGGTGTTTCACGTCGCGGCGGTGGCCGGACTGATGCTGCTGGCAGTGGCAGTGATGCGCGGGGTGGTGCGCGGAATGCGGACCCGGGATGCCGGGGGGTTGTGGTTCGGGGCGCAGGCGCTGCTGCTCGGGTGGGTCGGCATGTCCTTTGCCAGTGCGCTATGGGCCGGTGACCCGGCTATCGCGATCGGGCAATCCGCGATCTATGCGTTGAGCGTCGCCTGGACGCTGGCGCTGGCCTGGACGCTCGACGCCCGGCACGTCCGGGCGGCGCTGGATTCACTGATCATCGTGTCAGTCGGCGGCGCGGTGCTGTGCCTGTGGTTCTACGCCGAGCGCAATCCGCATCACCGCCCCGGATTTCCGATTGGAAACCCCAGCACCATCGCCGCCTGTATCCTGCCCGCCACGCTTATCTCGATCATGGGGTTCCTGTCCGGGCTGCGATTGCGCGGGCCGGTTGCACGACACGCGCGGACGACGGCGCTGGCCTACGGCGCGGCGCTGATTCCGTTGCTGCTGTGCCTATACGTCACGTTCTCGCGGGGCGCTGTGCTCGGCCTGGCGGTCGGTCTCAGCGTCGCCGGTTTCATCGCCGCCGGACCACGATGGCGGCGCTGGCTGGTTCCCGCCAGCGGGCTGATCCTCGCACTGGGCGCCTGGTGGATTTATCAGTGGAGCCTGGTGGCGGGCTTCGGGCGCGGCGGGTCGATGCGGTTCCGCTTCTACGCCTGGCAGTACGCGGCGGAACTTTGGTGGCTGCGCCCATTCTCCGGGCATGGCGCCGGGGCGTTCACGAGGTTGGCGGGGGGGGAGTTGAGCCAGCGCGACCGGCTGCTCGATCCGGCGGCGTTTGCCGGAGACTGGCTCGATCACGCCCATAACGAGGTGTTTGAGGTGCTGGCCGAGATCGGGCTGGTGGGGGGGGTGACTTACGTCGGCGCACTGATCGCGCTGCTGATAGCCGGTTCGCACCTGTACCGAGCCTATTGCCCGGCGGTGCCGCGCTGGATGCGCCTGGGCTTGGCGGCGGCGCTCGCGGCGCTGGTGGCCGATGCGCTGGTCGGCGTGGGGCTGCGTCTCGAGGGCGTGCAGGCGATTTTCTTCTGCATCGCCGGGGCGCTGCTGGCGGCGCTGCGAACCGGCGCACCGAGCGAGTCCGATTCCATCCAGACGGACACGCTGGCCACGCTCCGCGGTCTGGCCGCCGAAGCGAGGCCGCCATCCCTTTTGAGACGCTCAGCGCTCGCCATGGTCGTGACGATCTCGGCGGTCGGCTGCGCCACGGCTGCGATGGCCAACTGGTTCGGCGTGCTGGCGGAGTCGCGGATCGCACCGGCGATGCGCGACGGCCGAAACCAGGAAGCAATCCGGATGGGGTTGGTTGCGGAACAGGCGCTGCTGACACCGTTTCGCAAGCTCGCGGCCGCGGAGCGCGTCATGGAGGCCCGCTTTGAGGCGGCCCGTCTCGCGGCGGTGAAGCTGCTGGAAGAGACGCGCGGCGGTGCGCACGCCGCGCAGCGAGACGTGGAGGTGGTCGCGAAGCTCGGCCGCGAGGCGTATGAGGCGGCGCGGCAGCTTGATGCACGCGCGACCGGATTCGGTCGCGTACAGGCGATACAGGCGTACGCTTCGGAGATGCTGAGCACGCTATACGACGAGCGCAACGCGGGACTCGCCGCGGAATGGCGGCGTCGAGCGCACACGGCATGGCTGGTGCAGCGGCGCCGCGCGCCGGCGGATCGCGAAGCGCTTCTGGCGCTGCTGCGCTTCCCTGCCCCTATCGCGGAATCGGCGATCTACCTGCGGGACGCGCTGCGCGGTGGCTGGGCGGATGAAGTGTGGCGAAGCGGACTTCATGCACTCGTGCGCGCCCCCGGATTTGAGGACGTGGTCTCGGGGATGCTGGCGGAGGCGGAACCGCTGGACGCGCGCAGCGACCTGGATGCGCTGGTGCTGTCGATGGCTCCCGAGAGCTACCGGCTGGCCGCCGCCGTGGCGGCGTTGCGACAGGATTACGAGTCGGCCGCGGGGCATTCGAAGCGGGCGGCGGAGCTTTACCAGCCGATGATTCCGCGCCTGCCGGAGTTGCACTCGATCGCGCTCGGCGAGCAGGCCGAGTACACGCTGCGCGCCGACCCGCGCCGCGCCGCGACGGCGCTGGATCTGATCCGCGACGCCATCGCGCGCTTACCGGTCATCTCGGGTGAGAAGTTTGATGCGCTGGCCGCTCCGCTGCGCCTGCGGGCCGTGCCGGCGCTGCTCGCATGCGACCTCGTGCAGGAAGCGGAGGATGCGTTGCGGCGCGTGCTGGGTCCGGGAACGGACTCGCGCGCCGCGCTGGCCGGGAGCTATGCCGACCTGGTTCGAATCTTCGCGAAGCGCAGCGACCTGCCGCCGGACCTCGTGGACGGCTGGATCGACGCAGCGCTGCGGATTGACCCGACGCAGATGACGGCCTGGAGCTGGCGGGCGTGGCGAACGGGCGCTTCCGGAGATGCTGCCGCGGTGCGCGAAGTGCTCGCGAAGGCCGCCGATGCAGGCGTTTCGGACGCGAATCGCAGCCGCATCCGCGACGCGCTCTGTCAGGAATTCCCGGCGCTGTGCGAGCAGATTCGCTGAGCGATACGCCGGATCGCGGCCGCTGTGAGCGCGACGCGCTCGCTGTCGAGTGTGGCGATGAAGTCCGCCGAGAAACGCTCGGCGCGAGGCTCATCGCGCGATTGAGGGCGCGGACTGAGCGCGTGGCATAACTCGTGGGCGAGCACCGTGACCAACTCAGTGTCCGCGAGGCCGATGACCTCAAACAACTCGATCCGCCGCAGCACCGGATCCCAGGCTCCCAGCACGCGCCCGGCGGGCGATGAACGGCGGGGCGCGCGGACCGGGGCGGGCGCGTGCCACGCGACCAGTTCGATGCCGTGCGAAGCGAGCCAGTGCTCCGGATCGGCGTGATTGAGCGCTGTTGCAACGGCTGCCGCCGCGGTCGCCGGGTCATGGGTTGAGGGCCGCAAGTCGCGCGTGAGCTTCGGAGTTCGGCTCGCGGTGATCGGTCGTGCTGCACATCGTCGCATCATTCGCTGGTCCATCCCGCGATTGCCCGCCTTCACTCCAATCCGGTGACACCCAGCAGGATCAGCGACGCCGGCGCGTTCGCCGATCGCGCGCGAAGCGCGCGTATGGGTCGCTGAGGCGTCGGGTTTTGCCAGAGTTGCACGTGCAGCCACACCGGCGCGCCGGCCGGCGTGCGACCGCTCCAGACAAGCGGCGCTTTTGCGGATGCCCCGCCGTCGTTATAGGCAAAAACCGTCTCGCCGTAGATCGCCGGTGCGATCTCGCGCTGCCCATCCGAATACTCAATTTCGTACTCGGCGACGCGCCGCCCCGGCTCGGTCGCAAAATTCGTCGTGTGCAGAAATGCCATCATGCGGGCGGTCGGAAAAGACCGCCCCGCGCTATTCTCATCGCCGAGAGTGAGCGTCACTTCAGTCGGAAGTGCCGGTTCACGCGCGAGGCCGCCGCGCAGCAGCACGCCATCCGCGCCGACGCGGAACTTCAGACCATCCATTGAAACGGTTCCGCCGATCGGCATGTTTGCCAGGCTGTGTTCAACGCCGAGGTCAAACCACGTGCGCGGGGCATCGCTCGCCGGTGAGGTCTGCATGTCGCCGAATGATCCGTTTGACCGCGGCTCGACAACCGGAGTTCGCTCCTCGGGCGTTCCCAGTGGCAGATTCGCCGCTCCGGCGAGATCCACAGTCCAGCCCGACCGATTGGCGTACGACAACTGACTGCGACCGGTGAGGCGCAGGAAGCGATCAAACCACGGGTATGCGTCGGGGTCCGGCGGGTTGTCGGCGTTCCAGCCGGCCTCGGCCGCGAGGACGTACGCCGCGTACTGTTGGATGCTCGCCAACAGACGCGCTTCATCGAGCGAGTAGCCGGCCCAGGTCGTCTGGATCAGTCCCAGCGATCCGGTTTCATATGCCGCACGCGCGAAGCCGGTGATGTTGTGCGGACGATTCCAGGTACAAGCAAGGGTGTGATGTCCGGCGTTGTGGAAGATGTCGAGGGATTGGCGCAGGTCCGTCCATGGATTGGCGGCGTAGTGCCAGTCGGCGATGAGCACGTCGTCGGGAATGGCGTCGCGCAGGCGCTTGGCCGCGTCCGGAGCGGGCGCGTGCGTGGCGTCCACGGCCTCGGTCTTGGCCAGCAGCATGTCCCCCCACATCACGGTGCGCACGCCGCGCTCGCGCAGCCAGTCGCGGTGGCGGAGCGTGTCCATCAGGAAGAGCTGCTCGACCGTGTAGGGCTTGCTGGACTCGCGCCCGGGGACCTTGCCGCGATGGTGGAACTCGTCGTGACCGATGTGCAGCATCGCCGGCTCAAACAACTCCAACGTCTCTCGATGCACCTGGAAGATGAAGTCGTAGACGGCGGGGTTTGTGACGCAGTACGCCCATTTCGCCTCGGGGTCTTCAGCGAGGTCGAGGTTCTGGTTGTTCGTGAACATCCAGGCCATGTGTCCCAGCGAGCTGATCAACGGGGTGAGATCGACGCGGAGCGCGCGGCAGCGCTCGATCAGGCGCCGCACCTCTGTCTTGGGCATGCCGTACTCGGCGTGGCGGATCTCGGGGAAGGCGTCCCAATGGATGTACTGTGCTTCGAGAATGATGTGGTTCATCTTTAGCGCGCCGATGACGTCTTCGAGCAGCGCCAGGTGCGGATCCGCACCCTGCCCGCCGGTGAATACGTGCACACCGCGAATTGGAAGCGAGGGCCAGTCGCGGATGGTTGCCCCGCGAATGCCCCACGCGCCGTCGCCGCGTGCGCACGCAAGTTGTCGCAGCGTGTGCACGGCGTGCAGGAATCCCCGTTCGTCGGCGGCGCGGATGCGAACGCCGTCGGCCCGCACGCTCAGATCGTACCATTCCGGCGGGAGGTCTTCGCCAGTTGGCGCCGGCTCAAAGACGAAGCCCGGCGATGGCGGCTCACCCGGCAGGTTGGTCGGCGCCAGCACCGACCATTCTCGCAGGCGGCGCGCGAGCAGCGTCGCCGCGGGGCCGTCGAGCGGTTCGGCGCGCATGTGAATCCGCGTACTGCCTTGCGATTCGCCGCTGCGGCGCAGCACAAAGAACTCATCCGGAAAAGAGCATTCCTTTGGTCGTGGCATCAGCACGGGGGGCGCATCGAGCGGCCACGATTGAGCGAGCTCGAGGCGCTCCACGGTAGCGAGTCTCTCCAGCGCCAGCGGCGCGCTGTCGTCGGGTGTGGGAGCGGGCAGGCGGATCGTCATTGCAAAACGCAGCGTGTCGTCGGCGCGAAAGCGCGTGCCCAGGTCGCCGAGCCAGAAAAGCGGGTTGCCGGGGTCGGACCACTTGGTCGCGCGATGATCGTAGAGCGTCAGTGGGCGCGGCGTATCGAACTCAAGGCGCAGCACTCCAACGCGGGAGTCAAATTCGACCGTCGTGAAATTCGCGGCCAGCGTTGTTTCAGGGACGGTGCGCCCGCGCGGGTTCACCGGTACGACGCCGCGCACGGTGCTGCCGTCGCGCTTCGTGGCGGAGAAGTTGCGCCCGACAATCAGCGTGGGGTTGATCGCCGCGATCTGGTACTGGGCCAGCGCGTCTTCATCGGCCTTGTGAAATCGTCCTTCGAACACCTGGGTCACGGAACCGTCATCCGCGATCGTGATGGTCTCCGTCGCGGTGAACACGTCATCCTTGCCGCGATGGGTGAGCGTGACCGTGCGAGGCCGGGCTTCGGCACTGGATGCGCCGGCCATCGCCTCGCGTGCGGCGAGAACGACAGGCTCGGTCGGCCCGAGGTAGTGGTGCGGCGCCCAGGGTGGCGTCGTGATCACCAGATTCGAGCCGCCTGAGACGCGAATGCTGTCAACGAACACCGACATGCCGCGATTCCACGGACGGATTTCGACGCGTGTGCGGCCATGTTCCAGGACGATGAGCTTGGGGTCGGTCGGCGCGCCCGGTGCTTGCGCGGTGGCCGACGGTGTCGCGGACGTCAAAGCTAGCAGCACCAGCGCCGGCAGTCCGGCGCGGAGGAATGATCGGGGTCGGACGCCCGGCAGGCTGTGCGGACTGTTCATGCGGTGACCCTCCGGAAGGAGTATGGCTGCGCAATCGGGCGGTGTCGAATCGTTGTGCTGCAATTGCGCAGTCTGGTGCGGATTAGCGTCAATACCGGTGGAATTGCGCCATTCGGCGCGAGTGAGCGCGGATTGAACCGGGAGCCCGTTCGCGCCTACGGACCCGCGGCCCGCTGCATCGCGGACAGATCGCGCATGTCCACGTCGAAGTCGTCGTCGAAGTCAAAGACCTCGCATGCGGCTGTGGGCGGCGGACCGCCTGGCCCGCCGTCAGCGGCACTCTGCGGTCCGGTGACACAAGCGCTGGTCAGCGCGGCTGCATCGATTCCATTCACTACGCCGTCGCCGTTGGTGTCGCCAAAGGCGTAGCCGCTCAGCACGAGTTTGACGGCGTCGGCGGAGGTGTATACGCCAGCGGGCGAACTCGCGGTTGAGACAGTCACGCGGCGGAGGGGGGCGTCGCTGCGATCAAAAATCCGGCGGCCGAGGTGTACCCAGCGCCCGCCATTGACGCGCTGGTCGACGAGCGTGCTGCTATCGCCGTTGTAGTGCGAGATCGTAAATTGGGCGGCAGGGTTTCGATTTCCGCTGGCGGTGTGCCAGGCGTAGACGTCGTATCGGCCGGCCTTGGGCACAGCCAGATTCCAGCCGGCGGTGCGGGTGTCACCGCCGCCTTGCGCGACGCGCGAGTCGAAGCGGTGAAAGCCGGTCTGCGCCGAGCCGGACCACCCGGCGGACTCCTGATACGCCCCAGCACCGTCGAGGTTGTCGGCGAATAGCTGCACCAGCCGATCGGAGACGAAGGGGTTGTACGCGGCGGCGGACCATGGCTGTCCCGGCAGCGGCAGATTGTCGATCTCGTCCTGAATCGCGATCTGGGTCGAGTACTGGTGGTACACCCACAGGCAGCCGTGGGCATGGCCCAGCCCGCGGGCGTGGTTCAACTGATCTCGAACGAGGGCCCAGTTGTTGTCCTCGTGGGCGCGGTAGCCGACCCCGAGTTTGTTCCAGTGCGCCGGCGCGTACGTCCGCTGCGTGCTCAGCTCTGTCTGAAATCCGCTCAGCGTGGTTTGGTACATCTGCGGCATCACGAGGTCCATGTAGCCGCCGTTGACCCACGCGCTCCAGCGCTGAAGGTGCTGTGTGACCCCGTATGAGCCGGTCGGGGCACTGGAGACGACGATCAGCGGATTGGCGGACTTCACCGCGATGTAGGATTGCTGCATGGCCGAGTTGACCAAGCCCTCGCGGAACGCGACCCACTGGCTGTTGTTCACGTTGGTCGGCGGCGCTGAGCCGTACGTGGCCTGGTAGAGCGCGCTGCTGACGGCTTCGTAGCCGAATTCGCGGCCACTGCTCTTGCGCGGGTAGCGGTATCGGTCAATCTGAATGTCGTCGAACCAGTAATTGGCGGCCAGTTCGCCGACCATTCCGTGCAGCAGGTTCATCGCTTCGGGGTGGGCCGGGCTGAGAAACACGAACGAGCTTTCGCCGCTGACGGGGTCACCGGAGGAGGTGCGCGTCAGCCAATCCGGGTGGGCCACGGCGATCGGATGGTTGACGCTGCTGAGGCCCATCCCGTACTCGAACCAGGCGCCGACCTTCAGCCCCTCACTGCGGAAAATGCTCGAAACCTGTGCTGCGTAGTCCACGGAGCCGGAGGACCACGAGCCGCCCGCAACCTGATAGGCCTTGCTCGGCCAGTACACGGTGCCGCCAGCGTAGACGGCGATATAGACCGTGTTGATGCCGCCGTTGAGCATGTTCTGAGCGGCGGCGCGCAACTGGGCCTCGCTCTTGCCCAGGTAGAAGTACTGCGTGAGCCAGCAGGCGCGGACTTCGGGGACCATTGGTCCGCCGCCGACGGCCTGAAAGCGCACCGCGTCGGCCACGATGGTTGTGCCGGGTGTCGCGTCGGTGTCGAGCGTCACTGCGTGGCCTGCGCCGGCGTTGAAGGTGAAGCTGCCCAACCCCACCCACGTTGAGCCGTTTATCCGCTGATCCACGAACACGTCGGAGACGCCGCCGGCGTGGTGCACGCGGTAGCGGGCATTGGAGGGCCGGTCGTTGGCGTTTCGGTACCACACGGCCACCTGCCAGGCGCCGGTGTGCGGCAGCGTCGGCCGCCACTCGACTTCTCCCAACGGCGCGCCGGTCAGACGATAGCGATAGTCGCTGCCCCATTGCCCGGTGACGCTGGTCGTGAACCACGCGCCGCTGATCACAGAAAAGCCGGCGTCGCTGTTGTCCACAATGACGGTCTGCGCCTGGATCGCCGGTGCGGCCAGGAGCAGCAGCAGGGCGGCGAGTGCGCGAGCGGTAACCGGTGGTGGCGATCGGGTCACGGCGTCGATAGCTCCGGGTTCGGCGGGTAGAGTGCGGTGGGTCGGCATTGCCGCCGCCCGCGGACCAGCCTTCTGGTTATATAACAAGGTAGCGGTCGCCGGCCGGCCATGCAATTGGAGAATTCGCGCGATGCGCATCACGGGCACCTTCCTGGACGAAATTACGCATGACATTCCGGCTCAGAACTGGGGGCCGCGCGAGTGGGCGGCGGACTTCGACGTGATGCGGCAGGTCGGCATCGACACAGTCATCCTGATTCGCGCCGGTTATCGCGAGCGGGCGGTCTTCAATTCGTGGACGCTGCGGGAAATGAGGCGAATGCTGCCGGTTCGCGAAAATCTCGCTCAACTGTTCCTCGACCTCGCGGAGCAAAACGGCATGCGCCTGATCTGGGGCATCTATGACCCCGGCGACTGGATGTCGCACACGCGCGCCGCGCTGGACATCAACCGCCGCTTCATGCGCGAGGTGCAGGAGCAGTTCGGCGGTCACCCGGCGTTCGGCGGCTGGTACATCACGTTTGAATTGTCCCGAGCCGACGCGCAACAGGTGCAACTGGTGGAGGAGGCGGCCCGCTGGGCCAAGGAACTGTCACCGGCCCTGCCGACGCTGATCTCGCCCTACATCGCGGGCGTCAAAGCGCCACCGGGCGAAGCGGCCATCTCTCAGGCGCAGCATGAGGCCGAGTGGCGGGCGATCTTCCGGCAACTGGCCGGCTGCGTGGACATCGTGGCCTTTCAGGACGGGCACGTCGACTACCTGGAGTTGCCGGAGTACCTGCGGATGAACATCGCGCTGGCCCGGGAGGCGGGCATCGCGTGCTGGTCCAACGTGGAGTCGTTTGATCGTGACATGCCGATCAAGTTTCCGCCGGCGGATTGGCGCAAGCTGGAATACAAGATCGATGCGGCGCGCGAGGCGGGGATCGAGAAGCTGATTACGTTCGAGTTTTCACACTTTCTCAGCCCGCATTCGATTTATCCGGCGGCGCATCGGCTGTTCGAGCGCTATTGTGAGCGCTTCGGCCTGCGCCCGACGGTGCGCTAAGGGGGGGTGGGAAAGCTCCCCATCCGTTCGCCCGGAAAAAGTTCGTGTTGCGTTCCCGCGAATCGTTATATAATATTGGTCGTGTGGCCCGATCGGGCGGCCGGAAGAACTCTGCGGCGGAGCAGCGGGCGGTCGGCCCGGGTCGGGGAGTTGTCGCCGGAGGCGTCATCTCATGGATCGCAGGACGCAGAAGCCAGGTATCGACTATCGATCGTGTGGCCCGGCGTCTCGCCGAGGGCGGGAGCATTGTTGGCCGCGGCGCGGATTCACGCTGATCGAGTTGCTGGTAGTTGTGGCGGTCATTGCCCTGTTGATTTCAATTCTGCTGCCGTCGCTGTCAGCCGCTCGTGAACAGGCCCGCCGAACCGTCTGCTCGTCCAACCTCCGCAGTATCGCGCAGGCGTTCAATATCTACGGCAACGAGAACCGCGACTTTGTGCCCCAGCACCAGGGCACGGAGCCGGATTACGTCTACGTCCGCGGTTCGACCTTGATCCAGGCCCCGGGCAATCAGTGGCACCTGGGCGAACTGATCCTGCGACAGATGAACATGGACCCGCCCAAGCGCAACGGCACGAATAATACGTTTCTGAATGAGGACCTGGCGCGCTCGAAGGAAGCGGGAAAAATTTTCTACTGCCCGAGCACACCGATCTACAACACACCGCCGACCAGCTATCCATCGTGGTCGAACCCGTCGCAGTTCGGTTCGTTCATGGATTACGCCCAGTTCTGGGGGTTCATCGGACCGGTGTCGCGGCGCGCGGGCGGTCAGCTCCGGGCGGTGACCGCGGAGGGCAAGTTTCTGGTGCTTGATGACGATCAAAATGTGATCGTGCCCGATCCGACCAGCGATTTCGTGATTTATTCGCTGCCCTACACGCTCTCGCAGGACCGCTTTCTGCGTGACTCAGCCGGCGGGCGTCACGCCGAGGTGCCGGTCATCGCCGACTACATGACCAGCTTCGGGCGCTCCACGGACCAATTGCGGACCGAGTTCCGCAGCGGTGCGCTTCGGCCGCAGGGCGGGAATCACAACTGGACGAATCACACGCCGAATTCCGGAGCGACTGTTTTCGGAGGCAACTTCGCGTTCATCGACGGCCACGTGGAGTGGCGCAGCAACAAGCAGGTGCGTCCGCGCCTGGCCATAAACCGCACATTCACGGATGGGTCGGATCGGCCGACCTATTGGTGGTAGCGCCCCACGTCGCCGGGGCCGGAGGGTAAAGAGCCATGAAGCAATTTGTTGTTGGCGCGGCTGCGCTGGGGGCTGCCGCACTGGCGGTGGCGCCCGTTGTCGCCGACGACCATCCTTTCAAGCTTGTCAACGTCATCGACCTGTTCGAAGTCGTCGCGTTTCCCCCTGGCGGCGCGATCGACGACTCATTCGACCCGACGCTTGGGCCGCCGCCGAACCTGGCGGTGTACCGAGCCACGCCGCGCATCGGGACGAACCCGTCCGCGGTCGCGACAGACGGCGTGCGAGCGTGGGTGGGCGGGTTCTGGAACGGCGCCACGTACATTGGCGCAGGCACCGTTGAGCAGCAGCGCTCGACCTGGTACGCATCCGTCGGCATCGCCGAAGTGCTGAACATCGAGACCACCTCGGGTTTCGGCAACCCATATGTTCGGTATGTGGACACGTATCAGTTCGGGCCGCAGCTCAGCAACGGCGATTGGATCAGCGGACTTTCCTACGACGACGTGACAAAGACGCTGTATGCGACCTTTGATGAGACCGGCGATTTCGATCCGTTCTTCATGCCGCCCGGCTCTGATCCGCAGGCGCCCTCGCACGTGGCCGCGATTGACGCGGACCCGATGAGCGGAACGTATGGCCAGCATCTCAGCGGCTGGCCGGTCAACGAGCCTCCCAGCGGCGTCGCCACCCCGGCCACGCTGACGCGCTTCCACGCCGGTGTGGCGGTCGATCCGCTCGATCCGACGCGCATTTTCACGATGACGCAAGGTTCGGGGCGGTTGTACTCGTATGACGTCAATGCGCCGGGCGGTCCGGTGAACAACATCATCGTGTTCCAGTGCGGGTCGTCGTCGTATCGCCGCTTTGATCTCGACCCGGTTACCGGCGACTTCTATTACCGCACCGAGAACGGCATCCAGAAGATCTTCCGCAACCTGGCCGGCGGCGCGACGCCTTTTGCCGCGGCGAGCCTCGCGTCGTTTGTCGGCTGGAACAATTTCGCCACCTGCGCCGATGCCAACGGCTTCGGCAAGGGCAACGCCCAGGGGCAGGGAATCGCGTTTGTGTCGGCCGTAAACCTCGCGGACGCGAGTGATGACCTGGTGCTGGCCAACAGCCGCCCGGCCACGGGGTCGAACCACGCGTACGACCTGCGGTTCTTCCGCGCTTCGGATGGCGCGACGGTCGCGCCGCTCGAACTGCCGTGCGAGCCGTCGGCTTCCCCGACGACCGGCAATCGCATCATCGACTTCGACTATCACAGCCCGAGCGGAACGCTCGCGGTGGTGAGCTTTGAGAGCCGCAAGCTCTACATCTACAAGGCCAACCTCGCAGCGCCCCCGCCTGCGACGCCGGTGTACCGTGATTTTGACTTCACGCGCAACGGGCGCGTCAGCCTGGCCGACTTCGCCGGGTTGCAGACCTGCTACACCGGCAGCGAAAACGTCGGCGGCTTGTCGTTGAACTGCCAGCGCATGAACAGCGACCTGGACTGCGACATCGATTTCGTCGATTTCCAGGCGTTTGTGGATGTCTATGACATCGCTGGCGGTCCGTAAGGGGTCGCGACTGCGGTCGTGTGAATGGCGTCCGGCATCGGTCCGGATGGCGAAGTTTCGGAGTCCGTTGGATCAGACCATGGCGAATCAAAGTGTGGCGCTGCGGAAGGTAAACGGGCAGGATCGCACGCCGAAGTACCTTCAGGCGCGCGAGATCCTCGTCGCGGCGATTCGATCGGGGCATTTCGCCCCGGGCGATCGGCTTCCCTCGACCGCGCAGATCAGCTCGCTGGTCGACGTCAGCCTCATCACGGCGCAGAAGGCGCTGGAGGGGCTGGTGGAGATGGGGCTGCTGCGCCGGGAGGTCGGCCGGGGCACCTACGTCCGCGAGGATTTTGACCCGTCCAATGTGCAGCAGCCTCGTCTGTCAATCGCGCTGGTGCTGCCCGGGCACGTCAACATCGACGACTATTACCACAGCACGCTGATCCAGGCGCTGCGTCGCGAAGCGCGGGACGATCTGCGGCACGTTGAGTTTTCCTTCAACGACCGCTATGACGTCCCGACGCGCACCGGCAAGGAGTTCGGCGCGATCTGCATCCATCCCCCGATCGAGTCACAGGCGGACGTCGAGCGGCTGGCGCGGCGGGCGCCGGTGGTGGTTCTCGGCGGCACGATGCCGGGCGATCACGTCGCGTGCGTCGATTGCGATAACGCCGGAGGCGCTGCGCTCGCCATTCGGCACCTGGTCGGCCTGGGGCACCGGCGCGTGCTGGTGCTTTCCGGCCCGACGAACATGACCAACTCCCGCGACCGCGTGAACGGCGCGCAGGCCGAACTGCAGGCGGCGGGATTGAAGCTGACCGATCGCGATCTGCTGGTCTCGCGCGACAGCGTCGTGCTGGATGAGGGCGCTCGGGCGCGACTCGCGGCGCGGCTGTCCGCCAAGGACCGTCCGACCGCGATCTTTGCCGGCGGCTTTTATCTCGCAATGGCCGCGATGCAGGTCGCGCGCCAGGCCGGCCTGCGGCTGCCCCAGGACGTTTCTGTCGTCGGATTCGACGACCCCACGTCCGCGGCGCTGCTGGACCCGCCCCTGACGACCGTGCGCCAGCCGCTGCCGAAGATGGCGGCCCGCGCGTTTCAACTGCTGGCGAACGCCCTGCAGGATCGCGATGCGCCCGTGCATGGCGAAGTGCTCCCGGCCGAGTTCATCGTGCGCGGCTCGACGGCCGCGCCGCCGCCGCCGGAGCGGACCAGTCCGAATTGATGATGGGATCAACCAGCGCCGCCGCGCGGCGCGAATCGAACCGGAGGTAAGAACCATGAATCATCGCATTCTGGCGACCGCTGTTGCGGCTATCGCCTGCTCGGCGGCGAGCGCCGACACTGTTACGCTTTCGCTCGCGTCACCGCAGAACGGCCAGACGATCGCGCCGGGCGCGACCGTCAACTGGACGATCAGTTTTGAAGTGTCCAGCGGGGACAACGCCGGGCTGGCGCTGCTGGCCGTGGACCTCGCCCAGGATGGCGCGAATCCGGCCACGCTTGACATCCCGCCGGCCGACAACGTGCCGATCGCCATGCTGAATTTCAGCCGGCCGCAGGGTATCAGCAACCCCGGCGAGCAAAACCCCGTCACCGGGTATGTGGGCGTGCAGCGCGGTACGCCGGGTGGACGCAACCTGGTGGAGATCGGCGGCGCTCAGAACACGTTCGGCCAGGCCCTTGCGCCCGGGGCTGGGATCGCAGAGAGCGCGACGCTCGACGGCGGCATCGGCCAGTCCGGGCCGGCCACGCTGGCGACCGGCTCGTTTGCCGCACCGGCCACGGCGGGCAGCTATACCTTCCGGTTGCAGAACGCGATTGCCAACACGCTGGACTCGATCGCCACCCTGCCGAACCACTCTCCTGTCAGTTCGGCGACGATCGCGTTCGCTCCGCAGACGATTTCGTTCACCGTCGGCTCGAACGTGATTTATGGCGACATGAACTGCGACGGCGTGGTGAACAACTTTGACATTGACGCGTTCGTGCTGGCGCTGATTGACCCGCCGGGCTACGCGACCGCGTTCCCCGGTTGCGACCCGATCCGCGGCGACGTCAACCGCGACGAATCGTTCAACAACTTTGACATCGACACCTTCGTGAACTGCATCGTGAATCCGCCCGCCAGCGGAGATCCGTGCCCGGCCCCGTAGTCCTCGCGGTTCCGGCACCCCGGTTCAATCGCGTCCATCGTGACGCGGGTTCGCGGCGGTCAATGTCTTTGACCGGCGTCGCACTGGCGGCGGCCGTTTTCGAAGGCGGTGACCGCCGTTTTTCTCGCCACCCGCTTGGCGCAACCAAGCCGTCGCCGGCCCGCTACACTGCGGAAGAATCGCACCGCCGCGCATGGTGCGGCCGCGGCGCTGGGGCGGAGCGAGTGTACCCATGCTCATCGGAGTATTGTCGGACACGCACGGACGCGCGGATCGCGCGACGCGGGCTGTGACAGCCCTTCGAATGCTCGGTGCGGAGGCGCTTGTGCACTGCGGCGACGTCGGCACGCCGGCGGTTCTGGAGGCGCTGACGATTCGCCCGGCCTGGTTCGTGTGGGGGAACACCGATGACCCGCACGCGCTGTCATCGCACGCAGCGGCGCTCGGCCTGCCGCTGCCGCCGGCGGGATTGCTGCTTCTACCGACGCCGGGGCTGCGCATCGCGGTATGCCACGGACATGAATTCTCATTTCTTCAACTGACGCGCGCGGCGGCGGGGCAAAACGCAACCAGCGCCGCCGCGGCAGCCGAGGACGCATCCGGTCAGCGACAATTGCCGCAGATCGTGCTGCACGGACACACGCACGTCGCGGCAGACCAGACGCTCGGCACAACCCGCTTTATCAATCCCGGAGCGCTGCAGCGCGCTTCGTTTCACAGCGTGGCGCTGCTCGATAGCCTTACCGGGGAGGCCCGCTGGTGGGAGATACGCGAAGATTCCGCACCGGCGGGAGTGCCTCGCCCTTTAAACCTCCGCGGTTAGGCCGCCCCGGATTTCCCGACGCCGCGTGAAACCCGGTGCTATACTGTCGTGTGATTGATCGGAAACGCCCCTGCGTTGTTCGATACGGGAGAATTCAGTTTGCGCGGACCGATATGCTGAGCCCCGGGAGACCTTTATGCCATCCGCCCGTCGTCAACCCCATAGCGGGCGAGGTCGGGCCGGCCAGGGTCGCCCACCTTGCTGAGAGGGTTCCAGCAAACAGCTCCCCCGGCAAAGGCGGAGGATTTCCGATTTCCGCGGCGAGCGCCGGGGGTTGCCTCGGCGCTCGCCGGTGTTTGACGCCGGACGGGGGTCATGTGCGTTCGGCGCCTGCCGGTCTATGCCCCCGGTTTCCTGATTTCCGCACCGGCGGCCTGTAAGCGGCAACACTTCGATGCTGGCCGCCCCGGCACTACGCGCCGCGCAGCAGCGGCTCATACTCCGCAAAGCGCTTGTCCAGATTGGCTCGCAGGTCCGCCGCCTCTTCGCCAGGTCCGAGCGGGTCGCAGGCCAGCGCCTCGAACCAGGTCACCATGTGCTCCCAGTCTGACAGGCTTATGTACTCGCTGTCGATGCGGCCGCGCTTCACATTCATGTTGTGGTAGTTGCCCAGCGCGACGCAGATTCCGCCGGCGGCATAACCATAGGCGCCGAATGCCGTGGTTTCGCAAGTGCCGCCGTCCATCAGGCGGCGCTGATAGTGGATCGGCACGGTCTTGCGCGAGCGTCCGCGAGCGGCAGTCGCTGGCGGCGCCGCCTCCACTCCAGTTTTGCCACGACGAGGCTTCGGCGACGTCTGCGCCACCAGCTCGCGCGCCACACGATCGACGAACGCCGACACGTGCGGAGCGAAGATGGTGGTCTTGTCGCCGACGCGCAGGATCGGTCCATCGCCCATTTGCGCCCCGGGAAGCTCTTTGCTCGTCTCGATTGCAATCACCGGCGTGCCGGCCGGGATGGTGCCGCTGCGCGCAGCGCCAATCGCCCCCACGAATCCGACTTCCTCCGCGCGAGTGAACAGCCCGAACACGTTGGCCGGCGCACCGCGTTTTGCCAGCCGCTGGAACATCGCGAGCAGGGCGGCGACGCCGGCGACGTCGTCACAGCCGCGCGCCCGCACGATTCCCTCGCGCAGCCGCGCGTCAGGCAGGTTCCACATCCCGGGGGCATTAGGCTCGATCTCGCGCTTCACGCGGATCGTCACCTCCTCCGGCCGCCCCGTCCGGCCGATCATCCCGTAAACCGGCGCAGCCTTTGTGATTTTCTCGACACGTCCCTTCACCCATTGGCCGTTTGACCAGAAGCGCACACGCTCGTCGTCGAAGTATTCCGGCTCCACCCAGCCGCGAAAGGCCGCCAGCAGCGTGCGCTGATCGAGCATCCGCAGTGCGACAAACCCGGGGTGGTCCGTGTGGGCGGTCAGCGCGATCGGCCCGCGCTTGCAATCGGGGTGGTGATAGTGCACGAGCAGATTGCCGTATTCGTCGCGCTGCACGGTGGTGTGAGGAAGTGCGGTTGCGGCCGACTCGACGTAGGCGAGGACGGCCGTCTCGACGAAGGCCGCGGTCGGCAGGTTCAGCAGGTCTTCCAGAACGCGTGGCAGCGCGGCTTTCACCCGGATCTCCGCAATGTTCGGTAGTGTTGGTCTTTCCGGTCCGGCGGTGTCCCATCGACCGCCAGGGAATCGCGGGTCATCATACGCAGGAATCGGCGGGCGGGGGTTTGCTGGAGTTGGAGCGCCGCGGCGCCGCGGCGGTTCGAGAGAGCGGATGTTCCGCCGGGCGCCGGCGGGGCAGGAATTATCGCCCCTTGCCGGATTTTCTGGCGGATGTGTTCGTGGCCAGCCGTCCATAGAGGCAGATGATCGCAATGACGCCGGACACGACGGTGCCGACTGAGCTTGTCGCCGCCGCGCAGCGCGGGGAGCGACGCGCCGTGGAACGCATCGTTCAGGAGAACGCGCCTTGGATTCGCAGCGTCATCTACGGCATGACGGGGCGCCGCGATCTGGTGGACGACGTGGCCCAGCAGGTATGGATATCCGTCTGGCGAAGAATCGCCGATCTGCAGGATCCCGGCCGGCTGCGATCCTGGCTGTACTCAATTGCCCGGAACGCGGCGATTGACGCGCTGGATGCGGAGCGACGTCGGCCGCGCGCGGTGCCGGTCGAGGAGCGCCAGCCCGCCGCGGACGACCAGGGCGGCAAAGGCCCGGTGTCGGTATTGGAAAGCCGTGAGGTCGGTGCCGCGTTGCAGCGGGCGATCGAGTCGCTGCCGGCGATTTATCGCGAGCCGTTTGTGCTTCGGCACCTGGAAAACTGGAGCTATGCCGAAATCGGCGCAGCGCTGGGGCTGATCGAGGACACCGTGGAGACGCGGCTGGTCCGGGCGAGACGCCTGTTGCGCGAGGCGCTGGAAGGTCGGGTGTGACGATGCCGCCTGAAAACCAGGAACTGGAAACGCTGATCTCGCGGCACCTTGATGGCGAGGCAAGCGCCGAGCAGCGTCGTGAGCTGAACGAAGTGCTCTCGCGAGATCGTACGGCGCGCGCCCTGTACGACGAGTACGCGGCGCTGGATGCGGAGGCCGCGGCCGTGCTGCGGCGCGTCATGGGTAGCTCGAATGGTCATAGGTCGCTGCGCTGGGCGCCCTGGTTCGTGACGGTGGTCGCGGCGGCCGCGGCATTGGTGGCGGCGATCGGTCCGCGCTGGATGACCCATCCGGGCGCCGCGCCTGGCAATGGCCTGCGGACGCACGCCGGTCCGGGCTGGTTCATGCCGCCGGGAGAATCACCCGGCGCGACTGCGAACGCGGTGGATGTGCTGGTCGATCCGACGGCAGTGCCCGCGCGGCGCTCCAGCCGCGATTTCATCCTGATTCCAGGGAGCAGGCCGGGCGAGATCCTGCTGATCGAGGTTCGGCGACCGCGTGCGACGCGAGCCGTCGAGCTTCATGGACTGTGAAGCCCCGAATCAAGAAATCCGACTCCAAGCGAATGGGAGCAGAACACATGTTGCGAAGATTGGTTCCAATGGCACTGGTTTCGGCCGCGGCGCTCTCCGCCGCGCCGGCGTCCGCGGTTCTTATTCTCAAGGCGGACGATCCGACCACGATCCAGGTGACGTCCGACGGCGGCTCACAGCGCGTGGTGATGCGTCGCATTGCCGCCGGGGACGGGGACAGCGCCGTCGTCGTCTCTGGCTCCGGTGCGGCCGCTGAAGCCGGCGCCGAGGAGCAGGTCGCGACGTACCAGACTGCCGATGGCGGCACGGTCGTTGTGCGGACGATCGGCGGTGGCGCTGCTGCGCCGCAGGTGTCTTCGTTCCAGACGGCGGACGGGACGGTCGTCAACGTGAGCGCGACCGGCGGCGGAACGGCACATGCGATGGCGTTTTCGGGAAACAACGCCGACGGCCAGCCGGTGGTCATTCGGATGGGCGCAGCCGCGGGCGGGGAACCGGGCTCGCCGTATATCGGTGTGCTGCTCGCGCCCGTTTCGGACGCGCTCGCCGCGCACGTCGGCGAGGGTGGTTTGATGATCTCGAACCTCGTGGTCGGCAGCCCGGCCGAGGCCGCCGGCCTGCGACGCTTCGACATTATCCGCGGCATTAACGGCGAAGCGCTCAAGGACGTCACTGCGGTGACGGACGCCGTGAAGCAGGCCGGTGTCGGCGGTCGGGTAGAGTTGCGAGTTCTGCGGGCCGGAGCGGAGCGGACGATTGCCCTGGCCCCGGCGCCGCGACCCGCTGAACCGGGCCGCTACGTGCACGAGGGAGACCCCCAGGACGTTCTGACGACGGCGCGGCCGATCGTTCGCGGTCACAGCCTGCGCGTCGGTCCCGATGGAGCGATTCAGTGGGAAAACCTCGGTGCGCTCAATGACATGCTGGTGCTTCGTCCGTTCGCCGACCTCGACGGCTTGAAGGACACCAAGGAGATTCTGCGGCGGTTGGAGGAAGTGGTCATTGCCAACGACCCGGGTGGTGTGACTGACGTCACCAGCTCGCACAGCTTTGCGATCAACGTTTCGCGCAACGGCGAAAGCCTGAGCGTGCGCAGCGGCGACGACGGGCGCGTGGTGGTGGAGCGGGTGGATGCGAGCGGCGCCAAGACCGTCACGGAGTATGACAACGCGGACCGACTTCGCGAGGCCGACCCGGAGGCCTACGACGTTGCGAAGGACGCGCTGGAGCCGCAGGCCGGTGCGGCTGGTTCGAACCAGCTCCTTGCGCGCCGCGCGGAATGGCAGGCCATCGTGGAGCGGCATTTGAGCGAGTTGGCGGCGCAGCGCCACGGGGTCATGAAGGACTGGCTGACGCTGGAGCGTGAGGCGGCGGGTGCGCCGCAGCTTCGCGCTGCGATCGAGCGCCTGCGCTCCCGGATGGGGGATACGGCGGAGCAGCTGGCCGCCGCCCGCGAGTTGATTGAGCGCACGCGCGAGGTCGAAATCGAGGCCACGCCGCACGGCGGCGTCCGCGAATCCACGTTTGACGCGACGGTTCATGCGGACGGGCGCATCACGATCATCTCGCGATCATCCGATGGCGAAGTTCGGGAGGAGTTTGCAAACGAGGATGATCTGAAGGCCCGTGATTCAGCGCTGTTCGAGCGGTTCATGCGTTCGCGCCCGCGGCGTTGATCGGACTCACGCGCCGCAGCGGCTGCCGACCCCGGAGTTCGCAGAATCGCCGGCATCGTCGCAACCCGCGACGGTGTCGGCGATTCCGTTCAGAACCCGCTCCCAGGTCTCGCACAATTCCGGCATCTCGTAGTGGAGAAGGTCCGCGAGTAGGACGTGGTCGCGGGCGATCATCGCGTCGCGAATCTCGGTCAGCCGCGCGATCAGGGCGTTCAGGTGTTCGCCGACGCAGACGCCGTCCAGCTCGAGGTCCGCAAGGTCGCGCTGCAGCAGTGCCCCGGCCTGCGACACGGCGGTGCGCCCGGATTGCCAGATGCCGACCAGGTCGGCGATGTCCTGCATCGCCGCCGCGACTTCGCCGCTGTTGAGCCGCTGCGCCGCCTCCGGTGACGCCCGCCCGGCGTCGCCCAGCGTCGCCGCGACCTCGCGCAGCGCATCGGAGACAACCCGCCCGGGCGATCCGGTCTCTACCTCCACGCAGTCCTCGTCCGCCAGCGCTTGTGCCAGCGCGGCGTCGGCCGTGCGCTCGCACAGCGCGGTTCCATTGACCGCCACGCGGGTGATCAGCACACCCGGTCGCTCGGCCCGCAGACAATCGATCAGCGTACCGAGAGAAGCGCCCGGCTCGACCGGGCCCGTGATGTTCCGGCCGTCTACGGTCACGATCATCGTGCGGATCTCCTTCTGCGCAACATCGGCACTCTCGGCTGGCGGCTGTCGCCGGTCGGCGGTTCCTGCGCACGAATTCGGCGTACGCTACGGAGGAGCGGGGCGGCGCGGTATACTCCCGCCCGCGGTGCGGCCCGTGGGCGCGACTCGTCCCGGGCCGTCGGCCGACATCCGCCCCGCCTCCGACGACGGCGCGGAGCCTCCTGAGTTCCGCCCTCCATCGTCGGATCGCGGGATCCACCCATGAGATTGCGCAAAAACACGGCCCTGGTCGTTGGCGCGTGGCTCGCAGCGCTGGCCGGCGCCGGTTGTGAAAGCGGCCTCTTCGCCCGTAAGCGACCTCTGCCGCCCGAGCCGGCGCGCGTGCCCGCGGCTTCCACTGATCCGTTACTGGTCGATACGGTCGGAGCGTCCGGGACGCTCAGCGAACTGGGAGAGCTGCGTGTCCGCGGCTTCAGTCTCGTGGTCGGCCTGGGCGAGGACGGCAGCTCAGATTGTCCGACGGTGATCCGCGACTATCTGATTGACTCGCTGACGAAGAACTTTGGGCCGCGGACGACCGGGCCGGACGGACAGCGCTTCAGTGCCGGTCGCATGATCGACTCGCGCGAGTCCGCGGTAGTGGAAGTCGTGGGCGTCGTCCGTCCGGGCGCTGCGCGCGGCGACGTGTTTGATGTCCGCGTGGAGGCGCTTCCCGGAACCGACACCCGCACCATCGAGGGCGGGTTGCTTCTGCCCTGCGAGCTTCGCATGTACGACATCGGTGCTTCCGGGGAAGCCCTGGTGACGGGGCGGATCATCGCTCGGGCGCAGGGGCCGATCTTCGTCAACCCGTTTGCCGGCTCGGGCGAAGGCGCGGCGACGGCGGATCCGCGGCGGGGCGTGGTGCTGGGCGGGGGGGTGACGTCCGAGGCGCGGCCGGTGCGGCTGCTCTGCCGCGAGTCGTCGTACTCGCTCGCGCGACGGATCGAGAGTCGCATCAACGAGCGGTTCGGACAGAACCCGCGCGCCGCCGAGGCGGTCAGCCGCGGCTATGTGCAGTTGAACACACCGGCGCGATTCGCCGAAGAGCCGCTGCACTACCACCAGCTCGCGACGGCTTTGCTGGTGGAGGACAACCCCTCATTCGTGGATCGCAAGCTGGCGGACTGGGTGCAGTTCGCCACTGAGCCGGGCGCCAATCTCGAGCGCATCTCGTCCATGTGGGAAGCAGTGGGGCGTACGGCGATCTCGGGTGTTCAGCCGCTGTACGGCCACTCGGACGCCTCGCTTTCCTATTACTCGGCGCGCGCCGGCCTCCGTCTCGGCGATGCCACCGCGCTGCCCGTGATCGGCCAGATGGCTGCGACACCCGGCCACCCGCACCGAGTGCCGGCAGCGCGCGAGCTGGCCCGCACCGACCTGCGCCCGGCAATCAGCCGGCTCGCGGCGTTGCTGGACGCCGATGATGATGACATTCGCGTCATTGCCTATGAGGGGCTGGCCGACAAGCGGCATGCGACGGTACGTTCGTTCAGCTACCCGCACGCACTCGATCGTGAGCAGGTGAATGTGCGGGTGGACGTGGTCGACGCCCGCGGCAAGCCGCTGGTCTACGTTCGCCGGTCGCGCGCCCCGCGAATCGCCATTTTTGGCGCGACCACCCCGGTGCTGACGCCTGTGCTGTTTTCCGATCCGCGGCTGGGGGTCACGATCAGCGCCTCGACCGCTGCCGATGAGGTGACCATCTCGGTGCGCGAGCGTTACGGCCGCCCAGTGAACGACCGCATTCACGTTCCGGCCCGGCTGATCGACGTGATCGGGGCGCTGGCCGACATCCCTGACCGCGACTCGGCGCGGCGGTTGCGCGGCGCGGGGCTGCCCTATAGCCAGGTGATCGGGATCCTCAGCAAGCTTGCTGAGCAGGAGGCCATTCCGGCGCGGCTGATGTTGGAACAAGCCAGCGTGACGGAACAGTTGGGTCCGGCTGAGGATTTCCGCAGGCCCGAAGGCGATGAACGCATTCGCGAGACCGGCGAGTCACCGCCGCTGGAATCCGAAGCCCCGCCCCGCGACAACCGCGACAGGACCGGCGATGCCGCGCCGCGCCAGGAGGGTGCGGGGGACGGCGCATGAAAAAAGGCGCTGTCGCGTTCCGACAGCGCCCGGCACGTCCGATCGTTGATAAACCGGCAGCGACTATTCGCTGCTGCGCACATTGGTGGCCTTGGGGCCTTTCGGGCCCTGGGCCAGTTCGAATTCGACCCGCGAGCCTTCCTTCAGCGTGCGGAACCCCTCCTGTGCGATCTCCGTGTGATGAACGAAGACGTCCTGCCCCTCATCGGATTGGATGAACCCAAATCCCTTCGCGTCGTTGAACCACTTCACCTTCCCGGTTGCCATGACTGCGGACTCCAAACAGCTGCGCCGACGTGATACGGCCTGGCGAAACAAACGTTGCTTCGGACGTGGAGCACAAGCACACGCTCGCGCGCGGCGCACTATCGTGTAGCATCCCCCGGTTCGCCCATAACGTCAACAATAAAACGAAGATTCCGGACCTTTCGCCTGCTGCTCGGGCTTCCGCCACCGGGGAACCGCCCGGAGCACGTCCGGGCGATGCGTCCGGCAGGCGGGGTATACTCCCGCCGCACGAATGGACTCGTGCACCCCTGTTTCCGGCGTAATACGCGAGGTTGGACCATGCTCTACGCCGCGTTGGCGCTCTGGCTGCTGGTACTCATCTTTTCCGCGACGGGCGTGTATTCCCAATGGTGCCGCCTGTTGCCGCCGCGGACGGTCAACCTGTTACTGCTGCCCGGCACGCTGGTTTCCCAGTTAGGGCTCGTGGCCGGAATGCTGTTGAGCGGGCAGACGGTGCGAAACACTTCCCTACTGGGCGGCGACGCCGAAGCCGGGCCGCAGTCAGACCCACCTCAGGAATCGCGGATCCCCGTGCTGGGGCCGATCCTGGTGGGCATGATGCCGGTGGTGGCCTGCCTTGTCGCGCTCTGGGTGGCCTCATGGCTGCTCGGCGGGCGCCCCGGCCCAGGCTCCGCCGCCATTCTGCTGCCAGGTGACTTTCCAACCTCCGCCGCCCTGGTTTGGGTGCTCCTACATGAGCTGCTGCGGGCGGCCGAGGCGATCGTTGAAGCGCTCGCATCCGCAGACATGCTCAACTGGCGATCCGTACTGCGGACCTATCTGGCCATCTGCCTTGTTATCCGCATGGCGCCGCCTCCCGCCCATCAGCGCGGTGCGATAGGCGCCGTGGCGCTGGTGGCCGGCATCCTGTGCCTGCTCGGCCTGTTCTGGCCTGGAACCCCTGCGGCCGTTTCGGCGGGGTGGCCGATGCTCAGTTATTGTGTTGCCCTCTCAGTGGCGCTGCTGCTCCTGACGCTGGGAATTCGCGGATTGATCTCGCTGGTGCGCATCGTGGTCCGAGGGAGTTAGCGGCACACGCGTCAAGGAAGCCCGATTCGCGGACTGGGCGAAGGTCCGAGAACCGATCATTGCCCACCCTCCGTGGGAGGCGTAGGATTGCGAGGGAGACAGCCGAGCGGTGGCCGATGTGCGTCCAGACGGGGGCCGCCGTCAGTTGCCGTGAAAGCGAGGGGCAGAATGCTGTTCACGACGTATCGACCGGGGGTTGCCGGCGGCGCCGCCCGAATGGCGGCAGTATCGCTTTTTGCCGCGTGCTTGCTGATATCCGCGTGCGTTGCGCCCGGCGATGCCGGATTGGCGGATTCTGACGCCGATTTGCGCTCTGCCCGGGTCAATGACTCACTGCGCCAGAGTGTCTCGCCCGGTGCGCTGCGCTCGTTTGAATTCGATGTGCCCATCGGCGGCGCGCTTGACGTGACCGCGTTGGCGGCGGACGGGGCGGTTGCGCACCTGTCCTCAGTGCGTTCGCCTGATGGCCGGATGTGGAACGCGCAGAATCCGCGGCGCGCCCCGTTCAGTACGGAGGATGCATCCGAGCCCTTCGGCGAGGGCTTCCGCATCCGCTCGGCCCAGGTCGGGTCGTGGCAGATCGTGGTCGGCGTTGTGCGGCCGGATGAGCTTGCCCAACTGACCCGCGAGCGCGAGGCGCGCAGCGCCGTCGAGAATCTGGCCCTGCTGATCTATGTACTCAGCGGCGCGGGTTCCGGCGCGGACGATGCGCTCGGCAACTGGCTTCGCAGCGCGTTTCCGTCCCTTGATGGCGCAGCGCGCGCTGCCGAGTTGCTGGTGCGCATCAATCAGGGCGGTTCCGACGGCGACGACGGCTCTGATGGCGGCGACGACAACTCGAACCAGAACGGCGGCGACAACGGGAACTCCAACGGCAACAGCAACGGGAACACGAACGGCGGCAACTCAAACGGCGGCGGCAACGGCAATTCGAACAGCGGGGGTAACGGAAACTCGAATTCCGGCGGCGGGAACTCCAACAGCGGCCCGGCGCCGACGCAGGTGCGCCTGTCCGCGATTGCGCGCAGCGGCGACCCCGTTCCCGGCCAGCCGGCCACTGCGAAGTTCACTCATTTCGGAAATCCGCTGCTCGACAATGACGGGCGCATTGCCTTCTGGGCGAAGTACTCCGGCGGGAATGGCGACGGCGGCTTGTTCTACTGGGACGGTACTGAGTTGGTTGCAATCGTCTCGGATGACCCGGCCTCGCGCGGCTCGGTGCCGGGCAGCGACGGGAATGCTTTTTTTGGCGACGTGAACGTGCGGTTTGATTCCGGCGCACCAGGCATCACGTGGGGGCGCGACGGGCGCCTACTGTTCCTCTCCCCGGTGCAGTCTCCCTTCCCGATCGGCGTGTTTCGGTATCGTGTGGGCGACGGCGATCTGCTTCGCGTAGCCGACATGCGCCAACTGGCCACGTTCTTCACGGATGCACTGCCGAACACGTTCAGCGCTGAGCTGTTTGCCCCGGCGATTTCGGACGCCGGCATCGCCGCATTCGCGACCCGATACACGTTCATTCGCGAAGGTCCGGAGTTCGTCAGCGGGCGCACGGGCGTCTTTACCAGCAACGGCGTGTCGCTCACCACCGTTGCGGACAATCAGCTCAGCCCGGCCGGTCGGGTTCCCGATCAGCCCGCCACGGCCACATTCGACGTGCTGGACTCGCGTATTTCCATGTCGCGCGAGGGCGTGCTGCTCTTTCAATCGACCTATCGTCGCGGCAACGGCAATCGCGGCGTCTACCTGCTTGCCAATGGTGAGATTGTTCGTGTGCTGGACAATGCGACCGGCCGTTCTTTCCCGGGCGTGCCGATCGGCGCGCAGGTGAACGGCGTGAACAACCCCTTTGACGCGATCGCGGTGGGTGAAGGGGCCCGCATCGCCGTGGACACGACGCTGACCGTCAACGGTCAGACGCGCAGCGCAGTTCTGCTCTGGAATGGTCAGCGTTGGCGCGAACTGACGTCGCTGGGTGGACAGCCCTCCACCGACCTGCTGTCAGGCGTCGATGATTCCGGCCAGGTGCTGTTCCTGGCGGATGGCCGGCCGCACCTGGCGCGAGGCAGCTCCAATCAGGATCTGACCACCGTCGTCGCCGGCGCGTTGCTGGGGGGGCGGGTGCGCTGGTCCGAGGCCGCAGGCGGCCTGAACAACCGCGGACGTGGTCTGCTGCGCTATCAGCGGACCGAAGCCGACGGAACAACGGTGATCTCGGACGGCTTGGCGTTCTGGAGCGGCGAGCGGATGCTGGTCGCCGCCGATCCCAGTGTGGACAACGTGCTGCGCGAGTTCAACCGCGTATTCACGGTCACGCGGCCGGAGCAGAATCGCGTGGGTCGCAGCGGAGTCATCAACGATCGCGATGAATTCGTCTTCCGCGCGGCGACCACCGGTGCGGACGTGACGCCCGATACGAACGATGACATTCAGGCGATCTTCCTGGGAACGGCGTTCTCGCAATTCGCGGTCGAGTAACTGCGGCGCCGTGCGGCGGTGAATTGGATGGGAACTACAGTCGGAAGTGGTGGCGGACGGACTCGAACCGTCGACCTCCGGGTTATGAATCCAGCGCTCTAAACCAGCTGAGCTACGCCACCATTGTCGATCATGCCGGGCTTCGGCGGGGCACGCCTGGTTACCTCCGCTGATCCGGTCGAAGATTGTACCGCGTCGATTCGCCGCGTAAACCCGCCGCCATCCGGTTCGTGAATCGCATGCGCCGTTCCGCGACCGCGGCGCGGCCGAGCGAGCACGGCCCGTCGCCGGAATTGTGCCCGCTGGCGCGTTGCCCTACGATCCCGCCCATGGCAGACGAAATCCTGATCGAGCAGCGCGGCGCGGTCGGAATTGTCCGGCTGAATCGCCCGGACAAGCTCAACGCCCTCAATCTGGCGACGATGGAGCAGCTCGTCGCGGCGATGGAGCGCTTTGACGCCGATCCTGAGACGCGCTGCATGCTGCTGGCCGGCAGTGAGCGGGCGTTCGCGGCCGGCGCGGACATAGGCGACATGGTCGAGGCCGGCGTCGTCGAAATGTATAACCGCAACCAGTTCGCCCGCTGGGAGCGGCTCAAGCGCGTCAGCAAGCCGATCGTCGCCGCGGTCAGCGGCTTCTGCCTCGGCGGCGGATGCGAGCTGATGATGCACTGCGACATCATCATTGCGTCGGAGACGGCCCGCTTCGGCCAGCCGGAGGTCAATATCGGCGTCATGCCCGGCGCAGGCGGCACGCAGCGCCTCACCCGCGCCATCGGCAAGGCCGCCGCGATGGACATGGTGCTTTCGGGGCGGTTTCTCAGCGCGACAGAGGCGCTGCAGATGGGGCTGATCTCGCGGGTTGTGCCGGTCGAGCACTTCTACAGTGAGGCGCTGCGCGTCTGCGAGGAGTTGTGCCGCAAGCCGCCGCTGGCGCTGCGCGTTGCGAAGGACGCCGTGCTCAAGGCGTTTGAAACGACGCTGGCCGAAGGGTTGGAATACGAGCGCAAGCTGTTCTACATGCTGTTTGCAACGCAGGACCAGAAAGAGGGCATGCGCGCCTTCGTCGAGAAACGTCCCGCGGCGTTTACCGGGCGCTGAGTCAGGACGCCATTTTCGTTTCCGGCACTGCGCCCGCGGTCGCCTCGCTCCGCCCGGATCACTGAATCATCACACTCGGAGTTCAGCCGCCATGGCCGCTTTCACCACGATTCAGACCGCGTCCGAAAACGGCGTGCTGACCGTCACGCTGAACCGGCCGGACAAGCTCAACGCCTACAACGAGCCGATGAGCATCGAGCTGGGCACGGTGCTGCGCAGCGCGGAGCGCGATGAGCAGGTCCGATGCGTGGTTCTGACGGGCGCGGGTCGGGCGTTTTGCTCCGGTCAGGACCTGGAGGAGATCCAGGGCCGGTACACCGCCGAGACCGCTGCCGAGGTCGATTTCGCCGAGCACCTGCGGCGGAAGTTCAACCCGGTGGTGGCGCGCATCCGTGGGATGGAAAAGCCGGTCATTGCGGCGGTGAACGGGGTGGCCGCCGGAGCGGGTGCGAGCTTCGCCTTCGCCTGCGACCTGCGCGTCGCGGCCGCCGGCGCCAGTTTCGTGATGGCGTTCGTGCACGTTGGGCTGGTGCCGGATTCGGGGGCGACGTTGACGCTGTTGCAGCACGTCGGGTTGGCGCGCGCGACGGAGTTGTGCATGCTGGGGGAGAAGATCCCGGCCGCCGACGCGGAGCGCTACGGGCTTGTGAACCGCGTCGTGCCCGACGAGGAGTTGGGCGGCTACGTTGCGAATCTCGCAGGCCGACTTGCGGCCCTGCCGCCGCGTGCGATCGGCCTGACCAAGCGCGCTTTGCAACGGGCATGGCAGGCCACGCTGGAGGATCAGCTAGAGTACGAGGCGTTGCTCCAGCAGACCGCCGGCAACAGCGCCGATCATCGCGAAGGCGTGCTCGCCTTCATTCAGAAGCGCAGGCCGAAATTCTCAGGGCGGTAGCAAGTCGAGTGAGCCGGGCGGACACCCCCAATTCTTTTCGAGGTTCGTTACAGACACGAATACAGGCTCCTCGGGTCACTCTGAAGCGCAGCAACGCTGTTCTTGATTGCAATCCAGTATGGAAACAACAATTCTCCCCCGGATCCTTCGAAGGGGAGTGTGCGACGAAGAATGTACCGCACGCACTGAAACAAGCTATTGTCAAGTCTGAGCAGCGCATTCCACTTCTCAAGTTCTGTTGCGGCATCAGAGAACTCGCGCACCAGGAACTTCCGAGCACTTCTTCGAATTCTAGCGAGATGTCGTCCGGCCGTTCGAAGTCCTTCCGGACTGAAGCGCTTTCCTGCGTACGCAAGATGTTCGCCGGATTCGAGGTCTGAGACGAGCCAATAGGAGTCGTTTACCGACGTTGCGCCCTCGCTCAGCTTCTTGAGATAGCAGAGAATACGACGGGACCGCTCCGGCTGAGCGGACGCACTCCGTTGGGCAATCTGGGTCGCCTCGGCGACGACAATAGGTGCGGTGGGAACGAAAATCTGCTCCCCATCCGGGATCTCAATCCTCTCAACACTCTGATACACTACATCCACGCGCCGCTCGTTCGCGAGCAGTTTGTCGGGCACGAGCGATGTAAGCGGTAGCGGTTGCGACGCGTACCGCTCTCCAAGCGCCTGCCAGTAGATCACCGTGCTCGGCAACCGGGACTTGAGGTACCGCCCGACCTGCATTGCTCGTTGTTGCGACAACCGGTCGTTGTGCCCGGAGGCGCCTCGCGAATCGGCGTGACCATTGACCAGAAACATCGCCCCAGCGCCCCCAGCGCCGTGCCGCGCCACAATGCACTGAATGAGGCGATTCATCGCCCGATAGTCACCCCGGTCGAGGCTGGCCGAGTTGGTCGCAAAATAGAGTCTTGCAACGCACTGTTGCGGTTGCAGAGGGCACGCTCCGGATATTGACCAACTTATATGTTGCGCGATGTTCAATGTAATTCTCGTTTCCGCGGCTGTCTAGGAACGCTGCAGGGTGACACCACCCGTACAGCCTGATCTGCCGCTTGACGGTGGAAGCGACGAAATCATGACCGCGCAACGCGAAATCCGAATTCCTCCAGAAGCAATCCTCCCAGCAACGCGACTGAGTATTGCGGTCGCCGGCGTGATTGGGTGCTCGGTCGTGCGGCGGATAGAGCAGATCGAAGCTGGGAACACAAGCGCACCCGGGGCAGCGCCGTTCACCGGCCTGTCTACCAGCTCGTTGAAAACCCCCTTGCCGGCCGGGTGATAATGGAATTGTGATGGAGGATGCAGGATGTCACTTGGACGGCGTGGCGGGGGGCGGCAAGAGGAACTGTGGATTCCGACGGCGGACGTGGCGCGGGGGCCAGGGCATCCGTTCTACGACCAGCTCAACGAACTGCTGGGGGAAGCCGGCTTTGACCGCTGGGTCGAGCAGCGCTGCCTGGCGTTCTACACGGCGCAGGGTCGGCCGGGGATTCCGCCGGGGGTGTACTTCCGGATGCTGCAGATCGGCTACTTCGAGGGGCTCGAGAGCCAGCGGGGCTTCGCGCACACCTGCGAGGCCGGCGCGGGCCGGCGGAGCTGGTTGTGGGGGCTGGTGAATGTGTTCAAACGCTACGTGATTCACGCGGCGGCGTACAACCTGGGCGTGATTTTGCGGAAGCTGTTTGGGGTCGCCACGCCGCGCAGTCTGCAAGGCCGGGCCGCCGCGGCATGCGCCGCGCTGTTCGCCGCCCTCGGAGAGGTAGGAACGCGGAGGGCGTTCGGAAAAACGTTCGGCCGCCAACCCAACGATCCGCTGACGCCCTTCACAACAAATTCCGTCCGGCACGCCGCAGCATAACGAATGAGCGGTTCTTTAACGGGCTGCTAGGGTGGATTCGTTCGCTAGCTCGAACCCTCAGTCCTGCTTCGCTGTGGCGTGCCATTACGGCCCGCTGATCAGCAGCGTGACGAACGGGTCGATGTCGAAGTTGTTGAAGCCGCCGTCGCAGTTCACATCGCCGTTGCGCGGGTCGCAACCAGGGTAGGTCGCCTCATAGAGCGGCGGGTCGACCAGCGCCAGCACGAACGGATCAATGTCGAAGTTGTTGGTCGCGCCGTCGCAGTTCATGTCGCCGCGCAGACTCACGCGCAACGTCACCGGCTGCGTGTAAACGTTGCCGCAGGCGTTGAACGCCAGGCAGTGATAAATGCCCGTGTCCGCCGGCAGGACGCCGGTAAGGGTCAAATCGCCCGTCTGCGCGCCCGAAATGAACGCTCCATTGCTGACGCCATCGACCAGGGGAATGAATGACTCCGGTTCATTCAGCGGCGCGCGCTGCCACTGCAACTGCGGCGCCGGGCTACCTGCGAACGCGGCATTCAGGTTGATCGTCTGCCCGTCGCATGCCAGCACTTCCAGCGGCGCAGGCTGCTGCTGCACACTGGGCGGCGTGCACGCATCCAGGTTCACCTCGATCAGGGCAAAGCGCGTCAGCGCATGGTTGAAAGGAACATCGTTCCACTGGCCGCTTCCGCCGAGCAGCTCCGTGTAGTGCTCATTGTTTCCGGCGTTGTTCGGTTCACCCCCGCCCCAGTTCGTGAAATCGACCGGCTCACCGCTGATCCAGGTGAAATCGCCCTCGCGATCCTGGTCGGTGAAACCGATCCAGCCGCGGCGATCCGCCCCGTCAAAGCGCAGGACACTCGCGCGCACAAACTCGTTCTCATCGGCGCTGTTGATCGTGACAAGGTTGCCGCCCAGGGACTCGGCCATCGCCTGGCCTATGTGCCAGGTGGCCGCCTCGGTGATGTAATACGCGCTGGTCGCGTCCGGACTGAGGATCGGTCCGGCCAGAATTCCCGATTCAATCAGCAGCCCGCCGCTGCCTGTCACCGCCGCTGAGAACGAGCCGACGCGGATCAGGTAGAACTGGCTGGCGACGGCGTTGAAAGTCGCCCGGCTCTGAAGGCCGCAGGCATCGTCCGAGCAGGCGAGCAGTGGCGCGCCACAATCACAACCGTCGTAAACAGCGACCACCGTGTCGATGGTTGTCTGCCCGCAGGTGGTCACAACCACCGGCCCGTCGAAGCCGGACTCCCAGCAGTACCACACATCATTGTTGGCCTGGCGGCTGATGGTGGGGCAGAGATGGGCCACGCCGTCGGTGGTCGCCCCCACGTTGTCCCATACGAACAGCCCGAACTCGGCGATGCCCTCGGCATCCTGGCAATTGTCATTGGCCGGCTGGGCGGGCGCGAGCGCGCCGCCGAGCAGCGCCACTGCGATGAATGCGGCCCAGCACGGGCGCGCCGATGTGTTGAGTTGCCGGCGATTGGCGTCGGCCACTGCGATATTCGTCGATTTCACGCGGATTGCCTCCGTTCCCCCAGGTGCGGCTCGTTCCGGCAATGTTACCCCGGCCGGAGGGTCCGACGAAGCGGATCGGGGACTAAATCGCGGCAGGGGTGGCTGGAGCATCGCCAATTACCGATAACACGGCGAGGCGTGTGATCGGGCGAGTCCACGCAGGCTCCTCGAATCGCACTTGCGACAACAGCTATCATGGATGAAGCGGGCTGGCGTTGGTCCGTGCGCGTCAGGGGCTGCTCCGCGCGGTGCGGGACCGTGCCACTTCCACCCGCAGAGGTGCGACATGCGATTTACCCGAACCCGATCGGCCGTGATGCGCATCGGAGCGTTGCTCGCAGCCGCGGCGCTGGTGGGCGGCTGCCCGCAGAACAACAACGGCAACTCGAACGGCAACGGCAACGCCAATGGGAACTCGAACTCCGGCGGGAACGGCAATACCAACGGCGGGTCGCGGATTCGCCTCAAGGTCACGCTCGACGGCGCGCAGAACACCGAAAGCTCGATGCGCGCCCGGGTCTGGATCGGCGACCGCGCGGTGTCGCGCAGTGAGGCCGCCAATCCCACGGCGTTGCAGGGCGCCGGCTTTACTGAATCGTCGTTGGACAACACCAACTCGCCCGGTGACCTGACGCGCGAGTTTCAAGTGGATCGCGGCCGGGTCGTCACCATCGTCGCGCTGGAATCCGAAGGCGCCGACTCCGGTCCGCTGTCGCTGCCGGCTGCGCAGGCGCCGGTTGATTCACTGGTGGAGTTCGTCAGCTTCTCCGGGACGGCGTTGCTGAACAATGAGCCGGGGGTCGGGTCGCTGGTTGCGAACGGGGACGCCGAAGTGTTCGTGAACTTCCGCCGGATGCCCCAGATTGTCCTGTGGCTGTGGGGGGCCTCCGGCGTCAGCTTCGACTTTGACATTCCGCCGGTTCTTGATCTGCCGGCCCGCGACAACTTCCACAGCCGCGCGTTCAGCGCGAGCGGGTTCATCGCCGCTCCCAATGCGGGTGTATATCGGCATCTGCAATTCAAGAGCGGGTCAACCGTCACGTTCGCCCGGATCGGCGGCGTGCTGGTGCGCTGGGAGGGTGCGTGTGGCGGCAACGGAGACGAATGCACACTGACGTTCGGCGGACAGAACGGCGCCACCGACCAATCCACCGTGCTCGTGACGCAGTATCAGGCTTGCGAGTTTGGCGGGCCGACGATCTACACCGGCCGCGTTCCGGGAACCCCGGTGGACCCGAACTGTACGGTCATCAGCCCGTAGGCGCGAGCGCGCTACGAATCGACCTTACGGGACGCGCCTTGGCAGCCCAAAACGGCGGTTCTATGAGCATTGGCGTGCGGAATGCCACATGGTGCCGGCGGCGCCGTCAAAATGGCCCCGTGGGCCGATCCGGCCGTTCCGGCATCGCCTCCAGCACCTTGTCCCCAAGGCCGTAGGCCACCGTCTCCTCGGCGTCCATCCACTTGTTGCGGTCGCAGTCTTTTTCGATCTGCTCGAGCGACTTGCCGGTGTGGCGGGCCAGCACGCGATAGAGCTGCTGCTGCGTGCGCATCATCTCGTCCAGCTCGATCTTGATGTCCGACGCCGGGCCGCGGGCGCCGCCCAGCGGCTGATGGATCATCACCCTCGAGTGCGGCAGGACGTAGCGCTTGCCCGCTGCACCCGCCGCGAACAGCACCGCCGCCATGCTGGCGGCCGCGCCGGTGACGTAGGTCGCCACGTCGCAGGGGATGAACTGCATTGTGTCGTAGATTCCCATGCCGCTGTACACCGATCCGCCGGGTGAATTGATGTACAGGTGCACGTCGGCCTTGCGGTCCTCGTTGGCGAGAAACAGCAATTGCGCGACAACGACGTTGCTGAGCTCCGCGGAGACCTCATCGCCCAGGAAGATGATGCGGTCCTTAAGCAGGCGCGAATAGATGTCATACGCGCGCTCGGCGCGACCCTCGCGCTCGACGACCATCGGAATCAACTGGTTGCGGGCCATCTGTGATCTCATCCCTTCCCGCGCGATGAAGCGCGGCAGCGCGATCGGTTACTTCTTGGGCTTCTTCTGGTCGCGGTTCTCGGTGAGGATTTCGTCGATCAGGCCGTAGGCCAGCGCCTCGCTCGCGTCCATGTAGCGGTCGCGCTCGATGTCCTGCTCGACCTGGGCCGCGTCCTTGCCGGTGTGGCGCGACAGGATGTCGATCAGCGTCGCCTTGACCTTCAGGATCTCGCGGGCCTGGATCCGCATGTCGGAAGCCTGCCCGCCGACGTAACCCCACGGCTGGTGGATCATCACCTTCGCGTGCGGCAGGGCGAAGCGCTTGCCCTTGGTGCCCGCCGCCAGGATCAGCGCCGCGCCGCTCGACGCGGCGCCGACACAGTAGGTGGCGATGTCGCATGACAGGAACCGCATCGTGTCGTAAATCGCCAGCGTGTCGTCGATCTCGCCGCCGGGGCAGTTCACGTACAGGTGAATCTCCGCATCCCGCTTGATCGATTGCAGGTACAGCATGCTCTTGATCACGTGCGAGCAGACCGTGCTGCCGTTAATCATGATGTGCGGATCGAGCGGCAGATCCAGAAAGATGATGCGGTTGTCCAGCAGCATCTCGTTCAGGCCCATCTGGCGGTACTGGTGCAGTCCGCCGGCCTGAGCGTGAGGTCGCAGCACGTCCGGGAAATAGGCTGTCATGGGCACTCCTCGCGCCGCGCGACTGACCCGGGCGGCAGGGGGGTCCGAACGGGGCGACCGCCGCGGCATTCGGGCCGACAGCGCCGCCTACCGGTTCAATTCTATTCCGCGCTCTTCTTTCCGCGGCGCGGCTTGGGCGCGGGTTCTGCGCCGGCCGATTCGGTCGGAGGCTCAGCGGCCTTCGCCGCCGGCTTCGTCGCAGTCTTCGTACTCTTCGACGCTTTCGGAGGGGGGGCCTTAGCTTCCGTGATGACCGCGTCCTTCAGCAGGGCGTCCACGCACTTGTCCTGCCGGATCTGTTCGGCCAGTTGCAGCAGCAGGCCGCGTTCGTGGAGTTCGTCGCGCACGCGGTCGAACCGGCGGCCGTAGCGGCGTGCGATGCGGGCGATCTCGTTGTTGACTTCTTCCTCGGTGACGCGCAATCCCAGCGTCTCGGCCACTTTTGCCAGAATGAACTCGAGCTTCAGGTCGCGGACGACCTCGTCCGCCGCCGAAACGCGCAGCGCGTCAATGTCGCGCTCGATGTCCGCCCACGGCACACCGCGCTGCTGCAGGCCGATCACGCGGCGCATGACGGCCCGATCGGTCAGCCGGGCCGACAGTCCGGCCGGCACGTCGATCGGCGCCTTCGTCAGCAGGTACTCGTGGATCTGCTCGCGCTTGGCCCGGACCAGCAGCGCCTCGCGCTCCCGCTCCATGTCCTGCTTCGCGAACTCGCGCAGCTCGGCTTCCGACGCCGCTCCGACCTGCTTGGTCAGCTCCTCCATCGAGACCGGCACGAGGCGCTTTACCTCGTGGATCTTGAAGGCGAACTCGCCGGACTTGCCGCGCAGGTCCGCCCGCTCGTAATCGTCCGGGACCGTGCAAGCGCAGGTGCGCTGATCGCCGGCCCTGACCCCAGCGAGCCGCTCCCCGAGGTCTGGCAAAGCGATGCCGTCCAAGCGGGTGGCGCGAATGCCAAGCTGCAGGTTGTCCTCGGTCTTGATTTCGACCCCATCGACCTTCAGCGTGACGTCCGCCACCGCAAGATCGTCTTCTTCTGCGGCCGGGCCGTCGATCGGCTCATACCGACCGTGAATGCGGCATTGCCGGGCGAGCTGCTCTTCCACCAGTTCCGGGGTGATCTCAATGACCGGCGCCGTCACCGGCACGCCCTTGAGCTCCGGCAACTCGAACGTCGGGCGCACCTCGATCTCGCAAGTGAATTGCATATCCCCCTTTTCCGGCAGATCAATCGCGGCCAGCGCCTCATTCAGATCGACGAGTTTTTCGCCGGCGCCGCTGGTGACGCGGAAAAGCGGGTCGCCCAGCACCTCCAGCTTCTCACGATCGACGACCGCCAGAAATGACTGGCCGATGATCGTTGTTTTGAGCGACGAACGAACCTCCGCGGCGAAGCGCCGCTCCACCAGGGCGCGCGGCGCACGGCCCTTGCGGAACCCCGGGAGTTGCACGTCGCCGAGCATGTCCTCGTAGTTCTTGGAAATCTCAGCGCCGATCACGTTGGAGGGCACCGTGATGCGCACCTCCTTGCGAAGCACGCCGATGTCGCGCACCTCGGACTTGGCCGCGGTCTTCAGCGACTCGAGCAGCGACTCGGCCTGTTTTTCAGCCCGCTCGCGCAGCGTCGGGTTGTCCAGCGGATCCGCCACACCGGGCGTCGTCATCGCCATCTCCATGCGCCGCACGCCGTGCGGCCGATTCGGGATCCTGCCGGCGCGCTCGGGCGCAGGCAGATGTTCGTCAGACCAGACCGTCGAAGAATCGCGACGGGTCGTTTCCTACCAGGATGGACACCAGCACGCCCAGCAGCAGTGACAGGAACTGCGTCCAGACGGCGGCAAAATTCACGCTGCCCAGGCCGTCCAGAAACGCCGTTGCACAGGTCGTGCCACCGACGCCAATCGACAGAATGTCCTTCCGAAACCGGTTCATCGGCAGTCTCCTGCATGTGCTGAACCGTCCGCGGTTCCACCCGCCGCAGCCGGCGATCCGGGAGCGTGGGCACTCGCGGCACGGCCGCCGTCGGCCAGCGCGGGAAACGGGATACGTTACGCGGCCCCCCGCGCATGTCAAGGCGGGCGGCACAATCGAGCAGGCCGTCGGTGCGGGCGCACGGAACGCCGACCGTGTCCCGCTGGGGGTGCGCGGCCGATTCACCCTGCGAGTGTGCATTGGGGCATTTCTTCGGACACGCGACCGATGAATGGTGCTGCGCAGCAATTTCACGGCGTCTTGTTGCGCTCGCACTTCAGCCTCGCAGCGCCGGCGCCCGATCCCGACACACGCCGGCGCACCACGTCGGCAGGCGTCGCGTGCAACGGGTCATGCGACACCGGACGTATGGAAGCGCCGGGATCCCGAATCCGGTCCGCCGCGCGACGGAGTTGCGCCGCCGACCCCCGCCCCGCATCGGGAGACCGGCCAACATGTCCGAACCGCTTCTCCTCCGCTACATGCAGCCCCTACTGGCAGGCCGTCGGGCCGAGTGCTTCGGCCTGATCCGAAACGCCGTCAGCCGCGGACAGGACGCCCGAGCGCTGATTTCGAGCGTGGTTTGGCCCGCCATGACGCAGATTGACCGCCTGTATCGCGATGACGTCATCAATTGCGTGATTCGCAACATGGCAGCGCGGATCAATCGCGCGGTTGCCGATCAGCTTCAGCCGCACCTGCCGCCGGCGACGCCGATCGGCAAGCGCGTGCTGATCACCTGCGCCGAGTCAGAGAATGAGGAGGCCGGTGCGCAGATGATCGCCGACCTGCTGGAATGCTCCGGCTGGGAGGTTTTCTTCGTCGGGGGCGGCGTGCCGCACGACGAGATCGTCGCGGCCGTAGGACAGCTTCGTCCGGACGTCCTGCTGATCTTCGGCACAACCCCGCAGGACGTGCCGGCCAGCCGCCGGTTGGTCGAGTGGCTGCGCGAGGTCAACACCTGTCCGACGATGAACATCGTCGTCAGCGGCGGCGTCTTCAATCGGGCCGAAGGCCTGTGGCGCGAGGTGGGAGCGGATGCGTTCTGCGAGGACTCCGACGACGTGCTCGCGACTCTGGCCACGATCGCCCCGCGGACGCCCGGCGCGAAACGCAGCGGCGGCGTGAAGAAGCGCCATCGCAAGCGCCAGGGTGCCGGCGACACTGCGCCGACGGCGGCTGCCGCGTCGATCGGCGCGGGAATTCCGGCCATTGCGGCGGCCCAAGTCGATTGACACGTCTGCGGCTGACCCGCAGAATCGGCCGGATAGAATCTCCCGGAACCCTGCCGCCGGACTGCGGCGGGGTTCGCGCGGGCCACCGTGAAGGAAAGGCGTCCGGCGATGGAGCAACCCTCGTCGCATCTGAAAATTCGTCACGCCGACGGCGTGGCCCAGGTTGAATTCGCCGATCGCAAGATCCTGGAGGAGCTATCGATCCAGGAGATCGGCGACGAATTGGATCGGCTGGTGGAAGGCACGGCCGGCATTCGCCTGCTTTTGAACTTCCGCAACGTCGATCACCTCTCCTCGGCGGCCCTGGGAATGCTGGTGACGCTGAACAAAAAGGTGAAGGAGCGCAACGGTGAACTGCGCCTCTCCGACATCAACCGACAGATATTCGAGGTGTTCAAGATCACCAAGCTGAACCGGCTGTTCGAGATTCACGACACCGCCGAGCAGGCGCTGGCCGGATTCTCCCGCCGGTAAGCGGGCTGGATGCTGGACATGATCGTACACCCGCCGCCGCAGCTCCGTCTGGGTTCGCTCGACATGGCCGAACTGGTCGTGCCGAACGATCTGCGCAGCGCCAAGGCCCCGGAATCGCTCATCCTCGGGGAGCTGGAGCGAAACGGCTATGACGGCGATTCCATTTTCGGCCTGAAGCTCGCCCTTGAAGAAGCGATGACCAACGCCGTCAAGCACGGCAATCGCGGGGATCCCACCAAGCACATCACCGTGCGTTATCGCATCACGCCGGATCGCGCCGTCATCATGGTTGCGGATGAAGGCCCCGGATTCGCACCCGAGTGCGTTCCAGATCCCACATCCGACGAGAACATTGAGCGGCCGAATGGGCGCGGCATCATGCTGATGCAATGCTACATGTCGCGCGTCTGTTACAACGCATGTGGCAACGAAGTGTGGCTGGTGAAGGACCGCGCGGACCCGTCAAATCCGTGCTGCGAGGGTCGGCTTACGGCGGGATGATCCCCTCTCGAATCGCGAACCGGGCCAATTGCATCCGGTCACGCACCCCCAATTTCCGGAAAATCCGCGTACGGCTGTTGTCGGCCGTCTTGTAGGAAATCGCCAGTGCGCGGGCCGCGTCCCGCAGCGGCAGCCCGGATGCGATCAGCGGCAGCAAGTCAAGCTCCACCTGCGACAACCCGGCGACCGCCGCCGATTGCGGTGCAGCCGGCGGCGGCCGGCTGCCGGAGTGCACCGGGCTGACGTCGATTGCGCGCAGGGCTGCGCGAAGCTCATCCACGCTGGCCGAATATCCCAGCGTCATCACGCCGGTGCCTTCCCAGACACTGCGCCGCGATTCATCGCACAGCACCAGCACGCGAAGTGCGCGCAGCGCCCCCAACTGATCTCCCGGTTCCACGGTTACGTCTGGAATCCCCTCGCAAAACACGACTACCCGCGCACCGGCCCGCAGAATCGCCCGTCGCCCCTCTTCGGAAGCTTCCGCAAGCACGACGACCGCCGCGCCGACGGATTGCACCAGCTCGGCGACCGCTGCCTGCGGCAGCCCCGCCCGCGCCATGACGGCTACGCGAACCTGATCCATAACTTGCGATCCTGACGGCTCAGCCAGGCATGCCATGACGCCGCGCGCCACCGGCCCATCCGCAAGCGAACCAACCAATCGCCACCATACAGCCATTCGACGGGTTGTCGAGCGAAAAGTGAGGGCCAGCGCATTTATTCAGCGGAATATTCAGTGCTGCGGTGAATATTTACGCCCGCATCGAATTTTGACGCGATTCAGGCGGGGCACGTACCCCCGCCTGTGGCATCGAGGTGAAACGTGCGGGGTGCAATGCGCTGCGTTACCGCGCTGGCGATGTTGTCGGCTGCGTGGCCGGTGGGAGAACACCGATCGGAGCGGAACGCACGCGGATGTTACGAAACCACAGTGGCGACTCGTGGCTCTGCAATTCCAACTGGCCGCGCGGCGGGATCGGCTCGTCGCGCTTCCAGAAATTCTCCAGCACGACGTCGTTCACGACCAACTGGCCGTTCAGCCTCACGGTCACGCGGTCGCCTCGCATCGTGATGTGAAAGCGATTCCATTCGCCCAGGGCGCGATCGGCCCGCTCGGCCGGATCCTTGCCGCCGCGCTGGTTGTTGTACAGCCCGCCCGAACCCTCTGGGTGCAGCTTGGCGTCCCAGATCTGCACCTGCGGGCAGCCACGAAGATAGATGCCGGAGTCGCCGCCGGCCTGGATCTTCCACTCCAGCTCCAGTTCGAAATCGCCGAACTCCTCGACCGTGCAGAGGTGCGAGCCGGTCTTGGCGCCGTCGAAATACAGCACTCCGTCTTTCGCAGACCAGTGCTTGCGCATCAGTTCATCCGCCTGCGCCTGGGCCATTTCCAACTCCACCGAACTCATCGCCGCACGGCGGATCGGATCACCCACCAGCCCCTTCCAGCCGGTCAGATCACGCCCGTTGAACAGCTCCCTCCATCCGTCTGATCCGGTCGTCTCGCCGACCGGCATCGGCACCGGTCGGTCATCCGCTGCGTAGTCACCAATCGCATACTGAATTCCCGCCAGGTAATGCCGCAGCACCACCGGATTCCAGTAAATGTCCTCACGATGCCCCAGCGCACAATAGAACACCCGGCCTTTTCCCTCGCGCCGCAGCCATGACACCGCGAAGTCACCGTCGGTCCGCTTGACTCCCGGCTTGTCCATTGGTGTCAGCGCCGTGTCGAGTCTCACGATCACGCGCTGGCGGTCGCGAGAATACGGCGCCCGGAACTGATAGATCTCGTCGGTGATTTTCATCGTGGGTGAATGAAACATCCCGCAAAGCGCGTGACGCGGCTCGTCGATTCGCAGCGTCACCTCGTCGTTCGCGTTCCAAGGGTGGCCATCGAACCAGCCGCCCAGCATCTCGCCATACGCCGGCCAGTGGTAGCAACTGTCCGCCGCCGCGTGAATCCCCACCAGTCCCTTCCCGCTGTGCACAAACTCCAGCAGGTTTTCCTTCCGCCGCGCGGCGGCCTCCGAGGCGACTGTCTGGGCTTTGGGCGTGTCCGCGCCGCGTGATGGCCCGCCGGGCTCCATGAATTCGCCGGTCGTGTTGAGCAGGACGACGGCGTCAAACGCCGCCAGTGCCTCGCGCTCGAACATCGCCGGGTCTTCGCTCTCCACGGATTCATAGGCGCCCGTGTAACGCCCCATCGATGCGATGGCACGAATACCCACTGGGATCGAGTCGTGCCGATATCCGAGCGTGCGCGTGAAGATCAGCACGTTCCGCCCGCGGCCCGGCGGCGCGGCATAGGGGTGGGTCGGCAGCGCCTTGAGAATCCGATCGCCGATCTCATCATCGCCGGCAGCCGCGGTCGAAGCCGCCGTCACAGCCGACAGGGTTGCCAGCCACAGCATCACAATTCGCGAGGTCATGGCACGCTTCCTCCACCGGGACATCCATCCGCCGGGCGGGCCGGGCGACTCTTCGGCGGGCTCGCAGGCATCTCGCGTCAGCGAACCTCGGAGCTGGTCGTCACCCGGATGCCCGGCATGCGCGATCCATCCTGGGCTCGCACACGCAGGCAGGCCGCGAAAGATCCGGTCCCGTTCGCCACCTTCATGGTGACGGGGTTCCATCCCGCCTTGAGGCGGACCGGCACGATGTCTGAAGCGCGCTCGCACTCGCGCACCGCGTATTTCGTGTGCACGACTTCACCGTTGAGCCAGACCCGCACGCCGTCATCGCTGCCGATCTCAAACCGGGCCTCGGTGTTACGCGGCGAGTACACCTGCGTCCACAGGTAGACCGCCCGGTTGTCACCGCCGAACTGGGGCGCAAGGTCGATGTACCACGGTTCGGTGTTCGGACTGCGCCGCAGCGGCGTCCATTGCACGCCCGCGCTCTCCAGCTCCGGTGCGAGCGAACGCTCGAGCAGGTCCGCGGCGCCTACGTTTTCCAGGGTGTACGGACCGCTGGTCATCCAGTCGATCACGAAGTCCTCGTATTCCGCGACTTTTTCCAGCAGCGCCTGGGCACGCACCGCCAGCGGGTCGTCCGCCGGCAACGCACTGCCGGCGGTGGTGATCCCGCTCCCCGTCGCGTCGGCCGCCCGCGGGCGACCCAGCACGCGCTCGGCCACCATCCGGGAGATTTCCGTCCGCGTCGAAACCACGGCCTCGGCATTGGACAGCATTGCCGTGCGCGCCTCGCGCGACAGTTCCGGGTCATCCGAGATCGGCAGCAGCACCGCCAGCGCAGACGAATCGCGGATCTCCCCCAGACGAGAGATCACCACCTTTCGCTCTTCCGCACGCCGGGCCGCCTTCAGCACCGCGCCCAGCAGGATCACCCGTTGCGACACCGGCACGGCCTGGTTCTCCACTGCCAGCCGGGCCGCACTCCGCAGCGCGCTGACATGCGCACCTTCGTCCTGCGTCGAGCGCGCTAATTCCAGAATGTCCTGAAGCTGTGCGGGGATGGGCCAGCGACCCACCGCCCGCCAGCCCGCGTCGCGCACGGCTGGTCGCGGGTCGTCCAGCGCCTTTCTTACCGCACCCCAGGCCTGGTCTCCGCCGGTCTGCCCCAGCACGTCCAGCAGCATCGCGAACTGGGCTTCATCATCGGGGTTGATCGCGCTCACAATCGCCGCGGAAGCGCCGCCCGCATCCGGCCGCCGCGCCAGCCGGACCAGCGCCTCCTGGAGCGCCGCCCGATGCCGGTCGTCGCGTGCTCCGGGCAAGCGCCGCAGCACCTCCGGCACCTGCTCCGCCTCTCCGAGGATGCCGATTGCCTCGGCCGCAGCGATATGAACCCGCTCTCCCGCGTTCGGCCCGGCCACGTCGAGAATCGCCGGCAGGCGCTCGCGGGCCAGGCGATCGGTGAGCGCTTCGATCAGCAGGGCAGTTACTCCCTCGCTGCTCCGGCCCAGCCCGCCGGCCAGTCGCTGGTTGCCCGATCGGGACTCCGCCAGGATCGGCCGTATCGCCGCCCGCTCCTGCTCGTCGGCGCGCTCGGCGTACGCCAGGATCGGCGCCATGCCGGAGTCCGGCGAAAGGCGCGATAGCGCCCGCAGGCCAAGATGCCGCACGTTCCTGTCCGAGTCCGTCGTTGCGACGGCCAACGCCTCGGGCGCGACCGGTTCGTCGCGGATCAGGAGCACCTCCAGAATCGCGGACCGCAGCGCGCTGTTCGCGTCACCCAACTCGCCGAGGAGCGGCCGCTTCCCCTCTGTCAGAAGGCGGTCGATCGTGGGCGTCGCCGCCCACTGTCGAATAGTGCCGCGGCGCAGTTCCGGATCGTCGCTGGTCGCGCACTCGATCAGCAGCCGATGACCGTCCGCGCCTTGAGCACTCTCCAGCGCCGCGATCTTCTGGTGCGCGGCCACGGCATCGCCCTCGGTGGGTTTGCCCTCGAGCGCGGGGTCGCCCAGCACACCCTGATCCAGCAGCCCCAGCGCCCAGTCCGCGGACTGGGCACACGCGCCGCGCCGAGGCGCCCGGGAGAGAGCAACCCGCGCCCCATCGCCGCCGATTTGCGCAATGCCTCGCGCCGCACTTTCGCAAACGGCTTCATCCGCGAGATGGTCAGCGAGAATCCTGATCGCATCCGGGTGCCGCGTCAGCGCGAGTTGTGCCATGACGAACCGCCGCGGCTCGGCCCACTTCGTGGATCGCAGGTATTGCGCGGCCGCGTCCCGGAGCGCTGTGCCCAGTGCCGCCCCGGCCGTGGACCCGCCGTACATGGCGACCGCGTGCAGCACGCGGCGCACGTCGGCGTCGCCGCCGGTCGCCGGCTCGCGCAGCCGCGACATCGCCGCGAGCACGTCGTCCGTCGTCAGGGCGTACAGCGCGCTGCGCCATTCGGCCATCTCCGCGTCGTTGGACGCGGGCGGCATCGCCAGCAGCGCGTCGAGACGCGGGCTGTCGGTGGCGCGGGCGTTGTCGTCGTGGTTAGCGGCCGATCCGCTCGACTGCGAGCAGCCGAGCGCGCCCAGCAGCAGGGTGGCGCCGGCGGCGGCGATCACGAGTTTGGTCCAGGTCCGTCGAGTCATTTGCACTCCCGTCTGCGCCGCCGATGGCCGTGCGACGTTCTTTTCAGGGACGTCCGCGATCACACCCGCCACGGCGCGCGAGTCGGTTCTTCAACCAGCGCGTTGGCCACGTCGTCATTGATGAATCGCTCCACCCGCGGATCGAATCTCAACGGCCGCCCCAGGCGCACCGCGATCTTGGCCAGGTTCACGAGCGTGCAGGAGCGGTGCGCCACGTCGGCGTTGTTGCCCGGCTGCACGCGCGAGCGCAGCGCCGGCTCCCAGCGAACCAGCGGCGGCGGATCGGGCAGGGGGCGCACGCGATCGAACAGCCCCGGCGGGTCCGTGCGGTAATTGTCAAACACGCGCCCGCCCGGCCCCTCGATCAGTGGCGTATTCTCGTCCCAACTCGCACCCCACTCGCCGCTGTTCATCAGGATCGTGTCGCCGTCGGCGTATCGAAGTCCGATGGTGCCCCACAGGCCCGCCGCCGACGGATCCTGCGGCCACGGTGCGTTCGCCCAGGCTTCCACCGGGCTGGTGTGATCCTTGCCGAGGATGTACTGAATCGGGTCCAGGTAGTGCTGCCCCATGTCTCCCAGTCCGCCGCCGTCGTAGTCCCAGTAGCCGCGGAAGCTCTGATGCACGCGATGCGGGTGGTAGAACGCGCGCGGCGCGGGCCCCAGCCACATGTCGTAGTCCAGTTCCGCCGGCACTGGTTCGGGCGTCAGGCCGCTGCGCCCGCTCCACATGGCCAGCTTCCAGTCAAATCCCTGAGCGGCGGATAGTCGCACCGTCAGCGGCCGCCCCAGTAATCCACTGTGGACGAGCTTCCGCAGCAGGCTTGTCGCTCCGTAGCGATAGTAGCGCTCAAATCGGAACCAGGTGTTCACTTGCACGATTCGCCCGTGACGGCGCACCGCGTCGGCGTAACGCCGTCCCTCGGCGATGGTCCGCGTGAAAGGCTTTTCCGCCGTCACATCGAAACCGGCCTGCACCGCCGCGATGCCCATCACGGCGTGCCAGTGGGGCGGAGTGGCGATGTGAATCGTGTCGATGTCTCGCCGTTCGAGAATCCGCCGCCAGTCCGTGTAGGCGTCGCAACCGCGCCCTGCCTTCTTCATTGCGGCGGCGAGGTGGCGCTGGTCCACGTCGCAGACGGCGAGCGTGACCGGCGGGGCATCCTCGGCATTCGTCGTGACATGCGACGACAGTCCCATGCCGCCGCAGCCGATCACCGCGCGGGTGATGACTTCGCTCGGCGCGGTATGACGCGGCCCGCCCAGAACGTGCCGGGGAACAATGTGAAACAGCCCCAGCGTGCACGCGGCGTCCCGGAGAAACCGGCGGCGGGTGGGTCGAGTGACCGAGGACATGGCAGCTCCGGTTCAGACGGCGCGGCGCGCCTGTCGGCCGCGGCGGACGACCGCCGGGCCGGCGCGATGCCGCCGGACCTTATACCCGCGCTCGCGCGTCGCGAAAAGCCGAGCGGCGGAGCGCAGGCGACATCAACGCTCGCGAGGCGTTACGACGCGCTTTGTGGTTGCTGGCGGCGGCGTGATCCGTTTCAATGCCCGCATGCAATCAGACAGCCCGGGGACAGACTCCCGAAGCCTTGCGCCCGCATCTCCACGCGGCCGCGTGCTTGTGGTGGACGATGAACCTCTCAAGCGCATCACGCTTCAAATCGAGTTGAGCGAGCAGGGATACGAAGTCTACGAGGCCGCGGACGCGCCGACAGCCTGCCGGATATTCGACAGCAAGCCGATCGACGTGGTCGTCTCCGACGTGCGCATGCCCGGCATGGGCGGCCTGGACCTGCTGTCGTACGTCAAGCGCGCCCGCCCCGGGGTGGGCGTGATCCTCATGACCGCGTACGCGACCGTCGATCACGCGGTGCTCGCGATCAAGCGCGGCGCCCACGACTACATCACAAAACCCTTCACGACGCCCGAGCTCGTCGCGAAGCTCGATCACCTGCTCGTTGATGGCGCATCCCGCGCGTCGGACGGCGGGTCGGATGACGGTGTCGCATGCTTCGGGCAGTTGATCACCGTCAGCGCCGCGATGAAGCGCCTGTTCGCGCAGTTGGCCTCGATCGCAGACTCCGATCGCACGGTGCTGCTGTGCGGCGAAAGCGGCACCGGCAAGGAGCTTTTCAGTGAGGCGATTCATCGCTCCAGCGCCCGGGCCGAGCACCCGTTTGTAGCGTGCAGTTGCGCGGCGCTGGGGCCGGGCGTTCTTGAGAGCGAGCTGTTCGGCCACGAAAAGGGCGCCTTCACGAGCGCGATCCGCCAGAAGGCCGGGCGCTTCGAACTCGCCGACAACGGCACTTTGCTGCTCGATGAAGTGGACGACATTCCGCTCGAAGTGCAGGTCAAGCTGCTGCGCGTGGTCGAGCGCCGCGAATTCGAGCGCGTCGGCGGCGAGCAGCCGGTGCGCTCGAATGTCCGCCTGATCTGCGCCACCAAGCGGGATCTTTCGGAGATGGTGCGGGCCGGGCGGTTCCGCGAAGACCTGTACTACCGGCTGAATGTCATCACCGCCAACATCCCGCCCCTGCGCGACCGCTCCGAGGACATTCCGCTGCTGGCCCGACATTTCATCCAGAAGCACGCCGCGCTTGCCGCCGGCCCGTTGCCGCAACTCTCACCGGCCGCCTGCGAGGAACTGCTGCGCCACCGCTGGCCCGGAAACGTCCGCGAGTTGGAGCACGTCATCGAGCGCGCCCTGGTCTTCTGCAACGGTTCGGCGGAAATTCGCCCGGAGCACGTCCTCCCGCTCGCGCCGCCGGCCGCCGCTTCCGATTCCGCGGCGCTCGAACCCGCGCTTTCCGCCGACGGCCACGGGCTGGCGGATACCATGGCCGACATCGAACGCCGCATGATTCTCGTCGCGCTGCGCCAATGTGCGGGGAACCAGGCTCGTGCCGCGCAGCGGCTGAATATTCCGCGAACCACGCTTCGGGACAAAATGGCGAAGTACGGCATCGCCGGAGCATAACTCAATGCCGGGCAACGCGTTGCGATAGAACCGGAATCGATCGCCGGCCGAAACGCCGAGTGTCTATCGCCCTCATCAACTTCCCGTCGAATTTCTGCGGATCGATAACCAATTGCGGCTAAAGAGATTACGTTGGGCGCCCGCGATTGCACCATAGGAATCGCGAGAGGGAATATTTCCCGGACTTGTGCGTTTTGCGACAATAGAAGCGGTCGCAGGCTCGGCCTTCACTTCCGGGGGCCTCCGTCCGGACCGACATTCGAAGCGCGCGTCCGCTGATGGATCGCGTGCCGAACGAAGCGCCATTTGAGAGAGGTACGTCGATGACTAACCGATTTCTGGCATTGTGTACTACACTCCTCGCGGCGTGTAGCGTCCTGACGCTGCCCGCCAGTGCTCAGTCCACCGGCGCCTGTTGTGTTGTCACAGCGACCGGCCCTTCCTGTCAGGTCGTTACCCAAGCCCAGTGTGCAGAACGCCGCGGCGTCTTCGCCGGTGCGAACACGGTCTGCGCTCCGGCGGGTGCCCCCGGCGCGAACGGTTGCGGAGTCCCGGTCGGCGCGTGCTGCCTGAACAGCGGCGGGTGCGTTGTCGCGACGCAGGCGAATTGCGCCGCAGAGGGCGGCACGTGGCGCGGCTGGGGCACTCCCTGCACGAATTCGACTTGTGCCCCGATTGGTGCTTGCTGTGCGCCGAACGGCGCCTGCGCTCAGTTCAGCGAGGCACGATGTGCGGAGGTTGGCGGCCAGTGGCTCGGCGCCAACAGTACCTGTGGCACATCGTCCAACGCTTGCCGCCCCCAGGGCGCATGCTGCGTCATCTCACCGGCCGGCCCGGCCGTGTGCATCTCCACAACCGAAGCCCAGTGCGCCGCCTCCAACGGGCATTGGCGTGGCGCAAATTCCTCGTGCGCAGATGCGAATTGTGCGCCTCCGCCCCCACGGACGGGCGCTTGCTGCGTCAGCGTGCCCGGCGCGAGCGGGCTTTGCCGCGATTTTACGATTGAGGAATGCACCGCGGCCGGCGGCCGCTTCCTCGGGCCCGGAACGACCTGCGCGAATTCGGACTGCTCGCCGCCTAGCGGCGCGTGCTGCCTGCTGACGTCGGCGGGTGCGCACTGCGCCCGCCTGACGGCCGAAGCCTGTGAGGCTGCCGGCGGTGAGTACCGCGGAAACGGCACGAATTGTGCGAACGCAAACTGCGCGCCGCCTCCTCCGCGAACCGGTGCGTGCTGCCTGCCCGCCACGAGCAGCCGCGGCGGCTCCTGCCAGGTGCTCACACATGATTCCTGCATCCGCCTTCACGGCCGCTATCTGGGCGATGGTTCGAACTGCGACGCCGTGGATTGTGCTCCGCCGCCCAGCGGCGCCTGCTGCCTGACGTCGCCGGTCGGTGTTCGTTGCATTCGACTGACTCCGGAAGCGTGCGCCCGCGAGGGTGGTCGGTATGGTGGTGACGGCACCGCCTGCACGAACACCACCTGCGCTCCACCCACTCGCCGGGGCGCCTGCTGTTTCCTTGGCTTCAACCCCAGCGCTCCTCCGATCTGCGAGGTCCTGACTCCGGATCAGTGTGCTTCTGTCGCCGGGCGCTATCTGGGCGACGGAATCCCGTGTTCGGCCACGGCCTGCCCGCCGCCGGCGCGCACCGGCGCTTGCTGCCTCGCCTCGGCGGATGGTGAACTCACTTGCTCGCAGTTGACTCGTGCGGCGTGCGCGGAAGCCGGCGGCCGGTACCTTGGCGACGGCTCCGCCTGCACCGACGACGCCTGCGTCCCGCCGCCGACGGGCGCGTGTTGCCTGCCCGCCACGACCAACCGCGGCGGATCCTGCCAGGTGGTCACGCGAGATTCCTGCCATCGACTGCATGGGAGGTACCTGGGTGATGGTTCGAACTGCGACACAGTGGATTGTGCTCCGCCGCCTAGCGGTGCGTGCTGCCTGACGTCCCCGATCGGCGTCCGTTGCATTCGCCTGACGCCGGAAGCGTGCGCTCGCGAGGGCGGTCGGTACGGCGGGGACGGCACGACCTGCACGAACACGACCTGTGTTCCGCCCACTCGCCGGGGCGCGTGCTGCTTCCTCGGCTTCAACCCCAGCGCACCCCCGATTTGCAATGTTCTGTCGCCAGAGGAGTGCGCTTCCGTCGCAGGTCGATATCTCGGCGACGGTATCCCGTGCTCGGCCACCGCCTGTCCGCCGCCGCCGCGCACCGGCGCCTGCTGCTACGTCACGGATGCAAGTGGCATCGTCTGCCGCGATGAGACGCCGGCGGACTGCGAAGCGCAGGGTGGCCGGTTCCTCGGCCCCGGCTCGAGCTGCCGCAATTCAAGTTGTTCGCCGCCGCCGCGCGGGGCGTGCTGCCTGCCGCCGGACCCGGCCACGGATGGGCCGTGGACCTGTGAAAGACGAACGCGGATGGATTGTGCCCGTTCGGGCGGTATCTATCGTGGTGACAGTTCCAACTGCGATGAAACCGATTGCGGCCCGCCGCCGACCGTCGGCGGGTGCTGCCTCGGCCCCAATTCGCCAGTCGCCGGTCCTCGCGGCTGCATCGCGGCCACCCGCCGCACCTGCGCCGCCCTCGGCGGCCGCTATCTCGGCGACGGCGCGCCCTGCACCGCGGATTCGTGCACCCCGCCTCCGCGTGGCGCCTGTTGCTTCCCGGATGGCCGCTGCGGTCACGCCACGGCCGATCTCTGCGAAGCGGCTGGCGGAGCATGGGCGGGCGCGGGCAGCAATTGCGATTCCGCCTGCGGTTCGGATGACGGCAACGGCGGCGATGGCGGCAGCCTTCGCTCGGTTCCGGGCGCCACGCGCGCCGCGTCGTCCGATCGGGCGATTGATCTGCTCGGGTACATTCACGCTGTGCTCACCGGCGGGTTGATGCCGGCGCCGACTCAGCCGCGCACGCTGGAGGATGCGTTGCTGCAGAAGTGAGATCGAACGGGTGGTTGGGCGGCCCGACCGTGATCCGGCTCGACGCCCTTTGAAACATAACATCGCGAGGCTCGCGGCGCGTGCGCTGCGGGCCTCGCTGCTTGGTGGCTATGACGTTCGCCTGATTCCCGAAGGCCGCGGCGGGAGGACCGGCCGCTACGTCGCGCGCAGCACCGGCTGTCGGCGACGTTCGATTTCATCGCGGGGCGTGTGCGGCGGCGACGTGAAGCGCAGCCGGCGTACGGATTTAGAAGAGGACGCGCTGCAAGAGCAACCACGCCTCCGAGCCGAGGTCCAGCAGGCTCACGCCGGCGGCGTGGCTGAACCCCAACGCCAACGCCGAGAAGACGACGACCGTGACGCATCCGTAGACGACTGATGGCCAACGCGGCTGGCGGGTCAACGAAACGGCTTCGATTCGAGCGCGACGCATGGCGAATTCCTCCCCTGGGAATGGCCCCTGAACTTCGACGGATGCTAGCCGGCGCAGCGCGTACAATTCCACACGGGAAGCAGAAAATCACGCGGTGTCTGATAGTCAATGTGGCGGAGCGGCTATTCCCGACCCGCTCCAACGATCGGTCCCAGAACGTCAGCCGGGGACACCGGGGAGGGCGCGGCAACGCACGGCCGGAGGCAACCTGCATCTGCCGCGCACCCGGTTCGAGCCAGTAGGATGCCGCCCGTGGCGCCCGCTGCGCGGCGGCGCGTATGGACGCACAGACCCGACGGAGGCGAAAGAGTGCACAGCCGCATCCGCCAGATTCAACAGCTCGGCCAGGCCGTGTGGATTGACTACATCAGCCGCGAATTGCTCCGCAGCGGGCGCCTCGATCAACTGATCGCCGAAGGCGTCACCGGCATGACCTCGAACCCGACCATTTTTCAGAAGGCTATCGCCGGCGGGCGCGAGTATGACGAGGACGTACGCGCGGCATGGCGCGATTCCGCGTCCGATCCCTATGCGGCCTACGAGTCCGTCGCCATTCGCGACATCTGCGACGCCGCTGACGCCCTGCGCCCGGTGTACGACGCGACCCACGGCCGAGACGGGTTTGTGTCCATGGAGGTGAACCCGAAGCTCGCCGATGACACGGCTGGAACGATTGCCGAAGCGCGGCGGCTCCACACGCGCGTTGCGCGGCCCAACCTGATGGTGAAGGTGCCCGCGACGAGCGCCGGCCTGCCCGCCATCGCCACGCTGATCGGTGAAGGTGTCAACGTCAACGTCACGCTGATTTTCTCGCTGTCCATGCACGAGGCGGTGATGCGCTCCTACATCGAGGGGCTACGCCGGCTGCAGCGCAGCGGCCGGCCCATTGACGGCGTCGCATCGGTCGCGTCCTTTTTCATCAGCCGGGTTGATTCACTGGTGGACAAGCTGCTTGCCGCGCGGCCGTCCGGCCCGGCGACCGCCGGGCTTGCGGGCCGGGCCGCCATTGCAAACGCGAAGCTTGCCTACGCGCGATTCCGAGAGATCTTCGGCGGTACGGAGTTCGCCGATCTCCGCGCCGCAGGGGCGCGCGTGCAGCGCCCCCTGTGGGCGAGTACAAGTACCAAGAACCCCGCCTATAGTCCCACGCTCTACGTGGACACGCTCATCGGCCCTCATACAGTGAATACGCTGCCGCCCGCCACGCTTGAGGAGCTGCGCAAGCCCGGTGTCGTGGCGCAGACCATCGAGCAGGGTCTGGACGAAGCCCGCGATGTCCTCGCGCGCCTGGCCGCGCTCGGTGTCGACATGGGCGCCGTCACGGATCAATTACTGGCCGACGGCCTGAAGCTCTTCGTTGATTCGTTCGATGAGTTGCTGGCCGACGTGGAGCGCAAGGGTGCCGCGCTCGCCGGTGCATGATTCCGCGGCTGTGCTCGCGGGGCCCGCCTCCAGCGGTCAGCGGTGCTCGATCAATTGACGCACGTGCGCGGGCACGCACCGCCGCAGCACATCGAGGTTGTATCCGCCTTCCAGCACGCTCAGCACCCGGCCGCCTGTCGAGTCGGCCGTCGCCTCCAGCAGCGCCCCGGTCATCCAGCCGAAGTGCTCATCGGATAGCGCCATGCAGCCGAGCGGGTCATCCGCGTGGGCGTCGAATCCGGCGGACAGCAGCAGCACCTGCGGTTGGTAGGCGCGCAACGCCGGCAGCACCCGCTCCTCCATCGCGCTGCGGTGCGCGGCGTCGCCTTCATCCGGCATGAAAGTGATATTCATCGTGAAACCTGCCCCCGCGCCGACTCCCGTTTCATGCTCGTGGCCCGTGCCGGGATACAGGAATCGCGGGTGCCCGTGCGTGCTGACGAACAGCACCCGCGCGTCGCTCTCAAACATGTGCTGCGTGCCGTTGCCGTGATGCACGTCGAAATCGACGATCGCGATGCGCTGCAGCGCAAACTCGTCGCGAAAGACGGTCGCCGCCAGCGCGATGTTGTTATAGAGACAAAAGCCCATCGACCGGTCGCGCTCGGCGTGATGGCCCGGCGGGCGCACCGCGCAGAACGCCCGCTGCAGCTCCCCGCGCCCGATCCGCCGCGCGGCTTCCACTACGCCGCCGGCCGCCAAGCGGGCGATTTCGTCACTGTCCGCACAGATCGCACTGTCCGGTACGTCAATGAAGCGCTTGCGCGCACGGCAGTGCTCGCCCACGCGCCGCACGTACTCCGGCGCGTGTATGCGATGAAGCACGTCATCCGCAACCGATTTGGGAGACAGCAGGAGGGCTGCACCGAGCAGCCCCGCACTGCGAAGTCCGGCCCCAATCGCCCCGAGCCGCAACGGCCGTTCCGGATGCCCCGGCCCGGTGTCGTGCCGCTCAAAGGCGGCGTCGAACAGGATGCCGACGTCGTGCGTCAACGGCGAGCGCCCCTCCCCGTTTCGTGATGACCTAGTGCGCCATTGCTGTGCTGCCGGGCTTGAGGCCCATGATCACCGCCGCCGGCGCGCTCATCCGCATGCGCTTCTGGGGGCCGACAATCTTGCGGATGTCATCGGCCGACTTGCCGGCCTCCTCGGCGATGTGGCGGGCCTCGTCCTCATCCACCATCTCGACCACCAGCGTGCCTTCGACGACCACCGGCTTGCCGACCGCGTCGGTCGGAATCAGCCGCCCCTCGATCGGGCAGACGAACTTCACGAACAGGCCGTCACCGGCCTCGCCGTCCGCCATACGAATCCAGCAGCCCTTGTGCTGGCACACCTCGCGAACGACTGCGCTGACGCGAATGTACTTGTCCTTGTACTTGTCCGGCGAAGCCAGCACCGTCCGGATCGGCACGGTCTTCGAGTCCGCCAGCTTCATCTTCTCGCCGAAGTGCCGCTGATCCAGGCTGGATTTCTCCTCGCCCTTGCTCTTCTGACAGTTGCAGTCGCCGCACGAGCTGCAGCACTTCGACGCGCAGCCCGCCGCAAGGCCCAGGCTCGCCAGCGCCACGCACACACTCAGGACCCACCTGCTGTTCATGATCACGCTCCGATTCTCATTCCCCCGACACCGACTGGCCGACGCGGCGCGGCAACCGCAGGCCGCGCCGTACTTCATCGGCGAACGATTCCTCGTCCAGCAGCGTAGTCACGCCGCAGAATTCCAGGTATTGATCGCGCCGCTCTCCTCGCAGCCGTTCCAGCGGCGCCAGCAGTCCGTCTGCCAGTGTGGTGCGGCCGTGTTCGCTCAATCGCGCCAGCGTCCGCGAGAGCAGCTCATCCAACACCACCAGGTCGTGGTGCCGACCCAGGATTTCCTGCAACTGCTTGCAGCGCGCGACCAGCCGCGCATGGCCGTCTGCGAACGCGGGCTCGAGCAGCTCGATCGCGTAGCGCAACCGCTTCACCGCGATTCGCTGCGTGTGCATCTCATCCGCCCGCTCGCGCTCGCGCAGCCGGGTCATCCCGCAGAGCGCCTCCCGGACGAGCGGCTCGAGCACGCTCCAGGCCGCCTGCGGCAGGGCCTGTCCCGTCGCCGTGCTGACCAGATGTTCCGACAGCCACCGCACGCTACGCCCCAGTCGCGCGAAGTCAATCTTCGCCAGTCGCCGCGTCATTCGCGCGTGCTCATGCGCCCGGCGCGCATCCACCAGCTCCAGCATATGTTCGATCGCGGCGCGCTCCCCCTCGCGCGTGCTGGCCGCGTGTTGGCGGGCCAGTGTCTCGCCATGAACGTCCCACTCGCGTGCCCCGCCGGCGCTGCGTGTCACCTTTCGCAGCGCCTTGCCCACTTTTTTCGCCCGATTGGAGCGCAGGTGAGACGCAAAGACCGTCATCACCGCCCGCAGTCGGCGGCTCGACACCCGCAGGTTGTGAACCGCCTCCGCGTCCGCATCGAGTGCCGCGGGAACGCTTTCCGCCAACCCGCGCCAGCGGCGAAGAATCGCGCTATGCAGGAACCGCGCGACCGGATCCGCTTTCCCGGCTTCGCCATCCGCCTCTGCTCGTTCCGGATGCAGGCGCACCGCTGGCGTGCCGGCCGCGGCGCTTTCAGGACGATGATCCTCCGGGTTCGTGGACATCCGGCTCAGAATATCGACTCGCACCACCCGTCGCAAACCGCCGAGCCCACCTTGGAACCCATGTCGGACGGCTCCGCCCGCGGGTCGACCGCCTATGCCGACTCCGCCGTCACCCAAGTCCGAACTCCGGCCAGCGCCGCGTCACCTGCGCGCGCATCTCCTCGCTCATTCGGAGCTCATCCGGCCACTCGCGCACCGCCCCCTCAGACGGCAGCTTTCGCGTCGCGTCCCAGCCGATCTTGCCGCCCGCGCCGCACACTGGCGCGGCGTGGTCGAGAATGTCGAGCGGGCCGTCTGCGATCACCACGTCGCGCCGCGGGTCGCAGTTTGCCAGCATGTGGAACAGCACCGCGTTCTGATCGTGCACGTCCACGTGCTCATCGACGACCACGATCATCTTTGTGAAGGCCATCTGCCCCGCACCCCAGATCGCGCTCATCACGCGTCGCGCCTGGTGCGGATACTCCTTGCGGATCTTCACGAACGCGCAGTTGTGGAAGCAGCCGAACATCGGCAGGTCGTAATCGATGATGTCGGGGATCAGCACCTGCAACAGGGGCAAAAAGATCCGCTCGGTGGCCTTGCCCAGCCAGTAATCCTCCTGTGGCGGCGGACCCACGACCGTTGTCGGATAGATCGGCGAACGGCGCTGCGTGATGGCAGTCACGTGCAGGCGCGGATAGAGATCCGCCAGAGAGTAGAAGCCGGTGTGATCGCCGAACGGCCCCTCGATCACCGGCGCATCCTGCGGGTCGATGTAGCCCTCGACCACGATCTCGGCGTTGGCCGGCACCTCGATCTCCGGCTGTGACACGCACGGCACCAGCTCGATCGCGCCGCCGTTCAGGAATCCCGCGAACAGGCACTCGTCGATCCCCGGCGGCAGCGGGCAGGTGGCGGCGTATGGCATCACCGCCGGCCCGCCGAAGCTGATCGCGACCGGCATGCGCCTGCCCATTTCGCGATAAGCCCGGAAGTGCCGCGCCCCGTCGTGGTGCATGTGCCAGTGCATCGCCGCCAGTCGCGGACCCAGCACCTGCACGCGGTACATGCCCACGTTGCGGTCGCCGGTCTTCGGATGGCGCGTAATGACGTTGGTGAGCGTCAGGTAGCGCCCGCTGCGCGCCGGCGGCAGGAGCGCGGCCGGGTTCAGCGGCGTTTCGGACGCGAACAGCTCGCGCGCGTGCTCGCTGCCCTCGTTTCGAGCCAGCAGCGCGCGGCGCAGCAGCTCGGCGGTCATGGGGTCCGCCACCGAACCGCCGCCCTTTGCCGCGGATACCAGCGCTTGAATGTGGGAATAGACGTTCCGGGAAAGGTCGCCGTCGTGCGGCCAGCATTGCAGCGCGGGGAGGGCCGTGAGGTCGGCATCCTCGCGGCGGACGACCTCCTGGCAGATGCCGCGTCTCACGACCTTCGGCGGCAGGCTGGCGAGTTGCATCAACTGCGGCAGCTTCTTGAGCTTGTCCATCAGCGTGGTCGGCACCTCCGGCTTGATCATCAGCTTGACGCGCTGCGCCAGCTCGTCGAAGTCGCCGACGCCCAGGGCCAGGCACATCCGTTCCTTCGTCCCGAAGGTGTTGATCAACACGGGGATCGACGAGCCGCGGACGCTCTCGAAGAGCAGCGCCGGTCCGCCGGCCTTTACCACCCGGTCATTAATCTCCGTAATTTCCAGGGCGGGGTCGACCGCCGCCCGAACCCGGCGTAACAGTCCGCGGCGCTCCAGCTCCGCGGCGAAGCTCTGCATATCGCTGAATGGCACGAAAATGACTCCGATCGGCGCCGGGTGACGGGCGCTGACGTCGCTTGTCAACGTGCGCGTCGAGTCGTGCGATCGCGCGCCGACCGACGCGGCGTGCGAACCGGCGCTCGGCCGCACCGGTTGCCGGTCCTTGTCGTCTCTCTATACACTGCACGCCGCAATCACGACAGGAGTCTGCGTTTGGCGACCGACTGGAACATGCCGCGGGCCGCGATTCGCTGCGCGACGTGCGAACGGGAATTCGAGGCGGGGGAGCTGCACCAGGCGATGGTGATCGTCGCGGGAGACGGGTACGAGCGCAGGGATCTGTGCCTGGGCTGTCCGCCGCCGTCGCTGCTGGAGCCGCTGGGGGCGTGGCGCGTGCGGCGTCCGCAGCCGCAGTCGCGACTTCGGCCAGCGCTGGATCGCGAGGCGCTATACGGCGTCTTTTCGCGCCTTTCCGACGGCGATGAGCGCAGCCGGCGCTTCCGGTTCGGGTTGGCGCTGCTGCTATGGCGCAAGCGCGTGCTCCAGCTTTCGGACACGATTCTGCGCGACGGCGAGGAGCGATGGTGCTTCGTCGCGCCGCGGCGCGAGCAGCGTTTTGAGGTGGTGCGGCCGGACCTCGACGATGAGGCGGTGGAGCGCGTCAGCGCTGAGCTGGAGCTGCTGCTCAGCGGGGACGCGGCGGCGATCGACGAGGCGGACGGCGTGAATTCGGAGCCGATTGATGCGTAGACGCGGGTTGGGCGGCGTCTGCGGGCGTGGCGCGTTGGTCGTGCTGGTGGTGCTGCTGGGCGCGGCCGCGGGCTGTCCGCCGGCGCGGGTCGGCGTTCCGCCGCGCGACGCCGAGGATGCGCTGCTGCGGATTTCCGACAACCTCTCCGGACTTGGCGCGCCGCTGATCTGCAAGGGGTTGGTGTCGTTCCGATTTCGCGATGAGAGCGGCAATATGCGGCGCTTCATCGCTCACCCGACCACGATCGTTTTTCACACTCCGCAATCGCTCTATTTCGACATCAAGGACGCGATCGGCGGCAGCGTCGCGCGGATCGGATCGAACAACGAGCGATACTGGATCTGGATCGACGTGCCGGATTCACGGCGACTGATGTGGGGGGAGTGGTCGCGTGTCGCGGAACTGCCGCCGGAGCGCATCCCGCTGCCGCCGGGCGATCTGCTCGACGCGCTCTGCCTGCGTCCGCCGGGAGCGGGGGTGCTGAGCAGCCCGTTCGTGCTGCGGCGCGGAGAGTCGGACGAATGGGATCAGCGGCTGGTTCAACTGCGGATGGATGCGGTCGGGCGGCCCGTGGCGCTGCGCGAGGTGCGGCTGGACCCCGAGCCGCCGTACCAGCCGATCCGCATCCTGGACCGCGGCCCGGATGGAAAGATCGTGATGGATGCCGAGGTGGGGCAGTATCGGCGCGTAGGCGACGGCGGACCGTTCATTCCGCGGCGCTACGTGGTCACGTGGCCGGTGCGCGACGCCGAACTGCGGCTCGACGTCGGCGACGCGGTTCTGCGCCCGGAAATGCCGGACGTCTTTGAGTTTCCGCGGCAGTTTTCGGGGCGCGTCGACGCGCTGGACGATCCACCACTGCCGCCGCTCTCTCCAGATGAAAGCGCGCCGTGAGCGCAGCGCGCGGCGAATGCCGGATGCCGCTGACCGTGAGCGCCCTGGCGGCGTGCATGGTTCTCGCCGTCGGCACTGCAGCGGCACAGGCCCAGGGCGAGCCGACTGGCTCGACGGTCATCGCCGCGACGCAAGCGCGACTGTGGGTCGCGGACGCGACCGATGTACGCACACTGCTGGCACAGCGTACGGACCTAACGCCGTTTGCCGCCCCGCAGAGCTTCAACGGCCGCCTGTTGCGTATCGCAGTTTCAGACACCGCGGCGACGTTGTTTTTCGAGAGCGGCGCGGTGGTCCAGGTTCGCGGGACCGGCGGTCCGGAGCCGCGCGCCGACATGCCGCGTCACCGTGCCCCGCTGGACGCCGTGGTGGCTGGAGGCGAGGTATACGCGCTGGCGCTGTCCTCCGCGGCCCGCGAGCTGTACACGCCGCGCGGCGGTGATGTGCCCTTCTCCCCGGGCGCTTCCTCCATTTCGCTGATCCGGCTGGAAAGCAGGGGATGGGCCGGTTTTTCACCGCTGCCGGATGAGGCGACCAGCGTTGGCGGCGGAACGCTGCGCCCGCGCCTGCTTGTACTCAACGGCGCGATTCACGCATTCTGGGCCGAGGGAGAAACCATCGTCTGCGCTGCGCTCGATCTGCCGACCGGCGCCTGGCGGCGCGGGACGGAGCTGACGGTGCCGGGGCTGGGCGGGTTTGCGCCCGTGTTGATCGGTCGCGTACCTGCTTTGGTGGCGGTGGAGGAGACGGCCACCGGCGAGCGCCTGCGCGGCTACCGAATGCTTGCAGCGGGGCCGGGCGACCCTGGGAGCGAGTGGCTTGCCTCGGAGATTCAACTATCGGGTTGGGCGGGCGGTCCGCCGGATTGTCGCTTTGTGGATGCCGTCGGCTTTAACCAGCATGTTGCGATTGCCCAGTCGGGGGCGGATGGTCGTCGGGCGGTGCGGTTTGCCCGATTCGGCGAAGCCCCGGCGGAGCCGACACTGCTGGTGCCGGCGGTTTTTGAGCCGCCGGTGCAGGAACAGCTGCGCGAGATGGTCGGCAAGGGCACGCCGGTGCTGGTGGTGGCGGTGCTGGTGATGTTGCTCGCGTTCCGGCGCACACGAGTGGACACGATCCCCACGCTGCCGGCGACCGTCGCACCCGCGTTCTACTTTCAGCGCGTCATCGCGGCCGTCATTGACCTCGTGCCGATTTCGGTGTTGACGGCCGCGTGGACGGGCGTGTCGTGGCAGGATGCGGTCCGGGGGGTGGCGGATTGGGCGGTGGCGGGGGTGCTGCCGGTGACGCCCGTGCTGCTGTGGTGGCTTTGGACCAGCGCAGGGTACTTTGCGTATTCGCTGCTGATGGAACTGCTCGCCGCGCGGACAGTCGGAAAGCTGCTGGTGGGCACGCGCGTCTGCGACGAGGCCGGCGGCCGCGCGGACTGGCGGCAGGTGCTGTTGCGCAACGCCATCCGGGCGCTGGAAGTCCATCCACCGTTCTGGCTGCCGCTGCTGGTGATTTTCCTGTGGGGCCGCGGTCGTCGCAGGCTGGGCGACCTGTTCGCGCGCACGCTGGTGCTGCGAAGCGTCGCACCGGACGCCGCGACCTCGCCGCCGCCCGCGGACGACTCCGCGGCGTCCAAACCCGACCCGCCCAACCGCGACGGCGAGAGCGGCTAACGCTCATTCGCCGCCCGGGATGAATGCTACTGCGCACCGTCCGCGTCTGCGGCGGTGGAAGGTTCATCCAGGCAGGCCGCCGCGTCTTTCGGTGCGGGCGCAAGCAGCGCCTCCAGCCGCTCGATCCGCGCCGCCAGCGCCTCGTTGTCCGCCCGCAGCGCGGCGAGCTCGGCGTCCTTGCGGATTTCCAACTCCTTCACGGCCTCGATGAGAAGTGGCGTCAGCCGGCCGTAATCAACCGCCAGGAACCCGTCACCGTCCTTCTGCACCACGTCGGGCGCCACGGCCCGAACGTCCTGCGCGATCAGGCCGACCTGCCGTTCCGCGGGAAAACCGTGCAACGGGAACTGTTCGCGTCTCCAGTCATAGCGCACCGGCCGCAGCGCCCGAACGGCGTCCAAGCCGTTCCGCAGCGGCTCGACGTTGGTCTTGAAGCGCTCGTCCGAGCAGATGAGCGTGCCGCACGACGCGAACACGCTGCCGGTCGCGCGGATGTTGCCGCTGACGTGCAGCGCCTCGGTGGGGTCGGTCCCGATGCCGACCGAGCCTTGAACCCGCAGGCCGTTGGCCGGCAGCGTGCCGAAGTTTGAACCGATCCCTACCCCGCCGTTGTCCTTCACCAGCATCTTGGTCCCGCCGTCGACGCGCACGCGGAAGGCGTCCTCGCCGGTCACGCCGCGCACCAGCAGCCGGGCATCCGCGCCGTTGATGCCGATGCTGACCCGGCCGCTGATGTCCGCGTCGCCGACGACGGAGAGCGGGTTGGTCGGGCTGAGCACCCCGATTCCGACGTTGCCGGAGAAGTAGCCGCGGCCGGAGAAGTGGCCGGCATATCCGCTGGGCGAGTTGACGACGCCCTGCACGCCGTAGGTCGTGCCGCTGCCGGCGGCATTCGCGCCCAGGACGCCGGTGCCGCCGACGGAGCTGGATTCCCCGTAGACGCCGATGCCGGTCGGCGCCCGGCCGACCACGCCCACGCCGTTGCCGGTCGCCTCGCCCTGCACGCCGTAGCTCGGCGCCCGGCCGCGGACGCCGATGCCGGCGGAGGCGGGATTGGTGACCTCGCCGAAGACGCCGTAGGTGAATCCGCCGGTGCCGCTGCTGACGCCGTAGACGCCGCCGCTGTTGTTGCCGGTGCCGAGAAAGTCGCCGCCGATGGTGGCGCTGCTGCCGGTGACGCCGCGCGACGGCCCGCTGCCCGCCACGCCGACGCCGTTGGCGCCGCTGGCGGCGCCTTCGATCCCGACGAACGGGCTTTCGCCCCGCGCGCCGACGCCGCTGGTGCTGGCGCTGCGGAAGAAGCCGCCGAAGTTCGCGCCGCTGGCGGCGGCGGCGTCGCCGAAGACCGCCCGCCCGGTGGTGCCGGCGGCCTGTCCCCACACGCCGGTATTCTGGCTGCCGGTGTGGGTCGCGTGCCCGCGAATGGCCGCACCGCCGGTGACGGAGTTTTCACCGTAGATCGCGCGATCGGTGTTGATCGTGACGACGTGCAGCGGGTGCATCGGCACGGAGGTGCGGATGCCCACAAATCCCTCATCCCGCACGGTCAGCTTGATGCCGTCGAGGTTGAGATGCCAGTCGCCGCTGGCGCCGTCGAGAAAGGTCCAGCCGACCTGGCCCGTTCCGGCCTTGTAGCCGTAGAAGGGCCAGGCGTCGTCGCCCTCGGTGGTGACGTACATGCCGCCGTAGCCGCTGTTGACAGGCGCATGCACGCCGAACCATTCCAGTCCGACCGTGTAGTCGCGGTTGATTCCGACGAACCCGTTGTTGGCGTTCATGATGGTGCTGCCGGAGTTTTGCCACTGTCCGGCGTTGAGCGCGTGCAGGGCGTAGGGCGCAGCGCTCAGCGGCTGGCGCGGCGTGAGCGGCGTATAGGCTCCGCCGCCGCAGTTGCCGGGCGTGGCGTCTGGCCGCACGCTGACCTCGAGCCAGCGGGCGTTTCCGTCAAAGGTGGAACCGAAGTCGAGCGGCGTGGCGAAGGTCCCGGCGGCGACGGCCACGTTGTCGGCGCAGATCGTCGCGCCGATCTGGGCCCCGCCCGCGGCGTCGTCGAAGAGTCTGAAACGCAGGTCGAAGCTGCCGTTGGCCGGCGCGCCGCCGTCGTCGAGCCGCCCCTGGTAGGTGAAGGCGGTGGCGAGCGGGGCCTGGGCCAGCGCCGGCAGGGCCAGCAGCGGCGTCGCCAGGGTCAGGATGCAGAGTCTGCGTACCATCAGGCACCTCCGGGGCGGTTCGAGTGAGCGGTCGGAGCTTTGCAACGTCGGCCCCGCCTGCCCACTACGCGAAAACGCGGCCCCGCCCCCGACAGCCCGACCCGCCCGCGTCGAAAAAATTCCGCCGCGCGCAGCGCCCCGGTGACTGAAGTCACTGGCAACGATCGTTCGCCCTGCGGGCGAAAAACGCAGCCCCGCGCGCGGCGTGGTTTGCGCTGCGAAAAAAAGACCCGACCCCGCGCGCGGCGTGGTTCGCGCTGCGAAAAAAAGACCCGACCCCGCGCGGGGCGTGGTTTGCGCTGCGAAAAAAAGACCCGACCCCGCGCAGGGCATGGTTTGCGCTGCGCGGGGTGGGTTCGCTGCCGCGGGGCGTGTCTGCGGCTAGCCGCGGGATGGATTTCGCGCGGCGTGGGCGTTTCCGCCGGGCAGGACTTTCTGCACCGCTCGGCCGTTGACGGTCGAGGGTGCCGCGTCGAGGTGGGCGGAGGGCGCGTTGCCGTCCTCGGCTTCCTGCGTGACGCGGGTGCTGAACCCGCCGCCGGGCATGCGTCCGAAGTAGACGGTAAAGACGGCGCTGAGCGGTCCGGTCGAGCCGGAGCGTTGTCCCTGCACGGTGTACTGCACGCTGTCGGGACCGGCGTTGAGGGTGTCGTCGACAAAATCCTTCCTGCCGCTGACGCCCAGGAAGGTCCACTCGCTCTGGCCGGGCAGACGGCGGCGGATGAGGTAGCTGGTGCCCGAGGCGCCGGGCGGATTGACGCACTTCCAGCGCAGCTGCAGCGCCCCGTCGGCGGGCGTGAGCGTGATGGTCAGGTCGGTGGGCTGGCCGGGCGGCGGCATCGGCGCCGGGGTGGCGGGCGGCGGGATCTGGGCCAGGTTGTAGACGATCGAGGGTTTGCCCTGCGACTCGGCGAAGGCCCGGATCAGCCGCACGACGTCGCCCGCGCTGCTGCGCAGCTCGCTGAAGGCTTCCTGGGCGGCCTGCGTGGCGACCAGCGCTTCCTGGCGGGTCTGCTGCTGGCTGAGCAGCGCGTTGGCGGCGGCGGTGGTGGCGGTGGTGAAGGCGGTGGCCTGGGCGCTGGTCAGGCCGATGGCGGCGGCGTTGGCGCTGAAGACCGCCGTGTGGCCCTGGCACCACTCGAGAAACGCGGAACGGGGGGACTCGGGAAAGGTACTCATGGACGCATCCTCTGGTGTCGGATTGCAGGCGTCGGGCCTGCGGCCGGTGCGCACCGGCGAGCGGCCCGCGACAGTGCGGCCGCGTCGGAGGGCGCCGACCGAGGGATCGACCCGCGACGCCCGCGACTTGCGTAACGAGATGTAAATCGCGGCGCGGGCGGGCTGCTGCGCGCGCCCGGTCCCGCTGGCGCGCGCCCGGTCCCGCTGGCGCGCGCGCCCGTGCCCACTGGCGCAGCGCCCGGTCCCGCTGGCGCAGCGCCCGGTCCCGCTGGCGCAGCGCCCGGGCCCGCTGGCGCTGCGCCCGGTCCCGCTGGCGCTGCGCCCGTGCCCGCTGGCGCTGCGCCCGGTCCCGCTGGCGCAGCGCCCGGTCCCGCTGGCGCGGTGATCGGCCCCGCGCGCAGAACAGTTCCTCCACCCGGCGCGGTTCCTGCGCCCGGCGGTGCGGGAGCAGCGCTGCGGAGCGTGCTATCATGGCCGCATGTCCCTACCGCGCGACCACGAATCCCTGCCGCACGACCACCCGCTGCGCTCCGACCGGTCGCAGCCGGCCCGCGCGGCGGATCCTGCGCCGGGGGCGGGCGGGGCGTCGTCGTCGCGGTCGGCCGAGGCGCTGCTGGCGGTGGTGTATGGCGAGCTGCGACGCCTGGCCGAGGCGCGGCTGGCCCACGAGGCGCCGGGCAACACCCTGCAGGCCACCGCGCTGGTGCACGAGGCCTATCTGCGGCTGCTCGACTGCGACGGGCGGCCGGTGCCGTGGGACCACGAGGGACACTTTTTCGCCGCCGCGGCCGAGGCCATGCGGCGGATCCTGATCGAGCGGGCGCGTGCCCGCGGAGCGCGGAAGCGCGGCGGGGATTTTTGCCGCCTGACACTGGACGCGGTGACGCTGGAGGGCGGCCAGCCGCCGGCCGAGCTGCTCGACCTGGATGAGGCGCTCCAGCGGCTGGAGCAACTGGACCCGCGCAAGGCCGGGCTGGTGAAGCTGCGCTTCTACGCCGGGCTGTCGCTGCCGCAGGCGGCCGCGGCGCTGGGCACGTCGGTGGCCACGGCCGAGCGGGACTGGTCCTTCGCGCGGGCGTGGCTGTTCGCGGAGCTGGGCGGTGGGGCCGCGTCGTAGAAAACGGCGCTGCGCGTGAGGGGGCGGCGGGCCGCATTTCGCATGGACGGAAACGGGAGACGGCGGCCGCGATGCTCAGCGAGCTGGAACCACTCTATCACGGGGCGCGCGAGCGGTCGCCGGGCGCGGAGCGGACCGCGTTCCTGGATCGGGCCTGCGCCGGCAACCCGGCCCTGCGGGCGCGGGTCGAGGCGCTGCTGCGGGCCGACAGCGCAGCCGGGGATTTTCTGGAGCGCGCCGCCGCGCTGGAGGTGATCGGTGCGGCGGCCGGGCCGCGGGAGCGGGCCGAGCAGCCGGGCGACCGCATCGGCCGCTATGAACTGCTCGAATTGCTGGGGCAGGGAGGATTCGGCGCGGTGTGGCTGGCCCGTCAGCTCACGCCGCTGACGCGGCCGGTGGCGGTCAAGGTGCTGCGGCTGGGGATGGATTCACGGCAGATCGTGGCGCGCTTCGAGGCCGAGCGGCAGGCGCTGGCGCTGATGGAGCACCCCAACATCGCCCGGGCGCTCGACGGCGGCCTGACCGACGACGGACGGCCGTTCTTCGTGATGGAGGTCGCCGGCGGAGAGCCGATCACGGCCTATTGCGACCGCGAGCGACTGCCGATCGCGGCGCGGCTGGCGCTGTTCGGGCAGGTGTGCCGGGCCGTGCAGCACGCCCACTCCAAGGGCGTGATCCATCGCGACGTCAAGCCGGGCAACGTGCTGGTCGCGCGGGTGGACGGCGCCGCCACGCCCAAGGTGATCGACTTCGGCATCGCCAAGGCGCTGGCGGTGGAGCTGACGGACCGGACGCTCGTGACGCAGGTCGGGCAGATCGCCGGCACGCCCGCCTACATGAGCCCCGAGCAGGCGGCCGGCGCGCCCGACGTCGACACCCGCAGCGACGTGTACTCGCTGGGCGTGCTGCTCTATGAGCTGCTGACCGGCTCGACGCCGTTCGAGCCGCCCGATCAGCCGCGGGCCGGGCTGAGCGAGATTCAGCGGCGGATCCGTGAATCAGACCCGCCGCCGCCCTCGACCCGCATCGCGGCCATGCCGGCGGAGGCGGCCGATTGCCGCGGCGGAGAGCCGCGCCGTCTGCGGTCGCTGCTGCGCGGTGAACTGGACTGGATCGTGATGCGGGCGCTGGAGAAGGAGCCGGGACGGCGCTACCAGACCGCGGCCGAGCTTGCCGAAGACGTCAGCGCCGTGCTGGCGGACCGGCCCGTGCGGGCGTCGCCGCCGGGCTGGGGCTACCGGGCGCGCAAGTTTTGTCGGCGGCACCGGGCGGGCGTCGCCGCGGCGGCGGTCGTGGCGGCCGCGATCGGGCTGGGGGCGATCGGCACGGCGGCCGGTTGGATGCGGGCGGAGCGGGCCAACGTCGAGCTGCAGGCCGCCAACCGGCAACTCGATCTGGCCCTGGAGCGGCAGCAGGACGCGACCCGCCGGGCGGAAGCGGCTGAGCGGGAGGCGTCGCAGCGGGCCGCGCTGCTGGAGCAGGTCGCCACGTTTCAGCAGGAACAGTTGCGGGCGATCGATCCGGCCGGCTTCGGGGCGGCGCTGCGGCGCGACCTGGTGAGCCAGTATGAGCACGCGCTGGAACGTGCGGCCGACCCGGCGGCGATCGAGACCACCCCCGCCGAGCTGGAGGCGGCGCTGGCCCGGGTCAATTTCACCAGCGCCGGTCTGCGCGCCCTGTACAGCGGGGTCTTTGAGCGCGCGGTTCGCACGATCGACGAGCGGTTCTCGACCGAGGGGGAGCTGCGCATCCGGCTGCTGCGGGCGACGGCCGAGACGCTGCACCGGCTGGGATTGCTGCACGAGGCGCGCGCGCTGCTCGAGCGGGCGCTGGCCCTGAGCCTGGAAACGACGGGGCCGGATCATCCCGCCACGTGGGCCGCGTACATGCAGGTCGGCCACGTCGCGACGTCGATCGGCGACCTGGCGGGGGCGGCGCAGGTGTATCGCGACGTGCTGGCGCTGCGCGACAGCGTCACCCCGGAGATGGGGATCGAGGCCGCGCGACTGCTGGCGGTGCTGCTGATCGGGGAGGGCGGCATGAAGCCCGCGGAAGCGCTGCTGAGCGAATCGCTGGGGCGCGCGGAACGCGAGTTGGGAGCGGATCACCCCGAGACGCTGGCGTGCGTCAACGCCTATGCGATGCTGTGCGGCTCTCTCGGCCGGTTCGAGGACGCTGAGCGCTTCTATCGAAAGGCGTTTGAAGGACGGGCGCGGACGCACGGCCCCCACGCGCCGGAGACGCTGTTGTCCCTGTCGAACCTCGGGCGGGCGCTGCATCGGCTGGGGCGGCTTGAGGAATCCGAGGCGGTGGTTCGGGACTCGCTCGCGCGGCATCGGGAGGCCCTTGGGGCGGAGCATCCACACACGTTGAATGCGGTCGTGGCGATGGCCGGGATGCTGGCCAGCCGCGGGCGGTTTGACGAGGCGGAGCCGTATTACGAGGAAGCCCTGGAACTGGCGACGGCCCTGTATGGCCCGAAGGCGGCAGACACGCTGCGGGTGCTGCGCGTGTTCGGCGAGATGCGCTACGCGGAAGGGCGGCTGGCGGACGCGGAAACCATGCTGCGCAGGGCGTGTGAGGGCTTTGCCGCGATGGAGACCCGGGCGGCACGGCTCGACGCCCAGGGCTGCCGGCGCGACCTGGCGATCGTGCTGATCGAGCGTGGGCGGGCGGGGGAGGCGGTCCGGCTGCTCCGGGAAGTAGCGGCCGAAGTGAGTGCAGAGGCGCCGGGGAATCCCTCGCGCGCTGCCGACGTCAACGAAGCGCGGACGCTGCTCGCTGAAGCGCTGCTCCTTCACGCACAGAAAGAGCTCGTCGATCAGCCGGACGCCGCGATGAGTGTGCTGGATGAGGCGCAGGAGGTTTTGGCACCGCTGGCCGAACGGGAGTTTGCGCCCGACGCTCCTGAAGCGACCGGGAGCGCGGGGGCTGAGGCGGGCGGAGAGGCCGCGGCGCTGTTGATTCGCGTCTACCGCGCGATGCACGAGCTGCAGCCGGATGCCGGCTTTGACGCCCAGGCGGCGAAGTGGCAGCGAAGAGTGGACGCGCACGCTGCCGGTGAGTGAGCCGATTCCGCGCCGGCGGCGGAGCGGCAGGGGGAAGGGGCGGGGCGCAGGCCGATTCATCGATCGAGCGGCCGACCGGTGGGGAACCCGGGAGGGGCCGCGACGACGGAAGAAATTCCCATCCGCAATGAGGGTAGAGGCGCTGGGTTGTCGCATTGAGAGCGGACGGCGGCAGTTGGTTGCGGCCGGATACAGCGGTCCAATGCGAGGAACACGACGATGGGCACGATAAGATCCGAGCGACTGGTTTCGCTCCTGGCCGCGACGATGGTGGTTTGGTCGGCAACGGCGCAGCACGGCACGTGGCTGCCCGCTCCGGTCAACTCGCACTTCACGAACGGCGCGAACTGGAGCGGCGGCGTAGTTCCTACAGGCGTCGCGGGCTTCGGCGCGTCGCAGCAAACGGACGTGGACGTCACGTCGATCGTCACGGTCGAGGCGCTGCACTTCACGCCGGGCGCGGATGCGTACTCCTTCGGGGTGAACGGATCCAGTCGTCGCATCAACTTCGTCGGTGACGGAATCATCAACGACTCCGCGACATTTCCCTATTTCTATCTCGATCCGGTATCCACCGGTCCCGGCGTCGCGTTCTCCAACAACGCGCAGGCGGCAAATGCCTACCTTCACCTGAACCAGTTCAACGCCGGCCAGCCGGGCATCCTGTTCTCCGGCACGACCAGCGCGGCGCAGTCATTGATCCACATCTATGGCGTGGCGGAACACAATGGACCATGGGTCGAGTTCCGGGATCAGTCCACCGCCTCCAGCGCGGACATCCTGCTGACCGGCACGAGCAGCGCCCGCTTCTACGACGATGCAACTGCGGCGGATGCGCATATTGAAATCACGTCGAACTACTCCGGCGTCCGGTTTGGCGGAAACTCAACCGCCTCCAATGTGGTCATTGACGCCCGTACCGACGGCGGCACCATCACGTTTGAGGACAACTCGAGCGCCGGGCAGGCGCAGGTCATGGGCCTCCCGTGCAATGAGGAGTGGTGCGAGCCGGTGGCCGTCTTCTTCTACGGCGCTTCCACAGCGGCAGACGCAATGATTGAAGGCCATGAATGCGGTTTTGCTGACGGCTCCAGCGCGGGAAACTCGACCATTACCGCATTCGAGCTAATGGTGCTGGCGGGATCAGCGACGGCCGGGGAGGCGGACATCACGTCAAATGCCCTCATGGTGATCGGTCAGTCCGCATCCACCGGCCAATCGACGATCCGCTTCTCCGGCGCGCTGGACATCGCGCTCATGGACCTTGCGAGCCTCGACTTCTGGACGCTGACCGGCGACGGCGACATCTACCTGGGCAACCGGACGATCCGCCCGGGCGGCTCGGGCCTGGACGGGACGCTGAGCGGCGTAATCCAGGACGGCTCGATTTTTGATCCGCCGGGAGCGCTCGGCGGCTCGCTGGAAAAGATCGGTTCGGGCACGCTGACGCTGACAGCCGCGAACACCTATACCGGGTCGACGAACGCACTCGAAGGGGCGCTGTACATCAATGGCTCCGTCGCCAGCGCCGCCAACCGGGCGCTGACGGGCGGCACGCTGGGCGGGTCGGGAACGATCAGCGGCGGCGTGTCCATTCGGTCGGGCGGCACACTCGATCCGGGCGCCGGGCCGCGGGCCGTGGGCACACTTACGATTCACGCTGCGTCAGAGTGCCGCAACGGCGGCATGATCGCGATCGACGTCCGCGACGCACAGGGCGGTCCGGGCACGGGCTGGGATCGAATTCTGCTCGGGTCGAGCCTGAATTTCACCAATCCGCCGGCCACGACGATCCGCCTGCGCTCGCAGGACGCCGTCACCGGCGCGCCGGGCGCAGCGGCCAACTTCAGCCCCTATGCGTCCTGCTCGTGGCTCATCATCGACGGCTCGGCCAGTGGCGCGGCGAACCAGTACCCGAACTTCAACGCCGGCTCGTTCACGATCGACACCAGCGCGTTCGCCAATGCGTTCAATGGATCGTTCAGCATTCGCCGGGACAACCGGCTGATCTACCTCGACTACACGGCGGGTCCGCAGGTACCTGGCGACATGAATTGCGACGGCGCGGTGAACAATTTCGACATCGACCCATTCGTGCTGGCGCTGATTGCCCCGGGGACGTATGCCGCCGAGTTTCCGCAGTGCGATCCGCTCCTCGGGGACGTGAATGATGACGGAGCGCTCAACAACTTTGACATCGACGCATTCGTTTCCTGTGTGTTGAACGGCGGGTGTCCATAATCGTCTGCGGCTCTTCAGGGCGGCAGCGGACGGCAGTGCGGCGGAGATGGGCCAATCGTCGGCCGTCTCCGTCGTTTTACGCGCCAAAGCCCCAAAGCTGCCAGCTGAACGCAACAATTCCCATGATGACACGGCTGCGAACGGGCGGCGCAACAGCACCGCTGGGCGCACGGTTCTCGGTGCGCGGGTAGTTGCTATTCGTCGTCGAGCCGGCTGCGCCAATGGGAGGCGGCTTCCGAGTCGCCGCTCAACTCTGACAGCCGGATCAGCCGCTGGAGGCATTCGGTCCGCATTCTGCCCATTGAGCCGGTCGTGCTCGCCAGCAGGCGGTGGCTGTCGAGGAGCGCCGCCTGGGCTTCACCTAACTTGTGCTGATCGAGCAGGCACTGCGCAAGGAAGCCGCGCGCTTCGCAGGCTGGCTCCGAAGCAGCCCCGAAGGCGGCTTCACGGATGGTCAAGGCTTCGCGCAGCATCGGCTCCGCATCTTCGGGCTTGCCGCGATTCAGCGCGATTAACCCTGCGGTGACCAGCGAGGTCGCGAGGGTCGGGTGCTGCGGCGGCAGAATGCGGCGGCGCTCCGGCAGTACCTCCGCGATCATCGCGTCGGCCTCATCGTTGCGACCGCAGTTCGCCAGCAACCAGGCCAGATTCCCGCGCAGCTTCAACCGTGTCAGATGGTTGTTCGGCTCGACGCGAGCCAGGACTGCCAGTGATTCTTCCAGCAGCGGGATCGCTTCGGCGAACGCTCCTCGCTCGGCCAGCATGCCGCCCAGGCTGTTCAGCGCCCGGGGCAGCCCGACCTCGCCATTCGGTGTTCGACGCAGCAGTTCGACCTGCTCATACATGGCGGCTTCCGCGCCGGGCAGATTTCCTCGGAGCTGCTCGATGTCCGCCAGTGTCCCAAGCACCATCGACGTGTGCAGCATGTCCACGCCGCCCCGCAACCCCAGGATCCGCAGCGCCTCGCGGCTCATCTGCTCCGCACGAGCAAGGTCCCCGACCTTCAGGAGCGCCTGGGCCAGCTCGGCGGAGATGGTTGCGGTCTCACGCGCCGCCGGGTCGATGGACTGTCGGAGCGTGAGGGCATCCTCCAGTAGCTTCACCGCTCGCGCGTACAGCCCGAGATTGGCGTAGACGCGGCCGATGGTGAACATCAGTGTGGCGCGCATCTCCGGAGCGCGCGTGAGGTCGCTTTCTATCCGGGACGCGGCATGGTCGAGCAGTTGCCGCGCGGTTACGGTGTCGCCGCGCGCGGCATCCGGCGACGATAGGTGAAACACGTTGACCAGATAGTCCCTGACCATCGTGGCGGTTTCGGCTTCGCGCAGCGCCCGCTGTGCCTCCTGCTCCGCGTGGGCCTCGGCGTGGCGCGCCCGTTCGAGGTGTCTTGACGCCTGCGAATAGAGGATGCCCGTGATGACGGCCGAACCGAGTGTCAGCAGCACCAGCGCCGCCACCAGCGCCGACGGGATCGGATGCCGGCTGACAAGCTTGCGAAGCTGATACCCGAGAGTCGGCGCACAGGCGAGCACCGGCAGGTTCTGCAGGACGCGCTCCACGTCCTCGCCGAGCGCGGCGACACTGGAGTAGCGCTCGTCCGGGGACTTGCCCAGGGCCTTCATGAGGACGGTCTCGAGGTCGCCGCGCACGGCGGGCGACAAGGCACTCGGCCGCACCGGGGCGTCCTCACAGATGGTGCGGGCAGCCTCGGCCAGTTGCAGCCGGTTCACCCGGTAGGGCAACTGCCCGCAGAGCAACTCGTATAGCACCACTCCAAGTGAGTACACATCGCTGCGCACGTCAATCTCGGCCGGGACTCCGCGCACCTGCTCCGGGCTCATGTATGGCAGCGTGCCCTGGATCCGCGCGGTCTCGTCGTTTCCGGTGAGCGCCGGAATCGCGTCATCCGGCGCCAGGGCCTTGGCGAGACCGTAATCCAACACCTTCGGCTGGCCGGTGACGTCCACGAGAATGTTGGACGGCTTGAGGTCGCGGTGAATCACGCCGCGCTGATGCGCGTACGCGACCGCATCACACACGCGCCGGAACAACTCGAGTCGCTGCGTCAGCGGGAGTTCCGCGCGCCGCGCATGCTCTGTCAGGGATGCTCCGCTCACCAGCTCCATGGCGAAATACGGGCGTCCATCCGACGCTCGACCGGCCTCGTGGATCGTGGCGATTCCGACGTGGCGCAGGCGGCCGAGCGTCTGGACCTCGCGCCGGAACATCCGCTCGCTGCGGCCGTCCGTGTCCATGCCGGGGTGGAGCACCTTCAGTGCGACGCGCCGGTTCGGCTCGGCCTGCTCCGCCTCATACACGACACCCATGCCGCCGCGCCCCAGCTCGCGGATGACCCGGTACGGGCCGATCATCGTCGGTGGTTCGAGGTCGCTGGCGCGGCCCGCGGCCGTGCCCGCATGTCCGAGGGCCTGGCGGACAGGTCCGACGATGCGCAGGTTTTCGATGACGTCTGAGACACAGATGCGACAGGCCGGGCAACCTTCCACGTGTCGCCGGATCTGCGCCGACGATCCTGCGTCCATCTCATTGCTGGCGTATTGCTCGAGTTCGTCCAGGTCCGGGCAGATCATCGGAACTCTCCAGCAGGATTGGCGTCATCGGCGGAGATTTCTCAGCCCATCGCGGCGGCCGGCGGCCCGACCGAGTCGTCCAGCGCAGCGCGTAGCTCGCGAATGCGCTTCAGGATCCGATGCTTGGCGTTGTAGACCAGCTTGATCGAGACGCCCAACTCCGCTGCCGCCTCGGCGGGCGACCGTGCGTGCTGAATCACGAGCTCAAACGCACGCAGCGTCACGGGCGCCACTTCGTGGCGCACCTGCCGGAGGCAGGCTTCCAGCAGCGCCTGTTCCCATTCGCGATCCCACGAGTGCGTGGCGGTGGCTTCATCGGGGACAGTGGCCCAGAAACCGGTTCCAGGGTCGCCGCCCTGGCGCGCCGTCTGCCGGGCGCCGCGGCGACGCTGCCCGAGCGCCTGCCGATACGCGATCCCGAACAACCATTTGCTGAGGCGACCCTTTGAACGGTCGTACTGGCCGGCGCGGTAGGCTTCGGCGAACGCAATCAGCGTCTCCTGCGCCACGTCTTGCGCGTCAACATCACCCAGGCCCAGTGACCGGGCAAATCGAACGATCGGGAGGTGGAAACGCGAAACAAAGTCATCCCAGGCCGCGCGGTTGTGATAGTCGCGCAGGCTCGCGAGCACCGTAGTTGTAGTCAGCCACTCGACTTGCATCGGCCCCTCGCCCCTCAGTATAGCCCGGCGGCCAAAACGCGGATGTCGCGATTCATCGTCCGAATGGGGTGTTATCAGAACCCGCCGTAGAGCGCTGGGTTATCGAGAACTCGTGATCGAGCGTGAGAAATTCAGCCGGCCGGTACTAACACTCCGTGTGCTCTCGTCGCCCGTCAGAAATACAGGAGCTGTTGCCATGCGGCGTGAATCAAACATCAGTCGTATCTGCTTGTGGGCGATTGGCGGCATGCTGCTGGGCCCGACGATTCCTGTCCCTGCCGCGGCCGCGCTGCTCAGTTGGAACAACGCTGCCGGCGGAGCCGCCTCGATCGCCGCCAACTGGTCCCCGGTGCTGGCTCCGGCTGCGGGCGATGATCTGACGTTCAATCTGCCGGCCACATACGCCGTTACGTACAACGCATCCGTCACCGCCAGCCGGACGCAGACCTTCCGCCAGGGAACGGTCACGCTGACCATGAGCAGCCCGCATACCACCAGCACAGGTATCACCATCGGCAACCTGGCGGGAGACGTCGCCACGACGACGCTTACGACCGGCGCTTGGAACTGCGGCGGGCCGATAGTCGTTGGAAGCGCCGCGAGCTCGAACGGCACGCTGAACGTCAATGACGACGACGCTGATCTGCTGATGACCGGCGCCACGTCGGACATGACTATCGGCGTTAACGCGCCGGGCACGCTCAACATCACGGGCGGCGGCTTGGTGCAGGTCTCCGATCAGTTCATCGCCGGAAGCAATGCCGCCGGCACTGCGACCGTGACGGTCAGCGGTGCGACGTCCACGCTTCCGGTTGTTCGTTCGTCTTTGATCGTCAATGGCGCCGGCACGTCAGCGGCCACCTCCTCCAAACTGGGCCAAGGTGGTGACGCGACGGTGAACATCAGCAACGGCGCGCTTGCGGACTTCGCGGGCGATGTGGTCGTCGCCAACGGCAGCTTGTCGGAGAGCGTTGTGACCATCGCAGGTACGGGCGGCCTGGTACCGCAGAACGCCACGCTCGACGTGGCGGCAAGCCTCCTGCTCGGCCGCAACCACTCCGCCGGAGTCTTGGCCGGTGCAGCCACGCTCAACGTGAACGCCGGCGGCCGGGTGTTCGTCGGGGACACGCTTTTCGTGGCGGGCGATCCCGACGGCGGAACTGCGACGCTGCATCTCGACACCGGTGGGCTCATATCGACCCGCTCCCTCCACATCGGCAGCGGGGCAACGCTGGATCTCGACGGCGGCACGCTCGACATCGACGGCGGCACGCTCACCTGGAGCACCGCCGCCGGTTCGCCGCGGTTCAACGGCGGCGCCAGCAACCCGGTCATCACGCTGAAGAACGGTGCCACGGCGGTGCTGACCCCCTCGCCGGCCGGCCCGGCCTTGACCGTTGGCGGCGGGCCTGGCGCGAACTTCTGCGATTTCGACGTGCGCGCCGGCGCTGACCTCGTCACCAATCCCTCCGCTTCGGCTCTTGGCTCCGTGATGCTCGGCGAAGACGCCGACGACGATGGCAGCATGACCATCAACGGTGTCGGCTCCACCATGACCATGGGGACTGGCAGCACGCTTTCCGTCGGCGGTCTCGGCGACGGCCGGTTTGAAGCGGAACTCGGCGCGGTGGTCAGCGGCTCCATCCTGGGCATCGCCGCCAACGCCACGTCGAACGGCCTGGTGCTCATCGAAAACGCCGGCACCGAGGCAACGTTTTCCAGCGTTTACGTCGGTGGGAGACTCGATAGTGCCGGGGGTAACGGCGAGCTGGTCGTCAACGCCCAGGCTGTCCTGAACATCAACGCGCCCGGCGTGTTCATCGTCTGGCCGCCCGGACTCGCCGAGGTTACCCAGGGCGCGACGCTTAACGCCGGCGGCATCAATCCCCTCATTCATGGCCGGCTCGAATTGGAAAACGGAGCGATGATGATCGCGAACCTGACTACGGTTACCGCTGGCGGCCTCCTGCGCGGACCCGGGAACGTCCCCGGTGCCGCCACGCTGGACAGCGACCTTCGAGTTCAATCCGGCGGCGTGCTGGAACTCGTGAACGGAAACCTCACGGTCGGACGATCAACAAGTCCCGATGGCTTCGACGCACAGAACGGAAGTCTCGTTGTCGTCGGGGCGCACACCCTGACCGTTCACGATCAGAACCGCGCCCTCTTCGACGAGGTCACGATCAACGGCGGCCACATCATCGCCCCCAACGGCATCGAAATCGTCACGCCGGGACAGGACGGCCGCCTCGATGGCACCGGCACCATCACCGGCCGGGTATTCATGGAGTCCGGCGGAAGCGTCATTACCGCGACCGGCGCGAACGGAATCACTATCAACGGCCAGTTCCGAAACAACTCCGGCAACATCGACGGCACCCGTTACACGTTCAACGCCAACCCCAATATCAGTGACAGCGGGTGGCTCGGCGCGGGCGCTATCAACGCCAAGGTGACTTTCAACGCCGGAACGAAGGTCATCGCGCTCGCGAACATGGCGATGGGCGACGGCTCCACAACCGGCGTGACGTTCAACAACGGCACCGAGATGCACATGCGAACGCGCGTCTTCAATCTCAACGACAGCAACGGCGTGGGGCTGCCGAACCTCACCGACATGAACGGCGGCGACCTGATCTCGCAGAACGGCCTGGTCGTCAATACCGGCCGCGTGCTCCGCGGAAAAGGCGATATCGACGTGTTCAATTCCGCGCTGAGCGTCTTCGGCACGATCGATCCCGCCAACGACGATGACGCCGACGACGTTTACGGCGGACTGGGCGCCTTCGACGTGGCCGGCGCGTATACCCAGGGCGTCAATTCCCACTATTACTGCGAAATCGCAGGGTACAGCAACGAGTTCCAGCAACTCGTCGATTTCATCGACGTGAGCGGGGCCGCGACCTTGAATGGCACGCTGCACCTCTCGTTGATCGACGGATACGTACCGCAACTCGGCGATGTCTTCAACATCATGCGGCATGGCTCGCGCAGCGGTACGTTTGCAACGATCGACGCACCGTGCCTGAGGGCGCTGGGCCTGAAGCTGAGCGTGGTCTACACGGCTGTCAACGTTCAGGTGCGCGTCGTCGCGGATTCGGGTATCGGTGATATGAACTGTGACTGCGCCTTCAACAACTTCGACATCGATCCGTTCGTCCTGGCGCTGGTCTCTCCGGCCGACTATGCCGCGCAGTATCCGGGTTGCAACCCGCTTAACGGGGACGTGAACAACGACGGCGCGCTGAACAATTTTGACATTGATCCCTTTGTGACCTGCGTGCTCAACGGGGCGTGTCCGTAACCGTTCGGGCAGGTGGAAGCTTGCATCTCATCCAAACCCGGCCGGAACGGGCGCACGACCGCCCGTCTCCGGCCGGCGGCGTACTTGATGCGGCTCGAGTCGGACGTGTTCCAGCCGGCCGGGCCAGCGCGTGATCACGGCGACTCGCACGCGGCGCACGCCGAGTCTGATTCCTCATCCTCGACGGTGAGCACCGGCAGCTGCGAAGCTGTCGGCGGGACTTTTGCGTACCGGCACTCGGACTCGGCCCACGCCTGCACCAAGCGCCCGATCTCTTCCAGGCACCGAACGGCGTCGGTTGGCGCCGGTTGTGCAGAATTGCGGACGGCTGCCGCCCGATGTTCCAGAAGGCGTCCGAATGCGCTGAGCCATGTCGAGAGGTGGTCGCGAACAAAGGCGGCGTGCGCAGCCCGGATTGTGTCGCGTGTGACCTCCGGACAGTCATCTGCGCTTGCCTGTGCGTGTAGCAGGGCGATGAACTCCAACTCGGCGGCAACGTGGTCCGGGCGATGCGACACGCGCGTGTCCACCTGCACGCCAAATGCGCGGTAGAACCCGGCAATGTCAGCCATGGCTTGTGCACGGGCGAATGCGTCGCCAGCGCGCATGTACTCGGTTTCGCAGGACGGGCAGTGCTGCGCGATGACCAGGCCGAATACCTGCTGAAATGCCTCGCGGCGCGCCCTCAGTGGAAACGAGAACCACTGCACCAGAGCCGCGGGATCGCACGCATGGCGCTCTCCAGCTGCGCCGCTCGCGGTTTGACCGGGCTGAGTGCCAGGGCGACTTGTCTGCGGCGATTCGATCATCGACCAGGCCGCGACCATTGTCCGTTCGTCCAACTCGCGCGCCGCCCGGTCACGCAGCGGGTCGGGTGGCGCCAGCGCGGCGGCGAGCGCCCGGGCGACCAGGTGCCGCGCGGTCAGCTCGGCGGCGTCGGCGATGGCAACGGCGGTCATGGCGCGTCTCCTGGCCAGGCGGCGGCTCAGATGCTGTTGGCATGCGCCGCCGGGCGCTCGAACACCGGTTCCTCGATGGTGATGCGGACGGCTTCGCGGTCGAACTTGTTGTAGCCGATGACGGTGTCGTTATAGATGACCTGCGTGCGCGTGCCACCGCTCGGCATCGACACCTCGATCTCGGCGATCTTTGGGCCGGGGATGATCTCATAACGAAAGATGATCTGCTGCGTGGTACGAAAGAGCTGCAGCACGGCCAGCAGCTCGCGATCGGGGCAGGAGTATTGCTCAATCGCGCTTTCGACCCCCGGTCCGAACATCTGCATCAGGTAGGGGCGCGGCACCCAGCGTGGCGGAATGTAATAGCCGTTCGGCTCGGTGCCGAATTGCGGGTAGAGGGGCAGCGCAATTTTCCGTTCACGAACGAGGTAGTAAATCGGGTTGTGCGGGTCGTGCACCCAGGCGCCGTCGTCGCCGACCCGCACCAGTCCCTGCAGGCGGATCTTGCCGACACAGGAAGTCATGCAGCGCGTCTCGCAGGGTTCGCCGTTCGGGCTGAGCTCCGGATCCTTGCCCTCGATCCGCGGGTAGCAGCCGACACACTTTTCACTCGTCCCCGTGTTGGGGCGGAAGAATGCCTTCTTGTATGGGCAGGCCTCTACACACTTCTGGTAGCCGTGACAGCGCGATTGATCGATCAGGACGATGCCGTCCTCGGGGCGCTTGTACACGGCCTGTCGCGGGCAGGCCGCCAGGCAGCCGGGGTAGGTGCAGTGATTGCACAGCCGCGCCAGGTAGAAGAACCATACCTTGTGCTCCGGCAGGGCCGCGTTCATACGGGCGGCGGTGGCGTTCGCGCCTTCCGGGCGCGCGTGGTCCTCATAGATGTTTGGTGAGGTCCACTCGGCCGGCGTGGGGAGGTAGCCCAGCGCCGCTTTCGGGCCGTCCGGACCGGCATACCCTGCTGCGGCCTCGAAGATGGTGTGTCCGTCAAAGCGGCCATACGGAGCGGCCGGCGTTCGCGGCGCGCTCGCATCCCATACCTGGCCGCCGGGATTGTGATCTTCCAGCAGGCCAAGCAGTCGCGCGTCCCAGTTCTGCGGGTAGCCGCCGAAGGGCTTGGTCTCGACGTTGTTCCACCAGATGTTCTCCTGCCCCTTTGAGAACGTCCAGGTGCTGCGACAGGCCATGGTGCAGGTCTGGCAGTTGATACAACGGTTCGTGTTGAACACGAACGCGAACTGCCACTGCGCGGGGGAAGCCGCGAACGGGTAGGACATCTTCCGACCGAGTTGCCAGTTATAGACATCAGGCACGACGGCCTCCTCTCATCAGACGGCGGCCGGCTGCGCGGCAGCGCAGGCCCGGCGGTGCAGCACGTCGGCCAGCACGACCATCCGGTCGTGCGTGCCCGGTCGATCTCCGACACGCTCAAAGTCGTAGAACCCGTCAGCCATGCGGGCGCGCTCGGCCGGGGACAGCAAATCGGCGGCCATCGCGAACAGCACGTGGTCCTCCTTGTCGATGTGCCGGCGGAGATGATCGATATAGAGTTGGGCGGCGTCGCGGAAGTCCTCCACCGCCGCGGGATCACCGATTTCGACGCCGATCAGCGCTCGGCGCATGCGCTTCATCAAGGCGCGGCCGGTCTCATGGTCGTCGAGCATGCAGCCGATCGGGCCGTGCTCCTGCGGCACGCCGCGCTCACGCAGGGCCGGGAAGAGGTGCTCCTCCTCCTTGTGATGGTGGCAGCCATCGGCGAACGCCGCCAGGAACTCCAGCGCCGGCCAGGCGATTGACGGCGAGGGGCCGCCGCCCTGCAGGTCGATTTCCAGGGCGTCGAGCACGCGCTCGATCACGCGGTGCTCCTGCTTGAGAAACTCCACGGCGTCCGGAATGCCCGGTCGTCCGCAGCCGCACTTGCCTCCACATGAGCCGCTCACAGAGAGCTCCTTTCGGGGATCGCGTCCCCGCGAATGGTCAGAGGTGTTTCAAAGGCCGTTTCCGCCGTCTCGCGAATCGCCACGCGATGCACGCCGCATGCGCGGCCGACCTGCCCGAGCAGCGCCTCGAAGTCCGGTGCGCCGATCGCGCATCGGGCCGCGTACAACGCCTGGTACTCGGGATTCCCAGACAGCGCGCGGATCTCGTCCGTCGCCATTCCGCCGCGCAACATCTCCTCGAGCATGCAGCGCAGCATCAGCGTCGTGTCGCCCGGGAGGATTTCTCCTTCGACGACCAATGGGGCATCGGGAGCAAAGGGTCGCATGGCGCTCATTCCGCCTCTCCGCCTGGGGGTGATCCCGACCGCATGCCGGTGAGCGCTCCGGACAGGTAGCGCTCGTTCAGTTCCGTGGCGCCGGTCGGGCCGAATCCAGTAAGCGCGGGCGCCCAGACTCCTACCCCGTTCATGCCGCCGTCCTCGGCCTTGGTGATCCGCACCAGGCACTCTTTCGGTACCGTGTTGACGGCGTGGTTGTCGGCCTCGCCGCCGAACATGAAGGCCATTCGTACCTTGGCCTTGTGGAACAGCGAGTCGGTCTGGTGCATCGGCATCAGCCAGTTGCGCGTGATGGACTGGTGCGATCCGTAGCGGAAGTTGGCCTGGTAGCCGGTGTCGCCCGAGCGCGCCAGGCGGTCGGGGCGTGTCTCATGCGCCATGACCGATTTTTCCGTAGCGATGAACGCGCCGTGCTTCATCATCACGCAGCCGCGCGGGTAGGCCGGGTTGATCGTGACGCGCAGCATGCACCGCGCGACTCGTGCCAGGAACTCCGCCCGTGCGCGACGCTGAGGGTCGGGATGCTGCATGGCCGTGTCCCAGCCGCGAAAGGGGCGGTCGGCCGGGTTGGCGTCCACGTATACGTAGTCTCCCGCGTGCAAGCCAAGTGCGGCGGCGTCCTGCGGATTCATGTGCAACTGGTGTTCGCCCACGTCCGGCATGCGCCGGTCGCGGCGGTGCGGGTCGCCGAAATTGGAATCCCAGATCATGGCCCAATCGACCGTGGACCAGGAGGAGTGCACGCGGTGGCGGGTCTTCGGCGTCAGGCACAGGAACCGGAACCCCTGTTCCCAGAGCGGGTTGCTGGTCTTCTTGACCTCGGACCACGGCAGCTTGACGTTGCGGATGGTGCGCTCGTCCCAATGCAGTGCGTCGCGCGGTACGCCAAAATCCTCCGGGCGCACCATTGGGTTGGACGAAACGATCACGTTCGGCAGGAACGGCGTAGCCTCGGGGCCTTCGCGGTGGACGATGAAGTTTTCGCCGTGCGTGATTGCTTCGGGGATGTCGCAGTAGGCGTTGAGGCGCCCCGTGTCGGTCCAGAAGGGCATTTCGCCGCTGATCTGCTCCCAGAAGGGAACGCGCGGGTAGGTGCGGAACAGCATCAGCGCCGCGCCAGGCTCGCCGTATTTGCCCGCAAGGATGTCGTCAACCCGGTAGCCGCGGGTGGTGGTGCTGCCGTCCAGCAGGCGCTGCATGTAGGTTTTCACGCCGTTGACGCGGTCGGTCAGAATGAAGCGCCAGTAGTCGGCAAATCGCTCATCACCGGTTTCGCGTGCCAGGGCCGCGGCCGTTTCGGCGAGAATTACGACGTCGTCGCGCGCGTCGCAGGTGGGGTCGATGCCGCCCTTCCAGATCTGCAGGAAGGGGTTGGAGCACGAAGCGGTGATCTCGTACGTCTGCGCCTCCGGCCACGATAGCGCCGGATAGACGATGTCCGAGTATTCGCAGGTCGAGGTCATCTCGATGTCCTGCGCGATGATGCAGTCGATCAGCGGGTTGACGTTGAACAGCATGTCATAGGCATGCTTGGCGTTGTTGAACAGGTTGACGTTGGTGAACCACAGGAACTTGGTCGGCGTCGGCATGTGCGTGTCGCCGGTGAAGCACTTTCGGCCGAACTTGGGCGTGTCAACGATCAGCGGGCGCTCGCCGTGATTCCAGTAGGCCGGTTCCTCGTCCTTGGTGAGCTTGCGCACCCGGATGCCGCCGCCGTCGGCGGCCGGATCAAGGTTGGGTGAGAACGGATCCTCGGCGATCCAGCCGAGAAAGCCCGGCCCCACGCCGTCGGCCCCTTGAAAAAGCGCGGCTTTGTAATTGCCGGCCCATGTGTAGCAGCCCGCGCCGGGCCGCCCGATCGAGCCGGTCAGCATGAGCGGCAGGTACTGCGCCCGGTTGCACAGCGTGGCGTGAAACCAGTGATTGATTCCCTCGCCGACGTGAATCGCGACGGGGTGCCCGGCGCTGGCCGTCTCCCAGATGTCGCGCGCCAACCGCTCGATCAGCGACTTGTCCGCCCCGGTGATTTCCGCCACCGTGTCCAGGTCGTAGTCCTTCAAGTTGATGCGGTAGGCGTCCCAGGTCGTCATGGCCTCGACTTCGCTGCCATCTGCCAGGCGAACGCGGCCGGTCCACGACAGGCGCGGGCGGATCCCGGCGCTGGTCATTGCTTGGGCGAAATGGTCGCGCGTGAGGGCGCGCGGCGCGCCGGTCGCGTCGTCGAGTACCACGAAATCGCCGATTTTTGCGTACTGGGCGTCGGTGATGTGCTGGGCGCGGTAGGAGGGACCGTCTTTGGACAGACCCGGAGTATGGCCCGGAAAGACGTCGGTGGCCCGCAGCCGCTTCAGCGTATCTGCGCGGATCAGGAGCGGCAGGTCGGTGAACTGCGTGACGAAATCCTCCTTGTACCACCCGTTGTCGATCATCAGCTTCGTGATGCCCAGAAAGAGCGCCGTGTCGGTGCAGCCGGCGCGCACCGGAACCCAGTAGTTGCACTTGGTACCGGCCGGCGAGTACTCCGGAGTAATGACGACGATCTTCGCACCGCGTTCCATCAGCTCGACGAACCAGTGGCTCTCGGGCATCTTGCTTTCGACCAGGTTCTTCCCGCACTGGATGTGCAGCTTCGCGTGGCGCAGCTCGTTGAAGTCGCAGTCGGAGGCCTGGAGGCCGTGCACGAAGGGGTGCCCGGGCGCCTGGTCACCGTGCCAGGTGTAGTTCGACCATAGCCGACCGCCCAGCGCGTGATCAGGCCCGCAACCGCGAACGCGCTCATCGAGAAGCGCCAGCATGTTGGACCATCGATACAGGCCGTATTTGCCCATCACGCCCAGCAGACCCATGCCGCCGCGCAGCTTGAAGCAGCGCGTGCCGGCCTCGTGCACGGCGTCGATCATCTCCGGCTCGTATCCGTCCTTCCGAAGTCGCTCCGCGCCGGGCTGGCCGCTGTAGGTGCGCGCGATCGCCACCGCTGCGCGCGCGTGGTAGGCGTATGCCTCCTCCCAACTCACGCGTTCAAACGTGTCCAGCCCGCGCGAATTGAACTTGTACTTGTCGCGCAGCGTCGGATCGTCTGACAGCGACGGAAACCCCGCATCCGCCCACGCTTTCCACCCGGCCCGCATCAGCGGTCCGCTCAGGCGATAGGGGCCATAGACGCGCCGCTGCATCTGGTAGCCCTTGGCGCAGCCGCGCGGATTCCAGGCCTTGGTCGCGGTATTGCCGTACAGATCGCCGATGCGTCCGCAGTCGTAATTCTGCTCGGCCCGCACGAACACGCCGTTCCGGACAAAAGCCCGCAACCGGCAGTTGTGCGTGTCATTCGGCGCACAGATGAACGTGAATGAGCGATCGTATCGATACTGGTCGCGGTACACGCGCTCCCAATCGCGATCCGGATAGTGCTTCAGCGGGTTGTCGATGCCCGCCAGCGGCTGGAGGCCGAAGGTCGGCCGCCAGGTCGCGAGCGTCGTTCCCGCTGCGGCCAAAGCCGCAAGAAACTCACGGCGCGACACATCCATGCGCGGTGTCACAAGTACCGTCGGGTGATCATGTCTGATTCGACTCATTGCTCAGCCCCTTGCGAAGCGTCGGCGGCGACCGGTCCAGGCGTCAGCCAGTGCCAGCCGGAGATCAGCTTGATCCCGTTGCGATCCCCCTTGGATCCGTCCCACACCGCGAACGTCATCGGGATGCGCGACAGCCTCGTGAAGTCAACGTCGTCGGCGTCACCGGTTCGGATATCGCGCACCATCACGACGCGCCAAAGGCCGTGGCTCCAGGCGGCCGTCGCGCGCACGTGCTGGGATGATGCCGGTTGCAGGCGAAGCGTGCCGAACCCCTCGGCATTGGACTCGAGTACCGACCTCGCGCGCAGCGCGGGATCGTCGCGCACGTTTGCGGCCTCTCTGGCGGCGCGCGTCTCGGGCAGTCCTGCCGCGTCCGTTACATCCTCGGTCGCCGGTTGGGCGTCCTTCGGGAAGACTGTCCAGCCGCGGGTCGGCCCGGATTCGCTTGGCGGTGCGGGGTCGTTGAGCGGGTTGTCCGGGCCTGGCTGGCGACTGGCCTTCCAGTGCCAGAGGTTCACCGGCGCTTGCGCCCGGAAGCCCTCGATGTGCACGCCCATCGGCAATGCCGGCACGTCGCCGCTCATCGAGTACATCACCGCCACCGCGTCAGGGAAAACGCCCGAATCTACGCCGCGGTCCAGTGTCGGGTCGCGCCAATCCAGCGCGACGGCGATTTGCCGATTGGTATGAACAACCCGCACGTCGAGGTGCGTGATCGTCTCCACGCGCTGCCAGAGCGGTCGCAGCTCGATGCCGACGGCCGGCACGCCCAGCCAGCCGGGGTGCGTCGGATCGTCCAGCATGGACTCGTCTTCGACGCGCAGCGACGAGAGCGACGCACCCGAGGTGTGTCCGATCGGGATATCGCGCGGACTGAAACTCTGGATGTACGCGACGAGTGCCCATGCGTCGGTCAGGTCACGGGTGCCGTCCGCGTTCGTTCGCGTCAGCGCCGGTTCGTATCCGATCATCGGCGTGCCCGGAACGCCCACCAGGATGGAGCGGCACAGGTCGGCCGGTCCCTGCCCGGACTTGAATACACCGGATGCGAGATCAGCCGCCCGGACGGGCCGCCCGATCGAATCCACCAGCGAGCGGGCCAGTTCGCCGTCTCCGTGCCCGGATGCGCCGTGGCAGGTGATGCAGCCCTGCGTCTTGTACAACTCCGCGCCGCGCGCGATCAGGCCGGCGGTCGTCGGCGGTCGCACGCCCACGTCAATCGGCGGAGCGGTCGGCGGACCCGCAGCGGTGCGCTGGTCGAGCACGTGGCGGGCCAGTCCCGCGATCATGGATTCGTCCAGCACGCCCTCAAATCCCGGCATCGCGCTGCGCGGAACTCCGACGGCGATAATTTTCTCGAGCGCCGTGATGACCTCCTCGCGCGTGCCGTTCGTGGAGGCGTAGCGGAACGGGCTGGCGACAAAGTCGCGCGGGCGCGGGTAGGTCTGCGCCGCGGCCGGACCGTCGCCACGTCCGTCGGCGCCATGGCAGGCCGAGCAGTGCTGGATGTACGCACCCCGCACGATCGCGGCATCCGGGAGAATCACCGGGTTGACGACGGCCGGCGTCGCGGACGCTTGGCCGACGGGCGACGTCGGGGGCGGGGTGGACGGCGGCGGCGCGGCAACGACGGGAGCGGCATCGGGCGCCGGCGCCGGGGCCGCAGCGGCAACCACCGGTGGGCCGACGCCCGTTCGAACGTGCGGTTGTGCGGAGCCGTGCGGAAGCGCCTGCGAAATCGCGTAGCCGAGTATGACCAGGTTCACGGCGCAGACCGCCAGGATCACTCCGATACGAAACCCGCGCGGCAGGGCGGGGTCAGCGGTCGGTCCGGCATCGCTCGTGGCCGGGTTCATGGGACGTTCTCCTTCAGGCTCAATCGTTCGCCCGCGCGCCTCTTGCCGCGGCGCTCATCGCTCAATGAATCAGGTACAGAAGCGGGAACAGGAAAATCCAGATCACATCGACAAGGTGCCAATACAGTCCACCGAGATCCACGGGCGCGTAGTACTCAGAATTGAACTCCCCGCGCAGCGAGCGCGCCAGCAGCCACGCGATCACGCTCATTCCTGCCACCACGTGCAGGCCGTGCAGGCCGGTCATGCAGAAGTACAGGCCGAAAAACAGGTGCAGGTTCGCGGGGCGGCCGGGATCGCCGTGCGGCAGCGGCGGAACGATGTCCATCCGACGCGCTTCGGCCGCGAAGAACTCCGGCCGAAGTCCGGGTGGCCCCTCCGCGGCCAGCGGCATGATCGAACGCTCGATCAGTGGAGGCTCGTCGTCGGCCGACAGCGCGCCGGCGGCCGAATCGGCCGGTGATGCTGTGGAGGGTGCGGCGTCGCCTGTTGCCTGCGTTCCGGCCGCGACACTTCCATGGGCGCTGTCACGAGCCGATGGTCCTCCCGATGTGCCGCCCGTGACGGGAGTCGCCTTTTGGGCGGAACCGGAGCCGGACGAAGGCGCGGGGTTGCGCGTCAATTGGCGCACAAACGCGGCAATATCGAACAACTCGGCCTCAGTCAGCATCATGTTGCCGCCGCGCGGCGGCATCATGCGGCCGGTAGTGCTGGCAGGGTCGTTCGGCATTCGGCCGCGTTGGATGAAGGCGACCAGGCCGGCGTCATCCAGCTTCGCGATGAATTCGCTGCCGCGCATGTCCTTGCCCTGCCCGCTGACCCCTTCGCCGCGCAGGCCGTGACAGGCAGCGCAGGTGTTGCGGAAGAGCGACCGGCCGCGGGTTGCATCTCCGGTTTTCGCGGTGGCAGGCGATGCGGAATGCGCCGCGGCTGCATCCGGGAGTACGCCGGACGCCGCCTCCGGCGCGACAACCGGGGATGCACCGGACGGCGGCGTGGCGGCTGCGAAGATTGGGCCGGGTGCGGCGTATGCGGCGGCGCTCCAGGTCAGGTTGTCGTGGAATTTGTGCGAGTACTCAATCAGCTTGATGCCCAGAAAATCCACGCCGCACAGCAGCGTCAGTGCCAGAAACAGCACCAGGTCGCGCTTCTGGTTGCAGCGCGCCGCCCAGACCGCCATCGCCATTGTGAAGCTGCTGAGCAACAGCACGACCGTGTTGATGGCGCCCCAGCCCGGGTTCAGGTAGTGATTTCCGTAGCGGAAGATCTCAGGTTGCGTGATGCGGTAGACGGCGTACAGGCAGAACAGGCCCGCAAACAGGAGCACTTCTGTCGCCAGGAACAGCCACATTCCCAGCTTGCCGGCATCCTGCTGCTGGTCCAGGGTGTCGAAGTGGTGGGCCAGCGGCCCATGACCGCCGATCATCCCGCCGGTCATCGCAACGACGCCCTGCGGCCTGTCACCCGACTCTTCGACCCGGATCACCGTTGGCCTCCTGCATCGCGGCGGCAGCCCGCCGCAATCGATCCGCTCTGGACCATATCACGTGCGCGACCAGAGTTCAAGATATTCAGACCAGTTTTTCCGAAATATCGTCCGCTGCGTCGCCGAGGTTGAACCGTGCGGAGAGTTGGAGCGCGCCGGCCGCGTGGCAGGGCGGTAGGACGAGTGCGTGATTGTTGCGCGGTATGATCGATTATGCGCGGAGTGAGTCGCGCGTGCTGATCCGCCGGCATGTCCCGGCCTTGCATGAGGACGGTCGATGTACGGAAGGCAAACGGAGTGCGCGATCGCGGCGATGAGCCGTCTGGCCGAAGTGTATGACGGCGGAAAAACGCAACTCTCCGCCGCGGATATCGCCAGGTCGCGCGGCCTGCCGGGGCCGTTCGTAGCGAAGATTCTCTCGGCGCTGTCGAAAGCCGGGCTCGTCACCTGCGCCCGCGGACCCGGCGGCGGTGCGACGCTGGCGCGCCATCCGTCGGAAATCCGGCTGTTCGATGTGTTTCGCCTGTTCGAGCGGGAGGATCTGCGCACCCAATGCCCGTTTGGCGGGGGCATCTGTGGCCAGGGTGAACCGTGCCCCTTGCATCACAAGCTGCTGGCGATGCGCAGCGCGATGAACACGCTGCTGCTCGACACCACGTTCGACGAGTTTCGAATCGCGCAGGCCGCTCGTGCGCGAGAGAGCGCCTCGGGCAGCCGAGCCGTGACACCGCTCTGGCAGCGCCAATCTGAGACACTGAAGCGACCAGCGAAGAAGCGGGAGCCGCGGAAGCCGACCAGACAGCCGCGGTCCACCCGGCGCGCGAAGTGAGGACGGATCACCGGGGTGGGGCCAGCCTGACGGTTAGGGCGTCGCTGCGGGATCGGCCGGTTGGGCCAGTCGCGGGTCCAATTGCTCGGCGGCTGCCAAGTGGCGCGCGGCATCGGCCGGGCGTCCGCTCGCTGCCAGAACGCGCGCCAGGTTGAAGTGTGCCAGCGCGTGTGACGGCTGAAGCTCCAGCGCACGCCGCAGCGATCTTTCCGCATCTCCCCATGCGCGGCGCCGCAGGTGAACGAAGCCGAGATTGTTGAACACGTCGGGATCCGTTGGGTTCAGCGCAGCCGCGTGTGAATAATGACGAACCGCGTCCTCGTCGCGGCCGCTGGTGGCACACAGAACGCCGAGGTTGTAGTGGACCCCCGCCGCGCCGGGATCGAGCCGCAGTACGCGCTCGAGATCAGCAATCGCGCCGCGGAGATCGGAGAGGGCCACGCGGGCTTCGGCGCGCAGCGTGTAGAGCCTTCGGAGTGTGTCGGACAGGCGGGGCGGACGCAGCAGCCCCCAGCGGGCACACTGCTCCAGGTGGCTGATCGCGCGCGACGCGGACCTATTGACGATGTTCGGCTCATCCATGGGATCGCCGGAGGATGCGGTCGGCGACGTCGGATCCGGCAGGCCGGGAACTGCGCCGGGATCGTGCGGCTCGCCCCCCGTCTCGCCACCAGGCGCGCGCAGTGCGCGTTCCGCCAGCGCGACGGCCTCGGCCGCCGCGCGATGGCCGGCGAATTCGTGGTATCGGATATAGCCGCTATGGCCCCAGAATACGACAAAGGCGGCCGCAAATGCGTAGGCCGCGACGCCGAAGCGCGTCACCCTTCCTGCTCGTCGCAGCCAGCCGGGACCGATACGCACGTCGCGCTGGTAGGCGGTGCGCAGAACGCACAGGCCCAGGTATGCCACGATGACGCCCAGTCCCAGGGTCATGAGGAAAGGGGCCGCGTCATAAAGCCCTCGAAATGCCAGTAATACGCCCAGTGTGACGAGCGCCAGCCAGACCTCTTCGCCCCATGTGAAGTCAAACGGGCGTCGGATCGGCTTCCATGCCGCCCAGCCGCGCAGCAGCGGCGGTCGCCCCACCCCATAGCGCACCACGCCGGTCGGGCAGGCGGCCACGCACTCGAGATCCTTCAGGCACGCGGGGTTCACGACCGTGCCGTAACGCTGCAATTCCTCGTGTACCACCACGTGGGACGGGCACACGGCCGTGCAGGCGCCGCACGCGGTGCAATCACCGACGGCGATGATCCGCCCGGGGCTGAGCCGGTCCAATCCGCGAAAGACCGAGCCGTACGGACACACGTATGTGCAGAATGAACGTGAGCCGAGCACGTAGACGATCGCGAAGCCGCAAATCGCGAAGGTGAGGATTGCAATGCCGGGGCCGGGCAGGTTGCGCCAGAAATCGGTGGTCTGGAACGATGCCCACCCCTGTTCATCCGAGCGGAGGTGCAGCGTCGGCAGCGGCCGTCCCTCCAGCATGCGCAGCACCTGCGGCCACAGGAACATGTAGAACATCGCCAGCGGCGGCACGAGCAGCAGAAGCCGCGAACGGACCGGCTTCGGCCGCACGCGGATTTTCTTGAGCAGCCACGCGCACAGGTCCTCTAGCGCCAGGATGTGGCAGGCCCAGCCGCAGAAAAACCTACCAAACAGCAACGTTGCGATGCACACAGTGGCCATGAACAGAAACCCGGCGGTCACTACGCCGAGTTCCAGCGTGTACATCACCTCGTTCAGTTCGAGCGGGGCCAGCGTCCTGCCGCGGATCCGCCAATGGGCAATGTGAATCCCCATCAGCACGTACACCAGCACCAGCGTGGCGGCCCGCCAGCGGCCGTAGCGCGAGGTCGGTCGCCCCAGCTCCAGTTGCGGCAACGCGCGCGACGACGCACGTCGCTCAGCGGCCGCGGTTGCGGCGCCTCGGGGTCGTGATCGGCGCGACATCGGGCGCTCCGCCTTGTCGTGTTTACGGAGAGATCAGCAGTTGCACAAACGGGTCGATGTCGAAGTTGGTCACCAGCCCGTCTCCGTCCACGTCTGCGGCGAGTAGGTCGCAATCCGCGTGCGCGGCAGCATAGGCCTCGGGATTCACCAGTGCCTCCACGAAGGGGTCGATGTCGAAGTTATTGACAGCGCAGTCGCAGTTCATGTCACCGGGCAGCCCGGGCGTAAGCGCCAGCACGCCGCTGACCATCGCGATCGGCGCTCCGCGCCCGGTCGCAACCCACGCCGAGTGCAGGATCTCGCCCCAGTCATCCGTGTGATTGGCGTCCCGCAGGTGTTCGATGTAGCTGCGCGGCGTGTTCTGGTAGTAAATCGTGACCTCGGCTCTGGCGGCCCGGTGCGGCGCAGCGAAGTAGGCGTCGTCCCAGTGCTGACCGTCGGCATAGTTGTGCCCGACGACGGGCGCGCCGCCGGCCTCGAATGCCGCGTTTGAAAACCCGCGCGGCGGGATGCGGTTGTCCTTCCAGATCGTGTCCGCCAAAGCCATGTGCGTCGTAAACCCCGCCGGCAGGCCGGTGGCGATCGCCGCCGCCTCGCTCAGCCCGACGAACATCTCATACACCACCGTGCTGCGCTCATCCAACTCGGCATCGGCGTAGTCGTACCCGCCGTGCTCGCGCAGCAGGGCGTCCTGCCCATTCAGGAATCGTACGTGGACCCAAACCCGGCGCCCCTCGATGTGTCCGGTCGGCAGCTTGTGTCCGGTCTCGTTGATGGTGCGCACCCGCAAGCGGCGGCAATCCTGCGCCAGTTCGAGCGACGCCGCGCGCTGCAGCATCGACACCGCCTTGGCGCGCGCCACGCCGATGGAGGCGGCATCCACGTCCGGGTCGTCGCCAAAGACCTCAAGCACCAGGTCCAGCACCTGGGCCGATGCGCCCGCGAAGTCGTGGCGCCGCGTATCCGGGTGCGTCGGTCCGAAAAAGCAAGACTTCGCCGCCGCGGCCGGCATGTGGCAATCCTGGCAGGTGCGGATCACGGGTCCGATGGTCCCGCCGAAGCGACCGCCCATGTCGACTCCGCCCTGGTTGAACGCGCTGAGCTTCCACTCGGTGTAGGTTCGCTCCAACGGGTATTGCATCCACGGGTCCGAGGTAGGGGATGGTGCGCCGAGCGTGTTGTAGGCGTACGAGCCGTCGGGCTGGCGCGTGACGGCGACGTTTCCGACGTCGTGGCAGGTGCCGCAGAACGCGCCAGTGCGATGAAACGGCGATTCCAGAAATTCGTGCGGCGCGGCGGGATCGGGCCGGCCGCTGCGGCGCGTGGCGTCGGGGTCCAGCACGAACATGGCATTGCCGAAGTGCTGCGGGATGGCGGCGAGTGCGGCCAGGATCGCCTGATCTTCGGGTGGGCTGACGCCCGGGTTGTAGATCGGGTCCACCATCGCATGGCAGAAATGACAATCGACGCCGCGTCGGTCATGGGCATTGAGCGTGCTGCCGTCCGGTTGGTTCGCATGCCCGGTGACAATTGACTGCGGGACGTGGCAGCGCAGGCAGTAATAGCCGACGTTCTGGGTATCCTGGTTGGCCAGCGACATCTGGGCGTAGAAGAGCGGGTCGCGGCCGGCGTGCGACATCAGGCTGCCGCGCCAGGTAGCGTATGGGTCATTCTGCGCGTCGAAATTCCCGTGACAGTTTCGGCAGTCGCTCGGCGAGAGCATCACCGATGGAGAGACATCGCCGACCTGCGTGCCGGGTACATGGAAGTCGCTGAGCGTGGTCGGAAGCGGAAGCTGCGCCCATACGGGGCTGGCCAGCCCAACCGCCGTCACCCCCGCAGTTACAACCGCGAATAGCCGGGTTCTGATGCACCACGATCGGCGGGTGCGCGAGATGGCCGCGACCGCGGAACGGGTACGAGTGCGGGCGTGTGTGCGCATGCGCTGCCTCCCGGGCGGCTGCGCGGTTCCGACGCGCGATTCACGGGCGCATCCGGACCCGCGGCCTATTTCTGATTAATAGATCGTAATATCTGTGTTACGTCGAGTCAACCGCATGGTGGCCCGCGGTGGGGCGACGGATCGGTGCGATGGCCGATAAATCGCCGCGTTTTCGCGGGGAGCCGGGCTTCGGAAGCTGCCGTGCCGCTAGACCGGGACGAGGCGACGCCGTCAGAGGAATCGTGGGGCGGGAGAAATTCTCATACGTGGATGTGCGCGTCGTCTGTGGTTCGGATCAAACGGCCACCAGATCCGATGCGAGGATCGGCGGCAGTGCCGGGTCAGGTGTTCGGTGAACCGGCAGGCGGTTCGCTCGCGGCGCACCTGCCCGCGCGAAGCATGAGCTGCCAGAAGCCCACGTCGCACCATTGATCGAACTTCCACCCCACCTCGCGAAAAGTGCCGACCGGCTGAAAGCCCAGCGCCTCATGAAGCCGCACGCTGGCTTCGTTGGGAAGCGCGATTCCCGCAACGACCGTGTGAACATCGGACGCATCGAGGCGGGCGAGCAGCTCCGTGTACAGCGCGCGACCGATTCCGCGCCGCTGGCAGTCCGACGCGACATACAGCCCCGCTTCGACCGTTCGGCGGTATGCAACGCGGTCGCGCCAGGCTCCGCACTTGCAGTAGCCCACCACGCGGCCGTCAACCTCCGCCACGATCCACGGAAATCGCCGATGGCCGCCGCGCCAGTATGCTTCGAAGTCGGCGTCTGATTCGGGCTCGTACGCGAAGTGAATCTGCGTGTGCCGGATGTAGTGGTTGGTGATCGCGTTTGCCGCCGGCACGTCGGCGGCCGCGAAATCGCGCAGGATCATGGGGCACCCGTCACGGTGATGGCAGCCGGCTGCCGTGCGAGCGCGGTTGCCGCGTCGCAAGCGCTGGCGAACGGCCGCGTCCGGCGGTGATGCGGTGGTTGGCGGAGACAGTGGGCGCGGCTGGATTCGAACCAGCGAAGGCGTAAGCCAACGGGTTTACAGCCCGTCCCCTTTGGCCACTCGGGCACACGCCCGCTCGTCTCCGAGCAGAGCGGGGAAGAATATCAACCTGGCCTGTTGGTGACAAGCGGCCCCGGCACGCGGTTCCGCGGTGCGCACCGGCACCGCTCGGTCTGTCGGCCGGGATGGAAGCCGCAATGCGTGCGCGGCGCTGCGGGGCGCAGCGCCGCGCCCGCATCAGCGGGCGACATCCGGCGCAATTCTGCGCCCGTGCGCCTCAAGCTGCACCAGCCCGGCACTCGGCGACGCCGTTATTGCCGGCATCCCCGCGGCGCTCCCCACTCCCCGATCCCGTTTCGGCGCGCTGATCGGCCGATAGTACTGATCGCGCTGCTGCGGCTGCCAGCCGGCGTCGGCGATCAGCCGCCGAATCTCGTTTTCACTCAGGCGATAAGTCGTACCCGCCTGCGAGACGACGTTCTCCTCCATCATCACGCTGCCCATGTCGTTGGCGCCGAAAAACAGCGCCAACTGGCCGATCTTCGGCCCCATCGTCACCCAGCTTGATTGCAGGTTCGGGATGTTGTCGAAGTACAGCCGCGAGATCGCCAGCCACACCAGGTACTCATGCGCATCGGCCAGCAGAAGGTGCCGCCCGTCGTTGCGCGGTCGGCGGTGCGGCTCCGCCCCGGCGGGCAGATCGACCGGCAGGCGCTTCCACCGCCCCAGCGGTGTGTTTTCGGGTTGGAACGGCCAGTGGATGAAGGCGGTGAACCCACCGTACTCATCCTGCAGGTCGCGCAGCAGGCGCATGTGCTCGATCCGTTCCTCGATCGTCTCGATGTGTCCCATCATCATCGTGCAGGAGGTCTTCATGCCCTGGCGGTGGGCCTCCCGCATCACGGCCAGCCACTCCCACGAGCGCGTCTTGCCGATGCTGATCTTGTCGCGGATGCGATCCACCAGGATTTCGCCGCCGCCGCCCGGGATCGTGGCCAGACCGGCGTCGCGCAGGCGCTTGATCGTGTCCTCCAGCGTCATGCCGAAGACCTGGTGAAACGCCCAGATTTCCGGCGGGCTGAAGGCGTGAATGTGAATGGAGGGGAAGCGATCGCGAATGAAGCGCAGCAGGTCCAGGTACCACGAGAAGGGAAGCCCGTGCCCGTGCGGGTCGCGCTCGTCGGGGACCAGCCCGCCCTGCATCAGGATCTGCGTGCCGCCGATGTCGATCAATTCCTCGATCTTCCGACCGATCTGGTCAAACGACAGGATGTACGCATCGGTGTCGCCGGGGTCGGCCTTGAAATTGCAGAAAATGCACTTGGCGGTGCAGACGTTCGAATAGTTGATGTTGCGATCGATGACGTAGGTTCGGTACCGCTCGGGGTGAAGCTCCAAGGTGCGGGCGTGCGCGCGGCGCCCAAGCTCATGAATGCTCAGGTTTTCATAGGCCTCGATCGCCTCCGTATCCGTCATGCGCCGATTGCCGCCCGTCAGGGCCGCGGCTGCTGCACCGACCGCCGTCACGCTCATCGCACTCTTCCCTCCGCCGGCGCGCCGATCGCACGCGCGCCCGGCCAGGTCATTACCCCATCCGACGGCACAATGCCCAGTTCGCGGCAGTGCCGGGCAAACACCTCCGCCCCACGGATCGTCCGCTCATCCAGCCTGAACCGAAGACATCGCGTCAGGTAGCGAACCGCCGCCGCCGTCGAAAAACCGTGTCGCGCCGCCTGTTCCTCGGCGATCCGCTCGGCCCGCTCCACGCCGCGATCCCGGGATTCACTCAACATCGCGGCCAGGCGCCCGCCGTCCTCGCCGGCGCCGCCGGGCGGTTGAGCCCAGACGGCGAACACGAAAGGCAGCCCAGTGTGCTGACGCCACGCGCCGCCAAGGTCCGTTTCGTAGGCGAAGCTGCCGCGGCGCGGATCGACGACCTTGTCGCCGATCAGCAGCACGGCTTCGTGTTGATGGGCGTTCTCCACTCCACCGGCCAATGGGCGCATTTGCACGTCAATTCCGTACAATTCGCGCCACAGCACGCGCGCCAGCGCAACGGACGTGTGGGAATCCGCGTCGGCACGGATCATCTGAACCCGGTGCGGCGGAACCTGCGAAAACACGCGAACGGTCATCGTTTCACCGTCGCAGGCGATGCAGGAGTCGGACAGGATTTCACAACGCCCTCGGCTCCGCAGCACATCCACCACCGGCAGCAGCGCCGCGGCAAACTCTCCGGCGAATAGTCGCTCCGCAAGCCGGGAGGGCACGTCGAAAGACAGCCGTAGGCCGACGGAGTCCAAGAGCCCCTCGACCAACGGCCTGGCGTTCAGGTAAGATACGACGCCGATGTGTGTCACGCCCGCTCCGTCTCGGTTGCGCGGTGCACCGGAATTCGAGCGGGGGAGTATACCGGCGCACGCCGGGTGGCAGTGCGGGGATCGGCCTCGGGGTTATAACTTTCATCCGGATTGAAATTCCCCCCTCAGCCCCGCCACGCGATCGCTCGCCGTCCCCGCCTTCGTTGGCCTGTCAAGCCGGTGTGCTGCCTTCAATGGCCCACCTTGGAGGACTCCCGATGCTTCGATACCTGCTGATCGCTTCCGCAGTTGCGTCCGCTTCGCTGCCGTCCGCGTCCGCGGTCGCGGCAGAACGGGATCCGCTCACGATGCTGCCTCCGGACGCGCTGGTTGTCGTCGAATGGCGCGGGTTGTCGGCGGATGGCGGCTTGATTCGAACATTGAGTGCCGCGGCCCAGGCGCCGCTCCTGCGCGACATCATGGGGATGGATGCGGAGGAGATCACCGCTGCGGTGAGCGTCATGGAGCGCGTCATCCGGCATCCGGGAGCACTCGGCTTCTATGTGAAGGACGATGTGCCGGGGCTGATCGCGGTTGTGGATGCGGGCGCGGATGCCGAGCGAATGGTGGAGAAGAACCTGAGCCTGGGGTCGGGGGCGGACCCGGATGCAAATCCGGTGTCGATCGGCGGACTCGATTGGCGCTATTTCGATGCTGATAGTGGCACTCCACGTTTCACCGCCCACGACGGCAGGTTCGTGTTCGCCACGTCGGACCAACGGGCTTTGGCGGCCGCCCGAACCCTGACAACGGGCGGCGCGAAGAATGTTGCCGCGACGCCGGGGCTGGTGGCCGCCTCGGCGGCCGCGAAGCATGAGGCCGGCTGGCGACTCAGCGCATGGGTCGATCTAAAGAGCCTCCTCCAGCTCGCGCGCGATGATGATGAGAAGTTCGGCGAGTTGCTGACGGCAGTGGGGGCGGACGGCGCGGAATGGCTGTACCTGCGAATGGACGAATCTCCTCACGGGGATCGAATTCACGTTCGCGTGCAGGCGCCGAACCTGGACCATGTCATGCGTGCGCTCTATTCGGATGCGGCCGTGACGGACGCGGACCTGGCGTGCATCCCCGCCGACGCATACTGGGGATACTCATTCACGCTGGACCTGCGACGCGTCTTTGACCAGGTGATGTCCGTCGTGGAGGCGATGGATGAAGAGGCCCATCAGAGCGCCGCGGATGGGCTGACGCTGGTCGGCCAGTTCCTCGGTTTCGGCGTGACGGATCTGCTTGACTGCTTCGGTGACAATTGGACGCTGTATGACAGCCCGGCTCACGGCGGTGTGCTCTTCACCGGCGCCGTCGTCGTGGCGGAAGTGAAGGACGGCGCGGCGCTGCACGGAATTTTGTCGCGGCTGGTGCAGATCAGCGGCGCGGCGGTCGGTTCGCTGACCTCAAGCGTGCGCATCGCGCAGCGCGAGTACTCCGCCGACGGCCAGACCGTGAATTACGTCGCGGTCAGCGGAGCGCCGATGCCGATCGCGCCTTCGTGGGCGATCATCGGCGATCGCTGCGTGTTCGCGCTCTTTCCTCAGACCGCCGCTGCGGCGCTGCGGCAGGTCGATCCGGCCTCTCGGAAGGGCAGCCTGCCCGACGTGGCGGAATACAAGCGCCTGCGCCCGCTGCTGGGGGAGAAGCTGACGGCCTTGTGGTACGTCAACGGTCGCGAGCAGAGCCGCGCTACCTACGGCATCTGGCAGATCGTCGCCACGGCGGTGGCGAACATGGCCGGCGGCGCGGACGGAGCGATGACGATCGAGCAGATACCGACGTTCCCGCAACGCCAGGCGGCGGTGCGCAGCACGCTGGGCGGCTATCGCGTGGACGCCAACGGCATGACCTATCTCGCCTATGGTGATTCGGCCATGGGCATGATCCTGGAGGGGGGGACGCTGTCCAATACGGCGCTGCTCGCGTCCATCCTGGTGCCCTCATTCTCGCAGGCGCGTGAATCGGCCAGGACCGCAGTCAGCGCGTCAAACCTGCGAATGATCGGGATGGCCTGTCACATTTATGCGAACGAGCACCAGGAAAAGTTCCCACCGGACTTCGATGCGCTCGTTGCCGACGGGCGCCTGGCACGGGAACAATTGGTTTCACCGCGCGACCCCCGCGGTTCACCGGATCGAAGTTCGTATGTGTATGTGCCGGGCCAAAGCGCGGCATCGGATCCGCGGAACGTATTAGCCTACGAGCCGGCGTACGACGGCGACCGGGCGGTCGTCCTGTTCGTGGATGCGCATGTGGAAGTGGTCTCGCCCGAGCGACTCGAGGATGAACTGGAACGGACCCAGGAGCGGCTGAAGCGCGCCGCCGCCGGTCGGTAGCGAGCTTTCCGTTAATTGGCCGATTGAATGCAGCCGGAGAGGGTGCCCCTCGCAGCCTGCTTCCCGTTCTCCGCCGGACGGCCCGTCGCGGGATCACGCCGCAGCGGCGTTCAACTCAATCCCGACCACACCGTGCGCGTGCACGTCTACGCCGCGCACAATCTCGTTCAGCCCCAGCACGGCCGTGCGCGGCGATAGCGGCTCGATCAGCCGGCGCGTCCACAGCCGCACCGCCGGCGACGCCAGCACCACCACCGGCGCACCGCCCGCGGCCGACGCGGCCCGGTCCAGCTCCTGCTTCAGCCGGTGCGCCAGCTCCGCCTGGCGCGCCGGCGGAATCGCCAACACCGACCCCTGCTCCAGCCGCTGAATGTTCGCCTGGATGTAGTCCTCGGTGGCCGGGTCCAGCGTGATGCAGTGAATGGTGCCGTGCGCATCCTTGAGCTGTGAGCAGATCGTGCGGGCCAGCGCGTTTCGGCAGTACTCCGTGAGAATTTCCACGTCGCGCGTCTTGCCGCCCCAGTCGCCCAGCGTCTCCAGCACGGCCTCCAGGTCCCTCACCGGCACGCGCTCGCGCAGCAGGTTCTGAAGGGTCTTCTGCACCTCTCCGACTTTCATGATTCCCGGAATCACCTCATCGACGACGGTCGGGTTGTGCTGCTTGAGATTGTCGATCAGCTTCTGCGTCTCAGCACGCGTCAGCAGGTCCGCCGCGTGCTGCCGGATGATTTCCGTCAGGTGCGTCGCGAGCACCCCCGTCGGCTCGACCACGGTGTAGTTTCGGCTCTCGGCGAGTTCGCGTTCGGATTCCGCGATCCAGAACGCGGGCAGCCCGAAGGCCGGTTCGCGCGTCGGGTACCCGCGCAACGGTTCGCCCGCGACGCCGGAGTTGATCGCCAGCTTCTGGTCGGGATACAGCTCGCCGCGCGCCACTTCCTGCCCGCGCAGCAGCAGCGCGTACTGATTCGTCTCCAGCCCGATCGCATCGCGGATGCGCACCGGCGGGACGATGACGCCGAGGTCGATCGCCAGTTGCTTGCGCATGGCGGTAATGCGGTCCAGCAGGTCGCCGCCGCGGGACTTGTCCACCAGTCCGATCAGGCCCAACCCGATCTGCAGCTCCAGCGCATCGACCTTCAGGTGCGTTTCCACCTTCGGTGGCGCCGCCTGGCGGGTGCGCTCCTCCTGCTCGGCCTTCGCGCTGCTGCGGTTTCGCGTGCGGTCCACGAAGTACGCCAGGGCGCCGCACCCGACCGCCAGGCTCAGCAGCGGCAGCTTCGGCAACGGCGTCAGCGCCAGCACCATCAGGAACGCGCCGGTCATGATCAGCGCCGTCGGCTTGGAGAAGAGCTGCCCGATGACCTCCTCGCCCATGTTCGACTTGCCGCTGCTCCGCGCCACCAGCATGCCCGCGCCTACCGACAGGATGAACGCCGGCACCTGCGCCGCCAGACCGTCGCCGATCGTCAGGCGCGTGAAGATCGCCAGCGCCGTCATCAGCGGCATGTTGTTCTCAACCATGCCGACGTACAGGCCGCCCAGCACGTTGACGAACGTGATCATCAGCCCGGCCACGGCGTCGCCGCGGACAAACTTGCTGGCGCCGTCCATCGATCCATAAAAGTCGGCTTCGCGGGTGATTTCTTCCCGCCTGCGGCGCGCCTCGGCCTCGTCGATCATGCCGGCGTTCAGGTCGGCGTCGATCGCCATCTGCTTGCCGGGCATTCCGTCGAGCGTGAATCGCGCCGCCACTTCCGCGATGCGCGTCGCGCCCTTCGTAATCACCACAAACTGTATCACCGTGATGATGATGAAGATGATCACGCCGACCACCAGCGAATTGCCGGCCACGAACGTGCCGAAGGCCTTGATGACGTGACCGGCGGCATCCTCGCCCAGCGTCGCGTTGGTCAGAATCAGCCGCGACGAGGCGATGTTCACGACCAGCCGGAGCAGCGTCAGGGCCAGCAGCAGGGGCGGAAAGCTGCTGAATTCCAGCGGCGACTTGAGGTACATCACGGTGGTCATCACCACCGTCGCCAGCAGGATGTTCACCACCAGCAACAGGTCCAGCAGCGCAGTCGGCAGCGGAATGAGAATGACGAAGATCAGCGCCGCGGCCGCGGAGGGGAACAGCAGCCCGCGGTTGCGCGCGAGAGCCTGCAGCAGGCGGGTCTGATCCATCAGTGGCGGCTCCGCCGTCGGCCGGTTGGCGGCCGGGAATGGGCGCATCCTGCGCCCGCAGTCTCATCGGTCCCGGCCCGCTGTGCGGTTCAATTCTGCGCGGTCAGCGGGCAGCTCCTGCAGGCTGGTTGGTTCGTGCCGCCCGACCGCTGAGGCGGTACACGTATGCCAGCAGCTCGGCTACCGCGCGATACAGCGCCGGCGGGACCTCCTTGCCGACATCCACCGTGGCGTAGAGCGCCCGAGCCAGGGAGGGCCGCTCGACGATCGGCACCCTGTGCTCGCGGGCGATTTCGCGGATCCGCTGGGCCAGGAAATCCGCCCCTTTTGCGATTACTCGCGGCGCGCCCATCGTCGCATCGTCGTATTTGAGCGCAACCGCGTAGTGGGTGGGGTTCGTCACGATCACGTCCGCTTTTGGAACATCCGAGCGCAATCGCTGCAGCGCCATCTTGTACTGCGTCCGCCGGATGCGGGCCTTGATGGCCGGATCACCCTCCATGTTCTTCATCTCATCCTTGACCTCCTGGCGCGTCATCATCAGGCCCCGCTCCATCGAATAGCGCTGCCAGAAGTAGTCCGCCACGCCGATGATCAGCAGCGCCATCCCCATCCGCAGCGCCAGCTTGTAGGTCAGGGCGCTGGTCGCGTGCAGCACGCCCACCGCCCCGTTCTGCCCGGCGCTGAGGATCAATCCGGCATCCGCGCTGATCGTCCACCAGCCCACGCCGGCCACGACCGCCATCTTCAGCAGGGAGAACGCGAACCGGACGACGTTGTCCTTCGAGAACAGGCGCTTGATCCCGGTCAGGGGGTTCAACCCGTTGAATTTCGGCGCCAGCCGCTTCCACGAAAAGTAAAGTCCGGTCTGCCCCAGCCCCATCAGCGCCGCCAGCACCGCCAGGATCAGCAGAAACGGCAGCAGGCAGCGCCATACTGCGTCCACGCAGTGCATGATCCAGGTCGTCAGATCCTGCGGCGCCAGCGGCGGCGGCTCGCCCAGGTGCTGCGTCAGTGCGAGCAGCGTTCCCGTGATTCCCGGCCCGAGCAGATTCAGCAGCAGCAGGGCCGCCAGCAGCCCCACCGCAGCCGCCAGGTCCGTGCTGCGCGCGATTTTTCCCTGGTCGCGTGCCTCGGAGCGGCGCCGCGCCGTCGGTTTCTCGGTTCGCTCGGCCGCCTCATCCCACGCCACCAGATTGCTCCCAGTTCCTCCGAATTAGCGCTTGTTGCCGCGCGTTCGCGCGAATCCGCGCGAATTGCCTCGGTCTAGCGGGCCAGCCAATGCGCCGCCGCCTGCGTGTGCAACAGCTCATCCACCCAGCCGCTCACCTGCTCGACGCCCTGCGAAAACATGTCAATGGCGGTCGGCAGCGTGACGGCGGTAATGCCGAAGGCGATGACGGACTTGCTCGAAAAGCCGAGCGCCACCACGTTGAACTGGGGCATGGTGCGCGAGACGATTCCCAGCCCGGCGTTGACCAGGAACATCGCCAGGATCGCCGGCGCGGCCACCCGCACGCCCATGGAGAACCCGGTCGCAACGGCGTCCAGCAGCAGCGGCGTACCGCGCTCCAGCACGTTCGTCACCGCCAGCAGCGGAATGGACGCGAAGCTGTCGAGCGCCGCTCCGATGATGACGCGGTGACCGCCGGCGGCGAGAAACACGATCATCGCGAGCTGCACGTAGAACGTGCTGAGCACGCTTTCCTCTTCTGCGGTGGCGGGGTTGACGACCGAGCCGAACGCCAGCCCGGACTCCTGCGCGATCAGCGTGCCGCCCAGTTGCAGCCCGATGAAGCACATCATCACAAGCTGGGCGAACAGCGCACCCAGCAGCGCCTCGGCTCCCATTCCGATCGCCAGCGCCGCGAAACTCTCAGGCGGGTCGGATGGGGCCTCGACGGCAGGGCTGATGACCAGCGCCAGCGCAAAGACCAGCAGCAGACGCACGTTGACCGGAAAGCTCTCCCCCCCGAGCAGCGGCTGAAACATCAGGAAGCCGCCGATCCGCGCCAGCACCAGCGCAAACGTCGGCAGGGCGGAGACAAGTTCGGTCAGGCCAACGGGCACCGATCACTCCGGGCGGCGGCTCAGCCGCCTAGCAGTTCGCGGGTGTACTCGATCAATCGAATCGCCAGCCACGGCACGAACAGGATCGCCGCTCCGATCATGGCGACGATCTTCGCTACGATCGCGACGGTCTGATCCTGGATCTGCGTCACGGTTTGCAGCACGCTGATGCCGATGCCCACGACCAGCCCGATGCCCAGGATCGGACCGGCGATGATCACCGACTTCAGCAGCGCCATGCGGCCCAGGTCCAGCGCCTCGGTCATTTCCAGCATCGCAACAGCCGCCTTTCGTCTACACCACGCTCGACATCAGCGATCCCGCCACCAGATGCCAGCCGTCCGCCAGCACGAACAGCAGCAGCTTGAACGGCAGCGAAATCAGCACGGGCGGCAGCATCATCATGCCCATCGCGACCAGCACCGTCGCAATCACCATGTCGATCACCAGGAACGGCAGGTAGATGCGGAACCCGATCACGAACGCAACCTTCAACTCGCTGAGCATGAAGGCCGGAATCAGCGCCGTCATCGGCACGTCAGCCCGCGAGATGGTCTCATCCGGGGCGACGCTCCGCCGCGCTGCGTACTCATACAGCATGTATACGTCCTGCTCGTTGCCGGCGGCCTCGATCTGATTGAACATGAACTCGCGCATTACTCCGCCTGCCGCGGTCAGCGCGTCCATCTGTCCGGCCTGGTTATTCAGATACGGCTGTACGGCCACGCGATTGACTCGCTCCCACGTCGGGGCCATCACCAGCAGCGTCATGAAAAACGCGAGTCCCACGATCACCTGCGACGGCGGCACCGTGTGCGTGCCCAGCGCCTGGCGCAGCAGCACCAGCACCACGATCATCCGCACGAAGCACGTCATCATCAGCAGGATGCTGGGCAGGATCGTCAGCACCGTCATCAGCACGAGAATCTGCAGCGACGAGCTGAGCGATTCCCGGCTGGTCGCGTTCGGCAGCCAGCGCGACACGTCGGGGATGTAGATCGGAGAGGCTGATGACGTGCTCGTGGATCCGCCGCTGGTGTCGTTGGATGCCGAGCCGTCCGTCGCCGTCGCAGCAGCGCCCGGCGGCGAGTGCGCCGGTGCATCCGCCAGCGCCGTCGATCCGCAGCACAGTCCCGTCGTTAGCGCGACGAGGATCAGCAGCCGGGCGCGGCCGCGGTGGTGAGCGAGTTCGGCGGTCTGACGGGTCATCGGGCCTCCATGCCCACCTGTTTCGAGTGCGAATTCGCCTCAGCGCGTTCCGGTCGCGGACGCGCGAATCCGCTCGGCGGCGCTGCGAATCGCTCCATGCACGCGCAACAGGCGCTGATCGGCGTCCGTCGCCGCCAGCGTGCGCTCCACCGCCGCGTCGGCATCCTCGACCAGCGCGGCGAACTCAGGAGCGGTCACACCAGCGGGGGCTCGCCCCGGCACCTCGGCGGCAAAGCGTGACGCAGCATCCGCGTCGGATATGACGTCCAGCGCCGACAGGCGATCGCCACCGACGCCGATCAGCACGATTCGGTTGCCGAACCTCACGGCGCACACGCCGATTCGCGCTGTGATCGCCGTACGGGCGAGCACTTCCAGGGCCACGCTCTTGCGCGGCCGGGTCAACGCGCCAAGCGCGCCGCGCGTCATCACGGCGCGGTAGCCCCATGCCAGCAGCAGGATCAGGCCCGTGACGGCCGCCAGCGAGAGTGTGGTACGCACCCAGCCGGATGAAGTCGTCGCGACCGGTTCGACGGCGGAGTCGCTGCGTGAGACGGCGCCGCGCCGCCGGAGCAGTGCGGACTCGTCAGCGGCGGCCGGTACCGGAGCGGGTACGTCGCCCGCGCGGTGACCGCTCGCGCCGGGCGACGATTCCGCGGGCGCGGCGCTTTGGGGTGGTCCGCCCGAGTCTCCAAAAAGGGGCAGCGTCGCTGCGCCAATCGGCGCGTCGGCGCGCGCCGTGAGCGCCGCCGCCCCGGCAAGCAGCAGAGTCAGCAGCGCCTGTCGGGTCATCGCGCCGGCTCGCTTTCGGGAATCGAGCTGACGATCTCGTTGACGCGTACGCAGAACGTGTCGTTCAGGACCAGCACCTCGCCGCGCGCGACCAGTCTCGCGTTGACATAGATGTCCACCGGGTCGCCGGCAACCTTGTCCAGCTCCACCACGGCCCCGGCGCTGAGCTTGAGTACGTCCTCGATCAGCATTTCCGCCCGCCCCAGCTCGACGCGCACGTCCAGCTCCACGTCGTCGAGAAAGTCGAGCGACGCTTCAGTCTGCGCAGCGCCCGCGGCTTCCAGCGTGGGGGGACTGAAGGGCGTCACGGGAATCGAAGGCATGGCGGGTGCGGCGGCAGGGGGAGCCTGTGACGCCGGCTCGAGCGCCGCGGTGTCCGCGCCGTTGTCGGCGGGCGCGGTCGCCGCTGGGACCGGGTCGATCGATGACTCATGCGCCGTCGGTTCGGCCGACGGCTGGCCCGGGCCGGTGTTCTCGTGTTCTGGCATGGGTGCTCATCCTTGAGCCGGTGCGATCAGGTTCTCTGGGGGATCAATCCGCGCGAATCGGCACACAGCGAGGAATCAGCACGCGCTGAATCAACTCGGGGTCGCCGGAGATCGTGGACAGCGCCGACTGCATCTGCATCCGCAGCGTGCGAAGGTCATCCTCCTCCAGGATCCGCGGATCGGCGGCACGCACGATTTGCGCAAGGCGATCGGAGACCTCGGCCGCCCGCTCGGTCTTGAGCTTTTCGACGATCGGGCGACGATCCGCCCCGACCACGACAAACACGTCCAGGTCGTACATGAACATGCGGCCTGACTTGTTGTTCGGCACCCGCAGCTTCTCGAGCAGGGCGAATTCGGTCGTTACCTTGCTGGTTTCGCCCTTGGGATCCTCGCCGGCGGCGTGATGTTGACCGTCGGCGCCGAGCGTCGCAGCCGGCGGTCCGGCGAACATCTTGAACGCGAAGAAGAACCCCACCGCCTGCACGATCGTGATCCCGCCGATCAGCAGCGCCGTCGTCGGCAGCTTCTTGCGCCGCGCCGGCGCTGTCGCGGGGGTTTCAGCGGCAGCAGACTTATCCTTCGCCATCGTGTCACCTCATCCACGCGCACCAGGAGTCGCTCCGCGGAGCGGATCGACGGCGGCGCGTATGAGTGCTATCGACGATTGCGCGGCCGGAGTTTGGCAGTGCGCCCGTCACCGGCCGATCGTGCATGTCTTATGAGACGAACGGCGAAAGCTGCGCCGCCCGCGCAGGAAGCGCCCGGCGATCATCGGCCCCGGGGCGTTGCAGCGGTACAAACGCGTCGCGGCCCCGTCGGGGATTCCGACGGGGCCGCGATTCGTGATTCGGGATCCAGCGCCGCCACGGCGCCGGTTTCGGCCGACGGGGAGCGCTACTCGTCGTTCGTCGGGCCGATCGCGATGATCCACAGCTTGAAGAAGTTCATGATCTGCTGCTTGTTCAGCTTGTTCGCATGCAGGTTGTAAGTGACTTTGCTGTTGGCCGGCAGGTCTGAACCGAAGGCCTTCGTGTCGATGAACTCGATCCGTCCCTTGAGAGTAGGCACGGTGTCGTCCACGGCGAAGAAGGCGTCCTCCTCGCTCATGGCGGCGAAGGCGTCCGACTCGGTCGTCTGCGTCTTGAACTTGGCCTCGTTGAAGCGCAGGTTGAACTCGTAGTGACCCTTGCCGTTCACGTCGCGCTGCGGATCCTCCACCCACTTGATCGTGCCGGTCACGACGTCCTCGATCTCGCGCCCGTTGAGCGCGTAGTTGAACCGTATGCCGTCGGTTAGCCAGTTGCCGGTCTCATAGTCATAGTCGAGCCGGCCGTTGACGACCGTGCGCGGATAGATCTCAGCCGGGCCCTTTGCCAGTTCGATCCCGTCAAAGCGCATCGGGTCCGAGCGCTTCACAACGACGGTCACTTCCTTGTTGCCGATCAGGCGCTTGTAGCTGTAGTCGGCCAGCGTTTCCTTCTTCTCCGCCTTGCCGATCAGCCGACCGCTGAAGCGGTCCTCAAACGCCGCCGCCTTGCCGACCGCATCCACGGCGATCCGGAGCGGGCGCTCCTCTTTGATGCCGCCGGCCAGCTCAAACGCGCCGGTCTCGGTGTTGATCGGCAGGTTGCCGACCCACTTGCCGATGGTCTTCTTCTGCTTCAGGTCCTTGGGGTTCAGCACCGACAGCGTGATGTCGAAGCCCAGCGCCGCGCCTTGCACGCGCTTCAGGATGCCCTTCGTGAAAATGTTCGGCTGGCGGACGATCTTGCCGGCGAACTCGGTGGTCTTCACCACGCTGAAGTTGAGCCGGTACTCATCCTGCACGCCGAACTGCGGCGACCCGTCCTTGTACTTGCCGCTGGTGTCGGGCGTGGTGCGGGTCTTGAAGTCAATCTCCATCGTCCCAGTGATCACGCCGTCCTCGGTGATCAGATCCTCGCTCTGAGCGAGGGAAGCCGGGATCAGCGCTAGGCCGGCCACCAGGCCGGCGATCAGGCCGAGATGCATCCGTTTCATGGGCAGAAATCCTCCATCGGGTGTCGCCGAAGGCCCGGACATCGATGTCGGGAGGCCTCCCGGCGCAAAATTCCTCAATTCCGGCTATCGGGACGCACCGCGCGCACCGCCGCCGCACTCAATTAGTTCGGCGAACTTACGTCGATATCCGCACCCTGACAAGTGAAATTCGCCGGAGCGCTTATAAAGGGAGCGAAGCAACCGTGAGTGCCGCGTTCGCCACGCAGTCCGGCCTCTGCCAACACAGCGGATTTTCAACCCCCGCCGCGCTTCACCCGGTGTACCAGCGTCTGGGCACTGGTCTTGATCCCGCGCACGCTTGCGAGCAGTTGCTCGCGGTTCGGGGCGAACTCCATCGCAGTGTCGAGATACACGGCCTCGTTCTGCACGAGGTCTGCCAGCGCCGCGGTAAAGCTCTGCATCCCGGCGTCGCGCGCACCGGAGATCACCTCCGGCAGATCGTTGTCCGCGCCCTCGCGGATCTTCTCCTTGACGATCGCGTCCGCCAGCAGCACCTCGCACGCAGGCACGCGCTGAATGCTCTCGTCAATTGCCGGGATCAGCCGTTGCGCGAGAATCGCCCGCAGCCCGTTCGCGAGCGAGCTGCGAATGAAGGTGTGCTGGTCTGGCGGGAAAAACTCGAGGATGCGCGCCAGCGACTGCATCGTGTCAGCCGTGTGCAGCGTGCAGAACACGAGGTGCCCGGTTTCGGCCGCCTGCAGTGCCGCCAGCATCGTTTCCTTGTCGCGCATTTCGCCGATGAAGAGCAGGTCCGGATCCTGGCGCACCGCGGAGCGGAGAGCGTCGGCGAAGTTGTCCACGTCCAGCCCGATCTCACGCTGGCTGACGATGCCCTGCTTCGCCTGGAACAGGTACTCGATCGGGTCTTCGATGCTGATGATGTTCACGTGGCGAGTCGTGTTGATGTGATCGATCATCGATGCCAGCGTCGAGCTTTTCCCGCAGCCGGTCACGCCGCAGACGATCACCAGCCCCTCATGCGTCTGCTCCGCCAGCTTCGCATAGATCGGCGGCAGGTGCAGCGATTCGAAGCTCGGGATTTCCGCCCGCACGCGCCGGATGGCCGCGTGCATGTGGTCGCACGACCGCATGATGTTGACGCGGAAGCGGTCGCCGTTGGGCAGCGTGGTGGCGAAGTCCAGCGCCCCGCGTCGCTCAAACTCTTCCAGGCGTTTTTTCGGGATAATCGGATCGATCAGCCGCTCGATCTCTCCGCCATCCGCACTGAACGGATCGAGGTTCGACCGCCGCAGCTCGCCCGCCACCCGGTACACCGGTGGAACCCCCGTCTTGAGGTGCAGGTCGCTGGCCGAGAACTCCTTCATTTTCTCAAGCAGCGGGAAGATGTTGTCGGGCAACGGATGGGTCACGACCTGCTCCTCGTCCATGCAGCGCCGCGCAGGCGGCCCGGCCGGCGATGCTGCGGCGCGCGGGTGCTATCCTAGCATGCCGCGAATCGCCCCGCGCGGATTACATCCGTTGAATCGTCGTGACGTGAATCCTGAACAGCAGTAGCGACCCGCGCCGTTCGACGGTCCCGAGAATCTTCACCGGGTCGGCCACGAACGGCAGAATCCGCTCATCCACTGCCCGTCCCGCGGGATCCGTAATCAGATAGTACGTTCGTTTGCCGAAGTTGTCGCGCGTGATGAACGTTGGCGGGATACCGCCGCGAATGCACAGGGTTGCGCATTCCTTGTGGGCCTTGCCGTCGCCCGGCTTCATCGCCCCCAGATAGCACTTGGTGTCCACGATTTCACCGAACATCTCCTGGTCCGCGACTTCGTGCACCTCCGGGGGCGCCTCGATCCGATCCGCGCCTGCCACGGCAGATCGATCCACCGCGGCGAACGCCGCGTCACCGTCCAGCAACTCGATCATTCGCCGGCCGTCGCGCTCCAGCAAATAGCCGGTTACCCGCGCCCATTGTCCATCCCGTGGCAGCGCTCGCTGACCTCCGCCGAACTTGCCCATTTCGACCAGCAGCAGTGCCTCGACGTCGCCCCGTTCTTTCGGCACGATCAGAAGCATAGGGTACGGCTCGCACACGATCCGTCCGACGAACTCGCGTGGAGTGCCGAAGTGCCACACGCCCGTCCCCGGATCGCCGTGTTGTCGCGACATCACGGCCGCCGTCGCGACAAACGCGGCAATCAGCACGATGACGATCACTGCGAGCGTCATGCGCAGCGACGGCGCCACCGGCCGATAACCGCAATAGAACTGATCGGATGCGCTGTCCGCCGCCGGCGGCATGGGGGCGGTGCTATCCATGTGGGCTTCCGTCGATTCGCGCCGGCTCAACCGCCGTGCCCGGCGGCAGGGGGGTCGGGATCACCTGTACACGCTTCCCCACGACTCGCACGCGGTACGTCGCGATTTTTTCCGTGAACGGCGGCGGAGCTGTGCCGTCCTGCGGCCGATACGTCCAGCCGTGCCAGGGGCAGGTAATGCAGCCATCGAGGATGCGCCCCTCGCCGAGCGGCCCGCCTTGGTGGCGGCAAACGTTGGTTGTCGCGGAAATGCTCTGATTGTGCCGAAAAATCGCGATTCGTTCGCGCGTGCCGATGCAGACCACCCGCCCGCGCCCTTCCATCACGTCATCCACGCCGCAGACATCCACCCATCCCTCGCCGCGCAACGGCGGCTCGTCCCGGGTGCGCGCATCCGTTCGCAGTTCGCGCATCCCGGCCACGACATGCAGCAGGCCGACCAGCGACACGGCCGCCAGCACGACCGTCAGCAGCACCGAGCTGCTCTGTGTTTGCAGCGCGCCGAGGGCGACGTGAAGCACGACCAGCAGATAAGCCGGGTAGACCAGCATGTGCAGGCGCTTCCACCCACGAGCGCCGAGATTTCGCAGCCAGAAATCGTGGCTGGTCGAGGCCATGACGAACAGGATCAGCAGCGCCGCCAGCCCGAACAATTGAAATGGAAACGACGCCAGCGAATCGAACGCCGTGTTGGTCTCAAGCAGTGAGCGGAGCGGGTTCAGTACGCCGAAGCCGTGATAAAACCCGATCGCGACGACCGCGTGCAGCAATGCAGTCAGGAACGTCGCCACGCCGAGATGGCGGCGGTTGTACAGCAGTGGGAGGAAGCGTGTGCTGAGGCGCGCCAGCGGCCCGATGCACAGGATCACTGTCAGCGAGCAGAACGCGCATGCTCCCAGCGCCCGCATCAGCAGGATTTCGTCGCTGACGGCGTGCTCGCCGCGGTACATCAGCCGTCCGATGACGAAGAACGTCGCGATGAACAGGCTGAGCGCGAGCGCGACGATGATGTCGTAGACGCGCTTGTGACGGTTCCACTGGACGGCCACGTATCCGCTGCTCATCGGCGATGATCCGGGAAGTCCGGGCCCATGAACGGGCCGCTGATGGTGGGGGCCGGAATGATCGCCGGCTGGGCCGGCGGCGGACGACGCCCCATCGAGCCTGCGATCACCGCTGCGATTAACAGCGGCGTGAGCATCAGCCAGCCCCAGGCGTGCACAGCCCGCTGCGATCGCGTCATGCAGCGCCTCCGCGGCGACCAAGCCACAGCAGCATTAAAAGCGGCCACAGCACCGCGGCGCCTGGAAGCAGCAGGAGCCGCACCGCGATTCCGGCTGATTGCGCCGCCGCGTCAAAGCGGGACAGGCCGATGCTGATGAATCCCGCGCCGAACAGCAGCCCGATACCCGCATAGGCTGACACCGCAAAATAGAGCGTGTCCGGCATCGTCGCATTCCGGTCGCGAAAGTCATCGGCGGCGGAGCAGCCGCGCTGGAACAGTCTATCCGCGCTCAGTCCTGGATGCGACGCAGGAGCAGGGGGTTACGCCGCTCGTGTGATTCTCGCCAGGGGATAGTGACGGCGCGCTCCAGACGCCCGCGCGTGGCAGCCGCCCTCCGCATCGGCCGTCGCCGCCGGGACGGCGCTACCGGCGGAAAATCAGAGCCTATTCGGCCAAGCATGGTACAATCAGCCCGGCGAGCCATCCCGATCCCTGAGCACCCGCATGTGCCGCCGATCAACCGCACACACTCTCGCGACCGCCCTTGCCGCAATCGCGTTGACGACCCCCGCGATCTCCGCCGTTCCGCGCTGCGGCACGGTTGAGGTCTGGGATTTTTCGGGCCTGCCGCTGCTGCCCTTCGGGGGCGAAGTGTTGGGCGCCTCAACGATCGAAGGCACGATCGTTGGGACCACCGTGAACGTCACGTTTCGGGCGGATGAGACGTTCAGTGCGGCGGACTTTGCCTTTCAGATGGTGATTCCCGTCTCGCAGATTGCCGACCTGACCAGTTTCACATTCTGGGGGCAGGAGCTGGGGTGGAGCGGCTCGGGCGTCTTTTCTGCCGAATTGACCACCGACGCCTTCAACGGGTTTGTCTCGCCCGGCGACCAGCCGTTCTTTTTCTGGTTCGCCGTAATCGCCAACACGAACTTTGAGGGGGGGCCGATCCAGGGCGAACTGCTCGACCTGCGCTACCGCTTCCAGTTCGACCGCTGCCCGCGCGGCGACATGAACTGCGACGGACTCGTCAACAACTTCGACATTGACCCGTTCGTTCTGGCGCTGATCGATCCCGTCGGCTATGAAGCCGCGTTTCCGGAGTGCACGCACTCGGGCGACGTGAACAACGACTCGCGTTTCGACAACTTCGACATCGACCCGTTCGTGGCAATGATTCTCGGCGGGTCGTGAGCGATGAATCGCGCTGCGCCTGCATCCATCAACAGCGTACTCCATCGTGTACCGATGCAACTTTGAGCTTGGTTCTGCCGCGCGGCTATTGGCGGCGCCGGCTTTCCACGCCGCGACTTCCCGCTGTTCTTGCGCGCATCTGCTACGGCCCGTTGACGAGGGCGTCGACGAACGGATCGATGTCAAAGTTGGTCAGGACGCCGTCGTCGTTCAGGTCGCCCAGGATGTCGATGGCCTCCGGGGGGATATGCGGGAACGCGGCGATATATGCTTCGCGGTTGGTCAGCGCGAGGACGAAGGGGTCAACATCGAACCCATTGGTCAGGTCGTCGGCGTTCAGATCCCCCGGCGAGATGGGGCGGAGGAGCGTGATGTAGTGCTCATCCAGCACAAGGGCGTTTCGCCAATAGGTCCACACTGCTCCGCTGTCCGCTAGAGCAAAGTCGCGCGATCCACTTGACCAGGCCTGCTCTGCCGGTGGACGGTACAGCGACAGCCGGTGGGCAATGACCGCGCCAGCCGAGTCGTAGAGTGTGACCGACAACTCGGGAGGCCCGGCGTTGGTGTAAGCGTATTTGGTGACAAACTCGCCCCGCGCGTTGAATGTGATCCCGGTGAAATCTGAATCGAAAGAGACACGACGGAGAACCGCCGCGTTCGAATCCAGCCACGATACCTCGGCAACGTTCCCCGGCAACCCGACTCCATTGGCCGCAAGCAGCGTGTAGCCGCCGTCCGATCCCGGATACACAGAGCCAAACGGCAATCGACTTGGCGCAAGAAACGCACTGCCGAGCGAGCCGTCGCTGCCGCCGAACCGAAAGCGCGTTCCCCTGGCCGCATGAGGAAAGAAGCAGTCATATGCGTAGAGAATTGTGGCGTCCGCGCCGAAGGCTAGAGTCCCAGTCCAGAACGCCTGTCCGCCCGCGTCGTGCCCGATCGGCAATGTGCCGGTCAGCGGCGTGCCGTCGGGAGTGAAGAGCCGCCCCGAAACGCCGAAGGGCGGCGTCGGGTCGTCGAGGCTGTCGTACACGGCGGCCACGATGGTGTTGTTCGTCGCCAGCGAGATCAGTTCCGCATGCTCCACCGATGCATCCAACTGGCGCCGCGGCGTGACCGCACCATCGGAGTCCACGATCCTGAACCATGCGCCGCCGCTGTTGCCCCAGGCGACCCAGTAATCCTCGCCGACCGGCAGAACGGTCAGTGAGATGGAGCGGTACTCATCGAAATCCACGGGAATCGGGCCCAGCGTGCGACGCCCCCAGGAGTCGAACGCCTGGAGGAGAATCTGCTTGATGGGGATCAGCGAGTCGGCGATGTATACCATGACACAGCCGCCGTCAGGAGTCGCGACCACGCGCACCTCACCCACATACTCCGGTGGATCAGGGAAAGGCTGCTGGTACAGGTAGTAGTCCCGTGCGCCGACCATCACCTTCTCGTGTACGAACTGGGCGCTTGCGACCGAAGGGGCGATCATCGCACACCAGACCGCGATACCCGTTGCGGAACGCATGGCCGCGCGCAATGCCGCGGCGCCGGGGCCAAGTGCAGCGCCCGGCTGCGCCGCTCGGGAGCAGAACAAGTCTGTAGTCGTCATGGTCAGTCTCCGAAGTAGGCCCGCACTTGGGCGATGGTCTGCCAGAAGTGCGCGTCGGGGGTCGGACAGGTCGGGCCGTCGGCTTCACCGAAGACGCCCGCGCTCGTCATTGCCTCGCCTTCGCCGCCGCCGCCCATCAGCGCCTGCGGTTCGCCCTCCTCAGGTGTTCCGGTGGGACAGCCGGAGTGATTGACGATCAGGTCCACGAAGCAGTCAATGTCGAAGTTATTGAATTCACCATCGTTGTTGCAATCGCCGATGCCGACCAGGTTGATGCCGATGGGATCCCCGAAGTCCTCCCGCCATTTCTGGAGATCCATCAGCGCATCGGCAAAGGGATCGACGTCGAAGTTGGACCGGCAGCCGTCTCCGTTGAAGTCGCCGAGGAGCGGACGCAGGGCGAGCACATAGCCTTCGTTTGTGCAGATCAGCGTCCCGTCGGTAGTGATCGCGGGCTGAGATTCGAAGACCGTGTTGTACGGCGATGGTGGTTCATACACGACGGGGAGGCCGGTCACCGGATCGCGCCACCCGGCGTCGAATCGGTTGATTCCCGGCTGAAACTCCTTTTTTCGGGCGTATACCCTCGAAGCCCCATCGGTATTCATGTAGAAGCGCTCTGCAATATCCAGCAACGGCGCGCCACCAATGTGATTAGGGATCGTTCCGGCGTCACCGCTGATCACGAGAGAGGAGAGACCGTCGATGATTCGGTACATAATGCCGCCGGACTCCTGCCAGGTCACACCGACGCGGTCGGGAAATACGCCGACCGTTGCTGAGAACACCGACGACCCGACGGGTTGTGGCGGGTGGCGTCGCCACAGACACCACGTTCCCAGCGGATCCAGCAAGTTGTCGAATGTATGGACATGGGGATCGTCGGAAGGCAGCAGGAGATCACCGTTCTGATGAAGGACCGGCGAACCCCAGTTCCGGGCTGTGTCGGCCCAACGGACCACGGGCAGGTGCCAAGGCTGGTCGAACGCGATCGCCGCCACGTTCGCACTGCAATGTTGAGGAGAGCCGGATAACGGAGTTGCTTGCATCAATGTGACATAGGTGAAGTGCCTGTCAGGTCGATCGTCGATGGGGCCGATCGCGGGGCAGGATGTGATCGAACTCGACTGCTGGGCTACAGTGGAGAAATGAAAAGGGTCCCCGGTCACTGGGTTCAGAAACGCTACGACGACTTGCGTTGCGTGGCTCGCCACCAGCCGGCCCACAACGACGACGAAATCACTGCCGGCAGGACCGGTCTTTCCTGTCGCCGGGGAGGCCGCTTCGGAGGTGAAGTCTGTGCCGTCAGCCGGGTACTGCCACTCGGGGGCGCTCGGCAGGACGAGCGCACCGCTGCACGCGGTAGTCCGATTGATCGCGCTGAGGTTATAGCAGCGTACACGCCGGGAGGTCTGAACCACCACGCGCTCATTGGCAAGCACCAATGGCGTGCCGGTCAGCCATTCACCCGGCCCCGAAACGACGATCTCGCCGATGGGGGTCGCTACTCCGCCCGGCGGGTGAGCCGGGCTGCACGGGTGATAGGGGAAGATGCGTAGCCGGACGCCCGCGGGCGCATCGCTGAAGACGCCGGGGACGAGGATGCACTCAATATCGTTGATTCGTGCCACCACAGCGCTGGCCCGAGACTCGTAGCCGCCCGGCTGGGCGATTGCACCGAAGCCGGCGGGAGCCACCCAGCGCAACTCCGGCAGGCTGTGCGGACCAGGCACCGGGCTGTAACTGGAATTCCTCTCATCACGACCGAACTTCGGCCACGGATCCGCCGGGTCAAGCTGCGCTAGCGCGCGGCCGCCCCCCCCCAACCCGAACAGAACAAGAACAACGGCGAACTCACGACGAAACCCCATGTCACGTCCTCCCTGAACGCGCCGCCGGGTCGGGCGGCGCTTGATTTTCACCGGTCGGAACAACCCTTCTTCACGGCCCTTGCGGCGGGTGCCCGGACTACTGAATTATCGCACCGGATTTGCAGGATGCAAGGTGAATATGGGAATGCACGACGGATGGGCGGGGCAATTGCTGCTTCGGCTGCCCGGCGGTTGGGGGATTGCAGAATAGCGGGCTGGATTCCCGCCGCGCGCCTTCGCGGCGGCAGGTGCCACGCGGGAATGACGAGCAGGGCAGGGAATGACGGTGCCACGGGAATGACGGGAACGGCGGGAACGGCGGGCTGGATTTCCCGCCTTCGCGGGAATGACGGGCGGGGCCGGGAATGATGGGGGTGGGCGGGCCGGTGACGCAACGGCGGCCGATGCGACGGCCCGGGATGATCTTGCAGACGTTGGCCCGCAACTTCCGCGGCATCGGCGCACGCGATGCGCCCGGGGCGCCGCGCAAGTCATCCTGATCTATGCCGTAACGCGGCAAACCCCGCTGATTCCCAGCTGTTTGCGCTAGCCGGCGACATTTCACGTCCGCAAACGCCAACTGGCACGCCACCTGCCTTTCAGCAGCCGGGATGACCGTGCCCGCGTTCCGTCGCAGCGCGCGACAACCGGCACGGCATCTGCGAAAACCCGGTTGGACGGGAGCGCTGGATGTCGCCCGAGCGTCGACGAATGCTGCGGATCGTTCAGCAGGTGGCTCCTTCCCGTGCAGGGTACTCCGCGGCGGCGGCGCGCCCTGATCTCGGGCTGCTGGGGCGGCTTGTATTGAACGAAGCCCTGCGGCGGGCCGCCGGCGATCTGCACGCGCAGATGTGCGAAAGCGGCACAAATGACGAATCACTCGCGCAGGAAGCGCCAGACGACGACAGGGGGGCGCAATGATCTACGGCATGTACCAGTCCGCAGCGGGGATGATGGTGAACGAGTATCGCCAGAGCGTGATCTCGAACAACATCGCTAACGCGGATACGGTCGGATTCAAGCGTGAAATCGCCTCTTTCGCCGAACGACAGCCGGCGTCCGAGGCCGGACTGCGGATCGGCCCGTCGAGCGAGGAGTTGGGGTCGCTCACGGGCGGACTTTGGCTCGGCGAAACGCGCACCGACCATTCCCCCGGGGCATTCGAGCGCACCGGCGAGCCGCTCGACGCCGCGATTGAAGGGGCAGGGTTCTTTGTCGTGCGGGCCGCCGGACAGGACCTCGTCACCCGCGACGGGCGCTTCGTCATGGATGAGCGCGGCCGATTGCGCTCCGCCGCGGACGGCGCTGAGGTGCTGGGCGTCGGCGGCGTGCCGATTCGCCTGAACCCGCGCGCCCACTCCACGCAGATCACCGAGGACGGCGACATCCGCCAGGACGGCGTGCGTGTGGCGCGGCTGGCGCTGGCGGACTTTGCCGATTATCGCGCCCTGCAGAAGTCCGGGGCAGGGCGCTTTGACCCGAGCAATGCGCAGCCGGTGGCCGTCGCGGCGCGGGTCATCGGCGGACACGTCGAGCGCTCCGGCACGCAGGCCGTGCAGGAGATGGTGCAGATGATCGAGGCGGCACGGGCGTACCAGATGAATGCGCAGATGGTCGCGCTTCAGGATCAGTCCATCGGGCGGCTGATCAACCAGGTGGCGGCGGCATAGCGAGACGTGAACGGATCGCGCGAAGCGCGATTCGAGGAGTGATCCGGCTCATGGCGATTACGGCACTACACACCGCGGCGACGGGCATGCAGGCCCTGTCCACGAAGATCGACGTCATCGCGAACAACATCGCGAACGCCGATACCGTGGGCTACAAGTCCTCCCGAGCGAATTTTCAAGACCTGCTCTACCAGGTCTGGGCGCAACCGGGAGTGCAGACCAGCGCCAAGACCAGTTCGCCGCTGGGCACTCAGATCGGCCTGGGCGTCGCGCTCTCGAACACGCAGATCCTGTTCCGCCAGGGATCGGCCATGCAGACCGGCAACGGCCTGGACGCCATGATTCAAGGCGACGGATTCTTCCAGGTTGAATTGCCCGGCGGCGGAACAGGATTCACACGCGCCGGCAATTTTGTGCGCAACTCGGAAGGCGAGCTGGTGCTCGGCAACAGCCAGGGCATGCGCATGAAGGACTCGCCGACCATCCCGGAAGACGTTCCGCTCGACAAGGTCTCAATCTCGGCCGACGGGCAGGTGGTCGTGTCGCGCGCCGATGGAACCGCCGAGAGCGTCGGGCAGCTTGAATTGGCGCGATTCCCGAATCCCTCCGGATTGCTGCAATATGGCTCGAACATTTACGTCATCAGTCCCGCTTCGGGGGATCCGATCGAGGGTATCCCGGGACAGGACGGCCTCGGCACGCTGTTGCCGGGCAGCCTCGAATTGAGCACGACGGAGGCGGTGAGCGAACTGGTCGAACTGATCAAGACCCAGCGCGTGTTTCAGATGAACTCGCAGTCGATTCAGACCGCGGATGAGGCGCTACAGACCGTCGCAAACCTGCGGCGGTAAGCGGCGTGAACCGCCGGCGTCACGGATGACGAAGGCGACGTGAGGCGATGAGCGGATCCGCCCGGAGGATCGCGGTTGCGCGTCTCCGGGTGCATGGAGATCAAGATGCTGCGTCGCGAAGCGTGTGAACTGTCGCGAAATCGCGCTGTGTTGCGCGGATTGGCGTGTGTGATCGCCGTCGCGTGCATTATGGCGACGGCCCGCGCTGAGGATCTCATCCGCCCAGGCGTCAGCCGCCTGACGATCAAGCCGCGGGTTACGGTCTCCGGACGCGCCGCAACGCTGGCCGACGTGCTCTGGCTTCGCGAGGCCGATCCACAACTGGCCGCCCGCCTCGGCGGCGAGGTCGTGCTCCAGGCGCAGCCCGGATCGCCGGAGGCCACGATCTCCCACTCGCAAATCGTCGAAAAGCTCGAATCGCTGGGCGTGAATCCGGCCCGCGTGCTGGTTGGCGGGGCGCTGCAGTGCCGGGTGAGTTTCGGACCGACGGAGGGGAGCGCCGCGACGGCGGGCGCCGCAGCGTCCCTGTCGCGAAGCGCTGAACCGGCCAGCGGCGGGTCGATCGCCGCGCGCTCCGGTCCGTCCGGGAGCAGGGTCGTTGAAAGCACCGCCGGGATCGTTGGGACCGGCGATTTGCCTTCCACCGTGCCCGGCGCGGAACCAGGCGCGGGAACTTCAGCGACGGTCGGTGCAACGGAGCAGACGTTGGCCGACGCGATTCGCGCCGCGCTGCAGCGAGGGCTTGGGTCGGGCGTGCGGTCGATCGATGTCGCGTTCGAGCGCGTCGGGGCCGAATTCCTTGAGCTCACCAGCCCGCCGTTCGAGTTCGACATTCGCACCGGCGCGGACGCCGGTCGGCTGGGAATGCGCGAGATTACCGTCGCCCTGCGCCGCGATGGCCGCCAGCTTCGCACGTTGCGCATTGGAGTGCAGGTGCGGGCGGTGCGGGCGGTTGTGACCGCGGCGCGGGCGATGAACGTCGGCGCGATCGTGCGGCGCGAGGATCTGCAGCTCCAGGAGCGCGTCTTCGACGGCACGCAGGAAGTCGGGCGCAACGAAATCGAGCCGCTGGTCGGCCACCAGGTGAAGCGGTTCATCCCGGCGGGGGAAATGATCCGCGCCGACCATCTCAAGGCGGTGGACCTGGTGAAGCGCTCCACACCGGTGACGGTGCTGGGCGACGGCGCTGCCGTCTCGCTCCGGGTCGTCGGCGTGGCGCTCGACGCGGGCGGCTATGGCGACGTGGTACGCGTGCGGCTTGGCGAGGGGCGCAACGACCGTCGCGAGGTGCGCGGCATCGTGACGGCGGTGAGCACGGTTCGAATCATGGCGGATCCGCAATGACTGGGCCGGTCAACTCAGGGCCGGTGCGTGGGAATCAGCAAACGGAGCGTTGAAATGTCGCGGATTGCGGTTCTGTGCGTCGTTCTGAACATCGTGGCGCAGGCCTCCGGCCAATCAAACTCGCTGTTCGGTCGTCAGCGCGCCGCGGCTGCGCGCCCGGCTCAGCCCGCTACCGAGCCTTCCGCGCCGGCGACTCCCGCCAGCGCTGCTCCGGCCAGGCCGGAAGCGGTTGCTGGAAACGGCGGTGCGGGCGGGGCCGCGACGGCGGGCGCACCGAGCGGCGCTCCCGTCGGACAGCGCGCGGTGCCGGTGGCTCCCGGCGGCATCGGGCAGGGGCGGCAGGCGGCGCGACCGGGGCAATCCGCGGTGGAGCCGTCGCCGAATCCGGACCTGGCCGCCGTCTCGACATTTGCAGTCGAGCTGCCGCAGCCCGAGACGATCCAGGTCCATGATTTCGTCACGATCATCATCCGCGAGGACAAGACCGCGACCAGTGACGCCAAGACGACGTCGGACAAGAAGTGGGACGTGCAGTCCGAACTGGCCAAGTGGGTCCGGCTGAACCCTGAGAATCGCCTGATCCCGCAGTCATTTTCCGACGGTACGCCGGCGGTGGACTTCAACTTTCAGGACAAGTGGGAAGGCACCGGCAAGGTCAACCGCAAGGACTCGCTGGTCACGCGCATCACCGCCGAGGTGATCGACGTGAAACCCAACGGCAACCTCGTTCTGGAGGCGCGCAAGAGCATCCGCATGGACGAGGAAGAGCAGGTCGCGCTGCTCACCGGCATGTGCCGCAGCCGCGACGTGTCGCCGCAGAACACCGTGCTCAGCACGCAGCTCGCGGACGTGCGCATTGACATTGCCCACAGCGGGGCGGCGCGGGACGCCGCCAACCGCGGCTGGCTCAAGCGGGCGGTGGATTTCCTGCGCCCGTTCTGACGTGCAGCGCGATTCAGCGGCGCGAGAACCGCGAGAGGGCGATCGAGGCGGCCGAGGTCGGGAGCAACGGAAATGCGGTCAATCAGTGAGACCATGACCCAGCACTGCAACCTGCGAAATGGATTTCGCGATCGGTCGTTACTGACGCGGCTGGCCGCCGTGGTTTTTCTGGCAGCCGGCGCCATGACCACGCTCGCAGAAGTGCGGGTTCAGGACATTGCCCGCCTGCAGGGTCAGCGCACGAACCGCCTGATGGGCTTCGGCCTGGTGGTGGGGCTCAAGGGCAGCGGCGACGCCGGTGCCTATCCGAACACTGCCCGCGCGTTGCAGGCGATGCACCAGCGCTTCCTGCAGCCGGTCTTCGACCCGCGCGAGCTGAAGGCCAACAACACCGTCGCCATCGTGGCCGTCGAAGCACAGATTCCGCAATTTGGCGTGCAGGAGGGACAGGCGGTTGACGTGGTCGTGTCCGTGATCGGTGCGGCCAAGAGCCTGGAGGGCGGCCAGTTACTGACAACGCCGCTTCAGGAATCAACGCTCAGCGTCACGGAGATATTCGCACTAGCGGGCGGAAAAATTGAAATGCCCGACCCGAAGACGCCGACCCGCGGCCTGATTCGCGGCGGCGCCGTGTTCGAGCGCGAGTTTGTCTACAACTTCATCGCTGATGGCGCAATCACGCTTGTGCTGGATGAATCGCAGGCCGGCTGGCCGATGGCCCAGATGGTCGCACGGGCTGTCAACCACGAGGTCTCCAGCGCCAGCGCCGAACGCAGCTCCGATCGCCGCTCGGACGGCATCGTCGTCGTCCGCGACGACGCTGCGATCGCCACCGGGCCGCAGACGGTCGTCGTGCGCATTCCTGATTACGAGCTGCGGCAGCCGGCCGGGTTTATCAGCCGCGTCCTTCAGACGCAGTTGTTCGTCATGCCGCAACAGCCGGCGCGGGTCACGATCTCGCGCTCGAAGCGCACGATCGTGATGAGCGGCACCGTGACTGTCTCGCCGACCGTCCTGCACATCAGCGGCATCGGCTCCGTTCGCGTAGGCACTGTGGAAGGAGCAGCGCAGGCTCCGCCCGGCGCCGACGACGTTGCCGGAATGGACACGGATCGAACGGCCACCGTCGAATTCCAGGAGCTGCTGGACGCGTTTTCCAAGATCAAGCTCTCGCAGGCGCAGATGGCCGAGGCGGTGGAGCAGCTCCACCGCAGCGGCGCATTGCACGCGCAACTGGCGTATTCGGAGTAATGCCGGTGAATGACATCCGATCCATCGCGGCTCACCAGCCCGCTGTGCTGTCAACGGCAGCGCTGGTACGGGCGCAGGAGCGGCTCGGCCGCACGACGCAGGAACCGCGTGCGGCGCTCATTCGCCGCACCGCGGAAGGAATGTCCGCGGCCATGTTCTATGCCCCGATGCTCGAACAGATGCGCAGCGACCCGATCGGACGGAAGTTCGCGCATGGCGGCCGGGGCGAGGATGCCTTTGGACAGATGCTTGACCAGCGCATTGCCGCTGCCACGGCTGCAGCTGATCGCGGTGGCCTGACGGCGCAGATCGAATCGTGGATCGGCCGGTCTGACGCCCGTCAGGAGCCGCGCGTCGCTGGCACTACGCGGACGGAAGGGATGGAGATCTGGGCATGACTGCCGTCATCACGCGCCAGCGGACCCAATCGAGAACAACCAGCGTCCTGTCGCTGGCCGAGCGCCTCGATGCCTGCCTGGCGGAGCTGCATGTTCTACTGACGCGCTTGGGTGAGAGCGCGGCGGCGCGCCTGGCGGCGCTTCGTCGGGCGGATACGGAAGCGCTGCGGGTTCAGAGCGAAGAAGAGGAGCGCGTCCTGGCCCGCACGGCCCAGGTGGAGCAGACCCGCTCGGCGATTCTTGCCGACCTGGCGCAGGCGCTGCACGCGCACGATGCGAATCCGCTGCGGCTGGAGGAGCTGGCGGATCGCCTGCAGGAGCCGATTTCGTCGCGTATTCGCGCCCGCAGCGTCGGTTTGCGGTCCGCGGCCGAGATTCTGAAGAAAAACACGCGTCTCACCGCGGACGTGGCACAGAGACTGCAGCTGCACATTCGCGCGGTGCTGGCCGAACTGGCCGGTGCGAACCGCGAGCCGATCGGCTACGGCGCCGGCGGCCGAACCGAGTCCTGCGTTGCCCGTACGTGGGTGGACGCGCTGGGTTAAGACCATGGCACTGCTCGGACCCTCATTCCAGACCGGACGCAGCGCGCTGGCCGCGTACCAGTCCGCGCTGGCGATCGTGGGGCAGAACATCGCCAACGTCGGCAACCCGAACTACACGCGCCTGTCGGGTCGGTTGACGCCGCAGCTCGGTGGCCCGACGCTCGGCGGCGTGGCTCCAGGTGCGGGCGTTCGTCTGAGCCACCTGAACCGCCACATCGACGAGTCGATCGAGTCGCAGTTGCGCCTCGCGATTGCGACGCGCAGCGGAGCGGACGTGCGGCGCACGCAACTCTCGCGGGTGGAGTCACTCTACAACGAACTGACCGAGCAGGATCTCTCGACGCAGCTCACGCAGTTCTTTTCCTCCTTCGGGGAGGTGCAGACTGCGCCCGCCGACGGCGCGCCGCGACAGGGTGTGCTCGTCGCGGCCGACGCGATGGTGCGCACCATCCGTCGGCAGCGCAGCGGGCTGCTCACGCAGATATCCGACCTGAACCAGCTCGCGGTGGAGGGCGCTCGCCGGGCCGGCGAGATCGCCCGCGAGATCGCGCAGATCAATCAGCAGGTAGTTTCAGAGGAGGCGCGCGGGCAAAGCGTCTCGGGTCCGCTCCGCGACCGGCGCGACACACTGCTTAAGGAGCTGGCGGACTACATGAACGTGCAGGTCCGCGAGCAGCCCAACGGATCCGTCAACGTCTATGTAGGCAGCCAACCGCTGGTCGAGTTCAACCGTTCGCGTGGATTGACTACGCAGATCGAACTGGTGGACGGGTACGAGCGCGCCTCCATCCGCTTCGCGGACGACCAGTCGTCCGTCGTGCTTCGTGCCGGGAAGCTGGCCGGCATTGTCGAAACTCGCGACGTGCACCTGGTGAACCAACTGGACCGGCTTGACGGCCTGGCCCGCGGGTTGATCCGTGAGGTCAATCAGGTACACGGGCAGGGGCGCGGCCTGACCGGCTACAGCTCGATGCAGAGCGCGCACTTTGCCGCAAACCCGGCTGCCCCGCTGGGCAGCACCGCCGCCGGACTGCCCTTTCCGGTGCAGAACGGCACCATGATCGTGCACGTTCGCGACCCGCAGACCGGACAGGAAATCACGCGCCAGATCGAGATCGACCTGGATGGTATCGGGTCGAACGACACAACGCTCGAAACACTCGCCAATGACCTGGATGAAGTACCGGGGCTGAACGCCTTTGTAGGGAGCGACGGGCGCCTGAACATTTCGGGTGAGAACGGACAGCAGTTCTGGTTCACCGAGGACAGTTCGGGCGTTCTTAGCGCCGTCGGGATCGGCGCTTTCTTCACCGGCACGGATGCCGCCACGATCGATGTCAGTGCCGACTTGCGCCGTGATCCGGGATTGATCGCCGCGTCGGCCAGCGGAGCGATCAACGACGGCGACAACGCGGGGTTGCTGGCGGTGCTCGGCGATCGTGCCAGCGGGCTGCTCGGTGGTGTGGGGTTGCACACCTATCACAGCCGCACGATCAGCGAGTTGGCGGTGAGCACCGCCGCCGCGCTGGGCGAGCTGGACGCGAGCGACACGGTGTTTGCGAGCCTGACGGCGCAACGCGAGTCGATCAGCGGCGTCAGCCTGGATGAAGAGGCGATCAACCTGCAGAAATTCGAACGGGCGTTTCAGGGAGCAACGCGCTACCTGACCGTGCTGGACAGCCTGGCGGACGAGGTGTTGTCGCTGGTGCGCTGACGCGCTCCGGCCCTGCGGCGAATCGGAACCCTGAGCATGGCGATCATCCCACTCAACGTGGCTCGCGTCAGTCAGCACCTGCGGAGCTTTCAGCTCCAGCAGTCGCTGACCGGGCGGCAGCTCGACCTGCTGCGGATCGAGAACCAGCTATCGACCGGCTTGCGCTTCCTCACGCCCAGCCAGGCCCCGGCCGACGCCGCCGTCGCTACCAGCGTCGAGCGCCGCCTCGACTCGATTTCCGGCGTCATGAACAACCTGCGCACCGCCAACAGCACGCTCTCGGCGACCGAGTCCGCGATGTTGGAGGCGGTCGAACTGATGCGGTCAGCGCACAACACGGCGCTCGAAGCGCTCAACAGCTCCACCTCGGCGGAAGAGCGCGCCTCGCTTGCAAACTACATCGATTCGATCGTCGGGCAGGCGGTCAGCGTCGCCAATCGCCGCCATGTGGACACCTACCTGTTCAGCGGGCACTACGGCGGCGGTGCGCCGTTCGAGTTCACCGGCGACAGCGTGCTGTACCGCGGCGACCTCAACCGCCTCAGCACGCTCGTGGATTCCGACCTCACCAGCGACACGTTCACCGTTCCCGGCGGCTCGTTCTTCGGGGCGGTATCCGGACAGGTGCGCGGTCGCGTTGATCTGAACCCGGCAGTCACCGTGAACACGCGCATCAGCGACTTGAGGGGCAGCGCCGGCAGCGGCGTTCGGCTCGGCAGCGTGCTGGTGTCCAACGGCACGCAGCAGGCCGAGATCGATCTTTCCGGAGCGGCGACCGTCGGCGACATCGTTGATCGCCTGAATGCCTCCATGCCGCCCAATCTCGCCGCTTCGGTGATCCCGAGCGGGATCCAGGTGATCACGACCACCGGCTTCGCCTCGGTCACGATCTCCGACATCGGCGGCGGGCAGGCGGCCCGGGATCTGGGGCTGATCTCCAGTGGGGCGATCAGCGCCGGTGGGACTGACCTCGATCCGGTGCTCAATCTTCAGACGCAGCTTGCGTCGCTCTCCGGCGGGGCGGGCCTGAGCCTCGGCGGCGACATTGTCATCCGCAACGGCAACCGCTCAGCCAGCGTCCCCGTGAACGGCGCGACGACGATCGAGGACGTGATCAACCGCATCAATGCCGCCGGCATCGGCGTCTGGGCCAGGATTAACGAGGACGGCCGCTCCATCGACGTGCTGAACCGCACGTCCGGCAGCGACCTGCACGTCGAGGACACCGGCGGAGCGTCCGCGCTGGCTCTTGGAATTCGCACGACGCACGGCCAGGTGCCGCTTTCCGAGTTGAATGACGGTCGCGGCGTGCAGACGCTGCCGGGCGACGACCTGCGGATCATTACCGCCGACGGCACCACGATCGACGTAGACATCGACGGCGCAACGACGCTGCAGGATGTCATTGACCGGCTGAATGCGGCCGGGGGCGGGGCCATCACGGTGGGCATCGGCCCCAACGGCGGCGGCCTGCTGATCTCGGACAACACGACCGGCGGCGGGACCATCCGCATCGAGCGGCTGAATCTCTCTCCGGCGATCGACGGGCTGGGGCTGAATGTCACGCCGACCGGCAATCAGCTCGTGGGTGAGCCGGTCCGACCGGTGCGCGTGAACAGCACGTTCACGGCGCTGCTGGAGCTGCGCGACGGGCTACGTGGCGACGACACGAAGCGAATCCAGTACGCCGGCGAGCGATTGCAGAGCGTGATGGAGAGCATGCTGTCCGTGCAAGGGCAGCTCGCGGCGCAGTCCAAGGCGATGAGTGATCGCGTGGCGCGCCTGGAGAACGAGGAAACCGCGACACGGGTGCTGCTCAGCGACGTGCGCGACATGGATCTAACGGAGGCGGTGGTTCGGTTTCAGCAGGTGCAGACCGCCCTGCAGGCCAACATCACCGCCGCAGCGCGGGTTCAGAACCTGTCTCTGATGGACGCGCTGTAACGAAACACCGGTCGCGTCACGGCCGGCTCCCCGGATTTCGGGAGCCTGTCGCGACGAGACCGGACGCGACGGGCGGCCGCATTGTGGCCGCGGACGCCCGTTGCCGATGGCCCGCGGGAAGCGGGTGAGGCGATCGGAGGCGCCGGCTGCGGCGCGAGGCAGTGGCGCCGGCCTGTGGAGGCCGGTACGCGCCCGCAGCATCATCGAACCATGGAATGGCCACGTGGAGCACGCGGATGCTCATCGAGACGTCCCGATTTGGACCGGTGGAGATCGACGCCGAGCGTCTGATCACGTTCCGGGAAGGGATTTTGGGCTTTGCCCAGCAGCGGGTCTTTACCCTGCTGCAAACTTCCTCGGACGTGTTCTACTGGCTGCAGAGCGTCGACGATCCGGCGCTGGCCTTCGTGGTGTGCGACCCGCGCCACTTCGTGCCGGACTACCAGGTGCCGGTGCGCGCCGACGACGTCGCCCCGCTGGGGCTGACGGACTCGGAGGATTGCCAGGTGCTGGTGATCGTGAACAAGGTGGACGGCGTGCTGACGGGCAACCTGCTGGGTCCGCTCGTGATCGGTGCGACGTCGCGGCTGGCACGCCAGTTCGTGCTGGCGGACAAGCGCTACTCGACCCGCCACGCGCTGGTGGAAGTCTCGGCGCCGCGGGCCGTGGCGCGCAGCGCCTGAGGCCGGACGTGACTCGGAAATCGCCGGGAGCCCGCGCGTGGCGAAGCCCCGGCCCAGTGATTGGCCGTGATTGCGGGCGCTGTTTGTCCGCCCGGCCGCGAGGATCATCTATAATGCGTTGGAATTCGCCAGAGCGTCCGCCGCGCCCGACCGGCGGCGACTCGCGTTGCGCGAGTCCGACGCTCGTATGGTCGTTGTTGCTGCCGCTGCCGGTCATGGACGCAGGCGGCGCGGCACGGCGCATCGACATGACCCAGGAAGGAGCCGCGGATGTTGGTGCTTTCCAGACAACGCGACGAGTCGATCATGATCGGCGACAACGTGCAGATCACGGTCGTCGACATCCGGGGGGACAAGGTCCGCCTCGGGATCGTCGCACCAGCGGAGATTTCGGTGCATCGAAAGGAAGTCTACGAGGCCATCCAGCGGGAGAATCGCAAGGCTGCGGGAGTGCGCGCCGACGACGTGGCGTCGCTCGCCCCGGCCCCGCGCAAAGCTCCCGTCCCGCCCGACGACAACAAGCGCTGACCGGCGGTCAGCGATCGGCTTTCTCACACTTCGGACAACCTTCAGCCACGAACCGTTCAGGGAGGATGGCCAATGGCTCGTATTAACACCAATGTCTCCGCGCTGATCGCGCAGAGAAATCTGAACACGTCGTATTCCAAGCTGAATTCGACGCTCGAACGCCTGTCGACCGGCCTGCGCGTCAGCCGCGGCAAGGACGACCCCGCCGGCCTGATTGTCTCGGAGCGGCTGCGGAGCGAGATCTCCGCCGTCAATCAGGCGATCAAGAACACGCAGCGCGCTGGGACGATCATCTCGACCACCGAGGGCGCGCTCAACGAAGTCGCGGCGCTGCTCGTCAGCATCCAGGACAAGCTGGTGGAGTCCGCCAACCGCGGTGCGCTCTCCGATGACGAAATCAAGGCCAACCAGTTGCAGGTCGATTCCGCCATCGCCAGCATCACGCGCATCGCCAACAGCACGACCTTTGCCGGTCGAGCGTTGCTCAATGGCTCGCTCGATTACATCACCAGCGGCGTCAGCGTGAACCAGATCACGGCGCTGCGCGTCACGGGGGCCCAGTTCGGAACCCGCGACTACATCCCCGTCGACGTCAACGTGACGACCTCCGCCCAGCCGGCCGAGCTGTTCTTCACCGGCCCGGTCGGCTCGCAGGCCGTCACGGTCGAAGTACAGGGCAACCGCGGGGCCACAACGCTGTCGTTCGTGCCGAACGCCTCGGCCTCGACGATCATCACCGCGGTGAACGCGATCCGCGACGCCACCGGCGTCTTCGCGACCTCCGCTGCCGGCGGCGGGGTGCGGTTCTACTCCGACACGATGGGCAGCAAGCAGTTCGTCTCGGTCCGCCCCTTGCCCGGCAGCGGCGCCTTCGCGACGCAGGACGGTGCAGGCAACCCGGATGATCGCGTGAACGGCCGCGACGCCGTCGCCACCATCAACGGCGCGCAGAGCATCGGCGAGGGCAATCGCCTCTCGCTGCGAACCGCCACGCTCAACGTCGAGCTGGACCTGGCCGCGACGTTCGGGCAGGGGCAGACGCGCTTCGCCATCACCGAGGGCGGGTCGCTCTTCCAGCTCGGATCGCAGGTGAATTCGAATCTGCAGGTGGGCGTCGGCGTGCAATCCGTGGCCGCCTCGCAGCTCGGCAACGCCGAGATCGGATTCCTCTCGCAGATCGTGACCGGCGAGCAGTTCTCGCTGATCAACGGGCGCTTCCAGGAGGCATCCGACGTCGTCACCGAGGCGATCCGCCAGGTGTCGGTGCTGCGCGGCCGGCTCGGCGCGTTCGAGAAGAACACGCTCGACACCAATGCCGCGCAACTAGGCATCACTGCGGAAAACCTCAGTTCTGCCGAGTCCGTGATCCGCGATGCGGACTTTGCCCAGGAAACCTCGCAGCTCACGCGGAACCAGGTGCTCGTCAGTGCAGGCACGTCCGTGCTTGGCCTCGCGAACCAGACTCCGCAGAACGTGCTGCGACTGCTCGGCGGTTGATGCATGGCGCCGCCGCGGCAGGGCGGGAATTCCCTCCGCCGCCGCGCGGCGTAGTTTCCTCCACAGTCCCCTCATGGGGCGCGTCCGACTCACCAGGTCGGCGCGCCCCATGCCGTCTATACGTCCGCAAGCGCTCCCGAATGCCCGCTTTCTGCAACCACCGCGCGAGTATTGTGTCAAATCCTGCGACAGGACGGCGGAATACGGTTGCGGCCGGAGCGTGCGCGGTATGCTCCGCCTAGGCTGTGATCGCGGCCTTGAGGGGCGCAGCATGTCCACGCGGGTTGTCGCGCCGTTTCATCTGCCGGAGCCGATGTTCGCCTCGCTGGCCGGGGCGGGGGGGTTGCTGCGGCGACTGATCGAGCGACTGCTCCACTTTCCTGAGCTGAACGCCGCCTACGCCGACGCAATTTCCCGCGACGAGGCCATCCCGTTTCATGAGAGAGCGCTGAGCGTTCTGGGCGTCACGATTCGCATCGACGATGAGTCGCTCCAGCGCATCCCGGCTTCCGGACCATTGATCGTCGTCAGCAATCACCCGCACGGTGCGCTGGACGGCCTGGTGCTGCTCTCGGTCCTTCGGCGCGTTCGTCCGGACGTCCGTCTGCTGGCCAACTATCTACTGGGCATCATGCCGGAAATGGCGGAGTCCTGCATATTCGTCGATCCCTTCGGCGGAACAGGCGCCCAGTCCCGCAACCGCGGATCGATGCGGGATGTATTGAAGTGGGTTCGCGGCGGCGGCGTGCTGGGTATTTTCCCCGCCGGCGAGGTGTCGCACCTGACGCTGGCCCGCGGCTCGATCAGCGATCCCGTGTGGTCGCCTTCGATCGGCCGACTGGCGTCCGCTACCGGGGCAGCTGTTCTGCCGGTGTTTATCGACGGCGTCAACAGCCGGCTGTTTCAATGGGCCGGCCTTATGCATCCGCGGCTGCGAACGGCCCTCCTCCCGCGCGAGTTGCTGCGCATGAGAAACCAGCGCGTGGCGATGGATATTGGCGCGGTGATCCCGCCCGAGCGGATTGCCGCGATCCGCGGCGCCAAAGCACCGACTGAGCATGCGACCGTGGACGACGACGATGCGCGTGTGGTGGAGTACCTCCGACTGCGGACGTACATCTTGCGGGCGCGGTCACCATCGGCCGTGCGACCGAAGGCCACCGGGCTGTCGTCACACGGAACGCCGTCGCCGATCGCAGCGGGCCGATCCGCTTCCGAACTGTCGGCCGCGGTGGATGCCTTGCCCCTGGAATGGCGGGTGGTCGAATCGGGGAAGATGCGGGTGTATGCGATGCCGGGGGATGCGTCGGCCATCATCCTGGATGAGATCGGTCGGCAGCGCGAGTTGACATTTCGTGTGGTGGGGGAAGGAACCGGCCGACCGATCGACCTTGATCGCTTCGATCCGCACTACACGCAGTTGTTTGTGTGGGACGTGGAGCAAGCGCGGCTGGTCGGGGCGTATCGCCTGGGCCAGACCGATGTGCTGCTGTCGCGGTTCGGCATGGGCGGCCTGTATACCTCGACGTTGTTCGCGTATCGCCGCGAGCTGATGGAGCAACTCGGGCCGTCGCTGGAAATGGGCCGCTCCTTCGTCACCGAGCCGTATCAGCGCGATTATGCGCCGCTGCTGCTGCTGTGGAAGGGGATCGGCGCGTTTGTCGTGCGGAACCCGCGCTATCGCAGGCTCTTTGGTGCGGTCAGCATCAGTGACGAATTCCACTCCATGACCAAGCAACTGCTGATGCGGTTTCTCAAGGCGCAACGGCTGGACGGCGCGCTTGCGGCCCTGGTGCGGCCGCGGAATCCGCCGCGCGTGACCCGCTTCCGCGATGCGGATGAGTCGCGACTGAGTTCGGTTGTCACGGACATGGCCGGGGTGGAGGAGCTGGTCGCGGAGATCGAGTCCAACCGGCGCAGTGTGCCGGTGCTGCTGCGCCAGTACCTGCGCCTCAGTGGCCGCCTGCTGGCCTTCAACGTGGATGCCGATTTCGGCGACGTGATCGACGGGCTGATTCTGGTGGACCTGGTCGGGGTCGATCGGCCGGTGCTGCAGCGCTACATGGGGGCGGAGGGGATGCGGGCGTTCCTGGCTCACCACGGCGCAGCCGTTTCTTGACGCTTGCGCGGGAGCTATCTACGATCAGGGAGTCGCGCCGATCTCTCGCGGAGCACCCGTCTGCATGACACCGTGCGAGCGCTGCAAGAACTCCCAGGCTTCCTGCTACGTCACCGACATTGACGCCAACGGCAAGCGCGTCGAACGGAGATTGTGCGAGAGCTGCGCCGTGCAGGAAGGCTGGATGCAGCCGGTCAAGGTGGTCGACGAGAAGCAGTTGCTCGAGGAATTCATCGAGCAGAGCGGCTCGGCCGACGTCGCCAAGGGGCTGAATCAGACCTGCGACGAGTGCGGCATGACCTTCGTCGAGTTCCGCAATCACGGCCTGCTTGGCTGTGCAAATGATTACGAGGTGTTCGCCGAACCGTTGATGCGGCTGCTGGAGCGCGCCCACGACGGCGCGACCCGGCACACCGGCAAGGCCCCGCGCTCGCTGGACCAGCCGCGCGTATCGCAGCAGGACCTCCGCCGCCTGCAGCGGCAGATTGCCGACGCCGTCGCGGATGAGGACTACGAGCGCGCCGCGGCGCTGCGCGACCGCCTGCGCCGGCTGGAGGAGAAATGAGCCAGCCGTCGCTTGAGTCCGTGGTGCGCTCGGCGGGCGAGTGGCTGCGCGGCGTCGGCCCGCAGCACGAGATCGTGATTTCCACGCGCATCCGCCTCGCCCGCAACATCACCGGCTTCCCGTTTCACTCCCGCGCGTCGGATGAACAGCGGTCCGAAATCGCCGAGACGCTCTCGACGGCGCTCGGCAGGTGCGGGCTGCCGGGAGAGTGGCTGCATATCGACATCGAGAAGCTCGATGACCTCGATCGGCTGCTGCTCGTCGAGCGCCATCTCATCAGCAAGTCGCTGGCCGAGGCCAACGGCGCGCGGCGCGTCGTCTTTGAGCGCAGCGAGGCATGCTCGGTGATGATCAACGAGGAGGACCATCTGCGCTTGCAGGTGCTGCGCAGCGGGCTGCAGCTCGATGAAGCGTGGGAGCAGATCAACGCGATGGACGACGCCCTCGACGCGCAGGTCGAGTACGCATTTCATCCTCAATTCGGCTATCTGACGGCCTGTCCGACCAACGTCGGTACCGGCATCCGCGTGTCCGTGATGCTGCACCTGCCCGCGCTGCGCCTGACGGGCGAGCTGGAGAAGGTGCTGCAGGCCGCGCGCGACATGAAGCTGGCCGTGCGCGGCCTGTTCGGCGAGGGGACCGAGGCGTTGGGGGATTTTTTTCAGGTATCCAATCAGGTCACGCTCGGTCGCTCTGAGACGGAGTTACTGGACAGCTTCCGCACCGACGTGCTGCCGCGCATCGTCGAGTTCGAGCAGAGCGCGCGAAAGGCCCTGCTTCGCAGCCGGCCGCAGGCGCTGGACGACAAGATCTGGCGCGCCGTCGGCATGCTGCGAAACGCCCGCATGATGAGTTCAAACGAGGCGCTGCAGTGCCTTTCGCACGTCCGCATGGGGCTGCACATCGGCCGTCCGCTGCGGATCGACCTGCAGACAATCAACGAGCTTTTCCTTCAGACCCAGCCCGCCCACCTTCAGAAGCTTCAGGGCGAGCGCCTCAGCGGCGAGCAGCGCAGCGTCGCGCGCGCGGCGCTGACCCGCGCCCGCCTCGGCAGTAATCAGAACTAGCGCCGCCGTTATCGGCCCCTGGCGTGCCCGATTCCGCCCTCGGGAGGCCGATATCCGTCACGAGCCATCCGAGACGCTCCATTTCGCCGATGAATTGAACAATTCGGCTGACAAGCCGCGCCTTGTGCGCAGCATGGCGGCGGCGCGCGCCAGCGATGCAGGGGAAACCATGCCGGTGATCCGCGTGGACATTGCCGAGATGCACGTGGGCCGCGCGTCGGCGGATGGGCTGTTGAGCGAGTCGCTCGGCAGTTGCATGGCCGTGACGCTGTGGGATGCCGAGGCGCGGGTCGGCGGCCTGCTGCGTTTCATGCTGCCCGAGGCGGGCCTTGCCCCGGACAAGGCCCGCGCAGCGCCGCTGATGTTCTGCGACACGGGCGTGCCGCTGCTCTTCAAAAAGGCGTACGAGCTGGGAGCGACGAAGAAGGGGCTGATTATCCGCGTGGCCGGCGGCGCGCAGTTGATGGACGAGCAGGGAAAATTCAACCTCGGCAAGCGGAATTACCTCACGTTGCGGAAGCTGTTCTGGAAGAACAACATTCCGATCGTCGCGGAGGACGTGGGCGGGCACTCGGGCCGCAGCGTGCAGATGGACATGAACAGTGGGGCGGTGACAGTCGTCACGCGCGGCGGGGAGCGATCACTGTGAGCACGGCGCCGGCGGATGTCGATCGACTGGTGGGAAGCGTGGCCTCGCTGCCGCGCCTGCCCGCGGCGACGCTGCGCCTTCTGACGGTCATCAATGACCCGCGCTCGACCGTCCGAGACATCGTCGAGATCATCAAGTACGACCAGGCCGTGACCGCCGAGCTGCTGCGGCTGGTCAATTCGGCGTCGATGGGGCTGGTTCGCAAGATTCACTCGGTGGACGAAGCCGTCTGCTACCTGGGCACGACCAAGGTGATGCAGATTCTCTTCGCAGCGCACACGACCGCGCTACTCGGTCCTGCGCAGGCCGGCTATGGGCTGCGCCCCGGGGCGCTCTGGTCGCACTCGGTCGGCGTCGCGATCGGTGCGCAGCAGCTCGCGCGGCGGCTGCGCGTCGATGACGCCGGCATGCTGTTCACCGCTGGCCTGCTGCACGACATGGGCAAGGTCGTGTTCAACGAGTCGGTCGAGTCGAATTACGCCGCGATCGCGGAGCGGGTCACGCTGGACAAGTGCAGTTTCAGCGAGGCCGAACAGCGCGTGCTGGGCTTCACGCACGCGGAGCTGGGCGCCCGCGTGGCGGAGCGCTGGCGCCTGCCGGATTCAATCGTCGAGTGCATCCGCCACCATCACGATCCCGACCCGGTCGCCAGCGTCAACGTCGACATCGTGCACCTCGCAGACAGCCTGTGCCTGATGATGGGCATCGGCGGCGCGGACGACGGGCTGCTCTACCGCGCCCAGTCCGGAACGCTCGCCCGCCTCGGATTGTGTGACGGCGATATCGCGCAGCTCAGTGCCGAGCTGGTGTGCGAGTTCAAGTCCGTTCAGGGGCTATTCCGCCCATCCGGCGTGTAACCACGCGAATCATCGCCATTCATCGCATGTCGTGCGTCCGCGAGCAGGGGGATGCTCCGTGCGTCCGGACCGCGCGCCGCGTTGGCGCGTTACACTTCGCGCGGCGGAGTATTGACGATCCATGCCGGTCGCGCCGCCGGACCGGATGAGGGCCTTTCGATGGCGAAGAAATCCGTGCGAACCCTGACCGTCCGCGGCCGTCGCGTGCTGATCCGCGCTGATCTGAACGTGCCGCTCGACGCTGCTCAGAAAATCACCGACGACCGGCGCATCCGCGAGTTTCTGCCGACGCTCCGGCACATCGTCGAGCAGGGCGGCCGCGCGATCGTGCTCAGCCACCTGGGACGGCCCAAGGGCGATCCCGCGACTGACCGCGTCTTCTCGCTCGCGCCGTGCGCCGCCCGAATGCAGGAGCTGCTGGGCCGGCCGGTGCGATTCGTGCCCGAGTGCGTCGGATCCGCTGCGACGACCGCGGTGGCTGCACTCGGCGACGGTGACGTGGTGCTGTTGGAGAATGTGCGATTTCATAAGGCCGAGACAGTCGTCGATTCGGCCAAAAAGAACCCCGACGGCCGGCTCACGGCCGAGCAGGATGCCGGTCGAGCGGCGTTTGCGGCGGCGCTGGCCGCGCACGGCGAAGCCTATGTGAACGACGCCTTCGGCACGTGTCACCGGCGGCACGTCAGCATGTACGACGTGCCGGCGCTGTTGCCGCGCGGTTCGCGCGCCACGGGATTTCTGGTGGAGAAGGAGCTGCGCTACCTCGGTGAAGCGCTCGGCAATCCGCGACGCCCGTTTGTGGCCATCCTCGGCGGGGCGAAGGTCAGCGACAAGATCGGGGTGATCAACAACCTGCTCTCGCGCGTCGACGCGATTCTGATCGGCGGTGCGATGATGTTCACGTTCTGGGCTGCGCAGAATCGCGGCGTCGGCCGCTCGTTGTGCGAGCGCGACAAGCTGGACACCGCAAGGGCGCTGCTCGAGAAGGCTGACGGGCGCATTGTGCTGCCGTCCGACGCCGTCGCGGCGGCATCGCTCGCTGCGGGCGTGGAGACGAAGCTGGTCGAAGGCGAGATACCTGCCGACCTGATGGGGTTGGACGTCGGCCCGCGCACGCTGGCGGACTTTTCAAACCGGTTGCGCGGGGCCGGCACCATCGTGTGGAACGGACCGCTCGGCGCATTTGAGACGTCGCCGTTCGATCGTGGCACGATTGAGATCGCCCGCGCCGTCGCCGATGCGACGTCAGCCGGCGCAACTTCAATCATCGGCGGCGGGGACTCCGCTGCCGCGGTGGAGCAGGCCGGGCTGGCAAATCGAATGTCGCATATCAGCACGGGTGGCGGCGCATCGCTGGAGTTTCTCGAGGGTCGCGCGTTCGGGCCGATTGAAGTGCTGGATGACGCCTGACCGCCGTCCGCGCGCAGCGCCCGCGCCTCGCGCCTCCGGAACCGCTATCATTCAGGGATGAACACCCGACCACCCATCCTGATCGCCCCCTCGCTGCTGAACGCGGACTTCGGGCAGCTTGCCCGAGAGATCGCGGCGGTGGAGGCGGCCGGCGCGGAGTGGCTGCATCTCGACATCATGGACGGCCACTTTGTGCCGAACCTCTCGTTCGGCGTGCCGGTCGTATCATGCATCGACGAGTGTACGGACCTGTTCCTCGATACGCACCTGATGATCGCTGACCCGGCGAAGTTCGCGCCGGCCTTCGTTGAAGCCGGAGCGGACGGCATTACGTTTCACATCGAGGCGACCCGCGAGCCGCGCGAGTTGTGCCGTCAGTTGCGCGACCTGGGGGTTCAGGTGGGTGTAGCGCTGAACCCATCGACACCGGCAGAAGCCGTTCTGGATATTCTTCCCTTGGTCGATCTCGTGCTGGTCATGACCGTGTGGCCGGGCTTCGGCGGCCAGTCGCTGATCGCCGATTGCCTGAAGAAAGTAGAGACGCTGGCCGCTCAGATGCCCGCCACGCAGCGCATTCAGGTCGATGGCGGCGTCAACATCGATACCGCGCCAGTCGCGGTCGCCGCCGGCGCGGACACCCTGGTGGCCGGCTCGGCCCTGTTTTCCGGCGGGGATCCGGCGGCGGCTTTCTCGGATCTGGTGCAGCGCGCCGCCGCCGCGCGCGTGTTGCAGGAACGCCCGGCATGATCGTTGTGTTGACGCCCTGCGCGCCGTCCGAGTGGCGCGCCGAAGGGCGATTGCTCGGGCGTGTTGAATTGAGCATCAGCGCTGATGCGCCGGAGCGCCTTGACCAGTGGGCCGCCATGCTGCGTTCGCTTCCAATCGCGCGCATCTACCACGGGCCGGACGAACTTTCGACGCTGACGGCCCGTGAGTTGGGCAAGCGCACGCGATTCGGCGTCCGCAAGCTGGCCGGTCTGGCGGCCGTGGACGTGGGACTCTGGGCCGGGTTGTCAGACGCCGAGCTCGAGATCCGTTTTGAGAGCACGTATCACGAGCTGCTCGACGCCCCGCTCAACGTGACGCCGCCCCAGGGCGAAAACCTGGGCGACGCGGCGGAGCGCCTCGCCGCCGCATTGCAGCGTGCAACGCGCGGCGTGCGAGACGGCGAAGGAGTGGCGATTGTGCTGCGGCCACTGGCGCTGGCTCTGCTTCGCCAGCGCATGACAGGCGCGGCTGAGGCGCGCGTATGGGAATCGCTGGGCGAGGCGGATGAGCCGGTGATCGTGGAGATTCAGCCCGCGGCTTCCTCCCGCCGCGCGAAATCGTGAAAGAGGACACGCGCATGTCGGAGACGCCCGCCGCCCCGCGGCAGGGGATGGAGATTCCCGAGGGAATGTGGATCCGCTGCACGAAGTGCGGCGCGATGATCTATCGCGGCATTCTGGAGGAGTCGCTGCACGTCTGCCCGGAGTGCGACCACCACTACCGCATCGACGCGCGCGCCCGGATCCAGCAACTGGCCGATCCGGGCACCTTCGAGGAATTCCTCGCCGATATCGAGTCCACCAACCCGCTTGAGTTTACGGACCGAATTCCGTACGAGCAGCGGCTTGAACAGGTGAAAGCGCAAACCAGCGAGCGTGAGGCGATCGTCACCGGCAAGGCGTTCATCAAGGGCCGGGGCGTCATCCTGGGTGTGATGAACTCCGAGTTCATCATGGGGTCCATGGGCGCCGTCGTCGGCGAAAAAGTCTGTGCGGCGGCCGAGCGCGCCCTGACCGAACAGTTGCCGCTGGTGATGGTCACCGCCAGCGGCGGCGCAAGAATGATGGAGGGGATGGTGTCGCTGGTGCAGATGGCGCGTACCTCCGCGGCCATCGCCAAACTCGATCAGGCCGGCGGGCTATACATCGTCGTATTGACGGACCCGACCACGGCCGGAGTCGCGGCCAGCTTTGCCATGCTCGGCGACGTAACGCTGGCCGAACCGGGAGCGCTGGTCGGTTTCGCCGGACCGCGCGTCATCGCCAACACCATTCGCGCTTCATTGCCGGATGGGTTCCAGCGCTCGGAGTTCATGCAGGAACACGGCTTCGTCGATCGCATCGTGCACCGCAAGGATCTGCGCAGCGAGATCGCACGGATTATCGACTACTGCGGAAAATAGCGACGAGGACAGTGCATCCGGGCGGTCCGAGCGCGTCGCACCGTTGCGGGCGCCGCGGGCCTTTTCCACGTCCGGCGCCTCAATAATCCCGGGGATTTCATGCTGGTCGCAATCACTGGCGCCAAGGCGATTGAAGAGCTGCAGAACCCGCTGGTGCTTTTCGGGCTGCTGGGGCAGCTTGTTTTCATGGGGCGATTCGTCGTGCAGTGGTACGTGTCGGAGCGCCGCGGACAGAGCCACATCCCGATCGCCTTCTGGTACCTGAGCATCGCCGGCGCGCTGATGCTGCTGGTCTATTCCTGGCTGAGGGAGGATCTCGTTTTCATTCTGGCGCAGACGCTCGGCCTGTTCATCTACGTGCGAAACCTGATGCTGATCCACCGCCACGCCAAGCGCGTCCGCGAGGCGTCCGCCACCGGCCTGTCATAGCGCGTCGGGGGATTGTCCGATGTCCATGATCGCGCATGCGAAAATCACGTTCAGCCCCATCGCCGACGCCTGCTCCAGTAGCTCCGCGCTTTCCGCCCCCGGGTTCACGAAAAGCTCCGCCGGGTTGACCATCGCAATTTCCGGCAACACCTGCATGCCGATTTCCGGCGGCAGGTAAAGCGCGACGCGGTCCGGCGGCTCGGGTAGTTCATCAAGGCTTCGGTAGGTGCGCAATCCCTCAATCTCGCCGCCCCGTGGGTTCACGGGGTACACGATCCAGCCCTGCCGCTGATACGCGCGGACCGCCTTGTTGCCGAACTTGCTTCGATCGGCCGAAGCGCCCACCACTGCCACCGATCGCAGCGCATCGGTCATGACTGCCTCCGATCACGGCGTCCGCGATACACGCGATGTCCGCCAGCGGCCAAAGTGTAGCGGCGGGGTGCGGAAAATCCCGCACGGTCAGGGAATTGCGCGCCGGGACACATGGTGGTGCATATGCTTCAAATAGGACAGCCCGGGCGTCCTTGCGCTGGACACCCCGAGGCACTCCCGACATCGAATGGACCGGCTCGCAACCCCCCGCGGCGCCCCGATTTTTAAGCGTCGGCGGCGGGTGATCGGTTCGCCGCATTGATCGCGCTGCCGGCCGTCCCAGGAAACCGGCCCGCAGCGCGCCGGCGTAGCGCGCCAGGACGCGAGCCCCTGGCGCCACGCACGTCCGCCCGTTCGGCCCGACCGCTGACAGCCGGGTCGCGAAGGGCGGACCCTGCCCGGTCTGTCCTCCGGTGACGGGCCGCTTTGCGCCGCAGTGTGCCGGCGGCGCAGCGCCCGTCCACCGGACCTGTTCTGACCTCACGACGCGCCGGCTTGCCCGCCGGCGCATGCCCCGGTCCCCGCCGCCCCATGACGGCGGGGACCGACAATTTCATGCGACAGGGTGTCTCGCGCTGTCAGAGCGACCTGTCCCGCCGCCTCCACCGGATTAGGAACGGAGCGCGGACAAATCAGCGCCGTGGTTGATGTGAAACGCCTGTCCGCCGATGACCAATGCCGGCACAGACTTCACACCCGCACGCTCCGCTTCCCCGATCCGCTCTTTTCGTTCACCGAGGTGAACCACCTCGACAACGTACCGGGTCGGATCCAGCGCAGTGGCCACGGTCTTTTCCGCGGCGACGCAGACGGGGCATCCGGCATGGTAGAACGTTGCTTTCGCACTCATGAAGTCGCTCCTCATGTAAACAGTGACATGAACGGGCCGGCTTCTCAGGGGGCCGGCCGATTCCCCGTTTCGACTGCCACGAGCGGGGCAGCGCCTAGAAACACCTGCCACAGGCGCGGACGCGCATCGCTCGCAGCGGGCAGCATTTCGTTACAGTCAACCCGTAGCTCCGAGTCCGCGATCGCCGCGCCGATGTACTCGCATCTGTGAGGACGCGGGGCGCCCGGATGTTCATTCGGCCGGAAAAAGCGGCATTCGACGCACATTCGACCGGTTGGGACGGCGCCTTGCTCCTGCAGTGAGCGGATCATCCCGATCAGCCCGCGCAACATGCCGGCCTGGTCCATCGTCGGCAACGCGGTGACGGCGCTGCACAATGGCTGAGGCCATGCCCCGGAAGACTCGCCACGCTTTCGGCCCGCCGCCGTCAGCGTCAACCGAACGGCGCGCGAGTCCGCCCGGGAAACCGTCTTGCGCACCAGCTTCTTTCGCACCAGCGTCGCAACCGCGGCGCTGGTCGTGGCCGGAGTGATGGCCAGTTCCCGGGCAACGTCGCCGAGGCTCGGCGCGTCGCTGCGACCCGCGATAACCGCCAGAATCTGCGCCTGCGTCGGGGTCAGCCCGCGTTGTCCGGCGCTCTGCCAGGCCTCGTGGCGAAGGACCAGCGAGAGCTTCGCCAGCCCTGCCAGAACCTGCGCCGCCGTCCCAGCGCTCGCCTGCGTCGCCGAATCGCGTTCCATGCCGACATATTATGTAGTACTGAATATATTTCAAGGGCCACGCAGAAAGTTCGCGGATCCATTCGCGGCGCCGGTGGCTCCGCCGTCAGCAACCCCGTCGCGTGTGCATTCCCAGCATGAGGGCACGCCGGGGGTGCGTCATCATTTCGAGCGGCGCGTGAGTGGCGGGACGAAAAAGCGCTTAGGGGGGTAGCGGGGCGGGTGCAGCCCGCTGATGCCGGGTTGGGGAGCAGGCACCACGCGCGCTGTGTCCGCGTGGTCCCCCGTTCCGCGGAATTATGTGGCAGCGGGGCGCACCGCCGGGATATCCTAGGGCGTTCCGGGCTTTCCGCCCCAACGGGCGCCCTCACGCGGCCCACCGCATCTCGCTGCAATACGCGCGCAGGTTATCGCGCCGGGAGTTCAAAATGGATGGTCACATCGCCAATTCCCGCTGGGTCGCAAGCCTGGCCGTTTCCGACGGCGCGCGCGCGGCAGCGAGGTCGCGGATCCGGACGGCAGTCAGGCGGGTCGTCCCCGCACTGGCGATGATCGCGATTGCCGCCGACGTGATCGGACCCGCGCGCGCCGAAATCACTTGTGCGACCGGGGACGTCGTGGCGACCGCCCCGCCCTCCAACGTGGACGGCCTGCTCGACACGGCGTGCCGAATCTGGGTGTTCGAGGAGCCGCAGGGCCGGGCGCTCTCAGCAGCATTGGCGGTGCAGGCCGTCGAGCCGGGGCTTTACGATGACGCCGGGGACCTGGTCGCCCTTGAAATCCCCGCTGGTACGCGCATCGCGAGCCACTATGTCTACCTGAACGGCTGCGGCTCGACTGTAAGCGGTTCTGTAACATTCAGCGACGATATCGTCGGCGTCATTGTGACTCCCGCAGTGCTGAACGCTTCGAACGGGTTGAGCGCATCCGCGGTCCGATATCCAACTCTCGCGCAGACCGGAGCAGGGCTCGAATTGGCCCCCGCTGGCGATCGATTCACCATCGAGGCCGATCGTCGCACGCTCACCGTCACTGCCGGTGCGGTCGGCGAGCCGGATGGCGACCAACTGCGGGTAATCACGGCTGTTGCTCCAGGCTTCGCACCGCGCGGCTGGTCGCGCGGGCTGTTCGCGCCGCGCAGCAAGGACGCGCATGCGGCGGCCATGCTGGTCCGGAATGAATCGGGAAGTGACGTGCTTTATGTCGGCGGGCAGTTCAGCCTGGCCGGCGGGGCGGTGCCGGCCCGCAACATCGCCCGTTACAACGGCTCGAGCTGGAGCGCGCTGAGCACCGGCATTTCCGGAAAAGTGCATGCGCTGGCGGAATACAACGGAGAGTTGGTCGCAGCCGGGGTTTTCTCCTCGGCCGGCGGCGTTCCAGTCAACAACATTGCCCGCTGGAACGGTACGAGCTGGGCGCCGCTGGGACACGGTCTCCCGGATGACGTGAACGTCCTGGCGGTTTTCGAGGGCGAGTTGTACGCCGGCGGGGCGTTTTCAGCCGGCGGGGGTCGCTTTCCGGCGGCATTCGACCGCATCGCCCGTTGGAACGGCACAACGTGGAACTCGGTCGGGGGCGGTCTGAACAACACGGTCGTAGCGATGACCGTTCACGACGGGTCGCTCTACATCGGAGGTGGATTCGGGTACCCCGGCTCCAACTTCGTCGTCCGATGGGACGGTTTTACAACTTTCGGCGTTGGCGGGGGCCTGCCGAACGCAGTCAACGCGCTCGTCAGCTACAACGGCCAACTCCACGCCGGAACGCTGGTCAATGGCGGCGGGTCTGCGCATGTTTTCAACGGTTCAAGCTGGTCGCTGCTCGGGATGGGTCTCAGTTCGCACGTATACGAGATGTGTGTTCATGGCGGTGAGCTGTACTGCCTCGGGATGTTCGGAAACATCAACGGCGTCAGCGCCGCCAATCACATTGCCCGCTGGAACGGCACGAACTGGAGCGCCGTCAGCACTGGCGTGCCCGCCGCGGCGCGCTTCGGCGAGAACTGCGCAATGGCTTCCTTCGGCGGCAATCTCGTCGTCAGCGCCATGTCGCAGGGATACGACAGCGGTGTCGGCTCACCCGTGCCCACGGAGAGCGCCTTTGGCGGGCTGGGTCGATGGAACGGCGCGGACTGGGCATCGTACGCCGGCGGTGTTGCACACAGCCGGCCCGGCCCCGGCGGCCTGCACCTTGGTCCGTATCACATGGCCGAGTTCAACGGCGATCTCGTGGGTGTCGGGGTGTTCAACCACGCCGGCGATACGGCGGCGCGAAACATCGCGCGATTCCAGCTGGGAGATTGGGCTGGCGCGTCGTGGGCAGCGCTCGGGTCAGGTCTGACTCACACCACCTACTGGATGGAGGGTCCGCAGGCGGTGGCGCGTTTCGGATCCGGGCTGGTGGCACTCGGACGGTTCACGCACGCCGGCGGGGTTCCCGCATCGAACATTTCGTACTGGGACGGTGCGACCTGGTCCGCGCTTGGAACCGGACTCGACGATCGTGCATTCCGCGCCGTTGAGCATGGCGGGTCCCTCTACGTCGTTGGACCATTCAACAACGCCGGCGGCGGTCCAGCTTTAAAGGTCGCGCGTTGGGATGGTGCGTCCTGGCATAGTGTCGGCGGTGGAATCACCAGCCCATCGCCGTTCGTGGGTGACCTGACTTTCTACAACGACGACCTGATCGTTTGTGGTCTGTTTACCGAGGCCGGCGGCGTGCCGGCCCAAAACATCGCGAGGTGGACGGGAACCGAATGGGTGGCCATGGGCACGCCGAATGGCATTGTCCGATCGGTCCGCCCGTACCAGGGCATGCTTTATGCCGCCGGCGCATTCACCCAAGTCGGCGCCGTGGCCGCTAGCGGCATCGCTTCGTGGGACGGCGCCACGTGGAGCGCCGTCGGGTCGGGCATCGATTTCGGCTTGCAGGATCCATTTCGAGCGGTCACAAACCTGGTCGTTCACGATAACGAGTTGATTGTCTCCGGTTTGTTCTCGTCCGCTGGCGGCACGCATTCGCCCAACATCGCCCGCTGGAACGGATGCACCTGGCTGCCGGTCGAGCGCGGCCTGGGCTACTTCGGCATCTATCACGCTGCGACCCTGAACGACGGGCTTGGCGATAGTCCGGGCCTGTACGTCAGCGGCGCATTCTGGACCACTGGCGACAGCGACAGTCGCGGGCTGGTTCGCTGGGGGCGCGGCAGCGGGGCATCCCGCCTGCACGTCGATGCCGATGCCTCACCCGGCGGCGATGGCGAATCCTGGGCGACGGCTTTCCAGACGCTTCAGCAGGCGCTCACGGTGGCTGAGATGTCGGTCGGAATCGTGAGCGAGATCTGGATCGCCGAGGGGACCTATCGGCCCGCCGGCCCGGGCGGTAACCGCGAGGCTGCGTTCTTCCTCGTCGATGGGGTCTCACTTTATGGCGGTTTCGCCGGTACGGAGACGCAGCTTGCCGAGCGCGCGATGGACCCGCAAACCGGCCGGCCGCTGCTGGCGACCGTCCTCAGCGGCGATTTGAATGGCAACGACAATCCGGATTTCACCGGCTACGGAGAAAACAGCCTGCACGTCCTGGTCGCCAGCGGCGTGTCCGCGGGCACAGTACTCGACGGCCTGATCGTCCGCGGCGGGAACGCCGACCTGTTCACCTCCGGCCCGGCCCATCAAGGCGGCGGTCTCTTCGCCAGCGGCGGCAGCCCCACGATTCAAAACTGCCTGTTCTCTCGAAATCGCGCTAGCGACGCCGCGGCGATGTGTTTTGATGGATTCTGCGCCGTAACGTTGCAGAATGTCGAGATTTCCGACAACCGCGCCTTCTCGAGTCGCGGAGGGATTTTCATCAATGGTCCGTCTGGCGGTCCATACGCCGATGTGGTCATCGAAGACTGCTTGATCGCCCGCAACGTAGCTCCTGCGACTCCCGGCGGCAGTGGAGCCGGGATCAACTCTCAGAACGCCAGCCTGCACGTACGGCGCACAACTTTCGAGAGCAACACCGCGGCGCGGGGTGTTGCGATGAGCGTCAGCGGCGGCGCGCCCGTTGCCATCAGCGAGTGTACCTTCGCGTACAACACTGCCAACGGCCCGGCTACGTTCGGCGCGGGAGCGGCGGTTCGCGCCAGCGGTCTCAGCGGGGGAATGTCAGTCCAGAACTGCCGCTTCTACTCGAATAGCGCACGTAACGGCGTTGATGGCAGATCCGGTGCGATCTCTGTCGCCTCCGATTCGCCAAATGTACGTATCGTCAATTGCCTGTTCGTCGGTAACTCCGCGGAGAATGGCGGCGCAATTCACACCGAATCCAGCTCGACCTCAATCCGAAACTGCACGTTTGTGGACAATCGTGCAGTTTTCAGCGGAGGGGCGGTGCGAATGGCGGCGGCCTCGTCTAACGGCTCCATTTGGAATAGCGCACTCTGGGGGAATCTGGACGCAAGCGGATCCAGCGGCGGCACGTCGCAGATCGAAGTGGTCGGTAGCGTGGCCAACGTATCGCATTCGCTCGTTGCAGGTGGACATGGCGGCACCGCGATTCTCAGCGGCAACCCGCTGTTCGTACGATCGCCCAGCGCCGGCCCGGACGGAAACTGGGACGGCATCGACGACGACTTCGGCGACCTTCGCCCCGGTCCGGGCTCACCGACGATCGACGCCGGAAGCAACGCGCTGGTCGGCCTCGACGCTGCGGACATGGACAACGACGGTAACACCACCGAGCCGACACCCGTCGACGTCGGCGGTCGACCGCGTTTCCGTGAGATCATCACCGCGCCGAATGTCGGCGCCGGTACTGCTCCGATCATCGACATCGGTGCGTATGAGAGCTTCGCCGGGCCCGTGCTGGTGGACAATTCGCCGAGCGGACAGTGGGCGGATTCGACCGACTCGCTGCAGGCGGCGCTGGCGTTTGCGCGTAGCTTTGCGGGAGAAGTCACTGAGGTGTGGGTCGCGTCGGGGACGTACAGACCGGACCATCACCCCGGGGTGATCGTCGCGGGAGACCGCGCTGCGAGCTTCGAACTGGTGAACGGACTCGCGATTTATGGCGGGTTCACCGGTGTGGAGTCAGAGCGCGGGCAGCGCAACCCCGCGCTGAACGTGACGATTCTCAGCGGCGATCTGCTCGGAGATGACGCACCGGACTGGGATGCGCGGGAAAACCCGCCCTCGAACATTTCGGATAACAGTTGGCACGTGGTAAAGGCGACCGACGTTGACAACGTGTCTCTGGACGGGTTGACGATCACGGGCGGGAACGCCGACGGCGGCGCGGGGGATTCTAACGGCGGCGGCCTGTTGTGGGAACGCAGCGGAGGCGTGATCCGCAGCACGCGTATCGTCCGAAATGTTGCGGATGCCGACGGTGGTGGAGCGATGATCCAATCCACAGGGGGAGGGCCTGTGCGATCGCTGCTGATCGAGCAGTGCATGATTGAATCCAATCGAAGCAACGGTAACACGGGCGGCGGCCTGCGCGTGAGCGCTGCGAATCTGGTTTTCACATTGCAGGGCACGAACTTCGAGCGAAATCGCGCCCCCAGCGGTGGCGGATTCTCCGCGCAGGCCACGGCACCCGGATCCTCCGTCCGCGACTGCACGCTTGTTGAGAATCACGCTGCATCGGGTGGTGGGGGAGTCGTGCTGTCCCCGGGCGTGGATCCCATTTCGTTTGTCGGTTGCAGTTTCGTGCGCAACGTGGTCACTGGCGTGACAGGCGACGGCGGCGGCGCGTATGTGCACTCCGGCACGAGCCGGTTCATCAACTGCCGATTCCAAGGAAACGTGGCCGGTGACCGCGGCGGCGCGATCCGCGGTCCGGGCGGCTTCGGGGCGTCGGTGTTTGAAGTGGCTAATTGCTCGTTCGTCGGCAACACCGCCACCCTGGGCGGGGCCGTGTCCAATGGAAGCGCCAATCAGCCCGGCAGCAGCGCTTCGCGCTATGTGAACTGCACGTTCGTGCAGAATGTTGCGTCACAGTTCGGCGGCGGCATGTGGAATGGCGAGCATGACGGCGGAAGTCCCGCCCCCAGCAGCCCCGACGTCCGGAACAGCATCTTCTGGAAGAACAGCGATAGCCAGCCGCCCGGCTCCGCGTCGCAGATATTTACCGCCAGCGGCTCACCGACCGTGACGGATGCGATCGTCTACGGTGGCTGGCCGAATACATCGGTGCGCGTGATCGGCCTGCCGCCGCTGTTCGTGCGCGATCCGTCACCCGGCGTCGATGGCATGTGGGACGGCATCGACGACGACTACGGCGACCTGCGGCTCGACCGCGGCTCGCCCGCAATTGATCGCGCTCGCACCGTTCACATTCCGGCTGACGTGGCCGACGTCGACGGCGACCTCAACGCTACCGAGGCCACACCGCTCGACATCGACGGCGGCGCGCGCTTCTTCGACGATCGCTGCATCGCTGACACCGGGACGGGAACCGGTGCGCTGGCCGACCTGGGGGCGCATGAGCGGGTCGCCCCCGTTGGCCCATCGCAGCCAATTGTGTTTGTGGATCTACTCGCCAGCGGCGCGAACAACGGCACGAGCTGGTCCGATGCATACACCGACCTGGCCGACGCCATTTGCCTGGCCGCCAACGGCAGCGGTGTGCAGGAAATCTGGGTTGCTTCCGGTACATACGTCCCCAGTTCGCGCCAGAATCGCCTGGATTCGTTCATTCTGCCGCCGAACATCGCCATCTACGGCGGATTTGCGGGGAATGAGACGCTTCGATCACAGCGCGATGCGAACATGAATCTAACGATCCTCAGCGGCGATCTGAACGGCGACGATGCTGCCGGACCGTACGACCCGGAGTTTCCACCGCCGGCGACGTGGAATGAAAACTCAATCCATGTCGTAAGCAGCATTCAGGGCGTGGGATGGACGCTCGACGGGTTCACGGTCACGCGTGGGAATGCCGACGTACTCGATATAAATGAGCGAGCGGACGATGGGGCGGGGATCTATCTCCGGGCCGCTGCAGGGACGATATCAAACTGCCGGATCATCGAGAACGTGGCGGTCGATGCCGGCGGCGGAGTCCACGCATCACGCATTTCGCCCACGGAGTCTTCGCAGGTTGTGATCCGGGACTGCACGGTAGAGCGGAACCGCGCGCCCATTGGCGGTGGCGTCTCTTACTCGGACGGGTTTGGATTGCTGGAGCGTTGCGTTTTGCGCAACAATCGCGGGACGTTTCGCGGCGGCGGGGCGGAGCTTTCCGGCGACGGATTGAGGACGCTGCGCGACTGTGTCGTCGTGGAGAACTTCGGCGCGGTCGGGGGGGGGCTATACATCAACGGAAGTGTGGACATCCTCATGTCTCGCCTGGAGCGTAATCACGCCGGCTTCGGCAGCGGAGGAGCCGCCTTCTGTGAAGAGCGTACCATCCGGTTCTACGGCTGCCTGTTCCTCGGCAACAGCGCCACCGGCTCGGGCGGAGGTGGAGCGATCCGGGCGCCCCGAGGCTCTACCCGCGTCGGCACATTGCTCGTGGCGAATTGTGAGTTTGTTGGTAACACGGCGCCCGCGGGCGGCGCGCTTCTGATTCCGCAGATGGTTGTCGCAGGATCGACCGCGACGATCGTCAACTGCACGTTCTCCGAGAACATCGCATCGACCGCCGGCGGCGGCATCAACAGTGGCGGGGCAGGAAGCTCCGGCATCCCGCTGGACCCGACGGTCAGCAACTGCATCTTCTGGAACAACCGCGACTCCGGCGGCAGCGGATCCGCCGGGCAGATTCACGTCGCGCTCGGCGCGCCGACCGTCAATCATTCTCTGGTCGGCGGCGGGTGGGGCGGCGCGGGTGTGTCCAACGTGGATGCCGACCCGCTCTTTCGGCGCGCGCCCAGTGCCGGGCCGGGTGGTTTGTGGGATGGCGTCAACGACGACTATGGCGACCTGCGGCTCGGCTATCGCTCGCCGGCGCTGGACGCCGGCAACAACGCCGCGCTTCCGTTGGACGCGGCTGACATCGACCGCGATGGCAACACGGCCGAGGTGCTGCCGCTCGATGTAGCTGGGGTGCTGCGCGTGGTTGACATCCCATGCAGCGGGGCACAGGGTGTGCAGCCCGGCGGGGTAGTGGACATGGGCGCGCGCGAAGCAGCGCTTCCGTCGCCGCAGCTCGTGGCCTTTGTGGATGCCGATGCGGATGGGGCGGACGACGGCAGCTCCTGGGCCGATGCGTACAACGATCTGAACTGGGCGCTATGTGCGGCCAGCGCCTCCGGAGGCGTTGTCGAGCAGATCTGGATCGCCGAGGGCGAGTATCGCCCCACGTTCCGCCAGATTGCCGCGCCGACGGCCGGGCAGCGCGCCTTGTCATTCGAGCTACCGAGCAACGTGACGCTCTTTGGCGGGTTCGCCGGGGGCGAACTTTCCTTAACTCAGCGTTCCCTCGACGCCGGCTTGGCCGTGCTGACCGGCGATCTGGCCGGCGATGATGACGAGTTCGATTTCCCGGACGGCGTGACCTGGAGCGACAACAGCCTGCACGTGGTGGCCGCAGCCACAGCAACCGCGGTGCAGCTCGATACGCTTACCGTTCGCAGCGGAAACGCGGACGGTGCAGGCGGCGCGGACGCCAACGGCGGCGGCGTTCTGCTCACGGGTACCGCAGTAGTCGAACTTGTCAACTGCCGGGTGATGCGCAACGCAGCGACGCTTGGCGGCGGTCTGCATGTTTCGAACAATGCGCAGGCAACGCTTACCGGCACGGCGTTGTTCGGCAATCACGCCCGCGATGACGGCGGCGCGGTGTATGTCGCGGCCGCGTCGGTCGCCGGTTCGAGCGAACTGCGAGATTGCGTGTTGGAGCGCAATACCGCTGCCGATGGCGGCGGGGCGATTCGGGCCACCGGACTGGGGCGGCTGTATCTGATCGGCTCGGTCGTGCGGCACAACAGCGCCGATCGCGGCGGCGGACTCTTCGCGGGCGGCTCCGGCGGCGCGTTGCACGTCGTCAGTTCCACGTTCGAGGGAAATGCGGCCACGCAGTTTGGCGGCGGCGTCGCTCTGGTAGCCGCCTCGGCCGCGAGCACGATCACCAACGGCGTATTCGTGGGCAACGCGACTTTCGACAACTCGGACCTCGGGCAGGAGAGCGGCGCGGGTGTTTACCTCAATGGCGGCGGGCTGACGATTACGAACTCTACCTTCGCCCACAACACGGCCTACGGCACTTCAGCCGTGGGCGGCGGCATTCATCGAATCGAGCCGACGCCGCTATCGGTGGGCAACAGCATTTTCTGGGGCAATCTGGATGCCTCAGGGGTCAGCAGTGCTGCCCAGATCGCGTTTGGTGCGCCGGCCAGCCCCGCGATCCTCGTCTCTCACTCCACGGTGCAGGGCGGCTTCGCCGGTACAAGCTCAAGCATCAGCAGCGCCGATCCGCTCTTTCGCAGCACGCCCGCCGTGGGTGTCGGCGGCTTCTTTGCCGACAACCCCGCCACGATCGGTGTCGATGAAAGCAGCGGCGCGACCTATGGGAACCTGCGGCTCTCTGAGAACGGCACCCCGTCCCCCGCGATTGACGCCGGCAGCGAGGCGCTGCTCGTAGCGGACATCGCCGACGTGGACTGCGACGGCAACCGTGTCGAGATGATTCCGCTCGACCGTGACGCCGGCATCCGACGACTGGACTTCATTCCCGGCGACGCAATCGTCGATCAGGGCGCGTACGAGGCCGGCGCCGGCGTACTCACGCGCGTCTACGTCAATGCCGCGGCCGCTCCGGGTGGCGACGGTGCGACGTGGGAGACCGCCTTCGACAACTTGCGCGACGCACTCGGAGCCAGTGTCGCGGACGGCTGCGCGGCGACCGAGTTCTGGGTCGCGCGCGGTACGTATATGCCCGATGGCGCCCGAACCCCGTTCGGCGGTGCGCATCTTCCGTCCGGTTTACCGGATCGCAGCGCGACGCTCCAACTCGTGAGCGGATTCGTGCTGCTGGGCGGATTCGTCGGAACGGAAACCAGCGCCGATCAGCGCAACCCGAAGATTCACGTCACGACGCTTTCCGGCGACCTTGACGGGGACGGCTTCGCCCCCGGCGAGAATTCGCTTCACGTCGTCACCGGCACCGGCACTGATGCGGGCGCCATACTCGACGGCTTTACCATCACCGGCGGCTCGGCCGAGGATGGACCCGGCGCGGGTTTCCTCGCTGCCAGCGGCGGACCGTTGCTGCGTAATTGCCGCGTGGTCGGCAGTGTGGGCGCATGCGCTCCGGATTTTGCCGTGACCGGCGCCGTGGTCACCGTTGATGGCGTCGCGATTGATGCCGCCGGGGGCGGGGCCACGGCGGCGCAATCCACGCTGGACATACAGGGCGGCCTGTTCCTTCAAGCCGGCAATCTGCACAGCTTCGGCAACACGATTTCCGGTCCGGGCACCCTCCATCTCGACTCCGGAAGCCTGCTGCGAGTGGCGGCCGCCCCCGCCTGCGGGTCGTCGCTGGCCACCGCCGCAAGCGGGGCATTGGGTGAGGATGGGGCCGGGGCACAGATTTTTTCGCCCGCGACGGCGGAATTGCCCGAGCGATGGGAAATTCCCGCACCGGGCGCGGCGCTTCACAACTGGCGAATCAGCGGTTCGGTGCGCCGCTGGATCGTCGGCCCGACCGGACTCGGCAGCGCGACGCTGACCTGGTCCGCCAGCCCGCTCTTGACCGACCTCAGCACCGGCGGTCGGGCCGACGGCCGCTTTGCCGCGGGCGGGGAGATCGTGATTTCGGGTTCGGTCTATGACATAACCACCGGTACGCCGGCGCATCTGCATACCGGCCTGCTGCTACGGGCGCGGGTGGGCTCGTTCCGCGTTCGTGAGACGTCCGCCACGTCGGACGTGCTCGAGTTTGTGTCGTCCGAGCGGCCGCTGCTGACTCCCATCGAGGGCTACCTGCTCGACAACGACGACGGCTTCCAGCTTTCCGGTGCGCAGTTTGCCACCCTCGGCGCTCCGGTGGCGCTGGCGCCGATCGCCGCGTTCAGCGGCGCTGCGGCCATCTCGCTTTCCGACGCGGCCGAGCTATCGCTGGCGCCTGCCAACCCTGTGCAGAGCGACACCGTCCTGCGCGGCCGCATCACCGGCACAGGGCAGATCGCCATCGATCCGGGGGCGCGGCTCGCTATCCGCGGTGGCGGCCTGGTGGACCTCAGCGGAAACACCCCTGGCGCAATTTGCGAGGATCCCGCGCTTTCGCAGTTATGGGGCCAGATCGCGGTGGACGGCACGCTGCTTGTAGAGGATGCAACCGTCCAGAACTCCAAGGTCGAAGTCACGCTGGCCGATCTGCTCGGACAGCCGCAGATCGTGCACAATGACATCCGCCTGCTTGACAGCGTGCAGGCCGGCCCGGCGGCGCGGGCCTTCGGCGGTGAGTTTTTCGTCCGCTCCGGCGCGACGATCCGGTGCAACGTCATCACGTCGTTCGGCGATCGCTACCTTGACCTCGATCCCGATCCGCAGAATCGCAACCCCAACATTTATGACAACCTGATCCGCGTCATCATTACGCAGGGCGCGAACGGCCCGCGCGGTGAGTTGCTCGAACTTCGCACGCAAGATCGCGACCACGGAATCGGTGGCGGAACGTCGGGGGCCTACCCGCTGGCCGCCAGCCCTGGATATGACGACGCCTTCGCACTTGACGTGCTGGAGGTGCGTCCGGGTGCGAAGGTGAATCTCACCAACCGGCAGGGGTTCGTCTTTCAACCGCCCGGCTCGCCCTATCCCGAGGCGATGTACGTACGGCAGCTCATCCTCCGTGAAAACGCGGTGCTGAACCTCGGTCTGCAGCGGCTGTACTACCAGTCGATCGTGGTCGAGGCTGGCGCGCAGATCGTGGACATCCCGGTGCTGGGTTTCTCGCTCAAAGTGATCGCGATGGAGGACGCAACGGAATTTGACGTGCGTGTCCGCATGCGCCGACGTGATCCCGCCGACGAGCAGCCGCTTGCGCCGCCGTTCCGCGAAGGTTCGATCACGCGCGTCGCCGCGCCGATTCCGCCGGGCGAACAGAACCCGATCGGCGACCCAGCCAATCATGGCATGCTGATGCGCACCCGCGATGAGGGCGCGGGCAGCCTCAATGCCGCGTCGGTCGCCGCACACGGCGCCTTCGCACGCGCTGCTGAAGCCGACGTTGTTGTGGCCTTCCGCTATCGCTTCGTGACTCCGACGATCCAGAGCGGCTCCGGCGCCGGCGAGCTGGTCGTCTATCTTTCGGACGATCCCGAACTGCGCGACGCCTCGCGCCTCCCCGAACCGGGATACGCCGCGCGCTTCACCGAGATCGCCCGCGTGCGCCCGCCGGCCGATCCCACGCGCCCGGGCGGACTCGCCAGCGGCGAATTCGCCACGTTCTACGGCACGTTCCCGCGCGGTCTGCTGAACTTCACCCGCGGCACGTACGTCGAACTGGAGTTGCGCGGCAATGACGCGGCCGTGCTGATTGACGACTGGGATCCGCAGATTTACTGCTTCGCCTGCGCTGATCTCAACGGCTCACAGGGTGTCGATCCACTGGACTACCTGGTTCTGCTCAGCGAGACCGGTTCCTCGCTCGATCCGCTCGATCCCGACGCCAATCGCCCGTGCCTCGACGCCGGAGTGACTGGTGATCGCTACGTCGATCTGAACGACCTGCTCAGTTGGGACACCTGGCTCAACGGCTCGCAATTGAACGCCTGCGGCGTCGGCGGCATCGCCGGCGGCTGCGGCGGTCCGGCCACGCCCGTCACCGGTCTGACGAGCGAGGGGCTGATCGTTGCGGGCAAGCCCAACGGCGCCGGCTTCGAAGACCGGCTGTTCACGACCTCGCTCGCGGGTGCGTGCAGCGGCCCGGCGCGCCTCCCGGCCAGCGAGTCTGACCCGAGCGCCTGCCATCGCTCGAACGGGCGCCTGGTGCGCGACTCCGCCGGAGTTCTATTTCAGATTCACGCGAACCAGGGGTTGATCCGACTCGACACCGCGCAGGCGGCGCTCGCGCCGGGCGTCGATGTGTCGACGCCGATAGCGGGGGCGACCGTCCGCGTCGGCATGCAGCTCACCGGCCCCAGCCCCTACGGCGGGATCGACTTCGTCGGGGTGCCGTTGCTGGACGTCGCCTTCCACCCCGCTGACAACGACGTCGTCTTTGTCGCGCCGGTGGTCGTCACCGAGCCGGGGGATCCGCAGGGACTGGGCCGCCCCTACAAGGCGGCCGCGAAGCTGCGGCTGCTGGGCGGCGGCGCGTTTGACGTGCTGGAAGTCTATGGCACGAACCCGGCCGATCCGGCTTCAGGTGTCTCCGTCAACGCCAGCGGTTTCGGCGAGATTGTCTTCGAGCCGGATTTCACGCGTGTGCGCGAGATTGAGGTGGACGACCGTGGCAACGTGTTCGTGCTCGCGACGCAGTACCTCAATCAGAACGATTACCTGCTGATCTACACCGAGGGCGACGGCAACGCGTCCCGCCGCGTCATCAACCTCGCATCGGCATTGCCGTCGGCTGGTTTAGGCGGCGCTCGGCTCCGCGGCCCGGCCCAGATGCTCGTCGCACAGACCGCCGCCGATCGTCTTTACCTGGCGCAATCGGTGTATGAGGACGCTTCGGAAATTGTCCGCGTGTCCCGCTGCCAGATTACTCGCAGTGGCGATGCGGCCACCGGCGTTTCCCTGCACAGCGTGCTGGACTTGAGCGCGACGGCCGCCGCGCAGGGTGACGTGGGCTTCGGATATGCCGCGCAGCTCGCTTCGATGGTTGAGCATCCGTCGGATGGTCGCATCTTCGCAGCGGGGTACGTGCAGCCGGTCGTGCCGCGCGATCTCTCCGTGACGGATCCGCTGTACCTCCAGATGTTCGGCCCCGGTGCGGGGCTGGCGTCACGGGCGTGGCTGGCGGAGTTCGGGGCAGCGCAGGCCGGGGCCGTGAACGCGACCGCGTTGAGTTGCCATTCACTGGCGCTGCCGCTGAGCATCCAGTACGTGCCGCCGCCGCCGCCGCCGCCGCAGGCGTGCTGCCTGTCCGGCGGCGAATGCCAGTTGCTCACCGCCTCGGCCTGTACCGTCGCCGGCGGCTCGGCCCAGGGTCTCGGCAGCGTCTGCACGCCCAGCCCGTGTCCGCCGGCGTTCCCGCTTGGCGATATGAACTGCGACGGCGTTTTCAATAATTTCGACATCGATCCATTCGTGCTCGCGTTGGTGGACCCGGCGACGTGGCAGGCGAACTACCCGGATTGCCCGATCGCCAACGGAGATGTGAACCAGGACAACGCGTTCAACAACTTCGACATTGACGCCTTCGTGTTCTGCCTTGTGAGCGGGTGCGATTAGACCAGCCCCGTTGACGGGGTCCGGTGGCCGGCGTGACAGTTGAAGCCATTCTGCCCCCGCGCGTGAGCCGTGCAGGGTGGTGGAAGTCAGGACTCGCGCCCGCCGCGCGGAGCGGCCGCTGTGCGCCCGCTGCGCTCGCGGAACAGCAGCCGGATCGGCACTTCCGCGAAGGGCAACAGCTCGCGCAGCCGCGACTCCATGAAGCGGCGGTAGTCCTCGCGCACCAACTCCGGCCGGTTACAGAAACAGACGATCGTCGGCGGCGCTACCGAGATCTGCGTGGCGTAATAGACCTTGATGGCTTTCGCACCCGCCTTCGGTGAGGGGTTGCGCTCCCCCAGGACCTCTTCCACCGCGGCGTTGAGCTTGCCGGTGGTCACGCGCGTCCGCGACTGTCGATGCAGCGCCTGCGCCACGTCCACCGCCGCCTGTACGTTTTTCCCGCTTGCAGCAGTGACGCAAACGATCGGAGCGTAACGCAGATGCGGGAGCGCTCCGCCCAGGTACTCGGCAAAATCCGACGTGGTCGCACGATCGTGGACCAGATCCCACTTGTTCAGCGTGATCACGACCGGCTTGAACTCGTCCAGCACGGCCCGCCCCAGTTTCAGGTCCACCTCGCCGATCGGCACGGTCGCGTCGATCAGCAGCATCACCACGTCCGCCCGCTGAATCGAGCGCAGCGCGCGCGTATACGAGTAGAAGTCGATCTCGTCCATCTTGCGTTTCTTGCGCACACCGGCCGTATCAATCGCCACGAACTCCGCCCCGTCGCGCGTGAAGCGGACGTCCACGGCGTCGCGCGTGGTTCCGGGCGTCTCGCTGACGATCACGCGCGGCTCGCCCGCCAGCGAATTGACGAACGTGCTCTTGCCCGCGTTTCGCTTGCCCACGATCGCCAGTTTCATCACCGGCTCGGCCGGCGCCTGGCTGGCTGCCTTCCCCAGCCGGTCCACGATCGCGTCCAGCAGCTCCATCCGACCGCGTGCGTGCTTGGCGGAGAACTCGATCATCGGTTGCAGGCCCAATCGTGCGAACCCCGCCGCCTCTGGGACCAGCGTCTGCACGTCCACCTTGTTCACCACCAGGATGATCGGCTTGCCGGTGGTGCGCAGCCGTTCCGCCACGGTCTGATCGAGCGGGGTGATCCCGTCGCGCACGTCGGTGAGAAAGAGAATCAGGTCGGCCCGCTCAATCGCGAAGTGAATCTGCTCTTCGACGTGCGACTCCAGCCGGTCGTCGTCGATGATGCCGATGCCGCCGGTGTCCATCAGCTCAAAGAAGTGCTCGCGATGCTCAATCAGCGTGCTGACGCGGTCGCGGGTGATGCCAGCGCGGGGGTCCACGATGCTGATGCGCTGCCCGGCCAGCAGGTTCAGCATCGAGCTTTTGCCGACGTTCGGGCGGCCGATGATGGCGACGATTGGAAGCGACATGCCGGGATTCTACGGCACATCGCGGAATTGCGCCCGCGCGGCTATGCCACCGAGCGCCGTCGCCGTCCGCGCAGCGAGGAAGCGCGGCCGTTCCGGGCGGCGGCCGCCTGGATGTATTCGTCCGTGTTCTGAAGCTGGCAGCCCTTGGCCTCCAGTTGCCGGGCCGCCATCTGCGCGTCCGGCTCGCTCCAGAACCCGCACGCGTCGGTGACGATCGCCGCCTTGCGGCCGCGCAGCAGCAGCCCGAGTACCAGCAACCGGATCGAAACCTCCAGCGGCACGCCGAAAATCACGAACCGGCCGGCCGGCATTTCGGTCAGCAGGCGATCGAGCTTGGGATTGGTAAAAGGGTCGCGATGGCGCTTGACGAGAATGGCTTGCTGATAGCGTTCGAGCAGATCGAGCGGCACGCTCAGTGAATTGTCAGATTCGACAACGATGCGCCGCGGCAGCAGGCTGCACGGCACCTTGGCTTGCCCGAGCGTGCCCAGGACGCATTCTCCGATCGGCAGCCCGCGCACCTCGTCCGGCCGGCGGGCGTCCACGCAGGACAGCGTCGGCACCTTTTCCCATCGCGCGAACGCGATCAGTCGCTTGACGTTTCTGCCGACCTCGACGGCATTGACGCAGGGGTGCGCGCCAGCCGAGGCCAGATAGTCCCGCTGGGTGCAGACATCGACGAACACGTCGCAGTTGGACAGCGTGCCCACGACAACCTCCGACGGGAGCACCGGTTCCCGCCCGCGCGGCGCGAACGCGACGCGCGAGGCCGAAGTGTGTGCAGCGAGCGCAGCGCTTCGCTTGGCGCGAACCGCCGTGAAGTCTCCATCCTTCAAGAAAAACCCGCTCCGTGGGTGTTGCGCTCGCCCGAGTTCCCGGCGATCGACGACTTGCGCGCGGCGCGGACCCGTCGAGGGGCCGACGGGGTCATGCTACGGTTCCACGCCTGACGTGAGCGGACAGCGCAATCCGCCGATGCTTCTTTCGTCTCCGTCGCGAATCTTAGCTGTGCCGCGACTGGCCTGCAACAAAAATCTGGATTCCCAAAGGGTTTATAGCGGTTTACGGCGCGGGTCAGATAACCCGGTTTCCGCGACTTGCGCGCTGTCGTGCAAACGCCGTCGGCACGGGGCGAGGCCGGGACGTGTTCCGCGTATACTCCGCCCGATGCGCGCAATTGCAGTGCTCAATCAGAAAGGCGGCGTCGGAAAAACCACGACCGCGGTCAATCTCGCGGCGGCGCTTGCCCGGGAAGGGCAGCGCGTGCTGCTGCTGGACCTCGATCCGCAGGGGCACGCCACGCTGCACGTCGGCCTCGAACTGCCGGAAGACGCCCTCACCGTCTATGACGTGTTCGTTCGCGGCGCCGCCATCGCCGAAACCGCTCGAATGGTCTCCGAGCACATGGCGATCGCACCGGCACACATCGACCTGGTCGGCGCCGAAGTCGAGCTGCGCGACGTGGAGAATCGCGAGCACGTGCTGGCCCGCACGCTCGGTCCCTACGCCGAGCACTTCGATTACGTCATCATCGACTGCGCACCCTCGCTCGGCCTGCTCACCATTAACGCGCTCACGGCCGCACGGGAGGTCATCATTCCGCTTCAGCCGCACTTCCTCGCGCTACAGGGGCTGGGCCGCCTGTTGCAGACCACGTCCGGTGTGCGGCAGGCGTTCGCTTCGGACCTGCGAATCCTGGGCGTGGTGATGTGCATGTTCGAGCGCGGCACGAAGCTGGGTCAGGAAGTTGTCCGCGACGTGCAGGAGTTTCTCGCCGCGGCCGATCCGGCCGAACCGTGGCACGGCGCGGTGGTGTTTGAGACGCAGATCCGCCGCAACATCAAGCTGGCCGAAGCGCCGAGTTTCGGCAAAACGATTTTCGACTACGCGCCCGTCAGCCACGGAGCAGAGGACTACCTCGCGCTGGCGCGCGAGATTCACCTGCAGCGCAGCCCAGGCCGTACGGAGGTGCCCCACTCCGCCCGCAACGCGCGCGACGTAGTGCAGCGACCCGCGCCGCCGTCACAGCGTTCGGCCAACTTGGGCAGCGAGCGCGATCCGGCCGACGCCGCCACTGCGCTTCCCGCAGCCCGTAATGTCGACTCCGGCGATGCCCGAAGCTGATCCGGCAGCGCCGGCCGACGCGGCTGCGCCCGCGCACCCGCCACCCGCCAATGCCGACCGCCCGTCCCGGCCTCACCGCTCCCGCGCGCGTGGATTCATCTTGGCGGCCTACTGGCTGCTGCTTTTCGCCGCTACGCACTATCCGCGCGTGGAATTGCGCGGATTGCCGCAACAATCCGACAAATGGGTGCATTTTCTCGCCTATGCGCTATTGGCGTGGCTGTTCTGGCGCTGGTGGACCGGGCGCGGGCGTCCGAACGCCGCCGCGCTCACGCTCGTAGTACTGGCGACGTATGCCGCCGTGGACGAATGGACGCAAAGCTTCGTCGGCCGCGGCACGGATCCGGCCGACTGGGCGGCCGACGTGGCCGGGGCGGGGGTTGCGGTCGGGTTGCTGGAGTGGCGGCGCTGGCGGGTTCGCCGGGCCGATAGAATGCGAAGCGGCGCGAGCGGTCCGGGGGGGCGCGTCGGGGCGAACAGGAACTAACGGATGCTCTATCAGCTTCCCCTTGCTCCGAAATACTCGCAGATGACGCCGGACGAGCTTCGCGCCGGCATCCTCGGCTTCAAAGAGCGGCTGGGTCGCCGCCTGGTCATCCTCGGTCATCATTACCAGCAGGATGAGGTGATTGAGTTCGCGGACTTCACCGGCGATTCGTTGCGCCTCTCGCAGCTCGCCGCCGAGCAGACCGATGCGGATTTCATCGTGTTTTGCGGCGTGCATTTCATGGCCGAATCCGCCGACATCCTGACCGATGAGCGCCAGGTGGTGATTCTGCCGGACCTGTCCGCGGGCTGCTCGATGGCCGACATGGCTCATATCGACCAGGTCGAGGAAGCGTGGGAGGCGATCACGCGCATCCTCGGTCCGTCGCTGACGCCGATCACATATGTCAACTCATCGGCTGCGGTGAAAGCCTTCGTGGGAAGAAGCGAAGGCGCCTGCTGCACCAGCTCGAACGCGCGGGCCGTGCTGGAGTGGGCGCTCGACGGCGCTACACCGGAAACGCCTGCGGGAGTCGGTCGTCGGGTGATCTTCCTGCCCGATCAGCATCTCGGCCGCAACACCGCTTATGCGATGGGGTTTCCGCTCGAAAGCATGGTCGTCTATGACCCGCGCCAGCCGCTGGGTGGACTATCAGAAGACCAGTTGCGCGCCGCGCGGTTCATCTTGTGGAAAGGGCACTGCTCGGTCCACCAGCTGTTCAACCCGGCGCAGGTTGCGGCCATTCGCACGCTGCCGGAACCGTATCGCGTATTGGTCCACCCGGAGTGCTCGTGGGAAGTCTGTCAAAAGTCCGACCTGGTCGGCAGCACGGATTTCATCATCCGTACGATCCGCGACGCGCCGTCCGGCTCGTATTGGGCGGTCGGCACTGAGGTACATCTCGTTCGTCGCTTGGCGCAGCAGTACCGGGACCGTCACGTGCGAAGCCTCGCGACGATCCAGTGCCTGTGCACGACCATGTACCGCATCGACCTGAAGCATCTCTATTGGACGCTGGAGTCGCTCTGCGAAGGACGTACGGTGAACCGCATTCAAGTGGACGCTGAGACCCGCCGCTGGTCGCGCGTGGCGCTGGATCGGATGCTGTCGCTGCGTCCGGCCGCTTCACCCGCGGCAGTAGCGCGCCGCTAGCGGCAACTTCCACGCGCGAACCGCCGGCACCGGCAACTCCGGTGCATCCCCCATCGCGGCCGACCTCCGTGTCGGCCGTAGCCTTCCTCTCGCCCCCGTGTGCGAGTGTGTCGAACGGCGCCAAATGGCCGGCGAGGGTCGGCCACTTTCGTGACCGACCCTCGCGCGACGACGCTTGCAAGCTCTGCGTTTCGAAAGATCAGTTCGTGCCGGCGGCGCACGAGGGCGCCGCAGCGCAGAATCCGCGCGTTACTTCCAGGTGTAATTCGAGAACGGGCGGGCCGTCACCGAGTTGGTCGCGGCGATCAGCCAGCAGTTGCCCTTGCCGCGCGTCACGGCCTTGATGCCCGCGCCGAAGCGCTGACGCAGCGTGCGGAAGGCGATCGTGTTGCTGAAGGCGCCGAACTTGTTGCCGAACGTGCGGCAGAACTCGGCGTTGTTCCAGCGATACACATAGCAGCCGTTGTTGACGAAACGAACCCAGCTCTTGGCCGTCGTCGGCGAAAAGCCGGTTACCTTCCCCGGGCCGCTGCACTCGCTGTAGAGCGTGCGGTACGACGACGCGCGCTGCTGCAGCTCCTCACGGATGTTGCTGTACTGGGCCGGGCTATAGGACGCGGTCGGGGTCCACGAGCCGCCGGCGCTGTTGCTGTTCCAGCGGCTGTTGCTGCTGTTCCAGCGGTTGTTGCTCCAGCCGCCCGAGGCGCTGGTGCGACGGCCGGTCGAACGACGGCCCGTCTTTGTGCTGTACGTCGAGCTACGCATAGAATTAGTCTCCATTGCTTGCCTGTCGTCGCGAAATCGCTTTAGACGATTTCAAGATTTCCTATCGGAAAGGACTCCCGCCTGGATGAATAACGCGACGCGCCGTCGGCTCCGGTCGAGCTTCGGCCATTTCCCCCGCTTCCGCGCCGCCCACGCGGCGTTGGCCCTGTTTTCCGTGTGGATTTGTGCATGTGAGCGCCCACCCGACGTCGTCATCTACACCAGCGTTGACCAGGAATTCGCTCAGAAAATTCTCGACGATTTCGAGCGAAAAAGCGGTCTGCGGGTCGCCGCTGTCTATGACACCGAGGCGGGAAAGAACACCGGCTTCCTCCGCCGAATCGAGCGCGAACGCGCTGCCCCGCGCTGTGACGTGTGGTGGTCCGGCGAGGTCTTTGGAAGCGTCGAATTGGCCCGCGCCGGCCTGCTCATCCCGTACGACAGCCCCGCCGCGGCCGACATCCCGGCCGAATGGCGCGATTCCGAAAATCGCTGGACCGGCATCGCCGCCCGCGCCCGTGTCCTGGCGTTTCACCGGGAGCGCGTTCGGCCCGACGATCTGCCTACCACGTGGCGCGAGCTGGCCGAGCCGCGCTACGCTCGGCGCCTCGCCATGGCCAACCCCGGCTTCGGCACCACCCGCGGCCACATTGCGGCGCTCTTTGCCGAGTGGGGGCCTGAGGCGGCTACCGGCTTTCTGCGCGAGTTGCGATCGGGCGGCGTCACCCTGGCCGATGGCAACTCGCACGCTGTGTCGCTGGTCGCCGCCGGCGCTGCGGACTGGTGCATGACCGACATGGACGACGTCTGGGTCGCGCAACGTCGCGGCCAGCCGATTGACCTCATTTACCCGCGGTTGGCGCAGGATCGTCCGCCGATGTGGATTCCCTGTACGGTGGGACTGATCACAGGGGCGCCGCACCCTGATCCTGCCCGGCGGCTCGTCGATTATCTGGTATCTGCCGAAGTGGAGCGCGCCTTGGCCGAGAGCGACTCGGGCAACGTGCCGGTGCGGGCTTCGCTGCGCGAGTCCCTCCCGCAGCGCGGTCCTGCCCCGGAATCGATCGATTTCAACGCGGTGGCGCAGCAGTTGATCGCAGGGGATGCGGCGGTGTCGGATATACTCCTGCGGTGACTTTGTAACGGGCCAATTGCCGCGGCTGGCGCCAGAATACCGGTGCAGGAGATGCCATGACTCAGAATGACCTCCGGCGAATGTTCTCCGCCCGCGCCGTCCGGCGTTCTCCCTGGCGCGCCGCTGCGGAGACTTTTTGTCTGTTGTGCATCGCGGTGCTGGCGGTAACCCCGCTGGCGGCCAGTTCTGCGCCGGCGCGCCGCGCCGCGATCATTCCGATTCACGGGGTGATCGACACCATCCTGGCGCATACCGTTGAGCGCCGATTGGAGGACGCCCGCCGCGACGGCATCAATGTCATCATCTTCGAGATGAACACCCCCGGTGGTGGCGTCGTCCCCGCGGTGAACATCTGCCGCATGATCAAGAACCTGCCGAAGGACACGCTGACAGTGGCCTGGGTCCGCCCGGAGGCGCTCAGCGCCGGTGCGATGATCTCCGTCGCGTGCCAGAAAATCTACATGTCGCGCGCGTCCTCCATCGGCGATTCCGCGCCGATCATTGCGCTGCCGACCGGACCGGTCGAACTGGGACCAACCGAGCGCGCCAAGGCCGAAAGCCCCGTCCTGCAAGAGTATCGCGATTCCGCTTCCGCCAACGGCTACGACCCGTTGCTCTGTCGCGCGATGGTCACGCTCGGCGAATCCGTCTGGTGGGTAGAAAAGGGCGTCGAGCGGCGCTTCGTCAACGACGATGAGAAGAAGAAGCTGATCGACGACGTGGCCGAGGCGGATCGCGCCTGGTCGCTCGTGACGCACTTTGTCGATCCCATCAGCGGCGCTCGCCGCGAATTGCAACAGCCGATCGACGGCCCCACCACGCTGCTGACGCTGTCGCAGAGTGAGGCGGTGGCCTTCGGTCTGGCCTCCGGCCTGGCGTCGAACGAGAGCGAACTGACCGAGGCGCTCAACCTGGCGTGGGAGCCCAAGCGTCTCGACGTCAGCGGCTGGGAGACCTTTGTCATCTGGCTGAACAGCCCCTTTGTGCGCGGCGTGCTGATGGCGATTGCGCTGGCCGGCGGGTACATCGAGTTCAACAACCCCGGCCTGCTGGTCCCGGGAATCGTGGCGTTCGTTGCCCTGGCGGTTTTTGTCGGTGCCCCGTACGCGGCCGGGCTGGCGGACGCCTGGACCCTGGTCGCGCTGGTCATCGGGCTGCTGCTGCTGCTGATCGAGGTGTTCGTGCTGCCCGGTTTCGGCATCGCCGGCGTGACCGGGCTGGTGCTGGTCGGGGCGTCGCTGATCGGCACGTTCATCCCGCGCACGCCGGGCGATCCGCCCTTCTCCTTGCCCGATCCAAACCTGCTATGGAATGCGCTTCAGACGGGCGTACTGGTCATGTCCAGCAGCACGGTGGCGGCCGGCATCGGCATCCTCTTCCTGATGCGCTTCGCGCCGCACCTGCCGGGCGCCCGCCGCCTGGTGCTGGCCACGCCCTCGGCGAGCATGACGCCGGCCGCCCTCTCGAGTGATCGTGGCGCGCACGTTGGCGACATCGGCGTGCTGGTCACGCCGCTGCGGCCCGGCGGGCAGGCGCGCTTCGGTCAGCGCATCGTCGAGGTGCAGGGGCAGGGCAGCTTCGTGGATTCCGGCGCGCGCGTTCAGGTGGTCGCGGTCGAGGGATCGATCGTGTACGTTCGTCCGGTCGAGGAACTGGTCTAAAGCGGCGGGCGAGGCCCCCGGCTGTGAAGAAAGGACGTGAACGTGTTGACACTCGCGATCGGCGTATGGGATGTGCTGACGTGGGCGATCGTCATCGCCAGCGGCCTGTTCATCATTTTTCTGCTGTGGTTCTTCTTGAACTTCGGGCAGCTCTATGTGATGAGCCTGTTCGCCAACGCCCGCATCTCGATCGGCGAGCTGATCGGCATGTGGTTCCGCGGCGTCAACGCCCGCGCCATCGTGGACGCCAAGATTCAGGCTTACAAAGCCGGATTGGGCGACATTACGACCGACGACCTCGAGAATCACTACCTGGCGCGCGGGCGCGTGCCGAACGTGGTTCGGGCGCTGATCGCAGCGCATCGGGCATTAATTCCGCTCGACTACCGCACCGCCTGCGCCATCGACCTGGCCGGTCGCGACATCGTGGACGCGGTAAACACCAGCGTAAACCCGAAAGTCATCGACTGCCCCAATCCGGTCTCGGGGCGTACCACCATCGATGCCGTTGCCAAGGACGGCATCCAGCTCAAGGTGAAGGCCCGCGTCACGGTTCGCACCGCCATCGCCCGGCTCGTCGGTGGTGCGACGGAGGAAACCGTCATCGCCCGCGTCGGCGAAGGCATCGTGTCTGCGATCGGTTCGGCCACCTCGCACAAGGAGGTGCTCGAGAACCCGGACAAGATCTCCAAGGCGGTGCTTGGCAAGGGCCTCGACGCCGGCACGGCTTTCGAAATTCTCTCCATCGACATCGCGGACGTGGACGTTGGTGCGAATATCGGTGCGCAGCTTCAGGCCGATCAGGCCGAGGCCGACAAGAAGCGCTTCCAGGCCGAGGCCGAGAAGCGCCGCGCCATGGCCGTGGCGCAGGAGCAGGAGAACCTCGCGAAGATCGAGGAAAACCGCGCGCTGGTCGTGCTTGCAGAAGCTGAAATTCCGCGGGCCATGGCCGATGCGTTCCGCAACGGACACCTCGGCGTGATGGATTACTACCGTCTCCGAAACGTGCAGGCCGACACGACCATGCGCGAGCGTATCGCCGGCGAAGGACCTGAGAAGAAGGCGTAGCGCAGCCGGCGCAGGACGATCGCACCGCCCCTCTCGGAGTCGCGCGAATGTGGCTGGCCGTGCCCGAATTGGACTGGCGCGCCCTCGCGGGCATCGCCTTCGCCGTGATCGTGACCCTTGGGCACATCTTCGGCGAGACGAAGAAGAAGCGCGAGGACAAGGAGCGCGAGGAGCGGGCGCGTGAGCGCCGCCGCGAGTCCGCGTCGCGCCCGCCGCAGTCAGAGCCCGCACGCCCGCGTGCAGGCACCGCCGATGGCGGGATTGCTCCCCCGGGCGGCCCGCGCCGAGAGCCGCTGCGCCGTCCACCCTCTGAGCCACCGGCCAGGCCGCCGCGTCCGCGGGTCGAGCCTTCGGGGCAGCCCTCCATCCCCCGTCCTCCTCGTCGTCAGGCACCCATTACCGCCCGTCCGACGGAGCCGGCGAATACCCGTGTTACGGCGGAGATGCGCCGCGATGCACACCGCTCCGCGCGCCCGATGGAGGCCACCGAGGGAGATTCGGATCATCGCACGCGCTTGAAGACGGAGCCGTCGCCGCCTCCTCCGACCGCCGTGCGCGCCGCGGCGATGGAAGGCGCCGCGCAGATTTCCACGATCTCCGCCGAACGCAGCCGCCGGCGCACGTCCGCTGGACTGCGCATCGCTGAAGCGCTGCGCCGCCAGAGCAACGCCCGCACCGCGATCATCCTGTCCGAGATCATCAGCCCGCCAGTGGGGTTGCGGGAGCCGAGGGAATAGCCGCGCCGGCGTCCGCACGTCCCGGCGATCGGGAGGCACGAAGCGCCGGCGCGCCGCTGGGGCTTGTGTGACCGGGCTACGGGCAATAGCCGTCTGCTGCGAACACCTGCGAGACAGGCACGCCACTCATCAGCAGCGCACCCTGCTGATTGTTCGTGAGCACCAGCTCGAACCGCTCCGCGATCTGGTTGTTCGACCGTTGCTGATTCTGAAGCACGAGTACCACCGAGCCGTTGCGCAGCTCCACCGACCAGCGGCCGTTGGCCTGCGCGACCGGATTGTTCGGGAATCCCGAGTCCAGAAACTCGCTGAAGCCGTACAGCCCCTCACCGCACAGGATGTACACGTCGTGGACCATCGGCCCCTGCGGAATCTGCTGCTGCGTGATCAGAATCTTGTGAGTCAGCGCTGCGCGCAGGTCATCCAGGCCGTCATTTGCCGGGGCGGACGGCTGCTGGGGCTGGCCGGGCTGCTGGGGCGCCGCGGGCGCCTGCGTGCCGACCTGCATGTCGATGAACTCGCACAGGTTCAGGGCGGGGTCGAACGCCTGCGCCTGGGCGCGCCTCCCGTTGAAGGAAACGCCCGAGTTGTCAAAGCTCAACGCAAACTCGAACGAACGCGGGGCTCGCTCATCGTCGGATCGCACCACGCTCAGCGTAAGGATCACCTGCCCGTTGCGCTGCGAGAACGCCCATCGGCCGTAGTAGCGGATCGAGGATTCGCTCGATCCACCGCTCGTGAACGACCCCGGCAACACGCTGCCCAGCGTCGTGTCGATCAGCGCGTATGCGCCGCTCGGACAGAGCGAGATCTGCTTGCGGCCGCTGATGCTGCCGCTGCTGAAGAACGTGGACGTGTCGATCGTAAAAGTCACGTTGATCATCGCGCCCGCAATCTGGTCCAGTTGCGCCTGCGATAGGGCCGGCGCCGCCGAAGCCGGGCTGGAGCCGGGCGCCGCCGCCCCGGCCGCCGCCGCCGGCGCAGCGAATGAGGCCGCGGGCGCCGCAGGGGCCGCGGCCGCGACCGATGCCGCGGGCGCCAGGGTGACGGCGCCCGGCGTCGCTAATGCGCCGCCCGTTGCCGGCGCCGTGGGAATGACATTCGTGGCCGCTGGTGCCATTGGCGTTACGGCTGCCGGCGGAGCAGGGGGGGCTTCATCCTCCGGGATGCACCCGCCGCTGAAGGCCGTCGCCGCTGCAACCATCGCCGCCAGAACCGACGCCCGCTTCCATAGATTGCTACGCATGACACGCTCCCCGGGCCTCGCCCGATTCGTCCATCGCATGGCGGCCGACCGCACGCGCCGTCGGCTCACGCTTGCGAGCGACGCCGGGCGCGGCGGCTCACGCGCCGAGCGCAAAAAAAAGACGCGAAATTGCCACAATCGCGTCATTCCGTGCCAATCGACGTGAATTCCCACCAGTCGCCGGCCCCGCTAAGCTGTTCCCGTGAGCACGATGACCACCCCCGCAACGACTGCCGCTCGCGCGCTCCGTGACTTTGACGTCCGGTATCCGCTGGTTCGCGAAAGGGTCGACGCCGAGTTGCGAACCCGCGCCGCGGCCGCCCGCCAGGCAATCGGACCTCACTCGCGCCTCGGCGAAGCGGTCGAATACGCACTGAATCTTCCCGGTAAACGCCTCAGGCCGTTTCTGGTCGTCGAAGCGTGCCGCGCGCTGGGCGGATCCGAGGCTGCGGCTCTGCCCGCGGCCTGCGCGGTCGAGTGCGTTCATACCTTTTCGCTGATTCACGATGATTTGCCGGCCATGGATGATGACGATCTACGGCGCGGCATGCCCACCTGTCACAAGGTCTTCGGGGACGCAGTCGCGATTCTCGCGGGGGACTGGCTGTCGGCGGACGCGCTGCGCATCGCCGCGTCTGCCGGCCCGGACCCTGCCCGCAGTGCGGCGATCCTGGCGGCGCTTGCGGAGGGCACGCTCGCGATGATCGAGGGACAGGCGGCCGACGTGGCGGGGGAGCAGTGCGCACCCGCTGCCGAGCGCGTCTCATTCATCCACCTGCGAAAAACCGCCGCCCTGATTTCCGCTTCGGCGCGGATCGGGGCGTTGTGCGCAGCCGCGTCTGAGCTGGACGTGGAGTTGTTGTCCACCTACGGTCGCCGGCTTGGCCTCGCTTTTCAGATCATGGATGACGTGCTCGATGCAGTCGCGACGACCGAGGTGCTCGGCAAGCGCGCCGGCAAGGACTCCGACCGCTTGAAGCAGACCTATCCAGCGGTGTACGGCGTCGATGCCAGCCGCGCCCGGGCGACCGAGGAAGCGCTTGCTGCGGCCCGGTTGCTGGAGCCGCTTGGGCAGCGCGCCGCCGCGCTGCGAGAATTGGCGACCTACGTGGTGCAGCGCGAACGATAGGTTCGGAGGTCGGTTCGCCCGGGACCGCGCCTCGCACGGGCGCTCGGCCGCCGAGCGCGATCAAGGTCAGCGCGCGCCTCTCCTTGACGCGGCGCGCTGCTTTGCGTAGCGTCTAGGTTGAACGCCGTCACTCGCCCGGGTGGCGAAATTGGCAGACGCACCAGCTTGAGGGGCTGGCGGGGGCAACCCCGTGCAGGTTCAAATCCTGTCCCGGGCAATTGCAGGCCGTGTTCGGGCTTGAGCTTGACATTCCCCGCCCGTCGAATACCCTTTCGAGGCTGCGGGTATCGGTCCGCCTCGCTGCACTGTTAGCTCAATTGGATAGAGCGTCGGCCTACGGAGCCGAAGGTTGCAGGTTCGAATCCTGCACGGTGCGTTTCCCTCTTCCCAGACTCAGATATCGGCGCGGGCGTATCCCCGCGTGTCGGCTCGTGCCATTTTCGGCCCGGCGCAACAAAAAGCCCCGTGCAACGGCAGGGATCACCTGCCCATCGCACGGGGCAATCGAGTCATTCAGATAGAGCGCGGTTTAGTGACCAGCGCCCTTCTCGGCCGGCTTGGCAGCCGGCTTGTCCGCCGCCGGGGTGATGACCGCGTCAATGACGTGGATCACGCCGTTCGAGCAGACGATGTCGGTCTTGGTGACGTTGGCGCCGTCGACCATCACCTTGCCGTCCTTGACGGTGATGCGGATCTCGCCGCCCTGCAGCGTCTTGGCTGTCTTGCCGTCCATCTTGAGAACGTCCGCAGCGGTAACCTTGCCGCTCACGACGTGATACTTCAGGATGTCCTGCAGTTTCGACTTGTTCTCCGGCTTGGCCAGCGACTCGAGCGTCGCCTTGTCCAGCTTCTTGAATGCATCATCGGTCGGGGCGAAGACCGTGAACGGTCCCTTGCCCTTGAGGGCGCCGACCAGGTCGCCCTTCTCGAGCAGGCTGCACAGGGTCTTGAAGTTGTCAGCGCCGACCGCCGTGTCGACGATGTCCTTCGCGCCCGACTCCTTCTTGTCCTGCGCCGCGGTCATCGTCGAGAAGCCCGCCAGCGCGACCAGGGCCACCGGCAGAGCCACACCGAACCACTTCCACGAAACGCGACTGAACATGCACGAACTCCTTATCGAATCCGCCGGGAACGCGGTGGCGCAACATTGCGCCGTCTGTGCCGAAACGGCTGCGTCTTTCCCGGTCGAATCCAAAGCGGGGGGTTATATCGAGCGCAACGCGCGCTCGCAACGATCCTCTTGGGCAGACAGATGTTTCAAATGATTCTGAAAACAACATTCGCAAGCGCTGTGTTGCTCAGATTCGTCCGGCGACCACCACGGCCGCTATGCCTCTGACGCCTCGACTAGGTTGATTATTCCGCCTTCAACCGAATTGTCGAACGAATTGCACGAATTTTTGTCCGGTTGCTCCATGCCGCCGACCCGCATGCTCCGCTATCATCTATCCAGTCCGACACTTACGTCCCAATATCACGGGATGCGAATTCATGGCCTTTCGAGACGAAATCGCGCGGAAGGCCATCCACCTCGCCTCAGGCCTTATCCCGCTGGCGTACTGGACAGTCGCGGAGAAGTGGCTCGTTCTGTGCGTAATTTCCGGGTTGCTTGCGGTTGCGGCGGTCATCGAAATCGCTCGCCGCCGCCCCGGCCCGGTGGACCGGTTCGTTACCGCCTGGTTCGGCGCTATGTTGCGGCCCTTCGAGCGATCTGGGCTGAGCGGGGCGACTTACGTACTACTGGCCGGATTGATCACGGTCGCGCTCTATCCACGACTCATCGCCGTGTCCGCCATGCTTGTGCTTTCCGTGTCGGACTCACTCGCATCCTTGATCGGCGGGCGTTTCGGCCAGGCCCGTTTTCTGGGCGGGACCCAGGTCGGCAGCGGAGCATTCTTTGTGTCCGCTGCGGCCATCTGCATGCTGGTTCTGCCCTCGTCTCCGGTCGCTGCGCTCGCGGCGGCCGCCGCAGCCACGATCGTGGAGGCCGCGAAATTCCGGGTTCAGGGCATCCCGCTTGATGACAACCTCACGGTGCCGCTGACGACCGCGACCGTGCTGTGGCTGCTCGTCCAGGCGTGATCGTCCCCGCGCAATTCCTCACCATTGCCGCGTGCGGCACCTATGCACGGTTGCCTAACGCGTTCACAATGCGGTGAATTGCCTACGGCCTCAAATTCCCGGAGCCTATGAAATGTGGTTTGAAGATTGTTCCCGCAACCAGACTGCCCGGATTAGGCCCACGGCTCGCCTCGGCCTCGCCGCCGCTGCGCTCGCGTGGCTGCCGATGATCGCGATCGCCGATTCGGTCAACTCGCCGAACGTCACGATAAACGTCGACACGAATCGATCGGTCGGGCCCGGCGCCGGAAACGTCGCGGTGGTCGTGAACACGATCACCGTCGCGGAAGTAACGCTGCCCGAATTCAGCTCGGGTGACGGGCGTGCGATCCGACTGGCTGTGCGACCGGGATATCAGTTGGACCCGGCTTCCCCGGTCACTGCGACCAGCGCAACCATCGGCTTCAACGGCGGAGCAATCGGCGCGGCCGCAGCCTTGACTCCTGCCGGCACGCCGGATGAAGCGCTGACGTTCAACCTGACGAGCGGCACGTCCACGGTGGAGCAGGACATCATTCGAATAACCGGCGTCCGCCTGAAAATCAGCTCCGCCGCCGGCGCCGCTGGACCGGCGCAGACGCTGATGAGCATCACAACCACAGGTGCCGGCGGCTCCTTCACGAACCAGGGAATCGTCGCGGCGAATATCAACCGTGGCGCCGCCGATCGCATCGAGTTCGCGACGCAGCCGGGAGCGACCCAGTCCGGAGCGCCGCTGCTCCCAGCTGTGCGCATCGTGGATTTTGGCGGCAACACGGTCACCAACGACAACCGTGCCATCACGCTGGCCCTGCAGAGTAATCCCGGCGCGGCCGTGCTTCAGGGAATCACGCAGCAGTCCACCCAGGCAGGGATCGCGACGTGGGAGGCGTCTGACGACATGCGCATCGCGCCGGCCGCCGCGGGCTACACGCTGCGGGCCACGCACAGCGGCGCGCCATTCCTCTCGAGCGATGCGGTTGTCAGCACCGCCTTTGACATCACCGCCGGCCCGCCGAACGGGCTGGACTTTTCTCTGGAGCCCGTCAGCACCGTTGCTGGCGGGGCGCTGCTCGTTCGCGTGACCGTGCTGGATCAGGCGCAGAATGTGGTGACCTCTCCATCCGTTGAGATCACACTGGACTCGGCCGTGAATCCCGGCGGCTGGCCTTTGCTGGCGGACTCCAGCCTCACGAAAAGCACCTCCAACGGTGTGGCCGAGTGGTTCGAGATCGACAACCTGCGGATCAACTCCGCCATCGCGGAGTATCGCTTGCGCGCGTCCGGCGTCGGTGCGCCGATCGATTCCGCCACGTTCGCCATTACAGCGGGCGCGCCATCCAACCTGCGATTTGTTCAGCAGCCGACGGATGCTGCGGAGAACGCGACCATTATCCCGCCGGTGACAGTGGAGGTGACTGACGCCTTCGGCAACCGAGCGCCTGCTGCGGCCGAAATCAATCTCGCCCTTCAGTCGCCGTGTGCCGGCACGCTGAGCGGCGGCCTGGCATCGTCCGTCAACGGCCTGGCGGTATTCTCCGCGATTGGCATCGACACGCCGTGTCCGGCCGTGACGCTCGCCGCCGCCGCGGGTGGGCTGACTGGCGCCAGTTCCGAACCATTCACCGTCACCGGTCTTCCGCCCACTGCCCTCCGCTTCGTACAGCAACCTACGGACGCACTGGCCGGCGAACCGCTGAATCCACCCGTTTCGTTGGAGATCGTGGATGCGGCCGGCAAGCGCACCGCCAGCACCGCCACGGTTCAACTGGCTTTGCTCTCCTCCTGTGGCGGTGTGCTCTCCCTGACGAGTGCGCAAGCCGTCGGTGGGCTGGCTACGTTCGCCATCCTGTCAGCGGACACGCCGTGCAGCTCCGCCACGCTCCAAGCGACCTCGTCCGGTTTGACCGGCACAACGTCGCAATCGTTCGACATCATCGATCCCAGCGCGAATCCCGTCCTCGCCGCGTGCGGTGCATGTGGGCAGGGGGGCGCCCTGGCGGCGCTGCCACTACTGCTGTCGCTGGTCGGGATGAAATTTTACTCGGTGCGCCGGCGGCGACGAGCGTAATGTCAGAGCCAATGGTGTGCGAGGTGGGCCGACAGCCGCAAGCCCACCCTCACTCTTCGCGCCGCGGGTCGGCGCGAAGCGACCCTGCGGCTTGAGAGTGCGGGCGGTCCCGCCCTGCGGCTGTTAGTGAACGTCGCCGTTGTTGGATGACGGGCTGGACGTGGACGAGCCGATTCCGTTGACGTCCGGAACCAGCCGCTCCTTCATCAATCGGCCGATCTTGAACTTTACGGTGCGCTTGCCGGGGACATAGACGGGTTCGAGAGTCTTGGGGTTTTGTGCGCGGCGGGCGGCCCGTTCGCGCAGCTCAAATACACCAAAATCGCGAAACTCCAGCCGATTCCCGGCGGCCAATTCCGTAATGATCTCATCGAGAAACCGCTGCACCACGCGCTTGACGAGAACGCGCTTGCTGCCGCTGTCTTCCGCGATACGATCGACCAAGTCTTTCTTGGTGATGGTCTTCATCGCGTTCCCCATGCCAGCCGACGCGCATCGCGCCGGCGGGGTCCCCTTCTTTCCCTCACGGTTGCCCAAACCGACGATTCGAGAATAGCGGACTGACTCGCTCCGAATAAGTCCAGCGCGGATCATAAAGGAATCGAACCCGCGCTTCAAGCCGAAATCAAGGGGTTATGGCACCTTGAACACCGCAAGCCCATTTATTTCCGCCGCTTACGGGAGGTGTGTGATCGTCCAGAGCGGGCCTGACGGACTCCCGTCTTCCCACTTTGCGCGCGCTTCGCAGCCGATTTTCCGGACCGCTTCGCCTGCGGACGAAAGAGGCTCGGAATCGCTTGCGCCAAGACGTCGTCCACGGTTGAGGCGGTCACAATCTTCAGGCCTGACCGCACTTCTGTCGGAACATCGTCCAGGTCGGGGGCGTTCCGCGCCGGAATCACGACCGTCCGAATACCGGCGCGGTGAGCGGCCAGCAGTTTTTCCTTCAGGCCACCGATCGGCAGCACCAGCCCGCGGAGTGTGATCTCTCCGGTGAGTGCCACGGACGCATCCGCCGGTTGCCGGGAAAAGAGCGAAGCAAGTGCCGTCACCATCGCGACGCCGGCTGAAGGGCCATCCTTCGGAATGCCGCCGGCTGGAACGTGAACGTGCACATCGAGGTTCGCCAGTTCGCTGAGGTCGACGCCCCAATCCACCGATCGTGACCGGAGCAGCGACATGGCCGCCATGGCCGATTCGCGCATGACGTCCCCGATCTGGCCGGTCAATTGGAAGTTGCCGCGGCCGCGCATCGCCGTGGCCTCTACGAAGATGATCTCACCGCCGACCGGCGTGTAAGCCAGCCCCGTGGCCACCCCGACCACGCCCTCGACCTGCGCCAACTCGGTCTCGAAGCGCCGAGGTCCGAGCGGCGCCTCCAGGTCGCGCGGACCGATGAGGGGCGGCCCATCCTCCCCGCGCGCCACGCGCGCGGCGCGGTAGCGGCAGACGCTGCCGAGATTCCGCTCCAGGTTGCGCACCCCCGCTTCGCGCGTGTAACCCTCGATCAATAGGCGCAGTGCGTCATCCTCAAAGCGGATGTCACGCCCGGCCAGGCCGTTCGCGTCAAGTTGCTTGGGAACCAGGTAGCGCTTGGCAATTTCGAGCTTCTCTGCCAGCGTATATCCCGGCAGTGCAATGACCTCCATGCGATCAAGCAGGGCGGCAGGCACGGGATCCAGCAGGTTGGCGGTCGCAATGAACAGCACCTTTGAAAGATCAAAAGGCACCGCGAGGTAGTGATCGGTGAAGCTGTGGTTCTGCTCGGGATCGAGCACTTCGAGCAGTGCCGAGGCCGGATCGCCGCGAAAATCCGCCCCCAGCTTGTCCAGTTCGTCCAGCATGATGACCGGGTTGCGCGTGCCGCAGCGCTTCAGCTCGTGCACAATCCGGCCGGGAATCGCACCGATGTACGTGCGGCGGTGCCCGCGGATGTCCGCCTCGTCGCGCACCCCGCCCAGCGCGATCCGCGCAAACTTCCGACCGAGCGCCCGCGCGATGCTGTGCCCCAGCGAGGTCTTGCCCACACCCGGCGGGCCGACGAAGCAGAGGATCGGTCCGCGGCCCTCCGGCTTGAGCTTGCGCACGGCCAGGTATTCGATGATGCGCCGCTTGATCTTCGCCAGTCCGAAGTGGTCGGCGTCCAGCACCTGCTGTGCGTGGTCGAGGTCGAGGCTGTCGGCCGACTCGGCCTGCCAGGGCATTTCGCACAGCCACTCGAGATAATCGCGGATGACGCCGCTCTCCGGCGATGCCGAGGGAATGCGCTCCAGCCGCTCAAGCTCGCGATTCGCCTCGCGCGCGACCGCCTCCGGCATGCCCGCCGCCTCGATCCGCTTTCGCAGCGCATCGCGATCGGCCGAAGCGCCGTCCTGCTCCCCCAGTTCCTTGCGAATCGCCTTCATCTGCTCCTGCAGGAAATAGCGCCGCTGCGTCTTGTCCACTTCCGCGGCCACGTCCCCCTGTATCTTGGCCGCCAGCTCCAGCACCTCGATCTGGTTCTGCAGAATCGCGATGATCTTTCGCAGTCGGTCGGCCACGTCGAAGGTCTCGAGCAGTTCCTGCTTTGCGACCATCCCCATCGAGAGGTTCGCCGACAGAAAATCCGCTAGCGCCCCGGGCGCCTCGATGTTGTGAAGGATCGTCGCGGCTTCCTCGGGGATGTTGGGGCTGAGTTCGATGATCCGGGCCGCGATCTGCCGGGCGTTGTGAACCAGCGCCGAAATCTCGATGTTCGTCTCGTCCGAGTCCTCGGATGGGTGAATCGACGCGCGCCAGTAAGGGTCTGAGCTGACGAAATCCGACACGCCCACCCGCACAATGCCGTGCACCAGCAGGTTATGTGTGCCGTCGGGGTTGCGTAGCAGCTTCACGATCGACGCCGCGCAGCCGACCCGATACACGTCGTCCAGCGTCGGATCCTCCGTGTCGGAGCGGCGCTGCGTCAGCACCACCATCAGCCGATCGCCGCGCATCACGTCGTCGATCAGGCGCTTGCTTTTTTCCCGCCCGACGGTGAGCGGCACCACCGTCCCGGGAAAGACCACCACCTCGCGCACCGGCAGCGCCGGCAGCACCTCGGGCAGCCTGCCGGATCCGTTCGCGCCGGGTTCGCTCACGCTCCGCCGCTCGGGCGCAGCGGCTCGGGTCGCGCTGTCTGGCGCTTCCTCATCCGGCGCGCGCGTGGCCGGGCTGATGTTCGCAGGCACTCCACCCTTGCCCGGCGCAGCCGCCTTGTCGCCGACGGCGGCCTCTGCGGCGGGCCGCTGCCCGGTTTTCTTGAGCACCGGCGATTCAGCGTCCGCCATGAGCGGCTCCCATTCGGGGCAGGATCACCCAGAGATACCCGTCGGCGTAGCGTGCCGCCACGCGCTCCGGATCGACCGCGATCGGCAGCTCGATCGTGCGCGAGAACGGCCCCTCGTCGATCTCCAGAATGTGCAGATTGTGAACGGGTTGTCCCTCCGGCAGGCGCGGATGCGGGCGCGCGCCGCTGATGGTCAGGCGCGTCGGCCCGGCGCAGGACACGTCGATATCGGTCGGCGACATCCCGGCCAGGTCCACGCACACCAGCAGCCCGGCGGCCCCTTCGTAGAGGTTGATCCCCGGCGCCCAGGTGTGCGCGCCGCGATACCCAACAAAGCTGCGTTGCAGCATCTCGTCCATCATCGCGCGGATCGACTGCGACCAATGACGGCTTTCCTGCGGATCAAAGTTCTTATACGACATGAGGCGTCCGTGCGAGCCGATCGGGAACAGCGCACCACTGCTATCGCACGCCGCGCCGCGACGCGCCGGGCACAGGAGCGGCGCTCACGTCGAAGGCGGGGCAGCACGTAGCGCGATGGGAGTCGAGCGCTCGTGACGTCGGCCATTGTAGCCGTGCGTGCATGAAATGCGCGGGCCGGTGATCCGCAGCGAAGCGCTTTATGCAGCCGGAATCCCGCCCAACGCACGCGGCGCGAGCGTCTGCACCGCCACGTACACGTAGCCGCCAACGAAAATCGCCAGGAACGGCAGCACCGCCGACACGCGCGCCGCCCACCCGTCGGTCAACAGGGCGCATACCACGAAAACGGTCAGGTACGCAGCCATTCCCAGCTCCGCCCACGCCTGCCAGCGCCCGCGGACCTGTCCGGCACTGGGTGGATTCGGCCGCGGCCGGGGAGTCGCGCGCGTCGGCTTGTCCCGTGCTGCCGCCGGTTCCCCGCCAACCCCTCCGGTGCCGCTCGCCTCCCCCTTGCCAGCCGTACGTCCAAACTTCGGCGTCCGCACGAATTCGCCAGCCGGCCGTATCAGCCCATCCAGCGCCGCGAGTGCGTTGTTGAACGCAATGCCCACGCCCAGCGCCATCAGCGACGGAATCGCCGCGAGCGTCCCGAGCATTCCGCGCCCGATCTCCCGCTGGCTCACGACATAGAACATCAGGGCCGAGCCGGTTCCCACCAGGAACAGCACCCACTCCACCGCCATCTGCCACGCCGGCATCGGCGCGTCCATCGATGCGCGCGCCAGAATGGCCGGACCCAGCAGCAGCGCCAGCAGCACCATCAGCACGTACACAAGGTTGCCGGTCAGGTGAAAAAACGCCTCCACTTTTACGCGCAGCGGCAGCCGGCTGCGCAGCACTGTTGCCAGCAGCTTCACGCACGTTTGCGCGCCGCCCTTCGTCCAGCGGTGCTGCTGCGCCTTGAAGGCGTTCATTTCCGGCGGAAGTTCGGCCGGGCTGGTCACGTTCGGCAGGAACACGAAGCGCCAGCCGCGAAGCTGCGCCCGGTAGGACAGGTCCAGGTCTTCGGTCAGCGTGTCATGCTGCCATCCACCGGCGTCGTCGATCGCCGCCCGCCGCCAGATACCGGCCGTACCGTTAAAGCTCATGAAGCGGCCCGAGCGATTTCTCGCGACGTGCTCGACGATGAAATGCCCATCGAGCAGGATCGACTGCGCTCGCGTCAGGACCGAATCATCCCGGTTGAGATGGTCCCAGCGACACTGCACTGCGCCGACGCGCGCGTCCGTGAAATGCGCGACGCTGTCCAGCAGGATCCGCGGCGGCGGTACAAAATCCGCGTCAAAAATGGCGACCAGTTCGCCGCGCGCGCTCGTCAATCCGTGTTGCAGCGCCCCGGCCTTGTAGCCCACGCGACTGCTGCGCCGAACGTGATGCGCCGTGATACCCGCCGCGCGCAGCCGCCGCGCCGACTCGGCCGCGATTTCGGATGTGTTGTCCGTCGAGTCGTCCAGCACCTGGATCTCGAACCGGTCGCGTGGGTATTCGATCCGCCCGGCAGCCTCGATCACGCGCGCCGCAACGCTGGCCTCGTTGTACATTGGCAATTGGACGGTGATTGCGGGCAGGTCTACGAACTGCCCGGCCGGCAGCACCGGCTTGCGCCGATGGCGATAGTAGAGCGCCACCAGGAAGCAGCGGTGCAGGCCGTACACGCACAACAGCGACAATACGGCGACATAGGCCGCCAGAATCGCACGGCCGAGCAGCAACCCATCCATCGTCGGCGACTTCCGCCTGCGCCGCGCCGCAACCATCGGACCGCGTCATCGCTGGGATCGCGCTGCCACGGGGATCGCGTCATCGCGCAGAACCCATGATCGTACGGGCGCTTGCGCAGCGGGTCAATCCGCGGTCTTGTGACAGACGATCGCGGCGGTCCCCGCGAAGCGCCCCGCTGGTGCAGCGGACACACGGGTACCGCGGCAGCCCGCGCCCGCGGGCACGAGCAGTCCGCGTGCGTCGCGCTAATGAAACATATCCGATAACGTGTGTGGGAAGTGGGCGATGCAGGATTCGAACCTGCGACCTCCTGCGTGTCGAGCAGGCGCTCTAGCCAACTGAGCTAATCGCCCGCTGTTCCGGGCGCAAGGCATTGTTCAGCCCCTTCGCCCAATTGTCAACGCGCGGGTGGACGCACCTTCACGACCGCTTGCGTCGTCACCACCCGCTGCGGGAACAGGTTCGCGAATGTCGCCCGCACCGTCACCTCCTCACCGCTCGGCGGCCGCTGCCACGGAACGCGGACGGTGTAGTGCTGCGTCATCAGCTTGCCATACCAGTGCTCGCGGCACTTTTCCAATGGGACGCTCAGCTCGCCCAGGTAGGTTTGATCCGGCGGTAGCGACAGGTCGAACAATTGCACGCGAATCGTCCCCGCCACCTTCACTACATCCCCGTCGCGATCCAACGGCCGCAGATACACCACCACGCCGTCATCCCCCGGCTTGCCGTCTTCGTCATACCCGCCGGAAAGCGGCGCGACCTGGATCGTCTCGGGATAATAGAAATACTGAAGCTGTTTTGCATCGACCCCACCAGCAACCGAGAGCCGCCGGTTCAACTCTTCGATCGTCGACGATCGGGCCGCCAACTCGCGCTCCTGCTGCGCCGACCGCTCCCGCAGTCTCACCAGCTCGCGGTTCAAGTCCGTATTCGGCGTCGCCCCGCACCCGCTCAGCGCGAGCAGCACGGCGCCGCTGATCAAACCGGCTGCACACGCGCGGAGGCTCATTCGGCCCCATCGAGTCGGGAGACGGCGTCTGCCATCCTGCGGATCGTGGCTGTAGGCGTCCATGCGCCGGATCATACCTGCCCGCAGCCGATGACGGGGATAGCTATGCAATCCGAATGGCGCGCGGCTGCGGGATCGCTTTGCACCAAGCGCGCTGAACGATAGACGCCGCGTTCCGGTTACCGGCTGCGGTACTTCCGACGCGAGATCAGCAGCAGTGGTGCCAGCGCCAGGCCCGCGGGCGCTGCGCCGGCGCCGCACATCCCACACTCCGGCGCCGCCATCGGGTCTCCCTCGCACGCGTCACCAGTCCCGTCCGCATCCGCATCGGCCTGATCGGGGTTCGGCACGTTCGGACAGTTGTCCTCCGCGTCGGGCACGCCGTCGCCATCGCTATCGACTACGGCGCCCGCTCCGCTGTTTCCGTTTCCGCCGCCATTTCCCCCGTTTCCGGATCCGTTGCCGCCGCCTCCGCCGGTCGCAGCCGCCTGGACAGTCGTCGAGATCGTAGTGGAGTTGTTCCCCGTGTTCGGATCGCGCTCGGCGCCCTGCACGGATGCCGTCAGAACCGCCGTTCCTACCTGTGACGGCGCTATGACGATGGTCACCGTCGCGCTGGATCCGCTCGCGATCGTGCCCAGGGCACACGCAACCGTTCCCGTTCCACTGCACGATCCCTGCGACGCCGACACGGATACCAGTACGGCTCCCGTTGGCAGCGTGTCGGTGAGCTCGACGCTGGTCGCCGTCGAGGGACCGGCGTTCGCAACCGTGATGCTGTACGTCACATTGCCGCCAAGCGTCACCGGATCAGGTGCGGCTGAAGCAGAAACGCTCAAATCCGTGCGCGGCGCGTCAAATCGCAGCACCCGGTGATTCAGTCGATCACTGACGTACAGGTTGCCGTCCGCGTCGGTCGCGACCCCGGCGGGGTCGTTGAGGGTTGCTGCGCCCCGCCCGCCGGTGTTGGCCGTGGCGGTTGTGAAATTCGGTTGGCCGAATACGCGCGCAGCGACGGAATTGTTCAGAGGCTCACCGTACTCAAGCACTCGGTGGTTGAGCGCATCGGAGACATATAGCCGGCCGGTGATCGTGTTCAGGGCGACCGCCGCCGACGCGCCGGAAAAATTGATCGTCGCGGCGCCCAGGCCGCCGTTATTGGCGGTGTTGCTGGTGAAATCCGGTTGACCGATGACGCGCGTTGCCGATGCCCCGTTTGAGAGCGGCGCTGGGAACATGGTCACGCGGTTGTTGAATTCATCGCCGACCCACAGGTTGCCCGCCGCGTCCAGCGCGACCCCACTGCAATGATCCAGGCCGGCGGCGTTGAGCGCCGCACCGGCGGTCGTGAGGTTCGGTTGGCCGATGACAAGGTCCGCAGTGGCGCTGACCAGCGGGGTCAGGTAGATCGTCACGCGCGATAGAAAGCGATCGGCACAATAAAGCCGGTCGGCGGCGTCGATGGCGACGGCGTCCGGGTTGCCGAGGTTGTTCGCCGTCGCGCTGATGATGCTGGCCTGATTAGCGGTGGTGAAGCTGCCGGCCTGACCAAACACGCTTGCCGCGGGCATGTTCGTGACGAACGGCGGGTCAAAGCGAAGGATGCGGATGTTCAACGAGTCCGCGACGTAGAGGCGTCCGGCGCTGTCGGTCGCCACGCCCTTCGGGCCGTTCAGCGTTTGATTGGTGGGTCCGGCGCCGCCCTGGTTGGCGGCGTTGCTGGTGAAATCGGGTTGACCCAGCACAAGGTCCGCCGGCTGGCCGTTTGTGAAGGCGGCCGCGCTGGACCAGCTCAGCACGCGGTGATTCAAACTATCAGCGACGAACAGGCGACCGGACCCGCGATCCACCACCAATCCGCGCGGCTCGTTCAACGTGGAGGCGGTCGGACCGCCGCCCGCGTTGGCCGCGCCGGCGGTAAAGTCCGTCTGCCCCAACACCGCGTCGGCGGACGTATCGCCCGGGGCTGCCAGCAGGACCGGACAAATGCCGGCCGGCGGCAGCGTGGCAAAAAAAATCAGCACGAGACGGGCAAGCGGGGACATACAAACTCCTTAATCGTCTGCCCGCCGCGCGAACGCAGGGGGGCTGCACGGGGCGGCGTCACATCCGGTCAGGCGACGGGGGGATGTCCCGATTCACGCGATATTGTTCGGATTCGATCGGCCTCATTGGCCCGAAACCGCAAGATAGGGGGGGCGGGCGTCAATCGGATGTTGACGCCGGCGCATCGGATGGCCGCACCGCAGGCACGCCGCGCGTCAGCGCCAGCTCTCCGATCGCATCGCGCGTTCGGCGTATCAACTTTGCGTGTGCCGCTTCCCGCGCCTCGCGCCGCAGGCGATCGGCGGCGATGTCGGTGGTGCCGATGAACGTGCGCTCCTCACGAAGCTCCGAGGCCTCGAAGATGGCGAGCACCGCTCCGGTCCGGGTATCGATCAACAGCGCCGAGTAGTTCGTCGCGTGGCCGACGGTGTTTCCCGTAACGACAAACAGGCCAATGATCGTCCAGTAGGCCGCCGCCGCGTCGTTGTATCCGCGGGATGAGGCTTCGTCGCGGCGATAGACGAGCAGCAGGGGAGCGTGAACCATCGCGGCTGAATCGCGCAAGTGCTTCAGCGTGAGCTGCCCCGACGCCAGCAGCGGGTTGAGAACGTGGAGCTGTTCGATCAGCGTTTGCGAGTGCGCGTCGGACCACGGGCCGAGCAGCGCGCTGCGCCAAGCCTCCGACTCCGCTTCGCTCAAGGGGATCAACGTCGGCTCGCCGTGCCGCGAGTAGCGGTACTGAGTGCTGGAGGAATCCGGCTCTTCCGCGCGCGCCAGTGCCAGTACAGTCGGAAAGCGCGGCCGCACGTCGTTCTCGAGATAGGTGGCGATTTTCTGATCGGTCAGCGCGTGTAACTCGTCCGACATCACACCGCCGGTTGGCGTCGGGCGGACGACCGGCGAATACTGAGCGCAGCCGGCTGCAATCAACAGCAGGCCGCCAAGCGCCGCGATCCATCGAATTACACAAGCGTTCCTCGACATGTCCGGTTCTCCCTGTCGGCGTGTCGCGCTCCATGGCATTTCCGGTGCGGCTGTGTCGTCCGAACGCTCACAGTACGCCGGCGCTTCGCAAGTCCTCACGCGGCTCATCAAAGCTGCACGTCCCGAGCGAGGTGGCGAATGATGCGCGCGCGTCGGCAATCTCGTCGGTCGAAACGGCCAGTTCGCGCCAGACCGCGCCATCCGGCGAGAATTGGAACGAATCCGACGCAGAATCTGACAGCAATTCGCCGATCTGCTGCTCTGTCAGATCGTGTTCGCGCGCCAGGATCGCGCCGAGGAACACATTCACGAAGCCGTGCATCCAGGCGCCGATACCCGCATCCAGCCGTCGAAACGGATGATGAAGGCCGGCCGTGCATTTGAACGGCACTCGGGCTTCCGCGCAGCGCCGGATGGCTGTCGCAACGATCTCAACCGGCGGAAAATCCGCGGCCTTCACCCCACCGCATCGGAGCTTCAGGGCCGGAGCAGGCCGCCTGGCAGCGGGCGAGTTCAGGCGCAGCTCTGCGAACGACAGGCCGCTGACAAGATTCGCGATGTGTTCTGGATTGACGCTGCCGAGCGCGATTTCGAATGAAAACGCCGTCGTCCGACGCCCTTCGCCGCAAAACGCCCGCACAACGTCCTCCAGTGCCCGCACAAGTTCCGCGGTGCAGGCATCGGCGGTGAGTTCCGCCGGCAGGCGCAGCTCATACGCTTCCACCCGAACGCGCCCTTCGTGAAGCGCTTCAAACGCCGAAAGTTCCGCCAGGTCGGCGCGCACCGATTCCGCCAGGCCGGCGGTCGCCGAGGCGCCGCGTCCCAGCGCGCTGAACCGCACTGGAGGGGAGACACGGAACAACTCGTCTCGATAGGGAGAAAGCTCGGGAAGGCGGCTGGTAGGGCAGATGAACCGTCCCAGCATCCACGCGTCCGGGCCGATGCGGTCGCGGCAGTAAGTCCGTATTGCCGGATCTATCGGCAACTGTGCCGGAGGAAACAGGCCGGCGTAGTCGAACATTCCGGCGAAAAGCGCGCGGGCGGCCGGCGTCATCCGAAGCTCCGACAGGGTCGCGGGTGCGGGGCTGCGTCGGCGGTTATCTTACGGCGCGGCCCGGATCACGGCGCGAGGGTGCGCGTGGCGCCGGGTGTGCGTCGGAGGCGTCATGCAGCGCTCATTTGTGCCGGTTGCGCCGGATTGTCACTTTCCGATCCAGAACCTTCCGTATGGCGTGTTCTCAACACCCGAGCGTCAGGAAGCGCGGATCGGCGTCAGAATCGGCGCGTTCGTGCTGGATCTGCGCGAAATGGAGCATCGCGGCTTCTTTCGCGACGTTTTCGGCGAGGAGCACGTCCTGTGCAAGCGCTCGCTGAACAAGTTCATGGGCCGGGGCCGCGAGGCTTGGCGCGCGGTTCGGCAGACGCTGACGCGGCTGCTGTCGGAAGACTGCCCGACGCTGCGGGATGACACTGCGCTACGGGCGGCGGTCCTGATTCCCGCAGACACCGTGCGGATGCACCTGCCGTGCGAAATCGGGGATTACACGGACTTCTATTCTTCGCGTGAGCACGCGACGAACGTCGGCAAGATGTTTCGCGGTGAGGCGAATGCACTGCTGCCGAACTGGACCTGGCTGCCGGTGGGGTATCACGGGCGGAGCAGCTCGATCGGTGTCAGTCCGCAGGAGATTCGCCGGCCGCTGGGACAGAGCAATCCGAAGGATGAGCCGCAGCCGCAGTTCGGGCCGTCACGAATGATGGACTTCGAGCTGGAGGTGGGGGCGCTGATCGGACCGGGAAACGATCAGGGCGAGCCGATCCCGGTCGGCGACGCGCTGGGTCACGTATTCGGGCTGGTGCTGGTGAACGATTGGAGCGCACGGGATATCCAGAAATGGGAGTACGTGCCGCTGGGCCCGTTTCTGGCGAAGAACTTTGCAACGACGATTTCGCCGTGGGTGGTGCCGATAGAGGCGCTGGCGCCGTTTGCGTGCGGCGGTCCGAAGCAGGAACCCGCGCCGCTGGAATACCTGCGCGATCCGTCGGCGACGCCGACGTTCGACATTCGACTGGAGGCAAGGTTGCGCACGCCGACGATGCGCGAGGGAGATGTGATTTGCCGCACGAATTTCAGGAATCTCTACTGGTCGATCGCGCAGCAGGTGGCGCATCACACGATCGGGGGGTGCAATTTGCGGCCGGGCGACCTGCTCGCGTCCGGGACGATCAGTGGGGCGGCGGCGGATTCATTCGGCAGCCTGCTCGAACTGGCGTGGCGCGGGGAGCGCCCGCTGACGCTATCGAGCGGCGAGTTGCGCGCGTCGCTGCAGGATGGGGATGAGCTGACGCTGAGCGGCTGGTGCCAAGCAGCGGGCTATCGGGTCGGCTTCGGGGAATGCAGCGGCCGAATCACGCCGGCGGTGCATGGGCGTTGAGGAAAGCAGGAAGAAAGTAGAAAGCGGATGTCCAGTGACTGAAGTCACTGGCAACGATCGTGCGCCCTACGGGCGAAGAAATTGCGTCGATCGCGGGGGGTTCCGGTTGGTCGGAGCGACGCGGGGACGGGCACGACGCGCGGGGGCGGACATGATGCGCGGGTGGAGAATGACGCGCTATTGCAGGAGTGATCGAACGCCGGAACTACTTCACTTCCCACGTGTCGCCGGTGGAGAGCAGCCTGGCGAGATCGGGCTCGCCGCTGCGCTGCCGCGCGTCGTGTATCTGGGCGAACACCTGATCCTCGAAAGTCGGCGCCTCAACCGCGCGGAGCACGCCCATCGGCTCCGGCAGGGCCGGGTATTGCATCTGGGCGAGCATAAATGCGTGCGCCGGTGAAGCGGCGTGGGCGTCGTGCACGAGCAACTCAGACGCCTGCACATCGGCGACGCGGACGACCTCGGGCGTGGAGCCGTTCAGTCGCAGGCCCTTATCGCGAGCCTTGCCGAAGATCAGCGGCTTGCCGTGCTCGACGTAGACGATGTTGTCCTCTTTCGTTTCGCGGTCGGTGGCGAATGCGAAAGCGGCGTGATTGTAGACGTTGCAATCCTGGTAAATCTCGACGAACGCCGTGCCGCGATGGGCGGCCGCGGCCCGGAGAACCGCCTGCAGTGATTTGACGTCCACGTCCACCGCGCGGGCCACAAACGTCGCCCCGACGCCCAGTGCGAACGACAGCGGGCGCACCGGTGCGTCGATCGAGCCGAAAGGTGTGCTGGACGAGCGCTGGCCGATCGGGCTGGTGGGCGAGTATTGCCCCTTGGTCAGGCCGTAAATGCGGTTGTTGAAAAGCAGGATCTTGAGACCCACGTTGCGTCGCAGCGCGTGCAGCAGCTGCCCGGCGCCGATGCTCAGGCCGTCACCGTCGCCGGTCACGACCCACACGTCCAGCTCGGGGTTGGCGACCTTGACCCCGGTTGCGATGGTCGGGGCGCGGCCGTGGATGCTGTGAAACCCATACGTGTTCATGTAGTACGGAAAGCGCGACGAGCAGCCGATGCCGGAGACAAACACGGTGCGCTCGCGCGGCGCGCCGAGCTCCGCGAGCACGCGCTGCACCTGCGCAAGGATCGAGTAATCCCCGCAGCCGGGGCACCAGCGAACTTCCTGATCGCTCTTGTAGTCCTTGGCGGTGGGTGCGGCGGTGAGCGTGGACAAGCAGGTTCCTTCTTTATCGCGCTTCGTACTGAGGCGGCCGGCTCAGCGCAATCCGCGCTGCGGTCGCGGTCCGCGCTCGCCGTCAGCGCAGCAGTTCGTCAATTCGTGCGGCGACGTCGCGCACGTTGAAGGGGCGGCCTTCGACCTTGTTCAGCCCGGCCGCGTCCACCAGGTACTCGGACCGGACCAGCGTCCGGAGTTGACCCATGTTCAACTCGGCCACGCAGACGCGCCCGAACGCACGCAGCACTTCGCCGAGGTCGCGCGGCAGGGGGTTCAACCAGCGCAAGTGCAGATGCGACACCCGCTGTCCGCGAGCGCGGGCCTGCTCGCAGGCGGTGCGGATGGCGCCATACGTGCCGCCCCATGAGACCATCAGCAGATCGCCCTGCACTGGTCCCTCGACCGCAGCGGGCGGCAACTCGGCTGCGATATTGCGGATCTTCTGCGCCCGCAGGTTGATCATGAGCTGGTGGTTCTTCGGGTCGTAACTGATGTGGCCGGTGACATCGGCCTTGGACAGTCCGCCGACGCGGTGCTCCAGCCCGGGGGTGCCGGGAATTGCCCACGGTCGAACGCCGCGCTCGTCGCGCCGGTAGGGGGCGAAATCGGCGCTCGGCTCGGCGTGCCGCACCCGGATCGGCGGCAGGCTGTCGATCGGCGGAATCGGCCACGGCTCAGAGCTGTTGGCGATGAATCCGTCGCTCAGCAGAAACACCGGTGTCATGTAGCGCAAGGCGACGGATACCGCCTCGATCGCTGCGTTGAAACAGTCCGAGGGAGAACGGGCCGCTATGACCGCGGCCGGGCACTCGCCGTTGCGCCCGCACAGCACCTGGAAGAGGTCGGTCTGCTCGGTCTTGGTGGGCATGCCGGTGCTGGGGCCGGCGCGTTGCACGTCGATGATGACGAGCGGCAATTCGGTCATGACGGCCAGGCCGACCGCCTCCTGCTTGAGGGCGATGCCGGGGCCGCTGCTGGCGGTGACGCCGATGGAGCCGGCGAAGGACGCGCCCAGGGCCATCGTGACGGCGGCGATTTCGTCCTCGGCCTGCAGCGTGCGTACGTCAAAGTGCTTCTGTGACGCGAGTTGATGCAGAATGTCGCTGGCGGGCGTGATCGGGTAGCTGGCGTAAACGATCGGCTTTCCCGACAGCCGCCCGGCGCTGATCAGCCCCAGAGCCAGAGCCTGGTTGCCGGTGATGTTTCGATATTTGCCGGGGGTAAGCGCGGCGCGCTCCACCCGGTACTGCCGCGGGAAAATCTCGGCTGTTTCGCCGAAGTGATAGCCGGCCGTCATGGCCCGACGATTGGCCTCGGCCAACTCCGGCTTGCGCGAGAACTTGGCGTCGATCCAGCGCAGGGTCGTGTCCAGCGGGCGATCGTATAGCCAATAGACCAGCCCCAACGCATAAAAGTTCTTGCAGCGTTCCGCCTCCTTGGCCGAGAGGTCCAGCCCTTTGAGCGCCTCGATCGTGTGAGTGGTGATCGGGATGCGGTAGAGCTGGTAGCGCTGCACGGTTTCGCCGGCCAGCGGGTCGCTCGCGTAGCGCGCCTTGGCGAAATTCTGCAGGATGAACTCGTCGGTGTTGACGATCAGGATGCCGCCTTCGGCGAGGTCCGGCAGGTTGGTCTTGAGCGCGGCCGGGTTCATGGCGATCAGCGCGTCGAGCGTGTCGCCCGGAGTGAATATCTCAGTGCTGGAGAAATTGATCTGGAAGCCGCTGACGCCCGCCAGCGTGCCGGCTGGCGCCCGAATTTCCGCCGGAAAGTCCGGCAGCGTGCTGATGTCGTTGCCGAAAACGGCGCTGGTGCTGGTGAATTGCGTCCCGGCGAGCTGCATGCCGTCGCCGGAATCACCGGCGAATCGGACAGTGACCGAGCGCAGCGGAAGAGTCTGCTTGGACGCGGACGGGGCGGACGCGGCCGGTGTCATTGGTTGGAGTCCTTCGACGGAGGAACATGATACCCGGCGGTTGTTTCCGCGGCAAAAGGCCGCAATCCACGATCGGCAGGCGGCCGGCAGCGCAAGAGCGTATTGCGGCCGAGCCACGAGCGCGGGATACTCGCCTCCGTGCGGTCGCCCCGGCGGCCGCAGGTCTGAGTCCCGGAACCCGCACCCCGTACCGACCGGAGGGTCGCATGGCCGAATTGACGATGGTGAAAGCGCTCAACCTGGCGCTGCACGAGATGATGCGCGAGGATCCCAACGTCCTGGTCATGGGTGAGGACGTGGGGCAGGATGAGGGCGTCTTTCGCGTCACCGAGGGCCTGCTGCGAGATTTCGGCCGCGACCGCGTTTTTGACACGCCGCTGGCCGAGGCGGCGATCGTCGGCACCGCGGTGGGGTTGTGCTTCCGTGGGTTCCGGCCCTGCTGCGAGATGCAGTTTGACGGATTCAGCTACCAGGCGTTTCACCACGTCGAGGGGCACATGCGGCGGTTTCGCAATCGCACGCGCGGCCGCTTCACCTGCCCGATGGTCATTCGCATGCCCTATGGCGGCGGGATTCGCGCGATTGAGCATCACAGCGAAGCACCGGAAGCGACTTACGCTCACCTGGCCGGCCTGAAGGTGGTGCTCTGCTCCGGGCCGCGGAACGCACGCGCCTTGCTGCGTTCAGCGCTGAAAAGTCCGGATCCGGTGATCTTTTTCGAGCCAAAGGCGCTGTATCGCGCCTTTCGTGAGGAGGTTCCCGACCAGCCGGAGGAGCTGCCGATCGGCAAGGGCGTCGTGGCGCGGGCGGGGTCGGATGTGACGATCATCTCCTATGGGGCCTCGCTGAGGACGGCGCTGGAGGCGGCTGAGGAACTGGCGGATGATCACAATGTGGATGCCGAAGTGCTTGACCTGCTGAGCGTCGCGCCGCTGGACAGCGAACTGATCCAGGCGTCGGTGCGAAAGACCGGGCGGGCCGTGGTGGTGCATGAAGCCCCGCGGCATTGCGGTGTGGGCGGCGAGATCGTGGCACGGATCGTCGAGGAGTCGCTGCTGTACCTCGAAGCACCGATCAAGCGCGTCACCGGGTATGACACGATCATTCCGTTCTTCGCGAACGAGCGTAACTACGTGCCCGACACGGCCAAGATCGTGAACGCCACGATGGAGACCGTGCGATTCTAACAGTCCGTTGATATAGTCGCCGCGGCTCTGAAAAACCGCGTTATCGACAGCGCCAGCGGGGTCGAGAATGCCCCGAATGGATTTCTTAAACGGACTGCTAAGCGGCACCGCGCGTTGCTGCGGACCGCGCCGCCATTCATCATATCTTTGCGCTTCGGGCTGATACTGTGCGCCGATTGGCGTGGTTCCCGACCCGGAGGCGATGCGGATGATTCAGGCTCAAATCGACCGGTTGCGTATCCTGAATAGCACGATGGCGCGAGCGTTTCGAGAACGGGGGACGGAGCGCGCGTTGCGGAAGGCTGTTTTCACCACCATTGCCACGATCGCGACTGTGATCGGTTCAGATACGCTGCTCGCGCAGGAGTCCACGGCACAGCGCGAGTTCCCTGCGGACCTGGGCTTTCGGCCGTTTGCTTATATCGAGAAGGACGAGGACGTTTTTCCTCCGGGGATGACAGCGCGCACCATCATTCGCTGCGGCGACGACTTGACGCTTGATCGCGGTTACCAGTTCCGCGACAACCCCGATTTCATCTGTTGGATTCCGCGCGACGGCCGACGCGGCTGGCTGTTCGTCAATCACGAGATCGAGGATCTGCATCCGGGAGATGAGCGGCCGTCGCCGGAGATGCAGAACAAGTCCGGCGGAATGACGCGGCTCCTGCTCGATGAGAACCTGGAGATTGTCGAGAGCGGGATGCACGTCTGGCAGACGAGTAACAACTGCTCGGGCATCGTGACTCCCTGGAACACCATTCTCACCTGCGAGGAGTACCCGAACACGGACGGCGAAGCGCCCCCGCCGCCGCACCTCGACGGGCACATGTACACGTGGGAGGTCGATCCTTCGAAGCCGGGGATGTTCGAGCGGCGACCGGCGCTGGGCCGATTCAGTCACGAGGCGGCCGAGTTTGACCTCGACGGAAACCTGTACCAGACCGAGGATCAAACGCCCGGTTTCATCTATCGATTCGTGCCGGAGAAGCCAGGGGATCTGACCCGCGGGGAACTGACCGCGCTGGACGCGGTGCGAAAGCGGTGGGTGACGGTCGAGGATCGCGCGCGGGCGCACCGCTCGTCGCTGAAAGCCGGTGCGACGCCGTTTGCCCGTCCGGAGGGAATTGCCCGGCATCCGAAGCAGCCGGACTGGCTCTATTTCGCGTTGAGTGGCGGGGCTGAGAAATGGGACCACCCGTGGGGAAACTACCCGCTTGGCGCGGTGCTGGCGGTGAATGTACGAACCTGCGAGGTAAAAGAAATTGTGGTGGGGCGTCCGCAGCAGGAGAGCCGCGGCGTGACGGGGCAGATGCAGCACCCCGACAACATCCGCTTTGACGCCGCGGGGAACCTGTACATTTGCGAAGATCACAAGAACAAGAAGCTCAAGATCGAGAATGGCGTGGCGAAGAACCACGGCCGAAACGAGGTACTGGTCTGGCATGAGCAGTCGCGCGAGCTGTATCGCTTCGCCGTCATGGGCAAGGCTGACAGCGAGTGGACCGGTCCGTGGTTCGCGGACACCGGACGCGGTCGCACCCTCTTTTTGGCGAATCAGAAGGATCCCGGCGTGGTTTACGCGATTCACCCGGAGGCGCGCTGAATCCGTCTGCACGCCGGCCGGATCGCGGCCGACCGACCCGCAATACGCTTCGCTTTGCTTGACGCCCGCGGGCGCGCGGGATTCAATGACCCGGTCGCCCGCCGGAACGGGGCGCTCCGGGGAGTTGTCGCATGCGTGAGGACAGGTCGAATCTCGGCTGTGTTGCAGTGCTGGTTTCGTTTGCGCTATCACTGGCCGTTGCGCTCACCCTGACCCAAGGCGCTGTCCGGGCCGACGAACCGCCGGTCGCTCCGGAACGTGCGGAGCGGGCCGCCGCTTTCTTCAATCTTTTTGTCGCCGACCGGATTGAGGACATGCACTCAGCCGGAAGCGACCGCCTCAAGGCGTCGCTATCCGTTGCTGAATTGCGGCAGGTTCGCACGCGGCTGATCGAGAAATACGGCGCGGTGTCGTCGTTCGGTGAACCGGAAGCACGGCGGATGGGGGATCGCGAGTATTTCGATTTTCACACCCGGTATGGGCAAGCCAGCGTCAAGATGCGAATCCTGCTGGACGCGGCCGGCAAGCTCGACGCGCTGCAGATCATCGACGTGGCCGTGCCGACTTCGCAGCCTGCGGACGCCGATGACGACGCCGGTCCGCCGTATTTGAAGCGCGATGCGTTTCGCACCTTGAAGGTCAAGCTGCGCAGCGGCGACATCGAGTTGCCGGCCCGCCTGACCCTGCCGCGAGTGGAGGGGCGGGTTCCTGCGGTGGTGCTGGTGCATGGTTCCGGCCCGCACGACTTCGACGAGACGATCGGCCCAAACAAGCCGTTTCGCGATATCGCCTGGGGGCTGTCGTCGGCGGGAATCGCCGTGCTGCGCTATGAAAAGCGCACGCTGAATCACGCCGCCACGATCGACCCGTTGAGGATGACGTTGTCGCACGAGACGATCGACGACGCCGTGGCGGCTGTAACGATGCTCCGGCAGCGCGAGGAAATTGACCCGGTGCGGGTGTTCGTGATGGGGCACAGCCTGGGGGGAATGGCCGCGCCGTTTATTGCAAGGGAGGCGCCTGAGCTTGCGGGAATAATTGTGATGGCGGGCAACTCGCGGCCGATCCTGACGCTGGTCGCGGAGCAGATCGCCCACATCGCGGGCGTGGACGGAAAGGTGACCGACGCGGAGCGCAGCGCGATCGAGGCTACCAGGAAGGCGATCAGCGAGATTCGCGCCGCGGCTCCGGGCGCGGAACTTCCTACCGTCATCGGAGTGGCAGGCAAGTATTGGCAGATGCTGGAGACGTATGATCCGGTGGCGGCGGCCAGGGAGCTTTCGCTGCCGATCCTGGTGCTGCAGGGCGAGCGCGATTACCAGGTCACGGTGGAGGATTTTGAGGGCTGGAAGCGCGGATTGGGCGGCCGGGCGAATGTCGAGTTCCGCCTCTACTCCGATCTCAATCACCTGATGCTGACCGGGGAAGGAAAGTCGAATCCCGCTGAGTACCAAAAACGCGGCTTCGTCTCGCGAGCGGTGATCGAGGACGTGGCGGCCTGGATCCGCAGGCGATGACGGAGGCCGTGGGCGCCGCTGCGGACGCCGAAGCCGGGCTGCTGGAGGCCTGCCCGCGCTGCGCCTATTCACTTCGTACACTGCCGATCGAGCATCGCTGCCCCGAGTGCGGCCTGCCGGTGGACCGGCGCTGGCGCTGCTACGCCGGGCGTCATGCGCCGCGCAGCACGAACGTCGCCACGTGGTCGCTGAAGGGGTTCGTCCTGATCTGGCTCGGAGTTGCGGCGCTTGGTCTCGTGTTCCATCTGCTGGTCAGCAGCGGGACGGACCGACTGGCCCTGCTCGCGATTCTGCCGATCCTGCTGGTTGTCGTCGTCGTGCTGGTCTATCGCCCGCGGCGATTCATCGCCGTCGGGCCGGAGGGGCTGGTTGTCTGCGTCGGGCGTCATCGCGAACCGATCCGTCATCCGTGGTCCGTGCTCGGGCGGGCGAAGAACGACCTGATGAGGAAGCGGGTGGTGATCGAGCGGACCGACGGACGGAAGGCCATGGGGTTTCATCAGCAGTATTACTTCGGGTTGAACTTCATCGAGATGGACCGCTTCGTACGGGATTTCAACGCATATCCGCGGCCGGCCGGTTCCGGATCATCCGCAATCCCACCGGTTGAGTCGGCAGCGCAGCAGGGGTGACCGACGTGACGGTCGCCGCAGACCGCCGCGCGCCCATAGAATCCCAGAATGATTCCGCCGCCCGCCATCCGACAGCAGTGGCAGCAGCTTGACGCAACCGTCGGGTTCGATGTGCTGGTCATCGGCGGTGGGCCGGCCGGCTGCGCGGCCGCGATCGCGGCCGCCCGCGAAGGCGCGGCCGTGCTGCTGATTGAGCAGCACGGGTTCCTCGGCGGAATGGGCACGGCCGGACTTGTGCCGGCGTTTTGTCCCTTTTCAGACCGCGAGAAGCCGGTCATCCGGGGACTGGGGTGGGAGATCCTGACGGAGATGAAACGCGGAATGCCGCACATAGCGCGGGATTCGTGCGATTGGGTGCCGATTGACGCCGAACGGCTTAAAACGATCTACGAATCGCGCGTGCTGGCGGCCGGCGCGCAGGTGTCGCTGCTCACGCACTTTGTCGACGTGGTAATGGACGCCGCCGGTCACCCTGCGGGCGTTGTCGTTCACAACAAGAGCGGGTTGCAGCGGATCGGCGGGCGGGTAATCGTCGATTGCACCGGCGACGCGGACGCTGCGGTGGCGTGCGGGGCGGCGTTTCAGAAGGGCGATCCCGAGACGGGCGAGCTGCAACCGGCTACGATGTGCTTCATACTGGCTGGAATTGACAATGCGACGCTTCAGCCGTGGCTGTGGGAGGATGGTGCAAAGAACCTGCTGCTCAAGCCGAGCATCGCCGAGGCGAAGCGCAACGGCGATCTGAATATCGTGGAGGAGGCGGCCAATATCGCGTACCAGTCGGAGTCGACGATCGGGTTGAATTTCAGCCATGTGTTCGACGTGGACGGCACGGACGCGGCGAACATGACTCGCGCAATGATCGAGGGGCGGAAGCTGATTCGCCATTTGACCGATTTCGTGCGCAAGTATCTACCGGGCTGCACGAATGCCTACCTGGTCACGAGCGGCGTGCAGATCGGCATTCGCGAGACGCGGCGGATCATCGGCGACTACGTGTTGACGCTTGATGATTACCTGGCGCGGCGGAGCTTTTCGGACGAAATCGCCCGAAACGCCTACTACATCGACATTCACCTCTCGAAGCGTGAATGGGAGCGCGAGCTGGGACAGGAAATCGATTGGGCGTCCAAGATCCACCAGTACAACCCGGGCGAATCGCACGGTATTCCGTATCGCTGCCTGTTGCCTGCGGGGGTGCACGGCGTGCTGGTGGCGGGGCGGTGCATCAGCACCGACCGCCCCGTGCAGGGCTCGACGCGCGTCATGCCGAATTGCCTGGCGATGGGGGAAGCCGCCGGCTGCGCGGCGGCGTGGGCGGCGCAGCGCCATGGCGGCGATCCGCGCGCGGTGGACACGGCCGCGCTGCGACGCGCGCTGCGCGGCTACGGCGCGTGGTTGCCGGAGTAGCGTGGCGGATGCTGCGGCGGTCAGCCGGTGCGACGAAGTCGCGGGCGGGCGAGCGCCACCAGCGCGTCAAACGCGGCCGGGTCGGATATCGCGATTTCGCTGAGCATCTTGCGGTTCAGCGCGACCATCGACTTTCGCAGCGCCCCGATGAAATCGCTGTAGGCGACGCCGCGCATGCGGCAGGCGGCCGTGATGCGCGTGACCCACAGCGAACGGAAGTTGCGCTTCTTGGCGCGGCGATCGCGGAAGGCGTAGCAGCCGGCCTTCATCACGAATTGCTTGGCGATGCGGAACAACTTGCTGCGCGAACCCCAGTAGCCGCGGGCGTCCTTCAGGATGCGCTTGCGACGGTGACGGGTGGCTGCGCCGGGTCGAACTCGCGGCATTTTTCTAACTCCCTGCGTGCAGGCGTCCCTCCGGCCCGGCGGCGCTGGAAGCGCTTTGCCGGGGACGCGATACGGCAGCCGACAGTTGGCCGATCGCGAGGGGACAAGGCTGTCATCTCAGCGCCACGACCCGGACGTCGCGGCGCGGTTTTCAGACGATCCGGGCGGCCCGGAGAATATTCTCTGCCAGCCCGCCGGCCAGAACGGTCTTTCGGCGCAGGCGCTGGCAGCGCCGCCCCGGCTTGTGACTCATGAGCTTGCACCGGCCGCACGGCCCGCCGACGATCTTGTTCTTCGACGAGATGCGGAACCGCTTGCCGATGCCCTTGACGGGCTTTGCTTTGTGCATAACCAACCCTATCGTAAAGCTGTATCGAGCCGGGTAGCATACTCTCGCGTCTGGGCAGCGGCAAGCGCCCCGCCCGGGCGAATTCGGCCGGCCGGATGGGGCCGCCCGTGAAGCAGCCCATAGCTCCCGAACAGAACAGGAACAGCGGGCGTCGGCCATGGCCGGCGCTCCAGAGGCACCATGAGCAATCGTCCGCGTCTGGGAATACTCGTCTCCGGAGGCCCTGCCCCGGGCATCAACGCAGTGATCGGCGCCGCCACGATCGAGGCCTGCAACCGCGGCTTCGAGGTGGTCGGTTTTTATGACGGGTTTCAATGGCTTTCTTCGGATGCATTTGACCCCGAACAGCACGCGCTCAAACTCACCATTCCGCGGGTTTCGCGGATTCACTTTGACGGCGGCTCGATCCTGCGCATTTCGCGGGCGAACCTGCTGGATCGGGAGAGCCTGAAGGGCGGGCCGGTTCGACCGGATGCGGCGCGCGTGGAGCGGGTCGTGAAAAACCTCGGGCGGCTGGGAGTCGCCAATCTCCTCACGATTGGCGGGGATGACACCGCCCTGTCGGCGCGCTTCCTGAACGACAGCGGCCAGGTGCGCGTGGTGCACGTGCCCAAGACGATCGACAACGACCTGCCCCTGCCGCACGACATGCCGACATTCGGGTTCTCAACGGCGCGATACATCGGCACCGACCTGGTCAAGAACCTGATGGCGGACGCCGCCACCACGAACCGCTGGTACGTTGTCACGGCGATGGGGCGATCAGCCGGCTGGCTGGCGCTGTACATCGGGCTGGCGGCCGGGGCCACCGTCACACTCATCCCGGAGGAATTCGGCGAGCGCACCAGCGTCGGGCACATCGTGGACATCATCGAAGGGGCGGTGTTGAAGCGCCGCGTGATGAATCGCCAGGACGGCGTTGTCATCATGGCGGAGGGGCTGGCGTATCGGTTGGGCGATCGCGTGGAGCTGGAACGCCTGCTCGGGACGAGCGTATCAGTGGATGCTGCGGGCCACCCGCGGTTGGCGGATGTGCCGCTCGGCGACTTGATCAAGCGCGAGCTGACGGCGCGATTCAAGCAGCGCGGCGACGCCATCGGCGTCATCACGCATGAGTTGGGCTACGAGCTGCGCTCGGCCGACCCCTCGCCGTTTGACATGAGCTATTGCCGCAGCCTCGGCTACCACAGCATCCGGCTGTTCATGCGGCCGGAGCGGCCGAAGGGCTGCGAGATGGTGACGCTGGTGAATGGCGCTCTTTCGCCGGTGAATCTGAATGATGCTGCCGATCCGGCGACGAACCGCACGCGCGTTCGGTTGGTGGACGTACGCTCGGATTATTACCGTGTGGCGCGGGCGTACATGATCCGCCTGGATCGATCGGACCTGGAGAATGCGGATCAGTTGGCGAAGCTGGCGGCCGAAGCGAGGATGACGCCGGAGGAGTTCGTGAAGCGCTTTGAGGCCAGCGCGCCGCGGCTCGTCGATGGCGTGCCGGCGGGATGATAAGAAGAGCCTGGGGGGGGGGGGCTTGGTTCCATGGCCTGTTGGCCCAGGCAACTATCGTCCGCCTCACGGGCGAAGAGCGCTGCGCCGGCCGGCAACCGGGCAAATGGCGCCGCCGTGAGACGCGCGGCCTCACGGGGCGCAAGAACGGGCATGGCGTGTCGAACAGAATCACCTACCGATGATCGGGCGGGTCTACCTCTCCAAGATCGGGCCTGAGCTGTCGGGCGCGCGCATCGTGCCCCGATTCGGCCCGTGATATCGGGCGCGAGCATCACTCGCCAGCGAATAACGCCCGTTCGGGTGGGTTTTCTCCCGGCGATTTGCCCCCCGGCGGATCGTTTCCGAGATTTGAGTTGTCGTGAGCGATGCCGTGAGGCGCCGCTGACGAACCCGGCGCCGGTGCGTCGGGGCCGCGAGCTGCCGGGGGGTGGTTCGCGGAGAGGGGCAACCGGTGTCGGGCGGGGGGGTCCCGTTCGAGCGTATCCGGAGAGAGGGAAGCCCGGAGCCAGGGCTGGCTCAACCACAAGGCCGCCTCGAGGGATCGCGGCGCGCCGGAGGAAAGGGAGAACACATGAAGGCTTTCATTACCCGTGCGAAGCAGTTCATCAAGAGCGAGGACGGCCCGACCGCGACTGAGTACGCGGTCATGCTCGCGTTGATCATCATTGTCGCCCTGGCCGCGATTGGCCTGCTCGGCGACAAGGTCAACGAAATCTTCGGCGACGTGAAGACGGCGCTCGAGGGCGAGGGCCTGTAAGCCAGGACGGCACACGGGAACCAGAGGGGTATTCGGACGGCGGCGGCGCAGGAGGCGCAGCCGCCGTCCGGCATTTATTGACGCGCCGGTCGCTGCGCGCGGTTTGTCCCGGTTTTTCTCGCGACGCGGCCGCGGCTCGCCGATGCAACGCACGATGCGCTGCGCATTGCAGGCGCGGCTGCGCGATCGTTTCGCATAATTCCTGCAAGGGGAACATCCAGACAGCGGGGGTGCCATGGGCTGGGGATACTGGGAAATCACGCTGGCGCTGCTGATTCCGGCGACGCTGTACGCATCGTGGGTGGATTACGCCGAGCGGCGCGTGCCGAACTGGCTCAACGCGCTGATCGCGGCGCTGGGCATCTCGATGCAGACGTGGTGGTTCGGCGCAGCAGGGCTGGGGTGGGCGATGCTCGGCCTGACGGTCGGGTTTGCGACGCTGATCGTTCCGTGGGCGATGCACGGCATGGGGGCGGGCGACGTGAAGCTGATGGCCGCCATCGGGGCGTGGCTCGGTCCTTGGCTGACGCTCTGGAGTTTCGCGGTGGGCGCGGTGTTCGGCGGCGTTGCGGCGATCGTGATGATTGTCTCCACCGGCCGCGCGGTTCACGCGATGACGAACATGCAGACCATCATGACCAAGATGCGACGGGCGGACACGGCGTTCGGGGAGTTCGGCGGCGCAAAGACCTTCGGCAGCACGAGCCAGCTTCTGCCGTACGGGGTGCCGCTGACCGCGGGCACGATCTGCGTGCTGGTGACCTGTTACCTGGGAGGGTGGCTGTGAACGCACTGAGGGGAAGCAAGCACGGGCCGCGCAGAATATGCGGCAGGTGGGGACGCCGGGCGGCCGCGGCGGTCGAGATGGCCGTGGTGTCACCGCTGCTGTTCGCGATGCTGTTCGGCATCATCGAGTACGGCTGGGTGTTTTCCGTGCGGCAGACGCTGACCACTGCGGCCCGCGAGGGCGCACGATTGGCCTCGTTGCCCGGAAGCTCTGAGTCGCAGGTGCAGCAGCGCGTGAACGAGGTCGTGGGTCCGCTCGGGCTGGCCGGCGTCGTCCGCACGCAACTCACGCGCTCGACGATCGACGAGCCGACCGAAAATCTGCGCGTCTGGGTGCATTACGGCGACGTGACGCTGGTTGGACAGTTTTTCGGCTCCACCAACTTCAACCTCGAAGCCGTTTGCTCGATGAGGAAAGAGGGAATGGACTAGGCGCAGCGTCGGCGGAGGCGCGGTCGATCGGCGACCGCGGGCGGCGACGGCAGCGCGGGGTGTCAGCGGGGCGCCGGAACTTGCAGGCGTCCCGGTCTTGCGCCGCCGAGAGCGGCGCCGGGGAAACGGAACCGCACATGAACGCAAAGGCCATTATTCCGCTGGTCGCCGGCCTGGTCGTCGGCGGCCTGGCTCTCAAGATGGGGTTCACCAAGCTCAACAGCGCCAGCGGCGCTCAGGTGCAGATGGTGTCCATCTGGGCCGCCCGCGCCGACATCCCGCGCGGCACGGCCATCGATGAGACGATGCTGCAGGCGCTGCCCTTCCCCGCCAAGAGCATGCCGCAGGGCGCGTTCAAGGAAACCGACAAGGAAAAGCTGCTGGCGCGCGTGGCCCGCATCGGCGCTCCCGCCAACCTGCCGATCCTTGATTCGATGCTGCTGGCCCCGGGTGAGCAGGCCGGGATCTTCGTTCCGGATGGCTTCCGCGCCGTCGCCGTGAAGGTGGACGAGAGTTCCAGCGTCGGGCGGCATCTCGTGCCGGGCAGCCGCGTGGACGTGGTGGGCTTCTTCAACGTGCGCACCCGCGATGGAAAGACCGAAACGCTGTCGCGCACGATCATCGAGAACGTTGAAGTCGCCGCCGTCGGCGAGCGCATCAGCGCGGATCCGTCGCCCAATGACGCGGCGGGCAAGCAGTCCAAGAACTCGACGCAGAACAAGCCGGCCGCTGCCGTCACACTGCTGGTGAAGCCGGAGCAGGTGCCGGTGCTGCATCTGGCCGAGCAGCAGGGCAAGCTCAAGCTGTCGATGCGCTCCAAGAGCGATGAGGTCGCGTCCGCGGCGCAGCGCATCTACAAGGGTGACGACCTCACCGGTGAATCCCGCAAGAGCGAGTCGCCGATGTTCGCCAACGCGCTGGCCGCCTTCTTCAGCGGGGCGAACAAGCAGCCGGCCGCCCAGCCGCAGCCGACGCTGCCGCCCGACGGAATCGCCCCGCCGTCCGCCGCGGTCAAGCCGTCCTTTCAGTGGGTGATGAAGATCGTCAACGGCGGCAAGCAGGAAGTGCTGGGCTGGCGCGATATGAACTCGCTGGAGTCGGAGGCCATCAGCTTCCGCGATAACAATCCCGCCGCCGGCGGTTCGGCCGCAGGCGCTGCGAGCACCGATCCCGCCAGCGCCAACGGCGTGAACAATGACCAGGAATTCAACGGCGACGAGCCGGAAATGGCTGACGACAGCGAGTCGGACTCGTCGTCCGAGGACCGAGACTGATTCCCAGACGCCCAGGAGCGTGACCAGATGAACGCGATGTCCAACCCCCTGCGGAAAATGGCGGCCCTCGTGGCGGCCGCGGTGCTCAGCGCCGCGGTGATCGGACAGGACGGCACGGCCGGCGGATCAAGCCCGCTCAAGCTGACCGTCAGCGACGTCGGCTCGGCCGAGCAGGTCGTCCGCGTACCGGCCAATAAGTCCGTGATGGTCGATTTCTCTCAGCCGGTGCGCGAGGTGCGCGTCGCCAAGGCGGATATCGCCGAGGTGGCGGCCGTGACGCCCAAGCAGATTCTCGTGACCGGCCGCTCGTTCGGCACGACCCAGATGATCGTATGGCTCAATGAGACCGACCAGCGCGTCTTCGACCTGGTGGTGGACCTGGACCTCGACCGCCTGGTGGCCAGCCTGCGCACCACCGTGCCGCGCGCCAACGTCCGCGCGCACGCCGTGATGGACTCGGTGGTGCTGACCGGCACTGTGCCGGACGCTGATTCCGCGCAGCGCGTGCTCGAGCTGGCCGGGCTGTACGCTCGCAACATCGTCAACCACGTGAAGGTCGCCGGCGTGCAGCAGGTGCTGCTGCGCTGCACCGTCGCCGAGGTGAATCGCCGCGCCGTGCGCCAGCTCGGATTCAACGGCTGGATCGCCGGCGACAACGTGCGTGACATGTTCGGCGTCTCGAATCTCAACGGAATCAATCCCTCCAACATCGGCGCTGCTGAGGGTGTGAACGTCCGTGGCCGTATTCCGTTCCTGGTCGGAGAGAATGGCATCCCGATCACCCGTACGCCGTCGCTGTCGTTCGGCTTCCCGCGCGTGCAGATGCAGGTCTTTGTCCAGGCACTGCGCGAGAATGGGCTGCTGCGCGTGCTGGCCGAGCCGAACCTTGTGACAATCAACGGCTCCGAGGCGAATTTCCTCGCCGGCGGCGAGTTTCCGATCCCGGTGCCGCAGTCAGGCGGCAGTGGCGGCACGACCATCACCATCGACTATCGCGAATTCGGCGTGCGGCTGCGCTTCACGCCGGCGATCCTGGGCGACGGCATCATCCGCTTGCAGGTCGCGCCGGAAGTGAGTGAGCCGGACTTTTCGTCAGCGGTCACGATCGGCGGCTTCGTCGTGCCCGGCCTGGTGAATCGCCGTGTCGAAACGGTGGTCGAGCTGGGTGACGGTCAGACCTTCGCCATCGGCGGCTTGCTCAGCGAGCGAGTTCGCGGCACGTCGCGAAAGATCCCGGCGCTGGGCGACGTGCCCATCCTGGGCGCGCTGTTCAGCTCCGTCGAGTACCAGAGCGACGAGACCGAGCTGGTCGTGCTGGTCACGCCCGAGCTGGTCGAGCCGGTGTCGCCGAACCAGATCACCAGCATCCCCGGTTCACAGATGGTGGCGCCGAATGATTATGAGCTGTTCGTCGAGGGCAAACTCGAAGGGCACAATCCCGACGTGAATCCGATGATTCAGCGTCCCTCCTCCGGCTGGCCGGTGCGGGCCGCCGAGTTGCACGGCGCGAAGGATAATCAGCCGCTCGACTCCGGCCACGGCGGTGGGCCGGCCGCGATCGGGCGCGGACCCGCCAAGCCGATCGCGGCCCGTTTGTACGGGCCGGTGGGTCCGGCGGGTGGCGACGAAACCTGGTAGGCGCGTCGCAGGATTGCGCCGCGGCGCGGGCCTCTCCGGAACCTCCGGCGAGCGCCCGCGTCGCAGCGCGCCCGCGGAGCACACTGCCCGTCAAACGGGGGCCGACGCATGGCTGTGGGATTCGGGGGTTCTTTGCAGAGGGAGGGTGCAAGATGATGGGACGCATTCGCAGAGTGCGATCGTCGTCGGCGCGCGAATCGCCGCGCCGCACGCTGGCGCCGCCGGCCGGACGATCGCGAACAGGGCGGCGCTCGCGCCGCGGCGGAGTCGTCGTACAGGTCGCGGTGTTCTCCACCGTGATGCTCGGCATGGGGGCGCTGGCCGTGGACGTCGGCGCCATGTATGCCGCGCGAGCCGAGTTGCAGTCGGCGGTGGATGCGGCGGCGCTGGCCGCGGCCTCCAACCTGGCCGGTGATGCCGGGGTGGACACACGCACGGCGGCGCGCGAGGCAGCCAACAAGTATGCCCGGCTCAACCGCGTATTGAATTCGTACGGCGGCATCGACGTGGTCCGCGACGTCGAGTTCGGCAGCGCGGCCTATGATCCGCACAGCGGCGGGTTTACTTTCATGGCCGGCACGCCATCGTCGGATGCGGTGCGAGTGACGGTTCGCAGAACGGATGATTCAGAGGGTGGGCCTATCCCGCTGGGGTTCGCCAACATCTTCGGGTTCAACCGGGCCGAGCTGCGGGCCAGGGCCACCGCGGTCCTGATCCCGCGCGACATCGCCGTGGTGATCGACCTGTCGGGCTCGATGAGCTTTGACAGCCAGCTCTATCACTACAAGCAGTTCACCGGCGAGGTCGGGCAGGTGCGAAGCGGTGTGCAGGTCAATCTGCGCGACATCTGGGCCGCGCTCAACGGGCCGATCCCGGATGTTCCGTACGTTCCTGGTGGCGAGAACGAGACGCAGTACGCCACCGACACCGGGCCGTCGTTCGGCTACATGACCACCTGGGGCAACGAGGTGGTGCCGGAGGTGTACAACCCCGTCACCGATCCGGGCCTCTGGTTCATGCCGAACGGCTCGAACACGTCCAATTCGACCGTCAACGGGTTGCTGCGCGCCAACGGGTACACCGCGGACGAGGTCAGCATCCTGATGAGCGGCAGCCGCGACAGCACGCGCGACGTATGGAGTAACCGCGTCGGCGTGATGCTCGGGCTGGCGACGTGGAAGAGCGGTCGTCCGGGCGGCCGCTCCGGCGGCGACGGCGATGCCGTGGTTGAGAATGCGGAAATCACCTGGGTCGGATACCCGACCTGGGCCCCGGGCTGGCGTTGGACCGACTACATCTCGTACGTCGGTAACAACAGCTCGCGCATGTTCGCGGCCAACTCGAACTTCCGGTATCGCTTCGGTCTCAAGACCCTGACCAACTGGGCGCTCGAGTCCAAGCCGTCGAACAGCCAGACCAAGTTCGCCGGCACGCCGCAGCAGCCGCTGCAGGCCGTCAAGGACGCCGTGCGGGCCATGACGGACGTGATCAAGGACCTGGATTCAAACGACCACCTGTCGCTCGAGATCTTTGCGACCACGACGCGGCATGAGATCGATCTGACCGGGGATCTGGATCGCGTTCCGGATCGGCTGTACCTGCGTCAGGCCGGCCACTACAACGGATCGACGAACATCGCCGGTGGCATTCAGGCCGGCATCGTCGAACTGACCGGTGGTCGATCGCGCATGGCGGCCCACAAGGTGATCGTGCTGATGTCCGACGGCAAGCCGAACATCGACGATGACGGCAACTACGTTGGAAACAACAGCGCGGCCGTGTACGAGTGGTGTCGTGACCGCGCTCGGGCGGCGCGCGACCTGGGAATCCGGATCTACACCGTCAGCGTCTCCAGTGACGCCGACATGGATCTGATGGCCCAGATCGCCGGGATCGCCAATGGTCAGCACTTCCATGCAGAGGGTACGCCTGAAGAGTACTCGGACCAGCTCGAGGACATCTTCCGGACCCTGGGCGGCAAACGCCCCGTAGTGTTGATCGAGTAGAAACCTGCCGACGAATACCGGAGAGCGGGTCGAAGCGCGGCTCGCTCTCCGGTTTCCTTTTTACTCGCCGCAGTTCCTGCGCGGACGGGGAATCCAACGGTGGCGGAACGCATCAGGGTCATCGTGGTCAACGCCGATGAGGACGCCGCGCCGGAGTTGCGCGCCCACCTCCTCGGACTGGAAGGCGTGAAGATCGTCGCTGAGATCGACGAGCCTTCGCTCCTGCCGCAGGCGCTGACGCAGTTCCAGGCCGAGGTACTGCTCGTCCATCTCGACCCGAACCCGGCCGGCATGATGGAGGCCATCGCCCCGCTGATCGAGGCGCACAAGGGTCGCATCGCCGCCGTCTGCATGACGGAGGATCGCAACGCCGAACTGGTCGTGCGGGCCATGCGGGCGGGCATGAAAGAGTTTCTCTGGAAGCCCTTCCCGCCGGAACAACTCAACGAGATTCTCCAGCGCGTCGGCGCGGAAGGCCCGCGCGGCGGCGGGCGCATCGGGCGCGTATTGCCGGTGGTCGGCACCGCCGGCGGCTCGGGCGCCACCTGCATCGCCACGAACCTGGCGGTCGAGCTGGCGCAGCTGGAAGGCTATGACACGCCCACCGGCCGCGCCGCCGTGGCCGTCGTCGACCTCGATTTCCGCTTCGGCCAGGTGGCGATGTACCTGGACGCGCAGCCGCAGTACACGATCGCCGAACTGTGCGACACCTCTGGTGCGATCGAATCTGACCTGCTCGAGCGCGTCATGTTCAAGCATCCCTCGGGGGTGCACGTGCTGGCGCATCCGGTCGATCTCGCGCAGGCGGAAAACATCAGTGCCGCGAATTGCGCCAGCGTGCTCGCGGCGCTCCAATCCTATTACGACTACGTGGTGGTGGACGGTCCCGTCCGCATGGATGCGACCGCCAAGGCCGTGTTCGACATGACGGACCTGCACCTGGTGGTGTTCCAGTTGCTGGTGCCCTGCGTTCGGAACACCGAGCGCATGTTGCAGGACATGAACCGCAACGGCTTTTCGATGGACCGCGTCCGGTTGGTGTGCAATCGCCTGGGGCGCGACGCCGGCCTGCTCGAGCCGGCCGACGTGGAAGTGTCGATGGGCCGCAAGATCGACTGGTTCATCCCGGACGATTGGAAGACCTGCTGCACCGCGGTGAACATGGGCGCAACCCTGATGGATTACGCCCCGAAATCCAAGCTACGGGCCGCCTTTCAGAAGATGGCCGTGGGCGTGGCGCGACCCGGCAGCACGTCCGTCGAGCGTGGTGAGCCGGTCGCCGCCGGTGACGTCGGCGGCAAGCGCGGGTTGTTTTCGTTCCTGGCCGGCGGCCAGCGCGCCTGACGGAGTACTCAGCCGGTGCGGCGGCCTGACGCCGCGCCGACTTCGGATCGGAGGAGAGTGCAATGGGCCTGTTCGCGAAGAAACCGGCGCCCGCGGCGACGACCGTCGCGCCGCCCGCCAACGGGGATGCTCCGGCCTCGGTGCCCAAATCGCCGTCGGCGATCACCGGCCCCAAGCCTCCGCTTCCGGTGCCGCCGCCCAAGCCGGCCGCGGCCGCTCCTGCCGTCGCGCCGATCGCGAAGCCCGATCGGGCGACCGAGGAACGCGCAGCGCGCTTTCAGGAGCTAAAAAGCACGATCCATCGCAAGCTGGTCGAGCAGCTCGACATGACCAAGCTCTCGCGCGAGGCGTCCTCCGAGATGCGCGACCACGTGCGTCAGGTGGTGACGGCGCTCTGCGAGGAAGAGAACACGCTGCTGAACTACTCGGAGCGCAGCCGGCTGGTCGAGGAAATCCTCGACGAAACGTTCGGCCTCGGGCCGATGGAGACGCTGCTCAAGGATCCGCTGATCAGCGACATCCTGATCAACGGCCCCAAGCAGGTATATATCGAGAAGGGCGGCAAGCTGACGCTGTCCGACGTGAAGTTCAAGGACAACGCGCACCTGCTGCACATCATCGACAAGATCGTGTCGCCGCTGGGTCGGCGCTGCGACGAAGTCTGTCCGCTGGTCGATGCGCGCCTCAAGGATGGGTCGCGCGTCAACGCGATCATTCCGCCGCTGGCGATCGACGGCCCGTCGCTCTCCATCCGCCGCTTCGGCAAGGATCCGATCACCTGGGACGACTACGTTCGATTCCGCAGTTGTGCCCCGGAGATCACCGAGTTCCTGAACGCGTGCGTGCACGCCGGGCTGAACATCCTGATCGTCGGCGGCACCGGCTCCGGCAAGACCACGCTGCTCAACAACCTCTCGTCCTTTATTCCGGATGACGAACGCATCGTCACCATCGAAGACGCGGCCGAGCTTCAGCTTCGTCAGCCGCACGTGGTCCGCCTCGAAACCCGCCCCGCCAACATCGAGGGCAAGGGCCGCATCACGATCCGCGACCTGCTGATCAACTCACTGCGAATGCGGCCCGACCGCATCGTGGTGGGTGAGTGCCGCGGCGGCGAGACGCTCGACATGCTTCAGGCCATGAACACCGGCCACGAAGGGTCGATGACCACGGTGCACGCCAACAGCACGCGCGACGCGGTGCAGCGCGTCGAGACGATGGTCATGATGTCCGGTTTTGAGCTGCCGACCCGCGCCATCCGGCAGCAGTTCGCCAGCGCGATCAACCTGATCGTCCAGGCCGCCCGCCTGACCGGCGGTCGTCGCAAGATCACCAACATCACCGAAGTGCAGGGCATGGAGGGCGATGTCGTCACCATGCAGGACATCTTCAAGTTTGAGCAGATCGGCGTGGACTCGCGCAGCCGCGCCTATGGGCGAATCGTCTCCTGCGGCGTCCGGCCCGGCTTCCTGGACCGGTTGAAAGCGTCCGGATGCGCCATCGACTCAAACTGGTTTACGCCGCGGACGCTCGTCGAGGACGATCCGGATTGATCGACGCGATGCGCGCTGCGGGCGTGCGGCGGTACGAACGGGACACCGACAGACTGCGGCGACGCGCCGCGGAGTGCGACCGATGATGCTGGCACTGGAAATCTTCGGCGGGATGCAGAGCATCGTGCTGCTCCTGCTGCCCATCGCCGGCTCGATGATGCTCGCCTACGGCGTGCTGCAGATCGTCGTGGATCTGCGCTCTGCCAACCGGCGCAGGATCATGGACCGGCTCAAGGGCGGCAAGGATCCCAAGTCGGCTGCGGCCAAGAACGCGGTGACGGACCTGCGGCGCGGCACGATGGAGGCCACCGGCTTCCTCGCGCAGCGGTTCATGCAGTTCCGCTTCACCGCGGAGCTGCAACGCGTGCTCGAGCAGGCCAACCTCCCTTGGACGGCCCCGTCCGTCTTGGTCAACGTCTCCGCTGCCGCGTGCATCCTGCTGGCGGTGCTGCTGTTGATCGGCGCCCAGCCCATTCCAGCCGTCTGCGCCGCGGCCGCGGTGCTGGTGCTGCCGTTGCTGTACGTCTACAAGCGGCGGAAGGCCCGGCTGAAGAAGCTCACGGAGCAGCTACCGGACGTCTTTGAACTGCTCTCGCAGGCGCTGCGCGCCGGCCACTCGCTGGCCAGCGGCATGCAGTTGATCGCCCGCGAGATGCCCGACCCCGCCGGAACCGAGTTCGGCCGTGTCTTCCACGAGCAGAACCTCGGTCTCAAGATCGAGGATGCGCTCAAGAACATGGCCGACCGCATCCGCGTGCTGGACGTGCGCTTCTTCGTAACGGCGGTGCTGATCCAGCGTCAGACCGGCGGCGACCTGGCCGAGGTGCTCGACAAGCTCGGCACCGTCATCCGCGACCGGATCAAGCTCTTCGGCACCGTGCAGGCGCTGACCGCCGAAGGGCGGCTGTCCGGCTACGTGCTGCTGGCACTGCCGGTGCTGGTATTTGTCGCGATGCTCCAGGTGAACCCCGGCTACGCCAACCTGCTGATCGACACCGACATGGGCCGCATGGCTCTGACCGTCGCGATCGTGATGCAGTTGATGGGCTGGGCCATGATCAAGAAGATTGTGAACATCAAGGTCTAGGCGCTCACACCGCCGGACTCTGCAGGGGTGTGCCATGGAACTCGCTCTCATCGCCGTGATGCTTGCGGCCTCCGCCGCCACCGTCATCTATAGCCTGATGCCGCGCAGGGAGGACCAGCGCGACACCGTTCGCCGCCGGCTGGCGGGCGGTCGCGGAGCTGATGAGCAGAAGGAACTGGCCGCCAAGGCCAAATCGCTCGCGGCGGAGAGCCTGGTGAAGAAGGCCCGGCCGGCGCTCGATCGCCTGGTCATGCCGATTTCAGACGAGGAGCAGACCGCCCTGCGCTCCAAGCTGGCCAGCGCCGGGTTCCGAAACCAGAACGCGCAGACCATTTTTCTCGCCAGCAAGAGCATTATCGGCGTCGCGGCGCTGCTGATCGTCGCCGTCGCCGGCGTCACCGGCGGCTGGCAGTTCAGCTCACTGATGGGCGGTGTCGCGTTCGCCGCCGGCGTGGGATTCATGCTGCCGAACATGTGGCTGGGGATGGCCACCTCCGCGCGCAAGGAGAAGATCCGCAACGGCCTGCCCGACACGCTTGACCTGATGGTCGTGTCTGTCGAATCCGGACTCGCCCTGGATGCCGCGATCAAGCGCGTCGGCGAAGAGATGGCGCTGGTTCATGCGGACCTCTCCGATGAAATGCGCATCGCCACGATGGAGGCGCAGATGGGCATTCCGCGCGGCGAAGCGCTGGAGAACATGGGCCGCCGCTGCGGCCTCGATGAAGTCCGCAGCCTCGTGTCGGTGATTCTGCAGGCGGAGAAGTTCGGCACCAGCATCGCCAAGGCACTGCGGAATCAGGCCGATTCGCTGCGCACCAAGCGCCGCCAGGCCGCCGAAGAGCGTGCTCAGAAGACCGCCGTCAAGCTCATGCTGCCGCTGGTCATCTTCATCTTCCCCGCGATGGGCGTGGTGCTCGCCGGCCCGGCTGCGATCAAGATGATGCAGGCCGCCAAGGACAACCCGGCGCTCATCAAGTAGCGCCCGCTACCCGCGAACCGCGGGTGACTGAGATCGTCCGGGAATGGTGACCCCTGTGCAACAGCCGGGGCAGCCGCGGGTTGCCCCCGCGCGCGTCACTCCGGGTCATCCGACCGCCGGGCGCGCGTCTCCGAGTACCTTCGCTCGTAGATGTCACTCCGCGACAGCACGCTGCGCAACGTGCGCCACAGGATCCACAGGTCCAGTCCGGCGGACAGGCGCTCTACATACTGCACGTCATACTCGAGTTTCTGTTCAATCGTCAGTCCGCCGCGGCCGCTGACCTGCGCTAATCCTGTCAATCCCGGCTTTACCAGCAACCGGCCCCGCTGCCGGGCATCCCACTCCGCCATCTGCTGCATGTAGAGCGGCCGTGGTCCGACCAGCGACATCTCGCCCCGCAGCACGTTCAGCAGTTGTGGTAGCTCATCCAGGCTGGTCTCGCGGAGCCAGCGGCCGAACGGTGTCACGCGCGGATCCTCCCCGCTCTGCGGTGATTCGCCGTATGGATCCGTATCCGTCCGCATCGTGCGAAACTTGTAGAGATCGAACGACCGTCCGTCGCGACCGGCGCGGCGCTGCAAAAAGAGCGCCGGGCCGGGGCTGTCGCGCCGAATCCGCCACGCGATCCACAGCATCGGCAGCAGCGCCAGCAGCAGCGCAACCGCCGCGGCGACGCGATCAAGGGAATGCTTGAGCAATAATGCGGCCGCCGAGGCGCGGCAGCGAACAGAGGGGGAGTGCTCGGCACGGGCCGGGCGGTCAGCAGGCATGAACCAAGTCTATCGGGGGCTGCACGTCGCGGCGAGTCGGACGCGACGGTCGGCCACTCGTCGAGGCGCCGATCTTCTAGGAACGGCGCAGCAGGCTCCAGATCTCGGAGAGCGGATGACGCGAAGCACTGACAGCGACATACGGCCCGATCATTTGTGCGGCCACGTGCACGCCGCGCTCGCAATAGCCCACTGGCCGTCCGCTGCGAAGCTCGGCTGCCACGTCCTTCAAGCGGCCGCGGCAGCCCGCCGGCGCGAGCTTGACGACCACTGGCTCGCCGCAGCAGGTCAACCGCACTTCGACCACCTTGGTCCCCGCCCGGCAGACGCGCTCCGCGATCGACACCAAGCGCACTTCGTGCCCCTCGCACCCCGCGCTGCAGTCCAGGCACATGTCCTGAAAGGAGCCGAGCGGCACGCGGTCCTGCGCCGCGGCGACCGTGCGGAAAGTTCCTGCGGAGGCGACCGCGTTTTCGTATTCCGCCACGATCCAGCTGCCGGGCAGGGCGACGGAATCGCGCGGACCGAACAACCCCGAAACCCACCATCCCCCGAAGGCCATCACCACCACCGCAGCGACCGCCGCCCATCCGTGGAGCCGGAGGATCCGCGGCGCTCCGGCCTCGCACGACTCTGACCGGATCGCACGGGTCACGCAGTTCCATACGTCCGCGGGCATCGTGCAACCCAGCGATGTGCGTGCCGCCGCCGCGTCAATCCGCCGTTGCACGGACTCTGCACAGCGGCAGGCTGGGCAGGCGTCGAGATGCGCGCACAGCGATTCGGCCGTGTGCTCATCCAGCTCGCAATCCAGGTGCCGGCTCAGGAGCGCGTTTGCCTCAGCACAGGTCATCGATGCTCTCCCGCGCGTGCGGTTGAACCCACACCCGCATCATTCAGCGCAGCTTTCAGCTTCAGCCGCGCCCGGTGCACCAGCGACATCACCGTCCCCGCCGGCATGTCCAATGCACCGGAAATCTCGCGATACGTCAGCCCGTCCAGCACCCGCAGGAGCAGGCACTGCCGCTCTGCCGCCGACAATTCATCCATCGCGGCAGCCACGTCGTCATCCAGGTGCTCGCGTAACGACGCGCCGTCCACACTGGTCAGATCGACCGCGTCGGCCGTCTGCACCGGCTCGCTTTCCAGTGCTTCGAGGGATCGCTGCCGCCCGTCGCGCCGCCGGGTCCGGAAGATGGCGTTCGTCAGAATCCGATACATCCACGCCCGAAAATTGGTGCCAGGTTCGAAGCGCCCGAAATCGCTCCAGGCCACCAGCGCGGCCTCCTGCACCGCATCGCCCGCACGGTCGTCCGAGCCCAGCGACCTCCGGGCATAGCGCCAGAGCGCATCGCGCAACGGCGCGAGCAATCGCAGGAACTCCTCGGGGCTTTTGTCGGCCATCGGCCTCACATGCCAGCAACCGCAAGGGTCAGGCCGGCGTCCCTATGACTACAGTCGTCCCGCGGACGGCGTTATTGCAGTCCCTGACCGGGATCGCAAAGCACCGCGGCCGCGCAGGATACGCTCGTTTCCGACTCAATCGACACAGCCTGATGATAGCGGAGCAGCTGAAAGCCCGCCTCAGCAAGCGCCCACCGCTGGGCCACGAGACAGCCGACGCTGCAAATCCGCGTGGCGTTTCGCATTTCGCGCACGCGCTCGACCAGCTTCTGCGGTTCGCCGCGCTCCAGGTATCCAAGCAGATCCAGATCAGAACGTCCCACCTCATCCATCCGCGCCATTGTCGTCGGCGTGTCATCCCCGAAGCTCTGCCCGATATGACTGAGGTCCGCGCTGGCGATGATCAACGTCGGGACGCCATCGGACGCGATGGACTCGGCGAGCGCGCGGGCAAACCCGCCCACGTCCGCGGCCGCACGGTTCGAGGGCGTCCATTCTTCCCCGACCATTACCGGCCGACTGGGGTCCGGCACCAGGAACGGCGCAATCTGGAAATCCACGTCGGGTCGCAGATGCTGCAGGATGTGAACCGGCAGGTCGATCGAATGCTCCTGTTCGTGATCGAACTCATCCGCACACAGATCGGTATTCATCTGATCGGCGATGCGCGCGATCAGTTCGCGGTCGGTGCGCACAAGACCAAGCGGCGTCAGAGAGTCCTTCCCCGTCGCGACCACGCCCGTCGACAGCCCGAAGTGGTTCGTTCCCAGGATCACCATTCGCCGCGCCGGCTCGGCCGCCGCCACGACCGCGAAGGCATCGGCATATCCCGGGCCGCCGCGAGCATAGTCCAGGTGCGGCGCGACCACCCCGCGCAATCCGCGCGCCAGGCCGGGCAGCAATCCGGTGGTGCGTTCGGACACCTGCTCCAGCGCCTGCCGGACCTCCGCGCGCAGGACGCTTTCTTCTTCCCAGCGACTTCGCGAGTCCCGGATTTTCGCGGCGCGATACATCGCGACCCGCCGCGCGTACTCCGCTTCGAATCGCTCTGTCAGCAGATAGAGATGCTGGTCGAGCGCGTCGACCAGCGTCCTGATCTGCTCTGATTCAATCGCCCGTCCAAACTGCTCACCGGACAGCCGCCGCACGTCCTCGACCGTCAGCTCCCCGTTCAGGCACATCATGACGAAGTACCCGCCCAGCGACACGGCCAGCGGCTGCGTTGCGATCCGCGCGGGATCGCGCACGGAAAACAGCGGCGCTTCGCCTTCACCGTGCATGGGTTGAATGTCCAGGGGGCGCAGTGCTGGCAGGGGGGACCGGTCGGAAATCGAGCTCATGGCGGAAGAGTGTAGCGGCGGCGGGCCGTTGGAGCGGCACAGCGGCGGCAATCGGCCGTCCCGGCGTTTTGCGGGGCTAACCCCCGCCGCGGAGCCGCGCCACCTCAATGCAGTCCTTGTCCCCGCGCCCGCTCAGGTTTACCACCAGCATGGCCGTGCAGGGCAGTTGCGGTGCGAGCTTCGCCGCGTTGGCGATCGCGTGTGCCGTCTCCAGCGCAGGGATAATGCCCTCCAGCCGCGAGAGCAGTTCGAACGACGCCAGTGCCTCCTCATCCGACGCCGACACATATTCCACCCGTCCGCTGGTGTGCCACCAGGCGTGTTCCGGCCCGACGCCGGGATAGTCCAATCCGGCCGACACCGAATGCACCGGCGCAGTCTGACCGTCCTCGTCCTGCAGCACGATCGTCATCATGCCGTGCAGCACGCCCGGCCTGCCGCATGAGATCGTCGCGGCGTGTCGCTCGCCGTTCAGACCCTCTCCGCCCGCCTCCACGCCGACCAGCCGCACACCCGCGTCTTCGATGAAGGGATAGAAAATTCCGGCCGCGTTGCTGCCACCGCCGACGCAGGCCGTCACCACGTCCGGCAGCCGCCCGGATCGCTCAAGGCACTGCTCGCGCGTTTCGCGCCCGATCACCGATTGAAAATCACGCACGATCGTTGGAAATGGATGCGGCCCCATCACACTGCCGATGATGTAGTGCGTGTACCCGACGCTGCCCATCCAGTCGCGCATCGCTTCGTTGATCGCGTCCTTCAGTGTTCGTTGTCCGCTCTCCACCGCGACCACGGTCGCCCCCATCAGCCGCATGCGGTAGACGTTCAGCGCCTGGCGACGCACGTCCTCCGCACCCATGTACACCACGCACTCCAGCCCCAGCGCTGCGCAGGCCGTCGCCGTCGCGACGCCGTGCTGACCCGCCCCCGTTTCCGCGATGATCCGCCGCTTGCCCATGCGCCGTGCCAGCAGCGCCTGGCCGAGCGTGTTGTTGATCTTGTGCGCACCGGTGTGGTTCAGGTCCTCCCGTTTCAGGAGAATCTGCGCGCCGCCGCAGTGCTCGCTCAGACGCCGGGCTGCGTAGAGCGGGCTGGGACGCCCGACGTACTCACGCAGCATCCCGCTCAGCTCCGCCGCGAAGCCGGGGTCGGCACAGGCCGCGTCGTAGGCGCTCTCCAGCTCGCGCACCGCGGCCATCAGCACCTCCGGTATGTACTGTCCGCCGAACGGCCCGAATCGGCCGCGTGGCGAGGCGGAGGCAGAAGTGGTGGTCGTACTTGCCATGCAGGACATCCTATCGGCGGTTTCAGCCAGCGCCACAGCAATCATCGCACAGCGCTGGACGGTAGACGTTCGGCATGACCCGACCGTGGAACCCCGCCTGGGAGCGGAGCAGGGCGAGCAGTCCGCGCGCTGGACGTGCCCCCATGCACGGGGCTGCTGCGAATCGTGGCCGTCGCCGGGCCGACGCATCTGCTTGACACGCCGGGCGCCCGGCGGGCAAGATTCCTGTTCATGACCCGATCCCGTCGCGCCCGCCGCCTGTCTTGTTGCCGCTGAGGCCTCGCGCGCTCGCTGGCGGCCGCATCTGCCCCGATCCTCGAGTGAATTGGAATAACGCCATGACGATCCCGATTTCGCAGCGCTTGTCCGGCATGACGCAGTCCGAGATCCGCAATATGACGCGCGAATGCGAGCGTGTCGGCGGGATCAACCTCGGGCAGGGACTCGGCGACCTGCCGACACCACCCGTTGTGCGCGAGGGGGCGATTGCGGCCATCCACGCCTTGAAGGGGCAGTATTCGTTCCCCGAAGGCGTCGTCGAGCTGCGAAAGCTGATCGCCGCCAAGCTGCAGCGCGACAACGGCATTACCGCCGACCCGCTGAGTGAAATCGTCGTCACGGTGGGTTCGTCGGGCGCATTCGCCTGCACGATCATGGCGCTGCTGAACCCCGGCGACGGCGTTCTGCTGTTCGAGCCATACTACGGCTATCACCTGAACGCCTCGCTGATGGCCGGCTTGGTTCCGCAATTTCTCTCCCTGTCGCCCCCGGACTTCGAGATCGAGGAAGCGCGGCTGCGGGCGGCGATCAAGCCGAACACCCGCGCAATCGTGCTGTGCACGCCCTCGAACCCGAGCGGACGCATGTACGGCGAGGCGACGTTGCGCCTGTTGGATCGCGTCTGCCGCGAGCACAACCTGCTGCTGATTACGGACGAAATCTACGAGTACATCACCTACGACGGCCGGAAGCATGTTTCGGCGGCCACGGTCGGATCGTTGCGCGAGCGGACCGTGACGTTGATGGGACTCTCCAAGACCTTCAGCATGACCGGTTGGCGGATCGGATACGCGGTAGCGCCAGCGCCGATGGCGCGCGCCATCACGCTGGCGAACGACCTGTTCTACGTGTGTGCTCCGACACCGCTGCAGCACGGCGTGGCGGCCGGATTCACGTCGCCGCCGGAGTATTTCGCCAAGCTGGCGGGCGATTACCAGCGCAAGCGGGACATTATCTGCGATGGGCTGGCGCAGGCGGGATTGCGGCCGATCGTGCCGCACGGGGCGTACTACGTGCTGGCCGAGGTGGGGCACCTGGGCTACCCGACCGCCAAGGCCGCGGCGATGGCGTTGCTCGAAGAGACGAAAGTGGCGAGTGTGCCGGGCACTGCGTTTTACCAGGGCACGACCGGCGAGACTCTGTTGCGTTTCTGCTTCGCGAAGGAGGATGAAGTCTTGCGCGACGCGGCCAGGCGAATCGCCAGCTTCAAAGGGGAGGCGGTTCATGCCTAGCGGCGGAATGGAGTTCGGGCGCGCACGAGCCCCGGACACGGTCGCGAGCGGCTGTGTAGTGGCTCACGACCCCGTCACGGTCACCGCCCGGGCGCCATCCCTCGGTGAGTCGGTGGCGGAGCTTCGCGATTCGGCGCGGCTGTTCTATGACCGTGGCTGGGCGTTCGGCACCAGCGGCAATTACAGCGTGGTGATCGACCGTGCGCCGCTGCGGCTGCTGATCACCGCCAGCGGAAGGGACAAGCGACGGCTCAGCGCGGGTGATTTCCTGGTAGTGGATGATGCGGGACTGCCGGTCGAGCGCAAAGACAGCAAGCCCTCGGCCGAGACGATGCTGCACGTGGCGTTGGCCCGCCGGCCGGGCGTCGGCTGCGTGCTGCATACCCATTCGGTTTGGAACACGGTTCTTTCAGAACGTCACGCGGGCGACGGGTCGCTGCGAATCGCGGATTACGAGATGCTCAAGGGCCTCGCCGGCATCCAAACGCATGACACGGCCGTCGAGATTCCGATTTTCGAGAACACGCAGGACATTCCCGCACTTGCCGAGCGGCTCGTTCGGGAATTGAATCCCGAGCCGTCGCCGCCGCACGCATTCCTGATTGTTGGTCACGGGCTATATACCTGGGGATGCGATCTGAACGAAGCCCGGCGGCACGTGGAGATTCTGGAGTTTCTGTTCGAGGTGGTCGGGCGGCGGTCCGCATCGGTGGGCCGTGATTGAGATTCAGGGCACATAGCGAGCGCTGCGCAGAGCAGGCGGCGGCGCGCCGCCCACAGGAGCACCAGTCATGGCGACCGTTCGCATTCCCGATCAGAACCGCAGCATCGAGGACGTCGAGCCGATCGCCCGGTTCCTCGGCCGGTTCGGCATTGAGTATCGCCGCTGGCCGCTCGACGAGCGTGTCAGCCCGGACGCTTCGGCTGAGGAGATCCTGGCGGCCTACAAACCCGAGCTCGATGAGCTGAAGCGCCGCGGCGGGTATGTGACGGCGGATGTGATCAACGTGACTCCCGACACGCCGAATCTCGAAGCGCTGCTGAACAAGTTCAACAAGGAACATCATCACACCGAGGACGAGGTGCGCTTCATCGTGAAGGGCGCGGGGGTGTTTCACATCCGCCCGGCCGATCACCCGGTGTTTTCGATCACGGTCGAAGCCGGCGATCAGATCAGCGTACCCGCGGGTACGAAGCACTGGTTCGACCTGTGCGGCGACCGCACGATCCGCGCGATCCGGCTGTTCCTGGACATGTCGGGCTGGACGCCGCACTACGCCGCGGACGGCGTACACGCGAACTTCATGCCGGTCTGCTGGGGACCGAGTTTTCTGCCTCCCGCTGGCGGAGGCTTTGTCGGAACAGTCAACGTCATGGACGCGGGCCGCGACGTGTCGGCGGATGCGGGCGTCAAGTGAGCGACTGCGCGTTCAGGACGCTCCTGCTGGACATCGAGGGCACGGTCGCGCCGATCCGGTTTGTGACCGACGTGCTCTTTCCTTATGCGCGAAAATACCTGGCGGCGTTTCTCGATGCGCGGTGGAGTGAGCCGAGCATCCGGGACGTGCTGCGGCAGGTGTCGCTGGATGCCGGCGGAATCGAGTTCTCGCGTGAGTCGATCGTGGCGCACCTTCTGTCGCTCATGGATCGCGATGCGAAGGCCACCGGACTGAAGGCGCTTCAGGGCATGGTCTGGGAACAGGGCTACGCCGAAGGCACGCTGCGCTCGACGCTTTTTGCGGATGTCGCGCCGGCTCTGCGAGCGCTGCACGCGCGCGGCGTCGATCTGCGCATTTATTCGAGCGGAAGCATCGCGGCCCAGAAGCTGTTCTTCGCGCACACCGCCGACGGCGACCTGACCCCGCTGCTGAGCGGATACTACGACACGACCACGGGGGCGAAACAGGAGGCGGAGAGCTACCGTCGAATCGCCGAGCGGATCGGCCGGCCGGCCGGTGACGTGCTGTTCGTTTCAGACGTCGCCGCCGAACTGCTCGCGGCACGCGAAGCCGGAATGCAGACACGGCTGGCCGTTCGGCCGGGAAACCGGCCGACGCCGGAGAACTGCTTCGCACGGATCGAGTCGCTCGATGAGATTTTGCAGAACCCGCCGGCGTAGCGCCCCCTCGCGATCGGTTTTCTCGCTCCTCCGTCGCATCACTCCGATCGCCGCCCCGGCACCAGTCGCCGCGGGATTCCCACGTCCACCGCGGACACCCGCCCGAGCACTCGCCGCGCCGATTCGGCCAGAAATCCAATCTTCGTCGCCGCGAGCGTGAGCGTTGCATCCGCCCGAAAGCACGGCTCATGCACAACGCCGTCGTCCGCCGAAAGCCCGGACGGGATGTCCACGGCGATCCGCCGCGCCGCGGGTGCGGCGTTCGCCAGCGCGATTAGCTCCGCCACCACGCCGTTCGGCGCCCCGCGCGCGCCCGTCCCCAGCAGCGCATCGACGATCACGTCCGCCGCCGCGATTACCTCCTGCACGCTCTGCCGGCTCGTGGAGTCGCCGTCAGCCGACATGGCCGATGCATTAAGAATTCGGATCGCGCCGGCCGCACGAACGCCTCCGGCCGCTTGTCTCTCCTCGCCGCCGGCCGCCAGCCGTTGCAGGATGCGACAATTCACCGCCGCATCGCCGCGCAGGCGTTCCGGGGCGGCCGCCAGGATCGTGCACGTCGCGACGCCCGCGTTGTCCAGATGCCTGGCCGCGACGGTCCCGTCGCCGCCGTTGTTCCCGGCACCCGCCAGGATGACCACCAGTGCGGCACGCGGGTTCGGTAGCAGCGCATGCACAAACTCCGCCACGCTGCGCCCCGCGTTCTCCATGAGCACCAGCCCGGGAATTCCGACGTGCTCGATCGCCAGCACGTCCAGCTCGCGGATCTGTCCTGTTGTCAGCGGGTCGCCGCTCTCAAAGGGAATCGCCATCCCGGGTTCTCACTCGGCGGCCGCGGCAAACCAACGGCCGGCCGGCCTCAACGCGCCGCGCTGCGCAATCCGCGCCGCAGTTCTTCGAACACCACCGTGTCCAGCCGCCCCGGCAGTTCCAGCACCGGCAGCAGGTTCACGTTTCGCGACGGGGGCAGGCTCATCCGCTGCACGATCTCCTGACCGATCGCATTCAGGGAGTACCCGGTCGGCACGCTTTCGCCGCCGCTGCGCTGCCATGCCGCCAGCCACTCCATGTCCTGTTGAGCCCGCAGGAGTCCCTTCAAACGCAGCGATGGCACGAATCCGTCGTTGCCGTAGCGCGGCGGATAGATCAGCGCGACCGTCGTGGCGTCCTCCCACGCCGACGCGGGGCCGACGCAATTCCGCAGCGCGACCCCCTCCGCTCCGGCGAGTCGCGCGCACCAGACCCACCGCAACATCGCCGCCGGCCCATGCTCCGGGTCGATCGGAAAGCCGGTTTGCCACAGCCGCCCGTAGCGCTCGCGGCGGGTCAGCAGGTGCCGCTGCTTGTCCATCAGGGACATGTCGATAATCGAGAGATCCAGCATCCCGTCCAGAACGGATCTCGAGAACTGCGGCTGCGACAGCGTCCCGCGCAGCTTCACCGGCCCGCCGCGCACCGCGCCGCCGGAGCGATACAGGTCAAACCAGAACCGCAACGCCAGGTAATCATCCATCACCTGCGGCAGCTCCAGGTTCCACCAGCAGCCTTGCCGCACGCCGGTGATGTAGTGACTCGGCGCGACGTGAAACTGCGTAGCCCATCGGCGGCTCGACAGGTACTCCGCGAACTGGCCCATCAGCCGCCGGGTCTGTTCCTGGTAGCCGCCGGACAGGGCATCGGCGATCGGCCAGTGAATATAGGCGTCGATCGGCGGGTTTCGCCGCATCCGGACGTCCGCCAGCTCATACCATGTCGCGCGATAGTGGTAGCGATTGGCCGCCGGCACCCCGCGACCCGCCGGACGCAACTGCATCACCAGCGGCCAGTTCTCATTGAACGGCAGCGTAAAAAAGCTCAGCGGCGCGCCCGCCCGCGGCAGGTCGCGAAACGCCGATCCATCGAAGTATCGGGCAAAGCGCCGTTCCCAGTCCTCGAAGTCCAGCGTCGCGGACTCGCCCGCCGCGCGGATCGCCGGCGCGAACCCCGCCTCCACGGATCCGTCCACGCGCATCGGGTCATACGCGAACGTCGCGCGATGCGTGTGTGCCATGCGATAGCAGGCGTCGAGCGTTGCCCACCGCCGGGCGTCGTCCACGCCATCGGGCGAGTCGCCCGCGCCGAGTTCCGCGAGGGGCTTGTCCGACCCGAGCATCGCGGCAAAGCCCAGTTCATCCGGCAGGGTGCCGCTGACCACTTCCAGTTCGATCGGCACGTCCAGCACGGCCGCTCCGTCGCGCACCACGACCACCCGGCTGCGCCACACGCCGGTCGAAGTTCCCCGCGGCACAAACAGCTCGACCCATACACCCTGAACCATCCGCGGCGGCGGCGGACCGCCCGCATCCGCCTTGTCGTCCGCCGGACCGGGCACTTCGCCTTCCGGTTCGTCCGGGCCGTCCTGGCCTGGCTCCGTGGCGGGCTGTGCGGACGCCGGCCGGGGCGCGTCGAATGCCAGGTTCATCAGCTCACCGTCGCGCAGCGGCACCGCCGCGTCCGGTCCGTATTTGTCTTTTCCCAGGCGCGCCTTCACGTAGTGTTGCCGGAAAAGCGCCGCGCGTGGTGCTGGCGCAGCATCCGATGGTGAAGCCCATTCCGCGATCCGCACCTGGTGCGCGCCGCTGACCCCCGCCAGGAAAACCTGAAACGCCACAAACTCGTTCCGACCGGCCTGCAGCGAGACCGGACCGCGCATCGGATCAAACCACGTCTGTCGCGAGCTTCGGATCCAGATCCCATCCCGGCTCAGCGCCACGCCGTCGTCTGCCACGAACGGCCCGCGAATCTCGCGCGGCAGGTCAAACCGGGGCAGCTTCGGCGCATCCAGCGCCACGACTCGCTCCGGAACCGGCGGTAACGGGGCTGATTCCCAATCCGACCAGTCCGCCGCCGCCTCCACCGCCCGCACCGCGACGTGCGTGTCGCGCGGTCCGCGACCCGCCACCAGCATCGCGCGCAGCCGCCCCGGTCCGGGCGTCGGCAGCGCCCACGTCTCCAGGCGTCGCGCCGACTCCGCCGACGCGCGATCGCTCCCCGTCACGACCACTTCGAAACCGATCGCCTGCGCCGCCTCAAACTCCACCCACTCGACCCCCAGCTCATCGCGCAGCGTTCGCACGTTCTTCGGCGCAACGCTGGTCCGTGTCGGAACGCGCCGCGCCTCCACGACCAGCAATGGCCCGCCAAACGCCTCGCGTGACGCGATTGCCGCGATCGGCTCCCGGTGAAACTCATCCGCCAGCGCCAATCCTCCCGGCTGCAATCCCTGCGCCAGCGCCTGCACCATCGCCGCCGGCACGTCGATTTCGAAGCTCTCGCGCTCCCGGTCGAATCGCGCCACCGCCGACGTCCACCGCGAACCGCCCTCGCCAAAGGCCACGTCGCCGAAGTCGCTCCCCGGCCAGGCCCACGGCGTCGCGCGTGCGGCCGTCTCGTGATAGCGCGCATATTGATAGCAGACGCCCCCTTCGGTTGCCCTTCCATCGTTCGACGCGCCCTCATCCCAGGCTGCCGCGATCGTGCCCAGTCCCACGCGCACCAGCATGTCGCGCGTCCGCCGCAGCACCAGCGTCGCCCGCTCGACGCGCATTCCAGCCAATCGGTTCAAGTCGAATTGCATCAGGGCGAAACGCAGGTTCGCCTGTAATTCGAGATGATCCCGCGCCCCGAAGTTCATGGCCCGGGCCTTGGGCTGATGCGACAGGATCGTCGAGTCAGCCGTGGCCCGAAACTCAAAACGCTCGATCTCCTGCGCCTTCAATGCAGGCGCGCACGCAATCGCAGTAGCCAACAACAGCGTCGCAAGCGGAGCGGAGCGCGGCGCCCTGCGGGCCGCCGCATAGATCGTTGGAAAGCGGGAGTCGCCGGCGTGCGTTCGGGTCAGGATCATGCATGCTCCACGGGGCGCGGGTCGAATGACGGTTGCGCCCTCGCGGAGATTCTACGGCCCGAAGCAAGGCCCGGCTGCACGTCGTCCGGACCGATCGGCGGGTCGCCCCCGACACGGCTGCTCAAACACCGCCCAACCGGCGCGTGTGAGCGTGCGTTTACGGCTCGGAATGAAGCAACGGAAGCAATTGGGCGTCAGGAAGTGGCGAAATCTCGTATAGAACCAGCGCCCCGACCTCTTTGCGATGGACGTGCAGCCCCTCCGGTACCGGCACACTCATCGCCGCGTTTTCCACCCGGTCGGCCACCACCAGGATGTCCTGCCCGTCGATCCGCGCCAGCACCAGCACCGAATTCCGCGACAGCGACGTCGCGCTGTACGAAACGCCCCAGGTCGTCGCCCCGGTCGGCACCGATGCGAACGCCAACCCGCTACCGAGATGATCCACAAACGCCTTGCGAAACTCCGCCGGCTCGCGACACTCCCACAGCGGCTCAAACCCCGCGCGGCGCTCGTCAAAATAGACCTGGGCCAACGGCCGCGGCTGGTAGCGGAACAACGGATCAAGCGGCGTGTCAGCCGTCAGCCAGCGGAACATCACCGTCCCGGTCGCAACCAGCAACAGCACGGCCGCCGCCGCCAGCGCCGGCCTGCGCCAGACGGGAATGACGCGCGGGCGGGATTGCAGCCGGCGCAGCAGGGCGTCGGCAGAGGGCGGCGTGAATTGGCGGCGCAAGCCGGCGTCAATACGCGCCTGAATCTCGCGTTCCCGCGCAATTGACGTGTCGCCCGCCGCAGCGTGCTCAAATTCCGCCCGCTCCTCGGGCGAAAGGCGGCCGTCGAAGTACTCGTCCAGTCGGTCGCGCGGCGGGTTCGTGCTCATGGCGCGGCCCTCCGCCCGGTGTCAGCCGGATCCATTCCCGCCCCAAGCTGAGCACGCATCTGACCGCGAGCACGGTGGACGTGGCTCATCGCCGTTCCTTCGGGAATGTCCAGCAGCACCGAAATCTCGGCGTAGCTCATGTCTTCGAGCGTCCGCAGAAGCAGGCACGTCCGGGCGACCGGAGCAACGTCATCCAGCGCCTTCATCAGCCGGTCGTCAAAGTGAAGCTGGTCGCGATCATCGGCGGCCCTTGAAGTCACCGGATTGGACGACTCCGGCGCAATGTTGGAAGCATCAATCATCGCCGGATCGACGCTGGAAGTCCTGCGTCGCTTCGTTCGCCGGATGTGGTTCATCGCTACGAATCGCACGGTTTGTCCCATCCACGCCATGAAGCTCGACCCGGGCTGAAAACTGGACCACTTCTCCAGCCCGATCATCGCAGCCTCCTGCACGATGTCCTCGGCCAGCGTCCGATCCCGCACAATCCCGGCCGCAAGTAGCCAGAGCCGCCGGAAGGAGGCCGACAGCAGGGACGCGAAATCCGCGCCTTCCGCCGCCCCCAGGAGGCGCGGCGGCCGGACCCCGCTCCCGGGCTGAATGCCGCCGTCGGCCATTTGGCTCCGTCCCACGAATGTACGCCCGTCGTCCGAATATTGCGTTGAAAAAATTCGGCCGGCACCCGCCGACGAATTCTCACAATCCGATCCGTCGCGCCCCGGATGGACCGCGCGTCCCGGCCGATAGTCGGGGGGTCGCAAAACCCCGGCCGACGCGCACGACTTGCCGACTCATGCCGACAACGGCGAACATGATACCCGTGACCAATCGCGAACGATCCGCCCGCCGCTGGGCCTTTCTGATCGGCATTGCCGCCACCCTGGCTGTTTGCCTCGCATATGCATTGCGCATGTTGGAGCGGGCCGAGCTGCGCGCGCTCGACCTCCGCTTCCGCTACGCCAACTCCATCCCGCATTCGGACGAACTCGTCCGCATCGACATAGACGACAGCTCGGTCGAAACCGTCGGCCGCTGGCCGTGGGCGCGGTTCAAGCAGTCCTGCCTGGTTGAGATCCCCGCGGAGCTGGGCGCGCGGGCCGTCGTCGTCGATCTTGAGTACCTTGACGGCCAGCCGTTGGACATCGATGACCGCCGCGTTGATGACGGCTACTTTGACCCGCTCTCGGAGCAGTTGACGCCGGACTCGCTGCGCCCCAGCGACATGGAGCTCCGCGCAGCCATCGCCGGCGCCGGCAACGTCTACCTGGCCTTTCACGCCCACGCCCGCACCCCGCTCGACAGCCTTTCCCATGCAGAGTTGGTCGATGCGCTCCATGCCAGCCTGCGCGCGGGCGCCTCGCCACGCGATCCGAAGCTCCGTTCCGACGCGCTGCGGTACGTCGCCGTCCCGCGCGGCGGTTGGACCGAAGCCGACGTGGATCAGGCGGTGCTGGTGGCGTTGCTGGCCGCGGAGCGCGATGCGCCGATTGTCGGCACGCAGGGGTTCGATACACCGCCCGAGGCACTCGCGCTGGTTGCCGGACTGGACGCCGAAGTTGTCGATCGAATTCACTCCCGCTGCCTGGAGGCGGCCGCGAGACGCTTCGTCCGGTCCGCTCTCGCGGGCGAACCGCAGTTGCTTCCGCTGGCGCCTGTTGAGCTGTTCGAGCGCCTGCTGCCGCGAATCAGCCGCGATCCGCCGGACAACGACACTCCGCGCACCGAAGCGCTCGGGCGCGCCATTCGGTATGTCCGCAGCGCTGTCGCCACTCGGTCACATGCCTATGCTCCGGATGCCGGGTTGGTCGCCGCCGCCGCGAAGTATGACGCGATCCAGCCGGTGCTCTTCGATTTCGCGGCTGCGGCACGTCGCTGCGGGTTCGTGGTCTTTGAGCCGGACTCCGACGGCGTGGCCCGACGGGTATCACTGCTGGCCACGATCGGCGACGGGCTGACCTACCCCCAGCTCGCGCTCGGCTGTGCGGCCGACCTGGTTGGCGCGACCCGCGGCAGGGCGGCGGACGGCATCCGCTATGACGCGGACCGCCGGCTGTTGCACGTTGCGGATCGCGTGATTCAGTTGGATGCCGCCGGGCGCGCAATCGTGCCGTGGGTCGCGGATCGGGACGTGCAAGCGGCCGGTCGAAGGCATGTTCCGGCCGAAGCGCTCTTCCGCGTGCAGCAGCGGCGTCGCGACATGGCCGAGAACACGCGCATCATCCGCGACACGCTGGAGCAGATCTTCGCGTCCGAGTTCTTTTCCGACCACGATGCCTATGTGGCAGCGTTGCGCCGTTACAAGGAGCTTGACGCCGGCGCGGACCGGGCACGGTTGTCCGGTGATCCATCCGCCACGGAGCTTCGCGCCGCGGCCGATGCCGCTCGCGCGCAGATCGAGGAGCGCGAGCGCGCGATGTGGGACTTCGCGCTGGCGGAGCAGCGCCGCATGGACGGACTGGACGCGTCGGCTCGTACTTTCGCCGACGAGCGCAGCTCCGATCTGTTGGAGCTGTTTCAGCAGACCATCGCCGATCGCGTTTTGCCGGCCCGCGCCGCAAACGAGAACCTGGAACGGGAGATCGCGGCCGCGCTGAGCGTACTTCGATCGCGCATCGCCGGCCGCACCTGCGTGGTTGGGTACACCGCCACCGCCCTGGCGGACATGACGCCGACGCCGACGAGCCGCCGCGCTCCCGGCGTGCTGGCGCACTACTGGCTGCTCAACGGCCTGCTGACGAATCGACTGGTGTACTGGACCACTCCGGCGCAGAACCTCGGCCTCACCTTCGCGGCCGGACTGCTGGCGACCCTCATTGCGGTGTGGCGCGGGCCGCGCGGCGCAGCGATGATTGTCGGAGCACTGGCACTGTCGTACGCCGCTGCGTCCGCCGTGACGTTCCACGCCGCGACCACCGCCATCGCGACTGTTCCGCCGCTGGTCGCGATGTTCGCCGCGCTGGGGCTGATCGCCTTCCACCGATACATCTTTATCGAGCGCGAGCGCCGCGAACTGACCACGGCGCTGACGCAATACACCTCCCGCGCCATCGCGCGGCAGGTCGCCGAAAACCCGGAGCTGTGCCGCCGCGCGGAGTCGCGCGAGGTGTCAGTCATCTTCACGGACCTGCGCGGCTTCACGCAGATTGCCGAGCGCATCGGCGCGGATCGCACCCAGCGCGTCCTGAATTTATGCCTCGAGCGCTGCACGGCCGTGCTGGTCCGCCATGAGGCGATGGTCAACAAGTTCATGGGCGACGGCATCTTCGCCTTCTGGAACCCGGTGATTTATCCCCAGTCCGACCACGCCCGCCGGGCGTGCGAGTCGGCCACGGACCTTCAGGCGGCCATGGCGGCGCTGGCGCGCGAGCAGTCGCTGCGCGGTGGTGACCCCGTCTTTGGCGAACTGGTGACGCGCGTCGGCGTCGCCACCGGCAACGCCGTCGTCGGCCCGTGCGGCTCGGCCATGAAATACGATTACACCTGCATCGGGGACTCGGTGAACGTCGCCGCGCGGCTGGAGTCCGCCAACAAGTTCTTCGGCACGCTGATGCTCGTAAACGACGCCACCCGCACCGCCGCGGGCGATCGCTTCGCATTTCGCGCCATCGGCGGTGTCCAGGTAAAAGGGCGCCGACAGCCGGTGCAGGTCTACGAGCTGCTGGGCCGACGCGCCGGCTGCCCTCCCCAGCGGCTGCGCTACGCGGAGGAGTTCGGGACAGCGGTCGCCGCGTTTCAGTCGCGCGACTTCGCCGCTGCCCGCGCTGCGTTTGTGGCGTGTGTGGCGCTGCATCCGGATGATTCAGCCGCAGCGCGCTACGTCGTCGCCTGCGACAGGCTGCTGCGCGAGCCGCCCTCAGAGCAATGGCAGGGAGCGATCGAGTTGGAAGACAAGTGACCCGCGCCGGGGATCTCACTCATAACGCATGTGCTTCACCGATTCGCCGCGGTCGCGCAGCTCGATCAGCGCATCGATCCCGATCTCCAGGTGCTTGTGGACAAAGCGCCCCGTCACGTCGCGGTCGCGCGCTTCGCTCTTGACCCCCTCGGGCGTCATCGGGTTGTCCGACACGAGCAGCAAAGCCCCTTTCGGAATCCCGTTCGCAAACCCCACCAGGAAAATCGTCGCTGTTTCCATGTCGATGCCGATTGCGCGAATCAGGCGCAGATAGTCCTTGAACTTCTCATCGTGCTCCCAGACGCGCCGATTCGTGGTGTACACCGTGCCGGTCCAGTAGTCCTGATCGTGACGCACGATCGTTGCGGAAACAGCCCGCTGAAGTCGGAAGGACGGCAGCGCCGGCACTTCCTCCGGCAGGTACTCGTTGCTCGTGCCGTCGCCGCGGATCGCCGCGATCGGCAGAATGAAATCGCCGACGCGCGTCTTCTTCAACCCGCCGCACTTGCCCAGAAACAGCACCGCCTTCGGCTCCACCGCACTGAGCAGGTCCATCACCGTCGCCGCCATCGCGCTGCCCATGCCGAAATTCAGGATGGTCAGGTTGTGGGCCGTGGCGGACTGCATCGGCCGGTCTTTTCCCAGCACGCCGACCCGGAACCGTTCCGCAAACAGCTCCACGTAGTTCGAGAAATTGGACAACAGAACGAACTGGCCGAATTGCTCCAACGGCCGGCCGGTGTAGCGCGGCAGCCAGTCGCGGACGATTTCTTCCTTGGTGCGCACGCACGCCTCCGTACCGCCGCCCGCGTCAATACCACCACGCCGCCGTCGCCGGCTCGCGAATCAGCACGCCCCGCAGATACGTCACGGCCTTCTCAAAACCCTCCTGCAGGCTCATTGTTCCGTCTTCGTGCTCGATGCTGATGACGCCGTCATAACCCTTGATCCGCAGCATGCTGATAAACGGCTTCCAGAACTCGTCGCCGTGCCCGAACCCGCAGGCGCGAAACACCCAGCTTCGCCGATCGATCTCGCCGTACGAGCGGGTGTCGAGCACGCCGTTGCAGCGCGTGTTGTGCGGGTCGATCCCCGTGTCCTTGCCGTGCACGTGAAAAATCGCCCCCGCATCGCCAAGAATCCGCGCCGCTTCGATCGGGTCGATGCCCTGCCAGAAGAAGTGCGACGGGTCGAGGTTCGCCCCGAGATTCGACGACACCGCCGGGCCCCCGGTGCACGACCTCGACAGCGGCGCGCCGACCGCGCGGAGCTTCAGCAGCGTGTCCGGGTTGTACGCCGTAAACCCCGGGTGTGCTTCAAACGCGATCTTTACACCCTCATTCGCCGCCTCGCGCGCCTTGCCGCTCCAGAAGGGCAGCAGCACGTCCTCCCACTGGTAGCGCAGTATGTCGCGAAATTCGTTCGGCCAGGCGCTGGTCACCCAGTTTGGTGTGCGATCCGCCGCCGATCCGCCTGGGCAGCCCGAGAAGTTGATCACCACGTCCGTACCAAGCTTCGCCGCCAGTCGGACCGCCGTGTCGTGGTCGCGCACGTGCGCGGCGCGGACGGCCGGGTCCGGACTGACCGGGTTTCCGTGCACGGCCAGGCCGATGATCTCCAACCCGCGCGAGCGAACGTCGTCCCGGATCTTCTGCTGCATTGTGCTGCTGGACAGCGCCTCTGCCGGCGAAAAGAACGGCGTTCCCGGATACGCGCCGACCGGCAGCTCAATCGCGTCCAGCCCGACGTGTTTGCAGTAATCCAGCGCCTTGTCCCAGCCGAGTGCGCCCAACCCGGCGCCCATCACGCCCAGTTTCATGCCGTGCCTCCGCGGATTTCCCGCCCGGCCAGTGTAGCGCGCCGCGTCGGTTGTGCAAACGCGAGCAGAGCGCCTCGGACCGCGGTGTCCCTACCCGGAAGCGGCCGGCCAGCGGGTCAATGCCGCGCGGATTCGGTCATAACAGGCGCGGAATCGTGGCAATTCGCCTCCCCACGGATCAGAAATGAACAGTCCGCCGCCGTCCAGCGCACCCAGCAACACGATTTTGCCCGCTGCGTCAGGAAACTCGGATCGCACGGTCATGAGGTTTTCATGGTCAAAGACGCACACGGCGTGATATTGGTCAACCAGCTCGCGCGTCAACCGCTGCGAGCGATGGGCGGATAGATCAAGCCCGTGCTCGGCCGCGGCCGTAACGGCATGTGCCGGCGACGGCCGCCCCGATCTGGGGTAATAGCCGGCCGACGCGACGGTGATTGTGGGCTGGAGCGCCCGTAGCTGCACCTCGGCGAAAGGGCTGCGGCAAATGTTGCCCTTGCACACAAAAAGCACGCTTCGGGCGGATTTTAGCACCCGCGCCGCACGGAGCGATTCTCGCCGCCTGCCGATCGGCGAGGACAACCAGCGCCGATGCAGCGCATTCGATGTCTGTTTGGCGAGCATGGACGCGATCTGGCGCGCTTCCGCGAGTGCCGGCGCGGGGTCGTCCCAGGCAAACGTGTCACTTCGCTCGCGAAGCAGCAGTTGATTTCGCACACGATCCGCCAAAACGCGCCACAGCGGGCGCGTGGCTAGCGTAGGGTCGCGTTTATCCGCTCGTACGTTTGCACGAATCCAGGCCAGATCGTGGTACCAGTTTCGACAATAAATACCGACGCGGCCCCGGCTTGGCACGCGGACCTGACCCTCGACCAGCAGTTGGTACGCACCCAGCGGGAAATTCGCACCAGCTGCGACCGCCAGCGGCAATGAGCCCCAGAATCGCGCATTCACCTCGATGAAGACGAACTCGCGCGTCCGCGGGTTGAGCTTGAACTCGGCCATCGCCACGCCGGTATATCGCAGCGCCCCGAGCAGACGGCGGGTTTCATCCACGAGCCGCGGGTCGAGCGCGACGCTCCGGCGGTAGGAACTGCCGCCGCCGTAGAGCGGCTCGTGCACGCGCTCGTGCTGGAAGATCAGCAGCGGCTCGCCGTCGCGCATCAGGACTTCGACGCCGACGCCGACGCCGACGAAGTTGCGCTGCAGCGTGACGGGGCCGGCCCGCAGCAATGACGCCAGTGCGCGATCGAAGACCTCGCGCGTGTAGGCCTTCCAGACCATCAGCTTTTCGTCGGGGTTTTCGGGGTTGTAGCTCTGACGCGGCTTGAGCACGATCGGCAGGCCGAGCGCCTCGATTGCCCCCGCGGCCTCCTCGCGACTCGCGACAACGCGCTCAGCCGGCAGCGTTAGTCCCTGCGCGCGGGCCAACTCGTTCGTGCGTATCTTGTCGAAGAGGACCTCAAAGCTGCGCGTATCGGGGATGCATAGCCGCGCGTGCGCTCCAAGTGCGTCGCGGTGGCGGTGGAAGGCAGTCATCGCCGCGTCATTGCAGGGAAAAACGAGGTCATAGCGTTCGCGCTGGAGCAACTCCAGCAGCGCGCCCAGCCACTCGTCAGAGGATTCGTGAAAGGGGGGAAGTGCACAGCGCTTCCTCACGTAGCGCGAGCGCAGCGCCACGCTGTCCGGGCGGTGCCAGCCGACGTGCACGTTCAGGCCGGCACGGCCCAGCGAGCGGATGATCGCGAGGAAAGCCCGCGAGTCGTGGCCCAGCACCAGCACCGTTCTCGTCGGTGAGGCAGTGGTCACGCGACCAGCGCTCCGGACGAGCGCTCGCGAGCGAAACGGTCGTGGTATTCGGACAGTGTTTGTCCGGCGAACTGCGGCGCGGCCGCGGCGAAGAGCATTTCGAGATCGGAGTAGAGCCGCTCGATCGACGCTTCGTCGGGAAAAACCGGGCTGCCGCCGGGCATGTACTCGGAGGAGTGCAACATGAATTCCACGTAGTCGCGGCGCTCACGCCGGGCCGTGTCGAGTACGGCGAGCAGCTCGCGGCGATTCCGTCCGTTGGGTCGCAGCCACCGATCGGCCCCAAGCAGGCGGTGAATCACCCGGCGGCCGAGCGATGTCCGCTCGAGCAGGCGCTCGGCAGGGCGCAGCAGCGCGGGGCGGCGGCGCGGCAGAATCGTCATCGGCAGTTCGAGCAGGGGGGAGTTTCCGGGGCGACGGATATCGTTGAGATCGACAAAGTAAGCCGACTCAGGAAATCCGCGGTAGTCCGAGCCGCCGCGAGTGGCGCCGGGGTGTCCCGCCCACGACACGTGCGGCGTCACGGAGCAATCGGTGTCGTAGCCGTTCTCGACCAGCACGCGCGCATAAAGCTCGTTGAAGGCCCAGCGCCCCGCGCGGTGGCTGCGCATTTTCAGCCCAAAGCGCTGCTCGAGCGCATCGGTCAGCACGCGCACCTTCTCGCGCAGCACCGGCTCCGGATACTCGATCAGGTAGCTCAGCCGAGCGCCGTCGTCCTCGCTGAGCGGCGCCAGCGGCGGCTGATTCCAGGCGTGCAGATGCATGCCGATTTCGGCCGTGTCGCGACGCAGCACGTCGCGGGCAAACTCGGTGAAGACCGGGCACTGTGCCATTTCCCAGTTCGTAAGCCAGGTCGGGCGCAGGCCGTAACGCTCGCAGAGCTGCTGAAACCGCGGAAGAAATGCGGCGTTTCGGGTGGTGATGTCGCGCGGGCGCGACCAGAGGTTGTCTCCCTCGGTGTCGATCGTGATGAGAAACGCCGGGCGCTGCGCGACGCCATCGCCGCGCGCTGCCGTCGTCGGGCCGGGTTGTCCGCCGGGCAGGGTCATCTCGTTCGATCCTACCGCGCCGCGCGGAACGTGCGCGGATCGGCCGATTGTGCGCCCGGGCACGCCGGCCGGGTCGCCGCTGCGTGCGCGGATACGCCGCGGGTTGGCGGCGATGAGCCGCCGGGCTCACAATGCGCGGTCGCACCACAAGGCGACGGCATGACCCGAATCATCGGCATTCTGAACCTTACGCGGGATTCGTTCTCCGACGGCGGTCGATTCCTGGATCCTGCCGCGGCAATCGCGCAGGGCCGCGAAATGATCGCGGCCGGTGCGGCCGTGATTGACGTCGGAGCCGAGTCGACCCACCCCGATGCCGAGAGCGTTCCGGACGCGGAGCAGGTTGCTCGGCTGGCGCCGGTGCTCGAAGCGCTGCGCGGGACGGGTGCGGCGCTGAGCGTGGACGCGCACCGGCCGCGGGTGATCGAGGCGGCGCTCGCACGGGGGGCGACGATCGTGAACGACGTCACCGCGCTCCGCGACGAAGGTGCGGTGCGCGTGGTCGCGAGGAGTGATGCGCGGGTGATCCTGATGCACGCGCGGCGACACGCGGCTGCGGGTGCGCGTGCGGAGCGGATTGACGCTGCGGCACAGGACGTCGCGGGGGAGGCGCTCGAGTTCTTTCGACGGCGCATCGCCGAGCTGGCCGACGCGGGAATTGCCCCGCAGCGGCTGATCCTCGATCCGGGGATGGGGTTCTTTTTGTCGACGCGCGCGCAAGCGAGCGCCCGGATGCTCGCGGAATTGGGGCGGCTGCGCGAGCTGGGGCTGCCGGCGTGCATTTCCGTTTCGCGAAAGTCATTTATCGGGGAGATACTGGGCTCGGCCGGCGTCGCGCGCCCCGTCTCGGAGCGCGCGGCTGGGACGCTGGCGTGCGAAATCTGGGCGGCGCTTCAGGGAGTGGAGTTCATTCGCACGCACGATGTAAGGGCGCTGGCGGATGCGTTGGCGATGCTCAGCGCGATTCGCGCGGCGTCGGCGCAGCCCGACTGAGGCTGACCATGCGAGACGCCGCGAGCGAAAATCGCACGGCGCAAGAGCCGCGCCGCAAGGCGTCTCATTCCTCAGGCTTTGAGGCTGGTTTCACGCGCTCCACCGGGCCGATCTTTTCCAGCTCCGGCTGAAGCGCGTCGGCACTCCCCACGACCACGATCACCATCTTTGCCGGATCCAGATGTTCGCTCACCACGCGCGTGCAGTCCGCGGCGGTCGTGGAAGCGATTTTCGACAGCATCTGCTCGTAATAGCTTTCGGGCAGCCCATTGAGCTCCAGCATCCATAGCGCAGCGGCTACCTGCTGCGGCGTCTCGCGATCACCCGGAAAACTCCCGAGTACGTACGCTTTCGTGTCCGACAGCTCGCGGTCAGTGGGCGGATCCGTGCGGAGCCGGCGGATCTCGTCCAGCACGGCCATCACCGTCTGCGCCGCGGACTCGGTTTTGGTGAAGGTGCTGGCCATGAAGCTGCCACCGAAGCGCTGCGCGCCAAGACCGCCGCTGGCGCCATAGGTCAGTCCAAGCTTGACGCGCACGGTGTCGTTGAGGCGCGAGTTGAACGCGCCGCCGAAATAGCTGCTCACCACGCGGCCGGCGAAATAGTCAGGGTGCGTGCGGTCGATGGACAGGCGGCCCACGCGGATCTGGGCCTGCACGCCTGGACGATCCACGAGGTAAATCCTCGGCTCGGCAGTGCGCGGCTCCGGCACAACGACGGTCGGCGCCTCACCGTCCGCACTCCAGTCGCCAAACGCCTTTTCCGCCAGCGAGACGGCCGCGGCATCGTCCACGTCACCGGAGACGTACAGCGTGGCGGCGTCAGGTCGCACGAAGGTGCGCCACCACGCACTGCAATCCTCCTCCGAAAGCGCTGCCACGTCGGTCAACTCGCCGGTAGCGCTGCGCGAGTACGGATGCCCCTCGCCATACAGCAGGCGGCGCGTCTGCCACTGCGCCACGTACTCGGGCGTTGCGGTGGAAATCGCCAGGCCGGTGCGGACCTGCTCGCGCAGCTTGCGGAACTCCGTCTTTGGGAAGCTCGGGCGGCGCACCACCTCAGCCATCAGGGACATCGCGCGCGGCAGGTGCTCCGTCAGGCAGCCGGCGTTGACCGCGGCCGCGTCGGTGTCGGCCGATCCGCTCAGAGAAATCGCGTATGTCTCCAACTCCCGCGCCAGCGCCGCTTCATCGAAGTTCTCGGTCCCCTTGGTGATGAGCTGCGCCGCCATCGACGCCGCGCCGATCTTCGACTCGGTGTACGAACCGTTCTTCAGGTTCAGCGCCAGACTAACGAACGGGGCTTCGCGGTCCGGCACAACGATGACGCGCATACCGTTGGAAAGTGTGTGTCGGCTGAACGCCGGACGCACCTCGTAGGCGGCCGCCTCGCGGACCGGCGCGGCGGCGGGCCAATCGGCCGGGCGGCTCAGCCCGGGGCGACCTGGAGCGGGCGGGTCGGTCTCCGGTGTGCCCGTGATCGGCGCCTCCTCCTCGGCCTTCTTGCTCTTGAACAGCGAACCGAGCAGGTTCTGCTCGATGGTCAACTCCAGCGCCCGCTCCGGTGCCAGGGACTCCCGCGCCACGCGCTGGATGTCCGCGGCGGTCACCGCCCGGATGCGATCGAGCCGCCGGTTCGCCCGGCCGGGGTCGCCCTCCAGCACGGCCGCCGAGCCCAGGCGCGAGGCCTTGGATTCGACCGAGAGCAGTTCGGTGACGATTCCTCGCAGCATCTGGTTCCGGACTTTCTCCAGTTCCGCCGCGCTCACCGGCTCGTCACGGATGCGCTGCAGGTGGGCCTGGAGCATCTCGGCAGCCTTGCGAATCTTGGCGTTGCCGGACATCGGCGCCAGCGCCGCGCCGGCGGCGAAGATGCCGTCGCTTTGCAGGTTCAGCGCAGCGGCCACCGCCGCGACCGCGATCTCGCCCTCTGCGACCATCGCGCGATGCAGTCGGCTGCTCTCTCCACCGCCCAGAATGGCTGCGAGCATTTCCAGCACGACCGCGTCGTCATGCCCGACCGGGACAGTGCGGAACACGATGCCGGCCACCGGCGCGGGAGCGCTGTCGGCCTTGAGCGTGACGCGGCCGGCTTCGGCTCGATGCGGCGCGCTGATCGACGCGCGGGCGGGATCGGGGTAGCGCGGGATCCAGCCGAAATAGCGCCGGGCAGCCTGCTGCGCCTGTTCATGAGACACGTCGCCGACGATCACAAGCGTGGCGTTGTTCGGCACGTACCAGCGCGTCCAGAACTCGCGCAGTTCGCGCACCTCGGCGGCACGGAGCATGGGGATATTGCCGATCGGGGACCAGCGATACGGGTGGTTATCGGGAAAGATCTTCGTCAGCGCGTCTTCAAGAACGGTGCCGTAGGGGCGATTGACGCCCATGCGCCGCTCCTCCTCGACCACCTTGCGCTCGGTGTCAAAGGACTCCTGGTCGATCTTCAGGTAGGTCATGCGCTCGGCTTCGAGCCACAGCGCCAGTTCAAGCTGGTGGCTCGGAACGGTCTGGTGATAGGTCGTGTTGTCGAAGGACGTATACGCGTTCGCATCGCCTCCGATGCGCCGCAGGAACTCGAAGTGATCTTTCGGCCCCAGGCGATCCGTTCCGCGGAACATCATGTGCTCGAACATGTGCGCGAACCCCTGCCGCGCCGAGTCTTCATCCTTTGAGCCGACGTGGTACCAGAGCTGCACGTTGACGATCGGCGTGGAGCGGTCCTCGAGCGTCAGGACGCGCAGTCCGTTATCGAGCGTCACGTCGCGATAGTCGAGCAGCGGGGCACGATCACTCGCGATGCAGAGCTGCGCGGCGATCAGAACCGGGATAACGGCCGACGGATGAGCGATGAGGCGAACGGGCATTGCGGAAGGCTCCTCGAACGGTACGCACCGCGGCACGCAGGCGATCATCGCTGCGCTGCACCGGCACAAAGCGGTCGAGGCATCCTACCCGGCCGATGGGCCGTCGGCGGCGGGCTCCTCTTCCTCCGGGTCAGGGGCGACAATTTCAAACGAATAGCGGGCGGTATACGGCTCCCGCCATTCGAGGCGAGTCCACTCGGCGTGGCCATCGAGAAAGGCGAGGTTGACGAATTCGCCACTCGGCTCGTGCCAGCGGGCTTTCCAGTGTCTGCCGCCGGTAATCGTGAAATAGTGCTGGTAGTCGCCGGCGAGCGCGATCTGATGCAGGGGGAGCTTGAGATGCGTGATTCGCAAGGGCGGGCGGACGGTGCCCTCACCCGCTCCGCTCAACAATCGGCCGTTCTGGGGATAGCTGTTGCCCATGTAGGCATAAACGCTCATGCGGGCCATGGCCGGATCGGGGACGAACGCGCCGTTGTCGGAGGGACACTGAAACAACTGGGCGGTTTCATTGCCGTATGGGTCGAGCCCAACGAATCGGTTGAGCGGCCGAGGGTTGAACGGCGGGCGGCCGCCGACGACCAGGTGGCTGTAGGTCTCAACTTTCCCGCCGTAGAACCAGTTGAGGTTGTTGAAGCTGCGATCGAGCATGAAGAAGCCGCTGCTGTCCTCCAGGTACAGCGTGAATCCGACGGCGATCTGGCGCAGATTGGAAAGGCACTTGGCGCGGCGGGCACGCTCGCGCGCCGTCGCCAGGCCGGGGATGAGCATGGCGATCAACAATGCGATGATCGCGATGACGACCAGCAGTTCGACCAGGGTGAAGCCGGGCCTGCGGCGGAACGGGTCGAGGGAATTCGGAATCGCTGCGGCGGCGGGATGGGTGCTGCGCGTGACGCGGGGGAGAGTGCGCGAAGGATGGGACATGCGCATGCCGTGATCCTGCCTCGGCTCCGTCACCGGTAGTATATCGGCGCGGTCGGCCCCGACCGCCGGCGCGTCTCGTACAATTCCCGCCAATGGAACCGCAGAAGCCGAGACACCCCGATCTCCATCCTGCGCCCGCTGCGTCGCCGCCCGCCGGCGGCGGCTTGGTACCGTCTCCGGGCGCGGCGACGGATTGGGACGAGGATGCGCTGCGCAACCCGCACGCGCGCAGCGATAAGGCGGCGCGCGTCGAGGCGATGTTTGACGCGATTGCGCCAACGTATGAGCGCGTAAACCGGCTGGCGTCCTTCGGTCGCGACGCGGTCTGGCGGCGCGAGCTGGTCCGGGCGATGCGCGTTTCCGCGACGGATGTGGCGCTCGACGTGGCCTGCGGGACGGGAGACGTCATCCGCGCACTTGCCGGACAGGCGCCGCCGCCCGCGCGCATCATCGGTGCGGATTTTTCTGCGGGGATGCTGGCAGGCGGGGACTACTCGGGCCTGAAAATCCCGGTGCACCTGATTCGCGCCGATGCGCTGCGGCTGCCGTTGCAGAACGGCGTCGTGGACTTGCTGACCTGCGCCTTCGGCGTGCGGAATTTTCAGGACGTGGATGCCGGGTTGTCGGAGTTCGCGCGCGTGCTGCGGCCGGGTGGGCGGGTCGGCATTCTGGAATTCGCCACGCCTTCGAACCGGCTGCTGGCCTGGGCGAACCGCGTGTACTGCAATGTCGTGCTGCCGCGATTGGGGGCGCTGATCGCCCGTGACCATGACCAAAGCGGGGCGTATCGCTACCTGCCGCGCTCCATCCAGACGTTCGACACCCCGCCCATCATGTGCCGGCGGCTGACGGATGCCGGCTTTGTGGAAGTGCGCTGTCGCACGATGAACCTCGGCGGCGTCGCGTTGTATACGGGGGTTCGCTCCGGTAACGGGGCCGCCCGGTGAGCGCCATGCGGCCTCGGCGATGGTGGCGGCGATCGGCCACGGCGTTATCCGGATTGCTGGTACTTGCCGCGGCCGGCGCATGGATGCGAAGTTGCGTCTACCTGGACCGACTGGAGTACCAGTTCGGGGAGCTGCAAGGGCCCGGCACGACGGGGCCGCCGCCCGTCGGGTGGGAGTTTCACGCCCGTGCGGCCAGTGCGCATCATCATTCGGGTGCGGTGCTGCTGGCGCTGTCGCGGTACATCAGCTACGCCGACGATTGCGAAGCGCTCGCTCGCCAATGGGCGGATTGGAGGGGCTGGTCGTGGCTGTCCATTCCGCTCGGCGAGGTCGTCATTCGGTGGCGCGATCCCTGGTACTACGAGTCGCCCGTGGAATGGCGGGCAGGGCCGCTCGGATTCTTCTCCATCGCCGAGAAGGGCGAGGCGGCACGGGTGCTCAGCATTCCGTACGGCTTGATCATGCTGGTCGGTGGAGTCCCGTTCTGGATGGCGCTGCTGCGTTTGCGGCGGATGCGACGGCGGCGGCTCGCCGGACGATGCGTGAATTGCGGGTACGATTTGCGCGGGTTCCCGGGCGGGGCGTGTTCAGAGTGCGGGGCCGTCGATGACGCGGCCGGTCGAGTCGCAACTCGCAGCGTTGATTCCTGATGCGCGCGGGATTCGATGCCACACCGTTCAGCCGCGGCGCCCGGGTCGGCCCCCTAATCGGCAGGGGCGGCGGGCGCGTCATCCTCGCCGGCGGGACCGGGCTGCTCGTCGCCGCGCGATTCAGAAAGCACCCAGCAATCCATGTGCGGCTTGCCGACCGCACGGACTTTGAGCGCGTTGTCACCCTTACTCAGCGTGACCCAGCCCACGTCGTACATGCCGCGTGACTCGCGCCGATAGCGAACCTGTCCGATCGGCGCATCCGTTGAATCGCGGACCTCGATCTCATCGAAGGGCGCGCGCGGATTGACGCGCAGGGCGAGCCAGTGTTTTCCGGGCTTGCCGTGCCACGGCAGGCGCACATCGATCCACCCCGTCGCGGAGACAGAAGCGGCAGCCTCGCCGCTCAGTTCTATCCCCGTGTGACGCTGGCGAATTTCGTTGCCCCAATCCGGCGTGGCGATGTTGCCCTCCACCTCGACGCTGCCGGGAATCCGGAGTCCGGGAGGCGTGACCTGCTCGCGCTTGAGCGGCTCGAAATCGCCGGCAGGGGCGGGCTCCCCATACCAATAAGCGATCGTGCCGAGGAACGTGTCCGTCTGCGACTGCGCCGCGGTATTGGCAAGCTCCACTCGCAGCTCACCCTGGAAATTCACGCTGTCCGGCACCAGCCAGCGATAGCCGGAGGATTTTCCGTACGGATTGAGGCGCGTGATGCCGTGCAGGGCTGCCGCATGAATTCGGATCGGATTGGCGGCTCCGAGCAGACCGCTCGCACCGGTGCCGCGCAGGACGGCGCGGTCCGCGTGGATCACTTCGCTCAGATCACCCCAACCACGGGTCGTCGGCGCATCGACGTTCAGCAACAGGCCGACCAGTCGGCCGGGACCAGCGGCGCGAACCGCCGGATGCACCACGGCGGCGGGATCCACGCGGCGATAGCGGGCGTTGAAGGGACGCAGGCCGTCGGCCGGCCCCTTCTCGATGCGCATATGCAGCATCAATTCAACCGGACCGTCGCCGAGATTCTCAATCTCGACATCGAGCTTGCGATGAAAGGGCATCGGGAAGTAGCAGTACATGAAGACGTTTTCCCACGTCTTGGCGGCGTCCTCGTTGATGAACGGAACATCGACGATGGTGTGCGTGCCGATCGGCAGTGCTTCAAAATCCAGCCGGCCGAACCCCGATCCGAAAAAGTCCGGCAGGGGGGCTTCCACGCCCGGCTCGGGCGCGTCGTCAAATCGGATGCGGATCACGCACCGGTGCAGGCCGCGCGGGTCGCGCGAAGCGCCGAAGGGGGTCACGCGGACAAACAGCGCCCGCACCGCGCCCGGGCCTTTGAAAGTCTCCGTCATCCGTTCCTTCGCGCCGATGCGGGCAGGCCCCTGCGTATAGGGCATGATCTTGCGCTTGCCGAGGACGGACTTGAGCGTCAGCCCGCGCGCCATGGCCATGGAAACGGAATCCAGTGCCGCAGCGGCGGCGTCGCTGAGCTTCAGCGAAAACGGCTCGACCTTCGCCGCGGAATCCGTCAGCCGGACGAAGGAGATCTGGTAGGCTCCTTCGAACCCCTTGCACTGGATTTCGCAACTGCGGGCGTACCCCATCGGAAAGTAGCAGTTACCGCCGCTGCCATCGCTGCCCAGTGAGACAAGCGGTTCGGCGATCGGCGGAATCAGCCCGCGGAACAGATCGGCAAACGGACGTTCGAGGACCACGGCGCCGTCGATCACGATCCGAAGCGTGCCGGTCGGGTGCTCCGACCAGAAGCGTGACATGTAGCCCGGTCCTTCCAGCGCAGCCAGCACATGCCAGCCATCGCCGGCGTCGCGGACGAAGTGCTGTCCGCCGGCGGGGGCGCTGATGCGCCCGGTCACTTCGCGGTCCGGCGCACGGGCGAGTCGGTCGAGGTCCGTGATCCGGTGCAGCAACTCGTCCTGCGAGAGCACCGGAGCATCCGGAGCGGCCAGCGCGCCGCCGGCAAGAATCAGGAGAAGTGAAATTTGCAGCGTCCGCATCTTGGATTTCTCCGTCTGAATCACTCGCCGGCAGGGTGCGGGCGGCGCCTCGGCAAGGGGCGGCGGCGACCCCGGTGCGGCTCAGGAACCGCAGCCGCCATCCGCAATAATAGTGCGTCCTGCGTACTCGGGGCGGATTCGACGCCGACGGCTTCCGGGCGTAAGATTCCGCACACGGAAACTGGTCGCAAGCTCGAATCGCCGCGTCGCGGCGGGAGGAACATACGGTCATGGCACGCACGGTCACACTCAAGGGCGGTCCGCTGGCGCTGGCGGGTTCAGCGCTGAAGGTCGGCGACAAGGCCCCCGACGCCACGCTGCGAAAAGACCTCGTTTCAGATATGCGGCTCAGCGCCACCAAGGGAACGCGCGTGTTCAGCGTGGTGCCCTCGCTCGATACGCCGGTGTGCGCAGCGCAGGCCAAGCGATTTCAGCAGGAGATCGGCAGCCTGCCGGGGGTCACCGTGTACATCATCAGCACGGACCTGCCGGTGGCCCAGAAGCGGTTCTGTGGAGCCGAGGGAATCGACCCGGAGCGGTTGGTGCCGCTCAGCGACCACAAGGACACGGACTTCGGGCTGAAATACGGCACGCTCATTCCGGACCTGCGAATCGAATGCCGCGCGGTGTTTGTGGTGGACGGGAATAACGTCATTCGTTACGCCGAGTACGTGCCGGAGGTGGCCGACCATCCCAATTATGATGCGATCCTCGCGGCGATTCGCGCATGCTGACGCCGGTTGTTGCGGCCGGGCGTTTGTCGTATACTCTCGCCGAGTTGGATAGGACAGGATGACCGCGGTAAGTCGCGCGCGAGCCGGCCGGCCTACTGCGTCAGTCCCAAGTGTTTTGATAGCAAGGGCTTAAAGCGATGATCGACCCGACCAAGAAGACCGCAGTTGTCCAGCAGCATCAACGCCACGGCACGGATACGGGTTCGGCCGAGGTGCAGGTGGCCATCCTGACGGAGCGCATCACGCAATTGACCGAGCACCTGAAGTCGCACGTGAAGGACCATTCGTCCCGACGCGGCCTGCTGAAAATGGTCGGCCGGCGGGCTTCGCTGCTTAAGTTCCTGGCGACTCGCAACCGCGACAAGTATCTCGCGGTCATCGGGGCCCTCGGGCTTCGCAAGTAGTTTCACCCACGCAACGCCTGCCCGTCGGCAGGCGTTTTCGTTCCCGGGCGCCCCGCTGTATGTGCGCCCGCAGCGCCGCGGCTTCGGTGCCGCGAGGCGCGGGTTCCCGTTATTGAATCGACGGCTAACGGCTGGCAGAGGAAACAAACAGTGGCGGTTCTCAAGTTTGAGCGGCAGATCGGCGCATTCAATCTCTCCATCGAAACGGGCAAGCTGGCGCGGCAGGCATCCGGCGCAGCGGTTGTGCGCTATGGCGACACCGTGGTGCTCGGCACAGTAGTTACAGGGCCGGCCCGCCCGGGCATCGATTTCTTCCCCCTGACCGTGGACTACCGCGAAAAGATGTCCGCCGCGGGTAAGTTCCCGGGCGGGTTCTTCAAGCGCGAGGGTCGCCCGACGAACAAGGAAATTCTCACCATGCGGATGATCGACCGCCCGATGCGGCCGCTCTTCCCGGACAAGTTCCGGGATGAGGTTGTCATCCAGGTGATGGTGCTGGCAGCCGACGGGCAGGTCGATCCGGACGTCATTGCGTTCGCCTCGGCGGCCGCGGCGATCGCGATCTCGCCGATCCCTTTCAACGGGCCGGTCGCGTCGGTTCGCGTCGGGCGCGTGGACGGCAAGTTCATCATCAATCCGACCAAGGCGCAGCTTGAATACTCCGACATGGACGTCGTGGTGGCGGGTCCGAAGAACGCCGTCAACATGATCGAGGTAGGCGCGCACGAAGTGGCGGATGACGACGTCGCGGATGCGATCGAGTTCGGCCATAAGAACGGCGTGATCCCGATCTGCGAGATGATCGAAGCACTGGCGCAGCAGGCGGGACAGGCCAGCGACTGGTCGCCGCCGGAAGCGGACGCCGCGTTTGTTGAATCCGTCAAGAAGCTGGTTCTCAAGCCGCTGCGCGACGCGAAGCGGATCAAGGGCAAGCAGGAGCGCAACGACGCCGTCGCCGCCATCTACGAACAGGCGATCGAAAAATTCTGCCCGGCCGACGTCGCCGCCCCGGAGCACACCGCCGGCGAGGTCAAGGCGATTGTCTCGCACATCGAGGAAAAGGTCGTCCGCGAGATGATTCTCAAGGACGGGATCCGCCCCGACGGCCGCAAGCCGGACGAGCTGCGCGACATTTCCTGCGAGACCGCCTTTCTCCCGCGCGTCCATGGATCGTCGCTCTTTCAGCGCGGTGAGACGCAGGCGCTCGTCATCACGACCCTCGGCACGTCGCGGGATGAGCAGGTGGTCGATGAACTGCTCGATGAGTACAGCAAGAAATTCATGCTGCACTACAACTTCCCGCCGTTTTCAGTGGGTGAGGCGCGGCGCATCGGCCCGCCCGGCCGGCGCGAGATCGGCCACGGGGCGCTGGCGGAGCGCAGCCTCGAAGCGGTTCTGCCCAGCCCGGATGAATTCCCGTACACGATCCGCCTGGTCTCTGACATTCTCGAGTCCAACGGCAGCAGCTCCATGGCGACCGTCTGCGGCGGCTCGCTGGCGCTGATGGACGCCGGCGTGCCGATCAAGGGCGCGGTGGCCGGGATTTCGGTGGGTCTGGTCGAGGAGGATGGCAAGTACGTCCTGCTGGCCGACATCCTCGGCGAAGAGGATCACTTCGGCGACATGGATTTCAAGGTCGCCGGAACGCGCACCGGTGTCACCGGTGTGCAGCTCGACATCAAGACACAGGGCCTGTCCTACAAGCTCATCCGCGAGGCGATGAAGCTCAACCGCAAGCTCCGCCTGCAGATCCTGGATCGCATGGACTCGGCCTTGAGCAAGCACCGGCCCGAGATCAGCGAGTTCGCGCCGCGCCTGCTGACCGTCAAGATCAACCCCGAGAAGATCGGCAAGCTGATCGGTCCCGGCGGCAAGGGCATCAAGGCGATTGAGGCGGCCACCGGCGCTACAATCGACATCGAGCCGGACGGCACCGTCTTCATCGCGTGCAAGGACGCGGCCAACGCCAACAAGGCCCGCGACATGGTCTCGGCGACGACCGAGGAGCTGCAGCTCGGCCGCATCTACGAGGGCAAGGTCGTCAGCATCAAGGATTTCGGCGCGTTCATCGAAGTGGCCGGCGGCCAGGATGGCCTGTGCCACATCAGCGAGCTGGACGACGCCTATGTGCGCAGCGTGACCGACGTGGTCAAGATCGGCGACATGGTGCGGGTCAAGGTCATCCAGATCGACGACCAGGGCCGTGTGAAGCTCTCGCGCAAGCAGGCGATGAAGGATCCCGGCTAACCGGCGCTGATCCTCACGGTTCTGCGTGAATCTCCAGCATCCGCGGCCGGCTCCCACCCCGGGGGTCGGCCGCCCTTGTTGGTGCGTTGCCGACAGCCTCGGCTACAATGCGCGATGAGCGGCGGTTGCGAGGCGTGCGTGGCGACGTTGTTCGTTCTACAGGGTCCGGATAAGGGCAAGCAACTGCGCGCCGACGACGACACCGTCGTGCTGGGGCGCGGCAGCCCGCAGGCGCCCCTGACGGACCAGACCGTCTCGCGCCGGCATGCCGAGCTGCGTCGGGCCGACGAGGGCTGGACGCTGCGCGACCTGAACAGCGCCAACGGCACCTACCTCAATGGCGTTCGCCTGCAGCGGCCGACCCGCCTCAAGCGCGGCGACCAGGTGCGTGTCGGCAGCACGTTGCTGGTCTACGGCGGGGATGAGACGCAGCAGCAATTCACCGGCAGTGGCATTCCCACCGATCTCGTCACCCTCGACGTCGGCGCTATCGATGCGTCGGTGGTCGCGTCGGTCCCGGCGCTGGACGACAGCGTGGTGATGGCCGCGCCGGAAACGGCGTACGCGGTCAAGGCGTGGAACGCGATGCGCGATATCGCGGCCGTCATCGGCAGCCTGCTGCCGCAGGAGCAACTGCTGGCGCGGGTGGTGGACATCATTTTCGAGCAGCTCAAGGTCGATCGCGTCGTGATTTTCATCGCCGATGAGCTGAGCGGGGAGTTGCTGCCGGAAGCCGTCCGCTATCACTCGCGCGAGGCGCCGCGCGGCGCGCAGCGCGAGGGAATCGTCGCCTCGCGGACGATCCTGAATCACGTCGTGCAGTCGCGCGAGGGGGTGCTGTGCTCGAACGTGCTGGCGGATGCCCGTTTTCAGAGCGGCAAGAGCGTGCACAACATGGGGATGCGCAGCGTCATCTGCGCGCCGATCGTCGCGCGGGAAACCGTGCTGGGCGTCATCCATGTGGATTCGCAGGTCACGCGGCACACCTTCAACGAGCATGAATTGAAGCTGCTGGTGGCGATCGGCAACCAGACGGGGCTGGCGATCGAGAATCAGCGGCTGGTCCAGGCCCAGTTGCAGCGCGAGCGCCTCGCGGCAGCCGGCGAGACGGTCGCGTATCTGTCGCATTACATCAAGAACATCCTGCAGGGGATGCGCAGCGGGGCGGACGTGGTGGCCCGTGGACTGTCGCGCAAGGACCTGGCCATGACGGGCCAGGGCTGGCAGATCGTCGAGCGGAACCTCGACCGCTCCTACAACCTCATGCTGAACATGCTGGCTTTCAGCAAGCAGCGCGAGCCGAACCTGGAGATGCTGCAGGTCAACCGCATCGTTGAGGAGTGCGTCGGGTTGGTGCAGAAGCAGGCGGACGACGCACGCGCGGTGCTGCTGGCCGACCTTGACGAGACGGTGCCGGCAGCGCCGCTGGACTTCGACGGCGTGCACCAGGTCGTATTGAACCTGCTGGAGAACGCGATCGACGCGGTGCGCGGCCGGGCGGGGGTGATCAACGTCCGCACGCGCTACGACGCTGCGGCGCGGCGCATCGTCTTCTCGGTTACAGACAACGGGCCGGGCATCCCGCCCGACCAGCGTGCCCGCATTTTTGAGCCGTTCCATTCGACCAAGGGGCACGGCGGAACCGGGCTGGGATTGGCCGTGGCGCGGAAGATCGTCGGCGAACTGAGCGGCTCGATCGACGTGGCGGCGCCGGCGGATGGCGGGGCGGAGTTCGTTGTGCGGCTGCCGGCTGCGCTGGCGACGGAGTCGGCCGGCGAAACCATGGGTCCGGCGCGCTGATCGCGCGGGTGCCAGACTCTCCATCTCGGGGCGATTTTCACCGCACACACCCGGCGATATGATGCCGGGCTGCGCCGCTGACGGTCGCGGCGATTCTGAAGCGCTTGGGCAGGATCACGATGCGACGCGCAAAGATCACGATCATCGGAGCCGGCAACGTCGGCGCGACATGCGCCCATTGGGCCGCGGCAAAGGAACTGGGCGACATTGTCCTGGTGGACATTGTCGAGGGCATGCCGCAGGGCAAGGCCCTGGACCTCTACGAGGCGTCGCCGGTCGAGGGGTTTGACGCCCGCATCATCGGCACGAATTCGTACGAGGAAACCGCCGACTCCGACATCGTCATCATCACGTCCGGCATCGCCCGCAAGCCGGGAATGAGCCGCGATCAGCTTCTCGAAACGAACACGAAGATCGTCGCCGAAGTGACCGCCAAGGCAGTGGCGCGCAGCCCCAACGCGGTGCTGATCGTGGTGTCGAATCCGCTCGACGCGATGGTGTATGTCGCGTCCAAGGTGTCGAAGTTCCCCTCGAACCGCGTGGTCGGTCAGGCGGGTGTGCTGGACGTGGCCCGCTACGCGGCGTTCATCGCGGCCGAGATCGGCTGCAGTGTGAAAGACGTCTCGGCGCTGCTGATGGGCGGCCACGGCGACGACATGGTCCCGTTGCCGCGCTACACGGCCGTGGCCGGCATTCCCGTGACGCAGCTCATGTCGCGCGACCGGCTCGATGCGATCGTGCAGCGCGCCCGCACGGGCGGTGCGGAGATCGTCAACCTGCTCAAGACCGGCAGCGCCTATTACGCCCCGTCGGCCGCGACGGTGGCCATGGCGGAGTCCATCATCCGCGACCAGCGCCGCATCATGGCCTGCGCCGCCTATTGCGACCGCGAGTACGGCGTCGGCGGCTATTTTGTCGGTGTGCCCTGCGTGCTGGGCCGCGGCGGCGTGGAGCGCGTGATCGAGGTGGAGCTGGACGCGGCCGAGCGTGACATGTTCAACAACAGCGTGTCCCACGTGCGCGAGCTGGTCGGCGTGGCGCAGAAGTTCCTGGGCTAGCGTTCGAGGGAGAGCGGTGTGGGCAAGCCGAGAGTCGGGTGCGTGGGCGCGGGTGTCGTCGGCAGCGCCATGCAGAAACTATGCGGTCCGGGCACGCTTCTCTATGACGTGAAGCCCGGGCACGCATCGCGCGAGGAAATCAACGCCTGCGACGTGGTGATGGTCGCCGTGCCGACGCCGATGAAGCCGGACGGCTCGTGCGACGTGTCGATCGTGGAGGAGGCGGTCGGCTGGATCAAGGCGCCGCTGATCATCCTGCGCAGCACGGTAACGCCCGGCACGACCGACCGGCTGGTGCGCGAGACCGGCAAGCGGATCGTGTTTCAGCCGGAGTACCTCGGGGAGACCGTCGCACACGTCTTCGGAAACGTCGCCGAGCGCGACTTTGTCGTGCTGGGCGGCCGCACCGAGGACATCTCTCTGGCCGCCGATTTTTACAAGCACTATTACAACTCGTACTGCCGGTACTACTTCTGCGACGCGATCACCGCCGAAGTGGCCAAGTACATGGAAAACGCCTTCTATGCCGTGAAGGTGACGTTTGTGAACGAGTTTTTCGACGTGGCCAGGGCGCACGGAGTGGACTTCAACATCCTGCGGGAAATCTGGCTGGCCGATCCGCGCATCAGCCGCGACCACACGTTCGTCTATCCTTGGGCGCGCGGCTTCTCCGGCAAGTGTCTGCCGAAGGACTGCAACGCGATCGTGCGCAGTTGCCGCGAGCGCGGCTACGAAGCAAAATTCATGAGCGCCACGCTGAAGATCAACGAGGAATTTCTTGCTCGCAACGAGCAGCGCTAGCGTCAGCGCGAGTCCGGCGGGCGTCCGTCCCGTGCGCCGGTGGAAGCAGTGCGAATGATCCGTCTGGGCGTCAACATCGATCACGTCGCCACCATCCGCCAGGCCCGCGGGGCGGATGAGCCGGACCCGGTCTGGGCGGCGGTCGAGGCCGAATTGGGCGGGGCGGATACCATCACGTTTCATCTGCGCGAGGATCGCCGGCACGTCAGCGACCGCGACGCCGAAGTGCTGCGCCGCACGGTTGCCGGCCGGCTCAACATGGAGATGTCCAGCGATGCGGGCATCGTGCGCATCGCGCTGCGCCTCAAGCCGCATCAATGCACGCTGGTCCCGGAGCGCCGCCAGGAGGTGACGACCGAGGGCGGGCTGAATGTCGTCGCTCACGCGGCCCGGCTGCGCGGGGTGGTGCGCCGGTTGCGCGGGGCGGGCATCGAGGTCAGCGCGTTCATCGAGCCGGACGCGGCCCAGGTCCGGGCCGCGGCGAAGTGCGGCTTCAATGCGATAGAGCTGTGGACCGGCGGCTATGCGCACGCCCGCACCCGCGCGCAAACGGAGCGCGCCCTGCGGTCGCTCGGTGAGGCCATCGACGTCGCACACGAGTCGGGACTGGTTGTTCACGCCGGACACGGTCTGACCTATCGCAACGTGGATGCGGTGGCGGCGCTGGCGGGGTTCACCGAGTTCAACATCGGGCACAGCATCGTGGCCCGGTCGGTGTTTGTCGGTATGCGCGAGGCGGTGCGCGAAATGAAGCGCCTGCTGGATCGTGCGTCCCAGCATCACGTCGCCATCGTGGACGCCGAGGACCTGCTCGGGCACAACGGATGAACGCCGGCCGGATCGTGAACGCCCGCCTGCTGCCGTCGCCTACGGACACAGTCAACCCGCCGCTGATCCCGCTTCCGGGGCGATTCGCCATCTCCTGGTCCAACGGCGCGATTGAGCGTGTGGCTCCGCAGCCCGATGGGACGATATCGGCGGACGATAATGTGATCGACGCCGCCGGTGCACTGCTTCTGCCGGCACTGGTTGATGCGCACCTGCACCCCGATCTTGCGTTTTCACGTGAAACAGTTTTGCCCAACCGTAGCGGCACACTGGCGGAGGCGATTTCGCACTGGGCCGCTGCGAAGCGTGAATTGACGCCGGATGGCGTCCATGAGCGCGCCCGGCGCTGCTTTGATGCGGAATGGCGCGGTGGAACAGGCACGATTCGCGCGCACGTCGACGTCGGCTCGGCCGCGGGGCTGCGCCTGCTGGAGGGGGTGGCGGCAGCGGCGGCGGAGTTTCGCGATCGCATCCGGATTCAGATTGTCGCATTTCCGCAGGACGGGCTGATCCGCGATCCGGAAGCGGAGGCGAACCTGCGGGCGGCCATGCGCGCCGGATGTACGCTGGTCGGCGGCATTCCCCACGTCGAACGCAGCCCGGCCGACAGCCGGGCGCATCTGAAAATTGTGTTTGACGTTGCGGCCGAGCACAACGCGGAAATCGACGTCCACGTGGATGAGACCGACGATCCGAACAGCCGCTGCACCGAGATGCTGACGGAGTTGACGATCGAGCGCGGTTGGCAGGGGCGCGTGACGGCGTCGCACGTTTGTGCGCTGGCCTCCTATCCCGAGGAGTATGCGCGGCGTGTGATCGCCCGGGTGGCGGAAGCGCGGATCCGCGTCGTGACGAACCCGGGGGTGAACCTCCACCTGCAGGGGCGCGGCGACGGATACCCGCGGCGGCGGGGTCTGACGCGCGTGCGCGACTTGCTGGATGCTGGTGTTCCGTGCGCTGCGGGGCAGGATTGCATCCGCGACCCGTTTTATCCGATCGGTAACGGGCGCCTGCTGGACCAGGCGTTTCTACTGGTGCATGCCGAGCACATGGACAGCGACCGACGGATGCGGACGGCACTGGAGATGGTGACGGGCATGGCCGCGGACGTGGTCGGTGCGGGCGCCCAGCGCGTGGCGGTGGGCGAGCCCGCGGACCTGGCGTTGTTCGCGGTTGGGGATGCGGTGCAACTGCTGTCGGATCGTCCTGCACCGATGCTGGTTGTTCACGCCGGTTGCATCGCCGTAGGGGCATCCACGGGTGTACCGGCAGTGGTCACGTTACGGAGTTAGCGCGCATGCCGATTCACTCGACTGCGGTCGTCGACGCTTCCGCGGAAATCAGCCGCGATGCCGAGATCGGGCCGTACTGCATCGTGGAAAAAGGAGTGCGCATCAGCGACGGCGTGCGGCTGATCGCGCATGTGTATGTGGGTGAGGGCACGACGATCGAGCCGCGCGTCGTAATTCACCCGTTTGCGACGATCGGCCAGCCGCCGCAGGACCTGGCCTTCACCGGCGAACCGACGTTTACGCGGATCGGTGAAGAGACCATCATCCGTGAGCACGTCAGCATTCATCGCGGGACGATGCCGGGCAGCATCACGACGGTCGGTCGGCGCGGCTTCCTGATGGCGTGCTCGCACGTCGCACACAATTGCACGGTCGGCGACGACGTGAAGATGGCCAACGGAGCGCTGTTGGCGGGGCACGTATCGGTGGGGGACAAGGCCTTCATCGCGGGAAACACGGCGATTCACCAGTTCGTACGAGTCGGCGAGCTGGCAATGATCAGCGGCGTGCGCGTCACGAACGACGTCGTGCCGTTCATGATCCTGGGTCCGATGGGCGTGGTCGGACCGAACGTGGTGGGGTTGCGCCGGGCGGGGATGTCGCCGGCCGAGCGAATGGAAATCCGCGAGGGCTACCGCACGCTGTTCCGGTCCGGCATTTCGTTTCGGGTGGCGGCGGAGCAGGTGGCGGGGCGCGTCACAACGGAGCCGGGTCGGCGGCTGGCCGCGTTTGTTACAGCGCCCAGCAAGCGCGGGTACACGCCGTATCGCGGGCGAAAGCACATTGCGACCGAGGATGCGGAAGCGTGAAGACTGGGCGACATAGGTGATGGCCGCGGGCAGCGAGCCGATCGAACGGCGATGCTGGGCTTCGCTTCGCTCAGCACCAGCCTACAGCTCAGCACCGGCGTGCATGCAGCCCTAAATGCAAGCCGCGAAGGGCGCGCGGCAATGGCACCGCGTGGTAGCTGAATCGCGGCGTTGTGCGGGGCCGCGCGGTTGCGGGGTCGCCCGCCGCGCGAGCGTCATCAGCCTTTCGGTCCCAGCTCAATCGGCCCGAAGCGGTCTTCGTGTGCCTTGACCGTCTGCTGAAGCGCCAGCATCAGGCGCTTGGCGTTCTGCGGCAGCAGGATCAGCCGGTGAGAAACGGTCAGTGACGGCTCGGTCGCGCCGGGCAGCGCTGAGTTCGCCCCCACAAAGATCACCACTTCATCCGCGGAGCCGGCCATCGCGAAGAAGTTGGCGTACACGGTGTCCATGCGGCTCATGTCCAGCCGAACGCGCTGCTGCCCCTGGGGATTCTGCATCGGTTGCGCCGATTCCTCTTCACCGAAGATCATGTTCTGGTTCCGCCTCTCATCTGGGTTCAACGCCGCCTGCCGCGCAGGCGGTGAAAGCCACGGATTCTACCGCCGGATGCGCGTCCCTGACGCCGAATTGCGCCGGTCAGCGCACTTTACGCGCAGCCGGAAGCGATCCGATGATACACTCCGATCCCGGATCGGTCGGCCGTGGTCACGCGCTCGGTAACAGCGCCCGGATGCGGTTTTGTGACGATTTCGCAGGGTAATCATGAAGCGTGAACGTCCGCGAATTCTGCTGGCAGAGCCGCTTGACCCGGCGACGCATGCACGGATTGCGGAGCAGGCGGATGTCGTGTTTGCTCCGTCGTCCGATGAGGCGAGGTTGATCGCGGCTTTGCCGGGCGTACAGGGGCTGGTGGTTCGAACACACACGCGGGTGACGAAAGCGGTGATCGACGCCGGCAGCGCTCTGCGCGTGATCGGTGTGGCCGGCGTCGGGGTGGAGCGGGTGGACCTCGCCGCCGCCAGCGAGCGGGGCATCACGGTTCTGAGCACGCCGACGGCGGCGTCAGACGCGGTGGCGGAACTGGCGGTGACGCTCATGCTGAACCTGCTGCGGCCAATCCCGCAACTGGCGGCAGCCTATGCGGCCGGCCGGTTTGAGGACGCGCGCCGCAACCCCCACGGTGTCGAGCTGCGCGACTGCACGATCGGGATCCTGGGGTTAGGCAACATCGGCAGTCGCGTCGGTCGAATCTGCGCAGCCGGGTTTGGGGCACGGGTGATCTATCACGATGTCGCGGACGTGCGACCGATCGGATTCGAAGCAGAGCGGGTCCGTGCCGATCCGCTGTGGCGGGAATCGGACATTCTCACGATCCACGTTCCGCTGACATCCGAGACGCGCGGCATGATCGGACGAAGCGTGCTGGAGCAAATGCGGCCGGGGGCGAGGCTGGTGAACACGGCGCGGGGGGCGATCGTCGATACCACAGCGCTGATTGATGCGCTGCGCAGCGGGCGGCTGGCGGGGGCCGGTCTGGATGTGATCGAGCCGGAGCCGGTGCCGCCGGATCACGAGTTGTTTCAGATGGGATCGTGCATCCTGACGCCGCACATTGCGTCGCGGACACACGGCGGACTCTGGCGGATGCACGCGGTGGCGGACGCGGTGCTGGCGCACCTGCGGAGCGAGCGTGCGCGCGGGGTATAATCCTCGCGGCCCTCGAGTGGTGCGGGTTTGTCCGTTCGCTCGATGATAGTAAGGCGGCTCGCCCGGAGATTTCGATGAGAACTCGCGGTTTTCTGCTGCTCGCGATCGTTGCACTTGGTCCGGTTGCTGCGTCCATGTCAGCTGCACAGGAAGACCCGCGGCTGCACGTAGGGCGCGAGTTGCTGGGGTTGTTCCTGGCGGAGAAGTTCGACGAATTCTGCGCGCGCGGCGACGAGATGATGCTCGAGGGTTTTCGCCCGCCGCGGGCGCGGATCACCTATCAAACGCTTCAGAACCGGGTTGGTGGGTTTCAGAAGTCGGAGGGTGAGACGCTCGCGATTGAGGGGCCGAACGCGGTGGTGAAGTTCCGCTGGCGATTTGATCGGGGGACAGTGGATGGGCGCGTGATTGTCGATTCCTCGAACCGGCTGGCAGGACTCTGGTTTGATCGGATGGAATTACTGGTTCCGCCGCCGGCATATGGGGATCCGTCGCGCTTCACCGAGTATGCGGTCACGGTGGGGGGGCCGCCGCTGCCATTGCCCGGGAAGATCACGATACCGAACAGCGCGGGACCGCATCCGGCGGTGGTGCTGCTGCATGGCTCGGGCCCGCAGGACATGGAGCAGTCGGTCGGCGGTGTGCAGATGTTCCGCGACCTGGCGTGGGGGCTGGCGTCGCGCGGGATCATCGTGTTGCGATTTGACAAGCGGACGAGGGCCCACCCGATGGCGGTCAAGCCGGAGGAGTGGACGCCGCAGAACGAGGTCATCGACGACGCGCGCGCGGCGCTGGCGCTGCTGCGGTCGCGGCCGGAGGTCGATGCGAAACGGGTTTTTGTAGTCGGGCACAGTCTCGGTGCGATGCTCACGCCGCTGGTTGTGAAGGATGAGCCGTCCGTCGCGGGCGCGGTGATGATCGCTGCGCCGGGACGATCCGTGCTCGACCTGCTGGAGGAGCAGACGGCGTACGTCGCGGAATCCGACGGCGAAGTGAGCGAGGACGATCGGCGACAGCGCGAAGTCATTCGCGAGGCGTGCGAAAAAATCCGTTCGGGAGCGCCGGAGCAGGTCGTCGGGCTGGTGCTAGGTCAGCCGGCGGGGTACTGGGCGCGATTGCACGCGGTTCATCCGCTGGAGATCGCCGCCACGTGGGAGCGGCCGATGCTGGTGCTGCACGCCGAGCGCGATTACCAGGTCACGCGACCGGATGCCGCGGCCTGGCGCGATTTTGCCAAGGCGCATCCGCGGGTCACCTGGCGCGAACTCGCGGGGCTGAATCACCTGCTGGTGCGCGGTGCGGGGAAATCGACACCGGCGGAGTACCGCGAGACGGCGAACGTGGACGAGTCGGCCGTCGCGGCGATTGCGGACTGGATCCTCGCTAGGCGGGGCGCTGCGTCCCCCACGTCCGCACCCGCAACCGCACCGGCAACTCCGTAGACCCGCTACGTCCCGGCGACTCGGGGCGCTCGCGCTTGAGACGACCGCGATGCCCGCTGCGCCGGCCTGCCGAGCAGTACGAGTGCGATCAGGGCCAGTGAGGCACCGGCGGCCAGGATCATCGGGCGTTTATGCGGGTCCAGGTACGCCTGCGCCTGGGGGAATCGCTGCAGGAAGGACTCCACGCCTGTCTCTACGTCGGCCCGAATGATGGACGGCGGCGCGGGGGGCGCCTCGCCGATCGCCGCGGCAATCTCTGTCGGCGCCTGGGCGGGCGCCGGAATGGCCTCGACCCCCGGCGGCGTCAGCCCGAACTCGCGTCGTGCGTGGCGCTCGATGAACGCGGGGTCGTTGCGGTGGTGGTCAATGACGCGCGCCAGCCGCACGTTTTCCGCGGATAGGGCAAGCACGCGCTGTTGCGCATCGGCGTGGGCGGCGCGTGCGGCGCGATGCTCCATCCAGGCCGGCAGCAGCGCGCAGGGTGCGAGGAGCGCCGCGGACGTGGCGACAAGCAGCCAGAAGCTGGTTGCGGCGACGAATCGTCGAATCATCGCAGCGGCCTCGATTCCATTAATGCCTGTTCGCTGCCGGGGCTGCGCCACACTTTAGCCGCGCCGCCAGAGCCCGGCGCCGTATATGGCCTCGCTCCCCAGTTCCTCCTCGATCCGCAACAGCCGGTTGTACTTTGCGGTGCGGTCGCTGCGCGACGTGCTGCCGGTCTTGATCTGCCCGGCGTTCACCGCGACGGCGAGGTCGGCGATGGTCGTATCCTCGGTTTCGCCGCTGCGGTGGCTGATCACGGCCGCCATCCCGTTTCGCAGGGCCATGTTTACGGCCGAGAACGTCTCGGTGAGCGAGCCGATCTGGTTGACCTTCACGAGTATCGCGTTCGCGCAACCCTCACGGATTCCACGGTCGAGGTATTGAACGTTGGTGACGAAGAGGTCGTCGCCGACGAGCTGCATGCGATCGCCCAGCCGCGCTGTCAGTTTTTTCCAACCGGCCCAGTCGTGCTCGGCCAACCCGTCTTCGATGCTGCGGATAGGGTATTTTCGCGCCCAACCTTCCCAGAGATCGATCATCTCATCCGATGTGGCGATGCGCTTCGGGTCGCTCTTGAAGAAGCAGTAGCCCTGCTTGCCCTGGCGGGCGGCTTCTGACGCGAGTTCGCTGGCGGCGGGGTCCAGTGCGATGTGCACGTGCTCGCCGAGGCGATACCCGGATTTTTCGACCGCGATGGCGATCACTTCCAGGGCTTCGTCGTTCGACTTCAGGTTCGGAGCAAAGCCGCCTTCGTCGCCGACCGCGGTGTTATAGCCGCGGGATTTCAACACACCTTTGAGCGTGTGAAAAATTTCGGTCGCCATTCGCAGCCCCTCACGGTAGCTCGGGGCGCCCCAGGGCTGAATCATGAACTCCTGGAAATCCACGTTGTTGTCCGCGTGTTTTCCGCCATTGAGGATGTTGAACATCGGGACGGGAAGCGTGCGGGCCGATGCGCCGCCGAGATATCGGTACAGCGGCAGGCCGCAGGCCGACGCGGCGGCCCGGGCGACGGCTGCGGATACGGCGAGGATCGCGTTTGCACCGAGCAGGCTCTTGTTGGGCGTGCCGTCCAGCTCCAGCATGCGGCGATCAACTCGCTCCTGCTCGCGGGCGTCCATCCCGCGAATGGCCGGGCCGATGGTCATCATGGCGTGCTGGACGGCGCCAAGGACTCCCTTGCCGCCATAACGGCTCTTGTCGCCGTCGCGCAGCTCGACGGCTTCATTTTCGCCGGTGGAAGCGCCGCTGGGCACGGCGGCGGAGCCGAGCGCTCCGCCGGAGAGCAGCACGTCGGCCTCGACCGTCGGGTTTCCGCGCGAGTCGAGCACTTCACGAGCGCGAACTCCGCAGATCTCGGCAGCGCTGCGGCTGCAGGCAGTCGTCATCGAGCAGGCTCCGGTTGTGCGCCTTCGGAGGAGGTCGGCGCGCGCGGAAGCTCGGGCGCTTCTTCCGCGTCGCGGTGGAGCGTGGCCGTGACGACGGCGAGCTGCTCCATCCGCTCGTCGCCGGAAACCATCACCACGACTTCGGCACGATCGCCGATGCGCAGCTCATGAACGTCCGCAAGCCGATCGTTGATGTACACCTCGGAGTGCGGCGTGACGTGGCAGAAGCGCGTGACCGGCTCACCGCCCGCGCGGCGCTCGACCGCGGCCAGAGTGATCTCGCCGGTCGGTGCGTTGACGCCGGTGATGAGCCCGCGCAGCAGGCGAAAATCCGCGCCGCGCGAGCGCGCATCGCAGCCGGTCAGCGTGCATAGCGCAACCATGACGAGCAGGGGGGCCAGGCGGCTCATGCGCGGCATTTTACGCGGGATCGCAGCAGCGCGGCATGGTGGAACAATCCGGCGACCCGCCCAAGCTCATGGCTCGGGCGGGTCGCCAGGGAGGAGGAGGAGGCTTGTGACTGACGTGGGCGCTTACGGGCCGGCACGTCAGGATGAGAGCAGGTTGTCCTCGAGCGCCGACTTGAGCTTCTGCAGCGCCTTGTTCTGAATCTGGCGGACGCGCTCCTTGGTGACGCCGATCATTTCGCCGACCTGCTCGAGCGTCTTGGCCCGGGGGTCGAGGGCGTCGATGTCGTCCAGCGCGAATCGTGCACGGATGACGCGCTCCTCGACGTCGTTGAGCTTGGCAAGGTTTCGGGCCAGGATGTGCTTGAGTTCAGCGACGCACTCGCCTTCAAACCCAGTCCGCTTCTGCTCGACGTAATCGCTTTTTTCAAGCGTCGGGTCGAACTCGGTGGGGAAATAGCCGCGGTAGCGGGCCGTGCGGGCCGCGACCCGTGAGAAGCTCTTAAGAATCGCACGGCAGGCATAGGTGCTGAACTTGAACCCGCGCGACGAGTCGAATTTATCGACGCTGCGGAGCAGGGCCAGGTTGCCCTCGCTGATCAGGTCGGCAAAATCGACGCCGGTGATGCGGGTCCGCTTGGACATGGCCAGCACCAGCGGCAGGTTCGCGCGCACGACCTCGCTGCGGATCTCGCAGACGAAACGTTCCCAGCGAGCCAGCTCGCGGGTCTGTTCAACGGTCAGGCGCTTGCCGCGGTTCGCACGAACGATCTGCATCACCTTCAGCCGGGCGAAATTGAACCGCAGGAACATCTGCCGTTCGTCTTCCCAGGCGGGGATGCGCGTCGCGCCGAGCAGGTCCACGCCGCTGTCGTCGTTGGCGAGCGCGGCGTCGTCGAGCGGCTGGCCGACTTCGGGCGTTCCGCTGGCGAGGGTGATGTAGAGCGCGTCGTGATGGGACGCGAAAAATCGGAGGTGTTCCTGCTCGATGGCCGGGTCGTCATAGCTAGGATCGATGACGCACTCGACGGGCGATTCGAGCAACTGCCTCAACATGCGAACGTCTTCCGCCGGAATCTGCGAGAGCTCCGGCTCCGACGGCAATCGCACCATCGGGCGGATCTTTCGCAGCATCGACACGGCCGGAGCCGGCGTCGGTACGGCGGTGGAGACAGGCTCCTTCGAAGACAGCATGCAGCTACCTCTTTCTGCTTGGACAACCATCCCACGTCCCGGTTCGACGCCTTGGCGCGCACGATCCCCGGCTTGCGCCGACCGCCGGGAGAAGCGGATGGCGACAAGAACGAAAACCAGGCGCGCGACAACGGCAAATGGGACGATGCGCGCTAACACACAAGGGAGCTGACGCCGCAACCCGGGGAGCCATCCTTGGGTCGCGGTACTGCTAGGGGAGCCAACGAGGGAAGTCTAACACACCCTGCAAGGGGATGCAAGCGGAATCGCTAAAAAGTCAAGCAGACTCAAAAAAATAAATCGGACTTGAAGTGGAAAAGCTCTGGTGCGTTTCGCACTGCGTGGTGGGTTTGCTCTTATCGCCCCAAGCATCGCTACGCCGGCAGCTCGCGGGCAAACCCACGAATCAGCGAGTTTTGTCGCGCGGTATAACCCAGGCAGGCAGCCGGATAGACCGCCCGGCCAAGCTGCCGCAGACGGCGCGCCCAAAATCGTCCCCAGGCGCCAGATGCCGCTTCGACGCGCCGTTCGACGTTTTTCTGGATTGTCAGCCACACGTCCTCTCGCAGCTTCTCAGCCGTACCCCACTCGCCGCATGGCAGCGTCGCGCCCCGCCGTACGTTATCGAGCAGTTCCCGGACGGTGGCCCCAAAGGTCAGGGTGAACGTCGTACCGACGCGATGGGTGTGAGAGTCGCTGCCGGCGACCAGCGACTTGTGGTGCCCGGCCGTGGCCCGCAGGGTAAAGGCGTTGTGGGCGTAGCTGCGGGTGCCGTTGAGCGCCTCGAAGGCCGGGAACAGACGAAGCATGGTCTCGATCTGGCGGCTGGTCAGGACGCGGTGCTGGGCGTTCCAGGTCATGTGATTCAGCACGAAGAGCCGCCCGATCCGCGTCACATAGTCCACGAAATCGTAGAGGTTGTCGCGGACGCGCTGGATCTCATCGTGTTCTCGCTCGGTGATGTCATAGACGTTGACGTGGATCAGCGTCCGGTCTTCGGGAAACCGGACGGAAACCTCCTCGCCGAAGAAGAAATTCGGCAGGTCCCCCCGCCGATCCAGCAGCGCCTTGCAGCCGTCGATCGTGTCGTGATCCGTCAGCGTGACGAAGTCCATCCCCCGCGCGATCGCCATGTCGTAGGATTCCTCCGGCTCCAGCAGAGGATGGAAGATCATCCGAGGTACGCGGATCCGCTCGACGCTGAAGCGGGAATGGCAGTGCATATCGACCCGCACGGGCGGGCCGGCCACCCCGCGCGCAGCAGCGCTGCGGATGAATTCTTGTTCGGGAATGGTCGCCAGCAGCGACTCCATGGACCGCCCTCACTCGCGGACACGAGTGTACCCGCCGCCGAAAGGATTTCACGAGCGCTGCGCAAATATTCCCGCCATGCCGCGGGCCGGGCGCACGCCGGATCGAGCGGGCAAATTCGGCGCGACCCACAGATGCCGCGGAAACGGCCAATCTCGCGCGTTACGACGGCGTTCATATGACCACCCTTCGGCCGCATGCGGCGGGTGCCGATAGCGCCGGTAACTCGCGGCCGGAACGGACGCCGGTCCCATCGCAGCCCGAAGAAAAATCAGATCGTCCTGCGGACACGGTTGGGTAATCTCGGCCCGTCCGCGGACGAGGGCCGGCACGGAGGCCGGCCGCGACGAATTCAGCGGGCTGACAGGGCCGTTTCCATGCGCATGCTGCTGGTCGCGCTGCCGATCCTGCTGATCTGTCAATCCGCGGCTGCTCCGGCTTTGCAATCGCCGGCGGAGCCGTCGGCGCGCGTCGGCCCTCCGGATTCCACGGCGGCGCCTGCATCCCCCCCATTGGAGGGGGTGCCGCCCGACCTGCTGGAGCAGGTCCGCCGCGTGCTGGGTGCACCAGCCGGATCCGCGGCCACGTCGACGACGCCGAGCTTGCCGGCAGAATCGCCGCCGCCGCTGCGGCTGTCACCGGGCGCGTCCCAGCCGATCACGCCAGCTTTGGGGGGGGCGCGGCCGACGGCCGTCGCCGGGGCGGTCGAAGAAGCCGCCCAGGACCGGGTGGCGGTCGGCACGGCCGGTCGCCTCGACGTTCGTTTTTTCAACACGGAACTGTTTCTTGCGCTCGAAGCCCTGGGCGAGCAGACCGGGCGGAACATCGTGCTGCAGCCGGGAGCGACCGGCACGGTGTCACTGACGCTGCGGGATGTGACGTTTGAGCAGGCGCTGGATGCGGTGCTGCGCGCCAACGACCTCGAGTCCACGATTCGCGACGGCGTGGTGTTCGTGCGGCCGGCGCGGAAGGCGGACGCCGAGCCGTCGTTGGACATGCGGATGTTCCGCCTCAGCTATGTCCCCGCGCCGGACGTGGAGGAGTTCATCAAGCCGCTGATTTCGACGCATGGGCGGATGGCGCGAACGCCCGCGCCGAAGGCGGGCATCGGCTCGTCGAAGGATGACGCGGGCGGCATGAGCCCGGCCATGGGGGACGTGCTGATCGTGGTGGATCAGCCGGATCGCCTGGCCATCATCGAACAGGCGATTGCGGAGATCGACGCGCCGCCGCAGCAGGTGCTGGTGGAAGCGACGATCATGCGCGCTACGCTGAACGAGCAGAACGCGCTGGGAATCGAGTTCAATACGCTGGCGGGCGTGGATTTTCAGATGCTGGCGGGAAACAGCCCGGGCGTGGGCAGCCTTTCGCTCGGGCCGGTGCCGCAGCCGCAGTTGCAGAACACCAGTGTCGCCGCGCGAACGGAGTTCAACTCGGCTATCCCGGCCGGCGGATTCACGTTTGGGGTGGTGAAGGACCAGGTAGCATCGTTCATCCGGGCGCTGGAGCAGATCACGGATGTCACGATTCTGGCCAACCCGAAGGTGTTGACGCTCAACAAGCAGCGCGGCGAGATCATCGTCGGACGGCGCGACGGCTATCTGACAACGACCGTGACGGAAACGGCGGCGGTCCAGACGGTGGAATTTCTCGAGACCGGCACGCGGCTGATCTTCCGCCCATTCGTGACGCGTGACGGGTTCGTCCGTATGGAGATTCACCCGGAGGACAGCAACGGCGGCCTGACCGCTGCCAATCTGCCCTTCCAGGAAACGACCGAAGCAACGACGAACATCGTGATCCGCAACGGGCACACGATCCTGATCGGCGGCCTTTTCCGCGAGCGCAGCACCGTCGGCAAGAGCCAGATCCCGGGGCTGGGGAGCATCCCGATTCTCGGTGTGCTGCTGGGAAACAACCAGAATTCGACGGTGCGAGAGGAAGTCATCATCCTGCTGACCGTACACGTGCTGGAACCAGGGGCGGCGGACGCCGACGCCGAAGCGCTGTACGAGGACGCCGAGCGGATGCGCGTGGCGCAGCGCTCGGGGCTGTCCGGGCTGGGGCGGGATCACCTGGCCGAGGCGCACTACCAGGCGGCGGTGGGACAGGTCCGCGCGGGCAGCATCGGCGCGGCGATCTTCAATCTGCGATTGAGCACGGGGCTGCGGCCGCGCCACGCGGACGCGGTTCGGCTCCTGGAGCGGCTGACGCGCGACCGGACATGGCAGGCGGATGGATCACTGATCCGCGGCCACCTGCGGCACCGCGTGCGCGGCGAGCCGCGGCCGGCGGACCGCGGGGCGTTTGGACGACCGTTGCCGATCGCGCCGCCGGAACAGCAGCCCAAGACACGCGATGGCGAATGCGCCGAGCGTGCGAGCCGGACGGTCGATGCTGAGGCTGCCCGGGATGAGGAGGGCAGCGATGAGTAACCTTGACCGTGCAATGCGATTCGGCCGCACCGGGGTTCCTACGAGCACCGGCGTACGGGTGACAATTCTGACCGGCAGCGTCGCGTGGGTTGCGCTGGGCTTCCTGGGCGGCTGCTCGCAAACGCCGGATCGCCAGGAAATCCGGTCGGATTGGGACCGGCAACGGGCCTCCCTCAAGTACGAATTGGCCAGCAGCGAACTGCGGCGAGGGCGGACGGACAGCGCCCTGCAACTGGCGCACGAGGCGCTCGGGCTTTCTCCGTCGGACGCGCGGCACCTTGAACTGCTGGCGCGCACCTACCTGTCGCGGGCCGATTTTCCCTCCGCGCGCAGCCTGCTGGAACCGGCGCGCACGCTGCACCCGCGGGACGCAGGCATCGCGTACCTGCTCGGGACGGTGTATGAGCGGGAGCGCAACTGGCGGCAGGCCATGATCGCATATGGCGACGCTGCGCGCATGGACCCGTCGCGGCTGGAACATTGCATCGCGCTGGCGCAGGCCTGCGCCCAATCGGGCGATGCGGAGCGGGCAGAGCAAACGCTGCTCGCCGGCGAAGCACGATTCCGCGATCAGCCGGCGTGGCACATTGCGCGCGCGGAACTGGCGCTTCGCGAGGGCCGGCTGGCCGAGGCGGCCGAGGCGTTTCGGGATGCGCAACGGCTGGGACATGAATCGCGTGAGATCCGGGCGGCGCTGGGATTGAGCCTGTACTGGCTGGGAAGCTATGAAGAGGCGCTGGCGCAACTGGAGCCGCTGGCACGCTCAATGACGCAAGACGGCGGGGCGGAGGGGGCGAGCGCCAGCAGCCCCGGAGTCGGGATGCCGGGGGGGTTTGGCCAGGAGGCGCTGATCGGTGCATACGCCGGGTCATTGATCGCGGTCGGGGACGCGCAGCGGGCGGACGAAATGCTGACGCGCGCAACGCGGACGCAGCTCGGTGACGCCGGTCTGTGGACACTGCTGGCCGCGGCGCGGCTGGAAGCCGACCGGCCGGGGGCGGCGGCGGATGCAGCGCGCTTTGCGACGCGAATCGACCCGCGGCGCGTAGAGGCGTGGTGCGTGCTTGTGGTGGCGCTGAGGGCGGATGACCGACCGCACGAGGCGCGCGAAGCGCTGCGCGCAGCCGAGCGGCTGGCGCCGGGTGATCCTGACGTGGTCATGCTAAGTGAAATGCTGTCGAGCGAAGCGGGCGGAGCGGCGGGGGCAGGTTGATTCTTGCCTCGTTTGGGGTGGTTCCCATTTCCTGTGTTTCCATGCGGGGCATCGCGAAAGCACCGCGAGCTGGGCGAATGCGCGGCACACCAGGCACTTTCGCCCGGGTGACGCGAGTACGCACCTGATCACGCGATTGCACTCCGGCGGGTGCGCCGGTGCTCGCAGAGAATCCGCACTTCGTCCTTGACAGCGATTGACCGTAGGAATTTGCCCGTATCATCTTCAGCGGAATCGGCAACAGACGGCACGTCGATGCGGTTGAGCCGCCCGACGGTTTGCCCGCCTGACTCACCGGTTCACAGGAGCCTGAATCATGAACACCTTCGCCACTCACACCACCCGTCGCTGGCCGCTGCCGATCGCTACGGCGGTCGTGACAGCCGCGCTTGCCTTCCTGCTGATTGACTCGCGCGGCCCTGCCGAACGTGCGTTAGCGCAGTCCGATCCGGCCGCAAAGCTGCGATCGGCGGGGCAGCCGAACAGCCGGGCGAAACTCTCGGCGGATTCGGCGGTGCTGCTGCTGGTGGATCACCAGGCGGGGCTGCTGTCGCTGGTGCAGGATTTCGGCCCGGATGAATTCAAGAACAACGTGCTGGCGCTGGCGAACACGGGCAAGCTCTTCAAGCTGCCGACCATCCTGACGACCAGCGCCGAGACCGGTCCGAATGGGCCGATCATGCCGGAATTGAAGGCCATCTTCCCCGATGCGCCGTTCATTTCGCGCCCGGGGCAGATCAACGCCTGGGACAACGAGGAGTTCGTCAAGGCGGTGAAGGCCACCGGCCGCAAGCAGCTCATCATCGCGGGCGTCGTCACGGACGTGTGCGTCACGTTTCCGGTGCTGTCGGCGCTGGAGGAGGGATTTGAGGTATTTGTGGTCGTCGATGCATCCGGCACGTTCAACACGGCGGTGCGCGACGCGGCCGTCACGCGGATGGCGCACGCGGGCGCAATCATCACCAACTGGTTTGCGGTGGCGTGTGAGCTGAAGCGCGACTGGCGGAGCGGGGATGGACCGGGACCGCTGGCCGAATTGCTTGGCAAGCACATCCCGGCTTATCAAAACCTGATCGTCAGCCACACGGCCAACACGAAGAAGTAGCCGATTCGCGCGGTGAGTCGGAGCCACGAGGGAGCGGCCATGAAGCGAGTGAGCGCGATCCTGCGCGACGCGCAGCCGCATTGGGTCGGCGACGGCTTTCCGGTTCGGTCGGTGCTGTCGCATCATCAGCACGGCGCAGCGATCAGCCCATTCCTGCTGCTCGACTACGCGCCCCCGTTCCACTTTCCGCCGACCGACCAGCCGCGCGGCGTGGAGCGGCATCCGCACCGCGGATTTGAAACGGTGACGATCGTGTACCAGGGCGGACTGGCGCATCGCGACTCGGCCGGGCACAGCGGCGTGATCGGCCCGGGCGACGTGCAGTGGATGACGGCGGCGTCCGGCGTGCTGCACGAGGAGTTTCACGAGCCGGGCTACGCGGCGCGCGGCGGGATATTCCAGGTTGCGCAGCTATGGGTGAATCTGCCGGCGCGGTTCAAGATGTCCCCTCCGGGGTATCAGACGCTGCTCGCCGCCGACATTCCGAAGGTTGAGCTGGCTGACGCGGGCGGAGTGGTCCATGTCATAGCCGGTGCCTTTGCCGGTGTGCGCGGACCAGCGCGGACGTTTACGCCGGTCAGCGTCTGGAACATGCGGCTGCGCGGCGGGGCAGCCGTGACGGCTGCTGTGCCCGATGGGCATATGGCGGGGGCGCTGATCGTCGCCGGCCGTGTGCGCGTCGGGTCGAGTGAAGTCGCGAGCGAAGCGGAGTTTGTCCTGTGGGATCGCGCCGGTCAGGATGCATCCGTGACGGCGCTCGAAGAATCAACGGTGCTGTTTCTGGCGGGCGAACCGATCGATGAGCCCGTTGCGGCGCGCGGTCCGTTCGTGATGAACACAGCGGATGAGATTCAGCAGGCCATTCGCGATTATCAATCCGGGAAGATGGGGCAGATGGATTGAGCCCTGTCGGCCGGGCTGAGCGGTTGCACCACCATTGACGTGTTCGTACAGGCGCCCGGATGACTACGCCGTTCGGGGCGCCAGCGCCTTGTGAACCAGCTCGAACAGCTTGTCCACCTTGAAGGGCTTAAAAAGAACGCCGGTCAGTCCCTGCTGGCCGGCGCGAACAATGGAGTGGTGCGGGTCGTAGCCAAACCCTGTGATCAGGATGACCGGACACTCCGCGTTTGCCTCGCGCGCCGCGGAGAAAATCTCGTAGCCTGTCTTGTGCGGCATGCGGATGTCCGAGAGCACGAGGTCAAAGCGCTGGGAGTGAAGCATCGCGATGGCTTCGGCGCCATCTGCGGCCATGGCCGTCACGGCGCCGGCGCTGGTCAGGATGTCGGCGATGGACTCGCGGATGGCGGTCTCGTCATCGGCGATCAGGACGCGCTTGCCGTCCAGGAGCGGATCCGCCGAAGTTTGCTCGGGCACCAGCCCGCTCACGCCGCCGGGCGCTTCCGTGATGGCTCGAATCGCCTGTTTCGCGCGATCCACGTCGTCGATGATTCCGCTGAGGCGGCGGCGCAAGTCGTCGTGGCCGATGTAGTCCTCCATCAAGGTGGAGGTCTGCGCGAGAATGTCGTTCAGCGGGGCGGCCAGCTCGGCGCCGACGTCGGCCGCGATGCGGCCGGTAGTCGTAAACCGCTCGACGACCAGCAGGCGCAGAATGTGAAGCGCGATGGCGATATAGCGGGCAAAGATCTCGGCCGTCTGGCGGTCGTCCTCAGTGAAGGCCGCGATCTCATCGGATTCGACATTCAGGATGCCGACGACTTGATCGTGCAGCAGCAACGGCACCGTCAGGGTGGAGCGGGCGTTATCCAGACCCGGCAGGTAGCGCGGATCCTTGGAGACGTCCGAGCAGATGTACGATCGCCCCGTGCTGGCGACGTAGCCGCTGATCCCGTTGCCTTCGGTCGTGGCATAGATGGTGAGGTTTTTGGCCTCTTCAGACATCCCGCTGGCCAGCACCGTGTCCAGGCGATTGGACGCTTTGTCCAGCACGCGGACGTTGAAGTGCGTGAAGCGCAGCAGCTCGCGGGCATAGCCGATGATCTTCTCTTCGAGCAGCGCGAGGCGATCCGACACGTTCAGGTCGGCCAGTTGATCGGCGTCGAGCCGCACCAGCTCACGACCAGCGGCATCGATCGCGTTGACCTTGTCCTGAAGTCGGCGGGTCGAGGTGACGTCCCAGATCAGCGCGACGGCCTGCTCAATCTGATCGTCCGCGCCGAACAGCGGCGACGCGGTCACGTCGAAATGAAACTCGCGCTCCACGCTGATGGCGCGTCTTCGCGGGCGGGCGTTGTCGCGCGAGATGCGCTCGCCGATCATTTCGTGCAGCAGCTTGGCGCAGCTTGACCGCACCTGGTCGATCACATTGGCCGGATACGACCGAAGCCGCGGGTTGGCCCAGACCAGTTCGCCATTTCGATTGACGATGCACACGCCCTGACCCAGGCGTTCCAGAATCTGTTCCGACCCCAGCATTCCACCCAGGCGGCGCAGCGCCTGAAAGGTGGACGGCTCCGCGACCACCAGATCAGCGGGGTTCGCCGAGAGGTGCGACAACGCATCCTCCACGGTGGCGACGGTGTGGACCGCTCCGCTTTCCTGCAGCGCGGAGAGCAGGGCGGGTTGAGTCGATTGCGGGCCGGCGATGACAACGATGCGAAGGGTGGAGGGCGATGTCGAGTGCGCACGCATCCGGAGCAATTCCATCAAGCCGGAGACGCGGCATCGAACATCGATACGCGGTCATCCGTGTGATCGTTATATAATAGTATCGTTCGAGTGCCGGGCAACGCCAGAGCATTTCCGTCTGCCCTGGCTGCGGTTGCGCAAACTTCACAAACCTTACATGTCCCTAACTGTCCATCGGCTGGCCGCCGGCGACGGAATTTCAGCGCCCGACGGGGTCAGACGTCGAGCAGTTCGGACGGTCCGTAGCGGGATGCGACGATCGTGGGAAGCAACGCCGGGCCACGCTGTTGGTGCGTCTCGAGCGCCAGCGCGGGGGTGTTGTTGTCCTCGCTGAGGTGCGCCAGGGCCAGCCAGCCGAGCGTCGCGGTGGCGTAGCCACGCGACAAATCGGCCGATTCCACGTTGCTCAGGTGGCCGTGGCCGCCGCGGATTCGACGCTTCAGGTCGTCGGTGTAGCGCCCCGTTTCGAGCATCTGCGGATCGTAGTTGCTCTCCAGAAATGCTCCGTGACAGCGCGACAGCGCCTCGCCAAGTGCAAGGAACGGCGCCCCCAGGTCCGTGAAGATCCCAAGTCGCCGGCCGTCATGTTCCACCAGGAAGCACACGCCGTCGACCCCGTCATGCAGGGTCGGAATCGTCTGCACGCGCACGTCGCCGATCGTCACGCAATCGCCGGGAGAGAACCATGTCGGCGGGCGGACGGGTCCGATGCGGTCGCGCCGCGTGCGATATACGCCCTTTGTCATGAAGAGCGGGATTCCGAAACGCCGGTGAAAGACGCCGGCGCAGGAGGTGTGATCGGAATGATCGTGGGAAAGAAAGAGAGCGTGGCACTCGCGGATGTGCCGACCGCGGGCCAGCAGCCGCAGCTCCGCCTGGCGGCCGGTGATGCCGGCGTCGAACAGCAGGCGGGTCTCGCCGGCCTCGACATAGATGCAGTTGCCGTTGGAGCCGGATTGCAGCGACATCGTCTGCATTCGCCGCCGCACCTCCGCCGAGCACCAGTCGCGTCGGTGACCGCGGCTTCAACCGATCAGCAGTCGCAGCCCCGACGCCGCCAGCAACACATGAAACCCGGCCCGCAGCCATTCTAGCGGCAGCCGATGCGTCAGCGCAGCCCCGATCCAGCCGCCCAGCACGGCCCCCGGCGCGATCCACACGGCCAACCCCACGCCTGCGGCGGCCGATAGCTCCGGCATTCGCCACACGGTCCAGGCCTGTGCCGGTACGCTGGCCAGCCCGACGAAGACGATCAGCATGGCCGAATTTGCGATGGCGGTCCGCAGCGGCATACGCAAGCCAAGGTACTGAAGGGGAACCGCCCAGACCCCGCCGCCGACGCCGAGCAGTCCGCCGATGATCCCGGCCGGGCCGCCCACCAGTACGCCGTGCCACCATCGAGCCGGGCGGGAGCCGGATTCGGGGACATGTTGCCTGGCCGTATTCGGCACGGTCAGGCGCCCAAGCAGGACATTGGACGCCACTACGAGCAAGATAAAGACACCGAAGATCCGCTGTAGATGCCGAGTTTGCGGCCCACCGAAAAGGCCGCCCAGCAGGACGCCGGCAATCGCACACACGAATGCGGCCGGCACGGCCTTGCGGAGCAGCGCGGGCGTCAGCACGCGCGCCCGGCGGTGGCGAATGGCCGCGGGAACGGAGACGACCACGGTCGTGATCAAAGCGGCCAGTTTGTAGACGTGCAGCGAGCCGACGCCGAACAGGTCCGGCTGCGTAAGCAACAGGACCGGGATGATGATCAACCCGCCGCCGATGCCCAGGGCGCCGCCCAGGGCGCCGGCCGCAAAGCCGACCAGCGGCAGCATCAGCCACACGCCGATCCCGCCCGGCGGGAACAGCGCCTCCGCGGCGAGCAGCAAGCCGAGATCGGCGGTGTGGTCGGGCATTCGTGCGGCGGTCATAGTGGGTTGCGCGGCGGACGTCAAACCGGGGGCGCGCGAGGGCGCGGGCCCCGTCCCGCTAGACGCGCTGCGCTGCTACTCGCTCCTGCGGCTTTCGTGTACATTCGGGGACGATTCGAGGCGCGGCTCGGGGTGCGTTTCCTGCCCCCGCGGCCGCCTCGTCGCCGCGCCTGCGTGCGTGCCGATCCACACACAGCCCAGAAGGAAATGAGCGATGGCCGAGTTTCGGATTGAGAAGGACTCGATGGGGGAAATGCAGGTGCCCGCCGGCGCGTACTACGGCGCCTCGACGCAGCGGGCGGTGCTGAATTTTCCGGTCAGCGGCTATCGCTTCACGCGCCGTTTCATTCGCGCCCTGGGGCTGATCAAGTATGCCGCGGCCGAGGCGAACGCTTCACTGGGGCTGCTGGACGGCAAAGTCGCCGGACTGATTCAGAAGGCCGCCCGGGAGGTGATCGACGGCAAGCTGGACGATCACTTCGTCGTGGACATCTTTCAGACCGGCTCCGGCACCAGCAGCAACATGAACGCCAACGAGGTGATCGCCAACCGCGCGGCGGAGCTGGGCGGCGGGAAGATCGGCTCGAAGTCGATCCATCCCAACGATCACGTCAACATGAGCCAGTCCAGCAACGACGTGATTCCGACCGCGATTCACGTCGCCGCGGTGGAGGCGTTTCACAGCGATCTGATGCCGTCGCTGCACCGGCTGCGCCAGGCGCTGGAGGCCAAGGCCCGCGAGTTCGACGACATCGTGAAAATCGGGCGCACGCACCTGATGGACGCCACGCCGATCCGGCTCGGGCAGGTCTTCAGCGGCTACGCCTCGCAGGTGTCGCACGCCGACCGCCGCCTGATGCAGAAGATCGTCGTGCTGCGCGAGCTGCCGATCGGCGGCACGGCGGTGGGAACGGGAATCAACGCCCATCCGAACTTCGCCAAGCGGGTGTGTGAGATCCTCAATCACGAGACGCACGAGAGCTTCCACGAAGCGCCGAACCATTTCGAGGCGCAGCACTGCAAGGACTCGGTCGTGGGGGCGGCCAGCACGCTGAAGGTCGTGGCCATCAGCCTGCTGAAGATCGCGAACGACATCCGCTGGCTGGGGAGCGGGCCGCGCTGCGGGATCGGGGAGCTGCTGCTGCCGGCGACGCAGCCGGGCAGCTCGATCATGCCGGGGAAGGTGAACCCGGTGATCCCGGAATCGGTGATGCAGGTGTGCTGCCACGTGATCGGAGCGGAGGCGGCGGTGAACTCGGCGGCGATTTCGCTGGGCAATTTCGAGCTGCACGTCGGCATGCCGGTGATGGCGCACAGCCTGCTGGAGTCGCTGCGGCTGCTGGGCAGCGCGTGCGACGTGTTCGTGGACAAGTGCATCAACGGGCTTGCGGCGAACCGGCAGCGCTGCGAAGAGCTGATCGAGCAGTCGCTGGCGATGTGCACGTCGCTGGCGCCGCACATCGGCTATGACGCGGCCGCGGCCATCGCGAAGGAAGCACACGAGACGGGCAAGACGGTGCGGCAGGTGGCGATGGAGCGGAAGGTGCTGCCGGAGGCGAAGCTGAAGGAAGCGCTGGACCCGCGCAGCATGACGATGCCGAGCGAGCGGCAGATGCCGGTGTCGGGGTAAGGGTAAGAAGCGATGCGTGATTCAGCACGGTAGTAGCTTCATGGCTTTCGCTACTCTGCGCGATGAGAGCGTGTAAGGTTTTTGTTGGAGCAAGGTGTGAGCCAACATCTAAGTTGGAGAGATGCAATCATTCGCGTGCTCTCAGATGCCAACGGTCCGATGCACTATTCTGATATCGCCGATGCAATTGCCGAGAGGGAATTGCGCCAGGAGCTGGGCGCGACCCCGGCGAACTCGGTGAATGGTTGCATCTTTGTATCCATGCAACGGGAAGGCGATAGGAGCCCGTTTGTTCGCTTGAGTCGCGGCATGTATGCGCTCCGTCAAGGCAATGGCCTTGTCACTGATAGTCGTAGCGTTGATGAGAGCGAAGCGGATGAAACCGGCCTGATCAACGCCTTCGGAATGTACTGGGCGCGAAGCAGCGTGCTCTGGTCCGCTCATCCAAGAGTCCTGGGTCATCAGCATCCTGGCAGCAGCCCGGTCGATTTTTGCGAGCAGAAGGGTGTCTACCTGTTGCACGACGGCCATGCTGTTGTGTATGTGGGGCGCACCACTGATCAACCGCTGGGCGTGCGGCTGCGGCAGCACACGATTGACCGGCTTAACGGTCGCTGGAATCGGTTTTCATGGTTCGGGGTCTGCGGTGTGTCGGAGTCGGGCGCCTTGGAAACGCCGCGAAATGAGCGGTTCGATTTGAGCATGCTCATCGTGACGATGGAGGCATTGCTGATCGAGGGACTCGAGCCGCCGCAGAACCGCCGTCGTGGCGATGAGTTCAAGGCAGTCGAGTTTCTTCAGGCAGAAGACCCGGACATCCAGCGACAAATGCAGATGCGGGCGATCGACGAACTCAAGCGGAGGCTGTGACACAACAGCGGCGGGTGGCATGCCTTCGCGGTACTCCGCGTAGGCATGTCGCGGCGCGTATGGCCATGAAACAATCGCATGGCGATGGAAAAATCGCGAACGGGTGGCACCAAAGCCCGTCGCTCACCAATCCAGATGATCGATGGCGGGCACGGCCCACCCTGCTCAGGCGTTCATCAGCCGGCGGGCTTCATCGGAATAGTCCGTCCGCAGGCGCTGCATCGCGCGTGCCTCCAACTGGCGCACGCGCTCCTTCGACACGCCGAAGCGCCGGCCGATCTGCTCCAGCGTCTGCGGCTGACCGCCGCCCTCCAGCCCGAAGCGATGGCGCAGGATTTCCCGCTCGCGATCATCGAGGGTGCCCATCATCCGCTCCAGCAGCGAGCGAATCGCCGGCACGCTTTCGTTCTCGGCCTCGTCAAGCGGCAGGGACGCGGTTGACTCCAGCAGCTCCTCGCGGCCGGTCTGGTAGCGCTCGCGGCGGTAGCGCTGCTCGGGAATCGTGCGGGCGAAGTTTCGGATGATCGCCCACGAGCCGTAGGTGCTGAACTTGAACCCGCGGGTGAAGTCAAACTTGTCCACGGCCCGCATCAGCGAGATGTTTCCATCGCTGACGGTTTCGAAGAAATCCGTAAGAGGCGAACTGTGCCGCTTGGCGATGCTGACGACCAGGCGCAGGTTCGCCTGGACAATCTGGTTCTTCACCTCGTCCGCCTGCGCCAGAAGCGACTCCACCGCATCCAGCGATTCGACCGTCGGCGACTCCTCGTCGATGGCCGCACGTGCCCGGTCTGCCATGTAGCGCAGGCAGTTGAGCTTGCGGAACAGCGCCAACTCGCCCTCCGGCGAGAGCAGCCGCAACTGGAAAAGCTGTTGCAGGTAGGGGGGCAGATCGGCCGGCGCACGGCGGGCGGATGGGCCGCTCGCCTGATACGGCTCCAGAGCGGCCGGCGCCTCGAGCACTGACGCGCGAACATCGACGGCGTCGAACTCCGGTACGTGGAAGAACTCGATCTTGCGGGCCTTGAGCTCGCGCGCCCGCATGCGCAGCAGGATGTCGCGAACGCGCGCAGCGGATAGATCGAACCGCTCCGCGAGCGATGCGACGCTCGTGCCGTCCAGATGCGCTTCCCACACGGAGAGCGAGACATCGTCCGCGCTCTCGCAGCCGGCGGGACGGTTGAACAGCCCGACGGTTGGCTGGGCCGTGTCGAAATTCTTCAGCAGCAGGCGGATCGTCTCGACGGCGCGGCCGGTCTCCGCAGAGATCACACGCGCGACGGCATTGACCGTGCGCTGACCCTGCGTTACCAACTCGCGCGCCCGGGCGACGATCGTGTCACGCTCCGACTCGGAGAGCTGCGAGAAGCTCGATCCCCGATGCACCAGGCCCGCATTGCGCGCGACGAACTGGCGCACGCAGCGATCCGGGAAGGCCAGGCGCTGCCGACGGTCCGCGCCGCGGAACTTCCAACCCACCAGGCCGCGCCGCCGCCAGCGGAAGATCGTCTTCGTGCTGACGTCGAATCGCTCGGCCAGGTCGGCGACCGTCCAGACGGCCTCCGGCCAGTCATCGGCGCTCAGGTCCGCCGCTTCGGACAGATCCTCGGCAAGCTGCACGAGATCCGCCCGAAGAGCGTCCGCTTCGATCAGGCGCGGCTCCAGGCCGGCGGCGAGCCGCGGGCGATAGCCGGTGATACCGTGGACGACGAAGTCTTCCGGATAGGCGCGGCTGGACTCGACGACGGAGAGCAAAAACTCCACGCCGAGCAATTGGCGCAAGCGCAGGCGCACCGGGCTGTGGCGCAGTTGCGCTGCGAGGTCGGCGAGGCACGCGGATTGGTAGCGGTTGGCAGGCATGTGCGTGGTCCTCTGCGCGCAAAGACCAACTCTCATCTCCACATGACCCGCAAACAGACCGGCGTATGAACGCGAATGATGGTTATGAAAAGGCAGACAGCGGGCGGTTGTGGCGATGTCAGTGGCGAGCGCTGGTTTTCGACTCTCCCAACTTCGAGTACGAGCAGAGACCTTATAACGCCATATGAAGCATATATCGGCCCGCAACCCAGGTCAATAACCGAATTCGAATTCACTCTGGGCCGGCGCGACAATGACGTTGCGACAGGCAGTTGATTGCATTATCGGTCTGAGCAGGACTCCGCGTCCGAGCGGCCGAACCCGATCCGGGGAGATCAATCCCAAACGGCGGCAGCGCGGACTTGCGGAATGTTGGTAGCGGCGATCACTCCCGGACGGCGATGTAGTAAAGCTGGCCCTCAGACTTTACTCGACCCGCAACCGCTTCCGCCCGAGCGCCGATTCCCAGGAACACGTCCGCCCGGCCAGCAGCCCGAATGGCTCCGCCGGTGTCCTGGTCCAGCGTGTAACCAGCGTAGCGGTAATCTCCGACAGACCCATCCGGCCGGATCGCGGGCAGGGAAGTGGTCATGAACGCCAGGCACGCGCGGGGGAACACGGATTTGTCCGTTGCGATCGAATAGTAGGGAGTGACCGGCTCATTCAGGCTTCCGAACGGACCGCCGGTGCGCGGCTGGAAGAACACGAAGCGCGGATTGGTCCACATATAGTCGTTCACGCGCGACGGGTTTTCGCGGAAGAATCGGATCAGGTTTTGAAGCGAAATGTCCTCCGCCCTCAGCACGCCGTCCTCGACCATGCGTCGCGCAACCGAGGCGTACTCGTGGCCGTTATTGCCGGCGTAGCCCAATTCAAACAGGCTGCCGTCCTCGAGGCGGAGCTTGGCGGACCCTTGCACCGTGACGACATACGCCTCGAACGGATCGGCGAGCCAGGCGATTTCGAGTCCGCGCAGCGCGCCGCGCTCGTCGATCTCGCGGCGGGTGTAGAACGGCACGGTCTGCCCATCGGCGGTGCGTCGGCCGAGCGTGGTTCCCTCCGCGTCGACGACCAGGTCCGGGGGCTTGCGGTAGATCGGGTAGCGGAAGCGCGAGTCGGGCCGGCGACGGCCGTCAAAGATCGGGCAGTAATAGCCCGTGAAATACACGGTGCCGGCACCGTCAAAACCGACTGCGCGGTAGACGTCGTAGTCGCGGCGAATGGCGGCGTTGAGGTCCGCGCCGCTGCGAACCGTGCGGAGCAGTTGCAGGAAGGAGTTGAGCGTGCGGACGGCGCGCTCGTGAGACACGTCGAGATAGGGGAAATACTGCCGGCTGGATTTCTTGGAGAGATAGTTGAGGCTGTTGCGGATGGAGCGTTCCAGCGCATCGCGGTCCATTGAGTCGAAGCCGGCGCCAAAGTCTGGATAATCGGCTTCGCCGACCTTTTCGAGGGCCATTTGCCCCGGGGCAAGCGGGCGGTTGTAGTCCTTCGTGGGGAGGAAGGGCTGCATTTCGGTTTTCTTTGCGCACCCACCCCCGCCGGCGAGCAGCGCTGCAAACCCCGCGATGATCCAGAATCGAACGCTCATTCGACGGCTCCTTCCGCGTGCATCAGGGCGGGTCGGACCGCCGGCGCAGAATCGCCGCGGCCGCCGACCTCCGTGTCCGGCCGGATTCTCCACGCGGGCGAAGTCGCCCGCAAGCGGATAACGGCGAGCGCCGCGCGGCGTTGACCAACGCGAACTGGTGCTGTTCGGCGGACGGGCGCCCGCGCGCCCGGATTGATATTTTCGAAACATGCGGTATATTTCAAAAGGGATTGAAAATAGGGGGTGGAGGAGCGTGCCTCATGCGCGGCGCGTTTGACGAGGTTCGCAATTCGCTGGTTCGGCACTGGGGCGAGATGTCCGGCTACTGGGGCATCAATCGCACCATGGCTGAGATCCACGCGCTGCTGTTCATCTCCACCGAGCCGCTGTGCACCGATGACGTGATGCAGCAATTGCAGATCTCGCGCGGAAACGCGTCGATGAACCTGCGCGGGCTGGTCGATTGGGGGCTGATTCGCCGGGTGCACAAGCTGGGCGATCGCAAGGAGTACTTTCAGGCTGATACGGATATCTGGCACATGTTCGAGACGATCATGCGCGAGCGGCGGCGGCGCGAGGTTGAGCCGATCGTAGCGACGATCGACCGCTGTCTGCAGGTGATGGAAGGTTCCGCGCCGGCCGACGCCGATCCCGCCCGCATCGCCGAGTGCCGCAAGCGGCTCGAGCACCTGAGATCGTTTCTGGCCGGGATGAGCCGGTTGTTTGAGGCGGTGCTGCGTTGCGGCGGGTCGAGCATTGCCGACCTGCTGCGGTTGATCGAGACGCCGCCAGCGGCGATGGACGCATCATCCAGTCGCCCGGCCGGGTCGGCGCCGAAGAACCCGATGGGGTCGTCGCCCGGTGGGCGAGCGCCGGACGATCCGGCTCGCGGTCCTCGCGCGCCCCGCAACTCCGATGAAAGCGTGCCGGGAACCGGCGCGCCAAAAGCGCCGGAGGCCGCTCAGCCGGACCGCACGCCCGGCAAGGCCCGCCCGCGCCCCGCAAAGGCGTCGCGCGCGCCGGCCAAGCCGAAGCCGCCGGCGTACAAGCGCCGCCCGCGGTGAGCGCCGTATCCCGTGAGTTCCGATCATGACGCCCGTTATTGCTGGAACGGATTCCGGTCAATCGGCCGCCGTATTGCGCGAGCGCCGCAGCTCGTGGTGCGCTGGCTTGGGGGTAGCGCTGGCGCTGGCTGCCGTGCCGCTCAACATCGTGGCGGGCGAAATTGAAGTTTTGCAGCGATGGGCGGTGATCGGGGGAGCGCTCGTCATTGCGTCGAGCGTACTCGCCATCGCCGCTTGGAGGTCAACGCGGAGATTGATGCCGCGCGCGGCGGCCGTGTTCTGCTGGGTGTGGGCGGCACACTTCCTGTTCGGATTTATCGTACTGTCCCGTCTGCCCGCACCGCGAGCGGAGTTCCTCCGCTTCAACTGTCCAGAGTTCACATTGCCGGACTCGAGCGGCGCGTGGTGGACGCTGGATGGGTTGTTGAGGCGCGAGCCAGGAGTCGAGGGCGGGTTGATACACGCCACGGAGCTCGACCGAAACGGCGGCGTGGGAGTGGAGGTCGGTCCGCGGGTGGCCGGCGATTCCGGGCAATCAGGCCTCCTTGCGCTGGTTTTTTATCGCACCGGGCGCGACCCGTCCTGCGCGGCACACCTGAGACGACTGGCGGCGGCCGACGCCGCGCTTCGCGCCGCCGGAGTGCGGCTTGTCGCCGTGTCCATGGACCCGCCCGCGCTGGCGCGCGTGACGGCTGAGTACAACCGGCTGCCGTTTCCGGTGCTCAGCGACACGGGCGGGGTACTGGTCGACGCGCTGGGATTGCGGCACGTGGGGGCGGGCGCCAGTCGCGGGGGCGGCGAGGGCGGCTGGCTGGCCGGGGCGCGCAAGGGCGATCTTGCGATTCCGGCGGTGATGATCGTGGATGCGAATCGGCGGATTACCTGGCGGCAGGCATCGACGCGCGTGCAGGCGCGGGCAACGGCGGAGGAGATCCTCCGCGCGGTTCGGCGGTGACCCGGCCGGCCTCAATGTCCTCAAACAGGCGCTTCAAAGCCGGCCGGTCCATGTTTCCACCGGTGTAGCCGCCATCGTCGTAGCGGTCCGGCAGGCAGACCCAGCCCTCGGCCTTCTGGCTGGTGATGTACGCCTCGCCCGATTCGCGCTGCGCGTCGAGCGAATTGAATTCTTGCTCGAGCCCCTCCTCAGTGCTCTTGCGCGTGTAGATGGCGCAGCGGATGACCTTGGTCGGCGGCGCGGTCGTCGGGCGGCGTTTACTCATCCGTCGCCTCCGCGCCGGGCTTCACCAACCCGAAAAACAGGAACCCGTTCCAGTGTGAGCCGGTGATCTTCCTGGCGACGGCGGTGAGCGTCCGGTAGACCTCGCCGTCGTAGTCGAAGCCCTTCGGCAGCACGGTCACATGGTGCGCCCGGCCACGATACGTTCGGGTGAGAACGGTTCCGGGGATCGGCAGCCGGTCGTCGCCAAGCGCCGCGGGCGCGGCGACGGTGCGGCGTTCCGCGCCGGCGCTAGTCTTCGGCGGCTTCGGAATCGTCATGCGGATGTCGGCGTCGCGCGCGATCTCGGCCGCGCGTTTGCGTGCCCGCTCCGACAGGTCGCCCTCAGCCAACGACTGAAGCCGCCAGACAATCCGCTTGAACAGAAAGTCCTTGTTGCCGGCCTGCGTCGGTTCGCCGAAGACCGTCTGGTACTTCTCGCGGAGCTGCCCCACGGTCATGCTCTTTAGCGCGGCGATCTCTTTCGCAACGTTCAGCGCCATGCGTTCTCCTTTCTCTCGCGCTCTCGCAAGGCGTTAACCACGGGGTCCATAAGGGCGAGGGTCGGGAGGAACCTCAAGGCGACTTTCGCCGGAATCTGCCGCGTTTTGCGACATCGGGATGGCGGCGAGATGTCGCTGCTCGAAGTGGCGGATGACGCCTCCGGCGAGGATGGCCGCCAGTTCGGCGCGGCGTTGCTCGGGCGTCATCGTCGCAGGATGGGATGGGTCGATGATGATGCGGCGCGTGGCCATCGGCATCTCTCCGCAGAGTCGATGCCGACGACGTCCTCCGCTCCGCGGCTGGTGCGTCGTCCGGCGGGATGTCGGCCCGCGAGCGCGAGCCTCTATCTATTACATACGCAGGGCGTTAACCAGGTGGTGAGAAATTGTACGTGAGAGGGCCGCATGAGTATCGGCGACAATAACTGCCGTGTGGCTATCAGGGGGCTTGCGCCCTCGCTAACGGCAACTCGTCCCAGCGCGTGGTGTAACGCGGAGATCGTTGCTCGCACCGGCCCCGCCAGGCGACCGTGCGCCCCGGCATAAGTTCAAACGCCGCCGCCGCACTGATGCGGATTGTTCCACGGCCATAGTCGCGATTAATCCGGTCCATCGTCAGCATTAGTCGGCGGTCGCGCTCATGATCGCGCTGATCAAACAGGTGGGGTTGGATGTGCAAGCGCTTGAGCAGCCCGTGGAGCATCACCCCCGCCTTCTTGCAGGAGTGCTGTGGTCGATGGATATGGCTCAGGCAGTAGACCGCCGCGCGTGCGATCTCGCGGGTGTCAAAGGAGGGCACCGCCAGGCTGACGCCGTAGCTGTTGTGATACTGCTCGACGGGGGCGTGAATGTTCGTGCCGATGAACACGGACACCGCGCCGGCGGCCAAATCCTGACGGCGCAGCTTGACGGCGGCTTGCGAAGCAAAGGTGCAGACCGCTTCGCGCAGCTCATCGAAGTTGCGGGTTTCCTGACCAAATGAGCGCGAACAGCAGATGTTCTGCTTGTCGGGGACAATCAGCTCCAGCGGCAGGCAGGATTCGCCGCGCAACTCGAAGACGATGCGCTGGCCGACCACGCCCAGGCCCTTGCGGACGCGATGCGGATCAGCAGCGCGCAGCTCCAGCGGCGAGTGAATGCCAAGTCCCGCGAGGCGGCGCTGGAACCCGCCTGATATCCCCCACAGATCGGTCAATTCCACCTGTGCCAGTGCCGCAGTAATCGCCTCTTCATTGACCAACACACAGACACCTGCGTTTTCAGGGACACGCTTGGCCAGGTGGTTCGCCAGCTTGGCCAGGGTCTTGGATGGGGCGATGCCGACGCCCACGCCGAGACCGGTCCAGCGCAATACGGTGTAGCGCAAGTCCCGGCCGTGGTTGATGAGATCGCTGCGGCGGATGTCGTCGAACGACAGGAAGCACTCGTCGATGGAGTACACTTCGACGTGATCGGTGGCATGGCGGTAAATGTCCGCTAGCCGGTTGCTCATGTCATCGTAAAGCGTGTAGTTGCTGCTCAGAACGTGGACGTGGCGCTGCTTCAGCAGCGATTCGATCTCGAAGTACGGCCGGGCCATGTCGATGCCGAGCGCCTTTGCCTCGACAGAGCGCGCCACGACGACGCCGTCGTTATTGGAGAGCACCACGACTGGCTTGCCGCGTAGCGCGGGATTAAAGACCTGCTCGCAGGAGGCGTAAAAGTTGTTGGCGTCCACGTGCGCCAGCATGGTGGGTCACAATCTCACGATCGCGGCAGTCACGATGCCGCAGATCGTCGCCGAATCCTGGGCCAGAAGCCTGCGCACAATAAATACGCCATCCTGCTCTACGACGGCCAGTCGGCCGGGCTTTAGCGAGAGCGAACGATCAACCACCAGCACCGCGCCGCCGGGCACCCCTTGATCGCGTAGATCGTCGCCGACCACGCGGAAGAAAAACGTTGCCGCCGGCCGCGTAACCAGCAAATCCTGAAGGTTGATCGGGTGATCCTCATAACCCTCCGATGACTTGGGGAAGCCGGCACTTACATTGCCGAGAATGGGAACGCGGAGCTGTATCATATACCTAACATTATACGAACATCTGGCCGCCGTCAATCATCCGTGCATCAAAAATCTTTGGGCCCGGCGATCAGCAGGTCGGCGTTGTCGGACAGCGGCTGGAGCAAGTCGAGAGCCCTCTCGTAGGACCGATCGGGGTCCAGCCAGGTCGCGATGGATTCCGGATCAAGCAGGAAACACGGCATTCGCGGATCATCGGGTTTGGCGTTGTGAATCGTGGACCACAGACGGTTCGCGCGGCATGTCATCATCGAACAGCACGCCCCGCCTGGCCCAACGCCATAGATGCCGGCCACGGCTCCGATGCCGGCATCGCGGAAGCTGATCATATGTGGAATCTTTTGCACTTTGCCCGTCTGCAGGTTGGCCCGGTGCTGCCACTCTATCGCACCGGTGATAGGAAATAGGCAGCGATTTTCGAGGTGCCGTTTCCAAAACGGGCTTGAGGCTGCCTTCTCGGAACGCGTGTTGTTGATCGGCCGCCCGCCATTGAACGCTGGAAAACCCCAAGTCATCTCATCGAGTTGTCGCGCATCGCTGTGCCGACGAATCACGGGGACGGGCATGCCGGGAAAGAAGTCCGATGAAATGTCGGGTACGCGCGTATCGCGCGGCAACCACCTCAAATCGATCAGCTCATCGGGCCTAGCCTTGAGGCGGTACCAGTTGCACATGGTATCAGTCTATCGGGACGGCGCTATTTCGCGCCATTTCGTTCGCTATTGCCGTTTGTGTCGTGGCTGCGCCGTGAGCGCGGAATCAGGAAGGTGCCAGCAGGCAGTAAGCACACAAGTTGCTCGGGGCGCGAGAGCAACCCTAAGCGCTAACTGGATGGGGTCTGTTAACGAGAGAAAGAGAGAACTCTCGGCCCGGGGCGGATGGTCGGCGGCGGGCGCTGCGATTCGGCGCTCGCGCGACCGCTCTCTCGGCCCACCGCCGAGAGCCTTGACGCGCGCAAGCCCTTGCAAATACTGGCGGAAACGAACGAACCCCGGGAGATCGCTCTCCCGGGGTTCATCGTTAACTCGTCGGTCGCGTCGTTCCGCGACCGGAATATTAGCTCCCCGAGTAGGACTCGAACCTACAACAAACCGGTTAACAGCCGGTTGCTCTACCATTGAGCTATCGGGGACCAGGCCCGCGGGAAGCCGTTAAACGGCTTGGGCCGCAGGCGAACTCCGAAGCATAGCGGCGACGCGGATTCCGTCAACCCGCCGCCGATAACGCCTACATCGCACCACGCCTGAACCCTTCCGGGACGCGGGTGGCGGATTCAGCCAGCGACCGGTCGTGAGTCCAGCTGCACACCCGCGACAGATTCAGCCGCCGACGATCCGCTCGCTCGACTGCCCACCCGCGACAGGTTCAGCGGCCGACTATTCGCGCGCCCAACTGCCCGCCGGCGACGAGCTCACCTTCCGGACAGTCGCGAAGCCCGGGGGCCGCGCGAAGTCAATCCACCTGCCGCAGCCCGGTTCGCAGGTACGCCTGCTCCAGGTCCGGACGCGAGGCCTGAAACTCGCACACTTCAAGCCCTGAACGGAGCATCGCGCGAAGGATTTCGGCAGCCGCCGCGCGTGTCATCGGGCCGTCCACAACCAGCGAGTCACCGTCGCAGGACACCACGCGTACCGCATCGGCAGATTCCGAGGGCGGCCAAAGCGCCGCCAATCGCGCCGCCAGGTCGCCGACCCGCTCTGCCAGCATTACGCGATAGGTGCCGCGGTCGCCGCCAGCCCCGGCCGCTACTTCCGCGACCGTGCCGTACTGGAGCATCCGGCCGTGCCCCATGATACCGATATGCGTGCAATACTCTGCCAGATCCGCCAGGATGTGCGAGGAGACGATAATCGCCTTGCCCTGGTCGCGCAGGCCCGCCAATAGGCGCCGGAATTGCACACGACCGGCCGGGTCCAGGCCCGCGGCCGGCTCATCCAGCAGCACCACGCTGGGATCAGGCAGGAGCGTGCGGGCGACCTGCAATCGCTGCCGCATGCCGCGCGATAGCGTGCCGATCCGCGCGGAGCGTTTGTCGGCCAGCCAGAGCGATTCGAGCCAGTAGTCGATCCGCTCGAGCGTCAGCCGCCTGCCGAGGCGATATGCGTCTCCGATAAAACTCAGGAATTGCTCGACGGTGAGCTGGTCATAAACGGCCGGCGTATCCGGCGCGAACCCCAGATGCGAGCCGGCATCGGTTGTCGCGATGGTCACGTCGTGACCCATCACATGAATGCTGCCGCTGGTCAGCGGCTGAAGGCCGGCGGCGGCGCGCAGCGTCGTGCTCTTGCCCGCACCGTTCGGACCGATCATACCCATCAACTGCCCGGCGCGCAGGGTAAAGCTCACATCGTTGACGGCCAGCAGCGACCCGAACTGCACCCGCAGGTTGCGGATGCAGAGCAGGGCGTCAGGCGGCGGCGGCTCGCGATCACGGGGCGAGCGTGCGGCGACAGGCTCAACGGGCGGCGGGGCGATCACGCTTCAACCCTCTGCAAGCGGGGACGGGACGTTCACAACTCAGCTCGCGGCGGCGGCCGTGCGCTCGACGACGTCCAACTCGTGGATCAGCTCGCGGAAGAACGGCTCGACGTCGGTCACAAGGCCGATGGTCTGCCAACTGCCGCGATCGGCGAGCTTCGTCAGGACGGACGGCGAGATGTCCACGCAGACGCACGGAATCCACGCGGGCAGAAAGTTCCCGGTGGCGACCGAGTGCAGAGTGGTCGCGACCATCAACACGAACCCAACGCCCTTGATCAACTCGCGCATGCGATCCTGGGCCTGGAGCGCGTCGGTGATGACGTCCGGCAGAGGCCCATCGTCGCGGATCGACCCGGCCAGCACGTACTCCACGTCGTGGCGGATGCAGGCGTGCATGATGCCGCTCTTGAGTACGCCCTTGTCCACGGCGGCGCGGATGTTGCCGCAGCGCCGGATCGTATTGATCGCGCGAAGGTGATGCTCGTGGCCGGCGTGTGCCGGGGCGGCGTTGGCGAGATACACGCCCAGCGACGTGCCGTAAAGCGCTTGCTCCATGTCGTGCGTGGCGAGGGCGTTTCCGGCAAAGAGCACGTGGCAATAGCCGCGGCGGATGAGCGCCTCCAGATGCTCGGAAGCGCCGGTGTGGACGATCGCAGGGCCACCGACGATCAGCAGTTTCTGTCCGCTCTGCCGGACGCGGTGCATGAGCTGCGCGCAATTGCGGATGATCGCGTTCTTCGGCTTCTCCGTGGAAATCTCGCTGGACATGAACTCGAAGCCGCCGCCCTCCTTCTCTTTCGCGACGGAGGCCGTCTTGATTCCACGATGCCCGCAGACGATCCGATCGCCCTTGCGGATGTTGGCGATCGGGACACAGCGAAAAGTGTTGTTCCGCGGATCGTGAACGATGCCGCAGTCCATCTCCTGATCCTGCACTTCGCACCAGTCGCCCTTGTGCCGGATATAGGTCTGGATGTTCGTCGAGGAGTAGAACGCCTCGGGAAACGCGCCATCCATGTCGGCCACCTGGACTTCGGCGTCCGGAGTTTCGCGAACCAGCGCCCCCTCATTCTTCAGGCGCTCCAGCAGCGCCGCGAGCTCGGTGCGGTTAGGAGCTGACACTTCGATCGTGGCGTGGCTGCGCTCGGCCTTGGTGCGGCCAATATGCAGTTCGATGATGCGGAAGCCGCCGCCGGCGCTGTTGATGCCGTCGAGCACTTTCGTCAGCACAGGCCAGTCGATGATGTGGCCTTCGAGCGTGATTTCCTCGGAGATCATGAGTTCCTCAGAGCAGATGCCTGCAATGTCGCCGTTGCGCCGCCGAACGTCTCATCGGCGACCGTCTGCCGGAGGAATATACCCGCGCGCGGCGCAGGCGGGGCGTCGAAGGCGCGCCGCAGGTTGCGACGGCAGGGCGCGAGCGAGCGGGAGCAGGGAGGTGCGAGCGCCCCCGCGCATCGCCGCGCCGCGAATGTGGACGCAACGGCGATGCACGGGGGCAAGCGAGATCAACCGGTCAGTTCGTGCCGGCGCTTTGCGCGCCCGGGATTTGCGAGCAATCCACCGGGACACCGTTTTCAAAGCAGTTGCGCTCGACGGTCACGGACACGTTCTGCCCGCCCGCCAGCAGGAACCCGAACACCGTCCCGCCGATGAACGGCGGAAGCACCCACCCGGTGCGACGGCAGCCGGTGGAGGATCCGAGGATTCCGACGAGCGCCGCCAGCAGGACTGCGCTTTGAATGGTTCGCTTCATCATTGAGTCCTTCCGTGATTCAGTTCTGCTGCCGCCCAGCCAGGCGCGCCAGCCAGTTTCTCAAACTGCTCGTAGCGAGCATCGACGATCAGCCGCCCAACGGCGGCGCCACCCGTTCTGTCCGGCGGCTCAACCGCTCCGGCGCAGCGACACACAGTCGACGCCGCAGCAGCCCGTATGCGCCGGAATGCCCGGACGCGAGATAGTCGTCGCTCTAGCACCCGCCTTCCGACAACTGTCGGGCACCAGCTCCATCCGCCCGTGGACCCACTACGAAAATGCTCCGATCGGCGTCGAAAAACCCAACGCCACACTGTCATTATCGGCACCCGGGAGCGGGCACCATCAGTCTGGTTCAGCACCGCCAGGCGCGTCGCTGCAGGGCGAAGCCGGCCAGCATCAGTCCGAACCCGGCAAAGCCCAGTGGCGCGCACATCGGCGTGCGCATGACGCTGACGACGTACTCCTCCTGGAACCTCCGGTCCCGCTGGGCCTGATCGCCGTCGTCGGCCGCCGGGTCGCTGGAATTGGTGTTGGCGGGCGGACGCGTGCTGTCGTCCGGCACACCGGAATTTGAGTTTCCGCCCGAATTGGAGTTTCCACTGGAATTTGAGTTGCCGTTCGAGTTTGAGTTGCCGTTGGAGTTCGTATTGCCGCCGCCGTTGTTATTTCCGTTGGAATTGCCGTTGCCGTTCGTGTTTCCGTTGGTGTTCCCCGTCGGGGCGTTGATCATCACGTTCACGATGCAGGTTGCGGCGTTGCCTGCCGCGTCCGTGGCAGTAAACGTGACCGGCGTCAGGCCAATCGGGAACATTCCCTTCGGACGGTTGTCGGTCAGCACCGGGTTCGGGTCACAGTCGTCCCCTGCGCCGGCCGAAATTGGAATTTCTTCGGCAGGCATCCCGTCATCGCTCGGCGCAGTCAGCTCGACGTTGGCCGAGCACTCAATCACCGGCGCGCGCGTGTCGGCGACGACGACGACCTGCTCAGCGCTGGCCGAGTTGCCGCAGGCGTCCGTCGCGGTCCAGCGGCGCACGAACCCGTTCTCAGTCGGCGTGTCTAAGACGACGACCTGCGGATCGGGGTCACACGCATCCACGATCGTTGCATTCCCAAGCGCGGCCGTGTCCATCGGAGTGCCGCACTCGGCGACCAGGTTGGCCGGCGGCGTCACGGTCGGCGGCGCCGTGTCCGTGATGGTGATGCGCGTGGCGCGCTGATTGACGTTCGTTCCCGTTCCGCCGGCCGGCGGAGAGATGGCCGTCACCGTCAACGTGATTACACACTCCTGGGTGCAGGCTGCCGTGCTCGGCACCGTGACCATCGGTGTCGGGCTGCCGGGATCGCTGAAAATCAGATCCGGGCAATTCGACGTCCACGCGTACTGCATGTCCGCACCGTCGATAGAACGCGAGCAGCGCCCGTCAATCGCGAGTTGAATGCTCTCGCCGCTGCATTCCGCGCTGTACGGCCCGCCGGGGTCGGCGCTGACGCGCGGCTGATTGACAATCAACTCCACGAACGGATCGATATCGAAGTTGTTCAGGACTCCGTCCGCGTTCGCGTCGCCGTTCATCGGGTCGCAGCCCGGAAAACTGAGAGCAAACTGCTCGGGGAAGGTCAACGCCAGAACAAACGCGTCGATGTCGAAGTTGTTGAACAGCCCGTCGCAGTTCACGTCGCCCAGGATCGGGCGCATTTCACAATCGGGCGGAGGAGGGCCATCGCCGGCCATCGCAAGCTGCTGCGAGAGCAGCAGGGCCAGCGCAGAACAGAACACGGGCGCAGTGGTGAATCGGAACATGGACGTCCTCCTGAAATTATAGGACTCTCGCGCCAGCTAGGGGAGAGGGACGTCCTGGCGCATGCGGCTAAACCGCTCTGGGGGCTTGTCGAATGCTATGCCGTAGCCGGCTGGCGGGACAAGGGTTGCGTTGCTAATTCGAATTAAAATTCGATGCTCGGCGCCATCCGCACGCCGGGGTGGTTGAGCGTCGCCATCTCACGCCGTCGTGCGAACGCAGACGTTTTTCGGCTCCGTGAAGAAGTGCAGCGCCTCCTCGCCACCTTCACGTCCCAATCCGCTCTGCTTTGTGCCGCCGAATGGAACGCGCAAGTCACGTAATAGCCAGCAGTTAACCCATACTGTACCGACGTCGAGCTGCTCGCTGACGCGCAGTGCACGGTTCAGATCGCGCGTCCAGAGCGACGCTGACAGCCCGTAGATGGTTGAATTCGCCAGCGATACCGCCTCCGCGTCGTTCGAGAACGGCGACAGGGTCACGACCGGCCCGAAGATCTCCTCCTGGTTCACGCCGCAGTGCGGGTCCAGGCCGACGATCACGGTAGGGGGGTGGAACCACCCGTTGCGACAGCGCTCCGGCAGCACGATTGGGTCATCGCCGCAGATGATCCGGCCGCCTTCCGCGCGCGCGAGCGCGACGTACCGCTTCACCTTGTCGAGATGTGCCTGTGACGAGAGTGCGCCCTGCGTTGTGGCTTCATCCAGCGGGTCGCCGATGCGCAGAGCCCGCGTGCGCTGCACGAACGCATCAGTGAATTGTGCGTAAATTGACTTTTCGACCAGGACGCGCGAGCCGCAAAGGCACACCTGGCCCTGATTCGCAAACGCGGCTCGCACGCTTTCAGACACGGCTTGCTCGAAATCCGCGTCTGCAAAAACGACCGTTGCGTTCTTGCCGCCCATCTCCAGTGCCAGTTTCTTGAAATGGGGGGCGGCGGCCAGCGCGATCGAGCGGCCCGTCACCGTACCGCCCGTGAACGAAATGGTCCCGAGGCGCGGGTCCGATGCGATCGGTCCGCCGACCTTCGGCCCCAAACCGTGCACGACGTTCAGCACGCCCGGTGGCAGCCCCGTCTGCCGGCATACGTCGGCCAACAGGTGGGCCGTCATCGGCGCGATCTCGCTGGGTTTGGCAACCGCGGTGTTGCCGACCGCCAGCGCCGGTGCAATCTTCCAACTGAGCAGGTACAGCGGCAGATTCCAGGGGGAGATCAGCCCGACCACGCCGCGCGGGCGGCGAAGCGTGTAATTGAGCGCCGCGTGATTGGTCACGTGCGCGTCGTTGCGCTCGTGCAGGACGGCGGTTGCAAAGAAGCGGAAATTACGGACGCTGCGCGGGATGTCCATGGTCCGCGCCAGCGCGATTGGCTTACCGGTGTCGATTGACTCGGCGCGCGCGAACTCCTCCATCCGCGACTCAATCGCTGCGGCGATGGCCAGCAGATGATTGGAACGCGACTCCGCCCCGCTGCGTGACCAGGCCGGGAATGCCTGCTCCGCCGCAACAATCGCGGAATCCAGGTCACGCGCGTCGCTATCGGGGGCGAGCGCGTACGCCCGGCCGACCGCGGGTTCATGCACTTCAAGTGTGCCGCCGCTGATGGCCGGCCGCGGCTCACCGTTTACGAAATTCAGAATCCGCTGCAATGCGGCACTCCGCGATTGGATTACTCAGGATCAGCGCGAGCGGCGCCCTTCAGATCGCAGAAATGCGTCCACCGTCCACCGGCAGGCTGACGCCCGTGATGTATCCCGCCGACGCCGACGCGAGAAACGCCACGGCGTCCGCAATTTCTTCGGGCGCGGCGAAGCGCCCCAGCGGCGTTTCGCGGCGCATGGCGTCTTCCACGCTTTCCGCCGTCACACTCTGTTTTTCCGCCCGCGCCCGAATCAACGACGATAGCCTGCCGGTGCAGGTATAGCCTGGCAGTACGTTGTTCACGGTAATTGCGTGGGGCGCCAGTTCGCCCGCCAGCGTCTTGGCCCAGGCCGCCACCGCCGCGCGGATCGTGTTTGACACGCCCAACCCGGGAATTGGCTGGCGCACCGACGTCGAAATGATGTTGATGATCCTGCCGTAGCCGCGCTCACGCATTCCCGGCGCCAGCGCCTGCACCAGCAGGTGATTGCAGCAGATGTGCATGGTCACAGCGTCAATGAACGCCTGCGGCGCGGCATCCAGCAGCGGCCCCGCCGGCGGACCACCGGTGTTGTTGACCAGTATCTCAATCGGCCCGGTGCGGGCGATATGCGACCGGACGACGTCGCTCACCGCCACCGGATCGCGAAAATCCGCCGTCAGCGCTCCATGCTCCGCGCCGCTCACGCTCGGCAGCGCCGCCCGCACGGTCGCGAGCGCCGCGGCATCCCGGGCGAGCAGCGTGATGCGCGCTCCCAGCGCCGCCAGCCGCTCGGCCGTCGCGCGGCCAATGCCCTGCGTGCTGCCGCACACCAGCGCCCGACGGCCGGATAGGTCGATCATCTGGCGGAACTCCGAATCCCGGAACTGCGGGGCTCATCGAACCTTGCTGATTGGCAGGGTATCATCGGCGCGCCGGATTTGCACCGCGCCGGTCCGCGCACGGCTGCGGAACATCCGAGATATTGTTATATAACGCTCTGGAGCCGGTCTCGCCGTCGTGGGACGATGCCGCGCGGGCCGCTTCGGTGGAGAATTGTTCGATGACCGCACTATCGTCGCAGCCCGCGTCGCGCCGCCCGCCCTGCCGGCGCGTGACGCCCAACACGCTCATGTTCCAATCCGCGCAGGAGGCGAGCATCTCCGTCGCGCAGGAGATCGCGGCGCTGATTCGCGAGAAGGCGGCGCGGGGTGAGCGATGCGTGCTCGGGCTGGCGACGGGCAGCACGCCGCAGGGCGTATATGACGAACTCGTACGAATGCACCGAGACGAGGGGCTGAGCTTCGCCAATGTGGTGACGTTCAACCTGGATGAGTACTGGCCGATGACGCCGGATGCGCTGCAGAGCTACCACCGGTTCATGTCGGAATACCTGTTCGATCACATCGACATTGACAAGCGCAACGTGCACGTGCCGGACGGCACGCTGGCCCAGGATCAGATCGCCGCCGCCTGCGATCGGTATGAGCAGGCGATTCGTGACGCGGGCGGCATCGACCTTCAGATACTGGGTGTCGGAAGGACGGGGCACATCGGCTTTAACGAGCCGGGCTCCGGTCGCACCAGCCGGACGCGCCTGATCACGCTTGACCGCGTGACGCGCCTCGACGCCGCCAGTGATTTCTTCGGCGAGTGGAATGTCCCGCGCCGCGCGATCACGATGGGGGTCGGATCGATTCTGGACGCGCGCCGCATCCTGTTGATGGCGTTCGGCGAAGGCAAGGCACGGATCATTCGCGAGTCGGTCGAAGGGCCGGTGAACGTCAGCGTCGCCGCGAGCTTTCTGCAGGAGCATCCGGACGCCCAGTTCGTACTCGATCCTGCTGCGGCTTCGGAGCTGACGCCGGTCAAGACGCCCTGGCTGCTGGGTCCGCTGGCGGAGCGGGGCGAAAAGTGGGATGAGCAGATCACTCGTCGCGCGGTCATCTGGCTGGCACTGAAGGTCGGCAAGCCGGTGCTGAAGCTGGTCGCCGAGGACTATAACGAACACGGCCTGCAGGAGCTTCTCAGCGAAGGCGGCAGCGCGTACGACCTGAACATCCGCATTTTCCGCGGGTTGCAGAACACCATCACCGGCTGGCCGGGCGGCAAGCCCGGTCGCAGCCGACCCGACGGCTCGGCCGATGTCTTTCCGAAGCGCGTGGTGGTCTTCAGCCCGCACCCCGACGACGACGTGATCAGCATGGGCGGCACGTTCTCCCGGCTCTGCGAGCAGGGGCACGAGGTGCACGTCGCCTACCAGACCTCGGGCAACATCGCGGTGTTCGACGACAAGGCCATCCGCCACTGCGACTTCGTGACGGAGTTCGCGCGCGCGTTCAACCTGCTCGAAGAGAAGCAGATCAGCACGATCGAGCAGGCGGTGGAGGCGTTTGTTGCTCGCAAACGCCCGGGCGAGATCGACACGTCGGAGCTGCAGAAGATCAAGGCGCTCATTCGTCGCAGCGAGGCCCGCGCCGCCGCGCAATACAGCGGTGTCAAGCCGGAAAACGTGCATTTCCTCGATCTGCCGTTTTATGAAACCGGTCGTGTCAAGAAGAAGCCGCTGAGCGATGCGGACGTGCAGATCATCGTGGACCTGCTCGATCATGTGCAGCCGCAGCAGTTGTACGCCGCCGGCGATCTCTCCGACCCGCACGGCACCCATCGCGTCTGCCTGGCCGCGATCGACGCGGCAATGAAGCGCCTGGCCTCGCGAAGCTGGATGAGAAACTGCGAAGCGTGGCTCTATCGCGGTGCGTGGCAGGAGTGGGAGCCGCACCAGATCGAGATGGCCGTGCCGCTGTCGCCGGATGAAGTGGAGCGCAAGCGCACGGCGATCTTCCACCACGAGTCTCAGAAGGATAAGGCGCTCTTTCCCGGTCCGTGGGACACGCGCGAGTTCTGGCAGCGCGCCGAGGATCGCAACCGCGCCACGGCGGAGTTGTACGACAAGCTCGGCCTGCCCGAGTACCAGGCGATCGAGGCGTTTGTTCGCTGGAGCTCGGCGACGGGGTGATTCCATCCGCTGGCGCCCGGAGCCGCGATTGAATGGCGTGCAGACACCTGCGATGGCGCGATGATGCGTGCGCCACACGCGCATCCGGGAGATCAGCCGGCGGGAAATGTCAGTCGGCCAACCGGAAGTCGGCCCACAGCGCACCGCCGCGAACGCGGCAGCCCAGTTCGCGCAGCCAGTCGGTAACGACACTGTTGCAGTTATGCAGCGCGGAATAGCGGCTGGGATCATGAACCAGCGTCATGCCGATGACCGGGTTGTAGTGCGCTGTCTGCGCCGCCTGCTCCCACCGCTGCGTCAATCGGCTGAGCAACTCCGCGGCATTGCGCGCTTCGACAACGATCGAAAGCACAGCCTCTGATCCGATCGCGGAACTCAGCTCGCGCTCATTTTTCGGTGCGACCAGTATTCGCCGCGCGAGGGCTCCGCGCTGAGGTATCAGCATCGCCCCAATGCCGTCCAGCCACGTGTCTTCGTTCAGCGCGAACCAGCGCCACTGTCCGTAGGCGAACTCTGCGTAGCCGCCGTCGCCGGCCGGCAGCAGCAGGCTGGCGTGATAGCCCAGGTCGGCGACGTAGACCGTCGCCGGGTGGCGCACGTCAGCAGGCGGAGTGACGCGGTAGGCGCAGCCGGCGGCCGCGAAAAGCAGCGGCGCGGCCCATACGGCCATTGAGAGCGCATGGCACGCCGGAGGCGGGTGCGTCGGGCGTCGCGCAGAAGCGACCGTTTGCGATGTCGAGCGGTCAGCGCCCAATGGGTCGCCTCCGGTGCCGACGCGCCGAACGTCGTTCCACGCGGCCGCGTCATCGTTGACTCGCGGCGGGAACCGGGCAACAATGCCGCGGCTTTGCCCGGACCAGGCCGACCGCCGATGAAAGTCAGCGGCCGGCGAACCCGGCAGGGAGAGGTGGCCGAGCGGCTGAAGGCAACGGTTTGCTAAACCGTCGTACTGGTGAATGCCGGTACCGCGGGTTCGAATCCCGCCCTCTCCGGTTTCCGCAACAGACGCCGTGTTCGCCTTACGCGGCGCGGATGCTCACGGCTTGACCGTCGTGTTCCTGCGCCGCGACTCGCGCACCTCGCCCTGCGGCGGGGGGTCTGAATCCGGATGGCGACCGTCCCACTCCCCGCGCCGTGCGTCCATCCACTCTTTGCCGCGCACGCGACCGTCCGGCCCGAAGAACACCCGCGCATGCAGGTTGCGGTCGAGGTCTTCGAAGTACATCTCGTCGCCTGCCTCGTAGCGCGGCTCGCCGAGCGTGCGAATCACGTCCTCGCGATCCTCGACGCCGACTGCGATGATGTCGAAACGCTCGCGCGTAAACTTTTCCGCGCACCCGAAGAGCAGCGCCGTCAGCCCGCACACGAGTAACGCTCGTCCCGCCGTTCGCATGTTCTACTCCTGAACTCGCCGAAGTCCTCGCCGCGCGCTTCGATGGCACATCGCGAAGCGCAGATTGTGCGAGAGCGTCAGACACACGCCATGAGCAAAGGATAGCGGACGCTCCGGACCGCGGGGGCGCTAGGCGGCGAACCCCCGCGCTCCCTCCTCCACGCGGGCGAGTCGTCTGAATGACCCTTCGCAAGCCGCCGCAATGAATGACAGCGCCCCGGCGATAGCGGGATAGAATCGCTCGGCTGTCACTGTGGCGACCCGCACGATCCGATGAGAACATACGCGTCGCCGCGCGGAGAGTGAAACCATGAGCCTCCAGGCCCTGCTATTCTCGCTGTCGCCGATCCTGGGAGCGGCCCTGATCCGCGGACAGGTCTTTACCTGAGGTCCGCTTGCCATGCTCGGTCCGAGCATGCTGTACCTGGGCGGGCCGGCCGGTGCGATTTGCGCCGGAATTGCGCTGGCTGGTCGTGAGCAGCGCGTTCTGGCGGTTCTTGCGCTGATCCTCGGCATTTGCACGACCGGCGCTGCCGGAGCCGTGTATGCCGGATGGATCGACCTCGGCGCCGCGCCGGCGTGTCCGGCCTGACGTTCTCAACACGCACGACGCAAATTCCGCGGCGGCCCGACAGACACGGTCCGGGACCGCCCGGGCGCGCGCTCCACCCGTGGCCGGCGCACGTTCAGCCTGCGTGGGTAAATCCCCCGATAACCAGTAAGGCGGACGCACCGAACCCGGTCGATCCGCGCCGAGCCAAGGGAGTTTCACGCGGTATGGACGAGCCAGCGCTGCATCGCGCCATCCAGGCGGCCGGCTTCATGGTCGTTCCGATCGACACGTCGCAGCCGGCGGCAGTGTCACTGCGCGACTGGTTCGCCGGGATGTGGATCGCCGGCGTCGGTTCGCATCACAACACGCCCGACATCAACGACGATGAGAAAGCCCGGCGCATCGCGGCGATTGCCTACCGCGTCGCCGATGCGATGCTCCATGCTCGAATCCCGGCCGATCGCGCGCTGGCGCGCGCCGCGGCAGCCCGGCGCAAGTAGTTTGACTATAGCAGCTGGCGCGCACGGCGACGGGGCGCTTCGCGACCGGGGCGTCAGTTCCCAACCCACTTCGGAACGACCGGCGGCCAGAAGACGTAATCTCCGTCTTCCGTTCCCCCGATTGGGGTGACCCTGCCGCCATCGTCATCGCCGTCGAAGCCGACGCTGTAGAGCGTGAATTCCGCGTCGCCGATTTGGCGGTACACCAGCGGCGTGCCGCTGTAGGAATCCAGCGGCAGTTCGGCCCCGCAGACTTCCGCCAGCGACTTCGGCAGCACCCCGTGACGTTGTTGATGCGCGGTCAGTTTCACAATCGCACTCACTGCCGCAGCGGTCATGCGGGAATGCTCGGCACGACGGCGCGAGTGCTCCGGGGGCTGCGAGAAAACACCGTGAAACAACCGGCTCGCCGGCGACCGGATCAGCGCCGCGCGCACGCGGCGGCGTAACTCGGCCTCATCGCCGCGCTCGCGTATCTCGCGCAGGCACTCATGAAACGGGCGCTGGTTCCAGTCGGCGTAGATACGCCCGAGCGCGACCTCCGTCTCCAGTTGCTTTGCGGAGGTCCAGCCGCGCATCGCCTTGCGAAACTCCGCGACGCTGTCGAATCGCATCCCGCCATCCCCCAGGGCGCCTTTGCCTTCCTCATCTCCCAAACCGGCGACCGCCACCTCCACGATGGAGCCAATTTCCTCGTCCGCAGCGCCGCTCGCCCAGGCCGCCAGCCGCTCGGTGTAGTCCAGCGTCAGCAGCAGCTCGGCTTCGGTCACTGCGTCCCATGAAGCCGTTCTCGCCGCGGCGGCTGCGTCGCGCCACAGGGGGTCGCGCGGCGCGTGCTCTGGCGCGCGATGCACGAACGCCAGCGCCTGGGCGCGCTGCCGCGCTTCGGACGCCCAGGCGGCTCCGCGCGCGATGACTGACGCGAGCTGCATCAGGTGCTGCGTGCAGCAGGCCGCGCGGTGATTCCATTCCCAGGCCTGTTTCCACTCACCCCGTCGCGCGTCGTCGGCCGCTTTCAGCAACGCCAGTCGCCCCGCCGTGAAGGGTCGAATCGCATGCGAGAAGTTCAGCGCACTGGGCCGAAGGATCCCCTCCGCCGGCAACCCCAGGATTGGTCGATCCGTCGCCCGCCTGATAAGCGCCAATGCCTCGGCGTTCAGCTCCAGGTAGCGCCGAATCATGAATTCCTGCGAGATTGTCCAGTCGTCGGTCAGCAGCATGCGCCCCATGTTCTGCTCGATCGCATCCGCCAGCGCGGAAGACTCCGCATCCTGCGAAACCGCGAGATTGAACCAAGTGACCATTGCATCGGATGCGGCCGCATAATCGCGCCACGCGGGTGACTCCGGTTGACCACCCGACAGTTCAAGGACACGCTCCATGCGCTTCGACGCCGGGATTTCCGCTGCTCTGCGGAGCAACGCCTCGTTATCAGGAGTCAACCACATCAGGCAGAGCGCCAGCACGATCATCGCGAATCCTCACGTCCCGTCGATTCAACCGGCATCATGGCTCAGAGCGCCTTCCGCATGACCGGCCGCACCGGGGAGTGCCGCACGAATTCCTCGAACCCGGCCGCGACGAACGCGGACAGCGTGCCCGTCCAGGCAAACGCAGCGGGCATCTTTTCACGACGCGGGATGACAGGATAACCCTCCAGCACGCGCGCTCCACGGGACTTTGCATGTGCCGATGCCGCCTTCAGCAGCTCGATCGACACCCCGCGATTGCGAAACTCCGACAGGACGAACAGGCAGGGCACCGACCACACCGGGAGGTCATCGCCGCCCCGCAGCACGCGCGAAGATCCGAGGCGCACGAACACCGAGCGCGGCTCAACCGCCGCCCAGCCGATCGGCCGATCGCCGGCGTAGGCAATCACTCCCGACGCGCGTCCGGAATCGACCAGCGCCTTCAGGCGACCGCGGTTTTTTGCCCCCTTGCCGGCGGTGTATTCCGCCGCCGGAAGTCGCCAGTGCATGCACCAGCAACCGCCGCATGCGCCGCGCTCGCCGAATAGCGCGCACAGGTCGCCCCAGCGCTGCGGCGTCAGCGATTCAAAGCGCAGCTTCGGCACAGGGCGGGCCGGCGGTGACGGCCGCGTCGATTTCGCCGAGGCGCCGCCCGGTGACGATTTGTTTGGTTTTTGTCGCCGTCGAGCGCCGGATGGTGCGGCGGGGCGCTGGCGCGTGCTTTCAGACGCGATTCGTCGGAGCGGTTCGCGGCGCGCCGAAGCTGCGGACTTTCTCGATTTCGCCGGGCGGCTGGCTTTTCTGGCTGCCATGGTGAAGCTCCCCGTTTGAGTTCTGAGGTGAGCCTATCCGGACGGATGAACTCCCGCGAGTCATCTTGGATGGACCGTGATCGCACGATAGGATGCGGCAATCGCGACGCGCAGCGGGTCGCCGCTGCTCCGGGGAGGCATGCCCGACCGCAGCCTCGTTTCATCGTCGCAGGAAAGGACCGTCTCATGCCCGCTCCGGTTGTTCACTTCGAGATCGGCTGCAAGGACCTGGAAAAGACCAAAAGCTTCTACGGCCAGTTGCTCGGCTGGGAGTATGTGCCGGGCATGCCGAACATGGGGATGATCGCCAACCTCGGCGGGCACGTCGAGAAGCCCACGGACGGCATCGGCGGCCACATCAATTGCCTCGGGCACCCGCCGCACCAGTACGTGACGATTTACGCCATGGTTGACGACATTCCGGGCACGCTTGCCAAGGCAGAAAAGCTCGGCGGCAAGACGCTGATCCCCGCCACGGAAGTTCCGCAGATGGGCCACTTCGCGTGGTTCACAGACCCCGAGGGCAACGCGGTCGGCCTCTGGAAGCCGATGCAGCGCTGATCGAGCGTATGATCCGGGAATGAAGCTCCCGCGCTCCGGCGGTGGATGGGCGGCGATTCGCTATTCGCTTCGCAAAGCGCGCGAAGCCGGGGGGTTGCTGCGCTTCTACCGGGCGCTCCGCACCCGTAATGCCTGCAAGACCTGCGCGCTCGGCATGGGCGGGCAGCGCGGCGGTATGGTCAACGAGGCCGGGCACTTCCCCGAGATCTGCAAGAAGTCGATGCAGGCGATGGTGGCCGACATGCAGGGGCGGATCGCGCCGGAATTCTGGTCGCGATACGACGCGGCGGCGCTGCGCACGCTCTCGCCACGCGAATTGGAATCGCTCGGCCGACTCAATGACCCGGTGTTTGCGGATGGTCCGGATGCCGATTTCCGCCCGGTTTCGTGGGAGCAGGCGCTGCAGTTCTGCGCGGATCGCCTGCGCGAGACTGCACCGGACGAGAACTTTTTCTACTTCAGCGGCCGATCATCGAACGAAGCCGCGTTTCTGCTGCAGTTGTTCGCGCGCGTCTACGGTACGAACAACATCAGCAACTGCAGTTACTACTGCCATCAGGCCAGCGGCGTCGGCCTGCAGTCAGTGATCGGCACCGGCACCGCCACCGTCGCGCTCGAAGACCTTGACCGCTGCGACTTCCTGATGCTGATCGGCGGAAACCCCGCCTCCAATCACCCGCGCCTGATGCGGACGCTGGTGGAGCTGCGGCGCCGCGGCGGCGAGGTCGTGGTCGTCAACCCGCTGCGCGAAGTGGGGCTGGTCAACTTCCGCGTGCCTTCCGATCTGCGCAGCCTGCTGTTCGGCTCGCCCATCGCGTCGCTTTACGTGCAGCCGCTGGTCGGCGGCGACGCGGCGCTGCTGGCCGGCATCGGCAAGTCGATTCTTGAATCCGGGGCGGAGGATCGCGGCTTCATCAATCGCCACACCGAGGGCTTTGATGCCTACGCCGCGTTTCTGCGAGAGGCCGGTTGGCAGCAACTGGAGTCGGCCGCGGGGGTATCCCAGTCGCAGATGCGCGACATCGCCGCTCGCTATGCGAGGTCGCGGGCGGCCGTGTTCGCCTGGACCATGGGCATTACGCATCACCGCTTCGGCGTGGAGAACGTGCGCGCCATCGCCGCGCTGGCGCTGCTGCGCGGCATGGTCGGTCGCCCCGGCGCCGGGCTGATGCCCATCCGCGGGCACAGCAACGTGCAGGGAATCGGCTCAGTGGGCGTCACGCCTCAGCTCAAGGACGCGGTGTTCGCCGCGCTGGAGCAGCGCTTCGACGTGAAGCTGCCGCGCACGCCCGGCCTCGACACGCTCGCCAGTCTGCGCGCCGCGCACGAGGGGCGGCTTCGCAACGGCTGGTGCCTGGGCGGCAACCTGTTCGGCGCATCGCCCGATGCGCGCTTCGCCCGCGACGCCATCGGCCGGTTGGACTCGATCGTCTACATCAGCACGACGATGAACACCGGCCACGTCCAAGGCCGAGCCGGTCGCACGTTGATTCTTCCGACGTGCGCTCGCGACGAAGAGGCGCAGCCGACGACGCAGGAGAGCATGTTCAGCCTTGTCCGGGTCAGCGACGGCGGGCCGCCGCGGCTGCCCGGTCCGCGCAGCGAGGTCGAGATCGTCGCCGCGATCGCCCGCGACGTGCTCGGGCGCGACGGCCCGATCGACTGGGCCGCTCTGACTCGGCATCGCGAGATTCGCGAAATCATCGCGGCCGTGGTTCCCGGCTTCGAGCCGTTGGCGAGGATCGACGCCGGGGGCGGCGAATTTCACGTCAACGGGCGCATTCTGCACGAGCCGCGATTCGCGATGCCCGCCGGGCGGGCACGGTTCTTCGCGTCGAACTTGCCGCGCGTCGAGCGCGCGGATGATGAGCTGCTGCTCACCACGATCCGCAGCGAGGGGCAGTTCAACACGGTTGTTTACGAGGAGGAGGACGTCTATCGCGGGCAGGAGCGCCGCGACGTCATTCTCATGAACGCGCAGGACATGCGCATCCGCGGCATCCGTCCGAACCAGCCGGTGGCAGTCCGCAGCGCCGCGGGTGTCATGCGCGGAATTCTGGCGCGCGAGTTCGACATTCACGCCGGGTGCGCGGCGATGTACTACCCCGAGGCAAACGTGCTCGTCCCGCGCGTGGCGGATGAGCTCTCGCAGACGCCGGCGTTCAAGTCCGTGCCCGTGCGCGTGCAGGCCGACGACGGAGCGGCGCTGGTGCCGTTGAAGGTGACGCCGGTCGCCGCCAGTTCCGATCGACGGGGGATGAAGGCGTGCTGATGGCGCTTCGCACGCGCCTGATCCCGCGCCGCGTTTCGAATTGTGACCGACCCGAGAAGCCGATATCGTCCGAGCCGTTGACCTGAAGGAGATTCGGGAATGTTCAGACAGATGACGAGCGTCGCGATTGGATGTGTCGGCCTTGCGGTTGCCGCGATGGCGGCGGATTCCGCCGAGCTGCGCACCCTCACACCCCAGGCGCGCGTGGCGCGCGTCGCCGCCGCGTTTCCAAAGGTGGACGCCGCCCCGCAACTCTCCACCGCCTCCGCCTCCTACGTTGAACTGCACCAGATCGAGGGCGGGGAGGCGGCGTTGAACGGCCTTTCCACCATGATCGTCAGCGATCGCCTCGGCCGCTCAGAGGCGCCCTTGCGGGAATGGGTGCGTCGAAACTCGGAAACGCTCAGCACGCTGGAGAAAATCGCCGATGCGCCGCGCTGGGCGTACAAGGTCGACACCACCGCGCCCACGCCCACCGCGGCCACCCAGTCGCTCGGCGCCTTCGAGGCGTCCAGTTGTCGCGTACTTGCGATGCGGGCCAATCTCGCGGCAAACGACGGCGATTGGGACGCCGCCTACGCGGACAACATCCGCCTGCACCGCATTGCCGGCCACCTGCTGGCGCAGCCCTCGCCGTTCTCGCAGCCGATCGGCCGTCGCGTGGCGCGCATCGCGCTGCGGCAGTCGCTCGCGTTCCTGAGCCGCAAGCCGCCGGCGGACCCGGCGGCGATTGCCGAGACGCTGCGGGCCGCCTGGGGCATGCGTCCCGACGCCGAAGCGATGGATCTCGTCATTGCCGCGACGGAGCTGGATTTCATCGAAGCGTCCTACGCCTGGGCGAAGGATCCGTCGCGCCACGGCGGACACGGCTTCGCGCTCGAAGCGTACCTGTTCGACGTCAGCAATGAGAATGCAAAGCCTCTGCCGCGCCCGTTTCGCGACGTGGAGGAGCTTCGGGCTGCAATGGGCAAGTCCAGCGTGGAAAAATCCATTGCCGCAGCCGACGCCGTTCGAGCATTGCTGCGTGCCGCCCGCACCTCCCCGATCCATGAATCCTGGCGCGGCGTCGAGGCCCTGCGCGAGCAGGTGGCGAAGGCGTCCGCGGCCGATCCGCTGCAGCGCGTCGTGCACCTGATGCCCGACCTCGACCTGTTCGAGTCCGCGTTTATTGTGGCGCAACGCGCTGCCGTGGAATTGGTGCTGGCGGTGCGGATCTACGAGACAAAGGAAAAATCCCCGCCGGCCGACGCGGCCGTGCTCGCGCCAGGCACGATTCCTGCGTTGCCGATCGACCCTTTCAGCGGCAAACCGCTGGTCTACGAAAAAGCCGGTAAGGGCTTCCGGATCTACAGCATTGGCCCGGACGGAAAGGACGACGGCGGGAAGGACGGCGAGTGGCGACGAGCGCCTGGCGACTTTGTGTTCTGGCCGCCGAATGCCAGCGGGCTGACTCAGATCGAATAGCCGACCATCGCTGAATTGCGGGCCTGTTGCGCTATTCGCGCTCGGCTGGCGCGGTTTGCGTTGCGCCGGCGGATTCTGACGCAGAATCGCCTGCGCCACCCGCTTCGGACCGTGCTTGCTTCGGTGGCGGCATTAACCCGGCGCCCGGCTTTGCGGTGATGCCGGTGATTTCCCGGGCGGCGTCGATCAGCATCTCGCCGTAGACGTTGGCCGCCTTGGATTTTGACGCCCAGGCGAACAGCTTCAACGTGCCGCCAGCCGGCGTGCGGGCCGCGCCGCTCTGGTCCACCGTCAACGTGGCCGGCTCGGCCCCCCAGCCGATGACGAAGTCGCGCAGATCGCGGATGACCGTTCCGCGCGGATCGGTGCGAAAACGGGATGTGGCGGGGGGGCGAATGCGCAGACTGATGCGCCCGTCCTGCGCCGGCAGCCGCTCCACGAACGGGCTGCTGAGAAACGCCTCCTGGCTCTGCGGCATTTTTCCGCCGCTGGACTCCAGGTAGTAGATCAGCCCCAGTACCAGCTCGCGCGACTCGCCGATCTGGCGCTGCGCGTTTCGCATCATGATGGCGCCGCCGACCGATCCGATCAGCACGCACACCGCCACGACGATCAATCCCGATCTCACGATTCCTCCGATCCCGAGCCGCAGCCCCGCCGACCATCGCACGATCCGGCGCCGGTCATGCGTTACAATCTCCCCGCTGCCTGCCGGCATCATAACGGAGACTCACGGTGCGCTTCAGAGCGGTTGCGAGCCTGTTGACCGTCGTGCTTTTTTCCCCCGCCGCCCTCGCGGCCGAGCCTTCGCAGACTCCGGACGAGCTGATCCGCGTCGCCACCGCCGAATTGGTGAAGATGCAGGAGCAGGATGGCGCCTGGCCCTACGAGGGGGTCTACCGCGTCGGCGGACAGATCCCGATCGGCTACCGCGTCGCCGGAACCGCGATTGTCTGCGAGGCGCTGCTCTTTGCGGATCCGGATGGTCCCGAGTCGCGCGCCGCCATCGAGCGCGGCATCGCATACATCCTTGGCGGTCTCGAAGACAAGGCGATGACGCCCCGCACGCCGATCGAGTACGACGTGCGAATCTGGGGATTTACGTGGGCGCTCGACCTGTTTTGCCACCTTCGCGCGGCGAATCGAATGGGCGCGCATGAAGCGCAGATCCGCGAGTGGATTCCCAGGCTGGTCGAGGCGATCCTCGTGGATGAGATCCCCGGCGGCGGCTGGAATTATGCCTCGCGCCGCCGACCGGCGGCGTTCGTGACCGCGCCGCTGGTGCAGACGTTGCTGCTGGCGAAGTCTCAGGGCGAACGGGTGCCGCGCGATGCGCTGGAACGCGCAGCCAAGATGTTGCGCGCCTCGCGGTTTGAGGATGGGGCATTCACATACTCCGGTCTGGTGCCGCGCCGCCGTCCGTCGGAAGACGCCCCGGAGCGCTCGGCGACTCAACCCACGGCGACAGAGCCGGCGACGACGACGCGGCCCTCCGCTCCCGGACCGGACGAGAGCAACACGCCCGCTGGCGGCGCACCGCCGACGACTGAGGACGACAGAGCGGCGACGACCAAGCCGGCGGAGTCCGGTCCGGCGACTGGCGCGGCCTCCCGGCCTGCATCGGCGCCGGCGCGCAGCAGCACGTCGGAACTGCCTGGCTCTGTAGCGCGCTCGGCCGTGTGCGAAACCTCACTGATGCTCCTCGGCGACGGGTCCGTCGCACGGATCCGGGCGGCCCTGGACGCATTTCACACGCACTGGGATGAGTTGGAGAAACGCCGCAAGAAGACCGGCACGCACGCGCCGCCTTATGGCGTCGCGCCGTATTACTTCTATTTCGGCCACCGCTACGCCGCGCAGGCGATCCAGATGCTGCCGGTCGAGAAGCGGCAGGCGGAGCGCGCCCGCCTGCTTGAGGTCTATCTGCGAACGCGCGACGAAGACGGCACATGGAATGACCGGGTCTTTCCGCGGTCGCGGAACTTCGGGACGGCCATGATCGTGATGGGCCTGCTCGGTGATCGCATGCCGCTGCCGCCGACGCTCGATAGCATCAAGGGCGACTGAACGGTACTCCCGAAGCCAAGGTGCAGGTACTCACGGCGAATCGGCCTCACGAGCTGGAAGCGGGGTGATCGGCGCTCGACCCGATGGCAACGGCGTGAACTGGATCGTTCCGGCCGCTGCCTCGTCGGCGCTGATTGTAGGCGCGGCGCTCTCTGCCAGGGCGATTTCGCCGCCGCGCTCCACCCCGTCGCGGATACGCAGTGTCCACAACCGCTTTGCCCCGCGCACGTGCACCTGCAGCCATCCATCCGCCGTGGCGACGCACTCGGAACTCGATAGCGGCGCTTCACTGCCCCCGACGTGTACGACGTGCACCATCGTGTGTTCCAAACCGCGGGTGGCCGGCTCGACCTCGACCCGTCCCCAGTGTGGAATCGTCCCGAACTCGCGACCCAGCCGGGTCGGTGCTCCGAGCCGGAACCACGCGTTTATCAGCGACTTTGAGCCAACCGGCGTCAATAGGCGTTCAAACGACGCCGCACTCCCACCCACGTACGTCCGACCTGCGTGCGGACCGCCCTCGATGTCGAGGCGGCGGGCGGGTCCGCCCACCACGCGAAAACGTACGCGTGCCGGGTGCAGCGTCTGCAGCGCCGCGCGCTCGTCGGCTCCGCTCCACTCCACCCGCGGCTCGTCAATCTGCCAGACACCCGCGTCATTGGTGGCGCCGGCCGCGCGGTTTTGATCCGATAGCCCGCCAATCGGTGGCGTTGGGCGCGTCGTAAGCTGCATCACCCACGTCGGCGTGGTGCCCGCGTCGCGCAGAGAGAAGCGGTCGATCACGAGCAGCGCATCGGGCGGGAACCAGATGAACTCGCGAACGTATGCGCGGATCGCACCGGGCGAGTATGCCGGGGCAAGATCCAGCGCAGCATACGCCGCGCCGCATACCTCGCCGACCGCGAGCAAGCCGCCCAGTCTACGCGGGTTGGCCATGTCCGATTCCGAACCGTAATCCGGCCAATCGCCGCTGATCGCGCGCTGCCCTCCCAACGGACGATAGCGCCGCCCCTCGTGTGTCGGGGTGCGCCCGCTTTCGAAGAAGATCATCGCGTTGTGGGCGATCGTGGCCGCCGCGAATTGCGTCAGGGCGGCCGGATCAGATTCGGAGCCGGCGTGCTGGGAGCCGCCCTTGACGGGCACGGCCTCGTGGGCGACGTCCACGGCGGCGCTCGCCACCAGGTCGCCGCCGCGGCGAACGAGAAAATGCCCGGCATCGAAATACTGGCGCGAGCGCAGGTGTGCCACCGGAGTTTCGACCCAGATGAACGTGGCCGCGTCCGGGCCGGCAGAACGAAACACGACCGCCGAGCCGAGGTCGCGAACAATCGGCAAAGAATCAAGCCCGACTGGACGTCGGCCGCGCAGATCGAAAAGCAACGGCAGGAAGCGCCAGCTACCGCGCTCCGGCCGCTTGCGAAGTTCGGTCTCCACGCGCCCCGCCATCCACACGGCGGCGGGGTCGCCCGTGCGCGCGGCCAGCAGGTGCGCGGTCAGCGGCGTCAGGCGCTCCCAGCGTCCACAGGTCAGCAGGGGGGCCTCATCGCCGTCGTCGCGCACGAACTGCCGCCCCTCGGGATCGACAGCGCCTGCCACCATCGCGTAATGCTCCAGGACGCGCGTCGGATCGGGCGAAGCCGCGACCGCTGCTTCAATCTCGCCGCGCGCCCGCCGCTCCATGGCCGCGGTCAACTCCACAAGCAACACAATCCCCGCTTCCTCGTCCGCGGCTGTGCTCGGACTTGTCGGAGCCAATCCCCGCAGGGACAGAAACCGGGGAAGCGTTTCGCGGGCGTACTCACGGCCGGCTCGAATCAGCTCGCCTCGGATCTGCGCCCACGCCTGTGACGGTTCATCCTCTTCATCCACGGCGATTGCCATGGCCAGGTCCGCCAGCCGCGCGAGAAACTCGTCGCGCCGCAACGGGCTGTCGGTCGTGGCGAATGGAGTGGCCCGAGCGCGAATCGCGGAAAGGGTGTCGCGCCGCAGGTCGACAGGAAGTTCTTTCCAGGTCCAATCCATCGCGATGATCACGCTCAACGGATCCATCGCGACTGAATCCGGCCGCGTAATCCACGAGGTGAGCCGCGCCAGCCGGGCGTCGCGCTCCGATGAGAGCGGGTCGATCAAGAGCAGGAAGGCGCAGCCGAGCAAGTCTCCCGGCAGCGGGGCCTCCACCTGCGAGTCGCGGATGGCGACTCGAAGAGCATGGTAGTCCGCGGCGAACGCCGCGTACCGGCCATGCGTCGCGTCGCCGCTGGGCGACCCGATTCCCGCCACGTGCCGGAGTCGCGGCAGGTCGTCCGCGCGAAGCAGCAGGCTCGGATGCTCGCCGGCCGTCGCGGAGACGAGCGATATCGTTGCCATTGCAATCGCCGCTGCGAGAGGAAACCGGTGCCGATCCGGGGCAATGCGTCGCGGCGCGTGCATCGGAAGATGGTATCATGGCCGTTGCGACGCCACACCGTCGCGGCGCGCGCGCCGCCGCCCAGCGTGTTCACCCGCAGGTGTCCGAATGCTCGGATTGTGTAACAGCGTCCTGGAGACGATCGGCCGAACTCCGCTCATCCGTCTGAATCGCGTCGCGGAAGGGCTGCCCTGCCCCGTCTACGGCAAGGTCGAGTTTTTCAACCCTGGCGCCAGCATCAAGGACCGCATCGCCAAGGCCATGATCGAAAAGGCCGAGCGCGACGGCGTCCTCAAGCCGGGGGTATCCACCATTATCGAGGCCACCAGCGGGAACACCGGCGTCGGCCTCGCGATGGTTGCCGCGGTCAAGGGCTATCGCTGCATCTTCGTCATGCCCGACAAGATGAGCGGCGAGAAAACGCACCTGCTCAAGGCCTACGGCGCCGAGGTCGTGATTGTTCCGACGAACGTCGCGCCGGATTCCTGCGACAGCTACGCCGGCGTTGCAGCGCGGCTGTTGAACGAAATCCCGCACGCCTGGCAACCGAATCAATTTACGAACCTCGCCAACCCGGAAATTCACTACCTGACCACCGGCCCCGAAATCTGGGAACAGACGCAGGGGCGCGTCACCGCGTTCGTGGCGGGCATCGGCACCGGCGGCACCATCAGCGGCGTCGGGAAGTACCTCAAGGAGCGCAACCCGCGCATCCGCATCATCGGCGCGGACCCGGACGGCAGCATCCTCTCCGGCGGCACGCCAAAGCCGTGGCTCGTCGAGGGCATCGGCGAGGACTATGTGCCAAAGACATTCAACAGCCAGATGGTCGATGACTGGATCCGGGTGACGGACGCCGAGTCCTTCGGCGTCGCACGAAAGCTCGCCCGTCAGGAAGGGCTGCTCGTGGGCGGATCCTGCGGCACGTCCTGCGCGGCGGCGCTCCGCTACGCGCAACGCTGCTCACCGGACGACCTGGTCGTGGCCGTTCTTCCAGACACCGGTCGCAACTACCTCAGCAAGATGTACAACGACGACTGGATGCGCGACCAGGGCATGCTCGATATCAGCCGCCGCGGCCACATCGCAGCGGACGCACTCTCGGCGCAGGATGACGGCGCCGTGCTGCACCTCACACCCGATCACACAATGCAGGACGCGATCGATCTCTGTCGGCAGGACGCCATCTCGCAGATTCCGATCCTCGAGGGCGGGCGCAGCGTGGGCAGCATCCAGGAAGTCACGCTGGCGCGCCTGCTGTATGACGGGCACGACCCACGCACCGTCTCGCTACGCGACATCATGGCCCGTCCGCTGCCCGAGGTGGACGATACCATCAAGGTGGATGAGGTCTATCGTCTGCTGCTGAGCGGAAACACCGGCGTGCTGGTGCGCCGCGCCGGAAAGATCTGCGGCATCCTGACGCGCATCGACCTCGTCAACTTCTGGGACCGCCAGACCGCCGAGCACCGCACCGCCGCGCCGACCTCGGCGAAGGTCAAGAGCTGAGTCGGTCGTCGAGCCGTGCGACTTCGCGACAGCGGACGACAGGAGAGAACCTTGTCCAAGGTACGACAGCAATTCCCATCATCCGGCGGTGACTTCGCCGCCCCGCCACACGCCGATCTGCGCGCCTACGAGGTCTTCGTCCGCACGGAACGCGGCAAGCCGCAGGTTCACGCCGGCACGCTCGAAGCGCCGGACGACGAGTTGGCGCTGCAGTACGGCCGCGAGCATTACGGGCGCGACCAGCCCTGCGTCGAGGTGTGGGTGGTGCGGCGCGAATCGATCCTGACAGCCGACAGCGACCGCGAAGTGATATTCCGCCTTTCGGATCAGAGTTACCGGCAGGCCAAGGGCTACTCAGACGTGCGCCGCAAGTGGGAGAAGATCCGGGCGACCAAGGCCGTGGACGAGTATCAGCGCGACGACCTGAAGGAGGCGTTCTGACGTGAGCGCAGCGACGCCGCCGCCGGCCGTGATCCCCGCGTTGACCGAGTACCTGCTCGCGCTGGCGGATGACAAATTCTTCCTCGGCCACCTCGATTCGGACTGGACTGGCCTCGCGCCGCTGCTGGAGGAGGACATCGCGTTTTCGTCGCTGTCGCAGGACGAAATCGGCCACGCCTCCGCGATCTATCAGCTCATCGCAACGTGGGACGGCCGCAGCGCCGACCGAATCGCGTTCGGTCGCGCGCCGGGGCAGTATCGCTGCGCGTCGATCACCACGATCGAGGATGATTTTGACTGGGCCACGGCAATCGCGCGGCGCTGGTTCTGCGATCACTTCGACGCGCTGCGGCTGCAACGGTTGTGCGGATCAAACTTCGCGCCGCTAAAGGCGCTGGCCACCCGAATCGCCGCCGAGGAGCGCATTCACGCGGCGCATTCGGACGCGTGGATCGTGCGGTTGGGAAAGGGAAATGCTGATTCGCGGGGCAGGCTGCAGGCGGCGGTGGATCGTCTGAGCACGCCCGCGGCGGACCTCTTTGAACCGACGCCCGGCGTGTCGGATCTCGAGGCGGCGGGGGTGATTTTGTCGGATCCTCGGATGTTCGAGCGTTGGAAAGAATCTCTGGAGCGCGTCGCCGCGGCCGGCGGAATATCCCTTCGCGTCAGCCCGCGCGCCGCGTCCGCACCGCCGGCAGGCCGGGCCGGGCGCCACCAGCCAGGCTTCGCCGCTGTGCACGCCGAGTTGAGCGAGGTGTTTCAGCTTGAGCCGGATGCGGCGTGGTAGGCCTGGTGCGCACCGGCATGGCTGGCGCAGATGGAGCGCCGTCGGCATGCGGTTGCTGCTGCAACCCGATGAGACGGCGAAGCGTCGGCGGAATAAGCAGCGCGGCAGGCCGAGGCGGGAGCGCGGTGCGACAATGCTGACGCGCGACAGGGTGATGAACGTGCTCCAAGGGATCGACGATCCCGAGATGCCGATCAGCATCATTGAACTGGGGATCGTCGACGACGTCCGGATCGAGACGCGCACGGATGGGGATGCGGTACATGTACGCCTCTTGCCGACCTTTGTGGGCTGCCCCGCACTGGACCTGTTGCGCGAGATGGTAGAGGAGCGCCTGCGGGCATCGGGGGCACAGGCGGTGCACGTCGAGTTTGTGTTCGACCCACCGTGGAGCGTATCGCGAATTTCCCAGGCCGGCCGCGAGCGGTTGGAGCGGTTCGGCATTGCCGTGCCACAGCGCGGCGGACAGGGGGGCGGTGCGTCCACGTGCCAGGCGGCTTCGCGGCCGGCGCTCGTGCCGCTGAGCCGCAGCGGCGGAGAGGATGCTGGTGCGCTGTATGAAGCCCAGGAGTCGGAGCCGGTTCGCTGCCCGTTGTGTGGGAGTGAGCAAACAACACTTCACAGCCCATTCGGGCCGACGCGCTGCCGCTCTATACATTACTGCGCGGATTGCCGTAATGCGTTTGAGCGGATGAAGGACGTGTGACGAGTTTGCTCACGCCGGCGGCGAGCGGACCGGCCGCCGAGGCCGGTTCGCCGGGACGACGAAACACAATCTCCGCATGCTGCGCAATAAAGAGGCCCGTCGACGCATGACGCCGACGGGCCCGAAGCTGCATTCGGCTACTGCGTGCAGCCACGTTCGCCGCACTACAGCAGCCTACCTATGTTACATCCCACGGATCACCTCCTTTACAACGGGCAGACTTCCCGAGACGCGATTGCGAGAATCGCGAACGGGCCGATCCCGGCCGTCGGCCGTCACCGACGGTGACGAAGGCGCCATCCGGAATAGCGCCCGCGAAAGCCCGCACTCGCCGCCGGCCGCGCCACTTCGCGACGCGCACGAGTACAAACTCTCACTATTCCTAAGGATAAACTGCGGTGCACCGATTGTCAAACACAATCTGTTGTATGCCCGGCATTTCGCAACCGCGCACGGAAGGACGGTTACGCTGAGGCCCCGCCGCGGCGTAGGCCGTCCGGTACGGACTGACCCGGCGCTTACGCGACGGGATGCCAGCCCGCATCCGCCCACAACTGACCGCTGATAGCGGGATTGCGGATCAGGAACAGGATCGCGTTGGCGATTTCCTCGGGCTTGATCAGGCGACGTAGTTGCGTCTGCGGAATGATGTTTTGTCGGATGAACTCATCGCCGAGCGCGCGAACCATGGCCGTGTCGGTGTACCCCGGATGGATGATCGCGCAGCGCACTCCGTGATACACACCCTCCGCCGCGAGCGTCCCCTGCGCGCCTTCCAGCCCTGCCTTCGCGGTCGCGTAGGACACCTGACCGCGATTGCCGGACGAGGAAACGGATCCGATGAAGACCACGCAGCCCTGCACATTCTCGCTCGGATCCCAGCGCTTCAACCCTGCCTTGCCGCGAGTCCGCGCGACGCTCGCGATGGTCTCCAGCCCCCAATACACCGGCGCAGTGAGATCGACGGCGATCACGCGCTCCCAGTCGCTCTCCGGGTAAATATCAACGTCGCCGCTCTCCTTCAAGACGCGCACGGCCAGCCGGTCGCGCGTGATTCCGGCAGCTGGAATGCAGATGCTCACGGGGCCATGCGACTTCTCCATCGACGTGAACACATGCCGCCGGAACGCGGCGTCCGTCACGTCGCCGTTGAACGGCACGAATGCGTCGCGCCCCAGCCGCCGGTTGGCCTCCGTGCAGAATTCACCCAGTTCCGGCGCCATGTCCACCACGCCGACAGCCCGAGCGCCCTCGCGCGCCAGCATGATCGAAGTCGCTCGACCGATGCCGCGGAACCCGCCCGTCACCACCGCGACGTGCGTCGAGAGATCGAGTCGCGGCTCCGACCAGCCCTCGCCGTCATGATGATGCCCGTTGCCGTTGCCATTCGACCCGGGCTTGATGTTTTCACCCATCTCAAAGCACCTCCAGCGCTGCTGCCGTCGCGCTCGCCGCGGAAGCTCACCGCTCCCGGCGACGCGCCCTCGGCCGAGGCGCGCTGAATCTCAACATTCCCAGCGCCGCGCGGCGATCACCATCCCCACAGGACGGCGCTCCCACTCGCATTCGGCGACGCATGCCACCCACCGCGGAACTCAGCCGCGGAGCTTATCAGACCGCTCTCCCAGCCATGCACACGCCTGCGGCCACAGCTCGCGATGCGCCTTGCTGCCGACGGCCATCCCGATGTGGCCGGCCGGGAACTCAACCGCCTTGTGGTCCTTGCTGCCGATCGCGTCATTGAGCGGCAGGCTCTGGCTCGGCGGCACCAGGTGATCTCCGCGCGCGACCAGGTTGAGTACCGGGCATGTGATGCGCCGCAGGTCCACCCGCTGGTTTCCGATGTGCAGCTTGCCCTGGATCAGCAGGTTCTGCTGAAAGCAATACTTGACGAACTGGCGGAACGTTTCACCCGCAACCGGGATGTTGTCGTTCAGCCACGTCTCCATGGCGAAGAAGTCCTCGAGGAACTTCTCGTCGTGCATGTTCTCATAGAACCCGACGTACTTCTCCATCAGGTTCTGCACCGGCTTGAGCATCAGGAAGGAGGTCTGAAGCCATTGCGGCGGGGCGTTGCCGTAGACCTCCAGCATGCGATCGACGTTGAAGTACCGCTCGTCCGTCCAGGTCTGAAGCAGGCTTTCCTTCTTCGACCAGTCGAACGGCGCCGCCAGTGCCACGAAGGCGTTGACCTTGTCCGGGTTCAGGGCGGTGTACATCGCCGACAGCGTGCCGCCCATGCAGTATCCGAGAACGTTGATCTTCGGACTGCCGGTTTCTTCGCGAATGTGATCGACGACGTTGTCGATGTAGCGCGTCACGTAATCTTCAAGCGACAGGAAGCGATCTCCGCCTTCCGGCACGCCCCAGTCGACGTTGTAGGTGTTGAAGCCGCTCGACAGAAAATGGCTCACCACGCTCTTGCCGGGTCGAAGATCCAGAATGTACGGCCGGTTCACCAGCGCAAAGATCACCAGCAGCGGCGTCTCGTACCGCTGTGGCGCGTCGGTCTCGTAGCGCAGCAACCGCAGCTTGTCCTCGCGATAGACCTGCCTTGACGGCGTGCAACCGACTCTCACCGTCTGCGCCGCCTCCAGCACCTTCGGCAGCGCCAGCGACTTTCGCAGCAGATCCTGCCACGCGCCAAACGCCTGCTCCGGCGTCGGAAACCCGAATGTCGTGCCCATCGTGGCCATCGTCGCTCCTGTCGCGCGGGATCCGCCCGCAATCCGGCGCGCCGCGAATTGCCGCGCCCGTCATGTACCCGTGTTACTTGGCCGACTTACGCCGCGCGCCGCTGCGGCGCGCCGCCGGCTTGCCGTTCTCCGCGGCCCCGCCGCGGGTCGGCCTGCCCGACTCCATGCGCTCGATTCGCGCGGTGAGCCGCTCCAGGCGATCCACCAGCCGCTCCTCGACTCCGCGCACCAGCAGCGTAATGTGATCCGCATCGGCGCGGGAGGGGATCTGCGCTGCGCTCAACCCCTTGCGGATCATGTCGTTCGTCGCCTGCTGGAGCGCGAGCGAATGTTCCATCGCCTGCTTCATCGCGGTCAGGAATGGCTCGCTCCGCATGAACTGATCCGCGTGCTGGGACATCGCGTCAAAAAACGCACGTCGAATCTGGGCCAGCACGTCCGGGGACGGTGGGGCGGCAGGTGCGGGCGACGGAATGCCGCCCGAAGCCATTCGCTTCACGAAATCGCTCCAGAACGCGCCGAAGGCATCCGCACCGGCGAATGCCTGGGAAAAATCCGTCGTCATTGAGTGGCTCCTGGGCGGGCGCGCCGGCAGGGGGGCGGCGCAGGCTGCTTCGTGGCGGTCACGCCGGGCAACACTGGTACGAGCGCGCAGCAACCCGCCGGCCGATTCCGGATCGCTCCGAGTTCGGCGGGCGGGCGCGCGAAAATGTCATTCAACCGCGTCAATCGACACGCGGCCCGGGCGTTACTTGCCGCGGGTCTTGGTGGTCTTGCCGTTGCTGCCGGTCATCGTGCCGCGGAAGGTCTCGCCAAACTGCTCGACCATCTCGGCGTTCGCGCGGGTGAAGGTCTCGACCGTGTCCCGCATCGCGGCCATCGAGTCGCACCACACCGTCGTGAAGCGCTCCGTCATCTCGACGGGGTTCGTCGTGCGGCCGACCTCGCCGAACGAGCGCATCGTCTCGGCGTTGCGCTGCATCGTCTCGTCCATCACGCGGGTCATGCGGTCGACGTTCTTGCGCGACATCGGACCGACGTCGCCGGCGAATCGCTCCATCGTCGAGCGGAACGCATCGGCGTTGCGGGTCATGACGTCGCCAAAGAAGCGCATCGACTCAGTCTGGAACTGGGCGGCGGTGCGCACCGTGTTGGCGCACACGTCCGTGAACTGCGTGAACATGTCGTGAGCGGGGTTGCGGTTCGTGCTCATGGGTGTCGTTCCTTTCGTCCTGCGTTGCAGGTGCGTGGGTGATTTCTTTTGCACTCGCAGAAATATATCGGCGTTCCACGGCGACGTCAACAGCTTTTTGTGCAATTGCACAAATTTCCTTGTCGTTCTATAAAGGCATGCAAACAAGTCGCTTGCGCCAAATCAGCAGCCTGTTTGATTGACAATTCGCCGGGAACGCACTAGGTTGTACGCAGTCGTGCCACAGTTTGCTCGGTCGCGACGGAGGCCACCCAGAGTGCCCGCACAACCCGCCCACAGCCCGGACAATCGTCGCCTGACGATCAAAAAGTACTCCAACCGGCGGTTCTACGACGCGACCCGCAGCTGCCACGTGACGCTCAGCGACATGCATGCGCTGGTCTGTGCCGGGCACGAACTGGCCATCATTGACTCCGAGACACGCGAGGACATCACCAACGTCGTGCTGACGCAGATCATTCTTGAGCGCGACGCCCCGAAGCTTACGATCTTCCCAGCGAACATCCTGCACCAGATGATTCGCACAAAGCACCATCTGCTGGATTCCGTCCTCGAGCAGTTTTTTCACCAGGTGCTATCCGGGCATCGTGAATCGCAGGAGCGCTGGGCGCGGTTTCTGCAGAACACCCTCGGCTTCATGCCCCCCGCGGCCACTGCGTCGATGGATTGGTCGCGACAGTGGATGGACATGTTCGCCGGACGGGGAGTCGGCCAGCGCCCGCCGACGCCGAGCGGGGCCGACGCCGATTCGGCAATGCCCCCTGATCCCGCGATTCACCCCGAAACCCCCGCTCCACCCGCTGCCCGCGGGCCGGAGCTCGATGAACTGCGCAAACAGGTCTCGGAACTGACCCGCCGAGTTGAGAAGATGACCCGCCAGCGCGGAAGCTGATGGGAAACGGCCGGCGCCGCGCAACACCGGCACATGCGGGGCCGGTCACTGTCGAGGGGGGGCCATGTCCCGGCGATTGCGCGCAGCCGAGCGCCGGCGCTGCTATCGCAGCCGACGAGCCGACGTCGGTGCGACCCCGGACAGAGACGCCAGCGCGTCGGCAAGTCGTTCCACGTCCGCCATTGTAGTGAACGCCCCGAACGACGCGCGCGTCAAACCACCGTTCGCAACCGTCCCCATTGCACGATGCGCCAATGGCGCACAGTGCAGCCCCGCCCGCGTCAAAATCTCGAATCGCGATTCCAGCAGCGCCGCCACTTCGCTCGGCTCCAGCCCGTCCACGCTGAACGAAAAGACCCCCACCCGCCGGTCCGCTTCGATCGGACCGTACAGTCGAAATCCGTCAATGCCTGACACCCGCTCGACAAACGCCGCACTGAGCTCCATTTCATGAGCGCGGATTGCTGCGACGCCCCGCTCCAGAATCCACTCCAGCGCTGCGAGCAACCCCGCGACACCGACGGCGTTCTGGCTGCCGGGCTCAAACTTGTCCGGCAGCGACTCGGGCTGGTTCGGAAGTTCGCTCGAGGAGCCAGTCCCTCCTTCGCGAAGCGTGCGAATTCGCGCGGCGAACTCCTGGCAAAACGCCAGCACGCCGGTGCCGAGCGGCCCCATCAGCCCCTTGTGCCCCGGGCACGCCAGTAGATCGATCCCCAACTTCTCAAAATCGATCGGGACGTGCCCGGCCGTCTGCGCCGCGTCCAGCAGCAACGGCACCTGCTGAGCGCGACAGGCTGCCGCGATTTCGCGGATCGGCTGAAGCGCGCCGGTCACGTTGCTGGCGTGACTCAGCACGACCAACGCCGTGTCCGGGCGAATCGCATCGGCTACCGCCCGCGGATCGAGCCGCGTCGTCTCCGCGTTCGGGACGATCGCGTCCCATCGAACGCCGCTCCGCTCGGCCAGCGCCGACAGCGGCCGCAGCACCGAGTTGTGATCCATTGCACTGGTGACGACGTGGCCGCCCGTCGGGACCAGCCCCTTGATGGCAAGATTCAACGCGTCCGTGCAATTCAACGCGAACGCGATCCCATCATTCGCGCGAAGACCGAACAGCGACCGCAGCGCCGCCCGGCACCGATCAAACAACCGCCCGCTTTCAATCGCCTCGCGATACGCCCCTCTCCCGGCGCTGCCACCACTGTGGGCCAGGTGCTCGAACACAGCCTGGGCGACAGCGGGCGGTTTGGGAAAGCTCGTAGCGGCGTTGTCCATGTACAGCCGCGACAGGGGGGGCATGAAACTCTCGTCAATCCTTTCCCGTTCGTGTGATCCCAACGCATGGCCGGACGCGGCAGTTTCCGCAGTTTCGGCAACCAGGCCATTCTATTCGTCCGGGCGCCCGGCGCTACAGGGGTCGCAGCGTTACTTCTTCGACTGGTTGCCGAGAAACGCAGCAACGCCGCTGCGCGATTCCGCCGTCAATCGCATCGACGCGTTCAGGGCGCGCGCCTCAGCCACCGCCTGCGAATGTTCCATTGCCCGGATCCGCGCCCAAAGCGCCTTGGTGTTCATCACCGCATCCGGCGGATATCCCGTCAGCAGGTCGGCCATCTCTCGCGCACGCGTCAGCAGCGCATCATCCGCGACGGCCTCCGTCGCCAGGCCGAACTCCACGCTGCGATCTGCATCGAGGTTCTCACCCGTGAGCAGCAAGTACTTCGCCCGACGCTCTCCGACCAGCCGCCGCAGGTACGTCATCACAATCGCGGCCACCAGACCACGCTTAATTTCGGGATATCCGATGACGGCCGATTTCGCGCACAACACGATGTCGCACACGCTGACCAACCCCGCGCCGCCCGCCACCGCCGGCCCGTTCACAGCCGCAATTACCGGTTTCGTCAGCCCATCGATTAGCTCGAACAGCGCCAACAGGGCGGAGGCATCGTGCTCCGCCTGGTCGGCCGAAGTCGCCGCCACTTCGCGTAGGTCCAATCCGGCACAAAACGCCGGAGGCGCACCCGTCAACAGGATGCACCGAACCCCCGCCTCGCCCGCCGCCGCTCGCAGCACCTCGGTTAATTCGGCCAGCAGCGCCCGCGATAATGCGTTCCGCGCTTGGGGCCGGTGGAGTGTCACTTCCAGTGTCGAATTTCGCGTCGAAACGTGCAGAATGTCGCTCATTCCCCGGTTTTAACAGTTCGGGCGCAGCCTCGCAATTCCCGTATTCCGCAAGGTTCCCGCTGGGGCGCGACTATAATTCACGTGGGGTCTTTCCGACCCGCCGTCCCGGAGGGCCGCTGATGCTCGCTCGCCATCCTCTCATCGCCGTTTGCCTCTTCGGTATCACCGCCGGTTCAGTTACCCGCGCGGATGATCGTGCGCTGGCGGGTGTTCGCGAATACCCTGCCGGCGTGATTCGCGCGCTGGTCGCATTGGCGGAGGATCCGCTCGTACTGGCACAACTGGCCGAGCAGCCGGACGCGCTCGCCAATCCTGACGCCGCCCGCCCGCCGGTTCCGACCCGGTTTCACGCCGCCGCCCGCGCACTTTCAGACGCGCCACTGGCGGTGATGATTGCCGCGGATCACACATCGCGGATCGCAGCCCTGCGACGCGCCTTCGCTGATTCTCCACAGCGGGCGCACGAGCGACTGGTCGCGCTTCGCGAGCGATTCGACGCCGAGGAGGACGCGGCCTTCGCGGACTGGCGGGAGCGGCTGGCGAATGACGCGGTTGCGCTGGGCGAGTATCGTGACCTGCTGACCGGCTTGACTCGCGAGCTTTTTGCCGACGTCTCCAATCCGCCGGTCGTCGTGGTGCTGGATCGTTCCGCCTATGCAGCCTGCCCGCCGAATGAATACCTGATCGACGCCCTGATCCGGCAGGCGGAAAGCCGCTCGCTGCAAGCGGCCCTGCGCCAGTGGTGGGAGCGGCATGCTCCCGAGCGGCGCGAAGACCGAGCGATGTCGATGTCGGGTTCGATCGCCAAAGTGCGCGGGGGGCGTCTGCCGGTCGTGTCTACCGGACCGGCCCGCCGCTGGCGCGAGCTTCAGCCGACCGATGACCTCAAGCGCCTGGATCTGCTGCCGGTGATGTTGTTACCGCGCGAGGAGATGGACGCTGCCGCCCGCGCGGAACGAGCCGCGCATGAGAACGCCCGTCTGTGGCGCGACGAGCGCGATGAGAACAATGCCGGCCATTCGCCGGCGGATCCCGTCGCAAGTCACGCCCCCGCAGGCACTCCCGCTGACTCGCCCGCGGGGGTTACCGATTGGCGGTCGGCCGCAGCGCTGCCGCTCGATCAGCCGTCCGGAGTGGCTGCACTCGATTTCTCCTCGAGCGCCGCCGCCGATGCACACGAAGGCGTGTTCGTATCAGACGATCGCCGGCGAGTGCAATTCTCCGGCAACGTGAGTCACGCACATTACCTGGAAGACGATTTCGGCTTCCAGGGCGCCTCGTACGCCGCGCTTCCGGGGCGGACCGTGTTGGGCGGGACGAGCGTCTTTGGCGGGACCGCCGTGCGCTACGGCGGGGCATGTCCGCCGCCGCTCGCGCGACATTACGCGCCGCGTTCGTTTCGTTCCGCCAGTGCCGGCTGTGGCCATTTCACCGGCCGTTGCAGTTGTGCCCCGGTTCGCTGTGACACCCCGCGTTTCTCCATCAGCTTTTCGACGTCCGGCCGGCGCGATTGTGATCGTGGGCCGCTGCTGCGTTCAGTATTTCCGGGCTATGTTTCTGCCGCTTCGACGTACTACTCGTTGCTGGGCGGCCGGGACCGCGATTGCGACCGCAGCCGCTACACGCGGCCCTACGTCACTGAGCTCAACCCCAACGGCTACCCGTTGCCCGGCAACCCGCGCGCGGCCGGGTCACGCCATCCGACCCACCATCGAATCGCTCCCGCTCCAAGTCGGGGCGTTCCGCCGATCCAGATCGGCCCGACGCGCGTCGTCCAACCCGCCCGCAATGAAAACGCCGCGAGAATCGCACCATCCGTTGGAAGCGGCTCACCCGCGCGAATCGCGCCGCCATCGCGAAGCGCCTCGCCTGCGAGAATCGCACCGTCCGTTAGAAGCGCGGTGCCTGCGGGAAGCGCACCGTCCGCTAGAAGTGCGGTGCCTGCAAGAAGCGCTTCACCGGCACGAATCGGCCCGACGCGGATCGTCCAACCCGCGCGCAATGAGAACGCTGCCCGAGTAGCCCCGCCCGCTAGAACTGCTGCGCCACCGCCTGTCAGAAGCGCGCTGCCTGCGAGAAGTGCATCGCCAGCCCGCAATCCGGCATCCGGAGTTCGATCGGAGACCAAGACGCCGCGAAGCGGAACTTCGACGCGCAGCGCCTCCGGCCCGCGGTCAGCCGCGGGTTCGCGGCCCGCAGCTACACCGGGCGCCTCAGCCGCTTCACGCGCGGCGCCACCAAATCGTTCGGCCGCTCCGCCCGGATCCCGCAGCCAGCCGCGCCGCTAGCGGTCATCGATCCGGTTGCAGCAGGTTCGTTGCGGCGCTCGGGCGGTTGCGACGGTGTCCCGGACATGCGCCGCCTGTGCGACCTCGCTTGCGCATTGCCCCCCCAAAATAATCCGGGGAACCCCGGCCAGGTGGCATGCAACGCCGCGAACTGCGCGGGTGGGTGGAATGCCCTCGCAGTTGGGTGACATGCCTTCGCAGCTGGGTGGCATGCCTTCGCGGTACTCCGCGTAGGCATGCGCGGCGCGATGGGTGGCATTCCAGGCGTCCGTCGCATGCTCACGCTGAGTGCAGCGAGAGCATGCCACCAGCCGCGCCCTGCGCACCAGCAACTGAAATCACTCGCAACGACCGTTCTCCCTCGCTTCAGCCGCGCTGAACGCCGCGAGCAACTCGACTGCCACAACAACACGCCTCAAGCGCAGTGGCACTGCCATACACCGTAGCGAAAGCCGCCGAGCGAGAGCTTGGTCAATTTTCTGGTGCCGGCGAGCGGCCGGACCGGGCGGCCTGCCTCATGGCTCCTCCACGCGCCCTCACACCCGCACGCCGCGCCAGCGCCCGCCCAGCACGCGCGTGGTCGTCAGGGCGCACTTGACCAGGTTGTCCGCCCACATGCCGCACCACGCGCCGATCAGCCCGCCGCCCAGCACCACCGCCCCGAGATACGCCACCGGGACGCGCAGCAGCAGCCCCCCGATCAGCGAATACCACATCGTCGTCCGTGTGTCGCCCGCGCCGCGCAACGCCGTCGTCGCGATGATCGCCATGCACAGAAACGGCTGCACCGCCCCCAGAATCCGGAACGCCGGCACGCCCACTTCGATTACCGCATGATCGCGCGTCATCACCCCATAAATCGGTCCCGCGAACAGCGCATAGATCGCCCCCGTCGCAGCCCCGAGGATGGCGCCATGGACCAACGCAATTCGGGCGGCGCGCAGCGCCAGCTCGGGCCGCCCCGCCCCCAGATACTGACTGACGAGCGTCGCGGTCGCCGTCCCCCAGGCAAACGCGGGCAGATAGCTGAGTGCCTCGACTTCGACGCCGATGATGTGCGCTGCAAAATTCACCGTGGCCGCGTCGCGAGCGCCGCTGTCCGCAATGATGCGGATGAACAGCAGCTGCGCGATCGACATCATTCCGGTGTCCATCGCCGCCGGCAACCCCAGCCGCAGCACCCGCGACATGGTCGGCCCATGCAGCCTCAACTCGGATACCCGCAGCCTCAGCACGCCACGCCCGCGCAGCAGCACCCCCAACATCAACAGTCCACCCACGCTGCGCGCCACCAGTGTGCCGATGGCGATGCCGTCGACGCCCAGGCTCAGCCCGCCGACCCCCTTCACCAGCGCCCACGAGAGCACGACGTTGATCACGTTGACAACGGACATCACCACCAGCGGAGTCCGTGTATCACCGGCGATGCGGAGTAATCCGCTGCCGACCAGGTTGAACGAACCGAGCAGGTAGGCGAATGCCACGATCCGGGTGTAGGCCACGGTCGGCTCGAACGCAGCGGGGGTGCGGGTCAGAAATCCGGCGAAGGTCGGAGAGAGCAAGAAGGTTGCGGTGCACACCGCGACGCCCATCGCCGCCGCGAGCAGCATCGCCTGGTGCAGGGTGCGGCCGGCTGTGGCCGCGTCTCTCGCCCCCAGCGCCCGCCCCACGATCGCCGATGCGCCGACGCCGACCAGCGAGAAGGCCAGCATCACGATCCAGTTCATGTAGCTGGCCGCGCCGACGGCCGTCGTCGCCTCCTTGCTGATCGTTCCCGCCAGCAGCGTGTCCACGAAGCCGACCAGCATGTTGAGGCATTGCTCGCCCAGCATCGGCGCGGCCAGCCAGATCATCTGCCGCGACAGCCCGCCCGCCGGCAACGTGCCGATCCGCGCCGGTTCTGACGACGAGACCTCCGCCGCGCGAACGGCGGACGCGTCGCGCGCGCCGTGCGGAACGGAATTCATCGAATCGCCTGATGGTCCGCCGCCTGACAATGATTGGCACCTCTGGGTTCACGGTTCGCGCTTCGACCTGGCGCTGCCGGCCTCCGGCCGGGGTACGAGCCTCGCGCGTCGGCGGGATTGTAGGCGGACGAGGAAACGGTCGGCCGATCGAATAGACTTTCGCAACGGTCGCCCTGCCGCGCGTCCGGGATGGGTAGCACTGATGAGCACGCTGATCTCCTGCACCGACGTTTCCCGCCGCCACGGACCGCGATCGCTGTTTCGCGGCGTGTCGCTCAACATCAGCGCGGGCGACCGGATCGGGCTGATCGGCCCCAACGGCGCCGGCAAGTCATCGCTGCTGCGAATCGTCGCCGGAGTGGATGAGCCGGACGAGGGACGTTGCGGCATTCGCCGCGGGCTGCGTATTGCGCTGGTGGATCAACGCGACGAATTCGCCGCCGACGAATCCCCACGCATCGCGCTCGAGCGGGCGCTGGTCGCTCGCGGCGCCGATGAGCATGACGCCGCGCATCGCGTCGCCGCGTCGCTCGATCGCATCGGCGTCGCGGACCCTGACCAGCCGTTGGCACAGATGTCCGGCGGCTGGCGCAAGCGCATCGCGATTCTGCGCGGACTTCTCGTCGAACCGGAGCTGCTGCTGCTGGACGAACCGACCAATCATCTCGACATCGCCGGAATCGAGTGGCTGGAAGCGGAGTTGGAAGCCGCGCGGTGTGCCGTCGTGATCGCCTCTCACGATCGCTATCTGTTGGAGCGCGTCGCGACCCGCATCATGGAAGTCAATCCGGTTTACTCCGGTGGGGCGCTTACGATCGACGGCGCGTATTCGTTCTTTCTTCAGAAGCGCGAGGTGCTGCTGGCCGGCCAGCGCGAGTCGCAGCGCGTTCTGGCTCACGCCGTGCGTCGCGAGATCGAGTGGATGACGAGCGGCCGGAAGGCGCAGCGCGTCAAGGACCAGGCGCGCATCGATCGCGCCGGCGGCCTGATCGAGCAGCTCGGAGACCTGACGACCCGCAACGCCGGGGATGGCGCCGCCGCCCGGATCGACTTCGACGCCACCGGCCGCCGCACGCGAGCGCTGCTGGTCGGGAACGGCCTGAGCTGCACGATTGGCGGTCGGGTGCTGTTCGCGGACCTGGACGTGCGCCTCGAACCTGGAATCCGCCTGGGAATTCTCGGTGATAACGGCAGCGGCAAGTCCACGCTGCTGCGGATTCTCGCAGGCGAGCGTCCGCCCGATGCAGGCAACGTCAAGCCCGCCGAAAAGCTCAGCATCGTGGTCTTCGACCAGCATCGCGAAACGCTCGATCCGCAGCAAACGCTACACGAGGCGCTGGCCGGGCGCGGCGATTTCGTGCTGCATCGCGGAAACAACGTGCACGTCGTCAGTTGGGCCGAGCGGTTTCTGTTTCGGCGCGAGCAGCTCATCACGCCGGTCGGCGAACTGTCCGGCGGTGAACAGGCCCGCATCCAGATCGCGCGGCTGATGTTGAAACCGGCGGATGTGCTGCTGCTCGACGAGCCCACCAACGACCTCGACATCAACGCGCTCGACGTGCTCGAAGACGCGCTCGTGAATTTTCCCGGAGCGGTCGTGCTCGTGACGCACGATCGATACCTTCTCGATTGCGTCTGCACCGAGTTGATCGCGCTGCGCTCCGACGGCCCGCCAACGCGCCACGGAAACCTGTCGGCGTGGGAAGCCTGGCGCAAAGCCCAGCCCCGCGAAGCCGCCGCGCGCGCCCCCCAGCGCGGGGAGCGGCTGGCGCGGGCCGGCTCCGCGGCCAAGCCCTCCGCTCCGCCACACCCGACGACCCAACCGAGTGACGCAAGCCTCGCAGACTCCGCCGCACCGGCGCCGCCACCGAAGCGCATGTCCTACAAGGAAAAGATCGAGCTGGAACAGATGGAAGCGCGAATTCACACCGCCGAAGCCCGTCAACGCGAGTGCCGCGAGCGCATCGCGGACCCCAACATCGCCGCCGACCACCAGCAATTGCAGAAATGGTGCGCGGCACTCAGCGACGCGGATGCCGAGGTTGAGTCGCTATACGCGCGCTGGCAGGAACTGGAGGGCCGGGCAGGGGGGTAGCGCGGCGTCAACCGGGCAAAACGGGCGGTCGGAAGCTGACGAGCGCCCCCGCGCCGAGCCTGGCGATTGGGATACGCGGCCAGGCCCGTCGCGATCGAGCGAAGTTCAGCCGAGTTAGCGAGTGATCCACTTCGTCAGACGGGATGGGCGATCCACTTGGATCAGGTAGTTGAAGTCATCGCCGAGCTGGGCCATGTCGGCGTCAAAAGTCTGGCCGAACGTGTTCCACGCCTGCTGTTCGTTCTTCACAACGCCGGCGCACCCGCCGGCGAGCAGCAGCGCGGAAACAAGAGCCCCGCAGGTGATCAAAGTACGCATGACGAATGCTCCCGTCGATAGCAAGTCGCCGCGGGGGCGACGACCGGGGGGTCGGAACTCCAACACCGGAATCCTTGCCGCGGCGGCGTGTCGTGTCAACCCGCCCCGGACAGGCGCAGCCCAATTTCCGCCACAGCGGCCGCCCATCGCTCGATCCAATCCGATTTGCCTCGAACGACAACCCTCCGGCCGTCGGCTTCGCTTTCGCCGGCCACCGGCTCCAGCGTGACGTCAATCTCCGGGTGCATCGTCGAATCACCCGCGACGCGCTCCCACCACTCCACCGCCAGCACCGCGCCTTCCGCCAGTCGCTCATCCGCCCCAAGCGCCGCCCATTCAGGCCCCGTCAGGCGATAGGCATCCGCGTGCAGAAACGGCACGCGCCCCGCGTACTCCCGCACAATCACGAACGTCGGGCTGACCACCGGCTCATCCGGCCGCACGCCCAAGCCCCGCGCCAGCCCCTTGGCGAGTTGTGTCTTCCCAGCTCCGAGCGCCCCGTGCAGCGCCAGAAGCTCGCCGCCGCGGAGCAGCCTGCCGATCGACTCGCCCAGCGCAACAGTCTGAGCGGCCGCATTGCTCTCGACGGTCACCGTTATCACCCGCATGGGTGCTCCCATCCATGGGCCTGCAGCCCGCGGACACCGCCGCCCGCACCCCGCAAGAACAAGCCGCGTTCCGGCTGCATCACCCCGATCGGTTGCATTCCCAGTTCAACGAGCCGGGACACCTCAGCCGTGTCTGCCGTCACAAGCAACTCGAAATCTTCACCGTCCGCGAGCGCATGGTCCAGGGCGGGGCGGCCGTCGCTCCGGGACAGGCGTTGAGCATCCGCGTGAATTACCGCCTGTAACTCCCGCTCGTCCAGGATTGCACCGCAGCCGGACGACTCGCAGATCCGATCGAGATCGATCAGCAGCCCGTCGCTGATGTCGATGGCCGCATGCACTCCGTCCAATCGCGACAACGCCACCCCCAGCTCAATCCGTGGCCGCGGCTCCAGATGCCGCCCCAGGATTGATCCACCCAAGGGACCGCTCACGAGCACCCGATCGCCGTTTTTTGCCGCACTGCGCGCCAACCAGCGACCTCCGGCTTCCTGCCGCGCCGCGACCGTCACGGCGACGACCAGCCCGCCCTCCCAACTGTTCGTATCCCCCCCGACAATCGGACAGCCGTGAGCCGCTCCCGCCTCCGCGGCCCCGCGCACCAGCTTCAGCACATCCGATCCCGCCGCAGTGCGCGGCAGCGTCAAGGCCAAAAGCGACCCGACCGGCCGACCACCCATAGCCGCACAGTCGCTCAGATTGACCAGCATCGCCTTTCGTCCAACGGCCTCCCAGCCGGCCTCCAGGGTCCGAAAATCCACACCCTCCATCAACACGTCGGTGGTCCAAGCCAGAATCGAGGCGGAATCGCCTGATGGCAGGGGGGCCATGTCATCGCCGAAGGCGAGTGCCTGTGAGCCTGTCACGGCGGTCGGCGCGAGCTGAGCGAGCATGGCTCCGATGGCCTGAACTAACGCCCGCTCCCCAACGGGAGCGCTCGCGGTCGGGGGGCCATTGGGATCATCAGTCCTGGTCATGTGCCACACCCATTGTCGCGAGCGGCGGCGCCTGGCCGTCCGGCCGGCCTGACCTGCCGGTTGAATCACCGAGTCGCCAGTGGACGGCCGTGCGGTCTGGCCGAACTGGTGGTTGCGGAACGAGCAAGCCGGCTGCCGGATTGTACGCTTGTCGCGAATCGTCGGGCCGTCCTCGCGGACCGGCGGCGTGCGTGGAATCGAACCGCGGTCCGGGTATAATTTCACCGTGGTAAATTCCAGCCACTCAAACCGTGAGGGTGCCTGAACATGCGCGTTCGTCCATTTGTGCTGGCGCTGGCTTCTTTCGTCGTGTGCGGCGTAGGAATCTGGGCATCGACGGCCTATGCCGACCTCAGCGGCCGATACCGCTTTGTGCGAAATGACGGCAGCATCGTGGAAGGCGAGGTCGTTGAAGAGGGCGACGTATATGTCGTCAAGGTCGCGCAGGGCATCACCGTTCGCCTCCGCAAAAATGAAGTCCGCGACTTCCGCAAGATCGAGACGGAGGCCAGCCGGGTTGACACCGCCGGCGACAGGCCCCGCACCGACAAGGATGGCGCGGGCGCGATTACGGATGACGAGCTTACGGCGCTGCTCGGCGCCGACGAACTGGGCGTCGACAATGAGCCGGACAAGGACGTATTGCCCGCACTCGATCTGAATCCGGACGGCGTCGCGCAGATGAAGGCGATCGCCGCGACGGACAACGTGATCACGACCGATCACTTCGCGTTGGTGTACACCTCCAATCGCGAGACCGCGCTGCGGCTTGCCTCGCGGCTCGAGGCGATTTATCGCTGGAACTACAAGTTCGCCAAGATGCTCAACATTGAGGTGCGCCGTCCGACGCACAAACTGGAGATTTACTTCTTCGGCAAGCACGAAGAGTTCATGGGATACTCGGCCAATCACGGCTTTCAGGAATTGGGCGTGCTTGGTTTCTACATGCCGGACGACAACCGTTCCGCCTTCTTCGACATGGACACCTGGCCGCCCTACGCGGGTGCAATGGAACGTTGGAAGCGGGCGGCGCCCGCCGACCGCCGTCGACTGTCCAACTGGCTTCGTCGCACGCGCGATTTCCAGAACATGGAGGTCGTGCAGCACGAGGCCGCGCACCACATCCATTTCAACATCGGCATCTTTAACAGCAACGCCCGCCCGCCGCGCTGGCTCAGCGAAGGGCTGGCCATGATGTTCGAACTGCCGCCCGGATCCACCGGTGCGTCGCTCGGCACGCTGAACAACAATCGCATCTACCAGTTCCAGACAAACTTCGCTTCAGAGCAGTTCCGCAAGTCGTTCCCGCTCAAGCAGTGGATCCTGAACGACGAACACTTCTTCCGGGGTGGCGGCTGGTCGTACCCGGTCGGCTGGGCAATCACGAACTACCTGTATCGCAAGCATCGCGACAAGTTCGCCAGCTACATGCAGAAGATTGCCGCTCTCGATGAGGACAAAGCCGGGGAAACCCTCGAGCGCGAAAAGCTGTTCGAGGACCACTTCGGCGTCGTGGACGACAAGTGGCAGGAGGCCTTTTTCAAGTACAACATGAGCCTCCCGGTGATTCGCTCGCAGTTGCCACCGCTCGAGTAGCACATCCGGCATCCACGGACGGTCGGCCGGGCCGTTCCCTTGTGCAGAAGGGAAAATAATCGAGCGCCCCCGCAGAATCCCTGCTGTCAGACGCCGGATGTGCCAGCGGAGCCACGGGTCCACAGCCCGGGTATGCCCATGAACGTCACGTATCGATGGTCCCTGCGACGGCGACCCACTCCGACGCAGCCGCAGCAGGAGCGGCCGCACGAAATGCTCCAATTCTGCTTCTGCGGCGGGTACGAGGGGCAGCTTCGCCCTGACCGCCCGCGCGTGTATGTGACGATCTTCGGCGCCTGCGAAGTCAAGCTCGCGTCAATGGCCACGCTCGCATCAGCACATGAGCGCTCCGGCCGCCCCGATGGCCCGCGCCGCGGATCCTATTTTATTACGTTCTGCGGCGGGTCCGAGGTAAAGCGCATCACGCTGGCCGAGGAGTACTGCGACCTGCTGCAGGCGCTGCGCTCCGGCGCCATCAGCGACCCGTCGTGGGAGGCGCTGGTCACTGATGCATACTCTCATTCCGTGCAGAACATCGGCTCCTTCACGCTCTTTGGCGGTTTCGACATCTCCGAGCTGCCCACCGAGAATGAGGAGCTGGATCGCCTTGCGCTGAGCCACAGCCTCGGCCAGATTGCCGACACGCCCCGCAAGATTCTGATGCTCGCCATCGGCCAGGACGGCGTGCAGCGCGCCAGCTCGGTCTGCCAGGCCGTCAGCGTCGCGCTCGCCCAATCGCGCTGACCCGCGTTCCATAATCACAAGTCGAAGTGTACTGCCCTGCGAGGAGCGCCAGCCGGCTCATCGCCCGATCCGCTATGATTCCCACGAATCCGGCGCGAGGGCGGCATGCGAATCCTCATCCTTCAGGTCGCTCCGCAGACCCGCGGCCGCCCAATTCCCCGTTTCGACCCGCGCCTGGGCACGCTGCTGACGCTTCTCGCGGAGCGCGGCCACGAGTTGCACCTCATCGGATTGTCCCGCTTCGATGAGGGGCGCGTGAAGGCCGCCCTGACACGCTGCCTGCCGCAGCTCGTGTTTGCCGACATCTCCCCGGTTTGCGTCGGCGCGGCCCGTCGCGCCCTTGAATTCCTCGGCACCCGCGAGTTTCTACCGATCGTCGCCGGCGGCGCCTTCCCGACCGTCGCCCCCGCCGAGGCGCTGAGTCTTCCGGGTGTGGCCGCAGTTGCAATCGGCGAGCCGGACGCCACGCTCGTCACCTATCTCGAGCGACTCAAGGACCCCGTCGCGCCGACGGCGGTGCGCGGGGTCTGGCTGCGCGATGAACAGGGCCTCACCCGCCCGCAATTGCCGGGCTTGGTCGAGGATCTCGATTCCCTGCCGTTCGCGGAACGGGATCTGTTCGGCTACGCCGAGTGGCTCGCCCGCTGCGGCGAACTGGAAATCGCCGTCGGCCGCGGATGCCCGCAGCACTGCGGCTATTGCTCGAACGACGCGGAGCGGATGATGTACGAGGGTCGCGGCGTGTGGGTGCGTCGGCGCTCGCCGGGCAACGTTCTTGATGAAATTACCGTCGTGCGCCGTCGCCATGCCACGGTTCGCTCGGTGCGGATCCTGGATCACGCCTTCGCGCTGGACGACTCCTGGCTCGTCGGATTCTGCGAGGCCTACGCCCGGCGCTGCGGTCTGCCGCTGCGGTGCCACTTGCGCGCGAACGCGGTCACCTCCACCCGGCTTACCCTGCTCCGCAGCGCGAACCTGGCGGACGCTGACGTCGAGATCATCAGCGGCAGTGATTTCATCCGCAACGAAATCTTCGCGATGGACCTGTCGAACGCACAGATCGTTGCGGCATTCGGAGAACTGCACCGCGCGGGGGTGAGGACGCGCGCCGTGCTCTATCTCGGCTCACCGTATGAAAGCGAAGCCTCGATGGAGGATACGCTCCACCTGCTTCGCGCGCTTCGCCCCGCGCGAGTTGACGTGCGGCCCTATTTCCCGTTCCCGGGGACCCGTGCCGCCGCGGAGCCGTGCGGCAGCAACGGCTGGCTCAGCCCCCGCGGCGAAGAAGAATATCATGCCGACCGCCCGGGGATCGAAATGCCGGCATGCCGCCCGCCGCTGGTCACCGCCTGCATCCGCCGGATTCGGGCAGAGTTCGCGACAACCGTCAGCTCGCCGTGGTGGCGGCGACTGCGGCAGGCCCCGCAGCACCTCCTGAAGCTGATGCGCGGGCGATAGATCAGGTCGTCGAATTCAGGCCAGCGCTTCCGCCCAGCGATGCTCTGCCACGCGCTCCACGATCCGGCTCGCGAGCCGAACCGCCGCGACCCCATCCTCGACCCCGGCCGCCGTGAATTCCGGTGGCTTCGCCGCGCTGTCCGATCGCGTCCGGACCGTTTGGATGAACGTCTGGATCTCGGTTTCGAGCGCATCGCGCGACTCGACCGTCAGCGGCTCCACGTGCACCATCTTGCCGAAGTCGATCCCCGCAAGCTGCGATAGATCCTCGAAGTTCCGCTCGCGCGCGAGCTTCAGAACGTCAAGGTTGCGGTCCTTCGTGATCGCAACGCCCAGCTTCTTCTGGTAGTCGAGCGAGATATACGCATTCGGGGCAAAGGCCCGCAGCTTGCGCTCCGTCTTGAGGGCCAGGCGCGACGCCGTCAGTGTCGCCACTGCTCCGCTCTCAAAGACCACCCGCGCATTGCAAACGTCCTCATACGGCCCCAGCACCGCCACGCCGACGGCATCGACGCGCTCCACCGGCTCGCGGATCATGCTGAGCGTCACGTCGATGTCGTGGATCATCATGTCGAAGACGACGCCGATATCTGCCGACCGGAACGTGAACGGGCTGATACGCTGTGTTTCCACGAACCCGGGGCGGATCCCGAGCCGCCCGACCGCCAGCACGGCCGGGTTGAACCGCTCTGTGTGACCGACGTGCACGATCGCGTCATGGCGGCGCGCGAGAGCCGCGATGGCCTCAGCCGACTGCACGTCCGGCGCCAGCGGCTTCTCGATCAGCAGGTGGACCCCGCGCTCCAGCAGCGGGCGGGACACGTCAAGGTGCCGAACCGTGGGAACGGCGATGGTCGCCGCGGCCAGGTCGCACAGTTCCGGCGTCCAGTGTGTGGACCATTTCGCGCCGACCGGCTCCGCCAGTGACCGGGCGCGCTCGATACTCGGGTCGATCACGGCAACCAGCTTCACGCCCGGCATCTGGCTGTAAATGCGGATGTGGTGCCGGCCCATGTGCCCGGCTCCGAACACTGCGACCGGCAGCGTCTGGCTCATCGTGCTTCCTCATTTCGCGCCGGCCGGCCAAGCACCGGCTCCGCGCGATCCAGGACTTGCTCAGTGACTCAATGCGATTTCGCGCAGGCGGCCGGACTCATAGAACGTGCCGCGATCCGCGGGAACGTCGGTCCGCTTGCGCTCGCGAATCCGCCCGTGCACGCCCTCGGTCACCTGCCGATGCACAAACTCCACCAGGTACTGCACATGCGGATCCGCGAATTCAGGTGAGGCGCGTAGCGCCTCGATTGCGCTCACGGTGTTCGACGCCCCGTTGCCGGAGCGGCCGCGAAATAACCGCCGAAACGCGGCCTTGAGTGAGTCCAGTGTCGACTGTGAAAAGTCCCAGCGCCGCAGCCCCTCGGCATTCAGTGCCCGAATGACCATCTCGTGGCCAAAGGCGATGCAGTAGGGGGGCACGTCATAAGGGACGCGTGTCATGCCGGTGACATAGGCGTAGCGGCCAATCGTCGAAAAGTGGTGCATGCCGGACATGCCGCCGATGTGGCAGTGATCCTCCAGCAGGCAGTGCCCTGCGATCTGCACGCCGTTCGACACGATCACGTGGTTTCGGATTTCTGCGTCATGCGCCACGTGGCAGCCGACCATCAGCAGGCAGCGGTTGCCGATGCGCGTCGTGCCGCCGCTTTGCTCGTCCTTTTCCGTTCCGCGGTGGATGGTCACCAGTTCGCGAATCGTGTTGTCGTCGCCGATGATGAGCTTTGTCGGCCCGCCGCGGTACTTCAGGTCCTGCGGCGCGGCGCCGATCACGCACTGCGGATAAAAGCGGTTATTGCGGCCGACAATCGTCGGCCCCTCGATCGTGACGTGCGACCCAACCCGGCTTCCATCCCCCAACACGACCCCCGGGCCGATGTAGGAAAACGCGCCAATCACGACATCCGACGCCAGTTCGGCGCGACGATCGACATGTGCGGTGGGGTGGATTTCGCTCATCGGTTGGCTCAGTTCGGTTCGGAATCCGCCAGCACAAAACGGATGGACGCCTCGGCTGCCGGCTCATCCGCGACCCGGGCTTTGCAGAACACCTGCCCGACGCTGGCACGGATGTTTACCGCCTCCGCCTCGAGGATCAACTGGTCGCCCGGGGACACCGGCCGACGGAATTTCACGCGATCCAGGCTCAGCAGCAGCGCCACCTTACCCGTGTGCTCCAGCTTGGAACTCAGTAGCAGGCCGCCCAGTTGCGCCAGCGCCTCGACAATCAGCACACCCGGCATGATCGGCTGGCGTGGGTAATGGCCCACGAAAAACGGTTCGTTGATCGTGACGTTCTTCACGCCGATCGCGCGGCGATCATCCATCGCCACGACCCGATCCACCAGCAACATCGGGAATCGATGCGGCAGGATCCGCTGGATGGCGCGCTGGTCGAGCTTGGCCGGACCGGTGAGCTTGCGGGCGAACTTCGCCCGCTCGCGCGCCTCCAGCAGCCGCTTCACCAGCTCATGGTTGAGATGGTGCCCGCTCTTTCGCGCGTACACCCGCCCGCACACAAACCCGCCCGATAGCATCAGGTCGCCGATCAGATCCAGAATCTTGTGCCGTACGCACTCATCCGGGAACCGGAATGTATTGTCGATCGGCCCGTCCGCCCCGATCACCAGCACGTCATGAGGCGATAGGTGCGTACCCAGCCCGGCTGCCTGCAGCGCCCGCGCTTCTTCCTCCAGCACAAAGGTGCGCGCCGGCGCGATCTCTCGCGCAAAATCGTCACGATCCACGGAGAAACTGCAAATCTGCCGCCCGAGCGGCGTTCCGCTGTAGTCCAGTTCGTAGAACACGTCCAGACGCGCCGCGTCTCCCGGCCACGCCATCAACTCCGCTTCGCCCTCCGACACATGAATCGGTTCTGATACCGAAATCACTTCGCGCGGCAGCGCCTGTTCCACCACACCCGCTTCCGCCAGTGCCTCGACGTACGGCCCGGAACTGCCGTCCACAGCCGGCAACTCCGCGTTGTTCAACTCGATGTCGAGATTGTCCAGCCCCATCCCGCGAACGGCCGCGAGGCAATGCTCGACCGTCTCCACCGCCACAGCGCCGTTGCGCAGCGCCGTCCGCCGGGCACGCTTCGCGAGATTGTCAATCCTTGCGGGGATCCGTACCGGGGTGGGTTGATCCGTGCGGACGAACGTCACGCCGCTCCCCGGGGCCGCCGGGCGGAAGCGCACCGAGACCGGGTACCCGGTGAACAGGCCCCGGCCGGAAAGCTCAGCGTCTTTCTGGATCGTGCGCTGCTGACTCAAGCTCGGAAATCCGCCTTCTCAGGTCCTTCAATTCGGCGGTTAAGTCGCCCAAACGCCGAAGTTGAGCGAGCTGCCGCCAGTTCTGGGCGGCATCGATCGCCGGTGTCCCGGCGAGTCGAACGCCCGGCGGCACCTCGCTGCGTACGCCGCTCTGTGCGGCGATCATCGCCCCGTCGCCGATCCGCACGTGATCGGCCACGCCGGCCTGACCGCCGAGTACGACGCCATTGCCGAGAGTGCACGACCCGGAAATGCCGACTTGCGCCACGATGACGCAACCCGCGCCCACGCGCACATTGTGAGCGATTTGCACGAGGTTATCAATCTTTGTCCCAGCGCCCACGCGCGTCACGCCCGTCTTGGCCCGATCAACCGTGCTGTTCGCGCCGATTTCCACGTCGTCCTCAATGACGACCGACCCGATGTGCGGAAACTTGAGGTGTCGCCCCCGGCGGTAGATGTAGCCGAATCCGTCGGCTCCAATCGTACTGTTGGCGTGCACCTCCACGCGATCGCCCAGCGTCACGCGGTCGCGAATCACGACATTCGGCCAGATCATGCAGTCGCGGCCGATGACGGCCTCGTCGCCGACATACACGCCCGGATGAAGCACCGTGCCCGGGCCGATCCGCGCACGGCGGCCGACATGCACGTTCGCGAGAATCGCCACTCCGTCAGTGATTGCGTCCGGAGCGACCACTGCACTGGGATGAACGCCTGCGGCCGGGCGATCGGAGAGGGGGGAAAACAGGCGCAGCACCTCAATCAGCGCGGCGTCCACGTCGGCGACGCGAATCACCGCTCGCCCCGGCGGCACCGCAACGCCCTCGAACGCCAGAAACGCTGCCGCCCGCGATCGCAGCGCTGCTGCCTCGTACTTCGCGTCACCCACCCAGGAGATGTCGCCAGCGCCCGCATCCGGCAACGCCGCGACGCCGCGTATTTGCAGCGTCATATCACCCTCCAGGCGCCCGCCGAGGCGCGCGGCAAGGTCGGACATCGCGATTGACAGGCTCGGCGCGGACGCCACGATCTGGGTCTCCGTTGAACGCGTGACAGTGGAACCATCACGGGGAGCAGGCGGGACACATCGAGGCCCCGCGGCCTGCGTCCCGCTGCTCGCGACAGGCCCGCAAACGGGCGACTGTGCGATGACGGGAATCAATGCCAACACCAGGCCGCTAGGGCATCTGCATCATCGGCTGGCGCGGCTTGGCGCGATAGTCGCCGTTCATCTTGTCCAGCACGGTTTGCGTCACATCCGTGGTCGTCGCCGCGTAGATCAGCTTGCGGTCGCGAATCACGGCCTGAACTGTTTCCGGATCCATCGACGGTGACACGAATTCGTCGCGGTAGAACACCAGCTCAAACCCGCCCTGCGCCGCCACCGCCTGCGTGGATCGCAGCATTTCCTTATACAGCTGCGCCGTCCAGACGCCCACCTCGCGCTTCAGCGCCGCGTCGTTCACGTCGGCCCAGTTCTTGTAGTCGATCTGTGCCTGAAGAAACTCCCGCTGCCGTCCGCCATAGGCCGGATCCTCCGGGTTCATCGCGTCAAGGGCGGCCTGCATGGCGTCGAGTCGCTGGCGGCGCTGCGTGTTCTCGCCCTCGAGCCGCTCGCGAATCTGCCGCAGTTCATCGGCCAGGTCTTTCTGCTGCTGCGACTCGTTCAGCACCCGCTGCACGTCAATCGTGCCCGTGCGTGTGCCGCCGGCGACGGCCGCGGTCCCGCTGCTCTGCGCGTTCAGCACGCTCAGGCTCGCCACGCTCACGCCCACCACCAGCCCGACGAATAATCCGCCTCGCCAATTTCGCGTATTCATGCTGTTCCTTGCTCGGCCCGTTGAGTCCATCCGCCGGAGCGCTGCCGGTACGCACCGCACTCACCCGTCGGAACACCGCATTGTCCGCGCTGCGGCCCGAATCTCAAGAGCGCGGCCCCCCGATCGCGGTTTCGCCGGCCGCGGCGCTGCGGCAACGTCACCTCCCGGGGGACGCCGGGTACACTGCCGGCTGGACATCCCCGTGTCGTCAGCCGGAAGTGCGTCATGCCGCCGTTTTCCTTTCAGATCGACACGCAAACGGGGCTGTGGGCCGTCGGGGCACTCGTGCTGCTCCTGATCTTCCTGCGCGCCTTCCTCCGTCGCCGCGACGACACCGCCTACCGACAGCGCCGGGCCGAGTTGAGCCGCACATACGACAACGTCCAGATGAATCGCGAGCAGGTCGAGCGACTGGCCGCGCGCGTCATCGCCACCAGCTCCACCGGGGAAATCGTCGGCTTCGACGTGCTGCGCCAGATTGAAACCGTCTTTACTGACGGACACCCCTCACCGGCCCGCGCGGCCCAGGTGCTCAAGGCCCTGGCAGCAGAGCGCGGTGCAAACGCCATCATCAACCTGGCCGGCGTCCGCCAGCCCAACGGGCGCTGCGCTGCTTCCGGCGACGCTGTGATCGTTCGGCTTGCCGCCTCCGAGCCGGGTAAGCCGGCCGGCGGATGAGCGCTATGATGGGGCATGATAGCCATTGAAAGAGCCGGTCCCGGCTACCTGCTGACGACCCGGCAGCATCTCGCCGCTCCGCTGGACGCCGTCTTCGCGTTTTTCTCCGACGCCTTCAACCTCGAGGCCATCACCCCCCCGTGGTTGAAATTCCGCGTGCTGACGCCGCCGCCGATCCGCATGCAGCCGGGCGTGCGGATCGACTATCGACTGCGCATGCGCGGATTGCCGTTGTCATGGCAGAGCGAAATCACCGCGTGGGAGCCACCGCACCGCTTCGTCGACGAACAGCGAATCGGACCCTATCGCCGCTGGCGCCACGAGCACACCTTCGATCCGTCTCCCGGCGGCGTCATCGCAACCGACCGGGTCGAGTATAGTGTGCCCGGCGGCGCGTTCGTTCACGCGCTGCTGGTCCGGCGCGACGTCCGCACCATCTTCACCTATCGGCGACGGGTACTGGCGCAGCGATTCGGCGAACTCCCAATCCCTGTCGAGGTCCGCAGCGATTGAATTCCGAAACTGACTCTCCTGCGGGCCGTACCGCCGGCGCGGAGCCTGAGGCCGATCTGCTTGCGCTGTTCCGCCGGCTTGGGCCGGCCGGCGTGCTCGCGGTCCTGTCGGCCGCAGGTCCATTCTTCGGCGGCTTCATCCTGTTGTGGTACAAGTCGCAGATCGGCGAGTGGCTGACATCCGCCGGCGAACCGTGGGGCTGGGTGGCGTTCGTCGCTTTCTTCACCCTGACGGCCGGCCTGGCCCTGCTGCCCACGTGGTCGCAGGCGGCGCTCGCCGGCGCGATCTTTCCGTTCAACGCCGCGCTGGGGGCGATCCTGCTCGGAGTCTTCCTCGCATCAACCCTTGGCTACGTGATCGCGCGGCGCGTCACCGGCGAACGCGCCATGACGATCATCCGGGAGCATCCGAAATGGCTGGCGGTATACCAGGCTCTCGTGGGCGGCAGCGCCTGGAAGACATTCGGCATCGTGACGCTGTTGCGATTTCCGCCCAACTCGCCCTTCGCGCTCAGTAATCTCGTGCTTGCCGCCACGCGCGTTCCCTGGCACATCTACATTGTCGCCACCGTCGTCGGAATGGCGCCGCGCAGCGCCTTCGTCTGTTACAGCGCCGCCGCGCTCGGAGGGGTCGAGAATGGTGCGGTGTTCTGGGCGGGCATCGCCGTCACTGTCGCGGTGCTGATCGTGATCGGCATGATCGGCAACCGTGCGCTGAATCGCTTGACCCGGTCACAGGCGCCGCTCGGCGGCGGCGGCGGGACCGTGAGCGGCGGGTCCCCCTGACATCTCGGACTGCGACGGGTTCCGCGAGGAAAAAAAGTGGCCCGCTCCCTCCGACCAAGGAGCGGGCCGAGTGCATTGGCAAGAAGGGCGAGCCGATCTACGTCTTGCCAATCTCCTCCACACCGAGTGGAGAAGTTCACGTCGCAGCGCCGAGAGGCGTCATGCGGGCATCATTGGGATTCAGCCGGCAAGCGGACGGGGGCGTCCCAGCCAAACCCGTCAACAAATCCACAGGCAGTATCTCGGACCTTCGCGCGGGGCGGCATCAGCCGCCGATTCAATACCCCGTCGATGCAGGCCTCCCGGGCGGGTCGGCCATAGCCATTCCACGCCTAAGAGATGTCGCAGTATTCGCGTCCCCATGCAGTCCTTCGATACCGGCACGAGGAATTTACAAACTCCGACAATCAACGACAGGATCGCAACACATGCGCTTCGAAGGGTCTGTGCCGTCCGCACGGGTCGGGGAATGGGTCGATCCAGGGAACCGAACGGCAACTTTACTCTGACACCGGTTTCGTCCGCGCTGCGATCTGAAGCGGCGCCGGTCGGCATCTGAAAGAACTGGAGTCAGCCTTTGCCCGCCGATGTGCGGACGAGGCCGGTGGAGAGATTGGGCTTACTCGGACGGCGGGGCTTCCGCGGCGGCCGCCGCAGAAGCGCTTGTCGAGGCCGTGGTCGCGACTGTTCCGGTTGCGGTCGTGGTTCGGCGCAACTGCCCGCACGCGGCCGCGATGTCCGATCCGCGCGAAGTGCGCATGTGCGCGTTGACTCCGCGCTCGCGCAGCCGCTCCTGGAAACGAAACGCGCTCTCGGCCGTCGGGCGTTGAAAGGGCAGTCCCTCCACCGGGTTGTAGCGCAGCAGGTTGACGTTCGCCCGCAGTCGCCGCGCCAGTGCCGCCAGGCGGTCCGCGTGCCGCGGCCGGTCATTGACCTCGTGCAGCAGCACATATTCGAAGGTGATTTCGCGCCCGGTGCGATCGAAGTAGTAGCGACAGGCGTCCAGCAACTCGTCGATCGGCACATCCCAGGGAATCAACTCGCGGCGCAGCTCATCATCCGGCGCGTGTAGAGAGAGCGCCAGGTTGAGTTGCAGGTCCTCTTCCGCCAGCCGCCGAATCTGTTTCGGCAGGCCGACCGTGCTGACCGTGATTTTTCGCGCTCCGATGCCCAGCCCCCACGGCGCGTTCAGCACGCGGATGGCGGCCAGCACGTTCTCGTAGTTTGCCAGCGGCTCCCCCATGCCCATGAACACGATGTTTGACAGCCGCCCGCGCTCCCCGATCAGCCGCCGGATGTGCTGCGCCTGCTCGACAATTTCGCCGGTCGTGAGATTTCGCTGCACGCCGTTGATCCCGCTCGCGCAGAACCGGCAACCGACCGGGCAGCCGACCTGCGACGACAGGCATGCCGTATGCCGCTCGCCGTCCGGGATCCAGACCGTCTCGATTGATCCGCCGTCCGGCCAGCCGACCAGCAGCTTGCTGGTGCCGTCTGAAGACGCGCTCTCGCGGAGGATGGTCCCGCGGTAGAGCACCGCCAGCTCTCCAAGCCGCTCGCGGACGCCTCGCGGAAAATTCAGCATCTGATCGAAGGAATCGACCCGCTTGGCGTACAGCCAGTCGAGGCACTGGTCGACGCGATAGGACTGATCCGCCCCGGCCAGCGCCAATAGAGCGCGCAGCTCCGGCACCGCCAGCCCGAGCACGTGGGTCCGATCATCGGCGACCGGCGGCGCGGTGGGGGAGTCAGGATGAACCGGCAGCGTTGGCATGCGGGAATCTTATCCGCTCCGCAATCAGCCGCCGGTGATCAGCGCGACAAAAGGATCGATGTCGAAGTTGTTCACAACTCCGTCGCCGTTTACATCCGCACGCTGCGGATCGCACCCGGGGTGCGCGGCGTGGTAGGCGGGGGGGTCCACGAGCAGCAGGACAAAGGGGTCAATGTCGAAATTGTTCACCGCGCCATCGCAGTTCACGTCGCCCGGCAGATTCGCCAGCGTGCAGGAGAGCGACACCACGCGGACGTCATCGAGGGCCGCCTCCGTGATGGCGCTGCGCCACTCGGTAGCCGTCGCGCGCAGGTAGAACACCCCGCCCGCCAGCGGGATGTAGTCGCCCAGGTTGAACGTCGCGCGCTCCCACTGCCCGAGGTGCCCGACGCGCTCCAGCACGACCCACGACTGCTGATCCGTCGAGACAGCCATTTCAAGCTCGCCCGCGTTCAATCCGCCGGAGTCGCGCGTCGTCACCCACCGCCAGTAGGAAAGCTCGGCCGTAGGACCGCTGACCGGAACCGGCGGCGACACAACCACTGCCGGGGAGCTTACGTCCACGTCGTAGAGTGATGGATCCGTGAGCGGCCCCTGCCCCGTCACGAGGCAAAAGCTGCCGCTACCGAAAGGATTGTCCTCAGAGGGCGCGGCCGGCGCACCCAGATAGCTGGTGCCCAACGGCTCGACGCGCATCCAGACGCCCGTGCCGGCCGGTTGCGGCACCCATCCCCGCTGTGACTCGAAATCGTCGTGAAAATCCTGTGTCGCTGAAACCACTGGAATCTTGAACCCGACGAATGGCGCGCCTGCGGGCACGAACGCCGACCCGCCGCCCACTGTGCCGACCTGGAGATAGAACTCAATCGTCCGACCACACGCCGTCGCGGGCAGGGCAGCGCTCCAGTTGCCGACCCAGTCCGAGCTCGCCTCCACTTCGACGAATGGCTCCGACGGCAGCGTCCGAGCGAACACGTGTATATCGCCGGTGGGCTGTTTGCGCGCCGCCTGCACGCGAAACGTGACGCTCGTCGGCGTCTGCGGCGCGACCCGCGGCGGCCAGTCCGCGATCAGGCGGACGTCGTCCGACGCGTACTCAGTCAGCTCCAGCATCGAAGGCCAGATTTCCTCGCAGGTCGGGCGAATCTGGTCCGCCGGCAACAGGAACCCGAAGCTGCCCGTGTCGCGCACCTCATACGCAAACGCCAGCGCGCCGTTCTCGGCGTATACCCAGTCACACGCCGTGCCGGACGCCGGGTACAACGTCGTGTATATCTGACCGAATCCGTACGCGGAGTGATGCACGGCGTGGATGGCGCGCGTCATGCGCCGCGCCAGCCCGTGATACGCCTCACCGTCGTCGGTCGGGGTGGCGACGTTCCCCCACGGATACATCACCAGTTGCGAGTAGCTGTGCAGATCAATGTGGGCGACAAAATTGGGATTCTCATACAGCAGGTTCCGCAGGGCCTGCGTCTCGGCCTCGGAAAAGGCCGACGGTCCGCGATAGGTCTCCGAGTTCGGACTGCTGCTCGAACCGCTGCCGCCCCAGCCATAGGCCCAGTTGCGGTTCAGGTCCACGCCGAAAGCGCCGCCGAACGGCCGCCGGTTTTTCCGCCACAGCCGCTGCGTCGTCCACGAATACTCGTAGCCGTCCGGGTTCGCCACCGGGACGATGTACCACGCCGCTCGATCCACAAGCGCCCGTACGCGAAAGTCGGAGTCATAGCGACTGATCAACTGCTGAGCCGCGTACAGCATCACCGGGACGGTAACCCACTCGCGCGCGTGCTGGCAGCCGTGATACAGCACGCTGGGGCGGTCGGCCGGGCTGCTGCAGATGCGCAGCGCCCGGATGTCGCGCCCCTCAATCGTCCGCCCGAGCAGGATCGGCTGCACCAGGTCAGGACGCTGCGCGGCAAGCTGATCCATGAACGTGAAGACATCGGCCAGCGGCAGGTAGCCATCAAACGGATCCGCCAATCCCGCAATCGCAGGACCGTGGCCGCTGATCAGCGCTTGCACGTCCCCGATCAGCACCTCGTACTCAATCCCGCTCTGCGCCAGTAATGCGAACTGTGCCGGATTGACGCGGATGTCCAGTGGCGCGTGATCCTCGTGATGGCTCCAGATGTCATCCGTCAGCGCGTGCACCTGCGCGAGCGCAAGCTCATCCTGCGGGTGAACACGAACCACCCTGTGGCCGTCGTACGTTGTCGGAATCTCGCTCCCGAGCGCGCGCACGAAACCTGGTGCAACGCCCAGTAAGATGAACCCCGCCCAAAGCTTGCGCCCCATCGACACGATCTCCCATCGCTCCCCGCGCCTCTGATCAAGCGTCCCAAGTATACCATCGCACGGCCAACTTCCTGCTATAATTGGACCTCATGCAGGTCTACACCACTCCCTCGCGCGCCCGTCTCACTCGGCCGGCTGGCCCGCGGCCGACGGTGTGGGCGGTCGCTGCCGCGTTGGCGGTTGCAATGGCTCTACCGCCTCGCACGATTGTGTGGTCGACGCTCGCCACCTGGGTGCCATTCGGCACCGCGACAACCGCAACTCATTTCGGCCAAACAAGTTGCAATTGCTGCTGTGCTGGCACCGGCATCGAGTGTCGCTGCGGGTGCGCCGAGGTGTTTGGTCCGGATGGCGACCGACAAGGTGGTCCCGCCGCAGCCGGTGGGTGTCACTGCGGTGACCTCGATCTTGCGTCACAGACAGCCAACCGCGGGGCGACATCCGAAGCGGCGGACGGCGCGAGCGGCGGCGCGCCTGTCTGGCGGACGAGCCTGCGACAAATTCCGCCGCGGTCGGCCACCACTCTGGCGGTCTGCACCCCTCCACCTCGCGACCACCGGATCACCGGCGTGCGACTGATCTGATTTCTTCCGCGGGCGCACTGAGAGCTCGCTTCCCGTGTCAATCCCCCTGCGCGGCGCACTTCGCGGACTGCCGACGCGACAATGCCAAAGGCGCCTCGTAGGCTGAATCAATCGCACCCGAAGTAACCTCCGGGAGTCAGACCATGTCGATTCGCTCACTCGTCAAACCAAGCGGCTCGCGCACGCCCGCGTTCATCGGACTTGCGATGGCCACACTGCTGCTTCAGTTCGGCTGCTCCGCCCAACATGGAGCCAATGAGCCGGATGACAGTCCGGCCGTCCGCGGCACCAGCGTGGTGCTGCACGTGCGCGGACTCAGTTGCCCGCTCTGCGCCAACAGCATCGAAAAACAGCTCAAGCGCCTTGCCCGCGCTCAGCACGTGTTGGTGGATCTCGGTAGCGGCCGCGTCACAGTAAATCTGTCGCCCGGCCCCGCGCCTACGCATCGCGACCTTCGTTCCGCCATAGACGCGGCCGGTTTCACGCTGGATCGCATCGAGGAGGAGCAGGCGCCATGAGAAGTCAACCCCTTTGGCATGAAGCGCCCACCTGGGCGCGATCGCGCGTGTCCGCGCTGGCCGGCCTGGCCGTCGCGCTCGTTGCCACGAATGTCGCCAGCGCCCAGCAGCCGACCAACGCCTTCGCCAGCGGCACCGGCCCATCTCCCGGCCAGGTGACGTTGATGGAGCAGTTTCGGTACACCCGGATGACGCTGCGCGACGGCACACCCGCCCAGCGCGGTCGAATACGCGAGTTCTCGCTCGAGAACATGGTGCACGTCGGGCTGCTGCCAGAGCTGACGCTGGCCGCTGTTACTCCACTCTCCTATCGCGATCGTCGCTTCGAACGCGGCCCCCGCGAGGAGGACGCCGGCGTGGGCGACGCAACGATCTTCGCCAGCTACCGTTTCCTTCGCCACGATTTCTCGCCGCTCAACACGCTCCGCGTCAGCGCGCTGGCCGGCGGACAGGTGCGGACCGGCGACGGGCCGTTCACCGGCGATTCCTACAACCCGCTGATCGGCCTGGCATTCACGGCGATCGTCGATCGCCACGGCTTCAATGGTGACTGCGTCTGGACCTTCACCACAGACGGCCTGGCACAGCCGCTGCGCGCCGGCGAATCCACCGCCGACGCCCTCCGCTACGACCTCGCCTACCTGTATCGGCTCTACCCGGTCGAATACGCCGCCGACACGCCCGGCGCGCTCTATGCCGTCTGCGAACTCAACGGCGTCTACGAAACCAACGGCGACAACGAGCTTCTGATCGCGCCGGGGATCATGTGGGAGGCCGCCACGTGGGCGCTGGAGGTGAGTGCCCAGGCGCCCATCTGGCGCGGGATTTCCAACCGGGCGGAAACGGACTATTCGATTGTGATCGGCTTGCGCCTGACGTTCTGACACCGTCCCGCAGCGCCGCGGTGAGCCGACGCGTGTTCCCGCGCGTGCCGAGCACGGGCGCGTGCGCCTCGCGCGCGCTGTGGAGCGCCCGTGGCGTTTCGGGTATGACCTCGACATGGGCGAAGCACGCCGCACACGCAAGCCGTCACGCTCCAAGACGTACGCCGCGTCCGGCGTCAGCCTAATCGCCGCGGATGAGATGGAGGACCGCATCGGTCCGCTGGTGCGGCGGACGTATGGTCCGCGCGTGCTGGCCGACCACGGTGGATTCGCAGGCGCCTTCCGCCTGGACTTCGGCGAAAAGCTATTCAGGCGAAATTACGTCGACCCCGTTCTGCTCTCCTGCACCGACGGCGTCGGCAGCAAGGTGCTGGTGGCGGCGCGCGCGAGGCGCTACGACACCGTGGGCATCGACCTGGTCGCCATGAGCGTCAACGATCTGCTCTGCGCCGGCGCGGAGCCGCTTTTCTTCCTGGACTATATTGCGCTTCACCGTCTCGATCCGGCCGTTGTTCAGCAACTCGTTGCCGGCGTAGTCGCAGGCTGTGAGCAGTCGGAGTGCGCGCTGCTGGGCGGCGAAACAGCCGAAATGCCCGATCTCTATCGCCCCGGCACCTTCGACCTCGCGGGCTTCGCAGTCGGCGTGGTTGAACGATCGCGGATGATGAGCCCGCGGCGCGTGCGCGTCGGCGACGAACTGGTCGGCGTCTCCTCCAGCGGGCTGCATTCCAATGGCTACGCGCTTGTGCGGCGACTTCTGCTCGACGAAGCGCGGCTTACTCTGGACGCAGCGCCACGATCACTCGGCGAGCCGCTCGTCGACGCGCTGCTCCGCCCGACGCGGATCTACGCCCGCGCGGTCAAAGCCGTGCTCGGGAGATACCGGGGCCGATCCGCCATCAGCGGCATGGCTCACATTACCGGTGGCGGGCTGGAAGGCAACCTCCCGCGCATTCTTCCCCCGGGCTGTCGCTGCGTCGTGCGGCAGGGGTCCTGGCCGATTCCGCCTATTTTCGGTCTGCTGGCCCGCCACGGCGTCGCCGACGACGAGTTGTACCGCGTCTTCAACATGGGCGTCGGGTACGTCTTCGCCGTCCGGCCACGATCTGCCGCGGCGGTCGTGCGTACACTGGAGAGGGCGGGAGAGTGTGCCTTCACGCTGGGGCGCGTGATCCGCGGTGAGCCGGGGGTGGAGTTTCGATGACCCACGCGAACGCGATTCGCCATCCGGCCAGACGGCAATCGATGTGGCAGGGGGGGAGCGACTGGCGAAGGCCGCTGCACCCGGCATTGCTGTCGGTGCTGCTCGTGCTCGGCGGCTGCGCTGCGGGAAAAACCGCGCACGCGCCCGTTGCCTTCGAGTCACATCCCTGGACCTTCCGCGACCAGCGCGGGGCGCGTCTCATCAGCGAGCATTACGATATCTTCACCACGATCCGCGATCCGCAGCTCGTCCGCCTGCTTCCGGAACTGATGGAAACCGCCTTCTCGCACTACCAGCAGCGCGTGCCGCCCGGCAAGCAGCCGACCGAGCGCATGCAGGTGTATCTGTTCGCCACCCGCGCGGAGTGGGCGGATTTCACGCGCCGCTTCACCGGCCCGCGCGCGTCGATCTTCCTCAAAGTGCGGAACGGCGGCTACTCCGAGCGTGGCGTCTCCGTGATCGAATACACGCGCCATCAGACCACGTTCCCGCTGATGACGCACGAGGGATTCCACCAGTACCTGTATCACTACGTCAACGACCAGGTTCCGGCCTGGCTCAACGAGGGGCTGGCCGTCATGTTTGAGGGACAGCGCTGGATCGGCAGCGGCGCCCCCGTTTTTGACCCGCACTACAACCCTGCCCGCCACAACGCGCTCGCCGAAGCCGTTCTCGCCGACAAGCTCTTTCCCCTGCGGGAACTGCTCGACACACACGCCGGCAACGTCATCGAGCATTCCAGCCGCACCGTCGCGACCTATTACGCCCAGGTATGGGCGCTGGTGCTGTTCCTCGAACAGGGGGCTGGCGGAAAGTACGCCGCGGGGTTTCACCGCATGTGCGACCAGCTTCGCTCGCGCGACATCGAGCAGTTCGCCCGTGCCTCGTTCATCTGGTCCCCACGCACGCGCTACAGCTTCGGCGAAGCGCTCTTTCGCACGTTCATCACCGATGACGTCGCCCAGGCCGAGCAGGAATACCGCGCGTTCCTCCGGCAACGCTTCGTCGCCGGTCGCTAGGTTCTGTTTGACGGATCGCGTTTCGGTATTTGTACGGGTTGCGCGTTGTGGTTTTCTGTTGCATGCTGTTGTCGACGACAAGGAGGTCGACGATGGCAAGAGGCTCGACAAGCGGCGGCGCGCCACGTGGCCGGCGTTATGAGTTGTCGGACGAGGGCTTCGAGCGGCTGGCGCCGCTGCTGCCGAAGCAACATCGCGGCGGGCGTTGGAACGATCACCGCACCACGCTCAACGGCATCTTCTGGGTGCTCAACAGCGGAGCGTCCTGGCGTGACATGCCCGAACGCTACGGGCGCTGGCAGAGCGTCTACCATCGCTTCCGCCGCTGGACGCGCGACGGGCTGTTCGAGCGCATGCTGCATCACCTGCATGTTCAGCTTGACGAAGACGGACGCATCGACTGGAGCGTCTTCGACGTCGACGGCTCGAACATTCGCGCCCACGCCGCTGCGGCCGGAGCCGGTAAAAAAGGGGCGAAATCGAGCCGGCCGACCACGCTCTGGGACGATCGCGCGGCGGCTTTGGCACGAAACTTCATCTGGTGACCGACGGCCGCGGCGTTCCGCTCGGGGCGTTGGCGACCGCGGGGCAAGCGCACGAGTCGAAGTCATTCGAGACGCTCCTCGACACCATCCGAATCCGACGCCGGCGGCGGCCCAACGCCGTCGCTGGCGACAAAGGCTACAGCTACGGCCGCATCCGCGCTTGGCTGCGGCGGCGACGCATCCAAGCCGTCATCCCAACCCGCAGCGACCAGCCCACGCTGCCGCTCGACAAAGACCAGTACCGCCGGCGAAACGTCGTCGAACGCTGCATCGGCTGGCTCAAACACTGCCGCCGCATCGCCACCCGATTCGAGAAGCTCGCCCGACACTTCCTCGCCATGATCACGCTCGCCATGATCCAGCGATGTCTACGAATCCTCGATCCGTCAAACAGAACCTAGCAGCCCGCTCGCATCACCACATGCCCGGCCAGAAATCCCGCAGCGATTGCCCGCGCGGCTCCAGCACGAAGCGCTCCAGCAGCACCGGGCGAACCTCCGCGATCGGCGGCGGCGCGACCGACGCAAACCCCGACCACCAGCCGATCAGTCCGAACACGAGCGCGATGAGCCACGTCCACCGTGGCGCATGCACCAGCCACGCTGCCACGAAAAGGCATAGCGCCGGCATCGCGGGCGCGAGGTAGCGAAGCTGGAACCCCCATTTCATCATGCCCATGACCACCATCGCCGCGACCACGCCCACCGCCCACGCGCCGGAAATGAGCAGCGCTCCGCCACCCGCAGCGCCCGCACTTCGCTCGGCACGTCGCCCAATGCCCAGCAGCGCCGGCAGCAGCAACAGGTACACCGGCGCGACCAGCGGCAGGGCGGCGAAGTAAAAGTACGCCGGCCGCTCCGTCAGCATCCGCACATACGGAAAGTTGTCGATCAACCATTGGCTGGGATGCGCTGCGGGCAGAAACGCGCCATAGTGCACCTTCGTGATGACCAGCCACGGCCCGAACACCAGCAGAAACGCCGCGACCCCCGCGATCAACTCTGCCCGAGTTGCCCGGCGCGTGGAGCACCACGCCGCCGCAACCAGCGCCGGCACCGCCAGCAGTGCGGGCATTTTCGTCACCGCCGCCAGCCCGCACGCCAGGCCCGCCACCACGAATGCCGCAACCCCGCCGTTCTGGAACGCTCGCACTGACAGCAGCACGCCCACCGTCAGCATCAACTGCAACGGCCCGTCAATCCACAGCCGCGCCCCGCACAGCCAGGTGATCGGATCCAGCGCAAGCAGGGCCGCCGCCAGAATCCCCGCTGTCTCGCCCGCCAGTCTCCGCCCTAGTAGCCCCGTTGCCCCGACGCACAGCGCCTGCGCGAAAATGGAAACCAGCGCCGCTGCCGCGCCGCCGCCCGCCGCCCGTGCAGCCGCGAGCAGGTACGGCACGAAAGGGGGGTGAAAGAAGAATGGGCGATCATAGACCTCCGGGTCATATGCCGGCACGCGCCGATCGACCGGGCGTCCGTCCGGCCCACGCGATGGGGGCCGCATCAAGACCTCGGCAGACTCCAGTCCGATCAGCCACTCAGCGTACGTCCGAAGCCGTTCACCTCGCGCCGGATCCACCGGGGCAGTGATCTCCGCGTCAAATCTCGCCCCCGGCGACCACGTGTCCCGGATAAACCGGGTCGCCGCGTCGCCAACAATCGGGCCGCGGAGCGAGTAATTCGTAGGATCAACCCGCAGCCGCTCGGCAAGGAACGTCAGAACGACCTCATCACCCTCGAAATGCGCCCGCTGCGTCGATGGCCATTGAAGTACGACAATCGCCGCCATTAGCGCGCCGACAGACAGTCGAAACCGCCAGGATGCACCTGCGATGCTCATGCTGCGAAGCGGATCATCCGGAGCCAAACGGCTCTGGCCTGGCCGGGCAATACCCGTCGTATTGACAATCGGCGACCGACCGCGAGACGAGGCTTGTTTCGACATTGCGGGGAATGATAACGTCCGCGCGGCGTGACTCTGACACGGGCCGACCCGCGCCACGTCCTGGCGACGGCAGCTGGAAGGGAGGATGCGTCCCCCCTATCCGGCCCGACCTATAACGTCCGATAACAAATATTATGTTGCGTTAGAGACGCCGGTCACGCCGGGCCGGCACTCAGCCGCGCCAGCGTCCCCGCCGGGTCCGCCAACAACGCCGCCAGCAGCAGCCGCTGCTGCTGGGCTGTCCTGAGACATTTCACGTCTATCGTTCCGGTGGCGCGATACTCCGTCCCGACCAGCACCGCGAATTGCGACCCGCGCGCCGACGCTGCCTTGAGCTGCTTGCCCAGCGCCGCCCGTCGATAAGAGCAATCCGCCGAGATGCCAGCCCGTCGCAGCCGGGTCAACACGGACACCGCATCGGGCCAGGCCGATTCGTCAAGATCGATGACAAACGCCGTCACACCCTCGCCCAGCACCGGCAGCTTGCCCAGGTCACGCAGGAACTCTATGTTCGGCGCATCTCCCATCCCAAAACCCACCCCGGTCACCCGCGGTCCATCCAGCAGCGACGTCAGATTGTCGTATCGGCCGCCGCCGGCCAGCGCTCGCAGGTTTCCCGCCAGCGCGGACGCCTCAAACACTGGCCCGGTGTAATACGCCAGGCCGCGAACGATGCTCAGGTCAAACCGGCAGTATTCGCTCACGCCGAACGACGTCAGCAGATCGAACAGCTCGCGAAGCTGCGCAGCCCCCGGGCTGCCAGTGGCCGGTGAACTCGCGGCCACGGTCGCGGCGCACGTCTCAAAATCGGACTTCAGCAGCTCCAGCAGCCGCGCCGTCGGGACAAACGCCGCCAGCGGCTCACCGGCAGAGGCGCCAGTGGACGGCGCGCCCGGTGCGATCGAACCCGTCGCGGCGCTTCCTGACGTCAACTCCGATGGACCAGAACTGGACGTCGCTGTTGTCTTCGGTGCATCCTGCCAGCGCCGCATGAACTCATCCGGGTTGGCAGCGTCGTATCGATCAATTGCCGCGAACGCCCGATCCATCTGCGACGCCGGCATTCCGACGGCGCTCAGCACTGCCGACGCCAGGTCGCGGCTGTTTACGCGAATCGCCACTTCCGCGGGCGATGCGCCCACTCGTCGATAAAACTCCGCCAGCGCCGCGATCACCTCCGCGTCGGCCAGCATGTCGTCGTGCCCTAGCGTGTCGATGTTCCACTGGAAGAACTCGCGCAATCGACCGCGCTGCGGCTTTTCCGCACGGCAGAGACGCGGGATGCTGAACCACTTGATCGGTCGCGGCAGCGCGTTCGCCCGAGCGGCCACCATCCGCGCCAGTGTGGGCGTCATCTCCGGACGTATGGCGAAGCTGCGCCCGCCGCGATCCTGAAAATTGAACAACTCGCCGGCGATTCCCTCGCCGCTCTTGAGCGTGTACAGCTCGAGGTACTCGAAAATTGGTCCGTCATACTCCACGAAGCCGAAGTCGCGTGACACGCCGCGCCAGGCGTCAAAGAGCCAGTTCTGCAAGCGCATGTCGTCGGGATAGAGATCCCGCATTCCCGGTGGTGCCTGAATCTTCATGGTGCCTGCCGCCTGCTGCGTCGCTCAACCCCCCCGCCGCCGCCGACCGACCCGCCTGCGGGGTCGCCCGATCGCCGTGCGCGACGGAGGATAACCGCCGAAACAATAATGCACCGGCGGGCGGCCGGGACATTCCCGACCGCCCGCGGCGGCACCGTAGAGGAGGGGGACAGTGTCTCGTTCACCCACGGCGCGGCCGGGTAGTCGGCCGCGGCCGCGCCGCGGGGTCGGTGTGCGATATCAAGCGGCCTTGCGGGTGTGGTCCGTCACGACGGTCGCTCCGTCGGCATCTTCCACGCTGACGAAGGCCGAGCGGAGCACGCTCGCGTCGCCCTCATCGATCCCGGTCCACCAGTTCACGCGGTAATAGCGATGGCCATTTCGCGTCCACAGGTGGCGAACATCGAGCTTGCCGCGGGCATCGACGAACTTCGCCGCAATCGCCCGTCGGTCCTGGAGAGCCGCGGAACCCGCGCGGCCGGGCAGCGTCTCAATCGACGCCATCATCGGATCCATCACCTGCGCGTTCATGGTCGTGCCTCCATTCGAGCCGGCGTCGCCCGGCCCGTTGCCGTGCGTCCGCTGCTCTAAGTCTATTGACGTACCGCGCGGCTGACCGTTGCGAGCAATCCGAGATTTTTTTTGTCGGGGATTGTCGCCTGGTCCCTGCCGTCGAGGTCCGTAGCCGTGCTGCACTGCCTGGCTACCGCCGGGCTACGCCGTCCGGCTACGAAGCATGCGACGAATCGGGGACGGACTCACGCGTGCAACGGCGAATGGAGGTGAAAATCGATCAGATGAGTGCTGTGATCTTGAGGCGGCCTGGTGCGGCGCAACAGCGGAGCGGCTCACATTCCCGGCTCCGGCGCCGTAGCTTTGGGATCAGCCAAGAAGAATCCGACGGAGTTGTATTCCCTCCACCGCTTGTGGGTTTCAAGCCATCAAGTATCGAGTCAGGCGTTGCCGTGGCCGAACGGAATGCCATCCCGACAGGCCGTCTAGAAGGACTTCGTTTCTGGGCGACAAGCGATGAAGCCGCGCGGCCCCCCTACCTACCGCGACGACGCATTGATCTGCTTCACCGATCGCCGCAGCCACGCCACGTCCAGGTGCGTACCGGGGCACTTCGTCTTCCCGGTCACCTCGCCGTGACCATGCACGTGGTCCGGGCTGACGCCCGCCTCCGCGCACAGAAACGCCGTCAGCCGCGCCAGCGACTCGCGCTGCTTCGCCGTCGGCCGACCTTTGTCGAAGTCGCCGATCAGGCAGATGCCGATCCCATGATCGTTGTAATACCCGCTTTTGCGCCACAGACCGAAGAACTTGCCGGCGGCGTTCTTGCAGTGCGCCCCCTCCTGCTGGCTCCGCCATCGCGGACCGACAAAAATCTGCCCATCCGGATAGTTCACGCCGTTGCCGATCACGAAGTGATACCCCAGCCCGTTCTCCCAGCCGCGCTGCAGGTGCCAACTGTTCATGCTCTGCGGCGTCGCCTTGTCGCTCGCAGAATGATGAACCACGATGCACTTCCACATGGAGCGCTTGATACCCCCAGGCGGAGTCCATGCCGCCGGCGGCGAACCCGGGCGCACCGGAGTCGAGGCCCCCGGCCGAGCCGGTTGCTCAGTCTTTTTCGTGGTCAGCAATGGGTCGGGCAGCGGCCGATCGTACTTCGTCGCCGGATTCCCGGAGCAGCCGATCAGAAGCGCCACGACCAGCGTGGACATCGCAATCCGTTGCATCACAATCCTCCCGGCGGCTCGACGTCCGTGTCGTCCCGCCAATGCGCGACCCGCAATTCCCCGATCGTTGAAATCCTACCAATGAGTCGGGCCGATCGACAAGTCGGTCACGATTATCGTCCCGCTGCGCTGCATATTACGCATCCCGTCGCAGATTATTCGTGCGGATGTACGTGACCTGCCCCACCGCCGCCAGCCGCCCCTCCGGGTCAAACATCTCGACCGACACCGGGCACAGCGTCCGCCCCAGCTTGATCACCCGCGCTTCCACCCGCACATCTCCGGCACACGCGCCGAGGTAGCGGACGTGCATGTCGGTCGTCAGCAGCGGTTCATCCGGCCCGGTATGCGAGACAATCGCGAACCACGCGGCGCAATCGGCGACAAAGGCGAGCATGCCGCCGTGAAATCCCGACAGCAGGCCGTTGAACTCCGGATTGTGCCGTGCCGTCAAGCGCACCAGCCCCGGCTTTAGCTCCAGCACCCGCATCCCACCCGATTCGATGCACGGTGCTTCGGCGGCACGACGGAGGATTTCGGCAGCAAGAGCGGCGTCCAATGTCCGGCCTCCGTGCGTCACTGAGCGGCATGCTCACACCCGCCCCAATCGCGCTCCGTCTGAAAACCCGGGTACGGCACGCAGGAGCATAACTGCCACGCCGAACCCGTCAATTCGGAGCGGCAGTCGCCGACAGAGCGCCCTCTCGCGGCGGTCGTTGATTGGGAGCACGGCGCGCGAGCCCCCCGGCCCACCGCGAATTACACATGACCCGCCACGAGCGCGACGTCCTGCACGCTTCCGGCTGAATACTCCGCCCCGCGCAGTTCAACCAAGTCCCCGCCGGTCGCAAGATTGCCGAGCAGCACCCGTTCGCGCAGCTCCGAAATCGCGATCAGCGCGTCGCCCTGAGCGATGACGCGACGGATCGGAGTCGAACCGCGAAGAAGCACGCGGGATTCGCGTGATTCGGGATACAGGCCCACGATTCCGTGACGCCGGTCCGGGATCACAACCTCCAACCGCCCGTCACGCCGCTGTACGTCGATCGATTCCAGCGCAGAACTCGACAAAAATAGCTGTTCCCACACGCCTTGTTGACGATCCAGGCGATCGTACAGCACGCGCCCGTCGTCGGTTGCGACGTAGACGCCGCCGTCCACGACGGCAACGTCATGCAGATCAGCGGGCGCGGGATCAAATTGCGCCGATTCGCGATAATCGGCGCTCAACTCGCGCAGTACGCGACCACAGGCGATTAACAGGCGCTGACTCGATACCGGTGTCGGCGCTCGGACCGGGCGCCCCTCTGCCGGAAGGACGCAACGCCCGCCGGATCCCGCCGATTGAAACGGCCAGGCCCACACACCAAGCTGGGAGTGCGTGGCGACGAGGTGGTCGGCAAAGCGAACGCAGCGGTTGAAACCGGTCGCAGGCGCATTGGCGCTGGCCGCCTCGCATCGTGCCAACGCACGACCGTCCGCCGCATTGAGCAGCCACACGCCCCGGCGGGCGCCAACCGCGAGCATGGCCGGCGCGTGCGCGGAATCGCCCTCGATAACCGAAATGCTCCGAAGCGGGCCCAGGTCGGGCGGCGGCTCGATCCCGGAATCCCGCAGAGTGCGGCCGCTCGCGTCAAAGCGCGTGATTCGGCGCGAATCGAGAACAAGCACGCCGGAAATCGACCCCGGGAGCCGAAATGAACCACCGTCGCGTTCGCCCAGCGTTGCGGCTCGGTCCGTACCGAATCCGGATGAGTGCGAGCGATTGTCGAATGACGGAGGCTGAGCCGCTTCGCGGGCGGCGGCAGGTATCGAAATGGGACGCGTGGTACGAGCTTGGGCTGCGAAAAGCGGATCGGACGAAGCGCGGAACTGCGCGCGGGTGACACCGACGAGCTCCAGGCCGGCATCGAACAGAAAGGCGCAGAGCGCGTCCGACATGCGGCCGTGCAGCTTGGATCGAACGTCCGAGGAGAGCAGCTCTGCGGCCCGCGATGAGCCGATGACGTCGGTGATCGCGTGCACTGCCCCGGAATGGGCCGTCAGCTCCGCGACCCGCGCAAGCGACAATGCCCCGCCGTCCGGCACGAGGCGGGCGAAAGCGGCCAACTCATGCTCGCGTGGAACCACGCGCAGCAGCAGCTCGATGACGGCGGCAATGCCCACACCGTCCGCATCCGGACGAAAGCCGACTTCGACCGGGGTCGCGAGCGGGCGGCTGCGCACGAGCGTCACGGAATCGTCCGCGGCGGGCCGCGGGTCATCGCCGGCGACCACCAGCCGCCTTCTGCCGTCGCGGGTATCGACCAGCGCCAGCCACGCATCTGGGACGAGCACCGGCGCAAGCAGCCCGCGCGGCCACTCGCGCCCGGCGACGCGAAAGGCTGCGATGGTTGGGTCGGCGGTTCTGCTGATGACATCGCGCGGCACGGTGACACCCTTCCCGGTCGGCTTGCGCGGCGATTCCTTGCTCTCGTGATTCTAGCTGCGACGGACCGGGAACGAGCGGCTGCCGATGAATGCGGGCGGTGCGCAGCGGATGACAGCTCGTGCCGGGGTGAACGTTCGTGCCGGAGTGACAGTTCGTGCCGGGGTGGTCGTGCGGAGAGCGGTGTCAGTTCGCGATGGTGTGCGGTTCGGGTCCGGGTGGCGGCAGGCGGTCCGGAGCGCGCCCCCGCTACCCGAGCCATCAACCGGCACGCGGGGGAAACTGGGAGGGGCATCGGTCCGTTCCAAGCGCGACTTGAACACGCTACACTCGCGGTTCCTGAATCTGAATTTGGCGCGACGTGACTTGATGCGACCCTAACATTCGCCGTATACTGCCGGCATGCGGCGACGGCACAAACTCACGTCCCGACGCAACACCCGAAGGGGCACGATGCCGCCGGACCGCATCAACGCCGACAAACCGCACCTCTGGAAAGCGGACATCGCGGCCTCCGTCGACCAGTTCAATCAATGGTTCATGCAGTTCGCGCCGCAGGCGTTTCGTTCGACTCGGGTCAAGACGACCGAGCACGTCAAGGCGGCCCTCATTGCGACGCGCGATCTCCGTAACATCGACACGGCTACGCTCAAAGCCAATCCAAGCGCCTTGCCCACGCTCCGCATGTGTACGGCGCCGCCTTTAGCGGTGGACCGCCTGGTAGGTCTTGCCAGCGCGAGCAAGTCGCTCATCGGCAGCATGGAGGAGGGCAAGCTTGCGGCGCGAATGAAGGCGGAACTGCTGGACGAGAACCTGACCAAAGTCTGCCGCGTGCTCACGAAACTGCTTGACCGCGACATATTCCCGTGGCTGGATGCCGCAAAGAACCCGACCGATCACGAGCGCGATCGGGCTTCGACGATCGTCGCCGATCGACTGTGCAGCGCCGTCGCCAACCCGATCGTCCGCAACGCTCAGGAGCAGCGCCAACTCAAGATGATCGGCGAATGGCTGGACAAACGGGGCTACCGGAAACAGTCCCACCCGGCAGGGAAGCCGCTAACGGAGATGGAACCGGGGACGTACACGTTCCGTATGAACCTGCCCGTTGGAAAGACCGTCAAGGTCAACATTCCCATCGACGTCGTGATCCAGCCGAAAAAGCTGCGGAAGGATCGCTTGCCCATTCTGATCGAAGCCAAGTCGGCGGGCGACTTCACGAACACGAACAAGCGCCGCAAAGAAGAGGCCACGAAGGTCCACCAACTCCAGGCCGCGTACGGTGAGGGTGTGCGGTTCGTCCTGTTCCTTTGCGGGTATTTCGGCAGCGACTATCTCGGCTACGAAGCCGCCGAGGGGATCGATTGGGTTTGGGAGCATCGCATCGACGACCTTGCAAGACTGGGGCTATGACGAAAATGATTGCCCAGCACGACATTCCGATCGAAACGCAGCGCCAGGCGATTCAGGCGCGGATCGATCTGCGCAAATCGCCAGCCGAGCGGAACCGTCTCGGTCAGTTCGCGACTCCCAACGCGCTTGCGATCGACATCGCCCGCTTTCTCGGGACGCAGATCGGAAAACGCAAAGGCGGCATCCGTTTCGCCGATCCGTCCATCGGCTCGGGCAGCTTCTTTTCTGCCGCGCTCGCCGTCTATGGCCCCAAGCGCATTGAGAGCGCCGTCGGCGTCGAACTCGATCCCGCCTTCGCCGACGCCGCCCGCGACCTCTGGTCCGATGCCGGGCTTGAAGTGGTGCGCGGCGACTTCACACGCATTGTCGCCAACGGCTCCCGCCCGCCAGCGCCCAACCTGATCCTTGCCAACCCGCCCTATGTTCGCCACCACCACATGGGCCGAGAGGACAAGGAACGCCTGCAACGGCTTGCGTTCGAAATGACGGGTGTTGAGGTCAACGGGCTTGCGGGCCTGTACGTCTACTTCCTGCTGCTTGCCACCGCGTGGATGGAGAACGACGGTTACGCTGCATGGCTCATCCCGTCGGAGTTCATGGACGTGAATTACGGCGCGGCTCTCAAGCACTTTCTTACGGATCGCGTGACGCTTATCCGTGCCCATCGTTTCGACCCCGACGATGTTCAATTCGGCGATGCGCTCGTTTCGTCGGTTGTCGTGGTGTTCCGCAAAGCACCGCCGCCGCCCGGTCACGAGCCCGAATTCACGTTCGGTGGCACGATGGCCGACCCGCACGCCAGCGACCGAATCGCGCTGCATCGCCTGCGCGAATCCCGGAAGTGGACCATCTACCCGAGTCATGCCAAGAATGACCGGCACACGTTAAGCGACGGCAACGGCCCGACGCTCTCCGACTTCTTCCGCATCCAGCGCGGTATCGCCACGGGCGACAACAAGTTCTTCGTCCTCGAACGCGCCGACGCGAAGCGCCGCGGCCTTCCCGCGAAATATCTGCGCCCGATCCTCCCCAGCCCGCGCTTTCTCAAAGCCACGGTCATAGACGGTGACGACGATGGATATCCGAGCATCGACCGTCAGCTTTCCGTCATCGACTGCGATTTGCCGGAGCATCTGGTCGAGCAGCGGCACCCGGCGCTTTGGAAGTATCTGCAAACGGCGGATGCTCTTGGCGTCAAAGAGGGCTACCTCGTCGGTAAGCGCAGCCCGTGGTACAAGCAGGAGCAGCGCGAGCCGTGCCCGTTCCTTTGCACGTACATGGGCCGCGGGGCCGACGACAAGCAGCCTTTCCGCTTCATTTGGAACCGTTCGCGCGCGATCGCGACCAACCTGTATCTCATGCTCTACCCCCTGAGCGGCCTCGCCCGGATGTTGCGCGAGCGCCCCGCGCGCGCCGCTGATGTCTTCGCGATGCTGGGCCGCGTTACCGGACACGAACTGCGTGGCGAGGGAAGGGTCTACGGGGGTGGGCTGAATAAGATTGAGCCGAGCGAGTTGGGACGCGTTTCCGCCGCGCCTTTTGTGGAACGGTGGCCAGAGTTGAGCGGGAGCGTCCAGAGGGCACAAACGGCCAATCTGTTTGGTTGATTGATCGAGGGGTGCTAGGGTCCGGCAGCCCCTGACATTGTGAAACACAGTTGCGGTTTGGGTATACTGCGCAGCTTGAAACAAGGAATTCGCAGGATGCCAAACGACGAACAGGATTTCGATTGGTCCGCAGTGATCGCTCGCTGCCTCGCCTACCTATGCCTGAAGAACTCAAAGTATGCGGACGCTCAACTCTTGGAGCAAGCGGCTTTTCTGGAGCGGCTGGGCCTCCCAGCGGGCGATCGTGCCGACGTTCTCGGTAGCTCACGCGATTCGCTCGGAGTGCTGGCCCGCCGGGCCAAGAAAAAGAATGGAGGCAAAAAGAATGGCAAAGGCAAGCGTCGCTGAAGAGCCGCTGAGTCGTCCGGACGGCTTGACTGCGTTCGAGTCGAAGTTGGTCAATTTGCTCGCTCTGTTACTGGTTCAGGAGCGCCAGCAGACCGAGCAAATCGGTTTGCTCGGGCGCGCGGGGTTTCGGTCCGCCGAAATCGCGACGCTGCTTGGCACAACGTCGAACACTGTTAGCGTGGAACTCTCGAATCAGCGGCGCGGCAAGAAACCGAAGAAGAGCAAGAAGCCCGGAAAGAAGTAAGCGCACATGGCCAAAATCAACGCCAGGTTGCTTGCCGCCATCGTAGACAGGACCGGTCTGAGCAAGGGGCAGGTGTACGCCCGGATTCAGCAAACCGCAAACAGAGAGACTCTACCGCGGGACCTCGCCGCGATCAAACTTGGATCTGAAGTCGGCGTGACCATCAACAAGTATGCCGATGCTGCACAACTCGCTCAGTTGAGGCAGGCCGGAATGCCGGTCGTCCCGCCGAGCGCCCTACCCGCCGCTGCAACGATGCCCATTCGGGCGCCGAACAAAACGGCGAGCAAGCTCGGGAAAAAGGCGGGGAAAAAGTCGCCGAATCAGGTGTTTGTCGTTCACGGTCGCGACAGGGTCGCTAAGGATGCAGTGTTCTCGTTCTTGCGAGCCATCGACGTGAAGCCGATCGAATGGAATTCGGCGCTGGCCATGACAAAGAAGGCCGCGCCGTACATCGGCGAAATTCTCGATGCTGCGTTTTCCAAGGCGCGGGCGATCGTGGTTCTTCTGACGCCCGACGACCTCGCGCAACTCCGCTCCGATCTCCTAGCGCCATCAGATAAGCCGTACGAACGAACGCTGACAGGCCAGGCCCGCCCGAATGTGCTTTTTGAGGCAGGAATGGCGTTTGCCACCCATCCCGGACAGACCGTCATGGTCCAACTCGGCAACGTACGAGAGTTCAGTGACACCGCAGGACGACATGTGGTGCATATGTCTAACGATTATTCAAAGCGACAAGAGTTGGCCACGAAACTCAAGAACGCCGGATGCGATGTGGACACGAGCGGAAGCGATTGGGTAAATGCAGGTGACTTCACTGACCCCCTCACCCGCACGCCCGGGACGCGCTCAAAGAAGAAGCGGTGAAGACGCGCGACACTCCAAACCTACGCCGCTACCGTCGCCGCGGCTACGTCCGACCACGGCCCCGTTTCGCCGCGCGTGCTGAGCCAGCGCAGCGCGTAGTACGCCGTCTGGCCCGCTTCGGCCGTCGTGAAGTCGGTTTGCAGCGTGCCGCGCGCGTTCACCGACAGGAAGCGGAAGGCGTCGCCGATCAGCGGCGGCGGGTCGTGCGGGGCGGCCAGCGCCACCCACACCTCGGCCCCCAGCACGCCGTGGGGCTTGCGCCGGCGGGTCGGCGTGGATTCGTCCGAAAAGCGCAGCGTGTGCAGCAAACGCTGCGACGTGTCCACCCGCACCAGCGGGCGCGTTGTAGGCGGCGCGGCGGGCGTCAGCGAGCCGTCGCGCACCGTGATGCCCATGTTGGCCCGGTCGGCGTCGGTGGTCTTGAAATACGTCTGCACGAACCGCGCGACCGGCCGAATCTCGGCTTCAAGCGAGGCCCGGGCCGTGTCTTTCGACTGCCGCGCGGCTTCGGCCGCCGCGGCGGCGCGGACGTGCGCGGGGAAGTTCACGTTCCACAGGTCGCGGGCCTTCTTGAGGTCCGTCAGATCGTTCGGGTCCAACCCCTGCACGGTCCACTACTGCTCCACCGCGTCGTAGTAGTGGTTCGCCCAGCGGTTGAAATCGCCGTCGGGCCGGGGGATGTAGTTCACGCTGCTGCGGCTCATGGTCGCGTCTCCGGGCGTCGCGCACGGGCCGCCTCTCTCTTACCAGGCCGTTGATAAAGTCGCCGCGCCTCAGAAAAACCGCGTTATCGACAGCGCCAGCGGGGTCGAGAATGCCCCGAATGGATTTCTTCAACGGGCTGTTGCGCGCCTGCGACTATCCCGAACCGCCCTTCGGCCGCTTTCGCCCCGGTGGGCGGCGGCCGGCCCGCACGTCCTCATCGAACGTGCGGCGCGTTCGCAGGATGTGGTGATAGTGCTGGCCAAAGCGGTGCGCCTCGTCGCGCACCTGCTGCAGCAGCCGCAGTCCCTCGTGGTTCCGCGCCAGCCGCACCGGTTCGCGCTGCGCCTGCACGTAGACCAGCTCCTCGCGCTTCGCCAGCGATATCACCATCGGCGGGCGGAATGCCTCTCCGCCGTCGGCCTCGATCGCCGCCTGCATGCGGCCGAATGCCTCCAGCGCCGCGTGCAACTGCCCCAGCCCGCCGTCGATCAGGATTACGTCGGGATACAACTCCTCCCCCACCGCTGTGTAGCGATATCGGCGCGCAATGACCTCGCGGATCATCGCGTAGTCATCGACGCCCTCAACGCTTCGGATGCGGAAGCGCCGATAGCCGGCTTTGAAGGGCCGCCCGTCGATGAAGCACACCAGCGAGCCGACCGATTCCTGCCCGTGGAGCGTGGCGATGTCGATGCCCTCGATGATGCGCGGCGGCTCGGGCAGTTCCAACAGGTCCGCCAGGCGCTCCAGCCCGCGGCGCGGGTCGATGTAGAACACCTCGGGCTGCACGTCGGTCGCGGGATCGCCGGAAAGCGCCAACGACTCGATCGCGGAGATGCGGTCGCGCAGCACGGCGGCCTCCTCAAACTTCTGCGCGAGGCTGGCCTTCTGCATTTCGGCCCGCATCTGGCGCAGCAGCACGCTGCGCTTCGTGCCGAGCAGCTTGATCAGCCGCTTGACGTCTGCGCCGTAAGCCTTGGCGCTGATGCGATCTGCGCAGGGCGCCGTGCAGCGGTCGATGGCGTGCAGCAGACAGGGGCGGAAATAGCGCCGCTGGTCGTCGTCCTGCAGGATCGTCAGCTCGCAGGTGCGAAACTTGAACACGCGCTGCAGCGCGTTGACCGCGTCGCGCGCGCCGGCAGAGTCAACGAACGGGCCGAACAGCTTGCTGCCGCTGGTTCGCGGCTTGCGCGTGACGAATACGCCGGGGTAATCGTCGCCGGTGGTGATCTCGATGTAGGGAAAGGACTTGTCGTCGCGAAGCCTTGCATTGAATGGTGGCTGAATGTCCTTGATCAGCCGGTTCTCCGTCAGCAGCGCGTCAACGTCGGTCTCGCACTCGAGGAAATCGATGTCCACGACCTGAGCGGCCATGTGAGCAATCTCGGGGCCGCGGGTGTTGAGCAGGTCGGCCGAGTCCTGGAAATAGCTGGCGACGCGGCTCCGCAACTCGCCAGCCTTGCCCACGTACAGCACGCGCCCCTCGGCGTCCTTCATGAGGTAGACGCCGGGCGTGCGTGGAAAACGCGCGATGCGCTCTCGCAACTTCGGGATTCGGTCGTCGTGCTGCGTCATAAGCCCGTTTGCCTGCTACGGGACCACTCCGAATGCGCCAATCCGGATGTAAATGTGATCTTTGGGCAGCGTCGGCGTCAGAAGGCGCTCGATCACAACAAGGCCGGGTTTTGCGGACAACGGACGCCCCCCGGCAGCGCCCGATACGGCGTCGCGATACCCCGGCACCTCGCGCCGGAAGTGCAGCTCCGCTTCGGATTATAGAACCCCCCTGCCGCCTTACACTCGCACCTCCGCCGGCGGGGCGTCACCCGCCAGTCGGCGCAGCAGCGGGCGCACGTCGCGCTTCAGGAATTCCCGCACCTGGCGCGGCGCGAGTCCAACGTAGCGATCCGGCGCAAGCACTGCGTCCAGCCGGACCTTCGCGAACGCGGCGTCCGACCGCAATCGCTCGATCAGGTCATTGGGGCGGCCCTCCTGCTTGACCCGTTGCCCAGCCGCCAGGGCGTGCCGGCGGATGCGCTCGTGCAACGCCTGCCGATCCCCGCCGGCGCGAACCGCCGCCATCAAAATGTCCTCACTCGCGATGAAGGGCAATTCGGCCTGAATTCTTGCCGTGATAGTGGCCGGGTAGACGATCATGCCGCCGAATATGTGCCGCAGCAGCACGGCGACCGCGTCGGCCGTGAGAAACGCGTCGGGAATCACCAGCCGCTTGTTGCTCGAATCGTCCAGTGAGCGCTCCAGCATCTGGGCGGCGTGCGTCATCGGCGGCGAAGTGGCCAGCGACAGCAGGTATCGTGCCAGCCCGGTGGCGCGCTCGCAGAGGGCCGGGTTGCGCTTGTAGGGCATGGCGCTGCTGCCGACCTGATCCGCCTCAAAAGGCTCCTCAATTTCCTTCAGCATCGCCAGCAGGCGCACGTCGTTGCAGCATTTGTGCGCCGAGGCCGCCAAACCGCTCAGCGCCTGAACGATCTCGCTGTCTACGCGGCGCGAGTAGGTCTGGCCGCAGACTGAATAGCACGCGGAAAACCCCAGACGATTCGCGAAGTCACGCTCCAGGCGCTGCACCTTGATCGGGCCGCCGAGCAGCTCCAGAAACGACGCCTGTGTTCCCGTGGCACCGCGCAACCCCCGCAGGCGGAGGTTGTCGCGTAACACCGCGATTCTGCGCAGTTCGTCGATCAGGTCCGAGAGCCACAACGCAGCCCGCTTACCGACGGTTGTCAGTTGTGCCGGCTGGAGATGCGTGAAGCCGAGCGTCGGCAGATCGGCGTGCTTCTCGGCGAAATCCGCCAATTCACGACAGGCGGCGGCCAAGCGCACCACGAGGAGCGACAGCGCCTCGCGCATCAGCAGCAGGTCGGCATTGTCCACTACGTCCATGCTGGTCATGCCAAGGTGGACGATCGGTCGGGCGATCGGGGCGGCGTCGCACAGGGCGTGAATATGGGCCATCACGTCGTGGCGGGTGCGGCGCTCGTGGGCTGCGACGGCGCGAAAGTCGATCGGCGCCTCGGCCGCGCGCCGGAGCGCGGCGATCTGGGGGGTGCTGATCGGCAATCCGGCGGCGCGCTGCGCCTCAGCAGCGGCCAGCCAGATTCGTCGCCAGGTGGCGTAGCGGTTTTCGCGGGACCAGATCCGCGCCATGGCGGGCGAGGCGTAGCGCGTCGCGAGAACGTGCTCGAACGAACCTCGGGGTGCGGGCGCAACGATCGCCGTATCGCGCGTCGCCACCGCGCTGGCTCCGCGTCGCGAACGCCCGATGACTCGACCGCCCTTCCGCGTGGATTGCTGACGCCTGGACATGTCACTCCGATCGAATCAAGTGCGGCATCATGCCAGCGCCTGCACTACATCCGCGACCAGATCGGGGATGGATTCCAGCCCGCAATGCAGGCGGATGACGCGCGATTGCGGATTGGGTCCGCCGAACAGGCGGCCGCCGATGGCGAGACTTTCGTGCCCGCCCCAGCTCACTCCCTGCCGGAATAGCCGTAGCCGGTTCAGAAACGTCAGCGTCGCTTCTCGGCTCTGATCGACCAGTTCAAAGCTGAACAGGCTGCTGAAGCCACGCATCTGAGATTTTGCCAGGGTGTGCTGAGGGTGCGATTCCAGCCCCGGGTGATGCACTTTCCGCACGGCCTGATGCCCCGAAAGCACGAGCGCAACCGTAAGCGCTGCCTGCTCGTGATGACGCATGCGCAGCGCGAGCGTCCGCAGGCCGCGCACCAGCAGCCAGGCCGCGAAGGGATCGAGCGTGGCGCCGCACAGTTCGATCTCGCGGAAGAGCCGGTCGCGGAGGCGCTCGTCACGGCCGATGACCATCCCCGCGACGACGTCTGAGTGCCCGCCGATGTACTTGGTCGCGCTATGCACAACCAGATCGCAGCCCATTTCGAGCGGCGATTGAAACAAGGATGACGCGCACGAATTGTCGAAGATCGTGACGATGCCGCGCTCGCGACAGACACTCGTGATGGCCCGCACGTCCAGGATCTCGAACAGGCCGGTGGTCGGGCTTTCGAGGTACATCAGGCGCGTGGCGGGTGTAATGGCGTCGATGAACGCCTGCGGATCGACGTCGCGCACGAACGTGGTGCGGACGCCGAATCGCTCGATGTGCCGCAGGTAGGCCGACGTGGGCGAATAGACGTTGCCGACGCAGACCACGTGTGCATCGCTTCGAACGGCCAGGTTGATCGCCGCCGAAATGGCGCCCATGCCCGAGCCGAAGCTTTCGGCCCACGCGCCGCGCTCCAGCCGCGCCAGCTTGGCCTCAAGCACGGCGGCGGTCGGATTGCCGCCGCGGGTGTAGTCGTAGTGCGGAGTGTCGGGTCCGCGTCGCGCTTCAAACGCCTCCGCATCCGGGTAGATGAACGTAGACGTCTGGTAGATCGGCACCGACGCGGCGCCGAACTGCCCGGCGGGGTCTTCGCCGAAATGGGCGCAAAGCGTCTCGAAGCCGGGGTCGGCGACCGGGTCTTCGGCGTGCAGACGGGGTTTCATCGCGACGAAGTATGCGGGGCGCGGCATGCGATTGCAACGCGACGCGCTCGCGCCGCGCGATGCCTCGGACCGCGCGGTGGGCAGTCCTCGTGCGCGCGACGCCGGGCGGTGCGAGCGACGCCGGGGGATGAAGTCGCGTCGCTTTCAGGACAACTCGCCGGCCGCCACGCTACGACGATCAGACGCGCAACAATTATTGAATTGCCCCGTGAACGCTTCCGAGAACATTTTGCCAGTCCCCCCTTGCGTCGGCGGCGCGTCGTCGCAACAATGCCCCGCTTTGCCCGACTTGAAAACGGGACCGCGCGGCACGTCGGACGTGTCGCACCCGCGGTGCCCGTCACGGTCGCAGGAGAGAACGACATGCTCGGTGGACTTTTTGGTTGGATCAGCGGCTTTCTCGGCTACATCATCGCCTTTGTCCTTGGCGTGAACTGGCCGTTCGGCTTCTAAGCCGGCCGCAATCCAAACGACAACGCCGCGCGATGCGCTCCGAGCGGATTCCGCCGGGGAGCCTCTCGCGGCGTTCGCGTTTATTTTGACCTGGGGCACGACCTCCGGCATGATGTCAGCGGCATGAATCGCCCGGCCATCGAGACACTGCTGCGGAACGTAGCGGCCGGCCGCGTGTCGGCCGAGGCGGCCGCGGAGGCGATCGCGCGACTGCCCTTCGAGGACCTGGGTTTTGCCCGGGTCGATCATCACCGCGCGTTGCGCTGCGGCGTGCCGGAAGTGATCTTCGGTGCCGGCAAAACGCCCGAGCACGTCGAAACCATCTTCACCCGCCTGGCCCGCTACCCCCACGGCGTACTGGCGACGCGGGTCGAGCCGAAGGCGGCGCAACGGCTGCGACGGCGCTTCCCGCACGGCCGCCACAACCCGCTGGCCCGCACCTTTTCGCTGATTCCGCCGGACGCAGAGCACGAACCGGCCGCTGCGGTCAGCGTGGTCGCGGCCGGGACGAGCGACCTGCCGGTGGCGGAAGAGGCGCGCGAGACGCTGGCAGCGCTGGGGATCTCGTCGCGGGTCTGCTACGACGTGGGCGTCGCGGGCCTGCATCGGCTGCTGGCCGTGCTGGATGAGCTGCGCAGCGCGGACGTGCTGATCGTGATCGCGGGCATGGAGGGGGCGTTGCCCAGCGTCGTCGGCGGGCTGGTCTCCGCGCCGATCATCGCCGTGCCGACCTCGGTCGGCTACGGCGCGAGCCTGGGCGGACTCGCCGCGCTGCTCGCGATGCTCAACAGCTGTGCAAGCGGCGTGTCGGTCGTGAATATCGACAATGGTTTCGGAGCGGCCTACCAGGCGGCCATGATTGCGCGGCGCATCGCCGCCGGAGTGCGCAGGCCGGAGCCGCCGACCCCGAGCCGAAGTGCACCCGCGCAGCGGCCACGGGCGAAGCGCAGCGCGCCGCGATCAGTTCCCCCGGCGCAGACCGCTTCCCGGGTCACGAACAGGGCGCCGCGCCCCGTAAGCCGCGCTCGCCCGCCGCGATTGGACAAGCGAGGGAGCGCGTGATGCCGGCCCGGGTCACGACGGTCCCGCCTGCGCCGCAGCGCCACATCGATGCTCACAAGGGCGACGCGGGGCGCGTGGCGATTCTGGCCGGCAGTCGCGGCATGTCCGGTGCGGCGGTGCTGTGTGGCCTCGGTGCGCTGCGCGGCGGCGCCGGTCTGGCGCGCGTGCTCGCGCCGGCCGGTGCGCAGGCCGTGATCGCGGCGGCGGAGCCGTGCCTGATGACGCTGGCGTTGCCGGAGGACGCCGACGGGCGCACGGATGCGTCGGCTGAGGCGCTGCTGCGCGAGTCGCTGAACGCCGCCGACGCGGTGGTAGTGGGTCCGGGGCTGGGCCGCTCGGCCGCGCTCGACGCTCTGCTGGCCGACGTCATTCGCCGCACAACAGCCCCCCTGCTGATCGACGCGGATGCGCTGAATTCGCTGGCGAGCACGACGCTGGAGCCGCTGCTGGCGCGTGCGGCGATGACCAGCGTGCTGACGCCGCACCCGGGCGAGATGGCGCGATTGCAGCCGGGGCGGAGCGCGGAGGCCCTTCGCAGCGACGCGGTTGCGCGGGTCGAGTCGGCGGCGTCACTCGCGCGATCCGCGCGGGCGGTGGTGGCGCTCAAGGGCCGCGGCACGATCGTGACCGACGGCGAGCGGTTTTTCATCAATCCGTCCGGCAACGCGGGCATGGCGGCCGGCGGCATGGGGGATGTGCTGGCCGGGCTGATCGCCGCACTGATTGGACAGGGAATGTCGCCATTTGACGCGGCCTGTCGCGGCGTGTGGCTGCATGGCGCAGCGGCGGACTGCGCAGCGCAACGCATCGGGCCGGTCGGTTACCTGGCGCGCGAGGTGGCCGATGAGCTGCCGCGGGTGGATGCCGACGGCGGGCCGGGCCGTTGACCGGCGCGCGAGGTCGCGCACGAGTTGCCTGGGAACGATGCGGCCGGCGGGCTTGTCGGCGCTCCATTCGGAATGATGGGCGTGGGCGGAGCGTACGGGCGGGATGAACGGGGGCGAGTCACCGAGCAGCGCAGTTTCGGCGCGTTTTCCCGCGAGGAGATACTTTTCGCGCCCTGCCGCGTCCATGCGCTGCGCTTTTGCGTCCATGCGGCGCGCCGTTGCGTCCATGCGGCGCGTCATTGCGTCCATGCAGCGCGCGCGTTGCGTCCATGCGGCGCGCCGTTGCGTCCATGCGGCGCGTCATTGCGTCCATGCGGCGCGTCATTGCGTCCATGCGGCGCGTCATTGCGTCCATGCGGCGCGCCGTTGCGTCCATGCGGCGCGCCGTTGCGTCCATGCGGCGCGTCATTGCGTCCATGCGGCGCGTCATTGCGTCCATGCGGCGCGTCATTGCGTCCATGCGGCGCGTCATTGCGTCCATGCGGCGCGCCGTTGCGTCCATGCGGCGGGCTGCGGCATGAACGCAGCCGCTCGATTTCAACACGCAGCGGCGCCCTGTCATGCGATAACCGCGCCGATTCGCGCAGAAATCGCCGGCAGGGTGGCATGCAACGCCGCCTACTTCGCGGCGTTGGGTGGCATGCAACGCCGTTCACTAAGCCGCTCCTTTTTCTTTTCTGAATGCCTGTGCTTTGCGGATTTCGGCCGTGGTTGCGGTGCGGATTCTGGGGGTTCCGGGGGGTGGTTCGGTTTTCTTGTGCGGCCAATCGCGGGCGGTCTTTGGTCGTCTGCGGAGGTAGAAGTCGGGCACGGCGGTGCGGGTTGGCGCTGGAGCCAGTGTTTTCCCGTTGGGCGGCGGCCGCGCCGCATGGCGGTGCGGATCACACGCAATGCCGCGGCGGGTGAGATCAATCGCGGCGGCTGGGCGGCGTTGTGCGTCAGCAGGCTGATGAGCCACAGACCGGCCATCGACCAGTCGAGTTCGCACGCGGCCAGCTCCGGCGTTTGGGCGCGAAGCTTTTGCTTGCCCAGCGTCTGCTTCAGCGTGCGATGCATCACTTCCAGCGACCAGCGCGCTGCCGGTAGAGGGCGGCAACATCCGCAGCGCTGAGCCGCCGCTCGTCCAGCACGTTGGTCAGCAGCGCCGCATGCTGTCGCCCCGCCTGCAACAGCACGAGTCGCAGCGTCAGCGGCGGCGTGCGGCGCTGCGTGTCGGGCCACAGATACACCACGCCCGCGCGCGCGCAGGTGGTAGCCGAGCTTGCGCAGCAGCGTCACATTCCGGCCGACGCGCACGATGAACGCATGGCCGCAGTTCTGCAGCAGCGCGTGAGCACGCGGTAGCCCACCAGCCCCGCATCGGTCAGCAGCAGCGTGCGCTCCGGCAACTCCGGCAGCATCGACAGCAGCAGGTCGCGTTCGCTGCCGTCGCCGCGCGTGCGCCGCCGTGCCCAGGGGCAGGTTGCTGGCCACGTGATAGAGCGTGACCAGCAGCTGCTGCGGCGCGGCGTGCGCTGCGCCGGCGCAGCCGAACGCCTGCTCGTTCGCCCGCGTGCGCGGACAATTCACCCGCGAGACCGTCCACGCCGAGCACCACCCAGTTCCGCCAGCGCCAACAGCCCGCGGCCGAGCGTTGCGTATGAGACCGCAGCGTCGCGACGAGTGGCCGCAGCAGCCGCGCCGAACGCGTCCGCCGGGCCTTGAGGAAGCCTTCGAGATGAGCGCTGCCCGCCGCCGCCGCGTCGGATACATCGCGACGATCTGCTCACGCATCGCCGCGAAGGCTTCGCGGAAGAGGAGACCGGATGCCAGACCATCAGCAACAGGCCGATCAGCAACATCCGGTCGCTCCACCGAACGCGCTGATCCGACGAGCACAGCGGCAAACCGCTGACCGGGAGAAACTGTCGAATGGCGGAACGCAGCTGGGTGCAGTACGCTGAAGAACGGGTGCTCGTCCGTGAGCATTCCATCGCGGCCTCCGTTTGCTTGGTGTGGAAACCAAAGCCTAACGGAGGCCGTTCAATTTGGCGCGCCATACACCCGCTATAACTACCATGAATCACAAAGACTTATGAGCCGACTATCGGGCGATTGGTGAACGGCGTTGGGTGCCATGCCTTCGCGGTACTCCGCGTAGGCATGCAAGGCGGGTTGGCCGGTATGTTCTGCGTCCGCTGCATGCTCACGCTGCGTACAGCGAGAGCATGCCACCCGACGGGCGTCGGTCTTCGCCCCTGCGGGCGAACGGTTGTAGCCACGGGTGGAGTCGCCGCGCGGCGACGGAACCCGTGGACTGCCCTGACGGGCGTCGGTCTTCGCCCCTGCGGGGCGACCGTTTGTCGCCCCGGGTGGAGTCGCCGCGCGGCGACGGAACCCGTGGACTGCTACTCGATTCCGCGGGCGGCCAGCCAGCGCTCGGCGTCCAGCGCCGCCATGCAGCCGGTGCCGGCGGCGGTCACCGCCTGCCGATAGACGTGGTCGGCCACGTCGCCCGCGGCAAAGACGCCCTCGATGCTGGTGTACGAACTGCCGGGCCGCGGCAGAACGAGATACCCACGCTCGTCGGTGGCGAGCAGGCCCTTGAACAGCTCGGTGTTGGGCGTGTGGCCGATGGCGAGAAACAGGCCCTTGCAGGGCAGACGGCGCGTGCGGCCGCTGCTCACGTCCTTCAGCTCCACCGCCTCGACGAAGGACTCGCCGATCACGTCCGTGACGACGCTGTTCCAGACCGGGTTGATCTTGCCGTGCTCGACCAGCTTGTGAAATCGCTCCTGCATGATCTTGCTGGCGCGCAGCTGATCGCGACGATGCACGACGTGCACCTTCGATGCGAACTTGGTCAGATAGCTGGCCTCCTCGACCGCGGAATCGCCGCCGCCGATCACGACCAGTTCCTGGTTGCGGAAGGCCGGCAGCGCGCCGTCGCACACGGCGCAAGCAGACACGCCGCCGCCGCTCTTGGCCAGCCGCTGCTCGCTGGGCAGATTCAGCCAGTTGGCCCGCGCGCCGGTCGCGACGATCACGGCATGCGCCTCGGCCGCGGCTTCGTCGCTGCGGACCTTGAACGGGCCGTTTGACAGATCAACGCTGACGACGTCCTCGCGGATGAAGCGCGTGCCGAAGCGCTCGGCCTGCGCCCGCATGGCGGCCATCAGCTTCGGGCCGAGGATGCCGTGCTCGAATCCGGGATAATTCTCCACGTCGGTGGTGAACATGAGCTGGCCGCCCGGCACCAGCCCGCCGGCGTTGTAGCCCTCGAAGACCAGCGGCGACAGGTTCGCACGCGCTGCGTAGATTGCGGCCGTCAATCCGGCCGGGCCGGAACCGATGATGACTACCTTCTCCACCGCCATGAACGCTCCCATGCCCGCGGCCAATCCCGCCACGGGAACTGTCTCCGAAAATCACCCGCTGAGCGAGCCGCCAACTCCGCACCGCTACCCGCCGCCGGCCGCACGCGCTCCGCGTCGCCGCGGACGGAGGATTCTACGCACCGGCCGGCCCGACCGCGCGGCCGCCGTGCTCGGCCTCCCGCGCTGCGCTACGCGGTCGCCAGCCCTGGCAGGCGCAAGTCGAACGGCCAGGCCGCGGCGGCGCCCTGCGGGTCGGCGGCCGCCTGCCAGCCGTACGTGCGGTAGTGGTACTCGAAGCCGCCGTCGCTGAAGAGGTCGATCAGGCCATAGCCCTCGACGGTCTGCTCGTGCTTCCCGCGCCACCAGCGGCCGCAGACCGCGCCGTCGCAGATGTATGTGACGCCGTTGAAATCCACGCGTTCGTTGAGGTGCAGGTGACCCGAGAGGCAGAGCTTCACCTGCCGGTTCTCGAGGAAGAGCTTCATGATGCGGCGCGCGTCGAGGTGCATCAGACCGCCGCCCTGCTCCCAGCGGCGCTTGGTCTGCTCGTCCTTGGTCCACACCTGCCCGCAGGCGCCGAAGATCGGGATGTGGCTGATGACGACCGTGGGCTGTGCGGCGTGGGTTTTCAGGTCGGCCGTGAGCCACTCGAACTGCTCATCGTCGAGACCGCCGGCATACCCCTCGCCGTGCTGCGTGATGCTGTCGAGGTGGATGAAGTGCCAGCCGTCGCGCGAGTGGCTGTGATAGGGTTTTGAAAGCGACATCATCTCGCAGTACCAGGCCTTGCCATACCCCGGCTCGGATCCGGTGCAGCCGCTCTTGCTGCGCTTCCAGCCCCAGACATCGTGGTTGCCGATGGTGTGAACGGCCGGAACACCCGACTCATCGCGCAGGACGGAATGAAATAGATCCCACTGCTCCTGCGAGCGTGCCCGCCCGGCTTCGAAAGCGTCCATGATGAGGTCGCCGCCGGTGACGATCAGGCCGGGGCGGTCCTTCAGGCTCATGGCGTCCTTGAGGCAGGCGGCCATTCCCTGTGGGGCGCGGCGCTCCGGCTGGACGTGAATGTCGGTCATGTGGGCGAACCGCAGCACGCGGCGGCGCGGCCCGCTGGCGGTCTGCGGAGCCGAATCTTCGGCCGAGCCGGATGAGCGGCCCTCGGAACAGCCGATCGCACCCAGCAGGCCGCCGCCGAGGGCGACGCCGCCGGCCAACAGCAATTGCCGCCGCGTGGAGTTTGAGTCGGGTCGGGCGTTGGTCGCGGACATGGACTGGCTCCTGGTTCGCACGCTGAAACGCGTGGTTGCGTCTCCCCTGCCGCCGTGAACGCGGCGCAGGGCGATTGAGTTTTCATCGCTTTCAATTCCGCCGAACGGCGCGCCGCACGCATGCGCGACCGCAAGGATCCGGCGGGACCATGAATCGCGGATGGCGGCGGTCGCTTGCCGTCGCGCCGCGGCGGACTTTATGATCCCGCGTTTCCTCGGTTCCGCAGGAGCAGGACATCATGGCGGACGGCGTCGTTCCTCTCAAGCTTCGACCGCGGCGCGGCTTCCTGCAAACCATGCGCACGGACGCGTGGTGGATCGGGCCGCTGCTGACGGTCCTGGGCTTCGGGGCGTTTCTGGTCTGGGCGAATGTGCGAGTCTTTGAGAACGACCACTATTACAGCGGGCACGGCGGCACGGCCAACCTGGCGACAAACTACCTGACGCCATTCTATTCGCCGCTGCTGTTCGACGTGGCAAAGTCGGACGCGGTCCAGCGCCCCTTTCCGAGCGGGCACGCAATCCTTTCGGAGAAGCCGCCGTTCCTGCCGGGGTTCGTGTCGGCGGCGGCGCTGATCCTGATCTTCCCGGCGGGTTTTCGCTTCACCTGCTACTACTACCGCGGTGCGTACTACAAGGCCTTCTGGGGCGACCCGGCCAACTGCTCCGTCGGCGAACCGCGCTCCGGCTACCTCGGTGAACGCACGCTGCCGCTGGTCCTTCAGAACATCCATCGCTACTTCCTGTACGCGGCACTGATCTTCATCCTGATCCTTAGCTGGGACGTGTTGACGGCGTTCAAGTTCTATGAAGTGGACCAGGCCACCGGCCTGCGAACCGGCAACTGGCGAATCGGCGTCGGCGTCGGAACGGTGCTGATGGCGGTGAACGTGGTGCTGATCGCGCTCTACACGCTGGGCTGCCACTCGTTGCGGCACCTGATCGGCGGGAAGCGCGACTGCATCAGCGCCAAGCCGCTGTCGGCAAAGATGTACTCGTGCGTAACGTGCCTGAATAACCGGCACATGCTGTGGGCGTGGTGCAGCCTGTTCAGCGTGGGCTTCACGGACGTTTACGTGTGGATGCTGGCGCGCGGCGTGTGGACGGACTTTCACGTGACATTCTGAGTGTATTGACTCGCGCCCCACGGGACGGATCAACTCATGCCCATTGATTTCAAGACTCACGAACACGACGTCCTGATTGTCGGCGCGGGCGGCGCCGGGCTGCGGGCCGCGATCGAGTCCTCGGCCGCCGGCGCGAAGACCGCCGTGCTTTCCAAGTCCCTGCTCGGCAAGGCGCACACCGTCATGGCCGAGGGCGGGATGGCGGCCGCGATGGGCAACGTCGACGACCGGGATAACTGGCGCGTGCACTTCGCCGACACGATGCGCGGCGGGCAGTATCTGAACAACTGGCGCATGGCGGAGCTGCATGCGAAGGAAGCGCCGGAGCGTGCCCGCGAGCTGGAAGCGTGGGGCGCCGTGTTTGACCGCACCCGCGATGGGCGCATCCTGCAGCGGAATTTTGGCGGGCACCGCTATCCGCGCCTTGCGCACGTCGGCGACCGCACCGGCCTGGAGATGATTCGCACGCTGCAGGACCACGGCATCCACCAGGGCATCGACTTCTTCATGGAGTACACGATCATCACGCTCCTGAAGGATGGCGATCGCATCGCCGGGGCGCTCGCGTACGATCGTGAGTGGGGCCACTTCCACGCCTTCATCGCCAAGGCAGTAGTGCTGGCGACCGGCGGAATCGGGCGGGCGTTCAAAATCACCAGCAACAGCTGGGAATACACCGGCGACGGCCACGCCCTGGCCTATGAGGCGGGGGCGGACCTGCTGGACATGGAGTTCGTGCAGTTCCATCCGACGGGGATGGTATGGCCGCCGTCGGTTCGCGGAATCCTGGTGACCGAGGGCGTGCGCGGCGAGGGCGGGCGGCTGGTGAACAACGCCGGACGGCGGTTTATGTTCGACGACATTCCGGAGCTGTACAAAAACCAGGTGGCCCGCGACGCGGATGAAGGCTGGCGCTACGTGCTGGGCGACAAGGAGGCCAATCGCCCGCCGGAGCTGCTGACGCGCGACCACGTCGCCCGCTGCATCAACCGCGAGGTGAAGGCCGGGCGCGGCAGCCCGCATGGCGGCGTGTTTCTCGACATCGGCTGGATCAAGGGCAACAAGACGCTCGAAGGGCGCACCATCGACGCCGCCTACATCCAGAAGAAGCTGCCGAGCATGTATCACCAGTTCAAGCAGCTCGCCGGCGTGGACATCACGGCCGAGCCGATGGAGGTCGGCCCGACCACGCACTACGTGATGGGCGGAGTCAAGGTCGATGGCGACACGCAGATGAGCCGCGTGCCCGGGCTGTTTGCCGCGGGCGAATGCGCGGCGGGGCTGCACGGGGCGAACCGCCTGGGCGGCAACTCGCTCTCCGACCTGCTGGTTTTTGGAAAGCGTGCCGGCGAGTATGCCGCGAAGTACGCGAATGAAACGAAGTCGCCCGCACCGTCGCGGGACCAGATCGACAGCGCGATCAACGCAGCGCTGGAGCCGTTCGGGCGCACCTCCGCCACGGAAGGCCCCTACCAGGTGCAGTATGACCTGCAGGATCGCATGCAGGCGCTGGTTGGGATCGTGCGCGTGGAGAGCGAAATGGCCCAGGCGCTCGATGAGATCAGCCGCCTGAAGGAGCGTGCCCGACGCTGCCGCGTCGAGGGACATCGGCAATACAACGCCGGCTGGCATGCCGCGATTGACCTGGGCCGCCTGCTCACCGTTTCGGAGGCTGTGACGCGCGCGGCGCTCGAGCGGCGAGAGAGCCGCGGGGCGCAGTTCCGCGACGACTACCCCGATAAGAGCGCGGAATTCTCGAAGTTCAACATCGTGCTGCGCAAGGGGCCGGACGGCGCGATGCAGGTGATTCGCGAGCCGCTTCGTGACCTGCCGCCGGAGCTGAAAGCGGTGGTGGAAGAGAACAAGTAACCGCAAGCCCCATACGGCCTGCATCGTCAGGTTGCTGCGTTGCCGCTCCACCGGGCCGGGCTCTCCCGCACAATCGCAACGCGGCTTGAGCGGGCTATTTTCGCTCGATCACGACCGGCGTCGGCGACGCATCCGTGATTCCGTCCAGAATCGCGTCCGTGGTCGCGTCCGCCAGCGCGCCGCGACGAGCCGTCAGCACGATCAGCCCGGCCGTCAGGCGGCGCATCGGATCGCGATTGCGGCTCGTATCGCACACCTGTCCCGCGGCCACGGCCGCACTCTCATCCAGCATGTCGCCGTGCCCCTGCTCGATCGCGACGATTTTCCACGCCGGCCCAGCGGTGGCTGCGAAGAACTGCTCGTAGTTGCGGCCGGTTGGCGCACAGCTTCCGCCCAAGCCGGCGCCCAGGATCACCGCGGGTGGGCCGGCCATGGACTCTGCCGATGATGACTGCGGCTGCGTGCCGCGGGTGGATACGCGCCCGCCCGCCCCGCCGACGGGATCCACGCCGACGATGCCCGCGAAGCGCCCGGGCAGCGCTTCGCACACCAGCCACGCGGCCAGCCCGCCGCGGGAGTGGCCGCCGATTGTGAGCAGATTGGACAGAGGCTTGATTGCACCGGCTTCCTTCCCGTTGCTCGTGTCCGACCGGACGTCACTGGTCATGGCGGCACGAATTGCCGCTTCCAACCCGGTTTCGGTCCACGAAACGATCTGGCGCGAGAACTCCGCTTCCTGCACGACGTTCGGATTGCCGGAAAGCGCTCCAAGCCCCGGTTCGTAAGACTGCGGCGCGATGACGATCAGCCCGTGCGAGGCGACGTGCGTCAGGATCGAGTCATAGAACGAGTTCCGCGTCATGAACCCGTGATGAAAGAGCACCACCGCATATTGGCCGGCGGCTTCGGGTGTGTGAACCCGCAACGGCACGGGCGGCCCCTGGCGACAGGCCGCTACTTCGAATGTACGAACAGCAAGGGGGCCGCGGTCGAATGGGGATGATGTTGACAGGAGAGCGGACGGCGACGTCAGTTCTGTCGAGGGTGGCGGATTGTCCGCTGGCGGATCAGCTGTACTGGCCGAACCCGATCGGTCCACAGGCGACGCACTCGGCGCGACCGCCGGTTCGCAATCCGGCAGTTCGCGCAGCGTGGGCTGGAGGCAGCCGAGCAGCGCCACTAGGGCAACCGGCAACCACATGGACGAACAGGACGAAGTGACCCACCGCCGCCCCACCGCCAGCCAAGCATGCATTCCACCGGCTCCTATCGCGTCGTGTCTGGTTGCCGAAGTGGATCGTATCCGACACGGGCGCGAAAGTAAGCGGCGTCGTATGCGATACGAGTTTGACGAACGCGCTTCATCGATCCGGCGCGGCGCAGTGCCTCGTAAAAAAGGATCGCGGCGCGGAGCGCGCCCGAGGGTTGCAGGGCCGCACCGCGCCGCGGGGCCAAACCCTGCGGCAGGAACGCGAACTTGCCGCGGGGATCAGGGATTCCAGATGCCGGTCAGCCAGCGCTCCGGCCCCACCGCCGGGCTGAACCAGGTGTTCTTGACGGTCGGCTGCGGGAAGTTGTCGTATTGCCAGCCCTTGCCGCGCCAATAGGTGCGCCAATACGCGTTGCCCGGGGTGGCGTAGTCGCGGGGGTCGTTCATGTCGCCCGACTTGCGAAGTTGAATGACCGCGGCGTGCCCATCGGCGAAAACGGCGTTGAACCAGCTGCGCCCGCCGTGCCAGCCGGGGATCGTCTGCGGGCGCGAACCGATGTCGAAGCCGATGTTCGCGCTGCCCAGCTCCGCGGTGTTCGCCATCGCCTGGATGAACCGCGACTCCCAGAACAGCAGGTTCTTCGACGGCTCGGAGAACTGGTGCAGCGGGCGACGATAGGCGCCCCAGCGCCGATAGGGCGAGTGATCCGACGGATCGTCAAACAGCCCGTGCAGTTTCACGTAGTAGTAGTCGCCCATGTAGCTGTTGCCGCTGGCCTTGAATACGTTTTCTGACCAGGCGCTCGACCGCGGCGCGGCGCTGAACACATCGGCCACCATGCCCTTGTCAGTCGGGCACTGGAACAGGCGGAAGTCGCGCTGTGCCTGCGGATTGGATGAGTGCCCACCGGTCATGTAGCGGTTCATGAACCGGCCCTTGGCGCCCTTGGGCGGCAGACCGAGGTTCGGGCCGCCGAACTCCGGGTCGGTGCCGTCGGCGCCGCCCCAGCAGTGATCGCCCGAGCCCATCCAGAAATACGGGCCGCGGTCGGAATCCTCGTTCGTGGCTTCGTGCGCCAGGTGAAGGCGCTGCTTGCTGTCGTCTCCGGCAGCGGTGTGCGCCATGGTGCCGAACTGCTTGAGGTTTGACAGGCACACGACCCGCTGTGCCTGGACCCGCGCCTCGGACATGGACGGCAGCAGGATCGACATCAGCAGCAGGATGATCGCGATGACGACCAGCAGCTCCACCAACGTGAATGCCGACCGGCTTCGATCGTGCCAAACCTGAGCGTGTGCGTGAGTGAGGTGATTGCGGCCCCGTGTCATGACAATGCGTCTCCCGGCAGCGGAGCTTCCATGCCCGCAAACCGCCTTCCATGATTCATCAATCGTCGCGATGCGCCGAACGGCGCGCGACTCGCCCGAAACGATGAACCGGCCCGCGCGATGGCCCGGGAGCCGCGCTGCGGCGAACCGCTTTCCGCACTGCCGCACGAAGCCGCAGCGCGGAAAACCGGACGCAATGCGCCGACCGGCACGGCCGAACGCTGCGAGCGCGAGTCACGGAGCGAATCTGCACGAAACCGAAGGCGCGACGAGGGGCCGCCGCACCATGACCACCGACGCGAGAGGGGGCCGTCGCATCGGGCCTGACCGGAGCCGCGACGGTGTGCCGTTCCGCCGCTGCGCTCCCTACCCGTCAGGGCTTTAACGCTGGCGCTGCAAACGCAACGCCAGCGTAGATCACACCGCACCCGGGGAGCCGCCGTGCGGAGACGGAGCCTCCACAACGAGCGAACGAGTACAACGTGATGCTGAATAATTGCCGCGCATCGGCCGATAAGTCAAGCCAAAATCGGGCGGACGGGCGGCAAATGTTTAATTTTTCGGGCGTTACCGATTCCGACACCGCTGAGTCCGACCGATTCGAGGCCGCGCGTCGCTGGGCGACTACCGCTCGCGCAACCGCCAGAACGGCTCGCTACGCTCCACGATAAACACCTCGCCCCAGTATCGCTCAAGGTCCGCGAACGGCGCCACGATCACCACCCCGCCGTCCTCCAGATGTTCGCGAAGATCGTCATCCGTCAGTGATGGCTCGCGGATGGTCAGGCTTTCGCGAAAGGAGAACACCCGCACGCCGGTAGGCGCGTCGCGGCGTTGGGCGACATACGCGGTCATCGGGCCGACGGTGAGATTGCCCAGCACGAACCCACCCGGGCCGGCGGCGTCCAGCGCGGCGGCTGCGAATCGCTCGGCCGAATCATCGCCCACCCGCCAGGGGCGCAGAAAATGATCGTATGAGTCACGAAACGGAAGCTGCCGCATCTTCGATTGCAACCAGCCTGCGGCCCGCGCCGCCTCCGGAAACGCGGCATAGACCGCGATCGGGGCGAGGATCGACGCTACCAACAGATTTCTCACCCCGCGACCACGGCCGCGCACATCCGACCAGCGCATCAGGCGCTCCGCGCCGAGGCCCGCCCAGAGCGCTGTAATGGCGCAGATTGGCACGAAAAACGTCACCTGGTCATGGATCGAGTAGCGCATCACGAACGCGAAGATCAACACGGACTGAACCGCGATTGTTCGCCAGAACAGCGGCCGTCGGCCGCCACGGATGTGACGCACGCCGAACAGGGCAAGCAGAATGGCCGCGCTCGGAAAGTTATAAAGCCAATATGCGAGCGACATGAGCAGCCCGCCGAGCGAAATGCGGGCGTTCAATACTTCGGCCGCGTAGCCGCGGGCGCCTTCCGCGCCGCCGAAGAACGTCGAATGCACCGTGGCCGCAAGATCGCCGGTGCGCTGGTACCACTCGATCACGATGATCCAATAGGGCGCCGTGCAGACACCCCAAGCGATCGCGGCGGCCAGGATGTGCAACGCTGAAACTCTCACGCGTTGCACGATCACGATCGCCGCGCCGACGTACGTCACGAGCGTGAGCGTGCCGAGCATGTGATTGGCGACATGCAGGCCGTTGAGCGCGAACAGCAGGACGAGCCATGCGCCGTCACCGGTTCGCGCCAGACGCGCCAATACGCACCATTCGAGGATCATCAGCGCCGCATGGAGCGAATACGTTTCGGTGACGGCCGACATCTGCCAGTAGGTGTGCGAGAGGGCCAGCACGGCGGCGGCGAATGCCGCCGCGCGGATCGAGCCGGTGAGAGTGAGCACGAGGCCGCAGAGCGCTCCTACGCCGACGGCTCCGCAGAGAGCGGAGACGAGGTTCATGAGGTACGCCGGCTCGCCGGGTAAGATCGCGGTCACGAGCTTGCACAAGTGGAAGTGCAACGGGTGGGAGAGCGCCAGGCCGAGCGGGTTCGTGAGCAGGCCGTTGAGGACCCGAAACTGGTGCATGCCGCTGTCCTGCCAGCAGACGCCGGGCGCGGCCGTGAGGCCGAAGAGCAGCAGCGCGATCAGGCCGACGGCGACGGCGACGCGCGGAGCGGCGCGCCGGGGGTCAGCAATCGCGGAATCGAAGTGAAAAGCCAAGATTCGTGTCTCGTTGGCGCCGACTGGCGCACTTCGTCGCTGGCCGGAGGAGGCAGCCCCCGTGCGCCGAATCGCGCGGAATGTACCCCCGAACGCGGCGCAGCGCAAGTAAGAGGCTCGACAGCGGGCGCTCTCCGGGGATAATCCGCCCAGAGCCGTCGGGGCTGCGGCGCGTCGGCGTGACGCGGCCGCGCCCCTTCGCACCCTTCTGGAACCGATCGAGACCCGCCATGTTCGCACGTATTTCCGCTGGCGTCGTGAGCACCCTTCTGATCGCCGCAACTTCGCTTCCCGGAATCGCGGTGGCGGCGGACCCGCCTGCGCCGGTCAGTACGGGTGATGTGAAGGTCGCGGCGGATGACCTGGATCTGCTGCTCAAGCCGCTGACAAAGGCGGAACTAGTGATCGAGGCGGATGCGTGGCAAAAGATCCTGCAGGAGAAAGTCCGCGAGATCAGCGCGGCGGAGATTGCGGCCGGCAAGGCGGAGGGGGAAGCGCGGACCAAGCTGCTGGAGCAGGCGGCTGCGGGTCGCGAAGCGCGGACGGCGATCATCGACCGCCTCAACGTGGTGCTCGCCGCGCTGCGGGCCAAGGGCGGCAAGTCGGACGATTACGATACATATCGCGATGCGGTGTCGGGCCTGACGGTCAAGCTTACCGACGCCGGCGCGGCCTGGACCGGGGTGTCGCATTGGCTTCAATCGCCTGAGGGAGGCATCCGCTACGGACGGAACGTGCTGATGTTCCTGGCGACGCTGGTCGTGTTTCGCGTGATCAGCGGCCTGCTGCGAGGCGTGGCGCGACGCGCGTTGGGCGCGATGAAGCAGATGTCGAACCTGCTGCGCGATTTCATGATCAATGCCCTGCACAAGATCGTCATGTTCGTGGGGTTCGTCGTGGCGCTGTCGATGCTGGAGGTGAACATCGGGCCGTTCCTGGCGGCGATGGGCGCCGCGGGCTTCGTGATCGGCTTTGCGCTGCAGGGCACGCTGAGCAACTTCGCGGCAGGCATCATGATCCTGCTCTATCGCCCGTATGACTTGAGTAACACCGTGACCATCGCCGGCCAGAAGGGGAAGGTATCGGCGATGTCGCTGGTCTCGACCGTGCTGAAGAACTCGGACGGAAACACGGTCACGATCCCGAACTCGGCCATCTGGGGCGGGACGATCACGGTGCACGCCGAGGCGGCATGACGGCGTGATGACCGGGCGCCGCTGGTCCGCGGGTGCCGGTCGCGCTCCGCGCGGAGATTGCGCCCGCCGGATCCGTCCCGCCATGCGGCGCTTCCGCAACCTTTCCCGGAAGCCGCCGCACGGCCACGTGCCGGGCGGCGCGGTTCACGCCGATAGAATCTCACGACGTTCCGCGTTCGGAGAGCCGGTTTTCATGCGGATGGACCGGCGCGCGGGCATCGACTGGAGGTCGCGGGCGTGATTGTGACGTTTCCGGCCGAGCTGGAGCATTGGCGGCGTCGCATCGAGGGGATTGCGCGCGAATGCCGACTCGACTTCTTCGAGACGGTTTTCGAGATGGTCGACTTCGACCAGATGAACCAGATCGCGGCGTACGGTGGATTTCCGCAGCGCTACGCGCATTGGCGCTTTGGAATGGAGTATGAGCGGCTGCGCAAGCAGCACTCCTACGGGCTGGGCAAGATCTACGAGATGGTCATCAACAATGACCCGTGCTACGCCTATCTGCTGAACGACAACGCGCTGGCGGACCAGAAGACGGTCATGGCGCACGTCTACGCGCACTGCGACTTTTTCAAGAACAACGTGTGGTTCAGCAAGACGAATCGCAAGATGATGGACGGGATGGCCAATCACGCAACCCGCGTGCATCGCCACATCGAGCGCGAGGGGCATGAGACCGTTGAGCGGTTCATCGACGTATGCCTGTCGCTGGACAATCTGATCGACCCGTACCTGCCCTTCATGAAGCGCACCGAGGCCCCGGCGCCGCGAGGCGAGGCGCGAACCAGCGTGCGCGAGCGGGTCGAGGAACGGGTGGTGCGCTACCCGGCCAAGGCCTACATGGACCGTTTCATCAATCCGCCGGAGGAGCTGGCGCGGCAGCGAGAGGCGGAGACGCGCGAGCTGTCGGAGAAGCGGCGGGCGTTCCCGGCGGAGCCGACGCGCGACGTGCTGCTGTTCCTGCTGCGCTACGCCCCGCTGGAGGACTGGCAGGCGGACGTCCTGCAGATCATCCGCGACGAGGCGTACTACTACGCGCCGCAGGGCCAGACCAAGATCATGAACGAGGGCTGGGCGACCTACTGGCACTCGCACATGATGACGCGCCGGCTGCTGACCGACGATGAGTTGATCACCTACTGCGATCACCACTCGGGAACGCTGGCCATGGGACCGGGGCGGCTGAACCCCTACAAGGTGGGCGTCGAGCTGTTCCGCGACATCGAGCAGCGCTGGAACACGGGGCGATTCGGCAAGGATTTCGACGAGTGCGACTCGATCGAAGCCCGCCGAACCTGGGATCGCAAGCTCAACGCCGGCCGCGAGAAAATCTTCGAGGTGCGGCGCGTCCACAACGACGTGACGTTCATCGACGAGTTCCTGACGCCGGAGTTTGTCGACCGCTATCGCCTGTACCACTACCGTCAGGATCCGGCCACCGGGCGGATGGTCGCGGTGGATCGGGACTTTGATCGCATCAAGAAGCAACTGCTGTTCATGCTGACCAACCACGGACAGCCGTACATCTATGTCGTGGACGGCAATTACGCCAACCGCGGTGAGCTGTACCTGGCGCACAAGCACCTCGGCGTGGACATTGAGATCCGCTTCGCCAATGAGTGTCTGCGAAACCTGCACGCCATCTGGCGGCGGCCGGTGCACGTGCAGGCGCTGATCGACGATGACATGATGCTGTTCACGTGTGACGGAGAACACATCAAGCAGCAGAAGATCAAGGACGATCTGCCTGCCCCTGCAAATACGATCCGCTGAGCGGCGGCTGTTGAATCGGCCCGGGTCGCTTCGCGCAGCGCCGCGTCCCGACCGTCGGCGCCGACTGTTTGAATTGGGCCGCGTGACCGCACGGTCGCGAACCGGCGAAGCTGTCGCGAACCGCGGGCGGCACGCGGTGCGGCCGCAACTTGGTTCTACGGGCTGTTAGAATCCGCCGGCGTGACTGCAATCCAACCAGCCAGACTCCCTGCCACGCGCGAAGCCAGTGCCCTGCTGGAAGTTTCGGATCTTTGCGTGCATTTTCCCGCGCGCGGTGCTGCCGGGGGCGCACCGGGTCAGCCGGCGCCGCCCACCGGGGCGAGGCGGCGCGTGCTGGCGGCGGTGGATGGCGTTTCCTTTTCTCTGGCGCGTGGTCGCACGCTCGGGCTGGTGGGTGAGAGTGGCTGCGGAAAATCCACGCTCAGCCGCGCCGTTCTGCGCCTGATTCCGCCAACCGGCGGCAGGGTCCGCTACGACGGGACCGACATCACGGCGCTCAGCCCGCGCGCCCTTCGGCCGTTGCGCCGCCGGATGCAGATGGTCTTCCAGGATCCGCTGGGCAGCCTGAACCCGCGTCTGTCAATCGGTGACGCGCTGACGGAGCCGCTGCACGTGCACCGCGTCGGCGCAAGCGCGGCGGCGCGACGGGCGCTGGCTGCGGCACTGCTGGAGCGGGTGGGGATGTCGCCCGAGGCGCTCATCCGTTATCCGCACGAGTTTTCCGGGGGGCAGCGGCAGCGCATCGGGATCGCGCGGGCGCTGGCGCTGGGGCCGGAACTGCTGGTGTGCGATGAGCCGGTGTCGGCGCTGGACGTGTCGATCCAGTCGCAGATTCTGAACCTGCTGGCGGAGCTGCAGCGCGAGCTGGGGCTGGCGTACCTGTTCATCGCGCACAACCTCGGAGTCGTGCGGCGGCTGTGCGACGACGTGGCGGTGATGTACCTGGGGCGGTTCGTGGAGGTCGCGCCGGCCGCGGAACTGTTCGGAACACCGCGCCACCCGTACACGCAGGCGCTGCTGGCGGCGGCGCCGCGAATCCGCGCGGCGGGGGCAGCGACGACTGTCGATCAGGGCGGGTCCGGTGCGCCGGGCGGGTCGCGTGACCCGACCCCCCTGCCGCTGCTGGCGGGCGACCCGCCCAGCCCGCTGAACCCGCCATCGGGGTGCGCTTTTCACCCGCGCTGCCCCATCGCCGAAGCGCGTTGCCGCGTCGACAGACCAAGCCTCCGAGCGATCGGCGCAACGCAGGTGGCGTGTCATCTCGCGCGGTAGATGCTGCTGCTCCGGTGCGGCACACTACCTGCACGGCAGCAGGTGGAGTGTGACACGGAACAGTGCGAACACCTGTCAACGTACCGTCACGTCTCCGCTCTCCGAAACACAGCGACGACATCCTCCACCGGCACGACGAACAGCCGGTTGTCGCCCTCGAAATCCACAGGAATGGCCTGCTTGGGGTTGAACAGCACGCGGTCGTACTGCTGGATCGGATAGTCGGCGTCACGCTCGACCTGCGCCGAAACGGCGACCACGCGGCCGGTGATGGTGGGAATCTCGATGTTGTTGGGCAGCTCGATGCCGCCCTTGGTCTTCTTCTTGTCCTCATCCTTGCGGATCAGGACGCGCTTGCCGATCGGCTCGACAGTCTCCGTCAGCCGGGCGGGGCGCGGGGGTGTTGCGCTCATGTCTGTGCCTCGATTCGCGCTAACGGGCCGCACGACGCCGCGCTGGCGCGCGCTGCGGCATATATTTTGCAAACCACGCCTCGATCCGTCGCAGGCGCTCCAGTCGATTCTGCGGCCGACCGCCTCGGACCATCCCGTGCGACTCACCCTCGAAGCGGATCATCTCCACTTCGCGCCCCAACACCTTGAGAGAGGCGAACATCTGCTCGCCCTGCTCCGGCGGGCAGCGATGATCCTGTTCCTGGTGCTCGATCAGCAGCGGCGTGCGGCAGTTCGCCACGAACGTCAGCGGGCTTTGGCGGCGATAGAGTTCGCGGCTCTCCCACGGCAGTCCGCCGAATTCCGTACCGAGGTCGAACCCGTAGTCCGATGTACCGAACATCGACTCCAGGTTTGACACGCAGCGCTGCGTGACTGCCGCGGCGAAGCGCTGCGTGTGCGTGACCAGCCAGTTGGTCATGTAGCCGCCGTAGGAACCACCGGTGACGCCGACGCGCGTACGATCGACAAACGGTCGGTCGAAGAGCCAGTCGGCCACGCGCATCACGTCGCGATAGTCGATGTTGCCCCAGTCGGCGTGGATGCAGTTCATGTATCGCAGGCCAAACCCGGAACTGCCCCGCGGATTCGAGAAACACACCACGTATCCCAGTCCGGCCAGCCACTGGAATTCGTGGAAGAATGAGTAGCCGTACTGTGCGTGCGGGCCACCGTGAATCTGCAGAATGGCCGGGTACTTGCGCTTGGGGTCGAACCCCGGCGGCGTCATGATCCACGCCTGCACCTGTGCCTCGCCGGAACGTACCCGTATCTCGCGCGGCTCCTGCACGAACACGCCGCGCAGCGCGTCTTCATTCACACGGGTAAGGCGGCACGGCCCGGCGTGGGCGCTGAATGTCCCATTGCCCTCATGCAGCGGCCGCGACGCGCGGCGACCCGCATCGACGGATTGCTCGGCCGCCGCGCCAGGCTCGACCAGGTAGATGTCGCCCGGATCGGTGATCGTGCCGAGCGAGACGGCAATCGGTCCGTCGCCGCGGGTACGCTGGGCAAAGTAGATGTTGACATTGCCGCCCGCCTCGCAGCGCAAATCGCGCCGCGTGATGGATCGGCTGTAGAGCCGCGTCGCACCGGCTTCGCTGACCAGAAAGAATACTCGCTCCGAATCGCCGCTCCAGATGACGGGGCAAACCTCGAAACCGGAGCCGACGACATCACCGAGGGTCATGTGACGGCAGAGATTGTCGATCTCGCGGGTCAATTCTTTGGGCTTGCCACCGCGCGCGGGCAGCAGCCAGATGCGCTCCAGGTGCTGCCAGCCTTTGCCGCGCGGGAAGCAGGCGCCGACGTAGGCGATCCAGCGGCCGTCGGGCGACCAGGCGTGCCCGCTGCAGGAACCGTTGGCCGTCTTCAATTGCCTCAACCCGCCACCGGTGGGACGCACGGCGAAGACGTCGAGGTGCTCGCTGTTCATGTCGGGGTTAGGCGTGCGATTGCTCAGAAATGAGATCAACAATCCGTCAGGCGACCAGCGCGGCTCGCTGTGGTCGTGATCGCCGCGGGTCAACTGCCGGCGGGCCGAGCCATCCGCGTTGCAGACCCAGACGTGCGTGTACTGGCCGTTCCACCAGCCGGCGCCGTCGAGCTTGTGAAACAGGCGGGTGACGTGCTTGAACTGCGGGCGGCGCGCGACCTCGTCGTTCTTGCCGTCGCGCTCGAGCTTCTCGCGCTCGTTCATCGGCTGCCAGGTGTACGCGAGGCGGCGCGAGTCGGGCGACCAGGCGAAGTCGTGTACGACTCCGTCCGGCTCGGTGATTCGCAGGGCCTCACCTCCGTCCATGCGCATGACGAACAGACACTGCCCCTTCTCGCGGTCGGAAATGAAGGCCAGCGATCGGCCGTCGGGCGACCAGGCGGGGCGGGTGTAGTTGTACTTTCCGGCGGTGAGAGAGCGCAGACCGGTGCCGTCGTTGCTCACGATCATCAATTGAGTGAAATTGCGGTTAGCCTTGGCGTCGGCGCGCTTCAATTCAAAGACGACCCGCCGTCCGTCCGGCGAGAGGGCCGGTCGGCCGACGGAACGAAGCTTCACAAGATCATCGTGCGTCATCGGGCGGAGTCGGGACGGCATGGAGCACTCCTAATTCAGTGCGGGACGCGGGCGCTTGGTGCCGTACGATACGAGAACAACCGGGCTGATACAAAAGCGGCCGTCGCAACGGATCGGCACTCGAATGTCGGCATCCGGGCCGATGGGCACGTCCGATCGGCGACAGTCGGCGGTGGAATTGACGTCGAAACGGGAGCGGAGTACCGTTCGCGCACGGCGCAGTGCGGGTACGCAAGCCCCCCGGCATGGATTGCCAGGCGGCTGGTGTCTCCCGCGGCAGAGCCTGCGAGGAATTCCGGACATGCCCGTAGAAGCGTGGTCTGACTCGGTGCTGATCGGAAAGCTGACCGATGATCCGGAATACACCGAGGATCTCGGGGTGCTGCTGGAGCAATGCACCAACAACCCGCGCCTGAGCGTGCTGTTGGACTTCTCCAACGTCAGCTATCTCAACTCCTCAAACATCGCGCGCCTGCTGCGCCTGCGCCGGCTGGTGGTCGGCGCCAATCAGCGCAAATTGGCGCTATGCGGCGTGACGCCGCACGTCTGGGGCGTATTTCTCGTCACCGGACTGGACAAGATCTTCGAGTATCACGACGACGTGCCGACCGGCCTGGCCTCGCTGCAAGTCTGACGCTTTCCAGAGCGATGTCCGCCTCGGATCCCGCGCGGCGTTCCGAACGGACCCGCTGTCGTCGCGCCGTTCCGCATAATCCGCGTGAACGCCCGGCAGCCGTGCGTTTCAGCGATGCGCCACGCGCGTCCGACGGGACGGCCCAGCGCCAGATTCGCGAGTTCACCATGTCCGCCGTTCCCGCCATCACGGTCAAGGTGCTGTCCGGCGGAATGGCCGGACTGATGAAGGAGTTCCGCGACCGGGAGCAAGTGCTGATCGGGCGCGACCCCGACGCGGACGTGCGCCTGCACCCGACCGAAGACGCGATGGCCGGGCGTCGCCACGCGCGCCTGTTCTGGAACGGCGAACAGTGGCGGATCGAGTCGCTGCACGAGCGCGGCTTGTTCGCGGCGGGCACGGTTCAACCGGCCGAGTGCGCCGTGCGCGACGGCGTCGTGTATCGCCTCGGAGCGAGCGGGCCGGAGTTTCGCATTTCGATCCTCGACGCGGCCGTGCAGGCGACAACCCGTTTCGAGGCCGGCGACGCGGGCACGCTGACACCGCTGCGTCGGGCGGAGTTTCACACGGCCGAACTTCGCGAGTCGGTGCGCCGGGAGTCGCGCCGCGCGGTGCGATGGGTGCCCGCAGCCCTCGCGGGCGTGGCGATTCTGTGTGCCGCGGGACTGCTGTGGCTGCGCGGATCGGGCGGCAATGCGGGCGTGAGCGCCGCCGAGATTCGCGAGCGCTTCCGCAGCAGCGTGTTTCGTGCGGCCGTGACGGTACGGTTTCGCTGCATACACCCGGACGTAGGACAGGACGACTTCGCGCGATACTGGGTCGAGCACGGGAGCGCTTTTGTGGTCGCGGTGGCTGGAGAATGGACGTACGCCCTGACCAATCACCATGTGTTCGGCGGGCCGGTACGGCCGGAGACTGGTGGATCGGCGATCCGAGTGCGGCAGCTTGCACAGCGCCTGCTGGAACGTTGGCCGCTGGACTGGCCGGCGTTCGCAGCGAAGCTCGCGGAGTTCGAGGGCATGCGCGCCGCCGCCGGAAGCGATCGTACGAAGCTCGGTGAGATTGACGACGCGTATCGCGCCTATCTCGCGGAAGTCGCCGAATCGTGCGAGTTTGATGCAAACGACGCTGATTGGCGCCAGATTGTGGTGGCCGGCGAGTTCGTGCGCGCGGACGTGCTGGATGAGCTGCCGGCCCAGGACGTGGTGCTGTTTCGATTTCGGACACCAGGGAGTCCCCCCCTGCCCGCACCGCTTCGGGTGCTGACGGAGGCGGACGGCGCGGTGCTGGGCGGGCGGACGGTCCACATCCTGGGGTATCCGAGCGTGGGCGACCTGCCGTTGAAACGGTCAGCCGATGCGCGGACGGGCGCGCCGGACGTGGCGTCGGGAGTGCTGTCAAATATCAAGCGGGATGATCAGCACGGCGGCGTGTCGATCCAGTCCAGCGCGCCGATCAACTCGGGAAACTCGGGCGGGCCGCTGTTCGATGATCGCGGAGAGGTCATCGGGATCAATACCTGGGGGCCGTCCAAGGCGGATGCGGAAGGGGTGAGCTATTCGATCGGGCTGCGCGACGCGGTGTCGCTGTTGACCGGCCGCGGGCTGAGTTTGACCCGGCCCTAAGCCGGGATTCGGACTGCCTCGGTCGTGTTCCACCTCAAGGCTGCGGCTGGTGCAACGTGCGCAATCGGTGTGACCATGTATGCTGCTTCAGGTGCTCCCGCGCGGCGCGCGCGATGGGACATTCGCGTCCGGCTCGAGCACCGCGCAAAAACTCGTTAGCCGCACCTGTTGACGCCAATGGGTGAAAGTGGGCGGCAGGACAGAGCACGCCTCCGAACTCCGCGATGGATCGCTCACCGCTCCACGGCATGCCGACCGGAATCCCCCAGGCGGCCACTCGCAGCAGGTCCGGAGTGAGTGGGTCCGGGGCGCCGATGGCGAGCGCCGCGAACGCCGCGACCCGCTGCGGGGGGTCGGCGCGCAGCGCGGCTACGCCGACGCGCTGCCAACCCGGGCCTAAGCCGACGCATGGGATGGCGGCATCGACGCAGAGATCGATCAGCCGGTGCGCGATTGCGACGGGCACAATGCGGTCGGCGATCGCTCGAATCAGCGCGGCACGGGTCGGTTCATCGCTGATGCGCATGCCGGTAGCGCGCTCGACGGAATCGAGCAGCCCGACCGGCTCGGGGCGGCGTTGCTGGAATACGGATTCGCGTACGCGGCGCTGCAGCTCGCGCCAAAGGATGCGGTGCGTCGGGTGGATCACGCCGGCGGCGGCTTCGCTGTCGTCCGGCACATCTCCGACTAAGAGCACGCAAGATGCGCCGCGACGGCGATCCGCCGGCGGATCCGCCAGGTCGGCAGCGCGAACGGCCCAGTAGAACGGGCGGACGTGACGCCCCGCAGCGCGCCAGGCGCGCTCGACGAATGGGCTGGCCGCGAGGACTTCCGTGTCTGCATCCATTGGCGCCGCGGATGCGAGCGTCTGTGACGGCGGATGGCAGCGCAACTCAAATCGAGCGCCGGGGGCGCATGAGGGCGAAGGTTGCGCACCGTGTTCGGACGAGCGGCCTGGCGACTCGACGGGACGCCCGCGCGATGCGCCGCGGGACGCTGCGGCGCGATCGTCCCGAGTGGGTTCCGGAAATTGACCTGCTTCGCTCGGCACGCAGTAGTCCGGCGGCGCGGCAGTGCTCGGGAGGTGCGGCGGCGCGCTCTCACAGGAGATCACGAGGACCGGGCGACGCCCGATCAACGCACGAACATGCGGCAGTGGAAATGCGTCAATGGGGGCGCACAAGGCCCGATGCAGAACGGTCAGGCCGAGTTCGCGGCCCGCTTCGGCCAGTTCGACGGCGGCCCGCCCCGCTGTCGCGGACGCTGACAGCGAAAGAACGGCCAGGTCGGTGGGCGGCTCGGCAGCCGCCGGCGGATCGAGGACGGCAGTCGATCGTCGTTTCGTGCAGCGCTGACTCAGGCGCTCGCAGAGGGCCTGAAGCTCGGCGATGCGCTCCTCCGGCACGCCGGGCAGCCGCAGCAGCGTGGCTGGCGGGAGCAGCCCCTCCTCCCGTATCAGCAGCGCGTCCAGCATCCGATCGGGTTCTTCCGGCAACGTGAGAATCACGCGGCGCGCTTGCAGCGGGACGCGCAAGTCCTGCGTTCGAAGGACGGCCGCCAGCGCCAGCGGATCAATCTCAAACACAAAAACCGCGGCGTGGGGCGGCAATCGACGAAGCAAGAGGGAAAGTTCCGCACCGGCCAGCATTGCCGGCAGCGCCACGTTGCGATCCGATTCGGGGACGATCGACAGCACGGCCGCGGCGCGCGTGGACGGGGCTGCGCTGCCGCCGAAGTACTGCGGCGGCTCGCCGGACCGCTCGGTGCGGAACAGCGGCCAGCCGTCGAGAGCGCGGGCGGGGCGCCACGCGGGCGGAAGTTCGACGCGCGCCAGTCGCTGCGCCAGGTCAGGCGCGTGGATCCGGAGCGCGGCGAGGTTTTCCGCGAAGAGACGCGGGTCCAGCTCGCACGGTCGATAATCGTCCAGCGATTGCAGAGCCGGGGCCGGCGTCATCGGGGTCCGGATGGACCGAGCGCCAGGTACAGCAGCGCGCCGAACCAGACGATGTACGCGACCGTCCAGAAGATCAGCGGGCCGGCGGAGCGCGGTCCCGATCCGAAGGGTCTCATCGGCGGATTTGCATCGACCGGTTTGGGGGCGGGAGAGGTCACGGGATCGGATTCTCCGGGCTTGGAACAGCCGCGACGACGGCCCGAGGAGCAGCCAATCGGCGAATCTCGGGCAGGATATGCTGCACGAAGACATAGCGCAGGGTGCATGTGATCGGGATGGCGACGAGCATTCCTAGAATGCCGGCCAGTTCTGCGCCCACCAGCAGCGCGACAACGGTGGTGATCGGGTGCAGGCCGCTGGTCTGGCCGGTGATGTAGGGAGAGAGGATGAAGTTGTCGATGGCCTGCACCACGAAGTAGACGACCAGCACCAGAATCACCGGCCATAGCCATGATTCTCCGGCGGCGGCGGCAGAGAAGTACGTCGCGATCAGCGCCGGCGGCAACGCCAGAATCGCCATGACCGGCACGAGGTTCAACACGCCGGCCGCAAGGCCGAGCGGCACGCTGTAGGGCACACCAACGATGAGCCAGCCGATGGCGGTGAGCGCGCCGACGGCCAGCGAGATCAGCAGGCGGCCGCGATAGAAATCGGCCATGGACTGGTCGGTGACGCTGACCAGCCGGACGATCGTCTCGCGGTAGCGATCCGGAAGATGGTCGCGGACGGCGCGGATCATGTCGTTGAAGTGCAGCAGGAAGAAGAACGTGTACATGGGAACCAGCACGGCCGCGACCATCCAGCGCGATACGCCTGCGGCCACCATGCTGAGATAGGACGCGACCATCGCGGCAGCCGCGCCGCCGTGTTCCTTGAGCAACTGGCCGACGTCGCCGGATTGCGGGGCCTTGTCCATCAGCGTCGGAAAGGTGGACAGGAACCAGCGATGGATGGCGTCTCGATAGACGTCCAGGTTGGAGAGCAACTGGGCGGTCTGGGCCACGCCGGTGGTGGCGGCGAGCACAACCAGCACGGTCAGCGCGGCGAACCCAATCGCGAAAATCCAGATCGTGGAGCGCATGCGGCTGACGCCGCGGCCCTCAAGCAGCGAAACGAATGGGTTGAGGATGTACGCCAGCGCCAGCGAAACGGCGATGGGCGTCAGGACGGTATTGAGCCGCTGGATTAACCACCAGGCGGCCAGGATTCCGAGCACCACCAGCCCGAAGCGAAGCCAGCGGCGCGCCGACTCGGAGAGCGGGGGAAGATAGTGATCGATCGGGTTAATGCTCGTGCTCCGCGCCGCCAGCGAGGCACTCATAGCGGTCCAGCGCGTCGAAATCAAACACGTCGTCAAAGTCCTCGATGCGGTCGCTGGGCTGACGGCCCATGACGCCGATCGAGATCAGCAGATACACCATCTCGCCCAGGTCGCGCGTCCGCCGGACGCCCCAGCTGCGCAGCACCGCCCGAGCCATCAATCCCCAGCGGCGCAGCGCCAGGTCGCGCATGGCATGGCACAGATCCTGCCCGGTGACGTGCTGCGATTCGCCTTCCTTGCGCGACCCGTGGACGCGCTCGACCGCCAGCGCGAGTACCTCGTGTATGAAGTCGTACGCGGCCAGGTGATAACGGCCGTCGGCGGTCAGCCGGGCGCGGATTTCATCAACGGTCTGCACGCTCATGACTCGATCCTGTTCACTCCCATCCGAGGTTGGAGACGTCACTCTCGGTTTTTCTCAGGATTCACCCGGTGGTCCACCCGGCGCGTCGCGATTCCGCTCGCCTGGAGGCCCGTCGGCGCCAGTCCGCGGATCGCCGGTATCCCCCGGCGGGCCCCCTCCAGGGCCGGCCTGCGGCCCGGAACCGGCGTCTGTGGCGCCGCCGGCCCCACCGCCACGACCCCGGCGCCGACGGCGTGAACGACGACTGCGTTCGCCACTCTCCGGCGGGGAATCGGAATGGCGCTCTGGCGACTCGCGCGGCCCATTGGCGGCGGCGTCCGGGCGACCCGACTCGCCCGGCGGAGGCGGAGAAGGCGGCGCGACGGGCGGGCGACCGGCGTCGTCGGATCGGCGACCCTCGGGGCGCGCTGGACGGTCGCGGCGCTGACTCTCGCCCGCGGGGGCAGGGCGCCCGGGACGACGGTCGGGCCGATCGCCGCCGGTGGAACGCTGGGGCGGTGATGAGGGCAGATCGTCGATACGAACGGTGCGCGGCGGCGCGGCGGGGCCGTCGAGCACATCTTCGAGCGGAATGGCCATCTCCCGGTCGTCATCGAGGCGAACCAGCAGCAACTGCGTCAGCACCTGGCGATCGATAACGGTCGCATCTCCGGCGGCGGTGCGAACCCGCGCGCCGCTGCGCGGCAGTCGGGCGTTGAGCGACTCGTATGCCTCGTGTTCATAGCGCAGACAGCAGCGCAGCCGCCCGCAGCGGCCGGAGACCTTCGACGGATCGAGGGTGGATTTCTGGAGCTTGGCCATCCGCATGTTGACAGGGCGCAGCTTTTTCAGAAACGCCTTGCAACAGCACTCGCGACCGCAGACTTCATAGTCCGCCACCAGCCGGGCCTCGTCCCGGGCGCCGACCTGGCGCATCTCGATGCGCGTGCGGTAATGGGCGGCGAGGTCGCGGACAAGGATGCGGAAGTCGATGCGCTCCTCGGAGCGGAAGTAAAACACGATACGCTCGCCGCCGAAGAGCCGCTCGACAGTGACGATCTTCATGTCGAGGTTCATCTGCATCGCGAGCATGGCGGCGCGGTCAATGTCCTCGCGGATGGTGGCGTTGAGGTGCGCCTGGTCGGCGAGATCCTGCGGAGTTGCTTCTCTCAGGATGCGCCCGGCGCGAAGCTCGTAGAACTCGGGGCCGCTGTAGTCGATGTAACGGCGGATCTGCTCCCGGCTGACGGAGTTGCTGCAGCCGTTGCAAGTCAGGCTGACCTGCTCGCCGATCTCGGTGCCGCGGTCGGTCTGGATGACGACCTTGCCGCCGCAGCGAAATACGGTGCCGGGACGATAGCTGAACTCGCCGATCCAGTTCATTGCGCCGAAGCGCACGGCCGTCGTGGGGTAGACCTTCTCGAGGCCCGCGCCGCAGGAGGTGCCGCAGCCTCCGCCGGCGCTGCCGCCGCTGCGCGAGGAGTCCTGTTTGTCGTCATCGCGGATCGGCAGGCTGACCATTCGAATTCCCGATTATCTTGAGGCGCTACTTCCGCGAAGCCACACGACGGATTGTCACCTCACTCGGGCACATCGACAAGCTGCTCCAGCCCGCGATCTCCGCGAATCTCGTGCACGCCAGCGCGGATGCGCTGGCCGCGGATGGCGCGGGCGTCGGAGAACGTGTAGCGCCGGACGCGCGTCTCGCCCGGCGGAACGTCCAGAAATTGCGATTCCTGGCGGGCGCGGCGTGGAACGTCGCAAAATGCGCCGAAGCTGACCGGCGCCGCGGAGGCGTTTCGCAGGGACTGATCGAGCACCAGCGTGTCGCCGTCCCAACTGGTGTGAAGTTCGACGATGATGTCGCGCAGTCCGATCGTCAGCTCGGGGGCGAAGCGCAATGTCACGGAACGCGGCTCGCGCAGCTCGATGGTCACATCCAGCGGCTGGGTGACGGCCGGCTGGCGCGGGGGAATGACGAGGTCGAGCGCCCGTTGCAGCGGTTCGCCGGGAGCGAGGCTGAACTCGACGCTGCGAGGCGTGAGGGACCAATCCGAAGGCCCGCGGACGGTGAGCACGCCATCGACGCGCTCCTCGAAGTGATTCGTGAAGCTCAGCGTCGGCTGGGTATGGCGTTCGTGCGATTCCACGTAGTTGGGCGAGAGCGCAAAGCTCGATTGCAACAACGCCAGCGGAACGTCAACCCCGTCGAGGATGACGGGCATCGGACCCAGCTCAACACGGGCGAGGCCGTCCGCTTGTGGGATTGAGCGGACGCTCCCCCACAAGTCCAGTTGCCGCACTTGGCCGCCGAGGTACGCCTCCACGGCCACGGCCCCGTGCCGGCCCCAGGCGACGCCGAACCCGGTGGTGTCCTCATCGCTACCGGCAAAGAGAACGGCGATGCCGTCGCCGAGGCGCATGACGCCGGCCGGGCGCCCGCTGTTGAGAAAATGCATAAGCGTGCGCAACGGCACAAACTCCTCGGCCGGGGTCCAGGCCGGGGCGCCGCCGGAAGACTCATACGAGAACGGCGCTGGAATGCAGACGCGCGCGGCGTCGGTGGCACGGGCGATGGTGAGGCGGCGGGCGTACTCGGCGATGCGATCCAGGCGGCGAAGGCCGCGGTCGGCCGGCGGGCTCACCCGCAGCCAGTCGCGCTGTGAAGCCGGCGCGAGCAGGAACTCGAGCTGCCGCGCCAACGCGGGGCTGGGCACGGCGTCCGGCACCAGCGCGGAGCGGATCGCACCGAGGCCCTCCACGGGGGGATCAAGCGCGGACGCGGGCACGAGGAGATCCGGCACGGCCACATAGCGCCGCAACTGGTCGCGAATGGCGGCGACGCGTGCGGGCTCCCAGGCGGTGGTCAGCACCTCGTCGGCCTCGACGCCGAGCTGCCAGCGGTGCACTTGTCCGCCGATCTGGGCCAGCAACGGGGACAGCGCGTCACGCCAGCGCGGTTCGCGGCGGATGTACTCGTGCAGCGTCGCGGGAGCGTCCAGCCGCAGCGGTGGGCGCAGCACGCCAACCGTGTCGATGCGCAGCTCCGCCAGTGTGCGAAGCAGGCGTCCCCACGCCCGAATCTGCCGAACGCTCTCCAGCGCGTCGACGTTCTCAATCAGCGGCAAGTGGACCTTTACCTCGCGAAGCGAAAGCTCGGTCAGCAATTGCGACAAGCCGCCGAGATCGCCCGCCTGCCACAAGCCCAGGTCGGCGCTGATGGCCGCGCCCAGCGTATTGCGGCGCGGCAGCTCCGGAATCACGGCGATGACGATCTCGCGGCGCAGGACGCGCTCCTCTCCGACAAAGACCTCCGCGACGGCGCGATAGCGTCCTGGCGGCTGGGCCGGAAACGGCACCGAGACGGGCTTTTGATCATTTCCGGCAATGATCACCCCATGCCGGGTGCGCTCGCGGCCGTCGGGATCGAGAACCGTGAAGCGCGCTTCGAAGGAGCGTTCTCCGACGCCGTTCACCTCGAACCGCAAGCGTGCCGCGGTGTGAGCAGCGACCATGGCGGAAGGATCGGGCGGCATCAGGCGGGCGCGCGGCACGCGGATCACGCGCAGATCGTCAAACCACGCGGTAGCCTGAACATCCTCACGGCGGATGGCGTCGGGAGAGTGGCGATCGAAGCGCTTCCATCCGGCGGATTGGAGCACCCAGAGCTGAATGCGAATGGCGAACGCGCCGCGGGAGTCAGCCGAGATCGGGATCTCGACGCGCTGCCACTCGTCCGGGGTCTCCGTGTCGGCGACCAGCTCGCTGACGCGCTCACTGTCCGAAAGTCGCTCGCCGAAACGATCGACGACATAGGCCGCGACCAAGGCGCGGGCGTGAAAAAGCCCGCGGCAACGCACGAAACCGGAGATCAGGTAATCCGCTTGCGGCTCGATGATCAAGTCATGATGGGCGTATTCATAGGCAATGTTGGCGCCGACGCCGTGAACGTCCAGGCGGAATGACGGTGGCGCGGAGTGCCCGACCTCGTCGTCAAAGCGGCCGCGGCAGTGCCCGGGAAGTCCCAGGCCGCCGAGTTGTGTCCAACGCATGGGCGTGTCTTCGTAGTTGCCCTGCGAGCGCTCGTCGAAATCGAACAGCTTGAGCTGCGTGGCGCGCGGCGCCTCCGCGGCAGCGGCCAGGATCTGGTCGGCCGTGTTCCGGCCGAGTTGTGCCTGCGCGGGTTCGGTGACCTGTGCGGCCAGGATGCACACCAGCGCGAGCCGAAAGGCCGCGGCGCAGCCGGATTCGCCGACGCACCGCCGCCATGTCCATGCGGCGCGCAATCTCCGCAGCCCCGCGCTTTTCGCGATCCAGCCCATGCCTGTTACCTATCGGTAAGGCCGAGGGGTGACGCGCCGACGGCGCGCGGAGAAGCGCATGACGCGGTCGCCTGCCGGACAGCAGCGCGGGGGCGCAGCCTTTGCGCGGTGAATCAAGGGAACGCGAGCGCTTCCCTCAAACCAGCCTCGACCGTGGAGGCCCCGAAGCAAAACCCGCTCTGCAACAACACCGTGGGCAACACGCGCGTGCTGGCCAGCAGCAATGCGTCGGCCAGTTCGCCGAGCACCATCCGCAGCGCAAACGCCGGCGCCGGGAGGATCGCCGGGCGCCTCAACAGCCGGGCCAGCGTCCGGGTGAACTCGGCGTTAGGTACGGGTTCGGGCCCGGTGAGATTTACCGCGCCGCGGATGTCGGGTCGATCCAGGATGTGAAGCACGGCACGCACCACGTCGGATAGCACGATCCAGCTCATGAACTGCGTGCCGTGACCGAGCCGACCGGCCACGCCCAGCCGGAACGGCGTCAGCATGTTGCGCAGGGCGCCGCCTTCTCGCGAGAGCACGATCCCGATGCGGGCGGACACAACGCGGGTCGCTGGTGCGGCGCGCTGTGCAGCCGACTCCCAGGCCGTGCACAGTTCCGGCAGGAACCCGTTCCCTGCCGGGCTGCGCTCATCCAGCAACTCGGCGCCGCGATCGCCGTAGAAGCCGATCGCCGACGCGCAAACGAAAGTCCGCGGCGGATGGGCCGCGCGCCGGATGGTCTCGCTCAGCAACTCAGTGGTACGGATGCGGCTGTCGATCAGTTGGCGCTTGCGCTTCGGCGTCCATCGGCCTGAGGCGATACTCTCGCCGCCGAGATGCACAATCGCGGCTGCACCGTCTATTCGCTCGGCATGAATCTGGCCGGTCTCCGGCTGCCACGCAACTTCGTCCGGCGTTTCGGCCGGCCGGCGAACGAGCTTGAGAACCTCGACTCCGGAGCGACGTAGCGCATCCGCCAGCGCCCGGCCGATCAGGCCGGATGCGCCGGCGAGGACCACGCGTTGGATAGCTTGCGCAGGGTGCGGCGATAGACGAGAATCCGCGTCAGATGGTGACATCGTTCGCTCCGGGACGACAATCGGCGTCGATGGACGACATCATGAGGATACGCCGATTGGGTCGGTTCGGGATTATGCGGCGGCCGCATGAAGCGATCGCGAGGCGGCCGCCCGTGTTGCTCGGGTACACTCACGCGGGGGAATGGCTGCTCGGTTCACGACCTGAGCTGATCGAGGAGAGGCCGCGTGCCTGAGACAAGCGTCGGGTTCATCGGAACCGGCATTATGGGCGCCCCGCTCGTCGGGCACCTGCTGCGCGGCGGCTGCCGGGTGATCGTGCACTCGCGCACGCGCACGAAAGCCGGGCCGCTGCTAGCGCAGGGGGCGACGTGGGCGGACTCGCCCGCCGGCGCGGCCGCCGCGGTGGATGTGCTGTTCCTGATGGTGACGGATACGCCGGACGTGGAGCAGGTGCTGTTCGGACAGGATGGCGCGGCATTGGCGCTGAAACGCGGTTCGGTGGTAGTGGACCTGAGCACCATCAGCCCCGCGGGTGCGCGTGAGTTCTCGACGCGACTGGCAGCCCGGGGCGTCGCCATGCTGGACGCGCCCGTCACGGGCGGCGACATCGGCGCAAGAAACGCGACGCTGACGATCATGGTCGGCGGCGGCGCCGAAGCGCTTGAGCGCGTTCGGCCGCTGTTGGAGATGCTCGGACGACGGATCGTGCACGTTGGACCGAGCGGTGCGGGTCAGGCGCTCAAGGCCTGCAACCAGGTGCTGTGCGCCGTGAACCTGATGGGCGTCTGCGAGGCGCTGCTGTTGGCGCGCTCGGCGGGGATTTCACCGGGAGTTGTGATCGACGTGCTGAGCGCGGGCGCTGGCGGTTCGTGGGCGCTGGCGAACTATGGGCCGCGGATGTCGGCCGGCGACATGGCGCCGGGATTCATGGTGAAGCTTCAGCAGAAGGACCTCCGAATCGTCCAGGAAGCGGGCCAGGCATCGGGCGTGCCAATGCCCGCGACGGCGCTCGCACAACAATTATTCCGTGCCGTCGAGTCGGCGGCGGGCGGGGGCGATCTGGGGACGCAGGCGATGATCATGGCGTATGAGCGTCTCTGTGTGATGGCCGCTGATCCGACCCGCGTGACGGGGATGACGGCATGAGCTGCGCAAGTACTGAGTTTGCAAAGCGCGTGTCGGCGCTGGTAACACGCTGTGGGATCCTACCGCGATTGGTCGCTCCGGCGATGGATGCCGCTGCAGCATGAGCCAAAGGACGATTCAGCCTGAATCGCTCGCATCCTTGGCAACCCCGCCAAGTGCGCAGCATATTCGGGTGCGCGCCCGGACTCCGCTGCGCGGTTTGGTGCGGCCGCCGGGTTCCAAGAGTCACACCAACCGGCTGCTCGTCTGTACGGCGCTTTCCGATGGCGAGAGCAGACTGAGCGGTGCAGCGCTCTGCGATGACACCGAACGGATGATCCTCGGCCTGCGCTCATTGGGAATTGATGCCCGACTGAATGCAGCGTCGCGCGGCGTCAGCGTGGTGGGCTGTGGCGGATTTCCCCCGCAACAGGACTGCGAGCTGGATGCCGGCGACGCCGGAACCGCGATGCGATTTCTGACGGCGCTGGCGTGCCTGGGACATGGGTCGCGACGCCTGGACGGCAGCGCGCGGATGCGCGAGCGTCCGATCGGGGCGCTGGTCGACGGACTGCGCGCCATGGGCGCACAGGTCGTGTACGAGTCCGCCGAGGGGTTCGTCCCACTCGCGGTGGCCGCGGAAGGACTGGCGGGTGGACTGGTCGAGTTTGATCGGCCGGTATCAAGCCAGTTCATCAGCGCATTGCTGATGGTCGCGCCGTACGCGGCAAGCGATGCGTTCTTACGGATTCACGGCGCGCCGCCAAGCCGGCCCTACCTGGACATGACGATCGGCACGATGCGCAGCGCGGGGGTAGAGGTGCTGGCGGATGAGGCTCGCGCGCGATTCGTGGTGGCCGCGTCGCAGCGTTACCTTGCTGATACGTACGCGGTGGAGCCGGATGCGAGCGGCGCTACGTATCTCTGGGCGATGGCGGCCGTGAGCGGCGGCGGCGTCGGCGTCGAAGGGCTGACTTCCGCCAGCCTGCAAGGTGACGTGCGTTTTGCGGAGCTGCTGGGACGAATGGGTTGCACGGTCTCCGCGGACGCGAGCGGCATCGAGGTCAGCGCGCCGGAGAACGACCGCTTGCGGGGAATCGATGTGGATCTCAACGACATGCCCGACGCGGCTCCGACGCTGGCGGTGGTTGCGCTGTTCGCCGACGGCCCGACGGAGATTCGCAACGTTGGCAACCTGCGGGTAAAGGAGAGCGATCGAATCGCGGCGCTGGCCGAAGAATTGGGTCGGCTGGGGGCACGGGTTGTGGTACGAGCGGATGGGCTGCGCGTGGAGCCGCCGAAACATCTGACGCCGGCGCGGATTCGGACGTATCGCGATCACCGGATGGCGATGAGCTTTGCGCTGGCGGGTTGCGGGACGGACGTCGAGATCGAGGATCCGGGCTGCGTGTCGAAGAGCTTTCCGGAATTCTGGGGATACGCTCGAGCGCTGGGGATGGAGATCGAAACGGCGTGAGCGCAGCAGCGCGCGGGTGCGATGACACCGCATTCTTGCCGCGCTTCGCCGATCCCGGCCACCGGTGACGGACGCACCTCCCCTGCCCCCTACGGCGGCGTGTCGGCGGCCTGCAGTTCGGCGAGCTGGGTGCGATACACGACGGCCGCCTCGTCCCGGTTCCAGGATTCGTAGGCACGCACGATGCGATCCAGGGCCGTGCGCTTCTGACGCGGTGCTCCACTGGCGAGAACGACCCGGCTCCCCTCCTCGACCAGCGCTGTGCCCTCGTCGAATCGCCCCTGTCCCTGCATCGACAGACCCAGCAGCAGCCGCGCGACACCGGTCGACGGGTGGGCGGACGCCAGTTGCTGCTCGCGAATCTCGACGCCCTCGCGCAGCACCTGTTCCGCCTGCTCATAGTCGCGCAGCTCGACGAGCGCTGCGCCGAGATTGACCAGGCTGCCCGCGAGGTTCGGATGGCCGGGCGGCAACACTCGTCGCTGCAACGCGATCGCCTCGCGCAGCAGGTCAGACGCTTCGAGGAACTCCCGCCGGTCCAGCAGAACCACGGCGAGGTTGTTGAGACTGACGGCCCGGTCGGGATGATCGCCCGGCAGCACGCGCCGCCGGGCCGCGAGCACCTCGCGAAAGAGCGCCTCGGCCGCGTCGAACTCGGGCTGCGCAGCGGCCAGCGGCGAGTCGGCGATCCGCGCGGCACGGGTCACCGACGGCGCGGGACGGATCGTTCTCCGCGCGGCACGGGTCACCGACGGCGCGGGACGGATCGCGACGCGGCGGACATCGAACTGAGTATACCCGCCGCGCCACCGAATCCCGCCATTGAGCCTTCCCGCACGGCATGGACCGAGAATCGCGCGGGGTGAATCAGTGACCGCGCGGGGTGAATCAGTGATCGCGCGGGGTGAATCAGTGATCGCGCCGGGTGGATCGATCATCGCGCCAGCGGGATCAAAACCTGCGCAGCGCGGACGGAGCATCGCGCGAGTGAGATGAGTCGTCGCGTGGGGTGAATTTAACGCCCCGCAGGGGCGTCGGGTTGTAGCCACGGGTGGAGCTTTGCCCGGCGAATGCCGGGCGAAGCGCAACCCGTGGACCCCGGCGGCTTCGCTGCGCCGCTATATTCCGCCCATGCCGCCGCCGCTGGTCGCCGCGCTGATCGTCCTCTGCGAAGCGCTGACCTTCACCCTCACGCTGCCGGTGCTGGCCTTCTTCAACGCCCGGCTGGGCGGCTCGCCGCTGTTTCTCGGCGTGCTGTTCGCACTCGTCAGCGCCCCGAAGATCCTCACGAACCCCGTCTTCGGTCGCCTTTCCGACCGCGTCGGCCGACGCCCGATCCTGGCGATCAACACGGTCGGCACACTGGGCGGCTCCGTGCTGTGGGCGCTCTCGGGCGACCTGCTGCTGCTGGCCGCGTCGCGGGCGGTGATCGGCGTCTTCAGCGCGCAGGCCGGACTGGCGCAGTCGGTGGTGGCCGACAGCAGCACGCGCGAGCGCCGCGCCGCCGCGATGGGGCTGCTCGGGGCCGCGTTCGGCGTCGCCCTGGCGATCGGACCGCCGCTGGGCGGCTGGGTCGCGGCCGCGTTCGGCTACGCGGCGGTCGGCTGGCTGTGCGCAGCGCTGCAGCTGATCTCGCTGGCGCTGATCGCCTTCGTGCTGCGCGAGACGCGCCCCGCGGCAATCGGATCGACCGATGCGTGCCGTTTCGCCGGCCGCACAGCGGTGGACGACGATCGAACGATCAGTTCCCCCGGCCGCGCGGCGGCTTCATCCACGCCCGCGCCCGGTGCATCCGCCGCCGCGCTGCGTTCATCCCGCCCCGGGCAGGATTCCTCCAACGCCGCGTTCGGTTCACCCAACCCGGGTTTCGATCCCTCTACCTCCGCCGCAGCGACACAGAAACACGCGCTGCGTTCACCCGACCCCGCGCTGCGATCACCCGCCGGAGCGCTGCGATCACCCGACCCCGCGCTGCGATCACCCGCCGGAGCGCCGCGATCACCCGACCCCGCGCTGCGTTCATCCGACCCCGCGCCGCGATCACCCGCCGGAGCGCCAGATTCACCCGGCCGCGTTTCAGATTCATCCGGTCGTGCGCCCGCGCTCGATGATCCGCCCGGCGACGCCGCCGACTTTCCGCGCGAGGTGCTCCGCAACCCGCGCGTCTGGCGGCTGCTGGCCGTGCTGGTGCTGCTGCACACCGCCAGCAACGCCGTCTTTGCGACGCTGTCGCTGTACGTCGAATCGCGCTTCGCCTACGGAGCCGGCGCGGCCGGAGCGGTCTTCGGCGTGATCGGCGTCATCGCAATTCTCGTGCAGGGCGGCCTGATCCGGCCCGCCGTGCAGCGCTTCGGCGAGATCGGCTGCGTGCTCGCGGGCGTGGGCCTGATGGCCGCGGGCTTCGGCCTGCTGGCGGCGGCACAAAACACCGCGACGTTCTGGACCGGGCTGGTGGTCAGCTCGATCGGCATCGGGCTGATCAGCCCCTGCATCAGCGCGCTGCTGACCCGCGCCGTCGCCGATCACCAGCAGGGCGGCGTGGCCGGCTGGCAGCAGTCGGCGCTGGCGATCGGCCGCTCGGTCGGCAACCTCGCCGGCGGTTTCTGCTTCGCACGCATCGGCCCGGCCGGACCGCCGGCGCTGGGCGTGCTGCTCGGCCTGCTGGCGCTGCCCGGGCTGCTGGCGCTGCGCGGCTGGCTGAATCGATCGCGGGACGCGGGCGGCGCTGTGCGATAGGCTCTGGGCATGATCATCGAACTGCTCGGCGGCCTGGGGATGTTTCTCCTGGGCATGGTGCTGCTCACCGACGGGCTCAAGGCCCTGGCCGGGGCGGCGCTGCGCGGCATTCTGATGCGCATGGTGGCCGGCCCGCTGTCGGGCGTCGGCTGGGGCGCGCTGCTGACCGCGCTGGTGCAATCCTCCACCGCCACCACGCTCACCACGGTCGGCTTCGTCAGTGCCGGACTGCTCACCTTTCCGCAGGCGGTCAGCGTGATCTTCGGCGCCAACATCGGCACCACCAGCACCGGCTGGATCGTCTCGCAACTCGGCATGAAGGTCTCGCTCGGCGCGGTTTCGCCGCCGCTGGTGCTGCTCGGCGTTGCATTGCGGCTGCTGTCGCGCGGGCGGGCGTCGCACGGCGGCACCGCCGTGGCCGGGTTCGGGCTGCTCTTCATCGGCATCGACATGCTGCAGGCCGGGATGGCGGCGGCGGCCGACTCGCTCGGCCCGGACGCCATTCCCGGAGCAACCGCATCCGGCGGAGTCGCGTCGGGACTGCTGCTGGTCGGGTTGGGTTTCCTGATGACCGTCGTGATGCAGTCCAGCAGCGCCTCGATGGCTACCACCCTGGCCGCGGTCGCATCCGGCGCCATCGGCGTCGAGCAGGCCGCCCTGATCGCCATCGGCCAAAACATCGGCACGACGCCCACCGCCGTCGCCGCCGCGATCGGCGCTCCCGCTGCGGCGAAGCGCACCGCGCTGGCGCACGTCCTGTTCAACGCGGTGACCGCCATCGTCGCCTACGTCGCCCTGCCGATGCTGCTCGCGCTGGTCCGCGCCGCGGCGCAGGCCGTCGGCGCCAACGACGCGCCGACGATGCTGGCAATGTTTCACACCGCGTTCAACCTGCTGGGAATCGCCATCCTGCTGCCACTGATCGGTCCCTTCTCCCGGATGATCGAACGACTGATCCCAGAAGGCAGCCGCCCACCCACGCGCTTCCTCACTCCCGCCGTCGCCGAGATCGGCCCGGTCGCCCAGGAGGCTGCCCGCCGCGCGATCGCCCAGGTCATCGTGGAGACTGCCCCGATCGCGGCGGCGCGGCTTCGCGGCGCTGAAGCCGATGAGCCAATGCTCCGCCGATTGGAGCGGTCCGGCGATGCCCTGCGCGAGGTGCAGGCATTTGTTCACCAGTTGGCGCGGGCCATCCAGGATCCCGCCGAGGTGGACCACCACGCCGCCCTGCTGCACGCTGAGGAGCACGCCACACGCCTGATCGACGCCCTGCGCGAAGCCGGGCCCTGGCGCGGCCGACCGCGGGAGGACGCAGTCGTGGCGCGGGTCGTCGCGCCGGTGGCGGCATTGACCGACAACCTCAAGAGCCTGTTGCCGGCCAACGGCGGCACGGCGCAGCACGTGGCCACCGCGGTCGGAGCGCTTGGCCCGCGGGCCGGCAACATATCACACGCAATCGCCGAATCCCGCCGTGCCGAGCGGCACGCCGCGCTGCGCGAGATTGCATCCGGCCGCCTGTCTCCGGAAGCCGCTGGCGCGCGAATCGAGGCCCTGCTATGGACGGATCGCGTCGCCTATCACCTCTGGCGGGCCGTCAACTACTTATCCGACCCCGCCCGGCAGCCACCCGCCCGCGGCGATTCGAGCGAATCAGTCATGGAACCTCCGCCGCACTAGGCAGATTCCGCGACAACCTGAGCCATTTCGCGCCAAGTACACGCAGCGGACGATAATCCCGCACTGAATCGCGGTTTCAATTGCGAGCAGAAACCCGCGCAGCGAGAATAACAAACAGGAGTCGTCGGCGTTTGCCGGGCGTCGCGCGACCGCGCGGCGCCGAGTGCGGGCGGCCGGCTCCGGTTGAGGAGGCCAGCCATGGATCGCGCACGATCAATCGTCGCCCCGGTGGACTTCACCCCCTGCTCGCTGGCCGCCGTGCGCCAGGCGGTGCGCATCGCGAAATGGAACCAGGCGCGCCTCGATGTGTTGCACGTCGTCGCCGAGGACGTCGTGACCGAGTTGGAGGGCGTGCTCAGTCCGCATCAGCAGGACATCCGCTCCGGCCTCGTGGAGGACGCCCGGCGCGAATGGCAGCGCCTCACGGCATCCGACGACGCCCTGCGCGGCCTGCCGCTGAGCGTTGAGGTCGGGCACCCCGTCGGCAGCGTGCTGCAGCGCCTGAATGACAGCGGGGCGGACCTGCTGGTAATGGGCGTTCACGGGGCGTCGCACCCCGGCGGCGGCGCCGGTACCGTGGCCACGGCGTGCGTCCGCAAGGCGCATGGCATGGTGCTGCTCGTGCGCGAGGAGCAGGCGGCGCCGTTCAAGTCGATCGTCGCCTGCATCGACTTCTCGCCGACCTCGCTAAGGGCGCTGAACCAGGCCGTGAGAATCGCCCTGCAGGACGGCGCCGCCCTGCATGTGCTGCACGTCTTCGAGGGCCCGTGGCATCGCACCCACTACCGCGCCCCGACACCGCTCGCCACGCCCGACCAGCAGAAGCAGTACATCGACGGCCTGCGCGGGCGGCTCGAGAGCTTCTGCAAGCCGCTGGCGACCGAGATGGGTTATCTGAATCCGCAGTTCCACGTGCTCGATCATCGCGGCTACGGAGACGGCATCACCGAGTTCGTCCGCCACTACAACGTGGAGCTGGCCGTGCTCGGCACGAAGGGTAAGACCAACCTGCGCTACATGCTCTGGGGCCGCACCGCGGAGCGCGTCGTCCGCAACTCCCCCTGCTCGATCCTGGTCGTGCGCCCGGAGGACACTCCGGCCCCGCAGGAAACCGCGGCGGCGCGTCCGATGAAGCCCGCGGTGTAGCATCGTTATCGGTGCGCGGGAGCGCCCGCCGATGTGCGGCGGCCTCCCGCGCTCCGCATTCTTCGGCTTTCCGGGAGCGGTGAGCGCGGCCGCGTCTACAGCAACGGCGAAAACAGCCGCGCAGCGCCCTCCAGCAACTGCTGGTGCAGCGGGCGGTTCCACGCCTCGCGCGCCGTCACTTCGGCCGCCCGCTCCAGCCGCCGCTCGATGAACGCCCCGATCCGTCGCGTCGCATCCTCGTCGTAGAGAATCGCCGTCAGTTCAAAGTTCAGCCGGAAGCTGCGAATGTCCATGTTGGCCGAGCTGACCATGCACCAGCGATCGTCGATCGTCGCGATCTTGGAGTGCAGCACACCGTGGGGATACTCGAAGATCTCGACGCCGCTGCTGATCAGCTCGGCGTAATAGCTCCGCCCGGCCCAAAGCACCAGCGGCGCATCCGTCCGCGTCGGGATCACGAGCTGCACCCGCACGCCGCGATAGGCCGCGAACTTGAGCGCCATCAGCAGGCCTGCATCCGGCACAAAGTACGGCGTTGCGATGCGAATGGACGACTTTGCGCAGGACACCGCCGAAAACAGCACGGAGCCGAGAACGTTGGCCTCGCTGTCCGGCCCCGTGGGGAGAATCTGCACGATCGTGTCGCCGCAGGCCGTCGGCGCCGCGAAATAGGCCCCCAGGTCTAGGGATTCGCGCGTCGCGAACAGCCAGTCGTCGGCGAAAATCTGCTGAAGAAACAGCGCCGCCGGTCCGCGGATTCGCAGGTGCGTGTCATACCACGGGCTGAGCCGCTTGAGCCGCCCGCGATACTCGTCGCCGATGTTCTGACTGCCGAGAAAGCCCTCGCAGCCGTCCACGACGATCAGCTTGCGGTGATTCCGCAGGTGCGGGCTCCAGCGCTTCCGCAGCTTGTAGATCGGCAGAAAAAACTCGACGCTCACGCCGGCGTCGATCAGCGGCTTCAGAAAGCGCGAACCCAGGTTCCAGCAGCCGACCGCGTCCAGCAGCAGCCGGCACTCCACCCCCTGCCGCGCTTTCTCCACCAGCAGGTCGCGGAAGTGCACGCCCGTTTCATCCGGCTGCCAGATGTAATACTCCAGGTGCACGTGATGCACAGCGCTGCGGATCGACTCCTCAATCGCCGCGTAGGTCTCGTTGGCCTCTTCATAGATGCGCACATCGTTGCAACCCGTGGCGGGAAAGTGCGACAGCCGCCGGCCGATGTCCTCGACCGGCGCCAGGTCGGGCGGCAGCGCCGCGGCGCCGCCGGGCGCATCCCCGCGCAGGCTCGACTCGGCCCAGTTCGAGATGCGCGCGGTCTCAACCGACAATCGCTTCCGTCGTCGGCTGGCCCGCCGCCGCACGCGATTCTCGCCCAGCAGCCCGTACAGGATGATCCCCGCCACCGGCAGCAGCAGGATCGTCAGTATCCACGCCAGCATCGCGGTCGGCTCGCGCCGCCGCCGCAGGATGTGGCCGATCGTGAGAACCGCCAGCGTGTAGTAGCCGATCAGCGCGAATTGAAACAACGTCGGCATGCACACGCCTTCAACCCGCCGCCGCCTGGGCAGGACGCGCAGCGGATTGCACGCATTGCACAAGCGCGCCGGCGGCGCGTCAATGCGCATCGCTCAGCGCACCCAGCGCCCGCCTACGCACACTTCGCGAACCGCCTGCGCCCCGCTGCCGAGCAAATAGGCGTCGAGCAGATTTTCCTGCGAACCGCCGCGCAGCGACACGTCGCCGATGTCCACCGCCACGAGATCCGCCGGCCGCCCGACCGCGATCTCGCCCGTGTTCAGTCCCAGCGCCGCCGCACCGCTCCGCGTGCCGATCTCCAGCAGCCGCGCGCCCACGCGCCCGTCCGCCGTTTTCACGACGCCCCGCCGCTCGGCCGCCAGCCGCTGCACGAACTCCAGCCAGCGCAATTCTTCCGCCGGGTCGAGCCGCACGTTCGAATCCGTCCCGATACACACCGCCTGCGGCCGCGCGAGCATCTCCGGCAGCCGCGCGACGCCGTCGCCCAGGTTGCCCTCCGTCAGCGGGCAGACGCAATGCCGTCCGCCCGTCCGCGCATACGCCCGCAGATCATCGGCGGTCGAGTGCGTGCCGTGCACGATGCACCAGCGATCGTTCAGCGGCAGGTGATCGAGCATCCAGCGCAGCGGGTTCGTGCCCAGCGCGGCCTGGCAATCCTCGATCTCGCGCCGCTGCTCCTCCACGTGAATATGCACCACCCAGTCGCGCTCATCCGCCGCTGTCGCCAGCGCTTTCAGATCCTCCGGCGGCACGGCCCGCAGGCTGTGCGGCGCGATTCCCAGCGACTGCGTTCGCGGGTCAAGCGATGTCGCCAGCGCGTCGCAGCCGGCCACGAACTGCCGCACGTCCGTCGTCGCGAAGCGCCGCTGACCGCCGGCCAGCGGGCGGTCAAAGTGCCCCGTGCGGTAGTACGATTGCAGCAGGCACAGGCGGATTCCGGCTTCCGCGGCCGCGGCGATCAGCTCGCGATCCAGAGCGAAGTCGGCCTGCTCGATGTCGGCGTGATGCACATAATGAAACTCGCCGACAGTGGTGATGCCGACCGCCAGCATCTCCTCGAACGTCTCGCGGCAGACCCGCCGAAACTTTTCCGGCGTCAGGCGCTCGACCAGCGCGAACATCGCCTCACGCCAGCTCCAAAAGTCGCCGACGCCCGCCGGAAACGTCTCGCCGCTGCCGCGCAGCGCGCGTTGAAAGGCGTGGCTGTGGGCGCTGACAAACCCCGGCAGCAGCATCCGCCCGGCCAACCGCCGCGTCGGCAGGCTGGCCGCGGCTTCATCGGCCGAAGCCGCCGGGCCGACCCGGCAGATCACCCCGTGCGCATCGACGTCCACGGCCAGGCCGCGGCGCAGTGCGCCGTCGCACCACACCAGGTCCGCCACGATCCGTTGCGTCACATTCTCGCCGTCCGTCATGCCCGTGCTCCGCCGCCGCGCACACGCCCCGTGCCGCGCGCACACCTCGCAGCGCGCGGCATTGTAGTCCGCGCTGCGCGGCATCACACCGCACCCTGTCCGATTCACCGCGCCCGGCATATGCTCTCCGGCGACCGGCGTCGCGCCACGGCTCTTGAGCAGTGCCCTGATCCGCCGTCATCACCCCTTTCGGGAGCAGCCCCCATGTCCGACTACATCACCGGCCGCGACCCGGCCTCGTTCGCCTTCGAGAAGATCCTCTACGAGAAGCACGCCCGCCAGCAGGGCCGCGCCACCGTCACCTTCAACCGCCCCGAGGTCTACAACGCCTTCGACTTCCAGACGCTGCGCGAGCTGATCCGCGCGTTTGAGGATGCCAGCTGGGACGACAGCGTAGCGGTCGTCGTCCTGACCGGCGCGGGCGACAGGGCCTTCTGCACCGGCGCCGACCTGAAGGAGCAGCAGGAGCATTGCGTCGGCCAGCCTCAGACCTACTGGAAGTGGATGGGCGCGTTCATGGAGGCCCACGAAAAGCTCCGCAACATCGGCAAGCCGACCGTGGCGCGGCTCAACGGCATGACCGTCGGCGGCGGCAACGAGTTCAACATGTCCTGCGACCTGGCCGTCGCGGCGGACGACATCTACATCCGCCAGGTCGGCACGGCCCGCGGCTCGGTGCCCGCCGGCGGCGCCACGCAGTGGCTGCCGCTGATCGTCGGCGACCGCCGCGCCCGCGAGATATTAATGATGTGCGAGGAGATCCCGGCGGCGAAGGCGCTCGAATGGGGGCTGGTCAATCGTGTCGTGCCGCGAGCGCAGCTCGACACCGAGACGGACAGGATGTGCACGACGCTGATCAACAAGCTGCCCGGCTGCATCCGCTACACCAAGCAGCAGCTCAACTTCTGGCGCGACCTGTCGTGGCACCTGACGATCGGGCATGCCCGCGACTGGCTGTCGATCAACAACCTCACGGACGAGACGAAGGAAGGCATCGCGGCGTTCAATGAGAAGCGGGCCGTGGATTACGAGGGCGTGCGCGAGCGGCTGAAGTAAACGCGTCGCGTGTATTCCGACCGCGTGCGACGCACGTGGGCACTCCTCGCCTCATCCGGGACGGCGGAATGTAGCCACGGGTGCGGCGCAGCCCGGCAACGCCGGGCGAAGCGCAACCCGTGGATCACGAACGCACATCCTCCCCCCATTGAACTTCCCAGCGCCCCGGCCGGGGCGGGGAGCGCTGCCGATCGCGTCCACGGGTTGTGTCGCCGCTGCGCGGCGACTCCACCTGTGGCTACAACCCATCGCCCCTCCGGGGCGAAATTCGCGTCTGGTGGAATGCCTGCCGGGTGCCGGCGGGTTCCGCCGTACCGTCACTCCCACCCCGCGCCGTCTATTCCGCGGGCAGGAACCCAGCCCCCGCGCGGTGCTGCACCTCATGCGCCCAGCGCAGCCGCGAACCCCAGAACAGCCGCGCGCCCGCGCTCGCAGCCGTGCCACCCGGCGGCTGCGCAAACCGCACCCGCAGCGCGGAGACGCCGCCGTCGTCATCGCTGGCCAGTGCCAGCGCCTCGAGCTCCGGCAGATACTGCCGCGTGCCGGCCGCGCCCGGCCGCGGGTTTTTTCCCGCCGCCCGCGCCAAGACGCCCAGCGGCCCGTCGAACCAGCGATCCTCGTCGATCCGCAGCTCGACCGTCCGCTCATCGACCCACGTCAGCTCGGCCGCCGTCGCCACGCCCAGCAGCCGCGGCGCCCACGTCAGCGCCACCACCCGCACATCGCGAATCCCCAGCCGCTCCTCCAGCGGCAGCCGAACGTAATGCGCGATCAGCGGCAGGTTCGCGATGTACAGCGTCTGCCCGCTGGCGATTGGCGGGTCGGCCGCCGCCAGCTCGTTGACGACGTTGTCCTCCACCTGCTGCGCCACGTGCAGCGTCAGCGAGTAATAGAACGACACCACGAACAACAGCCCGGCCGTCCCCGCCCCCAGCCCCCCCACCACCCAGCGCCGCAGCCGCAACGCACGCGCTGCGCGATCGGCTGCGTTCACGCCGACCGCTGCGGGCACACGCTTCACTTCGACCGCTGCTGGCAACCGTGTCGCTTCGAACACTGCGCCCGCGCTGCGCACTGCGCTCGCGCCGCGGGCCTCCGCAATCCACAGCCGCTGCGCGACCAGCGCGAGCGTCAGCGCCCAGCCCACGCCCGGCAGATACAGGTGATGTGACGACTCGAACGACGGCAGCACCGGCAGCATGAACAGCAGCAGCCAGGCCGGCGCCAGCCACACCGCCGCGCAGCGCCGACCCATCCACCACGCCGTCAGCAGCAGCCCGCCCACCACGATCATCAGCGCCGCGAATGGCAGCGGATTGGCTTTCAGATATTCCACACCGGCGAACGGCACGATCGGCGCCAGCGCAAACAGCCCCAGCAGGTAGTACGCCGCCTTCGTCGCTACGAAGCCCGCAAACCCCGGCTCGCCCGGCGGATAGACGTAGGGCCGCGGCGGCAACGCCATTCCGCCCAGCACCTGGTGACGCAGCAGGAGATATCCGGCGGCAATCAGCGCAAGGATCGCGTAACCGGCGATCACGGAGCGCAATCTGAACGGCTTCACGCGCTGCACAAGCAATGGATCGACCGACAGCATCACGAGCGGAAACACGATCGCGTTCTCGCGGCAGCCCAGCGCCGCCGCGAACAGCAGCCCCGTCGCCGCCGTCCACAATCCGCGCTGCGCGGTGGATGCTGGCTCGGATTGCAGCGCATCGGATCGGGCCGCGCCCGCGCTCGATCCTGCCTCTACGGGGAAGAGCGCTGCGCCGCCGCCGTGCTGCGGCCGCTGACTCGCCCGCGGCCAGCCGCGCGCCTGCGCCCAGCACAGCGCCGCCGCCAGCAGGAACACCGTCACCATCAGCTCGGTCTGCGCCGCGATCCATTGCACTGTCGCGACGTGCGCCGGGTGAATCGCGAACAGCACCGCCACCGCCAGCGCGATGAGCGGCTGGACTCCTATGCGGCGAAGCAGCGCCGCCAGCAGCAGGCAGGACAGCGTGTGCCAGGCCAGGGAAGCGGCGTGCTGCCAGAGCGGCTGCCAGCCGCCCAGCTCGTACACCACCTTCATGATCGCGAAGGAGACCGGGCGGAAAAACCGCAGCGTGACCTCCGGCATCCACCAGGCGTGACAATAGTTGCCAAAAAGCTCCAGCCGACAGGCGGCCGTCAGGCCGGAGAGCGACCAATCCGCCTCGCGCAATTGCCGAAAGTGCGGGTGATCATCCATGAACAGGCCGTGCGACAGGCAGCGCCCGTGCACCGCCAGCACCACGCCGGCCAGCAGCGCGAATTGTGCGCCCCACCACAGCACGCGCCGCGCGCGCTGCGATGAAAACGGTTCGTCCGGGCGGCTCAAGAGTGCCCCGCCGCATTGGCGTCGCCGTCGCCGCCCGCGGACGGCGGTGCGGCTGTCTCCAGTTCGGCCAGTTGATCGCGGCGCGGCAGGTGCGCGCCCAGCAGCGGCACCAGCACGCCCGGCAGCGCCCACACCAGTTGAATCGCCCGCACGGCCAGGGCGAACGTCACCGCCTGCGATGCGCTGCTCATGCCGGTGTTGGCGAAGAATTGGATGTAGGCCCACTCCATCACGCCGAAGGCCTGCGGCGGCGACACCGGGATGGCCGCGATCAGGAAGCCGATCGGCACATAGATGAAGTAGCGAACGAAGTCGTCCTTCATGCCCAGCGCCAGCGCCATGAAATAAGCCGACACCATCACGCACGCCTGCAACAGCACCGTCAGCAACAGCGCCGCCAGCACCATCGTCGGGCGGGAGCGCATGGCCGTGAAGGAGCGGCCGACCCGCAGCAGGTGCTCGCCCGCCGGCAGCCGCGCCGCAAGCTGCGGCAGCCGGATCAGGTGCCGCAGCCGCTTGCTCATCACCATCGCGGCCAGCACCGCCAGACCCGCGCATACCGCGCCGATGACCATCGCCAGGCGGCCGAACTGCCCGCCATCCCACGAAATCGCCATCATGCCGCCGGCCAGGATCACCAGGCCCAGCAGCCCGACGACGCGGTCGAGAAAGACGGTCGTCACCGCCTCGGTCTTCTGCGCGGTGAAGCGCGTGATGTAATAAGCCTTGATGAGATCTCCGCCGGTAGTGCCGGGCAGCGCGAAGTTGAAGAAGTTGCCCACGAACGTGAGCTTGGTCGCGTCCCAGCCGCGCAGCCGCACCCCCTGAATCGCCAGCATCCACACCAGCCGCAGCGCACTGAGCAGCGGCACCGGCATGAAAAGCAGAATCGCCAGCAGCGCGCGGCGGCCGTCTATCGCGATCAGCACGCTGCGCAGTCCGGGGATGATCTCGATCTCGCCGGGCTTTCCGGGCAGCTCGCGCGCGCTCGCGCGCGGGATGGTGCGCCGCTGGCCGTCCAATTGCACCTCCAGCGTGTCATCGCCCTGCTCGAACAGCCGCACCTTCTGCGGCGGCTCGTTCAACTGAACGTAGTCATTCCACTTCACGTTGAAATACAGGTAGACCAGTGCCACGGCGCACAGCGCCAGCCGCAGCGCCAGCAGCAGCCATCGCCCACGCTTCGGCGCGCTCATGGCCGCCCCCCCGTCGAATCGAGTAGCGCCGAGCGCTCCACCCGCTGCGCGGCGCAACCGTCGCGGCGCGTGAGTACAAGGGCGCAGGTCGCTGACTCAGGGGGACGGTGGCTCAGGCGTGTCACTCGTGACCTCAAACAGTTCCCATGCCGGACCCGCTGCGCCCGGCTGCGCTGCGATGCGCCGCAGTCCCGCGGCTCGCAGCTCGCGCGACCACTCCGGCGTCACCCACTCGTCGAAGCCGTACGTGCTGCGCAGCCGCGAGATCTCGCTCCAGGAGAAGACCACGTGCGTGATCCGCTCGGCTCTGAGCCGGCTCACCGCTTCCGCCGCCGATCGCCCGCGCGCGAACTCGATCCACGGATCGCGGTTGAACACGACAGTGTAGTGCAGCGGGCGGCGGACGTAAAAAACCGCCGCGTCGCCGATCGTGCGGATGCGCGCATCCGGCGGCGTGCCGGTGTTGACAGGGTGCATCTGCGCCCGTAGCGCCGTACGGTCGATCAGGTCTGCCACCCGCAGGCCGGCGCGCTGCTCCCAGAATTGCTCTTGCGCGCGCAGCAGCCCCAGCACGGTAGACGCGTTGAAAACAGCGGCCACGGCCGCGGCGCCGGCCACGATCGCAGCCAGCGCGCGCCCGCTCCGCTTCGGCAGGCTCGCCGCGCCCCGGCCGATGATGAGCGCCACCGGGCCGATCAGCACGACGAGAAACCGCCCGGGCATGTGCGTCAGCGCCGCCCATGTTGCGACGCCGATGAGCAGCCACGCCGTGAGCAATCGCACCCGCACGCAGGACCATGCTGAAACCGCGGCCAGTAGCAGCGCCACCCACGTCAGTACGCCGAACATCGGCGACGCCGCCAGCTCGCGCCACAGCAGCCCCGCTCGAATGGCAATCTCGCTGCCGTCGCCCTTCGGCCGGTGTCCGGCCGCCCATTGCGCCGCCTGTTCCGCACTCCACCCCGCACCGCCGAACCACTCGTATGCGAATGGATACACCGGGTTGCCGGTGAACGCGACGTTGCGAACCAGCCACGGGCTGAAGGCAACGACCGCGGCAATCGCGAACGCGACCGTCGCCAGCGCTCGACGGCGCATCACGCCGACGGGGCGCGGTCCTGAGATGCCGCCTGCCCCACCAGCGGCGGGAATCGCGAGGTGTGAGCGGCCAGCCATGGCGGCGGCCAGCACCATCAACGGAACGACCACCAGCGCCAGCAGCGTGTACTTGCAACCGGCCGCTACGCCGGCGCACAGCCCGGAGAGCATGATCTGCCGGAGACCGACGCACGCCGCGGTTGATTGAGCTTCCACTCCATCGCTGGCTCCGACCGACGCTGCGCCGCAGCGTTCGCGTTGCAGCAGCCCCACCGCGACCACGGCGAAGAGCAGGCCCGCCAGCTCGTTGTAAGCCAGTGCACCGACATATGAGAACCACGGAACACTGGCCGTGATACACGCGGCCGCGATTCGTCCCCATCCCGTGGGCGCAAGCGCAGCGACTGCACAGACCGCCAGCACGCCGAACAGCGCGTGCAGAAGTTGGCAGGGAATCGCCGCTTCTAGCGATCCACCGTGGAGGTGCATGAGCAGTAAATAGAGCAACTCCACCTGCTGAGGAAACTGGGCGTAGACGTTGTGCGGCAGGAAGTGAATGCGGCCCGCGTCCAGGTACTCACGCGGCGCCTGAAGGTGATACTCCAGCACGTCGTAGCCGTTGCCCTCGCCGATCCAAAACGTCCCGGGCGGCGTCGTGGCCGCATAGAACATCACGGCCAGGCACAGCGCCGGTGCGATCAGCGCTGCGCCGCGCATCGTCCCGTCGCACATCGCCGAGCCGCGCAACGTCGCACCCGCACGACTTGTGGTGCGCGTGTCGCACCCCGCCGAGGACCGTCTGGATATCGGCGCCGACCCGCTTGAATTGTCTCGATTGTGTCTGTTTCGGCGCGAAACGAGCGCAGCCGCTCCCAGGACGATCCCCCCGGCCACCAATACCCACGCCGCACTCGGACTGAGCAGCGCCGAAACACCGAGAACCAGCGCACTCGTCGCCAGGATTCCGCATCCGACAACCACCGCCGCCATGACGCACAATGCAGGTGAAACCGCGCAACCGCAAAGCAGCGTGCGCGCGGGCCACGCCCCCCAACCGGCAGCGGACAAAAGCAGCAGCCCGGGCAGCAGGCCCTCCGTCACCGCCACGAGCAACGCCAGCGGCGACAGCCACGCCAGCGCAGCGATGAATGCCGTCCCCGCAATGGCGAGCGCAACCAGCCCCGCTTGGAAGCGCGCCAGGCTATTGCCGTGGCGTAGGGCCTCGTGGGCGTCGTTCATGAGCGGCGATCTTAGCGGGATTGCTGCGTCGGGCGCACCGACGAACTCCGCCGGCGAGGTCGCTACGGACCACAGGCTCGCGCTGCGCGGCAGGTTGACGATGAGCGACGCCAAGCCCAGCCCGCCTGAGCTTGTGCCACCACTGCTACAGCAGTGGCGTTCCGCGCACACCGGCGATGCTCAGAAACTAGTGGCACAATCCGAAGCCGCCAGCGCGCGAAGACGTATGAAACGACGCTAGCCGCGTCGCAGCGCCCGGGGGATCAATGAGAGGGCGAAGATGGCAGTCGCCAGCAGGATGATCGCCGCGCCGGCGGCCGTATTTTGCTCGTACGCCAGGATCAGCCCCCCCACCCCGCTGACCAGCCCGATTCCGGCGGCGACCCAAAACATCGCGGCACAGGATCTCGACAGGTTTCGAGCCGCTGCCGCCGGCACAACCAACAGGGCCGTCACCAACAGCATGCCGGTCAGCGGAATCGCCGTCGTCACCAGCAGCACCAGCAGCACGGCGAACGAGTAATCGTAAATCGCGACGCGCGTGCCGCGTGTCCGGGCCAGGTCCGCGTTGAATCCAATCAGCGTCAGCCGGTTGAAGGACCACAGCAGGTACAGCGACAGCGCGACGCCAACAATGAACGCCACCCGCAGTGACGGCAGGTCCACCAGCAGCACATCGCCATACAGGTATTGCGGGAAGGCGCGCTGCACCTCCCGGTTGGCCGTCACGAGCGCAATGCCCAGCGCCACCGCCGCCGAGAACGCGACCCCGATGATCGTGTCCGTTCCCAGGTCCGTCCGCCGCTTGACCGTTGTCACCAGCAGGCCGACGATCAGCCCGAGCGCCAGCAGCGTCCAGCGTGGATCGACCCATGCCAGCCCGGCGCTCACCAGCACCAGTCCGGCCGCCACGCCGGAGAACGCCGAGTGCGAAATCGCATCCGAAAAGAACGCCAGGCGATAATTGACGACAAAAACGCCCACCATCCCGCAGACCGGCGCCAGCAGCAGCGTCGCGAGCAGCGCTTCCGGCATGTATCGCGCCCAATCGAACGGCATCCCGCGCAGCACCTGCACAGCCCCGCTCAGCAGCCAATCCAGCGGGCCAAATCCCAGCAGTGCGCGCGTCACGCCGCCCCCCCGCTTCGCGGCCCAGCCGAACTCGGTGGCGGCGGCATGTGCGGATGATGATGCCCGGGGTGATGGTGATGGTCGCAGGCCGCGTGGGGACCGCCGTGGGCGTGGTCGTGGTCGTAGATTGCGGCCGGGAAGCCGAAAATCCGCTGAATGTTGGCGGCGGTCAGCGTCGTGAGCGTGTCTCCCTGGCAATCGACCGACTGCCGTGCGATGCACACGACGTGGTCGGTGTGTTGCATCACGATGCTCATGTCGTGCGATACGAGCACGATCGTCAGCCCGCGCTGGTCGCGCAGCCGCACGAGCAGGTCGCAGAAGAGCGCTTCCCCCTTGATGTCGATGCCCGCGACCGGTTCATCCAGCAGCAGGATGTCCGGCTCGGAGAGCAGCGCCAGCGCCAGCAGCACCCGCTGAAATTCGCCGCCCGATAGGCCGCCCAGCGGCGCACCCAGCAGGCGCAGCGCCCCGACCCATTCCAGCGCCTCGCGCGCCGCGCGCAGCACGCGCGGCGAGTGCCCAAGAAAAAGCGGCCGGCGTTGACGATCCGCGCACAGCAGGTCCGTGACGCTCAGCGGCGTGCCGCGGTCAAAATCGACGCGCTGCGGCACGAACGCCAGCCGCGCCGCCCGTCCGCCAACCGGGGCGATCTCCACCACCCCGCGATAGGGCACCAACCCCAGAATCGCACGCAGCAGCGTGGTCTTGCCCGCGCCGTTCTGCCCGATCAAGGCGTTGATCCCGCCCCGCACAAAACCGGCACTCGCGCCGACCAGCACGTCCACCCCGCCCAGCGCGACCGAGAGGTCGCGCGTGCGAATCGCGATCGGCCGCGCCGGCATGGCTGAAGCTGCGCCCGACATACCGCTCCCGCCGCGTACGCTGCGCGGACACGTGCTGGACCAATCGCTACGGGCGCTCTTTTTCAGCGAGAGCCGCCTCGATCGCAAGGTAGACGGATCGCATCCGTGAGCCGTACGTCGCGCCGGCCGTGCTTTCGCCGATCAACGTGTCGAGGTCGATCTGGGGTGCACCCGATTCGCGCAATACCGCGTCTGCCAGCTTCGACCGTGCCCCGCGCTCCGTCAGCACGCCCACGAGCTTCGCCTCGCGCGCCTTGCGCAGCACGTCCGCCGTGTCCCGTGCGGCCGATCCGTGCACCTCGTGATCGGGGAGTTCCAGCGCGACCTCCAGCCCGAGATCGCGCGCCAGGTATGCAAATGCCTCGCTGGCCGCGACGCGCCGCCCACGAACGCGCTTCGCCAGCGACTCCGCTTCCGCCCGCAGCGCGGACAATCGCTCCCGCGCCGCGACCGCGTTCTTCGCATACTGCTCGGCGCGCGGCGGGTCGAGGTGTGACAGCGCCTTCTCAATACCCTCCACCAGCTTGATCGCCTGTGCCGGGCTCATCCATACGTGTGCGTTGCGGGCATGGTCGTGGGCGTGATCGTGGCCATGATCGTGCGCATGGCCGTGCGTACAAGTCTCGATCCAGTCACATCCAGCCGAGATCGTCAGGAACTTGTCCGGTGCGGTCTTGCGGAGCGGATCGAGAAACGCCTCGTACCCTTCGCCGATGCACAGCACCGCCGCAGCTTCTTCAATCTTTCGCTTGTCGCGCACGGTCAGCGAGTAATCATGCGGACAGCCGACGTCCGCCGCGAGCAACAGGTCGCACGCCAGCGCCGACGTCTCGCCGATCACCTCCTGCGCCAGCATCCGGATTGGCGTCACCGTGCACAGTACCGTTTTCGAGCGCTGGGCCGCTGGGGGCGGTTCACCTGCCGACGCCGTTGCGCTCAGTATCATCAAAGCCAGAACCGTCGTCGCTGCCGCTTGTGCCACAGCCCCGGCCCCCGACGCCAATCTGATCATGACTCGTCTCCCAGCAGGCGAAGCCCAGGAAATCATACGCCGCCGTGGCCGATCGCGTTCGCCTCGGATGGCCGTTCACCGAGTCCCTCGCCGCCCGCCCCGAGAATCGCAGCCAGCTCCCGCTCGATCCGCTCGGACTCCGGCGCGCCGAGCAGGCGCAGATTCACGCGGACGTTTACCGCCGCCGAGTGCATGGCCGCGGCCGCCAGGTGCAACCCGCATTCCACGTCCGACGCCAGGTTCGGGTTGGCGATCGGCGCAAGGCGGGCCAGGTCCAGTCGCACCTTGCGGGATAGCACCGCCACCTGAAACGGCACCGCCGCCGCCAGAGTCGCCGCCGTGCGGATCACCGCCGACCGATCAGGATCGCCCTTGTCGCGCTTGAAGGCCGCGGATAGAGCCAGGTATGCCGCCGCGTCTTCGTCGATCAGTTCGGACAGCATGTGCCCGGCGCGCGCCAGCCGCCCGGCAATTTCCGTCACGCGCTCGGCCACATCCGCGAAGCGCGGGCTGTCGGTCGTGAACGCCGCCGCCATTCGGCCAAGCGAGGCGGCCAATGCTCCGCAAAGCGCGGCGACACTCCCCCCTCCGGGGGTCTCTTGGCGGGCTGCCAGTGCTTCGAGAAACTCGTGCACCGTGAGGCCGGTCAGTCGTCGCTCGCTCATCCATCTCTCCGCAGAACACCCGGATTGTCGCCGCAGTGCCGCGGCACGGCAATGCGGGGCTTACGCCGCCGGGATGTCGCGCCGACAGAACCGCCACAGTCCGAACGCCCAGCAGCCCAACCCCATGGTCAGTAGCACGCCCACGTCATCCAGGGGCAAGCGCCCTTCGCGCAGCACCTGCAGCGGCTGGTAGTACTGGAGCACCCCGACGTATTTCGCATAATGAATGAAGTCCAGCTTCGCCTCTTCGAAAAACGGCACCAGATAATTCACGAGCATCGACGCCAGCAACACGCCGACCACCACGCCGATCGCCCGGCCGCGCGAATCGGACATCGCGGACGTCATCATCGCCAGCCCGCCGATCCCGACGAAGAGCGCCGCGAAGTTCACGCTGATGATCGCCAGCCGCGACAAATCGACCGGCTCGGAAAGTGGGAAGATGCGCTCCCCGACGGCGATTCCAATCAGCGGTGCAACGAAAATCGGCAGCCCCATCAGCAGCAACGCAAACGACACCCCGGTGTAGTAGCGGGCGCGCGAGATCGGCAGCGACAGCGTCATGTCCGCCGTCCCGCGATCCACCTCCCCCGCCAGCACGCGCGAGCTATGCGTGACCAGCAGCCCCCACGTCAATGTCAGCACGACCGGGTGCACGAAGCCGATCGTCATCAGCGTCGTCGCCGTGAAATCGTCGCCCATGTCCGCACCGACCAGCGTGCGGATGAAGCGCCGAATGAAGGGCAATCGCAGCAGCTGGGCGCGAACGTCGTCGCCGAACTCGCGGATCGCCCGAAGGAACATCACCTCGAAGACCAGGATGCCGATCAGCACCAGCAACCACACCAGACGCGAATCGCGCCAGCACTGTCGAACCACGGCCAGGCTCATGCCATCCCCCGCTGCGCCGGAGCCGTCACCGACGAGCCGTTCCCCCCGCCGTAGTACGCGAGGAACAGGCTCTCCAGGTCCGGTTGGGCAATGACCACGTCCCGCACCCGTACCTGCGCCAGCCACGCCAGCAGCGGCCCAACATCGCCCGTCCACGCCCCGTGCCAATGTCCGTCGCGGCGCAGGTCGATCTTCAGCCCCGGCGGGGCCGCCCGCGCGTCCGGCTCCATCTCAAACTGAATCTCGACGCTCCGTAGCGCGCGACGGCGCAACTCGCCGATGTCGCACTGCTCGACCAGCCGCCCGTCCCGCAGGATCGCCACGGAGTCGCACAACTCCTCCACCTCGGCCAGCGTATGGCTCGAGAACAGCACCGTGCGCTCCTCGCGCGTCACGCGCCGCAATTCCTCGAACAATGACACCCGCACCAGCGGATCGAGCGCCGTCGTCGGCTCATCCAGCAGCAGCAGCGCCGGCCGGTGCATCATCGCCGCGACCAGCCCGAGCTTTTGCTTGTTGCCGCGGGAATAGCGGCGAATTCGCTTAACCAGGTCCAGTTCAAAGACGCCGGCCAGCCGCGCTTGCTCGGTCGCACAATCCACCCCCCGCGCCCGCGACAGAAACGCCAGGTACGCCGCCCCGGTGAGATGATCCGGCAGCCGGATGTCGCCCGGCAGGTAGCCGACTTCGCGCCGCAATCGCGGCCCATCCCTCCACACGTCCCGCCCCATCAATTCCGCCCGCCCGCCGGAGCGCCGCAGTAGCCCCAGCAGGATTCGAATCGTCGTCGTCTTGCCGGCCCCATTCGGTCCGAGGAATCCGAACAGCGTCCCCACCGGAACGCGCAGGTTCACGCCGTGCAGCACCTGCCGAGCGCCGTAGCTCTTCGTCAGTCCATCCGTCAGCAGCGCTGCGGCAGCGGTCATGCCAGCCCCCGCGGCACGCGCCCGGTCCGCGCAGCGGCGGCACCGTTCCGCTGTTCGCTCGTTCTCGCGCTCATCGCGCCCGCTTCTCCACCGAGCGCACCCGCCCGAGCTGGCGAACTGCCGCGGCCAGGTCGCGCGGCAGCGGCGCTTCAAAGACGACCGGCTCCCCGCTCTCCGGATGCCGAAACTCGATTCGCCGGGCATGCAGCGTCAGGCGCGAGATCAACGGCCGCTCCGGATGCCGGCCGCTGGGGCGATAATCCGCTTTGTAGTGCGACAGCAACACTGACTGCCCGCCTCCATACATCGTGTCCACGGTCAGCGGATGACCGATCGCGGCCATGTGCACGCGAATCTGGTGCGTCCGGCCGGTGACCGGCCGGCACTCCAGCAACGTGTTTCCCGCCACCCGCTCCAGGATGCGAAAGAGTGTATGCGCCGGCTTCCCGCCTGATCGGGCAATCGTCATGCGGTTCTGACGCTTGTCGAACTTCAGCGCCAATTTCACCTCGCCATCCTCGACCACAAAGCCGCTCACCAGCGCGTGATAGACCTTCTCGATCCGGCGCTCCATGAAGTCGGCGACCAGCGCCCGCTGCGCCTCGACCGTTCGCGCATAGAGCATCACTCCGCTGGCGCCGCGATCGAGCCGATGCACCAGCCGAAGCGGCTCATGCGTACCCCACCCGGCCGCGCCCCGCACCAGCTCGGAGAGCTGCGCGTGGCCGCCGCGCCCCGGCGCAGCCAGCACCCCCGACGGCTTGTTCACAACGACCAGGCTCCGATCCACATGCAGCAGCGCGGATCGGTCGAGCCGGACGGTCGCCGTGGGCGACTTCTCCTCGCCGCCGACGGTCGCGCCGCCATCCACCAACTCCGTACTGTCGTCGTGGTCCGACTCATCCGCGTCCGTGGGCAATCGCGGATAGCCGTACTCGGACGGGTCGATCTCCACTTCCGATTCCGGCGGGCGAGCACCGCCGGCCTTCTTGCCCAGCGTGCCGCGCTTGTTGGCCTCGTGCTGCGTCACGGGCGCTCCTCGAGCCGCAATCGCACCGTGGGCGGCGGACCGACCACTGTTACCCCGGTCGGCGGCTGCACAATGACATCCACCGTGCGGAACTCCGGCCCACCCGCGGCCATCGCGCCCGTGACGCTCACCCACGCCCGCACATCCTGCGGCCGCAGCGCCTCAATCAGCGCCTTGTCTCCCTCGACATCCAGGTCGATCAGCAACTCGTTCGGGTCCGAAAGCACCACGTCATATCGCCGCCAGACCTGCGGCGAGACCGACAACTGCACCGGAATCCCCGCCACGGCGCGGCGCGTGAGCTGTTCCACCACCCGTAGCGTAACGGCCACGTCCGGCGGCTCCACTCGCAACAACGGAAAACGATCGATGCTCCGCTCCATCGGCACGCGCGGAAGCGTAAGTTCAGAGGGCGCCGCCACGTCGCGCAGGCGGTCCTCAACCCGCACCTCGATGACGCGCCGCGCCTCGGGCAATGCCGCCAGGTCGGCCGCGCGCATCGTAACGCGGACTTCCGCCGGCTCGACGCGCTCGTCCGCGACGCGCGCGGCGCCGCTGCTGACGCGCACACGCATCGTGACGGTCTGCACCTCGTCCACCACCGCCACGATTCCGGCCGGCTGCGCGTCGAACACGCCCAGGCCGCTGCCGCGCAGCGCGGACGAAATCACCTCGTCCGCTCGCAGCACGTAGCGCGCCGGGGTGGACGGCGCTGTCCACGTCAGCTTGATCGGCCCGCGGGCGGCCTGCGCCCGAAGCCGATCCACCGCGCGGGTCGTGCCGCGAACTGTCACGCCAAAAACCGGGTTGGCGGGTTCCAGCAACTGCACCGACACCTGCGGGTCGCTCTGCAGCGCGAGCTCGACCGGGACATTCGTCGCCGTGATCTGCGTCGCCTGATCCGCGACATACCAGATGATCGCCGTGAGCGGCACCACCACCAGCGCTCGCCGCACAATCCGCCACGCCAGCGAACCGATCCGGCCGTCCGAGGCCGCCCCGGGCCCGGCGCTCAAGCGCCGCTCCAGTTCGACCGCCAGCTCCTCCGGGCCGCCGAGCCGGGTGAGCGTGCCGTTGTCGGCAAGCGAGATCGCCCCGGTTTCCTCGGACACGACCAGCACCAGCGCATCGGTTTCGTAACTCATGCCGATCGCGGCCAGGTGCCGGCTGCCCAGGGCGGCGTCCACCTCGTCGCTCTCAGCGATCGGAAACTGGCAATTCGCGGCCAGCACCCGTCCTTCGCGCACGATCAGCCCCAGGTCATGCAGCGGCGTCTTGGGGTGGAAGATGCTGCAAATGAGGTTGCTCGATGCATCCGCGTTGATCAGCGTGCCGTTCTCCGCCCAGCCGCGCAGGTCCACGCCCCGCTGGATCGCGATCAGCGCGCCGTGCCGATTGCGCGACAGCAGCGCCGCCGCCTTCGTCAGCGACCCGACCAGCCGCGCCTGCGGCGCCCGCCGCCGGCGCAGCCGGACGTCGCCGACGCGAATCACCGCACGGCGCAGCTCCGGCTGGAACGCGACCAGCGCCGCGAACGCCAAGCCGAAGAGGAAGTAACGATAGAGCAGTTCCAGCCGCGTCCAACTGAGCTGCACGGTCAGAACGCGCACCACCAGCGTCGCCACCACGAGGATCAGCAGCACGCCCTTGAGCGGCCGCGTGCCGCGCGTGCCCCCCAGCACGGTTGCGCACCAGTTCACCGAAAGCCCGATCAGCAGCAGCTCCACGACAATGGCGACCGACTCGATCGCGTCGCCGCGCAGCCGCTGCAATATGCTCTCGATCTGCTCCCACATCGGTCCGACAGTATAGAATCCCGCGGGCATCGCGGCACATGGGCACGAGATTTTCCCCCCGCCGCCAGAAGATCGGTGATGACGACCCCGCCGTTCGATCAGCTTCTGCCGCGCCTCCGTGCCAACGTCAGCGAGGTGCGCGGCCGGGTTTCGGCTGCGGCCCGCCGCTCGGGACGCGACCCATCTGCGGTACGTCTGGTCGCAGTCGCCAAGGGCCTGCACGCCGACCTGCTGCCGCTGCTGCTGGCCGACGGAGTGTGCAACCTCGGCGAAAGTCGGGTGCAGCAACTGGTCCGCCGGGCGGAGCAATTAGCGCGACCACCCTGTTCCGCGACCCCCGCCGAGACTCCGGTCGCGCCAGGGCGATCGGCCGCACCACCCGCGGCGAACCGCCCGATCTGGCACATGATCGGCCACCTTCAACGAAACAAGGTCGCGGCCCTGCTGCCGCACTGCACGTTCATTCACGCCGTCGATTCCGAGCGATTGGCGCGCGAGATCGACCAGCGCGCGAACGCGACGGGAATCGATGCCGTCAACGTCCTGATCGAAGTGAACGTGTCAGGTGAAGCCGCCAAGCACGGCATCCGCCCGGCAGAGCTGGACGGCCTGCTCACGACCACGGCCGGCTTACCGCGGCTGCGGCTGCGCGGCCTGATGACAATGGCCCCGTTCAGCGACGATCCGGAATCCGCTCGCCCGCATTTCGCGAATCTGCGCCGCCTGCGTGATGACGTTGTGCAACGCGGAGTCATGCCAGCCTCGTTCTGTGAGTTGTCGATGGGGATGAGCGGGGACTACGAAGTTGCGGTTTCGGAAGGTGCGACACTGGTGCGCGTCGGTAGCGCGTTGGGGCAAGGACTGCCGCCGGCGGAGTAAGCGCTCGCTACAAGGAACTCCCGCCCCTCGGATACCGGTTCGACCGCGATCTACCCCCGTCGGCGCCGCACGAATTCCTCCGCCGCCCGCACCACGCGCTCCGCCACTTCATCCAGCGAGCCGCTGATCATGGCCCCCGCCCGCGCGACGTGGCCTCCACCGCCGAACTGCTGCGCGAGCTCCAACACGTTCACATCCCCCTCACCGCGAAAGTTCACGCGCACCTTCCCCGGTATCCCCTCCGTCAGCAGGATTGCAACATCGATCCCGTCGATCGACCGCGGAACGTCCACCTGGTCCTCCACGTCGTTGACGGTGCAGCCGCTCGCCTCGATCTCGGCCAGCGACGCCCGGCTCCACGCCAGCCGTCCATCCGCGCTGACGCGCGTGTTTGAATAAATTTGCTTGAGCAACTCGAACTCCTGCCGCGAATTCGCGCGATGCAGGCGCTCGCACAATTCCGCGATTCGCGCCCCGCCCACCGCCAGTTCATGGGCCACCCGCAGGCTCCGCGCCGTCGTGTTCGACAGCGAGAACCCCTGCGTGTCGGCGTGAATCCCCGCGTAGAGCAGGGTCGCGATGTCCGCCGTGATTTCGCCGGGCAGCGCCGCGATCAACTCAAACACCAGTTCGCAGGTGCTCGACGCCGCCGGCTCAATCCAGCAGGCCGTGCCGAAGCGCGTGTTGGTAGGGTGATGATCGACATTCAGCAGCGCCCGTCCGCTCAGCCGATCCCAGCCACCCTCCACGTTCACCCGCCGCTCGCGAGCCGTGTCCAGCGCCACAATCAGGTCGCACGACTCGACCGCCGCGTCGCTCGCGAGCGGCACGCTGCAGAACTCCGCCAGCCACCCCATCCGCCGCGACACCGAGCCTGCGGCCGTAAACACCGTCACTTCCGCCCCGCGTGCGCGCAGCGCGTGCCACAGCGCCCCCATTGAGCCGATGCAGTCCGCATCCGGCGTCACGTGGGCGACCAACCCCACGCGTCGCGCTCCGCGCAGCAACTCCAACACGCCCGCGGGCGGCTCGCATCGCATGTCCGCTCCCATCGCCACTCGCACTTCGTTCTCGCCGCTGTACAAGGGCCTCGCCTCCGGGGCATGCCGGTTCCACAACACTGCGCCTGCGCTCTTTTGCGCGACAAAGGCGCGCGATCTACTAAAGCGCCAGGTTCGCACCCTCCGCACCCGCGGCAAAAAAGTGTGCCCGCGTCATGTCCGCGCAAATCTCCACCACTTCCTGCTCTCTCAGGCGCGTTCGCGCGTCTACGCGACAGATAATGTGCGGGTTGCGCTCCGTCTGCGCGTGCACGTCCGTTCGATCACCCAACGGCTCCGTCAGCACGATCCTGGCGCGAAACATCGCCTTTGCCGCGCCCGCCGCCGCCGGATCCGCGTGCAGGCTCTCCGGCCGCAGCCCCAGCACCACGTTCTGCCCGATATAACGCCCCAGCCGCCCCGCGTGCTCCATAGCAAGCGCCAGGCGCAGGTCGCCGTCCTCAAACGTCAGCAGCCCACCTGAATCGATCAAACGTCCCTCGAAGAAATTCATCGGCGGCGTGCCCACGAACCCGGCCACAAAGCGATTCACCGGGCGCTCGTACACGTCAAAAGGCGACGCGGCCTGTTGAATCACGCCATCCTTCATCACGACCACGCGATCCCCGAGTGTCATCGCCTCTTCCTGGTCGTGCGTCACGTAGATCGTCGTCGTCTGCACCTGCCGATGCAGGCGCTTGATCTCCGCCCGCATTTCCACCCGCAGCTTCGCATCAAGGTTCGACAGCGGTTCGTCAAACAGAAACGCCTTCGGCTCCCGCACCATGGCCCGACCGACCGCGACGCGCTGGCGTTGCCCGCCGGACAATTCCCGCGGCCGACGGGCCAGCAGATGCTCGATCCCCAGCACGCGGGCCGTGTCTGCGACGCGCCGCCCGATCTCCTGCCACTCCTCGACGCTGCGCTGCCGATACTCACCTGATCCCATCCAGCCCAGCGGATTGCGCCAGAATCCGAACTTCCGCCGCAATCGGAGCGAAAACGAGAGATTCTGCGACACATTCATGTGCGGATAGAGCGCGTAATTCTGAAATACCATCGCGATGTCACGATCCTTTGGCGCGATGTCGTTCACGACCCGCCCCGCGATGCGGATCGTGCCCGCGCTGATTTCCTCCAGGCCCGCGATCATGCGCAGCGCGGTGCTCTTGCCGCAGCCGGACGGCCCGACCAGCACGACGAACTCGCGATCCTCGATATTCAGCGAAACCCCGTTGACCGCCCGAACGCCGCCGGGGTAGACCTTTGACACGTCTTCCAGCAGGACTTGCGCCATCACGGACTCCGGCCGGCGGTTGCCCCCACGCGCCGCGCCGACAATAGTACGGAGCGCCGCGCGGAGCGGCAATCGTCCCAGTTCGCACCTCGCGTGCCGGAGACCCTGTGGTTCATCCGCCGACAACCCAGCCGAAATCGCCCGCCGCGTGGCGGCTGGTGCTGCTGGCGATTCTTGCGCTGGCGGGGGCGGCGCGCTTTGCGCAAATCCGCGAGTATTCGCGCGAGAATCCGCTCGCCGAGGAGCCCTGGCAAGACGGAGCGATCTACTGGGCATGGGCGGATCGCATCGCCGGCGGCCAACTGATCGAGCCGACCCCATTCCATTCCGCCCCGTTCTATCCCTACCTGCTGGGGCTGGTTCGTGTCGCTGGAGGCGGCCTGGATGCGGTCGTGTGGCTTCAGCTTGTCGCCCACCTGCTGACCATCGCGCTGGTTGCGAGCGCAACGCGGATCCGGGCGGGGCCGGCGGCCGGGCTGCTGGCCGCGGCGATATTCGCCCTGCTCAGTGAACCGGCGTCGTTTGTGCTGCGGGTTCTGCCGAATTCACTTCAATTGCTGCTGATAGCTGGCTTGTGGCGCGTCGTGGCGCCGATCAGCGGGTCTTTGCACGACGCCAGCGCACCGCCGGCACGCTGCTCGCTTCGGCGCACCCTGGTGATCGGGACGCTGCTCGGGCTTCTGGCACTGGCGATGCCGCAGGCCCTGCTGGCGATTCCGCTGGTGGCGGCGTTCGTCTTCGTTGCGGCGCGGCGGGCGACCACAGACGCACCGTCGCGTGCAGAGCCGCTGCCGGCGAGTCGGTCAGGGTGGTTCGCCGCCGCGACGATAGTTGTTGTTGCGGGGGTCGTGATCTCCCCAGCCACGCTTCACAACGCACATGCCAGCGGCGAGTTCATCCCGGTCACGGCGCATTCCGGCATCACGATGCGCCAGGGGAATTCGCCGGTGTCGCATGGAATCTACACGCGCATCGCCGGCGTGAGCGCCAGCCGCGAGCGGATGCACGAGGACGCCGCCCGCGTGTTTCGCGAAGCAACCGGGCGCGACGGAAGTTGGGGCGAGGTCGATCGCTTCTTCCGCCGCCAGGCGATCGACGTGCTGGCACGCGACCCGATCGGCGGTGCTGTCCTCCTGTCAAAAAAGGCGTGGTGGCTGCTCACGGGCAGAAACTACGACGATCAGCATCCCGTGGTGCTGGAGGTCGAACTGGGTCTCGCGAGCCGGGCAGTTCTCTCACCGCTTGCGACCCCGTGGGTACTCGGTGCAGCGGGAATCGGACTGGCAGCGGCGCTGCGCCGACGGGGCCGACGCGGGGCAGAGTGGGTGTTCGTGCTGCTGGCGGTCGCGACCGTGCTGATCTTCTTCTACACACCGCGGTATCGACTGGCCCTCTTGCCGGTCGCCTGCGGCATGGCGGCATACGCGGTGACGGCGTTGCGCTCGATGCCGCTCGGACCGGTCGCCGCCACGGCGATTGTGCTGTCGCCGCTTGCCGCGGAGCAGGTCAATCGCCACATGCTGCGGATCGACGACGGTGTTCGTGTACCGGTTCCATTTGACAGTCCGGCGCTGATGCGCGACGACTTCCTTCGGATGATGTCCGGCGCCATGACGAGATCGGGAGATCGGCGCACTCGGTCGGGAGCGACGGACGCCGCCGCCGCGCGCTATGAGCGGGCGCTGGAACTATGGAAGGAGAACGGTGCCGCCGCCGCGCGGCTCGGAGCGGTCCTTTACGAGCGCGGCGACGCGGCCGCAGCCATTCCGATGCTCGAACGGGCGCTGGTCTTTGACCCGACGCACGCCCCCACGCACCTGCGGCTCTACAACCTGCTGATCGAGCGCGGACGCGAGGACATCGCTGTAGAGCATCTGGCTCGATCTGTGGACCTCGCGCCCGAAAACGCCGATTCGCTGGCCGCGCTGGCGTGGCTGCGCGCCACCAACCGCAACCCGCTCTATCGCAATTTCATCGCCGCCGAGCTGCTCGCGGATCGAGCCATCGCCGCGGCCGGCGCCCGGGCACAGGCCGATCCGATATTTTTTGATGCGCGCGGCGCGGCGGCGGCCATGGCGGACAAGTTCGAAGAGGCGCAACGATGGGGGGAGAAGGCGCTGCGGATTGCGGAGCGCGATGACGACACCACGCTCGCCGCAGCGATTCGCGAGCGACTGCACGAATACGCGGCCGGGCGCAGCCACGAAGGCCCGGCGATTCGCGTCCGCGTTTCGATCGGCGACGAACTCGCAGCCGGTGATGCCGCCTCAGCCGGTCGTCACCCGCCCGCGCCCTGATGCGCTGCGCCGCAGCGCCACATCTGCCGCATCGTGTCGCATCACGCCGGTCGCCTCCGACCGCGCCGTGCGGCGCTGAGAAACCAGCGCTCGCACCGTCTGGGCGATACCGGCCGCGTCGATCCCCGCCTCGGCGAGTTGCCCGTTTCTTGAGCCATGTTTGTAGAAAGTGTTCTCGTCCATTCCGAGTCGGGTGATGTCAGTCGTCGGCAGTCCGAGCCGATTCGCGGCTTCCAGCACCGCGCTGCCGAACCCGCCCGCGACAGAGTGATCCTCAACCGTGACAATCGGGGCGCCGCGCTCGACCGCAGCCGTGACCATGCGCGTGTCGATCGGCTTGGCGAAGCGAGCGTTCACCACCGTCACGAAGATGTCCTCGGTTTCGAGGGTGCGGGCGGCCTGCAAGGCGAAATCCACCTGGGTGCCGTACGCCAGGATGGTCGCATCCGGCCCCTCGCGCAGCAGGCGGGACTCGCCCAGCGCGAAGGGCGGGCACGCGCCATCGGCCGACGGCTGCGGATCCGGCACGGAGTCGCGCGGGTAGCGCAGCGCCGCCGGACCATCCAGCGTCAGGGCAAATCGAATCGCGGCGGAAAGCTCCGGCTCATCGGCCGGAGCCATGACGACCATGTTCTGGAAGCCGCGCAGGTAGCCGACGTCCAGGTAGCCGTGATGCACAGCGCCGTCGCCACCGACAAAGCCGGCGCGATCCATGGCGAAGATCACCGGCAGCTTCTGCAGCGTCACTTCCTGAAACACCTGGTCAAAGGCGCGCTGCAGGAAGGTCGAGTAAATCGCGCAGATCGGGCGGGCGCCGGACTTGGCCATCCCGGCCGCGATATCCACGGTGCAGCTTTCAGCGATGCCGCAATCCAGCACGCGCTCCGGATGGGCCTTGCGCACTTTTGCCAGCCCGGTTCCGTCGGGCATGGCCGCAGTCAGAGCAATCACGCGCCGATCGGTGTTCATCAGGTCAATGCAGACATCCGCAAACGCGCTGGTCCAGTTTTTTCGCTCCGACTTGGGAATGACGACGGTGTCGCCCTCGATGCGAAACTTATTGGGGCTGTGAAACGCGCAGGGATCCTTGCTGGCCCAATCGCAGCCGCGGCCCTTTTCGGTCATGACGTGCAGCAGCACCGGATGGTGGACGTTCCGCAGCAGCTCGAGCATCTCGATCAGGTGCGGCAGGTCGTGGCCATCGACCGGACCGACGTAGACAAACCCGAGTTGCTCGAAAATCTGATGCGGCGAGACGCTGGCCTTGAGCGCATCGCGCAGGTGCTCCAGCGCTTCGAGCATGGGCTTGCCCACCAGCGGCACTTTTGGAAGCTGCGTGGCGAGCTGCTTCTTGACCTCCTCGTAAATGCTGCTGACGCGGAATCTCGCCAGGTAGCCCGCCAGGCCGCCCTGCGTTTTGGCGATGCCCATCGAGTTGTCGTTCAGAATGACCAGCAACTGGCGCTGCAACACGCCGGCCTGGTTCAGTCCCTCGAAAGCAACGCCATTGACGATACTGGCGTCGCCGACCAGCGCGACAACGCGCGTGTCGCGCTCCATCAGCGAGTCGCCGCGGGCCATGCCGACGGCCGTTGCAATCGCTGTGCCGGCGTGGCCGACGTCGAAGAGGTCGTACGGGCTTTCGTGGGTGCTGGGGAAGCCGGAGATGCCGCCGGCCTTGCGCAATGTCTCGAAGCGCTCGTTGCGGCCGGTGATCAGCTTGTGGACGTAGCACTGATGGCCCACGTCCCAGAGCAGGCGATCCTGCGAAAAGTCGAAGACGCGGTGAAGGGCCAGCGTCAGCTCGGTGACGCCGAGGTTGCTGGCCAGGTGCCCGCCGTTGGCGCTGACCACGTCGATAATCCGCTGGCGGATTTCGCCGGCAAGCTGCTCCAACTGCTCGATCGAAAGGGCGCGTACGTCGCGAGGATCACGGATCGACTCAAGAATCCGGGTCATGCACCATCCTTCTGAAGGCCGGACCGCGACGCCGAGCGCCGCCGTTGCCGGAGTATACCGCCCGCCGGGGTGGATCGCGGGCCGGCAACACGGTCAATTTGCTCCGCCGCCCGGTGCGGTTGCGGTTTCGGTCAAACGGGGGCGACCCCCGGCGCGCTGGAAGCACGCGAGGGGCCGCCACAGGCTCGCAGCGCCGACCGAACGATCAGGGCGTCCCGAGCAGCGCCTGCACAAACGGATCGATGTCGAAATTGTTCACCACGCCATCGCCGCCGGCGTCGCAGGCGCACAGGAAATCGCAGTCGTACAGCGCTTCCCATGGACCCTGCCCGGCCAGAATCGCCAGCACGAACGGATCGATGTCAAAGTTGTTCAGCGCGCCGTCGCAATTCGCATCCCCGACAACCGTGACCCGCAGCGTAGCGGGTTCGCTGACGGCCGAGCCGCAATTGCTCTCCACGATGCAGTCGTACTGTCCGGCGTCGCCCGCTGCGATGTTCGACAATTCCAGCGCCGCCGAATTGGCGCCGGGGATTGGCTGGCCGCTGCGCCGCCACTGGTAGGTCAGCGCTCCAGCGCCGGATGCGACGACCGAGAAGGTTGCCGCGCCACCGACACAGGCCATTTCGGATTGTGGCTGCTGGGTGATGCTCGTGGACGCGCTCAGCGAGAGCGTCGCCGGATTCGAAGTCGCGGATCCGCATCCGTTCGTCACGACGCAGTCATAGCTGCCTACGTCACTGATCGCTACCGACGAAATATGCAGCATGCTCGCAGTCGCGCCGGGGATCGGCTGGCCGTTGAACCGCCATGAGAAGGTTTGCGGCGGAGCGCCGCCGGCCGCCACGGAGAAGCTGGCTGATCCGCCGAGGCAGGCCTGTGCCGGCTGCGGATGCTGCGAGATGGCCGGGGCTGGGGTAATTGTCAACGAAGCTGCGGTGCTGACCTGCGAACCGCAACCATTCGACACGACGCACGTGTACGCGGCCACCCCCGCGTGCCCCGCGTCAATCGAATGAATCGTCAGGATTGGCGAATTTGCACCGGAGACATTCGGGCCGTTGGCGATGTTTGCTCCGCCAAATCGCCATTGATAGGAGAGCGGCTGCGACCCGCTCGCCGTGACGGAGAACTGAACCGACGCGGCCGGACAGGCCGATTGATCGGTCGGCTGCGTGTCGATCTGCGGAGCCGTCCAGACCGTCACGCTCGCGTTCAGGGTGGCCGTCGTCCCGCAGGAGCCTGTGATGACGCAGTGGTAGTCCAACGCTGCATCCGCCGACTGGACCGGATCGATCACCAGCGTGGGTGAGGTTGCTCCGCTGATTCTACCGCCGTTTACCAGCACTTCGCCGCCCTTGCGCCACTGGTACTGAAGGCCGAGGCCCGACCCAGCCGCCGAAAGCGTCAGGCGCGCGCCGGCGCACAACTGTGCATTGCCCGGATGCGTGGTGACCACCGGCGCCTCGAAGACGCTGAAGGCGGCGCCACTCGAGGTCACCGTCCCGCAGGTGTTTGAAACGCGGCAGGAGTAAGTCCCTGCGTCCGCGACGCTGATGCCGTTGATCGTGAGCACTGTCGTTGTCGTACCGCTCACCGTGCCGCCGTCGACCAGCGGCGTGCCGTTCCGCAGCCACTGGTACGTCAGCGGCGTGGACCCGCTGGCGCTGATGCTGCGTTGTACCACCGATCCTACACAACCCGTGAAGCCGGCCGGATGCGCCGTGATGGCAGGGGCTGACTGCATGGTCAGCGTAGCGGGATTGCTCATGACCCAGCCGCAGGCGTTGCTGACGCGGCACGTGTAGCTGCCGACCGTGAACGAAGCCGTCGTGATCGTGAGTTCGGGAAGCGTCGCATTCACAATGTCCGAACCGTTCATCTGCCATTGGTACGACAACGGCGCGTCACTGTTCGCCAGGACGCTGAATGTGACGTTCTGATTATCACACGCACTCTGGGCGGTCGGTTGCTGCGTGATTTGCGGGATGGTCAGCGAGTCACAGGCGTCGCCGACGCCGTCGCCGTCGCAATCGGCCTGATCGGGATTGTGCACCAGCGGGCAGTTATCGCACGCAGCGCCCAGCCCGTCGCCGTCGGCATCGGACTGTGCCTGTGCTGTCGTCAGCTGAGTCACATAGACGCCGATCGCGGTGAACGCGGCCGCGCCGTCGGTCGCCGGGTCGCCGGGCAAGTAATAGGCCGTGCCCACGAGGATGACATCCAGCTCGGCCATCGCGGTTCCGCTCGCCTCGAAGCACACGTGCTCGATGCGGTACTCGCCCGGCTCGAGCGTGACGACGGCGCTGTGTGCGTCATGTGCGGCGGACAACACGTCGTCTGTAATCAGCGTCTCACCGGCATCAAACACGCCGTTCCTGTTGAGATCGACGCGCAGGCGCGAGCCGTCGTCAGTCCGATTGCGGAACTGATAGGAGCCCGACTGGGAAATCCACAGTGACCCCGTGGATCGAACCGCAAAGTGATCCATTGCGGCGAAGCTGCCGGGACCGAAGGGATCGACGTCTCCGCTGTAGCGTCCGACCGAAGCGAACGTGGGGTTGTTGTAGTTGACCGCTCCAACGACGCCGGAGTAGATCAGCGTCCCGTTCGCGATCGCATCATCCGCCAAGGCAAGCGAGTTGATGGCGGCGTTGCCGCTGCGGCGGTATGTCTCCATTCGCCAGCCGTAGCGGCGACCGACGGTCGGGCAGTTGTCAATGCAGTCCGGCACGCCGTCGCTGTCGGTATCCGTATCGGCAATGCCGCACCCGCATGTCCCCGGCTCGGTTTTGGCAGGGTCCGAGGGGCAGTCATCCAGGCAATCCACCGTACCGTCACCGTCTGAGTCCGTGTCCGGCGTGCCGCAGCCGCACTGCCCCGGAGCGACCTTGTTCGGATCATTCGGGCAGCCGTCGCAATCGTCATGGACGCCGTCGCCGTCCGTGTCCGGACTGCATGGAACTCCGACACCGAGGAATACCCCGCCGGCGGTCGCGCAGCCGGAGGATGTATGGAGCTGGCATCCGCCCGCGTGGAAGCAGCACCCGCCGGTTTCGTTGCGAATAGCGAGTCCGTGGTCCTGGCCGGCCGCAACGGCAATGAACCCGCTGTTTGGCGCGGGTACGTTGAGTTGACCGTACGCCCCATGCCCCCAGGCCGTGATCGAACCGTTGTTTCTCAGAGCCAAGCTGAAGGTCTCGCCGCCATCGGCATGGACAAAACCCGTGTTCGGCGCGGGCGGAGTGGCCTGCCCCCAGGAGTCGTTCCCCCACCCGACGAGGGAACCGTCGTCGCGCAGTGCCAGAAAGTGGAACCGGCCAGCCGCTACGGATTGGAATCCGCCGTTGGGCACGGGTAATTCAAGCGAGCCGTTTGAGTCGTCCCCCCATACTTCGATCGTCCCGTCACTGCGCAGCGCCGCGGAGATGTGGCCGTTTGCCGCAATCGCGACAAAGCCGTCGTTCGGCCATGGGATGTTCAGTTGCCCATTGTCGTTCATGCCCCACGCGGCGATCGTGCCGTTTGCACGCAGGCCGAGGGAGTGGCCAGTGCCGGCGGCGATCGCCACGAAACCGTTGTTCGGCGTCGGCGGCGTCGCCTCACCGGAAATGTTGTAGCCAAACCCGACAACGGAGCCGTCCTGGCGCAGAGCCAGGCTGAAACGGTTGCCTGCCGCCACCGCCACGAAGCCGCTATTGGGGACGGGGATGTTCAACTGGCCCTCATTGGAGCGCCCCCACGCGGCGATTGTGCCGTTCTGTCGCAAGCCGAGCGAGTGATCCGCCCCGCCACTGATCGCGACCCATCCGGTGTTTGGCGCGGGGACGTTCAACTGGCCCCACATGTTGCGGCCGAATGCTGCGATTGACCCCGATGGCCCTGGTTCGCACGCCGTGCCCGCACACGTGCTGGCCGCGCCGGCCCAGTCGCCGCCCAGCCACCCGCATGTGGACGCCGCCAGCGCCTGGCACAACCCCGTGGAGAAGCAGCAAGCGCCCACGGGCACGGGGCACCCCTGACCGTTGACCACCGTGCCGGCCGCGGTACTCGGGCAGGTATCGCAGAGATCATCGATCCCGTCTCCGTCCGCGTCCGCCGTGCTGTCCGAGCGGTGGCGCTCGAACGCCCCGATGTCGCTGCGCGTTACTCCGTCGCTGTTCCAATCCATCCGGATTCGACCACGCTGATCCGTGGCGGTCACACCGGACTCCGATCCGGCGTCCAGCGCCGGGCTGTCGCACCGCAGGGCGTGCGTTTGTCCGAAGCCGCCGTTGTTCGCCAATGGCAGAATCTGCGGATTCACCCCCATCACGTCGGTCGAGCACGGTGCGTCTGGCGGACCGTCGGCGCACCATAACTGGCCCCCAGCATGATGGCCGATGAGGTTGTAACCCTCGCTGATCACGCCGGGCGATTGAATGTCTGCGATGCCGTTTTGAGCCACGATGCAATGCGAGAACGTCGGAATCCCACGACCGGATTCGATGCTGGATTGCACACCGCGAACCGGGTTGGCCGCGATCGTACAGTGCTCAAATCGGAGGCCGGCCACGTCATAGGTCGAAATGGCGTTGGACGGCCCGGAGTTGCCGCTGACAGTGCAATTCTGAAAAACGACGGAATCGCCCCTGTAGACCCGCACCGCGCCACCGATCGACGTGGAGGTGTTCCCGAAAATCGTTGTGTTTCGAATCGTCACGTTGGCTGTGCCAAAGAGTAGATCAAGATGCATGCCGGCTCCCTGCCCACCGGTGTTGCCGGAGATCGTGCACTCATCGATCAGCAGGTCGAGCTGGTTGCCCCCCAGGCTGCGAGCATGGATTCCCGATCCGTCGCGGTCCGGCAACTGGCAGTTTTCAATGCGGCAGCGACGAAGCGTCACGTTGCCGCCCTGGATCCGGATCCCCGCCCCCGTCTGGGTGCCCAGGTGCCCGTTGCGGACGGTGAGGTCGTTCACCACCACGACCGCGGTGGTATTGATGTCCAACACGCGGAACAAGGCGGTCCCGCCCGCCGTGCTGCGCTGCAGCAACGACCCGTTTCCGTTCAGGATCGTCGGGCCGGTGATCGCCGGCAGCACCGCGGTCAACGTGTACGTGCCGCCCTCCGCGAGGTTGATCTCGTCGGCCGCGCCGTTTCCGTTGGCCGCGGTAATAGCTGCCGCCAGGCCCGCGACATCGCCGTTTGCGACGTTGAAGACGGCGGCAGATGAAATGACAGAAGATGCCAGGATGAACGGAATGAGCACAGCAGCCGCTCGAATCCGCCAAGAGCGCTCATCCAAAAATGACGCTGACCGGCTGGTAAAGCGACGGTGTGTCTCCGACTGGCGCATCGTTGTCTCGGATGTCCTCATTGAGTGGCTCCTGGCGGATTCCGGTTCACCATGCCGCAGATCCATTGCCCGACGATCCACGGCTGCACCCGAGATCACACAACTTGCCGTCGGAAGGGATCAGAAAATCCGGCCACCGGCAGTAAAATCAGCGCCCGGAAGCACCGTCTCCCTTCCGGCGGAGCAGCGGGAAACGCGATGAGCACGACGCCGTCCGCACAGATCACACTGGTTCTGGAACGGGTCGCCTGCGGGGAGGGGGCCGCCGCGGCAGAACTTCTTCCCCTGGTCTACGAGGAGTTGCGCCGCCTGGCGCAGGGACAGCTTCGCGGCCAATCGCCGGGGCACACGCTTCAGGCCACCGCGTTGGTGCACGAGGCGTATCTGAAAATGGTTGCGCACACCGAGTCCGGGTGGCAGAGCCGGGCGCACTTCCTGGCCGTGGCGGCAACAGCGATGCGGCAAATCCTGATGAACCATGCCAGGGACAAGAGGGCCGATAAGCGCGGCGGGGGGAGAGTGCGGGTCACGCTGGCGGAGGGTCAGGCCGCCCACGACATCCCGGATTTTGACCCGCTTGAGCTGGATGACGTGTTAACCCGGTTAGCGGGACTGGATCGCGTGCAGAGTCGCGTGGTCGAGCTGCGTTTTTTCTCCGGCATGAGCGTCGAGGAGATCGCGCACGTCATGGACGTTTCGCCGGCGACGGTGAAGCGCGAGTGGCGGGCCGCGCGGGCCTGGCTGAATGCCGAGCTGAACCGGTGACACGGACATGATGACGCCAGCACAGCACCAGCGGGCCAAAGACCTTTTCCTCCACGCCTGCGACCTGCCAATGGAACAGCGCAGCGCCTATCTCGAAACGGCCTGTGGCTCCGACGTTCCGTTGCGGGACGCGGTCGAGCGGCTGCTTCGCTGCGACAGCGATCCCGGCGGGCTGGAACGCGGCATCGCCCTGCGATCCTACATGGAGGGCCTGCTTGACGGCGCCGCGCCGTCGCAACACGAACGCGGGGCTGAGCGGGTCGCCGGCTATCGCATTCTGGACGTGCTCGGCGAGGGCGGGTTCGGCACGGTCTACCGCGCGGAGCAGTCCGCGCCGGTGCAGCGCACCGTGGCGCTGAAGGTGCTCAAGCCGGGGATGGACTCGCGGCAGATCATTTCGCGGTTCGAGGCGGAGCGGCAGGCGCTGGCGGTGATGGATCACCCCGGCTTTGCGCGGGTGTTCGACGCGGGGCAGACCGAGGCCGGCCGGCCCTACTTCGCGATGGAGCTGGTCCCGGGAACGTCGATCACCACGTATTGCGACGAGCGCCGGCTCGACACGCGCGCCCGCCTGGCGCTGTTCGTGCAGGTGTGCGGCATCGTGCAGCACGCCCACCAGAAGGGGCTGATCCATCGTGACATCAAGCCGTCCAATGTGCTGGTCGTGCGCGTCGAGGACCGTGCTACGCCAAAGCTCATCGACTTCGGAATCGCCCGAGCAATCGACGCCGGTGCAGCGCGCGGCACGTTGTTGACCGAGGCCGGTCAGCTCATCGGCACGCCGGAATACATGAGTCCGGAGCAGGCGGATGGGGGGCACGACATCGACACGCGGTCGGACATCTATTCGCTCGGCGTGCTGCTCTATGAACTGCTGACCGGCACCACCCCGCTGGATCGCCCGCGAGCGCCAGCGCACGAGTGGCGGCGGCTGATCCTGGAACAGCCGCCGCCCGCCCCCTCCACGCGACTGCGCGCGCTCGGCAAACGCGGATTCGACATCGCGCGGAGCCGCGCCACGGAAGCGCCTTCGCTGATTCGACAGGTCCGCGGCGACCTGGACTGGATCGCGCTGCGAGCGATCGAGCCGGATCGGGAGCGCCGCTATGAATCGGCCGCAGCGCTGGCGCTGGACGTACAGCGTTTCCTTCGGCACGAGCCGGTGTTGGCCCGCCCTCCGACGGTGGGATATCGCTTCTCGCGCTTCGCCCGTCGTCATCGTGCGGGCCTGGCGGCCGGCGTGACGATTCTCACGCTGCTGGTCGGCGGAACAATCGGCACCAGCGCTGGGTGGATTCGCGCGATGCAGTCGGGGGCGGCGGAAACCCGGCAGCGTGAGCGAGCCGAGGCCGAAGCGGCCACCGCCCGCGCGATTGCGGCATTTCTGAATGATGACCTGCTGGCGGCGGTCGCACCGGGCGCGCGCGGGCGGGACGTCACGGTTCGCCACGTGCTCGACGAAGCAGCCGCCCGGATTGAATCGCGCTTCGCGGATCAGCCGCTGGTGGAGGCGGGCGTACGTTTCACGATTGGCAACTCATACTTGTCGCTCGGCGAATTCGGTCCGGCCGAACCGCACACGCAGCGCGCCTTCGAGCTGCGCCGCGCGGTGCTGGGCGCGGACGCGCGCGATACGCGCGAGGCGCAGCTCGCGCTGGCCCGTTTGCGGTCCGAGCAGGGGCGACTGGACGATGCGGAACAACTGCTGAGCAACCTGATCGAGCGCCGGCCGATCGCGGCCGGCTCCGGCCCGCCGGGAGCGGATGCCGCGCTGCACTTCCTCGCGACGAACTACCAGCGCCAGGGGCGCGTGGATGAAGCTGTGCAGGCGCTGCGCGAGGTGATCGCCGAGCACTCGCGGGTGGATGGTCCGGACCACGAGCGGACGCTCACGGCGCGCAGCAACCTGGTCAGCGTGCTGCAGGGGGCGGACCGTCACGAGGAGCTGCGCCCCGAACTGATTGCCACGCTCGAGTTGCAGGTCCGCACAATCGGCGCAGAGCACCCGAACACGCTGTTCACGCAGAGCAAGCTGGCACTGCTTCACTACCAGTTGCAGCAATACGGGGAGTCAGAAGCCGCCTTCGACGACGTGCTGGAGAAAATGCGTCGCGTCTACGGCCCCGAACACCCGTACACGCTTTATGTCATGGGTGATCTCTGCCTCGTGTATCGCGCGACCAACCGACTGGACGCGGCCGCCACCGCCCGAGAGGACATCCTGGCGGGCCTGACGAAGTCCAACGGTGCGACCCACCCCGAAACATTGCTGGCACATCAGCATCTCGCGGATGTGTACTACGCGCAAGAGCGGCTGGCCGAAGCGGAGGCGGCCTACCGCGCCGTGCTGGCGGGAAATCAGGCCGCATTTGGCGAAACGCACGAATATGCGTTCGCCTCGCAATTGCGGCTGGCACGGACGCTCACGCGCATGCAGCGCTTCGAGGAGGCGCAGGCGTTGATCCTGCCGATGGTCGAGTCCGCCCGCCGGACGCGCGAAGAGCGGCTGGGTGAATACCTGGTCGCCTACGCCGCCGCGCTGAGCACCGGGGGCGATGCACCGCGAGCACGGGAGATTCTGAACGAAGCCGTCGAACTGCCGGCTGCCACGCCCCGCGCACGCCGTTATCAGACAGATGCACGCGCGGCGCTGGCAGCCCTACCCGAGTAGTGCCGCGACAAAAGACCTCGGGCCGCGAAGCGCCGGTCAGCGCTTGGCGGCCCGAAGTGTGATAATCAACCGGACCTCGCCGCGGCGTGGATTCGATGCCGCTAGACAGCCGGGACTCGCGCCGGCGTCGGGCTGCTCTGGAAGCTGTGTACCAGGTCGCGGGCGGCATCCTGTACGGTCAGCTTCGGCTGCCAGCCGTGCTGGCTGCGGATGCGCCCGTTGTCGCCGCACAGGCAGGCCGGCGATGCGGAAGTCGTCATGTTCGAAGCGCCATTGCCAGACGCCGGATTCGCCGGAGTAGCGTCCTTGAGCGTCAAATTGCGCCCACTGACGCGCATCATGCTCTGGATGATCTCGCGGCAGGTGAGCGACTGGCCGGAGCAGACGTTGTAGACCGTTCCCGCCGCGCCGTCGAAGAGCAACTTTTCATAGGCCTCGACGACGTCCTGGACGTGGCAGACATCGCGGCGGCAGTCGAGGTCGGCAACCCGCAGCTCGTTGCCGCGCGAGGCCTCATCCCACTCCACCAACTGGCGCGCGATGGACGCGAAGTAAAACCCGTCCGACTGCCCCGGACCGATGTGATGGAACGGACGGGCGATCACCACGTTCAGGTGGTAGCTGCGGAAAAACGTCTGGGCGATCTCTTCGGCGTTGGCGCGCAGCGATCCGAAGGTGCTGGTCGGCGCTGCGGGCGTGGTCTCGGCAATGGGGCCGCCGCTCGCCCCGGCGTTGCCGTAGACCTCGCACGAGCTGATCGTCAGGACCCGGGCGCGCGGATTGGTGCGCCGCACGCCGTCGAGGACGTTGGCCGTCCCGGAGACGATCGACTGATAAGCCGTGAGCGGCTCCTGCGCGGCGTCAGTCGGATTGCTGCAGCCGGCGAGGTGGATGACCGCATCAGGACGGACGCTGGCGATGACGCGGGCGACGTTGATGGCGTCGCCGACCTCGCACACCAGCGCCTTTCCGAAGCGCTTTTCGAGTGTGAGCTTGCGGGCGCGATTGCGCACGCCGCCAACGACGTCGAAGCCCTTGTTCTTCAGATGCTGCATCATGTGGAGACCGACAAAGCCCTCGGCCCCGGTAATCAGAATCGTTTTCACGAACAGTCCTCCGGACCTGCGACGCGCGGCGTCGCCCCCGTTGATTCTCTGACCGACGCGACCGCGCGGAATTGCGCCCGCGTTCACACTTCGTATCGGCTCGCCCTGCGCTGCGCTTGCGTAGCGACCGTTTCCAGACGCCTGCGACGGCCCGAGGCCGCTCTCGGACGGTGCCCGCCCTTCGCGCAGAAATGGCCGACGGCCGGGCTGATCCCGCGCCATCCGGCCCGGCCTTATACTGAACGAAACCGTGGGCGACGCGCCGGGAGTCGAGGACCGCATGAATGATGAACGACTGAATCGGGTCACGGCCGCGCGGCGGCGCACGACGGCGGTGCTGTGGCTGGCGACCGCGGCGGGCGGGATGGTCGGCGGGTGCCTGAGCACGCTGACCGGGAGCCTGGACGTGCTACTGTCGCCGTCGGCGGTGGATTCGGCGGTCCGACTGCCGTCGAGTGCGCTGGGCGGGATCGCGGAGTTCTTTGTGCGCATCACGCGCATCCTCGGGTAGTCATGCCGACGCTGGTGGTTCGACATCGCGGGGAGGTCGTCGCGCGGCTGGAGCTGGGCGCGACGCCCATCCGCCTCGGGCGGGCCGAGAACTGCAGCGTGGTGCTGAGGAATGACAGCGAGGTTTCCCGCGAGCACGCGCAATTCCAGCTTGATGACAAGGGCGGCGTAGTCGTCCGCGACCTGGGGTCAAAGAACGGCACGCGCGTGGATGACGGCGAGGCGTTTCGCAACGAGGCGCGGCCGGCCGGTTCGCGGGTGCGTGTCGGCGAGCATGAAATCGAGCTGATCGGCGCGAACGCGCCGCGCCGCGCGGGGCCGAGCGTGACCTTCGCGCCGGAGTCAGATACGACCGCCGGTGGCGACACGCGCTTCTTCCCGTCAAGCAAGCGCCTGGATCTCAATCAGCACCGCTTGTCGCTGCTTATGAGCCTGGCCGAGCGGCTGGGGGGCACCTTCGAGCGCAAGCAACTGCTGGAGGAAGCGCTCGACGCCTGCTGTGCAGCGCTGCATTTCGAACGCGGCATGATCGTCGCCAAGACTCAGCGCGGCGACGCCGAGCTGCCGGTCACGCGAAATGTGCAGACCGACGAAAACGGAGCGTACAAGATCAGCCGGACGCTGATCAACCGTGCGCTCCTGCACGGCGAGCGGGCGGTGGTGAACAATCCGGCGACGGACCTGGTCGGGAATCTCAGCGAGAGCCTGGTGCGTTTCCCGATCCGCTCCGCGCTGTGTGTGCCGATACTCAATCGCGACGAGATTCTGGGCGTGATCTACGGGGACCGCGTGCAGCGCGCCGCCAGCTACACGCCCGAGGACGTGGACTTCCTGGCGGCCATCGCGCAGCAGGTGGGGCTGGGGCTGGCAAACCTGCGCCTGATCCAGGCCCGGTTGCGGGCCGAGCGGATGGAGGCGGAGTTCCGGCAGGCGCGCGAGATCCAGCAGGCGCTGCTGCCGGAGCGGCCGTTGTGCGTCCGGGGCGTCACGCTCGCGGGACTGAACGAGCCGACGTCCACCGTCGGCGGCGATTACTACGACTATTTCGACCTCGGCGACGGGCGCATCGGCTTTGTCATCGCCGACGTCACGGGCCACGGCCTGCCGGCCGCAATCCTGATGAGCAACATGCAGGCGGCGGTGCACGTGGCGCTGGGCGCGGAGCCCGACCTGCCGGCCGTGACGAGCCGCATCAACCGGCTGATCTGCGAAAACTCGGTCAACAGCGTCTTCATCACCGCGATTCTCGGCACCATTGACCCGCAGCGGCGGGTGGTGGAATACGTCAACGCCGGCCATCCGCATCCGGTGTGCCTGGGAATCAGCCGCGACCCGGCCGATGAGGACAACTCGCTGCCGCTGGGCATCGAGCCGGAGGAGGAGTATCGCGTGCAGGCGATTCGGCTGCCTCGCGAGCCGTCCGGGCTGCTCTTCTACACGGACGGGTTGATCGAGGCGTTTGACGGGCGCGGCGCAAAGCTGGGACTCGAGCCGGTGACGGCGGCGCTCTCCGGCACGCCGGACTGGTCGCCTGAATCCGTGCTGCGCGTCACGCAGACCGTGCTGCGGGATCACCTGCGCGACGCCGCCAACGCGGATGACATGACGCTGCTCGCCGTGCACGTGAGTTGACGACTGCGAGGTTGGCCTCGCAACCGGGAGGGTGTGAGAGTGACACAGACCGCGGAAGCGCGCTGCGAGTCGATCATCGGGCTGGAAATCCACGTGCAGCTCGCGACGCGGACCAAGATGTTCTGCGGCTGCGCGCTGGTCTATGGCGCCGAGCCGAACACGCACGTTTGCCCGGTGTGCCTGGGGCTGCCAGGGTCGCTGCCGGTGATCAATGAGCGCGCCGTGGAACTGGCGATCCGGGCGGGGCTGGCGCTGAATTGCCGCATTTCCGAGGAAACGCGCTGGGACCGCAAGAGCTACAACTACCCCGACCTGCCCAAGAACTACCAGATTTCCCAATACGATCTGCCGATCGCGTTTGACGGCGTGGTTGAGTTTGAGGTGAGCGAGGTACACCGGCGCATCCGCATCCGTCGCGCGCACCTCGAAGAGGACGCCGGCAAGAACACGCATGACCTGCCGGGCCGGACGCTGGTCGACCTGAACCGCGCTGGCACACCGTTGCTGGAAATCGTGACCGAGCCGGACTTCCGGAGCGCCGCGGAGGTGCGCGAATTCGCCGTGCAGCTTCAGCGGATCGTGCGGTACCTGGGCGTCAGTGAAGCGAACATGCAGCAGGGGCAGATGCGCTTTGAGCCGAACATCAACCTGCGCATCGCCGAAGGCGACCGCGTCGCCGTGACGCCGATCGTCGAGGTCAAGAACCTCAACTCGTTTCGCGCGCTGCACGACGCGGTGGAATTCGAGCTGGCCGATCAGCTCCGCCGCTGGCGCGAGGACGGGCGCACGCTGCGGCCGGGGAACAAGTCGAACCGCGGGTGGGACGATCTGCGCGGCGTGACGGTACCGCAGCGCGAGAAGGAAGAAGCGGACGACTACCGCTACTTCCCGGATCCGGACCTGACCCCCCTGCCGATCGCGCGCGAGCGGGTGGAGCGGATGCGCGAGGAGATGCCGGAGCTGCCGATCCCGCGGACGGCGCGTTTCGTCGCCGAATACAAGCTCCCGCCGCGCGACGCACCGGCGCTGGCGGACGACCGCGCGTCGGCGGACCTGCTGGACCAGGCGAAAGACCTGGGCGGCGAGCCGTCGATCCTCGGGCGGCACTTCCTGAGCTTCTGGCTGATGCACGCCAACGCCCGCGAAACGACGATCGCCGGGCTGGGCGTGTCGGGCGAGCGCATCGCGGAACTGGCGAAGTTGCAGCACGACGGCGCTGTGAACGCCACGGCCGCGGCGCAGATCGCCGAGGCGATGCTCACGGATGAGGCGCCGCCGCGCACGCTGGCCGAGCGACTCGGTCTGTTGCAGACGCGCGACAGCAGCGCGATCGCGGGATGGGTTGAACAGGCGCTGGCGGCCAATGCGCAGGCGGTTCACGACGCCCGCGAGAATCCCAAAAAACTGGCGGCGGCGCGAGGCTTCCTGGTCGGGCAGGTGATGAAACTCTCGGGCGGCAAGGCGGATCCGCGGATCGTCGGCGAACTGCTGGATGCCCGGCTGCGGCGCCCGGAGTGACCGGGCCAACCACGGAACTCACGGAGCGCGGAATGGCGAGGATCGATCAAAGACGCGGGCGTGCGCAAGTCGCCGGAGCGGGCATGGCGGCCGTGCTCTGGGCCGTCGTTGCGGCGCTGCCCGGCTGTAACCTGGCGGTGCAGCCGCCGCGCCAGCCTGCGCCGCCGGAGGATGACGGCCTGTACTACCTGCCGTTTGAGGCGGGCTTTGCCACGATCGTGCCGCAGGGGAACTGGGGAATCGCCGGGCAGGGCAGCCATCTGCGAAAATACGCGATCGACTTCGCCATGCCGGTGGGCACGCGGATCCTGGCGGCGCGCAGCGGCGTCGTGGACCGGATTCGCGACGACTGCCCGAACGTCAACTGCCCGTTCGACGAAGAGCGCTGCTGCGGGAACTTCGTGCGCATCCGCCATTCCGACGGCACGGCGGCGGCGTACTGGCACCTGGTTCAGTTCGGAAGCTGCGTCACGGTCGGGCAGCGCGTCGCGCGCGGCGACGTGATCGGCCGCTCCGGCAACACCGGCATCTCGCTCGCACCGCACCTGCACTTCATGGTCTTCGCGGCGGAGGGCGGCGCCGGCACGGGCGCATTCGGCCCCAGCCGTGACGGCAGCATGGAGGTCGCGTTTGAGGACGTGCAGGGCAGCGGCGTGCCGGCGCTGTTCATGACCGTCCAATCCCGGAACACCGTCGGCCATGACTGGTGTGCTGAGTAGCCCCGCTCGCGGCCGCTTCAGCGTTGCGGTGCGGCCGGCGCGGTCGCGTCCTGCGGCGCGAGATTGACCGCGGGTCGACGCGGGCGCGTGACATAGAAGTCGATCACCAGCAGCGCCATCAGCCCGAAATTGAACCAGATGCCGCGCTCGCCCTTGTTCAGTACGCCCAGCAGGTCGCTGAGCCAGTTCCCCTTGCCGAAGCAGCCGCACTCCAGCGGCAGGCCGCGCGCGACGAGAGTGAACTTCGCGAGAGTGAACCCAACCAGCATGATCGCGATCCACAGCCGCGCCGCGGCCGCCCAGCGCCCCATGAATAGCAGCAGCGCGGTCGTGACCTCGAACCACGGAATGAACATCGCCAGCAAGTGCGTGGCATTGACAGGCACGAGCTTGTAGTTCTGGATATCTTTGGCGAAGTCCGCCGGGTTGATGATTTTCAACACTGCGGCCAACAGAAACAGTCCGGCCACGATCATCCGCGGCGAGTACCGCAGCAGCGCGAGAACAGCCCGGGACCAGAACGGCCGCGACGGCGGCAGCGCGCGCGCCCGAGCGTGCTCGAATGTATGCGTCGCTGCCGAAGCATGCGGGGTCGTCACGGCGCCTCCCCGTCGGCGACTGAGGCATCGGCTGGTGGCTGGCCCGCGTCACCCGCGGGCGGCAGCGCATCACCCGGGACTTCACCCGACGACGGGACAGCGCCCGGGTCAAACATACCACCGGTGAGGTCGGATTCCGGACCGCTCGTAATCGCCAGCCCGGCCTTGACGATTCCGTCCCACCCCGGGTTGAAGATGCGCATCTCGCCGAACGCATACGGCTCGAGGTATTGCACCAGGTGCACCGCCGCGTCGCAGGTCAGCGACGAGCAGTAGATCACATAGCGAAACCCCGGCACGAGCTTCTGGACGTGTGATTCCTTGTGCGATTCGGGAATGTTGATGATCAATGGCGCGTCCAGATGCGCCTTGGCGAATTCCTCGGCCGGACGGGCGTCGATCACGACCGCGCCGTACTCGATCATCTCCATCATCTCTTCCTGCGAGACGCCCAGCTCGTTGCGGAGTCGATCCACTTCGCTGAGCGCCTGCACATCAGGCCAGAGCGGGAGGGTGCGGCCGCCAATCCGCGGCGCCAGCGGCTGATAGATGGCCGCTGCGGCCGACGCGATCACGACGATCAGGACCATGCGCAGAATCATCGGGAAGTGCGAACCTCCTCGTCGATTGTGCCGTGGCGGCGAAGCGGCGATCCGCCTGACGGAAAGGACGCCGCGCGCCGCAGCGCGACCATTGCCCGCTGCGGCGCGCGACAGGAAAACCAATGCTACCGAAGCGACTGCGCCGGCATCAACTTACTTCGGCGTGTCCGCCGAAGCCGGCTTCTCCCCGCCGTTCGCCGGCGCCGCGGGCTTCTTCTCCTCCGGCTTGGCGTCCTGCGGCTTCTTCTCCTCGGGCTTTGCGGCGCCGTCGCCGGCCGGAGCCGCAGCGGGCGTGCTGCCAAGCTGAACCGTCGCGGTATTGGTATTTGACCCGACCGCCTTCACCTGCACCGGCGCGGGCGCACCCGCCGGCGCTTGCGGATTGGCCTGCACCGGAATCGTCGGCTTGCGGGCCGAGACCTGCACCTTGAGAACCTTGTGCTCAGGCTCCTTCGCGTCGGTCTCGATCTCGATCGTCGCGCCGGCCTCAGGCAGCTCCGATGCGGGCGGGACGGACACGCGCAGCTCGTAAGCGCCGCCGGTGTTGCCGGGCGCAGCGCTGGCATTGATCTCCTGCACCGTGGTGGTCATCGACGGCAGTGAGCTGCGGACGTTCAGAATCTTGACCGGCTCCTCCGGCAGATAGGTCACGCGGACCATGCGCTCCATGCGGGTCGTCGCGGTCGCCGGAACGTACAGCACCGGCGGGCTGACCTGCACCGCGGGCTGCACGAAGCCGATGATCGGCAGGTTCAGTTCCTTGATTCGCTCAATGCCGGTGTCGAGGATCAACTCGCCGCGCAGCGCGCCCATCGCCAGCGGCGGCTTCGTACGGGCGGTAACTTTCCACTTCATGCCCGGCTCGACCGGCTCGATCGTCACTTCCAGGCTGGGATTGTCCTGCCCGGCGCGAACCTTCAGGTCCAGCGGCTCGGTGTACTGGTTGACGATCATCGCCTCGCGCACCTCAGCGGAGTTCTTGCCGAGGCGATTGAATGTGAGACCCGGGTCCGGCTCGATCTTGTAGAGCGCCTTGATCTCGCCCTTGACCGAGATCATCGCCTGCGGCTGGGTGGGATCGTTGGTCATGACGGTCACGGTCTGGTTGACCGGGCCGATCTTCTTGGTGTTGTACGAAATCTCAAATGTGTCCGACTCGCCCGCGCCCAGCGGGTTCTTCGGCTTCTTGGCCGCCGTGCAGCCGCACGACGTGCGAACGTCCACGTTCATCGGCGCTTCGCCGACGTTGGTGATCGTGACAGAACCCTTCACAGCCTCACCGGCCCAGACCTGGCCCATGTCCCACACCGTCTCGCTGAGCTTGAGCTTCGGCTGCGGCGCGTTGGGGTCCACGGGAGCGGCCGGGGCGACCGGCGCCTGCGGCGCCGAAATCACCCCCGGACCGGCCGGAGCAGGCGCGGGACGCGGCTGGCCGACGGGCGCGGGCGGCGGAGCCGGCTGCGGGGGCGCCGGCTGGGCCGGCTTGGCTTCGGGGGTCGGCTGAGCTTTGGGAGCCGCCCCTTCCTGTGCAATGGCTGTGGCGACCGCGGCGACGGCGATGCCGACCGCGAGAAGAGCTTTGAGCGATTTCATGCGGGTGGACCTCTAAGAGTTGGCTTCACGGCGACTTATGGGACGTTTTGGCCGGATGGTCGGGCACACGCCGCCGTCCCTGTCCCGGCCGGGTTGAGACGTTATTCCGTGCGGCGTCCGGAGCGCTCGGGGGGGCAGAACATCCCCGTCGTTGGGCGTGAACGGGCCGATATTTGCCGGGCGGCATGTCGGGCGGGAAGCCGGAAATCAGGATGGAACGACGGCACGGCACGCCCCAGCGCCATATCTCGCTGGGGCGTGCCGCAATGCTTCTGGATGATGTCGACGCAGCGGGCCGGCCGCGTCAATCCGCGACCAGCAGTTCCACGAACGGATCGATGTCGAAATTCGTCACCGCGCCGTTGCGGTCAATGTCGTTCGCGCAATGGAAGTCGCACGGGTAGATCGCCTCCCATGCCGCCTGGCCGAAGATCAGGTGCAGCACGAACGGGTCAATGTCGAAGTTCGTCAGCACCCCGGAGCAATCCGCGTCGCCGCGCACCGTCACAGTAAGCGTGGCCGGGTTGCTGATTGAGGTGCCGCACGAATTCGACACGACGCACACATAACTGCCGTTGGCCTGCGACGTCAGCTCCGTCAGCGTCAAAGATGGGCCGTTCGCGCCGGGGATGACTGTCAACCCGCGTCGCCACAGGTACGCGAGATCCGTTCCCTGTGCCATAATGGTGAAGGTGAAGTCGCCGCCGACGCAGCCATAACCGGTCTGCGGCTGCTGCGTGATCGTCGGACCGCCGCTGCCGATGGTCAGCGATGCGGCGTTGGTGAAGGCCGTTCCGCAATTGTCGCTGACGACACAGTCATAGTTGCCCGCGTCGCCGGCCTGCACGTTGTTGATTGTCAGGGTCGGGCTGTTGGCGCCGGGGATGTTCCCACCGCCCTTGCGCCACTGGTACGTCACCGTCCCGCTGCCGACCGCGGCGGTTGTGAACGCGGTGCCCGAGCCGATGCAAGCGGTCGTGTTCTGCGGCTGCTGCGTGATCGTCGGCCCGCCGCCACTCACCGTCAGTGAAGCGGCATCGCTGGTGGAGCTGCCGCAGTTGTCCGTCACGACGCAGTCGTAGCTGCCCACGTCACCGGCGGCGACGGACGGAATCGTGTATGAGTTGTTCGTCGCGCCCGGGATCGGGGTCGCGCCCTTTCTCCAAACGTAGCTGAGCACGCCGTTCCCGTTCGCCGCCACCGTGAACGTCACCGGCTGCCCGGCACACGAAGACTGGCTGACGGGGTGCAGCGTGATCTGCGGCGGCACACCGCCGATCGAAAGCGCCGCGGTGTTGCTGGGGGTCGACCCGCACGAATCCGTGACGATGCAGTCGTAGGTGGCGCCGTCCGGAGCCGTGACCGGGTTGATCGTCAGCGTGGCGTTGGTCGCGCCGTTGATATTGTTCGAGTTCCGTCGCCACTGGTAGGACAGCGTGCCCGAACCGGTGGCGGCGACGGTGAACGAAGCCTGTCCGCCGATGCACGCCGACGTGTTGGACGGTTGCGTGTTGATGACCGGGCCGCCCGCACCGATGCTCACCACGGCGGTGTTGCTGATGCGATTTCCGCAGGGGTTCGTCACGCGGCATGAGTACGAGCCGGCGTCGATCTGCAGCGCGTTGTTGATGGTGAAGGAAGAGCCGGTCGCGCCGGGCATGTCGAAGCCGTCGCGCCGCCACTGATACGTGATCGGCGCGTCGCCGACCGCCGTAACGGAGAGCAGCACCGTCCCGCCGACGCAGACCGTCTGCGTGGCCGGATGCTGCGTGATGGTCGGGCCGTCGTTGACAGCCAGCGCTGCCGTCTGGCTGGTCACCGCGCCGCAGGGCGTCGTGACAACGACGTCGTAGACTCCGGCGTCCGACAGCCCCAGGCCGTTGAGCGTCAGCGACGACGCCGTCGCGCCATTGATGGGGGTCGTGCCCTTGCGCCATTGATAAGTGATTGGAGGTGCGCCGCTGGCGGTTACGTTGAACGTAACCGACTGACCCACGCAGCGCGACGCCGCCGCTGGCTGTTGCGAAATCTGCGGCCCCGCTGAGATCGTCAGCAGCGCGCCGTTCGACGTAACGCTGCCGCAGCCGTTCGTGACAACGCAGTCATACGTGCCGGCATCAGACGGGGATGCCAGGGCAACTTCGAACGAGGGGCTGTTCGCATTGAGCAATGGCGTGGAGTTGCGCCGCCACTGGTAAGTCAATTGGCCGTCGCCGGTGGCCGAGACCGAGAACAGCGTGTCCTGTCCCTCGCAGATCGTGACCGCCTGTGGATGAGTGTTGATCGTCGGAGGTGACTGCACGGTCAGCGTGGCCGCGTTGCTGGTGACGTTGCCGCAACTGCTGGTGATGACGCAATCGTAGTTTCCGGCGTCGCCGGCGGTCACCGAGGGTATGTCAAACGTGGAGGCGGTTGCACCACCGATCGGCGTGGTGCCTTTGCGCCACTGATAGGACAATCCCGCGCCGCTGGCCGTGACGCTGAACGACGCGCTCACGCCGACGCAGCGCGTGATCGACTGCGGGTGCGACGAGACCGTCGGGGCGCTGGAAACCGTCAGCGCGACAATGGCGCTGCTGACGCTGCCGCAGGCGTTGGTGACAACCACGTCATAGTTCGCGGCGTCCGCGGCCGTGACAGCGGCGATGTTGAACGTCGCCGAGGTTGCGCCGCCGATGTTGGTGCTGTTCTTCCGCCACTGGTACGAAAGGCCGGTGCCGCTGGCGGTCACGCTGAACGAAGCGGATTGGCCCAGGCAGCGCGTCAGCGCCTGCGGCTGGCTGGTGATGCTCGGGAACCCGCCGCTGGCGCCGTACTGCCACGAGTCGCCGAGCTGACCGGCGCCGGTGAGCGTGCCGCCAAACACCACCACGGCCGAACGATTCAGCGCAAAGCAGCCGGCATGGCGCTGGCGGGGCGAAGGACCGCCGGGCGGCTGGGAGATCCAGCCCGCAGGGTTGGCCCCGAGGTTGATCTCCCACGTATCCGCCGCCGGCAGACCGTCATAGCCGCCATGAACGACCGCGCGGCCGCGGTTCGCGTCATAGACGAGCACCGCCCCGGAGCGCGCCGTCGGACCGCCGGGAGCGGTGCGCAGCGTCCAGATCGTTCCGTCCCACTCCCAGATGTCCTTTTTCAGACCGATGCTGTCGATTCCGCCGAACAGCACGATACGCTGCCGGTTGGAGTCGTAGGCCATCGCATGCCAGTAGCGCGCGGTCGGACCGGTGTTGGAGCGCAGTGTCCACGTTGTGCCGTCCCACTCCCACGTGTCCTGCTTTGTCTGATTGGCGACGTCGCGACCGCCGAAGAGCACGACTCGGTTCCGAGCGGCGTCGTAGGCCATCGCATGCCCGTCGCGCCCGCTTGGACCGGAGACCATCCGTTGCGTCCAGCTCGTGCCGTTCCATTCCCACGTTTCGCCGTTTCGTGCTCCGGTGTTGCCGCCAAAGAGCACCGTGACGGAGCGCGCGATGTCGTAGGCCTGGGCGTGCCAGTAGCGCGGCGTCGGGCCGGCAGCGACGTGCTGCGTCCAGTTGGCGGAATCGAGCGTCCACGTTTCGCCGCTGATGCCGAAGCCGTCCTGCCCGCCGAAGAGCACCGCCTGCTGGCGAGCAACGTCATAGGCCATCGCATGCCAGTAGCGCGGCGAAGGTCCGCCGCTGGTGCGCAGGGTCCAGGAACTGGCGTTCTGATTCCATTCCCACAACTCGCCATCGTTGCCGCTCGCCTTCTGACCGCCATACGCCACGACGCGATCGCGCGAGGCGTCGTAGGCCATGGCATGCAGAGCGCGCGCCGTGGGACCGGTGGTGGAGCGCAGCGACCAGGCGCTGCCGTTCCAGCTCCAGGTTTCGCCGTTATAGCTGCCGTTGTAACCACCGAAGAACACCACGACCTGGCTCTCGGCGTCGTACGCGAGCGCCGCGTTGGCGATGAGGGCCGGCGCGTTGTTCGCCATCAACTGCCAGCTCAGCCCGGCCAGCTCCCAGGTCTCGCGGCTGTAAGCCCCGTTGTCTCCACCATGCAGAACCACGCGCTGTCGGTTGCTGTCGTAGGCCATCGCGTGATACCGCCGGCCGCTCGGGCCGGGTGCTGCGATCTGCACCCATGACGTCCCGTTGTACTCCCACGTGTCGCTCTTGTAATTCGCGCCGTCGTAGCCGCCGAACAGCATCACTGTTCCGCGGGCGGCGTTGAAAACCATCGCGTGGCCGTATCTTGCTCCCGGGCCGGTGATGACCCGCTGAATCCACGTGCTGCCGTTCCATTCCCATGTGTCATTCAGCGCGGACCCGTTGAACCCGCCGAACATCACCGTGACGCCGCGCACCGGGTCATACGCCATCGAGGCCGACTCGCGCTCGGCCGGCCCGCTGTTGTTCCTGAGCGTGCGGACCGTGCCGTTCCATTCCCAAGTCTCGCGAAAACGGAGATTGCCGTCCGATCCGCCAAAAATGACGGTGACGGCGCGGGCGGAGTCATACGCCATTGAGTGACCATAGCGCGCGGTCGGAGTTGCGCCGCTCCATGACGCCGTGCATTGCGCCAGCGCTGTGTGCAGCCCTGTCGTCAGAACCAGGATTGCTGCCAGTGACCGAAGGCCCGCGCGCAGTGGGAACGCTGTCCCAGCAACGAAGTCGCCCCCGCTTCTTCGAGCGCTGATGGTCCGCATGGATTGTATTCCTTCCAAATCACGAACACCCATCCGACGCCGTCACTCGACGCCGCGAAAAGCGCGCGCCGTGAGCGTCGAAATCAAATGGGGCCCGTTCCCTCCAGCCATCCGCGGCGGGTGCGCACCCCTCCGCATGGCTGCAACCCCCGCAGTATAACCGGCTTGCCGCGCGCAGCGAACATCTTTAGCAGCTCGGCCACGAGAATCGGCGCCGGCAAAGTGATCATCGCCCGCTGTTATCGGATCTTTTCAGCCGGAATTTCACCTTCGAAGCCGATCGCCCGCTCACGGACTTCGGACGGGCCGGTGAGCACGTCGTACAGAATCTGGGCCGCCTCGTCACCCGCCCCTACAAGTGCCTCGGCCGTCAGCCCACGGCGCTGCCCGCCATCAAAGCCCAACTCGCGGACCGCAACCCCGATCAACGCGGCGTTGATGCTTTGTGGACCGCACACCGCCTGACTCGCGATTCCGTCAATGCGGGCCTTGCCCTTGTTGGTCTGCAGGTTGCCCAGCAGGAAGTGGTTTGGAATCGATGCGTAGGCGCTGAGCAACTGCTGGTGCCAGCAATTGACGCACACCTCGGTATTCGAAAATCGAACCTCGTTCTCGTTCCAGATGTCGAACCGAGCCTTGGTCAGCACCGGGCCGGCGGTCTCCTGGCGAAAGTCCACGGACACCGGGTGCAACGTCAGGTCGGTGTCCACACCGACCAGCGCGCCACCCCCGGAAAATGCGACCGACCCGGACGCGACAAAGTCGAGGATCAACTGATCCGGCGCCTGCTCGTAATCAAGACCGTTCAACCGCAGCACCCCGCCCAGACCGACCCGCGCCCCATGCTCGACGCCCATCGCCTGCGCCGCCCACACGGGATACTCCGCGGCACTCGTGTCCTGGTAGTTGACGATCATCGCCTTCCCGCTCAGGTGATTCCAGCGAATCTGCCCGTTAAAGCGGTCCACCGCCCAGGCGTACACCACGCCGCGCAGCACGCGCGTGCCGGGGACGTCCACGTCGGGCCGGCCCGGAGGTGGGCCGGGATCCAGCGCCGACCAGGGCGAAACCCCCTTGGGCAGGCCGGACGCGGCGGACCAGTAGGTGGCCTCATCCTGAGTCAGGTAAATCACGTTGTCGAGCTTGTTCCAGCCCGGTTCAATTGCGCTGGGTGCATCGCCGTTGAGGAAGTAAAGCTGCACGGCCACGGAATCGGGATAGTCGTTCGTCAGTTCGAGGAACGTATCCTGGATGACGTTTCCGCCGGCATCCCAGCGTACCTCGACATTCGAATAGACCAGCAAGCTGCCCTTGCGCGAGGTGTCCATCCGGCCGCGCGGCGTGGCAATGATGCCCAGGCAGTCCGCGCAGATTGGATCAAAATCCGAAAACTGCGCCGCTTCGCCGAACTCACCCCCCGTGTGTTCGGCGACCATACGGAGCTGCGCCGCGCCGGCCGGCGTCGCGCCCACGGCGATCGCGCACACGCGGACTCCGGCGTTCAGGCAGGCCTGGCACTCGTCAAAAACCTGGTCCGGTGACGTCCGGGTGTCCTCGCCGTCGCCGACGAGAATGATGTAATCCGCCGTCGTGATCGAACCCGGGCCGCCGAGCAACGTCCGAGACTTGAACAATGCGTCGGTGATGTTGGTCGCTCCCCAGCGGTACTCATGCGTTGCGACCGAATCCAGCGCTGGATGAATGATTGAGGCGGTGCTGGACGCCGTGACTGGCGTCAGCGGCAGCAGAACGCGGGCGCGATCCGAATAGACGACGATCCCGACCCGCACCGACCCGTCGCGCGGAATGACCTGGCTGACCGTGTTTTTCAGCCCGTTGATCTCCAACTGCATTTCCGCCTCGGAAATACTGCCGGAGAGATCCAGCGCGAACACCACTTCCCGGCTCGCGGCCAGCGCCGCCGGCACCAATCCGCACACCACCGCCGCGAGGCAAAGCAACCGCCTCCGCAACCCGGCCATCGCCGCACCTCCATCGCGCAGATACACCGCCGGACCGCGTCCGGCCATGCGATTCCGTAACGCGCCGCGGCGGACCACCTGCGGCGCGGTTGATGTTTGGCGGCATCCTGCCCCCGAAGCGAATTCGCTCCGCACCCTTCCGTGCGTGAAGCCCGACCGTAATCGGTTGCGGGCGCGAACAAGCGTCCGGTCGGGCTTTCAACGCCGTTCTCGGTTCCGATGCTGCGGAAGCTGGAACTCGCGGCACAACCGATGAACCGAAAGCACTCACGGACGAGATAGAAGTGTACCGGAACCGGTAACAAACGCAATGCCGAAGTCAGAATTGAGACATTACCTGACACCGCTTGATCGGACGCTCATCATCGATGGCGGTGACGCAGGCACTTTCAGGATATGAACTTACGACGCACCGGGAACCGTCGATCGGAACCGACGGACGTCGATTGTCTCAGGCATGGAAAATATGCGGTGCGTTTCGAGCGGGTTGCGAGAGTCCGGCGCAGCAGCGCGGCTGCGAACATTCGCGCTGCTGCGCCAAGCCATGAAACGAGTTACGGGTTCGGGCCACCCGCTGAAATCGCACGCTCAATCGCTGCAACTCGCGCACTGAGCTGCTCATTCGCGAGTTCCAGAGCGCGGATCCGCGCCGTCTGCGCCTCAATGGTGGATTCCGCGACTTTCATGCGCCGAATGGTCTCTTTCATCGCGGCGAGCAGCACGCCGTCCACGTCCACGGTGCTGATGTGCCGATCGTCTGACCCGAGACCAAACAGGCGGTGGAAATCATCCGCCATCGGACCCATTCGACGGACATCCTCGCCCTCGGCCAGGTAGTTCCACGTGTAGACCGGCAGTTCCTCGACCGCGCGCAGCGCGGCGGCTGTATCGGCGGCGACGATGTTCTCCTTGCCTGCCCGGTCGGACGCATTCGTCCACGTGCCGCCAAGGCTGAGGAACGCACCGTTCGAGGCGCTGATCAGGCGGTTATCCACCTGGCGAAACTCGACCGAGGAAACGACTCCGACGTTGAACTTCGCGCCGCCGTGAGCGCGCACCGCGAACTGGTTGGCGCGCTCGGACAGGAAGTCCGCTTCGGTCGTGTCGGCGAATACGAACGCGCCGGAGTGCAGCGCCTGGGCGCGGCGTCCCAGCGCGGCGCTATGCGCGCCCGACGCAGTGTTCATTTCGCCGCCGAGCACGACCGCCGCGAAGGCGTTGGACATGTTCTGGTGCCCGGCAAAAACGCCCGCATAGTTACCGGCAGCCACATTGGAGCGACCGCCGGCCACAATCGCGGCGTACGTCACCGCCGCGTTGTCCAGCCCGCCCAGCACGGTGGCGAAGTCCGCCGTAACGAGGTGTTCCGCGGAATTGCCAAACCCGTCGTCGGCGGCGCCACCGCCCAGGAGCAACGCCCCCAACACGCCCGGTGCAACCATGTTGCCGACAAACCCACCCACGATGTTTGGAACGGATGCGCCGTCGATGCGAATCGCGGCCAGACCACCAACGCCCAGCCGCAGTTCTGTCAAGTCGCTGGTGCCGAGGAACAGCGGCGAATCCGAGCCGACGTTTCCACCGATCCGCCAGAATGTTGCGTTCGCGAATTGCGGATCGATCGAGATCGTGTCGCCGACACGCGCCAGTCCTTCACCGGCAATGATGTCCGCGGATTCCCCAGGCGGGCCCGGAGGTCCGGGCGGCCCCATCGGACCGGCTTCTCCCTGCGGCCCCATGGGCCCCGCCTCACCAGGTAGCCCGATGGGTCCGACCTCTCCGGCCGGACCGGCCTCACCCGCAGGGCCCATCGGCCCGACTTCGCCGGCAGGTCCGGGCGGACCTGGTTCGCCGCGTTCGCCCGCTGGCCCGACGGATCCCGCTTCACCCTGCGGGCCCATTGGACCGATCTGGCCGGCAGGGCCGATCGGGCCGATTTCACCCGCCGGGCCAGCCGGGCCGACCTCGCCGGCCGGTCCGGGAACGCCCGGGGCGCCGTCCTGCCCGTCCGCACCCGGCGCGCCATTCTGGCCGTCCGCGCCGCCCGGTCCGGGCGCACCGCGGTCGCCCTTCGGGCCCGCCGGTCCCGCGACGCCTGGAGTTCCCGGAATCCCTTGACTTCCTGGCGTGCCCGGCGAGCCTTGCGGCCCCGGTGCACCGGTCGGACCGGCGGCGCCGGGCAGGCCATCCGCACCGCGCGAGCCGTCACCACCGTCGGCCCCCGCGGAGGCGACCAGCGGCGAGCGCGCGATCTCCTCCTGGGCGATGATGCGCAGTTGCTGCTCGATCTCGTTCACGTCGGCCGGGCAGCCACCGAGCAGCAGCATGGCCGGCAATCCAATGGCCGCGGCGCGCAGCATCAGCCGCGCGCAAACCGAAACGGTCGTGTCACGTAACATGGCTTCGATCCCCAACCCTGGTCCCCGCGCTGCCTTGCCGCCCGTACCGGGAGAGCGGCGGCGCAGCAGCGCCCCTGCGTTACAGAATGGGCCCGACGATTATGAAAAACCCACTCGCTCCGCCCCGGCTCTCGACGGAATTCGCCGCGTGAGCCTCGATCAAACAGCTTCACCAATTCTTCGTGCCGAGCGGCGCTTTCACCGCGCCGCCTTCTTACCGATCCACGTCAACACGCGCTGCGGAATCACCGGGGCGGACTGCTCACCGCTGACCGGTGAGGATCCGCTGGTGGCCACGATGTCCGGCACGCCGTCGCCATTCAGGTCCGCGACCGCCACGCCCCAGTTGTATTCAAGCCCGGTTTGAGGAAGTCCGGAGTTGCGAACCCAGCGCCAGGAAGAACCCGTGCCGTCGCCCAGCAGCAGAAACACGCCGTAGACATATCCGACTTCCTGCGGCAGTCGGCCGCAGAAAACGAGGTCGAGATGCCCGTCCTGATCCACGTCCGCCGCCGCGACGCCCCAGCCGCCGCCCTTGCACTCCGGAAAGACCGTGGCCTGCTTCTGCCACGCACCGTCGTCGCGCTGCAGATAGACCTCCGGTCCGTCGATCCAGTTGCCCACGATGACGTCAGGACGACCGTCGCGATTCAGGTCCGCCACCGCCAGGCCGTTGTAGATACCGCCGCTGACCGGCGTCGGAAGGCCGACCGAATAAGGCTTCCACGTCCCGTCACCGTTGTTCAGCCAGCAGCGCGGCCCTTCCTCGCGCGTGCACAGGATGTCGAGCCGACCATCGCCGTTGACATCGTGCAGGAGAATGCGGACGCCGAAGCGCGTCTTCGGAAGATCGTCGTTCACGCGCGCCCAGTTCTTGCCCGTTCCGTCACCATGCCACACGTTGATTCCGCCGTCGTCGCTACCGATCGCGACCAGATCGAGATGGCCGTCGGCGTTCACATCGCCAATCGCAACGGATTCCGCGCCGTGAAATTCCGATACGCGACCGTCCTCATCCGCCACTGTCGGATGGAGGCGATCGGCGACCATCGACCAGCCGCCCGCGCCGTCGCCGAGAAACACGGAGATACCGTGGCAGTGATCCGCGACGACAATGTCGAGCTTGCCGTCCCGATTGACGTCCACCAGCTCGATGTCGCCGCCGCAGGTCGGCCGGCCCCAATTGAGACCCTCCGCCGATTGCCGCCAGTTGGCCTTGCCGTCGTTGAGCCATGCAAGCGTGCTGGGCTGCAGCCGCGGAATGGCCGCAAGGTCGAGATGCCCATCGCCGTTAATATCGCCGATGGCGGGATCGCACTTCCAGATGCCCTTTTCAGGCAGGCCCGACGCGCGCAGCTCAAACGTGATCGGTGCGGGCGGATCAGTCGGCGGTCCACCGTTGCCGCGGCGCTGACCATTGCACCCGCCAACCAACAGTACAGCCGCCACACCCACGACCGCGAAGGCGGTGGGCCGCGAGATTCCGGCGGAAACTCCGCGCCAACAGCGAATGATAGACATCACTGCGCCCCCCCTTCCGTGGGCTGCTCGGCTGATTCCGACTCCGGCGCCGGCGTGCGTAGATCGCGGTACCACTCCCCGTCGCGGTGAATCCAGCGCTCGAGCAGCGGCGTCTGCGACTCGGGAAGATTCTGCATGCTGGGATCATTCAGCTTCGCGGTGTATACGACGAACACGGTGCCGCGCTCACCGATTGCCTGCACCCACACCACGCGCTCTGAGGTAATCGTGAGCTTTTCCTGCTCACGGATAAACGTGGATTCGTCCACGCCCTCAAGGTCCCCGGGATCCACCATCTTCAGCAGCGCCGACCAATCCTTCGCCGCGCGCAGCCGGGAGGCCTGTGCGAATCGCTCACGCAAGCGCGGCTCCGCCGCGAGGTTCCGCAGCGCCGGCGGCTCCGGACAGGCGTCGCGCTCGCGCGGTTCCACAACAGGGTACCAGCGACCCTCGATTGCGTACCACTTCTGCCAATGATCCGCTTCGCGGGCCGGGTGGGTCGGAAACTGCCGGATGCGCGTGCTGTACGTCAGGTGCGCCCAGCCGTACTCACCATCCGTGTCCACGCCGTGCAGCGCGTACGACTCATAGATGAACGGCTCGCTTTTCTCACACCATTCAATGAACTGCTCCGGCGAACTCGCAGCGGCCACGCGCGGCTGCACAAAATCCCAGGCGGTCTTCCAATCCTTGCGAACGCGCGCCTCCCAGAGCGTCCTCGCGCGCGCCTCCAACTCGGCTTTACCCGGAAGCTTGACCGCCGGATCACGCGGCTTGGCATCGCCGCAGCCAGTCATGCCGGCGACAATCCACACGCCCGTGACCAGGATCAGTGAACGGACGACCAACCGCATCGTGAGCGCTCCCAGAAGCACGTTTTTCTAGCAAGGGCGATCAGGTCGTCGGCAGCAGAGGCAACCCGGACCTGCGCAACGGGCCTCGTCGCGCTGTCCGAGCGCGGCCGACAACAAGCCGACAAGTATACGGCCGGACGCGACGGAAGTGTATGGGGAACTGAATCTTAGATGCTGTGTTGCCGCCGACGAGCCTGACCTGCACGTGTTATCAGACATTTACCATAGCCGCGCCTGCGGCGCCTCGCGCACCTGAAGCCTGAACGCGGTCGAAGCACCCTGCTTCGGCAGCCGCGGGCGTCCGTTGTCGCGCGCAAAAAAGCGGCGAGGGCGAGCACCGCGAATTGCGGAGCCCGCCCTCACCGGCTTTGTGGCACCTGCGACCCGTAAAGAACTTACGGGATCAGGTAGTTGTCCGTCTGGGTCAGCGGGCCGCGCGCGTTCGTCGCGGTCGACCACGTGCCCTTCAGCGAGTTGATGAGGTTGAACCCATCCATCGCCGTGTAGATGTTGTCGCTGTTCACACCGATGATCGGCTTGCGGCCGAACTCGACGTGGCTGTCGGCGTACAGGGCGTTCTGACCCTCGCCGTTGTGGTTCGTGCTGTTGAACGGCCGCCAGCGGTCGTTGTCAGCGCGGAGCAGCTGGTCCTCGGTGCCCGTCAGATTGAGCACGCCCGTGAGGACCTGCAGATCGGGGATCGAGGTGTCCGAGCGCGGGTTGCCCGCGACGGAGCCCGGACCACGGTCGGCGTTGACGACCATGCGCGGATCCATCGAGGTGCTCGGCTTGGAGCTGCGGCTGTAGGGGGACTGGTACGCGAAGCTGATGAACGGCCAGCCCTTGAAGTCGAAGCGGTTGACGCCCGGCTGAGCGGCGACCTGGTTCGCGCCGACGACGTTGCGCAGGTTGTCTTCCTGGGCGTTGCTGTCCGACGGGCAGAGGAACTGCTTGGTCGTCGAACCCTGGCCGATGACCAGGATGAACATGTTGCGGCTGATGGAGTGGCTGGCCTGCAGCGTGCCCGAGGTGGCCGTCGAGGCAACCGTCGGGAGCGTATGCGAAAGGCCCATGTTGCCGGCGAAAGTGACGCCGCCGGCGTTCTCCGGAGCGGCAGTGTAGTTGCCGAGGAACGCGTCCATCGGGAACTTCTCGAAGTTGTCGTTCGCATAGATGTGCGACGACTGGCCGATGCCACGCAGGTTGGCGGAGCAGACGGCGCGCTTGGCCAGCTCGCGAGCGCGCGAAAGGCTGGGCAGCAGGATCGAAATCAGCAGCGCGATGATCGCGACTACGACAAGCAGCTCGATCAGTGTAAATCCGGAACGACGCTTCACTGGTGTTCTCCTAGTGGTCACCCATGACCATTTTCGTTGCGGGCGTCAAATGCCCGGCTGGACCGCGTTACGCAGCGCCGCTCAGGCTGCGGCGTACGTAAAACCTCGAATAAAAAGGACGGGTTGCTCCCGACCGCTCGCCAGGGCTGACGCGACGCATCGCGGAACCCAAGGCAGTTGACAGCCGATTGCGCGAATCGCGGGTATCCCGGACAACCCGGAACACAGTCTGCCGCGACGGCTAGCGCCGCATGGGAAGGCGCCGCGCACCTATTCGCTCGCGGCCACCACGGCCACGATGACGAACATTCTCCGCGATCATCACCAGATCCCATTCTGAGAACGGGGAATCCGCGACGATCGAGCGGAATGCGTCGGCGGGAACGATTCGCGGGGTGGATTACGGAGTTTCGAGGATTGCGATCTAAGCCGAACGAATTATGAGCGAATAAGTACGTTATCGATGGCTCGCAACCCGGACACTCGATCCCGACGGCTTCCAGTTATGGGTATTGTCTGCGCACCCTTATCGGTGCCTACTGAGTAACATAACACGGCCCGGGCGAGTGTCAACGAAAAACAACGCCCAGGTGTGGAATTTTTCAGCCCCGACCCCGGTTTCAGCCGCGTCGATCGTGAATTATTCAGCCGACGAACTCGCGGACCACGCGCTCGACGCCCTGCCAATCGCCCCGACCAAGCCCGAGTTCTTCCGCGGTTTGAAGGTGCGGTGCGGGCTCGCCGTCTGAGAGCCCCTGCCGCCGCCGTTCCGCCATCAGCAGGTCCATCCCCATGAAGTCCACCGCCACCGGATCGAACGACAGAAGCAGCGCTGCAGGATCGGAAATGGCCGAGTGCTCCGGCTCCGGCCCGCCACGAAACACGACCCGCATCGCGTTCAGGATATTCAGCCGCAACCGTCCCGCGATCTCTCGCGAGGCCACGATCTCACCGACGTGCGGCGAGCAGCCATTCTCAAAATAGCGCGCCGGGCGACGCACCACGCCCATCGCCAGGTCCAGAAGGCAACCGGACATGCCCGCGAAGCGGTGCGTCCGCAGCACGCCGACGTTGAGAATCGCATCGCTTTCGAGCACGGCTTGCGCGAGCTGTTCGCGCTGCCCTGCGACTGTGATCCCGCCGCCCCAGCCGATCGGCGGAGGACGGCAACCCAGCTCGCGGGTGACGTCGCGCCCGATCCCCAGCAGCGTGATCGAGCCAGGCTCGCGCCCCGCGCGCTGCAACTCGCGAACCAACGCCCGCGCCAGCGGCGCGTTCGTGCGCAACTCGCTCGCGCCGATCGGGCTGAACGTGATCAACACACGCTGACGGCCTTCGAGAATCGCGTCCCACGGGCCGCCGTTTGACCGACCGTGTGTCAACAGCTCCACGCCCTGGCCGAGAATGGACGCCGCTACAGCGCCCGTTGGTAACCCGTTCGGGACGATCCGACGGGCATCGATCAGCACCACCCGCGATCGCTCCCGAGCCGCCTGCATCCACCAGGGACCGGCGGCGGCGGCGTTTGTGATCTCCCCCTGGGGGACGGGAAGTTCGTCCCCATTCTGACCATACAGCGTGCGGGGCACCATCGCTCCGACGGTCAGAAACGCCGCGGCCCGCAACCATTGCCGGCGCGACATGGATTTACATGGTGAATGCGGCATCTGACGGCTCCCGCCCTCATCGATTCCGCTCGCGTTGACGCCACTTGCCGCCATACCTACCGTATCGGGCAGCCACTGCGTCCCCGTTCATGGAGCCTGAATGTCTCTCGACGCTCGATATCGCGCCGCGCTCGACACCGCCGGCGCACACGGCCAGGCGCACGTGCTGGGCGCGTGGGAACGGCTGGATGACGACGCCCGCCGCACTCTGCTCGAAGACGTGGAGCGGGTTGATTTTGCGCTCTGCGCGTCCCTCATCGGTGAATACGTCCGTGAGCGCCCGCGGATTGTGATCCCCGACCGTATTGAAGCGCCGCCGGTGCTCAACCCAAAGTCCTTGGCCATGTCTGCGGAGTGGACGAGGGCCTGGGAAGCGGGCGAGTCCGCAATTCGCGAGGGACGTGTGGCCGCGTTCACGGTCGCGGGCGGGCAGGGCACGCGACTCGGATATGACGGACCAAAGGGCGGGTATCGCGTCTCGCCCGTTCGCGAGGCGCCGCTCTTCCAGGTATTTGCAGAAGGGCTGCGCGGGGTGCAGCGGCGATTTGGTCGATTGCCGCGCTGGTACATCATGACCAGCCCCGGCAACCACGATGCCACACAGGCCTTGTTCGAGCAGAGCGGCTGGTACGGTCTGCCGCGCGAGGCCGTGCGATTCTTCACGCAGGGGCAGATGCCGGCGTTTCTGCCCGACGGCCAAATCGCGATGAGTGAGCGCCACCGCATTGCGCTCTCACCCGACGGCCACGGCGGCAGCCTGCGGGCGCTGCGTGATAGCGGGGCACTCGAGGAAATGCGTAATGACGGCGTCGAGCAGATCAGCTATTTCCAGGTGGACAATCCGCTCGTGCACATCATTGACCCGCTGTTCATCGGCCTGCACCTGGTGCGGCAGTCCGAGATGTCGAGCAAGGCCGTCACGAAGGCGTCGGACACCGAGCGCGTCGGAAACTTCTGCCTGGCGGATGGGCGGCTGTGCGTGATCGAGTACAGCGACCTGCCCGAGGCGCTGGCGCTGCGCAAGAACCCGGACGGCTCGCGCACCTTCGACGCCGGCAGCATCGCCATCCACGTGATCGACCGTGCATTCGTGGAGCGTGTCACGGCGCCCGGCGCCGCGGCGCGCCTGCCCTGGCATCGGGCTGACAAGCGTGTCGCCGTCGTGGATCCGATGGAAGCGGCGGGCGTGCCGCGACTGGCAGACGTCGTCAAGCTCGAGATGTTCGTCTTCGACGCCATCCCGCTGGCGCGGAACGCGATGGTGATGTACACGCCGCGCGAGGAGGAGTTCAGCCCGGTCAAGAATGCCGAGGGTGCGGACTCGCCGGCGACCTCGCGGCGCGACCAGGTCCGCCGCGCCGCCCGCTGGCTGCGCGAGGCGGGCGTCCGCGTGCCGAGCCGCGAGGACGGCGAACCGGACGCGATCATCGAGATATCACCCGCCTTTGCGCTGGACGCCGCGGATTTGCGCTCGCGGCCGCTCCCTGGCGCGATCGAGCGCGGATCGCGCGTGGTGCTCGAATGAAGCGCCCCGCATGACCGCACCCACTGCTGCGACGCACGCGGACCCGGCCGACCTGCCGCGCCGCATCGGCTTCTGGGGCGGCAGCGCGATCATGGTCGGCGTCATCATCGGCAGCGGCATCTTCAAGTCGCCGACCGACCTGGCCCGGCAGCTCGATTCACCGTGGACCGCGCTGCTGTTCTGGCTGATGGGGGGGCTGATCTCGCTGTGCGGCGCGCTGACGTACGCGGAACTGGCGACGATGTTTCCACGCTCCGGCGGCGTGTACGTGTTCCTGCGCGAGGGGTTTGGCCGCGTGACGGCGTTCACCTTCGGCTGGACCTACATGATCCTGATCAAGCCTTTTGCGGCGGGCGGCATCGCGATCGTCTTTGCGGAGTACATGAACCAGCTCACCGGATCCGACTGGGATCCGCGCTTCACGACCTGCACCGTCCTGATCGTGCTGACGGCGGTGAACTCGGTGCACGTGCAGGTGGGTACCGGCGCTGCGCTGCTGATGACTTCGCTGAAGGTGGCGGCGCTGCTGGCGATCATCGTGCTGGCGGTCGTCGGCGGCCAAGGCGCCAGCGCGAACTTCGCACCGGTCGCCTCCGGCATGCCGCTCTACCTGGCGATCGCACCGGCGATGGCGGCCGTGCTCTGGACGTATGACGGCTGGAGCGACGTCGGCGCGGTCGCGGGAGAAGTGCGCGAGCCGCAGCGCCGCCTGCCGAGAATCTACATCTGCGGCACGCTGCTGGTGACGGCGCTCTACCTGGCGGTAAACGCGGCCTGCATGTCGGTGCTGCCAGTCGAGGAGATGCGCCAGGAGGAGCGAATCGCATCGCGGGTGATGGAGCTGCTGGTCGGCCCGGCCGCGGCCACGGCCGTCACGCTGATCGTGCTGGTGTCAACGCTTGGCTCGACGCACTCGTCGATCATCACCGGGGCGCGCGTGACGTTTGCCCAGGCGCGCGACGGCCTGCTGTTTCGGTTTCTCGGGCGGATCAGCCCGCGCTTCGGAACGCCGATCGTATCGCTGTGGGTGCAGGCGACGTTGTCCTGCATCGCGGTCTGCGCGCTCGGGAAGTTCAGCGCGCTGATCGAGGGCTTCGTGTTCGTCATGTGGATTTTCTATGGGATGGCCGCTGTATCGGTGATTATCCTGCGACGAACCCGACCGGATGCAGCGCGGCCGTTCCACTGCCCGGGCTATCCGTGGATCCCGCTGGCGTTCGCGTCGTGCGCGGCCGCCATGACGGTGCTGTCAATTCTGGCGGACCCGCGAACCAACCTGGCGTGGCTGGGCGTGCTGCTGCTCGGCCCGCCGCTGTACTGGGTGTGGATGAAGGCGGCAGCGATGCGCCGTCCGGGCGCCGACGCCCCCGCTGATTAGCAGCCGCTCTCGCCGCAAGCGGCTTCTTCCCGCATAATCCCGCGATTCATGAGGGCGGGGCAGGCCGTCTGCGCCTGCGCCCCGCGGAGGTACAGATGTTTCCGCCGCTGCCGTCCAAGTTCGAGTTCCCGCAATCCGAGCGCGACACGCTCGCCTTCTGGGCGAGGCACCGCGTCTTCGAGCGCTCGCTTTCACAACGCGCGGACGCGCCCGTGTTCGTGTTTTTTGAAGGACCGCCGACCGCCAACGGTAAGCCCCACCCCGGCCACTGCCTGACTCGCGCGATGAAAGATCTATTTCCGCGCTACCGCGCCATGTGCGGCTACAGCGTTGGACGAAAGGCCGGCTGGGACACGCACGGACTGCCGGTCGAGGTCGAGGTGTGCAAGGAATTGGGCATTCACACCAAGGCCGAGATCGAGGCCTACGGCGTCGAGCGCTTCAACCTCAAGTGCATCGAAAGCGTTTTTCGCTACATGCGCGAATGGGAAGAGATGACCACCCGCCTGGGCTTCTGGGTGGACCTGACCGACGCCTACGTCACGCATCATGAGTCCTACGTCAACAGCGTGTGGTGGGGACTCAAGACGCTGTTCGACCGCGGGCTGCTCTACCAGGGTCACAAGGTCGTGTGGTGGTGGTGCCAGGGCGGTACGGCGCTATCCGCGGGCGAGGTCGGTGAGGGCTATCGCGAGGTGGACGATCCCTCCGTGTTTGTGAAATTCCCGTTGCTGCCACCGAAGTCCGGCGATGCCGAGCAGGCGTCCCTGCTGGTGTGGACCACCACGCCGTGGACGCTGATCAGCAACCACTTTGCCGCGGTGCATCCGAACCTCGAATACGCGCTGGTCGAAGACCCCGGTGCGGCCGACGGCGGCGGCCCGGAGCGGCTGTACGTCGCCGCGGCGCTCGTCGATGCGCTTGGCAAGAAGGTCAAGCGCGAGCTTCAGACGATCTCCATCTGCCCGGGCAGTGCGCTGATCGGCCGGCGCTATTTGCCCCCCTTCCCCGAGTGCTATCAAAGCGCCGCCCGCGACGACGGCCCGCCGCTGGGCGAGCGCAGCGCCGCGCTGCGCGAGGGCGGCAGCGCCCCGGTCGGCTGGCGCGTGACGGCGGCCGAGTTCGTCACCACCGACAGCGGTACCGGGCTGGTGCACGAGGCGCCGGCGTTCGGCGAGGTGGATTTCGAGCTGTTGCAGGCCGAAAGACGCCGATTCGCGTCAGACGACGCCATTCCGCTGCTGTGCGCGGTCAATCCCGACGGGTGTTTCAATGAAGCCGCGCCGCAGCGCTATCGCGGCCGATGGATCAAGGAGTGCGACAAGGAGCTGATCCGCGAGCTGCGCGACGAGCGCCGCACGCCGTGGGGCACTCCGCTGCTGTGGCATCAGGAGCAGGTTCGCCACCCGTATCCGTTCTGCCCGCGCGCGGAAAAGGATCCGCTGATTCAATATGCGCGGAAGAGCTGGTTTGTGCGCACCAGTCGCTTCAAAGACGACTTTCTGGCGAATAATGCGCAGATCCGCTGGCTTCCGGAGCACATCCGCGAGGGGCGCTTCGGCGACTTCCTGCGCAACAACGTGGATTGGGCGCTGTCGCGCGAGCGCTACTGGGGCACGCCGCTGCCGGTATGGGTGTGCGAGGCGACCGGCAAGATGGAAGCCGTCGGCTCGCTGCCGGAACTGGAACGCAAGCCGGGCGCGACCGACGCGACGCCGGAATTTCCGCAGGGTTATTGGTGCGGCAAATGCGAGGAGCGCGCCAAGGCGGGCGAGCCGCCGCTGCCGGGCGACCTGCGGATTCACAAGCCGTACATCGACGCATGGACGTATGACAGCCCTTTCTCGCCCGGCGCGCGGATGCGACGCGTGACGGAGGTGATCGACTGCTGGTGGGACTCCGGCAGCATGCCCTTTGCGCAATGGGGGTATCCGCTGAAAAACGCGGACACACTGGCGCAGCGCCTGCCGGCGGACTTCATCAGCGAGGCGATCGACCAGACCCGCGGCTGGTTCTACGCGCTGCTGGCGATCAGCACGCTGCTGCGCGGTGAGCTTTCCGCCGCAGGCGGTGGTGATGCGCCGCGCGCCTACCCGCTCCCCTACCGCACCTGCATCGTGCTCGGGCTGATGCTCGGTGAAGACGGCACGAAGATGTCCAAGCGGCTCAAGAACTACCGGGAGCCTTCGTACATCTTTGACGCCTACGGTGCGGACGCGATGCGCTGGTACTTCTTCAGTGCTCAGGCGCCATGGACGACGGTGCGTTTTCAGGAAGCGGCGATCCGCGATGCGCAGCGCGAGTTCCTGGTGAAGCTTTACAACGTAGTGTCGTTTTTCAATATTTACGCGAATCTTGACGGGTTTGTGCCGCACCCGAAGAGCGGTTCACCCTGGCGGCCGACCGCCGAACGCTGCGAGATCGATCGCTGGATCATCAGCGAACTGCAGCGGACGATCGCCTTTGTGCGCGAGAAGATGGACGCGTTCGAGAATTTCCCGGCCGCCACGCGGCTCAACGACTTCGTCGAGGCGCTGAGCAACTGGTGGGTGCGCCGATCGCGTGAGCGATTCTGGCGCAGCGAGAAGGACCAGGACAAATGGGACGCGTATCACACGCTCTACGGAACGCTGTTGACGCTGAGCATGGCGATCGCGCCGTTCACACCCTTCTTCGCGGAGTTCATGTTCCGCAGCCTGACGGGCAACCGCGAGGAAAGCTCCCCAGGCACGGCCCCGCAGCCATGCAGCGCATCGGCCGGCTTCCCGGAAACCGGGCTGCCGGTGTCGGTGCATCTATGCGACTATCCGAAGCCTGACGAGCGCCTTGTCGACGCCGCGCTTGCAGAGGAAATGGAACTGGTTCGCCAGATCGTGTCGCTGGGACGGGCGGCCCGTACCGACGCGAAGCTCCGCACGCGTCAGCCGTTGTCTCGGGTGGAGATCATCCTGTCGCGCAGCGCGGACGCCGAACGCCTTCGGCCGCATGAGGCGCTCATTGCCGAGGAGCTCAACGTCCGGCTGGTCGAATTTGCGCGCGCGGCGGAGGAATACGTCACCTACGAGGTGAAGCCGAACTTTAAGGCGCTGGGACCGAAGTTCGGGGCGCTTGCGCCGAAGATCAAGGGCGCGCTCGCCGGCCTGGACGCCGCTGCGGGTCGGCGCGAGCTGGTTACGGAGGGTGTGCTGCGCCTGACCGTGGAAGGCCGCACCATCGAATTAACACCGGAGGATGTCGAAATCCGGCTCGCGGCGCGGCCGGGATGGGCCGCGGCGCAGGATCGCGCCGGCGTCGTCGTGTTATCGACCGAGCTGACGCCGGAACTGCTCGACGAGGGTCGGGTGCGGGAGTTCATCCATCACGTGCAGGCGCTGCGCAAGGATCGCGCGTTCGAGTACAGCGCGCGGATTGCGCTCTACACCGAGTTGCCTGCGCCGCTGGACGGCGTGATCCGCGGTGCGGCGGCCTGGATCGCGCGTGAGTGCCTGGTGGAGCGGCTGGAGTTCGCGATTCCGGCCGGAGTTCAGAGCGCCGAGGTGCAGATCGACGATTGGAACGTCAGGCTTGCCGCGCGCCCGATCGCCGCGGCTGCATCCTGATCGCGGCCGCCCCGGCCGCGGGTGGTACCCATGTCCGCTGACGACCGCCAGGACGGCGACCTGTCGAGCGCGGCGCGCCGTGCCGCGCAATATGAGCGCGTTCTGGAAATCACGCGCCGCCTGGCTGGGTCGCTCGACCTCGACGCCCTGCTGGCGATGACGGTCGAAGCCGCGTGCGGCGTGCTGCACTGCGAGCGGGCGACGATTTTTCTGTACGACGCCTCCGCCAACGAGTTGTATTGCCGGGTCGGCACGGGACTGGAGGAGCTGCGCTTCGCCGCGGATCGCGGGCTGGCCGGCGCGGCGGCGACGGGGCGGACCGTCGTGAACGTGCCGGACGCTTACGCAGACGCGCGCTTCAACCCGCAGGTGGACCGTCAGACCGGCTACCGGACGCGCAACGTGCTGACCTTTCCGCTCGAGAGCATCGACGGGCAGCTCTACGGCGTGCTGCAGGCCCTGAACAAGGCCGGCGGGCCGTTTGACGCGCATGACGAATTCATCGCGCGCACCCTCAGCGCGCAGGTCGGCGTGGCTCTTCACCGCCACGCGCTGCTCGAGCAGTTCGCCGAGAAGCAGCGGATGAAGCGCGACCTCGACATCGCGCAGCGCATCCAGCAAAAGCAGTTTCCCCGCCGCCCGCCGACAGTGCCGGGCTACGACATCAGCGGGTGGAATCAACCGGCCGACGAAACCGGCGGCGACTGCTTCGACTTTATTCCGCTGGCAGACGGGCGGCTGGCCGTGCTGATGGCCGACGCCAGCGGGCACGGCATCGGTCCGGCGCTGGTGATCGCATCCGCCCGCTCGATGATTCGCGGACTGCTGGGGGCGACGACCGACCTGCAGCGAATCGTGGAGCACGTCAACCGGCTGCTGGCGGATGACCTGGCCGACGAGGGATTTGTCACGGCCTTTTTCGGCATCCTCGATCCCGTCCGCCACGAGTTGCACTACCACTCCTGCGGACAGGGGCCGCTGCTGCTGTTCGACGGATCGCGGGTGGATCGGCGCGGCGCGAGCTGTCTGCCGATGGCGGTCGATGGCGACCTGCCGATCGGCACGGCGCAGCTGTTTGAATTTGCCCCCGGCGCGCGGCTGGTGCTGCTGACCGACGGATTCTTCGAGGCGGCAAATGCCGCAGGTGAACTGTTCGGCGAAGAGCGCGTCACGCGGGTCGTGCATCAGCACGGCGGCGCGGCGTCGACCGCTCTGATTGCCGCGCTGCGCGGGCAGGTGCAGGCGTTTGGCGGGAGTGACCGCTTCGCAGATGACCTGACCGCGGTGGTGCTGCGGCGATGCGACGGCGGGTGAGCGCGGATCACGCCGCGCCCGGCGCCCCCATGTCTCTGACCAGAGCGGCCAGCCGGCGGGCCTGCTCCGCGCACCGCACCGCGGTCAACGGTCTCGCGCGACCCCCAGCCGCCCGGCCGGGAGCCTTACCACTCCGCTTCGCCGAAGGGATTGAGCGCTCCGGCGCTGCGCGGCTTGCGTTGAAAGTCCTTCATCAACGCCTGTGCGAGCGACATGTCCCCCGGATGGGTGATCTTGATGTTGCGGTGATCCGTCTGGACGATCGAGACGGCGTGCCCCAGCCGCTCCACCAGCGACGCATCGTCCGTCGGGCGAAAGTCGGTTGGCATTTCCGCGTAGGCCCGGCAGATCAGGTCGCGCGAGAAGACCTGCGGCGTCTGTGCCTCGTACAGCCCTTCGCGCGGCACGGTCGCATCTACGAATCCGGCGGCGCTGACGCGCTTGATCGTGCCGGACAGCGGCGCGGCCAGGATCGCAGCGCCGCTCTTCTGCGCTTCGGCGAAGACACCGTCGATCCACGATTCGGCCACACACGGCCGCACCGCGTCGTGCACCGCTACGTAGTCCACTTCCGGGTCGAGCGCCTCCAGCGCCAGGCGCACGGAATCGACGCGCTCCGTTCCGCCGCGCACCAGCTTGATCCCCATGATCATGATGTTGGCGGCGTACTTCTCGCGCACCACGTCGAAATCCGAGGGCGTAACGGTCAGAATTGTCTGGGCGACATCCGGACGATTGACGAACATCTCGATCGAGCGGATGAAGACGGGACGTCCGTCCAGTTGAGCGAATGGTTTTTTCACGTCGCCGCCGAAGCGCTTGCCGGCGCCGGCGGCGGGAATGATGACGGCGAAACGGGCCACGACGACGGCTCCTTCCTGGTAATGGGCCAGCCGCGGCCCATCACGAGAGGTCACCGTAAACGCGCGTCGCAGCGCGTGCAATCCTGATGGGCGACGTCTGAGCGGGACGCGACCGCCGCCGATACGCGATGGAACCCGCGGCAAGCGCGTCAAGCTGGCCGGGTCGCGGTCGGCATCCTGTTGAAGAAATCGCTGCCCGTACTCGCACGGACGAGCGTCGGCGGACCGGTCGCGAACTGCGACTGAGGCGGACTCCGGCTGCTACCCATTTAACGGGCGGTGATCGGCCGCACCTGACGCGGTCCTTCCCTACGGCAGCTTGGCCGATTGTGCCGCGGCACGGGCCGCGATCTTCGGCCAGGGCACGTTGGCGGCCAGCTTGGCCCGCAGATGCAGCAGCGCATACTCGAGTTGCGGGTCGACGCGCGCCGCCTTGAACGGATCGCTCTCGATCAGCGCGATGTCGGCCACGCTCAGCAGCGGCTCGTCCTCATCCGCGTCGCGCTCTGTCTTGAGCGCTTCGAGATTGCGCAGTCGATCGTCCTCGCTCAACTCGGGCGCCGGAGTTGCTTCCTTGCGCAGCACCGCGGCATCACGCCGCGACTCGATCACCTGCACCGCTTCCTTCGGGGTGAGGCCGATCTGCCAGTCCGGGTTCACGCCCCAGTCTTCGGCGTCCGGCGAGCGGTGCGGCGTGCCGCCATTCGGAAGGTAATAGAGCGAGGTCGTGAGCTTGATCCGCGCTCCCGGGTCGGCGCCACGACCGAAGAGATTGTTCTCAAGCGGGATGACCTTCTGAACGCTGCCCTTGCCGAAGGTGCGCTCGCCGAGAACGACCGCGCGACCGTGGTCGCGAAACGCTCCGGCGAGAATCTCTGACGCCGACGCACTCGCTTCGTTCACCAGCACGATCAAGGGCACACCCGCGAACGGGGCCTTGCCGCTGACTTCGTAGCGCTCCGGGCGCTCCTGGCGACCGCGGGTGATGACCACTTCGCCGGAGGGCATGAACTTGGCCACGATGTCCACGGCAGCCTCCAGCAGCCCGCCGGGGTTGTAGCGCAGGTCCAGCACCAGCCCCTTCATGCCCTGCTCACGGGCCGCATGCAGCGCGGCACCAAGCTCATCCGAGCTGCGCGGCGAAAAGTTCGTCAGGCGGATGTAGGCAATGCCCTCAACGGGATCGACAATGTAGTTCCAACGCGAGGGATCATCCGCCATTCGCGCGTGCCCCTCGATGCTGCGCAGGTGAATTTCACGGCGCGTCAGCGGAAACTCGAGGCGCTGCCCGGTCGATGGGCGGAAGATCACCAGCGTCACGGAGGTCTGCGGCTTGCCGGTGATGTGGCGGACGGCGTCTTCGGTACTCCAGTTCTTCGTGGACTCGCTGTTGACCTCAATGATCAGGTCATTGGGAAGGATGCCGGCCTCCAGCGCCGGAGAATTTTCCAGCGGGGAGACGACCTTCAAGCGGTTCGAAATCTCGTCCACGCCCAGCGAGATTCCGACGCCGCAGAAGTCGCCGGTCAGCATCTTGTCGAACTCGTTCGAATCCGCCGGCCAGATCATCGATGAAAAGTCATCGAGGCGGGAGACGGCGCCCTCGGTGAACTCGACGACGATCAGTTCATCCGGCAGGCCGACCGTGCGGCGGTTCAGCTCCGCCACTTCGTCGAAGAGCCGCTGAAAGTCCTTTCGCGGCAACGCCTCGCGCTGCTCGATCCCGGCGCGAAGTTCGCGCAACCCGTCGGTGAAGCTGCGGCGGCTGTCCTCGTTGGCAAGGCCGTCGAAGACCTGCTGCAGCTTCGGCGTCTCCAGCATGGCGTCGAGGTTGTCCAGCGCGGCCAGCGCCAGAACGCGATGCTTCGGGGCCTCGAAATAATAAGCGTCAATCTTTCGGAGCGCCTCGTACAGCATCTCGCGCCGCACGCCCTTGATCCGCCGCTCCACCGCCTTCTGGTCGGTGTAGACGGCCTCGAGCCGGGCGTGCCGGGCGGCGTGCTCACGCGCCGCCTTCAGCTCCGGGTTGCGCTCCAGAATCTGTTCCAGGCGGAAGTAGTAGCTCAGGGCGTCGCGCCAGCGCGGGACCGCCTCCAGCCGCGCGGCTTCCAGCCGAGACTGGTTGATGATCCCCTGCACCCACTCCTGGCCGGCAAACTCTGCTTTCGTCGTCGCGTACTGCGCCGCCCGCGCGGTGAACGTCAGCGCCAGGAACAGCCGATCCTCAGCCAGCGCCTTCTGCGCCTGCTCGGAGCTCCACGCCAGCGTCTCCTCCCGCAGTCGGGCGCGCTCCTCGGACATCGCCGAGTAGGAGTCCAGCCAGCCCAGCACGCGCTTCGCCGCGGGCTCCTCCGCCGACACCTTCGCCGCGGACACCGCAGCGTCGCGCCCGCCGGAATAGTCGCCGTTCAGAATCCTGGCGTAGGCGTCGCCCAGCCCCTCACCGATCGCCGGTGCGGAGGGCAGGCCGAGTAGCAACAACAACGCCATCAGCGGCGTGAGCCGAAGCAGTCGCATCGTGTTCCCTTTCGAGAAATCAGCGCAAACCGGCGACGGATATCCGCGGAAACGCTCCGCCGCCGACTCCCGCATTATACGAACCACCCGGCGTCCCGCGCCGGCATTACCGCCTGCCTGCACGACTCCTTACAATTCCATGCAAACCCCGAATCTCCGAGCGGACGTTTTTTCGCACCCTGGTTGCGTCGTCCGCCGATCCGGGCCAGATTGCCCCCAATGGTCACTGCCGGACTGAGAGTGAATGTCGCGCCCGATCCGGTCGCGCCGGCGCCGCGCGTCCTGGGAATCGACCCCGGCCTGCTCCGCACCGGATACGCGGTGCTGGATCGTGACGCTCGCAGCGAAGCACGATTGGTCGAAGCGGGCGTCATCCGGCTGGCGTCGCGCGAGCCTCTGGCCCGGCGACTTGCCGCGCTGGCCGAAGCGCTGGAACTGCTGATCGAGACGCACCGGCCGCCGCTGCTGGTGTGCGAAGACCTGTACGCACATTACGCCCACCCACGAACCGCGATTCTGATGGGACACGCCCGGGGCGTGGTGCTGGTCACGGCGGCGCGACGCGGACTGGAAGTGCTCAGCGTCGGCGCTACCCGTGTAAAAAAGACGCTTACCGGAAGCGGCCACGCCTCGAAGGCCCAGATTCAGCGCGCCGTTGCCGGAACGCTCCGCCTGGCGCGTCTGCCTGAGCCGAGCGATGTGGCCGACGCCATCGCGATCGGACTGTGCGGATTGCGCCTGCCGCGGAGCGGCCCCGGCGCGTCCGCTCCCGGGCGGCGGCGGGTGATGCGTGCGGCCGACGGGTTGCAGGGGGCAGCGCGATGATCCGGCGCATCAGCGGTCGCGTGTGCGGTGTCGAGGAAGAGAGCGTTCTGCTGGATGTGCGTGGCACCTGGTTGGAACTGCTGACGCCCGCCTCCGGACTTCCCGAGTTGGCGCACCGCGTCGGGTCCGAGATCACGTTGCACACAATCCTGTATCTCGAAGGGGCGCTGGGCGGCGGCAATCTCACGCCGCGGCTGATCGGCTTTCTCTCCGAGCCGGACCGCCGCTTTTTCGAGGAGCTGACGCGCGTCAAGGGCATCAGCACGCGCAAGGCGCTGCGCGTGATGGGCGCGCCGACGCACCTGATCGCCGCAGCCATCGAGCGCGGCGATGAGCGCTTCCTGACAACGTTGCCGGAGATCGGGCGTAAAACCGCGGCCGGCATGATCACCGAGCTGCGCGGGCGGCTCCCCGCATTCTGCGCAGGTCAGCCGCAAACCGCGCCGGTGCCGGAACTGAGCACGGCCCAGCAACTGGCGCTCGAAATCCTGATGCAATGGGGTGACCGCCGCGCGGACGCGCAGCGCTGGATTACGGCCGCGGTCGAATCGGACGAGCGCCTGGCCGAGCCGGATGAAATCGTCCGTGCGGCTTACCGCATGAAACGCTCATCCGGCTGATCGGCCGGAGCGCAGCCGGAACTGCTTGCGCTGGCCGTCCCGTGCGCCTCCGCCGCCAGCAGGCCTGCAACCGCCGCGTCGCCGTCGCTCCGCGTGCGGGCCGCCACCGCCAGGTGCACGCGACCGGCCCCACCGGCCCGCAGCACGCGCGAGACCTCGTGAACCGTCGCGCCGCTCATCAGAAGATTATCAACGATGCACAGCACCGGGCCGCGGCTCCGCGCATCACGACGCGGTACGCGGCGGACGGCGTCCGGGTGAGCCAGCGCGAAGCAATCCGCGACATTCGAGAAGCGCCGCGTGCGGATCGGAATGTGCGTCTGGCTCGGTGCGTATCGAACGCGCGTGACCAGCGGCAGCAACGGCAACCGCAGCGCTTTCGCCAGCGCATCGGCCAGGACGGCTGCATGCGCACATGGACGCTGTAGCCGCCGCAGCCAGTGCATCGGCACTGGCACCAGTGCATCGACCGTCGCCAGCCACGGCTCGGGCCGGAGCCGCTCTGCCATCCGCCCGGCGAGGATCGCGGCGCACCGCGTGTCGCCGCGATACTTCAACTCGCGCACGATCGTCGCCAGCGGCTCATGATACGGACCGAGCGCGCTGACGTTGCCGACATTCCAATGGGACTCGCTGTCGCACGCCGCACACCCATGCTCGAGGATCGACTCGCGCCGTGCGGCCCGCCCGCAGCGCGTGCAATGCGGCAACCGCACCAGCCGGTCCAACCCGGTTTGACAAGGAGAACACAGGTGCCCTGCGCCGCTGGGGATCCAGGTGTGACAGGCGGCACACACCAGCGGGGCAACGAGGTCTGCCGCTGCGCCCAGTGCACCAGCGGCGAGTGTCTGCCATCGGGGCATGGACCACATGCCATCCAGCGTACCGCGCTTGTGTCGGCCCATGGCAGCGCGACAGTCGGGCCGCGGCCAGGAGGTGTCCCGACCGCGGCCCGTGATGAGTCGTCAGACCTGACCGAAGCGCTACAGGCGACCGCTACGGGCAGTCGCCCGAGACGATGCACTGCACAAACGGATCGATGTCGAAATTATTGACGACACCGTCACGGCTGACGTCATTGGCACAGACGTAGTTGCAGGAGTACACCGCCTCCCACGCCGCCTGCCCGCTGACAATCGCCAGGACGAAGGCGTCGATGTCGAAGTTGTTGACCACGCCGTCGCAGTTGGCGTCGGCCTTGAGCTGGATGTTCACGGTCGCGGCATTACTGGTGACCGAACCGCAGGCATTGCTGACCACGCAGTCGTACGAACCGGCGTCCGCCGCGCTCACGGGGTCGATGGTCAGCGACGTGCCGTTCTCGCCGCCGATGTTCACGCCGCCCTTACGCCATTGGAACGTCGGAGCGGGCACGCCAGTCGCGGCGATGGTGAGCATGAGCGGGCCGTTCTGGCAACCGGTTGCAGAGGCCGGCTGGAGTGTGATCTGCGGTCCGGCGTCTACCGCGAGCGTTGCGGCGTTGCTGGTTACAGAGCCGCAGGCGTTGCTGACCACGCAGTCATAGCTGCCGGCATCGCCGGCGACGACCGACGGAATCGAGTAGCTCGGTCCGTTCGCACCGCCGATCGGATTCGTGTTCTTCCGCCACTGGTAGCCGGTTGCGTCGTTCGCCGTAACGCTGAATGACGCGGGCTGACCGCTGCACGCGGAAGCGTTGCCGGGGTGCGCCGAGATCGACGGCCCGGCCGAGATCGTCAGCGACGCAGCATTGCTGATTACCGAGCCACAGGCATTGCTCACGACGCAGTCATAGCTTCCGGCATCGCCGACGACGACCGACGGGATCGAGTAGCTCGGCCCGTTCGCGCCGCCGATGGGGTTCGTGTTCTTCCGCCACTGGTAGCCCGTTGCGTCACTGGCGGTGACGCTGAAGGCCGCCGGTTGGCCGACACACGGAGTCGCGTTCGAGGGGTGCTCTGAAATTGACGGCCCGCTGGAAATCGACAGCGCCGCCGCGTTGCTGGTCGCCGGGCCGCACTCGCCGGTGACGACGCAGGTGTAGTTCCCGGCATCGCCAGCGCCCACCGGGTTGATCGTCAACGTGGGCGAATTCGTGCCGACGTTCGTCCCGTTGCGCTTCCACTGGTAGGACAGCGTGCCCTGCCCGGTGGCGGAAACGCTGAACGACGCCATGCCGCCTACGCATGCACTCGCCGGATCGGGGTGATCCGTGATAACCGTGGCCGCCAACACCGTCACGACGGCGGGGTTACTGATGGCCGACCCGCAGGAATTCGTGACGACACAGTCGTACGTCCCCGCGTCGGATGCGCTCAACGGCACCAGGTCTAGGATGCTGTCCGTGGCGCCGCCGATCGGAAGGCCGCCCTTGCGCCATTGGAACGTTCGCGGCGTGGAGCCGCCCGCGACGACAGTCAGCGAAACGAAGTCGTCCACGCAGCCGACTTCGTTACTGGGATGGGTGACGATCACCGGCGGCGTGCGGACCGTGAGATTCACGCTGTTCGTCGTGATCGAACCGCAGGAGTTCGATACGACGCAGTCATAGGACCCCGCGTCGGCGGTCTGGATGTTGAGCTTGTCGAGCGTCGCGCTGTTGGCGCCGCTGATGTCGATACCGGCCTTGCGCCACTGGTACTCCAACCCGCCGCCCGAGGCCAGCACCGTGAATGCCGAGTCCGCGCCGACGCATGCGATGGCAGAGGACGGCTGTGTCACGATCCCCGGCGGATTCTGCACGGAGAGCGTCGCAACGGCGCTGGTCGTGTTACCGCAGGCGTTGCTGATGAAAACCGTGTAATTCCCGACATCTCCCGCCGCCACCGAGGGGATGGTATGGCTCGACGAGGTCGCCCCGCCGATGTCCACCCCGCCCTTGCGCCACTGATAGCTCAACGGCTCCGTTCCAGTTGCCGTGACGCTGAAGGTCACCGGCGAACCGACGCACAACGTCTCCGAGTCGGGTTGTGACGTAATGGAGGGCTGGACGCACGTCGCGGTGGCCGTCACTGACAACGTGTACATCTGCGATTGCGTGAGCGCACTCGCGGTGAAGACGCGGACGAAGTAGGTTCCCGCGGCTGTCAACGTGAAACTGCTGATGGTTTCGCCTGAACCGGCCGGATTCACGTCTGCGGACGCCAGTACGGTCGAGCCGTTGGTGTCGCGCAATTGAATCGCAAGATTGCCGAAGCTCTGCGAGTTGATTTGGTTGCCGCTGGAGCAGGAGCCGTTGCCGTTCTGCTGGCTGTTGTCGTAGGTCTGCCCCACCGGCGTCACCGTAACGCTGACCGTGCGCGAACCGGTGATCGCGAACTTATAGAAATCCACGTCCGCCTGCGCGTCGAGAGACAGGCTGGAAGAGTTGGCGGGGTTCGACCCCGTCAGCGGGTTGGGAAGCGTTCCGCGGTTGATCGTGCCGCCCGCAGCCAGCGTGCCCAGGTCAGTCGCCGTTCCGGAGGTGTCGTTCGACTCATCATCGTCGCCGTACAGCCGGTGCGCTGCGCGGATGTCATCGTGGCGGGGGCCGTCGAAGCTCGTGATCAGCAGCGGCTCCATCAGCCGCGTGTTGGCGAGCGGGCATACGTGGAACATCCCCAACGAGTGCCCCAGCTCGTGCATCATCACGTTGCGCAGGAAGCGGTGGCTGTTCGAACTGCTCTGCCAGTTCTCGCCGCTGTCCAGCACGATGTCGCCGCCGCTGGGGAAATCCGCGTACGCCAGCGTGCCGTTGGAACCATCGATCACCTTGGACGCAATACGAATGTGACCTCGCTGCGCCGAATTGCCGCTGCCCCAACTCGCGCCGTCATCCCAATCGTCGGTGCCGTTCGTCACGCGCGTGAAGGACAGGCCACTGACAGCGGCCCAGCGATCAAAACTCTGGCCGATGCGCTGAATCCACAGGGCGCGGTTGCCGCCGAACTTCAAATCCATCGAATTGAACAACGTGCTCGACGCCCCCGGCTCGCCCACGCCGCTCGGAATGAACAGACCGTCCGGAACGAGACTCCACGTCAACGCGATCGGCGTGCCCTGTGAGCTCCAGCCGGACGTCACGAAGTAGGCGATTCCGTCTTCGCGCGCCGCGGGATTATGCGCCTGTTGCAGCTCCCATTGCGAGATCAGAAAGGCGCTGACCTGCTGAATCACTTCCTCCGAAGTGCCGGGCGCGAAGCACGCACCGCGAAAACCGTCGATGCAGGCACTCGCCATCTTTTCGCCGCGCTGCGCCTTTCCGAAGAGGCCCAGCGCCGCGCGATCGCTGCGCAGCGCCGTGAGCCGTGCGACGACCTCGGCAGCGGCCGGCGTGGAGAGCGTCGGGGAAGGGCTCACCGCCCGGCCGCTCCCCGAATTCAGAACCACCGCGCCTGCCGCGGCAATGAGTGCCAACAGCATCACCCGGACGTGCATCAGCATTCCTCCGTAGGGCGAAATCCCATCTCAGACGCATACTCGCAGCGGCGGACGCGCATATCCGCATGCTGCGGGAAAACGGCAATCAACCGCGAAGATTCGACTGATCGGCCGAATCCTGGGCGGACCGCCACTCTCTACAGGGTAGCCAGACGCCGGACAACATTCAATAATCTCTGATAATTCCTGACGTTCTATCCCCGTCAAGGGCCATGTGGGGGTCGCAAGCCGGAACCGCTATCGGACCCGTCGATGCCCGCGCGCGGACACTATTGCCGCCCCTTTCGTGCTGTCGTAGACTGCTCGCTTTCGCGTTTCCGGCGATCCGCACGGTCCATGGGCAAGCGTCATCAGCCCCAGTGGACTTGCGGCCCCACAAGCTCCCTCTCACACGCGGCCAAGCTCGCGGGAAGGTCAGACCGAAACCATGTCGCACAATCGCAAGCACCTGTTCACGTCCGAGTCGGTCAGCATGGGCCACCCCGACAAAGTGTCGGACCAGATTTCGGACGCAGTTCTCGACGCCATGCTGAAAGACGATCCGCATAGCCGCGTGGCATGCGAGACGCTCTGTGCGACAGGGCTGGTGGTGGTCGCCGGCGAGGTGACGACCCGCACCTACGTGGACATCCCGGACCTGGTCCGCGGCGTGGTGCGCGAGATCGGCTACAACTCCGCCGATCTTCGCTTCGACGCCGACAGCTGCGCCGTGCTTGTCGCCCTCAATAAGCAATCGCCCGACATCGCGATGGGCGTGGATCGCGAGGGTGCGGGCGACCAGGGCATGATGTTCGGCTTCGCATGCCGCGAAACACCGGAACTGATGCCGCTTCCGATTCAACTGGCGCACCGCCTCGTCGAGCGCCAGGCGCAGGCTCGACGGGACAACCAGATTCCAGGATTGCGTCCGGACGCCAAGAGCCAGGTGACGGTCGAGTATCACGGGCTCAAGCCCGCGCGCGTCGACACGGTGGTGCTCAGCACGCAGCACGACCCGAGCTGGAACGACCGCCAGGCCGAGTTGAAACAGCAGGTGGTTCAGCACATTCTCAAGCCGGTGCTTGGCGAGTGGTGGAACGACAAGATCACGATCCACGTCAACCCCACCGGGCGCTTTGAGATCGGCGGTCCGCACGGCGACTCCGGCCTGACCGGCCGCAAGATCATCGTGGACACCTACGGCGGTCGCGGTCGCCACGGCGGCGGCGCCTTCAGCGGCAAGGACCCGACCAAGGTGGACCGATCCGCCGCGTACATGGCCCGCTATATCGCCAAGAACGTCGTTGCGGCCGAGCTGGCCGACGTCTGCGAGGTTCAGCTCAGCTACGCGATCGGCGTGGCCGAACCGACCAGCGTGCACATCACCACCGAGGGGACGGCGAAGATCCCCGAGGATCGCATCAGCGAAATTGTGCGCGAGCACTTTCGCCTGACGCCGCGCGGAATCATCGAGTCGCTGGAGCTGCGCCGGCCGATCTACCGCGAAACCGCCCGCCACGGACACTTCGGCCGGTCCCTGCCGACGTTCACCTGGGAGCGGACGGACAAGGCCGACGCCCTGCGCAAGTCGGCCAAGTAACCCGCACGGTGGCCCCGTTCGGCCCGGTGGGTGCTCTATTCTCCCGACGCGCTCCCGCGGCCTCACTCGCGCCGTGGAGCGCGTCGGTGTGCTTGCAACGTGCCCAGCCGCGCTGGATCATCGCCGCATGGTGCGTACACTGAAACAATCGCAATGGATACGCGGCGCCGTCCGGGCAGCGCCGGTGCTCTCAATTCTTCTCGGCCTGGTCATCTTCGGCGGCGGCACGGGCTGCGCGAGCACGCAGGGCGGCGCAGCCATCAATAAGCTCTACGAGGCGCACAGTGCCTACGACAACGGCGACTTTCCGCGTGCGGCGCGGCTTGCGGGCGAGTTCGTGGCCGCGTCACCAAAGGGCAGCGACGCAAGCCGGGCGTATTACGTCCGCGCCCTGACGCACGCGCGCGACGGACGCCGTAACGCCGCCTTCGACGACTTGAACCGTGCGCTGGAAGCCAGCGACGATCCGGATGTTCGCTGGCGCGCCCTCGCGCAGCGCGGCGTCATGCGATTTGAGGATGAGCGCTGGGCCGAAGCGAGCGCCGACCTGGAAGCTGCGATCGAGCGCATGCCGCGCTCCGGCCGTACAGATTGGTTCCTGTACCGTCTCGGCCAGGCGCTGGAGCGCACCGGCCGCTGGGCGGATGCGCGGGCGAAATTTCAGCGCGTGGTGAATGAGTTTCCCACCGGCCCGGTCACGCCCAACGCACGGCGGCGGCTCGCGCTCAATCTCGATCACTTCTCGATCCAGTGCGGTGTGTTTCAGAAGAAAGAGAATGCCACCCGCGTGGCCGCCGACCTCGGCCGCCAGCGCTTCGCTTCAGGCGTGTACCGCGATGCGCGCCCCGAGGGCGACCACTGGGTCGTACGGGTCGGTCGTTATTCAACGTACGCGGAAGCTCAGGACGCCCTCGCGCGCATCAAATCGCACGTCGCCGACGCCGTCATCTGGCCATAGGCCACCACTCCCGCCAACCGCCGTACCCATCCGGGCGCAGCAAGGCCGGGCCAGGATGACCCGATTCGTCATCCCTGTCCCGACCGATTTGCGGACCTGGTTTACGCCGTCGGAACGGCAATTTTCGCAGTTATCGCGCGTTATTTCGCGCTCGCGCCTGGAGATTCGCCCGCGCCATGCGGAACATCGTTCGGTGGAAGTTATCGCGTCAACCGTCGCGCCGTTCCGCCACAGCGGTCACCCTTCGGAGAATTTCGCCATGACCTGCCGCATCAGGATCTTCGCGGCCGCGATTCTCACGGCAGCGCCCCTGCCGCTGATCGCGCAGACCATCACCAACCTTGGCACGCTGGGCGGATTCGGCTCATTTGCCGCAGATGTCAACGCGGACGGCTCGGTCGTCGTTGGGCACTCGTATCTGTCGGGCGGCAATTCGGCCAATTACCGGCGTGCGTTTCGATGGACGCCCACGGGCGGGATGGTCAACCTAGGCCTCGCCGGCAGCTCGACTGACAGCTTCGCAATCGCCGTCAGTGCCGATGGTTCAGTCGTTGCCGGCAACGCATCCGACAACGGCAATGCCGCTTGGCGCTGGACCCAGAGCGGCGGCTTCCAGGGCATCAGCGTCAGCGGCTACACCGACTGCGTCGCCGGCGGCATGACCCCCGACGGCGCCAAGCTCGCCGGCACGCGCACGAATATCTTCACCCTCGCAGAAGGCGTCTGGCAGTGGACCCAGAGCAGCGCCGGCTTCGTCGCCAGCCCCTACATTGGCACGCGCGTCGACGGGATCAGCAGCGACGGCGCTACGATCGCTGTCTCCCTCGCCGGCGCATTCCTCGCTCCCGACCTGGCGTCGTACTGGACGCAAGCCAGCGGCCTGGTCGCCCTCCCCACCCCGTCACCCCACACCGACGCCGGCCTCGCCGACGTCAATTACAACGGCACCATCTTCGCCGGCTGGGCCTCCGGCGCAGGCAGTACCCGCGCTGTCCGCTGGACCGACACCGGTCCGCAGGTCTTTGAACCGCTCACCGGCTACTCCCACGGCCGCGCCCTCGCCATGCACGAGTACGGCGACGTAATCGTCGGCGAGTCCACCGTCGGCTTCGGCACCGACTCCGCATGGATCTGGATCGAAATCTTCGGCCTGATGCGCCTCAGCGACTATCTCACCTCCGAAGGCGTTGATCTGACCGGCTGGACGCTGGACTACGCAGTGGCCATCAGCGACGATGGAACCGCGATCGTAGGGCACGGACTATACAACGGGCAGCAGCGCGCATTCGTCGTCCGCAACCTGCGCCCCGTCTGCGGCCCCTTCATCGCTGAGCCGCCCAGCAACCTCGAAGCCTGTGTAGGTGAAACGAGAGCACTCATCATCACCGCCTACGGTCCGACGTTTCACATGCCAGTGTTCGTCTGGTACAAGTGGGCCGGGTTCGCCGGCTGGCAGCCGGTGTGGAACGGGCCGACCGGCTCGGGCATGGTCATCAGCGGCGCGCACGGACCGTTTCTCACGTTTAACAACGCGCAGACCGACGCGGACGGCTACTACGTCTGCCAAGTGATTGGCGGGTGCTCATCGCTTACCACGTCGCCGGTGCAGGTGCGGATCGTGGAAGGGGCGGCGGCGTTCGCCGATGACGGCATCCCCCCAATTGCCTGCTCGCACGGCAGCGTGACGATGAACGCCTACCCGGGACCGGCGCAGTTCGGCCCCTTCTCGATCCAGTGGCAGCGCGAGACTGCGCCGGCTTCGAACGTCTGGGTGAACCTTGCCAACGGCTCCACGACATCGTGGGACGGAAACACCGCCGGCATCGGCGGGATCATCAGCGGCGCAAACACAACGTCGCTGACCATCACCGCGGACATGGGCAACGGCCGGCAACTCGCGGCCGTTCATCAACGGGGCTACCGCTGCGTTGCCTCCAACGCCTGCGGCTCAACCGCGTATGCGAAGTACCTCGACGTCGCGCTCGTCGGCGACGCCAACTGTGACGACAGCGTCAACAGCTTTGACATCGACCTGTTCGTCGAATGGGTGTTCAACAGCAGTTCGATCCCGGCGCCGGCCAGCTACGTTGCGCTGGGCGGAACCCAGGCATGCTGGGATCGCCGCGGGTGCTGGGGCGATCTGAATCACGACAGTTTCGCCAACAACTTCGATATCGACGGATTCGTTGCGTGCATCGTGAGCGCGCCCCCCGTCGGGCACCCATGCCCGTAGATGTCGAACGCAACTCCCCTCGCAAAATGCTGGAAAGTACGGGTGGCTGATGCGTCTGGGGCAATCCGTCGCTTTCGTGATCGCAGTGACCGTCGCCCGCGCCGTCGCGGGCGTGCCGACGATCATCGACCTCGGCACACTCGGTCCGAACGGCACGTCATTCTCGCGCGCCCACGCAATCAGCGCCAACGGGATGATGGTCGTCGGAACCACGGAAGTCACGTCCGGCAGTCGCGGATTTCGCTACACCTACCCAGGCCCCATGCAGCTGTTGGACGCGCTGCCCGGTGGAACCTACGCGGAAGCGCACGGGCTCAGCAATGACGGGTCCGTCATCGTCGGACACAGCATGACCACGACCCCGACGCTGCACCAGCGGATTGTTCGCTGGACCGTCGGCAGCACACCCTCCAGCGTTGGCAACCTGTGTGACTGCGGATCCGCGTATGTCGGCGGGTGCAGCGCGAACGGCGCCATCATCGTAGGCACGTCGCCCAGCGTGATCGCGGGTTTTCGTGCCGTTCGATGGTCCTTTTTCACCGGGCTGGTCGACATTCACCCAGCCAGCATGATCACATCGGGCCTGATGGGAGTATCAGACGACGGCTCCATGATGGTCGGCGCTGGCTTGGTAACGGGGCAGCAGGTGGCGATTCTGCTCCCCGCCGGCGGCACGGTGCAGTTGCTTCCGCCGCTGAATGGCTATGGCCACGCGGTCGGACTGCGAATCTCGGGCGCAGGTGACGTCGCTGCAGGAGTCAGTCGAGTGGCCGCGTTTCAGAACCAGGGCGACCGGGCAACTCGCTGGTCACTTGGAGACCCGCACGACATCGGCATCCTGAGCGGTTTCACCCGCTCCACGCCGGAGGCAATGCACCGAGGCGGGCTGATCATCGGCGGCGAGAGTGACAGCGCTGCGGACGGTGCCTGGATCTGGACCGAAACCCGCGGCATGGTGAGGCTCCGAACGCTGCTGACCGACGCCGGCGTGGATCTGGCGGGCTGGACGCAACTGCGGTCCGTCACCGGGATCAGCGATGCCGGCACCGAACTTTGCGGCACCGGTGTTCATGGCGGCGCAGAGCGCGCCTTCCTGATTCGCGGGCTGGATTCCCTCTGCGGTCCGTGGATCACGCAACCGCCTGTGAACACGGACGTTTGTCACGGCTCCACCGCCGCCCTGCAATGCGACGCGTTCGGACCGACGTTCTTCATGCCTTCCTTCCAATGGTACAAACTGGGCACGTTCGGCTGGCAGTTTGTGGCCGATGGCCCCACCGGCTCTGGGATGGTGATCAACGGAGCCCAGTTCCCGACGCTGACGTTCGACAACGTGAGGCCGGACGCCGAGGGCTACTACGTCGTGCAGGTCACCGCCGACTGCGGCAGCCTCACGACCAGCCCCGTGTTCGTGCGCTACGTCGAGACAGCGCCGGCCTTTGCGGACGACGGCATTGAACACATCGCCTGTTCTCATGGCGGCGTCACGTTGACCTCACAACCCGGCCCGGTCAACAGCGGGCCGTTTGCGCTGCAATGGCAGGTGGAACTGCCGGCGGGCTCAAACAACTGGGCGAGCCTCGCCAACGGATCCACGCTGTCGTGGGACGGGAACCAGCCGGGGATCGGCGGGATCATCAGCGGTGCGACCACCGCCCAGCTCACGATCTCTGCGGATTTCGCCAACGGCCGCCAACTGGCAAAGGTGCACCAGCGACATTACCGCTGCGTCGCGGCCAACGTGTGCGGGTTCGCCGAGTACAGCAAGCCCCTTGCCGTCACGCTCGTCGGCGACACAAACTGTGACGGCAGCATCAACAGCTTTGACATCGATCCCTACGTGGCGTGGCTCGGCAACGGAAACTCGGCACTGGCGCCGGCCGCCTACCTCGCGCTGAACGCGACCCAGGCCTGCTGGGATCAGCGCTCCTGCTGGGCCGACGTGAACCACGACAGCTTCGCCAACAACTTTGACATCGACCCGTTCGTTGCGTGCGTGCTGAACGCCCCGCCGCCCGGTAAAGCGTGCCCGTGACAGGCTGTAGCGCACGCAACGCCGAAAAAGCGGGATTATCGCGCCGGATGTGCCCAAATCGAGGCTACGATCGTTCAGAGACGGAGATCACCCGAATGCGATACAGCCATCGACATTTCCTGACGTCCGCCCCCGCGCTGGTCGCCACGATTCTCGTCGTCAGTGGCGCTCACGCGGCAGACATCCTGCCCATCGGAACCACCGGCACATGGACCGATACCACCAGCGCTCGCGGCCTCAGCGCCGACGGCTCCACGGTGGTCGGAACCGCATCCTCAGCCACCGGGGACGTCCGGCCCTTTCTCTGGAAACCGACCGTGGGCGACATCTGGATTCATAACGGCCAACCCACGTGGTACTACACGGAGGGTTTGGCGATCAACGCGAATGGCACCGTCGCGGTCGGGGCGGGCTACGACGGCAACTACCAGCGCCAGTGGCGCTGGACTCAGGCATCGAACGTGCTGACTGACATCGGCAACCTGTGCAACTGTGCCGGCGCCTATGCAACCGGTGTCAGCGCCGACGGAAGTGTCGTCGCCGGCTACTCGGCCGCACCCGGCTTCCACGCCACGCGCTGGACCAGCGCGACCGGGCTGGTGAACCTCGGCACCGCAGGCATGATCGAATCGATCGCCCGTGGCATCACGCCCGACGGTACGGCGATTGTCGGCCACGGCCTGGTCACTGCCATCGGTCTGCGCGGGTTCATTCGCTACGGCGACGGAACCTGGGTCCAGCTCCAACCGAACAACGCGGGCGAAGGGACGATCGCTCTCGCTGTCGGATCGACGCCCAATATGGTCGCCGGATATTCCGGTTCCGAGGCGACCCGTTGGGAGAGCGAAGTCCCGATGCCGCTTGGGATCCTGTTCGGTGAGTCCTCCTCGGTCGCCACCGCGATTCACGCGACCGGCGACGTCGTCGGCGGCCACAGCGGCGGCAATCTCGTGCCTCAGAGCAACAACAACGGCGGCTGGATCTGGACCCAGACCCGCGGCATGGTACGCCTCTCCGACTTCCTTGCGTCACAAGGGGTAGATATCACCGGCTGGTCGCACCTCGACGGCGTCTCGGGCTTCAGCCAAAACGGCACCGTGCTGATTGGCAACGGCGTTTACAACGGCAAGGCCCGCGGTTTCATGGTGCGCGGGCTGGATCCGCTCTGCGGCCCGTGGATCGACATCCAGCCGGAGGACACGACCGTCTGCCACCTTGGCCAATTCACGCTGTCCGTGCAGGCGTTCGGGCCGACCTTCCACCCGCCGCTCTTTCAGTGGGAACGCTGGAACGACAGCTTCTGGGTACCGCTTCAGAACATCACCTACGGCACCGGCACGACCATCTCCGGCGCTAATTCGCCGACAATGACGGTCTGGAATAGTTCTTCGGTCGACGTGCCGGGCGCGTACCGCTGCGTGATGACGGCCGGCTGCAGCAGCAAGGCGACGAACACCGTGATGGTTGGCATGGTCTTTTCTCCGCCGAGCTTCCAGGACGACGGCATCGCGCCGAAGGCCTGCTCGCACGGCGGCGCCGCCATGACCGTGTATCCGGGACCGCTCGGCAACGGGCCTTTCACCTACCAGTGGCAGCGCGAGCATTTCCCCAACTCGAACACCTGGACCAACCTATCCAACGGCACCACCCTTTTCTGGGACGGCAATAATCCCGGCGTCGGCGGCATGATCGGCGGAGCGAACACGGCGACGCTCATCATCGTGGCCGACGTGGCAAACACCCGCCAGCTGGCCAAGGTCCACCAGCGCGGCTATCGCTGCGTGGTGACGAACGCCTGCGGTTCAAACACCTTCGCCAAGTCGCTGACCGTGTTCCTGTCTGGCGATACGAACTGCGACGACAGCATCAACAGCTTTGACATCGATCCGTTCGTCGAGTGGATCAACGCCGGCAACGTCGCCACCGCGCCGGCCGGCTACCTGGCGCTCAATGCGACGCAGGCCTGCTGGGATCAGCGCGGCTGCTGGGGCGACGTGAACCACGACGGCTTCGCCAACAACTTCGACATCGACCCATTCGTCGGGTGTGTGCTGAACGCGCCGCCGGCTGGACAGGCGTGCCCGTAGCGACCAAAGACGGCCGCGGCAGGGTGTTGTGTCGTCGAGGCGGCCACCGCGTGTATTGACACTTGGGCGCCCGGAATCGAGCGGATGCGGCCGAGCGTGCTACAGCCCTGCGAAACGGGCGATGTCCAGTTCGCGCCCCAGCACCATCAGCACCTGCCCCTGACGCAGTACCGTGTCCGGCGCCGGCAGGAAACGAAACGGCGCCTGGTCGCTCTCGCGAATGGCCAGCACCAGCAGGTCATAGGTCTGGCGCAGGCTCAATTCCGCCAGCGTCTTGTTCAGCAGCCGCTTCGGAGTCTGTATTTCCAGGATGCGATAGTCCTCGGCGAGCGAGAACATGTCGCGCAGATCGGGGTTGGCGATTCTTCGGGCGGTGCGCTCGGCCGTTTCCCGCTCGGGATAGATCACCTCGGTCGCGCCGACCGCGCGGAGAATCTGGGCGTGGTCGTTATTGCGCGCCGTGGAGCGGATGTTGGAAATGCCGAGCTTGGCCAGGTGCAGCGTGCACAGGATGCTCGGCTCGATGTTCTTTTCCCCCAGTGAGACGGCTGCCTCCGCAACCGTCCCCCCGATCACGCTCTTGAGCAGGTTGAAATCGCGCGCATCGCCGATCAGCGCCCGATGAACCTCATCCCGCACCTCGTTCACCCGCCGCTCGTCGGCGTCGATCGCCAGCACTTCGCAGCCCATGTGCACCAGCGTGCGGGCCAAGTGCCCGCCGAATTGCCCCAGACCGACCACCACGACCTGTTTCATCCGCGTATCACCCGTACTGGCGCACCGCTGATCGCTGCACAGCAAGTCAGTCGGCCGCCCGGATGATACCGGCCCGCCCGCGCCGCCGGGGACCGGCCGGCTTGACACGCGTCGAGCGTCGCGGACAATCGCCTTTACGGCCGGCCAATCGCCGGCTGTCGGAGGGCCGTCCTCATTCAGCGCTCGCTGTCCAATCCGCCGCGCGTCGCCTACGTGATCCCCGCGTACAACGAGGAGCGCGCCATCCGGGCCGTCGTTCGCGGGCTTCAGGCCGATGCCCCCGCGGGCGACGTGATCGTCGTGGACGACGCGTCGCGCGACGACACCAGCGGCTCAGCCCGCGCCGCCGGCGCGATCGTGCTCCGACACATCATCAACCGCGGACAGGGCGCGGCGCTGCAGACCGGCTTCGACGCCGCGCTGCGCCGCGGCGCTGAGGTCATCATCACGTTCGACGCGGATGGCCAGCACACGCCTTCCGACGCCGCCGCACTCATCGCCGCCCTAGTCGAGCACGACGCCGACGTGGTGCTCGGTTCGCGCTTCCTCGGCCGCGAGGCGGAAAACATGCCGACAGCGCGGCGCTGGCTGCTGCGCGCTGCGCTATGGTTCACGCGGGTGGTCTCGCGCGTGAACGTGACCGACACGCACAACGGCCTGCGCGCCTTTCGCGCCTCGGCGCTGGAGCGCATCCGCATTTCCGAAGACCGAATGGCACACGCCTCGGAGCTGCTCGACCTGATCGGCGAATGCGACTTGCGCCACGTCGAGGTGCCCTGTCACGTGCGGTACACCGAGTACAGCATGCGCAAGGGGCAGCGCTGGCACGCCGCCCTGCCGATCGCCTTCAACTTCCTGGTTGGAAAGGTGATGCGATGACCGTCCTGCTCGCCGCGGCCGCGCCGAACCTGTTCCAGGTCATCGTTTTGCCATTGTTGCTGCTGGCCACATGCTGGATGCTCTGGCAATGGCTGGTGCATCGTCGCCGCCGATTAGCGGCAGGCACGCTCGTTCTACTCTGCGCGATGATCGGCGTCGCCAATCCGGGCCTGACCACGTCGGTCGCATCGACCGTCGGCATCGGGCGCGGCACGGACCTGGTCGTCTACATCACCGCCTTTGCGCTGATCGGCGTGACCTTCGCCATGCTGGCCATGCACCGGCGATCGCGCATGGAAATCACTGAATTGACCCGGCAACTGGCGCTGCGTGAGCTGCCGCCCTCCCCCGTTGCGCCCGGCGATGCGACCACCGCGGAGCGCGTGTGAGCCGCGTCCGCGCAGCGCTCGCGGGGCAGACCGCCACGCTTGCCATCTGCCTGACCTATGCGCTGTACGTCGGCCCGGTCGGGTTTTTCTGGGATTCGCACACGTTGGTCGATCGCGCTCGGCACCTGGCCGAGCGCGGCACGCTCGACATCAACAACCATCCCACCAGCATCGCTCCCCCGCTCTACTCGGTGCTGATCTCGCCGGCGCTCCTGAATACCGACCCCGGCGCCGCCCTGCGCTGGATCGTCGCCATTAACGCGATTCTGCTCTCTATCAGCTTCCTTCCGCTCTACGCCTGGCTGCGCAGCTACTCGCGCCTGCCGCCGAACTGGGCGGCCGCGTGGGCCGTGGCCGTTTCAGTCGCTCCGTTCGCCCTGACCTACGCGCCATTTCTGATGACGGAAGCCGCGTATTACCCGATTTTCTACGCCTGCTGTCTCGCGTTCTCGCGGGCCGAAGCGCGACCGACGCTGGCGCGATTCGCGCTGGTGGGCGTCAGTATCGGCGCGGCGGCGCTCACGCGCGACGCGGCGCGAGCGTTGTTGCTGGCGGCGGCGCCGATTGCCGCGATTCGCGTGCTGGCGCTCTGGAAATCACCCCGATCGGCGCTGATTGTCGCCATTCGATACGCAGTGCTGGCAGGCGCAACAATTGGGATTCTGGCGTCGTGGGGCTGGTTTCAGCAGCATTTTGTGCGATTCAATCGCGGAACCGGCAGCCTATGGAGCGGGGTCGTCGCCATGTTCGGCGACGCGACCGACCTGCAACTGCACGCCGTCTGGCTGCTGAACTGCGGCGCGTATCTGCTGCTCGCACCGCTTGCGCCGGCCGCACTGCTGGTGATTGGGGCGGCGGTCGCGCGGCCGCGGCTGATTCCGCAGGACAGTACGGCGGCGTGGCTGCTGCTGGCGATACTGATCAGCGCCGTGGTCGCCGTGCTGCTGATGCCGGGAGCGTGGGGTGGCCCGGAGCTGACGTGGAATCGCTACGTCGCCCCGTTCGTCGGCGTCTGGTTTGCGATTCTGTTGCGCCATCGACGGAGAATCACGGCAACACCCGCCATCGTCGGTGGTTTAGTGGCCGCGGGACTGGCGCTGCTGGGGAACCCGGCGCGGCTCGATTGCCATTTCCCGGATTCCCTCACGCCGCTGCTCACCCGCTTGAACCCGGGCGCGCCACCGGCTTGGATCAACGCGGCAGTGGCAGCCGCCCTGGTTGTAGGCTGCCTGCTGATGTGGCGGCTCGGGCGGCGCGGGCACGTGGTGGTGCTGGTGATGCTGGCGGCAAGCTCGGCGTGGGTCGGCCGGGAGAACGCCCGCAACTGGCGGCGCAACGTGCATAACCTCGGCAACGGGCAGGGTGTTGGTCCTCTGCTGAATGGCGCGCTGCGAACCGACCCCGAAGCGCTGGCCTTCTTTGATCCTAAGGCATCGGATACAGACGTCTTCGCGCTGGGCCGGGCACTGCTGTACGTAGATCGATCAATCCCGCCCATGAACCGCGTCTCGCTCTACCGGGCTGCGACGGAGCGCCGCTTCGACCGGACGGTCTATTACCTGTCCGATTTCGCCCTACCCGATGCGCGCGTGCTCGGCTGTGACCGCGACGCCATTTTCCTGTCCGCCCTGCCGCCGCTGACCGGCTCGATTGCGCCGGGGGTCACGGACTCGGAACTGCGTGAGTTGCTGGTGACACCCGCGCCGCCGCCGCGCTTCACGGCATCGACGGTCGAAGGAGCCGCCACCCGGGCCATTCAGCGCGGCGAGCGCGTGCACTTCGAACCGTACGGCGACGGCTTCGCGATTTGGATGGCCAGCGGCGCGTCCGGAGGAATCACGCTCTACATCGAGAGCCACCGCGCCACACACGCCACGCTCGAACTGGACATCGCGCTGATCGGCCCCTCCGCACCGCAACCCTGCCCGATTGACCTGCTGCGCCTTCCTCCGATAGGCGCTGCATCCACGCCGGGATCGTCGCCGCCGGCCCATCCCGCCACGGGTGCATCAGCGGAGCTGACTCGGGCAGATGAAGACGGATCGCCATCCGCCGGCACGCCCAGGCTGGTGCACCGCGCCAACGTGACCGAGGCCGGCGTCATCCCGTGCCCGCTGGAACTGCCCATCGGCCTGACGCGGCTGCACGTCCATCTTCCGGTCGCGGCCGGCCCCGGACGCGCGGGCGACGACCCGCGCGAGTTGATGCTGCTGCTCCGGGGCGTGCGGCTCACGCCGTGATGCTGCCGGCCGGTCCTGTACCGCTATGATGCGAGACATGAGCCGCCTGAGAATCTCGCTGATCACGCCGTCGTTCAATCACGCCCGCTTCATCGGGCGGACGATCGACAGCGTGCTGTCTCAACAAGGCAACTTTGAACTGGATTATCGGATCCTCGACGGGGCCAGCACCGACGGCACGCTCGACATCCTGCGCTCCTATGGCGAGCGGCTGAGGTGGGTCAGCGCGCCTGATAGCGGACAGGTGGACGCGATCAATCGCGGCCTGCGATCGGCCGAGGGCGACGTGGTCGGGTGGCTCAATTCGGACGACGTCCTGAAGCCAGGTGCGCTGCAGCGCGTGGCGACGGCATTTCGAGAGCATCCGGAGTGCGAATGGGTGCACGGCGATTGCGACGTCATCGACGCGGACGACCGCGAGATCCGACGCTGGGTCTCCGCTTACAAGCGCTGGCATGCGCAGCGCTACAGCTTCCAAAGCCTGCTGCGGCGCAATTTCATCAGCCAGATGACGGTGTTCTGGCGGCGGCGGCTGATGGATGAAGCGGGCGTGCTCGACCCCGACTTGAAACTCGCGTTTGACTATGAGTATTGGCTGCGCTTCGCGCAGCGCAGCGCGCCGCTCTACATTCCGCACAAGCTGGCGTCATTCCGTTGGTACGAAACCAGCAAGAGCGGCGCGAATTATCGACGGCAATTCATCGAGGATGAGCTGATCGCCCGGCGTCACGGCGTGCGCAGCCCAGCCGGGCGCTTCGTGAAGCGCCTCAACAACGTGCTGACGGTCGCAATTTACAACTCGCTGGCGCTGGCGCGCAAGCTGCGGCCGGACCGCAACTGACTGCTCCCGCACTCCCGCACTCGTCATTCGGACTGCGCGGTATGCTCCGGCATGAGCCCAGCCATCCAGACCATCCTGCTTCTCATCGGGTCCAACGTGTTCATGATTGCCGCTTGGTACGGGCACCTGAAGTTCGCCCCACCGTCATGGTCGCCGCTGCTGATCATCGCGGTGGCGTGGATGATCGCGCTGCCGGAGTACATCCTGCAGGTGCCGGCCAATCGCATCGGCAGCAACTACTTCGGCGGGCCCTTCAGCACGGCGCAGCTCAAGATCATCCAGGAAGTGATCAACATCGTGATCTTCACCGGCTTTACCGTGTTCGTGTTGAAGGACAAGCTCCGCACTACGGACTACATCGCGCTGGCCCTGATCGTCGCCGCCGTGGCGGTCTCGTCGCTGGGCGGTAGATTCGGCGGACGCCACTGATACCGCGCCTGTCCGGCTCTACACGGAGGTGATAGTCCCACCGGCCCGTCCGCGCGGCGATTTCCTGGGCGTCGGCCCCTCGGCCGCAGATTCCGCGCTGAGGTGCTCGAATGCGAAGCCGTCGCCGGCGACATCGACTCTCACGCCGTCCCCCGGGCTGAATTCGCCCGAGAGCAGCCGGCGCGCCAGCGGGTTTTCGATCATCTGCTGGATCAGGCGCTTCAGCGGACGCGCCCCGTACACGGGGTCGTACCCGTCGCGAGCGAGGCGATCTCGCGCCGGATCCGTGAACACAATGCGGATATCGCGCTGCGCCAGCCGGGCCACCAAGTGCGCGACCTGGATGTCCACGATGCTCCGCAGATGCTGCTGGCCAAGGCGATGGAAGATGACGGTCTCGTCCACGCGATTCAGGAACTCCGGGCGGAAGTGCCGCTTGAGCTCCTCCCGGACGCGATGCTCAATCTCCGTGTCAGCCGCGTTCGCCTCGGACAGCTTCTGAATCCAGTCACTGCCGATGTTGCTGGTCATCACGATCAGCGTGTTGCGGAAATCCGCCGTGCGCCCCTGTCCATCGGTCAGGCGCCCATCGTCGAGCACCTGCAGCAGCACATTGAACACGTCGCGGTGCGCTTTCTCGATCTCATCGAGCAGGATCACGCTGTACGGCCGGCGATGCACCGCCTCCGTCAGCCGCCCACCCTCCTCGTAGCCGACGTACCCCGGCGGGGCGCCGATCAGCCGCGCTACCGAATGCTGCTCCATGAACTCGCTCATGTCGATCCGCACGAACGCCGACTCATCGTCAAACAGGAATGCCGCCAGCGCCTTGCACAGCTCGGTCTTGCCGACGCCGGTCGGCCCCAGGAACATGAACGAGCCGATCGGCCGGTTCGGGTCGCCGAGTCCCGCGCGGCTGCGGCGCACCGCATCCGAGACGGCCCGCACGGCTGCTTCCTGGCCGATGACGCGCTCGTGAAGGCGCTCCTCCATGCGGATGAGCTTTTCCTTCTCTCCCTCGAGCAGGCGAGCCACCGGAATGCCGGTCCACTTGGCCACCACCGCGGCGACTTCGTCTGCGGTCACTTCCTCGCGCAGCAGCCCCCCGCCGGACTTGTGCATCTCGATCAGCCGCGCCTCGGCCTCGCGCAGCGCCGTCTGCGCCGCCGGGATGTCGCCGTAGCGGATGCGCGCGGCCGACTCCAAAGCACCGCTTCGCTGGGCTTCCTCCAGTTGTCGGCCCAGCGCGTCGAGCCGCTGCTTGGCGGACTTGATCGCGTCGATCGCGTGCTTTTCACTCTGCCACTGCGCCGTGAGCAGGGTATTGCGCTCCTGCGCCTCGGAAATCTGACGCTCGACGGTCTCCAATTGTCGCCGACTGGCGTCGTCGCGCTCCTTTCGCAGCGCTTCGCGCTCGATCTGCAACTGCATCAATCGTCGACGCAACTCGTCCAGTTCGGCGGGCAGCGAGTCATTTTCGATCCGCAGTCGGCTGGCGGCTTCGTCAATCAGGTCAATGGCCTTGTCCGGCAGGTGGCGATCCGCGATGTAGCGGTGAGAGAGCGTCGCCGCCGCCACCAGCGCCGCGTCCTGAATCCGCACTCCGTGGTGCGCGTCGTAGCGCGGCTTGAGGCCGCGCAGAATGGCGATCGTGTCCTCCACGCTCGGCTCACCGACATAGATCGGCTGAAAGCGGCGTTCCAGCGCCTTGTCCTTCTCCACGTTCTTTCGATATTCCTCGAGCGTTGTCGCGCCGATGCAACGCAGTTCGCCGCGCGCCAGCGCCGGCTTGAGCAGGTTGCCGGCGTCCGGACTGCCCTCGGTCTTGCCAGCCCCGACGATCGTGTGCAGTTCGTCGATGAACAGGATCACGCGCCCGCTGGACTCCGTGACGGCCCGCACCACCGCCTTTAGGCGCTCCTCAAACTCGCCGCGGTACTTCGCCCCCGCGATCAGCGCACCCAGGTCGAGCGCCACCAGGCGCTTCTCCTTCAGCGCTTCCGGCACATCGCCGGCCAGAATCCGCTGCGCCAGCCCCTCGACCACCGCGGTCTTGCCGACGCCTGCCTCGCCAATCAGCACGGGGTTGTTCTTCGTGCGCCGCGCCAACACCTGCATGCAGCGCCGGATCTCCTCGTCGCGGCCGATCACCGGATCGAGCTTGCCCTGCCGGGCCGCCTCGACCAGGTCGCGCCCGTAGCGCTTCAGCGGCTCCTGCGTGTCCTCCGGACTCTGGCTCGTGACGGAAGCCCCGCCGCGCAGTTCGCGCAGCGCCGTCAGCACATCCGCCCGACGCACCGCGCACAGGCGCAGCGCCTCGCGGGCTTCGCTGCCAACCTCCGTCAGCGCCAGCAACAGGTGCTCCGTGCTGACGTACTGGTCTTTCATCTGGTCCGCTTCCGCCTGCGCGCGGGTGAGCACTTCCATGAACGCACCGCTGGGCTGCGGCGGCTGACCGCCGCTTACCTGCGGCATGCGACGAAGCTCGCCCTGGACGATGCCGCGCAGCCGGGCGGAATCGGCCCCAAGCTTGGCCATCAGCGGCGTGACGATGCCGCCGGCCTCGGCGTCCGGCGGACCGCCGCCGGGACGGGTGCCGAGCAACGCGTCGAGCAGGTGCAGCGGCATCAATTCGGGATGACGAGCGCTGGCGGCCAACTGCTGAGCGGCCTGGACTGCGCCAGCGGCGCGAATCGTGAACTTTTCGGGGTTCATGGGCGTTCCTCCGGGCTGGCCGACGGCGCATGCAACCGAGCCGCCCTGCCGGTGAACCTGCTGCACGGGCTGTGCCAGCATGCGCACCGCCCTCGGGTGTGCCCCGGAGCGCGATAACCCGCGGAAATGATGCGCTTTACCTTCATTTGTCGTTTCTGTTCATGGCGGCAGCCCTGCCAGGTCGGCACGCGCGGCAGGCAGTCCGGAGCGGCCTCCGGCGGACCGTAAACCTCGTGAGGCGATGCGAGCGAAAATCCGGAACTTCGCGTGAGCGGGCGTCAGAGGCGGCGCTTCGGGCATTGTCGCCGATGGTCGGCGTCATGAATCGAAATTCCCTGGCAAGGAGCTGAGCCATGTTCGCCACCCGCCACAACACGACCCGTTCGGAAGCCGCACCTCTCAAGTGCATCGACGGATCCACGCGCGTTTGTCAGAGGCGCTATCTCACGCTGAAGGCTGGAGCGCGGCTATTTCTGATCGCGGCACTGGCGTCAAGCACAGCGCCGGTTTGGGCGGTCGTGACCAACATCGTCGGGGATTCCAATCGACGCGGGTTTCCCGGCACCGTCGACATCGTCGAGCTTCACCACGGAGAAACCAATGACGAGGTGCTGGTCATGTGGTCCGTTCCCGCAGGCAGCGGACATGACGGCTTCACGATACAGGGGCGCCGCGGCGGCGATCCCGGCTGGACGACGATGAAGAGCGTCGGAATGGTGTATTGGGCAACCGTCCAGGTCTGCGGTCTGGGTAACTGGGAGTTCCGTGTCGCGTCGCGACAGGACTACTCGGATGGGACGCGGCGTTTCCTGCGGCGCAGCCCGGTCTACTCCGCCTGGCGCCAGGCCGCAGCGCCGATCGACCTGACATGCCTGCCGACGCCGACGATCAGCCGCGTTTCGATCCACGAAGCGGAGCGCAGCCCGGCCGACATCACAACCTGGATCAACCCCCCGGCGTGGGTGTATGTGACGCTCTACCGTCGCTTCGACTCGGACCACGTCGAGCACATTCTGGTCGAGTATCGCAGCCATGCCACGCGGTGGGAGTGGCGCACGGCCGTATGGCACAACGCGCGCACCGGTGCGGAAGTTGATGGCGGCATACTGCCCATCCTCGGCGGGGGCCCGATTTACCGTCACTCCTTCGGCTTCGACCTGAACTGCGGCATGGAGTACGACCTCAGGATCCGCACGGCCGCGATGGTCAACGGCGCGCGGCGCTTCTCCGCACCGCGCTTTGCGACCTTCTCTGTCACTTGCGATTCACATGAAAACCCGATCGTGCATGCGCCACCGACCAATTCGCTCAATGAGCCTAACCGCTTCTACGTACGAGGCGGCTGGTAACCCGACCGTCCCTTCGCCAGTCGCCGCCGCGCTGCGGACCGCCTCGGCGGTCGGGCGCGGCGGCGCGTTTTTTTCCCCAGGGTCACGTGCGAACACGCGGACCCCGTGGCTTGATCGACACCGGCCTGCGCCAACGGTCCATCCGCCGCCCCGCTGCCGCCGCCGCGGCTATAATCGGCGCAAGATCCCGAACGCGGGCTCCTGCGGGCAGCGGAACATCCAACCCCTGCCCCGCGATCGGCAACCCCCGCGCAACGCACGAAAGGCGCAGTGCGAATGACCTCGATGACCGACTGGCAGCCGGCACAGCTCACGCAGGACACCGGCGATTCCGACCGCTGGACACTCAACTTCGGCCCGCAGCACCCCGCGACGCACACCACGCTGCGGCTGGTGCTGGAGCTGGACGGTGAGCGCGTCACGCGCTGCGTGCCGGACATCGGCTACCTGCACAGCGGCTTCGAAAAGCTCGGCGAGCACCTGAACTACAACCAGTACGTCGTCGTCACCGATCGGATGAACTACATCTCGCCGATCGTCAACAACGTCGCCTGGCACCACGCCGTCGAAAAGCTGATGGGCATCGAGCTGACGCCGCGCTGCAAGGCGCTGCGCACGATCGTGCAGGAGCTGGGGCGGATTCAGGATCACCTGCTGTGCGTCGGCGCGGCGGCACTCGACCTCGGTGCGATCACGGCGTTTCTCTATGGGTTCAATGAGCGCGAGTTCATCTACGACCTGCTTGAGGATCTGTGCGGCGCGCGATTCACCGTCAGCTACACGCGCGTCGGCGGCGTCATGCAGGACGCGCAGCCGGCCTGGTTCGGCAAGGTGCTGCGGTTCATCCGCGAGGATCTGCCGGCCGCGATCCGCGATGTCGAGAACCTGCTGATGCGCAATCGCATCTTCGTCGAGCGCACCCGCGGCATCGGCGTGCTCTCGCACGACGACGCCGTGAACTGGTCCGTCACCGGGCCGTGCGCCCGCGCTTCCGGCGTGCGTCGTGATGTGCGCAAAGATGAGCCGTACCTCTGCTTCGCCGACAACTGGGACGGCCGCGGCGCGAAGGCCGTCGATTTCAAGGTACCGATCAGCTACGGCGGCGACGTGCAGGCGCGCTTCATGGTCCGCGTCGAAGAGATGAAGCAATCCGCCGCGATCATCGAGCAGGTCATCGCCGCCATGCCGGATGGACCGGTCAACGTAGGCCCGGACGCCGGCGTCACGCTGCCCGACAAGCGCGAGATCTTCTTCTCGATCGAGGGACTGATTCACCACTTCGAGAAGATCATGACCAACCGCGGGCTGCGGCCGCCGCTGGGCGAGGCCTACGGCTGTATCGAAAGTCCGACCGGGGAGCTTGGCTTCTACCTAGCCAGCGACGGCGGCAACTGCGCCTATCGCGCCCGCTGCCGCCCGCCATGCTACATCACCTATCAGGTCTTCCCAAAGCTGATCATCGGGCATCAGATCAGCGACGTCGTCGCAGTACTCGGCAGCCTGCACATCATCGCCGCCGAGTTGGATCGTTGACGCCCCGGCCAGCCGCCGCTCGATAGCCGCCTCAGCGCCCACGGAGGCACGCGCCCGTGCTCAGCGTCGTCCTCGGCACCCGCAGCGAGCACAAGCTCACTGAACTGCGACGAATGATCGCCGCTGCCGCCCTGCCAATCCGGCTGGCACCCCTGCCCGCTGCCGTGGCCGAAGTGGCGGAAACCGGAGTCACATTCCGCGAAAACGCCGCAATCAAGGCGCTGTCCTACGCGCAGGCAACCGGCCAGCTTGTGCTCGCAGATGATTCCGGGCTTGAGGTGGACGCGCTGGGCGGAGAGCCGGGCGTGCATTCCGCGTACTTCGCCGGGCGCCCGCGCGACGATCTCGCCAATAACCGCAAGCTTTGTGAGAAAATACGCCAAATACCGCCGAATCAGCGCACCGCGCGCTATCTGTGCTGCCTGATCCTGGCGCGGCCCGGAACGATCCTGTTGGAAGCCGAGGGCAGCGTCGAGGGCACAATTACCCCTGACGAGCGCGGCGCAGGCGGCTTCGGCTACGACCCGCACTTTGTCGTCGCGGGGATGAATCGCACCGCGGCGGAGCTGACCCCGGCAGAAAAAGACGTCGTCAGCCATCGCGGGCGAGCGCTCCGCGCCATGCTCGCCCGGATCGCTGACCGCCTGCGCAGCGACCCGTCCTGGCCCGGCGACGCGAGCGCGGCGTGACACCGGTCCAGGAGGCTGCGCTCGCCCATCGTCGAGAGTCGGGGAGCGGCGCCGCGGCAAACAGCCCCGCGATGCACGGTGGATCGTGGCGGTCCCACACGGCAGCCGCATTCATCTGCCTCGCGGCGGCACTCATCAACCAATCCGCCGTTCATTGGCGGGTCGACGTCAGCGACGACCGGCTGTTTGCATACTTCGGCTGGCTGATCGGCCAAGGCGCGCGGCCCTACCTGGACTTCTGGGACAACAAGCCGCCGGGCATTTTCTGGATCAACGCGCTGGCGACGCGATTGGATGCGGATGGCCTGGTCGGCGCGATCGTCACCTGCGGCGCCGGGCTGGCCATGACGCTGTTCTCCACCTGGCTGATCGCCTGCTCATTGTTTGCAGACAGGATCACGCGGTTTGCCGCACTCGCGTCCGCGGCCGTGCTGGTGACGCATCTGCGGTTTGAATGCGGTGCGAACCGCACCGAAACATTTGTCACGTTGTGTGAAACAATGGGCGTCGCCGCGTATCTGCGGTGGCGCGTGAGCGGGCGCGGCCGGCTGCTCATCGCCGCCGCGCTTGCGTTCGGGACGGCCCCGCTGTTCAAGCAATCGGCGGTCGCTGCGGCGCTGGCATGTGCAGCAGATTTCACGTGGACGCTTCGAGCGCGGCGGGCGGCCCGGTGCCCGCACGGATGCCCGGCCCTGCGGCCTCGCACGCTGCTGACGGCGGGGATCGCCTCGCTGCTGCCGGCTGCAGTCGCAGCGGCGGCGCTCTCCGCACCGGGGCAGCTCTCGGCCGCCTATCACGCAGTCGTGCAGTTCAACCGCGCGTATTTCGATGCGAGCGACGCGTCGCTGCTTACGATCGGTCCCGCGCTGCGCGTGCTCACCCCGGCGTTCGCTGCGCTCGCCACGCCGCTCGGGATGGCGCTGCTCGGGGCGATTCTCTGCCTGAGGCAGCGCCCTCACACGGCAAACGTCCGGGCGGATGGCGATGCAGCGCCGAGCGCGCACCCGCCCGCGACACGGTTCACCAGTGTCCTGTGGGGCTGGCTACTGGTCGGGCTGCTGCTGGCGATCGTCGGGCCGGGACGACGCGAGTATCACCTCGTCCCGGTCCTGCCCGCCTTGTCGCTGCTCTCCGTCGTTCCGCTCGCCGCGCTTCTCGGGACCTCCGAACGCCGGCGCGGCGCGATCGCGCCGAGCAGCCTGGCGATCATCATCATCTGGGCAGCGTTGTTTGTCGGTCCGGCACGCGACAGCCTCGAAGCCGCACGGCCCGCATCGGCGGCACCGCCCGACGCGCGGTTGCTCGCGCGCAACTTTCCGGACGACGAGCTGCGCCGCGGCCGGCTGCTTCGGGAGATGACCCGCCCCACCGACCGAATTTATGTCTTCGGCTGGAGCCCCGGCACCTACCGTTTTGCGTTGCGCCGCCCCGCCTCCCGATTCTGCACGCTCGAAAAGGCGGGGCAGGTCGGACGCGCAGCGGATTTCATGCTGGATGCCGTCACTGCCGACCTTCTCGCCAATCCTCCCGCTGCGTGCTTCATCAGCCCGGCTGATCTTGCCGCGCTGGCACACGGCCGCACCGCGCCGCTCGCCACCCTGCTGCAGACGCGCTACTCGGCGGCCGGCGAAACCGGCGGAATGCTGTTGTATGTGCTCGCTGCTCCGCTGCGGCCAGCCGACTAAACGCCTGCCGGGTGACAGTTCCGGCGCAGAATGTGCGCAATTGCAATGAACCACGACCAGATCGCTCAACCCGGCGCAGCGACGCACCCGATTCAACTCGCGACGGGAGTGGATGACTCACCCCGTCCCGCCACGGATGGCATGTAGACCTTGTCGCGCGAGCCGGCGTGCGGCGACCCGATCGCCGCGGATCGTCATGCTCGGAACGGATGCCGAGGGACTGATTCTTCGGCTCGCCGTCAAGGTCTGTCGCCCTCAGCCCGCGGCTACTCCGCCCGCAGCCGAACGCCCGCGTAGGGGACAATCCCCGGGTATAATGCCGGGACGGTGCGGCACATCCGCGCCGTTGCCCATCGGGGGCGCCTTCGCACACTCCCCCGCCGCAAGGCACGACACGATCGGCCGCAGACGCAGAATTGTTCCGCATGGCTGTTCCGGAGTTGATTACGTCGCAGGCAGAGCTGGACTCGCTGTGCCGCCAATGGCGCGCCGCGGGCCGCTTCGCCTTTGACACCGAGTTCATCCGCGACGACACCTATGATGCCGCGTTATGCCTCGTACAGGTGGCCGACGGGCAGGAAGTGTCGCTGATCGACCCGACCTCCGGTCTGGACCTGGCGGAGTTCTGGGAGCTGGTGTGTGATCCGGCCATCCTGACGATCGTCCATGCTGGCAAGGAGGATTTCGACCTCTGTCTGCGAATTGCCGGCAAGCCGCCGCGAAACGTGTTTGACGTCCAGATCGCGGCCGGGTTTGTGGGACTGCCCTACCCGATGAGCCTGGTGCGGCTGGTGGATCACGTTTTGGGCAAGCGGCTCAAGAAGGAGCAGACGCTCACGGACTGGCTGCGGCGGCCGCTGACGAACGAGCAGCTCACCTACGCGGTGGACGACGTCCGTCATCTTCCGGCACTGCACGCCAAGCTCAGCCACCGGCTCGGGCAACAGGTCCGCACGGAGTGGGCGCGCGAGGAATTCGCGCGCTTCGAGGATCCGCAGCACTATCGTCCGCCACCGCAGGAACGGGCCTACCGCATCAAGGGCGCCACCCGCCTCGATCCGCTGGGGCTGGCCGTGCTGGAGGGGCTGATCGAGTGGCGCGACAACTGGGCCCGCGAGAAGAACCGCCCGACCCGCGCCCTGATCCGCGACGACGTACTGTGCGAAATCGCCCGCCGCCGCCCGACGCAGACGTCAGACCTGGCCGTGCTGCGAGGCTTTCCGCAGTCGCGCAACCCGCGCATCCTGGCGGATGTGCTGCGCGTGATTGAATCCGCCCGGGCGATTCCGCCGTCGGAGCTGCCGGCCGCGGTCCCGCTGCGCGACGAATCTCCGATGGAGAAGGCCACGCTCGACCTCGTTTCCGCGGCGATGCGCGGCATCTGCTTCGAGGAGGGCGTCAGTCAGGAACTCGTGGGCAGCGCCTCCCGACTCCGTGAACTGCTCGACAGCGCCCGTGAGCCAGGGACGGCGGAACAGCGCCCGGCGCTGCTTTCCGGCTGGCGGCATGACTTCATCGGCAGGCACCTGCTGGCCCTGCTCGACGGCCGGGCGCAACTGCACTTTTCCGGCTGGCCTGGAAACCCGCGCATCGAGATCGTCGCCCCGGGCGAGCGTGCCGGATAGCACTCCGGCCCTGTCGCGCGGCCCGGCGACAATCGGGCGATCGCGGGTACGATGGGGGTGCGATGATTCTTCCGATCGGCACCGACGTTCGGCCGCGACACGTCCCGCTCATGAACTGGGCGCTGGTCGCGCTGAACACGCTCGTGTTCGTCTACACGGACCTGGTCGGCGGGCGCGTCGGGGAAATGCTCAAGAGCTTCTACACGCTCGACGCCGCGCGTCCGCTGCTCTACCAGTATGTGACCTACCAGTTCCTGCACGGCGACTGGCAGCACCTGGTCGGCAACATGCTGTTCCTGTGGATCTTCGGCAATGCCGTCTGCGACCGCATGGGCGGCCTGTACTATCTGCTTTTCTACCTCGCGGGCGGCGTTTTTGCGGGAGTGGCGTTCACGTACGGTGCTAACAACCCGCTGATTGGCGCTTCTGGCGCAATCGCCGCCGTGACGACGGCGTTTCTTGTGCTCTTTCCGCGCGTGCACATCACGATGCTGTTTCTGTTCATCGTGGTCACTACCTTTCAGATTCCCGCAATGATCCTGATCGTGTTCAAGATTATCCTGTGGGACAACCTGATCGCGCCGAGCCTCACCAGCGGCCTTTACTCAAATGTCGCATACAGCGCTCACCTCGGCGGTTATACCTTCGGCTTTGCGACGGCGCTGCTGCTGCTTGCGGCACGGGGGCTGGCCCGCAATCAATTCGACCTGCTTTCGCTCTGGTCGCGCTACCGCCGGCGGGCAGGGCTGGCGAGCCAGGTGTCCTTCCAGCGCGGGCGACCGCGGCCAATCGACGCCGAACAGATCGAGGCCCGCCCGATCGGGCAACTGCCGCAGACCGCGGCCGAAGCGCTGCGCGAACAGGTGATCGAGCGCATCGCGGCGCGAGACCTGCCCGAGGCCGCCGAGCGGTACGCGCGGCTGGCCGCCCTCGAACCGGCGCTGGTGCTGCCGCGCTCGATGCAGATTGAAATGGCCAATTACCTCGCCGGCGCTCAGCGCCACGCCGAGGCGGTGGCCGCCTATGAGGCCTATTTGTCGGCCTACCCGACCGCCCCCGACGCACCGCAGGTCCGTCTGCTGCTGGGGCTGATCTGCAATCGCTACCTGGGGCATCACCAGCGCGCCATTGGCCACTTGCGGCACGCGCTGGAAGGGCTTTCCAGCGCGGAGCAGGTTCATTTGGCCCACGAAGAACTGCGAATCGCGGAAGCAGCCATCCCAACGTGACGAGATCGGCACGGCGGGCTTCCGGGCCCCGCGGCCGGTCGCCCAGGACAGGAGTAAATCATGAACCTCAAGCCGCGCAGCGTGTTGTGGCCGACAGATTTTTCCGCATTCTCCATGCATGGAGGCCGCTACGCCAAGGCCTTCTGCGACGACTTTGGCGCGACGCTGCACATCCTGCACGTCGTGCCGCCGCCGCTGAACCCGGACGTGGCCCTGCTGGTACCGAGCGAGGCCCCGATCTCCATGTCCGATCCCGCAATGCTGGACGACTGCCGCGCCAGCCTCGATCGGTTGATTAAGGATCACTTCGGAGGCAGCAGCGCGATTCGCCGCGAAGCACTTTTCGGTAACCCGTGGTCGGCGGTGTGCGAGTATGCGCGGCAGCAGCAGATCGACCTGATCGTCGTCTCCACCCACGGTCGCACCGGCATCGCCCACGTCCTGATCGGCAGCACCGCCGAGCGCATCGTGCAGCACGCCCCGTGCCCGGTGCTCACGGTCAAGGGTGGTGGGCGGGGGTTCCTGTGACGACTCAGGCGGAGGTTGGCGCCGGCGACGATCCGTGCGGTTCGGCGCCACTCCGCTGCGGCGGATGCGCGCGGCGCTTTCCGTACCGGTCCATCAAGGCGATGATTTCCAGTCGCACGCGCTCGATGAATGCGTCGTCCGACTCCTGCGCGTTCGTGGCGACATGCATCGGCTCCCCATAGGCGATGACGATCCGCCGCGGGCGCGGCAGCTTCGCATGGCGCGGCCACGCTTCAAATGCGCCGTCGATCATGCAGGGAACCAGTGGCGCGCCGGTCTTGCGCGCCAGCAGCACGACCCCGGCCTGCATGGGTGCGATCGAGCCGTCGGTGCTGCGCGTTGCCTCGGGAAATACCGTGACCAGCGCCCCGGAGCGCAGCCTGCGCAGCGTCTCCTTCACGGCGGCGATGTCCGCCGTGCCACGTTTCACCGGAAACGCATTGAGAAACCGGATCAAACGCTCGAAGTAGCCGCGAAACAGCGTGTCGCGCGCCATGAAGTGGCACTCGCGCCACAGCCCCTGTCCCGCGAGAACCGGGTCAACGTAGCTCTGGTGATTGCATACCAGCAGCACCGGCCCCGACGCCGGCACGCGATTCGCGTGATGCACCCGCGCGCGGAAGAAAGTGTGCACCACCAGCCGGCAGACCATCCGGCAGAAGGAGTACGCCAGCCGCGGTGCCTGGGCGGCAGCGGCGGGAGCGGCGGACGTCTCCACGCCCGCGCTCACGACTCGCGCGCCTCCGTGGATGCGCCGCTGGGCAGCAGCGCGACCCGCTCCACCTCCGCCGCCATGCGGTCGACGACCTCGTGGATCGAGAGCTGCGTGGTGTCCACGTCAATCGCTCCGTCCGGCCGCCGCAGCGGCGCTACGGCGCGGCGCGAATCGGATTCGTCGCGCTCCGCGAGGTTCCGCAGCACGTCGGCCATGCTCACTTCCTCGCCCTCGGCGAGCAACTCATGAAATCGTCGCTCAGCGCGCTTGTCGATGGCGGCATCGAGATAGAACTTCACATCCGCGTTGGGGAACGCCACGCTGCCCTGGTCACGCCCCTCCGTCACCATCGAGCCGAGCCGTGCGCCGATCTCGCGCTGCCGGGCCACCAGCACCGCCCGCACCGACGGCGAGGCGGCGATGAAGCGCGTGTGGTCCGCGACGTACATGCTGCGGATTTCCTCGGTGACGTCGTCGCCGTGCAGCGTGGCCCGGATGTGCGTCGGCCCGGGATCCAGGTCCCAATCATCGCCGCGCGCGATCTCGGCCAGCCCGGCGTCGTCATGCAGATCGACCCGCCGTCGCAGTGCAGCGAGCGTCACGACGCGGTACATCGCCCCGGTATCGAGATAGGGCACGCCGAGACGGGCCGCGAGCTTCCGCGCCGCCGTGCTCTTTCCCGATCCCGCCGGACCGTCAATGGTGATGATCATGGGTCTCTTCAGCCTGTTCACGATGCACCGCCCGAGCGGGGTCGCATTATAGCTGCCATCCGTCGTCCGCGCGCCGTCACTCGAACGCCTTCTCGGCAAACTTGAACAGCGCCGGCGCGACGTACTGCAACTGGACAAAGTTGAACACGAAATGGGCCAACGTCACCGTCAGCAGGCTACGCGTGCGAATGAACACGATCGCCAGCACCATGCCGATCCCGGCCGCCTGGGCCGCACCGATCACGCCCTGGTCGATGTGCAGGACTCCGAACACGCCGCACGAAATCGCTACCGCGGCGACCCAGCTTCCGGTGAGCCGTCGCAGGTACGGCAGCAGCAGCCCCCGGAAGACCACCTCCTCGTGCGCCGCCACCAGCCCCATCAGCAGCGCGGCCTGAACGGGGGACATGGGCGGAATTGCGGCCAGCCACTCGACGCGGTGTCGCAGATCCTCCTCCGCCGCCGCGTCGATGCCGCCAAGCATCGTGATCGAAATGATCACGACCATGGTCAGATACAGGTAGTAATAGACCAGCAGCACGGCGGCCATGCCCCAACCCACCTGCCCGGCCAGGTTTCGACCCGTGATGCCGAAGCCGGCGGGCAGCAGATCCCGCCGCCGGAGCAGAATCGCCAGCAATCCGCCGGCAAGCAACAGGTGTACGGACTTGTCCAAGACGATCAACGAATACCGGGATGCCGTTTCCTCGGAATCCAGCGGTGGCCGGGACGCCTTGTCGCGCCCCGGCTGCGTGCTCGCCGCGCTCCCACTGGCCGTCGGCATGTGACCCGCGGAATCCAAGTCATGGGACGTGACGGAACCCGCCGGGGCACTCGCGGACCCGGGTTGGGCGGCCCCGCCTTCGGCGGCGGGTGTTTCGTCTGCCGCGCCGGACCACGTGTGCACCAGGGCGGGCCCGAACGGCGCCAGGATGCCGAGGAGGAGTACAAACAGCAGTTGAACAATGGCGGTTCGTGTGCGGACATGAGGCAGGGTGAGCGGAGAGGCCGGGGGGGGCGATGGTTCGGAATGACTCAATCAGAGCCTCCTCCGCGGCCGGGTGAACGGACACTCGGAAACGTGCCGCGCCGCCCGTGACCATCACGCGACCCGACCTGCCCATGCCGGCACCAAATCGCCACCAAATCCGGCGTCGGCCGCGACGCCATTGCCGGGCCGCGATCGGCCGACATAATACCCACCGCGCCAGCCCGCGTGCGTCGAAACGCCGGGCTATCGCGAAATCCCATGCGCACGCGCGCAGGAAGGCATATGAAATCGCGTTCCAGTCGCACGGCGACAAGATCGTTGGCGCTTCCCGGAGGCGGCTTGCAGCGCGGCGCCCGTCGCCATGCCTGGCGCTGGGCGACCAACGGAACCCTGCTCACCGCACCGCTGCGGTGTCGCCCCGAGGAGTGGTTTTGCCTCTCGGTCGGCGGTCTGTCGCTCGCTGCCAGCACCCCCGTCCTGCTGGTCGAGTTCCTGGAATCACCCGAGGCGCACGACGGCCATGAGCGCCGCGCAATTGAGTTTCACGTGAATCAGCGCACCGACCGGTGCGCCCGGCTTGCCTGGGTCCAGGCTCCGGCGAGCGCCCGGGCGATGCGAATACGCGTGCTATTGCCGCCGGATTGCGCCAATTGGGAGTTGTTTGCGCACAGCGTCGCCGAGCGTGATCCAAAGTGCCACCCCTGCGCCAATGTGCCGCGCTGGAGCACCTACAGCCCGCCGTCGCTGCTGACCGGAATCGTGCTGCCGCGCGAGTTGGATGCACTGGCGCCGCTGCTTCCGGACAGTGGTACGCGCGTCGCGGACTGCCCGCCCTCGCGCGCCGCGCTGGCACGACTGGTCCGCGGAAAGGCCGCGGTCCTGCCACAGACGTGGGTGCAGCGGCTAGACCTCGACATTGAACACGTGGAGGCGCTGGCGCAGGAAGCCTGGGTCATTCTCGATCTCGAGACGCTGGCGATGCTGGTGGCGCACAGCGGCGCGGCCGAGACGGAAGTGGCGACGTACGCCGCGGTCAATGAATTCATGTCCGCGCGCAATGAGTACGCCGACACGGCCACGCGCGGCATGGCACTGATGGATTGCACCCCCTACGGCAGCCTCAATGCCGACGGCAAGTATTCCATCCGCGTGTTGCGGGCCACGCGGCAGTGGAAGCGCTACGCCGATCGGGCCGGATACGCGACGCTGCTGTCGAGCAGGACCGCCTGGGACACCAGGTCCGACGATGTGCTCTCGACGGCCCGCCCGATCGGCCACGGTGAAGTACTCGGCACTGACCTGCCGTGGCTGTGCGCCGGAGCATTCGGCCGACCGATCGCCCCGGACTCTGCGGCTCACCTTCTGCGGATGCACCTGGGCTGCCAGATCAACCCCTGGACGCAGTTCAGTTGCCGATCGCACGAGGACCACATCGTGGTTCGCGATGCGGCCGACCTCGCACGCCGCCATCCCGCCCTGCGGACTCAGCGCTGGCGATCCGACGATGCGAGAATCGCTCGCCTGGGACTGTCGCTCGGTCGACCGGATGCACCGCGCGAGCTGGCGCTCGACAGCGGGCGAATCGATGTTCGCGACCATCATGACGGCGCACCGCCGGAACCGCTGCTGATCCTGATGCGCCAGTTGGCGCGCGAGGTTTCCGAGCGCAGCGCCTGGGCTGCGCGGAAGCTGACCGATTTGCGGGTATCCTGGCGGTTCGAGACAGCCGCCGGTCTGCGCTACGCGACGCTCTTTGACGCCGCGGAGCCGCTCCCGCGCGACAATTCGGTCCGCACCCTCCTCTTGCGGCGCGACGAATCCCTCGCCGCTGACGGTCCGCTGGTCCGGTGGGATGACCGCGGCCCGAATGAGCGGTTGCGGATTTCGTCGCACCTGGGCCTCTTCGGCGACCGCTCATTCCGCCTGCAGGAGGAGCTTGCTGCGGCGGTGCTGTCGCGGCTGAAGTAGCGCGAGGGCCGCGTTTGTCACGCTCTTCTCTTCGTGCTACAACTACGGGGCGCAGAGTTATTGGGGTCCGTGGGTCTCTCGATCACGCGATGCGACTCCGCCGCACGCGGGCGGCCGCACCGTGCAGGACGTGCCATGTCGTTTCCCGATTTCGGACATACCTGCGTCGTCGGCCTGCAATGGGGCGATGAGGGCAAGGGAAAGATCGTGGACGTGCTCGTGCCGTACTATCACGTCGTGGTGCGCTACGGCGGCGGCGCGAACGCCGGGCACACCGTCGTCGTGAGCGGCGAGAAGTTCGCCCTGCACCAGCTGCCCAGCGGCATCCTGCACTCCGAGCGGCTGAGCGTTATTGCCAACGGCGCGGTCGTCGATCCGGCCGTGCTGCTGGGCGAGATTCAGTCGCTGCGGCAGCGGGGCCTGCGGATCGGCGAAAACCTGCGCATCAGCGACCGCGCCCATGTGGTGTTCCCCTACCACCGGCGCGAGGACCAGCTCTCGGAGCGCGCCGCCGGTCCGGTCGAAAAGATCGGAACGACCGGCCGCGGCATCGGCCCCTGCTACGCCGACAAGGCCTCGCGCCACCTCGGCATCCGGATCGCTGACATTCTCGACCCCGCCCGCCTGCGCGAGCGCCTCAGCGCGACCGTCTCCTACAAGAACGCGCTCTTCCGCACGGTGTATGAGCAGCGCGAGCAGTTCGACGTTGAGGCAATCCTTTCCGAGTACACGGCATTCGCGGACCAGCTTCGGCCATTTGTCTGTGACACGGCGCTGCTGCTCCGGGAGCAGATGGACGCCGGCAAGCGCGTGCTGTTTGAGGGTGCGCAGGGCAGCCTGCTGGACGTCGACCACGGCACATACCCGTTCGTCACCAGCTCGAACACCGGCCCCGGCGGCGTCTCTCCCGGCGCGGGGGTTCCGCCGACGTCCCTGCGGACGATCGTCGGCGTCGTCAAGGCCTATACCACGCGGGTCGGCGCCGGCCCGTTTCCGACGGAGTTGAAGAACTCGATCGGCGACACCATCCGCGAGCGCGGCGGCGAGTATGGCACTACGACTGGTCGGCCGCGGCGCTGCGGCTGGTTCGACGCCGTAGCCGCATCCAACGCCGCCCTGACCGGCGGGCCGACGCACCTGGCCGTCATGCACCTTGACACGCTCTCCGGCATGGACGAGCTGCCGGTCTGCGTCGGCTATCGGCGCGGCGGCAGCATTGTGAACCGTCTGCCGGCTGACACGTATCACCTCGACGGCGTCGAGCCGGTGTATGAACGCCTGCCCGGGTGGTCTGAATCACTCAACGACTGTCGCCGACTGGCGGATCTTCCCGCCAATACGCGCGGATACGTGGATTTCATCGCGCGGCGCCTGGGTGCGCCCGTGCGAATTCTGAGCGTCGGGCCGGGGCGGGAGCAGACAATTCTGGTCGAGGATTCCGCCGGATGAACGCGACGGAGGCGAATTCGGAGAGTTTTCCGCGCGAGGCGCTGCCGCGACACGTGGCCGTCATCATGGACGGCAACGGCCGCTGGGCACAGCAGCGGGGACGTCCGCGGCTGGAGGGCCACCAACACGCGGCCCGCGCCGTGCGCGAGACGATTTCACACTGCGCCCGGCTGGGCGTGGAGTGCCTGACGCTCTACGCCTTCAGCGTCGAAAACTGGAAGCGCCCTCGGATCGAGGTGGACGGGCTGATGCAGCTCTACGCCCGCTCGCTGGCGGCGGAGCGCGACGAGCTTCACCGGCAGAACGTGCGGATCGTGCATATCGGGCGGCTCTCAGACCTGCCCGCCGACGTACAGCGCGAGTTGGCCGACTCGCGCGCCATGACGGCCCGAAACACCGGCCTGACGCTCTGCATCGCGCTGAACTACGGCGCGCGGGCGGAGATCGTGGACGCGGCCCGGGCGCTGGCCGAGCGCGTCCGCGCGGGCGAACTGCGCCCCGACGAGATCGACGAGTCACGGCTCTCCGCGGAGCTATATACCGCCGGCCTGCCAGACCCCGACCTGATCATCCGCACCGCCGGCGAAATGCGCTTGAGCAATTTCCTTCTCTGGCAGGCGAGCTACGCCGAGTTTCACGCGACGCCGGTGCTCTTTCCGGACTTCGGCGCCGCGAACATTGACGAGGCGATTCGCAGCTTCATCGCGCGCGAGCGGCGATTCGGCGACGTGCCCGCACGCGCCGCGCAGGCAGCGCCCCCAACTGGAGCCTGACACACCCGTGGCCGTCCCCGTTGTTCTGCGTCAGCGACTGGTCTCCGGCACGCTGCTCGCCACGGGGCTGGTTGGCGTCGTGATCCTCGACGGCTGGCTCTCCAGCCTCGTGAAGAAGATGCCCTTCGGCGGCCTCGAGTACTGGCTGCTCAACGGCGCTCTGACCACCGCCGTCCTGCTGGGGGTGACCACGCTCGCGGCGCGCGAGTTGCTGCGATTCGCTCGGCATGCCGGTCTGACACCGCACGCCCCGCTGGTCTATTTCTTCTCTGCCGGGTTGATCATCGGGCCATACATCTCGTCGAATCACCAACTGTTGTTCGGCTGGCGCGACGAAAGCTGGGCGATGGTGTGGATGGCGCTGGCGCTGGGGTGCGCGTTTTACCTGCAGGCAGCGCGGCGCAGCGCTGAGCACGCCATGAACAACCTGGCGATCACGATCTTCATCATCTTCTACACCGGCGGGCTGGCGAGCTTCCTGACCCGGCTGCGGATGGACGTCGGCGGCTGGCAGGGCGCGACCATCGCGCTGTACAGCCTGGCGGCGGTGAAATGCACGGACATCGGGGCGTACTTCATCGGCAGCGCCGTCGGGCGCACGAAGCTGATTGAATGGCTCAGCCCCAAAAAGACGTGGGAGGGGTTGGCGGGCGGCCTGGCGGTAGCCGTGGGAGTCAGCATCGCGCTGGGGCTGATCCTGACCGGGAGCGGAGCGATTCGACCGTCATTTCATGGTCTGCCGCTGGTGGTCGGATTCTCGCTGCTGGGGCTTTCGATGGGGGTGATGAGCGTCGCCGGGGATCTGTGCGCCTCGCTGCTGAAGCGCGGTGCGGCCGTCAAGGACTCCGGACACTCCATTCCGGGGATGGGCGGAATCCTCGATGTGATCGACTCGCCGCTGCTGGCAGCCCCGGTGGCGTGGTTCTTCTGGACCCGCGCCTTCCCGATCGGAGCAGGGTAGCGCGTCGGCCGGCGGCGGCCCGTGCGCCACGGCCAAGCGCGGCTTCGGATGCGGCGACCGGTGCGTCGCTATGGGCAGCCTTCACCAGGCGGCGGCGGGGACAGAATGCACGCGACGAAACGGTCGATGTCGAAGTTGTTCACCAGGCCGTCGCCGTTGATGTCCGCGGCGTAGTAATTGCAGCCGGGGTAGAGGGACTCATACAGCGCCCGGCTCAGGATCGCAGGCACGAACGCATCGATGTCGAAGTTGTTTACGAGTCCGTCGCAGCGCACATCCCCGGATACCCGCCGTCCGAACCCAATCGCCCAGTCCAGCACGCACGTCTCCGCGTGACTGCACGGCGCGAAATCCAGCGCGTTGATGTGATCGCCCGGATCCAGCCCCAGCGCCGCAGGCACCGAATAGATCGCGGGGAAGCCCGCCAGCGCACCCTGGTTCGTGAAGATCGTGGCGGCGCTCTCGTCCATCATGCCCAGCGTCGGCGAATCACGCGAGAGAGTGAAGAGCACCACGTCCGTCGGCTGGTACACGCAATCTCCGTTTCGGTCAAAAATCAGCAGCGACGCGATGTCGTCCATCGGCTGCAGGCCAAGCTGCATCCACGACACATACAACTGCTGACCGGCAGGAGAGTTCACGTCGAAGTCGCGATATACGTCCGCCCCGCTGTTTGTACCGGGCAGGAACAGCAGCGACGGGCTGTTTCGCTTGAGGGTAAAAAACAGGCAGTTCATCGGCGGCGGGTCCACGCCCGCGATTCCGCCCGCGATTGGCTTGGGGATGTACATCGCGTCCACGTTGTCTTTTGAATCGGCGTTTGGAAAGCTCGGCGACGTGGCGGGCAGTCCGCTGTGGTCCACCCCGCTGGCGTCTCCTTGGTTTCGTCCCAGCGTGTTGTTCGCCGAGAGCGCCAGCACCGACAGTGGACCGAACATGTCGAACAATTGCGTGCTCAGGAACGCGTCGCCGGATTGCTGGTTGGCCGCGGCCTCGGTCTGCACGTTGAACGGCAGATTGTTCGCGAGAAGAACCGGGTCCGGGCCGACCGCGCCCATGCTCGTTCGATCCACCGAAAACACCAGCAGGAACGACGACGTAGGTGGAAACATCTGGTTCTGTTCGCTCAGACCATCCAGTTCATCCAGCAGGCTGGCTTCGCCGAGATTCTCGCGCGGAATCACGACAACCGGGCCGGGGTGGCCGAGCGCATCGCCCGCGTCGAGCGAGGTCATCGAAATAATCGTCGGAGACGCCAGATCGAACGAGTACACCGGGGCGCGCAGCGGTATGCGCGAGGTCGGATTCACGGCCCACGCCGCGGCCGTCGCCAGCCCCACCAGCAACACGCACCCCGTCAGACGTGAACGACGCATGGCGGCAACCTCCACGTTCGGAGCCGGCCGGAAGGTGCAACTCCGGCACAGGCCACTCCCAAACCGGCGGCGATCGTGCGTCGCCGACCGTCACCCAGTATAGCACTCAACCCTTCCCGCTCCGCCGGTTTCCCTGGGTTCCCAGCCGCGGCATGGCCAAACACGCGGCAATATCGGCCTTTGGTCGAGTCGTAGCGGCTACCGTCCGGTCGGCCAATCGGCTCGATGCCGCAATCCGCCGTGAATAAACCTCGCTCGAAAGCAGTAGTTTTCCTCGTCATTCAGACGAGCGGCGGCGGCAAAGGCCTCCATCCCGGATTCGCGATCCCTGGCATCAATTCGCAACACCCCGCGATAGAACTCCGCACCGGCCGCCAGAAGGCGACGGCGACGCTGTCGCTCCGTCGGCGAAGCCTCACCGGCAGGCGCGTCAGCGCAATCCTGCACCGCTACCTGGAGCGTCTCCCAATCGACGTCGCCGTCCATGAAAGATCGCAGCGTGCGAACCCAGATGGCGCTCCAACCGCGCGACAGGCGCACCTCGTCGTGAAGCTCCGACGCAGGCAGGACTGGGACCTCGATCGCCAGAATTCGGGACGCACCATCGACCAGCAGACGCAACTCGCCGCTGTCAGCAGCGATTGTGGAGGCGCGCTGCAGCGCGGCGACCGCGCGCGGCTGATCCTCCGCGGCCCAGATCATGGCCTCATACCAGGCGGCGTCGAATCGATCGCCGTCGTCGAGCAGGCGATCTGCGCCGTCGAATTCGTACCGCGCGCGCCGGTAGCGCTCGGCATCGGCGGTTTCGCCAAGCCAGAAGTGCAGGCGCATGGCATACGCGCCACGGTCAAAATACAACTCGCGCTGCCCGCTCGGAGACATGGGGGGCGAGCGCTGCCACGCGGCCGCCGCGCCGCGCAGGTCGCCGCGGCGTTCGAGGATCAGCGCTTCGGCATTGCAGCCGCTGGCGTCCCCTGGCTCGACGCGCTGCGCCTCGCGGGCTGCCAGCTCCGCGGCCGTGAAACGCTCTTCGGCAGCGGCAGCGTCGCCGCGTTCGGCCGCGGTAATCGCCGCCCACAGATGGCAGAGGGCAAGATAGTAGCGGGGCCGGGCCTTGTCGGATTGCAACCGCCCGGCCGTGAGCAGGCTGCTTTCGGCAGTGCGGTACCATTCATCGTTGCCGAGGGCGTACATCAGGTGCGTTGCGGCGCGCCCCTGCATGACCATCGCCTGCACAAAATCGCGCCGCCCGCTCATCGCCTCGGCATAGCTGCGAATCGCCGCCTCGGGATCCACCGGCAGCACGGCCTGCCCGCGCCAGAACAGTGCGCCGGGCGTGCGCGTGGCGGCGTCGGATGACGCGTCGCCGTCCGCGAGGCAGCGCTGCGCCTCGCGCCATCGTCCCTCCCGGCGGTGCGCCCATGCGCTGAGATAGTGAAATTCGGCGTCACGCGGATGCTCGGCCAGCCAGCGGCCGGCGCGGGCCAGCGCTTGCTCGGGACGGCGCATCACATCCGCGACAGCCAGCGCCAACTCGCGCGAACGGACATCCGCACCGGGAATCCACGCCCGCTGCAGAATTGCGCGAGCGCCGGCCGAGTCGCGGTAGTCGCCCAGAAGCGCCTCGTACGCGGATTGATAAGCCTGGTCGGCGCGCGATCGCGCCGTCAGCACGAGCAGCGGCGCAAGCAGCATCAGCAATCCCGCCGTGGCTCCCAGCGCGGCGCGCGTTGGGTTCCGCTGCACCCAGCGCCAGGCCCGACCCAGCGGGCTGATGCGCCGGCTGGCGATCGGGAAGTCCTGTGCGTATCGGCGCAGATCTTCCGACATCGCCGCGGCGCTGGGAAACCGCCGGTGCGGCTCCTTCTCCAGCGCCCGAAGGCAGATCGTCTCCAGGTCAAGCGGGATGCGCGGATCGACGCGCCGCGGCGCGGGCGGCTCCTGCGTCAGGATGGCTCGGATGAGCTGGTCGATGTTCCCGCCCGTGAACGGCCGGCGCAGCGTCAACAACTCGTACAACGTCACGCCGAGGGAGAAGATGTCCGTGCGGAAGTCCAACGGACGACCGGCGATGAGCTGCTCGGGGGAGGCATAGGCCGGCGTGCCGACCATCTCCGCGCTGATGGTCAACCCCGGCTCATCCAGCAGCCGCGCCAGGCCGAAGTCGGTGACGTGCAGTCGATCGTCACGCCCCATCAGCAGATTTTGCGGCTTCACGTCCCGATGCACGATTCCCTCGTCATGCGCGTGCTGCAGCGCATCGGCCACTTCCGCGATCAGTCGCGCGATGCGCTTGAAGTCGCGGGCGCGGCGTGTAACCGCGCCGGTCCGCGTCGTGCTGGCTCCGGACGAGGCCATGGAAGCAATGGAATCGGCGCCGCCCGCCGCGGGCGCCGCATTCGCCGGGTGGCGCAGGCCGATCGGGTCGTGCTCCAGCACCGCGGAAAGCGGCGGGCCGTCCACCATTTCCATCGCGTAGTAGAGCAGGCCCTCGTACTCGCCCTGCGCGTAGATGGGGACGATATTCGTGTGATGCAGGCGCGCCGCGGCGCGGGCCTCCTTCTGGAAACGCAGCCCGGCCCGAGGCGACGCGAGCAGCGCCGCTGATAGCACCTTGAGCGCCACCACGCGATTGAGCGACACCTGCCGCGCCCGATAGACGACCCCCATTCCGCCGCGCCCGAGTTCCTCGATCAACTCGAAGTCCGCGATTCGCCGGGCGGCGCTCGATCCTTCGCCTCCCGAGCGCTGATCCTGGCGCGCCGCCGCCGGTCTCAATCCCCCAGCATTCGGTTCCGTACCGGGAGGGCCGGGCGACGCAATTCGCCGCGTGGCCCCGGCATCGAGCGGGTCGACGGCCGAGGCGCGCGTCTCTCCTGCGGCCTCTTCGCTTTCGATGTGCAGCGCTTCCCCCAGCGCTCCGAGCGCGTCGCGCGTCTGCTGAAGCGCGATCGCGCAGGCAGCGCAGTCGCGCACGTGCGCGCGCAACGCGGCGGATTCCGCGGCGCGCAGCTCGCCCTCCGCGAACTCAAGCAGCCGATCCCTGACCTCGTCACAGTTCATCAACCGATCCGCATAGCGCGCGACGCGCGCCCGGGCGCGCTTGGTCTCCCCGGCGCTAGTCGCCGATGTACACCTGCCGCGACTCGAATACTTCGATCCGCTCCGCGACCGCGGCGGCATCGGCTGTGCGACCGGCAGCTTCGTACAGCTCCGCCGCGCGCCGCGCCAGCCGCAGTGCTTCGTCATAGTCCGCGTTCGCGGCTCGCGCAATCGCGGCCGTATCGAGCAGGTCGGGATTGTCCGGGCTGACTTCGAGCAGACGCAGCGCCGCGCGCAGCCCCAGCGGCGGATTGCGCACGGCGTCATCCGGGCAGGCCGATACGATCCGTGCGAAGCGATTGCCGAGTCCGATCGCGTTCTCCAGACCCATGGTGTTGATGCCCATGTTGCAGCGGTCGCGCGCCTCCGCGTAGCGCCGCTCCATCACCAGCAGGCGCGTGAGTGAATCGTGGGCGCGGCCATACTGCGGGTTTAACTCGGTCGCCCGGGTCAGCGCCGCGACCGCTGCGCTGCGCGTCTCGGGATTCTGCGCGCGGGCGACGCCGAGATTGTGCCAGGCCTTCGCGTCAGTAGCGTCCAGCTCCAGCGCTTTCTGGATTTTCTCCGCCGCTTCGTCCACTCGGCGGCTTTCCAGCAGCGCGCTGCCGTAGTTGTTCCAGTAACGGGCGTCATCCGGATGCTTCTGCACCAGTCGCTCGTAGAGCGGCACAGCGTCGGCCGGGCGCCCGAGACGGTGCAGCGTCTCGCCCAGCGCGAAGAGCGCCCCCGCATCGTCCGGCTCGCGCTCGAGTACGCTCCGCCACAGCGGCTCGCTGGCCTGCAGGTCGTTCATGTCGCGGTAATGTCCGGCCAGCCAGCGCGTCAATTCCGGCTGCACGGGCCGCTCGCGCAGCGCCCGCTCCACCACCGCGGCCGCTCCGGGGTTGTCGCCATTGGCGCGCCGATAGGTCGCAAGGTCCAGCGCTGCCCGGACCGATCCCGGCTCCGCCGCGTGCGCTGCCTCCAGCAGCGGGCCGATGTCCGCGGGCGGGGCATGGCGCGCCGCGATTTCGGCGCGCTTGAGATGCGGAATGGCTGCGGCCGGGTGCCGGGCAGCCAACTCGCGCGCGATGGCGTCGGCGTCGTCCAACCGCCCTTCCAACATGGCGGCGTCAATCAGCCCCTCACCGATGGCGAGTTGCTCCGCGGTCGGCAGGCTGGGCAGCGCTGCGGCTGCGTGCAACAGCCGCTGCGCCTCGGCCGCCTCTCCGCGACCGAGCAGCAGCGAGGCCAGGCTCACATGCAGGCGCGGCAGCAGCTCGCGGGCCCCGCGTGATTCGCCGCGCTGGGCCTGCTGGATTGCCGCCCGCAGCTCGACCTCGGCTGCGTCACGATCATTTCGCCGCACCAGCTCGTCAGCAACCTCCGCCCGCAGCGCGATGAAGCCGGGCAGCAGGCGGATCGCCGTCCGTCGATCCTCCAGGGCGGCGTCCATCCGGCCGGACGCCTCATGCAGCGCCCCGCGCGCGACGTAGCCGAGAAAATGCTCCGGGTGGCGCTGAATCAGCGCATCCCACAGCGACGCGCCGTCGCGCCACTGCGGCAGCGCCCGGGCCGAAGTAATTGCAAACGCACCCGCCAATCCGATGGCCGTTACGACAGCAGCGCCTCGGCGAAAGGCCGGGGACGATCGCGCTCTCAACGGCGCCCCGCGCGGCGCCGGCGTGCCGCGGGTCTTGGAGTCCGCGGCCGCGACGCGCGGCGCGTCACCCTCTCCCGCCAGGAGCCCCATCAGCGCCGCGTACAGCGCCGCCAGCGGCAGGTACGCGAAGTGATCCGACATCCAGGTAACGGACATGTTGCCGAACGGCACCAGCCCGAGCGATGGGCCGACCAGCAGCACAAACGAAGCCAACCCCCAGCGGACAACGCCGCCCTGACGCTTCCACCGCCACGCCGCGATTCCGACGAGCGCCAGCAGCGCCGCCCAGGCCATCGTGCCTGACGCACCGGCGGGCCAAAACGGATAGAACGGGCTAAGCCCGGTCGGCACGATCGCGGCCCGCAGGTAATGCAGCAGCGCTGCCGGCGCGATGAGCAATCGCTCCGTCAGCGCAGGCAGCGGCAGATCGTTGAACTGCTGTTCAACGCCAACGGTCGTTACCGCCAGCAGCAGCCCGAGGACACAAGGAAGCGCGGTCACGACCAAGGCGCGCCGCAGCGCCGTCCCGTGCACCCATACCCCCAACGCGGCGGCAGACAGCGGCAGGCCGATCCACGCTGTTTTCGCCAGCAGCGCTGCGCAGGCGAGCAGATTCGCGGCCAGCAGCGCTGCGCCGCCCGCGCTGCGGAAGTAGCGCGAGTACGCCAGCAGCGAGAGCAGCGCCAGCAGCGCCGAGAGCGTGTTCTTCCGCTCCGCGATCCAGGCCACGCTCATGACCTGCATCGGTGACAGCGCAAACAGCAACCCGGCGCCGGCGGCAAGGAAGGGCGAGAGGCCCAGCGACACCAGCAGCAGCACCAGCACGCCGGCCGAGAGCGCGTGCAGTCCGGCGTTGACGGTGTGATAGCCCGACGGGTTGTCGCCCCACACGCGATGCTCGATCCAATACGACGTGAACGTCAGCGGGTAATACTGCGGCGACGCATGGGGATCGGTCCAGATGCGCAGCAGCCCACCCGGTTTGGTCACCAACTCGTTCTGTGTGACGTACGTGGAGTCGTCCCACCCGATCCAGCTTCGCTGAATCGCAGGCAGATACAGCACCAGCGCCGCGGCCATGGGAACCAGCGCGGCGATTGCGGAGCGAAACGCGGGTCGGGCGCACCGGCTGGGACGGCAGGACACGGGCAGAGTTGCGTCTGGCTTCATAAGCGGGATTGTAGCCCGCGCGCAGCGCGAAACGCATCCGGGACGCCCGGGCGTTTTTTGCGCCGAGCGCCCCGGATTGGAATCCACTACCCGAACCCGCGAGAAGAGACCCGCAGTGGGCTACGGCCCGATCACCTTCGCCACGAACGGGTCGATGTCGAAGTTGTTGAGCGCGCCGCTGTTGTCCACGTCGCCGGCACAATTCGGATCCAGCCCCGGGTACTGCATCGCGTATTCGGCCGGAGCGATCAACGCCAGAACGAACGGGTCGATGTCGAAATTGTTGACGAGGCCATCGCCGTTCATGTCGCCGTCGTTGCGGCCCTGCGGGCAGGTGTCAAGTCCGTCGAGAAAGCCGTCCCAGTCCTGGTCAATGCCCAGTCTCATCCCCGAGCCCGGCGGCACGGCCATGAACACCACCGGCGTGGCCGCCGATGCGGATGCAACCAGGTCGGCCAGCGTGACGAACTCGCCCAGGTCCGTCTGAAACACGCCACCGGAGTAGAAGTACCCACGCTGGACGCCATTCTCCGTGCGCTTGGCGATTACGTCGCAGCGCGACGGCAGGTGCTCGTGCTGATTGATCATCAGCATGACATCCAGCGGCAGCGGGACCGGCCCGCCGGGCACACCGCCGCTCTGCACCAGCACCTGCATTCCAACCACCGGCATTACATTCGATGGCCAGGCGTCGAGGAAAGCGATCAGGTCTCCCGCCACCGGTATCAGGCCGGGGAAAAACTCGATCACGAAGGTCTCGATCGGGTGATTGTTCTGCTCACGCTCCTCCGTCCCGTGGTGCAGCAGCCCGAACCCGTTGTAAAGATCGGATTCGAACTTTTTCGTCAGCTCGCGCAACTGGGGCACAAGCTGCGTCTGAAGCGCCAGCCCCGACAGGTCGATCGCCAGGTCGCCGACGTCCGTTGGACAGCTTTGCGTGGCCGCGCCGTCATGTGAAATCATGTGGCAGACGTTGCAGTTGGCCATGAAGATCTGGGCGCCGTTCTCTGCCGCGGGGTCCGCGAACGTGTTGTCGCGATTCCGATTCGGATTCGGCGGATACACCAACGTGCGGATGAATCGATCAAATGCCTGCATGTCCTCGGTCGGAATTGTGCTTCCGCCCAGCAGCCCGTCGAACGCCCCGTTGAAATCCACGAAGCCGGGGCGATCGCCGCGCCAATGGAAGGGATCGTGCCGATCCAGCCCGCGCAGGGACAGCGTCACCATCGGCCCCTTGAGCGGATGATTGATGTTGCCGGGGTCATTGTTGCACGCACCAGCACCGACCCCGAGGTGCGGGCCGTGCTGCATCTGCCCGGCTGAATCTCCCAGATCCCAGGCGCGATGATCGAGTGTGCCATCGACATGGCAGACGGCGCAGGACGAGGAGAAGTTGTTCGAACGCCGCGTGGAATAGAGAAAGTCGCGGCCTGCTTTGACCGGCACCGGCTCGGGATTGAACAGCGCGATGCGGTCGGCCTCCGTCGCTCCCGTCGGGATGTCGTCCGGCGCTTCCGGCAAATCCAGAATTGACAGCGAGTGATCCGTACGATTGAGCACGAACAGCCGCCCCGCCACGGAATCCACCACGATGCCGCGCGGCCCGCGCCCCACGTCAAGAACGCCGATGGCGGCCCCGGCTGCATCCCGCACGCCGACCCGGTCCGCACCCAGCGACAAGACGAACGCCGCCGAGCCATCCGGGCGGAAAGCCACGTCGATCGGGTTGGCGATCGAGCCAGCCTTCGCCGCCGCGTTCGGCACGGAAGCATCGTCAAAGCCCGGAATGTGCGCATGCAGATTGACGCGCGTGACGGCCGAAGTCGCGTTTGCCGGATTCGCGATGACGACCAACTCGTGATCGACGTTATGCCCGCGCAGGTTTTGCTCCAGGCGCACCGTGTTCCGCGCCTGCATGTTCGTCAACCACAGCGCACCCGAGACGGGATTGAGCGCAGCACCCGTCAGCGTGTCGCCAACATTCCCGAAGATGTGCGAGATCGACGGTGCGACCGGGTTCGCGACACTCACGGCAATCACGTCATGATCGACCGTCTGGCGCGCCTCGTGAATCACCTCGCGGAAGAGCGCAGGCGTGTTCAGCGAAATCAGGTTGAAGGTCGCAAGCACCTGCGCATTGAAGGCGGCCATCGCTGCCGGATCGGGATCGCCGTTGTCATCCGCCAGGGCATCCACGATCGCCGCCCACGTCGCCAGGTCATCCGAGATAATCCGCGGCACCAGCGGCGCGACCTGCGAGATCCCGGTCATCACGTCCGGCCACGGCGCCAGCTGCGGCTCCGCGGCGAACAGCGGCGCCGTCGGCGCAAAGAAGAACGGCACGAACAGGATCGGCAGAAAAATCGACGCCGGCTGTCCGGTGGTGGCGTCCTGAAGGAGGAAGCGCATCGACTTGCCAACCACCGTCGTGTTGTTTCCCGAGTGCAGCGCCGCGATGTAGACCATCTGGTGCCCCGCGTCATACGCGAGCGCCCGCGGCGTGTTGCACGGCAGCGGCAGCGTCGACAGGATCGCGAGCGATGCGACGTCGAGCGTCACCAGCACCCCGCTCTGACAAACGAGGAATGCGTGCGTGCCCGCTGCGTTGAACGCCAGCGTGACCGGCTCATCCGGCACATGCCGCACCTTCAATGGGCGACCCGAGCGGGAATCCAGCACCATCAGGCTGTCTGACACGTGGTTGACGACCCATAGCCGCTGCCCGCCGCTGCCCGGCTCGAACGCGACCGTGACCGGGTCCAGCCCCACCGGCGCTTCGCGCAACTTCACCCACCCGCCGGCCTGCTCCTGCCAGAACGCAACGCTCGACGCCGGCGTGTTCGCGACCGCCAGCAATCGGCTCTGCGCGTGGTAGGCCAGCGGCCGGATCGGCGGCGACTCAAAATTCACAAACACGCCGCGAGCCAGCGGCGGCTCGGGAATTGCGACGCCGCCCGCCACACTTCCCTGAGCTATCTCGCCGGCCAGCAGGCCGACCATGTCCGCCGTCGGATGCCCGACGGCACCTGCGACCCCCAGCACCTTGGCGCCGGGGTCCGGCGCGATCTGAGCTGATGAGCTGACGGCCAGGCAGGCGGCCACAACCGCCGCAAATGCTGCGCTCGACACTGATCCACGAGTTGAACGGAATTGACACGGGGGTAGGTTCATGGCATGGCTCCACTCTGAGTGACACCGACCAGAGCGACTCAACCGTACCGGCCTTCGGGCGGTAGATGTGCAATGCGCCCGCTGCTGGCGTATCCAGAGTACGTCCATCCAAACGGCGAATCAACGCAATTCCCCCGATCACCCCGCGCCAGCCACAGCGACTTCCGGCCGTCCGGCGGTTCCGTCCGCCGCACCGGTTGGCTACAGTGAGATGCTGCGGGGCGCACGGCGCGTCGTCGCGACTGACCCACCCCTGCCCGCCATGGAGCCCTGCCTGATGCGAATCCTGATGATCGGCGACGTGGTGGGTCGCCCCGGCCGGCATGCCTGCTCACAGATCATCCCGCGGCTTATCCGCGAGGCGCAGGTCGATTTCGTCGTCGCCAACGCCGAAAACGCCGCCGGCGGCAGCGGCATCACGGCGGCGATGTTCCGCAAGATGATCAACTACGGGGTGGATGTATGCACGCTGGGGGACCACGTTTACAAGCGCCGCGAGATCATCCCCACGCTTGAATCCTCCGACCGCATCGTGCGCCCGGCCAACCTGCCGCCCGCTGCCGCGGGTCGCGAACTGACGATCGTCGAGGCACGGAGCGGCGTGAAGGTGGCGGTTTTTTCGCTGCTTGGGCGGCTGTTCATCCAGATGCGCGCGGAATGTGCGTTCCTGGCGGCGAATCGGCTGCTCACTCAGGTTCCGCCGGATGTGAAGGTTGTGCTCGTCGATCACCACGCCGAAGCAAGCAGCGAAAAAATCGCGATGGGCTGGCACCTGGACGGGCGCGTGACGGCCGTCGTCGGCACGCACACGCACGTCCAGACGGCCGATGAGCGCGTCCTGCCCAAGGGCACGGCCTACACCACCGACCTGGGCATGACCGGCCCGCATGACTCCGTGCTGGGGCGGAACAAGGATGCGGTGCTTTCGGCCTTGCTGACCACGATGCCGGTACCGTTTGATGTGGCCGCGGGGGATGTGGTGCTGAATGGCGTGATGATCGATTGCGACCCGGAGACGGGTAAGGCGAGTGGCATCTCGCGCGTCTCGATCCCGGAAACGAGCGCTCCGCCGACCGGCGAGGATGATTGACCGACGGTGGCAGCCACGATGATCAGTGCGCCATTCGACCATCGATGGCCTTCACCGGCGCGATTCGCTCGCCCCGTTCGCGTGGCTGGCGGTCCGCCACTCCTGCGACTCGCCGCATGGTTGCTCACCGGCCTCGCGCTCGTGGGTGCAACCCCACCCGAAGCCGCTGCGCAGTTGCCGCCCCTGCCGGCGCAGACGCAGCCGGCCCGGTCAGAGCCTGGTGATGCGACGCCGCCAGTTGCCGCGCCTGGCAGCGAACCGCCCGCGTCCGGCCTGCCCGCGGCCGGCGCGCCCTTCTCCCCGGCGACGCGCCCGCCGGACCTGCTTTCCGAGCGCACGCGCTATGAGCCGCTGCGCAATGGCGTGCAGGCGGTGGTCGTGGAGGATCGAAGCCGGCCGATCATCAGCGTGCAATTGTGGGTTCGCAGCGGTTACGCCGATGATGATGAGCTTCCCGGAACCTGCGAACTCGTGCGAAGGGTGCTGGCTGTGCGGCATATCGCGGATGCGCCGCTGCATGCGGCTCACCTGCACTGGCACACCGAGACGCTGGCCGATGCGACGGTGCTTCACTCGCTGATTCCGGCGGACGAGCTGCTCTTCGAGGCCGTACTTCGCCGCCATGCCGACGTGTTGCACGAAAGGCCGATCGACGCGCGCGAGCTTTCCGCTGCGGTCGAAGGCGCGAAGCGGGAGTTGACATCGACCCACGCCCCGTCGCCGCTCAATGCCCTCCGAGCGATGCTGTTCTCCGGGCACCCCTACTCGGTCCGAAGCCCGACGGCCGACGATCTCGCCGCGGCTGCGGACACCGCCGAAGAATTCCGAAAAACGCGATTCGTCTCGCGCTCGGCGGTGGTCGTGGTCGTCGGCGATGTCACGCGGGCCGCCGCAATGACCGCAATTCGAGAGGCATTTGAGCCGATCCCCGATCGTCCTCGCCCGATTCGCGCAGATCGCGACATTCCACGACATACGGCGCATGAGATTCGACTGCCGGAGATCGAAGGGCCGCAACGGGTGACGCTGGGCTGGGTCACGCCCTTCTATTCGGACTTTGAGAACGTCGTTCTGGAAGTGCTGATGCATCGCGTCTGCAACCCGGATGACGGGCCGCTGCATCGCACTCTGATCGAGAGTGGCTGCGGCGTGCCCGAGTGGCGGCTCACTCGGCTGCGCGACGCGGGAATGCTGACCATCACGATGACGAGCGACGGCGCCGATCCGGGTCGCCGCGGCAGAGCAATCCTGGATCGCGTAGTGGCCGCGCTGCGGGACACGGGCACTGCGCCGAACAACCCGATCGAACTGCTGCGCGCCCGGGCACTGGCGACCGCAGCGCTGCGCGCAATTCGCTGCGATTTCCCGGCCATGGCGCTGCGGCTGGGCGAAATGGAGGCCGTCGGCGGCGACCTGCTCATCGCGGAGCTGGATTTCGCCCGCGTACAGCGCGTGCTCGCGTCTGACGTGCGCGACGTCGCGCTTGCGCTGGCCGAGAACCAGCCGTTGGTGGATGTGACGGCTTTGCCGATGAGCAACTGGTCCGTGCGGGTTGCGCTGCTGCCTGAGCGTCCGTTTGACGCCGTTCCGCCGCTCGTCCAAGGGGCGACGGCGCCGCGCGTTCGGGTCGTTCGGACGCCCGACGATGCCGGCGCGCCGCGTGCCAATCGGGGACTGGTCGGCATGATTCTCGACCACCGAACCGATGCCGGCACGGCCGTTGTCTCCGCCCTCGGCGGAAACACACTCGAAACGCGCGTCGAATCGACCGCCGACGATCCCGGACTCCGCGCGCAGCTGAGCTTTCGTGGTTTTGCCGAGATCGGAGCGCCCCACCGCCGCCCGATCACCCTTGTAGGCCCGGCGGAACAGGCGGACGCGCTGGTCGAACTGCTCGACCGCAACGTACGCCGCGAGGCGTCCGCGCCGGACGGAGCCGGCGGCAGCACGACGGACCCGCTGCCCGGTCGGTTGACCGCGTACCTTGCGTCGGCCGCCGGGTCAGCTACCGCAAGCGACCCCACCCTGCTTGGCATTGTGGGGGCGCCGGCCCTGGTACTCGGGCCTGCCACGAATGCCGATGACGGCGCACCCGATGACCCACTCGTCCTGCCCCCGGCCAGCGCGGCTGCGGTCCTTCGCGCCACTGAGTCGATCGAGCTTTACGCACTCGTGCAGGCCGAAGGGGAACTCGCTCCGCCATTGTGGCCGGAACTGGCTTCAGAGCTATTCAACGCAACCCGGTCACCTGGGAGCAGGCCGTCTGACCCGGCCGCCACGGCGTGGAACGCTCGGCCGTTCGGGGATCGCGCCGTGCTGTTGTCCGCTGGCGCCGATGCGGAAACCGCACCCGCGCTGCTGCGCAGGCTTGATTCGATGCTTACGGAAATCGCCGACATGCCGGACATCGCGCTGGAACAGGCCTATCGGCGCGCCGCGGTTCGATCCTATGAACCGTACCTGTTCGATGCCTCATTGGCGCGCTATGCGCTCGAGTGTGCGATACTGTCGCGGCCTGTCGCGGAATTGCGCGAATTCGCGCCGGCGACAGGAGATTCAGGAACAGGGGCGGCACGCCAGTGTCTTGCAGAAGGCGGGAGGCCTCGGTTGCGAGCGGTGATTCAGGTGGGTGGAAACGCGGAGATGGTGTCCGCATCGGGGCTGATTCCGGCCGGGCGTGTTCAGCGCTTCCCGCAGCTGCGCTCATCCGCGCCTGAACCGAGCACGCGCGACGGGCACTGACACGCCATCACTCGCAGCAGCCCTTGTGATGCCTTCAACCTGCGCCGACCCGTTCGCCAAGGCAGCCGCCGACAGCACTGCCCCACCCGCCCGCCGCTGCCCCGCGTTGAACTGCCGACAGTCCGTATAATCCCCGGCTTGCGCCGCGGACGCCGCGGCGAGTTGCGCGCCCGGAGTTGCCGCAGGAACGACCCATGATCGACCTGAAACTGATCCGCGAAAACCCCGATCTCGTCCGCACCGCCGCTCGCGACAAGCGCCTGAATTGCGACGTGGACGCGCTGCTGGCCGTCGATTCGCGGCGGCGAGCGCTGGAGAGCGAATTCGACGCGCTCCGCCACCGGCAAAAGCAGGCCGGGGAAAAGATCGCGAAGGCATCAAAGGAGGAGCGCGCCGCGCTTACGGCGGAAATGGCTGAGGTCAAGGCGCGGGTCGCAGCGCTCGAGGGCGAGCTGGAGTCCGTCGCAGCGGAGCTCCACGGGCACATGCTGCTGATGCCGCAAATCCCGGATGCGGCGGCGCCGCGCGGCGCGAGCAGCGCCGACAACGTGGAGGTGCGGCGCGTCGGCTCGACGCGCGCCCGGGCAGACTTCGGGCCCGCGTTCCGCGATCACGTGGACCTGGCGGCGCACCTGGACATCGTGGATTTTGAACGCGGCGTCAAAATCGCGGGCACACGAAACTACGTTTTAAAGGGGGCCGGCGCTGCGCTGCACGAGGCTGTGCTGCGGCTGGCCTGGGACGTGATGAGCGAGCGGCGGGTTAACAGCCCGGACGGGGCGCGCGAGCTGACGTTCACACCGCTCACGGTACCGGTGCTGGTGAAGGACCGGCTGATGGAGGGCACCGGCTTCTTCCCGCTGCACCGCGACGAGGTCTATCTGTGCGAGCGCGACGGCCAGAGCCTGGTCGGCACGTCGGAAGTCCCCGTCACAGGTTTTCACATGGACGAAGCACCGCCGGAAGCGGAGCTGCCGCGGCTCTATTTCGCGCGCAGCACCTGCTTTCGCCGCGAGGCCGGCGCGGCAGGGAAAGACACCCGCGGCCTGTATCGCATTCATTTCTTTGACAAGATCGAGCAGGTGGTGGTGTGTCGGGCCGACGCGGCCGAATCGGCCCACTGGCACGCCGAGATCATCGCCAACGCGGAGCGCGTGCTGCAGCGGCTGGAGCTGCCATATCGCGTGGTGGAGTGCTGCACCGGCGATATGGGACAGGGGAAGGTGCGGATGTTCGACATTGAGACATGGATGCCCAGCCGGGACGCCTACAGCGAGACGCACTCGGCCAGCCGCTTCCACGATTTCCAGGCCCGGCGACTCAACCTTCGCTATCGCGACAGCGCCGGGAAGATGCAGTACTGCCACACGCTCAACAACACGGTGATTGCGTCCCCCCGCATCCTGATCCCGATCCTGGAACTGAACCAGGAGGCGGACGGCGGCGTGCGCATCCCGGCGGCGCTGCGACCGTACATGGGCGGGCTGGACCGCATCTCACCGCGCTGATCGCCTGCCTCAGCGCGGACGCGGCGGCGGGACGCGCCCGCCCTTGAACTCCAGACGGTACTCATCAAACAGCGTCTCACCGCCCGGCGCCATCAGCCGCACGTTCAGGATGTACGTCCCCGGGCGCAGGGGCGGATTCTCCAGCTTGAGCGGGAAACAGAAGAAGAAGGGCGAGGATCGATCACGGTAGCGCGCCAGCGCCTCGTGACTGTCAATCGTGACCGGCCAGAAGCCGATCCGCTCGCCGAAGGGGTCGGAACTGGCCGGACGGCGCTCATACAGCTCAAAGTGAAAAGTGCCGAAGACCTTGACCGGGTCTTCCAACTGATCGAACGCCGCCACCACCACTTCAACCGCGTCCGGATTACCGTCGTTGGCAAAACTGATCGGGCGCGTGAAGCTGTAGGGCTGAATCCGCAACTCGCGCGGCATCATCAGCCGCACATACGCCGCGACAGATTCATCCACGCTCACGGTGGCCGGCGCACAGCCGACGAGCACTCCGGCGATCAACACAGCCGGGATGATTCGGGCACTCATGCAATCCTCGCAAGGTCGGCGGCACGGTCGCGCGGCGCAACGCCGATCGCGTCGGGCGATAGTGTAGCGGCGTCATGCGCCAAAGGCGTCCTCCGCTCCGACCGATCCCGGCGGCGGTGCAGGAGCCGGGAACGGGGCCTGGCCCCATGCCGCGGCGCACCCGGAATTCCTACGAATGCCGCGTGAACCATCATCCGGATCTGACGCCGGGGGGGTGGTGGCGAACAGCACTTCAGCGGCGCGACGCCCCCGAAGCGGATCGCTCCGCAGACAGATTGCTCGTTCGCAAGAAGCGTGAAGGAGTTTCGAGGTGTCTGACGACCTGGCGTTTTCGTCTTATCGATTTGACCCGGTTTATTCGCAGATCAGCCGCCGGTTCCGCGACCTGTACGGCATCGACCTGAACTCGCACGTGCATAAAGTTCTGAAGCTGAACCGCCGCCTGGAGGAGGGGTTCGATTTCGTCGCGAAAAGCCCGGGGCTGTGGACGCAAGCGCTGGTCGGAGCGGGATTCCAGCGCGATGACCGCGACTGGCATCTCGGGCTGATTCCGTCGATCGGACTGATCGCTGCCGGCGCAACCCACGGCCAGGGATTCCGCGAGGAAGGATCGCCCAGCCTGCATTGCGCCGTCGCGGCGGATCGCTGCAACGTGCACCTGGACAACGTCGGCTTTCGGCTCAGCGGCTACGGACCGGATGCCCCCCAGCACATCGTGGATGAACTGATCTGGCAGGACAAGATCGTCCGGCCGCTGCGACGGATTCTCCCGAGCTTCGCTTCGAATATCCTGCATCGACTGCACCCGGTTGTGCCGAATACGCGGCAGATGACGCCTTTTAGCGCCGTCGGCGCCGAATTTGACCTGGTGAGCGTGCGTAGCAAAAACCTGCAGCAGAGCCTGCGGCTGACGATCGACGCGACGCACTCCTGCAAAAACTCCACCTGCGACGCACTGCGGGCGCTGGACGGCCGCAAGATCGAGGGCGATAACCGCCTCATGCTGACGATCAAATTCCTGGGGAATTGACCGGTGCGGGACACCATGCGGGAGCCGCGGCGCGCGGGTACACTTCCTGCGGCGCCGCCGCTGCGGAATGGACGGGCGCTGCCGGCGCGACAGGCGGGGTCGGAATCGGACCGTCGCCCGGCCGGGTTCCCGAGTCGCCCCTTGCACAGCAAGTCCCCGATATGGCCACCGCCGCATTCACGCTCAACCGTGCCGAGGTCGTCGATCAGAATTTCGTCGCGCTGTGCAAGCAGTTCAGCGCCGGTTGCGGGATGCAGCCGCGGCGTTCGCCGGATGAGCCGCTCTTCCGAGATACGCCGGATCTGACCGGGCGCGTGCTGCGAGAGCTGTTTGAATCGCAGATCATCAGCCGCCACCTGGACCTGATCACCCGCGCGCTAAGACGACTGAACCGCACGTTCTACACCATCGGCAGCAGCGGGCACGAGGGCGTCGCCGTGCTGGGGCGGCTGCTGCGCCACAGCGATCCGGCGTTCCTGCATTATCGCGACGGCGCGCTGCTGGCCGAGCGCAGCCGCCAAACGCCGCAGGTCGATTTCGTCCGCGACACGCTGCTGTCGTTCATGGCGGCGCGGGCCGAGCCGATCAGCGGTGGGCGGCACAAGGTCTGGGGCAGCGTGCCGATGTGCGTGCTGCCGCAGACAAGCACCATCGCCAGTCACCCGCCGAAGAGCGTCGGCGCTGCAATGGCGATCGAACGCAGCCGCCGTCAGGGTCGCCGCCCGGTGTGCGGTGCTTTCGGCGAACTGCCCCCGGATTCGATCGTGCTGTGCACCTTCGGCGACGCCAGCATCAACCACAGCGTCGCCCAGGGAGCTTTCAACACCGCTGCTTATGCCACGTTTCAGAATCTGCCGGTGCCGGTGCTGTTTGTCTGTGAGGACAACGGCATCGGCATCAGCGTGCACACCGCCCCGGGCTGGGTGGAGGCGTCCTTTTCCAACCGCACGGGGATCCGGTATTTCGCCGGCGACGGGCTGGACCTCGTCAGCGCATATCGCGCGGCCGCGGAGGCCGTGCACTTCGTGCGCTCTGCGCGCCGGCCGGCGCTGCTGCACCTCAAGACGGTGCGCCTGATGGGCCACGCCGGCACCGACCCCGAGACCGAATACCACACCCTGGAGCAGATCACCGCCGCCGAGGCGCGCGACCCGTTACTGGCGTCGGCCCGGCTGATGATCGAATCCGGCTTCATGACCGGGCCGGAAGTACTGGAGCTCTACGAAGAAACTCGGCGGCGCGTCCAGAGCACCTCGGAGGCGCTGGGCGACGCGGCGCAGCTTACGTCGGCCGAGGAAGTGATCGCGCCGCTGGCGCCGCACGATCCCGACGCAGTTGCGCGCGAGGCGGCGCGCACAGCGACGCCCGAGGCGCGCCTGCACGCTTTTGCGCTCGACTCGACGCCGGGATTCCTCAAATCGGCCGATGGACCACGCCTCCCGGAAAGCCAGCCGCCGCGCCACCTGGCCGTGCTGCTGAACTGGGCGCTGCGCGACCTGTTGACGAAGCATCCGGAAATGAGCGTGTTCGGCGAAGACGTCGCTGCCCGCGGCGGCGTGTATTACGTCACGGCCGGGCTGTCGGCGCGGTTCGGACTGGGGCGCGTCTTCAACACCCTGCTGGACGAAACCAGCATCCTCGGCATGGCGATCGGTGCGGGACACCTCGGAATGCTGCCCGTGCCGGAGATTCAATACCTGGCCTATGTGCACAACGCGATCGACCAGCTTCGCGGCGAGGCGTGCAGTGCATCGTTCTTTTCAAATGGGCAGTTCCCGAACCCGATGGTCGTGCGCATTCAATCGCTCGGTTACCAGAAGGGGTTTGGCGGGCACTTCCACAACGACAACAGCATCGCCGCCCTGCGCGACATCCCGGGGCTGGTCGTGGCGATTCCGTCGCGCGGCGACGACGCGGCGCGGATGCTTCGCACCTGTCTCGCGCTGGCGCGCGTCCACGGGCGGGTGGTCGCGTTCCTCGAGCCCATCGCGTTGTACATGACGAAGGACCTTCACGAGACCGGCGACGGCGCGTGGCTCTGCCGCTATCCCGCGCCGGATCAGTTCATCCCGCTTGGGGAGAGCGCGCTGTACCGCTGGAACGGTTCGGCCTTCGCGCCGACCGCCACCGATGGGTGTCGCGAGCCGGACGGTCCGGGCAACGAGAAGGACGACCTCACCATCATCACCTACGGCAACGGCGTGCACATGTCGCTCCGCGCCGCGCTGGAGCTGCGCCGCTCTCACGACCTGCGGGCGCGCGTCGTCGATCTGCGCTGGGTCAGCCCGCTGAACGAAGCGCTGATCGAGCAGCAGGCCCGCGCCACCGGGCGCGTGCTGTGCGTGGACGAGGGCCGCCGCAGCGGCGGCGTCGCGGAGTCCGTGCTCTCGCTGATCGCGGAGCGCTGCGGCGGAACGGTGGCCGTCGCCCGGCTCACCGGCCACGACACCTACATCCCGCTGGGACCCGCCGCCAATCTCGTACTGCCGACCGAACAGGATGTCGTTCGCGACGCCGTGGCACTTTGCGCCGCCCGTGAACGTGCGGCGCTTCCGGGCACTCGTCGGTGAGCCCGCGTGTTCGCGGAGGTCGCGATTGATGCGCTCGCCCCATGTCCGCGTCGAGATCCACCTGCCACGTGTCTGCGCCGCGGCCGGCGCGATCCGCGCGCGGATCGGCCGCGAGGTGCGCCTGATCGCGATGATCAAGGCGGATGCGTACGGACTGGGGGCTGCGCAGGTCGCGAGTGCACTGGACGGGCAGGTGGACGAATTCGCCTATTTTTCGCTGGCCGAAGCGCGGGAGGTGCGGCGTCCGGGGCTGGTCACAGGTCCGCCGGACGGCGCCCCGGATGAATTCGCCGCGCTCGGCGTCCGGCCGGCGATTTCGACGCTGGACGAGGCCCGGCGTTTCGCGGGCCGGCGCGTCGCGCTGCACGTGGACGTCGGGATGCAGCGATTCGGCTTTTCGCCCGATCGACTGGGAGAGTTCATTTCGATCTGCGGCGACGAGGAGTGCTTTGCCCATGCCGCAACGCTGCCGCAGGCGCATGCGCTGGCGCGCGCGGCGCGCGGGCGCGTTCGGATGTTCCATTCGGCCGCATCCTCGCTGCTGGATCGTCCCGCGGCCTGGCAGCACGCCGTACGCCCCGGCTACGCGCTCTTCCGCGACGCCGTGCGCGTGACCACCCCCCTGCGGCTGGTGCGGCCGACGACCGGACCGGTCGGCTACTCGCGCTTCCGCGCTGAGCGGCTGGGAATAATCATGGCCGGCTATGCGCACGGGTTACGGCCGGCGCCGGTGGTGGTGAACGGGCGGCCGCAGCGCGTGCTCGAAGCGGGGATGAACACGGCGTTCGTCACGGTGCATCCAGACGATCGCGAGGGCGACGAGGTCATGCTGCTGGGGGATGGCGTCAGCCCAGAGACCATTGCCAGAGCGACGCGCACGCGGCCACATGAGGCGCTGCTGCGCGCGTGCGCAATGGGCGAACGGGTTTGGCGCGTCGAATAGCGACCGCTAATCGTCCGATGCGGTCGTCGTGCCTGGGGACTTGTGCCCGATCAGCGTCCAGCTTCGCTTTACCGTGTAGTAGTACGGCAGCAGCTCGCTGGGGTACACGTCGCCCTTGGGCGTGGTCTGGAAGCTGGGCGGCATGGCGTTGGGGTAATACGAGCCGCTGATGCGCGAATCCGGCCCGACGTGGATCGGCTCGCCAGGCTGCCAGACAAACGACTGCGTGGTGTCCACCGGCTCGGCCTGCTCCGCGGCGAAGCGAAGGCGCGCGACATGCCCATCCTGATACAGGACGTTCGCCGTGTAGTCGCGATGACGCCAGGCGACGGTGTTGTCATACCAGCTCGGATCGTTCCAGATGCCGGTGACCTGGCCGCGGCCGCTGAGGTTGTAAATCTGCGTCCAGTTTGAATCCGCCGCGAGAACGCGCCTCGAGGCGTTCAGCGTATGCCCGTCAAACCGCCGCGGCCGATCGGTATCGGCACTGGTTGGACGCCAGCGCCAACCGCCCGCGGACAGCGGCACGCCGATGCCGTAGCTGTAATCCACGCCGCCGCGCCGGCCATCCCCCGGGTAAGTGAACCCGCGCGAACGCCCCCGCGCTTCATTGAGCGGATCGGGGCGCATGTCGAACGGGCAGTAGCCGACGGACGGATTCCGCAGCACTCGGCGCTGCACGAGCAGGTCGATCCACGTGTAGGGCGTCGGACCGACCCCGTCGTCCCATAGCGGATAGAACTCAAACTCCGTGTGAACGTCGTTGAGACTCAGGCCGAGCTGCTGCATCTGCGAAGCGCACACCGTGTCCAGGGCGGAGCGACGTGCCAGTTGGATCGGGGGAAGCAGCACCGCCAGCAGCAGCGAGATGACGCCGATCACCACGAGCAGCTCGGCCAGCGAGAAGGCGCGGGGGCAATGATGAAATTGCAATCTCATGGATCCAGAAGACCTCTGGTTGTCCCATGTGTAGCGGCCGATCGCGAAAGGGGCCGCCGTCCAAACCAAGTGGGGCCTCACGAATGCCCCGTGAAAATGATCCTTGAGCCTAAACGCCGCTGCGTCCACATTCAAGCGGTTTTTCCGATTGTGCGGCCGACCGCCCCAGCCGGACCCAACACCTGCTCCCGGACCGGCCAGATCGCCGATACCCTTCCCATCGGCGGCGACGCCCGCCGTGCCTGCGGGTAAAATGCTCGCGAAACGGCGGAATGCCGCCTGAGTAGTTATAGGTCGTTCTGGTGCAGCCATGCCCGAAATCTGGGTTCACCTCTACTACTTCGCCGGGGTACTGCTTGCCGCCGCGTGTTTCGCGATCATGGAGATTCAGATTGAGGGGCCGGCCGGCTGGGCCCAGAACCTGCCGACCTGGCGCGTCCGCAATCCGCGGGTGAAGGAGTGGATGAATCGCCTTTTTCCAGGGCGGCCGATCACCGGTTACCACGCTTCGATCCTGGTATTCATCGCGATTGTTGCGCACCTGCCGTTTGCGCTGGGCATGCCCTGGACCCCGGGCGGACAGGCGCGCGCGATCGCGTTCATCATCTTTTTCTGGGTGGCGGAGGATTTTCTCTGGTTCGTACTGAATCCGCATTTCGGCCTGCGGAAATTCCGCCCCCAGCATATCGAGTGGCATCGAAAGGCATGGTGGTGGATCGCGCCGCGTGATTACTGGATCGGCCTGGTGCTGGGCGTCACCATCTACGTGCTCAGCCGCGGGGACCAGCGGGAAATCATCGTCGCGATGCGCCAATAGCGCCCGCTCGCGGCATCAGGAGCACGCCCGCGCACCGCGCGGCCGCCTACCGCAGCCACGTCTCGCTGCGCTCCGACACCGCTCCATGAGACACACCGCCGCCCATTCGGTCATAAAACGACTGGTCGTCGAACAAGATCGTGGTCGACGTGCTGTAGGAGTCGACGCGATAGCCGATGATCGCGTCCGGCACGAGCGTCCGCGGGCCGAACCGCTCCGCTGACCGCGCGACTTCCGGGGACGGACCGAGGACGAGATTGGCGTGAGTGCGGCTGGTTCTGGGGGAATAGCACGGCGCGGAGCAGCAGCCGCTCAACCACACCGCCAGCACAGCGGACAATGGCCCCAACGCCCCCGGCAAACCGATCCTCGAAGCGGATCTCATGCCGATGCTAGGGGGTGGCATACGCCGCAGGTCAACCGCCGCTTGCCGCTTCCGTGCGTCCACAGCCGCCACAGGGCGTCAATCGAGCTGATTATCGGGAAACAAGCGCGATTGGGCAGCGCTCCGCCACGGACGAATCCGACGTGTCGCTTGCCTCGGGGTGATCGACGACCATAGAATCCCCGACCCATCGTCCACCACGAGGCTGAGTCCATGTCCACGCCGCGCATTACCACCGCCCTGCTTCGCACGGTTGCGATCTCCACACTCGCGACGTGGCTCGCAGCCGCGACCGCAGCCGAAGTGGCCCTCACCGCGACGGGCGATGCGATGGCCCGTGAAATGGCTCCGACAACCAACTACGGCGCGGCAGGTGGGTTGGCCGTCAGCGGGGCGGCGGCCGTGAACGCGGCCGGCCAGGCGCGCGGCCGCGTGCAGAGCATCCTGCGATTCGAGGCCGGCGCGGCCGTCACCGCATTTGATGCCGCGTACGGGTCGGGGAACTGGACGATCACGAGCGTGTCGCTTGAAGTCACCGAAATTGCCATGCCGAACAACCCGATCTTCGCGGTGGGAGCGGGCGACTTTGCGATCAGCTGGACGAGCGGCGACCTCTGGTCGGAGGGGCCGGGTTCACCCCAGGCGCCGACCATCGGCGTGGGCGACGAAGTGACGTGGAACTCGCTGACCGCGCTGATCGGCGGTTCGACAGTCGTGCCGCTCGGCAGCTTCAGCCGACTCGGCGTGGATGGGGCGCGGACACTGCCGCTCACTCCGGCGGCCGAGTTGCTGGCCGATATCGGCGCCGGCAGCGACGTGTCGCTGCTGGGTACATCGCTGACGGATTCACTGGGATTCACTTTCAACTCGCGAAGCGGTGCAGGCCCAGCCGCGGCGCCGAAGCTCGTCATCCGGGCAGTGCCGGAGCCGTGCACAGCGGCGCTGCTGGCACTGGGTATGTCGCTGCTGCGCCAGAGCCGCAAGATCCGCCCGCGCTAGCCACAAGTCGGCCAGCTCAACCTTCGCCGATGCCGCGCTTGTCGCGACTGACCTGCCGCCCGAGCGCCGCCCGCATTCGATCCACCGCGACATCGATCACCGACGAAAAGTCGCTGCCGACCTCGCGAATGCGCACGTCGCCGCTGTCGAGCAACAGTTCAATCGAGCAGACCTTGTCGATGCCGTGCTGATTCGGCCCGGTCTCATCCTCCAGACGCACGGTCGCCCGTCGCACACGCGACTCGAATCGCTGCAAGCCCGCCGCGATACGCCCCTCCGCCATTTCCCGCACGACCGCCGGGTTGTCCACGCCGCGGACGAACACATTGAAATCCATGATGCACCACTCCACTTTCCAGGCTCCCCGGTGCGCTCACACACCGCGCGTTACTGTCGCGGGGTGAACCACCTCGACCGAGCAGGGCGCCCGCGACGCCACTGCTGCCGACACACTGCCCAGCAGCCAGCGCTCGCCGCGGGTCAACCCGCGCGCTCCGACAAAGATCGTATCCGCCTCCCACGCCTCGGCCTCGGAAACCAGGACGTGCTTTGCGTCGCCGCTGCGGACGACCACCGACGCAGACAGGCCGCGTTCCGCGAGCTGCTTCGCTGCGCGATTCGCGATTCCCTCCGCCCACGCCTCCGGCGACAGGTGCGGGCCGATCAGCGCCGTCAGCGGCGCGTTGTGCAGCCGCCAGTTGGCAGCCGTCACCACCCGAAACGCCGCACCCGCCGGCCATCGACGCGAACAAACGGCCTGCACGGCCGCATCGCAGTCCGGCGAACCGTCCACTGCGACAATCACGCGAATCTCCTGCCGCTGCGGGGGCGCGCGCCCGATCCGCACCGAGCAGCGCAGCTCATCCAGCACGCGCATCGAGACGCTGCCCAGCAGCACGCGCCCGATGGCACTGCGCCCGTGCGAACCGACAACGACCAGGTCCGCGCCGATGCGCTCGGCCGCGGCGATGATTGACCATGCCGGCGAATCGGCGGCCGATTCCGCCGAAACGCGCCACTTCGGGAATTCCGAGCGCAACCGGGCGCAGCCACGTTCACTGAACTCGCGCGCCTGCGCGAGTGCCTGCTCGGCAAGCTGGCTGGCGCGCGGAAACGCGGCCGTCGGATCCTGGCCGGACGCACGAACGGCGTCCTCGCTGCTCGGCCCCGGCAGCCAGACATCCGCGACGCTCAGCACCGTCGCCTCGCAATCGTCGGCCAGCCCCGCGCGCGGCAAGCCCGCCAGCATCAACTCCGCCTGCGGCGAACCATCAACAGCAACGAGGATGCGCATGACACCGACTTCCTTTCGAACCGCAAGAACGCCGGTCACGATCCGACGGCAACACCGCGTCGAAGGAACCGCGATCACGCGGGTTCGCGCGTCGCCGTCACACCCTGTTATTCCACGATTCGGGTGATGCGCTCTTGGTGAGCATACCGATTTGATCGCGCCTATCCCGCCGCATTCGATCTGCGGGTGAGCGTCGCGAGGCGCCGTCGCGCGCCCCAGCGCGGGGCATCGGCCAGCGGCTGCGTCCGGCGAATTGGATCCCGAGCTACTTCGCGTCCGTGGAGCAGTGGCGCGCCAGCGCTCCCAGCACGTTCGGCCACGCTGCCGCAAAATACTTGCGCACGTCCTCCCAGTTGCCGCCCTCGCCAAAGCCCATGTGCGACAACCGCACGCGCGTGCGCTTCTCATCCATCTCGATGAACTCCACCACGACCCATGTGCGCTGCTCGCGCTCGGCTGGGAATTTCGGTGGAGCGTTCCACGTGAATGAAATCATCCGCCCCGGCACGTAGCTCAGAATCCGGCAGCCTTCCGCGCCGCGCTGGCCGGCCGGGGCGTCCGGCGCGAAGTACAGCTCGAATGGGCCGCCGATCCGCAAGTCAACGGTCGACTCCACCCCGAGAAAGGCCTTCAGCCCCTCTGGCGTGGTCCAGAGTCGAAACACTTCCTCGCGCCCCCGCTGCACCTGCGCTTCCACCTCGATGGCGGCCTTGCTGACCGCGGGCGCCGCAAGCACGCCGAATTCCGCAAGTCGTGCTACCGCGGGCTGCGTCGCAGCGGCACCGGACGGCGGCGCTTCGGGCGATGATCCATCGCCCTGGGTCGTCGCGGTAGCGTTCACCTGCGATTGGTCCGTCGTGGCGCTGCCGGCAGCCGCGGCGCGATGTTGCTCCAGCTTTTTTCGTGCGGCGGTCGCGACCAGCACCGGCTCCAGCCGATCCCGCCGAAGCGACCCCATGCCCGCGATCACCTTGCCAGTGTCGCCGTCCACCAGGTAGGACGTGGGGATGGCCATCGCGGAGTACTGTTCGCCCAGCATGGCCGCATCCTCGTAGACGTTCGGCCAGGCAATCTTCTGGTCGGCCAGAAATGCGGCCGCTTTCTCAGCGGTGCCGTCGGAGCGGTTGGAATCCTGCAGCAGTCCCACCATTTCGATGTTATGCTCGCGGTACTGCTCGTGCACTTTCCGCCAGTAAGGCAGTTCTTCGCGGCAGTGCGGGCACCATGTCGCCCAGAAGGTCACCAGCACCAGCTTGCCGCGATAGTCCTCCGGAACGCGGATGCTCTTTCCACCGGTCGAAACGACCGCGAAGCGCATTTCCTCCGGCGCGCGGCCGGGGAACTGAGGGTTCGTGCCGGGGCGCACGTTGGAGGACGCGCCGAGCGTCTGCACTTCCTGCCCCAGGACGGGCGGGTTCAAACATGCGATCGACAGCATCATCGCCGCCGCCATAGACTTGCCAATCATGTCGCCGATCCTCCGAGAGCCGTCCGGTCGAAAACGCGTCGCGGGCCCGCACTTGCGCTGCCAAGACCGAGAACTCATGAGCAAAATTGTACCGCGGACGACCGGCTCACACGTCGCCGGGGCGCGAGCGCAGGCGCTTCGTTTCGGAGCGCTGCTGCTTGGAGGCCAGCCGGCGGCGGCGCGAGCCGGCCGTGGGGCGCGTCGCGGTGCGCGGCCGCTCCACATGGATCGCAGCGGTCAGAAGCGCCAGGAGGCGCTGCTCAGCGTCGGCACGGTTGGCGGACTGCGAGCGCTCGCTCTGCGACACGACGCGCACGCGGCCGTCGGCGGAAAGGCGGTTGGCCAGGCGGCGGCGGATCAGGTCGCGCTGTGGTTCGTTGAAAACGGGACAGGTTTCAAAGTCGAACAGCACCACCGCGCGGGTGCTGACCTTGTTGACGTTCTGGCCGCCGGGGCCGCCGCCGCGATCGAATTCGTGTGAGAGATACGGCAGGAGTGCGTCGAGAGAAAGGGCGGGAGAGGGCATGACGTGCTCCCCGCTGCGGCCGGCGCCTGACGCGCCCGCCCGCTGCGCGTCAGCACATCGCGACGTACGCCGCGACGAAATACGCGACAATGCGGGCCCGCTGCGGCGTCCACAGGAACAACATTCGCCCTCCATCGGGGCCGACCCGCCGGAACTCATTCCGCGGGCTGCACCGCTGACGGCGATCATACGCCTTCACACGGGCGCGATTCCAGAGAAATCGCGCCGGCGCGGCGCTCCGATAAGCGCCGGGCTCATAATACGCCTGTTTCTGTCAAGAGGTGAACGTGTGAATGGATCGGTTGCGGGCGCCCTCCGGGCAAATCAGCGCCGATCGGCACACGCCGGAACTCGCGGGTGGAGTGCGGCCGCGATCAGAGCAGCTCGTCGGGATCGGCCGGACGCAGCAGGTGCAGGGCGCGCCGTCCGCGGAACTGACCCGCGCTGCCGGCGAACTTGTTCTGCCCCTCGATCTGCAGAACGAGCGGCTCATCGACGCGCTTGTCGAGCGGGAGCAGGTCGCCGGGTTGCAGCGCCTTAAGCTCGCGCAGCGTGATCCGCGCGCGGCCGAGATAGGCGGTCATGTGCACCGCCGATTTCCGCAGGTTGCGCAGCAGGCGGCGCTGCTGCACGTCGGAAGCGCCCTTGGGACGATAGCCGAGCCACGACTGGGTGGCGAGCTTACCCAGCACCGACTCGATGACGTTGAACGGGATGCACAGGCTCATCGTGCCGGCACAGGTCGCCATCTTCACTTCGAAGGTGATCGATACGACCACCTCGGTCGGCGCGACGATGTTCACCAGGTGCGGGTTGCTTTCGGTCTCAAGCACCTCGAACCGCGCGTCGATCAGGTTTTTCCACGCCTCGGAGAGGTGCTCCTCGGTGCGGTCGATGATGCGGTTCATCAGCCGCCACTCGATCGAGGTCAGCGCCCGCTGCGGAATCAGGCACTCCTGGCTGCTCCCGCCCAGCAGGCGATCGATCATCGGGTAGACGATCAACGGGCTGAACTCGAGGAACATCTGTCCTTCGAGCGGCGGCGCGTGCATGATGACGAAACAGGTCGGGTTCGGCAGCGATTGCACGAACTCGCTGTACATCACCTGCTCGACCGCCACCACGTGCACGTTCACCAGCGTGCGCAGGGCGCCCGACAGCGTCGCCGCGAAGTTTCGGGCGAAGTAATCGTGGATCGCCGCCAGCGCGCGGGTCTGATCCTTGCTGACGCGCTTCGGGCGCTTGAAGTCGTAGGTGCTGACGTCCGTCTCGTAGCGCGCCGCAGGCCCGCCGTCATCCATCGACGGCTCGGCGCGGCGCACGCCGGCGGGCGCAGCCGGGACTGCCGCGGGCGCATCCGCCCCCACGGACGCCAGCAGCGCGTCCACATCCTGCGGATTCAGCACTTCGGACATCACGTCCTCCATGCGTCCGTATCGGACGCCGCGCGTCCCGGCCCGCCCATCCCTGCGGGACGACGCGCAGTTTCCGCCGATCGCGGTCTCACGGGGTGAATCAGTCGGCGGAATCGGGCGTACAATAATCGGGAAGGGCTTCACCACCGCGGAGGATCGCTCATGCTTCGAATCGCCGCCGTCACGCTGCTGCTGGTCGTCACCGCCGCCGCCGCCGCCCAGGACTGCGCCATTCGCTGGCGCACCGACGTGGAGAGCGCCGTGGCGGAGGCGAAGAAGCGAAACACCCCGTTGATGTTCTACGTCAAAGGCTCGACCGCCCGCAAAGGTGACGATCTCGACGACCTCGAGGACGATCAGCGCAAGAGCTTCCGTGACGAGCGCTGCTACTCGCTCTCGCAGCGCTTCATCTGCGTGCAGCTCTCGCGCACGCGCAAGGATCTGATCGAGAAGTGGGGGCTGCGCCCGAACCTGCAGTTATACGTCGTCTACGTCCAGCCCGACGGTACGCGGATCGACTGGCAGGATCCGCTCGGGGTCGCCACCGCCGACGCCTTTGCGCAGAAGATGGCGCGGGTCTTCACCGCCCACCGCAACGCCATCTACGACGCCGAGATCAAGGCCTCGCTCGACGCCAAGGCCCCGGTCGCCGACGTGAACGCCGCGCTCAAGCGCATCCGCGAGATGACGATCCTCAGCGCCGACAAGGAAGTCGCGGCCCTGCTCGACCGCACCGACCTCGACGACAAGACCCGCCAGACTGTCTACGACACGCTGGCACACCTTTCCACCAGAGCATCCGTCGAAGCGCTGCTCGCCAAGGTGCAGTCGTACGACGACCCCGCCGCCAAGGCCCTCTCCGCCTGTAACCCGGCCGGTGCGAGCTTCATGCTCAGCGCGCTGGATCGCGAAGGCCCGCTGCGCATCGCGGCATATAACGCCATCACCAAGGCCTGCCGCATCAAAAGCCCAAAGCCCGCACGGTTCTGGGACGGCAAAAACGAAAAGATCAAGTCCGAGGAGCTGGACCGCGTCCGGCGGCAGGCCGAGACGGTCATCAAGCGCTGGAGAGAGCAGTATGAAGAGTATCGTTGACCTGCGCAGTGACACGGTCACCCGCCCCACCGCGGCCATGCGGCGCGTAATCGCCGAGGCTGAGGTCGGCGACGACGTGCTGGGCGACGATCCGACCGTGATCCGGCTGCAGGAGCGCTGCGCCGAGTTGCTCGGCAAGCCTGCCGCCGTCTACGTGCCCTCCGGCTCCATGGCCAATCTCGTCAGCATCCGCGCCGTCTGCGAACCCGGCGACGAGATCATCTGCGACAACACCACGCACTCCTACAACTACGAAACCGCCGGCCCCGCCGCGCTCGCAGGTGCGTCCATGCGCCTGATTCACTCGCCGCGCGGCGTCTTCACTCCGGCCGACGTCACCGCCTGCCTCCGTCCCCCGGGTGAGCATTTCCCCAACTCGCGCATGGTGATCATCGAAAACACCAACAACCGCGGCGGCGGCACCGTATGGACCACCGCCGAGGTGGAAGCCATTCGCAACGTATCCGAGTCATGCGAATTGCACCTGCACCTTGACGGCGCGCGGCTGATGAACGCCTGCGTGGCCGTCGGCTGCCGCCCGACCGACTACACCCGCCATGTCGATTCCGTGTCGCTCTGCTTCTCCAAGGGGCTGGGAGCGCCGGTCGGCTCGATCGTGGCAGGGCCGATGGCGTTTATTTCGCGCGCTCGGCGCTTTCGCAAGCAATTCGGCGGCGCCATGCGCCAATCGGGACTATTGGCCGCCGCCGCGATCTACGCGCTGGATCATCACGTGGACCGCCTGGCCGAGGATCACCGTAACGCCGCCCGCCTGGCGCGCGGCCTGGCGGAAATCGCCGGGCTGCGGGTCAACCCGGCGGCCGTGCAGACCAACATCGTGATGATCGAGTTGGAAGAGCGGCTCGGCCCGGCGGATGCCTTCAGCGCCCGGCTGCGCGAGGCGGGGGTCTGGCTGATGGCGACCGGGCCACGGACGCTGCGGGCGGTGACGCACCTGGACGTCAGCACCGATCAGATTGATGCGGCGCTGCGGATTTTCACCACGAGCTGCCGCTCGGAAGCGAGCACGCTGACGCAAGCGGCCACGAGTTGACGTCGCAGTCAATCCCTCCCCGCTGATCCGCGCTGGTCGTCCAGCCAACCGACGAGATTCGACAATCAGGCATTGACGAACGCCCGCTCAGCCGACATAATGTATGTGTGTGCTTACATTATTGTGCCGTGTGTAGGGGATCGAAATATGCCGCGCCCCAGCCAGCTCACCGACAAGCGACGCGAACTGCTGCCGCTGTTGGCGCGGGCGTTCACCCGCGCCGGCTATCGCCGCGCGACCACCGCCCTGCTCGCGGAGGAGTGCGGCGTACAGGAAAACATCCTGTACCGCATCTGGCCGGACAAAAAGGCGATGTTTCTCGCGGCGATTGACTACGTCTATGAGTTCAGCGAGCGCACCTGGCTGCGATTACTCGATACCAGCGACGGACAATCGGATGGGGCATTGCGGCTGCTCCTGTTCGAGGCACAGCATCATGGCGAATTCGGGCACTATCGCATTCTCTTCAGCGGGCTGGCCGAAGCCGACGACCCGGAGATCCGCGAGGCCCTGCGGCGCGTTTTTTCCCGATTCCACCGCTTTCTTGCCGCGCAGATCGTTGCCCACCGGACGGGCAGCAGCCGGCAGTCGGCCCTCGACGCCGGACTGGCGGCCTGGGCATTTGTAGGCATTGGAACGATCATGAACATCGGACGCGAACTGGACACGATCACAACCGCCGAGCGACAACGACTGATCACCGAGCTGGGCGCCGCCCTGCTTCAGGGCACCCGCACATGATGGTCATTGCCTGCGCCAATAAAGTAAGTGTGAACTAACGAATCAATAGAGCAAGGAGCCTGGACATGTTTGGATCGCGAAATCGTCGCAGGGCTGGCCGGCGCACGCCGCTGCTCATCGCCGCAATCGCCACCCTGCCGCTGCCCGCGTGCACGCAGCCGTCTGCGCCGGCGACTCTCGGGGCGGGCGCGGCGGAGTTGCGTGCCGCCGGGCCGCACGCGGCGCTGACGATCTACCCGGTGTACGTGCTCGAACGGCTGGACGGCAACGTCGCCGACGCATTGGGTCTGGTGCTGGAGAAGCACGGCATGGATCGACTCGAGTCCGCCGCGACCGCGTTTGACCGTCCGGCGGACACCGCCTGGGAGGACATGCCCGCGAAGTTCGCGGAATTCCTGAAGCAGTCGCCGCCCTCGACCCCTTATGCGCTGTACGCCGAGTTCCTCGGTGAGCCGAAGCGCGGCCCGACCGAAGTCCGCTGGCTCATCATGGATGCCGCCGGCGCGCTGGCGTTCAGTGACCGTCAAACGCCCGCAGACCCCGATTTCCGCCGCACCGCGGCGCGCGATCCGGACCCGCTGGGCTGCTCGGTCCTGGTGGCCGAGCGGCTGTTCGCGCAGGCCGGGTGGAAAAAGCGCTCGGCCAGCGCGACGGAAGGGCGCTTCGCCCGTAAGTGGGCGGAGAAATCCGGCATGCCGGATCAACAGGAGCAGACGGCCATGCAGGGGCGGCTGGCGGCTCTTCGGCGGGAGCTCGCATCCAGCCGGTTCGCCGTGTACCCCACGATGGTCAACGGGACGCCGGACGCGGCCAGTGCCGCCCGGCTGACGCAGTTGCTGGCGAGGGACCTGGGCTGCGGCGGGGTAATTGAGGCGAAGGAGGCGCTGGGGTTTGCGCTCGCTCCGACCAGCAACCAGCAGAAGCGGCTGTGGGACCTGGCGCGTGGCTTTCGCGAGCACCTCCGCGTCCATCAGGCCGAGGCGGACTACGCGCTGGTCGCGGAGTTTGCCATCAAGCCCGCGGGCGGGCCGGCGCACCTGGTTCACCTGGTGGTGTGCGACAGGGATGGGGCCTGGATCGCCGCGGATTTCCAGAACGACCAGCACGCGGATTTCCAGCGAATCAATCCGCAAACCGTGGAGGATTGCGAGCGGCTGCTGGTGCAGCGATTGAGGGGCATTGTGCGGTAGATCAAACTGGAACGAGCGCGGCCGCGTGTTCCAGGTGACGACCTACGGCCGGTGTCCATTCATCAGGGGCGCGTCGGCATCCGCGGCCGTGGTTGCGAGAACAAGAACCGGATGCAACGCTTGTGTCCATTCATCAGGGGCGCGTCGGCATCCGCGGCGATGACCAACGTGCCGCCCTGCAAAAGGAGGCTGCCGTGTCCATTCATCAGGGGCGCGTCGGCATCCGCGGCTCGAGGCGGTTCCGATCATGGTACGCATCAGCGGAGTGTCCATTCATCAGGGGCGCGTCGGCATCCGCGGCGCATATGCGGAAAGTATTGCTGGTAGCGATCCTGCGTGTCCATTCATCAGGGGCGCGTCGGCATCCGCGGCCGTGAGTCAGCATCTGTTTGCTCCCGGCGAGAAAGTGTCCATTCATCAGGGGCGCGTCGGCATCCGCGGCCGGAGAGTGCTGGCTGGTGCGCCTGCTGCGTGCCCGTGTCCATTCATCAGGGGCGCGTCGGCATCCGCGGCCTCGTCGAATGCATCGCACGCGGCAAACACATCTTGTGTCCATTCATCAGGGGCGCGTCGGCATCCGCGGCGCCCTGCCGCGCGAGTACATGATGCCGGACGATGCGTGTCCATTCATCAGGGGCGCGTCGGCATCCGCGGCCAACACGAGGGTCTTTCGGTCGCGGGCCAACTCGTGTGTCCATTCATCAGGGGCGCGTCGGCATCCGCGGCCGCCGCACTCGCAAACCATTGAAAACAAGCCACTTGCTTGGCCTCTGGCGAGTGTGGTCGATTTTGGAGATATCGGACCGTCACTTTCAGCGCTCCGGACGCGGCAAAAACCGCGAGAATCAGCCGAAATCCGGCGTGTGCGAGCGTGCCGGGGACTCCCCTTCACCACCTTCGCACTCGCGGCGGGGCCGCGGTAAGCCGACTTGTCAAAGAACACCGGCCCCGACGGGGCCAACGCGAGCCTGATGAATGCCGTCGCCGTCCGTACCGCCGCCGGTGGGTTTCCCCGCCTTTGTCGAGTCCCCGTTGGCCCGAAGGCCGTAGGGCCAGCACGTATTGACACTCAAGAACGACGGCTGCAATGGTCACACCGGGCTCTGCCTATAGCCACCCGGCTCGGACGGTTTTGACGCCGCCCGCGTGCCACTAGCGCCAGTATAGCGAGTTGTCAGAACGGCGTCTCGGGCTGGCTGGACGGCAGGCCGTGAAGGCGTTCGAGGGCTGGGAGCAGTTGCGCTTCGATTGATTTGAGCGTCTGGCGTCGATCGGCGTCGTCTTTAGGCAGCCCGGCGAATGCTCCGGTGGCCCTCTCCCCCATAACGTATCGGCGGTGCAGATTGATTGAGGCGTTGTGGTCGGCGTTGCAGGTGAATGGCGGCTCGGCCTTTTTCTTCGACCGGCCGCGACAGGCGGGATTCGGACACGCGAACAAAGGAAGTGGTTCATTGCGCTTGGCGAAGCGAATGACAGGCTTCTTTGTGCCGGTGTCTAGCTCGATCCGGTAGCGCTTTCCCACCGCCCCGCATTTGGAGCAGGTCTGGGACGTGCCCCACGCGCTCACCCGCTCGTACTTGGTGTACCGAATCCCCGCGTCCGTGGCGAACTCCTCGACGAACTTCATCAGATTTGAACGGTTCCAGTGGGAGAGCATGCGGTTGATGCCGCGCTCGCGGGTGGCATCGGGGTTGAACCACTTGAGGTCTTCCATGATGAGCACGTCCGCTCGCCGATAGACCTCGCCGGTGCGCTGGTTCGCACCACGGATTGCCTCTGTCACGATCTTCCGGGCTGCCTTCTTGAATCGGTCCTTTCCCATGTTCGTGATGTGCTCTTGCAGCGGAACATGCGATTGCTCCGCCTTGACCGGCTTGCCGCGCTGACGCCGCGCTCTCCTAATCTCCCATTTGTGATCCCGAATGTGTTCCAGCGTCGGCCCCGCCGACCACTCGCGGTCGCCGTCCTGGGTGGCCTCCAATTGGCCCACCACTAGGTTCCGGGACTGGATCACCTTGAGTCCATCGTGCGTCCATTCCGATTCAGGCAGACCGGAAATGGCCCTCGTGAGAAAGCCAATGCCGCGCGCATCAAGGTCTATGGCGACAGAGACGAGCTCGGGGGGGAGAGTCTTCTTTCTGCGGGGTTTGCCCGCCTTGGTCAAACCGCCGGCATCAGACCACTGAATTTCTTTCGCCTTCGACGACAGGGCCTCGTCCTCGATCGTGCAGGTGAAAACGAGGTACGGAGTAACGAGGTGGGGGATCGCTTCCTCGACATCGGCGAGCGTACCGGTACGCAGCAAGGCGTGTAACCGCTTGACGTTCTTATACTGGAAGATCAGCTTCGCGCCACCGATCTGGGCGGGGCGACTGATCCCGCCGAGTTGGTTGTCCGTGTAGAAGAATGACTGCTTGGTCTTCGCTTGCCCCCTCTTCTTGCCCTTGCCGAATGTGGTGGTTTCGGTCCGCTCGGAGAACTGCGCCAGCCGCGGGTCGGAACGGAACCGAACGGATTTCCACTCACGGCGCCACTCGCCGCCGTCGCGGTCGCCCGTGAGAAGGCAGAGTTCTACCGAGCCGAACTCGGCGTGGCTCCTGGGCAGGCTCAGCGCGCGATAGCCCTTCGGGCTCGTCTGGGGCGCGTTGAACAGCACCCATCGTGGATGCAGGAGCGGATCGGGCATGGTGAACGTCGGGCGGTGGTCGAAACCATCCGGGTTCTTTTTCGTCTTGCGCCGTCGGACAAACTCCCGTTCGTAGAAGCCGTGCAATCGGTCAAGGGCGGAGAGTTCCGGGTTGGCCTTCCAGAATTCCTCCGCCTCGACGGACCGCTGCTTCCACGGTTTCGCTCTGGCGACACGGGCCTGAGCGTTGGCGTCAATCGCATTCACGGTCTTCGCGCCGCCGCGCCATCCGGCCAGGTCGGGATTCTCGCGCAGCCATTTCAGGTACAGATGCCAGCGTTCGCGGCGCTTGCCGGCCTTGCCGCCGACGGATTGCTCGAATGTCTCGAAGCGCGGACGAAGCGTCAAGTAGGGCTTGTGGTCCTCCCTGCCCTCCCACTCCTGCTTCTTCTTCAGCCATTCCGCGTGCTCCCGCTCCCAGTTGCGGACCAGTTCGTCGTGGCCGCTGACGTATGCGACGGCATCTCGCGTGAGTGGCTGAAACAGCGAATCGGGCAGGCCGTCACGCTCGCGCTCTTTGTCGAAAGCGAGGGTGTTGTCACGCGAGAGGTCTGCCGCCTCGTTCGCCCACGTGTCGCCGGCCTCTTGACGATTGACGCCGTCCTGATCGCGATGCGTTGCCTTCATCTTCAGTGCGGTAGCGGGCTTCCAGCCCCTGATGCTGACGCTGTTCAACAGGTACGGGGCGTCCTTGGAATCGCGGGCAAGGATGAAACGGGCGACGCGCTGATACAGCTCTTTCTGCTTCGACGTCGCCCCGACTTCGCCGCGGCGCATCGCGAAGAGCTTGGTGATCAGATTCGGAAGCCGCTCATTAAATACACGATGAGTGCGCCACAGCGCGAGCAGCGTCTCGCGATCACACTCGACTCGGGCTCGGATGGCTCTCACGCCCATCGAATGACCTCAGCACCGGCACCACAGCCTATGTGAAACGCGCAGTTTACCCTCCGTGCGGCGGGGCGCCGCTCCAATCCGTCTCAAACAGCAGATAGTCCGTCTGCGTCATGCCCATCGCCCGATAGACCTTCTGGGCGCGGCGGTTCTGCGCGTCCACGTACAGCCTCAGGCCACAGACTCCGGGCGTCTCGCGCGCCAGCCGCTCCACCCACGCGTGCAGCTCGCGATACACCCCCTCCCCACGGGCGGATGGGCTGACATACACGCTCTGAATCCACCAGAACCAGCCGTCACGCCAGTCGCTCCACTCGCGCGTGATCAGCATCTGCCCCACCACCGTTCCGCCCCTGCGGGCCGCGTAGTACACTCCCCGCGCCGGATCCGAAAGCACCCGCTGCACCCCGCGGGCCAGCACGCCTGCGTCCAGCCGGCGCCCTTCGGTCTCCAGCGCCATCGCCGCGTTGTTCGCGACGATCGTCTCCGCGTCCGCCGTTGTTGCAGGACTGATCGACAGTGCACTCATCCGCTCATCTCCCGCTGCCACACGCCACGCCGGACGGACGCCAGCACGCCGCCTTCTCCTCGCCGGCCGGTCGTCGAGTCACCGTCATGGGACTCGGCGGCTTCGGCGGCGGCGTCGGCGTTGCGCGCTGGCTGACGTCCCAAGGCGCCCGCGTCACTGTCACCGATCGCGCACCCGCCGACAAGCTTGGCCCGGCGCTGGCCGCTCTGGCAGGCTATGACATACGGCTGGTCCTCGGGGAGCATCGCGAATCCGACTTCCGTGATACGGACCTCGTCATCGTCAATCCGGCCGTGCCGGACGGAAACCCGTTCCTGGCCGCTGCGCGCGACGCGGGCGTCCCCATTACCACCGAGATCAACCTCTTCGTGACGCGCTGCCGCGCGACCACGGTCGGCGTCACCGGCTCGGTCGGCAAGAGCACCACCGTCGCAATGATCGAGCACGCCCTGGCCGAGTGTGGATTCGTGCGACCGATCCATGCCGAAGGCGCAGCCCTCCCGCCTCACCTCCGCGGCGAGCGGCGCGTCTGGCTGGGCGGCAACATCGGCGCAAGCCTGCTCTCGGTGCTACCCGACATCACCGCGGACGACGTCGTCATTCTCGAGCTGTCGAGCTTCCAGCTTCATCGCACGCCGCAAGCGGCGTGGAGCCCGCATATCGCGGCCATCACCAATGTTTCGCCCAATCATCTCGACTGGCACGCTTCGTTCGACGAATACCGTGACGACAAGCTCAACATCTTCCGACACCAGTCCGCGAGCGGCGAAGCGCTGATCGGCGACGACGCCGGACTGGTCGAGCAGGTGCGGTTCCTGCGAAGCGAGCATCCCCGCGGTGCGTGGCGGATCGCGGTCGATTCCGCCGGCCTTGCAGCGGCGCGCGCGCTGCACGCGCGTTGCGTCGCCGATGCAGTGCCGCTGCCCGCCACCCCGCTGAAGCTGTCGGCACCCGGCGCGCACAACCAGCGCAACGCGGCGCTCGCCCTCGCGGCCACTGGCCTGATCGGCGTCACCCCGGACGCGGCCGCGGCGGCGCTCGAGCGATTCGCCGGGCTGCCGCACCGCCTGCAGCGCGTCGCGGAGCGCGGCGGAGTGACCTACTTCAACGACTCGAAATCCACCACGCCCGAAGCTGCGCTCACCGCCATCAGCGCTTTCGACGGCGAAGTGCCGCTGCTGGTGATCCTCGGCGGCTACGACAAGCACGTCGATCTATCGCCGGTGGCGCAGCTTGCGGCGCGCCGCGCTCGCTTTGTCGCCTGCATCGGAGCAACCGGCCCGACGCTGGCCGAGGGCGTCCGCGCAGCCGGTGGCCGTGCCGAAATGCTCGGCTCGCTGGCGGAAGCCGTCGCTGCGTGCCGGGCGAACGCCCGCCCGGGGGACATCATTCTGCTGTCGCCGGCCTGTGCATCGTGGGGCCAGTTTTCCGACTTCCGCGAACGCGGCGAGGCCTTCACCCGTCTGGTAACGGGTGATGCGTAGACAACGCAGCGGCGCTACGGTTTTCGCGCTGTCCGAGCGTGCCCGGCAAAGCCTCCGCCGCAGCCTTCTGGCGTGGTTTGACCGCACCAAGCGCGACCTGCCCTGGCGACGGACGCACGATCCGTACCGCATCTGGCTATCAGAGTGCATGCTTCAGCAGACGCGCGTCGAGACCGTCGTCCCCTATTACGAGCGCTTCCTGAACACGCTACCGACGATCGATTCACTCGCTGCCGCCCCGCTGCAGCGCGTCCTGAAGCTGTGGGCCGGGCTGGGCTACTACGCCCGGGCGCGCCACCTGCATCGCGCTGCGCAGACGATCGTCCGCGAACATCGTGGGCAGGTGCCGAAATCGGCCGCGGAACTCTCCACGCTGCCCGGGGTCGGAAAATACACCGCCGCGGCGGTGGCCAGCATCGCGTTCGGCGAGCCGGCGGCCGCTGTCGACGGCAACGTGCAGCGCGTGCTTGCACGGCTATTTGCCGTGGATCTCCCGATCGATGCGCCCTCCACCCGCGCGCAGCTGTGGTCGCTCGCCGAAGGGCTGCTTGATCACGCCCGCCCTGGCGCGTTCAACGAAGCGATGATGGAGCTTGGCGCGACGCTCTGCACTCCGACCACGCCGCGTTGCAGTGACTGCCCCCTCTCAAATTGGTGCACGGCCCATCGCGATGCGCGCACCGCCGAGTTGCCGATCAGATCCCGCCGCGCCGCGCCCGCCGCCTGTTACGTGGAGGCGGTGGGCGTACGGCGACAGGGTCGACTGCTGCTGATCCAGCGGCAGCCGCGGGGGCTGTTCGGCGGCATGTGGGAACTGCCCGGCATCGTCTCCGTTGCGCACGCGGCCGAGCCAATCGCCGCGCCGCGCTTGGTGAAGCATGTCCTCGATCATCACCGCGTGTCGATTGATGCGCTGCACCCGATCGGAATCGTGACCCACGTGCTGACGCATCGCCGGATGATGGTCCGCGTGTGGGTCGCGGCCGCACGAGGCGGGCGGGCTTATCGCGGATCGCACGCGTCCGTCCGCTGGCTGGCACACGCGGCCCGGTCCGACCTGCCGATCAGCGTGCTGGACCGCAAAGTCATCGACCTGGCCGAGGGCCGCACCTGATGAAGTCGCCCCAAAGCGCTCACGATCGCAAGCCCTCCGCGTCAAATTGCGGGCCATTCGGTGGCAATCGCGCAATCGGAGCGATTCGGCGACAACCGCCACCAATTTCGTGAATTCGCTTGCTTCGCACGCGCTCGCGCGGCATAGTGCACGTGGGAAAGAAGCGCACGGCCCATCGGACGCGCTGGTTGCAATCGTCCTCAATCGCGTACTCGTGTGTCGCGGCCCGAGGCTGCGCTGCGCGGATCTTTGGCGGTGCGGCCGGGCCGTGCGGATCGGAGCGGGTGAGGGCCTGTTCCGATCCGGTGCCTCCGGGCGTTGGGAAAGGGCCGGGAGGGGAGGAGTGCTGGGCCCCGAAACCGCCGGAGCGGGCCGCGCGCAAGCGCTGCACGCCCCGGCGACTTTCTTTTTCATCCTCCCGTGCCCATTCCGAGTTCCGCCCGCGACGCAGCCCCGTGCTGCGCCGGCAGCGCCGATAAGTACGCCTCCGCCAATCGGTTCTGTGAATTCGCATTGCCCCTGCTCCGTCTGATTCCTAGGATGAATTCAGAAGCGCGGCTGTTCCCGCCCGCGGTGCTCGCACGCGCCGGGCGGAGCAGTCGCGCGGAGGCGAGATGTCATCATGCCATACCGCGCCAGCGACAGCCCGATCGGGCCGGATCACCCGCTCCGCCGGCTTTTTTCCGGAATCGTGGAGCAGGTGTTCATGGTCGAACTCGGCATCTGTGACCCGAAGCTCACCGACTACATGGCCAGCATCCTGACGGACTTCGTACACGTCGACCAGATTTTTCGACTCCGCAACGTCGACGGCACGGCGATTCGCGAGGTCTCGCGGATGGAAGCCGAGGCACAACTGGGTCCGCAAGCCGATGGCACGCAGCGCACCGCCACCGTGTACCGCTACATCGGGGACTTCACTCTTTTCTGGACCGGCCTGTATCCCGAGGCGCTGCGCCTGCGCTCCGGCGGAGCGGATCGACTCACCGAGTACGTGCTGCAGGGCAAGCGTTCCTACGGCATCGCCAGTGAGCTGGTCAGCGCGGATCAGTCACCGTCGCAATCGCTGCTGCGCGACCTGAGCGAACGATTCGAACACTGTGTTCACGGCCTGCACCTGGTCCGCGGGGCCTGGAGCGCCGGCGGTTCAAGGCACGGCGACGCCCTCACCGGCAACTGACGGGCCGATCGGTCCCTGGCGCTTCCCCCCGGACGAACTCGCACTCTTCTCGCTTTTCATCGGACCGCAGCTGAATCAGCAGCGGCCAACCCCCGTCCGAACCGCCGGCCCCGGAACACCGAACTCTACAACCGTGCTGCCATCGTGAACGAGCGCTCCCGCGGATATGGGGAAGCTGCTTCGCAGGCTAGGTTCTGTTTGACGGATCGCTTTTCGGTATTTGTACGGGTTGCGCGTTGTGATTTTCTGTTGCATGCTGTTGTCGACGACAAGGAGGTCGACGATGGCAAGAGGCTCGACAAGCGGCGGCGCGCCACGTGGCCGGCGTTATGAGTTGTCGGACGAGGGCTTCGAGCGGCTGGCGCCGCTGCTGCCGAAGCAACATCGCGGCGGGCGTTGGAACGATCACCGCACCACGCTCAACGGCATCTTCTGGGTGCTCAACAGCGGAGCGCCCTGGCGTGACATGCCCGAACGCTACGGGCGCTGGCAGAGCGTCTACCATCGCTTCCGCCGCTGGACGCGCGACGGGCTGTTCGAGCGCATGCTGCATCACCTGCATGTGCAGCTTGACGAAGACGGACGCATCGACTGGAGCGTCTTCGACGTCGACGGCTCGAACATTCGCGCCCACGCCGCTGCGGCCGGAGCCGGTAAAAAAGGGGCGAAATCGAGCCGGCCGACCACGCCCTGGGACGATCGCGCGGCGGCTTTGGCACGAAACTTCATCTGGTGACCGACGGCCGCGGCGTTCCGCTCGGGGCGTTGGCGACCGCGGGGCAAGCGCACGAGTCGAAGTCATTCGAGACGCTCCTCGACACCATCCGAATCCGACGCCGGCGGCGGCCCAACGCCGTCGCTGGCGACAAAGGCTACAGCTACGGCCGCATCCGCGCTTGGCTGCGGCGGCGACGCATCCAAGCCGTCATCCCAACCCGCAGCGACCAGCCCACGCTGCCGCTCGACAAAGACCAGTACCGCCGGCGAAACGTCGTCGAACGCTGCATCGGCTGGCTCAAACACTGCCGCCGCATCGCCACCCGATTCGAGAAGCTCGCCCGACACTTCCTCGCCATGATCACGCTCGCCATGATCCAGCGATGTCTACGAATCCTCGATCCGTCAAACAGAACCTAGCCGGAACCGGAATCGGCTGGAGCACTCGTAACGATGGGTCTTGAGCCAGGATTGTACGTGCGCAAACCGCTGGCGCAACCGGGTGAGCGCAGCGACGCAAGCGAACTCGCTCCAATTGCGAATGCGGGCGGATTGTGATCATGCAGACAGAATCAGGGCCGCCATGCAGGATCGCCCAATGCCGGCGTGGGTGCGGCATCTCCGGCGACGACGGAGTAAAACCGGACAAACGGCACCATTCTGTCGTCCGGTCCCTGCTTCGACCTGCTGGGGCGTCGGGCTAACACCTGAAAAAAAGCGAACCGCCGAAGCGAGGGGCTTGCTTCGGCGGTTCGGCCGGACATGGGGAGCGGATTTCGGGGGGTTGACTCTGTCGCGCGATGCTCCGCTCGCCCCCATCCGGACAGACCCGCGAGCGCTCCGGGGGGAGAGCCGCTCGCGGGTGTGATCGCCTTACCCGCGACGACGCAGCAGGGGGAGAAGTCCCGCCGCGAGCAGAGCCAGGCTTGCCGGCTCGGGCACGGGGTTGCGATCGATGTAGAACAGGAAGTCGGTCGTATGGGGATGACCACCATCCGGCGTAGGTTCCAGCCAGCCGGCCGCGCCGATCACGTCCCACGCCGCGCCGTTAAAGGCCGGATTGGTGAGGCGATCGCGGAACCGCATGTAGAAGGAACCCGGATCCGGGTTGGCGTCGCTGCCAGGATACTCATCCCACTGCAACGCGCCGTTGAAGACAGCAGCACCACCGAAGAGCGGCGTCAGCAACGCGTCGCTCAGCGAGAACGACAGCTTGTTGTTCGCATTCACGCCGCCGGCGATCAGGTCGTTGAACATGTTGCCGTAGGGCAGCGCGTTGGCGCCGTTCCATCCGCCACTCGATCCGATCACGCGGAACGTGGCGTCGAGACGGTAGGTCTGGTCCAGCGCGTCGTAGCCGGAGTTGGCGGAGTAGCCGACCACGGCGCCGTTCGAGCTTTGCAGGTGCGCGATCGTACCGGTCAGTCGCGCCATCACCGTGTTATTGTTCGGGGCGGGCGGGTTGTAGAAGGTCATCGCGACGTCGGGCAGGAAGTGAAACGTGTTCGGACCGGAGGCCGTGTCCAGACGCAAGCCGTAGTCGCGGTTGTCAACCGCGTTCTGATTGGCGCTTTGCGTTCCATTCGGGTGGCTGTACGCACGATAGGTCACGGGAAACGCAACCGGCCCGGCAATCGCGGCGGAGCCGGCGAGAAGCGCCAGGCCGACCGCCAATCCTGCAGACTTGAAAGCTCGCATTGCTCCGACCCTCCTCGGGAACCGCGTAATCGGGGTCGGCCTGCGCGGGGTCACATTCCCGCGTTCGTCGACCCGGATGGGCTAGGCGTCGGATGCTAGAACTCGCAAATCACCGAAGGCAAACGTTGCGCTCGGCGTCCGAAGAGATGTGAACAGGCGTGGTGATCGAGAGAGTTCTTTCGAGACTTGCCGCGAGATATCGCGGTTTTTCCGCCGCCGTCGCGAGGCGCAGCGCGCCCCCTACCGCAGCGGAACGCCCTGTAACGTCAGCAGCATGCGCTCGATGCACAACTGCGGCGCGACGTTGCGCTCCAGCATCGCCTCCGCGTGCGCAACGCCGCGGATCGCTTCCTCAAGCCCCCCGCTGAACGCGGCCGCGAGGGCCGCACTCCGGCGCGACGCCGGCGGAAGCAGAACCAGCGCCGAATCAGCACGTTCCCGCATGATCAGTGCATCCCGCAGCAACGTGGCACAAATCGCGAGCACCAGGCCCACCGCCGCCCGCAACTCATCCGTCGGCACGCTGGCCGACGAGGATTTCGCCGTCCGCACGCTCCCCTCGTCCATTCCGTCCGCTGCCTCGGCGTCGCTTTCTCCGCCGCCGTCGTCCACGATCTCGCGTCCGTGCAGTCGCGGCGCGAGCTCCGCCGCCCGTTCGAGCAGCGCCTTTGCCGTCGCTTCCGGGCCGCCGCGGTCAACGCCTGCCAGCAACTCCCCCACCAGCTCAATCTCTGCGGCGACACCCGCCGACGCCCACCGGCGCGCCGCCCCGAGGCTCCCGCCTGCGAGAGCCGCCAACGCCGCCGCGGATGCATCCGTGACACCCGCCGCCTGTGCCAACTCGGTCTCGATGAACCCGCGCGGCAGCAACCCGAATTCGACGCTCTGGCAGCGCGACCGAACCGTCGGCAGCAGGCGTTCAGCCGACGAGGAGAGCAGAATCAGGTGCGCCCGCCCGGGAGGCTCCTCCAGCGTCTTGAGCAGCGCGTTCTGCGCTTCCTCGTTCATGCGCTCCGCATCGCGCAGCACGAACACACGCGACGAACTGAGCGCCGGACGCCGACCGGTCGCGTCGATCACAAAATGACGGATCACGTCCACGCCGAGAAACAGCGCCTTGGTTCGGCGCACGGCCGGGTCAGGGTGCATCCGTGCGAGCTGCCGTTCCACGAGTTGAAAGTCCGGGTGTGTGCCGGCTGCGAGGCAATGACACGATGGACATTCCCCGCAAGCCTCTACCTCGGCCGGCGGAGCCTCGCCGAATAGCGCCTCGTCCGCGCCGCCGCCCCGCTCGCGGCGCGCGCAAAGCAGTGCCGCCGCCAATGCCAGCGCCGTCATTTCCTTGCCGACGCCCCCAGGACCGTGAAAAAGCATGGCGTGCGGGATCCGTCCGCCCGCCAAGGCGCGGTGGATCAGGCCCAGGGCGCGATCCTGGTGACGGATCTCGGACCAGCGCACCAGGCGCGACACAGCGGGCTCCCGCACTTACGAATCCGCGACGAACAATCGGTACGGCCATCTACGCTGCGGGTGCGAGCAGCGGGCCGACTGGCGCGATTACGGAAACGTGCTCCGCAGCGCGCCTTGCACCTCGGCCTCGACCCGGTCCGCGTCCGGCGACGCGTCGATCAGGACCACGCGCCCGGGATAGCGATCCGGCAGCGAGCGAAAGAGCTGCCGCACCCGCCGGTGATACTCGATCGGGCGCTGCTCGATCGCGTCCACAACCGCCCCGTCAAACATCGCCATCTGACCGCGGAGTGCAGCGCTGCGGCGGCGGGAGACGCTCGGCGCTCGCCCGGTGCGGGAGAAGCCCAACTCGGGCTCCAGGTCCAGAATCAGGGTAAGGTCCGGCCAGATGCCGCCGACCGCCATGCCGCCCAGGGTAAGCACTTGCTCCACCGGAAAGCCGGCCGCGCCCTGGTATGCGTACGTCGCCGAAATGAAGCGATCGCACAAGACGGTCTTGCCCGCCTCCAGCGCCGGGCGCACGACTTCCGCGATCAATTGCGCGCGCGACGCCATGAAGAGCAACGCCTCGCAGCGCGGGTCCATCCCCGGATTTTCTTCCAGCAGCAGCAGATGCCGGATGCGCTCGCCGATCTCGGTGCCGCCCGGATCCTTGGCGCGCACTACGGACCCGCCCGCGACCGCGATGGAGCGCTCCAGCCGTGCGAGCTGCGTGCCCTTGCCGCCGCCGTCCGGGCCGTCCACGACGATAAATTTCCCTGCGAGGTTCATGCGCGGGGCAGACTAGCCGGGAGCGGCGGGGCGGGCAATTCCGCGTGCCGGTCCGCTCCCGCGGTGCTTCGACTGGCGGCAAGCGCGCATCACTTGTTCATTGCCGGCCGCTCCGCTACCATGTCGGGATTCCGCCGCTCCAATCTGCGAGCCGCGCAGCCCCGATTGGGATCCAGTTACAGATGAAGAAACCAAGCCCCGCGTCTGACGCGCCGCGCGCGCCGGACGGAATCGCTGAAGGCGTGCTCGAACTGGGAGAACAGGGCGCCGGCTTCCTGCGCGACCCGAAGCGCAACTTCGCCCCCCGTCCGACCGATGCCTACGTCTCACCCGACGCCATCAAGCGCTTCAGCCTGCGCGGCGGCGAGCTCCTTCGCGGCCCGGTCTCCTCGGTTCCGAACAAGGGCAATCGTTCGATGCGCCTCGTGCGAGTCGATCAGATCGACGGCGTGCCGGTCGACCAATGGACGGCCCACCCCGAGTTGAGCGAAGCCACCGCGATCGATCCCGACGCTCCGCTGCACTTTGACACGCCCGGCGGCCCGGTCAGCATGCGGGTCGTGCAGCTCTTCACGCCGATCGGGCGCGGGCAGCGCGGGCTGATCGTCGCGCCGCCCCGCAGCGGCAAGACCATCCTGCTGCAGCAGATGGCGCATGGCATCGCCGAGAATCACCCCGAAATCTACATGATCGTCCTGCTCATCGACGAGCGACCCGAGGAAGTCACCGAGATGCGCCGCAACGTCCGCGGCGAGGTGTACGCCAGCAGCAACGACAAGGACGTGAATTCACACATCCGCCTGGCAAGGCTGGTCTGTGAGCGCGCCAGGCGCTTGGCCGAAGCGGGCCGCCACATCGTGATCCTGCTCGACTCGATCACGCGCCTGGCCCGCGCGTTCAACAGCTTCGTGGGCAGCAGCGGTCGCACCATGACCGGCGGGCTGGATATCCGAGCGCTGCAGGAGCCCAAGCAGATTTTCGGTGCGGCCCGCAACATCGAAAACGGCGGCTCGCTCACCATCATCGCCTCGGCGCTGGTCGAAACCGGCAGCCGCGCGGACGACTTCATTTTCCAGGAGTTCAAAGGCACCGGGAACATGGAGCTGGTGCTCAACCGCGAGATGGCCAACCAGCGCATCTGGCCGGCCATCGACCTGAAGCAGTCCGGCACGCGCAAGGAGGAAAAGCTGCTCGACGAGGCCACGCTGCGCAAGGTGAACCTGCTGCGCCGTCACCTCTACGACATGCAGGCGCCGCGCGCGATGTCCGCCCTGCTGGACCGAATGAATCCGCACAAGGACCTTGCCGCCTTCCTCGCCAGCCTGCAGGGCTGACCCCGCCTACAATCCCGCGCATGTGCGGCATCGCCGGCATCCTGAGTCTCTCCGCCGACTCCCTCGTCTCGATCGACGAACTTCGGCCGCTGGCCGCCGCGCTCGTGCATCGCGGCCCGGACGACGAGCGCTTCGCCCTGCTAGGCGGCGGGCGCTGCGGACTGGCGTTTCGCCGGCTGGCGATCATCGACGTCGCCGGAGGGCAGCAGCCCATCGCCAACGAAGACGGTGCAATCACCGCGGTCTTCAACGGCGAGATCTACAACTTTCGCGAGCTGCGCGAGGAGCTGACCTCGCTCGGACACCGCTTCCGCACGCAATCGGACAGCGAAACGATCGTTCACGGCTACGAGCAGTGGGGGCAGGAGTTCCTGCAACGCCTCGCGGGTATGTTCGCGATCGCACTCTGGGACGAGCGTACTTCGCAACTCCTGCTCGCGCGTGACCGCCTCGGAAAGAAGCCGCTCGTCACCGCCCACTTCGGCAATCGCCTCTATTTCGCCAGCGAGGCGAAGGCGATCCTGGCGCTGCCCGGCATCCCTCGAAAGCTCTGCCCGCGCGCCCTGCACGATTACCTCGTTCTGCAGTACGTTCCAGCGCCCCGAAGCATTTTCAGGGGGTTTGAGAAGCTGCTGCCCGGTGCGATGCGCATCATCCGGGCCGACTGCCCCGCGGACGCCGCCGCAGCACCACTTGTGCCAGATCCCCGGACCGGCGGGCAACGCCGCTACTGGCAACTGCCGCCGCCGGACCGGCGCTTCGGCGGCAGCTACGCCGATGCGCTGGAACGACTTGATCTGCTGCTGACGCGCGCCGTCGAGCGCCGATTGATCTCGGATGTCCCATTGGGCGCGTTTTTGTCGGGCGGCGTGGATTCCTCGATCGTGGTCAGCCTGATGCACCGCCTGGGCGTTTCCCCACTGCGCACGTTTTCGATCGGATTCAGCGACCCGCGCTATGACGAAACGGCCGCGGCGCGGCTCGTGGCGAGCCGCTTTCGAACCGAGCACACCGAACAGGTAGTGACGCCGCGCGCCGCGGAGCTGCTCGACCACCTCGCGTATCATTACGATGAGCCGTTTGCCGACTCCTCCGCCCTTCCCACCTGGCATGTCGCCGACATCACGCGCCGGTCTGTCACCGTCGCGCTCAGCGGCGACGGCGGGGATGAGGCCTTCGGCGGCTACGACCGCTACCGCGCGGTGCGCTGGGCGGCGCGGCTGGATCGGGCCGCGCTGTTGCGCACGGCCGCGGCGGGCGTTGCCGCCCTGCTGCCTCACGGCCGGCCGAAATCCCTGAGCAACCGCGCCTATCGGTTCCTGACCGCGATGAGCGCGGCGCCGCGCGACCGCTACGCGGAATGGGTGAGCGTCTTTTCGGAAGGTGCGCTCTGGAACGATTATCGCCCCGAGTGGTCCGATCGACTGCGAGCCGATGGCGCGGTCGACGACTGCGTGCGCCGCTGGCTGGATGCCGCCTCGGGGATCGAGGGTGTTTGCACGGCGACCGCCGCGATGCGCGCCGACTATCAGACCTACCTGCCCGGCGACCTGCTGACGAAAGTGGACATTGCGTCGATGGCCTGCTCGCTGGAATGCCGCGCCCCGCTGCTGGACCACGAGCTGGTCGAATTCGCGCTGACGCTTCCGGAGGAGTGGAAGCTGCGCGGCCGGCGCGGCAAGCACATCCTGCGCGACTGGGCACGACGGCTGTTGCCGCGCGAGATACTCGACCGGCCAAAGTCGGGCTTCGGCGTGCCGGTCGGTGAGTGGTTCCGCGGCGAACTGCGCGAAACGCTGGAACGCGAGCTGCTGGCGGAGGATGCGCTGAGCGGGCGCATTCTGCGCCGCGCAGCGCTGCAGCGCCTGCTGTCACAGCATCGCGACGGCCGCGCAAACCACGCGCATCGCCTGTGGGCATTGCTCATGCTCGAGCGCTGGCATCGCCGCTGGCACGTCGACCTCGCCTAGCTCCGCCATCCGAAGCAACGTCCAATCATCAGGAGGATTCAGCCTCGGAACGGATGCGCCGCGCCGTCCTCGCGCACGATGCGCCCCGACCGCACACCCGGTCGCTGCGAACAGCCGATGATACGACCGAACACAAGGCTCGCCCGCCGCGCCGGTGCAGCCGCAGGAGCCACACGATTGGCCGCAGTCGAAACAGCCGCCCCGCCGGGAACTCGCACTGCTCAAGCAGCGACGCGCGGCTCGGACGCGTCCGCACGCCCGCCAGCGGCAGGGTCGCCGGAATCCGCTCGCGTGAATCGTCTGCTTCAGATCCGCGTGCCGGTCATCGCGCGGCTCGCGCAAACGCGCATGGCGCTGGCGGACGTTCGCCGGATGGCCACCGGCTCGATCGTGCGACTGGATAAGCCGGTCGAGGAGCCGCTCGACCTGATGATCAACAACCACGTCGTCGGAACAGGCACGGCGGTTCGCGTCGGCGAGAACTTTGGGCTGCGCGTGGAGAGCGTCGGCGACGCGCGCACCCGCCTGATGTCAATCTCTCAGCCCAACGCCTAGCGTGGCGAAAGCGACCGGGCCGCCCGCTCTCAGCGGCGCGCTCGCGATACCCGAAGCAGGCGGATCCCCTCCTCCAGTCGCAGCAGCACCGCCGCCGACAGGTACACGCCCCCCCCAATGGCCAACAGCCCGAACGTCTCCGCGCAGCGCCCCCACACGCCCGCACCCATCGCCGCTTCCGCCATGCGACCGGCCGCTGGGGCAGCCGCCCACACCGCCCCGCCGGCGATCACCCCGCACGCGATCATCCGCACCAGCGCCGAAGCCAGCCCATCGCCGATCCGCGCGTCGCGCCGCCGCCGCGCGAGCAGCAGCAACCCGACAATCGCCGCCAATCCGAATGAAATGACCGACGACACCGCCAACCCCGCCTCGCGCAGACCGGGCACCCACACCAGCGACAGACTCAGCAGCACGTTCAGCGGCAGCACTGCGGCGCTGATCCGCAGCGGCGTGACCGCGTCGCCAAGGCTGTAGAACGCCCGCGAAACGATGTGCTGTGCGCAGAACGCCCACATTCCCAGGCCGTACCACGCCAGCACCACGGCGGTGCGCTGCGTGTCGGCCGCGTCGAAGTTGCGGTACTCGAACAGCAGGCGGATGAGCTGCGGTGCCATCGCCACCATCATCGCGCCGGCGAGCAGTCCCTCAAAAATGGCCATTCGCAGCAGTTGGCGCACCTCGCCGCCCCAGGCGCGCCAATCCTCGCGAACCGCGTGGCGCGAAAAGGCCGGCAGCGCCGCCGTCGCGATCGAAATCACCAGCACCCCCAGCGGAAATTGGTACAAGCGCTGGGCGATGCTCAGCGCAGACAGCGCGCCCTCCTCCAGCGGATAATCGACCCGCCCGCCGAACCACTCAATCCCCACCGCGCTGCCCGCCGTGCGCGTCAGCAGGACACAAAGCTGGCTGTCGATGAACACGCCCAGCGCCAGCACCGATTGTCCCAGGGCGATCGGCACCATCATCTTCATCATGCCCGCGACGGCCGGATCGCGCGGCGCCCACTGCCAGCCGATCGGCACGCCGCGCCGGCGCAACACCGGCAGCAGCATCAATACCTGCGCCACACCGCCGGCCAGCACCATCGCGGCAACCCAGTACACCTGCCGTTCCGGCGCGCTTCCGCCCAGCGCCGGCCCCACCCACGCGATTCCCGCGATCATGAACAGATTCAAGACGATCGGCGCGGCGGCCGCCGGCACAAAGCTGCCGACGCAATTGAGCAGCGCCGCCAGCAGTGAGAGCACGCAGATGCTGACCATGAAGGGCAGCGTGAGCGCCGAAAGCCCCAGCAGCAGGCCGCGCGCCGCGCTTCCGTCCCCGCCGCCACCGAGCAGCCAGACCCCCAGGATCACAACCTCCAGCAGCATCACGACGGCGACCAGCGTCACCGTCAACACCGCCAGCGCCCGGTGAAACAGGCGCACCGCGGCTTCGCGCCCGTCCTGCTCCAGAGCGCGGGTGAAGCGCGGCACAAACACCGGCGCCAGCCCGCCCTCACCAAAGAGTCGGCGGAACAGGTTGGGAATTGTGAAGGCGTAGGAGAAGGCGTCTTGGACCCACGAGAGCGCGAACGTCTGGGCCAGGAGCACGTCGCGGACCATCCCCGTAACCCGCGAGGCCAGCGTGCACGCGGCAATCCGTCGGGCTGAGGAAAGTACCGTGCGCCGCTCGTTCATGGCGGCGGCATCATAAGCGCAGCGCCGCGCCGGTTGGGCGGCCCGCACCGCCGCGGTTACAGTGCGCGGTCCATCACATTGCCCCGGAGCGACCATGACGCCCCCACCGGCTGTCGCGCAGCGACCCACCACAACCGAATCCCTCCACGACTCTCACTCCGCGCGCGCGCGGCCGGCGAACATCGCTCGGCGGACGCCGCTGAAACAGCGCCGACTGCGCCCGGTTGCGCCGCCTTGCGCCCTGCTGGCGGTTCTTGTCGCAGCCTGCTGCACCGTGACGCTGCGCGCACAGGGCTTCGATAGCGGCGTTTCCTGCGGGGACGTGACGCACACGTCGGCCGTGCTGTGGACCCGAGCGCCGGCTGCCGGCGGCGTCACACTGCGGATCGCGCGCGACCCCGAGTTCACGCACATCCTGCTGTCGCGGAGCGTGAACAGCAGCCTGGACCGTGACCGGACGCTCTCCGAGTTCGTGGACGGCCTGTCACCGCGCACGCGCTACTGGTACGCCTTTGAGGCCGAGGGAGATTCGCAGCGCAGCCCTGTCGGCACCTTCCGCACGGCCCCGTCGCCCGAGGACGTCGCACCGCTGCGGTTCGTATTTTCCGGCGACTCGAACTATGCAAGCGCCCCCATGATCGCCTTCGACGCCATCGCGCGCGAGGATGCCGACCTGTTTCTGTGGTTCGGCGACACGATCTACGCCGATGTGCCGTCGGGCGGGTTGGGGGTTGCGCAGACGCTCGACGACTACCGCCGGAAGTACGCCCAGATGCTCGGTGATTCGTCGGTGCAGGCCGCGCTTGCGGCGCTGCCGCTGGTGGTCGGCTGGGACGATCACGAGCTGTTCAACGACTATGCCGGGGCGGACCCGCTGCTCTCGCGCGCCCGGCGCGACGCCGCGTATCGCGCATTCTTCGAGTATCTGCCGATCTCGCCCGCGTCTGAGCCGACCGACCCATTCCGCACCTACCGCCGCATGCGCTTCGGCGCGACGGCCGAGTTTTTTCTGCTCGACGGTCGCCAATATCGAGAGCCGTCAGCCGCAGCCGACTGCGGCGGCGCGGTGGATCCGCAGGGGTTTGTCGGTGGTCCGCTGCTGCGCGACGGCGACTGCTCCGACTCGCTGGATGACCCGCGGACCATGCTCGGGTCGAAGCAGTTGGAATGGCTCCTGGCCGGGCTGCGCGAGTCCACGGCGAAGGTCAAATTCATCGTGAACAACGTGCCGATGACCTACCTCGGCGTCGCCCCGTACGACCGCTGGGACGGATATGACCGCGAGCGGCGCATGATCCTGCATTTCATCGACTCGAACGCGATCAGCGGCGTCGTGATCCTGACAACCGACATTCACGCCAACCTGTACAACCCGGATGTCACGCACTTCTTCCGCCGTCAGCGGCCGGAGTACGGCCTGCGCGGGCGTGTGCGGATCCCCGAGTTGATTGTCGGCCCGATCGGTAATGAAACCGCCCGGCAAAGCGCGGATGAGGTGGTGTCTGGGCTGATCGGCGCGCCGCGGGCGGGCGTCTTCGCCGGGTTCGCCGAGTCGGCGTTCGCCGCGCTCATCACGTCCGCCAACCGGCTGCAACTCGTGGAGCCGAATCGCGTGGGCTATGCCGTGATCGAAGTCAATGCCGCCGGCGAAGTATCGTTCCGATTGCGCGGCGCAGCGCCGGAGCGATTGGTCGAGGGCGGCTCGGCAGTCGGCGACTATTATTCGGCGAAACTCGATGCGCCGGCGCCGCCGCCCTGCTTCCTGCTCCCGATGCTCGCGCTCGCGCCGCTTGCGCTGCTGCGACGACCGCGCCAGGCGTGATCCAAGCCGGCGGCGCGTCGCGCCGCTCACGAACGAAGGATTGACACGATGACCCTGCCCGAGGACATCCTCGCATATCACGCCGCCCAATCCGCCGAGGATCGGCGGATCTGCGACGCGCTCGCCGCGACGATCGACCCACACCTGTCGGCGAAGGCCGAGGGCGTAGTGGCGCGAAAGATCTGGCACCGACATCCGGTCTGGTTCATCGACGGCAACCCGATCGTCGGCTACAGCAAGCTCAAGGGCTGCGTCCGCCTGCTGTTCTGGAGCGGCCAGTCGTTTGATGAGCCGGGGCTTGCGCCCGAGGGGAGCTTCAAAGCTGCCGAGGCGCGCTACACGTCCGCCGACGAAATCCCGGTGAAAGACCTCAAGCGCTGGATCGAGAAATCGGTCCGAATCCAGTGGGACTACAAGAACATCGTGAAGCGCAAGGGGCGGCTCGAGCGGCTGAAATAGCCTCCGCGCTTTCCGATCTCGCACCCGCCCCCGATCCAGCTCGGCCTCGAAGCGCCGCTACTCGATCCCCAGCGCCTCGCTGGCCTGCTCCAGCACCGCCGCCGCCACCTGCTCCGGACTGTAACCCGCCTTCAGCAGCACCAGCGGCTTCTCATACTTCCGGGTCCAGCGGCGGACATCATCCAGATGCTGGTGCCCGGTGAGCTTCACCAGCGACAGCACCAGATGCGTTTCGCTTCTCGCGATCGGCGCTTCGAACGGCTCACTCGTCGCGTGCTCGGTCTGCTCGACCCAGTTCAGCTCGGCCAGCTCGAAGGCCTCGATCAGCCGCCGCCGCTGGTGCGGATACACCATTCCGCCGACCATCACGACCGTCCGGCCGCGCAGCGCCTCGCGAACCCGAAGCACGCTCGCGCTGTAGCTTCGTTCGACAGGCCCGATAGCGGCACGGCCACTGCGTTCCAGTGCCGCCCGCGCCGCCTCCGCCAGAAAGCCGCTCTCCTCCGTTTCGGGATCGATCTGAGGGAGCGCGGCCGCTAGCGCTTCGAGTGTACGCGCGTCATTCGGCGCCATTCCCGCCTCTTCCGCCACCTCCGCAGCAGCCCGCAGGCCGGCGACCGTCTCCGCGCTTCCGTCCGGGTCCGTCGCCAGCTTGCGGGCATGGTAGCGCAGCTTGTTCACCACCGCTGTGACGGCCTTGCCCTGCTGCGCAAGGGATCGCACGCGCTCCAGTAGCGCCGCGATCCGCTCTTGCAGCGCCGCGTGCTGCTCCGGATCAGCTGCATCGCCCGCCCGCATGTATCGGTCGACGTACACCTGGTCCACCGCCGTCCGACGGCGCACCCACAGGAACGCATCGAGCTGATCCTGCTCGTCACGCGAGAGCCAGGTGCGGGCCATGATGGTGCGCAATGCCGATTGGGCCTCGGCCATCAGGTGCAGGCCATCCGTCACAAACCTCGTGCCACCCGCCTGCCTGTCAATGAACTCCATCAGCTCCGCTGCTGCCGCAAGATTGGCGTACGCCCGTCCGGCCGTTTGAACCACCGGTACCGGCGGCAGTGCCTGCAGGCGATAGGGCGCCCACAGGAAGCACAGCGGCAGCGCCTTGGCCTGGTCAATCAACCCGCGGATCTCACCGTCCACGGCCTCGTACCCCTCCGTCCCCGGCTCAAGTTCAAGCCGTCGAATGACCAGTTCACACGCCCGCGCCTTGATGCGGCAGCGCCGCGCGATCAGGCCGATATCCGCCTGCGGTTCGCCGCTCGCGGCCGAACCCGGCGCATTGCGATCCACAAGCTGAATCGCCGCGGCCGCCCGCGCCGCATCCGCCGCCGACCCGACAACCGGCACATCCACCTGCCCCCAGCCGAGCTTCAGCGGCACCATTCGCACCTCGTGCGGCCCGGCGGCAACCGAGGTCGCGCGTGCAGTGCCGGGGAGGGGTGCAGAGGTTGGAAATGACTGAAGCGCGCCTGAGCCGCCATCGCGCGCCGCGCCCTGCGCCTCGGTGGTTGCCCCGGAAGCAGCCGCCACCCGCTCCGCGATGCCTTCGCTGGCCCCGATCAGCTTCGCCGCGACCGCGCTCAGCGCGCCGGCCGCAAGCTGCTCGACAGTCGCGGTTCGAGCGCCTGTTGTTGCATGAGCCGCATTTTCGAGCGCCGAAGCGACGGAATCCGGCGCCGATTGCGCCGATCGGTCGCCCGGCTCCTTGGCGAGACGATGCAGATAGTCCGCGACAGAAGGAAGCAGTAAGCGCAACCCGGCGTCACGAGCGATCAGCTCGCGCAAGAAGCGATCAATGCACGACGCCAGCGCCAGCACGCCGGGATCGATCGGCGGATCCGAAGTGCCGGGCGCACGTTCGTGTTCGGAAGCGTCCGGAGGCTTCATGCGGCGCCTTTGGGCAGCTTGTTCGCCGCGAAACGGCGCCCTCCCCGACACGGACGCGGCGCGCCTTTTCTCCGCATCAGTCTGCACCGACATCTGGTGATCAGCGAGCAACTGAACGGGGCGAAGGTCACAGTCATGACGGCTCTATCACTCTGTTGATCAGTGGGAGAAGCCGCACGCTGGCGCTTATTACCGAGAGGCACGAATGAGCACCGAACTCCAACGCGCGCAACGCGAGTTCTATCGAATTCACAACACCATCTGCAAGAACGCGACCGGGGCGGCGCGAGAACGAACGCCGTGGCTCGTGACGCGCCACCGGATGCGCTACTGCTTCGGCGGGATCAGGGCGAACTCGCGCGTCAGCACCGGCTCGTCGTCGCCGGCGGCGAAGAGCTTGGCGACGAAGTCGATCTCGCCGCTGTCGCGCAGCTCCTTGGCCGGCACGATCAGCACTTCGCCGCGCTTTCCGGCCGAACCGTTCCATGTGAAGGACGCCTCGCCGAGCAGCCGCCGACCCTCCAGCGTCTCCAACTCCAGCTTGAAGTCGTTTCGCATGCACTCACGCGGCAAATCGCGCGCGGCAACGATCACCTGCTCCGCGCTCCACGGCACGCGCGTCACGGTCGCGTAGCGCCCGTCGCGGTACTCCAGCGCTACAATCAGCATGTCCGTATCAAACTCGACCTCCACCTGCGTCGGCGCGATTCGGCGGGTAAACTCCACCGCCATTTCGTCCACCGCGGCAGTCGCGATGTCCTCGGGCGAAACGTCCGGCGGGCGGTTACTGCGAGAGCGCTCATCGCCCAGGTTCGTAACGGTGTGGCTCGTCAGCGTCCGTCCGGTGGCGGCGTCCACCACGCGCACCGTGCCCGACACGCGCGCCCCGTGGGTAAACTCCGGAACGATTCGCTCACCAGTCTGCACCAACCGCCCATGCCGATCCATCTGGTAAACCGGTTGTCGCCGATCGACGCGCGTGGCCTTCAGGTCGAACGTCGTGAGCGCTGGCAGCACCAGCACCTGCGCCACTTCAATCGCGCCTTCGGGCAGGGCCGAATCGGGATTGGCGACGTCGGCCAGCCGCGAGAGATCCTGCTCGGTCATCAGGTCGCGAAAGCGCTCCTTCTCCACAACGGTGAAGGTGCCATTGTTCGCGAGCATCTCCGTGAGCCTGGCGGTAAGGTGGTCGGCATGCGAGCGCGCCCGTGGGTCGCTGCAGCGCGTCTCGAGCACGGCGATGCGCTGGTAACGTTCGTAGGACCAGTCCGGCTTGTTCACCAGCACGGTCACGCCGCTGCCGCCGCCGCCACAGCCGCCGGCGCCGAGCAACATCACGCCCGCCGCCAGCATCGCCAGAACCCGACCGCCATTCAATAACACAGCCATACCAGCCACTCCCGTCAACGAATCACTGCAATACGTACGCCGTCCTCGTCCCCAGGCAATAAGGGGGCTGCATCGAAGGCACATGGCGGCGCCGGCAGTTACCGGCAGAGAAGGAACGCGGCCGCGACCAAACCGGCCGATCGGAGGGGTCGCCAGCGCGCCTCCCATCATGGAAGCCGGCTGCCGGTCGCTCGACCGCCATCGCTACGGTCTAAACCAAAGCGCCACGACCGTGCAGCGGGAACGCGCTGGAGCGACGTCCAGGCATTCAGACTCGGAACCGCACGATCGGGGTTCATCCGCCCCCGGCAGCCTGCCCCAGCGCGCTGACGAAAACGTTAACCGAGCTGGTGAGGGCGCTCGTGATCACGGATTGCCATACCTGCTGAATCTGCTGGTCGCTTAGCCCGCAACTGCCCAGGAACAACAACGACCCGCCCGCCGCCGCGAGGCGCGTCCAAGCGGCCATGATTCGTGTCTTCATCGCATATCCTCGAAATATGGGACCAGTCCCGCTGGCATTGTAGAAGCCGGAACCCGCGACGGCGAGATCCCTGGCCGAAGGTGCAGCTCGGTTTGCTTTCGACCCGTTCATCGGCGAAGCTACTGGAGCGACGGCTTTTCACCCGGTGTCAGCGGCGCGCGGCGCGCCGGACGGACGGGTCTGCCTCCGCGGGACCGAACGGATGACACGTGCGCGCTCCGCGGAGCCGCTGACGATCCTCTTCACCTGCGTCGGTCGCCGAATCGAACTGATGCAGGCGTTTCGTGCCGCCGCAGCGCGGCTGGGCGTGCCGCTGCGCGTGGCCGCCGTGGATCGCGACGCCACGGCCCCGGGATTGCACTGCGCCGACGTGGCAGAGATCGTCCCGCGCGCGGATGAGCCGGACTACCTCGATCACCTGACCGCACTGCTGCAGCGCACCGGCGGCGGCCTGGTGCTGCCGACCACCGACACCGACCTGGGCGTCATCAGCCGGGGGCGCGATGCGCTGATCGCGGCGGGCGGCATCCCGTTGATCGGCCCGCCGGAAGTGATCGAAACCTGCCGGGACAAGCTGCGAACGTTCGAGTTCCTGACCCGCCACGGGATCGACACGCCGCGCACCCAGACGCCCGAGCAACTAGGGGCGTTGCCGCAACATGGCTTTCCCTGCTTTGTGAAACCGCGCTTCGGCAGCGCCAGTGAGAGCGCCCATCGCGCGGATGACCCCACCGATCTCGCCTATTTCCTGGCCAAGGGCCGCTCGCCGATCGTGCAGGAGTTCGTCGCCGGCGAGGAATTCACGCTGGATGTCTATGTCGGGCTTAGCGGAGAAGCGCGCTGCGTCGTGCCGCGGCTGCGATGGCAGGTGCGTGGCGGAGAAGTGAGTAAGGGCGTCGTTGTGCGCGATTCCGCGATCATGGACGCCGGAATGCGCGTGGCGAAGGCATTGGGCGGCGGTCTGCGCGGAGTCGTGACCCTGCAGTGCATTCGCACCGCGGACGGAGCAATCCGCTTCATCGAGATCAATCCGCGCTTCGGCGGAGGTGCGCCGCTTGCGATCGCGGCGGGCGCGGATTTTCCGCTCTGGCTGCTGCAGGAGCACCTGGGCGAGTCCCCGCAGATCGACCCGCAGGGATTCCGCCACGGCGTGTGCACATTGCGCTACGACTGGTCGGCGTTCGTTGATCTGGCGCCGGATCTGAAGCCGCGGCTCGGCGGCCTGATGAAGCCCTTTCCGCACTTCGAGTAGGCTCACGGACCGCGGCGAGCGTAGCGAACCGCCTGCCGAAGCACGTCTACCATGCCCGGATGAGCCTCTTCGAGGTCGTAAAAATCGATCGCACCGCTGCCGGCGGCGGCTTCGTTCACATCGCGGACGAGCGCTTGCGCCTCGCGATCATCGACAGGCGTCCGGCACCGAAAGCGCGCATGCGGCAGGTAGACGGCCGAGCCGTGGGGGGGCGAAGCGCGCGTCCCCGACGCGCCACAGAGAGGAAAGCCTGCGGGCGACGCGGAGGCGCTGCGCTGCAGGCGGTCAGCGGGTACAAGGCAGCGACCGCTCCCAAGCGGCTCAATTAACCGGTGAAGCGCGGCCGCGCAAGCTGCAAGACGCACCGCCGCGTATTGCTCGACCAGGGGATCGTCCGTGCGGGCGGTGCGCCAATCCGGAGCGCTGCGCAGCGTTACCTGCGCCGCCCGAGCGGCAGCCTCCGCATCCACGCCGTGCTCAACGGCCACGGCCCGACACGCCGGACAAAAGCAGATTGAGGCCGTCCCGCGGGCGGAATCGGGGATCGGCTGCAGGTCATCCAGCGCCAGGTCATGCAGTGCGAAGCCGTGCGGTGCGCGCGTTTCGAGATCCGAAAGGACGGCGTGGAGCAATTCGCGAAAGGCGGCGTTCGAAATGCACGCGGACGGCGGATGCGCGGGATCCCCCCAGGCGGAGCGCTGCGCGAGGTGCGGCTCCGGCTCGAACAGCGAGGGCGCTCGGCGCAATTCCACCCAGAACCAGACCGCAAGTCCGCGGCGCTGCGCGTCCTCACACACTTCCTCCAACAGCGCCCGCTGCCCGAGCCAGCGGGCCATGCGCGGCCGCGCCCCGGCAACGGTGTAGCGCCGCGCATCGGGGCGGAAGTGCAGGCCGCCTTCAGTGTGAAAATAAGGCTCCCCGGCAAACCACGCGGGACGGAACTGGCACATCGGGCCGGTCACGACCGGGATCGTCAGATGGTCGATGCCCATCTCGCCACAGGCGCGATCCAGCAGGTCGCCGGAGTGGCGGCCGTGGCTCCACAGCGGGTAGTGCAGTCCGAAACGGGCAGGCATGAGCGGCATTCAACCCTAATCCGCCACGCCAGGCAATCGTGCGCCGATGCAGCGCGATTGGCGGCTCGGCGCGCTGAGGCGGTCCGCACGGGCGTCAGCAGACTCGCCTGCGGGTTTGACCGCGGGTCGGTGCGCTTGATAGCATCCCCGCCGTGAGCAGCAAGCCCGCGAAGCCCGGCTACACCCGCTACTGCCCCGGCGAAGAGAGCGTGAAGATCTCGGACGCCGTGTGCATGGGGCGGCGGCGCGCCAACTTCCACAAGTGCCCCGGCTGCCAGTTCAATGATGACGAGCGCGGGCTGGGCGAGCCGGTGCCCGGTGTGACCACGCAGCGACCGCTGGTGGTGCACGTGCAGGGGCAGCGCACGCAGCCGGCCCTTCGCAAGGAACGAGACGATATGGATCCGATCCATCGTGTGTTCAAGGCCTATGACGTGCGGGCAATCGTGCCCGACCCGCTGAGCGAGGACGTCGCCTGGCGCATCGGCAACGCCACCGCCCAGTTTCTGCGCACGTCGCTGTCGGGCTACGACCGCAGCGACGACGCCATGAACACGCTGATCATCGGCCGCGACATGCGCTCGCACAGCCCGGCCTTGGCCCGGGCGTTCATCGAGGGAGCGCGCGCGACCGGCGGCAGGGTGGTGGACATCGGCATGATCGACACGTCGCAGATTTACTTCGCGACCAACCACATGCCCTGCTGCGGCGGGGTTCAGACCACCGCCAGCCACAACCCGAGCAACTACAACGGCTTCAAGATCTGCGGGCCGAAGGGCAAGCCGATCGGACAGGACACCGGGTTGCGCGAGATCGAACGAATCGCGGCGGCGATCAGCCGGCATCGAGTCCTGGACGGCGAACCGGTTCGGGTGGTGGACCTCTCGGAGCCGTACCGTGCACAATTGCAGCGGTTCCTGCAGCCGATCCGCCCGCTGAAGGTGGTGGTGGACGCCTCCAACGGCATGGCGGGGCGCTGGTTCCCGATCCTTTTCTCCGGCACTCCGAACCTCACGGTCATTCCGCTGAATTTCGAGCATGACGGCGAGTTCGTGCATCCGCCGAACCCGCTCGTGGAGGCGAACCTGGCGCAGCTTCAGGCCGCCGTTCGCGAGCACGGTGCGGACATCGGCGCGTGCTTTGACGGCGACGCAGACCGCTGCGTCTTCGTCGATGAAAACGGCCGCACCGTGCCGAGCGACCTGCTGACAGCGCTGCTGGCGGAAGAGTACCTGCGGCAGCGACCGGGCGCGACGATTGTCTATGACCTGCGCTCCAGCCGCGTGGTGGCCGACGTGGTGCGCCGCGCCGGCGGCATCCCGCGCCGCGAGCGGGTTGGGCACGTCTTCATGAAGCGCACCATGGCCGAATGCGACGCGGCCTTTGGCGGCGAGCTGTCGGGACACTTCTACTTCCGCGACTTCTACTACTGCGACAGCGGGATGCTGGCGTTCGTGGCGGTGCTCAACGCGCTGACGCGCCGCAATCAATCACTCGGCACGCTGATGTCCTCGCTGTGCGTGTACGCCGCCAGCGGCGAGCGCAACTTTGAGAATGAGGATAAGCAAGGAACGTTTGCCAAAATCAGCCGCCAATACTCCGACGCCGAGATCGACCAGCTCGATGGTGTGACAGTTCAGTACCCGGACTGGTGGTTCAACGTGCGTGCGTCGAACACCGAGCCTCTGCTGCGGCTGAACATGGAAGCCGCCAATCGCGAGCTGCTGGAGCGGCGCCTGGCGGAACTGACCCCCCTGCTCGGGCACCCGGTCGATCATTGAGCGCCGCAAGCGGCGCGCATGCCGAACGCGACTGCCCGCCATCACGCTCGTCTATTCGTAGGCGGCCATCGCCCGCAGCTCGCGCAGCCGCGATTCGACATCGGCCGCGGTGGCGCTATGCAACGAAGTGATGCTGAAAGACTCGATCACGAACGAGGCAACCACGCTGCCGCGGGCCATGGCGCTGCGGACGCCGGCGATGTCCGTCCGCCCGCTCGCCGCCAGGTACCCCATCATCGCACCCGCGAAGCAGTCGCCGCAGCCGGTCGGATCGACGACGTTGGTGGTCGGGTAGGCCGGCATCACGAACACCCCCTCCTTCGACACCATCAGGCTGCCGTGCTCGCCCTTCTTGATAATCGCGAAGCGCGGACCCATCGCGAGGATTTCGCGCCCGGCGGCCACCAGGTTCGACTTTCCGGTCAGCAGCCGCGCTTCGCCCTCGTTGAGCACCACGCCGTTGACCGCCGCAAGCGTCTTCCGCAGCGCCTGCGACTCATTCTGAATCCACAGGTTCATCGTGTCGCAGACGATCAGCTTGCTGCCGGACATCTGGCGGGCCATCTCGAACTGAGCCGCAGGGTGCGTGTTGGCCAGAAAGACATACGGGCTGTCCGCAAATGCGGGCGGAATCGTCGCGGCGCGCTCCGCGAGCACGTTCAACTTGACGTCCACCGTCTCCGCTTCATTCATTGCGCCGGCGTAACGACCGTGCCAGCGGAACGTGCGGCTGCCGGTGCGGCGCTCCACTCCGGAAGTGTCGATCCTCCGCTTCCCGAGCGGCTCAAACAAGCGGGCGTCAAAGTCATCCCCGACGACCGCGACCATCCGGACTTCGTTGAACAGCGAAGCTGCGACGGCGAAGTAGACAGCCGACCCGCCCAGCGTGTCATTCGCCCGCCCGTGGGGCGTTTCGATGGTGTCAATCCCAATAGAGCCGGTAACCAGCAGCGACATCGCGGTTCCTTTCCGTTTGCGGACGGGGTAGCCTAACCGCGAAGCCCATTTTCGCAACCGCCGGGAGTATGACCGATGACGCCGCTGGCGCGACGCACCTGCACCCCCCACTCGCAAGGCGCCCCGCCGCTCAGCGGCCAGGCGCTTCGCGAACTGGCGGTCCAGCTTCCGCAGTGGACGGTACTGGACGAATCCCGCTTGCAGCGGGAGTTCAGGTTTCCGGACTTTGCAGCGGCACTCGCTTTCACGAATGCGGTTGCCGCGGTCGCCGAGCAGCAGAATCACCATCCCGACATTCACCTGGCCTGGGGACGGGTGCGGGTGGAATTGTGGACGCACAGTGCCGGCGGGCTGACCGAGGCGGATTTCATCGTCGCCGCCCGGATCGACGCATTGGCGCGGTAAGCCGGGAATCATGCGATTCTGACGCCGCGTGCGCGGAATTTTCGCGGACAGGCGTGTTAGAATCCGTAGGCACGCGGACCCTCCCGGACGGCGGCGCTGCTCGGATGGGAAACGGCCGCTTCAATTGAGCATACGCATGGTCCCGCCGACGCCCGCGCGCCGCTGGCTGGCGGGTGGTCAATCGCGATTGACTGCGGGAAGGAGCTGCTGGTGATGGATCGTCTGTTCCGCTGCACGGCCGCCTGGATCGCCGCTATCGCCGGGATTTGCGGAACGGCGACGGCGCAGCTGCGGATCTGCGAATACAACGTGACCAACTACAACGGCGGGCGGGTCAGCGAGTTTCAGACGATCTTCTACGGCAGCTACCTGGGCCGGTCGATGCGCCCTGACATCATCGTGGGGCAGGAATTTATCAGCGCTCCGGCGGTGACGGAGTTCGTGAACCTGCTCAACGGAGCTCCCGGCAGCCCGGGCGACTGGGCGGCGGCGCCGTTTGTAAACGGTCCCGACACGGACAATGCGTTCTTCTACCGCACCTCCAGGGCCACGTTGCTCGCCACGGTGCTGGTATCGACAGGCGGGGCGTCGCCGAATCAGCCGCGACACATCATGCGCTACGACGTACGTCTGGCCGGATACACCTCCGATGGCGCGATCCTCTCCTGCTATAGCTCGCACATGAAGGCGCAGGAAGCCGGATCCGATGATGATCTGCGCCGGCTGACGGAGGCCACGCGCATCCGCGACGACGCCGAGGGGCTTCCGGCCGGGCGGCATTACCTGCTGGCCGGAGATCTGAACATCCAAAACTCAGCGTCCGCGGAGTATCAACGGCTGGTGGCCGTGCTGGCGGGGTACCTGCGGCGATTCATTGATCCGATCAATACGCCCGGCTCGTGGAACAACTCCTTCGCATTTCGTTACGTCCACACACAGGACCCGGCCAGCAGCGGAGAGATGGATGACCGGCACGACCAGATCCTGCTTTCAGAAAATCTCGTGGACGGAACCGGGTTTGACTACATCGGCAACCCGGCGCTGGCCTACAGCACGACGACATGGGACGATCCCAATCACTCGTATCGCTCGTGGGGCAATGACGGCTCTAGTTACAACAACCCGCTGAACACGACGACCAACACGATGGTCGGGCCCGCGATTGCGCTGGCCTTGCAACAGGCCGCGGCCCCCAGCGGACACCTGCCCGTGTATCTGGATCTGCGCGTGCCGCCGCGGGTGGACTCGCCGCTGCTGCTCGACTTCGGCACGGTGAATGTCGGAGCGGTCGCGCAACTGCCACTGACGGTCACGAACAGCGGCGATACATCGCTGTGGACGAACAACGGAATCGCCGTGCTGAACTACACGCTCTCGGCCGGATCGGGGTTCAGCGCGCCCGGCGGATCGTTCAACGAATCCGCCGGCGGTGGGAGCAATTCTCACACCGTCACGATGGACACCGCCACGCCCGGCCCGAGAAATGCAACGCTCGTCATCAGCTCCAATGCGCCGGATCAGCCGTCCCGGGTGGTAACCCTGGTCGGCAACGTGGCGGCGGGTTTCGCGCTGGGTGACCTGAACTGTGACGGCATGGTGAACAACTTCGACATCGACGCGTTCGTGGCGGCGATTCTGAACCCCGACGGCTACGCGCAGGTCTTCCCGCACTGCGATCGAATGCTGGCGGACATCAACGACGACGGATTTGCGAACAACTTCGACATCGACCCGTTCATTGAGTGCGTGCTGAACAACGGCTGCCCGTGACGCCGACAGCCGCGTTCCGGAGCACGGCATACCTAGTCAGACAGGTGGTGACGGGTTGCCAAACGTCTGCGTATCACCCATATCGCAGAGAGGGTCGCCCCCGTCGCCACGGCGGCGGTCGCTCCGCCCAGCACCATGGCCCGATTCACCCGGCTGAGCCCCACTGGGCTGTGAGTCGCACGCGGCCGGGTCTCGTGCGCCAGGTACATGGCGCCGGCACCGGCTGCGAGCGCCAGAATCATCACACGCACAATCGGAAATCGCCTCGATGAACGGCCGACGATTACCTCTCTCCGCATGGCTTCGGTGCCCTGCGGCGTGGTGCGCGCTGCACCTGTGACAACGTTGCTCACCGCTTCCTGCGCCCGGGTCGGTGGCGCAGTCGCGGGCTGTGCGCGCTGGCCGACGCCGATGACCACGTTCGCGAACGGTCCGGGCGAATGGGAAGCGGCGTCGGCACGAGCCACCGGCGAGGCCCCCGCTGCCGCCGGCCGGGCAGGCTCGCCCGCACCGGAGCCGACGTCATTGTCGTCGTCGCCGGACTCTTCGTCCGGATCGCGCTGAATCGCCGATTTCGGCAGCGGCCACATTCCGGCCGCCATCTGCATCAGCAGCGCGATGGCCGCCCCCATGCCCGCGGCGGCGAACATCGCGCTGCCGCGGACCTCCGTGAACACGGCGGAGATGAAGCATATCAGGCCGGACCAGACCACGGCGCCGCCATCAACCTCACCGGCGCGGGCGTTGTCGATCAGCCTGCGCCAATCGAGCAGCAATAGCATCGCGACTGGCCCGATGATCAACTCATGCAGTTCCGGCGAGCACTCGTCTGCCGCCGCCAGCCCCGGCGCCATGAGCGCCCCGGCCAGGCAGCCGAACACCAGGCGGTCAAACACCCAGTGTGTCGCGCCCATGCGCGGAATGGCGAAAAGCCGCGCCGCCAACCCGCCGATCACGCCGCCGATCATGAACAGGCCCAGGGCGACAGCCGCTTCCTCCACTCGACGGTTGCGGGAGATCAGCGCGAGAACGACCGACAGGCTCACGACTACGACGGCCAGCACGGCGGAGCGGACGAACTTGGCGCCCAGGCCGACCCGCGGCAGACCGCCCTCCATTCGCGACGGCGGCGGGGTGGCCTTCATGCCCTGGCTTTCGATGCGACGGTGCCAGTGCTCGGCGCGCTTCTCGAACTTCCGCTCCAGGCGATGCAACCGCTCGTTCTTGGAACTATCGAACTGCTCCGGCCAGCGCGGATCGCGGGCATCGAGCGCTGCGGGAACCCGGCGCGGCGGCGTGGTGCGTGTCGGGGAGTCGCCGCCCGTGCGGGGCGGCAGCGGCATGCGCGAGAGTCCGGAGTGATCAAAGCGCTCGGCGCACTCGCGCAGCTCGGGCGATGCGTCCAGCGCCGCCACCATCGAGCCGGCATCCGGGTAGCGATCCTCCGGCTTCTTGGCCAGCGCCCGGGCGACGATCGGACGAAAACCCTCGGGCAGCACGGAGAGGTCGGGCGTGTCGGAGAGGTGGCGCATCAGCACTTCGCCCATGCTGCTGCCGGCGAACGGCAGCCGCCCGGTAAGCATCTCGAACAGGATCACGCCCAGCGCATAGACGTCGATGGCCTTGCTGTAGTTTCCGCTGCCGATCTCGGGCGCCATGTAATGCACGGTGCCCACGCTCATCGTCTGGCCGGAATGCCGGCTGACCGGGATGTACTTGCTCAGGCCGTAGTCGCCGATCTTCACGTATCCGTCGTCATAAAAAATGTTGCCCGGCTTCAGGTCGCGGTGGACAACCCCGCGCTCGTGCAGGTACGAAAGGCCCTGCGCAATTCCGCGCAGGAAGAACGCCGCCTTCTGCGGGCCCAGCCCCTGCGGCTCCGCGATCAGCACGTCGCGCAATGACGGGCCGCTGATGTACTCCATCACCACCCAGGAGTCGCCGGCGTTGTCGCGGCGGACGTCAAACACCGAAACGAGGTGCGGGCTTTTGAGATTCAGGACGTTCTGAATCCCGCGCAGCTCCACGTCGGCGTTGTCCCGAAGAAACTTGACCGCCACCTGCTTGCCGGAATCGGTCAGCGCGTAGTACACCTCGCCGAACCCGCCGCGCCCCACAGCGCGCTGGATCGTGATCCCGTCGAGCGGGCGATCTCCATACTTGAAGGCGTACGCCACGACTGCTCCTTCGGATCACCCGCGCCTGCGCGCGGGATCACGGGCCGTCACTGCACCGCACCCGCTGCCGGCGTCACGCCGCGCTTGGGGAGACCAGCGTAAGCCGCTGATCCCCGATCTGCACGGGCCGCCCCTCGACCAGCGGCACCGCCGCATCCAGGTGACGACCGTCGGTGCTGATCTGTCGCGCCAGCATCTCTCCGCCGCGCTCGAACACCACAACGCGCGTCTCCGAATCGCGCGTCTGCACATGCGCTCCGGAGTGCGGACCAATCACGAACGTGCCGCAAAAGAGGATCACCTGCCCCACGTCGTGCGCCAGGCGGCAACGATCCGCCAGCCGCAGCACGGCCGACTCGCTCCGCGAGCTGGGCTTGTGAAACGTGAAGCGCCCCCGGGCGCCCATCGTGACGCGGTCGCCGTCGCGCAGCAGCACCCGGCCCGCCGAACGCCGGTTCACCATCGTCGGCGCATGCGCCACGAGGAAGTAATCATCCCCGACGCGCACCACGTCCGCATGGTGCGACGCCAGATCCGCCGGTACAGCCACCTCCAGCCCGGCACTGCTGCCGGAGCGACCGATCCGTACCGTAGGCTCCATGCACAGCAGCGCACTGCCGGCGGTGTCCACCAGCAGCAGCCGCATTCTCGCCCCGGACTGCGCCGCTCGCGGCTGGGCGGCCTGGGTCTCGAGCGCGGCATCGCGCGGCGCCGGCCGGGAGCGCGGACCCGCCAGCATCAGCGGCGAAGATAGCAGCCGGTCGCGGGCTGCCTCCAACTGCGCGGTGGCCTCCAGCGCATCCTGCAGCCAGCGCCCGGTGGGGCGCCCCGCGCTGATGCGCAGCAGGCCGGCGCGCAGTTCATCCACACCGGCTGAATGCAGGCCCGCACAGATGGCGCGAAGGCCCTCCATCACGCGCGCCCAACCTGCCAGGCCGGGATCCGCCGCAGGCAGGCGATTGGCCGCCTCGATCATCGCGCCCAGGCGATCGAGGCGACCTTCCTGCCAGTGCTGGTCGGCCGCCTCCATCGCGCTCAGGCAGAGCGACCGCTCCACGTCGCGCGTCTCATCGTCCCGGCCGTGACGCGTCACCGACTCCGAGAGCAGCAGCAATGCGCCGGTTACGTCCCCGGCACGCTGCGCCGCGCGCGCCCGATCGAGCAGCTCACGGGCGCGATCCGCGCGGGCATCCAGCCGAGCGCGAATTTCATGCCTGACGGCCGCATCCTCGATCTTGTCCGCGAGTACGCGCCCGGTGGCGAGCCGACCGGCGTCCAATTGATCCGTCGCCGCTCGCACGGCCTCCGCCTGGCGGCGCTGAGCACGCTCCGCGTCGCGCAGTGCATCCAGCGCGCGCGCCCACAGGGCCTCGGAATCCGGATCGAGCGGCGCGAGCCCGCGCGCGTGTTCGAGGTCGTCGAGCGCCTCGCGATACCGGGCTTCCTGCGCCCGAACCCGCGCGCGGGCCGACAGCAATCGCGCGAGTCGCTCCCGCAGCACCACCGCGCGCCCCTCAGTCGATCCGCCTCGAACGGCCCCGAGAAGGCGCAAGGCATCATCGAGCCGCCCCTGCTCCATCGCAGATTCAGCTGACCGCAATTTTGAGAAGAACCACTCTCCGAGCATGACTGCCTCACCGGGCCGCCGACCGAAACGCCGCTGCTCGCAGCGTCGGCCGCGTCCCAAGCGTATTCGCAGAAGACCGGATCATATTTCGATCTGTTGCGCCCCACGACCGCCGGCGCGGCCGCCGGATTTGCAGGAGGGACTTAGCTCCTTTCCCGAGGCCCGACCGTGACCGATTCCGGACCACTTGATCTTTGCCAAATTGACAGCACGAAGTTAACCCGGGGGCAAAAATCGCCCGAAGCTCTATTTGCACGTCCGCATTGACGCCGGAGGAGAAGCGAGGCAGAGGAGTGTTCCAATGGTCAACTTGGTGTGGATCGTCAAGTGGGTCTTGGACATGTATGACTACGTGATCCTGGGCGTGGAGCGCTGACATGAACTCCGCTCTGTCAGCATCGGTGTTCACAGCGTCCGAGTGCGCGATCGGGACGCGCTTCGCCGACGCGCTCTGGGTCACGACGTACACGCTGCTCGGAGTGATCCTGCTCTGGGCGATGTGACGGCCGTCGCCGCTGCGGGCCCGCCGCCACCGTGCCGATCGAACCGCCGGCACGATCCCGACGGCCTCACGACGACGGCTATCCACAGGGGATGGCCACGTCACCCTGCGGTGACCTGGCGCGTCTCCGCGAGCAAAGTGCTCGACAAGGTCGGGTCCCCGGTGGACCAGTTGGCGCCCGGCGCGAGTTGCAACTGCCGCTCGCGCAGGGCCTCGGCCAGCAAAACAAATCCCGCCGCCGTCAGAATGCCGGCCAGCAGCATTCCGGCTTCCAAAGCGATCCGTTCCGGGCTGGAACGCGCGATCGCCACGGCGGCCGCCAGCCCGGCGCATGCCAGCATCGGCACTGCGGCAAAGATCACCCAACCGGCCGACGCTCTAATGATCCGGCGCAGGGCCAGCACGAAAATGGTGCCGACCACACACGCCGCCAGGGCACGAGCAGCAATCTGCGGTCGCGACAGATTGACCGGCAGCGCCTCTCCGATCATCGACTCCAGCGCCAGTGCCTGCACCTGGCAGCCGTACAGCGACTGCCCGTCGGAAAGCTGGTAGCGGTCCTCACCGCCGCGCATCTGCCCGATCAGCACTGCCCGCCCCTCAAACCACGCTCGAATCTGGTCATCGCTCGCCGCCAGCACCTGTTCATAGCGGTGTACGCGACCGTCCCAATGGCCGGGCGCAACCGCGCGCACCGCCCCACGGTATACGCGATCGCCGGGCGAGAAGATCGCTGCCGCGGAAACCGGCTGGTGTACGTCGCGCACCGGAACCCGGTCGATCCGATCGCGCCAGCGCGACTCGCCGTCGGCGGAAAGCCGCCGCTCATAGCGAATCTCGATCGCGCCCGCCGCCGCCGCGAAGCGCGCTCGGCTATCCGGGAAGCGCCACGCCGCGTAGGCAGCGACGGCCAGCCCCGGAAACGGCGGCGCGCCGCCGCGTTCCACCACCAACGGCACGATGTACTCCCCCGGCAGCGCCGTCGGTCGCACTCCGATCAGGCACCCGGCCGCGTGGGCTGCCTCGTGCAACGCCGGAACGCCGCCCACCGGCTCACCGTCACGATCAAACTCCGCCGCTCCGATCAGCACCGGCGCGCCGGCGTCTCGAATGGCGTCCGCCAGTGCGCCATCATGCTCCGGGTTCGGGCGCCGAAAGAAATAGTCCATCACGACCACGCGCGGCCCGGCCACTGCCAATCGGCGCAGCAACTGTGCGTCCAACCCGCGCCAGCTCCGCGGATCGTCGGCCCGCACGCCTTCCGGCGCACCGACCGCTCCGCTGCGCAGCGCCTCGACTGTGGAATCCGCAAACGCGATCACATGCACGTCATCGCCGGCGCCCCCGGCGGAATAGTAGCGCAGGTCCAACCCCGACCACACGATGCAGAGCAGCAGCGCCGCCGTCGTCATCAACGGCGCTCGCACCGCCCACGGGTGATGCCTGAGCACGTACGCCAGCCCGCGGGCCAGTGCGTAGCCCGGCGGGCGGTCGCGGCGGGCGGCGATCGTCCAGGCCGAAAGATAATTGTCAAGATCGCGATCCAATTCCGCGCAGGTCTGGTAACGCCGCGCAGGGTCGGTTTCGACGCAGCGCCCGATGATCGCGGCCAGGTCATCGGCCCGGCTGACATGCCGCTCGCGCAGATACGCAGCCAGCCGATCGGCCCGGGTCGCCCACTTGGCCGGCTCGCCGGTCACGCAGTGAAAGAGCAGCGCCCCGAGCGCGTAGATGTCGGCCCGCGAGTCCACGGCCCCTCCCGACATCTGCTCCGGCGCGATATAGCCGAACGTGCCAATCGGCCCCTCCGGCATTTCCGGCGAGCCGTGCGGGGCCAATTCGTCGATCGGCTCCGTCAGTCCCAGCATTTTGCCGATGCCGAAGTCCACGATGCGCGGCACGCCGCCCGCGTCGACCACGATGTTCTGCGGCTTGATGTCACGATGAATCACGCCCTGGCTGTGGGCATAGCCGATGGTGCGGACAATCGTCCGAAACAGGTGGATGCGCCCCTCCAGCGACAGGGATGAGGCACGGAGGTGATCGCCGAGTTGCCGACCTTCCACGAAGGCCATCGTGTAATAGGGCGGAGAACCGCCAAGATTCGCTTCGTAGAGCGTGGCGATGTTCGGATGCTGCAGCCGCGCGATCAGGTGCACCTCGTTCTCGAAGTACGCGGCGCGCAACGGGGTACGACCGAAATGCACCTTCAGCGCTTCGATGCGCTGTTTCTGGTGATGCACCGCCTTGTAGACGACACCGAAGCCGCCCTTGCCGACCTGCTCGAGGATCGTGTAATTGCGAACGTGGGGCAGCCAGCCGGACGTGATCCGTCGAAAGGCGGATCGGCACGCCTCGCACGACTCAAGATGGTGATGCACGCCGGACCGCGCGGCGGGGTCCAGCCGGTCATGAGCCAGCGCTTCCACGGAAGGTCGCGCGGCGCAGACGGTTCGCGGAGTTGTGGGCATCCGTGACTCCACAACGGGTAAGTGCTGACAACCGCAAAGTATAGGGCGGATGGACGGCACTGACAGGGCCATTTCAACGGCGATGTCTGTCCGGTGCACCGTTTGCTTGATTTATCAATCACTTGGACGTATATATATCCGGTCGCTGGAAATCAGCCAATTGTCGTGGTGCTGGCACGCTTCAAGGAGATTTCGTGACCTCGATCATGGATTCGCTTCGCACACTCACCGCTGAACATCACCGCCGCGCCGAGCAGCAGCCGCTTGAGCAGGCCCTGGCTCGGGGTGTCCTGCCGAAGGACGTGTACATCAACATGCTCGAGCAGCGGTACTGCGCTCATCGCGTGCTGGATCGAAACGTCGCGGACCTGTGTGATCGGGATATCCGCCTGAACGGGCTGGTTCATGGCGAGTTGCTGCAATGGGAGCGGCTGGAGGCCGACCTTCTGCATTTCGGAGTTCGGGCAGTGGACGTGGAGCCGCTGGCGGCGACCGCGGCACTGTGCGCCGACCTGGGAACCGCGGCGACGGATCAGCCTGCGGCGCTGCTGGGCTACTACTACGTGACCGAGGGGAGCAAGAACGGCGCGGCCTTTCTCGCGCCGCGGGTTCGGGCGGCCTATGGGCTGAGTGGAGACGACGGAACGCGCTACATGAACCCGCATGGGCCACGGCAGCGCGAGCTTTGGGCGGCATTCAGGGACCGGATGAACGCCGTGCCATTCTCCGCCACCGAGCGCGAGCACATCATCACGGCCGCGCAGCGCATGTTTGACGCGATCAGCGAAACGGACGCGGCGCTGTTCGACGGGGCGGCGGTCGGCTAGCGGAAAGAAAATCGGCCGGGGGGGGAATTTCCTATTGCCGCCCGACGCAGGGTCGTTCATCCTATCCGCGCCTGGATGGCGACGGCTTGCTTACGGATGAGCACCTCATGCCTCGGCCGATTTCGACAACGCCACCTCACACTGTTCCCCGTCGCGGGACACGGCGCCGCTGTCCGGCTCCGCGCGCGCAACACGCCATCGGATTCCCGTTTCGCCGATCGAGTGCGACCCGGACCGCAACGGCCCGCCACAACTTGACGAGATCGGGAGTTGCTGGGCCGCGGCACAAGCTCATCCGCCGCTCGAGCCGCTATCGGACACACCCGTTCGCCTCAACCGGGCGGTCGGCCTGTTGTCATCTCCCGTTCGTTTCCCTCGACGGCCGCGCGTCGGCTGCGCGGATCGGCGCGGGGACCACGCGGCCGGTGTCTTATAGGCCGTGGCGGAGTGATCTTCGGACCCTCGGCGCACAGCGCTCGATGGGGTGCGAAACGCCCGTGGCGGCATATAAGGCGAGCGGCGCGCGGGCCGATAGGACTCACGGACTCATCCATGCAACAAGCCATCGCCGCACAGGTCGCCCTGCTTGCCTTCAGCGCCGCACTGGTTGCGGGGCTGCTGGCGGGCAACACGCCGCTGACCATCCTGAGCCGCTCCCTGATCGTGATGCTCGGGGCGTTGATTGTGGCGCGGGTGGTGGGCGAGTGTGCGCGGCGGGTGCTTCGCGATCACTTGCAGAAGCGCAAGGTGGAAATCGACCGGTCGCACGTCGACGGCGCGGAGGCTGCGCCGTCGTCCGCCGAACGTTCCTGAGCGAAACCGGAGGGTAGCCGATGAATCGTCGCCTTGGCGGGCGTCTTCGCCGCGTCAGTGCCCGGGAGTCGCTGGTTCGCCCCTTCCGCGACGCGGATGACCTGGCGGCGGCGTGGAGCGAGTTCAAGCGCAACGGGACGGACTCAGTGCGCAACCGGCTGATGGAGCACTATCTGTTTCTCGTTCGGTTCACGGCCGAACGAATCGGGGCGAAGCTGCCCGACGAAGTGGACGTGGACGACCTGATGAGCGCGGGAGTGTTCGGTCTGGCGGATGCGCTGGATGCGTTCGACCTGGATCGCGGCGTGAAGTTCGAAACCTATTGCGCGCCGCGCATCCGTGGTGCGATTCTGGATGAGCTGCGTCACATGGACTGGGTTCCGCGGCTTGTGCGCCATCGCGCACATCGACTTGAAGCGGCCACCCGCGCGCTGGAAGTCGAACTCGGTCGCGCGCCCACCCGGGACGAATTGGCGCAACGCATGGGCATGGATCCGGCGGAATTTGAGAAGCTGCTGCGCGACGCCAGCGCCGTGTCGCTGGTCTCGCTCTCGCGGAAATATGCCGACGGCGACGCCGGACGCGATTCCTTTGAGCTGGATGTCATTCCCGGGGATGATGCGGCCGATCCGGTGGCGGAGGCGCAGCGGGCGGACCTGAAGGAATTGGTGGTCCGCGGACTGAGCCGCGACGAACGGCTCATCATCGTGCTTTACTACTATGAGCAGATGACGATGAAGGAAATCGGTCTGACGCTCGACCTCTCGGAGTCGCGCGTCAGCCAGATGCACTCGTCGATTCTGGAGCGCTTGAAGGGGAAGCTGCAGTCGCGCCAGCCGGAATTTGAAACCACGCGGGGTTGATCGCCCGACCGAACGGCCGGCGGACCGCCGCGGCCCAGCCCGACGCTGCGGGCCCGCAATCGTGACTCAAACCGGCGCTGGCTCCAGCACCGCCGTCATCGCCCCCTGTGAACGCTTGAGCCGTGGATCCGCCCCAAAACCGTGAATCTGCTCGCGCTTGAACTCCGCCTGTTCCAGCAGCCCGGTGTGCACGATCACCCGCCCGGTTCGATCCACCTCGCAGGCCATCGCGTACGCGGCGCGCGGATCCAGCCGAAAGATCGTGCAGAGCATCTCGATCACGTACTCGTAGGTATGATCGTCGTCATCGAGCAGAACGACGTGCCACAGCGGCGCGAGCCGAGGGCGAACCGCCGTTGGCGCGAGGACGGTTTCCGCTGCCATCATGGACATCCAACCGTCCTCCCGCGAGAATCGCCCCTCTGATCCTATCAAGCGACCGCGGTGGAGCCAAGTTTTTTCATGCCGCCCGGTAACCTGGAGCGCTGCCTGCCGACCCGGGACTACGCTGACATCGCACGTCGCGTCGCCACTGCGACCGGCGATCGTACAGCGCGGATGCGCATCGTCGCCGACGCCCTCTGGCACGGGCTGGCCGACGGTGGCGTCTCGTGGGTAGGGTTTTATCTGCACGAGGGCGCAGACGAACTGGTGCTGGGGCCGATGCGAAACAAGCCGGCCTGCTCCCCGATCGGCCTGCACGGCGTCTGCGGGGCGGGGTTTCGGACTCGCCGGCCGCAGATCATCCGGGACACAGCCGAGCTGGGGGGCGCGTATGTGGCCTGCGACCCGCGAGACCGGGCCGAGGTCGTGGTTCCGCTGCTGGACGATTTGGGAGCCTGCTGGGGGGTGCTGGACGTGGACAGCCACGAAGTCGGAGCGTTCGACGAAAGCGACCTGCGCGGGCTGTGCGACGTCTTGCGCGCGGCCGGGTTTTCACCGGCGGAGACGGCCGTCGAGAGCCGGTAACGAAGCCGCCATCCCGCCGACGTCAATCAGCATCGATCAACGGCCGGCGGGCCGATGAGCGTTTGCCCATCGACCCGCCGGATGTGGTCATACTGTACGTCACTTCGCTGATTGCCGATCCGTCACCCGCTCGTCACGCGGGCCGGCTCTGCCAGCGAAGTCACGCTTGCCCAACTACGGACACGGATCGCCCGACGGCGGCAGATCCACAATGCACGCCACGAACGGATCGATGTCGAAGTTGTTGAACAGGCCGTTGCGGCTGATGTCACCCCAGCAGGTGCGAATGTTCCAGCACTGCTGCGTGCCACCCAGGTTGAGGTAGGGCACCGGGGCGAGGGTCTCAGAGCCGCTCACAATTCCGATCACGAACGGATCGATGTCGAAGTTGTTGACAACACCATCGCAGTTCGCATCGCCGACCAGGCAAATCGCCGTGCAGACATTCGGTGTGCAGCTCGTGCCGGGGCCTTGCGGCGTACCCAGCAGCCCGAGGCACGCGGCAGGCGTCAGCATATCGCAACTGCCGTTGCGGAAGCAGCACGCCTGAATCGGCGCCGCCACCACACCGTTCGCCACGTCCACGCCGTTGAACGACGAATCCGCACCGCCCGGAACGATGTAGTAATCGACCGAGCTGTCATCCGTCAGCGAGGCAATGTCGGCGGCGTCGATGTCGTTGTCGTTGTCGGTGTCGAGGTTCAGCACGTCGACGTACACCTTCGGCTGCGGCGCGGTGCTGCCGCCGAACTGCGAGATGTACAGCCGGCGATCGGAGCCCAGCGCGATCTCGCGGCTGGTTTGCAGCGAGTTGTCCAGGATCACGGTCTTGATCACGCGCGAGCCGGCCGGCTGCGAGAGATCGAGCACGTAGAGCGTGGACTGCGAGTTGGGCGTCTGCAGCGTGCTGAAGGACGACTGCATGTAGTACACGTACGGCGAGATTGCGGGGTTGTACTCAACGTCCGTCACCTGGCCGGCGGTGCCACGGGCCGGGAAGAACTCCAGGTCCGTGATCGTTCCGCCGGTCGTGACGTTGACCAGCGAGTTCTGGCTCGGGTCGCCCGGATTCTGGGCGGCCACCAGCACGTTGCTGTCGTCATACCACGCCGTGCCCTGCGAAATGTTCGACTGGCCGACGGTCGTGACGGACAGATTCGCCGACGCGCTCGCACCCGTTCCCGTACCCGGGTTCGCACCCGCGTTGTAGTTCAGGATATAGAGCGTGCCGTTCGTCTGGCCCATCATCGCTACGAGGTTGTTCGACGGATTCACCGACAGGCCCACGGTACGGGCGCAATCAGTGCCCTCAAACCCGTTCACGCGGAACAGCCGCTCGGCGCGGTCCGAGCCATCCGTCGCGATGTTCCACAGCTCACCGCCGTCATCCGGTGCGCCGCCGCAGGAATCGCCAAAATCCGCACCGAGCAGGTTGCCGTTCGGAGCGTGGCCGAGGCCGCCGCCGGTGTTGTCAAACTCCACCGACTGCATGAAGCGCACCGACCAGCGACCGATCACCGAACCGCTGCGCACATGGTGCAATGAGCCGCCGACGGAGCTGTTGCTGCCCCAGGCAAGGTCCAGCGCCTGCACCGGCTGAGCCGCCGGATTCGGGCAGCTACCCGGGCAGGTCGTGTTATTGCCGAGGTACGTCGCACCCGCGGCGTAGCAGTCCGCCTCTTCGTCAATCGTGCAGACTCCGGCCAGGCAGCAAGCACCGGTCGGCAGCACGCACGGGTTCGGCGAGCAGCCGGTGCCCAGCCCCTGGAACACGCCGCCGAGCGTTGTGCAGTCGCCGCTGGTGACATCTGGCGTGCAGGTCACACCGACACAGCAGGCGCCGGTGGTCGGGCAGGTCGGGCCGGTCAGATCCGAGTAGAAGCGCACCAGCAGCTCGTAGCCGCCGTCGCGCGGATCGGTCGCGTCGAGCTGCGAGAAGATGCCGATGATGTCCACCGGATCGGTCGGGATCGCCTGGTTAACAAGATCCAGAGCGGTCGTCGCAACACGGACGTTCACCTGGCCTGCACCGGTGTTGACCTGGTAGGTCGTCACGCCCGCGAACAAGCCCGTCTGCACGAACGTCGCACAGTTGAGGCGAACCAGCCGGCTCTCCTCGAACTCCGCATTGGCCGCGCCTTCCTGGAAGTCCGCGCCGGTCACCACGTCCGGCGTCGGAGCCGTGTCCGCCGTGACGCTGATCAACACGAACGGCGCCTGAAGCTGGAACAGCCCGTTGAACGTGCCGGTCGTGCCCTCGATCGTGATGCGGTCACCCACGCCGGCCAGCGCCAGCAGCGGGTCGATCACGGCATTCGTGCCGAAGATCGTGATGCCGCCGGCCGAGTCCTGAGCGTGGAAATGCTTGTTGGCCGTGCTGTTGATCAGGTCGGTCGTGCTCGAAATCACGATGTCGCACAGCTTGACGCGCGTGCCGATCGGCAGCGCCTCGGCCGAGGCGGTCGTGTCGCACGGCAGGCAGGGATTCGGTGAGCAGACCGAGTCATTGCCCTGGTACGTGCCGCCGCCGGTCGTGCACACCGCCGCTGAAACGACCGAGCAGACGCGGCCGTTGCAGCAGGCGCCGGTCGGGGCGGGCGGGCAGTTCGGGCTGGGATCCGTGAAGTCCGCCAGCGTGCGCGGTAGGAGCTGATACCCACCGTCACGCGGGTCGGTGGTGTCGTTCTGCGTAAAGACGCCAACGATATCCACCGGACCGCTCGGGATCGGCGTGCCGGCGATGTCCTGATCGGTCCGTGAGATGCGCACGACGACCGGATCGCCGTTGGAGTCGGTCGCGTTGAAGTTCGCGTTGCCCGTGAAGGTGCCGCCGGTGCTGAACGTCACGCAGCGGACCTCCACGATCTCGCTCTCGAACGACTCACCCGGGCCGCCTTCTTCGAAGTCCGCGCCGGTGACAAGCTGCGCGGCGGGAACGCCGGGGCTGTCCACGAACGTGACCGGCCCGAACGGCGCTATCATCTGCGACAGGCCATTGAAGATGCCGGTCGTGCCTTCAAGATCAATGCGATCTCCGGCAGTGCGTCCGAGCAGGATGCCGTCGATCACGGCGTTGGTGCCGAAGACGGTGATGCCGCCGCTGGCGTCCTGAAGCGTGAAGCTCTTGCTGGTGGCCGAATTGATCAGGTCCTCGGTCGAGGCGATCACGACGTTGCACAGCTTCACATACGACCCCGGGGCCGCCGCGCGGGCCGCCGCGATGTTGATGCAGCTGACGCACGGATTCGGCGTGCAGGTCGAGCCGTTGCCCTGGTACGTGCCGCTGCCGGCCGTGCACTCCTGGTTGTTCTTGATCGTGCAGACGCCGCCGTTGCAGCAAGCGCCGGTCGGAAAGCCGCACGCGTTCGACCCGCAGCTCACACCGTCGCCGAGATAGCTCAGCCCTGCGCCGACGCACGCCGCTGCGGTAGTCAGCGAGCAGGTGTTGGTGTTCGAATCGCAGCAGGCGCCGGTCGGGTCTCCACCGCACGGATTCAGCGTCGAGGAGGAGTTGCGCGGGGTCGGTGTGCCCTGCGAAAAGTCCGCGCCGTTGTCATCCGTGTCCGTGCAACCGTCATCATTGCGGATGTTCGCAGTGACGTTGCCGCTGATCGTCGGTGTGGTCGTGCCCTCCGAGCAGTTCGCCGTGGCACCGAATCCCAAATAGTCGATGATCGGCGCTGCGATCGGACAGCCGTTGCCGGTCAGGGCCGTCGTGCTGTCCACCAGTGCGACCTTGCCCGCACCAGCCGCCAGGTTGATGCTGCTCGAACCGTCCACCGTCGGCAGCGCGGCGCCGTTGGCACCGCTCGCACCGCCAACGAGGAAGTACTGACCCGGCTGAAGGGTGAACGTCGGCAGGTCAAACTTCGACCAGGACGTGCCCGTCGCCGACGCATACTGCACGGACTTGCCGGCAAGATCGATCGGCGAGGCACCGCGATTGAAAATCTCGATGAAATCGCGGTTGTACGTCGCACCGGTGTTCCCGCCGCCGCCGTAGGCCTGGCTGATCACCAGGTCCGAGGCGGCCAGCGCTGTGCCACAAAATGTGGCCAGCACGGCTGTCATGCAACAGCGCGTAATCTTCGACCCGATACCCATGTCTGCTCCTCGAGTTAGGGGGTCCGCCGTTCCAAAGCGATCCACTCGTAATCGATTCGCGCGGCGACCGCGCCGCGAATTCCGCAAACGCACAACGCCGCCACGCGACGCCGGCGATCCGCTATCAAAGACGGGTGCTGCTTTTTCCAACCTTCCGGCTGCGACTCTACCGCTACATCGCAAAGATCACGTTAAGATAGTGCGGATTCCACCCCAACCCAAGTGCAAATCGTTGTGCAACCGCAAAACCGGTCACCCAGCGCGGATCAAATGCAAACCCATTTACCGCAAACCGTTACCCGAGCCGGTCGGCGCGTCAGGCAGCATCGGCATCAAGCTCTGGACCGATTGCAGCGCTGAGGACGGCTCCGGGACGAGGCCAAGCCGCTCCAGTGTCCAGCCGGAGGACGCCTCGAACGGCCCGACAAAGGTTCGCTCCAGCGCCATGATGCAGCCCCCGCAACCGAGCGCGGCGCCCAGGTCGCGGGCAATCGCGCGGATGTACGTCCCCCGCCCACATTCCACACGAATCCGCACCACAGGCCACTCGTACGCAAGCAATTCCGCCGCGTAGACGTGGACCGTCCGGGCTGATAATTCCGGCGCCTGTCCGCGGCGCGCCAGCTTGTAGGCCGGTACGCCGCCGATCTTGAGGGCCGACACGGCCGGCGGCACCTGTTGAATCGCACCCATGAACGTCGCCAGCGCCGACCGCACACCCGCCTCGGTTGGAACACTAGCGCACTGCGCCGGAACAAGCGGCGAGTCAACATCCAGGCTGTCGCTGGTGACGTCGAGCCGGATGGTCGCTTCATAGCCCTTGCGCAGATTCATCAGGCGCTCGACCAGCCGCGTCGCGCGCCCAAAGCACAGCAACAATACCCCGCTGGCGAGCGGATCAAGTGTTCCGGCATGACCGCTTTTCTTTTCGCGCAGAATGCGACGAACCGCGTACAGCGCTTTGGCGCTGGTGATGCCGGTCGGCTTGTAGAGGTTTAGAACGCCCTCAAGGCGGACTGGTTCGGGCACTTCAGGGCCTCCGACTTCCGATTCGGCGTGCCTTTGCCCGCCGTGCCGATCGCGCCTATCGTACTCGCAGGGTCGATTGCGGCCCGCAAAGGAGCAGCCCGTGCGCCGCCGTGCGATGAGAACGACCATGATCTGCATCGCCGCGCTGCAGGCGTTCATTGGCGGCTGCGTCGGCACTTCCCCCGGCGGATCCGCCTCCGGCGACTCAAACGGCAAACGGAGCGATCAGTTGCGAGAGCATCCGCTGAGCACGCTGCCGACGGGCGAAATCGCCGCCAAGGATCGGGTCCTGCGCGTCTGGCTGGCCGTCAACGATAGCACCCGCGCCGAAGGACTGATGCACGTCACCGCTGAGGAAATCGCCGACGATCAGGGCATGTTGTTCGTCTTCCGCGAGGAGGCACACCGCGGCTTCTGGATGCGAAACACGATCATCCCGCTGGACATCGCCTTCGCCCGTTTTGACGGCACCATCGTGCGCACGCACCGCATGCCGCCACTGACTTTGCAATCCTTCCCCTCGGACGAGCCGGCCATGTTCGCGCTGGAGATGAAGGCAGGCGCGTTCGCCGCCCTGGGAATTGCCGAGGGAGACCGCCTGCTGATCCCCGCCGAAATCACGACACAGGCGCGCTAAGCACAGGGCACTTGTTCTGTCGTTCGCGCGCAGCCGTGAGTGATCGGACCTGCCGCAGGCGGCGAGCTTCGCGCACGAATGGCCGGGCGCTCGGCAATCGCCTGTTTCAGCACCTTCCGCTTAAGCGCTGCCCCCGCGTCTCCGAAGGCATCCTCGTGGGAAGGCGCTGCGCGCGGTGCGCTGCGCACTCCCGTCGCCTCGGAAAGCCCGCCGATGCTGCGCGCCCCCAGAATCCGCGTCCTGTCCTTCGACGACGCACGCGCGGCGGCCTTCGCCAGCGCTGCGCAGCGCCGCGGACTGGATTCGACCCCCCTGCCCACGGGCACCCTTACCGGGCAGGCGACAGCGGCCGACGGCCAGATACCACGCCCGGCCTCCTCAGCACGATTCGCCGGTTCCGGCGCCTCAGACGGCGGCACGGCGACGGACTCGATCGCATCCATCAGCGCGAGCGCCGCGGCCCACCTGTCCGGATTCGGCACGATCAGCGAAGTCGCACTCATCATCACCGCCGACCCGGCAATTACCACCCACTCGCCACCATCCGCGCTTGGCCGCGCCGGGAGCATGGCAGGTTCGTCCGAACGCACCCCACTCCCGGCACCGGTTGGACCAACGCCTGATCTCAGCCGGATCGTCGATTCGCTTTCCGCCCAGGGAATGCCGGTGCTGGTGTGGGGACAGGCGCAAAGCGCGGCCGGCGCGACCGGCAACGTCGAGTTCGCACCGCCGGAAACCGCGGTGGACGAGCTGATCGGACGCCTGCTCACGCTTTCGCATTACGGCCCGATGGTGACGCGGCTGGAGCGCGAGATCGAGCATCTCGAGCGCCTGGGCCGCCAGCTCAACCGCTATTTCGCCGAGGTCGATCAGGAGCTGCGCCTCGCCGGTCGCCTGCAGCGCGACTTCCTCCCCAATGCGACGCTCTCGCTGCCGGGTCTGCAATGCGCCGCGCTGTACCAGCCGGCCACCTGGGTCAGCGGTGACCTCTACGATTTCTTCCGCATCGGCGAGCATCACGTGGGCGTGTTCCTTGCCGACGCCATGGGGCACGGCCTGGCCGCCGGCATCATGACGATGTTCCTCCGGCAAACGCTGCACGGTCGCCCGCTTGACGCGCCCGGCGCGCGCATCGAGCAGCCCGTCGAGGCGCTCGCGCTGTTGCACGAGGCGCTCGCGCGTCAAAACCTGCCCAGCCAAAACTTCGTCACGGCCGTGTATGGCACGATCGACACCCGCACTCACGAGTTGCGCGTTTCCCGCGGCGGCCATCCCTATCCGCTGTTCGTCAGCGCCGCCGGCGAACTGCGTGAGCTGACGCCCGAGGGTCCGCTGCTGGGCGTGCCGGACATGCCCCCCGACTTCGACGAGGTGCGCATCGCGCTCGCCCCGGGCGACAAGATCATCCTCTACACCGACGGCCTCGAGGACATCCTGCTGCTTCCGGCGGCGGACAGCCGCTCGCGGCCGGCATTCGCGCCCCTGCTGCGCGAACTGGCGCCGCTCGGAGCGACGGCCCTGATTGAGGCGCTGCAGCGCGCGCTCGACCGCCGCGAAGGATCGCTGCACCAGGCCGACGACATGACGATCGTCGTCGTCGAGCGCTGCTGACCCCGCCCGCGACCACCGGATGCACCCGGCGGCGGCAGCGGGTCCAGCCTGCCTACTTCCCGGCCTTCGACTTCGAGCTTCCGGCCGCTTTTGACCTGGCCTTCGCCTTCGCCCTGGCCGCCGCCTGGACGAGCACTTCAAAGCCGCCATACGCCATGCGCGTGCAATCAAACGGCATCGCCTTGCCAGACATCATCTCGAGGATGCGACGGTCCTTCATGATGGCCGCATTGACGCGATCACGATGCGCCCGCGACTTGTACACCACCCAGGCGAAGATGACCGTCTCCCCCTTCTTTGCGCCGGCCAGCTTGGGAAACGCGACCATCTGCTTCTGGTCCAGGTCCTCGCCAACAGCCTCGACGTACGCCAGCGCGCCGTGATCCATCCATACCCTGGAAGCGGCCGTGGCGATCTTGCGATACGCGGCCACCTTCGACGTCTGAATCGGCAACACGAATCCGTCCACGTACTGCGGCATCGGTGCTCTCCCGTGCGATGTCCTGAACCGTCGCGCGACGATCGCGCGTCCGGGGCCGGTCGCGCGCTGCGCGCCGGCACGAATCCGCACTGTACCCTCGCGCCGATACTGCCGCGAACCGCGACGCTCGGAGAAACCGTCCGGGCGGTAAAATCCAGATCGACAGTGCCCGAAATGCGCACAGCGGCCTCGCGATTCCGCGTGCCAGCGCGCTGGGCATTCCACGGGAGTCACACGCTTGAACTCACCACCGCTGTTCGTTGCCGCCGACGCCGGTCATCGTTCGCACGGCCCGGCGAGAGAGCTGTACATCACCCGCCTGCAGGCGCCGCAGACCTCCGGAGCGCTCTCGCTCTGCGAGATCCGCCTGCCGCCCGGCGGCGGGCCACCGCTGCACCGCCACACCCGCGAAGATGAAATCTTCATCATCGTCGAGGGCCGCGTGTCGTTCATCGTCGATGGCCGGATCTTCGAAGCCGGCCCCGGCGCGACGCTCTTCGCGCCGCGAAACGTGCCACACACGTTCAAGAACCGCGGCACCGCCCCCGCGCGCCTGCTGGTGCTGCTCACGCCGCCGGGCGGGGAGGAACTGTTTCACCGCTTCGGCGCTCCGGACCCCCGCACCGGAACACCGCCCGCCGACGAACTGATCGTGGAGCGCATCCTGAAGCTCGCGCCGGAGTTCGGGATCGAGCTGCTGGGCCCGTCGCCGCTGTAAGCGGGAACACGGCCCCAATCAGGCCCACGACTTGACGCCCGGGCAACAGGATCATATACTTGCATCATGACGCAACCATGCAACAATATTGGCCCGCGTGTCCCACGCCCGCCACAGGGCAGCGTCCGGCGCTCCGCCGCGCGCCGACCGCTTTCCCCTCGTCAGGCCGCTCGCCGCCGGCAGCCGGTGGATCGCGCCCTCGACCCGGCCCTGTTCAAGTCGCTTTGCGACCCCACCCGACTCACCCTGCTCTGCTGCCTGCTCAAGTGCGCTCGTCCTGCCTCCGTCGGCGAGATCGCCGCCTGCTGCGCCGTCGATCTCTCGGTCGTCTCGCGCCACCTGCACGCGCTGCGCGCCGCAGGCATGTTGCGCGTGCAGCGCGACGGTCGAACCGTCCGCTATGAAGCCCCCGCCGCCGCGCTGGCAGAGCGATTCCGCGACATCGCCGCCGCAATCGACGCCTGCTGCGGACCGGCCGACGCGGCCTGCAACCCGTCTGACGCAGGCTGCGGCCCTTCCAAGAACTGCTGCTCGCCCGGAGATACCCATGCCTGACGCCGACGGCCGCCTGCGGGTGCTCTTTCTCTGCACCGGGAATTCCTGCCGAAGCCAGATGGCCGAAGGTTGGGCGCGCGCCCTGCGCGGCGACCGCATCGCCGCCTACTCCGCCGGCACCAGCCCGCACGGCCTCAACCCGCTGGCCGTCCGTGCGATGGCCGAGGTCGGAGTGGACATCCGTTCGCACACGTCCAAACGCCCTGAAGAACTCGGTACGCCGATCGATGTCGTTGTCACCGTCTGCGATTCCGCCCACGAGTCCTGTCCGGCCATCCCCGGCGCTCGGATCGTGCACGTCGGCTTCGATGATCCGCCGCGGCTTGCCCGGGACGCCCCGACCGAGGAGGCCGCGATGGTGCACTATCGCCGTGTTCGGGACGAAATTCGCCAGTTCATCGAGACACTGCCCGAGGCCCTGATGCCCTGCTGATCCGCCATGCAATGGAGAGCCAACCATGAATGTGAATGAGCAAACCCCCTGCTGCCCAGCCGGAGCCTGCAACGACCACCCCACTGACCGCGTCACGATCACACGTGGGCAAGCGGGGGTGGAAGAGTCCGCAACCGCCGTTCGCGAACGTGTCCGCGAGGGCTACGCTCAGATCGCACAGGCCGGCACATGGAACGCCGCTCGCACCGAATCGACGCACGCTTCGGAACAAGCGCCGTCCCAAGCCGGCTGTTGCGCTCCGGCGCCGACGGGCGGCGGCTGCTGCGGACCAAGCACTTTCTCACCCGATCAGCTCGCCGCGGCGATCGGCTATTCCCAGCAGGAGTTGGAAGCCGCTCCCGCGGCCGCCAACATGGGGCTTTCCTGCGGCAACCCGACCGCCATCGCGGCCCTGCGTCCGGGCGAGGTCGTCCTCGATCTCGGCGCGGGCGGCGGCTTCGACTGCTTCATCACCGGCGCGAAGGTCGGACCGACCGGCCGGGTGATCGGCGTGGACATGACGGCCGAGATGATCGCGCGTGCCCGCCGAAATATCGCCGCGTATCGCGAACGCACCGGACTGGAGAACGTCGAGTTCCGTCTCGGCGAGATCGAAAACCTGCCCGTCGCGGACGCTTCGGTGGACGTGGTCATCTCCAATTGCGTGCTCAACCTCTCTCCCGACAAGTCGCGGGTATGGCGCGAAATCGCTCGCGTGCTGCGCCCGGGCGGGCGCGTGGCCGTATCAGACCTGGCGCTCTTGCAACCGCTGCCCGCGGCGGTTCGCGCGGATGTGGAGGCGCTGGTCGGCTGCGTGTCTGGCGCTGCGCTGGTGGACGACACGCGCCGCGACATCGCCGCAGCCGGGCTGACCGTGGTCGGCCTGACGCCGCACAAGGACTACATCGACGCGATGACGCACTGGGAGGATCCGCTCTACCAGCGAATCATCGCCGCACTGCCGCCTGGCACGCGGCCCAGCGACTACATCACCAGCCTGGAGATCGAGGCCGTGCGGCCGAAGTAGTTCGCCCGCCGCGAACCCGATTGGTTACGCAACCGACGTCGTAGCGCGCCGCGGGTTGAACAGATGGGTCGCTGTGCATCACGCGACGGTACGCCGCAACCCACCGTCGGGAGCGCAGTCGCACTGCGCAACTCTCGAACAACCGGGTCGGGGCGGTTCACCCCTGCCCCAGCACATCCAGCCGATGCGCCTTGCGCCCGCCGCGGGTTGTTCCCGCGTTCGACACGGCACCCGCCGCCTCCGCCGCGCTGATCAGCACCCCGGCTACGTCCATCGCGCGGCAGACCAGGTCTGCCGCACCGTCACGCAGTTCGCTGCTCTCCCGCACCGACCGCACGTTCCGCTCCATGTCCTCGGCCGACCAGCCGCGGGAGTGCGCGATGTACGGAAACGGCGGCAGGTGGCAGCCCAGCTCCGCGAAGAAGCCGAGCATCTGACCCGCCACCGCCTGCACGTTGTCCTGCCCGCCGGTGATGATGAACGCGGCCACCTTGTTCCGCAGCAGCACCTTGTTCGCAATGGTGATCTGGTTCTGAATGCAGTTCATCCGCTCGATCATCTTGTAGTAAAGCGAGCTGGCGCTGCCCCAGCGGATCGGCGTTGCGACGAGAAAAACATCCGCCCAGTGCACGATCGCCTCATAGACGCGATCCAGCTCATCCGTCGGATCCATCTGCGTGATCGAGCAGGGCCACGTGCAGGCGCGGGCGCTCTTGCTGTAATAGCCCTCGCAATGGCGGAACTTCAGAGCGTTCAGCCGGATCATCCGCGTCTGCGCGCCGCGCGTCTCCGCGGCGTGCTGCAGCGCGTACTCCAGCAGCAGTTCCGAGGTCGAGACCCGCGGATTCGCAGCATCCATCACCGTCGTCGAAATCCCCACCACCCGCAGCGGTCCCGCTTCTCGCGCCGTGCTCCGCGATAGCGGATGAGCGGCGTGCGGCTTGCGCGTCCGCGGGGAAGCCGGCGCGAGGTTTACAAACACCCGTCCCCCCTCGACCTTTACGTCGTGGCGCGGAACGGCGTCCTCTTCATAGCCCGGTTCGCCGACCCCCGTGCAACGATGAAACTTCCAGCTGTGCCACGGGCAGACGACGTAATCGCCGTCCAACCGCCCCTCCCCCAACGGCCCCGCGACATGATTGCACACGCCGCTGACCGCGCCAAATTTCCCGTTCACGCAGCTCAGCGCGATCTTGACGCGCCCGATCGACAATTGCTGCAGCGGGGTACACTTCAGCGACTCTGCGTCGCCCACGTCGTGCCATTCGGCGGACATGCCTGTTCTCCGCGAAGCGCCCCACTCGCACCGACGGCTTATCCCTTGTTGTAGTAAAAGCGCTCCGCGACAACCTTGCCGTCCTTCCAGCGCCGGACGCTCGCCTGTGCCATTATCACACGCCCACCACCCTTGAACGTCACATCCAGCAGCCACTCGCCAAACGCAACGTCCCCAGCCGTCGCCGTCGCCAGCAGGTGAATCCCGTGAACTTCCGCCACGGAGTCCACAAATGCCTGCTCGCGGGCGCGATTGGCCGTCTTGCCGCTCACCGGCGGCTCCGAATTCTCCTGCATGACCACGTCGTCGCCGTAAAATCGCTCAAATGCGGGCAGAATCTGACCGCCCTGCACCATCGCGTTCAATTCAGCGTCCAGCTTGCGGATGTCATCCATCGCGTGCTCCAGTCTCTGTGATTCGCGACCCGCGCGCATGGTAACAGCTTTCCGCCATATCGCGTTCGGCGACGGCTCTTATCCCGCGCAGCATCCGGTCAAACACGATCCCATGCAGCGGCAGCACGGCGTACCAGTACGCGATGCCGGCGAGTCCGCGCGGCTTGAAACGCGCGGTTTGACGCACAATGGTCCCGCGTGACGCGGCCTGCGCTTCATTCGCGTCCACTGTTGCAGGTTGTTCCAGAACCTCGAACGTCAGCGTCGCTTCGCCCGGCAATCGCATTTCAGCCCGCAGCTCCAGCCGCTGGTTCGCCTCAACCGCCGTCACGCGCCAGAAATCCACCGCTTCGCCATATGCCAGCCGCTCCGGATCGCGCCGCCCCCTTCGCAACCCCGGACCACCGGCGAGCCGGTCCATCACTCCGCGCAGGCGCCACAGCCAATCCGAGCCGAAATAGCCATGGTCACCGCCGATTCGCGTGATGACGCGAAAAACTGCATCAGCCGGCGCTGATACGCGAATGGATCGCACATCTGTGAACACTCGCCCGCCGGCCCAATCGGGATCGCCCGGCATCGGCCCGGCGTCTGACCAGGCCGTCTCGACGTCGGCGGACTGTCGCCTGCCCAAAGCAGCACTGATTGCGGCCGCGACTGTCAATCGCTCTCCGGGCATCAGGCGCACGGCATCCTCATTCCGACACACCACCCGGTTGCGCAATCCCTCGGCCAGCGGGCGGGCGATGCGGTGGCTAATGGGCGTGACGAGGTGAATCCACAGGGAACTCAGGTGCGGTGTGAGGATGGGAACAGGCACGATTACGCGCGGTCGAAGGTGCAGCGAGTTCGCCATCACGTCCATCAACGCGCGGTAGGTCAGCACGTCCGGGCCGCCGATATCGAGCGTTCGGCCGATGGTGTCCGGAACGGAAAGGCACTGGACCAGGTATCGCAGCACGTCGCGCACGGCGATCGGCTGGCATTCCGTATGCACCCAGCGCGGCGTCACCATCACCGGCAATCGCTCCACGAGATATCGCAGAATCTCGAACGACGCCGAACCCGATCCGATGATCATCGCCGCCCGGAGGACTGTGACCGGCACGGGCGTTGACGCGAGCGACGATTCGACCTCGCGGCGCGAGGCGAGGTGTTCACTCAGGCCATCGCCGGTCTCGCCCAATCCCCCCAGGTAGATGATCCGACCGACCCCGGCCGCGTCAACCGCCCGGGCAAATGTCCCGGCGAGTTCCCGATCGTGCTGCCGATACCGCGGCCCGGCCGCCATCATCGAGTGCACCAGGTAGTACGCTGCGACCGCGCCGCTCCCCATCGCCGCTCGAAGCGCCCGCTCGTCGTGGAAGTCCGCCTCGACGATCTCGACACGCGAGTCAGCGGCCCACGGGCGAGCACGGGCCTTATCGGCGCTGCGGACCAGGCAACGAACCCGATAACCGGCCTCCAGCAGGCGGGGCACAAGCCGCCCGCCGATGTAGCCGGTTGCGCCCGTCAACAGGACCAGCGGTGGCACGACGCCGCCTACTCCGCCAGCGCGTGTGCGGCGGTGCGATGGCCGGTTGGTTCGGAGTGTGACTCGGGAAACTGCGTCATGAGCTCGAGGCGCGACGGGTCATACCCCTGTTCGGCCAGCCGCGCGAGGATGCCGTCGTAGACTGCTGGTTCCATCACCGGTGTTCGACTGAGAATCCACAGAAACCGGCGGCTCGGCTCGCCGACCACGGCGTAGGTGTACTCCTCGTCCAGATCGATGATCCAATACGGTGCTCCGAAGGGCCACGAGAAGTACACCGTGAGCTTGGCGTTCGAGGCCCTGTCCGCGATGGTCGCGTAGCCGTCGATCGAGCGCGTCACCGACTTGCCGTCGGCGCTGCGACAGAGATTTCGCACACCAATGGTGCCGTTATCGCGCAGCGTGTACTCGGCCGTAACGCCGTGACAACCGCGTTCAAAACTGTTCGGATACTTGGCGATTTCGTACCAGACGCCCGCGTAGCGCGACACGTCCACGCGCTCCACGGTGCGCAGCGGCGGGAGATTGCCGGCTGCCTGCCAGCCGCAGCCGGAAACCAGCAGCAGGCAGCCGACAGTCACCCCTGCAATCATCGCGCGACTGAGACTCACGACATTCGGTTTCATCGCCACCTCATTGATTCGTGCAGGACCATTCCAACGGACGATTGCATGATCTGAATACGACCCGACGCCGCTCGATGCAAGGCGCCATCGCAGATACGTCGGGGGCGCCCACTCCCAGCGAATGAGCGCCCCCTGTTATCGCCGCGCACGACGCGTAGCGCGGCGGGCAACCCCGTACTACACAGTCACTCGATCACACGGCATGGCCAACAGCGACCTGCTCAATCGCACCACGACCGGCACGGCAGCCGGCCGCTGATGACCCAACTTCACGTTACGCCGCGGCAGCGTTCACGCGCCAGCGCTGCTGAATCATCTTCAGCGACGCCGCCTGATACACGGCGGAAAGCCCAACCAGCGTGTACACGACCTTCGCCAGGAACGATCCAGCGCCGAACAGCGTAGCCACCAGGTCAAAGTTCGCCACTCCGACAAATCCCCAGTTCAGGCCGCCGACCACCAGCAACACCGCCGCAAGAACATCGATCGACTTCATGCCAATTCTCCTGTTCATTACGAAACGCCACACCCCGGATATCAACCGCCAATTCGCATCAGCCGCAGCACTTCCGCGCGTGCCGCGATGTCCTCCCGATACACACCGCGCACCGCCATCGTCGTCGTCACGGCCTCGGGCTTGCACGCGCCGCGCAGCCGCATGCAGAGGTGCTCCGCCTCCATGACCACACATGCGCCGCGCGGGGACAGGTGCTGCTCCAGCGCGTCGGCCACCTGCTGCGAGAGGCGCTCCTGCATCTGCGGGCGACGCGCGAAGACATCCACGGTGCGCGCGAGCTTCGACAGGCCGACGACTCTTCCGCCGCCGGGCAGGTACGCCACGTGCGCCTGACCCATGAATGGGAGCATGTGATGCTCACACATGCTGCTGAACGGAATCCCGCGAACGACGACCAGCTCGTCCGATTGATGCTCGAACGTCCGGGAGAGGTGGCGGGCGGCATCATCGCGCATCCCGCCAAACAGGTCGCGATAGGCCCGGGCCACGCGGCGCGGCGTCTCCATCAAGCCGTCGCGCTCGGGGTTCTCGCCGATCGCGATCAGGATTTCACGAACGGCAGCCTCGATGCGACCCAGGTCCACGGCGCGCCTTGCCGCAGTCGCACCGTCCGAGCGGCACTCCAAATCCGAGGTGCCGCTGCGACGTCCGGCAGCGCCCAGCCGCAATGTCCGCCCGCTGCCGCCCAAGCGCTGACCAGCTCGCCGGCTCGCATCAGTCGCTGGTATGGCTGCGACCCGCGTCATGGGAACCTCCGGAAGTCCGCGGTATAAATCGTTCATCTCGTTCACTGTATCAGCGTGCACTGTCGCAGTCAACGCAAGTTTTACAATTATTCGATCAAATCGTTCATTTCCGGCCGGCTGAGCAGCCGCAAGTTCTGTATCCGTTGCTCAGCACTCAACTTAGGGATCGCGGCGGGAGCCCGGGCGGGTGGGGCGAGGAGACCACCACCGCCGAGGCGCTGGAATCAGCCCGCAGTCTGCGGAATGCGCGGCGGAAGTTGGGGCGGTGACCACCCCGGCGGTCAGATGCCGGCGAACAGCAGATCGAGGAATGGCTCGATATCAAACAGCGTGACCGCACCGTCAAGGTCGATGTCCGCCACGGTCGGATCGCAGCCAGGATAGATGGCCAGGTATGCATCGAGGTTGACGAGCGAAGTGACCAACGGGTCAATATCGAAGTAGTCCAGCCGCCCGTCGCAATTCAGATCACCGAGCACGCGGGGCGTGCAGGTCATGTTTTTCAGCACGGACACAGTGCCGGAGACCGCGTCAGACACGGCGAAATCCGAATCACCGTCGGTGTCGAGATCGGCCGTCGCCCAACCCGAGATCAGCGCGCCCGACGAGAGAATATTCGGCGAACCGAGCGTGAACACGCCCGGTCGTGACTTGTTCTCAATCACCATCAGCAGCGCCGCCCCGTCCAGTCCGCTCAGGACCACGTCCGGAATGCCGTTGCAATTCACGTCGGCGATTCGGATCTGCTCGGGGTCCGCCCCCAGCGGGAGCTGCCACGTGCCCGCGATCGACAGTACGCCGCCGACATTCCGCAGCACCTGCAGCGTATCGCCGTCCTGGCACCCGACCAGTACATCCGTCTGACCGTCGCCATCCACGTCGGCGGCGGCGACCGCACGCGGGTCCGCTCCCACGGCGATTGGCACTGCCGCAGCGAAAACGCCCGAGCCGAGGTTTCTCAGCATCATCACACGGTCGCCGCGCCGATCGGCCACAACAACATCCGGCAATGAATCGCCCGAAAGATCGGCGACGGCCAACGCGACCGGCCGCGTCCCGGCGTTGCCGGCGTTGAGCAGAGCGAAGTTGCCGCCGTCGTTCCGCAGGATCGCGACGCGGGCGGCATCCTCCAGCGCGATGACCAGGTCGAGGTCACCGTCGCCGTCGATGTCGGCCGCTTCCGCCGCGACCGGCCCCTGCCCGACCGAAAGCACGACCGGCGGCAGGAACCCCGCAGCGGAGTTCAACAATACGCTGACACTGTTGCTGTTGTTGTTCACCGTCGCGACATCAACGCGACCGTCCCCGTTGAGGTCCGCAGTCAGCAGCGCATCGGGCGCAGCCCCTGCGTTGAAGTACACCGGCGAATCAAACCCGCCCATCAGCCGTCCGGCCATCACGGCCAGTTGCGGCGCGGCCGGCCGAATCGCGAGGAGATCGAGGCGGCGGTCACCGAGCACATCCGCCGCTGTCAGTGCGCTCACACCCACGCCGACCGGGATTGTCGCGCCGGTCTCAAACAGCGCCTGCGCCGCGACTGCCGCACCGATGTCGAGCCGACCCGCTCCCAGCAGCCCGTCGAAGCCGGGGTTCTCGACATCGACGCTCGCGGCCGAGCGCTGCAGCATCAGGCGCACCTGTGCCGCCCGCAAACCGTTCGCGGTCCAATGCGCGTTTCGCTCCAGGATCAGCGCCGCGGCGCCGGAGACCAGCGGCGTCGCCATGCTGGTGCCGTCCCAATCGGCATACTGGGCGGCCGGAATGGCCGAGCGAATCGCAACGCCGGGCGCGGTAAGCGCGATCGAATTTCCGAAGTTGCTGAACGAGGTCTTGTGGTCCTGCCCGTCCACCGCCGCCACCGAAATGACGCCGCCGATCGCGGCGGGGAACTCCTGCTGCAGGGCGTTGTTGTTGCCGCTGGCAGCGACCAGCACCACGCCGCGCGAGAGCGCTTCGGCCACGGCGTCTTCGACGATCTTGGATTCGTACGTCGAGCCTAGGCTGAGATTGATCACGTCCGCGCCGGCGTCGATCGCAAAGAACATCGCCTCGCCGACGGTGAAATTGTCGGTGTTGCCGTCGCCGTCCAGCACGCGCAACGGCAGGATCATCGCCTGCGGCGCTACCGCGGCCACCAGCGCCGCCACGTGCGTTCCGTGACCCACCATTTCATCCACCAGTCCGTCACCGTCGCTGTCTGTGCCATCGCCGATGTCCGGCGCCGTCGGCGCCCGCAGCAGAAAGTCATATCCGCCGGGCGCGATCCGTCCCTGCAGCGCCGGGTGAAAAGCATCCACGCCGGAGTCGATCACGGCGACCATCACGCCCGCGCCCCCGACCGTCATCCGCGCTTCGGCCAGGTTCACCTGGTCGAACGCCGGCTGCGACAGAAACACGCCGGGGTCGTCGGCAAGATTGAAATAGAACTGCCGGGCGGTGCCCTCCGGCGCATCGCCGAGATAGTTCGCCTCCGCCCAGACCACGCCCGGCGCGTTTCTCACCAGCGACTCAAACGCGGCGGAGTTCGTCCCGGGCGGCGTCTGCACGAGATAGATGTGCCGGGAGGCGACGCTTCGCAGCGTCGTGCTGCCATGCTGGGCGTTGAACTGCTGGACAGAAAAAGCGGGAGCCAGACGCAGCATCACCTGGTCGGGAACAATCGGATCGATCGGCTGGCCCACCGCTGTCAGCGGGACGAACGTCGCCGCGCACAGCGTGACGACGACGAGGCCCGTACGTCCGGCTGCCAGATTCATGCAGCACCTATGAGAATGAATCCGGCCCACGCCGCCGGATGAGGTTGTTCGGCCAGCAGCGCGAGCTGGCCGCGCCGCAGGGCTGCGGCCGCCGGCATTCCGCCGCACCAGGAATCATAGAACGCATCCATCAGTCTCAGCGTGGCCGCATCCGGCACGGTCCACTGGCTGGCCAGCAGCCGCCGAGCGCCGCCGGCGACGAACCCGCGCAGCAGCCCGAGCAGGTCGTCTCCGGCTGCCACCACGCTGCGACCCGTCTCGCACCCACTCAGCACGGTCAGGCGCGCGTCGAGCTTCATCCGGCAGATATCGCTCACGGTGAGCCAGCGATCCGCCAGGCGCAGCCCGCTGCTCAGCGGCGAGTCGCTCGAAAAGTGCCCGTGCGCCGCGAGGTGCAGCACCTGCGCCAGCGGGGCGGTCCGCATCACGTTTGCAACCGTCGCCTCTGAACCCAGCAGCAACGTGGCGTTGCTGAATCGCGACGCTACCTGCCGCGCTTCGGCGGCGATCTGCGGCGCGCGATCATCCGCCACCCCCACCACCAGCGCCCGGCTCGCGCCGGACTCCTCGCGCACCATCGAGCGGAACAAGCTGCCGCTGATGACGTGCTCAATCTCGAAGCGCTCCACCAGCCACGCCGCGCCGTCCCATAGCGCCGCGAATGGCAGCGCGTGCAGCGATCCGTGCGGCGCGATGATCAGGCGCGACGCCCCGCGCAGCGATGGCTCGAGCGGCGCGATCAGCGCGTCGTACAGCGCTGCGGCGGCGCGCTTCGTGTCCGTCAGCAGGCGCTCGCCGCGCGAACCGTCCGTGGCGCCCGGGCGCAGCGCCCGCCGCACCTGGAACACGGCCTGTTGCACCCGGTCGGCGATCTGGGAGTTCACGCCCAGGCGACGATGTACGGTCAGTTCGTCCGGCGACAGCACCAGCGCCAGCAGTTCGTCGCCGGCGGTGAAGAACTGGATCAGGCGCTCCCCCGCCGCCAGGCGTCGCTGCACGTCTGACACCGGGGCCGGCGGGGCAAAAAGGCTCACCGCGCCGCGCGCGTTGGCGATGCGGCTCTCCAGTTGCGCGAGGCGCTGCTCGCAGCGGCGAATGTCCTCGCGCCGGTCCCCCGCGGCGGCGCCGCCGTCGCCGTCAGCCACGCGGCTGTACAGGCCGTTCAGCTCGGATTGCACCGACGCCAGTTCTGTCTCAAGCGGGTCTTCCGCACCCTCCAGGCCATTCGGCTCGGTTGGGGCGGCCGGTTGCAATTGATCGAGCAGCCAGCGGCTGCGCGCACGCTCGATTACGTCAAAGGCCTCCGCCACATCGCGCGGCCCGCCGCGATCGAGCAGCGCCTGCACCAGCTCCTCATACGCCGCCAGCCGCCGCCCGAGGAACGCCGACCGCAAGCGCTGCGCATGCAACGTGCCGCGCACGCGCTCGACCTGTCGGACAGACTCACGCAGGTGGCCGATGGCGGCGCTCGGGTCGCCGGCGGCGCGAGCGTGAGCCGCGTGCAGCCTCGCCGCCTCGGCCCGCAGGGGCGCCAGGTCAAGCGATTCGGCGATGGCGGCCGCCTCCTCCACGTCGCGCCGCGCGGCGCCGATGTCACCGCGGCTGCGGAGCAGGTCGGCCCGCTGGATCAGCGCCGCCGCCCGCTCCGTCGGCCGATCCGCCAGGGATGCGAGCGCATCGCTGACCAGTTCGGCCGCGGTATCTAGGTCTCCCTGCGCCAGGCGCGCTTCCGAGCGGAGCAGTTGCGCCCGGCCGCGGGCCGCGTGCTGGCCCAGGCTCGCGTAGCGCTCCGCGACGTCGGCGAGCAGCAGGTCCGCTTCCCGCAGCCGCCGCCGCTGCATCAGCACCCGTGCGATTCCGAGTCTCGCGCGCACCGCTTCCGTCACCAGACCGTGCGACTCGAGCGCCGGCAACGCGCGCTCATAGCTCGACTGCGCGTCCTCCAACGCGCCCGCCAGCGCGAGCGCATCCCCCTCTTCACCCAGGATGCGCGCTACTTCGGCGTCCGCCGCGTCGGATTCAAGATGCCGGCGCGCCCGCTCGTAATGGGAGAGTGCCGCCTGGATCCTCCCCTGCCGCGCCCGCAATTCCGCGAGGTTGCCTTCAACAATGGCCGCGGCCCAGCCCATTCCGCGACTATCGAAGACCGGCAGCGCGCTGCCGAAGGCTCGCGCGGCGTCGTCGAATCGGTCCAGATCCATCAGCGCCACACCGCGATTCGCGTCGAGCTGGGCCGTTGCGCCCGGATCGGCCGCAAGAATGGGACGAGCGCGGTCATAGTGGCGCAAGGCCCCCTGTGGGTTATCCAGCATTCGATAGGTCGCGCCCAGGTTTGCATCCGCGCGCGCGGCCTGTGCCGGCTCGCCCGCCGCCAGGAAGCCCTCCCGCGCCGCATCCCCGGCCGCGATTGATTCACGATAGCGGCCCAGTTGATTCAGCGCGTGCATGCTGGCCATTCGGGCGCGGGCGGCCTCGACGGCGCTGCCGGCCCGCTCCGCCGCCGACACGGCGGTGTCAAGCGTCCGCAGTGCCTCCTCGAAGCGCCCGCCATAGGCCAGCGCCTGTGCGCATGCGCGACGAACCCGCGCCTCGGTCGCTCCGGGGGCCAGTTCCGCCGCAACGGCCTCAATCAGCGCACCGGCCTGAAGCGCCGCCTTGACCTCACTGACCGCCAGCGTCTCGACCAGCTCCGCCAGCTCGATCAGGACGGCCGCTACGTTTCCCCTGGCGCGCAGCCACGCGGACCGATGCTCCGGCGCCAGCGCCGACAGTTGATCCAGCACTGCCGCCGCCGATTCCGTCCCGCCGCCGTCTCGTTCGGTCGCGTTCATTCCGGGCTGACTCCCGGCACCACGATCACGTCGGCCCCCACGGCCACCAGCAGGTCGAACCGCCCGCTGGAAACGTCAATTCGAATCAATCCGGTTTCATCGGCACGGACCTCGGCCACCGCATCCAGCGTCCCGGCATGCACCAGCACAGCCGACGCAACCGCCGCGTCGCCGTGCGGAGTGACCTGCGCCAGCATGCGCCACCGCGGCGGATCGCCGGCGTCCAACGGCAGCGAGTCAAGCTGAACGTCCACATCCGCCAGCTCGGATTCGTAGGAAAGCTGGAAGCTGTCCGACGCGCCAGACCGCAGCCCCGCAAGCGCACCGCGCGGTCGACTGTCGTACACCAGCGCCGCCACGACGCGCTTCAGCGACTCAAGCCAACCCGGCCCCACCTTTGCGGTTCGCCGTTCGGCGAACAGCGACTTCGCCTCCGTCAGCAGCGCCGCGGGGACCGGGCGCGAGTCATCCGTCCGCATCAACTCGACCACTTTCCGAAATCGGGTGGCCCGACGGGCAAGCTCCGGCGCGCCGGCCAGCACCGCTTCAACGGCGGTCACGTCCGCAGCCGAGAGTTCGCCGGCGGCCCAGGCCAGCAGCAGTTCCGGGTTGATCTTCAATTCCGACATCGTGAGACCTCCTGACACTGTAGCCAGAGCGCCGGGCGGGCCAAAGAAATACAGCCGGTTAGAAAATCGGGACGGGGCGGGTCGCCGACCATGGACCTATTCCACGTCCGAATCCGCGATTCCGAGCTTTTTCAGGATCGCTTCGAGCTTCGTGAAGCAGCGGGCGCGGGTAGGACCGATGCTGCCGACCGGGATACCCAGGCGCTCGGCGATGGTCTGATAATCCGGGTCGTCCGCGCCGAGAAAGAGCGCCTCGAGCAATTCCTGGCAGCGGCCGCCCAATTCCGACAATCCGCGACGAACGATGTGTTGCTGCTCGGCGCGGGCCAGATCAACGTCATCATCCGCGGCCGGCTCAGCCGCGTCGTCAAGCGTGAGCGGCTCGCCGCGCCGGCGGCGGCGCATGCGCCAGGCTTCTCGCTGGGCCGTTCGTCCGATCCAACCGGCGAGGCGGGATTCGTCGCGGAGTTCGTTCAGCTTGCGCAGAACGATGCCAAACACCGTCTGAAAGACGTCATCCGCGTCATTTCCCGCCAAGCCGCACTTGATCGAAATGGAGTAAACGAGCCGACCGAAGCGGTCCACCAGCTCGTTCCAGGCGTCTGCATTGCCGTCGATGCAAAGACGGACCAGATCGGCATCGCTTCGCTGCACTCGATTTCCCGAATTGAAGCGCGAACCGGTCGGAAGCCCGCGGCCGCCGGATTGTAGCCCTCCCGACGGGTGATCGCGACCAGGATCCTCCTCGAATGCGTTGCGAACATTCCTGGCGAAGCGCGCTGCGTCTTGTGTGGCAGCGAGAGCCGCTGGAGCGCGGGACTGATGCGCCCGCGTGGCCGCGTCTACCTCGGTTGCAAGCATCATGGTTACGGCCCCTTGCGGTCGGTTGGGTCGACGTCGGCGGAATCGACGGTTCGCAGCAGCCGTGCGAACGCCCAGTTGACGTGATCACTGGTATCGCCGTCGTTGGTAGCGTCCGAGAACAATGACAAAGTGCGTCCCACGCCTATCGGAACCTGTACTGTCAGTGGTTCGGCTCCGCCGCGAAGGAGCGACGACCGGAAGCGCTCAACCCCGTCCACCTCGACGCGCACGACCACCGATCCCGCCGCGCTCTGCGACGCATCAATGCCGACGACGGCCTCGAACGTGTCGTAGCCATCCGGGATGCGAAACTCGATCCGCGACGGGGCGTGCGTGCCCAATCCGCGCAGATAGGTCATTCCACCGATGCGGATCGGACCTCCGGCGACGGAACGATCCACCCGCAGTTCGCCCCAACCCTGCTCGGAGTGCGTCGGCGCGAGGTCGCCGAGGAACACGACGTCGCCGAGTTCCCGGGCCGATAGGGCCGACTCCGCCGGCAGCGTTTCGTCCTCGCGGCGAATGCGAAATACGACGTATGGAGCATCGTGCACGTCGGCATAGTTCTTCACCGGGTACGCCAGCTCGGCCAGCGCGGGGGCGCGCGCCAGCGCCGCGGCGAGTCCGCGATGGTCGCGGTCGCAGATCACCCAGCGCGCCCCGAAGAAGCGACGGATGTCAGCCAGCTCGACGCGGATCGGTTCGTAGGAAACGCTGCCATCCGCGCCATGGCGCTTGACTCGCCCTTCGTGGGGAACCTGGGCGCGGGTGATGCGCACATAGCGCTCCCAGAGATCCGGGCGGCGGGCGTGCGTGAACTTCGGATCCAGGCCGACGACGTAGTGGTTGTGCGTGTTATGATAGAAAAACACCGGGAACGTGTCCCAATCGTCGGTGAAGATGACCTCGCCCGGGGCGGATTGGGCCTTGATGAAGCCCATCATGTCACGGATGGCGGCCAGGTCGTAGGGACAGCGAAGCTCATCGCGGGCGTGTCGCAGCGCATCAGCCCGCAGCATCACCGCCGCCGAAGCCGTGCCCCCCGCGGCAGCGAGCGCCGCTGCGGCAACCAGCACCCTCCGCAAAGCTCGCCCTTCAGCCTGTAGAAGCGCCTGCAGGCAGGCAATTCCGCCGACGAGGGCTGCCAGGGCAGCGCCGAGCAGCAGGACATCTGAACCCCCGGGTCGCCCGGCCCGCCACGCGAAGAAGGCTACCAGGCCGATTCCTGCCAGCGCAATCACGCCAATGACCGGTCCCCGAAAACCGGCCCAGCGCGAAGCCTGCGCGGGGTGCAGCCACGCCCGGATCGGCGGCGCGGACAGCCAGGCAGCGGACAGTAGCGCATATGCCGGCCAGTATTCAATGAACCGCCGCGCCTTGAGCGTCAACAGCAGGAACCCCAGATGCAGGAACAACAGCGTCAGTTCCGTCGGCGAGAGCGGCGGGCCGCTGCGCAGGCGCAGGACGAGCGCTGTGCACCAGATCGCGAGCAGCGGCCCGCACATGCGGGTCGCGAAGTCCCACACATTTCCGTACGAGGACCACTCGACGCCCACTTCGATGTCGGGCGTCAGTCCCGTACCGAAGACCTGCAGCCAGAGAAACTCTCGCATGCCGGCGAAGTAGGGATACGTCAGAACGCCCGCCAGCCAGCCGATCGCACCCGCCGCGCACATTCGCAGTGCCCTGCGGCGGTCCTCGCGCCCAGACGCAAGATGGGCGACCGCGAATGCCAGCAGGATCACGGGCGAGAACATGACCGCGCCGAGGTACAGGTGGTTATACGCGGCAACGCACACGGCCAGCGCGACCGGTCGCCGCGCCAGCAGTGCAGCGACTACCGCCAGTTGCAGCATCAGCGACGGTGCGATGGCCCGGACCAGGGCATGCCGGAAGAAGAAATGCTCCGGCAGCACCAGCAGCAGGCTGATCCAGAGCCAGCGCAACGGGACGTTTCCAAGCCGCAACAGACCGTTGATGAGCGCCAATACGATGGCAAAAAAGCCCGTGGTCGCCCAGCGGCCGCCGGTCATCGCATCGGCGCCGAGCGCCTCAGCGACCAGGACAAAGGGCATCAGCAGGAGGTGGAAGCCATAGTGATGGCTGACAAACGCCTCCCCCGCGTCTCGAAACCAGGCGAATTGCAGCCAGGGGAATTGACCGACCAGCCCGTGCGTCGGCAGCATCGCCGCCATGCGGATGTGATAGGACGAGTCATTTCCCGGGACACCGACTTCCGTTCCGTTCGGGCCGCCGGAACCGCTGTACAGAAATGACATCAGCGCGACGGAGATCGCCCCGACAAGCAGTGACTCGATCCAATATGCCATGGCCGGTGCGCGCGCGACCAGCAATGTGCGCCGCGCGTCCGCGCTCCGCGGAGGGGCTGCGTCCCGAACAAGCACCGAAGCCGCGATACTCACGTGAGGCCCTCCACGGACCAGGTCCGCATCGCCGTGATACACCCGGCTCCGCGTTAGTCGTCGTCGCCGCCGCCGGAATTGGCGTTGCCGTTCCCGCCGCTGCTGGTGTTGCTGTTCGTGCCGCCGCTGGTGTTGCCATTCGTGTTGCCAGCCGCGTTCGAGTTGCCGTTCCCGCTGGAGTTGGAGTTCCCGTTCGTTGGGCCGGCGCTGTTTGAATTGCCGTTCGACGAGCCGCCGGAACCGGAGTTCGAGTTGGACGCGTTTGTGTTGCCGTTCTGGTTTCCTGATCCGGACGAATTGGCGTTTGAGTTAGCAGTGCCACCGCCGTTCGTATTCCCGTTGACGCTGGCGCCGCCGACCGAGCGAACCGCATCCGTGACTGCGTTCAGCAGGGAATCCGCGGCATCGCTGACACATCCCGCCAGCGCACCCAGGAACGCCGCACTGATCATCAGCCACTTTCCATTTCCCGTTCGCATCCGCATGGCTCCTGTTCGCCATTCACAAATCTGCAAGACACGACACTCGTGCCCTGTTGTCATTCCCTCAGGCTGACCCGGCGGCCCGGCTCGAACACGAGACCGGGCCGCCCGGGTTGCAACAAACGGGGCGCTCGGCCGCGGGGGCCGCCGCACGCCTCACGCTCCGTCAGCCGTTCACATTGCCGTTGGAGTTGGTGTTTCCGTTGTCGTTGGCGTTGCCGTTCGTGTTGGTATTGGCATTGCCGTTGGTGTTGCCGTTGCATACATCCGGAGTCGAGCTGCAATCCAGCAGGAACGTCCCGGAGGCCGGTCCGACCGACACCACGTCGCCGACGACAATCAGCGGGAATCCGGCCGGGAAGCTGCCATCGCTGGTATCGAACTCCAGCCGACCCCGACCGCGCGAGTCGATCGAGATCATGCCCACGACCAGGCCGTTGACGGCGACCGCATGCGACCCACGCACCAGACAGCAATCGACATCGACCCGGAATCGGAAGCATCCGCCGGGCAGCTCGCGATACTCGACCTCACCGACGACCGAGCTGCCGCCGACGATGTCCGCGCGGACGCGCAGGCTGCCATCCGGGCAAAGCGAGCCGTTGTCATTGCCGTTCGTGTTCGAGTTCGCATTGCCGTTGGTGTTGGCGTTGCCGTTGTCGTTCGTATTTGAGTTGGCGTTCGTGTTGCTGTTGGCGTTGCCGTTCGTGTTCGAGTTGGCGTTCGTGTTGCCGTTGGCGTTGCCGTTCGTGTTCGAGTTCGTGTTACTGTTCGTGTTCGTGTTCGTGTTCGTGTTCGTGTTCGTGTTCGTGTTGCTGTTGGAGTTCGAGTTCGTGTTCCCGTTGCTGTTCACATTCAGTGAACCAACGCCACGTACGCTCGACAGCGGGCGCGTCGGCGCGGGTGTCCCGCCGCGCACCAGCGTGTCCTCGGTGGGTTCCGCCGAGGGGGCCGATGCCACCAGGTCGCCGCTGCCGGGCGTCAACTGCAAGGGGCGCGCACTGCCGGACTTGTCTCCTACTGCGTCCAGCAGAGACTCGCTCGTCTCGCTGACGCAGCCGGCCAGCACAGCCGCGCCAAACGCGCCGACCGCCAGCCACATCCACAAGTTGCTCTTCATGGTTCCATCTCCGTCATTGGCCCGGTGCGTTTCCGGCAGCCGCCGCACCAACCCGGTGCGTTCCGCGTCGCCGGCCCGACGCTTCGGACCGTGGCCGCGGCCCACTCTCCCGGACCACCCGCGGCGCCCCTTTTGCGACCGGGTGTTCCGCGGAATGCTCCGCAGACGCCCCTTCAGAGCGGCGGCCCCGCAGCGAAATACATGCACCCTGCCTGCTCGGCCGATTTTTTCATCTCGGCGCGCCGACGGCCGCCCGTAATCACATATATGACAATTGGTTACGGTCGTACCAGCGCTCGTCCGCGCTCGCACGGCATCTCACCATGATTTGGCTTGTATCTGCGCCCCGCCTGCCCGGCTCTGCTTGCCCGACAGGATGCGGCTCGCCCGCGCCGGGCGCCGCCCTGCAATGACAGCCAAAGGACCGACCCATGACCCGCCCGCCGCGCTCCCCCCTCTCACTCACGATCACCTTTCCTTGCTACAACGAGGAGGCCAACGTCGAGCGCGTGACCCGATCGGCCGTCGAAGTCGGACGGAAGGTTGCCGACGACCTCGAAGTGCTGATCGTGAACGACGGCAGCCGCGACCGCACCGGAGAAATCGCCGAGCGCCTTGCAGCGGAATTCCCCGAAGTGCGGGTCGTGCACAATTCGCCGAACCGCGGCTACGGCGGGGCGCTGTCGCGTGGCTTCCGCGAAGCGACCAAGACGTGGGTTTTCTACACCGACGGCGACGGGCAGTTTGACATCGGCGAACTACCGCGGCTGCTGCCCCTGCTGGAGCGCTACGACATCGTGTCCGGCTATCGCCGGCAGCGTCGCGACCCGTGGATCCGCCGCCTCAACGCATGGGCCTGGGGGACATTGGTGCGTGCGCTGTTCCGCCTGCGAATCCGCGACATCGACGGCGCGTTCAAGATCTATCCGCGTTCGCTCTTCGATCGCATCGATATGAAGAGCACCGGCGCGCTGATCGACACCGAGGTACTCTCCCGTGCCCAGCGGCTGGGCTATTCGATCGGCCAGATCGACGTCTCGCACTATCCGCGCACCGCCGGGCAGCAAACCGGGGCGCGCCTGAGCGTGATTTTTCGCGCGTTTCGGGAACTGCTGGCGCTGCGGCGCGACATTCGAGCCGGCGGCCCGAAGCGCGACGGCGACACAGCCGCGCCCGTGCGGGCCTCGCCCAAGACGCTATGATGTGTCATCGGCCGCGATGCCGCTGATCGCCGGCCGGCCACACATGGGAGCGCGGGAATGTTCGGAAAGCTCGGGCAGATTGCGGAACTGGTGAAGAACGCCGGCAGCATCAAGCAATCCATGCAGGACATGCAGGCCCGCATGGCCGCCGCGCGCTACGTCGGCGACGCCGGCGCGGGGCAGGTGACGGCGACCGTGGACGGGCGCGGCGAACTGCTGGAAGTCCGGATCTCGCCTGATCTTGTGACTGCCGGCGACGTGGAGATGATCGAGGATCTCGTCGTCGCCGCAGTTCGCCAGGCGGCCACCTATGCCCGTGAAGCCACCCAGAAAGAAATGGCGCAGCTCACTGGCGGGCTGAATCTGCCCGGAATGGGCGATCTGCTCGGCGGTCTCCCGAAGTAGCCGGAACACGCATGTCTGAACCGCGGCTGAGCGGCCCGCTCCAGCGATTAATTGACGAATTGCGCAAGCTCCCCGGCGTGGGCGCGCGCTCGGCAGAGCGCATCGCGTTTCATCTCCTGAAGCAGCCGACGGAGGAAGCCGTCGGCTTGGCGCGGACGATCATCGACATCAAGGAGCGTGTCCGCCCCTGCTCGCGCTGCTTCAACCTCGCAGAAGACGAATTGTGTGACATCTGTCGCGATCCGCGTCGCGACGCGGGGCTGATCGTGGTTGTCGAGCAGCCCAAGGATCTGCTGGCGTTTGAGGCGGGCGGGCTGAATTCCGGCGTCTACCACGTGCTGATGGGGCGCGTTTCGGCGCTCGATGGCGTCGAACCGCGACATTTGACGATCGAATCGCTCCGAAAGCGCATTTCTGACGGCGGTGTGCGCGAGGTGGTGCTGGCGACGAACCCGACACTCGAGGGCGACGCCACGGCGCTGTGCTTGATCGGCGCGCTGGCGGACAGCGGCGTGACCGTGACGCGGCTTGCCCGCGGGCTGCCGCCGGGCGGCCAGATCGAGCATGCCAACCGGTCGATGCTGGAAGCCGCGTTTCAGGGGCGACAGTAGCCCCGCCCGGATCACACCTTCAGATACGCCCCACGGCGGTGCAGCCAGCAGGTCAGCAGCCAGCCGGCGCCAACGTACGCAGCCGTATATAGCCACGCCCCGGCCATTCCGCCGAATGAAGCGGACAGGAAATCCGTGAGCGCCTGCGCCAGCGTGCGCGGGTCTCCCGCGAGCCGCCATCGGTGCAACACCATCGGTGACAACACGGACATCGCGACGTACATGGCGATCGCGTTTCGCCCGGGGATCACGAAGACGGCGGCACGTGTCAGTCGCCGCACGTCGCAGCACCAGTAGAACCACGCCAGCAGCACGCACCCTGAACCCGCGCCGAGCAGGGCATACGAGGACGTGAAGTAGTCCTTGCTGTAGGGAAAATCGACCTGCCAGACCCACGATAACCCGACCAGCGCCGCGCCGCCGATCAACAGGCCGCCGATGGCCGCGTATGGCTGGCTTGCGCGCGTGCGCAGCCACGATCCGGCCATCAATCCCATGACCACCACCGTCGATCCGGGCAGCACGTTCTGCAACGCCCCGAACCAGCCCAGCACGTTGGCCGTGAGCCAGCACTGCAAGTTCTCCTCCCGCGTCCAGAGCACCTCTCCGGCGCCGGGGTATGGAATGAATCGCAGCAGCGCGTACTTCGCCAGGAGCACGACCGCGACGTAACCGAGCCGCCCGCTCAGCGGGAGGTGATAGACCGCTACCGCAATCAGATAAGCAGCGCCGATGTGTTGAAGAATGTCCCACGTCAGCACCGTAACGATGCCGGTACGGGCGGCGTGGATCAGGCATCCCAGCAGGTACAACATCAACCCGCGCCGCGCCGCGGACAACAATCTCCATGTCATGGACAGCGACCGCCCACGACCGGCTTCCATCGAAAACGGGATCGCGACGCCGACGATGAATAGAAACCACGGAAAGATCAGGTCGCAGAACGTCGCTCCGTGGGCCCCGTCATTCCACCCGCGATGACGCAACTGTTCGGGGTAAAAGTTGGGATCGAAGGCGGTCGCGACCAGCAGCATGGCCAGCATGTCGAACCCGCGGAAGGCGTCCAGCGCGAGCAGGCGCGACGCGCCAGCGTTGCGAATCGGATCGGAGTGTTGAAGAACGGGCGTTGTCACTGCGCCCGAGCATAGCTGCCCCCGCGATCGACCGTGAATCGGCCGCGGAACGCGACTGGGACCGCGTGCCAGGCGGAGTGTTCGCGCCGCGGTCGCGGCGGTAAGATCCCTGCCAACGATTGGACCGGTTTGGGACCGGCGCGGCGGTGGCGCCGGCGCGGCTGAGCCGCGGCCAAAGTGCATGAAGAAACGCAGGAGTCGAATCAGAGATGGAACGTACGCTCATCATTGTGAAGCCTGACGCCGTGCAGCGCGGATTGATCGGCCGCCTGCTGGCGCGGTTTGAGGATAAGGGGCTGCGGATCATCGGCATGCGCTTGCAGAAGACCCCCGATGCGATTGTGGCCCGCCACTACGAGGTGCACAAGGACCGCCCGTTCTACAAGTCGCTGGTGGGATTCATGACCAGCGGGCCGGTCGTGGTTGCAGCGATCGAGGGGCCACAGGCGATCACGGTCGTTCGAACGATGCTTGGAGCGACCGACGGACGTCAGGCCGCGCCGGGCACGATTCGCGGCGATTTCGGCATCGACAAGCAGTTCAACCTCGTGCACGCCAGCGACGGCCCGGAAACGGCCAAGTTTGAACTGGAACTCTTCTTCAAACCCGAGGAGTTGGTGAGCTACACCCGCGCTTCGGACGCATGGATCGTCAGTAACTGAATCGCATACGGTGGAACTCGATCATGCGCGTCGCCTCGCTCCAGGATCATCCCCAGCATCCGGTCCAAATGCCCGGCGCGAGCGGCGCCCGAATGCGCATGCTGGTCGGGCCGGCGGACGGCGCGACGGTGTTTCACATGCGCCACTTCGAAGTGGCGCCCGGCGGTTTCACGCCGCACCACCAGCACGACTACGAGCACGAGATCCTGATCCTGCGCGGCAGCGGCACCGCGCGCAGCGAGGCCGGCGATCGCCCGTGTCGCGCCGGCGATGTGATATGGGTGCCACCCAATGAAATGCACCAGTTCATGAACACCGGCCCGGAGCCGCTGGAGTTCATCTGCCTGATCCCTGCCCCGCGCGATTGCAGCACCCCGGCGACCGCGCCCGGGTGCGCCGGCGGCGGCTGACGCGAGTAGAAAGTGAGCGGCGATGCCGAACATGCCGATTGACCCCAATGGGCCGCCAGCGCATACGGCGGCGGACGCCACGTTACACATAACGACGGAAGACCCGCTGACGCGCCGTGCGCTGCTGGCCGGTGCAGCGGTTGTCGGCGGCTGGATCGCGATTCCCACCCTCGCGGCTGCGCAGGAGACACCGGCAACGTCTCCGGCCTCTCCGACAGTCACGCAGGCCGCCCCGGCGGCGGTCGTCGCGGTCAACGCCGGCGCTGTCTCGCCCGACGGGATGTACGCGCTGCCGCCGCTGCCCTACGACTACGCCGACCTCGAACCCTACCTTGATGCGCAGACGGTCAAGCTGCACCACGACGTCCATCACCTCGGATACGTGAACGGGGCAAACGCGGCGCTGGCCGAGCTGGCCCGCATCCGCGAGGCGGGAGGCGACACCATCCGCCAGGTGCGGGCCGCCACGGACGCGCTTCAGTTCAATCTCTCCGGCCACCTGCTGCACACGATGTACTGGAGCAACATGCGCCGGAACGGTGGCGGACCGCCGGACGCGAATACCGCGATCGGCCGATTGGTCCAGCGCGATTTCGGCTCCTACGAGGCGTTCGCCGGGCAGTTCCAGGCGGCAGCCGCGCAGGTGCAGGGCAGCGGCTGGGCGATTCTCGGCTACGAGACGGTCGCGCGACGGCTGGTCGTGCTGCAGGTGGAGAAACAGCAGAACAGCTCGGTATGGGTGGTGCCGCTGCTGGGCTGCGACGTGTGGGAGCACGCCTATTACCTCAAGTATCAGAATCGTCGCAGCGACTACGTCCGCGCGTTCATGAACGTCGTGAACTGGGACGACGTGGACGCCCGCCTGCGCGCCGCGGAGCCGCAGCGCTAGCCGCGCCGCGGCGCTGCCGCGGAATTGCGCCCCCGCGGGGAACCTGCTTGAGCGACGACCGCCGCGACGAGTCCCGGGCCATCAGCTATGCCGCGGTGGACGCGGTGCTGATCGACGCGCGCGAGACGAGTTGGCGGATGCTGGCCGGCGTGACGGCGGCGGTCATCATCCCGCTGATCGTGCTCTGCCAGTACATCGCCGTGCTGCGCGATGACGTGGTGGACGACCAGATGTTCGCCTACTACGGCTGGCGCATCGCTGACGGCGCGACCGTCTACCTCGACGTCTGGGATAACAAGCCTCCGGGCATTTACTGGATCAACGCGCTGGCGATGTTCGCCGGCGGCGGGTCCTACGCCGGCGTGGTGGCGGCCTGCTCGCTGGCACTGGCGATCAGCTTCGTCAGCTTCTTCATCGCCTGCGCTTCCATCTACTTCCGTACCGCCGCCGCACTGTGCACCGTGCTGCTCTCCTTCTACCTGATGCACGGCTACTACACCGGCGGCACCAATCGCACCGAGACGTTTCTCGTCGCGTTCGAACTGACCGCCGTGGCGCTCTACATGCGCGGCTGGGCGCGGGATCGGCTCTGGTGCTGGCTGGCGGCCGGTGCTTGCGCAGGGTGCGCGTTTCTGTTCAAGCAGGTCGGCCTGGCGGCCTGTGCGGCCATGTGCGCTCATCTGGTGCTCTGCGCGCTGTTTCGCGACATCTCGCTCACCGCGGCAGTTCGGCGGGCCGGCCTGCTGGTCGCGGGCGTGGCCCTGGTGCTCACGCTCGCGGCGGGCGTGTTGGCATACCAGGGGGCGCTGAATGACGCGATTTTCGCAACATTCACGTTCAATCGCTCCTATTTCGCCGCGGGGCACAGCCGCTTCCCGTATAGCTACAAGTCGTGGTTCCTGCTCTGGAACGACAACATCCTGGTGATGACGCTGCCCTACCTGCTGGCGGTCGGGGCACTGATCCACGCGGCGCTTTGGCGGCTGCGGCCGACGCTGCGGCCGCGCGAGCTGGATGCGCAGGTGCGGCGGCTGGGACCGGTGTGCCCGCGGTACGCGGTATTCACCGTGATCTGGTGGGGATTGGCCGTGTATGGCGCGCTGCTCAGCCCGCACGCCTTCCGACATTACCTGGTGCCGACGTTCGCGCCGGTGATCATGCTGGGCGGGCACCTGCTCAGCATGCTGACGACGGAGCAGCGGCTGCTGCGGCGAATGCAGCAGCGCGCCTGGGTGGTGGCGACGTTCGTCGTCATGGGCTGGTTCGCCGCCGAAGCCGTCACGCGGCAATGGCAGTCGTTAGCGTCGGTCTGGGTTCCACGGGTGGTGTTAGGCCAGCCGCGCTGGTGGGAGGAAGTCGGCGAATCCGTGAAACGCCATTCGCGTCCCGAGGATCGCATCCAGTGCTGGGGATACATGCCGGGGGTCTACCTGCACGCCAAGCGCGTCAACGTATGCCGGTTCACCACGACGGAGAAGGTCGGGCAGGTCGGGCCGGGCGCGCGATTCGTTCTCGACGAGCTGGAGCGCACGCTACAGGCAAGCAAGCCGGTGCTGATCGTCATGGAGGCGCTGGACTACGAGTGGATCATGGGGCGACGGCCCGACAAGCCGACCAGCGAAGTGACGATCGGCCCGTGGATGGAAGCGAACTACGTGCAGGTCGATGACATCGTGCGCCACAACATCCTGGTGTTCAAGCGGCGCGATCTCGCGGACGCGCCGTGAGACAGCATCCCGCCATCGAATCAGGTATTCACGTGCCTGGCCGAATACCTGAGCGGTTGGGATGATCAATCATTTTCCGCCGCGGAGGCGCAAGCGAAGGCAGGCGTCGATAAAGGGCTGTAGGTCGCCGTTGAGGACGCGCTGCGTGTCCCCCACCGCCAGCCCGGTGCGCAGATCCTTCACATGGATTGTTGATCCGTGCAGAACGTAATTGCGGATCTGGTTGCCCCAGGCGATGTCGCCCTTCTCGCTGTATTTTTTGGCGGTTTCCTCATCGCGCTTGGCTTCCTCAATCTTTTCAAGCCGCGATTGCAGCATGCTCAGCGCCAACCGCTTGTTCTGCGCCTGGCTCCGCTCGTTCACACATTCGACCACGATCCCGGTCGGAAGGTGCTTCACACGCACCGCGGTGGCGACCTTGTTCACGTTCTGGCCGCCGGCGCCGCTGGCGCGACGGAAGTACTCGAACTCCAGGTCCACTTCCTTAATGTCCACTTCCTGGTCGGGGATCTCCGCCAGGCAGTCCACCCCGGCGAAGCTGGTCTGCCGCTTGCCCTGGGCGTTGAACGGGCTGATCCGCACGAGGCGATGCACGCCTACCTCGCACGAGAGGTAGCCGTAGGCATATGGACCCTGCACCAGCAGCGTCACTGATTGAATCCCGGCCTCATCGCCGTCGCGACGATCCAGCTCAAACGCCGTGAAGCCGGCGCGCTCGAAGTACATCAGGTACATGCGCAACAGCATCTCGGCGAAGTCCGCCGACTCCACGCCGCCGGCGCCCGCGTTGATCGAGAGGAAGCAGTTGCGAGCGTCGTTTTCCCCGCTGAGCAGCGTCAGCAGTTCCACTTGCTCGGTACGCGATGCCAGCGTCCCCAGCTCACGATCCAACTCGGCGGCGCTCTCCCCGCTCGAATCCTCGGCCGACAACTCCAGCAGCACGGCGGCATCATCCACACGACGCGTCAGGTCCACGACCGGATCGACCTTTGCGCGCAGTCCCTTCATCTCCGCAATGACGGCCTGCGCCGCTTCCGGGTTATCCCAGAAACCGGGTTCCGCCATCTTCGATTCCAACTCAGTGATACGGGAGGACTTGGAGGGAATGTCAAAGAGAGTCCCGCATCGCGTGGATGCGGGCGGTCAGATCGGCGAGTGCGCCTTTCGGATCTGCGATCACCATGGGCGGATTCCTGCTGATGCCACGCTCCCACAACTCCTCTGCCGGCGTGGGAGGACGCGGAATCATAGTCGCGCGAAAAGCTCTCGTAAACTCACCCCTTGCCGCGGCGCGCCGCTTTGCTCAACATTCCCGCCGATGTCACACACACCGACACCGCAGCCCCCTGCCGCGAATCACCGTCGCGTGCGCTGGCTGCTGGTCGGCATTCTGGCGCTGTCGGCGGCACTGCGGCTGCTGCCGCCGGGCAGCGCACCACCGGGAATCCACCAGGACGAGGCCGCGAACGCCTGGAACGCCTGGTGCATCCTGAACACCGGGATGGACCAGGCCGGTGCACACACGCCGATCTTCTATACCCGGGCGCTGGGAGAAAACCGATCCACGCTGTTTGTGTACTGGATGATGCCGTTTCAGCTCATCGGCGGGCTGAACGTATTCACCATGCGCGCCCCGGCCGCGGCCGCCGGCGTGCTGTCCGTGCTGCTCACCTTTCTGATCCTGCGACGGGCGGTGTCACCGACAGCCGGCCTGATCGGGGCGCTGCTGATGGCGATTGCGCCGTGGCACGTACAGCACACCCGCTGGGGACACGAGGCCTCCCTCTGCCCGCTGGCGGTCTGCACCGCCATATGGGTCTGCGGCTGGGCAGGAATGCCGATCCTGCGGGGCACAACCATGACCGTGGGCGCGCCACCGCTTTGGCGAAGCGTGATCGCGGGCCTGATGGTGGGGCTGGTGTGTTACGGCTACCCAGCGATTCGGCTGTTCGTGCCGGTGCTGTTGCTCGCGATTGCGTGTGTGTCGCTGCCGGAATGGTGGCGATTGATGCGAACCAGCGCCGGTTTGCGTCGCCTGGCGGGACTTGCGCTGGGGTTGGCGGTCACGTTCGGGCCGCTGGTGTGGACTCACGTCACCGACGGGCAGGCGATCAACAAACGCGGCAATACGACATGGGTCTGGGGCACCCGTGAATCCGTGGCTCAATGCGTTGGGCTGGTCGCCGTGCGATACTTCGAGCACTTTGACCCGGCATTCCTGCTGACGCGCGGCGACAATTTCGCCACGATCGCTCCCGCGATCGGCGGGCAGATTCCGTGGTACTTCGCGCTGCTGCTGATCGTTGGAGCGGGTACGGCGGTGGCGGGTTGGCGGTCCTCGTCGACGGCGCGGGCGCTGCTGGTCGGGCTGGTTCTGTATCCGATCTCGGACATCCTCAACGCCAACGACGGCCCCAGTGCGCTGCGGAGCTTTCCCGGGATCGTGCCGCTGGTGCTGCTGGCGGCGTTCGGAGCGGCGCGCTGGGCGGCGTGGTGGTGGTCGCGACGGCGCATCTACGTGGAGCTGCTGGCGGCCTGGGTGCTGCTGGAGGCGGGGATTTGGGGCTGGTGGTTCTACGGCGATTTTGACCGGCGTGACAAAATCCAAAGGACGTATCACGTCGCGCTGGTGGAGGCGTGCCGCGTACTAGGAGATGAGCTGAACACGGCAGATGCGGTGTTCGTGACCGCGGATGAGAAGCTGGTCAACATGCCGTACGTCGTGATGCTGGTCGCCATGAACTACGACCCGCACCGCTGGCAGGCCGAGCGCATCGCGGGGCGCGTCGACGTCCAGGAAATCGGCGTCTGGGACTATTGCTTCCGATTCGGGAACGTGTACTTCCTGTACCCCCCGGCCCCGCACGACCCGCGACTCGGCGGAACGCACTACCTCTCTGCAATGCGGGAAGATGCGCAATCGCAGCGGGCGATCTTCATTGTGCCGCCGACGGAATTTCGGTCGATGAAACCTTCCGCAGAGATTCGGGATGCAGCCGGGGAGGTGCAACTGGTCATCATCCGGGCCGAAATTTGAACTGGACCGTCCGCCAATCACGGACCGACGCGGGCGAAGGGACGCCGCCCTAATCCACCACCTGCCGCCATGCGCCGGAGGTCACGCTGAGCGGTCCGGGCGTGTCGTACCCTTCGGGCGGCGAATCGACTAGTTTCGAGTCATGGTCGATGGTCACGTCGGCCTCGACCCGCACTTCCCCTCCGGCCAGCAGCACACCGCGAATCGCAATTGGTCCCGAGATTCGCACGTTGCCCGTCACGTGGATCAGGCCGCGCAGGGCGGAGGTGTAGAAGTCCTCCTTGTCCGAGTCGCTGACCCCGGCGTACGGCGCTCCCGGCGGGTTGAAGTTGGTGTCCAGCGCGGCCTCCACCAACCCGGCCTGGTCAGGATCCGTCACGATCTCCAGATGCCCATTGATCAGCAGCGCCGGGCGGCTGCTCCCGGCCGCCTCGAAGAGGCCGGTTTCGCGGATGTAGACGGTGCCGCCGCCGGCGTTGATGACCAGCGTGCCGAAGACCCGCGTATTCGAGATTTCGATGCTGGCGCCGCCGGTGCTGATGACATACAGACCGTTCGGGTTGGGGATGCCGAACGGGTTGATGCCAGGGCCAAGGACGACCTTGTCCAGCTTGGTTGCGGCCGGAATCGCGGTGGCGCGCGAGGCGTAGGTGGCGATCACGTTGGCGCCCGGAACGGGCTTTTCCGGGGCGGGTATCGTGGTCGTTCCGCTCACGTTGCCGGAGCCGGAACGGCTGGCGGCGTGGAGGTCGCCCGCGATGTTGCCGCTCAGCGCCGCTTCATTGTTCGTGGAGGCCGGGGCGCCGTTCACCCGCAGCGCGACGCCGGAGTTGATGGTGAGCTTGTTGCCGCAGTGAACTGCCGTGCGCAGCACCTCGATCGGGTCTGAGGTGGGCGACAGCAGCACTTGCAGATGGTAGCGCGCGTCGCGCACCGCGCCGCTGGCGGTCAGCAACAGCGGATCACCGTCGCTGTTTGCGATGTCGCCATCGCGCGGGTCGATGCCGGTCAGTGCCATCGTTCCGTCGCCGATGGGCGTCGGGGAGAAAAACTGGCCCGTGCTGAAATTGCCGCGCCACTCGCTGTGCTGCTCGATGATCAGCAGTCCGACCTGCATCGCCGCATAAGCGTTCGCCCGTGCGGCTGCGAAGTCCGACACCAGCACGGCCTCGCGCCCGCCGATGCGCGCCGCCAGCAGGCCGCTCATTCCAACGATCATCACGATCGTGGCGGCGCCCAGCACGAGCACATACATCGCCGCGCGGCGGAGACGCCTTGGCATTTACTTTCCTCCGCCCAGCCGGATTTCGATGCCGCCCAGGTCGATATTGATTCCGCCGCCGGCCTCCGGAATCGAGGGCGAGCCGGACTCCGGCGCGATTCGCACGACCGAAAGATCCCGGCCCGCCCGATTGAGCGCGTTGTTTGTCACCAGCGCCACGCGCTCCACCAGCGGCAGCCCGCGGCTGTCCTGAATCCGGACGCGGATGAGCTTGGCGTAGGTCTCGCCCACGCTTGGCGTCAGGGCGGCATCCGGCATGACCCATTCAACCGTCACCGAGCGCCGCCATCCGGACAGGGCCAGAATCGGTGCGAGCAGCGCGTCGGTCGGCGGCGCCTCGCCGAAACCGTGATAATCGTCCACGTCGTCGAACTGCGTCCGCAGCAGCTCGCCCGCGTCCGGACCGAGCAGGCCCGTGGACGTGTCCGGCTCGCGGTAGAGCCGCGTGCAGATCTCGGACAGCAGCTCGTCGGCGAGCGTGGTGGCAGTGACTCGATCGGCGAGCCGCGCTTCCGTCATTCGTGCTGCGCCGACGGTGTGAATGGAAGCAGCCAGCACCACGCCGACCAGCACGATGCAGATCATGGCCTCGACCAGCGTGACCGCGCGGCGGGTCGCGGCAGCGCGGGCGTGGTGTGGTGTCACCGGCGTCATGGCGTGACCTCCGGCTTGTTGATCAGGGCCACGCGGGTCGCGAGTGCGCGGGACTGGCTCGTGAGGCGGATCGTAATGACGGCCTCGACGACCAATGCGCGCTGCATCACGGTGGTCTGAGATCCCTGGAGCGTGCATCGGCCGTACACGTAGAACGGGTGGTCGTAGGAATGCTGCCCGAGCAGCGAAGGATTCCAGTTCGTACCACCGTCCGTGCTCCACAGGCCGAACGTCTGATTGCTGCCGGCCAGGAGGTCGTAGTAGCGCTCCATCGTGCCCGCGCCGGACACGGAGCCGCGCACCACCAGCGCCAGGACTGAGTGCCCGGATGGCACCACGACGTCCTGAAAGGCAAGGTCCGTCCACTGGTACGAAGGCGTCAGGAGAGAAGACGGAATGATCGCGGGTGAGCCGATCGCCGAACGCGGGACCGACGATCCCGCCGGCTGCGGGGCGTAGATCAACCCAAGCACCATGGCATCCGGACGCGAGGCCGCGCGCAGCCGGCAGCGCGCGCGCGTGATCTGCCGGTCGGTAGAGCCTTCCGGCCAGGTCATCGAAAATGACTGGGCGGCCCAGTCGCGATGCGTCAGCGTAAAATTCTGCGAAGTCGCAAGGATTCCGGCCCAGCCCGTGAAGGAAGCCAGCAGCAGCTCACCGCTTGGGGTGCTGCCGGTGGTCGTCTTGGATTCCTCAACGTTGCGGGTGATCGTACTGATGGAGAATTCCGCGACGTCGTCGACCAGCGGCATGCTCGTGCCGGCGTTCCGCTGATACATCAGCGCGGTGCCGGCCCCGCCCCAGGCATACCGCAGCAGGTCGGCGGAGCCGTCTTCGTCGCGGTCGGCCACCTCGAACTCCACTTCGACACCATCGCGCACGGAAATTGTGCGGGCGGAGGACAGGTCCGCGGCAAGCTGCTGGACCGAAGCGTTGGCGCGGATGGTGTCGCGACTATCGCTGCGCCGAGAAGGCAGTGAATAGGCGCTCAGCAGCACGGCGGACGCCAGCCCGGCCGTGAGGGCGGCAGTGATTCCGACCGACAGCACAAGCTCCACAAGCGTGAAGCCCGGCGATGCGCTCGGCATGGGTCGGCGAACATTCATGCTGTCGCTCCCTGGGGCCGCGCTACGGAACAATCCCCGCCATCCCCGTGTGATCGTCGACGCGCACTGTGGCCTGACGCCCGTTTCGTCGCAGGACGACGGTGCCGCTGCCGGACGGAACGCCGAAACCGGAGTACTCCAACGACGGTCCGCCCTTAAACGCTGCGCTGACGATCTCCACCCCGTAGGGATCGGCGCCAAGCCGCACGATGTACGCCCCCGCTCGGCTCTCCAAACCGGCCACGCCGCTGAGCTGATAGCGCGCGTTCGATGGGTCGAACGTGATCAGAACACTGCTACTCTGCGCGCAGGCCGCGCGGCGGGCGAAGCTCAGATCTCGGAGAACCCGCTCGGACGCGGAATCCAGTCGCCGATGGTCCGCCGCGGATGCGAATCGCAGCGTGGCCGCCGTGGCCAGCACGCCGACGATCGCCACGACGATCAGCAGCTCGATCAGGGTGAAGCCGCGGCGCGACGTGCCTGACCCTCGGCGGAGCACTCCAGGCATCGGGTTACTCCACCTTGCCGAGATCGCCGGCCCCGACATCGAGCGGCCTTACTCCGCCCGCGCCGGGCCGGGCGCCGAGGGCCTCCGGCGCCGAGATGTCAATCGTCAGCGCTCCGCTGGCGCCCTCGGTGAGCGGGATATTCGGCACGATTTCGCCCGTGCGCGGCTGATACACCCACCCCACCGGCTCCTCCGACATGTATCGCGGGGCGGACGTATCCTGAATCACGAACACGCCGGCACGCCCGGCATGCCGCCCGGCCTTCAGCGCGGGCATTCCTGCGACCAGATACGGCCCAAGGAAATAGCCATCCTTGGGCTTGTCGCTGGACTCTCCAGCCGGTGTCGTCGCCTGAAGCAACTGCTGCAGGAACGCCACTTCCGTCAGCTCCTCGGCCTGCCCCGAGCCGCGCTGCGCCGGATAGGCGCCCATGTGCTCGAGTGCATACAGGTCGATCTGTCGTTGCAGCGTGGACCAGTCGCGCATGACGGCGGCATGTCCCGCGCCCTGGAACGCCCGGCTGGCGCGCGGCACGGCGATCGCGGCAAGCACACCGATCGTGGCGATCACCACGACCAGCTCAAGCAGCGTCATCGCCGATCGGCGATTCCCGCCGCGTGCCCTGATGATCCGAGCGGGCGGCACGTGTGGCTCGCTCCTGCGGGGTAAAAATAAAACACGCCCAGCCGCCACCAAGGACGACTGGGCGCGCCCAACCCCCTAGATCCGATCCGCCGTTCGACCGGCGGACGCGCCCGGCTAATACGTGTCGTATGACTTGCCGTCAGCGTCCGTGTCGTTCGAGTTCACACAGATGTCGCCGGTCTCGTAGTTGAAGACCCAGCCGGCATCCGCCGCGCCAGCCGTGTAGGCCGGGGTGCCCGTGTTGATCATGGAAATGCCGCTCTTCCCGGCCCGCGGCGCGACCGGGCAGGGCGGAATGCCCTTACGCAGATACGGACCGAACTTGAACTCGCCGGTGGGGGTGTCGGACACGCCGCCGTTGGCGTCGCTGTACTTGGTCAACTGGGCGATGAACGCGGCCTCGCTGCCCGCGGCCGCCGCACCCGCGGCGTTCTTGCCGGGGTACTCGCCGTGCTCGTAGTAGTACAGCTCAATCGCGTTCCGCAGCACCTGCAGGTTGCCGCCGACGCCCGACGCGCCCGCGCCCGTCGCACCGCGGCTGAAGCGCGGAATGGCGATGGCCGCCAGGATGCCGATGATCACGACCACGACGATCAATTCGACCAGACTGAAACCGCTTCGCTTTGCCGCACGCATCTCTGACCTCCACGTCACACCGCCAGGGGTGCGACACACGAATTCTGCAAATCACCCCCGCCGCTGACGGACGCCGGTCGATCTCGACGGCGTCGTGCGGCACTGCTGTCATCGACGCACCGTGCGCCGGCCTTTGTGAAAAAAAACCCGCCGGGCGTCACGGGGCTTGCGGACGCTCCAGCCGCAGTTCCACCCGCTGCCCGTCCGCTAGAAACACCGCGGAATCCCTGCGAACCTCGATCAGCGGCACGCCTTCCAGCGACTGGCCGACGCGAATCACGCGCCCGCTGACAATCGCCGCCGGCCGCGGTCCCAGAACCACCCCGCCCAGCTTGTGTCGCCCGGTAAACTCGGCGACCGCCGTGACGACCGCCGCCGCTTCGGCCGCAACAGAAGCTGCGGCCGCTGGCGCGACAATCGGCGCAATTCGACGCCAATCGCAGACATCCGGCACCGAATCCAGCCCGGACGGCGCGTCCGCCCTCGGTGCCACGACGATTTCCGGCAAAACTGCCGGCGTCGAACGGCGCTGCGGGGCCGAGCCGACAGCGGACGCGGCCGCCGCCGTTTGCGGCTGATCGGAAAGGAGGAATTGATCGACGCAGAGCGCCAGCAGCGCCAGCAGGAACACGCTCAACGCGATGCGCTCGCGACGGTTGATCTTCATCGCGCCCCCCCTGCCGCGGGGGCCTCTTCCGTCAGGTAGCTGACTGCCAGAACCGCGCGAACCTCGCACGGACCGTCTGCGCCGGCGGCCGGGGCCAGGAGCTCCAGCGACTCGTAGCTGACGAAATCGGACCAGCCTTCGGTGTGCCGGATGATCTCGAACACCCGCGGAAACGCGCCGCTGAGCGCCATCTGGTAGCGCGACACGCGAACCCCGGCACTTGCCGTGGCTTCGAGCGGATCGAGCGATGAAAGCGTGACGCCCTCGGCGCGGCAGACATCCGCCAGCCGCTCAAGCACCCGCCCCGCGCCGGCCAGGGGCTGCGCTGACAGTTCCGTCATGCGGCGCCCGGCCTGCTCGATCGCGGACCGACCCGCCGATGCGGCCGCTTCGTGTCCGGCCAGCTCGCGGTGGGTGTAGTTCAGTTCGTCGCGCAGGGTCGCGACGGAGCCGCGAGCCGCCCAACCCGGCAGGATCACGCTGTGCACCCCCGCCGCCAGGATGGCCAGCAGCACGAGCGCTCCGAGCGCGTCGACGAGCAGGATGAGCGGCTTGCGGACCAGGATCATCATCATCTCCCGCACACCAGCTCAAACGTGATCCAGCGCTGCTCACCCATCATGGCCGACGAGGAGCGGGTGAGTTCCACCGTGCGATAAGCGCCGCTTTCCTGGAGCGCCCGCACGAACCGCGATAAGGCCACCGAGTCCCGGCACGTTCCTGCGGCGCGCAGCTCCATTGGCGGTGCGGGCGGCGGGGGCGCGGCACTCGGGGGGTTGCGGGCGGCGGCGGCGCGTCGAGGCGGGGCCTCGGCCGGGCGCGCAGCGGCGCCCGGGCTTGCGCGTCGCACCTCGAAGCGAATGCTGGTCAACACGCTCTCGGGCGGCACGTGCGTTGCCAGTGGTGCGATGGCGGCACTGGCGCTGTGGGCACGACCGAGACCGGACAACGTCGCCGCGCGGGCGCTGACGGCCGCGACCTGCCGCGACACCTCCGCGCCGCGCTTCGCCTCTTCGACCACGCGCCCTCGACCGCGCTCGATCATCGCAAGCAGCCCGCTTCGTTCCTGTTCATCGCGCTGGAGCCACGTCCAGGCCGCCGATAGCAACGCCACCGTCGCCGCGCAGACGGTGACCCAGCGCCGGGCCCGCGCCCGCGTGCGCAATGCAGCGCGCACCGGCTCGGATAACAGGTTCACCCGCGGCACGCGCAGCGGCGTCACTCCCTCGGGGCGCCCCAGCAATCGCCCGACCAGTGCGGTCATTCAAAATCCCCCAGCGCCAGGCCGACGCAGGTCGCGATGCCCGCGAGCGCTCCGGAATCACTCCGCACGCCCGCCAGTGCCGGATCCAGCAGTGTCGCTTCCACACCCAGAGCATCGGTCAGCGCTTCGCCGAGCCCGGCCAGCCTGCCGCCGCCTCCGCACAGATACAGTGCCCCGGGCGGCGCATCGGGATAGCTCTCCATGACATAGGAGAACGCCCGCTCCACTTCCGCGGCCAGCGCTCTGTGCCGGGTGCGCAACACGGGTTCGAGCGCCGCTGTCAGCTCCGCCATGGCGTCGGTCCAGCGCTGTCCGCGCGGAGTTTCCCCGGGTGGCGTCCCGGAAGCCGGCACAGCGACGGCCGCGGGGCGCGGCGCATATCGACGCTTGAGCATCTCGGCGGTCGGAAAGTCGATCGACAGCGCCCCGCAGATCGCCTGCGTGTACGTCGCACCGGTAACGCTGATCGGTCGCACATACACCGCCGTCACCCCCATCCCGATCGTGAGGGTCGCGTGCGCGTGGCCCATGTCCAGGATTCCCCACAGCGCCCGATCCTCCGTGCCGCCTTCAACGGCGCGGCGGCGCATGAGGCGCGTGAATGCGCACGGAGCAACGTCCACGCGCGTCAGGCGCAGGCCGATCTCGGCGCAGAAGTTCGTCCAGCGCTCAACGACGCTCTGCTGCACGCTGACGATCAAGACGTTGTTTCCCATTCGATTGCCGGGCGGCAAAGGCCAGAAGTCGACCTCCAGCGCGTCGGGCGGGCATTGCGCCTGGCGAGCGGCCTCGAACCGCAGGACGGTCAGGCACTGACTGCGCGAGGCGGAGGTGACGGAATCGGGCAGGCGCGCCGGGAAGAACGCCACATCCGGCGGCTTGAGCGCCACGGACGCATCCGCGCCGCGAAAGCCGCCCTGCTCGATCAATCGCAGGGTCCGCTGCGTGCGCGCCTCAGCCGCCTGCAGCTCGTCGCCGATGCAGCGCAGCGGATCCTCCATGACCGCGCGGCGATGCACGCACACCCCGCCACGGCCGCGCTGCAACTGGCACATGGCGACGCTGACGGGACCGGCGTCGATCGCAATCGTCGAGTACAGCCTCGGAAACACGTATCCTCCCTCGACCGGCTGCGTCAGCCGGCGGCGGTTGCGATGTCGAACAGCGGCAGAAACAACCCGATGGCCACGCCGCCTACAAGCAATCCCATGAAAATCAGGATGGCGGGCTCGAGCGCTCGGGTGAGCGATCGAATCAGCGCGTCGTTCTCCTCCTCGAGCCAGGCGGCGACGAACTCCATGGACTCACCCAGCCGGCCGCTCTCCTCGCCGGTCTGGAGCGTGGCCACGATCGTCGGCGGCACCAGCCGCGACTGCTTGAGCACACCACTCAGGGTGCGGCCCTCGGTGATGGCCGTTTCCACGTCGGAGACGAGGGCCCGGAAGCGCGGATGCGCCACGGCCTCGCGCGCCTCGCGAACGGTTTCGAGCAATGGCACGCGACTGCGCAGCAGCGCCGCCCAGATATTCAACAGGCCTGCCAGCAGCACGCCGCTGACCGCTCGTCCCAGCACCGGCACGTGCAGGACCAGGTTGCTGACCAACTCGCGACCGGACCGGCTTCGCAGCCAGGCCCACAGCGCGGCGCCGGCAGCGACCGGGCCGCCGACCACCCACACCCATTGCTCGCGCAGCAGCGTGCCCGCGTCGAGCATGATCTGCGTCACGGCCGGCGTGGGCGTGTTGAGCATCTTGAACAGGTCTGTGAAACGCGGCAGCACGAACAGCGCCATGGTCAGCGTGACGCCCACGGCCATCATCAGCAGCATGGCCGGGTAGACGAGCGCGCCGACCACGGTGCGACGGATCCGCATGCGCGCGTCCAGCAACTGCGACAGCCGGGCGAAGGATTCCGCCAGGGAGCCGGTGGCCTCGCCGGCGGCGATGACCGTGCGGACCGCTCCGGAGAATATGTGGTCGTGGCGAGCCATCGCGTCGTGCAGCGACACGCCGGACTCGACGCGCTCGGCGAGGTCCGCCAGGAGCGCGAGAAACGCCGGACGGCCCGGCTGCTCCCGGATGGCGCTCATCGCCGGCACCACGGACGCGCCGGCCCGCAGCATCATCGACATCAGCCGTGCGAACACGGCCACTTCACGGAGCTTGGCGCCGGGTCGCGCAGCGCTTCGCGCGCCCCGGATGGACGCCAGCACGCCGGCCGGGCTGCGCGCTGGCTCCAGGCTCAGCACCATCAGTCCGCGCGACATCAGTTCGCGCTGGGCGGCCTGCAAGTCCTCGGCCTCGAACGACTCGCTGAGACGTTCGCCGCGGGCGTCAATGGCTGTCACGGCAAACAACACGCATCACCCCCCCACCGGCGCCGCCTCGACGCTCTCGGCCCTCACGCGCGCCTCGGTCTCCACGTGCGTCACGCGCAATACTTCCTCCAGCGTGGACAGCCCGCGGTCCGCGATGCGCAGCCCACTGTCGCGCAGGTCGCGCCATCCGTTTCGCCGCAGGTAGGTCTTGAGTTCGTCCTCGCTGGCCGAAGTGTGGGTCAGACGGCGCAGCGCGTCATCCATCGTCATGATCTCGTACACGGCGACGCGGCCGGCGTAGCCGGTCTGGTGGCACTTCGTGCAGCCCTCCCCCTTGCGGTAGATCCGCCGGCCGTCACCCTCACGACCCGCGTCGCGCAAGGCGGCGGGCGCCGGGTAATACGACGCGAGGCAATGGGGGCAGTTCTTGCGCACGAGCCGTTGCGCGACCACGCCGTTGAGCGCGGACGCGAGCAGGTACGGCTCGACGCCCATGTCCAGCAGGCGGGCCACCGCGCCGGGGCTGGTGTTCGTGTGCAGCGTCGAGAGCACCATATGCCCGGTGAGAGCGGCCTGAATCGCCACCCGCGCCGTCTCGGAGTCGCGGATCTCGCCGACCAGGATGACGTCCGGATCCTGGCGCAGAATCGATCGCAGCGCGCGCGGGAACGTCAACCCGATCTGATCGTGAATCTGGATCTGGTTCACGCCGTCGAGCTGGTACTCCACCGGGTCTTCGACGGTCAGGATGTTCCGCCCGCGATCCTTGATCTGGTCGATGGCGCAGTAGAGCGTGGTGGTCTTGCCGCTGCCGGTCGGCCCGGTGACCAGCATCAGCCCGTGCGGCTTCCGCAGCATGGTCTGGAACTGGGTCAGCTCATCGCCCTCCATGCCGAGCTGCTCAAGCGTCACGTTCAGCTTTGAGCGATCCAGAATTCGAATTACGACCTTTTCGCCCAGGATCGTCGGCATCGTGGAGACGCGCAGGTCCACGTCGCGGCCCTCGGCGAAGACGTGCACGCGCCCCTCCTGCGGCAGCCGCTTCTCGGAGAGGTCCATCTTGCCGATCACCTTGATTCGTGAAACGATGGCGGCGTGCATGCCCGCGGGCGGCGTCATGAGCTGCTGCAGCACACCATCCACGCGATAGCGGATGCGCGTGCTGGTCTTGTCCGGCTCGACGTGGATGTCGCTGGCGTTGTGGCGAATCGCCGTCAGAATCGCCACATTGACGAGATTGATGATCGGGCTGCCCTCGACCATGCGGTCGATTTCGGGCGAGCTGTCCTCATCAACGGCGACGCGCTCGACCACCTCGACGTCGGCATCGGCCAGCGACGTGAGAAAGGACTCCACGTTGACCTGCGAGCCGAGATAGCGCTCCTGGAATTCCGCCAGGTTATTCTCGTTGGCCAGCACCGGGTTGATCGTGCAGCCGGTGAGCTGCGCCAGCCGGTCGATCGTCGGCAGCGACTGCGGCTCCGCCATGGCAACGGTCAGACGCCCCTCGACGACGAACATCGGCAGCACCTTCAGGCGCTTGCACTCGTCGCGGTCCAGCAATCGCACGGCAATGGGATCAATCAACCCGTGCCGCAGGACGCAGCCCTTCACGCCGATCTGAGCGGCGATGGCGTGGACCAGCGTGCCGGGGCTGACCATCCCCAGTTGCACGAGCACCTCGCCGAGCCGCTTGTTGCCGCCCTTCTGCGACTCGAGCGCGCGCGACAGCTCGTCGCTGGTGATGACGCCCTGCTTGAGCAGCACGTCCCCGAGCTTTTCCGAGCGCCGCAGCGCCATCGTCCCCGCTCCCCGCTAGAGATAACTCCGGACAGCCGCCTCCACCGTGTCAAACACGTACAGCCGTCGAAGCGTGTCCGTCAGATCGAACGCCTCGCGGGTCGTCGCGGTCAAGCCCGCCAGCCGTGGCCGCGTCGCTGCGGGCCGGCGGTCATCCGCCACGCGCAGCAGCAGCTCGATGCCGGCGCTGTCCACGAATGACACGTGCGTCATGTCCAGCACCATCCGCCGCGCGCCGCCGCGCGCCTGCTCGTCGATGACGCGCTCCATGTCGGCCACGCAGGCGGCCGAGAGCGCGTCGCGCGGCACAAGGACCGTGACGCTGCCGTGCTTCTCCACGTCCACTTTCACAGGCTCACTCCGCTTCGCCCGCGCCGGCGCTCCACGGCGCGCCTCGCGCAATCACCAGGGCCGCCGGCGAGGTGTGGCCCGCCGCTTTCCGCTCACCGACCGACAAATCCGACAGCCGCAGGGCGGCGGTCTGGATCATGCGCGCCAGCGCGGTCGGCTGTACTACTCCCGGGCCTCCGTGCTCCACCGCGTGCGCGGACACGCCGGGAAAGCCCTGCGCCCGGAGAGCAGCCGTGATCGCGGCGGTGACTTCCGATGCGACTCGCCCGGACAGCCCGCGATCCGCCAGCGGCAGAACCGCGACCAGCCGGCAGTCGTCCAGCCGTCCCAGAAGATCCGTGCTGCGGGCCCGCCGCCGGGCAGCCTGGCCCGCAGCCGCGATCAGTTGATCGACCTGCTCCCAATCAGCCCGAGTCATCGCCTCGGCCGCGTCCTGTATTCGCCATACACACACGCCCGCCTGACCTGCGCCGTCCGCGCCAAGAACCGCAATCGCACGTTGAATCAGCGCAGCTCGCGTCAAAAGGCCGCTGACCGCGTCCGTTTCGGACGCGCGGGCCGCCCGGGCGGAATCCTCCGCGCGCAGCCAGATCGCCTGAATCGTCTCGTGCAGCAGGCCGTCGACACCCTCCAGACACAAGCCTCCGGAAGCGCGCAACACTGAAACGAGCTTGCCGCCGCGATAGATCGGGAACAACGCGCCTGGCTCCGGGCCGGCAGCGGCCGCCCGCGCCGAACCGGATGCTCCGGAGAGGCGAACGTCCGTCGCGCCAAGACGCCGACTCATGGCCTCACGCAGGAACGCCAGTCGCGCGTCAATCGAATGTGCCCCGGCACCGTCCCCGCCAAGCCATTCCTCGCCATCGCGCAACAGTCCGGCGCACGCCGCCGGCAGCGCCGACGGCGCACGGCGTGACACCGCCGCGGGGCCGGCGGCCAGCGGCATCGGCGCTGCGCCCGCGAGCGCCCCGAGGATTCCCATCAACGCCGAGCCCATCAGCAGGAACCCGACGCGATGCTCCACTTCGGCCGCGGCAGCCGCGCCCAGCGCGACGCCCGCGACGACGCCCACGGCGCCCCCCGCGCCGCCGGCGAACCACGGGCCGACGCCGTGCACGGCAACGCACAGCGTGCCCCCCAGCGCCAGCACGAGCGCAAAGAGCACACCCTCGCGCCCCGCCAGCGTCGGCATGGCGACGACCGCGCAGAGGAGAATCAGGAGTATCGCCGCGGCCACCAGGCGGACGATCAGCCGCATTCGGATGGCTTCAGCGCCCACGTCGCGCCTCCTCGTCGTCGGGGACGGGATCGGCCTCAGCCGCGATGTGCGCGAAGCGCTCGGCGAAATCCGCCGGCCGCTCGGCCCGGTAGCGCTCGAACGCCGTCAGAAAACAGTCGGTGACGAGCGGATCGGTGACGCGCCCGCTGTCCGTTCGGAGAATCTCGTACGCCTTGGCAATCGTGAAGCCCTTGCGATACGAGCGCGAACTGGTGAGCGCGTCGAAGATGTCCACCACGTGGATGACCCGCGCGATGAGCGGAATTGCGTCGCCGGCCAGTCCGGTTGGGTAGCCGCTGCCGTCGTGGTTTTCATGGTGATAGAGCACCCCCTCGAGCACCGGCGCGAGGCTGGCGACCGGCCTCAGCACCTCGTAGCTGAGGCGCGGGTGGCGCTTCATTTCGTCGAATTCCTCGGTCGTCAACCGACCGGGCTTGTTGAGGATGCGCTCCGGGACGCCGATCTTGCCGACGTCGTGGAGCAGCCCCGCCCATTCAAGGATCTGGAGCTGTCGATTGGGCATGCCCAGCGCCTGGCCGACCATCCGCGCCAGCCAGCCGACGCGCTCGGAATGGCCGTGGGTGTAGTTGTCCTTGGCGTCAATGGCGTTCGCAAGCGCTCGGACCGTCTCGAGCGCCGTCTGCTGCAGGTGGCGCACCATCAGCACGTTGCTGAGGATGTGACCGCCGTACCCCAGCACGGATTCGGCCGCGAGACGATCGCTGGAGTCGAAGGGCGGGTCGCTGGATCGGCGCAGGGCGATCACGACGCCCGTTTCGGACTGAAACTGCGGCAGCGCGCCAAGCAGCACGTGCGCCCCGTCGAGTTCCGTCGCAACGGATGCCGGCAGGGTGGGCACGGTGGTACGGCGCGAACTGCGGACGGCGGCGATCTCGTCGCGAAGCAGCTCACGCAAGCGCGTCGGGTCCAGCGCCAGGGGTGCGACCGCGTCCACGCCCTCGACGCTGTCGCAGCGCCCGTCGTGGTCCAGCAGTGCAGCGCTGGCGCCCAGCATCGTCGCGTACCGACGCAGCAGCGATTGCTGGATATTCTGCGGATCCTGAAGCGTGGCGATGTGCTCGGTGATCTCAAAGACCAGCGAGAGCTGCTCGTAGCAGCGCAGCAGCTCCCGGCCGAGCGCCTCGTTCTCCTCGGCGGCGGCGGTGAGTCGCTCAAAGAGCTGCTCCGGGCGCAGCTCCGCTTGCGGCGTCGGCGGCGAGTTGTTCGTCGCTGGCGTCACGACGCGGCACCCCCCATCGCGGCCGACGGCGCGCCCGTGGCGGGCGTCGTGCCAAGGATCGCTTCCACCTCGCGCAACAGTTGCGACGGACTGAACGGCTTGGGATAGACGTGTACGCGCGGATCGCGGAGCTGCTCGACGATGTCGGACTGGTCGCAGCGCGACGTCACCACTACCACACCGCGCAGCGACGGACACGCAGCCAGGGCCTTGCCTGCCAGCTCGATGCCGTCCATCTCCGGCATGTTCACGTCTGTGACCAGCAGGTCCGCCGAAACGCGGATCAACTGCTCATACGCCGCGCGGCCGGTTGGCGCCTCGAGCACCTCGTACCCGTGCTTGCGCATCCACATCGTCAGCACGTGCCGGATGTGCGCCTGGTCTTCAGCTACGACGATCAGCGCCATTGCGCGCCTCCCCCGTTGACGGCTTCTGGGACTCGCGGGCGACCGGCAGGTCCACGATGATGGTGGTTCCTGCACCCGGCTCGCTTTCCACACCGATCGATCCGCCGTGCAGGCGGACGATCTCGCGCGTGATGGACAGGCCCAGGCCGGTGCCCTCCTCGGCCTCCACGCGCGAGTCACTGACGCGGAAGAACTTTTCGAAGATCCGCTCGTGGAACTCTTTTGGGATGCCAATGCCGGTGTCGATCACCCGGATGCGTACCGTTTCCCCCTGCCCTTCCGCCTCGACCTGCACGGTCCCCCCGGAGGGCGTGTACTTCACGGCGTTTCCGATCAGGTTGATCCACACCTGGTGCAGGCGATGCCCGTCGCCGAGCGCCGCAGGCAGCTTGCTGGGCAGCTTGAGCGACAAGCCGACGTTCTTGGAATCCGCCGAGGCCTGCACTTCCTGAACCGCCTTGCGCAGCGACTGATCCACGCGGATCGCCTCGCGATTGAGGCGCGCCACGCCGGCGTCGATCTGCGATGCGCTCAGCACGTCCTCGATCAGCTTGGAGAGCCGGCGCGTCTCGCTCATGATGACGTCGTAGCACTCGCGGCGCGTCTGTTCGTCGTCGAAGAAGTCCTCGTTGAGCGTCTCGCTGTATGCCCGAATGTTGGTCAGCGGGGTGCGCAGCTCGTGCGTGATGTGCGCCAGGAACTCCTCGCGCGAACGCTCGGCCTCCTTCAACTGCGTCACGTCCTGCAGGGTGACGATCACCTCGTCGTCCCCCAGCGGGCGCACCGGCATCGCCATCATCCGCACGATCGAGTAGCCCCCGCCGAACTCCAGACGATGATCCACACCCGCCCCGCTCGCGGAGCGGCACAGCGCGTTGAGCGCGTCCGCCAGCGCCGGCGTCGGGCAGCGCTCCGCCAGCGACGCAGGCTCTTCCGCCTCATTCAGCGACAACAGGCGACCGGCCGCGTCATTGGCGTACGCCAGCCGCCCTTCCGCGTCGATCCGCAGCACGCCGATCGGCAGCGCATCCAGAATCGCCCGCGCTCCGTGCGACTGCATCGAGTGCATCGACCCGACCACGGCCTGCCGCGCCCGATGCCCGTCCAGCTCCTGCTGCATCCCGCGGATGAACTCGATCATCGAGTTCCACGCCTCGGTCTCGGCGGTGGAGCGGCCCTGCAGCGCCAGCAACTCGACCGATTGCTCGATGCCCGCGTGATAGGCCAGCAGGTTGTCGCGAACGAACTGCAGCGTTCGCAGGCGCCGATTGACGGCGCGGTACACACCCGCGAAGGTCAGAAGCGCGACAATCGCCACGCCGCCCGCGCCGGACCAGCTCACCATGCTCAGCCAGGCGCCGCTCTCGGGAGCGAAGACGACCACCAGGCGCCCCGTCTGCTCCTCACACTCGATCGAAGACTCCAACTGCAGCGCGCCGGCGGGGATATCGTTCGGACCGAAGGAGTACTCACGCCGTTCCCCCGCGCCGCCGCCGGCCGGGGCGGCGTTCTCCAGTCGAAGCGTGCTGCGGTACACGCCCGGCAACTGGGCGGCATTCCGCAGATTCCGCTCGATCGCCTCCGCCGTCAGCGCGCCGGCGTCGGACAGTTGCTCTATCAGCAGTTTCATGATCGTCGGCGCGCCGCGCGCCAATGCCTGCCGCTCCTGCCCTGCGACGGTGTGAGTCAGCACGATGGCACATGCACCCAGCGCGGCGACCAGCAGCGTCGCCACCACCGCGCCGAACAACGCCAGCGGCTCACGGCGAAGCAGCGAGCGGTGCGCAGGCCCGGGGGATCGCGCAGCGCTCCCGGTCCCCGCGGATTGTTGAGGCGTACTCATCGCGCAGTCATCTCCCCGGCTTGTATCGAGTGATTGCCCCCGCGACTTCGTCAGCACCGGCGACGGACCGCCGTCGGACCGCGCGCATCCGAGCCGAATAGCTGATAACGAGCACCGTCCGCCGATAATGGCGACAGCCGAGGCGCATCGGAAGCGGCGACTATCGGCCGAGCCGAACCGATCAATTCCGGGAACCTCTCGGCCGGCTTTTTCCGTCGGCGGGTCCGCATGGCCCGCGTGTCCGCAAACGCTCGCCGGGCGGCTCCCCCCCGGCTATAACAGCCGCGAAGCGCGATGGCTCGCCGCCCTCGCCCGACGCCCGAGAACCCGGCCGCCCGGCAGGAATAACCCGTCCGCGCGCCCACCCGTCCGGCAGAGGATCGAATGAACGTACGAATCTCGAAGATGCTCGCCACGCTGGCGCCGTCGGCGACCCTGGCTGTCGCGGAGAAAGCGGCGGCACTGCGGGCCGCTGGAAAGAGCGTGGTGGATTTCTCCGCTGGCCAGCCGGACTTCGACACACCCGCCCACATCAAGGCGGCCGTCGGCAAGGCGCTCGAGGCGGGGGACACCAAGTATCCCAGCCCCGTGGCGGGCAAGACCCCGCTCCGCGAAGCAATCTGCACCTACTACAAGCAGCACGCCGGTGTGTCGTATGAGCCAGCGCAGGTCGTCGTCACGGTCGGCGCGAAGGACGCGCTGCACCTGGCCTTTGCGTCCCTGCTTGACCCGGGCGACGAGGTCATCATTCCCGCACCCTACTGGGTGAGTTATCCCGAGCAGGTGCGACTCTTCGGCGGCTTGCCGGTCATACTTCAAAGCGGGGTCGCGCGCGGCGGGCTGATCTCTGCGGCGGAGCTGCGAGCCGCCATCACGCCGCGCACGCGGGCCTTCGTCTTCAGCAGTCCGTCGAATCCCAGCGGCGCCACATACACGCGCGGCGAACTGGACGCCCTGGCGGCCGTGCTGCGCGAGCATGACATAATCGCCATCAGCGACGAGCTGTATCACCGGCTGGTATTCGACGGCAACCCGAGCGCCAGCCTCGCGGCCTGCGAAGGAATGATCGACCGCACGCTGACCGTCAACGGACTCAGCAAGACCTACGCAATGACCGGCTGGCGGCTTGGATTCGCATGCGGCCCCAAGCCACTGGTGTCCGCGATGGCCCGCCTCCAGGGGCAAACGACAACCGGCGCCGCGAGCTTCATCCAGACCGCCGCGGTCACCGCACTTCTCGGCGATCAGACCTGTGTGGACGCCATGCGGGCCGCCTACCGCGAGCGTTGCGAGGTCATGTACGCCGCCCTGCAGCAAATTGCGGGCGTTCGCTGCGAGCGGCCCAGCGGCGCGTATTACTGTTTTCCGGATGTTTCCGGCACGTTTGAGCGGCTGGGCGTCCGGAATGCAGACGGGTTTGCGGAGCGGCTGTTGGAGCTTGCGCATGTGGCAGTGGTGTCAGGAAGCGCCTTCGGCTGCGACACGCACATTCGCCTGAGCTTTGCGACCGGCCGGGACGTCGTGGAGGAGGGCATGTCCCGGATGGTCCGGGCGTTGAAATGAGCGTCCCCGGGGGAAGGACCGATAATCGTAGGCACGACCGCAACCGGCAACCCCTCCAAAGATCGGGAACCGTGCGGCGGTGTGGCGCTTCCAACCTGCGTAGCGCGGCATGAATCGCGATCAGTCGGACACGCATGCGAGAGAGTTGGACGTGGTGCGTCGTGCTCAGCGCGGCGACGCCGCGGCTGTTGCGCAGCTCGTGTCGTGCTATCAGGATCGCTTGTTCAACACCTGTGTTCGCCTCTGCGGGAACCAGGCGGACGCACTGGATCTGGCGCAATCGACGTTTCTGCGAGCGCTGGAAGCCTTGCCGCAGTTTCGCGCGGGCAGCGGTTTTTTTACGTGGCTGTACCGCATCGCGGTCAATCAATTCATCGCCCAGCGGCGCGGGGAGCGCCGCCGCTCGGAACTGCTGGCCGAGCACATTCGCAGCGACGCGCGGCGGCGGCTGGATGACGGCCCCGGGTCTGCGCCGGCCGAGGAGGCCGCGCGGCGCGAGTTGGCGGCCCGCGTGCAACGGGCGCTGTTGCAACTGGATGAGGAGTTTCGAGTTGCGGTCGTTCTGCGCGACGTGGACGGGCTGGACTATGGCGAAATCGCCGAAGTGACGCAGGCCCCGGTCGGCACGGTCAAGAGCCGCATTCATCGCGGCCGCTCGATGCTGCGCGAAATTCTCGCGGCCGAGTCTAGGAGAACCATTGGACGCGCGTCGGTGTAGCGGGTTTGAGGCCGATCTGTCGGCGCTGCTGGACGGCGAACTGCCGGCGCAGCGCGCGGCGGAGTTGCGCGCACACCTTGACGCGTGCGATTCGTGCCGCGCGGCGGCCGACGAGTTGCAGCGCACCAGCCGGATTCTGGCCGACCTGCCGATGACGGCCGCGCCTCCGGGATTGCTGGAGCGCGTCCTGCGGGAGGCCGGCGCGGCGAGTGTTTCCCGGTCACGCCCGTCGGGACGCCGCACCCTGTGGCTCCGGATCATGCAGGTGTCGGCGTCGGCTGCGGCACTGCTGGTCACTGCCGTCGCGGCGCGCACGTTCCTTCTTCATCGTGTGGATTCACCGGCGGCTGCCCCGGCGGTCCCAGCGCCGGCCGATTCAACGGTTGCAGTACGTGGTCTCCCGCACGAAACCATCGCCCAAGGTCCGGCCACGGCGGACGACGCCCTTGCAGCGACTACCCGGGATCCTGGTCCGATCGGCGGAGGTCGCCCGGCCGGCGCAGCGGGCGCGGCCCGCGAAGCTCCCGCCGGCGAAGATGTGGGACGGACAATGGACGCGCTGGTGTCCAGCCAGTCGCCCGGCCAGTCCGTCGGCCGCGTGGCCGTCACAAAACCCGATTCGGCCAAAATCCTGCCGGATGCTTTCAGCCGCGACGCCGAAGCAGGCAGCGCAATTGCCGGAACCGGAGCATCCGAACCCGATGCCGCGGCCGGAATGCCGAACCTGCGCGCGCCGGCGGCAGCCCCGCTCGACGCCGCGTGGCAGGACACGGCCGTCGCGCAGGTGGCGCTGACGGTGATCGCTGCTGACCGGGACGAATATGAGCGGGCGGCTTCGATTGTCAGCCGTTGGGAATCGGGACTGCCGGTTTCGGCCGAGCGCGTAACGAGTACGGATCGGACCCGGGCAGCGAAGCGCGGGGACGCCGGGATGCATCCCGGGGCGGGACCGACGAAGGACGGCGACGCAGAGCCAACTCCCGAGTGGAAGGAACACCAGGCGCCGGCCAGCGCCGTCCGCGCTTTCATGAGCGACTTGAGTGGTGCCGGGCTGGAGAACGTAACCGTCCAGATCAGCGCTGGCTTGCCGGTCGTCGGGCGGGTATCCGAAGCGCTCCAGCGTGACGCGGCGCCCACCGATGTCGCGGCAACGGAGCGTGACCAATTGAGGACGGTGGTGCCGGCCCCCAGTGAAGCGGCGGATGTCGGCTCCCGCAAAACTACGTCGCCGGCCGTGACTGACCTGCCACCACCGTCCGCGCCTCCGACGACGACGGGCGGAGGTCGATCGCGAGCACGGGATGACTCGCCCGCCGCGGGCACGGCCGCCGCACCTGTATCCAGCGCCCCGACGGATGGCGCACCCCGCGAAGAAAAAATGGCGGACTCCGAACCGCTTCGAGATCGCGCCGCTGGTCGCGGAGGGCTGGTGCCTGGCGCGACGCAACCTGTTCCATCTGCCGCGTCCGCGTCGCGAGGCGGCGGCGCGGGCACTGCTGCGGCGCTCGGCGGAAATGAGGACGGAGTAAGGACGGACGAGGAGCCGGAAACTCCGACGGACCCCGCCGCGTGGAAGGCGGTCGCCGAGCGGCTGCGCGTGGCGGCGGACATCGGTGCGCGCGTGGCCGGCGCCGCCAGCGAGTCCTTCCGCGGCCTGTTCGGCGTGGCGGCCGTGCCGTCACTGCCGCGCCCGGTCCGGGCTGCTGCGCCCACGGACGACCCGATCCTGCGCGTTCGTGTGACACTGATCCCGCCGCCGCAAATGGACGCCGATCGTGGCGATACGCCGATTGCCCCGCCGACGGGCGTGCCGGCTCCGACTCGTTCCGTCAATGGCGATGCGCCGCCCAGCAGAAACGCCGGCGCGCCGGCGGCCGACACGGGTAGCGGAGACAACCAGACCGGCGCACCACCTCAGCCAAAACACTAGGCAGCGGGGTGGAGCGAGGGAGGCCGAAGAGGGAACGCGCAGACATTCGTCCGCGGGCTGTGGGCGATCAGCGGCGGAGCGGCACCACGATGTCGAAGCGTGCGCCGCGACCGGGAATGTTGTGCGCGGTGATCGTCCCCCCCATTTCGCCGATCAGTCCGTGCACGACTGCCAGTCCCAGGCCCGACTTCCCCGACTCACCGCAACCCAACTGGGCCTTGGTTGAGCGAAACGGTTCGAAGAGGTGATCCATGTCCTCTTTGGGGATTCCGCCGCCGGTGTCGCCGATGGAGAGCCCCAGGTGCTTGTCATCCCGGCGGACGATCATCACGGTGAGCGTACCGCCGCCGCGCATCGCCTCTGCCGCATTGTCGACAAGGTTGCGCAACACGATCATCAGGTGCTCGCGCACGATCGGCGTCACCGGAACGCGCTCCCAGTCGACCAGCAGCCGGATGTTGCGAGCAGCCAGCGGAGGCTCTTCCTCGTCAAAGAAATAGAGCACCGTTTCCGTGAAATCCGCCAGGTCGAAGCTGCGATGATCACCCTGGGCAAACGCCAGCAGTTGCTGCGTCAGCGCCGCTCCGCGCGAGACGGCGTCGCCGGCGCGGGCCAGCGCGCGGCGCATCGCGGCAACCGTCGACAGGTTCGTGGTGTACTCGATGCTGGTGGCGATGCTGCACAGCAGATTGTTGAAATGATGGGCGACCGCGCCGGAGAGCGCCCCGAGCGAGCCGAGCCGCTCGTGCCGCTTGGCCTCCCGCTCCAGCCGCACGCGGAGCGTGATGTCGCGGAACCAGACACCCATCCCGCGAAAGACCTCGTCTGCGTCGATCATCGCGGTCACGTACACCGCGAACCAGATCGGATCATCGTCTGTGCCGCCCAGCCGCACCTTGATCTCAAACGGCTCGGCGGCGGTCATGCAGCGCTGGGCGCGCTCGCGAAAGGACTCGCGATCCTCTTCCGGGATCAGGCTGGCCACGTCCGCCCCCACGACCAGCGCGCCGGACTCTCCGAACAGGCGCGTGGCCGCGGCATTCCACGACACGATCCGCGCCTGCGCATCGCATGCGAGAATCGCCAGGCCGGCGCTCTGGAAAAGACTCTCCAGAACGTCGCCGTCCAGTCGCGGAGCCGTGCTATTCTCGGTGGTCGGCGGCATAGCTCACTTCCGGCTTCAAGAACACATACGAATCATAGCGCCGTGCCTGGATCTCTTCCGAGAGCATGATGCGGCCAATCAGCCCGTACAGGCGCGACTGCTCGCTGGGCGCCAGCACCACGAACTCCCCGTCGTTCAGCGGCACACTCAATCCGGCCGCGGGAAAGCGCTGTCCGCGATAGCGCGGCACCTCCATCATGCCGCGCTCGGTCTGCACCCATTGCATCTCCTCGATCTGCTGGCGCACCTCGGGCACGACGTGCAGGTGAACGCGCTGCCGCTCGCGCGGGTCCAGCAGGCACATGAGCTGCAGGACGTTGCGGCTCTGGGCGAACGTGCCGCCGCTGAGGATGCCGTCGGCCTCGACGCTGAACACGGTCTGCTCGCGCGGCGCGGTGTCCATTTCCAGGCCCAGCAGGTAGGCGGGTGGAATGCGCACCGGATCCCACGGGCTGGAACGGGCGCCCTCCACAGCGTTCAGCGCCACCTGCACCGGCTCCCACCACTCCACTCTCCCGACACCGATGCGAATGCCGTTGCGCCGCAGGCGCTGCGTCGTGGCGGCGTCGAGCACGTCCTCGCGCAGATGGTTCCAGACCTTGGCGGCAGACGCGCTCTCAGTCGCGGGCACCTGCACGAGCAGAATCCGCAGATAAATCTCGGCCACCGGCAGCACCGGGCGGATCGTCGCGGCGGTGGCCGGCGCCTCGGACGCACGCGGACCGAACGCGGCGCTGGCCTCCGCGGCAGCGGGCGGCGCTTCCGGCTGTGCCGACGGCGGCGGGTGGGACGGCGCAAACGGCCAGGCCGGCGGATTCTCGCTGCAGGCGCCAAGCAGAACGGAGGCCAGGCCCAGCGCGGTCGCGAGCAGCACGTGGACTGGCCGCGTGAGGCCCGCCCGCGCGGCCGTGGCGGCGCAACGCTGCGAAAGACCGTCCGAAAGGGAGCGACTCGGCATGGAGGAATGAACCGCTCGGATGCGCGACCCGCGGTCGCACCCCTGCGTCGCGTCCGACTGACGGGCCTACGCGGGCCGTCCGTCGGGCGCTGGACCTCGGACCCCGAACACCAGTCTAGCCAGTTCCGGGCGGAATTTGCAAACCGCCTCACCCGCGCAGGCCCCGCTCCGGCCATGCAAATCGGCGCCGACTGCGCCCGGTGCGCCAGCATTCGCCGGGGGGTCGCGGTTACAATTGCGGGGCTGCGGTACGCGGGCCGGCGCCCGCTCTGCGCCGCCGGTCTCGCCCCCGCATGGGGTATTTTTCGGCCCAGGGAATCGGATGGATCCGTCTCGTATTCGCAATTTCTCGATCGTCGCCCACATCGACCACGGCAAATCCACGCTGGCCGACCGCCTGCTGCAGATGTCCGGTGCGGTGGCGGAGCGCGACATGCGCGAGCAGTTGCTGGATTCGATGGACCTGGAGCGCGAGCGCGGCATCACGATCAAGGCCTCCGCCGTCACACTCGATATTCGCATCGACGGCGAGCCGTACATGTTCAACCTGATCGACACGCCGGGGCACGTGGATTTTCACTACGAGGTGTCGCGGGCGCTGGCGGCCTGCGAGGGGGCGCTGCTGGTCGTGGACGCCACGCAGGGCGTACAGGCCCAGACGGTCGCGAACGCCTACGCCGCCGTGAACGGCAATCTCGAGATCATCCCGGTTGTCAACAAGATCGACCTGCCGGGCGCGCGGGCGGAAGACGCCGCCATCGAAGTCGAGCACGTCCTGGGCATCGACGCGACGCACGTGCAGTTCGTCAGCGCCAAGAGCGGCGTCGGGATTGATGAGCTGATGCGGGCGATCACGCGCGTGCTGCCGCCGCCGCGCGGCGACGCGGCCGCCCCGCTGCAAGCGCTGGTCTTCGACTCCGTGTACGACGACTATCGCGGCGTCATCTGCTATGTGCGCGTCTTCAACGGCGCGCTTCGCAAGGGCCAGAAGGTCCTGCTGATGGGGCGCGGTCGGCACTACGTCATCACCGAGCTGGGTAAGCTCCGGCCGCAGATGACGGCCGTGCCGCAGCTCGCCGCCGGAGAGGTCGGCTACGTCGTGGCGAACATCAAGTCGCTGCAGGACGTGACCGTCGGCGACACCATGACGGACGCCATCAACCCGGCGCTCGAGCCGCTCCCGGGATATGAGCCGCCGCGGCAGATGGTGTTCTGCGACTTCTACCCCGCCGGCGGCGAGGACTACACCGAGCTGCGCGAAGCGCTCAACAAGCTGAGCCTCAACGACGCCTCGTTTACCTTCGAGCCGGAGCACAGCGACGCGCTGGGATTCGGCTTCCGCTGCGGTTTTCTCGGCCTGCTGCACATGGACATCATCCAGGAGCGGCTCGCCCGCGAGTGCGGCGTCGAGGTGGTGCAGACCGCGCCGAGCGTGACCTACGAGGTGCTCAAGACCGACGGCGAAGTCATCCGTGTGGACTCCGCCGGCGATCTGCCGCAGGCCGACAAGATCGAGGAAATCCGCGAGCCGATTGTCGAAACGCAGATCATCCTGCCCGCGGACTGCGTCGGCGGAATCATGCAGCTCTGCGAGCTTCGACGCGGCACGTTCAAGCGCACCGAGTACCTCTCGCCAACGCGCGTCATGCTGACATACGAGCTGCCGTTCGGCGAGATTCTTTACGATTTCTACGACAAGCTGAAAAGCATCACCCGCGGCTACGGCACGATGGACTACCACCCCGTGCGCTTCCAGCCGGACCAGCTCGTGAAAATGGACATCCTCGTCAACGGCGTGCCGGTGGACGCGCTCTCCGTCATCGTCCACCGCGAGAACGCCGAACGGCGCGGGCGAAAGGTGATCGCCCGGCTGCGCGAGGAGATCGAGCGCCACCAGTTCGAAATTCCGCTCCAGGCCGCCATCGGCGGCAAGGTCATCGCCCGCGAGACCATCAAGGCCGTCCGCAAGGACGTGCTCGCCAAGTGCTACGGCGGCGACGTGACCCGCAAGCGCAAGCTGCTCGAGAAGCAGAAAGAGGGCAAAAAGCGCATGAAGACGGTAGGACGCGTCGATATCCCGCAAAAGGCGTTCATGGCGGTGCTGGAGCCGGAGGACTAGCCGGTGCGCGCGGCCGCCCGCCGGCGTCCGCAAACGCCCGTGCCGGCCGGCGACGCTTGCTCCAGCCCGCTGCGTATCCCCGCCCGCGCAGCCATCGCATCGGTGACCCATGCTTCGGCTTGAAGAGATTCTCAGCGGACTCAACCCGCCGCAGCGCGAGGCTGTCACGCACGTCGAGGGGCCGCTGCTGATCGTGGCCGGGCCGGGCAGCGGCAAGACCCGCGTCGTCACGCGCCGGCTGGCGCACCTGGTTCACAGCGGGGTCGCGCCGCGGAACATTTTGGCGATCACGTTCACGAACAAGGCCGCGGATGAGCTGCGGCGGCGCGTCGGCGAACTGGGAGTGCCGCGCGGCGCCTGGGTGCACACCTTCCACGCGCTCGGGGCGCGGCTGCTCGGCGAATTCGGCCCGCTCGTCCACGTGCAGCCCGGCTTCTCCATCTACGATGAAGCGGATCAACTCAAGCTGGTGAAGGACGCGCTGGCGGAGTGTGGTCTCAACGAAGCGTCGTGGCCGCCGAATGTGATGCTGTCGAAAATCAGCGCAGCCAAGAACCGGCTGCTGGATGCGGCCGGGTTCGCGGCGCAGGCGCACGACGGTCCCGCGCGCACGCAGGCGCGGGTCTATGCCGCTTATGAAAAACTGCTGCGTCGCGCCAATGCGCTCGACTTCGATGACCTGCTGCTCCGCCCGGCCCAACTGCTGCGCGATCATCGAAGCGTTGCCGACCAACTGAACGATCGATTCCGGTTCGTGCTGGTCGATGAGTACCAGGACACGAACCACGTTCAGTACGTCCTGGCGCGTCAGCTTTCGCAGCAGCACGGGAATCTGTGCGTCACGGGCGATCCCGACCAGAGCATTTACGGATGGCGCGGTGCGGACCTGCGGAACATCCTCGATTTCGAGGCGGATTTCCCCACGGCCCGCGTGATCCGGCTGGAGCAGAATTACCGCTCGACCGGAGCCATCCTCGCTGCCGCCGATACGCTGATTCAGCGCAACCGCGCCCGCAAGCATAAGACGCTCTGGACGGAGAACGCGCGCGGCGAACCGGTCAATGTGTGGCGATTCGACACGGGCTTCACCGAGGCGGAGCGCATTGCGGCCACGATCATGCGCGAGGCGGCGCAGGGGCGGCGCTGGAGCGATTTCGCGATCATCTACCGCGTCAACGCGCTCTCCCGGACACTCGAAGAAGCGCTCCGCAATCGCGGAGCGCCCTACCGCATTGCCCGCGGCGTCGCCTTCTACGGCCGCAAGGAAATCAAGGACGCCGTGGCGTACCTGCGCCTGCTGGTCAACCCGGCCGACGACGCCGCCCTGCTCCGCATCATCAACACGCCGACCCGCGGAATCGGCAAGACCACGGTTGATCGCCTGACGCGACTGGCGCCGGTGCTGCGCTTGAGCCTGCTGGAAGCGTGCCGGCGGGCGTCGGAGTTCGAGGAATTGCGCCCGCTGGCGTCCAAGCTCGCGCCTTTCGTCCGGGTGATGGACGACCTGGCCCGCGAGACGGCCATCCCGCTGGCGGCGCTGGTGGATCGCGTGATCGAGCACTCCGGGCTGGCGCGATCTCTCAAGGAGGAGAGCGACGAGGACGCGGCCGACGAGGATCGCGCCGCGAACGTGGCCGAACTGGTATCCGCCGCGGCGCGCTTCGCCGAGGAAAATCCCGAGGCCGGGCTGGTGGACTTTCTGCAGCGCACCAGCCTGATCGGCGACCAGGATACGATTGACCCCGACGCGGGCGCGGTGCAACTGCTGACGCTCCACGCCGCCAAGGGGCTGGAATTTCCGTGGGTGTTCCTGATCGGCGTGGAGCACGGGCTGCTGCCGCATCAGCGGTCCGTCTCCGAAGGCGGGGACGCCGTGGAGGAGGAACGTCGGCTCTGCTTCGTCGGCATGACCCGCGCGATGCAGCACCTGGTGCTCTCGCACGCGCGCATGCGGCTCTTCCGCGGCGTCACGCAGGTGCAGTCTCCCTCTGATTTTCTACGGGAGATCGGCTCCGCGGCGGTTGTAGCCTCAGAGTACGCCGGGTCCGGTGATGCAGGCGCCGATGAAGATTCCTCCGATCGCCGCATCCAGCGGGACGCCGAGGCAGGCGGACAGTCCGGCGGGTGGCGCGTGGTGGCGGACGCGGAGCATGCCGACGCGCCATCGCGGCTGGTCGCGCGGCGCAGCCGGCCGATCGGTCAGATCAAGGCATCGGCGACCGACCGCGAGCGCGCCTCTGACGAAGGACGATCCTGCACCGATTGGAAACCCGGCACGCTGCTGGAGCACCCGCGCTTCGGCGTCGGTGCGCTCGTTCGACTGGAGGCGGTCGGAAATGAGACCCGCGCAATCGTGAAGTTCGCGGGATCGGGGGAGAAATCGCTGATCGTGGAACGGACAACACTCACGCCGCTGGCAGTGCCGCGCAAGCCGCGCGCTCCGCGCGACAAATGACCAGCCCCGTCAGCGGATGTGAGCCGCGCCGGACAAGCCGTCAGGTCGTGGCGGCTGGTTGGGCCGCCTGCGTCGTCAGCCCCACGTCCAGGTGCATCCGGAAGGCGTCATCGATCTTGGACAGGCGCGGAGATTGCCGCGGCGAGAATCCGAATCGCTCCGCGTCCTTCGGCGCCTGAACCCGCGCCATGCGCTTCCACCCGGCGTTCATGCCCTGAACGAACAGCGACGTGGTCAGGGAGCGCGTGCGGAGAAGCGACCGAATCGCCCGCTTCCACACCCAGTTTCGCTTGGCCGCCGCGTATCGAAGCTCGTAGATCGCCTCGTCCAGCTCGCGGGCGGTCATCTTTCGCGGGTTGTACACCGTCTCGGTGAAGGTGTAGCGCTCCCAGTCGGCCGGGTAGTCCGTGGCCAGCAGTCGCCCCTCCGCCTTGTAGCGGTCGTACATCTTCGTGCCCGGCAGCGGGGTGAGGTTCGTGACCTGGATGATGTCCACGCCCAGCTTGACGGCCGCCAGCGCCGTCTCGGCGACGGTCTCCGGCGTGTCCTCCTCAGCGCCAACAATGAACCCGCCAAACACCGCAATGCCGGCCCGGTGAAAACCGTTCACCAGCGTCTGGTAGCGGGCCAGGTTGTTGCGATTGATGCCCTTGTGATACTCGCGCAGGTTGGCCGCGTTGAATGTCTCGAATCCGATCAACATCCCGCGGCAGCCGGCGCGATACGCCAGCCGCAGTCCCTCCGGATCGTCGCCCATGTTGATCGTGGTCTGGCTGAACCAGAGCCGCTTGCGGCCGTGTTTGATGATCGCGCGCAGCAGCTCTTTGGCCCACTCCGCATGCCGCGGGCCGACGCCGAAGAAATTGTCATCGACCACAAAGCAGAACGGCTTGGGCGTCTGGTTCCACTCCGTCAGGATGTCCTCAATCCGGCGGCGACGGATCGGCGCGCCGTTGAACTGCGTCACGGAGCAGTACTCGCAACCCACCGGGCAGCCGCGCGACGTCTGAATCGCCGACACGGAGTAGCGCCCGTTGATGGGCTGGAGATCCTGCCGCGCCCGACCGAGAGACATCGTCTCGAGATCCGACAACTCGCCGTGATAGCGCGGCTGCAATCGCCCGGCGGCCGCATCCTCCACGATCCGCGGCCAGGCGGTGTCGCACTCGCCGATCGCGACGGAATCGAAGTGCAGCCCGGCTTCATCCGGGACGGCGGACGCGTGTGGGCCGCCCATGATCGTGCGAATGCCGCGCGCCCGGCAGCCAGCGGCGATTTCGTATGCACGCGTGGCGCCACTGGTGTACGCCGTGACGCCGACGAGGTCATATCCGCCCCCGGTAATCAGCCGGTCGGTCGCCTCGGTTCCGAACACTTCGTCGATGATGTCCACGGTGTGCGGCGGCGGCACCAGTTCCGCCAACACCTGCAAGCCGAGTTGAGGGATGTAGCTGCCGACGGTGTGATATCCCTGCGTGCGGCGGCTGATCGGATTCACAAGGGCAATCTTCACGCAGCGCATCCTTGCGGCCGACGGCGGTGCTCCATGTCTCCCGTCGCGGCGAAGCGCTCTTCGCGGGTGCGACAGGGAACCACCACGCCAAACAGCCGCGAGCATTGTACGCGGGATGAGCAGCACGCGACGGGTGCGCTTCGCACAAAACGTCGGCGGCCGGCCGACGGGAATCCCGCCGACCGGCCGCCGTGCTGATCACGTTTCACACCATCGAACCCGCCGCGGCGTCCGCGACGGACCGATGCTTAACCATCAACCGCGATTACCGGCAACCCTCGCCCGGTGCGGGCAGCGAGAGGATGCAGTTCACGAACGGGTCGATGTCGAAGTTGTTGAACAGCGTGTCGCCGTTGATGTCACCGACCGTGGCGCCCGGGCAGTTCGGGAACGCCAGGGCGTACGCTCCGAGGTCGACCACCGCGAGCACGAACGGGTCGATGTCGAAGTTGTTCACGACACCGTCACAATTCATGTCGCCGATGATGATGTCGGCCGGGAGCAGAACGTCCATCTGAATCGGCTTCGTCAGGTCGATGATCGGCCGCGACAGGTTCGTCGCGCCCGAGGTCGTCTGCCGGATCCAGCGGCCGGCGGTGGTGTCCTTGAAGAACCACTGCAGGCGGGCCGACTTGCCCGGATTGCCCTCGGTGTCCCGAACCGAGCTGCTGTTGGGTGCGTTGCCGAGGTTGCCGCTGGTCGAGCCGGAGTTGGACGGCTCCTGCCAGAGCGCCTCGACGCCGATGCCGAAGGACTCGAAATCGGAGATCAGGAAGTCGACGCCGGCGTTGGCCTCGACGTTGATCACGTTGTCGATGTACATCGTGTACGGGCCCGAACTGCGGTTCGGCGACGTGCTGTTCACCGAGATCGCCAGGTGCTCGAGCACGCCGCGCGTCGCGGTGATCGTGCCGTTGCCGACGAAGGACAGGATCGGATCCGTCGCCGGGTCGAAGGTGAACGTCACCCACGAGTTGGACGGCGAAATCGGCTTGCCCTGCGGAGCACCGCTGAGCGTGCCCGTGGCGCCGATCCACTCGAGTTCGCCCACGGTACCGCCCTGAGTACCGAGCGCACCGGCGTCATTCGTCTCGCGGATGCCGAGCGACAGCGTCAGCGGACCGTTGCCGCGGCCGACCTCGATCTGCTCGGACAGGGCACTGGTGCCCGCCGCGCTGGTCTGCCGGGCCGTCATCAGGTCGCCGTTCGACACCGTGCCGGAGAGCGGAACCACGATCGATGCGAAACCGCCGGGGTTGATCGAGCCGAACGGGCTGCCGTTGCGGAAGACCTCGACCAGCGTGGATGCCGGGTTCAGGCCGGTCACCGTCACGGAATTGTCACCGTTGACGATCGGCGTGGACACGACCGGCGCCGCCGGCGGCGTTACCACCAGCAGCAGGATGTCGATGTCCAGCGGGAAGTGCGGAGCGCTCGACCCGCCACTGCTGAACCGCACGATGGGGTTCGGAATCGTGACGCCCGTGCCAGCGCTGGAGGTCGTCAGACGCACCCAGCGGCCGGCAACGGTGCCCGTGTAGTAGAAGCTCAGCTTCTGGGACTTCGATCCGCCGAGCGTGTTGTTCTGCTCGGTCGTCACCTGCGAGATGTTCGGAACGTTGGGGAACGTCACCGGGCTTTCGAGCAGTGCCGAAGTCGAGCCGCTGAAGTTCGGCAGTCCGAAGATTCCGCGGGCGCCGTTGGCCTGGGACTCGAAATCCGTCAGCACGACGTCGGCGCCGCCATTGGCTCCGATGTTGACGAAGTTATCGACATAAATCACGTACGTGCCGACACTGCGGTTCGCGGAAGTTTCATCCACGCGAATACCCAGGTGCTCGATCACGCCGTAGCCGGTAGTAGTGGTCAAGATGCTGTTGGCCGTTCCGCCAGCGAATCCGCGGATCGGATCGACACCCGGATCAAACCGCATCGTCTGCCAGCCAGCATTCGGGACAACCAGCAATCCGGTCGGCGAGCCGCCAGTGGTGGAGTTCACCCATTCGATGCCGGCGGAGCTCCCGCCGCCGTTGGCGCCGATGTCGGCCGGAGTCGGAATCCCCGGGAACGTCGGAGCGTTCGGGAACTCCGTCTCGCGGATGCCGAGCGCTACGCGGATGTCGCCGTTTCCGCGGCCAACCTGCTTGGCGGTGGACGGCGCACTCTCGCCGGAGATGTTCGACGCCGTCGCAGTGATGTTCTGCAGCGCCGCGAGCGGCGGAGCCACCGGAACGTTCAGCGCCGTCTGGCCGGCCGGGTTGATGCTGCCGATCGGATTGCCGTCGGCGTAGATCGTGACCAGCGTGGCCACCGTGCTGACGCTCGTGAGGCGCACCGACTGATCGCCCGCCTGAAGCGGCGGGTTGACGACCGGGGCCGTCGGCGGAGCGCCGACCTGCACCAGCGCGGAGGGCAGGCTTTCCTCGCCGTTCACTTCCTGCGTGGCGTAGATGATGGTGAGGTTAGGGAGCGCCGGAACAGTGACCACCACCGACGCGGTGCCACCAGCCGCAGAGCCGATCGGCGTCGGGTTACCCTGCTCATACACGCGGATGGTGCTGGCCGTCGCAAACGCATTCGTCAGGCAGCCATTCACTGTCACACTGATCGAGTTCGCCGGGATCGGGGAGAAAACCGTCGGCGCCACCGGCAGCCACGCAGCACGCGGATAGGCGGGCTCAGATGTTCCCGCCGGAGTCGTCTGCGTCACCGTCACGTCGTCGCCGGTCACCAGTGACACCGCGATGTCTGTCTGCGATCCGGTCGGCGTGATCGGACCACCTACTGCTGCCCCGTTCACATAAAGCTGGAGCGCCGTTGCGTCCGCTTCGTGCGTGACGCTGATCATCGTCTGATTGCCGACCACCGGTGCATTGACCACCGGCAGCGGAACGACCGGTGCATCATCCCGCGTGCGGACGTGCAGCCGGAAGCGAATCTTCTTGACGTCGTCATCGATCAATGTGGAAGTCGCGCACGCCGCGCCGACGCGCTGCAACATGCCGAGCGAGCGGTCGGGATTCGTGTTGTCATAGGTCCAGGTGAGCCGATGCGCCGCGTTTCCGTCAAACGAACCGGATGTTGTGATCGCGGTGGTAATCGGGTCCGGCCCGGTCGGCGTCGTCTGCTCGGGGCTTTGCCCGCGGGCTGACGGCAGGCGGTTCGTACCGTCCTCCATCGCCAGCGCCACGCGCATGACGTCGCCGTTCACGTCGATCGCCTCGACACGGTCGATCAGCACGTCCCACGGGCCGACACCGGCGCCGCTGCGGATCGTGAACCACCACGAGTCCATCGTGTAGTTACCGGTTGGCGAGGGCAGCAGGCTGCCGTTGCCGCCGAGACCGGCCTTGATCAGCGTCGGATCGTCGAGCGGGACGTCGATCGTCTGCCATGTCTTGTTGTCCTCGAGCGCGAAGTTCGCGCCCTGCGGCACCCAGAACGTGCCCTGCGTCACGGAGGTAACGCCGATCCACTCCCAGCCCGGCGCCGCGAAAGTGCAACTGCCCGAACCGCCCTCATCGAGCAGCACGGAGAACGTGAACGGCGGAGCCGTGGCAAGGACGGTCTGTGCAGTCGAGGTGGCGCTGGTCACGCTCAGCACGCGCTGTCGGGCGGCGAACGTCTCGCCGGTGACGGCAGCGCCGCCGATGCCCGACAGGTCAAACACGACCGGGTCCGTCGTCGAAACGGTCTCGGAATCGACCACCACGTTGTTGCGGAGAAGCTCGACAAGATCGGCCTGGAACTGAATGTCCGTGACGGTCACCGACGTGTCGCCGTTGATGATCGGGCCGACCACGCGCGGCGACGAGACAGGATCCTGCACCGGCGCCTCGAACTGCAGTTCGTCGATCCAGACCTGCATCAGCGTGCCGGAATCGCCGCTGACTTTTGTAAACGCGATGTGCTCCAGCGTACCGCGGTTGTTCGGGGCGCTCAGCACGCCGTCGCCGACCAGCCCGGCATATCCGGCCAGGATCGGACTGCCGTCTACCGTCACCGTGCCGGTCGCCAGATCCCACTCGAGTTCCACCGGAACCGGGCTGACCGGCAGCGTCACCACCGGAATCGGGGTGCGCTCGCCGTTCGACCCGATCGTATAACCGGCGCGAAGCTGATCATCGCCGCCGGGCACCGTATCAATGATGTTGTTTGCGCCGGGCAGGATGACGGCTGTGCCGGTGGGCAGCGCGGAGACGTCCGTGCTGAGCGGATAGACCTGCACGTCGTCGCCGGCGGCGGTCGAATTCACGATCCCGTTCGCACCGGCGATGATGCCATTTGGAGTCGTGCTGACGCCGACCCACTCCACGTCACCGGCCACGCCGCCGTCCTTCAACTGCGGGACGATTGCGCCCGTCTCGCGAATACCCAGGCACACGCCCAGGGCGCCGTTAAAGAAGTCACCGGTGTTGGTGATCTTCATGCGAACCTTGCCCTGCGTGTGCAGGGCCGGGTTCGGTCGGCTGGCTGTATTGAGCGTCGTCACGCGAACCCACGCCGAATCGTCCGCGACGTTCACCCACTTGAAGAAAATGAACTCAGCCGCCGCGCCTTCGGTCTGGAAGCCGGAGGCCCGATAGGACGCCTGGTTGTCAACCACGGCCTCCGAGGTGTTGGCGAGGATGTAGGCGCTGGTCGTGCCTGACAGGCGCGGCGAGCGGAACATCTCCTGCGACGTGGCCGGATCATCGATCGGCGGGCCGTTGAATCCGACCAACTCCGACGGAAACTGTGCCCACGCCGCAAGCGGTGTGAGCAGAGCCGCCGCCGCCGCCAACGCGGAGCGTGTGAACGATCGTGTCATTTCGCTTGGCCTCCTGGTGAATCGGCGGACCCATCCGGTCCGCAGGTTGATTGGACCGCGTTGCCGGAGGCGGGCGCACCCGCCCTCCCAGTCGCGATCGGGATACCAACTCAATCGAAGGACGAAGAGAACCGCGGTGCGGACCGAAGGCTCGCGGGATCGGACATGCAGGCTGCTTCCCGCGGGCGCCGCGCCGCTTCCGCCGCGCAAACTCCCTCCTCCTTAGCGCCTAATTTACCCCCCGGGCCGACCGCGAACAAGCGTTATATAACCGATCAGCGCTACTCGATGCGCGATTCCCGGACCCTGGCACGCTCCTCGTCGCGCCGCCGCCGTTGCCCCTCCTCCGCCTCATTCCACTCGCGCGTGCGGGTCCGTTCCAGCTCGTCTTCCGGTTCTAGCTGCGCCTCCCAGGGAAACACGTGATGTGCCCACGACAATTGCCCACCGCGACACTCAAACACCGTATATCCCGGTGCGTTCCCGACCCACGCCCCGGACCACCAGGCACCGCTGACAGCGGCACTGGTCAGGTACCAGACCCCGCGAAATCGATACTCCTCGATCCGGTGCGAGTGGCCCTGCAACAGGGCGGTCACGCCGTGGCGCTCGAGGACAAGCCGCAATTCCTTCGTGTCCCGCAGCACCATGGGCCCCATGGCGAGCGCCTTGGGGTCCGCGTTGATCTGGCCGACGTTGCAGAACGCCGCGATGTGGGTCACACAAATCTTCGGCCGGTCGCCGGCTGCCGCGAGATCGTGGGCCAGCCACTCGAGCTGCGCGGCCCCGATCCGCGGCTCATAACTCGGCCCGTTTTCGGTTTCGAGCGCGTGAATGCAATCCAGCACGGCGAAATGCCAGCCGCCGTAATCAAAGCTGTAATAAGGACTTTCCCACTCCAGGCGATCCAGGATCATGCGCTTACCCAGATCGGGGTCAGACACCTCGACCTTGCGTCGCGAAGACCATCCCAGCACGTCATGGTTTCCCATGCACGGGTAGTGCGGCACACCCAATCCCTGCGAAATCTCGCGATAGAGTCGAATCTGCTCGTCAAAGTCGCGCTTGGGCGTGTAGAGGCCATCGAATGCCAGGTCCCCCCCCATGAGAGCGAAGGCCGGCCGCGGAGCGAGCGACCGCACGCTCTCGATGCATGCCGCATAACCCTTGTCCCCCATTCGCTTTGGGGTGACGTGCATGTCCGTCAGGTGGACGAATCGAAACGCCGGCGACCCCACCGGGTCGCTGGATCCGGTCGCATCAAGCAGGCGCCGGTGACTGCTACAGCCGGGGATCAGCAGAGAAATCCCGGTCGCCGCCGTGCCGCCCAGGAAGACGCGCCGCGTAATCGCCATGCTTCGCTCCGATGCCCGGGTAGTTTCATACCCGCGGTTCCGCGTTATAGCATGAGGTGGGGAACCCCGTCCTGTCCGCGCGCCGCGGCCGCGCCAGATTGAAGAAAGCGTTGACACGTCGGAATCGAAACCGGTATGTTATATAACGGTCGTGGAGGACGACCAGCGACGCCCGGCGCTTGTCCCCCCTGTTCGCTCACTTCCGCGCCGGGCAGCGCGAATCCGTCGAGTTGCCGCCTCGTTAAGGCGGACGCGTCTCGGCGGTTGGATGAAACGCTCGCATCGACAGACTGGTCGGTGCGAACAACTTCTGAGGAGAGGAGGAGTTTCGCTCATGCGCAGGCTGCTATTGTCCGCTGCGGCGGTTCTCGTCGCGCCCGCCGCCCTTGCCGGCACACCCACGCTCAGCCCGATGACCTCGTGGGGGTTCAACGGTGATGGCTGGTGGGCTCCGGGTGAGAACGGCATCACCTACCTGGCTAACAACAATGAACAACGCAGCATGGCGGTCAACCCCGTCAACGGCAACGTCTACGTGACGAACGCGCTGAGCGTTCGCATCCTGGACCCGCTGACCGGCGCGGCCACCGGACTGCTGGACACGACCGGCATCGCCGGCGGCGCTCGCGCGCTGAACACGGTCGGCGTCACGCGAACCGGCCAGATCTATGGCACCAACCTGACAACGAACAGCACCACCAGCCCCTACCGCGTTTATCACTGGGCCGGCGAAGCCGCCGCTCCGGTGAACGTGTACTCGGGTGATGCGGGGCTTCCCGGCTCGCGCATCGGCGATGACGTCGATGTCTGGGGCGATCTGCTGGCCGCCGGGTACAGCAACAACCCCGCTGTCGCCGGGAACAACGGTTTTGCCGTCCTCGACACGAACACCAATACGCTGACGCGCCCCGCGTTCGCAGGCTCGCCGCCGAACGCCGGTGACTTCCGCCTCAGCATCGCCGGCGTCGACGGTGACACCCTCTACGGCACGCAAAGCTCCGGCGGGACGGGCCGCCTGCGCGTCGCCGACTTCAGCGGTGGCGTGGCCACGCTTGTCACCAGCATCCAGCTTACGTCGGCCAGTGAGCGCGGCATGGACTATGCCTTCCTCGACGGCACCGCCCTGCTGGCGACCATCGACACGGTCACGTCCATCGTCCGCCTGTATGACGTGACGAACGTCGACGGAACGACCACGTCACTGTCGGCGATCGCGTCGCTCGACCTTACGGCCCCCGACAATGCGAACGGCAACGGCACAAGCGCCGTCGCCTTCGGTAAGCTGGTGGACACAGGCAGCGAGCGCTTCTGGCCGCTCTATGCCATGAACACGAACAACGGCATCCAGGCCTTCAAGGTCGTGGTGCCGGAGCCGGCGTCGCTGACGATCCTGGCCTTCGCGGGCCTGCTCGCGCTGCGCCGTCGCTGAGCATTCGCGGTTTATCCGTTGCGGCTGACTCGCCGCAACCCATTTTTGCGTTCCGGACGCCGCGTCGATGTACGGCCCCTGTGCGTCCGGGCACTCTCTCAGAAAGCCGGTCCGCCTCTCCCATGCGCAGGGTCAGGCGGACCGGTTTCTTGTTACCGCCACACCGTCCGACGCGCAGACGCGATCCCGTCCCCTGCGGCAAGCCCCGCCACCCGCGGCCGCCAAGCCCGGTCGCGTCCGGCGCGAGGTCGCCGATCCAACCCATCCCGGTGATGGCGCCCTCACGCCCGCTCGCTCCGCCCCCGCCATTCACGGCGCGTGGACGTCAAACACAAGGAACGACCGACCAATCCGCGCCGTCGGCGTTTGATCGCGCAGCCACTTGACGCGTAAGTGCGGTCGCAGCGTCACCGGCGCGGTGTACATCATCGGATACCCCATTCCGGCCAGGTAGTTCTGACTGACGATCCAGCGCCCCGGGGCGGGCGCTTCGGGCGGCGGGGCATATGCGACCCCGTACTGCGCCGGATCAACGTGCCCGAATGCCGCGAGGTATAACGGCTGCCGCGGATCGTCTTTGACGAACTCGCCCAAGCGCTTGAGATCCTGCCCCCAGTCCAGGTTCGAGTCCAGCAGGTATCGCCCGCCCTGCTCACCGCCGCCGATTGCTTCGCTGAAAAAGCTCAGGTAGTCCGGCCCGCCGCGCGCCACGGCGATTCCCTGCCATGCGGCCAGTCCGGCCACGGTGGCACCGAGCGCCCTCCGCGCGACGCGCCCACGCGCCGCCGCAGCAGTCCCGCATGCCGATCCGCCGGCCGGGAAAACCACCAATGCCGGCCTTCCGATCAGCACGAACAGCAGCGGATAGGCGGGCAACAGGTACCGCACGCCGATGTTCAATCGATTGAAGAACATCATGTACGACATCACGACCGCCAGCGGCAGCAGCAGGAACAGCAGGCCGTCCCGCCCGCCGCGCAATGGCGCACAGAGCGTCAGCAATGCCAACATCACCAGCACCACCAGCGCGACCGGCTCCTTCAGTGCGAAGGCGGCCGGGAAGTAGTACCACCAGCCCTTCAAAGACACGTCGCCGGCGAAATACAGGAACTCGATGTCCAAACGCTCAATGTCCGCCTGCTGTTGATCAAAGCCGCGCACGTAATCAACCGGGAAGGGCAGCGGCACCAGCCGCATCACTCCAGCGAGTTGCGCAGCGCCGCGACTGTCAAACGGCCCCTGCCAGGCTGCGGTCGTGGACCCCCGGAATCCGTAGGATGCGTTGATCACGAGCAGCGCCGCCAGCGGCATGATGACCAGCGGCAGCGCCCACGGACGCACGATCCGGCCGAAGGGCGTCTCCTCCGAAGATCGCAGCACGTCGCGCCCGAGCATCACCAGCATCAGCAGCGGCAGCGCCGCCAGCAGCAGCAGCGCCGTGAGCTTTGCCGCCAGGGCCAGCCCCAGCGCCGCACCTGCCAGCAACAAGCGCGCCAGAGTCGGCCGTTGGCCGTAGGCCCATAGGGCATACGCCGCCAGCCCGAACAGTCCCATGGCGCCGATGTCCGTGGTGCCGACCGATGCGTGCGCCAGTACGGTGGGACAGAACACATAAGCCGACAGGGACAGCAACCCGGCCCACGGCCCGAAGAGTTGCGACGACCACAGCCACACCACCACCCCGCCCAAAACACCCAGCAGCAGCGTCATCCACCGCGTCTGCGCAAAAAGCGCGTCGTATTCTCGCGCGTTGGCTCGCAGAAACCACTCGCCGACGACCCACGGCTCCCAAGCGGCGAATTGCGGCTGACGGACGCGTTGCGTCCACTCGGCTTCAAATGCCGGCGATGAGATCAGCCACGGCAGCGTGGCGAGCAGCTTCACGAGCGGCGGGTTCTTGTTGTAGAGGCCGAACTCGCCCGTTCGCCAATAGGAATAGCCGGCGGGCATGTGCGCGAATTCGTCGATCGTGACGGAGTTCTCGACGATCCCCCGCCAGGCGAGCAGCGGCATGCACGCCAGCAGCAGCGCGGCAGCCAGCGCGAAACGCCACATGAACGGCCGCGCGGTACAAGCGCTGGATCGTTGCGCAGTTCCGCCGTCGAGAGCGCCCGGATTCATGCAGGCTCAGCAGTCGAGAGAACGGAACGACCGCAGGATTGGCCGCGTTAATACGCGAGCTGAAACTCGGCGGTGTCCGCCATGTCCACGTCGTTGTCCGTGTTGAAGTCTCCGCGCAGGCAGATGTTGCCCGGCGCGAACGTGATGTTCGGCCCGCGGAGGCAGAAGTAGTACAGGTTCAGATCGGCCGAGTTGACGTCCCCGTCGAGGTTCATGTCGCCCGCGATCGGCACGAGCGGACACACCGTCACGTCCCGCCGCGTGATTCCGCCCGCGACAGCGATGACGTTCGACACGGTCACCTGCGTGCACCCCGCCGCGTTGGCGACCACGTTGTAGGCTGTCCCGCCGGCCGTCGCCGGAACCAGCGTCACCACGTAGAACCCGTTGCCGTCCGTGTTCACGGCGGTCAGACCGCCGACCTGCACGGACGCATTGTCAACCGGCTGGCCGGTCGTTCCGTTCACGATTCTGCCCCACACGGTGCCCTCGGTGGCGGTGGCCGGGTTCCGCCAGGGCATCGGAGGCGTCGGCGGCACGGGAGCCGAGAACACATCCGGTGCCGAGAAGAACGACGGTGAATCCACGTACCAGTTCCAGTCCGCCTCCGGCGTGCCGTTGGTGTTCTCATCGGCCGTGGCGTCATACGCGAACGTCACGGCGCCGTTCGCGCCGGCATTGAGCGCGTACGCGATCTGGGTGACGCTGTTCTGCTTGGTGTTCAGGTAGGCGCCCTGACCGGTGAACATGTGACGATCATAGCGCCAGTTGATCGCCGCATTGACCCAGTTGCGGTACCAGGTCGCCTCGTTGGAGACGTGCTCGCGCTTGTAGTTCATCGGGATGCCGGCGTCGAGCCAGCCGCGCTGCATCCACATCTGCCAGTTTGAGAAAAGGTTGTAAGCGTCCGAACTGGTGAAGTTCGCCGGCGCGTTGCCGAAGCAGATCAGATCGGCCGTCAGCCGGAGCGGCTGGCGCGGGTTGGCGATGGAGGGAATTTCCGCCCGGGCCCGTCGCACGAATTCGTCGATTCCGCGACGACGAAAGTCGTTCCAGGATGCGTTGCCGCTCACCGGCGGAACGGTCATGTTGCCGGTGATCGTCTGCCAGCGCTTCAGACCGGAGCGCGCGTAGCTGCTGTTTGATGGATAGCCAGCGTCCGTCTGGATGTAGCGGATATAGTCGAGGTTTACACCGTCGATGGCGTAGTTCGTGACCAGTTCGCGGATGATGCTGATCAGGTACTCCTGGGCATCGGGCGACCCGGGGTCGAGCGTGTAGTGCCCGCCGATCGTCGCCGGCCCGCTGCCGAGGGACGCCAGCGGGACCATCAGCCATTGCGGGTTGGCCGCGAGAAGGGCGTTGCCGGACGGTGGCCACGAATTGCTCACCCGCCACGGAACAATCCAGGCGTGGACCTCGATGTTGTTGGCGTGCGCGACCGAGATCAGCGTGGCGAGCGGGTCGATTCCACCCGAGATATCCAGCGCCTTGGGAACGATGGACGAGTTCCAATATGCCCCGTGTCCGCCGCCGGTCGTGTCGTGATACGCCAGCACTTCCGCAATGATGACGTTGTAGCGGCCCGCCACCATGCGCGAGACCAGAGCGTTGATCTCGCTGGTGCTCTTGAACCCGACGCTGAACGAGTCCGCCCAGACAGCCCGGAACTGCTGCGCCGTTGCGCTCGGCGTCAGCATGGCAGTCGCGGACAGCAGAGCAAGAACGGCTATTCGGCACGTCGAAAGTGCGGGCCGGAAGGCGGACCAAAGCGGATACGGCATATCGGACTCCCATCGCGCGTCAGCCCAGCGACCACAACCGGCCGCAGAGACCCGCACCGCGATTCACCGGGACGTCGGCTTCGCGGGGCTTGCGGCCGACGGCCCGGATCCGCGGGCGCGCCCCGGGCAGCTGCTGGGCATTATAGAACACCGAGGCGAATTCCCGAACGGGAGAATCACCGGTAAACGGCAATTTACCCCACTCGAACGCGGGATCCGTCGCCCGTTCCCTGTTACCGCCCCCCCGCAGCGCCTACTCGCTGTCGCCCTCGTCCCCGTCGCCATCGCCACTTTCGGTGGGCGGCGCGCTGACCGGTGCGGACCCGGTCAATACCTCGAACAGGCGGACCTGTGCGGCGAGGCTCGGATGCTGGCTGCGACGATCGAGCGCGGAGCGCAGCGCGGCGACCGCGCTGCTACGGTGCGTGCTTTCGTTGCGGGCGTCGACCTGCATGAGCAGGTGATGCGCCGCAGCGCTGGCGGCCTGAGAAATCCACGCGGTCGCCCCACCCCCGCGGGCGAGCGAGCCGAACCGCGCCACCGCGTCCTGCGCGGCGTTGATCGCCGCTTCGCGCGTGTCCGTGATGCGGGTGGTCAAGTCGCCCGCGTCAAACGTGCCGGCCGACGCGGCGGCGTAGTCGCGCAACACCTCCACGTGACGCTCGATACTGGCGAGTCGCCCCGCCTGGATCCGCCCAACGAGCATCTGCGATTCGCCCCAGCCGGTGGTCCCGACCGCGGCGGCGCTGCGGTTCTCCGAAATCATGGTCAGACGCGGGTTCGTGCGCTGCGGGTCAACGCCATCCGAGCGCTGCTGCTCGGAGGCAGCCGCCGCGTAATCCTGGCCGGCCTTCTCCGCGTCGCGATAGGCGCTCACCGCGGCCTTCGCGGCCGTGAGGGCCTCTTCCTCCTTCGCCCATGCCGCCTCCGCCGCGGCGGAGAGCGCCGTCAGCGTCTCGGCGATCGACGCCCGAACCGCCGCCTGGCGCTTTTCGACTTCGGCCGCGCGTGCCCCGATCTCGGCGTTTCGCGTACGGGCGTTCGTGAGCGTCTTGTCGATCGAAGCGACACTGCGCTGCAATCGCTCGGCGCGCAGGTGAGCGACCGCCTGTCGTCGCTTCAGTTCGTCCAGGCCGATGATGCCATCCTCGGCGGACTCCGCGACGGCGTCCGAATCATCATCGTCGTCGCCCGGAGCAGCGCTCCCACCGCTGGCCAGGCTTTGCTCCTTCCGCTGCGCTGCGGCCAGCGAGGTCGAACGGGAGAGGTACTCCGCCGCGAACGCGGCATAGGCGGCATCGTCTCCCGCCACGAAGCCGCGGGACTCGGTCTGTTCCAGCGCGGACCGCGCCGCGGCCAACTCTGCCTGGACGCCGGCCAGCTCCGTCTCGCGCGCGGCGACGGCGGCATCCGCGGATTCGCGCGCCTCGACAGCTTCCGCGAGCTGAGCGCGAAATTCCGCGAGGTCCGCCTCCAGACCGCTGGGAATGCGATCGTCCTTGATCGTGGCAAGCGCGTCGCGCTCGGCCGTGATCAGCCGCAGTTCAATAGTCTGATCCGACAAACGGGTATGCAGCCCCGCGACTTGCTCGCGCAGCACAATCGCATCCATGAACAGCGCAACCGCCTTGATGAACTCCGCGTTGCCCAGCGCCTGCGCCACACCGAGCACGCTGCGATCCGCGGAATGGGCCGAGCGGGCATTCTGCACAGCCGACGCGAGAAGCTGCGCGTTGACCGCGCGAAGTGCCGCAACTCGCTCGATCGCCTGCTTCAGGCTCGACCCCGTGACGGAGGGCACGTCATAGCGCTTGGGGGACAGTCCCTTATTCCGGTCCGCCGCCGCCGCGGACGAGGCGTCCTGGCTGAGGCGGGCGTGCATCTGCACGAACCGTCCCGACGCCGGCTCGTCCGCGCTGCCGCCCGCCGCGGCTGCGTCCTGATCGATCAACTGCTGCAGGTCCGCCAGGCGAAGCTCCGCGAGCAACGCCTCATCGATCGTCCGTTCCAGGACCGGCGTGTAGACGCCCAGTTCGCGGGCCGACTGCGTCGCCTGTCGCGCAGCGGCCTCCGCGGACCGCTCGCCCGACGTCAGCACGGGCGGCAGCACCAGCCACGCCAGCAGGGTTCCGGCGAGGATCACGACACTAATCACAATTGACTTCACGGGAGGCTCCGCATGGGCGGGTCTTCTGCGGCGCGGTCGCCGCTGGGGCATACGCGATGCCGCGGTCGTCGATCCGACGGCTCAAAGTCCGCGGAATCCGGCCTTTGCGCGACACCGAAAGCGGTGTTTACACCGCACTCGCACGCCTGTCAATTCACCGCGGCGGCACCGCCCGGCGCGCGGCGTCCGCGCCGGAATAGAAGCCCGCCAGGCGGCCCTCCGCGTCCAGCCGAAGGATGAACGGAACCTCGCGGATACCCCACTCCTGCGAGAAGGCCCCTGCCCAGCCCAGCCCGTCGTTCCATTGCGGCCACGAGATCCCCAATTCCCGCGCCGCACGCTGCCCCTCGCACGCGGGTGCGTCAAGGTTCACGCCCACCACCCGCAAGCCGGTGTCGCTCGCGCGCGCCTGCTCAACCGTCGCGACGGCTGCCCGCGCCTCGGCGTCGAAACCGGCCCATACAACGACGAGTACGTCACTTCCCACCCACTTGCGTGTGTCAATCGGATCGCCGCTCGCGCTGTCACGAAACGTCACCCAGAGCGGACGCCCGATCGTCTCGAATCGGCGAAGCGTCGCGGCGGCCGACCGTAGCGCCAGCGAGTCGCTCGGGCCGAGCAACACCGCCATCGCGCGCATGTCGCCCAGGTCGCTCCGCGCCGCCGCGTCCTCGAAGAGCACCTGTGCCAATCGAGGCGTGCGGCGCGAGTCCGGAAATCGCCGGACATAGTCCGCGTAGGCGCCGAGCAGCTCCGCATCCCGGTCGAGAACCGACGCGGCTTTCCGCGGCGCCACCGATGGAACCTGCGGCCCGCCGGAGACTCCGCCGCCCGGCGAAGTCGTTCCGCCGCCGACGGCGCTTTCTGCCGCCGGTGCAGCGACGGCGCGAGCCGCGCCGCGTCGGCGCTCGACGTCACAGATCATCCGCCAGTATTCCGCCTCGTGCAGAGCACGGCGCGACGGCGCACCTGCGGCAACTCGCTCCGCCCGCGCGCACAGCTCGCTCGCGGGCAGGCCGGTCCCGGTGATCAGCTCAAACAGCTTCGCCAGTTCCAGCTCGACCGCGTCGTCGCGGCGCGGGCCTCCGGGATATAGCGATTGATACGCCCGGGCACGCGCCAATACCTGGCGCGATCGCTCCGAATGCCATGCGAAGCGATCCGGGGCGCTCAGCCCGGCCGGCGAGTCGGAGGACTCCATCGCGCGGATCGACGCCCATAGTTGCTCATCCGCCGACAGCGCCGCTGGTGCGCCCGGCGCCACCATGCCGACGCCGGCGGGCGACTGCGCCAGGGCGGCCGGTGCGGCAAGACACGTCAGCACGGCAGCCTTCGCGAAGATCGACGACACGCAGCCGGCACTTCGACAATTACTTCGACACAACATCAATCGCCTTCTCCAGCAGCTCGTCACGCCCCTCCGCGACCCCGCGCCGTGTCGGCGTCATCGGGATCGTGGGAAGAACTCCCACACCGTGATGCACGCCTCCGTTGTGATCAAGGACCTTCATCCCGGTCCAACTGAACGCGAATCCGCCCGGCAGCATCGTCGAATTCACGTTGCCGTTGGTGCCGGCGGTCGGGGCGCCGATGATCTCCCCGAGTTTATAGTGGGCCACAATCGCCATGAAGGTCTCCGCGGCGCTGATCGCGCGTCCGTCCGTCAGGAAGGCCACCCGAGCCGTGAGGCGCGGCGCGAGCGGCTGCACCGGCCACCCGCTCTGCTGGAAGGTTAGTCCGATTCGGTCAGGGCGCGCCGGCGTCGGCACGTGCCATTGCGGTGAACGCAGCACGCTCGGCGCAAGCCGCTGCAATAGCGTGGCGAAGACGTTGCTCCGCGGATAGCCGCGCACATCAACGATGATGCCCTTGGCGGTGTTCAGGCGCTCGCCCAGCGCGGCGAACTCCTTGTCCGTTGCGCGCTCCACGTCGATGTACAGGATGCCCTCGCGCAGCTCGGCAATCGGCTCGGGTCGAATCTCCGGCAGAGTCGCAGAGGCCATCCCGCCGCCGCTACGCGATAGCGTCACGGTGCGAACCTGGCCTTCGAGATTCTCCAGCTCCAGTGTCAGGGGCGTGTCGAACCTCCCCCGCAGCACTTCCGATTGTGCGCGCCACCGTCGCCACTGCGGCGCGCCGGATATAAGCGACTCGGTCCGCTCCATCGCCGCCTTCGTGTCCACCCCGTCGATCGACACAATCGCGTCCCCGGGCCGGACCAGATTCTCAGCGCCATCCGCAACCGGCGCCCCCTCCGCCGACGCCACCTGCGTCACGACCAGCCGGCCCTCGACCCAGCGCGTCGTGATCGGGGGCAGGGCGTTGTTGCCTCCGCAGGTGTGCGACACCCAGACGTGCCCGTCGTGCAGATCCGCCGTCATGCGTTGCAGCACGTCGTAGAACGCACATTCGTCCGCGGCGTTTGCAGCGCTGCGCAACGATTCGCCGAGCGTCGCGTGCCAGTCGCATCGCACCACGTCGAAGTACGGGTAGAAGTGCTGCATCACGTTCCAGCCCAGGATTACCGCCGCCAGACGCGTCGCGCGGTCGTCGGCGGTGAAGCCGCCGCCGGGCGCCGATTCACCCGGCTTGTGCTCCGAAACCGGCAAGGTGCCTCGCTCATCAGCCCACAGTCGCAACGGCACGATGCAGGTCAATCCGCCGCCGATTTCCGCGCGCCACAACCCTTGCGCCGGGTCGTGCTCGACAGGAACCGCCTCGTCGGGCGGCAGCTCGTGGCGAACCCGTCGAGAGCTGTAGATGCTCTGCCCGGCGGTCTTCTGACCGCACCCCACGTGGCGATATTCGCGTATGAACTGCGATTTCGTGCCCGGCGCGGTGCGAACGGCCGGGTGAATCGTGGGTTCGGTTGTGCCCGTCGGAAACACCTGCACCGTCGGCGCGATCGGCGTGAACAGCTCGTTCAGGCGATCGGCGAGTTCCTGCGCGCTCTGGGCGGACTCGACCCGGCGCACCGCCGAAATCGTGAATGCATCCCAGTCGGCGGCGGCCGCCGCGTCACTCGGGTGGAAGTGGCGCACATAGCCGACCAGACGGGCGAGCGCCCGCAGATTCTCCTCGGCACGTCCCTCCAGCGGGCGCGCCGCCTCGCGCGTCACCACCGCGGCGTCGCTGACGATCTCCAGTCGCAGGTCGTCAATGTCCAGGACGCCCGCGCTCGTCAGAAACGCGCCAACGTTGATCGTGAGCGCGTCATCGGCGACGTCGCCCTTGATCTCGATTTGCGTCCAGCTCCGGGACTTGATCGGCCGACCACCCATGTTGTCAAAGAAGCCACGCTTGTCGTCCCGGCGGTCCACGCGCATCCACACGTGTCCGCCGTTATCTGCCCCCTCTTTAATGCGGACACTGGCTCGCAGCGCCACCTTCTTCGCGCGAAACGGGGTCGCGTCGAAGCTCTGCATGAGGTTGCCGATCTGGCCGGAACCGTCGAATCGCAGGCGCGCGAACCGCTCTCCCTGCTCCGCCCCCTCCCTGACAAGCTCCACCGTTGTCCCGGTCGTGGGAATCACCCATCCGGTCGGCGGTCCGCCCTGCTCGCCGTTTTCGAAGCCGCCATTCACGGGGCCGTCCACGCGGGTCAGCCAGGCATGAGCGGGAGCGGAGAGGAGCAGGAGTGGGAGAGCCAACATGCACAAGCGGCGGGATCGGATCATGTGCAACTCCGGCGGCGGGGTGTCGGGCGGTCGCGCGCAGCCGGCGCGCGATACGTCAACCGAAGGATAATCGCGCTTTTTATCGCGGTTGTGCGAATTTGTCGGCTGGCTCGCCGAATTGAATGGCAGAACCGGAACGGAAGATCCAGCGGTTTGCGCCGGCGCTACCAGAACAGCCAGTCTCGGGCACTCACCATGTACACGTACAGCGCCAGGTTCGTCACGGCGTGGGTGATGATCAGGCAGGTCAGGCTGCGGGTGTAGTAGAACAGGGCGTTGAAAATCAGCCAGCAGACAATGCTGACCGCCCAGTTGTTGGGGTGTTGCGCCACGGAAAGCAGCGCCGTGCCGATGAACGCGCGCCAGGCGAACTGGCCCATCGGGATCTTCTCAAAATCCTCCCAGCGGATGAACGCCCGCAGCAGGAACCCCCGCCAGAAGATCTCTTCCACGATCGGTACGGCCGTGCATGCAACGAGGATCCGCAGCGTCACCGTCGTCCACAACAATACGCCGTCGCCGAACTTGTCGTGCGGATTGATCACCTCGGGCTGCGCGCTGCCCAGTGGCGGCAGACCGGCCGGCACCCCCAGCCCGTTGAGCCAGTGCTGCCCGGCCGCCCACATCGCCGCCGTCGCCACTCCCACGACCACCGCCAGCGTGACATGCGGGCGGCCCATCGGCGGAAGATGTCGCGCCAGCATCTCGAACACCAGCAGCGCCCCGATTCCGCGAATCGCGATGGCCAGCCACGTGAGGTGATCGGGGAAAACAAAATCCTGGAGCGTCAACAGTAGCAGGTACACGAGGAACGGCGCCATGAACACGATGTCCGGCCGATCCGCGGCGAGGCGATCGATCCGCCGCGAGGTGGGAATCGGGCTCGTCGATGGCGAATTCATCCCGGCGTCGCTACCTTTCGCGGTGCGGATGGTACCGCTTTCCCGATAGATCGACCGGACCGCCGTCCGCGAAACACCGAACCCGGATTCTGAGCGCCACATGAACCGATTCCGAGTCTGCCTTGTCGCGATGGCTGTTCTGATCGTCGTCACCGGCTGCACCCGACCCGACCGCGCTGCCACCGCGGACGCGACGATTGACCCGATGGTGTCGGTGAATACGTTGCTGCCGGCGCCCGAGGAATATGCCCGATTGCGGATCGGCACAGCCGAAGCTCCGATCCCACCGTGGACCAAGTTTCTACGCGGGGTAAAGATCGTGCTCGACCCCGGTCACGGTGGGGATGCCCATCGGCGCGGGTTCAAGCGCGGGCCGACAGGCGTGCGCGAGGCGGAGATGAACCTGCGCGTGGCGCAGTACCTGCGCGATCTGCTGGTGCACGTCGGCGCCGAGGTGCGGCTCACGCGCGAGACGGACGTGGACCTGTCCCTGGCGGCACGGGCCGGCGTCGCCAACGAATGGGGCGCGGACATCTTCATTTCGCTGCACCACAACGCGGTGGATAACAAGCCGGAGGTGAACTACACGTCCGTCTGGTACCACGCCGACGTGGATCACCACCCTGCCAACCTCGACCTGGCTCGATATCTGGCACAGGGCCTGTACGATGGATTTCCGATGCCGTCCTTCACCGATGTGCCGCTCAAGAGCGACCAGTTGATGTACCCGGCCGGGTTCGGGGTGCTGTCAAACGCCCGTGTCACGGCGGCGCTGACCGAAAGCTCCTTCTTCTCCAACCCCGCGGAGGAGCAGCGGCTCCGCGACCCGGCATACAACCTGCGCGAGGCACACACGCTCTTTCTCGCGCTGGCTCGTTACGCCGCGGCCGGCCTGCCACGCGTGCAGTTGCTCGAACCGTCCGCGGGAGTGGTGAGCGCGAACGGCGGACCGGTGCGACTGCGCCTCGATGATGGGCTGCGCGGGCGGAAGAGCTGGGGGTTTGCCCGGCAGATGATCCTGTCCGACTCGATCGTGGTGCGGCTCGATGGACGGCGCATCCCGCATGCGTTCCAGAACGATGGCTACCTGCTCGAAGTCGAGCTGCCTGCCGGTCTCGAGCCGGGTACGCACACGCTTGACGTCCGCTTTCAGAACATGAACAAAAACTCCGTCCTCAACCCGCGGATTGAGCTGCGGGTGGAGCCGCCAGCCGGCCTGGCCCGCGGCCGCGGCGGCCGTTCCGGCGGCTAACGGACGTCCATGTCAGGATCGCGAGCGGCACGACGGCAAAATACGCGGGAATCGCCGGCCGAATCGTTATATAACGCCGCTTGAACGGCTGGCGGGTTATGCTATTCTGGCGATAGGGAGTGCCCGGGCTTCGCTCGGTCGCGCCCCGGACAGCCCAGAAGGAACCAAAACCATGTTCGCTGCTCAGCGCGCGCGTTACGGATTCACGCTGATCGAGCTGCTGGTCGTAGTTGCGATCATTGCGCTGCTGATTTCCATTCTGCTGCCGTCGCTGGCCGCCGCCCGCGAGCAGACCAAGTCGCTGAAGTGCCAGGCCAACCTGCGCTCGCTCGGGCAAGGTGTCGTCGCCTATGCGGCCGAGTGGAATGACCGCCTGCCCGGCGGTGTGCATCCCGCCCTGTATCGCTACCAGGGAATTACCGCACTGACGAACAACCCGATCAACTCGATGTCCGTCGCGCAGGCGGAGCGCGAGCAGCGCCGCTTTCTGACCTTCCTCATCAAGGATTCCTTCAAGGACTCCAGCCAGGGGTTTGACAGCATCGCGGACCAGGTCGCCACCTGCCCGACGCTCGCGTCGATCAACCCTGACTCGAACTTCGTGCTGTACAAGGGGCTGACGAACCGCGCGGCCTACCCGACGCACTATGTGATTAACAACGTGGGGCCGAATGCCGTCGATGGCGGCGGCACGGCCACACCGATCGGCAACGTCCGAACGACGTCGCCGGCGTACTACTTCGGCATCAATCCCCCCTACGGCGATGCGAACCGCGACGCGCTGATGCAGCAGTTCCCGCCGGCGGTGCTTTCCAGGGTCGCCCGCTCCGCCGAGGAATGGATGATCGCCGACGCCTGGTACCGACCGCGCACCAACGCCGCGCAACCCGGCCTGCAGCAGGAAGGCCCCTACCAGGTCGATTGGACCGGCAACGCCCTGCCGCACTTCGCCCCGCACTCCGCGAAGCGCCGTGAGTACTCGTTTACGACGGAGCCGGCCCGCGACGCCGACGCCGCGAACGTCCGGCGCGGCCGCCAAGATGGCCGCACCAACACCGTGTTCTTCGACGGGCACGTCGATGCGGTGAAGTCCAAGCGCATGATCGCCAACGGGTTTGAACTCCTGTACGGCTTCCCCGGCACCGTGAATCCCGCGGCTACCCTGCCTGCCGGCGCCTATTGGGAATGACGGCTGCGGGTCGCGTCTCGGAGCGCTCTGCCGCCGATGAGGCGCGGATCCGCCCGGTCACAGAGGCGGACGTTCCTTCGGTTCACGCCATGATCGCGGCGATTTTCGCCGACTACGGCTACCGCTTCGATCCCGCGCACGAGGACACGCACCTGCTCCGTCCGCATTCGCACTTTCCAGGACAGGGCGGTGCGTTCTGGGTGGCGACTCGCGCCGATACGGTCATCGGCTGCGTCGGCGCAATTCCGCATTCGGCCGACGGCTTCGGTGAGTTGAAGGCCCTGTATGTCGCGCCGGCAGCGCGGCGCTGTGGCCTGGGGGAGCGACTCACGCGGCATTGCATCGCGTTTCTGCAGAACGCCGGCTGCCCGCACGTCCGCCTCTGGAGCGACACGAAATTCGCCGATGCCCACCGCCTGTATGAGCGGCTCGGCTTCCGTAGAATTGCGCGTCGCGATGTTCGCGCGGTCAACGACTACAGTGAGTTTTGCTACGAACTTTGACGATCTCAACGCTCTGTCGCAGCCGTGCAGCCATATGTCGCCGTTCGCAAGGAGCCGTCCGCCGATGTGCGCGTCGAGCCGCCTGATCCGCTACCGGCCCGCTGATTCGTCGCAATTTGCAGCATCCGCGACACTGCACGGGATCGCCCCGCGGCCGCGCGCCGCCGTCGTCGCCCTGCTCCTCACGCTCGCCGCCGGCGTCGCGCTGGCGCCGGCACAACCGGCCACTGCCCCGGCCACGCAGCCGGCCCGTCCACCCGTCGCGGAGCAGGCCGAGCGCGCCCGGCGCTGGATCGCCGCTCCCGACATCGACGAGCCGATTCGCGCCTTTCAAGCGGCGGCGGAGATTCGCAAGCGCGAGTATTCCAGCCCCGCTCCGCAACGGGTCTGGATCACGCGCGTCGATCTGCGCGCTCCCGGCGTGCGCCTGCAGCTCACCGAGCCGGCGGACTTCGAAGGCGAAGAGGCGAAGTTCGAGACGCGCTGCGCCAACACGCTCGAGTTCGCCCGGCACACCGGCGTGCAGCTAGCCTTCAACACCAGCGCCTTCGGCCCTTTTCGGGCTCGAATGGGCCAACCGATGAACGTCGCCGGTTTTGCCGCGACCGCCGGTCGCGTCTACAGCAAACCGGAGAAGGACTATGGCGCCCTGTTGATTGATCGCGAAGGCCGCGCTTCGCTCCGTGGAGCCGCGCAGGATGATGGTGCCGCATGGCACGCCGTTCCGGGCTTCCGCATGCTGCTCGACGACGGGCGGATCGTCGTCCCGCAGCAGGAGGCAGACTCAAATTTTGGCGGGGTCAATCCGCGCACCGCGGTCGGCGTGGATCGTGAGGGCGGCACGCTCTGGATCGTGGTCGCCGACGGCCGTCAGAAGGGCGTCGCCGTCGGCTGGACGCTGGTCGAACTGGCCGCGCTGATGGAGTCGCTCGGCTGCTGGGACGCGCTCAATCTGGACGGCGGCGGGTCTTCCACGTTCGTGATCGAAGATGAGTCCGGTGTGCATCGCGTCGTCAACACGCCGGTCGGCGCGGGCGTCGCCGGATCCCTCCGGCAGGTCGCGCACAACGTCGGCTTTTATCTCCCCGGTACCGCATTGCCCGCACCAAATTCCGCCCCGCGCGAACTGCGCGAGGCCATCGTTCGCACGGCAACACTCCGACCGCGCGGCGGCAAGTTCTCGGCCGACCAATCCGGCGTGTTCCTCGACGTGACCTACGGCGGGCGGACGATCCTGCACATGGACCCCGCCACCGTGAACGATGTAGGCGCCACGCTCAGTGTGATCCTCGACGCATGGCGACTGACCCCAGGTCACGGGCCGCTGGCGCCGGAGCACTGGTTCGCCGACATGAACCTTGATCGCTTCGAGGCGTTCGTCAACGCATGGTATTCCGAAGAGGCGTTCGGATCCCCGGAGGATGCGCTCAGCCGTCTACCGGCAAACGACGCGCGCGGTGTCGCGGCGCTTTGCCGTGCGGGGCTGGCGAACCCGACCCGCGACTGGCGCGACTTGCAACGCGGCGACGTGATGCACTTCAACCGCACCGACGGCACCCGTCACACCGCCATTTTCTGGGGAGCGGACCGTGACGAGGAGCAGCGCCCGCGAATCTGGATGTGGAGCGCCCACCACAACCCGCGACACGCCTATCCACTGCTGCCCGGGGCCTTGCCGGTCATCACGCCGGGAATCAGCCTGAACTGGGAGCGCTGGGGAACCGAGATCGACCCGTCGCGGTTCTATGGCGCTGCATGGCGCGACGCCGATCTTGCGGCGGGGCGCGGAGCGGCAACACGCCCGGCGGCGACTTCCGCGCCGGCCCCGACCAGCGCCCCCGCACCGGCGTTTGGAGACGGGAGCTAGAGCGGCTTTAGAGAGGGCGTACTGCCTCGGGCTGTGTCACTGCTCGGTGAGCAGTGCAGGTTGTCGGAGAACGCCGCTGTTGATACAGCAGCGGCATACCACAGCACTTCGAAGATCGCTCCAGGCGGCAACCGCTTCCTGACTATCGCGAACCACGGAGTACCGCGTGTCGAACCCCCCGCCGCTGCGAGACGCGACGCCCGCAGACCTGCCGCTGCTCTACGAATTGTTCAGTGATTCGTTGCGGTTCGATCTGTTTTCGCCGGCTTTGCTCGAGGAAAAGCTGTTTGCGAACCCTCGCCCGCTGGATGCCCCAGAAACCGGCGTAAACGCTACGCGTTTCGGACGCGGAGAGCGCTATCGCGTCGCTTTGATGGAAGACGGACGAGGCGCGATCGGCGCGGTTCAGGTCGTTTCGCGGCCGTGGGAGGGACGGGCGTGGATCGGGCTGTTCGCGGTCCGCTCCGACGCACGGCGGCGTGGCGTGGGCCGCTCCCTGCTGGAAAGCGCGATTGCCCATGCTGTCGCAGACGGCGCTCGCACGATCGATCTGCTCGGCATACCCGGAAACTACTTCGCTCCCGCGCTGGACCCGCGCTACACCGCGGCCCTGTGCCTGCTGGAGCGACTCGGATTCGAGAGAAACGGGGATTGTTCCAACCTGGTGGCCGACCTGGCGCAGCTCCCCGCAGTCGGTAAGGACGAACAGCGGCTCGCAGAGGCAGGCATCGAGATCCGTCGCGCAACCCGTAACGACGACGCCATACTCGATGCGTTCTTCGCCGAGCACTTTGGCGCGGAGTGGCGCTTCGAATGCGAGTTGGCCATGCGAAACCCCGTGCCCGCACTGCATCTTGCCCTGCGCGACCGGCGCGCGATCGCATTTTCGGCACATTCGTCACAGAATCGCGAGTGGGGATTCTTCGGGCCGATGGGCACCGCCCCGGAAGCGCGGGGCAGCGGCTGCGGGCGGGTGCTGCTGATCCGCTGCCTCGCCGATCTCGAGCGCGAGGGCCACGCGACCGCGATCATCCCGTGGGTGGGGCCGATCGGCTTCTATGGGCGTCATGTAACTTGTCGAGTGGAGCGTGTGTACTGGCGGTTGCGCCGCACGCTGACGTGACGGGGCGGATCAAATCGCACCCGGAGGGATTCGAACCCCCAACCCTCGGTTCCGAAGACCGATGCTCTGTCCAATTGAGCTACGGGTGCAATGCCTGGGGGCCGGGGACCGCCGATCGCCTAGAACTTGTGCCGCACATTGATCCGGCGGCCGAGCTTGCGCTTGCGGTTGATCGTCTTGCGGCCGTTCTTGGTCCGCATTCGGGTGCGAAAGCCGTGCTTGCGGCTGCGCTTGCGGTGGCTGATTCGCCGTTCGTGATGCATGCCCATCGCGATGCGTCCTTAGTAATGAGTCGAGCCGGGCATTATGCCGGATTTCGTCCCGCGCGCCAACCGCCCTGTTCGCCGCGATTGGGAAACCGCGGACCCGCTTCGGGATCTCCCTTCACCACTCGCCCGCCTAAACTGCCCGCCGAGGAACGGCCGTACGCGGGTTCGATCCGGCCGGCTACGGGACGACCTGGTCGCTCTTTGCCCCGTTTTCCAACGCATCCTCGATCATTTCGGCTCGTTTCAGCTCCGCCGGCGTCAGCCGGACGCTATCTCCGGACGGTCGTTTGGCGTCAATCTCCCGGGCGCGCCGCAGCCAGCCCCTGATTTCCACGGCCCCGGACACATCAGGGCCATCGCTGGCCCGCCAGGCGGCCGCGGCGCACGCCAGGTACGCCCGCGGGTCGCTGGGTGATAACGCGATGACGCGCCGCCAGACCCGGCTCGCCTCTACCGCGGCGGCGCGGGCGGCGTCGGAACTTCCTCCCTGCCGTCGCAGCTCCGCCAGCGCATCCAGCGCGCGGGCGATGCGCCGAACCGTTGCAGCGCTCCGCGGGTTGATCGCCTCCGCCGCTCGCAGCACGCGCAGCGCCGCGTGGAGCCGGTCCGCCGCGGCAGCGAAGTGGCGATCCTCGGACCGCAACTCCAAAAGCACCGCCGCGACCGATCGCAGCGCGTCCGCGTCCCACTGGTCGATTGTCACGCCGTCGGAATGATCCGCGGCGCCCCGCTCCACTCCATCAGCCACTTCGCCGGGCGCGCGGGCCGCCAGCAAAGCCGCTCGGGTGAGCAGCGCCTCGCTTCGCGCAGCGCCGCCCACGTTCGACACCACCTGACCGACCAGCGCCAGCGCAACCCCCGCGGCGCCGGCCGCTCCGACCCACCCGCGGCGGGACTGCGACACAGCGCCGGCGCCCGACTTCCCGGATGTCGCGACCGCGACCAGCAACGCAAACATCGCCGCACCGGCCGGCGTCGTCAGCCCGAAATCAACCAGTCCGTGCAACAGCACCGCGCCGATCGCGCCGGCGCACCCGGCTGCAAGCCATGCGCTGCGGCCGCCGGTGTGTTTCGACGATTCTCCCGACGCTTGCCCGACTGCCCACCACACCAGCCACATGGAGAGTGCGAACGTCGCAACCACCTCGATCAGCCACCATGCCGCCGCCGCCGGCGCGACCAACCCGCCGGCGCAGCCGTGGGCGATCGCCAAAGACACAACCACGACCGCCGCGATCGGCCCGATCACACCTCCCACCTCGGGCAATTCCCGCTCCGGTTTCGAGATCGACGCTGTCGCCGCGCGCATGACCAGCGCGATCAGCACCACCCCCGCGGCCAGCGCCAGCGGGCCGCACTCGACTGCGAGCGTGACCCACAGGTTGTGCGGATCGCGGACCTCCTCGACGCACGCCTCCGAGCGAAACAGCAGGAAGGGATCGGCAAAGTTCAGCCGCCCGACACCGGTCAGCGCCGCCTTCGCCCAGATGGCGGCAGCCGCCGTCCAATAGTGCCAGCGGAACTCCAGCGACGGGTGCGGCAACCTGCCGGTCAGCGTGACCCACGCCAGTCCGAGCGCGATCAATCCGGCGTATCCGACGCCAGCAGACAGCAGAACGCGCCGAACGGCGAACGCCTGCGCCGGTTGGGCGGGTTCCGACACGCCGCGCGCGTCGCGCTGCATCGCGATGCCGATCACGGCAAGCAACATGATTCCGCCCACGGCCGACGCCATCGCCCCCTGGCTGCCGGTCAGCCACACACCGGCGCTGATGCCGGATGCAAGGATCGCAAGCAAGAGGGCTGAAGCCGGGCTGCGTCGCGCGTCCAGCGCCGCCCCAACGGTCGTCACCAGCGCCATCAACATCAGCATGGCGTTGACGTTCGGATGCGGGTGGAAGGCGAAGGCCTCGCTCTGCATCGAGCGCACGCGGCGATCCATGTTGACCAGCAGCGGGTCATCCGCGCCGGCGCCATTGGCGATCAGCTCCGTGCGGCGCGCATCCCACGCTTCCCGCACCGCCGGCGCATCGGCGCGCTGCCAGGCACACTTCGCGGCAATCGTCGCACCGGCAGCCAGCAGCGCCGCCAGCGCCAGGCGACGCACGCGCGGGTCGCGCGCGGCCGCCAGTCCCAGCGCCCCGGCGGCGACGGCTGAACTCCACAGATTCGCGCCAGCCAGCGCCGCGAGCCGCTTTTCCGCCGCGACACCGATCGAAACCAGCACGCCCGCGCCCATCAGACAGAATGCCCCCACGGCCGCGACCGCGACAAGCGTTTGCGGCGGCGGCCGCAGCAGGAGCAGTATGGCCGACAGCAGCAGCAGCAGCGCGTCGAGCAGCGCCGCCGAAAGCGGCGTCGGGGCGGACGTCGCAGCCACATCGACGAAACTCGAATGAACGCGTTCGTAGCCCTCCCCGAGCAGCGCCCGCGCAGCCAGCACTCCGATCAACGCGGCCGCGACAATCGCCGCGCGCACCTCTCCGCGCGAGCGCGATGCAGAGGCCGCCGCGCGCCCGGTCTCCGCGGCCGCGCTCCGCGGGTTCACGTATCTCTCCGCGGCGGCGACTCGAGTATCGCGATGATGGCGAGGATCATCAGCGTCAGCACACCGACGCAGATCGTCTGGCGCAGGTTCGCCCCGGGCAGCAGCGTCGCTGAAACGCCCGTCGCCGCGGTCGCCAGGTAGATCGTCAGCACGGCGGATCGGCGCGACAGGCCGTGCTCGACCAGTCGATGCGAAAAATGCCGCTGGTCGCCGCGCATCGGGTTTCGGCCCTCGGCGATCCGGATCAGCACGACCGATGCGAAGTCGTAAAGCGGCACGGCGAGAATTACCAGCGGCATCAGCAGCGCGTAGGGCGGACTGCCCGCGTGCGCGTCATGGAATGTCGTCAGAACCGAGGAAACACCGAGCAGATAGCCGCACAGCAGGCTGCCCGAGTCCCCCATGAAGACCTTCGCCGGCGGGAAGTTCAGCAACAGGAATCCCAGCACTGCCCCGAGAAAGACGCTCGCCAGCAGCGGCACGTGCAACTGTCCCGCCAGCAGGCCGCAGACCGCCAGAAACACCAGGCAAATCGCCGTCACACCGGCCGACAGGCCGTCCATGTTGTCCATGAAGTTCATGGCGTTGGTCATGACGATCAGCCAGGCCAGGGTGATCGCGATGCTGCCGAATTCGCCGGCGAACAGCGCCATGCGCACCGGCCCTTCGACCACCACCACGCCGAGAATCGCCGTCAGCAGAAAGAGCTTGAGGTATGGCCCGAGCGGCCGCACGTCGTCACACAAGCCGAGCAGGTGAATCGCGACCGCGCCGAGCAGCACGACCACCGCCTGCGGCAGACCGCTGCGAAGGCCCTCCCAGTGATCCGCCGCAAGACCTCCGAACCGCGCCGCCACCGAATCGGTCGGCGTCAGCCAGACGGCCAGCATCGCCGCACCGAGCGGCGCCGCCATCGCCAGGAAGATCGCCACCCCGCCGCCGTAGGGCGTCACGCGCTGGTGGGACTTGTGACCGCCCGGCCGATCCACGAACCCGATGCGCAACGCGATGCGCCGCATGGCAACCGTGAATGCAAAGGCCAGCACGAGCGCTGCGAACATTGCTCCGCCAAGCAGCGCCGCCGTCTGGACCGTCGTCACGAGGCACCCCGCGCGTCGTCCAGCGCGACATCACGCATCCGCCCGACGAACGTCAGGCCGTCGTGACTCAACAGTGCCGGCGGCGTCCACGGATGCCCGCGCCAGCCCCGGGGACCGTACCAGAGCACCGGTTCAGCGAATGCGCCGGGCGCGAGATAGACGCGCTGCGGCTGATCGACGCGGTGAGCGAGCACGACCTTCGCAGGATGGACGTAGCCGGGAGTGAGAACCGGGACGTCGATGGCATCCAAACCGACAAGCTGATCGATCAATTGCTCTTCCACGGCGGCCGTGTTGATCACGGCGTCAGGAAGCTGCGCTGCGGTGGTGCGGTGGCCGAAACCGACGAATTGCTGCACCCCCATCACCGGCGATACAGCCCCAGAAGTCTGTGGCGCGCGCCCAGCGTCGTCGGGCCGATGCCCGCTCTCCGCCGCCGAGCGCTGGCCTTCGAGCTGCAACGGTCTCATCGCAGAATTTTCTTCCGATACGCCGACCTCGCGCGGCACGATGTCGTGCCCGGGTTGGGCAACCGGCATGAGCGGCGTGCGCGCGAACACCCCACCATAGGCGCGCGTGAGCAGTTGCACCGCGCGGCTTACCAGGCCGTCATCGACGGCCCACACGCCGCAAATCAGCTTCGCCGCCCCATAGGGCCGCATGCGCACCATGATTCGAGTGTATCCGAACTCCCATGCCCACAAGCGGTTGGAACCCGCGGCCGCTCCTTCTCAGGCCGTCGCCCGCGCAATCAGCACCACCGCGCCGCGCTGCTCCGCCGCACCCGAGGCTGCCTCATCGCTCAGGCCCGGCACAACCCGCAGCGCCTGCCGCGCGCACGTCGCCGGCACGAGCATTGTCTCCCCGCCGCCGAGCGATTCCCCCCCCGCGGCCGACGACGACGCCAGTCGCCCCGCCAGCCCGATCAGCACCGCCATCTCTCCCCGTAAGTCCAACTCGGCCCCGATCGGCCCGCTCCACCGATCCAGCGCGAAAGCCGGACAGCGCACCAGTGGCGTGGCGCCGGTAATCGGCGCAAATCGCGCTGATTCCGGATCCGACGCGCTCGCCGCCGCCAGAATGTGCGATTCCGCGACATCCCAGCGCACATTGTCGAGCGACTCGGATAGGTGCAACTCCCGCGCCCGACCGGCGGAATCGCGCCGCTCCCAGTCATAGGCCCGGTATGTCACATCCGAGGGGGTTTGCACCTCCGCCACAAGAATTCCGGCGCCGAGCGCATGCAGCGTGCCGCTGGGAAGGTAGAAGCAATCGCCGGCGCGCACCTCACGACGCGCGAGCAGCTCGACGATTCGCGGCGTCCCCAGCGTCTCCGCCAGTTCGGCGGATGTGATGCCGGGGCGCAAGCCCGCGTAGAGCACTGCGCCGGGAAGCGCCTCCAACACGAACCAGCACTCGTGCTTCACGGCCGGGTACGGCAAACCCGAATTCACCCCGGAACCCTGATCGTTCACGTCCCGCGGTCGCGGGTGGACCTGCACGCTCAGGTTGTCCGCTGCGTCGAGCAGCTTCACCAACAGTGGGAACCGCCCGGCCACGGGTGCGCAATCCCCGAGCAGGTGCCGGCCCCATTCAGACATCAACTCCCGGATGGTGTGCCCCCGCAACGGCCCGCGCGCGACGCGCGACTCATCCCCCGGCAGGTCGCTGAGCTCCCACGATTCTCCGATGAGGACGTCCGCCGGAAGTGCCTTGCCCCACCGCGCCAACGCCGCACCACCCCACGGGCGTGCCTTAAGAATCGGCTCCAGTACCACCGCCGCGGGCGTCACGGAAACGGCTCCGACTTCGCTTCCGGCACGGCCACGAAGTCGCTGATCTCGCGAAGCGTGCCCGGGCCGATGCCGCGCACGGCGTCGAGGTCGGCCGAGGAGACAAAGGCTGGTGCAGCGACGGACTCGCGATAGCTCAGGATCGCCGACGCCCGGGCCGGCCCGATTCCCGGCAGAAGTTGCAGCTCCGCGGCGGAGGCCGTGTTGGGATCGATTCGAAGCGCAGCCGCTCCACGCGGGGGCGTGGGCGGGGCGGACCGAAATGCCGCTGAGCCAAGCTGCGCCGCCAGCGCGCACAGTGTCAGCAGCGCCGCGGCGGCACCGGCCCGCACCGCGGCCGTCGGAACAGACGCCACGGCTGCCCGCCGCGTCATCGCGCCGGCTCCGACGCCAGGCGGCGATGCAGCGCGGCAAGTTGCGTGAACGCGGGCTTGGGGTGGCCGTCCTCGCGCAATACGCCGCCGTGCGGCACGGCACAAGCGGGCCCGTCCATCAGGCTCTCGGCACAGACGCTCTCGACGTACGGCTTGCTGAGGGCGATCTCCGTCAGCGCCACCAGGAACTCCGCCTGTGTCTCCTCGGACCAGGGTCCGCGCCAGCCGGTCGGCGTATCAGTCGCGGCACTGGGCGCGGCGACGGCGCTGACGTGAATCGGCTTGCCGAGATTGGCGAGCCGGTCGATCAGCGAGCTGATCTGCATCAGGTCGCGCACGTGGAACCCGTCGGCGTCGATGCCGCAGATGAACTGGAGACCAAATGCGTCGAACGGCACTCCGCTCTGCACCAGCATCTCGGCATACAGCAGCGGCGGCAGCGTGCGCTGATTCCGGGCGTAATATTCGCCGAAGGGCTGAGCCAGCTCGATCGTCACGCCGGCCTTCGGCGCCGCCGCCCGCACGGCCGCGACGGCGGCGCGGGTCAGGTCGATCACCTGCTCAAAGCTGAAGGAAAAAACCCCCTCAGCGTGCAACCCGCTAGCCACGACCCAGGACGAAACCGCCGTCGCATGTCGCGATACGCAGCGCCGCACATGCTCGCGGGCGTACTCCAGGATCGACTCGTAGTCGTTCTCCCAGATATACATCCAATCCGGCACCCAGCGCATCCCGAAGCTCAGCAGTGGGCCGCCGCGCACGCTCAGCCGCGCCGCCCCGGCCGCTTTCACCGCCTCATCAACCGCGGCAAAATCCGCCACGCTCTCCTTCGGCTGCACCTCCCGCCAGGAGAACGGGATACGCACGTAGTCGAGGGCTTCGGCCGCACGCCGCAGCAGTGGCGGACGGGCTTGGGCCGGTTGAATCGCGGTACCGAGAAACTGCCGCGTGAACCCCCCCGCCGCCACGCGCCGATTGAGGAACACGCCCGCGTGGAACCGGGCGATCTTTTCGCTGACATCGACCGCCGACGCGAGGCTGCGATCCGCGTGCTGTGCGGCCTGGCGCGGATGATCGGTGTGCTCAAGGGCTCGCACAAATTCCTCTCTCGCTTCCTCCACTTGCGCGGCGAGATCATCCATGCCTGGGTAATCGAACAGCCCCCATTCCTCACGCTTGAAGCTGATCCGCATCAGGCGGTGGCGGGCCAGCTCGACGTGCAGATGGTAGGGCTCGGCGCGCGGCACGAGCCGCGTCGTTTCGAGCTGCACCGGCCCGACGCCCGGCACCATCCATCGCAGACTGATCCCCGCTGGCGCGGGAGAGCGCGTTTCGCAAACGATCTGGTTTTTTTCGAGGCGTATATCAGCGCGCTGTGGAACGCCGTCAACCCCGACGGCATAGGCCCCGGAGAGATCCGGCGGACCGGACTTCCCTTCTGAACCGAAGAACGCGAACTGAAGCACGCCCGTCTCCGCCAACGGCGGGCGCGCAGCGCCCGGCAGGACAAGTGAGTGTAAGGGACGCCCGCCCGCCCGTGCAAAGGCCCCGCCGACGGTCTACACTCTCACCCGCGGCGCGACTCCCCGGCCCTCGCCCCGTTTGCGTGCCGCGAGGTGACATGACCCGGCTGGCCGATCCCTACTGCTCGAATTGTGGCTATTCGCTCATCGGCGCCACCGAGACCAGCAAGTGTCCGGAGTGCGGGCGCCCACTGGTCGAGGTACTCACACGCGACATCCCGGCCTCCGCGACCGGGCTTCGCCGAAAGTCGGAGGTGTTGCTCTTCGGCCTGCCGCTGGTGGACGTCGCCTTCGGGCCGCACGGCATGGAGAAATACGGGCACGCGCGCGGGTTCCTCGCGGTCGGCGACGTAGCCACAGGCGTCATCGCCGTAGGCGGCCGCGCGCAGGGATTGTTCGCATTCGGCGGACTGAGCATCGGGCTGTTCTCTTTTGGCGGGATGGCGCTCGGATTGGTCAGTTTTGGCGGCTTTGCGATCGCGCTGGCGCTGGCGTGCGGCGGATTCGCGCTGGGCGCGGTCGCCTTCGGCGGCATGACGGCCGGCGGGTATGCCGTGGGCGGCGTTGCCACCGGATATGCCGCCACCGGCGGGATGGCTTATGGCTGGTTCGTCGAGTCGCCAACCGCGTTCGGCCGATATGTGCTGAGTCGCGCCCGACGCGATCCCGAGGCCGTCGCGTTCTTCACCCGCTACGGCGGGATTCGCAACGTGATCGGCAACCTGTTCGGCGGATTGTGGCTGATCGCGTTCGTACTGTTCACCGTCGCAATATCCGTCGCACCGGGGATCGTGACCGCCGCCGCCCGCCGCTGGGCGCTGCGCAAGCCCCGCGGCTGACGTCCGCATCGCCGAGCCATTCGCGGAGCCGACCCGCTTGAAGCGCCGCCCCAAGCCACCACCTTCCACACCGCCACCGTCGCCGGCGCTTCCGCCACGGCCGAGCCTGGAGTCATCGGTCCCGGCTCCGGCATCGCCTGTGATGCGCCTCGCGACGGCGTTGGCGCTCGGCGCGTGTCTGCTGCTCCTGCTCGCGTTCCAATGGTCGGAAATCTACTCAACGGACCTGGGATGGCAGCTTCGCGCGGGGGAATGGATGGTGCAGAACACCGCCATTCCGTACACCGACAAGCTGGCGTTCACGACGCAGCCGCCGTACGAGCAGACGCCGCGCCGCTGGATCGAGGCGCGCTGGTTGTTCTGCATCGCGCAGTACTTCGCGTGGATGGCGGGCGGAAGCGCCGCCGTGATCTTCATGGCCACGTTGATCGTGGCCGGCGCGCTGGCGCTGCTGATCGCGTCCGCCCCGCGCACCACGGCGACGCCGCTCGGCCTGCTGATTCTGGCCATCGGCATCTGGGCCGGCGCCTCACGCTGGCTGCCGCGCCCGGAGGTGGTGACGTACCTGATGGTCATCGCGTACCTGTTCATTCTCGAGCGGCGCCCGCGCTGGATCGTCACGCTGCCGCTGCTGCAAATACTGTGGACCAACACGCACGGGCTGTTCATTCTTGGCCCGGCACTGGCGTGGCTGTATGCGGTCCACGCCGTGATCGAGCGCGCGGTCTCGGCCAACGCCGGCGCGGCGGCCCGCCCGTCCGCAAAGACCTGGCTGGCGGTGGCGACCCTGACCACCGTCGTCTGTTTGGTAAACCCATACGGCTACTCGGGTGTGATGTTTCCGTTTCTGCTCTACTCGGAGATTCAGGGCGGGCACCTGTTCTCCAGCCGCATCGGCGAGTTCGTCAGCCCGCTTACGAAATCGCTCGATCAATGGACGCCCGACATGCTGGTCGCTCCGCTGATGATCGCCATCGGAGTGATCGCCGGCGCAGCTCCGCTTCGCTTGAGCGTGGCGCCGCGTCTGACGTTCGTGCTGGCGACGGCGTTTCTCGCCACGCTGGCCCAGCGAAACGTCACGCTCGCGGTGGTTGCGGCGCTTTGGGCGGCGCTGCGCGGCTGCGAGGAATGGCTGATGGCGCGCGAAACACGGCGCGGCGCCGGCAGAATCGTCGCGCCGCCGGTTTCGGCGCGCACCGCCCCGATCCGCACGGCCGGGTACCTCGGAGTGACCCTGGCGTCACTGACCGGCGCCTGGTTCGTTGCCAGCGGCCGATTCGCCGCCTCCGCTGAACTGAACATGCGCGCCGGGCTGACACTGACACCGTGGATGCACGGCCAGGACGCGATCGAGTTCATCCGGACCGCGCGCCCGCGCGGCCAGGTCTATCACCACATGCGCGAGGGCGGGTGGATGGCCTGGCGCGGCGGGCCGGAATACCCGGTGTTCATCGACGGCCGGCTTGAGGTCTATGGAACCGGCGGCGTGATGGCTGACTACCTGGGGATGAACGCTCGCAACTACGAGGCCGTCTTTGAAAAGTACGGCATTCACACTGCGATTGTGGACCTTGATCGAACCCGCTGGCTCTCCGACGCGCTGCGCCAAAGCGGGCAGTGGACCCTCGTGCACGTCGATCCGCTCAAAACGGTGTATATTCGCAACATCCCCGAGCACGCCGATCTGATCGCCCGCCGGCGGATCGACCCGCAGAAGCCGTTTGAGCCGCGCGGCCCCGAGCCGGACGACCGCCCCACCGCGCTGCGCCGCATGCTCGGCGACGTCACCCCACCGCGCTACGCGCTCGGCATGGCGCTGGCGTTTCTGCACCTCGGCGGAATAGACAACGCCGAGCGATACCTGGAGCGGGCGGTCGATGCCGTGCCGTGGCATGCCCAGTCGCGCGTCACACTTGCGCGGATTCGGCGCGTACAGGGAAGAATCGCCGAAGCGGAGGCGTTGGAGCGCGGCATCGAGGTCGCGCCGCAGCGCGAAGCCCAGCTCGACACGATGCAGGCCGGGCTGCTGATGGACGCCGGCCGACACGCCGAGGCGATTCCGCTGCTGCGGAAGTCCACCGCAGCCGCGCCGCGCGACCCGTTGCTGTACAAGCTGCTGGCGGACTGCCTCCTGCTGACCCGGGATTTTCCCGCCGCGGAAGCGACGTACGCCACCGTGACGCAGCTCACTCCGGGCGACATGACCGCCTGGGCCAATCTCGGCCACGTGCGCGAGAACCGCGGCAACTGGGCCGGCGCCGCGACGGCCTACACGTCCGCGCTGAGGATCGCGCCGCGCGACCCGCGCCTTCACAACCAGCTCGGCATCGCGCTGGCGCAGGCCGGGCAGCGCGAGCAGGCCGCGGCGGCGTTCCGCGCGGCGCTGCAGCTTGACCCCGGCTATGAAAAAGCCCGCCTGAACCTGGAGCAGTTGGAGCGAGTGCCCGCGCCGGCTCCCGCGACACAATCTGATGCACCCGGCCCGTGACGCGCACGGCCGGCGCACGCGGCGGCTACACTCACGCGGATGAACCGCAGCGACATCTGCTCCGCGTTTCTCGGCACGCTCACGCACGAGCTCTATCCGTACCAGGAAGAAGCGCTGCTGGCGTGGTTCGAATCCGACCACGGTGTGATGGTTTGCGCTCCGACCGGCATGGGCAAAACGCTGCTGGCCGAAGCGGCGGTCTACGAAGCGCTGACTGCCCGTCGCCGGATTTACTACACTACCCCGCTGATTGCCCTCACCGATCAGAAATTCCGCGAGCTGCAGGCGCTGGCGGTGCGCTGGGGATTCGCCGCCGAGGACGTCGGCCTGATCACCGGCAATCGCCGCGAAAACCCCGACGCGCTCGTGCGAGTCGTAGTCGCCGAGATCCTGCTCAATCATCTGCTCTCCGCCGACGCGGCGAACGAGATGGCGTCGGTGGACGCCGTCGCCATGGACGAGTTTCACAGCTTTAACGACCCCGAGCGCGGCGTCGTGTGGGAGCTCTCGCTGCTGCTGCTGCCGCCGCGCGTGCGCGTGCTGCTGCTGTCGGCGACGGTCGGCAACCCGGACGAGTTCGCGGCCTGGCTGCGCGAGCGCCACGGCCGCCCGTTGACGGTCATCACGACGGCCCAGCGGCGCGTGCCGCTGGAGTACACCTGGGTTGAAGACCGCCTGCTCACGGAACACCTGCCTGAGATGGTGTCGCGCGAGGACGCGCGGAATCGCACACCGGCGCTGGTGTTCTGCTTCAACCGCGACGAATGCTGGGAGGTCGCTGAGCGGCTCAAGGGACTTTCGCTGATCGAGCCGGGGGTCCGCGCGCAGGTGGAGACGCTGCTCGACGAGCGGCGCGAGGACATGGCTGACGGCGTCGGGCCGAAACTGCGCCAGATGCTGATTCGCGGAGTGGGCGTGCATCACGCCGGCGTGCTGCCCAAGCACAAGTCCGTGGTGGAGACGCTCTTTCAACGCAAGCTGGTGCCCTTCGTGATCTGCACGGAAACACTCGCGGCCGGCATCAACCTGCCGGCCCGAAGCGTCGTGCTCAGTACGCTGCTCAAGGGCAAGCCACGCGAGAAGAAGCTGATTCCCGCCTCCACGGCGCACCAGATGTTCGGCCGCGCGGGGCGTCCGCAGTTCGACGATCGCGGGTTTGTCTATGCCCTGGCGCACGAGGACGACGTGCGCATCCACAAGTGGAAGCAGCGGATGGACCGCATCGATCCCAACTCGAAGGATCCCGGACTGATGCGCGCCCGGCGCGAGCTTGAGCGCAAGCGCCCCACCCGGCGCAGCACCGAGCAATACTGGACGCAGGGACAGTTTCGCACGCTGATCGAGGCAGGCCCGGCCAAGCTCTACAGCCGCTCCATGATCCCCTACAGCGTGCTGATATTCCTGTTGATGCGCAACGGCGTACTTCACGAGGCGCGCGAGCTGCTCGCGAAGCGCTTCAACACGCCCGACCGGCTTGCGCGCTTCCAGGAGCAGCTCGACTTCATGCTCGCCAACCTGGCCGCGCTGGGCTACCTCACGCGCAGCGAGGACGGCGACCACGTCACGCTGCACGACACCATTCGCCGCCTGCCGACGTTCCGAAGCATCGACCCGCTCTATGGCGACTTCCTGGTGCAGCAGCTCACGCGCGCCGGATTCGAGGAGAAAGTCCTCGCGCTCGAGAGCATCCTGCAGATGCCGCCGGCGGTGGAGCGCAAGCTGCGCATCCCCGACACGCTCGCCCCGGGGCCGCTCGAGCGCGAGGTTTTGGCCCCGATGATGATCGCGATGGGCGTGACCGCCGCGCCGGCCGAATCGACGGATGACGAGGATGCCTGGGAGGAGGAGGAATTTCCCCCGCGGCCGCCTAGCTTCCCGGAGATGCTGCGCATCGCGTTCGAGGCGCGGCTGGCCGGACCGGAGCCGTTGTTTGTGCAGCCGAAGTGGGTGGGTGGCGCGGCCTTCGAAGGGGGTTGCGACTTTTTCCGCTTCGTGCGCAGCGTGGACCTGATCAAGCAGGAAGGGCTGGTGCTTCGCCACCTGCTGCGGCTGGTGATTCTGGCGGGGGAGTTTTTCAGCCTGTCGCAGGACCCGGATTACGAGCGAATCTCGGAACTTGCGGCCCGGACCTGCCGCACGGTGGAGCCGCAGTATACCGAGCGTTTCCTGGCGGATGCGGCCGCGCGCAGCGCCGTGGAGAGCGTTCCGTCGGTGCGATAGCTCGGCCGCCCCGACAGCGCCACGCCCACGGCGCGACCGGACCCGCCGTCGCTAGGGCGTCATCGTGGCCGCATCGCCGGCGAAACCCGTCAGATAGAGGAACGAGTTCTGATTGATGACCGGCACGTAGATCGACCGCGCCCGATCGATCAGCTCGCGATAACGAACCAGCGCGCGCGAACGCTCATCGGCCTGCGCCGCGACGACATCGCTGACGCCGTACTCCGGAAGCTGCGGGATCTGCGGCGCCTGGCCGATCACGACGAAGTCCACGGTCTCGTCGAACTGGTCGACGACCACACCGCCCCACTGGCGGATCATGCCTTTGACCTTGTCCATCCCGTCAAAGTCGACGTTGCCGTCGTAATTCAGGTCGTAATCACCCACAACCACGAACTTCGGCTGGCGCCCGCGCTCAAACGCGATGTTCACCACCGGGTCGCCCTCGATGATCGGCTGGCCGGCGGTGGTGCGCAGCACGCGACATTCGGCCGTTTGCTCCGACACGCTCACCACCTCGATCGACGCCTTACCGCGCAGCGACTTCGGCGCCTCGCGGGTCTGCGAGTAAATCTCGAACCCCATGCCGACCTTCAGCTTGTCCACGGCGCCGATGTTGATGTAGACGATCTCACTGCCGGGCACGGCCCGTAGCACGCGCCCATCGGCCTTGGTCAGGATCGCACCGGGGTCGAAGCTCACTGGCTTGATGCCGGCCAACTCGCGCTGCAGCGTCGCCACCTGGTTCTGGAGCGTCGCCAGCTGCAGCTTCAGCTCGCGGCCCTCGCGCAGCCAGCGCTGCTCCTTCTCGTTGGTCTGCTGCGTGGACTGTTCCATCGTCGATTGCAGGTCGGCAAGCTGCTTGTCCTTCGCCGCAAGCGTTGCCTGTTTCTGATTCTCGCTGGTCTCAAACTGCGCCGCCAGCCGCGCCACCTCGGCTTCAAACTCCGTGCGGGTGGTCTTCAGCTTCTCCGTCAGCTCCTCGGTCTTGCGATTGCCCTCGGCCACCTGCGCGGAAGCCGCTGCGAACTGGGCCTTCTGCTCCGCCAGCGCCGCCGACAGCTTGGCGACCACCGCACTGAGCGAGTCGCTCGGATCCGCCGCCGGGCCGTGCTGCTCCCGCACCTTGGCCGTGAGCTGGCGGGCCTGCTGCTCAACCGCCGACGCGACGCCCGTTTGACCGACGGCCAACTGCGCCAGGCGGTCCACGTCCTCCTGCATGACCGCGAAAACGGTCGCCCCGCGCGCGGAGGCTTCGCTGGAGTAGTACGCCGGCGCGGTGCCGTTCTCGGCGTCGCGGCGCTCGGAATTGAGCGCGCGGGTCTGCGCATCCTTGACCTGCGTCGCAAAGACGATGGTGGTCACGAGCAGGACCAACGAGACGCCTGACATCGTGAACGCCAGGTAGTGCACACCCGTAAGGCCACCGCCTCGAACCGTCGCGGGTCGACCGGCCATTCGCAGACTCCTTGCGTATCGGACTGGTGCATGTAACGCGGGTGGGCCGCCGACGCTGGTCGGGGCGGGCACTACCCTGGGCAGCGCGGTGAGTATGCTCCAAGCCGCGCGGGTTGTCAAAGCGGGCGACAGGAAAGAAAATCCCTTGGCGGCGATGGCTGCCGCAACAGGGAACCCCCGATGGCCAGGTCCGCGCGGATGAGCTTCGAGGACGCCATGAAGCGCCTTGAGGCGATCGTCGAGCAGATGGAGGCCGGCGAGATCGGCCTCGAAGAATCCATCACCCGTTATGAGGAAGCGATGAGGCTGGCCGCGCACTGCCGCCAGGTGCTCGACGACGCCGAGCTGCGCCTCCAGCAGATCCAGGCGGACGGCGGCGGAGTGCGCACGGCCCCCTTCGAGCCGCCCGCGGACGCCGCCCGGCCCGCCAGTCCCTGATCCCGCGCCGTCCCCACGCCCGGCAACGCCGGCTACGGGAACATCACCTCCGACGTGCGGATCGTCGCGACCCAGCGGATGGTAGTACCGTTCACGCCGATCGCCCCGACCGACAGAGCCCGGTTGATGCTGTCCGCGCCGAGAACGACGTTCGCGCCGCCCAGCTCCGTTCCCAGCGACGTCACCGTCGGCGCGCCGACCAGCGACACGGTGTTCGCGACGTTCTTGATCGCTCCGCGAATGCTGAACGCCGCCGACTGGCCGGTCGAGCTGCGGGCCGCCACGATCCCTTCAAACGCCAGCGTCTTGCCGTTCTCCACCAGCAAGCGCTGCGACGCGCCGTCGAGGAACAGCGACGTCGGCGTGGCCGAGTCGGTCTCCGCGCGCATCACAAAAGTCGAACACTGCGCATCGCCCTGCACGCCGAACGAACCGGACGCAAAGGCCTGCTGGCCGAATCGCGCCGCGACGGCCCCATCGCCACCCGGAATCGCCGAGAACGCGCCGGCGGCGGTGTTGAAGCGCCCGCCTGCGACCACGCTCCGCTGACCGGAAGCGATGTTGCCACTGCCTCCCACAACCGTCGCGGCCTCGGCGCCGGCCTGGTTCGACGTGCCGCCCAGGACCAGCGACCAGCGCGCCACGGCGCTGTTCAAAAATCCGCCCAGAACCGCGGACGATTCGCCCAATGCGCTGTTTTGTCGTCCACCGGCGACAACCGATTGGAGCGCCGCCGCGGAGTTCACGTCACCGCCACCGACAAATCCAAGCGTGCCGGCCACATTGCTGCTCCCGCCTAGAATCGCGCCTCGATCGCCGCTGACCGTGTTTCCACTGCCACCGCCAATGACCGCAGCGATTCCGTCGGCGTCGTTGTTGGAACCGCCGCCGATCACGGATTGCGACGCCATGGCCGCGTTCCCGCTGCCGCCGCCCACGAACGAAAACTGTGCTGACGCCGAGTTGCCCGCGCCGCCGGCGACAGTGGCCAGACCGTTGCTCGCCGCGTTTCCGTCGCCGCCGCCGACGAACGCGCAGATTCCCCCGGCCGTGTTGGATCGGCCGCCGCCCACTGCCGCCCACGGCGCTTCATCAACCCCGTTGTTCGTGCCCGCAGCGCAGGCCTCGCCGCCGGCCACCGTGCCGAAGCTGTCGAACACTCGGTTCGGCCCGCCATCCGCGCCGCCGCCGCCGATCGCTGCGCCCGAAACGCCCGCGCTCACACTGTTCTGCGAGTGACCGGCGATCCAATTCGCTACGCTCCCTCCGGCTTCAATGCGCAGCGCACGAACTCCGTTCACAATCCACTCAATCGCGGTATCCGTCAGCGAGCCGACGACAATCGTTCCCGCGCCCGCGTTGCCCCCGAGCTTCAGGTAGCGCGCGTCGCCCCATGCCGAGTCAAACGCCAGTTCCAACCCGTTCAGCAGCAGCCCCGCGCCGGCGGTCAACAGGTATCGCGCGTCGGCAAAATCGAGATCAAGCGACAGCACGTCGCCTGTGCGAAGCAAGCCCGCGCCGGCCGCGATGTTGCCGCCATCTCCCGGCGGGCCCTGCGGCCCGGCCGGCCCCTGCGGGCCTTGTGGCCCAGCCGGACCAATCGGCCCCTGTGGCCCAGTCGCACCGGCAGCACCGGCCGGCCCCTGCGGGCCGCTCGGACCAGCCGCACCCGGAATTCCGGGAACGCCCTGACCGCCAGGCTCGCCCTGCGGGCCTTGCTCACCCTTTTCACCCGGTGCGCCGGGATCACCTGACGGCCCCTGCGGCCCAGGAATCGGAACGAGATTCTGCTGCGACTGCCCGTCGTTCGGGTCGGCCGGGCAACCGCCGAGCGCGACCGCGATCGCAGCGCCGACGACGAATCGCGTCGGAACTGCGAGCCAGCGGCGAGCGCGATGCGCGAGTCCCGGCCGAGGGTTGCAACCTGATGATGCGACGACACTTCCACCCTGAACATGGCGCGACATTGAACTGTACCTCCGAGGGCCCGAACCCGTGCGCGTTCAAGCTGATTACGCGCACCCAAACATTCTAACACTTGCGGGGTAGTGAATTTGCGCGATTTTTCGTTCAGACATGGACACCGGTAGCGAATTCACCAGGCGCGCCGGCGTTATTGGACGCACGGCTCTACCGAGAAGCGCGGTGCGACGCTAGGATTCGCACGCCCGAGGGTGGCTGGGCCGGTGCAGTGCGCCGTCCGGACAACGGGTCAGGACCGGAAGGTAGCAGCTCACCCGCGTCGTCCCACGTGCATCGTTCACCTGGTCGCCCTCGGGCTTTCATTCTCAACCTGGGCAGCCCCGAGCAACCACCGTGTCTTACACCGTTCTGGCGCGCAAGTATCGCAGCCGCACCTTTGATGAGGTTGTCGGCCAGGAGCCGATCGCCACGACGCTCTCCAACGCGGTGCGTAGCGGGCGAATCCACCACGGCTACCTCTTCACGGGCACGCGCGGCGTCGGCAAGACCAGCATGGCCCGCATTCTTGCGAAGGCGCTGAACTGTCTGCAGCGCGAAGGACCGTCCGACCAGCCCTGTCTCGAGTGCGATGCCTGCACCGCGATTGCCGAGGGGCAGGACGTGGACGTGGTCGAGATCGACGCCGCCAGTAACACCGGCGTCGACAACATCCGCGAGCTGCGCAGCAACGCGGCCTTCCGGCCGGCCCGCTGCCGCTTCAAAATCTACATCATCGATGAAGTGCACATGCTCTCGACCGGCGCGTTCAACGCGCTGCTCAAGACGCTGGAAGAACCGCCGGCGCATGTGAAGTTCATTCTCGCCACGACGGAAATCCAGAAGGTTCCGCCGACGATTCAGAGCCGATGCCAGCGATTCAACTTCCGCGCCATCGGCCCGCAGGACGTGGCCGGGCTGCTGAGCAAGCTGCTGAAACTGGAGGGGTTCGACGCCGAGCCGGCGGCGGTGCAGCGCATCGCCAGGCTCGCCAACGGCTCGATGCGCGACGCGCTTTCGATGCTCGATCAGCTCCTGTCCGTCTCGCCCAAAAAACTCACCGCGGCGCTGCTGGACGAGGTGCTGCCGCCCGCGCACGACGAGCGCATCTTCTCGCTGCTGGACCGGATCGCCCAAGCCGACGTCGCCGGGGCCTTGCGGATCACCGACGAAACCCTGGGCGGCGGACGCGGCATTGACGTGTTCTGCGGCGACCTGATCGAAACCGCTCGCACGCTGATGCTGTTGAAGGCCTGCGGCCCGGAGAGTGATCTTGCGGACGTTTCCGCGGCGGCCCGCGATGCGTATGTCGCCCTGGCGGGGCGTTTCGAACTCTCGCACTTCATCCAGATGATCGCGATGTTCGAGGAATTGCGTCGCAGCGCGCGGTTTTCCGGTGCGGGTCGCGCGCTGTGCGACGCGATTGTCGTGAGACTCGCCAACCTGCGCAACTGGGCCGGGATCGAGCAGCTCATCCGCCAGCTTCCCGCCGGAAGCGGCCCCGCCGCGCTCGAAAAAAAAAAGCCCCTGACCAGCGGCCATGACGATGCCGCCGTGTTCCCCGCGACGGCCGGCGGCCCTGCCGCCCCGGACACGCGAACCCTGCCCGCGGCAGACCTGCTGCGCACGACGCCCGCGTCACGGGCAGCCCCCGCGGGGCCTTCACCCGACGCGCTGCGCGAGCCGAATCGCCGTAGCCCGCCGACGGCCGCCGCGCCGGACGTGCTGAGCGGCGGTACGGCCGGAGGCGTGGCGACCCTCACCATGCCGACGCCCGCAGCCACGCCGTCGCCCGCACGGCGCCGCGACACCGGGCCGGGCACAGCGGCTCCGCACGACCGCACTGCACCGTCGATTGATCCCGACCCCGGTCCAAGCGTCCGCCTGCAACTCACCGGCGAGGAGCGCGCCCGGGTACTAGCCGATCCGGTCATCCGCGATACGCTGGAGCTGTTCAACGGGCTGGTGGTCAGCATCGAGGGCAGCGAGGCCGCGGAGCGCCGGCTGGCGGGCGTGCGTCCGGAGAGCTTGCCGACGTCGGACGACGCGGCGCGATCAGAAGGCGCCCCCGACAGCGCCGCGGCGGGCGCCACCCTGGAAGATGATTCGGACGACGAATAGCTGCCCGCCGATTCGCGGTCGGCTCCGCGTTTGCCCACCGATGAAAGACAAGCTCGGGCGGAATTTGCGGCGGCACGGGTCACAACGTTCGCGCCCGTCGGCTGCGCGGCCGCCAGCGCGGCTCGACCGCTACGCCGCCGGCGCCGCGGTCGCGTGCGGAGCGAGCATGAACGCTCGCTCGATGAAGTGCGTATCCACCTGCCCGCGGCGGAAATCCATGCTGTCCATGATTTTCGCATGCAGCGGGATGGTCGTCTTGATCGGGGCGATCTTGAATTCCTCGAGCGCGCGCCGCATCGCGCGAATCGCGTCGTCGCGCGTCGCACGATGCACCAGCAGCTTGGCGATCATCGAGTCATAGTTCGGGCCGACGACGTAGCCCGCGTAAGCGTGCGAATCGAGCCGCACGCCCGGCCCGCCGGGCGCGATATACGTTTCGATTCGACCGGGGTTGGGGCGGAACTCGCGATCGGGGTCTTCCGCGTTGATGCGGCATTCGATGGCGTGCCCGGTCTGCGTCACATCGCCCTGCTTGAGCTTGAGAGGCTCTCCCGCCGCGATGCGAATCTGCCACTGGATCAGGTCCACGCCGGTCACCAGTTCCGTCACCGGGTGCTCGACCTGGATGCGCGCGTTGACCTCCATGAAGTAGAAATTCTCGTCCCCGTCCACGAGAAACTCGCATGTGCCCGCGGAGTAATAGCCGGCCGCCTTCGCCAGTCGGACCGCCGCGGCACAGAGCTTCTCCCGCGTCTTGACCGAAATGTGCGGCGAAGGCGATTCCTCCACCAGCTTCTGGTGCCGGCGCTGCAACGAGCAGTCTCGCTCGAACAGGTGAATCGTGTTGCCCTTCGGATCGCCCAGCAACTGCACCTCGACGTGCCGCGGGCGCTCGATCAGCTTCTCGATGTAAAGACTGCCGTCCTTGAAGGCCGCTTCCGCCTCAGCGCGCGCGTTGCGGAAGTTGGTGCGCAGCGCGGCGTCGTTATGAGCCGGTCGCATGCCGCGCCCGCCTCCGCCCGCTGCCGCCTTGATCATCACTGGGTAGCCGATCCGCTCCGCGACGGTCAGCGCCTCGCCCTCGTCCGCGACGAAGCCGTTGCTCCCGGGGACCATCGGCACCTTGGCCGCCTTCGCCAGCTTCTTCGCCTCGACCTTGTTCCCCAGCGCCCGCATCGCCGATGCCGGCGGGCCGATGAATTCGATCTTGCAGTCACGGCACATCTGCGCGAAAACCGGATTCTCGGAGAGGAACCCGTAGCCCGGGTGAATCGCCTGCACGTCGCTGATCTCGGCGGCGGACAGGATCGCCGCCGGGTTCAGATAGGACGCCGAGGCCGGCTCCGCCCCGATGCAGATCGCATCATGAGCGAGGTTCAGGTACGCGGCGTCGCGGTCGGCGCGGCTGTACACCGCCACGGCCTCGACCCCCAGGTCACGGCAGGCCCGGATCACCCGCAGGGCGATTTCCCCGCGATTCGCTACAAGAATTCGGCTGAACATCGCTTCCCTCGATGGGACTCCGAACCGCATGGCCCGACCACACGTTGCACGGCCTGAGAACGGCTGCGAGGTATTGGCGGCGAAGTGTACCCGATCGGCCCGGCAGACGCCCGCACCGCCGACGGCGCGGTATGATCCCCGGCCCCTGCGGCAGGCGAACCCTGGCTCGCCGCGGAGCGCCTGGAGAGGTGCCGGAGTGGCCGATCGGGCACGCTTGGAAAGCGTGTGAACGGGAAACCGTTCCGCGGGTTCGAATCCCGCCCTCTCCGATTCTCACACTGCGACCGCGCTGCGCACTCCGCGCCGCGGCGGCTTATCCTTCGTCCTTCTCCGCCAGCCGCGCCACCACGCTGAAATCCTCCAACGTCGTCGTGTCCCCTGTGACCTGCCCGCTGGTCGCGATTTCGCGCAGCAGCCGCCGCATGATCTTTCCGCTGCGCGTCTTGGGCAGCGCCTGCGTGAAGCGCAATTGCTCCGGGCGGGCCAGGGCGCCCAGTTGCGTCGCCACATGCCGGCTGATGTCGTCGCGCAGCGCGTCGCTCGGCTTCGTCCCGGTCACAAGTGTCACAAACGCCGCGATCGCCTGCCCCTTGATCTCATGCGGGACCCCCACCACCGCCGCCTCCGCCACCGCGTCATGCGACACAATCGCCGATTCGACCTCCATCGTCCCCAGCCGGTGACCCGCGACCTTGATCACGTCGTCCACGCGGCCCATGATCCAGAAATAGCCGTCCTCATCCATCCGGCACGAATCCCCCGTGAAGTACACGCCCTCAATCTCGCTCCAGTATTGCCGGACGAAGCGCTCCGGGTCGCGATAGATTCCGCGCAGCATTCCCGGCCACGGCTTTCGGATGCAGAGAAACCCGCCCGAGTTCGGCGGCTGCTCCGCTCCGCTGCGATCCAGCACCGCGGCATCCACGCCGAAAAACGGGCGCGTCGCCGAACCGGGCTTGGTGTGCGTCGCTCCCGGGATCGGCGCGATCATGATGCCGCCCGTCTCGGTCTGCCACCACGTATCCACAATCGGGCAGCGCCCGCGGCCGATCACGTCGTGATACCACATCCAAGCCTCGGGATTGATCGGCTCGCCGACCGTGCCCAGCAGCTTCAGCGTGGACAGATCGTGCTTGTCGGCGTGCGCACGGCCCTCACGCATGAACGCCCGGATGGCAGTCGGCGCGGTGTAGAACTTGGTCACCTTGTGCCGCGCGATGATCGACCAGAAGCGATCCCAGTCGGGGTGGTTCGGCGCTCCCTCGTACATCAGCGTCGTCACGCCGTTGGCGAGAACCCCGTACAGAACATAGCTGTGCCCGGTGATCCAGCCCACGTCGGCCGAGCACCAGTACACGTCATCCGGCTTGAGGTCGAAGATGTAGCGGGCCGTCAGGTAGGTGTGCACCATGTACCCGCCGGTGGTGTGCAGGATGCCCTTGGGCTTGCCGGTCGAGCCGGAGGTGTACAGCAGAAAAAGCATGTCCTCGGCGTCGTGCGCCTCGGCCGGGCAAACCGCCGATGCACCCGCCATCAGCTCATGCCACCACAGGTCGCGCCCCGGCTTCATCGTCACCGCCGCGTGCTTCGCCCCCACCCGCTCCAGCACGATCACCTTTCGGATCAGGTCGCACTTCTCCGCCGCCTCATCCACCGTCTGCTTCAGCGGAACGACCTTGCCGCGCCGCCAGCCGCCGTCGGCCGTGATGACGATGTGCGATTCCGCGTCCGTCACGCGATCAATGATCGCCTGCCCGGAGAACCCGCCAAAGATCACGCTGTGCGGCGCGCCGATTCGCGCACACGCCAGCACCGCCACCGCCAGCTCCGGCACCAGCGGCATGTAGATCGTGACGCGGTCGCCCTTCTTCACGCCCTGGGCGCGCAGCACGTTGGCGAATCGGCACACCTGCTCATGCAGTTCGCGAAAACTGATCCGCCGCGTGTCGCCCGGTTCACCCTCGAACAGAATCGCCGTCTTCTCCCCCAGCCCGCGCTCAATGTGCCGATCCAGGCAGTTGTACGCGATGTTTGTCTTGGCCCCGACGAACCATTTCGCGTGCGGGGGGTTCCAGTCCAGCACGCGCTCCCACGGCTGGTGCCAGTGCAGCTCGCTTGCCACTTCCGCCCAGAATTCCTCCGGCCGTTCCACGGAGCGACGATGCATCCGCTCGTATTCCTCCATCGAGCGAAGATGCGCATCCGTCGAAAAGTGCGGCGGCGGGGCAAAACGCCGCGTTTCCTTCAGTACCGAGTCGATGCTGTCGGCGGAAGACATGGCCGAATCTCCGTCCTCACGGACCTCTCCCACGCAGGCGGCGCCGGCGACCGGCCGCAATGACCGGATCCCGTATTCGCGCAACGCGCCTCCGCCCGATTTCCGCGGGCGACTCAACGGCTCCCATCGTACGCGCGCACCCGCTTCGCGCGTAGCTCAGAGGACGATCCGCCGAAATGCCCGCGCGTTTCTGGAAACATGGTTTCACGTGGAACTCGAACGAGCCGCGACGGCCCGCGAAGAACGAGCGCAGTCCGCGCCAAAATGCAGCACGCCGCGCTACCGGGGGTTACCCGACAGCGCGGCGTGCTGAAAATCCACTTGTTTATGCAGGAACGCTATGCCGCGGCGCGATTGTTCCCAACGACCGAATCCGGCTTGTCAGCCTTCGGCTTTTCGCCGGCGGGCTTGTCGCCCTTCGGCTTGGCGCCGCGCGGTGTGTCGGCTTTCGGCTTGCCGGCATTCGGCGCGTCTTCCTTCGGCGTATCCGCCTTGGGCTGCTCCTCGCCGGCGCCTTCCGCGACCTTGTCACCCTCGGCCGCGCCGTCGGCAGCCGCCGACTTCTTCGCGAGCTTTTTCAGTTCGCGCAGCAAGCGTCGCTCGACCTTCCCTTCGTGCCCGACCTCGCTCGTGGCGATCCGGCCTTCGGGGTCGATCAGCACGCACGTCGGAAACGCGCGGACGCGATACGCCTGGAGCGTCTGCCCGGTTGTATCAAAAAAGACCGGGAATGGCAGGTCGCGGCCCTTCCAGCGGCTCTGCTTGAGACTCTCCAGCTTGGGCGCCAGTTCCTCGGGGTTCGTCACGCCGCGATTGGTCTCGTGAAACGTGATAATGACAAAGTGATCCTTCTGCCCCTTGTGCTTCTCGGCGAAGTCCATCCACGACGGCATGCTCAGGCCGACGCACGGGCCGCACCAGTATCCCCAGAAATCGAGGACCACCCACTTACCCTTGTAGTCCGCCAGCGACGCCGTGGACTTGGCGCCCTTGGCCGAAGTGACCTTCCACGCCGGGGCCGCTGTGCCTGGCTCCAGGTCATCCGCCGATGCGGATGCCGTCAGAGCCGCCACCACCAGTGGGACCAGCCAATATCGCGCGCGCATGCAGACTCCCTTCGTTCGATGTGACCACACCCGTAAATCGACGAGCGCGCGGCGTCCGGCCGCGGGTCTGCGACGTTACTCGTTCTTGTCGTCGCCCTTCTTGCCGCCGTTGCCGGCCGCATCCGAACCGCCGGCTGCCGGCGCCTCGGCCTTGGGCTTGTCAGCCACCGCCGAATCCTTCGGAGCAGGCTCGCTCTTGGCCGCTTCACCGGCCTTGCCCGCCGGCTGCATTTTCTTGAGTTCCGCGGCCAGCCGCTTCTCAATCACGTCGCCGGCGCCAACTTCCACCGCCGCCACGTTCCCGGCCGGGTCGATCAGCACCGCGGTCGGATACGCATTGATGCGATAGGCCGACACTGTCTTGTTGGAAACGTCGAAGATCACCGGAAACGGCAGTTCCTTGCCGTTCCACTTGGATTTCGTCAGTTGAGCCAGCTTTGGCTCAAGTTGCTCCGGCGTCGTGACGCCGCGGTTGGTCTCGTGCACCGTGATGATCGCGAAGTGCTGATCCTGATTCTTGTGCTTCTCGGCAAACGCCATCCACGCCGGGATGCTGCGGCCGACGCACGGCGGGCACCAGAAGCCCCAAAAATCCAGCACCACCCACCGCCCGCGATAGTCCGCCAGCTTGGCCGAGGTCTGCATCCCCCGCGCGCTGGTGATGTTCCACTCCGGCGCTGCTTTCCCCTGTACGATCCCCTGCTGCTGCTGCTGTGCAGCCGCAACGGATACCAAGCCCGCCGCGAAAATCGCGGCGAGCATCCGATTCGATCTCATGGAAGCTCCCTGGCGCTCCGGAACGACCGCACGTTGCGGCGTCACACGAAGCGGCTCTACTGTACTTACGACGACCAACCGGCGTCAATTCACGGTCCGCATCATGCAAATTCAGGCGCGTCCGCGGCGACAGCAGACTTATCGGCACATCCCGGCCGACGAACCCCCACCTCGCCCCGCGGCGAGGAATCGCTGGAGAGGCCTTTGATCGCATATCAGTTTGATAAATTTGAGCTTACGTCACTTCGAAGCGTTGAACTACCGATTCCGGAACCGGGCCCGGGTCAAGTCCGACTGCGGATCCTGGCCCGCAGCCTGAACTACCGGGACCTGCTGATCATTCGTGGGCAATACAATCCGCGGCTCGCGCTGCCGGCGACGCCGCTGAGCGACGCCGCAGGACTGGTCGATTCGGTCGGCCCCGGCGTCCAGTCGGTGTGTGTCGGCGATTTGGTGATGACCCATTTCGTGGCGGCCTGGCAGGACGGCGAGCTGCGCTCCGAGCACCTGCGCAGCACGCTCGGCACGCCCGGACCCGGCGTCGCGGCGGAATATGTCGTGCTGCCCGAGTCGGCCGTGATCCCGACGCCGACGGGCTGGAGCGCCGCGGAAGCTGCAACATTGCCCATCGCCGGGCTGACCGCGTGGAGCGCGCTGGTCACGGTCGGAAACGTACAGCCGGGGCAGACGGTCCTGACGCTCGGCACCGGCGGCGTGTCGATCTTCGCCCTTCAACTCGCCCAGGCGCGCGGCGCCCGGGTAATCATCACCAGCGGCAGCGACGAAAAATTGGCGCGATGCCGCGAACTCGGCGCATGGGAAACTATCAACCACCGGACGACGCCGGATTGGGAGCGGCGGGTTCTCGAGCTCACCGGGAAAGCGGGCGTCGACCTGGTGGTCGAGAATGTCGGCGCGTCTACGCTGAACCAATCGGTCGCCAGCACCCGCACCAGCGGCACCGTCGCATTGCTGGGCGCTATCGCCGGAATGCGAGCTGAACTCGACACCGGCCAGGTGCTGATGCGCCGGGTTCGCATATGCGGCGTGATGGTGGATTCCATGGCGGCGTTTCACGGGCTGCGCGCGTTTCTCAGTGAGAAGCAAATCCGCCCCGTGATCGACCGCGTCTTCCCCTTCTCCGCGCTGCCGGACGCGCTGCGTTACATGGAATCCGGCGCGCACCTCGGAAAGATCGTCGTTGCATAGCGACGGTCCTTGACGAGCGGGGGTACGAGCGACCGAGTTCGCATGATGCCGCCGCTCTTGAGCAGCGCCTGTCACATTGCTGCCCGGTCGGGTGGCTCGGAGGCAGGCTGCTGCACAACGCATCGGGCGATTAGGTTCTGTTTGACGGATCGCTGTTCGGTATTTGTACGGGTTGCGCGTTGTGGTTTTCTGTTGCATGCTGTTGTCGACGACAAGGAGGTCGACGATGGCAAGAGGCTCGACAAGCGGCGGCGCGCCACGTGGCCGGCGTTATGAGTTGTCGGACGAGGGCTTCGAGCGGCTGGCGCCGCTGCTGCCGAAGCAACATCGCGGCGGGCGTTGGAACGATCACCGCACCACGCTCAACGGCATCTTCTGGGTGCTCAACAGCGGAGCGCCCTGGCGTGACATGCCCGAACGCTACGGGCGCTGGCAGAGCGTCTACCATCGCTTCCGCCGCTGGACGCGCGACGGGCTGTTCGAGCGCATGCTGCATCACCTGCATGTGCAGCTTGACGAAGACGGACGCATCGACTGGAGCGTCTTCGACGTCGACGGCTCGAACATTCGCGCCCACGCCGCTGCGGCCGGAGCCGGTAAAAGGGGCGAAATCGAGCCGGCCGACCACGCTCTGGGACGATCGCGCGGCGGCTTTGGCACGAAACTTCATCTGGTGACCGACGGCCGCGGCGTTCCGCTCGGGGCGTTGGCGACCGCGGGCAAAGCGCACGAGTCGAAGTCATTCGAGACGCTCCTCGACACCATCCGAATCCGACGCCGGCGGCGGCCCAACGCCGTCGCTGGCGACAAAGGCTACAGCTACGGCCGCATCCGCGCTTGGCTGCGGCGGCGACGCATCCAAGCCGTCATCCCAACCCGCAGCGACCAGCCCACGCTGCCGCTCGACAAAGACCAGTACCGCCGGCGAAACGTCGTCGAACGCTGCATCGGCTGGCTCAAACACTGCCGCCGCATCGCCACCCGATTCGAGAAGCTCGCCCGACACTTCCTCGCCATGATCACGCTCGCCATGATCCAGCGATGTCTACGAATCCTCGATCCGTCAAACAGAACCTAGGGTCCGTTGACGAGCGCGTCGACGAAGGGGTCAATGTCGAAATTGGTGAGCAGGCCGTCGCCGTCCATGTCGCCGAGCGCGTCAATCATGTTGGCATTCTGCGGATACAGGGCGGTGTAGGCGTCGCGGTCCACCAGCGCGAGGACGAACGGGTCGATATCGAAATTGTCGAGCCGCCCGTCGCCGGTCATATCCCCTGGGACAATCGGACGAAGTATTGTCATATACCGTTGACCGGGTTCACCTATCGAAGAAGTGTCAGTCCATCCAGTCCAGACCACACCGGCATCAGATACGGTGAGTTGGGTTCCGACTCGTCGAGGGAGCTGCTCGGGCCGGGTGTAGGGCACGTTGGCTGTGATCAACTGCCCCGTCGCATCAAACCACGAGGCAATCGGATGATTGAAGTTGCGATGGGTGACAATGAACGCTCCATCGGATCGCTCGGCCAGCGATTGGACTGCGTAGGGGAACGGCTGCAGAGTGCCCGATGGATGTCCGAACGCGTCAAGCGGTAACAGGTAGTATTCGTCGGCCTCGGGATCCTGCAACAATGCGCGCGTTCCAACGACCGGTGATCTCAAGAGCCGCGCAGCATAGAGGCCGGGAGTTCCGAGAGGCCACTCAGAGAACTGGGTAAAGTCGACACTTGTCGAGCTGACCGATGGGTGAGATCCTGGATTGCGCGTGTAGAGATGGAGGATGCCACCGTCGGGCATGACCCTGGCCCTGCCAAACTCATGCCATTGAGGCGGCTGCCAGGATGCGATAGGGAGCAGCGTTGAAAGCGGTTCGCCCGCGGCAGAGTATACGCGCATGACAACATCCGTCGGCGGGGTCGGAAGCACATCGGCGGTGCGATTGAAAGAAATGACGACACGTCCATTTCCCGTCGACACCGAGAATCGGTCGCCAAACCCCTCCGATGCGTCCTTCACCAAAAAGCTCGGGCCTACTGGCTGTCCCCCGGGGAGGAAGACCCGTGCCCAAATCACGTCACCGAAGTCCTCGGTCCATACAAACCAGCGATACCCGTCTGCACACGCACAGGTCCGTTCGTGGCTGTCAGGATGCCCGCCGTCGACCGGCTGAAGCGAGACGATCTCGGCACCATTCGAATCGTATTCCGCGAACACGAAGGTCGAGAGTGTTGTGCTGGTCGGGGTAATGGCCGTCGTGAACACGGCAACATCGCCGCAGGCCGTGCGACTTCCACCGTATGGCATCGGAAACTGTATCCTAGAGTATCGAAGGGGACCGACAGTCAGCAGGTCGGCCGGGTACGGCCCGCCGGCCAGCGACATGCTGACAAGCATGGATACGAGAAGAAGCAAAGAGAAACGCATTGTGACACCTCGTTTCCGGACAAACGCGCCACGGGGGCGCCGCGGCCCGGATGAACTCGTCAAACCTTCCGCAGCGCCGGCTACTCCATTTCGAAGTACGCCCGCAGCACCGCGATTTGCAGATGGAAGTACGACAGACCGTCCTCAGACGGACCCTGTGACATCTGCGCTTCTTCCATCCAGATTCCGGAGCTCTCGGAGGAACCGCCGCCAGAGGCCATCTGTTGCTGCTGGCCACCCTGATCATCCAGGTCAAGCTCGCCGGCGGGCCGCTGCACAACTCATCGGGCGATTAGGGTCCGTTAACGAGCGCGTCGACGAAGGGGTCAATGTCGAAATTGGTGAGCAGGCCGTCGCCGTCCATGTCGCCGAGCGCGTCGATGATGTTCGCGTTCTGGGGATAAACGGCCGCGTACGCGTCGCGATCGACCAACGCGAGAACGAACGGGTCGATATCGAAATTGTCGAGCCGCCCGTCGCCGGTCATGTCGCCGGGGACGATCGGGCGAAGTATGGTCATGTGCTTCTGGCCGGGCTCGCCCAGGGAAGACGTATCCGCGAAACCAGTCCAGATTACCCCTTCATCCGACATCGCCAGTCGCCCGCCTACTCGTCGGGGAGCGTCCGTTGGTCTTGTGACGTCCACGTCTCCGACAGTCAGTTGGTCGAACGGGTCGAACCAGAAAGCCCGAGGTCTATTTGTATCGGACACCGAGATGACGGCGCTACCATCCGGTGCCTCGCTGATCGATGACATCCTGTTTGTTGACAGAAAAGGCTGCGGCGGCCCCACGGCCTGGCCAGTGGAAGACAATGGTACAACCAGTATCGATGGAGGGCTGACCGGCGCAACGAGCGCCCGCAGGCCGACCTCTGCCGAGTATAGAAACCCCCCGGCCGCCAAGCCCGCACCGGTGATTGGAGACTGCGACACATGGTCGAAGCCGGGGGATGTGATGCTCGTGAAAGTTTGGCACCCTTCGGCTCCGCCGAAGCGAACAAAGACCTGGATAATCGCCCCATCATCACGAATCACGGTGTCCGCCGGTTCATTCCAATAGGGAGCCTGATGGTTCGCAACAGGCAGAAGGGGCGAGAGCAGCGTACCCGTGGGAGAATAGACACGCATCACGAGATCGGTCGGAGGGACAGAAGTCGGTTCCCGGTCACGATAGAACGTGACGACCACGCGACCCGCACCGGAGGCAAGCGTTACCAGATCCCACCGGGCGTCCTGTTGATCGGCGACTGTGAAAGCAGGCCCAAGCGGGTCGCCGAAGGAGTCAAAGATGCGCGCGTAGACATCGCCGTCAAACGACTCTGACCATACGAACCATCGCATTCCATCAACACATGCGCGGCCGTGGAGGTTGTAGTTCGGGCGGAACTCATCGATCGCACGCTCAGGAATCACATCGTTCCCGTCTCGGTCAATCTCGCGAAACCGATAGCTGTGAGTCCATGTACTCTCATCGCCGACGAGATATGACCAGACTGCGCGATCGCCGCAGGGGATGCGCGTACCGGCGTGCGGCACAGGAAACTGTATCCTAGAGTATCGAAGGGGACCGACAGTCAGCAGGTCGGCCGGGTACGGCCCGCCGGCCAGCGACATGCTGACAAGCATGGATACGAGAAGAAGCAAAGAGAAACGCATTGTGACACCTCGTTTCCGGACAAACGCGCCACGGGGGCGCCGCGGCCCGGATGAACTCGTCAAACCTTCCGCAGCGCCGGCTACTCCATTTCGAAGTACGCCCGCAGCACCGCGATTTGCAGATGGAAGTACGACAGATCGTCCTCAGACGGACCCTGTGACATCTGCGCTTCTTCCATCCAGATTCCGGAGCTCTCGGAGGAACCGCCGCCAGAGGCCATCTGTTGCTGCTGGCCACCCTGATCATCCAGGTCAAGCTCGCCGGCGGGGCAGCCGAAGTCATTGATCACCAGATCGACGAAGCAGTCGATGTCATGATTGTCGAAGACGCCGTCATTGTTGCAATCACCGACACCGAGCAGATTCACGCCGCCCGGAATTCCGATTGTCGCGTGCCACGATGCCGGATCCATCAGCGCCAGGACGAAGGCGTCCACATCGAAGTTGTTTCGGCAACCGTCCCCGGTGAAATCCGCCAGCAGCGGCCGAACGACGAACACATAGCCCTCGTTCGCGACGACAACGGAGCCGTCCAAGTCGATCGCAGGTCCGGAGCGCGATGACTGCCTGAGATTCGTGCCGCCGGCGATGCTGGTCGGGGGGAAGTAGGCCCTCTCAGTTGAGCCCAACGTCCATGCTCCTCTGATCCGCAGCCATTCCTGTTCATCCAAGTCACATTCGACCGGTGATTCGCTTGTGAAATTTCGCACAGCCCGGAGATTCCCGTCGAGCGATCCCGAGAACGCCCGGTCGAAGTTGTCGAGCGCCGGCGAGCCCCAGATCCACTGCTGGGTGCCGCCGGAGCCGCTGCGCGTGCCGACGACCTCCTGGCTGACGCCTTCGTCATCCGTTCCAAGCAAAAATCGCCTTGAAGACTCGGTCCACAAAAGCCACCGTCGATCACTGAACAGCCCGGCGGTAGACGACACCCAATCCGCGACGTTGCAGTTGGTCGTCGTCGCCAGGAACCGCAGCGCCAAACCGGTGGCGGGCGGCGTTGGAATCAGATTGTCAAATCCCAGCACCCTGCGATTGTCCGCCGGAACAATCACATCACCATCGTCCTGAACGCCTGGAGACGAATACGATCCCGGCTGCCCGCTGGTGCTGATCGTGGAGTAGTACGCAGTCCCGCCGCCGTCCGCGAAGACCGCCCAGAAATCCATTCCGCTCGTCGGCGCCTTCAACGTGACGTATACGAAGTTGCGATCCTGCGTATCTGCCTCGACGGGACCGACCGCGGGCGTCGTGAGGCCCTCGTCGTTATCACGTAGATAGCGCGACCAATTCACCGTCCCTTCATCCGGATCGAGCGCATACAGATACGTCGCCGCCCCGCCATTCGGTCGGCCAAGAACGTAGACGTGCCGCGCCGATTCGGAAAGCGTCGTCTCAGCGCCCAGTGCTGGCGATGATGCGACGCTATGGAGCGGGTCTCCCGGAGGAAACTGCCAGAGCGGCTCCGCGGTGTAGGAAAAAGCGGAGCACGCAGTTGTGGGATTGATCATGTTCAGTGCATAGCAGCGGACGTACCGATCCGTCTGAACGACCAGCACCGGAGTGCCGCCCTGAGAAGCGCGGTACACCAGCGGAGTTGATGCGATTTTTTCCATTTTGGCAACGACAATCGTGGTTATCTCAGGCGCCGGACCTGTCAGCGGGTCGTAACTCCCGCAGGGGTGGTAGCGGAAAATCTTGACGTGGACTTCATTCTCGTCATCAACGAGGTAGTTTCCCGGGACAACAATCAGGCGCACCCCGTTGACTTTCGCGACAGCAGCGCCCGATCGCAGCCCGGCAAAACTACCGTCCGGATACCCCATGCCAGCGGTTGCCCACCAACGCAGCTCGGGAACGCTGTGCGGCCCGAAGTTGGGGCCGCGGCAGGTGTTTCGCTCATTATGGCCATAGGTCGGCCATGGGTCGGCCGGGTCGAGCTGCGCTAACGCGCGGGGGGGGGGGCGCCCGCCCCCCCCCCCCGCCCCCCCAACCCGAACAGAACCAGAACGACGGGAACGGCACGACAAAACCCCATGATGCATCCTCCCTGAAAGTGCGCCGCCGGTCGGGGCGGTGCTTGATAACGCCGGTCGGAACAACCCTTCTTCACGGCCCTTGCGGCCGGTGCTCGCCCACTGAATTATCGCACCGGATTTTCAGGATGCAAGATTAATCCTGGATTTTGCGACCGCGAGCGGGCGCTGCGGGTCAACCGATGGACAGCGGCTTGACAGGCCCACGCGCGGATTGGCAACGGCCGGTACATGCCTTCGCAGCGCACCGCGGAGGCACGCCACCCATGGCGTTCGCTGCGCGGTTGCTCGCGCCCTGTGCCCCTGCACTTTAGCGTGCGTAGCACACACCTGCCCGATCCCACCTCTACTCGCTCGCCTTTCCGCGCCGCAGCAGTTCCTCCGCGCGCCTCTCGATGATTCGCGCACGATCCGCCCCGCGCTGCTGCAATTCTGCGCCGATCTCCGCCACCGCCTTCTCAATTCTCGCAACTTCGAGACGCAGCCGCTCGACCTCCATCTCACGCAATCGCGTCCGCGCGTCAAATTGTGCGTTGATCAGCTCGATCAGCCGACCGCGCAGCTCCGCCCGCGGCCCCTCGGCCCCAGCCGGCAACTCCTGGTGTTCCCGCACCAGCCGCCGAACTGCCTGTTCCTGGCTCGCATGCTCCCGCCGCAACGCCTCAAACCGCTCACCGAACTCGCGCTCCGCCTGAACCTCCTCCTCCGACATACGAGGCGGCGGACCCATTCCATGCCCCCGGCCCGAGCGTGGCGGCAGCGGACGCCCGTCGCCATGCGGACCATCGCCCTCGCCGTGCGGCACGCCCCCCATTCGGGGATGCGGGTGCCTCGGCGGCCCGTCCGGCCGACCATCCATACCGGGGTGTGGTGGTTCACCCGGACGACCATCCATACCCGGTCGCGGGTGCGGCGGCGGACCATCCGGCCGTTCGTCCATCCCCGGATGAGGCGGCGGACCGCCCGGCATGCGCCCCGGCGGCCGACGGCCGGGCGCTCCCGGTCGCATGCCGGGTCCGCGAGGGGGGCGCTGGCCCGCGCCGCCATCGAGATCCGGCGGCTCGCCGGGCGGGGCGTTGATCGCATCCAGCGCTTCCTCCAGTTGCGGAACCAGCGCATCAATCATCAACTGGTGAAACGTGTCGGGATCGTCCCGCCGCAGGCGAGCCAGGCGCGCCGCGAGCTCCGGGTTTCGCTCCGCCAACCCGCGAATCAGCGGGTCGCCAAGCGGCGGACGATGCAGCCGCCCCGGTCCGCGCGCACCATCCTCTGCGCCGGGGGGTGGCGGAGGAGGCGGCGCACCGCCTTCCTCGTGCCGCGGCTGCGCGAGCGCCGCCGCGCCGATGACCGCCGGAAGCCCGAATCTCAACAGCCAGTGCATCGTCTTCATGACCATCTCCCTCAGCCGCACATCCGCCATGTCAATGCCGCACCCCAGCCACGAGCGACCAGGCCGCACGGCGGCCGTACTGAACCAGGCTCTAAGTCACACGCCGCCGCCCTCGCGCTCGGGGCGGTCCCAGTCATCGTTCTCATCCCACGGCAGCAACGACCGGGCGAGCGCCGACTCGGAGGGCGAGTCCGCCACCCACACCGCAGCGGCCGACAAGCCGACGCCGTCGGCCACGTCCCATGCGACCCGCGCCAGCACGTCGCGCAGTTGCGCCGCCTCCAGGTCACTGAGCACCGCTTCCAACACCGGGATCGCACCCTGCCCGCCGTCGCCAACCGCGGCGTCACGCAGCGGGTCAAGCGCCGGTGTGAACACAATCCCCATCACGGCCGCGGCGGCAGCGGCCGACCCCAGCAGCCAGCCGGCCCTGCGAAGTCGCGGAGCGCTCGACACCGGCGACAATCGCGAACGAATGCTCGACCATTCCGTTTCCGACAGCGGTTCCGGACGCAGCGCGCGCTCCAGTTCGCTCACCAGATCGCCGTCCGCGCAGAGCTGCTCGCGACAGGCTGCGCAGCGCGACAGGTGAGCGCGCAGCGCCGGCGAATGCGCGTGCGCCGGCGTGGAGCGACACACGGCCTCCATCAGTTCGTCGCGATAAGACTCGCATCCGTCAATCCGCGGGTTCATCGCTGTCTCTCCCGCACGAACGCCCGTGCACTGCTCGCGTCGGCCGGCTCAAAGGCGCCGAGTGCCTCACGCAGCCGCCGAATCGCCGTGTGCATTCTCGACAACGCCGTGCCGAGCGGAATCTTCAGCGTGCTCGCGATTTCCTCAAACGACAGCCCGGCGGTCATTCGCAACACCACCACTTCTCGAAACGTCTCCGGCAGCGCATCAACCGCCGCCCGCAGCCCGTCCTCCCGCTCCCGGCGAAGCGCCGCGGCCGCAGGATCGTCGGATGGTTCGGGCAGTTCACCTGCCGCGGCTTCCGTCAGCACGCCCGGGTTGCGCCGCCGCGCCAGGTCGCGGCACAGGTTCCGCGCGATGGCCAGCAGGTACACCACCGGCTGCTCACACGAAGCCAGCACGTCCATGTTCGCGGCCGCGCGCGCGAACGTCTCCGCCGTCAGGTCCGCCGCGTCAAACCGCCGCCCATGCAGGCGACGGACGTAGCCGGCGATCCGCGGAGCGCAATCGCTCACGAGCTGGTCGAGCATGCGCTTCTGCGCATCCGTCAACGGCCGATAAACGCGAACCGGCTGTTCCATGCGTTCAACCGGATGGGGAAGACGCCGAGTTGCCGTGTGTATTCGCAGGGAGAGCGCGAATCATCGCCGTCGTCAGTGGCCGGGACCGAGCAGAAGCTCAATGAAATGATCGATATCGAAATAGGTCACTGAGCCGTCGCCGTCCAGGTCGGCGAGGGCCTGGTTGCAATCCGGGTGGATCACCGCATAGCTCGACGGATCCAACACCGCCATCATGAACGGATCGATGTCGAGATTGTCGACGTATCCGTCGCAATTCAAATCCCCGGGCTGGGACGCGGTGGGTGGTACGCCGCCATGGAACAGGATGATGGACAGGAGCGCGTAATCAGACTGGTCGATGACGCCGTCCGCGTTCATATCGGCCGCGCTGCGCTCGCAATGCGGGTGCTCCAGCGCGTACACCTCCGGCTCAAACAGCGCTCGAAGAAAGGGAGTGTGGTCAGCCAGCGTCACGGCATCGTCACAGTTCATGTCGCCGGGCTGAATCGGCGGCACGAGCGGGTGCCCACGATAAATCGAAGCACAACTGCCGTGGCGGGTAACGGAGGGACAATCGGCGATCTGGATCACGGCCGATCGGGCGGTTACCGCCCGCGGAGCGGCGTCGGCGGCCAACCCGAGCGCCAGGTACTCGGTGTCGCTGAACTTGTATCGCCGGTTGGTCGCGTTCAGCAGCACCACACCATTCTGGAATCGACGTACATACACCCCCGGAGACGGCTCCGCGGTCGGACCGCGGGCGTCCCGCAGCCAGGTCGGCAGCATGAAGTACTCGGGGTAGAAGTGAAAGCTGGCCGCCGGCATCTGCGGATCGACGGCAAACGCCCCCGGCTCGTAGACGAGCAATGAACTGGCCAGGAAGAACTTCAGGTCCGCCGGGGCGCTCTCGATCGGCGCGGTGTTGTCGCGCGCCAGGTAGCGCTGCACCACGATTCCGCCGTGGCTAATCACGGTCTGGAATCCGCGGATCAGCGCCCGCACCTGCTCGGTCGGTTGTTGCCGCGTGATCCCGCCTTCGTAGAACACCACGTCCGCGTAGGGCGCCAGTTGCTCAACAAAACCGGTGTTGACGATCAGCTTCGCGCCGACGGAATTCAGTCCTTCCCGCACGGCGTGCAGGTACATCGTGAAATCAGAATCCGGCGCCTGAATGCGGTAGGGCGAGTTCGGGGCGCCGTAGCCCGGCCAGCGCCCGAATTCGTTTGTCAGCATCGCGGCGTTGTCAAACGCGACCGCATTGACGTTGTAATAATCCAGCGCCACGGCCCGCTGCAGCCGCTCAATGACAAAATTCACGCAATCCTGGTTGTTGAAATCGATCACCGGCCGGCACAGGTAGGTCGTCTGCGGCAGCAGCCACCCGCGCGACGCGAACTCGTAGAACGGCCAGCGCCCGAACAGCCCCGGTCCCCACGGCGCCCACGACGCCCGCCCGTTGAGCGTACGCGGAGCATAAAAGCCGTAATCGTCCGGCCCGGGCAGATACTGCGCGTTGAGCGGCGGCAGCGTGCAGAGAAACTCGCCGGCGGGGCCGTAGTTGGAGGGCGGATACAAATAGTGAGCCGGTTCGGTCGGGTTCTGCGTCGTCAGCGCGGAAAAGTACACGCCCAGTATCGCATTGGGATTGGCGGCGCGGACCTCCGCCCGGTAGTTGTTCCAGGCCTCGAAGTAGAACAGCGTCGCCGGTTGCGTCGGAGCGGTGTTGTAGTGCAGCAGCAGCAGCTTGTAGAAGTCGGTGCGGTCCGGCCGCGTCCAGATGTCGCCGGCGGCGAACGAAAACGCCAGAAACTCGCGCGGCGGCACACACGAGTACGGATGCGGCGGCTGCTCGCATCGAACCGGCAGTTCGCCCGTCTCGCGATCGTCCGCGATCTGCGCGACCGCGCAGGGCAGCATCGCAAACGCAGCGCCAAGCGCGATTGCACGCGCAGCGCGGGCCAGACCGACATCACAGGGCATGATTCTCGACCCTCCGGGTCAGGGAGCGCAACCAGCCGGGAGCGGGGATTGCTCGGACGTACGTTCGTCCCGGCAGTGTACCGTGCCCCCGCCGCCGCTCCAAACCGACAACTGCCGGCGGCGCTGAGCCGGCCGCGGCAGGTTCAGCCGACCGCTTACCCCCGCAGGAAATCCGTCTCGGCAAACAGCGTTTCGGCGAAGTAGCTGCTGCGAACAAACGGCCCGCTCGCCACCGCCGAGAACCCCAGTTCCTCCGCGATGTTCCCGAGCGCCTCAAACTCCTCCGGCGTGTAGTAACGGTCCACCGGCAGATAGCGATCCCCCGGCCGCAGGTACTGGCCGATCGTCAGCAGGTCGCAATCGTGTGCCCGCAGGTCGCGCAGCGTTTGCACGATCTCGTCGTGTGTTTCCCCCAATCCCACCATCAACCCACTCTTCGTCGCGATTCGCGGGTTCTGGGCCTTGGCCGTCCGCAGCACTCCCAGCGATCGCTCATACCGCGCCGCCGGGCGGGCCTTTTTCTGGAGCCGCGCGACCGTCTCGATGTTGTGGTTGTATACCTCGGGCGCCGCCGCGGTCACCACCGCGATCAACTCCGGCTTGCCGTGAAAATCCGGAACCAGGACCTCGACCGTCGCATGCGGCAGGCGCGCTCGCACCGCCGCGATGCAATCCGCGAAGTGCTGGGCACCCTCATCCCGCAGATCATCACGTGCCACGGACGTAATCACGACGTGCCGCAGCCCCAGTTGCGCCGCCGCATCGGCCAGGCGCTGCGGCTCATCCGCCTCAACCGGCTGCGGCCGGGCCGTGCCAACCGCGCAGAACCCGCAGCGGCGCGTGCAGTGGTCCCCCAGGATCATGAACGTCGCCGTGCCGCGGCTCCAACACTCCGTCAGGTTCGGACAACGGGCCTCCACGCACACCGTGTTGAGCCGAAGTCCATCCAGCAGCTTGCGAGTCTCCAGCATCTCCGATGTCGGCATGGGGCGCTTGAGCCACGGCGGCAGCCGCCGGCGCGGCTCGGATTCGGACGACAGAATGGGAAGCGGGGTGCTGGACACAGTCGCGCTCGACAAGAGGACCGGGACGACGGAAACGCTCCGCAGCTGCCGCCGTCCGACGGCTGCAAATTGTATCGACCGACACCCGGGAGGGCGAACAGGCTCTGTCCGTGGCGGGTTTGCCGAATTCGGACGGGCTGCGGTCCGCCTTGCAGCAGCCCGACGATCGGGTATTCTCGCCCGCCGATGAACTCGCCATTCCCCCGCCGATCCGTGATGAGTCGTCTGGTGCCGACTGCCCTGCTGCTGCTGATCGGCTGTGCGGCGCCCTCGCGCGTGGAGCTGCTTTCTTTCGCCGATCCGCACTTTCCTGAGCGATATTCGTTCACGGCGCGAGAATGCGCGCAGTGGACCGACGCGGGCGGCGACCTGCACGTGGCGGCCTCCGCGCTCCGCCTGGGCGATGACGACGCCGGCCGGGCCGTTTCTCAGCTGCTGCATATTCACGTCTTCTGGCGTCCGTTGCCCGGTAAAACGCCATCCAACTCTACCGCGACAGACGCCGTGCTGCGCTACGTCGTCCAGACTCCGGAAGGCACGTTTGTCTACGCCGGCACCGGCTTTGTCTGGACCCGCAAGCCGCGCTTCGGACCGTTTCGAGTGGACTTGGAGCGTGGCGAACTGCGGCTGATCGCAAGCACGCCCGGCGCCGAGGACGTGCTCGGCGAGATGCGCATCTCCGGCAGCCTCTATCCCTCACGCGACGCGGCCGCTGCGGTCGGGATGATTCGCAGCGCCGACGAAGCCGACGGTGCCGCGCGTTGACAATCGGCGCGGCCCGCCGCCATCACTCATGGTTCCCGCCTGGATTCGCCTAGGTTCCTGCTCGGCGTGACGCCAGCCGCAGGCCGAACGCGGCCAGCGCCGTCGCGGCCGTCAGCGACAGCCCGCTGCACGGGTCAAACGGCACCTGGATCGGCGTCCCGCAGGGAAACAGCTCCGGGTTGAAAACCTCGGCGTCGCCGATGCACCCTTCGCCTTCGCTGCAGATCGTCACGCACTGCGGGTTGAGCTTTCCGACCACCCGCACCGCATCACCCACGCGGAACCGGCTGAAGTCCCCCACGACCAGGTAGCGCTTGCCGCCGGTCTCAAACAGCGTGCACTCCGTGCCGCGCACCAGCACGCCGCAGGCGTCGAATTCCGTTCCGCCCGTCTGCGCAAACGCCGCGCCGCCGCCGGCCGCGACGTGCAACGCGAGGATCCCCGCCACCGCCGCCCAGGTCTTTCCGACACACCACATCGAACCGCTCCTTCACACTGCCGCGCCGCGCTCCGCGCTGCGCTAGAGTCTGATTCCCGCTTCGATTGTACGGATGGCCGTCAACAGCGCTGCGAGCCGACGATATCATCCGCCGCATGCCCGCGAACGCCGCCCTCCACGAGATTCCCTATCACGCATCCGAGGCATGCGCCCGCGCGCTGGACGCGGCTGATCCGCTCGCGCGGTTTCGCGAGTATTTCTGCATTCCGAAGGCAAAAAACGGCGCCCCCGCCATCTATTTCTGCGGCAACTCGCTCGGCCTGATGCCGCGCGCCTCGCGCGACGCGGTGCTCCAGGAACTGGATGACTGGGAGCGGCTCGGAGTCGATGGACACTTCCACGGCGCACACCCGTGGTATCCGTACCACGAGGAGCTGCGCAACCCCGGCGCACGGCTCGTCGGGGCGCTACCGCGCGAAGTCGTTTTCATGAACGGACTGACCGTCAACCTGCACCTGTTGATGGTCAGCTTCTACCGCCCCTCGGAGACGCGCTACAGAATCCTCGTCGAAGACGCCGCCTTCCCCTCGGACACGTACGCCCTGCAAACGCAGATCCGCTATCACGGCCGCGATCCCGCCGACGCGCTGGTGCGCATCGGCCCGCGTCCCGGCGAGCACACGCTCCGCACCGCGGATATCCTCGCGCGCATCGACCGCGAGCGATCGCAGCTCGCGCTGGTCATGGTCGGCGGCGTGAACTTTCTTACCGGGCAGGCCTTTGACATGCCCGCAATCGCCGCCGCGGCGCACAAGGCCGGCGCGGTGGTCGGCTTCGACCTCGCGCACGCCGCGGGGAACCTTGAGCTGCGCCTGCACGACTGGAACGTCGATTTCGCGGCCTGGTGCACCTACAAGTATCTCAACAGCGGCCCCGGCGCCGTCGCCGGTGCCTTTGTCCATGAGCGACATCTGGGCGATGCCTCGTTGCCGCGCTTCGGCGGATGGTGGGGTAACGATCCCGCCACCCGCTTCCGCATGCACCTGGAGTCCGAATTTCGGCCGGTCGCCACCGCAGACGCCTGGCAGCTCTCCAACCCGCCCGTCTTGGCGATGGCCCCCGTCCGCGTGTCGCTCGGTATGTTTGACGACGCGACCCTGCCGGCGCTGCGGCAAAAATCCCGTCGCCTGACCGGATACCTGCAATTCCTGCTCGATGCGATGCCGACCGGGCGGTACGAGGTGATCACCCCCCGCGAGTCCCCGGACCAGCCCGCGCCGGTCCGTGGCGCTCAATTGTCCATTCTCGCGAAAGATCGCCCGCGTGAGTTATTCAGCGAACTCGAGGCGGCCGGCGTCGTCTGCGACTTCCGCGAGCCGAACGTCATCCGGGTCGCCCCGGTGCCGCTTTACAACACATTTCACGAGGTCTGGCGGTTTGCGGACGTACTCGGCCGACACAGATAGCGCCGCGGCGGGCGACGACCCGGCCTTGAAGGGCCGGCCGGTGAATCGTTATGATTCGGAGAAGGCGCGGTTTGCGCCGATGATCCGACTATGGCGCGATCTGCGCCGTTCAGGAGGCGTTTCGGGATGTGCCATCGCCCTCCGCGCCGCCGCGGCTTCACTCTCATCGAATTGCTCGTCGTCGTCGCGATCATCGCGCTGCTGATCTCTTTGCTGCTCCCCGGCCTCGAAAAGGCCCGTGAACAGGCGCGCACCGCCAAGTGCATGGCGAACGTCAAGCAGTGCATGCTGGCGTTCACGCTGTACGCGCAGGATCACTTCGTGATTCCCGGCACCTATTGGGACGGACCCCAGAATCTCGATTGGTGCGGCCGCAACAACGCCCGCTTCATGGCCTCGCCCGGGCAGTTCCGGTCGCCGTTCCAGACCTCCGTCCTGTTCAAGTATTTTGCCGAGGTGGACAAGGTTTTTGAGTGCCCCACCGCCCGCCGCCAGACCAACGCCTTTTTCGATTACACCATGATCATTCGCATGGCCGGTGCACGCCCGGACCTGCAATGGAAGATGACCTACCCGGAAAACACCACCAACCCGGTGCAACTGATTAACAGCGTTCGCATTTTTGACGGCCTGCCGATCCTGGTTGAGGAAGATGACTTCTTCTTCAACCGCAGCAGCACCGGCGGATTCGACGACGGCTCGTGGGCCGGGCGCGACCAGTTCACAAATCGCCACAACGGCCGGGCCATGATCGGCTATCTCGACGGCACGGTCGGCATGATCAAGCCCGCCAAGGGGCCAAATCCACAGGCTGAGGAGACCGGCGACCTCCAGGCCCAGCATCTCAAGCTGAGGGCCAAGGGCCAGGAGTGGCCGGTGTGGTTCAGCGAGACGGGCAAGTTTGGCTGGGTGAATAACCCGCGCTGACGCGATTGTCCCGCCTCAACATCGCTCAGTTCACCGGGCCAGCCGCTGCCTCGGCTTCACTCTGCTGCGCCAGCGCCTGGATCGCATCCCAGATCCGATCCGATGCCTCGTCGGTGGCCGCCTTGTCGCGCTCGCGGCCGGCCAGTGCGCTGAGGTCCACCGGCGGGCCGAAGCGGATCCGCATGCGATGCCGCGAGAGATAGGAGCGCATCGGGCTGTCGAAGTAGCGCGTCCCACTGATGTGGCAAGGAATGACCGTCGCCCCGGTCCGCAGCGCCAGCAACCCCACGCCTGACTTCGCCGCCGGCGTCTCCTCCCCCGGAATCTCGAACGTCCCCTGCGGAAAGATGCCCAGGCACCCGCCGCCCTTGAGCAGCTTCATCGCCGACGCCAGAAACGCCTTGCCCGGATTTTCGCGATTGACGGGCAGGCAGCGCCCCCAGCGCATGAACGTGTGAAACACCGGCATGTTGTAGTGCTCTTCCGCCACGATGAAGCTCACCATGCGATGTCGGCAGCACGCCAGGATCGCCATCGGATCGACGCCGGCGGTGTGATTCGCCGCCAGGATCACTGCGCCGCTACGGGGCACGGTGCATCGTCCTGCCAGCGTCAGCCGCAGCCGCCAGGCCGCGAAGAAGCGCACGAACAGCCAGATCAGCGCCACGCCCGGCCCCACGTCCCGATGCCGCAGGTACCCGCGGCCGGCCACGATCGCGGCCACCAGAAACGCGGCCGCGCAGCCCGTCAGCAGCAATGGCACGTAGCGATCCAGTTGGGGCAGGTGCGGCAGCCCCAGCGCCCCGCTGGTCAGCACCATCGCCCCCATCGTGCACGTGTCCGACACGCCGAACACGCGCCCGCGCCGCGCATCGGGAACGAAGCGCTGCAGCGTCGCAAGCACGCTCACCTGGATCGCCGCCCCCGCGCCGCCGATCCCCAGCAGCGCCAGCCCCGTGACGATCGGCCCCAGTTCCAGGGCGCTGCATGCCGCGAGCAGCGCCAGCCATACTCCCGCGGCGCTCAGCGCCGTGAGCAGCGCGAGCTGCACCGGCACCGCCGAGCCGAAGATCGTCATCACCGTCGCCCCCAGCGCCAGCCCGATCCCCAGCAGCCCGCGGAAGAACGCCAGCATCTCGTAGTTGCCGGGGAAGAGCTGTTTGGCCAGCGCGGGCACGACCGCGATCACCACCCCCGCGACGCCCCAGAACAGCGTCATCAGTCCGATCAGTTGCACCACCCGTCGATGCGTCCGTACGTAGCGAAACCCATCCGCCAGCGGCGCCCACACCCCGCTGATCGGCGTGTGCGGCGCGGCGCGCAGCCGCCGCGTGTCGATCAGCAGCACGCACACAGCGCTGAAGCAGAACGCCAGCGCGTTGACGTTGAACGTGATCGACGGACCGTAGTGCGTGACAATCCACCCGCCCACGACGATGCCGACAATCGCGCCGATCGTTCCCAGCGCGTTGATCAGCGCGTTGGCGCGGACCAGCTGATCCTCGCGGATCAGCGACGGCAGCAGCGCCTGACGCGCCGGGGAAAAGAACGCCGCCAGCAGCCCGACCGCCGCCAGCGGAATCACAATCGAAAAATCCGCCCACGCCGCCGGCAGCCCCGCCGCCAGGAACGCCACCAGCGCCCCGAGGTTAAAGACCAGCACCGCCCGCGCCACGTCCGCCAGCACCATCGTCCACTTGCGGCTGAAGCGGTCCGACCACCATCCCGCCAGCGGCCCCAGCAGCACGTACGGCAGGAAAAAGCCGAACGAGATCAGCGCCTGAACGCGGGTCGAGTCCTCCCGCTCCAGTGCGCCGCGCGTGTTGAGCAGCGCCGTCTCGCCCAGGTGGTCCGCCATCGCGGCCGTGCCGTAGGCGCACCACAGCAGCACGAAGTTCCGATTCTGCACCAGCCACGCCGGCAGCCGGGACTCCGCGGATTGCAGCGACATGCACAACTCCCGTTCGCCCGCGCCGCCCGCACGGATTCGGTGGATCCACCCGCCACGCCGCACGGTCAAGAGTCGAACACAGGCCTATTCCGATGCGCGGCCGCCGCCTTCGCCGCCCGCCGCTCCGGCCGGCCGCGACGTCGCGCGGTCGGACGTGTCCCGGAACCACTCGCGCAGCACGCGCTCGGCCGGCTTGCCGCGCGGCGAATACCCGAAGTCCTTCGGCCCGCCTCCGCCGGGCGTCCACTCCCACCAGATGACGCCGCCCAGCCCGGGCTGGGCCGGAAACGCGCGAACGAACGCTTCGTACAACCGGCGCTGCTCTTCCAGCCCGTCGGGGGTGACCTTCTGGTTGCGGTAGTAATCCCAGGGGGCGCGGGCGGCGCCGGTCTGGCTGCACCAGCCGACCTCCGTCAGGAGCAGCGGTCGGTTCACATCGCGTGAAAACTCCAGCAGCCGCTGTCGGATCGGCCGCCAGCGCTCCACCAATTCGTCCACGGTCGGCAGGTCGCGGTCGGCCAGCGTGTTGTAGGTCGTGACTCCCGCGAAATCGAGCTGGTCCCAGAAGGACACCGGCCGGTAGTGATCCCAGTTGGCCGAGTATCCCAGCCGCCCGGGAAATCGCGCCCGCACGGCCTCGATTACGCGCAGCCACTCCGTTCGGTTGCGCTCGGTGCTGACCAGTTCGCTGCCCACCATGAACGCATCCGCGCCGCCCGCCGCGGCCGCATCCGCGAAGTGCAGAATGAACGCGCGATAGTCCGGCCACCACTCCGACCACTCGGGCGGCTCGATCATGCCGCGCCACTCGCTGCCGCGTGGGTGCGAAAGCAGCAGCAGCGGCATGACGATCACGCGCAGTTGCATCTGGCGGGCCGCTTCGATCAGCCGCCGCAATTCGTCGGCCGTCGGCGTCTGCCGCGCCTCGATGAAAATCGCCTGTGCCCGGGCATGCTCCATGAAACCGGCCGGACAGAGCAGCACCGTGTCCGCGCCCAGCTCGGCGATCTCGCGCAGCGCCGGGGTGAACGTCTCGATCACCGCGTGCCCGGTCTGCAACTGCACCGCCACGCCGCGATACTCCAGCACGCCCAGCGGAGCGCGGGCCGGCTGCGACGCCGCCGCAGCGTCGCGGCGCTGCGCCGCCCAGCCGATCCAGGCCGCGGCTGAGACGCCCATCACCGTGCCCAGTGCGATGACAACCCGCAGATTCATCGGAGCGCTGCGCCTCCCGGCGGCCGGGGGTCTTTCCGGCCGATCGGCCGCGGACGATAGCCGAAGCCCGCGCCGCCTGCACGGCTCCGCAGCACACTGCCGGCCAGGCGCAGCGGCGCGCCGCCGGGACATCGCGCGACTATCGACAATTCCCGACGCGCGATATAGTCCGCCGGCCTTGCGGACGAACGAGCCAACGTGTCATGGAGTGGATACGATGAGTCGACGGACGAAGTGGATCGCGCTGATCGGTTGCGGCGGGTTGGTGGCGCAGCTCACGAGCTGCGTGCCGATCATCGCCGACCTGCTGCTGCAGGAAGTCTTCATCCTGGTCGTGCAGGCCCTGATCGGCGGGTTGTCCGGCGGCGCCGCCTGACGCCGACCGGCCGCGGATCAATCGTCCGTCGTGACCACCCGCCCGGCGCGGCGGTCCTCGTGGCCGATCGGCCCCGGGGCCGGCCGGGCGCGCGGTTTTCCCGCCTTGTTCCGCGCGGGCGGTTGCGCGGCTGTCGCTGATGGAGGGCGTCCTCGCGTGCTGACCGTCATCGCCAAGCCCCGCGGGTTCTGCGCCGGCGTCGAGCGGGCCATCCGCATCGTCGAGTTGGCGCTGGAGCGCTACGGCCCGCCGGTCTACGTCCGCAAGGAGATCGTCCACAACACGCACGTCGTCCGCCGCCTGGCGGAGATGGGCGCGATCTTCGTGGACGAGCTGCACGAGGTGCCCGCCGGCGCGGTCACGATCTACTCGGCCCACGGCTCGCCGCCCTCGGTCTACCGTGACGGCGTGGAACGCGCGCTGCGCGTGATCGACGCCACCTGCCCGCTGGTCACGAAGGTGCACGCCGAGGTGAAGCGCTACGTGAAGCGCGGCTACCGCATCCTGCTGATCGGCCACGCCGGGCATGACGAGGTGATCGGCACGCTCGGCCAGGCGCCGGAGTCCACCACGCTGATCGAGACCATCGCCGACGCCGAGGCGCTGCGGATGGAGCCGGGCGCCGCGGGCGTGATCCTCACGCAGACCACGCTGAGTCAGGACGACACGGCCGAGATCGTGGCGGTGCTGCAGCGCCGCTTTCCGTCGCTTGAGTTGCCACCGTCGGACGACATCTGCTACGCCACGCAAAATCGTCAGAACGCCGTCAAGCAGATGTCGCCGCGGGTGCAGTTGCTGCTGGTGGTCGGCTCACGTAACTCCTCCAATTCGCAGCGGCTGACGGAGGTCGCGCGGGCCCGCGGCGTGCGCTCGCACCTGATCGACGGCCCGGCCGACATCGACCCCGCCTGGCTGGCGGGCGTCACCGCGGTCGGCCTGACCAGCGGCGCCAGCGCCCCCGAGGACGTGGTGCAAGGCGTGCTCGCGCGGCTGCGGTCGCTCGGCGCGAACGACGTGGACGAGATCCCCGCGCCCGACGAGGGCGTCGTCTTTGCGCTGCCGCCCTTCCTGCACGCGCCGGGCAATCCCATGCCCGACGCCCCGCACGGACCCCTCGATACTCCTCACTGACCCCTCATCGCCGCGCACGGACCCCGCGATACCCCGCACGGACCCCTCGACACCCCGCACGGACCCCTCATCGCCCCGCACGGACCCCTCGATACCCCGCACGGACCCCTCATCGCCGCGCACGGACCCCTCGATACCCCGCACGGACCCCGCGATACCCCGCACGGACCCCGCGATACCCCGCACGGACCCCTCATCGCCGCGCGCCGTAAGGGGTATCCGCCGCCCGCAAGGCCGGAAAGTGGCCGCACCCACCGCGAGGGGGCCGCGCTTTCAGGCGGTTTCGGGAGGTTTTTGCGCGGAAACGGTCATTTTTTCGTGCTGCGGCGCGGCGTTTTACTACAAAAAGGCCGCGCCATCGAACAGAAGCGCGGCGTTTTACTGCAAAAAGGCCGCGCCATCGAACAGAAGCGCGGCGTTTTACCACAAAAAGGCCGCGCCATCGAACAGAAGCGCGGCGTTTTACTACAAAAAGGCCGCGCCATCGTGCGTGCTCGGGCGGTCTGAAACGCCCCGGCGGGGCGTCGGGTTGTAGCCACGGGTGGAGCACGGGCCGACAGGCCCGGGCGGAACCCGTGGATCCAAAGCTCCCGGACTCCGCCCGCCCCGCAGGGGCGGAGGATCACCCGGCACATCCGCCGCCCCGCCGGGGCGGACACATTCACACTCCGTCTCCACGGGTTCCGCGTCGGCAGGGTGGCATGCTCTCGCTGTACTCAGCGTGAGCATGCATCAGTCGCCCAGCATGCCTACGCGGAGTACCGCGAAGGCATGCCACCCGGCCGCCACCCATCACCGCTCAGCACGGGCGCCGCCGCGCGTCCACCCTCAACCGATGATTCCGCCCGCGGAGAGCGCCGCCGCCATCCCCAGCGCTGCCAGCGCCACCACCGCCGCCGCTCCGAACCCGGCGATCAGCGGCGCCACGCCCACCGACCGCAATTCGCCGAAGCGCGTCCCCAGCCCCACCGCCGCCATCGCCGTCGCCAGGCAGTATTGCGAGCCGACCTCATCCGCCAGCAGCCGCAGCGTCCATTTCCAGCTCGCCTCAGATAAGACACCCAGCGCCGCCCCGCCGCCGCCCGCAACCGCTCCGCCGCCGGCCAGCGTCGCATCGCCGATCGAGCGCAGCGCCGCCATCGCCGCAAAGCCGACCACGAACAGCGGCACCAGCCCCGCCCACGACATGCGCACCTGCGACTGCCCCGCGCCCTGTGCGTACTCCGCGCGCTGCGCCGCCCGCGCCGCGATCCAGCCCATCAGCGGAATCACCGCGACCAGCAGCAGGTTGCGCGACAGCTTCGTCACCGTCGCGACCCGCAGCACCGCATCATCGCCGCGCAGCACGGAGCAGGTCAGCGCCGCCCCCACCACCTGCGACGTGTCGTGCACCGCCGAGCCCAGAAACAGACCCAGCGACGCGGAGGATTCCAGCAGCAGCGGCGCCGCCGCCGGATACAGCAACATGCCCAGCAGGCCAAACAGGGTCACCACTGCGACCGCGTAGGCGGTCTCGCGCGGCGGGGCGCGCACCACCGGAGCCGTGGCCATCACCGCCGACACGCCGCAGATGCTCGTGCCTGCCGCCAGCAACGCGCCCATCGCCCCGGACAGCCCCATCCAGCGCGCGATCGTGAACGCCGCCAACAACCCGACCGCCACGACGACGACCGCTGTCGGCGCCGCCCACGCGCCAACCCGCAGCAGCTCCGTGAAGCTGAGCTTCAGCCCGATCAGGATGATGCCCAGCCGCAGCAGCTTCACCGCCGCGAACTTCAGCCCGGCCTCGCTGATCCAGCGCTGCGGACCGAGGTTCCGCACCAGCAGCCCCAGCACGATCGCTACCGGCACGGCCGAGATCGGGTTCGGCCTTCCATCGGGATTCACCCCCTGCGCACGCAGCAGCGCCGGACCGGCCACGCTCGCGACGGCCGCCGCGGCCAGCATCACCAACACCGCCACGAGAAGTCCCGGTAGCAGCCAGGCCGCCTCCCGCCACGTTCGCACGCCCAGCAGCAGCCTCAGCACCGCGCTCACCGCTCCTCACCGCCCTCACCGCTACTCACCGGCCGTGCCGTCGACGCCGCCTCGCGCCGCAGGCGGCGGCGGTGAAGAATCTGGCATGTCGGGCGCACCCAACCGCCCGGGCATCTCCGCGAGCACGTACGCCACGTAGGCGATCGCGGCGGCGTTACGGGCCAGGTCGCGCGGGTCCACCTTGTCCACCGTGTCGGCCGCGGTGTGGTGGAAGTCAAAGTAGGTCGAGTTGTCCACGTCGTGGCTCAGCAGCACCGCCCCGCTGCCGCGCAGCGGCTCGATGTCCGCCCCGCTGCCGCCGTTTCGCGCCCGGGCGGCGTTGATCCTCGCCAGCGGCCGCAGCAGTTCGCCCAGTTCGGCCGCGGCCGCGTCCTCGCGCTTCGAGTCGGCGTGTCCGGCCGAAAAGCCGCGCGGCGCGAAGCCGCCGCTGTCGGACTCCAGCGCTGCGACGTGGAACGGCAGCTCCTCCGCGCAGGCCCGCACGTACTCTCGCGCGCCGGCCGTGCCGTTCTCCTCATTGGTCCACAGCACCACTCGAATCGTGCGCCGCGGCCGCAGCTCCATCTCGCGCAGCAGCCGCAGCGCGTGCATCGTGGCCACGCAGCCGGCGCCGTCGTCGTGCGCGCCCTGCCCGATGTCCCACGAGTCGATGTGACCGCCGATGACGACGATCTCATGCGGCAGGTCGCGCCCCACCAGCTCGCCGATCACGTTGGCCGAGGGCGCATCCGGCGCCATGCGCGCCTCCATTTTCAGCGTCACGCGCGGCGTGATGCCGCGGGCCTGCAGCCGCGCCAGCATCATCGCATCCTCGACGCTCACCGCCGCGGTCGGGATGCCGCCGCTCTCCGACGGCCGCGAGCTGCCGGTGTGCGGCGAGCGCAGGCTGCGGGCCGTCACCGATCGCACCAATGCCGCGACCGCGCCGTGCATCTCCGCCAGCCGCGCGCCCATCACGCGATAGCGGACCGTCGAGCCGTAGCCCGTGCCGCGCTGCGGGTCGTAGGCCGGCATGGGATGATCGAAGAGCACGATCTTGCCGGCCAGCTCCTCGCGCCGCGCCGCCAGCGCGCGCTCATCGGCCACGACGATCACGTCCGCCGTGATCCCCTCCGGCGGCGTGCCGACCGAGTTTCCCAGCCCCAGCATCGCCAGCGTGTCGCGCCGCGGATGCACCAGTTCCAGCGATTCCGCCCCGCGCACCCACACGGGCACCATCACCGCCTGCGTCCGCACGTTCTCCTGGCCATCCGCCTGCATCGCGGCCACGGCCCACTCGATCGCCCGCTCCAGCCCCTCCGACCCGCTGATGCGATGGCCGATGTCATCACACAACTCGACCAGCCGCTCGTACGCGCGATCATCGCTCTCGGCACAGGCCAGCAGTCGCTCAGCCACGGGATAGAACCGCTCAAATCGGGAGGGCTGCGCGGATGCGGCCGGATCGGTAGACGTGGCGGACTCGGACGGCCCGGACGGTTCACCCGCTCGCCCAGTCTGCGGCGTGGTCGAGCCGCGCTCCGGGGAAACCGGCACCGACCGCACGGCCATCATCAGCGCTACCAGCGCAATCGCCCCGACCGCTAACAGGACCGCGTTACGAATCATTCCGTTGCGTCTCCTGCGCTGGATCGTATTCGATCCGCCGTCGGGCGCGCGAAGCGGGCGGGCCGATCCGCCGGGGATCAGCCCGCCCGCTTGATGAGGTTCACATCCGTCGGTCGCGCGAAGCAACGACGCCGCTCAGGTCGCCGTGGCTGCATTCGCACGATTCAGAGGCTTACCCGCGGCGACGACCCAGCAGCAGTGCGCCCGCCAGGATCAGCGCCGCCGTCGTCGGCTCGGGAATCGTGCCGATGCCGCGGAACGCGGTGTTCGTGCCCGCCGTCGCCAGCGGCGTCAGCGCGCCGGCCAGTGTGCCGCCGTACCCGCTGGCGTCGGTGATCGTCGAGAGCGTCGAAGTGGTGGTGAGGAACAGCGCCACGCTCGACCCCGACACGATGCCGGTCAGGTTCTGCGCCGCCGTGCTGATCGTGCCGCTGAGCGTCCACGACACGCCGTCGTAGGTGTACTTCTGCAACTGCGACTGAACCGTGCTCAGGACGTACATCGTGTCCGCACCGGCCACACCCGCGTCCAGGTCAAACAGCGCGAAGCCGTTGACCGCATCCGCCAGCGCCAGCGAGACCGCCGGCGTTGCGGCCGTGGCGCCCACCGGCAGCGTGCCGTAGTGCTGCACCTTGCCGGTGATCGTCGTCGAGCCGTTCGAGGCGTACAGGATGTTGTCCGCCAGGTTCACCTGGCGGCTGTTGCGGTTGTCGATCGAGAGCGACGTCGTCGCCGGGCCGGGCGTGCCGACGTAGCGCACCGACGTACTGGTGCTCACGTAATAGGTCGATCCGTTCACCGTGGTCGCGCTGCGGATTGTGCCGGTGGTGTCTGTCAGCGTGGTCGAAACATCCGGCACGCCGCTCAGATCCACCCAGCCGACGACGCGGTTGGTCGTGGCGGGGGCGTCGGACGATGGGTTCGTTCCGCCGGTCGCCTTGCGATAACCGGTGAACGACAGCCGCGTGCCATCCTGCGAGAGGCTGATGATGCCCTCGGTGGTGGCGTTGCCGACCGCCGAGACGGCGTCGTTGCCGGCCGTGCTCAGCGGAATCGACTGCACGAACGCGCCGGCCGTGGTGTACTCATCGAGAAACACCGCCGTCGCTGTCGTATTGAGCGCCGCAGCGCCTGTCCCGACGCGATAGATCACCAGATTGCCGGGTGTGATCGGTGCGGCGACGACCGCCGCTGCGCCGGCCAGCGCGACACCCGCGGCCAGCAGACGTGTGAACGAAGCGCTTCGCATGTTCCTCTCTCCTCAAGGCTCGGCAGGCGGCCCCATCCGGGCCGACGGAGCCGCTCCGCAACCGGTGCGCGCACCGGTTGTAAAGCGGCGATAAGGTTCAGCTCGGCTTCGCGGGGGGTTCCTCCTCCTCCACGACCCGGGCGCACTCTCGAAAGTGTAACGTTCCCCGGTAACAGACGAAACCCCCTCCTGCGGGCCACCGCCTGCCCAGCCCACCCTCCCCGCCGAACCCTCCGGCGCAACCCCGCCGGCGGGTATACTCGGCAACCCATTATTGCACGTGAACCCTGTGCCGCCTCCGCCACCGGGCGGGCGGCGTGGAGACCGCATGGCCAGCGAGACATCCCCGATAGAAGCCCAGCGCGCCGAGCGCGACGCCGCAATCCGCGAGTTCGCCGCCCGCTACCTCAGCGGACCCAACGAAGACATGCTTTCCGAAATGCTGACGACGCTGTGCCGGCTCGCCCGCGACGAGCCGGACCGGGCGGACATGAAGCTCATGAGCAAGGCCCTCGCCGAGCTGCGGTACGGGTTCAAGGTTTTCAAGCCGTTTCGCGACAGTGCCCGCAAGATCAGCATCTTCGGCTCCAGCCGCACCCCGGAGACGCATCCCGACTACATCGCGGCGGTCGAGTTCGCCCGTCGAATCCGCGAGGTCGGCTGGATGGTCATCACGGGTGCGGGCGACGGCATCATGAAAGCCGGACACGGCGGCGCCGGCCGCGAAGCCAGCTTCGGGGTCGCCATCCGCCTGCCATTCGAGCAGCGCACCAACGACATCATCGAAAACGACGCCAAGCTGGTGAACTTCCGCTACTTCTTCACCCGCAAGGTCATGTTCATCCGCGAGGCGTCCGCCGTCGCACTATTCCCCGGCGGTTTCGGCACGCAGGACGAGGGATTCGAAGCGCTCACGCTCGTCCAGACCGGCAAGGCCGCGCTCGTGCCGATCGTGATGGTGGAGCGCCCCGGCGGCACCTACTGGCCGCACTGGAAAACATACGTCGAGCGCGAGCTGCTGCACACCGGCATGATCAGCCCGGCCGACATGGACCTCTTCCAGGTGACGGACAACATCGACTCGGCGATCGACGAGGTGGTTTCATTCTTTCGCGTGTACCACTCCATGCGCTACGTCGGCGATGACCTGGTGCTGCGCCTCAACCGCCCGCTCTCGGCCACCACGCTGGAGCGCCTCAACGACGACTACGGCCGGCAGATCGCGGGCGGCGGGCGGATCGAGATGTGCGATATTCTGCCTTCGGAACACGGCGAGTTCGCCGACAAGCCGCGGCTGAAGCTGCGCTTCGATCGAAAGAACATCGGCGTGCTGCGACGGATGGTGGACGTGATCAACGCCGAGCCGGAGGAGCACTGAAGGTGGGCCGCCGGCCGGGAGTGGCCACAAAATGTAGGGGTAAATAGGCTAAAAAGTGCGCTGAACGCCCTTGACGATTTGGCCGCAAGATGCGAAAAGTGCGTCTGGTAAGCGGTTTTTCGCGGTTCCCGTTAAAAATCGCCGGATAATCCCCGAAATCAGCGGCCAACGCGGTTGGCCCCGGGGGCGAGATACAGGGCGGGTCCGCCGGGCGGGCCCGCGTATGGAGGCAACCGAGATCATGGGCAAGGCAGCCAAGTCCGCCAGCAACAAGCCGCGCGCGAAGTCCGAGCTGTTCCGCGAACTCTCCGAAGTGGCCGGCGTGACGCGCAAGCAGGTCGCGCAGATTTTCGAGGGCATGACGTCGATCATCAAGAAGGATCTGACACGCGGGCCGGGCGTCTTCGCCGTACCGGGCCTGATGAAGATCACCGTCATCCGCAAGCCGGCTACCAAGGCCGTCACCAAGCCCAGCCCCTTCAATCCGGGCGAGATGATGACCGTCAAGGCCAAGCCGGCCCGCAAGGTCGTCAAGGTCCGCGCGCTCAAGGGCCTCAAGTCGATGGTGTAGTCGCAGCCCGTTGCCGGGTCTTTCGACCGGCGATCGCCGAATCACACGCACGAGAGCCGCGGCCGACGAACGGTCGCGGCTCTCAGCGCGTCCGGACCGCCCGCTGCATCGGCTACGCATACGCAAGTCAGTCCCCCGCGCGCAACCGCTCTTCCACCCCCTCTGGACGACGGAGCATCCGCTCCGCGGGTACGATTCCGTTGCGCCGCGGCGCGGGGTTTATATGAGCAATGGCCCGATCCTGGTTCTCTCCGCCTCCGCCGGCGCCGGTCACCTGACGGCCGCCCGGGCGGTGGAACAGGCGCTGGCACGATCGGCCGGCCCAGCCGCGCCGCCGGTCGAGGTACTCGATGTCCTCGACCTCACCAACCGCCTTTTCCGCGCGCTCTACGCCGGCGGCTACCTCGCGATCGTCAACCACGCCCCCGGCGCCATGGGCTGGCTCTACGAAATGATGGACCGCCCCGGCACGCGCATCCGCGACGCCATCCGCACCGGCGTCCAGAACCTGTGCAGCCGGCGCGTTGCCGCCCTGCTGCGTGAGCGCCGGCCGCGCCTGATCATCAACACGCATTTCCTGGCGGCCGAGCTGGTCGCCCAGCTTCGCCGACGCGGCGCGCTCGATTGCCCGCAATTCACCGTCACCACCGATTTCGAGACACACCGCCTGTGGGTGCAGCCGCCGACTGAGCGCTACTTCACCGCCACGCCGGAGGGCAAGGCCTATCTCGCGTCGTTCGGCGTCCCCTCGGACAGCATCCGTGTGTCGGGCATCCCCGTCAGGGCGGAGTTTGAGCAGCCGCTCGATCGCGCTGACGCCCGATCACGCCTGGGTTTGCCCCTGCACCGTCCGATCGTGCTGATGCTCTGCGGCGGATTCGGCGTCGGCCCGGCGGAGAGAGTGCTGGCCGCGCTGCGCGCCGCCCCGGGCGCTCCGCACGTGGTCGTGATCTGTGGCCGAAACCATGCGCTGCACGCGCGGCTGGCGCGCGCCGCCCAGGGCGATTCACAGATCGCCATCTGTGGATTCACGGAGGACATGCACATCTACATGCGCGCCGCGGACGTGGCCGTCAGCAAACCGGGCGGATTGACCGCCTCAGAGGCGCTTGTCAGCGGCCTGCCGCTGGTCATCCTCAACCCGATCCCCGGCCAGGAGGCCCGCAACAGCGACTATCTGCTGGAGCACGGCGCAGCCATCAAGGTGAACAGCCTGCGCCTGCTGGCGCACCGGGTCGGCGCGCTGCTGGCCGATCCGCCCCGCATCGCGGCGCTGCGCGCCGCCGCGCTCCGAATCGCGCGACCATCGGCGGCGATGATCGTCGCGGAGGAAGCATTGCAACGGATCAGCGCAAGCACCGAGCGGCAGGCACGCGGCGCCGGCGAGTCCGCCTCGAGTCACGCAGTGGATCGGAACGTCCCCCTCCCGCGCTGAGAAGCCCGCGATGGACGCGCGGCGTCAGCGCTTGCGGCGGCGCAGCGCATCGAGGTTGATGATCGGCTCCGAAGGCTCAAACCGGCTGCGCCGGCCGGCCACGGGGGCTGCCCCGCCGTCCGCCGCCGCCGCCCGCTTGGCCTCGTACATCTGTCGATCCGCCCGCTCCAGCAGCGCCGACGAGTCTTCCCCCGTTCGCCACGTGGCCACCCCCACGCTGATGCTCAGCCGGATCGACTCCCCGCGATACGGGACCGGCTCCCGCCGGATCAGCTCGCAGACGCGCGCCGCGACACCGGCCGCACCCTGCTCGTCCGCGTGCGGAAGGATCATCACGAACTCATCCCCGCCGACCCGTGCCAGCGAATCCGAGCCGCGCGCCGCCGCCTGCATCCGCTGCGCCGCTTCGCGCAGCGCGGCATCACCCGCGACGTGGCCGTGGCGATCGTTGATGTCCTTCAGGCCGTCGAGGTCGGCCACAAGCAGCGACAACGGCTCACCGAAGCGTTCCGCCCGCCCGATCTCGCGGGCCAGCGTCTCATGCAGCCAACGGTAGTTGTACAGCCCCGTCAGCCCGTCCACGCGCGCATCGGTGCGGGCCTGTTCGTAGACCTGCGCGTGCCACAGCGCCCGCGCCACGAACGCCAGCACGCGCTCCAGCCCGCGCAGGTCGATGTCCTCCGCCGGTGCGCTGCGCCCGCTGAGATTCAACACCCCGCGCAGCTGGCCGTCGGCCAGCAACGGCGCGATCAGGCAGCTCTTGTCCCGATAGGGCCGGGTCGGCGCGTCGCGCCGCTCGATGCCGCGCCGCTGGCGCACCTGCTCCACGTCCAGCGTGACCAGCGGTTCGCCCGCCCGCGCCACCGCCGTCATCAGCGTGCCGGCCCCGTCCAGCGGCACGGCCAGCTCCACCGGCCGCGTGTCGTTCGTCTCCGCCAGCGTCAGCAGCCGCCGATGGGGATCGTGCAGATAGAGCGAGGCGTGCTCGAAGCCGAGTTGTGCCGGCAGCCGCGTCACGCACTTGTGACACAGAGCGCTCAGCTCGAGTTCCTGGAATGTCAGCAACCAGTCGGGAACGCCGCCCTCCGTGCCGGCCGATGCCGCGGCGTAGCGCACCGCGCCGCGCGAGGCCGATCCGGACCAGAGCATGCGCCACACCGCCGCGGTGCACGGCTTTCGCACGAACAACCCGGGCGCCACGCCGCGCAGCTCAACCGTTCCGCTGGAGTGAAAGTAAACCCGGCGCACCCCGGTCGCGGCGATCTCGCGCGGGGCGGTGTCCAGATCGATCCAGACCTGGGCGTAGTGCCCGCCGACGGCGGCCACGGCCGGGTCGTCGCCGCGCACGTGGATCAGCGAGTCCGTGGTGGGCGCGGAATCCGCGGCCGCGGCGCGCAGGGCCGCATCCGAGGTCACAAGCAGCACTTGCAGGCTGGGCGTCTGCACCACGCAACTCCGGTTCCCGCTTCTATCCTCTATCGGCAGGATTCTGCGACCGGCAAACCCCGCGCGTCGACGCATCGACCCACTCCGGCGGCCGGGTGATTCCGCGGGGTGCGCGCCCGGGCTGGCCCGGCGGCGCAAACTCCGCCGATAGACCCGGTACGAACCGCATCGCTGGCGGTTCGCCCCGGGATCGATCATGCGCGCGGCGCTCGACAGTCTGCGTTCGCTCTTTTCGCTGCGTTGGCAGATCCCGCTGGCGCTCTGCGCGATGGCGGTCGCCGGAACCGTGCTGTACCGCCTGCGGCCCGTCCCGGCGCCGCCGGATGTCGATTCCCTCGTGACCGACGTGCTCGCGCTGTCGCAGGCCGGGCACTACCTCGACGCGATCGACGGCGCCGCCGCCCTGCTGAGAACCGAGCCGCCGCTGACCCGCGCGCGACGCGCGACGCTTCATCGGCTGATCGGCGAGTTGCTGCACCGCATGGAATCGCAGCGCCGCACGCCGATCGCCGCAAACCTCACGTTGCTGCTGGACCATGAAGCCGAGGCGGCCGAATTGGGCGCCCCCGACAGCGCCGAGCTGCGACTGCGCCTGGCCTGGGCGCACGACTGGCTGCGCGATCGCAACAGCGCCGCCGAGCAATACCGCGCAGCGCTCAAGCTCGACCCCACGCCGGCACAGGCCCGCGAAGCGCGCATGTCGCTGATCCGTGTGCTGCGAAACCACGCCGATGCCCACGCCGAGCGCGACGCCTGCCTGCACGAGCTGCTGCTGGATGATGGTGTCAGCCCGCGCTTCGTCACATGGGCGCTGAGCCGCGGCGTGAACGACGCCCTCGACCGCGGCGACGCGCCCGCGGCCCGTGCGCTGCTGGAGCGCTACGGCGAGCGGCTGCGAAACACCCCGGTGCACGGATACCTGGAGCTGCTGAACGCACAGGTGCTGGTGAGCGACGGCCGCGTCGATGAAGCCCTGCCGATCATCGCCTGGATAGATGAATGGGCCGAGCAGAACGAGCGCGAGGAAAGCCGCGTCGGCGAACTGGCCCCTCTGACGGCGATGAACCGCTGGCTCAGCGGCGCGATTCACCTGGCGGAGCTGCGCCCGTACGAAGCGCTGGGAGATCTCGACGCCGCCCTCACCAACGCCGGCGCCGGCGACAGCGTGCCGCGTAACGCGGTCGATCTCTTCGTGCGGGCCTCGATCGCGCGCGCCGAGGCGCTGGCGATGCTCGGTCGTCATGAGGACGCCCTCGGCGCGCTGCAGACCGATCTTCATATGCTCCGCCGTGACGCCCAGGACCCGCACCCCGGGGCCGCCGCGATGCGCACGGCGCTGGTGCGCATGTTCGAAAACCGCTACGCCGCCGCGGACTATGACACCGCCGCCGCGTACATGCGCGCGGCTGCCCAGGTCAGCCCTGACAAGAACGCCGCCGACGGCGAAGGCCCGCCCCAGGCCGACCTGATGGAGGGGCTGGCACGCGCCCACGCGCGCGCCGCAGAGGCCGCCGCCAACGACGTGCTGATGCGCCACCATCACGAGCAGGCCGGCCACGGCTACGAGGCCGCTGCGGCGCGCTCGCGATTGAATGAGCAGCGCTTCGCCGATCTAACCTGGAACGCCGTTCAGCAATTCGATCGCGCCGGCGCCTACGAGCACGCGCAGCGCACGCTGCGGCAGTTTCTGGACGGCCGGGCCGGCGACGCGCGCCTGCCTGCCGCGCTGCTGCAACTCGGCCAGACGCTTGAGGCCGACGGCCGCATCATCGACGCCAATGCCAATTACGAAGAGGTGATGCAGCGCTATCCGAAGCTGGCCGAGGCCAAGATCGCCATGCTGCGCAGCGCCGCCTGCCTGGCCGTGGCCGGTCCGGAGGACCTGCCTCGTGCCCGCAAGCGCCTGGAGGAGCTGCTCCACGACGACACGCTCTCCCCGACCGCCGCCGTCTACCGCGACGGCCTGCTGGCGCTCTGCGACCTGCTGTACATCGATCAACAGCACACCGCCGCGATCGTGCGGCTCGAAAACTTCCTGACGCTCTATCCGCACGATCCGGCCGCCGCCCGGGCGCAATTCATGCTCGGCGACGCATTCCGCCGCAGCGCACTCGCGCTGCGGCGCCTGCCGGACGGCGCGCTGGCCACCGACGTCGCGCTGGCCGAATCCGACGCCCGCTTGCGGCAGGCGGCCGCGCAGTTCGAGTTGCTCGAGCTGGGGCTGCGCGAGCCAACGACCATGGACCCGGACGAAGCCGACGTCTACCGCCGCCTGGCGCTCTCTTATCGCGGGGACTGCCTGCTCGAACTGGGCAGCCCCGAAGCGCTGGAGGAGGCACTGGCCACCTTCCGACAGATCTCCGCGCGCTACGAGGACGACCCCGCCGCGCTCGCTGCGCAGGTGCAGGTCGCCAACATCAACCTGCGCAAGGGCCGCGTGGTGGAGGCGTCGCGCGCCATCGAGCGCGCCCGCTGGCTGCTGCGCAACATGCCGGAACAAAACTTCTCAACCGCCGACGGCCAGTCCCGCGCCGAGTGGGACGCCTATCTGACCGTCGTGTCCGCAACCGCGCTGCTTTCACACACCAGCGCCGCCTCCGCGGCCCAGCGCCCGGATTCAGGAGTCATGCCATGACGTCCCCCGCCACCCCCGACCCGCGCTCCGTCATCGCTCTGCTCACCGAGCAGCGCCGCCTCTACACGGAGCTGCGCACCCTGAGCCAGCGCCAGCGCGGGCTGATCAGCGGCGATCAGCCGGAGGAGCTGCTCAACGTGCTGCGCGATCGCCAGTCCCTGGTCGCGGCGCTGGCGCGCCTCAATCACGACCTCGCCCCCTTCCGGCGCAACTGGGAGGCGACCTACTCCGCGCTGCCCGAGGGCGACCGCACCCAGGCGGCCGAACTGCTCTCGGACGTCAGCGCCCTGCTGCGAACCATCCTGCAGAGCGACCAGGAGGATGGCGCGCTGCTGGCCGCCCGCAAGCAGCTGGTGGCCCGCGAGCTGGCCGAGATTGACAGCACCCGTACCGCCGCCAGCGCCTACGGCCGCCAGGCCGCCGCCGGCGCGTCGCCGGGCGGCTCGACCCTCAAGGCGGACCTCGCGGGCTAGACCGCGAATGCACTCGACCAATCGCCCCTGACGTGATTCATGGAGGAATCCGGCATGAGCATCGCACCCGCCGCCGCCGCTGTTGGTAGCGCCGCGCCGCCCGCGGACGACCTGGCCCGCGTGCTGCGCGACTACATGGACGTGACGCAGCGCCTGGCCCGCACGCACGAGACGCTGCAGAGCGAGATCGAGCGGCTGCGCGAGGAGTTGGCATCGAAGGACCGCGAGCTGGAGCGCCGTCGCCGCCTGGCCGCATTGGGCGAGATGGCCGCCGGCGTCGCCCACGAAGTGCGAAACCCGCTCGGCGCGATTCAACTCTACGTGAACCTGCTGCGCGCCGGCCCGCCTCCGCAGGACGATGTCCGTACGATCCTCGATAAGATCGATGGAGCCATCCGCGCCGTGGACCGCGTTGTCAGCGACACGCTGGCGCTGGCCCCGCGCCCCGACCGGTCCACCCCGATCCCGATCGCCGATGTGCTGAAACGGGCGGTCGAGGCCTGCGGCCCGGCCGCCGAACGGGCGCGCGTCCAGGTCCGACTCGACGGAACGATTGCACAGGCCATCGTGCGCGTGGACGGCGACGGCCTCCACCGCGCGCTCGTCAATCTGATCACCAACGCCGTCGAAGCCGCCCCGCGCGGCGGCGCGGTCGCGTTGGCCGTCCGGCGCACCGAGGGCTGGGTAACCCTCACCATTACCGATAACGGTCCGGGACTGCCGCCCGAGCTGCTGGACCGCATTTTCGACCCGTTCTTCACGACCAAGGACCACGGCACCGGCCTGGGCCTGACGATCGCCCACCGCCTCGTGGAATCTCACGGCGGCGAGCTGCGCGGCGAAAACAGCCCGGAGGGTGGCGCCCGTTTTTCCGTTCGGCTGCCGATTGCGCCGGAATCGCGCCTTTCAGCGCGTTCGAGCGCGAAATCAGCCGATCAGCGAGGAGTGCCGGAGTGAATTTGCGCCGTCGGCGCTCTTGCCGGCGGACCGAAACGTCCGATGCGCAACTTTGGAACGAACCCGAGGAAGGGACTCCGAGGAGATGCAATGGCCACCGTGTGCGTGATTGAAGACCAGCCGATGATGCGCGACTCGCTGACCGCGACCCTCAAGTCGCAGGATCACGAGGTCGTCGCTTTTGACAACGGCCCCGACGCCCTGACGGCGATGCGCCAGCGGCAGTTCGACGTCGTGCTGACCGACCTGCGGCTGCCGGGAATGGACGGCGTGGCCCTGCTGCGCGAAGCGCGGCGGCTGGGCCTGGACGTGCCGACGATCCTGATGACCGCGCACGCGTCCGTCGATACCGCGGTCGAGGCGATGAAGCTCGGCGCGTTCGACTACGTGCAGAAACCCTTCAAGGCGGACGCGATCGAGATCATCATCGAACGCGCGATCCGCAGCCATCGCATGGCCCGCGACAACGAGGTTCTCCGCCGCACGATCGAGGACATCGCCCCCGAACGGCGCCTGGTCGGCGAAGCGCCGGCGATGCGCCCGGTGCTGGAGAAGATCCAGCGCGTCGCGCAATCTTCGGCCACCGTGCTCATCACCGGCGAGTCGGGCGTCGGCAAGGAGCTGATCGCTCGCGCCATCCACGCCGCCAGCCCGCGCGCGACGCAGCCGATGCTGTGCGTGAACTGCGCCGCCCTCTCGCCGACGCTGCTCGAAAGCGAGTTATTCGGCCATGAAAAAGGCGCGTTCACCGGCGCGGACCGCACCCGCAAGGGCCGCTTCGAGCTGGCCGACGGCGGCACGCTGCTGCTCGACGAGGTTTCCGAAATTCCACCGCCGCTGCAGGCCAAGCTGCTGCGCGTGTTGCAGGAGCGCGAGTTCGAGCGCGTCGGCAGCTCCATCACCCGCCGCGTGGACGTGCGCGTGATCGCCACAACCAACCGCGACCTGCGCGACTGGGCCGCCAAGGCCCGCTTCCGCGAGGACCTCTATTACCGCCTGAGCGTGCTGCCGGTCGAAGTGCCGCCGCTGCGCGACCGCCGCGAGGACATTCCGCAGTTGATGGAGCACATGATCAGCCGCATCACCCGCCGTGAGGGGCGCGAGGCGCCGAGCTTCACTACCGAGGCGCTGCAACTGCTGGCGGAATACGCCTGGCCGGGCAACGTCCGCGAGTTGCAAAACCTCTGCGAGCGCGTCTGCGTGCTCGAGGCGGGCCGCAGCGTCACGCCACAGGCGATCTCGCCGTTGCTGGCCGGCCCCGTGAAGCAGGCCGCCGCCAGCGTGCAGACGATCCCCTACCAGGACGGCCGCATCCTCGAGGACGCCGAGCGCGAGCTGATCCTGCGCACGCTGGCGCGCTTCAACGGCCACCGCGAGCGCAGCGCACGCGCCCTCGGAATCGGGCTGCGCACGCTGGGCCTCAAGCTCAAGAAGTGGCGCGAGGACGGCACTTTCGTCGAGCCGCCGCGCCGCACGCCGACCCTGGTCGGCGCCCTGGCCTGACACGGACCGGCCCATGTGATCATGTGGTCTTTTGACCCCTGTGACCTGTTGGTCCTGTGATCGATTGATCTTGTGACCTTGTGCCACTGCTTTGGAGCGGTGGTCTTCGCGACGCGGCACGCGAATTGCAGGCAGCATGTTGTCGCCGACGAACGCCCGGCAGCCAGGTGAATCAATGGGCGAGTGGACAACGCGACTGATCGAATCACGGACGACGCACGCCGTGGAGCTGGCGGCGCGTTTCGCCGAGGAACGCCAGCGCGTTCTTGCTGAAAATGTCGCCAACATCGACACGCCCGACCACCACAGCCGCACGCTCGACGCGGCCTCGTTTCAGAAGTCGCTCTCCCGGGCGCTGCACGCCGCCCGCGAGCGCGGCTCCGCGCGGGTCGAGCTGCAGGGCAACTCGCAGGCCCGCACCGACCCACACGGCCGCCTGCGGGTCGATCCCGGCCGAGAGCCGGCGCCGAACGTGCTGTTTCACGACGGCACCAACGCGCGGCTCGACGCACTGCTGTCAGACGCTTCGCAGAACTCGCTGACGTACAACGTCGCCACGCAACTACTGAAGAACCGCTTTGATGGGCTGCTCAACGCGATTCGCGGCCGCGTCTCCTAGCACCACCGCGGATCGCCCTGAAGGAACCAGCTGATGATGACCGCCCTCGACATCTCCGCCTCGGCCCTGAACGCCCAGCGCACCCGCATGGACGTCATCGCCGGCAACATCGCCAACGCCTTCAGCACCCGGCAGGAGGACGGCACGATCGAGCCGTTCCGCCGCCGGCTGGTGGCGCTGGCCTCGGGAGCGCCCGACGGCGGACCCGGCGTGCGCGTGGACGAGGTCGCGCTCGACGAATCGCCCTTTGCGGAGCGCTATCAGCCCGGCCACCCCGACGCCCGCGTCGATGGCCCGCGGGCAGGTTACGTCCGCTACCCGAACGTCAGCATCTCTATGGAATACGTCGACGCGCTCGAAGCCGCCCGCGCCTATGAGGCCAACGTCGCCATGATGAACGTCAGCAAGGGCATGGTGCAGCAGGCCCTGCGCTTGTTCGCCTAAGCCCGCGGGCCTTGGAACCGGGCGCGGCGCTCGTGCCGTAAGGACGACTGATGGACGCGATCAACAGGCTGCGACCCGGCGCCGCCGGGATCACACCGCCCGGCGGCACGCCCGCCTCCCAGCCGGGCGCCGCCGACGAATTCGCCGGGCTGCTGCGCCGCGAACTGGAGCGCGTCAGTTCGCTTCAGCAGGAGGCCGATCGCAGCGTCGAGCAATTGATGACCGGCGGCGACGCCAGCATCACCGACGTCTTCACCGCCGCCCGCAAGGCGCAGGTGGCCTTCAGCCTGCTGATGGAAATCCGCAACAAGCTCAGCGACGCCTACACCGAGATCAAGCAGCTGCGCGTCTGATCCGCCACGCGCGTCTCGCCGCCGACGCTCCGCTGTCACGCGCTCGCATCACCCCCCGCGCAACAAGCGCTGCGCGACCGCGCAAAACACGACCCCCCGCCCCCGCCCGGATGCGCCCGCAGTCGCTCCAACGCCGATGAATCAGCAACGGCATCCGCCGCAGGAAGCACCGCATGGAGGCGCTGCAAAAAGCCATCACCGCCGCGATTGCGCAGTTGCGCGACCTCTCGGTATCGCAACGCGCCGCGATTTTCCTCGGCGGCGCGTTCGCCGCCGTGGCGCTGGCGTGGATGGTGCAGTGGGCCGCACGCCCCGAGATGGTGCCGCTGATGCCGCAGAGCCTCACCACGGAGGAGGTGGCGCGGATTGCCGGCGGCCTGTCGCTGATGAACGAGCCGCACGAGGCCGGCACCTCGCAGGTCATGGTGCGGGCGGAGGCCAACAAGCCCGCCATTCTCGCCCAGCTCCAGCAGCTCGACCGCCTGCCGGCCGACACCAGCGTCAGCTTTGACGCGCTGGTGAAGGAGTCCAACCCCTGGGTCTCGCAGGAGGAGAACGACCGCCGCTGGACCGTCGCCCTGCAGCGCGAGATCGAGCTGGTGCTGCGGCAGCTCAGCGGCGTCAAGGCCGCCCGCGTCTTTCTGAATCTTCATCAGCGCCGCAGCTTCTCCCGCGAGACGCCCGCCTCGACCGCCAGCGTCACGCTCATCATGCAGGGCGGCGAGCCGGTCTCGCGCAGCCTGGCGCGCGCCGCCGCTCGGCTCGTCAGCGGCGCCGTCCGCGGACTGCCCATCCGCAACGTGCAGGTCGTCGACGGCAACGGCGTCAGCGCGCTCGAATGGGAAAATGAGGACGCCGCCGGCGGCGCCGGCCTCGCGATGCAGCGCCGCGAGCAGGAGCGCCTGCTGGCCGAGAAGATTCGCTCACAACTGGCCTTTGATCCGCGTGTGCGCGTCAGCGTGCAGGTCGATCTGGATCTCACCTCGCGCAGCTCCGAAACCGTGACCCCCACCGACCCCGTCGACGTCTTCGAGGACCGCCGCACTGAGTCGAGCGCCCGATCGCGCCCCTCCGGACAACCGGGCGTCCAACCCAACGTCGGACTGTCCGCCGGCGGCGGCGCCCGCGACGAAAACTCTACCGTCGAGTCCACCAAGACCGAGCGCATCGCCGGCAACCGACGGACCTCGGAAAGCAAGCCCAGCGGCGAGATCCAGTCGGTCTCCGCCGCGGTGAACATCTCCCACAGCTACCTGGCCGGCGTATTCCGCCGCCAGAACCCGACCGCCACCGAGCCGCCCACTGCCGAGCAGATCGCGCAGGTCTTCGACAAGGAGCGGCCGCGCGTGCTCAGCCAGGTGGCGGTGCTTGTGAAACCCGCCACCGAAGAGCAGGTCCGCGTGGATTGGTACTACGACCAGGTCGACGAAGTCGCCGAAGCAGCGGCCGCGGCCGACAGCGCCTCGATGCTGGACACGGCATCCCGCTATGCCCCACAGGCAGCGCTGGGCCTGCTCGCCCTCATCAGCCTCGGCGTGATGTTCCGTCTCTCGCGCCGTTCCGCCGCCGGAGAGGCCTTCGGCATCGAGCTGGGGCTGCCCAAGGAAGCCATCGACGCCGCCCGGCAGGCCGCGCAGGACGTCGGCGCCGCCGCGGCCGCAGCCCGCCAGCAGCGCGAGGAGGAGGAGGCGATCGAGCCGGGCGAGCGACTGCCGCAATACCAGACCGCCCAGCCGGTCGGCCGCGCCGCCGGCACCGACGGCGTGCTCGAAGCGCGCGAGGTGGACGAGCGCACAATCCAGATCGGCAAGATGGTCGATCAGTTGGGCCAGATGATCAAGAACGACAAGGACAGCGTCGCCGCCGCCCTCGAACAGTGGGTCCGCCGCCGCGACTGACATCGCCCCGCATCGCCGGAGTTCGCTGCAACAGCCCCGCAGAGTGAGAGCCGATGGCCCGCCCCAAGAAGCTCGACACCCTCGACTACGACTCCATGAGCGGTCTGCGCAAGGCCGCCATCCTGCTGATCGCGCTTAACCAGGACACCGCCGCCGAGCTGCTGAAAATCCTGCCCAAGGAGATGGTCGAGGAGGTCAGCCGCGAAGCCGCCAGCCTCGATACCGTCCCGCCCGAGCTGCGCGAGAAGGTCATCACTGAGTTCTACAGCCTCGTGCTCGCCCGCCAGTATGTGGACTCCGGCGGCCTGTCCTGGGCACGCAGCGTCCTTCAGAAAACACTCTCACCCGAGGACGCCAAGAAGGTCATCACGACCATTGAGCATCACGTCCACGAACAGCCCTTCAGTTTCCTGCAGAAAACCGAGGTCGAAAACCTGCTGATGTTCCTTCAGGAGGAGCACCCGCAGACCATCGCGCTCGTGCTCGCGCACCTCGCGCCCGCCATGGCCAGCGAGGTGCTCGTGGCCCTGTCCGCCGAGCGACAGATCGACGTCGTGACACGCATCGCCCGCATGGAGCAAACCAGCCCGGACGTCATCAAGGAGGTCGAGCGCGGCCTCGAGAAGCGCCTGTCCGGCATGATGACCGAGCGCTTCGAAAAGGTCGGCGGAGCGTTGGCCGTCGCCGAGATACTAAACCTCTCCGGTCGCGCCGCGGAAAAAACCATTCTCGAGGGCCTCGAGCAGATCACCCCCGAGCTGGTCGACGACATCCGCCGCCTGATGTTCGTCTTCGAGGACATCATGCGCGTCAACGACAAGGGCATCCAGTCGATGCTCAAGGAAGTGGACAACGAGGAGCTCGCCCTCGCGCTGCGCACCGCCAGCGAAGAGCTCAAGGAGAAGATCTTCCGCAACATGTCCGAGCGCGCCGTCACGCTCATCAAGGAAGAGATGGAGTTCATGGGCCCGGTGCGCGTCAGCGACGTCGAGGCGGCCCAGAAGAAAATCGTGGACGTCGTCCGGCGCCTCGAAGACGCCGGCGAAATCATCATCGCCGGCAAGGGCGGCGCCGAGAAGGACCTCGTCGTCTAGCCGGACGCGCGTTCGTCCACGCGCCGCGCGCCGGTGCATTCGTCGTTTCACGGAGCAGCCATGCCCGCCCGCGGCATCATTCGAAGCACCAGCCCGGCGGCCCGCTCGCCCTTCTCATTCGCCAATCTCGAGCAGCAGGCCGACACCCTGCTCCGATCCGCACGCGAGCAGGCCGACGCGCTGGTCACCGCCGCGCGCGGCGAAGCCGCCCGCATCGCCGACACCGCCCGCCGCGAGGCCCGCGAGCGCGGCATCGCCGAAGCGCGACAGGCCGCGCTCGAGCAGGTGCGCGCCGAGGCGCTCACCTCCGCGCGCGAGGAGGCCCGCGACCGACTGAATGACCTCGCCGCCTGCCTGGCTCGCGCCATCGACGGCTTCGACCGTACCAAGTCCGCCCTGCTGGCCGCCTCCGAGCGCGATGTCATCCGCCTGGCGCTTGCCATCGCGGCGCGCGTCTGCCGCATCACCGCCGGTCGCGACTCGACCGTAGCCGCGGAAAGCGTTCGGGCGCTGCTCGCGCTCGCCCGCCAAGAGCATGACCTGACGATCACCGTCAGCAGCGCGGATCACGCCCGCATCACCAGTGAGCTGCCCGATCTGATCCGCGACACCGCCACGCGCGCCCACGTCACGCTCCGTGCCGACGAGGCGCTCTCCCCCGGCGACTGCCGCCTGGCCGGCCGCGATGGAACCATCGACGCCGCGCTTCACGTGCAGCTCGACAACGTCGCCGCGGCGCTCTGCTCCGAAGCCCTCGCTGATCCTCCGCTTGCCACTCCCGCCCCCCCGTGCGACGCAGCCGCCCCCGCTGCAACCGGCGACGGCGAGTCCGAGAGCGCGCCGATCGCCGGCGGAGCATCGCCGTGATCGAAACCTACGATCCGCCATTCGCCCGCCTTGCGGAGAGCGTGCCCGCGCTCGTCACCGAGCGCCTCTGCGGCCGCGTGAAGACGGTGCGCGGCCAGACCATCGGCACGGTGGGCTTTCCCGCGCCGATCGGCGCTCGCTGCGAACTTCGGACCACTTCCGGCGTGACCATTCGCGGCGAGGTCATCGGCGTCCGATCCGATGAAACACTCGTTTCCCTTTTCGGCGACGCCACCGGCATCCGCCCCGGCGACCCCGTGCACTGCCGCAGCGCCGCGCCTGGCGCGGCGGTCGGCCATGACCTGCTCGGCCGCGTCATCGACGCCGACGGCGCGCCGCTCGACGGCCGGCCCGCGCCGATTCTGAATCTGCGCTACCCGCTCCATCAATCCGCGCCCGCTCCACTGCGCCGCCGCGCCGTGGACACCCCGCTTGGCCTCGGCGTCCGCGCCATAGACGCCCTGCTGACCGCCGGCCTCGGCCAGCGCCTGGGCGTCTTCGCCGGCACCGGCGTCGGAAAGAGCGTGCTGATGGGCATGATCTGCCGCCGGACACAGGCGGACATCAACGTAATTGCGCTGATTGGCGAGCGCGGCCGCGAAGTGCGCGATTTTGTTGAGAAGCAGCTCGGTCCCGAGGGGCTGGCACGCAGCGTCGTGGTCGCCTGCACCAGTGACGAGCCTGCTGCGTTGCGCGTCCGCGCCTGCCTGCATGCGACCGCGATCGCCGAGTACTTCCGTGATCGCGGGCACAACGTGCTGTTCATGATGGACTCGCTGACGCGCTTGGCGATGGCCCAGCGCCAACTCGGCCTGGCCGCCGGCGAGCCGCCCACCGCCAAGGGCTATCCCCCCAGCGTCTATGCCCTGCTGCCGCGCCTGCTGGAGCGTGCCGGCCGCTCCGAAGTCGGCAGCATTACCGGCATCTACACCGTGCTGGTCGAGGGCGACGACATCGGTGAGCCGCTGGCCGACGCCGTGCGCGGCATTCTCGACGGCCACATCTGGCTGTCACGCTCGCTCGCCAACCGCGGCCACTTCCCCGCCATCGACGTGCTGAACAGCATCAGCCGCGTGGCCGACGACGTGATCGAGGAGCCGCACCGCCGCGCAGCGCGGCGCCTTCGGCGGGTGTTGGCAACCTGGCACGACATCGAAGACCTCGTGAACATCGGGGCATACGTGAAGGGAACAAATCCCGAATACGACGCCGCCGTCCGCTCACGGCCGCTGGTCGAGGCCTTCCTGACGCAGGATCGCGACGTAGGGGCCGACTATTCCGAGCACGTCGCCGCCCTGCTCGCGCTCGAGCCCGCGCTCGCCCCCGGATCCGGGTAACGGCTCCCGCACCGCGCGCCGACGATCGTGCTGAACCGCCGCTCAAACAGGACCCTCGATGCCCGCTCGCTTCACCTTCCGCCTGGACACCCTGCTCCGCGTTCGTGAGCTGCGCGAACGCGAGCGCGAGCGCGCTGTTGCGCAGGTTCGCGCCGAAATCGCGCGATTGGACGCCTGGTGCGCCCAGACGCAGGCGGAAGTCGAAGCACGACAGGCGGACATTCGCAGCGCTTCCGCCGACGGCACGATTGACCCGCGCGAGCTGGCGCGGCTGCGCGCCTGGATTGGGCATCTGCGCGGCTCACTCGCGGCTCGCGGCGCCGAGCGAACCGCCCTGCTCGCACAGGCGGAGGCCCGCCTGGCCGAGTGGCGCGACGCCCGACGTGACCGCCGCGTGATCGAGAAAATGCGCAAGGCACGCCTGGCGCAGCACCTGCGCGACCAGGCCGCCCGTGACCAGGCACAGGACGACGAATTGGCACAGCAGTTGCATGCCATGCGCTCGGATCGCGCACACAGCGATCGGAGCGCTGCATCGTGAGCCGCCTCTTCAACATCGTGGCGATTCCCGCCATCGCGACGCTGCTCGCGACCGGCGGGTTCCTCGCGTTCCTCTTCGCCACCGGTCGGCTCGATGCCGACCGGGTCGCGCAGATCGGCGCCGTGCTGCGCGGCGAGTTCGACGACCGCTCGAAGAACGGCGAAGGCGGCGACTCCGCCCCCACCTCAGCGCCCGCCTCCATGACCGCGCCCGCGGCGTCGGCCGAGGAGATCCGTCGCACGCGCGTGGCCGAGCAGATCCAGCGCGCCACGCTGGAGCGCGCCGCGGCCGACATCGCCGCCCGCCAGAACCTGCTGAACCTGGCGATGCAGAATCTGATCCAGATGCAGGAAACATTCGAAAAATCCAAGGCCGACTGGCGCGAGCAGCAGCGAAAGCTCAGCGATGCCGTCCGCGACGAAGGCTTCAAGCGCGAGCTGCAATACGTCGAGCGGCTCAACCCCAAGATGGCCAAGGAACACGTGCTCCGGACGTGGCGCAAGCAGAAAGCCGATGCCGTGCGCCTGTTCGTCGCGCTGCCACCCGCCAAGGGACAGCGCATTCTCGAACAGTTCACCTCGCAGGAGGACGTCGGCGTGATGCACGAGCTGCTGGAGCAGCTCCGTCTCGCCGGGGCAAACGAGTACGCCGAAGGGTCAGGGAGGACCGCGGGCGATGCACAGCCGTAGGAACTCTTATGAACCCTGCGATCGTGTCGCACTCCGTCACCGCCCCTCCGGGATCGCGCGCCCGCAGCGCCGATGACGCGGCCTTGGCGGCGCTCTTGGATTTGTTCGCACCGCCGGGCGACTTTGCCGCGTTGCTGCGCGAAGGCCGTGCGGCGGCCGATGACCGCCGCGAGCTTCTTCACACCGCCGCCGAGCAATCACGCGATTCACAAGACCCTATTCGTACCGCTCGCGACGATGAACGCCGCGCCCGCCCCGGTACGGCCGCTGCCGACCAGGCCGAGCGCCGCACCGCCGAACGGCGCGAAGCGCTGCACACGCAAAGTCAACCGGAGGCAGGCGACAGCAGCCCCCGCTCCGGCGCATCACCCTCCCGTGAGTCATCCGCACTGGACTCATCGCCGCAGCGCGCGACGATCGCGAGCGATCGACCGAGCGCCACGGATACGCAGCGCGACCCCGACGGTCCCGCCGCCCGCTTGGAAACCCCAGCAGCGAAGCCCGCACAATCCGAAGCGTCCGCTCTCGACGCCGCGTCGGCATCCGCTCCGACGTCCCACCAGGCCGGAGCGCAGGCCGTCTCGCCGAACCCGGTCGCCGCGACACCCGCCACGGATGCGGCGGCCGCCAGCCGGGCCGCAGCGCGCATCGACGCCACCACTGCGGCGCGCGCCGCCGATTCGGCATCTCCCCGCACCGCGGCGCCGGCGGCCGACGCTCCCACGGTCAAGCCAGCCGCCGCGGCGCCGCAGACTCCGATCGCCGCAAGCGCGGTAAGTCCGGATGCGCAGGCCGCCCAACCCGGATCACGACCCGCCCGCACCGCTCCCCCCAACGGCGGTTCATCGGCGTCGCACTCAGCCGACACCGACGCGACCATCGGCAAGGATGACCCCAACATCGAGCGGATTGTGCGCCTCGTGGCCACCCGCGTCGGACGCGACCACAGCACCGCTACGCTGCGCCTGGATCCGCCCTGGCTGGGCAGTATCCGCATGAAAATCGATCTGCGGGCCAACGAACTGGAACTTCGCGTTGAGGCGGACTCGCCTCTGGCACACCGCTTGCTTTCCGAAAACCTCGACGCGCTCCGCACAGCGCTCGAATCGAGCGGCATCCAGCTCGCGCGGGTGAAGTTCATCCCGCCGGGCGGCGCAGCTCCCGGCGACTGGACGCCGGGACAGGCGTTCCCCGACGCCGCAGCCGACGGAACGGCCGATCGAGGCGCCGCCGATCCCGGCCGCGGCGATCGCAGCTCCGGCGACGCGACGCCCGCCGCAGCCGGCGTGGTCTCGCAACCGGCCGCCGACGCGGCGACCGCGGCGTCCGCGACGGCATCAGCCGCCAAGGGGCGCGTGAACCTGGTGATCTGAAACAGAACGGCACAGCAGGAGCGATTCGATGACAACCACCGGAATCGGCGCAGCAGGCCCGGCCGTGCGAACCTCCGAGCGCGGCCTCAGTTCGCTCAAGAGCGAGGACTTTTTCCGCATTCTGACCACCGAGCTCCAGCAGCAGGATCCGTTTGAGCCGTCGAACACCTCGGACATGATCGGGCAGGTCGCGCAGATTCGCGAAATCGAGCTGTCCGGCCAGATGAGCAGCACGCTCGATCAGCTCGGCAAGTCCCAGCGAACCGCCGGCCTGGCCGACTGGATCGGCAAGTTCGTCGCGGCGCGCACCGTCGGCCTCGACGGCGCGCCGGCACTGACCTCCGGCGTCGTCACCAGCGTGCGCGTCGCCGATGACGGCGCGGCCGTGCTGGAGCTGGACACCGGCGCAGCGGTCACCGCCGCCAGCGTCTCGCTCGTCACCACGCCGGAGAACGCCCAGGCCGCGAACAGCCAGGCCACGGGGGGAGCGACGGATGCGAGCGATCCGGCCAAGAGCGGAGCGGCCCGGGCCATGCAAGCTGCCGCACCTGCGAAGCGAACCTGGCTTCAGAACCTGGCCGATGCCCTGAGCCGCTGACGAATTCCCCCGAGTTGCGCCCCCACGCGGGAACGGACGCCCGCGAGAGTGACAGCCGCACGGTCGACGGCACGGAAGCCGTCGACCGGCGCCTTGACCCAGCGAGCCACGCGATGGGACTCACGTCCGCCCTCTACACCGGTCTGACGGGCATCAACGTCAACCAGCAGCGGATCGACACGATCGGCAACAACATTGCCAACGTGAACACCACCGCGTTCAAGCATTCTCGCACGCTCTTTCAAACGCAGTTCGCCAACACGCTCTCCTCCGGCACCGCCCCCAGCACTACCTCCGGCGGCACCAACCCGATCCAGTACGGCCTCGGCGCGCTGGTCGGCTCGACCCACCGCATCCACACCGCCGGCTCGATCGAAACCACTGGCGTCCCGACCGACGTCGCCGTGCAAGGCGACGGCTTCTTCGTGATTCGCCGACCCAACGGCCAGCAGGCGTTTTCGCGCGACGGCGCATTCACGGTGAACTCCGAGAATCGCCTGGTCACGAAGAACGGCCAATATGTGCAGGGATTTGGAGTGGACACCGCCGGCAACGTCACCCCCGGCACGCTCACCGATCTGTCCATTCCGCTCGGCACGCTCAGCGTCGCGCGCGCCTCGCGAAACGTCATCATGGATGGCGACCTCAGCGCCGCTGCCCTCCCTGCCACGCAATCCTCCGTGACCGGGTCACAGGCGCTCGTGAACGCTGGCGGCGGGCAGGCCGACGCAAACACCGCGCTCACCGACCTGCGCAGCGCCAGCGCGCCGGGCGTATCGCTTTTCGCCCCCGGCAGCACCATCACTGTGCGCGGTGTGAACAAGGGCGACCGCGAGCTTCCGACGCGCACCTTCGTCGTGGGAACCGACGGCCAGTCGCTCGGCGACTTCGCCAACTGGCTGCAACGCTCGATCGGAATCCAGACCACGCCCGGCCTGCCCGGTTCGCCCGGTGTGACGGTGGAGAACGGGTCGCTGGTGATTCGCTCCAACGCCGGCGAGCCCAACGGCATCACAATCGCCTCAAGTGACATTCTGAGCGACACCGCCGGCGCGCCGCTGCCGTTCACCTTCACGCAAACCGCGGCGGCCGCAGGTGGCGGCATTTTCACTTCGTTCAGCGTGTATGACTCGCTCGGCAACGCCGTGCCCGTGAACGTCACCTTCACCCGCGAGGCCGCCAACGCCGCCGGTCCGGTGTGGCGCTATTACGTCGAGTATCCCGACGGCACGAACCCGCTAGGCGCCGGCAGCACTGGCACTGTCACCTTCGACACGCAGGGCAACTTCGTCAGCGCCGACGGGAACCAGATCACGATCAACCGCGCCGGCTCCGGCGCCGACCCGGCCCTAGCTTTCACGATGGATTTTTCCAGCCTGCACGGGCTTTCAACCGCCGGCTCAGACGTCATCATGGCCCAGCAGGACGGCCACCCGCCCGGCACGCTTACCACCTTCGGCATCGGCGCCGATGGCGTCATCACCGGCATCTTCACCAACGGCCAGACGCAGCGCCTCGGCCAGCTCGCGCTCGCCAACTTCGCCAACCCCACCGGCCTGATCGCCGACGCTGAAAACGCCTTCCTGATGGGGCCGAACTCCGGAAACCCACAGATCACCGCGCCGGGCCAGTTCAACGCCGGCACGCTGCTCAGCGGAGCGTTGGAGTTGTCCAACGTGGACCTCTCGCGCGAGTTCATCGGCCTCATCACCTCCAGCGCCGGCTTCCAGGCTGCCAGCCGAGTCATCACCGTTTCAAAGGACATGCTCGACCAGTTGCTGCTCGTCATCCGTTGAGCAGGGCGCAACGCCGGTGAATTTGGCACTGCCGCCGACGGGTCCGGCAGTACACTGAGTCGATGTTGCGAACCGCGGGCATCGCCGCTGCTGCCGCTTCTCGCCTGGCGACTCGATTCGCGCCGCGCGTCGGTATTGCGCTCGCAGCGCTGCTCGCGCTGCTGCCGGTGTCGCCGCTGCGGGCCTCCCCGTGGTTGCACGGCATTCACTGGTACGGCGATCCGGCAACCGGGCGCGTGGAGCAGATGACTGGCAACCGCCCCGCGTACTGCCTCGAAACCGTCATGACGAACAGCGATATCTGGTGGAGCGCCGCGTGGCAGCGCCAGCAGCGTTTTCTCACCGCTGTTTCACGTGGAACCAGCTTGATCGTGCGCCTCCAGCGCAATTGGGGTGAAAATACGCCATTTCCGCAGCATCTCGTTGCTTTTGACGCCGCTGCGCAATCGGCTGCGGCAGAGCTGGCCGACGTCTGTCGCATCTGGCAGGTCGGAAACGAGCCGAACCTGCTGGACGAATGGGGCGGACAAGCGCTTTCGCCCTCTGAGTACGCCACCGCCTATCGCCGTATCCGCACCGCGATCCGCTCGGTGTCCAGCCCGCTCGGACCGCAACTGGTGCTCGTCGCGCCGGTTTCGCCGGGGGACGCCATTCCCGGGGTTCGCCACACCGGAGGAAATGAATGGCTTGCCGCGCTTTGCGCTGAATTGACGCCGAATGAGGTCGATGGATTCGCGTTGCACGGGTATGGCGCGCCCTGGCACTCCGCCGCCGACGCGCGGCGCGACTTTCTCGCATCAATTCTCACGCAGCTTGCGATCCTCGACACGCTCGGCTTCGCCGACAAACCAACCCTGGTGACGGAGTGGGCGCGGGCGGCGGATCCGCCGACGGCGGCGCAGGAAGCCGCGAGCGCCGTGTTTCTGCATGGATCGCTGGCCGACGTCGCGGCGTGGAACGCGCAGCCCGGCGCGCACCCGGTGAGCGCGATGTGCTGGTTCATCTATCCGCCTGACGCCGGTGCGTGGCAGAGTTTCTCGATCGAATCGTTCGCAAGCACTGGTCCGCCCGGCGCGGATCACGACCTGTTCGATGCGTTCCGCTTCGCCGCTGACGCCGGGCATCCATCGGTGTGGCCGACACAGCCGCCGTCGCCGATGCTGGACACGCCGCCCGTCGGCGTGAATGCCGCCCGCGGCCCGCTGGCAGTTCGGACGGCGGATAGCGGCAATCCCGCGCCGGCGTTTGACGGCGTGGTGTCCACCGCAAGCAAGTGGACGACCAGCGCCGCGACGCCGCCGCACCACCTGACCGTTGACCTGGGATTGACGCGCGAACTGACCGGCTTCGTGCTTCGCAACGCAGGTGCGGCCGGAGAGAACCCGGCTTTCAACACAACAGCGCTGACGTTCGAAACGGCGGAGAGCGGTGCGGGGCCGTGGCACGTGCGCGCGATGCTGTACAACGCGACGGGCGCGAACGTGATCTCGCGAAGCTTCGCTGCGCCGGTCGCGGTGCGGTGGGCGCGATTGCGCGTGCTGGACCCGGGGATCGACTCGACGGCGCGCATCCCGGAGTTCGAGGTGTACGCGCTGCGTCCGCCGGGCGATATGGACAACGACGGCGACGTGGACGCGGCCGATGTCACGGTGCTGCGCTTCTGCCTGCGCGGCCCGGGATTCACGTTCGCGGCGGGTACGACATGCCGCGCGGGGGACGCGGACGCTGACGCCGACGTGGACATGCACGATTTCGCCGTGATTCAGCGGCGCTACGGCGGGTGAACGCGCGAACCCTCCGGCATGCGACCGACCGCGTTCTACAGCCTACAGAATCAGCATCGCATCCCCGTAGCTGTAGAAGCGATACTGCTCGCGAATCGCCTCGGCATAAGCTCTGCGAATCGTCTCCACACCCGCCAGCGCCATCACCATCGCCAGCAACGTGCTGCGCGGAAGATGGAAGTTCGTGATGAGCGCGTCTGTCGCAATCAGGCGCAGCGGTGGATAGAGGAAGATGTCCGTCCAGCCAGTGACCGGCGCGGGCGGACCGGCGTCCGCCAGTTCCGCGGACTCGATCCGCTGCGCCAGCGTTTCGAGCACGCGCGCTGACGTTGTGCCGACTGCAATGACCCTGCCGCCGGCCGCGCGCGTGCGTCGGAGCGCGGCGATCGTCTCGGAGCACGCCTCGAACCACTCGGCGTGCATCGGATGTTCGCGCAAGTCGTCCACGACGATCGGCGCGAACGTGCCGACGCCTACGTGCAGGGTCACAGTGCAAAGCGCTACACCAGCCGCGCGGATCGAACTCAACAGCTCCGGGGTGAAATGCAGACCAGCCGTCGGCGCGGCCACGGCGCCCGCCCGCTCGGCGTACACCGTCTGGTAACGCTCGCGGTCCGAATCTTCCGCGCCGCCGGCCTGCGCATTCGCGACCGCATCGGGCTGCGTCGCGCCGCGCCGGATGTAAGGCGGCAGCGGCACGGACCCGATGCGCGCGAGCAGCGGAAGCACGTCCGTCGGCGGCTCCGTGCGCACGAGCCAGGTCCCGCGCTCCAGCCGCCGCACCGCCACCAATCGGACGTCCGCCGCCGCGTCCAGCTTCAGCGATTCCCCCTCGCGCAGCCGCGCCGCCGGCTTGAGCAGTGCACACCAGTGGCCGGCGCCCTCCTGCGGCGCTCCGTGCAGGTACAGCCCCTCCACCCGTCCGCCGCTGTCGCGCTGCGCGAAGAATCGCGCCGGCACCACCCGCGTGTCGTTGAGCACCAGCAGATCCCCGGCGCGCAGCCAGCGCCCGACATCACGAAACACGGCGTGTTCGGTTGTCCCGGCTGCGCGATCCAGCACCAGCAGGCGCGAGGCGTCGCGCGGCGCGACCGGCTGCTGCGCGATCCGCTCGGGCGGAAGGTCGTAATCCAGTTCGATCGTCAGCACGAATCGCCTCGCAGCGCGGGCATCATGAACCGCGGCCTTCGCCAGTCCGAGTCTCGCGAGCGGCCGCCGCCGGCGCGCCGCCGGCTCCCGGCGCGGCGTCGTCCTGAATCCGGCCGACCGGAAGCGTCACGGTGAACGTGCTGCCTCGGCCGGGGCGCGAGATCACGTCCAGCCGCCCGCGGTGGGCCGCCACGATGTGCCGCACGATCGCCAGCCCGAGACCGGCGCCGCGCGTGCTGCGCACGCGCGCATCCTCCGCGCGGTAGAAGCTGTCGCCGAGCCGCCGCAACTGCGCGCGGGACATGCCAATGCCGCGATCCTGCACCAGGATGACGACCCCACCCCCGCCGCGCTCACGGAGCACGTCCACGCGCACGTAGCGCTCCTCACCACCGTATCGATACGCGTTCTGCAACAGGTTGACGACAAGCTGCTGCAGCGCCTCGGCATCGCCCGCGATCATCGGGAGGTCGTCGGCGACGTGCAGCTCTGCGGTAAACCCGTCCGCGGCGAATCGCGGCTCAAACAGCGCCCACGCCGCCCGCACCGCCGCCCCCACGTCGCACGCGCGAAGCTCATACGATCGCCGCCCGGATTCCATCCGCGAAAAGTCCAGAATGGTGTCGAGCAGGTTGGTCAGGCGCTCGCTCTCACGGCCAATGGTGCCGAGGTACTGGTTGACGCGCTTCGGGTCACTGACGCGCCCGTCCGCCAGCGTCTCGGTCAGCAGGCGAATCAGCGCCAACGGCGTTTTCAGTTCGTGACTGACGTCGGCGACGAATCGCCGCTGCAGGGCCGCCAGTTCGCGTTGCCGCGCGAGCGAGCGCGACAGCATCCAGAGGACGATTCCCCAGCCGCCCGCGGCGGCCACCGTGATCGCCAGCAGCAGAATCAGGCGCTGGGATGATTGCTCCGCCGATCGCTGTAGCGTCTCGAGCGTTGGAACGACCAGCGCCCCGCCGAATGGCTCGCCCAGCGCGACGATCATCTCGCTGCCGCCGACCTGCTCAGGCATCACTACCCGCCACGGCTGCGGGCGACCGCCGGTGTTCCAGTAGCGCTCGATCAACTCCTGCGCCGGCATGACGATCGCAAACCTTCGATCCGGCCCGATCGCGCGCAAGGCCAGGATCACCGGGATTTCCCCGGCGCGCGTGTTCACGAAGCTGATCACGCCCTCGGCCGGCTGTTGACGCTTGGCCAGCAGGCGGCGCATCTCGCTCTCCAGCTCGGCCAACTGGTCGCGCCGCGCGGCGCGGCCGTCGGCCCACTCCAGCTCGCGATCCGTGCGATCATCGATCTCGCGCTCCGCGGGCGCCGCCAGCACACTCGGACTGCGCGCCCGGAGCCAGGTCACACGGGAGCGCATCATCGCGACTTCGGCCCGCCCATGACGACCGGGATGCGCGCTGTTGACCGCTCGCAGCATCTCCAGCAGCGCCTTGCGGGCCAGCGCGTACTCCCGCCCCGCCAGCCAGCACTCCACCATCGCCAGCTTGACCGCAAACGCACCGCGCGTGAGCGCCGGCTCCAGCTCCAGCAGCGGAAGAACGTCGCGATAGGCGCGCGCCGCACCCTGCGGCTGGCGCATCTTTTTTCGCACAGAGGCCGCCGCGATCATCGCGGAGATGCGGACACCGCGATCCGGGCTGCGTTCGGCCAGGCGGTCGAGCCGCTCGAGCGCCGCGGCGGAATCCTGCTCCGCGAACTCGAGCTCGGCGGCGGCCAGAAGCTCTTCCGAACTCCGCCACGCCGGCGGGTTGGCGGCCGGCGACAGCGGCAGCGCGGTCCAGCCTTCGCCAGCTTCCAGCAGGAACAGCGGCCAATCGGGGTGCCGGGCCGACCAGGCGTCCAGCGCATCGACCCCCTGATCGGACCACGCGCCCGCAGCCTGGGCGAACAGGCGGTTGAGCGTGGCCCGCAACTCCGACACCCGCTCCTGTGCGGCCCGCGTCGCGGAATCGCGAAGGGCCGCGCTCTCGCGCTCGCTGAGCGTCTCGCTCTGCCGCAATACGGCCGAAACCGTGATCGCGGTCAGCGTGATGCTGATCGCGGCGGCGGCGATGACCAGGAGTCGCTCAGCGGAGAATCGCAATGGGGTTACTCGGGATTGGCGGGTGCGTCGGGCGGGATGAGCCGTTCGCGCCAGTGCGGCAGAAACTGCTCGGCCAGCCGCCGCCGGGCTTCATCCAAAGCGGGACGAAGGTCGATCGGTCCTTCTGGTTCGGACGCGACCACCACCTCCCTGCCGAGAAAATCCACGCTGAGCAAGCCGCGCGAGCGCGGGCCGTGCGTGCCATAGACGCGCAGCACCTCGTCGCGGACTTCCAGCCGCGCTCCGAGCCGCTTGTAGGCCACCCTGGTGCCCGGCCCGAGCGACAGCCAGCCGGGCAGGCCGCCTTCGAGCACGCGCTGCGCGACGGTGGTCAGCAGTTCGCCGTCCACCCATCGTTCCTCGGCCGCGCTTTCATCCACGCGCAGCTCGGCGTCCATCGCCACCACGCGATTGTTCTCAATCCGCAGGTCGGCGATGGAGAGATTCAATCGCCCGCTGGCGCGCCCCAGTCCCAACCCGGCGGATAGCCCCTGCAACGAGGCACCGCGGCATTCAGCGGATAGGCTCACCCGCATGATGCCTTCGGAGTTGAACTCGGCATCGCGGATCTGCACGACCGTGTGCCCGCCCAGTTCGCCGAAGCCCAGCGGCGCCAGCAGTTGCCCCAGCACGGCGTCGCGGATGACGGCCCGGAACCGCAGGTGCGTCGGCATGCGATCGACGAACGCCAGGTCGATCAGTTCGAGCTCAGGACAATGGCCCTGCACGCCCGGCCCCAGGAACGGCGACGCGAACTCGGCGAGCCGCACGTCCGTGCAAGTGCCCGATACCTCCAGCCGCCGCACCAGCGGTGAGGCCGTTTCCTCCGTGTAGATCAATCGCCCGCTGAACGTTCCGGACGCCACGCTTGCGCCGAACAGGCTGCCGACGCCGGCAATTCCGAGGGGAATCTGCGGCACCCGCAGCTCCAACCGGTCGATACGCACGGCGCCGTCGGCGGGAGAGAACGCGGCCGTCAGCGTCACCGGGTCGCGCGTCTCGTGTCCGTTGAAGTCACGGCAGAAAATCACCGCGGTCGCGGCGTGTTCATTCTCAAAGCGCACCTGCCCGGCGGCGCCGGCCAGGCGCATGCGGAACTCCTCGTGCGCGACGACCAGGTCCATGCCGGTGAACGCAACCTCGGTCGGACCGTCCGGGGCGAAGCCGGGCCGCAGGCCGGATTCGACCACGCGGCGGTAATCCGCGGCCAGCCAGGTGCGTGACGATATTTCACATTCGCCGTGGGAGAGCCGCAGCGCATAGGCCTCCGGTTCCTCTCGGCTCGGGCGGTTTTCGTACAACGCGAAGCGGCAACGAAACGCGATGCCGCGGCGATCCGGCAGCCACACGCGGACGTTGTTGAATTGGCGCGTCTGGAGCGAGCGCGGCGTGACGGAACCGACCTCGGCGGGCAGCCCCAGCGTCTCGGAGAGCACACGCGAGCAATAGTCGCGATACGCGCCGCTGCGCAGATACCAGGCCGCTCCGCCGGTGGTCGCAAGCGAGCCGATCAGCGTGAGGGACAGCAGGACGACGGCGATCCAGGTGGAGCGAGGCATGATTCCGGATTCTACCGCAGGCGCACGAAGTCGGTGCGCCGGGCGGACCTGCTCCGACGGGATCGCGCAACGCGCATGAGTTGCGCGCCGCGGGGAGAAGTTGCGCCCAGGCGGTGGCGGCGCAACCCGTACGGCGGGTCCGCAATGCGGATCGTGGCGCACAATTCAGGTCATGCGGGGATCGACCGATTTTATGGGCAAGGCGGGCGAGCCCCGCGTGATTTCCCCGGACATGGAGCCATCGCGATGAGACTTCGATTCACTCTGCTCGCGACCGTCGCCGGCCTCGCCGCCGCGGGGTGCAATTCGCCGGACGCGCGGCTGAATGCACCGCCGCACGGCAAAGCGGAAGAGACGTCCGACCTGCAGGGCACGCTTGTGTACATGTCGGACAACGCCATGCTGGCGGACATGCACATGTCCGATCACCACTTTCTGCCGCACCGGGCGATGCTGACGTCGCTGGGCGAGGAGCGACTGAGCCGGATGGCCCAGTTGATGCAGTCCTACGGCGGCGACCTGCGCTACAGCTCGAACCTGGCGGCCGATGCGCCGCTGCGCAAGCAGCGGGTCGACACGCTGGTGCAGTTTCTCAATGAAGTGGGCATTCCCGTCACCGCCGACGCGGTGCGCGACGACATGCCCGGCGGGCGCGGCATGGATGCCGGCAGCGCGGTGCTGATCAAGATGAACGAGGGGACGTACAAGCCCCGCAGCAAGAGCAGCCAGACCGGCGCGTCCGCGGGTGCGGGCGCCGCGTCCAACTAGGAGCAACCTGTGCGCAAGCGATTCGGATCGTGCATTGCGGCGGGCGTCAGCGCAGCACTGCTGAGCGGGGCGTGCACGCAATCGACCGTCACGAGCGGCGGACCGGGCGACCTGCCCTCCGCGCCGCGCAGCACGCGCGCCCCGGAAATCAACGCGACGACCTACTTCGCGCATGGGCACCTGCTCGAGCGCCAGGGCAACCTCGACAAGGCCATCGGCCAGTATGAAGAGGCCCTGCGCGTCAGCCCGAACTTCGTCACGGCGATCAACCGTCTCGGCGTGACGCTCAACAAGGTCGGACGCCACGCCGACGCCACCGCCCGCTTCCAGCGCGCGATCGCCCTCAGCCCGTCGACGGCGCACCTGTTCAACAACCTCGGCTTCAGCCTCTACCTCGAGGGGCGGCTCGACGAGGCCGAGGCGGCGCTGCACCGCGCGCTCGAGATCCGGCCGGATTTCACCCGCGCGAGCATGAACCTCGGACTCGTGCTGGGCGGACTGGGGCGCTTCGACGAGGCGCTCGCGGCCTTCCGGATGGGCAGCGATGAGGCCGGCGCGCTCTACAACCTCGCGCTCACGCAGTCCGAGGCGGGGCGCTACACGCTGGCGGTCCAGTCGCTCAGCGCCGCGCTGCAGATCAACCCGCGCCTCGAAGCCGCCCGCGTGCATCTGCAGGAAATCGCGGAAACGGCCGCGGCGCAGGAGGCGGCCGAGCAGCTTGCCCGCGAGCAGCGCGAGTTTCACGCGGCGATCGGAGCGATGTCGGACAGCGAGCTGACATCGCTGCTGGGCGAATCGACGGTACAGCTCGCTGCAACGCCGGCGACGCCGATCACCAGTGCGCCAATCGACGCACCGACCTGGATCGAGGCGATTCCTGAAATCGACGACGCGGACACGGCGGACGAAGCCGACATCATTGACCAGCAGCGCCGCAACGCGCCGCCCTCGACCGAAGCGGATTTCTTTGCTGAGTCCGACGCACGGACGATCGGCACGGCGTCGCCGGCGACCACGCCCGTGATCGAGGTCATTCGGCGAATTGAGACGCTGCTGGACCAGGGAGTCCGCGGGATCCGCGCCTGGAGCGACGTGTACTGCGAGATCGGGCAGCTTCTCGACGCCAGTGCGCAGGAGGCGGCACGCAGCCAGGCTCCGGCGCCGAAGGTCCGGACCGCCAATGACCTGGAGTGGCTCGACGAGGAACTGCTCGCGCCGTTCGAGATCAAGTAGTCCTGTCGCGCGATTCACGCCAGGCACCAACATGTAAAGGCCCCCCGACGGGTCGCGCCGGCTCACACCGGTCGCGACCCGTCGCCTGTTTCCGATGCGTCCCGCGCCTCACCGAATCCCCACGCCGATCGCGTCGCAACAACCGGCCGCCTCCCGCGACGACCCGTGGATCGCCCCGCCTCCGGGCTCCTCGCAATCGGCGGGTTCGACCGGCGCGAGCACCAGACGTCCGCTCTCGCCGGGGCTGGCGCACTCCAGCGCAGGCGGGGAAGCGACGACTGCGTCCAATTCCTCGCCGACGACCGAGACGCCGCAGACGCGCTCCAGCGCCTCCACCTGTACACGACGCACGACGCCCGGCGGCGCCTCGCACATGCGTGCCAGGACGTAGGCCCGACAAACGGCGACGTGGTAGAGCGGCTGACCTCCCGGCCCGGTGACCCGAAGCAACTCGCGTTGCTGACGAAGCCAGCCGGGGGAGCGTCGAAACCAGCGGGCGGCTTCACGCGGGGTCATGAGTTCCTGAGTGACGTTCATCATGGCGATGCTCCTCGCACGGGCGGTCGGCCCGTCCCTGATACCTAACAAAATACTAACTTAGCTTTCGGAAAAGTCAAGGAATTCTAAGAATGTGAGCGAGATTGCCCTGGTCAGGCCGGCCCAGGGGGGGCGCTGCGGCCCGCGACTGCTTCCGGCGCGGCTCCAATGAACGGGTGGCGCCCGGGCTGCTCCGCAGGCGTCGCTTCCGTGGGCTATCAAGCCCTGGCTCCGTCGGCGGCGTCGTTCGTACCGCGGTTCTCCGGCAGCGAGCGCCCCTGCCACCGCAAGCGCGCGAAGCGCCCTGTTTGGGTATCATCTCCGCATGAACCGCCCTGACGATGATCGCGCGCACGTTCGATTGCAGAAATTCCTCGCGGACGCAGGCATCGCCTCGCGCCGCGATGCCGAGACGCTCATCCTGGACGGCCGCGTCCTGGTCAACGGGCAGGTCGTCGAGGCCCTGCCCGCTTTTGTCGATCCCCGTCACGACGCCGTCATCGTGGACGGGCATCGAGTGCGCCCCCACCGCCCTGTATACGCCATTCTCAACAAGCCCACCGGCGTGGTCGTGGCGGCGCGCGACCCGGCCGGACGGCGGCGCGTCTACGACCTGCTGCCGCCGGTGTTCGGGCGGGTGCTGCCGGTCGGGCGGATGGACGCGGAGGCGGGCGGGCTGCTGCTGCTGACCAACGACGGGGATCTGGCAGGTCGGCTCGGGCACCGTTTTTCCACCCTCACCGCCGAGTACCAGGTCGAGGTGCGCGGCCAGGTCGCCTCCGCGGTGATCGCGCGGCTGCGAAGCGGCGTGCATCTCTCCGAAGGCCGGGTCACGATCGAACGCGGCGAAGTGCGGCACACGACACGCGAGCGCAGCGTGCTGTGGATCGAGCTGCGCGAGCGCGTAAACCGCCAGTTGCGCCGGATGCTGGCGCAGGTTGGTCACCCGGTGCGGAAGCTGCAACGACTGGCCTACGGTCCGCTGCGCGCCAAGGGACTGCCGATCGGTGCGTCGCGCGAACTGTCGGACGACGAAATCGCGATGCTGCGCGGGGCGGCCCGGAAGCGCGATCGGTCGCAGGCGCGGCTGCGCAGCCCGCTGGTCCGGGGCAAGCCGCGCCCGGACGCGGCTGCGGTCAGCGATGCGGAAATGACCGAGCGCCCGCTGATGGAGCCCGCGCCGTCCGGCCCTCCACCGAAGCGAGCCGGGCGACCGCCGAGGCGCGGCGGATCATCGTCGCCCGAGCGCAGCGCGCAAACGCGCAATCGCTCTGCGCCACCACGACCGAAGCGCGGCGCGCCCGCCGCGGCCGGGGGCTCCGCGCGTCCGCAAAAGCAGTCCGCAGGCGGCCCGAAACGGGGCGACGGACCGAAGAAGCCGCCGGGACGACGAATTGTCAGCTAGCCGCGGGTCGGCGTATCCTCCGCGACCCGGCTGGCGCGGGCGATGCCGCCCGAATCTGGCGGCCGGTCAGGAGGCAGCATGGCAGCGCGAAGAGGCGGCGCAGCGCAGGATCGCGCCGGCGTCGGCAAGCGATTGACGGGGGTGGCGGAGAACGTCATCGGGCTGATCCGCAAGCGCCAGGATCCCTTTCTCGACATCCCCTCCCGCACGCTCACCAACGTGCGCTTCAACGAAAAGCGTCGGATCATTGAGCTGCTCGACGGGCGGCAGCGGCGGTTCTTTTTCTCTTTGCTGGGGCGGCGCAAGGGCGAGGGCAGCCAGGCCAAGAAATTCATGCAGACGCTGCGCGTGGCGCAGGTGCTCAAGCGCCTGATCGACGAAAACGTGACGACCAGCCTGCGCGACGTTTTCTACAACCTGAAAGTGCCGGTACAGGGCAGCAAGGAGCTGGTCTTTTACGAGCAGTCCGAGTCGGACCCGGTGATCGAGGACATCGAGGTCACGGTCGAGGCGCTGCGCGAATCACTCGGGGTGCACGCGGAAATCAAGGGCAACATGGTCGGACCGATGACGGTCGTCGACAACAACAATGACATCAACCTGACCGCGATGGGATCGGGCGGATGGGGCGTTCCGAGCATCGTCGAGCCGGACGTGATCCAGTTCAAGAAGGTCAAGGCGAAGTTCATCCTGCTCATCGAGAAGGGAGCGGTGTGGAACCGCTTCAACCAGGATCGATTCTGGGAGAAGCACGATTGCATGCTCATCCACGGCGGCGGGCAGCCGCCGCGCGGTGTGCGACGGCTGATTCACCGCATGCATTACGAGCTGAAACTGCCGGTATACGTGCTGGTCGACAACGACCCCTGGGGCTACTACATCTACAGCGTCGTCAAGCAGGGTTCGATCAACCTGGCGTTCGAGAGCCAGCGCATGGCGGTTCCGGCGGCGCGGTTCATCGGCATGAGCAGCTTCGATGCCGAGAAGTTCGACGTTCCCGCACACATCCCCATGCCGCTGACCGACGAGGACCGACGACGGGCGCGCGAAATCCGGGAATATCCCTGGTTTGCCAGTCGTGAATGGCAGCGCGAGATCAAGCACATGGAATCGCTGGGCGTGAAGCTCGAGCTCGAAGCGTTCAGCAGCAAGGACTTCCGTTTCATCACGGAGCGGTATCTGCCGGAGAAGCTCAAGCGCGGCGAGTACCTGGCTTAACCCGACGACGGCGGCGGCCTGCGTAGCCGGCGCTTGGCCTCAAGCAGGCGCGAGGTCGGATCAGCGCCCGGCTCGGGCACCTCCGGCCGCACCTCCGCGGGCTGTCCGGTCGCTTTATCCGCGTGCCCGTGTTCAGACAGAATCTGTGGGTCCATCGGCCGGCGGGAGCGCGTTCTCGACAGAAAGTTCTCGACGGCCGCCGCGGGTGACGCGCCGGCGGTCGGACCTGCTGTCGCCGCGTCGCGCTTCCGAAGCTGCTCGCGCGTCCCGCGGAGAGCCGCCAACACTTCGGGCGCTCGGCTGCCGGGAGGTACGGACGCGCCGCCCAGCCAAGACCGCACCATCGCCAGCGGCGAAATGGCCACACGCCGCACCGCCACGTCCGCCAGGAAGAGCAGCAGCCCTGCCAGCACCAGTGATTCCCACAGCGGGCGGCGGGACAGCACCGGCCGGATGGCCGAAGCCTCGAACACGGAGTCCGCCTGTTCCAGGCGCATCGTGCGCCCGCCCGTTCGCCGGCCCAGTTCCGTCAGCCGTACGTCATTGGAGCGCAGCTCGCGCAATTCGGCCGGATAGGATTGACTGATGCCGGCATGCACAATCTCCGTTGCGCCGGCGGCGGTTCGCACGGCCGCGCGGGCGATGTAGCTGCCCCGCTCCCGGAGGGGGAATGATCCGCTGAACCGATGCGGTGCGGTGCGACGGAGCGTCAGCCCGCTTTGCTCAAACGAGGGATGAATGACCTGTGCGTCGACGCTGGTCGCGCCCGAGATTGCGCCGTGCTCCTCATGGGCCTCGACGGTGACGGTCGCGAGGTCGCCGTCCACGCTGATGTTCATCGCATAGGCGGTGGAAGCGACGGGCCGCGACGCCCAACGAACCGTCTGCGACCAGAATTTCGAGAACCCCGACCACTGCGCCCAGTCGCCGCCCCAGCCGGTCCACATGCCCGATGTGAACGCTGCCGTTCGCCCCAATCCGGGCTGCCAGACCGCCAGGATCGGGTCCGCGCCATCCTTTGTGGGGCGCACGATCGGCGTCTGCGCGCCGGCCTTTGCGATCGACACGACGTGCCCGCCGAGCGGCGGAAGCGTGTCGCCGCGCAACCCCGCGACCACGTCAGACAGCACTCCCGAAGCCAGCGCGGGCGTGAAGGGCTGCTCGTGAATTCCCGAGCGGGTCGCCTGGATGGTCTCGCGCACGAAGATCTGCGGCACGGCGCCGGCGCCATCCGCCGAGTACGCCCGCCCGCCGGTTTTTTCGGCGAGCTTGCGCAGCAGCGCGTGATCCGCATCCGCGCCGACGGCGATTGTGCTGAGCGTGATGCCCGCACTGGCCATCCGATCGGCCAGCCCATCAAAATCGCCCGGCTCGGACACGCCGTCGGAGAGCAGCACAATGTGCCTCAGGTTCGTACGGCTGCCCTGAAGGGTGACAAAGGCGTCGTGCAGGGCGGGATACATGTCCGTGCCGCCGCGATCGCCGATCTGGTTGATGCACGCCTGGATTTTCTGGCGGTCCACGCAGAAATCCAGCGGCACGATCCACTCGCTCATGCTGTCAAACGCGATGACTCCCACACGGTCCAGCCGGCTCAGGAGTTGCACCGCGCCGACCGCGCCCTGCCGCGCGAGGCTCATCTTGTCCCCGCTCATGGAGCCGGAGCGATCCAGCACGATCACCATGCTGAGGCTCAGCAGTTGCAGCCGCGCGCGATCGGTCTCGACCGGCAGGATTTCCTCCAGCGGCGTGCGCGCATAGCCGCCGACACTGAACGACTGGTCGCCGCCAATCACCACCAGCCCGCCGCCCAGGTCGCGCACATAAGACGCCAGCGCTGCCAGGCGCCGCTCGCCCAATTCCGGAGCGGCGACGTTGTTCAGCAGCACGCAGGAGTAGGCCAGCAGCGCCGTCGCATCGGCAGGCGCCTCCGAGGCGGTTGCGCGCGTCACCTCGATTCCGTCCCGCTGAAGCGCCGCGGTGATCAGGTCGAGCGAGCGCGGTTCATCCGAGCGCGGGCCGCTGCCCTCGCCCGCAATGGCAAGGACATGCTCGCGCCCCGCCACGACGGTGAACGAGCGGGCTTCATTATTTGCGGCGATTTCATCATCCCCGGCGTCGTCCGGCAGAAACTCGGCCCGGAAACGATGCACGCCCGCGGCCTGAAGCGGAACCGGCAGCGACAGGCGGTTCGAGCCAGGAGCGAGCGAAACGTCAAACGCGCCGTCGCGCCCGCCATCGAGTTGAAGGGGCTGGTCATTGTGAAACACGCGGATGCGACCGCGTGCGGCGTGCGTGCTGCGCAGCGTGAATTGCAGGTTGATCGTGTCGTCCCCGCGGGCGCTGGAGGGCGTCCAGAGCCGCTCGAAAACCACCTCGCGATCGTGCCGGCAGGAAAGCGGCACTGCGTCCAGCGGGATGTTCGCGGATCGCAGCGCCTCACTCTCCGCCGTCGCGTCGCCCGCGTTCTCGTTGCCGTCGGAGAGCAGCACCAGTCGCCGGGCCGCGTCCGGCGGCAGCAACGCGGACGCCAGCCGCAGGGCGGCTCCGAGGTTGGACTGGTCCGGACGCGCCGTCGGTGCGAGCCGATCCAGCAGCAGTTGCGGCGCGGGAAGCTGGGCGGCCTCGGCGGACCCGCCGAAGGTGACGATGGCCAGCCGGTCCTTGCCCGGCCGCATGGTCTTCGTTGCCGCGCGCAGGAACTCGACCGCCCGCTGCTGCGCGGCCGGTGGCACGCTCTCAGACCGGTCCATCACGAAGACGACCGTCTGATCGTCGGTGGTGCGCACGGTGTGCAGGCCGGCCAGCGCGAGCACAAACAGCGCTACCGCCCCCGCCCGCAGGACCAGCGCGGTGCTGGCCCGCGCAAGTCCAAGGCCCGCGATCGAGCGGATGCTCCAGACGCACAGGATTGGCAGGGTCGCCAGAAGCGCAAGATAGGCCGGCTCGTCCATGCGAATCGACGGCAGCGGTCCGAGCACTGGCATCATCGGGAGTATACGCCGCAGGTCTGGTGGCGTTTTTCCACGCTACGAAATGGCCGCCAAGACGAGGATAAGCGCTCACACACGGCGCACGTCGAGTGCGCGCCACCCGCCGCCAACGACCGGCCACTACAAGCTGTGATGCGCGATTACGCGCTCGGATGCGTCACCACGCGCTTGGACGCGCGACATCGCGCAAGGATGCGGTGCAAAGCTCTCCCTCGACGGGCCGCGACAGCCTTCGGCGCAATCGGGTGTGACGCGCACCTGCCGCACCTGCGCCATCAGGCCGCCGCGCTCGGCGACGTGAGCAGCGCGCCCGAGAGTGAGAAATACAGGAGCAACGTCAGCACGTCCGCCGCCGCGAGCACCATCGGCCCCGCTGCAATTCGCGGATCACCGCGCAGCACGCGCACGACCGTCGGTAGCAGCACCCCCAGCATGCACGCCGTCACGACCGACAGCGCAATGCTGCCGCCGATCGCCAAGGCGACCACCGGCTGACTCTTCCACACCCAGGCGATCACCCCGACAATCGCCCCGCACGAGGCGCCGAGCAGCCCGGCGGTCAGCATTTCCCGCACCAGCGCTGCCATCAGAAACCGCGAATCCACGCGCTTCGAGTGCATCGCCTGCAGCGCCAGCGTCATGGCCTGCATGCTGACGCTCTCCGCCAGCGCGAGCACCACCGGGATAAACAGCGCCAGCACGATGACGCTGTCGAGAAACGCCTCGTAGCGGCCGGCCAGCAACGCACAGAGAATCCCGCCGCCGATATTGCAAAGCAGCCATGGAAATCGGGCGCGATAGTCGCGCAACGGCGACGGCTTGCCGCCTCGCGACTCGGCGATTCGCACGCCGATGAGCTGAAACACGTCGTCGGCGGCCTGGCGCTCGGAAAGGTCGAGCAACTCGTCGGCGAAGACGCGGATCTCGATCGCTCCGAGCAGGCGCTCGTCGTCATCGACCACCGGAATCGCAAGAAGCCGGTGCATCACGAACAGCTCGCAGGCCACGAGCAGCGGCGCATCGGCCCGCACGCGAACGACGCGCGTTTGCATGATGTCGCGCAGCGGCGCGTTGGCGTCGCTCATCAGCAGCCGCCGTGTCGGCAGCACGCCGCGCAGCCGGCCCTCCTCGTCGGTGACATAGAAGTAGACCACCCGCTCGCCGATGTTCATCCGCCGGAGCTGTTCCAGCGCCCCCGCGACGGTGAGGTCCGCGCGCAGGGACAGCACGTTCGTCTGGACGAACTCGCCGGTGGGACGGTCGAGGCGGTCTACGCTGCGCACCTGCTGCATGCAGCTCAATCTCCCGTTACGCGCGCGGGGATGATAAGCGCACGAGCACACGACCGCGACACGACCACGCGTCGCCCTGTTACTCGTTCAAACGACCCCGCGTCTGGCTGTCGCACCGGAACAGTGCACGCGCCCGACGTCGTGTGTGAGATTCGCCCCCAATCGACCGCATCGGATCAACCGCGCTGCGCTCTCGCTCAGCCCCCGTCCGCCTGCGCTGCGCGCGCCTCCAGCTCCGCCAGCCGCCGCTCCAGTTCCTCCAACCGCGCGAGCTTCTTTTCCATGGTGCGAACCGCCTCGTTGAGCGCCGGCAGGCGCATGACGTGCGCCACCTGGCGCTTCATGTCGCGCACCGGAATCGCCGGCTGGCCCAGATAGGTCTCCCCGTCCGGAACGCTGTTCGTCACGCCCGCCTTCGCGCCGATCGTCGCCCCGTCGCCGATGCGAATGTGCCCGACGACACCCGCCTGCCCCGCCATCGTCACCCGGTTCCCCACCTCCACCGAACCCGCCAGCCCCACCTGTGCGACGAACATGCAGTGCTCGCCGATGTGGGTGCCGTGTCCGATCGCGATCAGGTTGCTGAACTTCGTGCCTGCGCCGATCCGGGTGCTGCCGAGCGTGGCCCGGTCAATCGTGCAGTTCGCACCGATCTCCACGTCGTCTGCCAGCTCCACGCTGCCCACCTGTGGAATCTTCGCCCAGCGTCCCTGGAACGGCGCATAGCCGAGGCCGTCCTCTCCGATCACACTCCCTGCATGGATCGTGACGCGGTTGCCGATCTTCGTGTCGTCGTAGATCGTGACGTTCGGGAACAGGATGACGCCATTTCCCAGGCGGCAGCGCGGCCCGACGTAGACACCCGGATAGATCACCACGTCGTCGCCGATCTCAACCCCTTCATCGATGACCACGTTCGGGTAAATCGTCGGGTTTCGCCCGATCCGAGCGCTGGCCGCGACTACCGCCGGCGCTCCCGGAAGCCCGATCCCGTCCTGCGTGCAGACTCGCGCGTCGGCCGGCAGCCGGTGCTTCCGATATCCGAGGCACTCCACGATCAGGATCGTGATGGCGGCGTAGGGATCATCGACGCAGAGCAGGTGCAACGATGCGGGGGCGGTCAAATCCGGTTTGCAGACGACGGCCGATGCCTGCGTGGTTCCCAGCAGCTTCTCGTAACGCGGATTGCTCAGGAATGACAGTTCCTGAGGCTGAGCCTCCTCCAATGTCGCGATTCCGCGGATTTCGCAACGCTCATCCCCCCGGATGACCGGCTTCATGCCGAATCGACGCAGGATGTCACACAGCTCGGCGAGCGATTTCTGCATTCCGGACTTGCCTCACGGTCCGACCATGTTCCGCGGATTCATGGCGGAAACGAGCCGAATCACGGTCGAACAGGACCGGCAGTATAGGTCAACAGCGGGCGGGACGGGGGTTCGGGAGCGTCCGCAAACGACTCGAACGGCGAACGCAGCGCGGCATGCTCCGCACGCCGGCCGCGGCGGCGGAACATCGACACGCTTCGACGGAAAACAGACCCGGAAACGCACGCGGGGCCGGCGCAAAAAACTGGGCGGCAGTCGGTGGGCGCCGGGGGGAAACGCCTCAGCCGAGCATACCGCCCGTGGATCGCGGGGCGCCCGGCGGGCGCCGCCAATCTGATCGTAGACACCACCGGCCGCAAATCAAATGCAATCCGTGATTTGTGTGCGTTCCGCCGGGGGCAATCACGGAGCCGTCGGTCCGGCCGTTATTGCGCGGTGGCCACCCGCCTGATGTTCAGTCCTCCCGCCGCATCGAGCGAAATCTCGAACACCCTCCCGACCTGGGCGTCGAGCGCTGGCGCCTCGACCTGGGCCACGCGCACCCCTTCCGCCGCGGCACGCTGGGGGTCGTCCACCCACTCCCGGAATCGCCGCCAAAGCCGCTCCTGGCGGGCCGCGTCCGCCGCGATTACCGGCGCACGGGATTCCGGACGAATCTCGGCACCGGCACTGGGGGCGGCCTGGTCGCCGAAGACTCGGCGAAAGACGGCGGCGCTCACTTCACGGCGCTCTCCCGCCGCTCCGACGCGGGCATGATCGAACTTGATCACCTCCGCCTCGACGTAGACCCGCGAGCCGTGCACCCGGATCTGCTGCGGACGGCCGGCCAGCCCCTCCGAGCCGAACTCCAGAAAGGTGAGCGCGGTCAGCGTGCGGCCATCCGCCTCGACCGACATGGCGTCGATCGTGAGCTGCGCCACGCGGCGCGTCTCGGTCAACCGGGCGATGAAATCCAAGAGGTCGCGGCGCTCATTCTCCAGCCGCGCCATTTCGCGCCGGGCGGCCCGCAGCTCCCAATCCCCCAGCCAGATCACCCCTACATAGCACACCGCCGCCGCGGCGGTGATTGCAAGTATCAGGCGCAGCGGCTTCATGGCACGCACTCCGTTGCGTTCGAGCAGCGCTGCCGGCGCTGCTCAGCGCCCTTGGTGTACCCGCATTCCCGGCGGCGGATTCACCGCGGACACGGATCGCGGCGCGGATTCCGCCCGTCCGGCGGCTACTTCGTCTCTGCCACAACCCCGGTCGTCGCGGAAGCCGTGTCGCGGATTACGTCCTTGATCGCGGAGCGCACCACCCGCATCTTCACGTTGGTTGCCTCGTCGATCTTCAGCACGGCCTCGTTGTCCCGCACCTCCACGACGGTGCCGAGAATCCCGCCGATGGTGAGCACCCGATCGCCGCGCTTGAGCGACGCCAGCATCTGTTGATACTTATCGCGCTCCTTGCGCTGCCCGCGCGACATCATCCACCAGAAGACGGCGAAAATCGCCAGGAGCGGAAAATAGAAGCGAAAGAACGCATCCCAGCCGGAGGCGGGAGGCGGCTGGCCGCCGGCGGGGGCGGTGGTCGTAGCCTGAGCAAGCATCAGCAGCGATTCAAACATGATTATTCCTCGATCGGCGACGCATGGCTCGCCTCGTCCGCATCAACGGCGGACACGGCGGCGACGCGCGCCAGCGTCCTATCCCGAAACGCGGGCCACTGCCCGCGCTCAATGGCCTCGCGCATGGAGCGCGTGAAGTCCTGATAAAAGTGGAGATTATGCAGGCTGATCAGGATTCCGCCCAGCACCTCGCCGACAGACAGCAAATGCCGCAGGTAGCCGCGGGAAAAGCCCCGGCAACACACACAAGCGCAGCCGGCGTCAATCGGGGACGAATCCGAGCGGTGGGCGGCATTCCGCAGCCGAACCACGCCATCCCACGTAAATGCGTAGCCCTTTCGCCCGTTTCGCGTCGGGAGTACGCAATCGAACTGATCCACACCCGCATCGACGGCGTGCAGCAGGTCCGCCGGCGTGCCAATGCCCATGACGTAGCGCGGCCGATCGGCCGGCAAGTCATCGGCGAAATCGTCGAGCAGTCGCCACATTTCCGGCGGCGCCTCCCCTACCGCCAGCCCGCCGATGGCAAAACCGTCGAAGCCCATGGGCAGCAGCGCCGCCAGACAGCGGCGGCGCTGCGCCGGGTTCAGGCCGCCCTGGACGATGCCATAGAGCGCCTGATCGCTGCGGGTGTGCGCATCGCGGCAGCGCTGCGCCCAGTGAATCGTGCGATCGACCGCGGCGGCGATGACTTCGTCCGCCGCCGGCAGCCCCGGGCATTCATCGAGCGGCATGAGAATGTCCGCGCCGAGGTGGTTCTGAATCTCGATGGATCGCTCCGGCGTGAGGTGCACCAGCGCACCATCAACGTGCGAGCGGAACTCGACGCCTTCGTCAGAAATCTTCCGCAACGTCGCCAGTGAGAACACCTGGTAGCCGCCGCTGTCGGTGAGCATCGGCCGACCCCAGCCGGTCATGCGCTGCAGCCCGCCGAGCTCGGCGACGACGCGCTCACCCGGGCGGAGCATCAGGTGATAGGTGTTGGCGAGTTGAATCTGCGTGCCAGTGGCGGCCAGTTGATCGGGCGTGACGCCCTTCACGGGGCCGAGCGTTCCGACCGGCATGAACGCCGGCGTATCAACGACGCCGTGGGGAGTGTGCAAGCGCCCCCGGCGGGCGCGGCCGCAGGAGTGCGAGACTTCAAATCGAAGGGCGCCCACGCGGCGCAGCGCCTAGCGCTTGGCCTGCAGCGACATCCCGATCTGGGCGAGCTGCGAGCGGATTTCATTGAGCGATGTCATGCCGAAGTTACGGGTCGCCAGCAGCTCGGCCTCGGTGTGCTGGAGCAGGTCGCCGACGGTGACGACGTTGAGGCGTTGCAGGCAGCGCCGCGCGCGGACGGAAAGGTCCAGCTCGGACACAGGCTTGGAGAGGATCGCCTCGCTGCCGACCGGGAGGGCCGGCTTCGGGGCTTGTGCCTGGGCGAACGCCTGGATGTCGATCTCCTCGGCGCGCATGCCGAGCGTCATGCCGCGGGTCGTCAGGACGGCCTTGATCTCCTGCAGGGAGGTTTCGCCGAAATTCTTGAACGCCAGCAGCTCAGGCTCGCTGAGTCGCAGCAGCTCGCCGAGCGTATTGATCCGCATCTTCTTGAGGCAGTTGCGGGCGCGGACCGACAGTTCGAAGTCCGTGACCGGCGTCTCGAGCAGGCGGTGGCGCGACTCGGCGCGCTTGTCCGCGACCTCGTCGATGACCATCTGCCGGCTGCTGTCGATGTCCTTCTGGAACAGACGCGCGCGGCGGTGACTCGGAAATGCGGTGAGCACGCGCTCGACGCACTCGGCGGCGTCGTCGTAGCGGCCGGCGTCCTCGAAGATCACCGCCAGGTTCAGCAGCGCGTTCACGGCGGCGCGCGGCTGGAGGGTCAGGCGGCGATACAACTCGATCGCCTGCTCCTCGTGCCCACGGTGGTCATACAGGCGAGCGCAACGGAACATCGCCTCGTCGTGGTCCGGCTCGATGGTGAGAACCCGCTCATAGGCATCAATGGCGGCATCCCACTCCTGGCGCTCCTCGTGCAGACAGGCTTGTGCAAACTGCCAGGCGCCGCGGTCCTGGCCCTCGCGGGCGTGCTTCTTCAGCAGCTGCTCGGCGTCGGACAGCTCCCCCGCGCGCATCAGCATCACGGCGCGCTGCATATCCGCGGAAAGCTCGTCCCAGCCCTTGCCGGCGGCCCGCTCGAACTCCTTGGCCGCTTCGGCGTATCGACCGAGCATGCCGAGCGTGCGGCCGGCGTAGTAGCGCCGGAAGCGGTTATCGGGCGACTTGGCGAAGCCTTCGATCGCCTTGGAGTAATTCTGGAGGATCAGATCCGCCAGCGCCACGCGCAGCGGATCACCGGAACCCCGCTGGGCATCGGTCGTAGACGCGAACTTGCGCCGCGCTTCGTCGGACGCATAGGCCTGATCCGCGAATTCGTCGAACTGTTCAGGCGATAGATTGTCGATCTGAAAGAACTGGGCAAGATCCGTGCCGGACTCGATCATCGCAGGGCGCTCCTGAACCGCGGGCGAAGCGCCCGGGTCGATGAAACCCGCTATGATACGCGGTTCAACGCGGGTGGCAAGTCCGGCAGCGCTCCCGGGTTGCCACCGCCGGCCCGCCGTGATGGGGGCGCCGGATCCTGGCCGATGCTGAGCGGTCGTCCCCGCCGCCGAGGAACTGTCGTGAGCAAGCCTGATTTTCTCGCCGCACTCGATCGCGGCGTGCTGATTCTGGATGGTGCGATGGGCACCAGCGTGCACGCGCTGGACCTGGCGCTCACCGACTACCAGGGCCTCGAGAATTGCACGGAAGTCCTGAATTTCACCCGCCCCGACGCGGTTGAGCGAATCCACCGCGACTTTCTGGAGGTCGGCTGCGACGCGGTCGAGACCAACACCTTCGGCGGCATGAAGCACGTGCTGGCCGAGTTTGAACTGGAGCCGCGCTGCTACGAGTTGAACGTGACCGCGGCACAGATCGCGCGTCGGGCCTGTGACGCCTATTCGACGGCGGAGCGGCCGCGGTTCGTGGTCGGATCGATCGGCCCCGGCACGAAGCTGGTATCGCTGCGGCAGGTGGACTACGACTTTCTGCTCGACAGCTACGCCGAGCAGATCCGGGGGCTGGTTGACGGCGGAGTGGACGCGCTACTGATCGAGACCTGCCAGGACATCCTTCAGACGAAGATCGCGATTCATGCCGCGCGGATGAGCTTCGAGCGCATCGGGCGGAAGCTGCCGCTGATGTGCCAGGTGACGATGGAAACCACCGGCACGATGCTGGTTGGCACCGACATGGCCGCGGCGGTCACCGCCATCGAAGCGTTTCCGGAAGTGGACGTCATCGGGCTGAACTGCGCGACCGGGCCACAGGAGATGAGCGAACATATCCGCTACCTCGCGCGGAGCTGCACGCGCCGGCTGAGCGTTCTGCCCAATGCCGGTCTGCCGGTGGTGGTCAACGGGCAGGCGCATTTCCCGCTGGCGCCGGCGGAGTTGGCGCGCTGGCTGCGGGAGTTCGTGGCGACGGACGGCGTGAACATCGTCGGCGGCTGCTGTGGCACGACTGCGGCGCATCTGGCCGAAGTGGTGCGAGCGTTGCGGCCCGCGGGAGCGCCGCCGGTGAAGGCCGCGCCGCGCAATCCCGCGCCGGAACCGTCGGTCAGCAGCCTTTACCAGTCCGTGACCTCGCGGCAGGACAACAGCGTTCTGATGGTCGGTGAACGCTGCAACACCAACGGCTCGCGGGCGTTCAAGCGCATGCTGGCCGAGGGCGACCTGGACGGGCTGGTGCAGATCGGAATCGAGCAGGTCAAGGAAGAGGGCGCTCACGTCCTGGACGTGTGCGTGGACTACGTCGGCCGCGAGGGCGCGCCGGACATGCGCCGCGTGATTGACCGCATCGCCCGCGAAGTGACCGCGCCGCTGATGCTCGACAGCACGCAACTGGACGTGCTGGAGGCGGGTCTGAAGCTGGCCGGCGGCAAGTGCATCGTGAACTCGGTCAACCTGGAGGACGGCGAGGAGAAGCTCGACCGCATCTGCCGCCTCTGCCGCCAGTACGGCGCGGCGGTGGTGGCGCTGACGATCGACGAGCACCCGACCGAGGCAATGGCCAAGACGGCCGATCGCAAGCTTTCGATCGCACAGCGCCTGCACGGCCTGCTGGTGAATCGGCACGGCCTGCGCAGCGAGGACATCTTCTTCGACGTGCTGACCTTCCCGATCACCACCGGCAGCGAGGCGGATCGGCGGTTGGGGCTGGAGACGCTCGACGGCATCGAGGCCGTGATGAAGGCGCTGCCGAACTGCCAGTCGATCCTGGGCCTGTCCAACATCAGCTTCGGCCTGCAACCGGCCGCACGGGTGGTGCTGAACTCGGCCTTCCTGCACGAAGCGCGGCAGCGCGGGCTGACCGCGGCCATCGTGCACGCCGCCAAGATTCTGCCGCGCAACCAGATCGGCGAGGAGCGCTGGAATGCGGCCCTGGACCTGATCTATGACCGGCGCGAGGCCGGCGACCCGCTGGAGCGGTTCATCGGCCTGTTCTCGGAGGGCGAAGCGCTGGCCACGAAGGTGCAGATCGCCGATCTGCCAATCGAGGATCGGCTGCGACGGCGAATCGTCGACGGAGCGCGACCGGGCATCGAGCGCGACCTCGACGAAGCGCTGCAGCGGTACGCGCCGCTGGAGATCATCAACACGTTCCTGCTGGACGGCATGAAGACCGTTGGCGAGTTATTCGGCTCGGGCGCGATGCAGTTGCCCTTTGTGCTCAAGAGCGCGGAAACGATGAAGGCCGCGGTGGCTCACCTGGAGCCGAAAATGGAGCGGCGCGAGGGGTCGTCGCGCGGCCGGATCGTGCTGGCCACGGTGCGCGGCGACGTGCACGACATCGGCAAGAACCTGGTGGACATCATCCTCAGCAACAACGGCTACACCGTGCTGAACCTGGGGATCAAACAACCGGTGAACAACGTGATCGCGGCGCTGCGCGAGCACGGCGCGGACGTGATCGGCCTGTCGGGGCTGCTGGTCAAATCCACGATCGTGATGCGCGACGACCTGCTGGTGCTCAATGAGCACGAGATCCGCACGCCGGTGATCCTGGGCGGCGCAGCGCTGACGCGCCGCTACGTCGAGGATGACCTGCGCCCGCAGTATCAGGGCGCGCTGTACTACGCCAAGGACGCCTTCGAGGGGCTGCGGCTGATGGAGCACATCGTCGGCGGCGGCACGCCGGAGACGTTCGCGCGTGGCGCCGGCACATCCGAAACGGCGGCGGCGGAAGCAACCCTGGCGACCGCGGGCGGCTCCCCGGCGGCCTCGGCCGCAGCCGCGATCGGTGCGGGCGGACGGCCCTCGCGCGCCGCCAGCGCGGTGTCCGAGGGCGCTGCGGCGCGCCCGGCAGCACGTGCGACGGGTCGCACGGCAAACCTCGCGGTCGAACTGGAGCAGCGCTACGGGCTGGCCGAGGTCGGCGACACGGAGGAATCAGACACCACGGCATCAGACCTCGCGCCACCGGTCGGCGGCAGCGTCCCGCGTCGCTCCGCGGTCGGCGCGGACCATCCCGTTCCGCAGCCGCCCTTCTGGGGCGCACGGGTGATGGAGCGCATTCCGGTGCGCGCAGCGCTGGGCTACCTGAACGAGGTGATGCTGTTTCAGGTGCAATGGGCGTTTCGCAAGCGCGGCCGCAGCCGCGAAGAGTTCCGGCGCTATGTCGACAGCGAGGTGCGGCCGATCCTGCGCGAGCTGGTGGCGCGCTGCGAGCGCGAGGAGATTCTGCGCCCGGCGGCGGTCTACGGCTACTGGCCGTGCAACAGCGACGGCGACGACCTGATCGTCTGGGAGCCGCCGGCTGACAACGGCGGTCCGCGGCGCGAGGCGGCACGCTTCCGCTTTCCGCGGCAGCGCCACGCGCCGCACCTGTGCCTGTCGGATTTCTTTCGGCCGCTCGACCGCGGTGAGACGGACGTGGTCGCGCTGCAACTGGTCACCAGCGGCCGACAGGTGAGCGAGACAGCGCGCGAGTGGTTCGCGAAAAACGAGTACCAGCAATACCTGTTTCTGCATGGGCTGGGCGTGGAGCTGGCCGAGGCGCTGGCCGAGTACGTCCACAAGCAGATTCGCGCGGAGCTGGGCGTTGGAGAGCACGACGCGCGGGAGATTCCGCGGCTCTTCCAGCAGGGCTATCGCGGCAGCCGGTACAGCTTCGGCTACCCGGCCTGCCCGAACCTGGAGGACCAGACGCGCCTGATGGCGCTGCTGGGCGGGGAGCGAATCGGCGTGACGCTCAGTGACGAGTACCAGCTTGACCCCGAACAGAGCACCAGCGCAATCGTGACGGTGCACCCCGAGGCGCGCTACTTCAACGTGAGATGATTCGGAAGCCGGCTCGTCACGTCAACGCCGAGTGGCGCGCGCGGCCGGGGCGGCGCGCGATACTCCGGACGCGCGCCGACGCGCGGCTTTTCCGCCCGCCTGCGACTTGGACGCGGCGGAGCGAACCCGTTTCACCGTGGGCCGCTTCGTGACGGCAGCGCTCTTTCGCGCGCTCTTCGCGCCAGACGACTCCGGCGCGGACCTGACACCGCCCTCCGTGGTGCGCTTTGCGGTCGACGTTGCCCGGCGGGCGGCGGCGGCGCGCTTCTGCGGGGCGATGGAAGCTTCATAGAACTTGATGTACTTGCGAGCCGGCCAGCGACGGATGGCCTCGCCGATGACGTCCAGCGCCAGGTCGTCGAGCTTTTTGAAGCGGATGCAGCACTTGCCCATGTCGAGCGTCTTGCCGCTGCGCTCCCACGCCTTGACGAACCACTCGTGGTGATCGGATCCGTCGTACAGGCCGCACAGGTACACCGACATGTGCTGCTTCTGCGACGCCAGCCCGGCGAAAGGCAGCGGCAGCTTCGGGTTGCAGTGATAGCCGGCCGGGTAGACGCGGTGCGGGACGTAATAGCCGATCATGCCGTACGACATGCCCTCCTCGTAGCCGTCACCGTCGCCGGCCTTGTCGAGGTTGTCGAGGATCATCCGCCGCACGGATTGCAGCGCGGCGCGGCGGTCGATCGGCAGCTCAGACAGGTACTCTGCGACGGTCTTGGCTTTGCTCTGCATGGGCGATCCTGCGCGGTCTCCGCCGCGCGCTGCTGACAGACCCCCGGATGTCTCAGACGCGCACGCCGCTGGGCAGCTGCGCGCTGACCGCGGCGGAGCGGACGTGCTTCTGATACGCGTCCATCAATCGACGCGTGAGCGGCCCGACGCCGCCGTCGCCGACGGGACGACGATCCACCTCGCGCACACCGATGATCTCCGCGCCCGTGCCGGTGAGGAAAATCTCATCCGCGTAGTAAAGATTCGTGCGGACGATTTCCTTCTCGACCGTCTCGATTCCCATCTCGCGCGCCAGGCGGATCACCGTGCTGCGCGTAATTCCCTCGAGGATGCCCGCGGAGGTCGGCGGCGTCTGGAGCTGCCCGTCGCGGACGAGAAAAATGTTGTCGCCGGTGGCCTCGGAGACGTAGCCCATGTGGTTGAGCATGATCGCCTCGGGGAAGCCGTGCTCGATCGCATCCAGCTTGGCGAGGATGTTGTTGAGATAATTCAGCGACTTGATGCTGGGCGGCATGGCGTTGCTGTGGTTCCGGGTGAAGCTGCTGACGACAACCGGCATGCCCTTTTCGTACATCTCCCGCGGGTACATCAGGATCGTGTCGGCGATGATGTAGAGAGTCGGCTTCCAGGCCCGCAGCGGCGAGATGCCGAGCAGGCCGACGCCGCGCGTCACCACCACCCGCAGGTAGCAGTCCTTGTCCGGGCCCATGTGGCCGTTCGCGGCCATGGCCTCGTACATGCCCGCGGCGACCTGCTCCTCTGTGAATGGAATCTTGAGCTTGAGCGCCTTGGCGGAGTTGAACAGCCGGTGGACGTGCGCCTCGCACTCGAAGATGCGGCCGTTGTAGCTGCGGATCCCCTCGAACACGCCGTCGCCGTACAGCAGGCCGTGGTCAAACACGCTGATGCGGGCCTGGTCCACCGGCACAAGCTGGCCGTTCATCCAGATCTTGAGGTGCGGCTTGGGGTCCAGGTTCTCCAAGCCGTAGATGGCCGTGCTCATGCGCGTTCTCCTGTGCAGGGGCGCCCCGGCAAGCGTCTGTGAGGGGCAACTGGATACGCGGCGAACCACCACGCAACCGAAACATGTACCGCGGGAGCGGACGGCGAGTTCGCGCCCGCCTGCTTTTGAGGATAGACGCATGGCTCGCGCGAGGCAAGCGAAACCGGAGGGCGGAGCACGCGACGGATGCAGGAATGGAAACCGCTGACGCCGGCGACACGTCGACGGCGTGGGCACCTCCGCGCGCCGGCGCGTTTTATCGCCCGTCGGCCGCGCCGACACTCACGGTTGACCCGCTCCGCTGCGCCCGCGAGAATCCACGCCGCAAGGAGACGCGGTGCCCCCGACGCATGTGATACCGGTCAGCAGCGCCGCCGACGAGCGCGCCATCGCCGACGGCGCTGAGGCGCTGCGCAACGGCGGTCTGGTCATTTTCCCGACCGAGACCGTCTACGGAATCGGCGCAGCCGTCGCCGCGGGGCCGCTGCAGCGCCTGAGGCGCATCAAGGGCCGCGAGGACACCCAGCCATTCACGCTGCACCTGCCCGAGCCTGCGGCCGCGCGCGACTACGTGAGCCGCCCGTCGCGCGTGTTGCGACGGCTCGTGAGCAAAGGCTGGCCCGGCCCGCTGACGATCACCTGGGCCGATCCCGCGCCAGACCAGGCCCCGGCCGCGCAGACGCGCGGCGCCGAGTGGCTCGACCTGGTGTACTTCAACGGCGTGGTCGGGATGCGCTGCCCGGATCACCCGATCGCACAGAGCCTGCTGGCGCGGGCCGGCGTGCCGGTCGTAGCGACCAGCGTCAACCCGGCCGGCCGGCCGCCGGCGTTTGACATCGGCGGCGCGGACGCCGCGTTGCTCGAAGGGGCGGACGTGGTGCTCGACGGCGGTCGCGCGCGCTTTGCCGCCCCGTCCACGATCGTCGAGGTCCGCGGCGAGGCCTGGCGGATCGTTCGCGCCGGCGTCTGGGACGAGCGCGTCATCCGCCGCCTGGTTCGCACGACCGTGCTGTTCGTCTGCACCGGCAATACGTGCCGATCGCCGATGGCCGAATACCTGATGCGCCGCGCGCTGGCCGAGCGATTGGAAACGACGATCGACGCGCTGAGCGATTCCGGGTTTGAAGTGCTGTCGGCCGGCGCGTTCGCATCCGCCGGCGGGGCCGCGTCGGAGGGCGCGATCCGCGAACTTCACACGCGCGGCATCCAGGCCGCGCGCCACGCCTCGCAGCCGCTGACACCGGAGTTGATTCAGCGAAGCGATCACATTTTCGCCATGACGCCCGACCACCTCGCCGCGATCGTCGATCTAGTGCCCGCGGCTGCCGAGCGGGCCCGGCTGCTCGACGATCGCCCGGTCAGCGACCCCGTGGGCGGAGGGCCGCCGGCCTATTCTCAGGCCGCCGCGCAGATCGAGATCGCGGTGCAGCGCCGCGCCGAGGAGCTGATTCATGAAGATCGCGATTGGTAGCGACCACCGCGGATACACGGCCAAGGAGCGCATCAAGGCGATGCTGCAATCGCTCGGGCACGACGTGCTGGACTGCGGCACAGATTCGCCTCGCACCGCCGACTATCCGGACGCCGGCATCGCCGTGGCGCGCAGCGTGTCCAGCGGCGAGTCCGCCGCGGGCGTGCTGTTCTGCGGCACGGGCATCGGGATGTCGATCGCGGCCAACAAGGTCAGCGGCGTGCGGGCGGCGCTGGTTCACGACGAACTGACGGCGCAGATGTCCAAGCGCCACAACAACGCCAACGTGCTCTGCCTGCCGGCGGACCTGGTTGGCGACTCGCTGATGCAGAGCATCGTGCGGCTATGGCTGCAAACCGAGTTTGAGGGCGGACGCCACGAACGCCGGCTCGACAAAATCGCAGCGTTCGAGCAGGGCCGACCGCCCTGCCCGCCCCCGACGACCGGCTAGAGTACTTTCAGAATGGCTGTGGAATGGTGCCGCTGTTTCAGCGGCGGCGTTCTCCGAGAATCCGTACTGCCCACGCCGCGATGGCACGGCAGCGATGCGTGAAGAGCACTGCTCAAGGGCAGTGGCACCCCTCCGCCCTTTACGACAACATGCACTGCTCAGGAACGGTGCGGCACACCCCGCGCGCAGCCCGACGCGCGGCACGAGGCAGTACGGCGTTCCGGAGGCCTCGTCAGCCGCCGGCGGCCCAAAGCCGCCAGACGACGACCAGAAAAATCAGCAGGAGAACCGCGGTGCCGGTCAGCAGCGCGCGATCCTGGCGCTGCGCCCGGGCACGCGCCTCCGCATACGGGATCCGGGTGAAGCTGATCATCGTGTACAGCGGAACGAACATCCCCGGAAGCCAGCCGTGCAGCAGGCGCTCCAGTTTCTTGCGGGCGCGGAACGCCGGCGCGGCGGTCTTGTCACGCATCTCGACGAAGTTCGCAATCGCCAGGTCGGCAATTGCCTCGGCATGGGGCCGTCGGCGACGCTGATACTCCTCAAACGCGCGCTCGCGCGAATCCTGCTCGTGCAGGCAGCGGCGCAGCTCCTCGCAATCCTCGAAGGCGCAGTTGGCCCCCTGCCCGAAAAACGGCACGATCGCGTGGGCCGCGTCCCCCACCAGCGCCACTCGGCCGCCGAAATGCCACGGCGCGCATCGCACCGTCACCATGGAACCGGTCGGGTTGGCGAAAAAGTCGTCGAGCAGCGTCGGCATCAGCGGCACGGCATCGGGGAACTCTCGCTCAAAGAGGGTGGAAACATCCGATTGCGTGCGCAGCGATGAGAAGCTCAACGGGCCATCGAACGGGAAAAAGAGCGTGCAGGTGAAGGATCCGTCCGGGTTCGGCAGGGCGATCATCATGAAGCTGCGGCGCGGCCAGATGTGCAGCGCGTTTCGCTCCATCAGGAACTCGCCGCCCGATCCCGGCGGGATCGTCAGTTCCTTGTAGCCGTGCGCAAGAAACTGTTGGGAATAGTCAAATCGCTCCTGCCGCTGCAGCGCCCGGCGGACGGCCGAGTAGGCCCCATCGACGCCGATCACGGCATCGCCCGCGATCTCGACCGTCTCCCCGGTTTCCTCCCGCACGAAGCGTGCGGCCGGACGGGCCGGATCGACGTCCATGCAGCGATGGTTGAAATGCACGGCGACGTTGGGCAGTTTCCGGGCGGCGGCGATCGTGACGCGATTCAGCACCGCCCGGCCGACGGAGTTGATGTGCCGCGACGGATCCCGGTCATACGGTTGTCGGTGCAGGCTGCCGTCGCGGCCGTGAATCATGCGCCCGTGCATCGGGATGGCGTCGGCCAGAACCTCCTGCGCCAAACCGAGTTGTTCCAGGGCGTGGATGCCGCGGGCCGACAGGGCCAGGTTGATCGACCGGCCGCCGACGAAGTTGCCGGCGCCCGGGTCGCTGCGGCGTTCATAGAGGTCTACGCGATGGCCGTCGCGCCCCAGCCCGGCCGCCAGCAGCGCTCCCGCCAAGCCGCCGCCGACCAGCACGAAATGCGCATTTTGCATGGCGGGATTATTACCCATTCGTGCCGGCCGCCGCCATGACCGGCGCGACCGCTGATGCGCTTGTCGGGGGGCACGCCGGGGCGTAGGATTCCGCCGCGTGGGCGGTTTCCTGACGTCCCCCGATCAACCCCGGTTTCTGAGAGATATCGATGCGCTATTCGCTCTCCGTCGTGCTCGCGATTTCCCTGTCCGCGACTGCACTCGCCGACGTCATCCTGCTGAACGAGGGCGGGGCGATCAAGGGGCAGGTGGTGCGCGAGTTCAACGACCGCATCGTGGTGGACGTCGGCTATGACGTGATCTCGATCCCGCGCACCGCGATCAAGAGCATCGAGGCCGGCGACGCGCCCGCCGAGTCCGGCAGCTCGTCCGTCGCGACCACGCAGCACCTGTACAGCACGGCCGACATGCCGCCCGATACGGTGAAGAACCTGGCGGAGCGCTTCGGCGAGGGCGTGGTGCTGGTGTCGTCGCCGGGCGGACTGGGCAGCGGCTTCTTCATCAGCGATGAGGGCCACGTCATCACGAATTTCCACGTGATCGAAGGCGAAACAACGCTGGCCATCGCCGTGTTCCGCAAGATCGGCCGCGAGTTCAAGCGCGAGAAGTTCGAGGATGTGGAGATCGTGGCGACCAACCCGCACATGGACCTGGCGCTGCTCAAGGTAAACCTGCCCAAGGAATACACTCCGGTGATCTGCTACGTCGCCGCCGAGGACCGCCTGCGCGACGGCGACCGCGTGTTCGCGATCGGCAATCCGCTGGGCCTGGAGCGCAGCGTCTCGGAGGGGATTGTCGGTCGCCGGAACCGGGCCGAAGAGGGACTCGCCTATATCCAGACCACGACGCAGATCAACCCCGGCAATTCCGGCGGTCCGCTGTTCAACCTCCGCGGCGAGGTGGTCGGCGTCACCAACATGAAGATCATGGGCGGCGAGGGGTTGGGGTTCGCCATTCCCTCACGCTACGTCATCGATTTTCTCGCGAACCGCGACGCCTTCGCCTACAACAGCGAAAGCTCCAACGCCGGGTATCGCTATCTCCAGCCGCCGCAGCGGCTCAAAAAGGACGCGCCGGCCGCGCTGAAGCCGGCGGGCAGCAAGTAACCCTGCGCCGCCGGCCGGATGCCGCGGCGCACACGTAACCCCCGCGATTCGAACGGACTCTCTGAAGGAACGCTCATGTTGAACGTGTGCAGGCTCCCTGCGATCGTGCTTGTCGCCCTGTTGGCGCTGCCCGCGGTCGCGCAATCGAAAGACCCGGCGGTGCACGCCCCCGCCGACGCCCTTTTCTTCCTCGGCATCACTGACTTCGAGGAGATGTGGAAGGCGTACGAGAAGACCGCCGGCTACCAGATGCTGCAGGATCCGATCGCCAAGGACGCGATGCAGGGCGCGGACCTGATGAACCGCTTCGGCGACAAGGTAAAGGAACGCCTGTCGAAGGTGCTGGGCATCCCCGCCGCACAGATGAAAAACCCCTTCAAGGGCGCCATCGCGCTATGGGTCACCCCTCCCACCGCCGATGACGGCGAGCCGGAGCCCGGACTGGTCGCGGGCGTGGGCGATGCGGAGGCGATGCGCAAGTATTACGACGCCGCCGTCCGCAAGCTCAAGGAGGCCGCCGGCGGCTATGAGGCCGTCAGCGCCGGGTCGAACTCGATCGACGTGTTCCGCAAGGGCGGCGACGACGACGCCAAGAGCGAGGAAGACGAAGAGGAAGAGGAGGATCTCGACCTGGCCGCCGGCTCGAACGACCCCTTCAGCGACATGATCGAGCAGGCCATGAACGAGCTGTTCAGCGCTGACGCCATGCCGCCGACGCTGGCCATGTGCCTGACCGATGAAGCCCTGTTCGTCGGCGCCAGCGCGGATGCCGTCAAAGACGCCCTCCGCCGCGATCGGAGCGGCAAGACGCTGGCGGAGCACGAGGACTACAAGAACCTTGAGAAGCAGCTCAAGACCCCCGGCCAGGTGCGCATGTTTGTCAACGTGCCGGCGCTGGTCGAGATGGAGGCCCGCAAGGACGCCGACTTTGCCAAGACCGTCAACGCCATGGGCCTCAAGGCCATGCGCGGCATCATCGGTCACATCCACGTCGGCGGCGACGACTATCAGTACAAGATCGAGGCGCTCGTGCAGATGAGCGGCGAGCGCAGCGGCATCACGCGCATGCTGAGCATGGACAACCGCGCCGTCGCGCCCGGGGCAGGCATCCCGGGCGACGCGATCGGCTTCTTCAGCGTCAACATCAACATCATGGCGATGCTGGAGGAGTCCGAGCGAATCATGCGGGCCACGGACCCCGATACGGCGGATCAGTTCCGCGCCTCGCTGGATTCCGTGCCCACCCCGGACGGTGAGACCATGAGCCCGCGGAAGGACGTGATCGAACACCTCCGCGAGCCGATCACGCTCTTCTTCGGCGCGGTGCGCCCGTACGCCGCTGACTCCGCCCGGGCGCTGCTCGCGATCGGCCACCGCAATCGCGCCGCGATGGAGAAGTTCCTCGGATTCCTGCAGAACGCCGCCGGCGGAATGCTCGCCGCGCGCGAGCTGCGCGGCACGCAGATGCTCGACTCGGCCTTCGGCGGCGTCTCGATGGCCGTGCTCAGCGATCAGTTCATCGCCGGAAACACCGCCGCGGTCGAGAGTGCGGCCGGCGCAGCCGGCGGCGAGGGAATCGCTTCGGACGCCACTTTCAAGGACGCTGCTCGCCACGTTCCGTCTGAGGCGTGGGGCGTGTTTTACGTCGACTCGCGCCGCATGTGGGATGCGATGATCGGCTTCTCCGAGAAGAAGGAGGAGCTGCAAAGCACCGGCGGCATGGACGCCGGCGCCGGCGTGGCGATGCTGTTCGCGGGTCTGTTCGAGGGACAGATCAAGACCGGCAAGCTGGAGGAAGCCCGCAAGCTGGCCAAATACCAGGCACCGCAGATCTTCACGCTGACCACCACGCCCGAAGGCGTTCGCCTCGTCGGCGTGCAGTGCAAGCCGAAGGCCGAATAAGCGCCGGGATCCGGCGGCCGGCCGCGCCGGACGCCGCGCGGCCCTGCGTTCCGATATCAGCATTCCGCCCGCGGCGCCGTCGACCGGCGTTGCCGCGGGCGGGGTGTTTTTCCGATCAGCGCGCCTGATCAGCAGGTTTCCGTCGGTCAGACGCCCGGCCCGCGGAAGCGGAGGCACGGCCCGATGCGTGTTTCCGGACGCTCAGGACCGCCGCTGGCATGCAAAACGCACAATTTCTTGTGGAATTCCTGTGGGGTCGCGGCCCGGAATCTCGTATAAGTTGATGTCGGCATCACGCTGGATCGGTCCGGATCCCGCCGACAATCCGCAGGAGGTTTTCACATGTCCCGCCGAGTTCTGCCCGTACTTGCGGCCGCGATACTCGGGTTGCCGGCGCTGGCCGGCACCTTCGACATCCCGTGGTACACGATCGACGGCGGTGGCGGCACTTCCAGCGGGGGCGTTTATGAGCTTTCCGGCACCATCGGCCAGCACGACGCCGGCGTGATGAGCGGCGGCTCGTTCTCGCTCACGGGCGGCTTCTGGGCCGGCATTCGGGCGGCGGGTCTCCGCGGCGACATGAACTGCGACGGTGTCATCACGAACTTCGACATCGACCCGTTTGTGCTGGCGCTGGTGGACGCCGCCGCTTACCAGCTCGCGTTTCCGAACTGCTCGATCATGAACGGCGACATCAACAACGATGGCCAGTTCAACAACTTCGACATCGATCCGTTCGTGGTCTGCATCATCAACCTCGGCTGCCCGTAGTCCGACGGGGTTCGCACCCGGCGCGGCACGATACAGGTGAACCCACCCAGCGCGTCGCTGATTGTCGCCGGAGTTTTGTGACGGCGCGGGTTTCGTGGCGCCGCTGCTTGCAGGGCGCACTGCTCTTCCGCGGAGCGTTGCGGCCGCCCAATCGCGCCATCCCGCCTGCGTCGCGCACATCCGTCCCGCCACCGCTTGAAACGCCCTTCCCGGACGCAATAATGAGATGCGCTGTCGGCATGCGCGCGACTTCGCCACTCGGCGTGAACCTCCGCCGATGCGCCGGCTGCCTCCGGAGCTACCGAAATGAAGGTGATTCACCGGCTGTTTGTGCCGTCCACTCGCCGCCCCATGGGCGCCGCGGCCATTCTCGGAGTCGTGGCATCCCACGCGACGTTCGCCGCCGCTTCCACCACGACCTTCGACCACGGCAACGAGGGTTGGGGCGTGTTTTTCGACAATGATGGCGTGCTCGGAGACTTTCTCGAGAGTGACGGCGGTGCGCCGGGCGCTCATTTGCGCTGGCGGATGGTGGACACCTTCGGCTGCACGCTTCGAAACGACGCGAACGAGGACGTGATCGGTGACTACGGCCGATGGTCCTCCCCGGTTGAGTTGGGCATCGACGTGCAGGTGGGCGAAATCTCATTCTTCGGCTCGCCGGTGGCGCGCAACCTGATCGTCGAACTGGTCGACTACCACGATCCCGACGCCGACTATCCCTGGTCGAGTGTGTGGTTCAACCTCGGCGAAATGTCCGCCGACCAAACCGCCGACTGGACGCGATTCTCGATTGTGATCGACGATCCCGTGACTGGATCGCTGCCGCCCGGCTGGGGCGGCGCCGGCGCGGAGGATCCGAACACGTTTGAGCCGACGCTGCCGCCGGGGCGGACGTTCGCGAGTGTGCTGGCGAACGTGGAAGAGATCCGCTTCACGACGTTTGAGCCGGGATATTTCTACGGCTTCACGAACTTCGAGCTGCGATTCGACAACCCGACAGTTAGCGCCCTGGCCGCTCCGATCCTCGGCGACATGAACTGCGACGGCGTGTTCAACAATTTCGACATTGACCCCTTCGTGCTCGCGCTGGTAGACCCGCCGACGTACGAGCTCACCTATCCGGAGTGCTCGATCCTGCGCGGCGACATCAATGGCGACGGCGAATTCAACAACTTCGACATCGATCCATTCGTGGCCTGTGTGCTTAACCTCGGCTGCCCGTGATCTCGGCGGCGCCATCCGCGGGCAGCGCTCACCCCGCCAGTCCGGCCGCGCGCCGGCGGTCACTCCCCGCTCGGCACCTGCGCCGCCAGCGGCACCATCAACACCGGGCAGCCCGCCTGCTCCATCACCGCCTTGCTGACCGAGCCGAAGAAGATGCGGTTCACCACTCCCCGCGCGTGCGTGCCGATTACAATCAGCCCGATTCCGTGCGATCGCGCGTATTGCGTGATGGCCGACACCGGCGATCCGAACACAAGCTCCTGGACGACCGGCGGCGAAAAATTGGCGAACTGCCGCGCGACGAACTCGTCCAGCGCCGTTCGCACATCCGTCTCGCTGAACACCAGCGGCGTCACCCCCGGCTCGACCGTTGCCTCGGCGGGCGCGGGCGGGGCGGGCGTATAGACATGCAGCACGTGGATGCTTGAGTGCAGGGCCTCGGCCAGCTTTCGCGCGCAGGGTGCAGCGTGCTCGGCCAGGTCGGAAAAGTCCGTCGGCAGCAGGATGCGGTCGAAACAACCCATGTGACGATCCTCCCGAGGCCGCACGCAGACCTGATTCTTGCGACGCTACCGCCCGCCTGCGGGTGAGTCAAGAAATACTGGTCCGTCTCCACTGTCGGTGGCCGGCGCGGACCCCGCCCTCGACGGTGCTTGTCGATCTCCGCCCCGGCAGGCATCATACGCCCCCACATCGGCGGATTCGCTGCGCCTGGTCGCCGCGCCGCCTGCGCACGCCGGATCCGGAAACCGTTCATGGTCATCACTATCGCACTGCTGATCGTCGGCCTTGCCTGCCTCATCGGGGGCGCGGATGTGCTGATACGCGGCGTTTCCGCCATCGCGCATGCGATGGGTGTCCCCCCGCTGGTCATTGGCATGACCGTGGTGGCGTTCGGCACCAGCACACCGGAACTGGTGCTCAACACGGTCGCGGCGGCCAACGGAGAGACGGGCCTGGCCTTCGGCAACATCATCGGCGCGTGCGCGATCAACATCGGCTTCGTGCTGGCCGTGACGGCCCTGATCAAGCCGCTGAAGGTGCAGACCGTCCTGATCGTCCGTGAGCTGCCCATGATGCTGCTGGCCACTGCGGCGATCGTGGTGATGGCTGAGGACCGCCTTAGCGGCGGCGACGTGGACAAACTGATGCGCGCCGACGGCATCATGCTGCTGCTGCTGTTCGGCGTTTTCCTCTACTACACGATCTTCGCCTCCCTGCACGGGCGAAAGGACGACGCCTTCATCACCGAAGTGGAGGAACAGACCGGCAAGCACCGCCGCCGTCCGATTCTCGACGTCGCGTTCATCGTCATCGGGCTGGCAGCCGTCGGCGGCGGTGCGCGGCTGGTGCTCACCAACGCCGTCGCGCTCGCCACGGCCGCCGGGGTGCCTGAGGCGGTGATCGGCTTCACGCTGCTATCGTTCGGCACGACGCTGCCGGAACTCACCACCAGCATCCTCGCCGCCCGCCGCGGGCAGCCGGATATCGCCCTTGGCAACGTCGTCGGATCGAACATCTTCAACCTGCTATTCATCGGCGGCATCGTCGCCGTGATTCACCCGATCGAAATCCCGCCCGGCGGTCAGCTCGACGTGGCGCTGCTGGCAGTGCTATCCGCCCTGTTGCTGCCGATCACCATGGGCCGCACGCAGGTGGTGTCGCGCGGCGAAGGGCTGCTGCTGCTCGTGCTGAACCTCAGCTACGTCGCCTATCGGGCGTGGAGCGCGTAGGAAACGACGACTCGCGAAGCGCGTGCGGTCGTGATGCCTCAATCTGACAGCGTGCTGACTACCCGCCCGCGATAATGCGCCCGCACTTCGCGCAGCACCTCCAGCAGCCCGCTCACCGAGTGCCCGCGCCGCCGATTCTCCGCGCCGACCGCATACAGCTCATGCCATTGTGCGAACAGCACCGCGTAGGCCCGCCACACCGGCCACGACGGGTCATACAGATTCGTGGACTCCGAGGTGACGCCGTTCAGCTCAATCACCGCAAACCCGCGCCCCGCGCGCAACTCGTCGGCATCCGCATATCGCACGTCGAACCGCCCGAAGAAGAACCCATCGAACTCGCGCGCGATCGAATCGATCCGGTTCTCCAGCGCCGGTGTGACCAAGTGCGACCCGTCGCGAAAGAGCGTGCCCTGACAGTGATTCCCCGCCACCGCCAGCCGCACCCGTTCGCCGACGGCCGGCCGCTCGCCGGCCCGCACGCCCAGCCGCGCCAGGTATGTCTTCGCCTGAAGCCGATAGCGCGGATGCGCCCGGATGAGCGCTTCCAGCGTGCGCTCACCGTCGCCGGCGACCTCCGGAAACTCCTTGTCGGTTACGGAGAAGACCCGGCCTCGCGCTGCCGACGGCCGCCGCACGTAAAAAATCCCTGCCTCATGCGGTCCGGGGTGATACACCTGCGCGATCATCGCCACCGCTGCGTTCGCCAGCACGCGCTGCGCCGCATCGAGATCACGAACCAGGCGTACGCCCGCTCCGCGCTGCCCCACATCCGGCTTGAGAATCAACGGAAATGACCAGCCACGTTCGTCCATTATTGAGGCTAATTCGTCCGCCCGCCCTGCGCCGCCGTCCGAACGCAGCAGCGCTCCCGGCACCACCCACTCGGCCGGCAGGCGCGAAAGAATCTCCCACTTCGACTCCCCGACGATGCCGCCACCCCGCGCGATCCCCGGATTCGCGGCCGTCGGCGTCATCAGCCCGCGATGCCGCACCGCCAGCCAGGCGATCCACGGCAGCAGCGGCAGGTAGAACACCCATGCCGGCCAGAACTCATGTCGCCGCACGCGCTCCAGCGTGACCATCAACCCGCTGCGCCCCCCCGCGGTGCTCAAGCGGACGCCGATCATCATCAGGATCCACAGAATCGCGACAGCCCCGAGCAACCCGAGCCAATACCCGCCCAAAATTGCTCGCAGCGGGTCCGCGATCACCCCTCCCAGCCACGCCACCAGCAGCACCAGCGCCGGGGTCCATAACAGCGCCGCGATGCCCGCCCACATCAGAAAACGCCCGGCGCTTCGCCCCAGCGCGCCCGCAGCGACATAGACCGGAAAGCGCGTCCCGGGCAAAAATCGCGCCGCCACAATTGCCCGCCAGCCGCGCCGATCGAACCACTCGCCGACTTTTCCGAGGCGCTCCGCCGAGAAGCGCGCCGCGACCGGCTTCCAGCGCAGCACCGGCGGACCCGCCAACCGTCCCAGCAGCCACAGGCCGAAATCTCCGACGAAAATGCCCAGCGTACAGGCCAGCACGCCCGTCCAGCCCCCGATGCGCCCGTCGTAAATCAGCAGTCCGGTCGCGATGCAGGTGAGATCCTCCGACGCGAACGTCGCGAGCACGATCGCCCAGAATTGCCATATCTGCTCGATCGGCGGCACGCCCTACTCCCCCACCGACAGCTCCAGCGCCGGCAGCGCGGCCGCGCGGCCCGGCGGCCCGGGCGTATACGCCAGTCTCACTTCCGAGGCGCGGATCTCGACCGTCGTGACGCTCACGGTCAGCGCCTCTGCCCTTTCCATGCACACGCTCACGTGCGGGGCATCCGGCCATCGGTGCGCGTGGAATTCATCCTGCACGGCCACCCACTGCTCGCACGGAACGGCGAACATCTCTCCAAAGAGTGTGTTGCGCGGACCGGCGACGCGCTCATCCCCCAACCCCGAGGACGTGAACATCCGCGGCTCGACCAGCGTCTGCGGGTTGCTGAGGCGCAGCTCCGCCCCGTCGCTGCGGGCCTCAAACCACCGGCTCGCATCCGCCGCGACGAGTCGAAACGGAGGATATTCCGACGGAATGAGCCGTTGCGCCGACTCCAGAACACCGTCGAGCGTCCGCGCCGCCAGCAGGTGCGGCACAATCTCCCCTCGGCTTCGTCTCCCGACCAGTCTCCCGGTTTCAGCATGTGGTCGCGTGTAGACGTTCAGCAGCGTGGCCACGATCCCGCGGTCGTTCGCCCCGATCCAGGTGCCCCCGGACACCGGATCGATCGGCATCACGGCGCGCTGCGCGCCAAGCCCGCGAATTCGGGGCGGCAACGCCGCCGGGCGCAGCCGGGACTCATCGCGGTTGCACGCCATGCGAACGCCGAGCGTCGCGCCGCACCGATCGCCGGCTAGCGGGATGAGGCTGACGGTGCACATGCAGTGCGATCCAAGTGGGCCAGGGTGGCCGGCGCATAGCCGAAACGCACCGGCGTCCGTACGGCGAGGGCGGCGCACATCGCGGCCAGCAACGCGTTGTGGTGCACGGTATGACTGATGACAAACAGCAGTTCGCGACCCAGCGACGACGGCCCGCTCACGCAATCCCCCTCCGCACAGAACGCCCCGCGCACACGGATCGGCCGCTCCGACGACATTGTCTCGATGCCGGAGAGTCGCGCCTGGAGCCGCTCGATTTCGCGCAGCGCCGCGGTGCGCTCGTGTTCGATCGCCGTGCCGCGCTCGCGCCGGTCGTAGTCCAGCTCGCCATCGTCCGGTGCGCTGCCGTGAAGCGGCGACGAACACGCACCGCTATCGTGTGACAACGCATGGTCGGTAAGCGCGGCAACGTGATCGAGACAGTGACGGACGTGAGCGCCGATCGAGCCGGTGAACCCGGCCGACGGCGACCCGACATAGTGATCATCGCTCATCCCACCGAGCAGCTCCCCCAGCTCAACCAGCATGGCCCGCAACGCCCCCACCGCCGGCGCGGCGCTTGCCCGGTCCGATGCAGCTTTCGTCGGGCAGCCGGTGGCATCGATCACGCTCATGCGGGACTCCTCGTTCAGACTGCTGCGCGCCCGGCGCTACTACCGGACCACGCCCCGAGCGCTTCAGCGGGCGGATCATAGCATCACGACGGCGCAACACCGGGGCACGTGCAGCGGCCACCGCTGGGATGCAGGTCGGCATCGCCGCGTTACCGCCCGCCGTGCCTCGGAGGCAGTACGCTACCCGGAGGCGGCCGTGCATTACGGCGGTGACGGTCCCTCCGACGGAAACGGCGCGATCAGCCCCGGCCTCGCGATTTCCGCGTAAAGCGTCCGGGCCGCGGCCTCATCGCCCGACGCGATCAGCAGGTAAACCCGCTGGTAGCGTGCGTTCAGTTGTTCCGTGCCGCGAGCGGACTCCGCCCGCGCCTGGGATTGGGCCAGTCGATCCGCGAGAAGTCCCGTCCGCCCCAGCAACTGCACCCAATGCACCAGCACGTTCGGATCCGTCGGCAGCAGGCGGATCACATGCTCGATCTGCGCCAGCGATGCCCGGAAATCACCGCGGCGCTCCAGCACATCGCACAGCATCAGGCGCGCGTCGATCGAATCCGGGTCGCGCTGAAGCGCCTCCGTCAGTTCGCGCTCCGCCCCCGCGCCGTCCCCACCCTGCATCAGCGCCGCCGCCAATCGCAAGCGCGGAGCGACCAGTCTCGGCCGGTCCGCGATGAGCTGCCTCAACTCGGCGACGGCCTCGTCCCGTCGGTTCATCGAGAGCAGCAGAGCGGCCCGTTGAATCCTCGGCTCAGCATGTCCGCGCCAACGTTGCGCAGTCGCGGCATACGTCGCCAGCGCACCGTCACGATCTCCCGCTTGGGCCTGCCCCTGCGCCCAGCGCAGTTGCGCGGTCAGCGAGTCCGGCGCATGCTCTGCCGCGGTACGCAAGTCACGAAGTGCCTCCTCCATTTGTCCGAGCGAAAGCAGCAGCGTGCCCAGCTCCATGCGCACGTCGGCATTTCGTGGTCGCCGCGCGAGCGCCGCCCGCAGCACGTCCGCCGCGCGCGCCGGTTGGCTGACCTGCCGCGCATAACCGACCAGCGGACCGGCGCTGCCGGTCGAGCCGGGATTCAACTCCAGCTCGCGGACCATCTCCTCCAGCGCCGCTGTTGTGTCGCCCTGGGCCGCGTGCAATCGCGCGATTCCCAGCCGCGCCGCCGGCTCGACCGGGTTCAACTCCAGCGCGCGCTGGAAGTGCGCCATCGACTTGCGAAAGCCCGCTTCGAGCGGCTCCGGCTCGCCCTCCGGCGTCGCCGGCTCACCCGCCAGGAAAGCGTGCAGCTGCCCCAGCTTCAGTTGCAGGATCGGGTAGTCGAACATCCCAGCCCGTGCCACTAGCTGGTGATGAGCGAGCGAGCGCTGTGCCGCGGCCACCGCTTCGGCCTCAAATCGCCCCCCGCGATCGAACCAGCGCTCCGCTGCACGGAAGTGCCGAACTCCCTCGCGCGCGTGGTACATCAGCAAACCGGCGTGTGCCAGCAATCCGGTCAGCGCGACACAACCGATCGCATACGCGCCGCCGGCGCGCGTCCATCGCCCGGCGCGCCGCAACTGCCAGCGATGAAATCGCACGTTCGGCGAGTAGAGCAGGCGCAGACCAAGCAACAACACGTATGCGACGATCACCGAAAATCCCGCCGCGAGCAGCAGCGGCACAGCCTCGTACAGCGCCCGCGTCGCGTACAGCGAGCCGATGAAGACCGCCAGCATGAACCCCTCTTCCGCGAGCGTGAAATCATGCTCGCGGCGAGGCGGGGCGCTGCGCGGCGCCGTTGTGACCGCTGGTGCTCCGAACCCGAAGTACAGCGCGCCCTTTGGGCATACGTCGACGCAGTCCATGCACTTCATACAGCCCGGATCAACCACCATGCGGTAAAGGCGCACTTCCTCATGAACCCGCACGTTGGACGTGCACGCCGCCGTGCAGTGCCCGCAGCCCTCGCAGGCATCCGTCACGCGGATCCGACCCGGCGAGTACTTATCCAGCGGCGCGAAAAACCCACCATAGGGACAGCCGTAGGTGCAGAATCCCTTGTTCCCCAGCACGTACACAATCAGCACACCGCAGACGAACAGCGTCAGCAGCGCCATTTGCCAACCGGGGAAGGTCTTCCACATGTCGTCGGTGAAGAGGTGCATCACGAACGGCGGAGCATCGGCCCCGAACCACCAGCGCTGCGCCACCGGCAGCAGGAACATGTAGATCGCCATCGCCAACGGCACGTACAGCAGCAGCCGCGAGCGCAGCGGCTTGGGGCGCAGTCCGACCTTCCCCAGCAGCCAGGTGCAGGCATCCTGCAGCGCCACAACGTGACATCCCCACCCGCAGAAGAACCGCCCCAGCACCAGCGTGCTCAGCAGCGCCAGCGCGAACAGGATGAACCCGGCGTTAATCAGCCCGCTCGTGAGCGTCTGCATCGACTCGCTGGGTTCAAGCGGGGTGAGCGTGTAGCCGGTGCGCAACCAGTGCCAGATATGCAGCGCGATGCCGACGTGGATCAGGATCAGCACCGCCGCCCGCCAGCGCCCGCGACGGGACTCGCGCCGCGTCCCGCAGGAACCGCGGTCGGTCGATAGCTGCGGCAGGCGGATTGGAGCGGCGGTGCGGCCCAAGTGAAACTGCCCGGCGACACAAGGCCAGACGGCATCGCGACGGATGCGACGCCTGCGAGTATTTTACGCCCGTTGATTGCCGATTGCAGAGTGGCACGGCGCAGTCACCGATAATTGTCGCGATTGGTCGCGTATCGGCGCGAACTCGCGTGCGCTGGCGCAATTCGGCCGAATCGGGCGCGCCTGGTCGCCTTTTGATCTCGACGGCCAGACCTGCGGCGTGCCGGGCCTTTACTCGGAGCCATTGTGCGCATCGTCGTCACGTCACAACACCGCTACGCCCGAACGCCGGATGGCCGCGTCTGGACGGACGCGAAGTACGCGTACTCGTTCTGGCGGCGATACCTGGACGTGTTTGACCGGGTGCGCGTGGTGGCACGGGTGCGCCCGATCGACGCCGCCCCGGCCGACTGGCAGCCGGTTACCGGCGAAGGTGTCGAAGTTGCGCCGTTGCCGTTCGTCCGCGGCGCGTGGGGGTGGGTGCGGAATCTCCGCGCCATGCGCTCGGCTGCCCGCAGCGCGATCGAGCCGCGAGACGCGGTGATGCTGCGCGCCCCGGGAGAGGTGGCGTGCTGCGTGGACACCTGGCTCTGGAAGCAGCGCCGTCCCTACGGCGTGGAGGTCGTCGGCGATCCGCGCGAACTGTTCGCCCCCGGCGCTGTGCGCAGCCCGTTTCGCCCGCTGCTGCGGGCACTCTACCCGCGGCGCGTGCGGCTGGAATGCGCCCGCGCGACGTGCGCGGCGTACGTCACCCGCGAGACGCTGCAGCGCTCCTACCCGCCGCCGAAAGCGGGGCTTTCGACCCATTACTCAAGCATCGAGCTGCGCGACGAGGCATTTGTCGAACGGCCGCGGACGGGCGTGGAGCCGATCTCCGAGTCGCGCCCGGGCCGGCTGTTGTTTGTCGGGTCGTTCGGCCAGATGTACAAGGGGCCGGATGTTGCCATCGGCGCGCTGCGTCGTTGTCGCGACGCGGGTGTGCCGGTGCGGTTGCGGATGTGCGGCGACGGTCAACATCGGCCGGAGATGGAAGCGTTTGCGGATCGGCTGGGCGTCCGCGACTCCGTCGAATTCTTGGGGCAGGTGGATTCAGCGCGGGTTCGGCAGGAACTGGACGCGGCGGATGTGTTCATTTCGCCGGCGCGACAAGAGGGGCTGCCGCGGGCCGTCATCGAGGCCTTCGCGCGCGCAGCGCCGACGGTGGCGTCGAACGTCGGCGGGACGGCCGAACTGGTGGACGAGCCGGAGCGGATCGAGCTGGGATCCACGGAGGCGATGGCCACGGCGCTGGCGCGGCGCGTTATCGAGCTGCTGCGCGACCCGCCGCGGCGAGAGCGACTATCGGCCCGGAATCTGGCGGTTGCGGCGGCGTATCACGAGCGCGAGCTGTCGCAGCGCCGGCGGCGGATGTATGAGTATTTGAGAAGCGAGACGGAGGGGTGGGTCAGGGGATCGTAACTCAGGAGTAGGTCGCGTCCTATCGCATCGCGCACAAATCGCTTACCCAATCCCAGTGTATGCGCTCGTCTTGTGACAGGTGCATTGGTCGACGGGTCACGGAAAACAGCTGGGCGAGCCGATCGCGATCAAACCAATAGTCAATTACCTGAATTGCTTGGCTCTGCTCATCTGGGTTGTCTACCAATCGCCCATCCGGAGACCTCGGTCTGCGCGAACACAACACTGCTGCCTGCCGCAGCACGGTGGCGCCGTCGTACTCTGCTGCATCAAGCAACGTATTCGCAAAAACGTGCCATCTATCAAATGGATGCTCGACATGCTCCCCGTAGCTAACCCGCGCGTCACGGACAAGCCCTTTCAGAATAAACCCTGACCCGCCACGCAATGCGCGCGCTAGCCGCGCGGCATCATCAATGAACCCCAGCAGTAGTTGTCCAGTGCCACTCAGAAATTCACTGCTGCGCGAAGACTCAATCAACGATGGCGAACCGCCCTGCGCCGATAAGGTGAAGTAATAGTTAAGAAACCGGGCAAGCGGCAGGTTTTCCCTTCCATGCTCGTCACGCAGTTTGCGCACGACCGGCAATAGCATTTCGGGCAGTGGTCGTCGCTCGAGCAACATCCGCCACACCGCTTCCATGCCCGGCGACTCCCCATCGTCACCCCACGAGGCAGCGGAAGCCCCTCTCAACTGGTCACACATCTCTTCGAGTAACCTTATGCGGTCGTCTAGCGTGAAGAATCGCGCGAACCGCTCAACCTGTTTAGCCCGACGTTCGGCAGTCATCGCCCGGGCTAATTGGCCCCGCCTTCTGGTTGTGTTCGTCCGCTCCTGGGTTTTCCATCGTTGGATCAGTTGCAAGACTGGTTGATCCTGCTCCATCTCATCGACATATCGTGACTGGTAGCGCGCGAAGTAATCTACACTGCTGGACGCGGCGATCCCTTGCGGCCGTTGCGCATCACAACTGAAGGGCGCGTATCCATCGGGCAAGTAAGGAAACAGATCGATTAACAGGGCGCGGACCGCATCCACGAGGCCGCGATCCGCCTCCGGAACTACCGAAAGCGCACTGTTCAGCAGGTCGCCACGACGGTCCGCGGATGTCGCAGCTCGCCGGATCTCCTGAATGTGGTCGGTAACCCATGCGTGGACGGCTGGAGCAGCCACCCTCAGAACCGATAGTACGATTACATCATCGATGTCGATCTCGCCAATCAGTCGATCGAGCACGTCCCGTGCGTCCCGAAGTGCGGACTTCAGAGTGCGTGGTGCCGCAGCAAGTCTCGCCAGCCAGACGGCTGTGTGTCTGTCCGTAACTCCCATCGCCTCGTTGAGTACTCGACGGAGTTCGTCCCGGAGTTGCAACCGACTTGGCGCCGCTAATAGCGTCTGGGCATCTGGCACTGCTGGCAGGATTCCACGCTCGCTCCACACCCGCACCGTCGAATGCCGTAGCGCCGCTACTGCGTTTGACACATGCTCTTCGGTAAGCATAGGCATCGTCTCAACAAACCGCGCGATCTTTCGTGCATCAATCCGGTGCGTCAGCGACGTGTCCGCGAGTACCACCGTTACACGGCGGAGTTGGTCCAACTCATGCAGCAGCGCCTGTACCGGCTCAAAGCGCTTCTGCGCATCTTCGCATGAGCCGGCGAAGCGATCCGCGTCTTCGACCCACAGCACCGCGCGCAAGACAGTAGCCGTCAGGACGCGATCGAGGCGCGCGAGGACGTCGCGAGGAGCGCTCGGGCGCGCCAGGAACCGCCACACAACCCCCCACACCCCTGACATCCGATCAATGCTGGCGGCATACTCGATCGGAAGCGGGTGAAGCTCGGGAGCGGATACGCGTTCACCAACGGCGCGCGTCAACTCGCCCAGCACACCGCGAACCGCCGCCTCCGGCGAGTCGTACGTCCATAGGCTGACCCGAACAAAGAGCAAGTCCCGTGTGTCGCTCAAATAGTCACGCACCATGTTGGCAATGCTGGTCTTCCCTGAACCGTACGGCCCGATCAGCGCTATGCTCGGCGGCGGTCCGGCTTCAGACGTCAGGCGAGCGGCAATTCGATCAGCGATGCGCCGGTGTCCAAAGCGGTCCTGGTCAACACAATCAATCGGCCGGTCGTCGACCAGCCAGTCGTCGTTCTCTGGTTGCTGCGACGATTGTGGCGAAACGTGCCTACGTGATCGGGCCACAAGCGAGATCGGCAGGTGAGCCACGCTAACGCCCACGACGAACATTGCGACCACACCGGCAAGTCCTGGTGAGTAGGCTTGGGGCCAAAATAGCCCCTCCCCAACGACCCAACCCAGCACAAAACCGAGCATCGCCGGCAACATGGGCGGCGGCCACCGCCGCCATTGACGTTGGCCATTCACGCGGCCGATGCCCGCGCGAGCGGCGAACCAACAACGTCCGTTATGATAGAGCTGCCGGAAGAGCGCAATCGCCATTATCACGATTGCCACGACGGCCGTGTCGAAACCGATGTAGTCGCGAAGGAGGTGCGCGGTCCACGGGGCGAGAACCGCTATGGCCACCGTCTGAGCTCCGACGGTTACCCAACGATCTCGAACCGCCACGCGCCCCAACGATTCACCTTCCGCGACCGAGGTGGCGGCACTCGAACCGGGTACGGCAGTGACCGCTGATTGCTGTGCCGCGGTGTTTGTCCCGACGTTGGGCTTCGTGGCGTTCGGTTTGCAGGCGTTTACATCCAGCATGGCCCAACGATACCCGCGCGCACCGAATCCGCAACACCGTGACAAAATGCCCTTCAAAACGCAATGTCACGAATGGTGGTGACACCTGCGTCAACCCCCAACACTGAATGCACTCTCTCGCAGCTCTCCCCCGCCCTCACCGATACAACAGATACTTCTCCCGCTTCGCCCGAAATTGATCCACCCCTTCGCGCCAATGCGCCAGCAGTTCGTCCGCGCCCGAGCCGGCCTCGATCCGCGTCCGCATCCCCTCCCCGCCGCACACCTTGTCGAACATCGCGGCGCGCTTCGGGTTCATTCGCGGAATCTCCGGGTGCGTCACGCGCAGCGCATCGAGCAGGTGGAACTGAACCGCCCCCGCCTCCACCCGGGCCGGATCCGTGAACACGATGTGCACACCGGAGCAGACGCGCTTCTCGTGCGCTCCATAAAACGGCGTGAAGTGCATCGGGCGGAAGTACACACCCGCCAGCCCACGGCCGTTCATCTCATCCGCCAGTTTGCGCGCATCGACACCCGGGGCGGCGAACAATTCGAAAGGGAGCGGATAGCCGATGCCGATGCTGATTGTTCCCAGCTCGCCGCAGATGCCAGTCGCCGCGTAGTACAGAGACGTCTCCGCCCGCGGCAGGTGCGGGCTGGTCGGCGTCCATACCAATCCCGTCGCGGCCCAGTCCATCTTTCGCGTCCAGCCGCGCATCGGGATGACGGTCAACTCGCACCGCAGCCCGCCCGGACCGCCCTCCCCGCCGCCCTCGGCGTCATAGGATGCAGGTCCGGACGCCGTGCCGCCCATCCTGCCCAGCCACCCCTCCCCGTTGATCATCTGCGCCAACTCGCCGACGGTCATGCCGTGCAAATACGGAATCTCCAACTGCCCGACGAACGAGCGGAACTTCGGATCAAGCACCCGCCCCTCGACGCGCTCGCCGTTGATCGGGTTCGGCCGGTCCAGCACCACCACGGCTTTTCCGTGCTCCGCGGCCGCCTCCATCACCACCGCCAGCGTGCTGATGTACGTATACGACCGCGAGCCGATGTCCTGAATGTCGAATACCAGCACGTCCACGCCGCTGAGCATCTCGGCGGTCGGCTTGCGGGTCGCGCCGTACAGCGAGAATTCCGGTAGCCCCGTCGCGCCATCCCGTCCGTCGGCCACCTTCACACCGGCCGCCGCTTCGCCGCGGACGCCATGCTCCGGACCGTACAGCGCGACCAGCGTCACGCCTTCGGCACGATGCAGCACGTCCACGGTCGATCGCAGGTCGGCGGTCAGCCCGGTCGGGTTCGTCACCAGCCCGACGCGCTTCCCGCGAACCGCCGCGAAGCCGGACTGCTCCAGCACGTCGATCCCCGGCAGCACAACCGGCGGGTGGGGCAGCGCCGCGCCGCGAACCGCCGGAGCCTGAGTCTTGTCACTCGCACTCGCCGTCGCCTCATCAGCCGCCCGTGACACCAGCGCCGACGTCACGGCCGCGACCAGCGCGATGGCAAGGAACGGGGCGAGTTCGTGAATTCGCATCACAACGTCTCCAGATCCGGATCCAACTCGATACGGCGTCACCCGCCTGGGCAATTGACCCGGCAGCGCGCATCACTCCCCGTCAACGGCGATCACTTCCTCGTACCGATCCTCCAGCGTGCTGAGCATCCGCCTGCGGGCCTGCTCCGCGCTGACGCCGTAGAACCGCGGAGCGACGCGCTCGCTCTGCTCGCGTCCGTCCGCCGCCAGCGGCGTCAGGGTGCTGGTCCAGTGCTCGCCCTCGGCATACACATCGAGGGCAAAGCGGTGCCGCGCGCCGGCGGCGTCGACCGCTTCCACGATTTCACGCGCCATCAGATCGTCTCCCGGCCTGTCCGCGCCGCCACCGGCTACAACCGCTATCTTATTCGCCGGCGGCCGGCCTGCCGCCGGGAGTTCTCGATGGATCGCGTGCACATCTGCGAAATGTCCCCCCGCGATGGGTTGCAGAGCCTCGGCGGCCCGAAGGCCGCGACGCGCATGATACCCGCCGCGCGTAAGCTGCAACTGATCGCGGCGCTGCAGGAGGCGGGGTTGCCCTTCATCGAAGCTGCCGCGTACGTGAACCCGAAGGTCATGCCGCAGATGTCCGATGCAGAGGCGGTGGCCGCGGGAATCCGCGCGCGACCAGGTTGCGAGCTGGCCGCGCTCGTCCCCAATCTGAAGCATTATGAGCGCTTCCGCGCCTCGCGATTTGACACGGCCGCGGTGTTCGTCTCCGCCTCGGAGGAATACAGTCAGCGCAACATGGGCGTCAGCCTCGACGTGGCGATGGGCTGGGCCGTGGAAGTTTGCGCCGCCGCCCGTGCAGACAAGCGGGGGTTGAGGGCGCACCTGTCGGGCGCGTTCCAGGACGTCATCACCGGCGCGCCGGCTGACGTGGCCACCGTCGCGCGGGTCACCGGCGCGCTGCTCGAAGCCGGCTGCGAGTGCGTCGCGCTGGCCGACACCAACGGCGAGACGCACCCGCGCCTCGTTCGCGACGTGCTGCGCTCGCTGACTCGCGAAGTAGACATCCGCCGACTTGCGATTCACCTGCACGACCGCTGCGGCGCGGCGCTGGCCAACGCGCTGGCGGCGCTGGACGAGGGTGTGCGGATTTTCGACGCCGCCGTCGGCGGGATCGGCGGCAGCTCCAATGCGGTCAGCGGCGGCCGCCCCACCGCGGGCAACATCGCGACCGAGGAGCTGGTGGACATGCTCGAGCGGATGGGCGTCTCGACCGGGATCGATCGCGATGCGCTCACCGCGGCGGGACGGATCGTCTGGGAGATCACGCGCGAGACGCGCGACCCCGCTCCGCCCAGCCGCCTGCTCCGCGAGCAGCTTGGATATCGGCTTGCATGGGTCGAGCCGGGCGTGGCCGGATGACATCATTGCGGTGCGGTCGTTGAACCCGGGCACACGGGGCGCGCTTCGCGATGGAACGAACGGATCAACACTGACCACTAGGTGGTTACCCGGAGACGCATTGTGGGATCTCTTGAGCGGCTGCTTTCCGAGGAACTGGGCGCCCTGCGGGACAGCGGGCAATACAAGCAGGCCAATGAGCTGCAGGCGCCGCAGGGGCCGCGCACCCGCATGGACGGCCGCGACGTCATCTGCCTGTCGTCGAACAACTACCTCGGCCTGGCCAATCACCCGGCGGTGATCGAAGCCGGAATCGCCGGCGTCAAGCGCTACGGGCTGGGCACGGCCTCCGTCCGCTTCATCTGCGGCACGATGACCTGCCACCGCGACCTGGAACGGAAGATCTGCGAGTTCGTCGGCTGCCCGGCCGCCACGACCTACATTTCCTGCTGGGACGCCAACGTCGCGATCATTCCCACGCTGGCCAGCACGCCTGAGGACGCGATCTTTTCCGACGCCCTCAACCACGCCTCGATCATCGACGCCATCCGCCTCAGCAAGGCGCGGCGGTTCATCTACCGCCACGGCGACCTTGACGAACTGGCCCGGATGCTCGACTCGCCGGACGCGCGCAGCGCGCGAAACAAGCTGGTCATCACGGACGGCGTGTTCAGCATGGAGGGCGACGTCGCCGACCTGCCGCGGCTCAAGCAGCTCGCCGACCGCCACGACGCCACGCTGATTGTGGATGAATCGCACGCGACGGGTGTGCTGGGCGCAACCGGGCGCGGCACGGCCGAGCACTTCGGCGTGCTGGGCGAGGGCACGATCCAGACGTCCACGCTCGGCAAGGCGCTCGGCGGCGCATGCGGCGGCTACGTCGCCGGATCGCAGGTGGTCTGCGATTACCTCGTGCAAAAATCCCGGCCGCAGCTGTTCTCGAACGCCCTGCCGCCTGCGGTCTGTACCGGATCAATGGCGGCGATCGACGTTCTGATGGCGGACGGTGCAGCGCTGCTGTCGCGGCTGCGGGCCAACGTCTCGCACTTCCGCCGCGGCGTGGAAGAGCTGGGGCTACGCACGCTTCCGGGCATCACGCCGATCGTGCCGGTGATCGTGGGCGAAACCGCCACGGCGATCCAGATGCAGCGGGCCCTGTTCGAGCAGGGAGTATTCGTGTCCGGGTTCGGCTTCCCGGTGGTGCCGCGCGGCGAGGCGCGGCTGCGCTGCCAGATCAGCGCCGCCCACACGCGTGAAGACCTCGAAGTCGCGCTGCGGGCGCTGGCTGTCGTGGCGGAGCGGTTTCCCGCTGCCCGCGAAACGTAGCGGATTGCCAGCGCGTCTGGCAGGCGCTCGCCGTTCGCTGGCATGCCTGCGCGGAGCTCCGAGCAGGCATTCGAGGACGCGCGCGGCGGCCACGCGCGGGCCACCAGCGCCCCTCGCGATGGAGAAACGGATGGCTCTTCAACCTGCTCTACGTCTCCACACCCAATCCAACGCCCTGCACTGCGTTCCATCCGCGCGCCCGGCGACAACTGAGCAACGAGCAGACGGCTGTTGCGTCAGCGTGGCGCGCTCCGCCACGCTCGCTCTCCTGATCGCGCTCTCTGCCTGGCACGTCGCCGCCGAAACGCTCACCTACACGCTCGAACCCCTGCCGAAGACCGGCGGCATCCGCGTCGAGTTCACCTGGGCGACCAGCGGTCGCGGCGGATCGCTGATGGGGGTTTCTCCCCGCTGGGGCAACATCACCGACGTCCCCGCCCTGCTGGGCGATTTTGTCGTGCAGGGAGCGAAGGCCGTGCGCCGCGACGGGGCGCGCTGGATCGTCGAGCATGACCGCGGCGCCAGCTTCACCGTCCGCTACGAGGTCAGGCCGCCGCGCCGCACCTTCGACTGGAGCGACACGCACCTGCCGATCACCACCCACAGCTTTTTCCACGGAATGGGCAACGCCTTTCTGCTGGTCCCCGAATCCGGCGGCGACGTCCCGCGCGAGTTCGATGTCATCCTGCGCTGGAAGCTGCCGGCCGGCTGGCGCAGCGCCTGTTCCTGGGGCGTGGGGCGCAGCGTCGGGGCCCGCGTCGCGGCGACCGACGTCCGCCACAGCGTCTATCTTGCGGGCGAGTTGGTGATCGAGAAATCTGAGCAGGACGGGCGCAGTGTCACGGTCGCGATGGTGGACCAGTTCGGGTTTCGCGCGCCGCGCTTCCTGGCGCTGGCCCATCGCGTCATCGCCGCGCAGTGCGAGTTCATGGGCGAGAAGAGTTTTCCCGAGTTCGTCATCACCGCCATCCCCGTCGGCGCTCCGCTGCCGGACGGCAACACTCGCGCCAGCGGCTCGGGTCTCTATCACAGCTTCGCGCTCTATCTCGCGCCACGCTCACAGCTCAACGACGCCGTCGAGCATCTCTTCGCCCACGAACTGTTCCACTATTGGAACGGCCGGCTGCTGGGCGCTGCCAAGCCCGAGGAGCTGGTCTACTGGTGGATCGAAGGCTTCACCGATTACTACGCACTTCGCATCCTGCACGACTCGCGGATGTGGGGCGACGAGCTGTTTCTCAAGTGGCTCAACCGCCACATCCGCGACTACTACGCCAACCCGGCGATCGGTGAATCCAACGAGGTGATCGGCCGCGACTTCTGGAAGCGTCGCGACACCGCAGGCGAAATGGCCTATCAACGCGGGCTGATGCTGGCCGTCCGCTGGCATGCCCTCGCCCGCAGGGCTGGCGTCGCTGACGGGCTGGACGCGCTATTCCTGGCGATGATCCAGCGTGCCCGGCAGGGCGCGTTTGAACTGACCAATGACGCCATCCGCACGGTGGGCGCTGAGCGGCTCGGCCGCTGGTTCGCGGCCGAGTTCGACCAGTACGTCATCGGCGCTGCCACGATCGATCTGCCCGAAGACGCGCTCACCCCCGCTTTTCGCGGGCGCATCGCGCGCATCCACGAGTTCGACCTGGGCTTTGACCGCGAGCGCTCACTGAAGTCGAAAACCGCCGTAGGCGTCGTCAAAGGCTCCGCGGCCGCCCGTGCAGGCCTGCGTGAGGGAGACAAGCTGGTCGGCTGGAAGCTGCACGGCGACCCCGACCAGAAGATCGCGCTCGACGTTCTGCGCGGCGAAAACACCCGCAAGATCAGTTACTTCCCTCGGGGGGAATCACGCAGTGTCATCCAGTTTGCCCCCGCCGGCGCGAAGGATGCGGCACAACCGGCGGATCCCGAATGAAACTCGCGCCGGTTGCGCTTGTTTGCGCGATTCTGACGTGCTTTGCCGCACGCGCGCAAACCGCGTTTGTCGAGATGGAATTTGCCCGCGCCGCCGAGCTCACGCAGCGCGAGCAGCGCCCACTGCTGGTCTGCTTCCACGTGCCCTGGAGCCTGGCCTGCCGACACATGGCGGAAACGACCTGGGCCCATCCGCCGCTGGTCGAATGGCAGGCGAAGGAATTCATCTCGATTCGCGTGGACGCCGCTGAACACCGCTCGCTGGCGGAACGCTTTCGCATTGACCGTACGCCGGCCGTCCTGATTCTGACGCCCGACGGCCGCGAGCGCGACTGCATCCTCGGCTATCGCGACGGGCGGCAGATGCTGGCCGAGCTGCGCGATTCAGTCGCCGGGCGCGATGCCGAGTCGCGCGCCCGGCCGCTGGTGGAGCGCGGCGGACCGGCCTCCGCTCCTGCCCGTCACCGCCTGGCCGCGATCCTGGCCCGCAGCGGGCGCGAAGCTGAGGCGCTCGAGCACCTGGTGTGGTGCTACGACGAGGGTTTGTCGATCAACATGGTCTACGCCGCCGCGCAACGCCGGATGCTCGTTGGCGATTTCGCCGCGCTGGCCCGGCGTCACCCCCCGGCCGCGGACGCGCTGGCCGAGCGCCGCGCGCGTGCCGAGCGAGCGCTTCGAGCTGGCGACAATTCCAGCGAGGCCCGCAACCTGGCGCTGATCACGCGGGAAACAGGCGACGCGGCGCGGCTGCTGACGCTGTTCGACGCGCTTCCCCCTTCGGCGGCCTCGCGGACCCTGCTCGTCGATGCGGTTTTTGACGAGTTAATCCGCGCCGGACGCTACGCTGACCTGCTGCGCGAGTTGAAGCCGACCCCGGTCGAGCACTATCGACAACAGGTGCAAATGGCCCGCACCGGTGGCGGGATGGCCTGCTGCAGCATTCACGCCCCGCGCGGACCGGCCGCCGCGGGCGGATTGATGGATCGTGGCGCGGCGCTGCTCGAGGCGCTGGCGGCTGAAAATCGCCGCGACGACGCGCGGGCCGTGATCGCCTCAGCGCTGTCGTTCGAGGACAATCCGCAGGTGCGAGCACTGCTCGCCGCGGGAACGAAGCGCGGCGGACAGCCGGATTGGGAACAGGACGTGGCGCGGGAGGGCGGCGCAAAAAAGCCGGGCGCCGAAGAGCAGCCGGGGCCGGCACAAGCTCCGGGTGGTGCGAAGCAAGCCGAAGGCGCGCCGGGCGAGTAGTCGCTCGCCAGCGAGCCGGCTGGCGCGCTCCGCCCGGAAGGCGCACGGTCGTTGCCAGGGGCTTTCAGCCCCTGGATTTTGAGCCACCTCACCCTTTTTTTCTTTACTTCCCGCGCTCGGCGGGGCGCAGCATCGAGCTGCAACGTAGCCCGTCGCGCTCCGCTAAGCTGCGCACACGGAGCCAATGACCGGTTACCTGGTTCATCCTCAGGATCGCAATGCCCGCACTCACCGTCAAAATCTGCGGCGTGACAACCACCAACGACGCGCTCGCGGCGGCCGCGGCCGGCGCGGACTTTATCGGCGTCATCCGCGCGAACAGCCCACGGACCGCTTCTCTCGACCGCGCCGCGGAAATCTGTACCGCGCTGCGCGGCCAACCGGCGCAGCCCGTACTGCTATACCGTGACCAGCCGCTGGAGCAGATTCTGGCCGAGATCGACCGCTGCAACGTCGGCGGGGTGCAGTTACACGGCTCCGAATCCGCCACTTTCGCCGTGCGGCTGCTGCACGATCGCCCCGCGCTCTCGATCATCCGCGCCTGGGAAATCGGCGAGGGCGACTCCGAGCGCGACCTGCTCGCCTACGTTCGCGCTGCGCAGAGCGTGATAACGAGGAACGCGCCGTCGTCTGACTGCGAACTCCGCGACGCGCCACCATTTGCGCACAATCCCAGGATCGCAGCACCGTCCGAAGGCGATCTCCGCAAGATGCAGCAGCCGGATATCGACGGTCGCGCCACGCTCGCGGCCGTCATCGCCGACGCCCCCAAGGGCGGTCCCGCGCCGGGTTTCGACCGCCTCCGCGCCCTCAGCCGATCCTGGCCGGCCGACTTCCCGCCACTCTGGTGCGCCGGCGGACTCACGCCAGCCAACGTCGCCGACGCCCTCCGCGGCGGGCGCTTCGCGGGCGTGGACGTCGCTCGCGGTGTCGAATCCGCGCCCGGCGTGAAAGATCACGCTGCGATTCGTGCGTTCATCACGACCGCCCGGGCCGCGATCACCGATGCTTCCGCGCCACCGCCGTCACCGTAACGTACCGAACCCGATCCGCTCGTTCTACGGCAGCAGTCGGGCGCGGATTTCGCGAAGTTGCACGCCCGCAGCACGCGGCGTACTGTTCCCGGCTCGCCGCGCCGCCGTCCGTGCAGAAATCGCCTGGCGCCACCCGCGACTCGCTGCCCGTGCGGGTTGCCCGCCGCGATTCGCCTACCGCCGCGCTCGACGCAGGGAAAGGAGCACCCCCGTGGGACTGACGTCCGGACCGGTCTCGTTTCAACGATTCCTCATCAGCGGCGACCTGCCTGCCGCGACCGGCGTTGAGTTGCTTGAGTCCGTGCAGGAGCATGCCTTTGGCCGCAACCCCGGCACGGCCGACGGCCTGGCCTCCGGCTGGATCGGCCCGCGGCACCTGTTCGAGACGGAGATCGACGCACGCCACGCGTGCCTTGGCCGATACCTGCTGCTCGCGCTGCGAATCGACCGCGCGCGCATTCCTGCGGCGCTGTTGCGCAGCTACATCCGCATCGAGGAGGACGCGGCGCTGGAAGCTTCCGGACGCGAGTTCCTCAGCCGCGCCGAGCGCCGTCGCGCGCGCGACGCCGCGCTATCGCGCGCCGAGCGCGAGTTGCACGAGGGCGGGCATCGGCAGATCCGGGCTGCGCCGGTGCTGATCGACGTGGAAGGCGGCACGGTGCTGTGCGGCTCGACCGGCACACTCGTCGCTGACCGCCTCATCCAGACGTTTTCAGATACTTTCGGCGTCGGGATCGAACCGCAAACGCCCGATCGCGTCACGGAACGCCTGATGACGCGCGCCAAGAACACACGCGCGCTCGACACGCTGAAGCCGATGCGGCTCGGCCGCCCGCCGCGCGACTTCGCCGACGACGCCGCGGACGGAATTGAGACCGATCGAAGCTGGCTCGGCAAGGAATTGCTGACCTGGCTGTGGTTTCAATCAGAGCGCAGCGACTCGCCAATGCGCGTGCGCGGCGGCGAGGACGTGACCGTGATGCTGGATCGCTCGCTGCGGCTGCGCTGCGACTACGGGTTGACGGGCGTCGATGCGATCACCGCGGACTCGCCGACGCGACTGCCCGAGGCGCACGCGGCGCTGGCGGTCGGCAAGCAGCCGGTGCGGGCCGGGCTGGTCCTCGGCTCGCCGGCCGGTGAAGCGCGGCTGACGCTGGACGCCCTGCGATTCACGGTCAGCGGCATGTCGATTGTGGAGGACGAGACCGAGGGCGACGCGCGGGCGCGGCTCGAAGCGCGGTTTGAGAAGATCATCGACACGGCCGACCTGCTCGATGCGCTCTTCGACGTGTTCCTGCAGCGCCGCTGCGCGCGGGACTGGTCGAGCGAGGAGAAAGAAATGACCGGCTGGGCGCAGGGTCGCCGCGAATCGGCCGCGCTTCGCGCGGCGCGGTAGCAACCCTCAACTTACGGAATCTCCCCGGCCCCGCCCGCCGAAAGCCCGCTCAGCATCTGCTGCGCCCGCACATTCTGCGGCTCAACCTCCAGCGCCTTGCGGCACATCTCCACCGCCTTTTCCGTCTGCGCGGTCTCGCGGTAGTACTGCGCGAGCAGCAGCATCGTCGGCACGTCGCGCGGGCTGTACTCGTGCGCCTTCTCCGCCAGCACGATCGGCTGATACAGCGCCAGCAACCGCCGCACATCCGCCTGCGCCACGAGATACACCGCCGTCGATTGCAACAACTCCGCGGCGCGGGCTTCGCGACCCGCCGTCAGGCGATCGGTCGGCTCACCGCGCGCGTTCCGCTCGTACAGGTCGTTGTGCGCCTCGGTCAGCGCGCGGATCAACGTCTCGTACGCGGCGTTCAGCCGCTGCACCATCTCCCTCGAACCCGGCGTTCGCTGTCGCGTCTCCTCCGCCAGTCCCACCAGCCGCTGCGCTTCCTCCACCGAGCGGTCAAATTTCTTCGAATCCACCAGCAGCGCCACCAGCGCGGCGCGGGCCTCGAATGAGTTCTCATCGCGCCGCACGGCGAACTCAGCCGCCTCCAGCGCCTTGTCGGTCCGCCGCTCGCCCTGGTAGGCCGTCGCCAGCAGCGTGTACACCTCCGCAACGCGGTCTTCCGGAGCAACCTTGCTCGCGATCTCCAGGTAAAACGGCGCCTGGCGCCAATACCGAGCCGCAAGGTACGCCCGGCCCATCCCGAAATTCGCCTCGAAGTTGTTCGGCTGGCTGCCGAGGATCTGCCGGTAGTACTCGCGCGCCGCCGTGAAGTCGTTCGTCGCCTCCGCAATCTGCGCGAGGAAGACCTTGGCCGGCACGCTCTCCGCATCCCGCGCCAGCACCGCCCCCAACAGCCCCTTGGCGTCGTTGTACTTTTTCTCCTCGATCAGCCCCGCCGCCCGCGACAGGATGCTCTCCGTCGATTCACTCTCCGCAACGGCCCCCACCGGCGGCGGCAACGGAGCTGGCATTCCCGGGCGCGAAGGCGTCGGGCTGGCCGGCACGTCCGTCAACCCCGGAATCCCCGGCCGCACCGGCCGGCTGCTCTCCTCCACCGGCGCTGTCGAAGGCGGCGGCGCCGGCGGCGGCGTGACGGGGCTGTCAGGACTGGGCGGCGGCGATAGCGGCGGTTGTGCCACTGGCGCGGGAGCGGAAGCTCCCGGCGACGATGGTGGGTTCTGCCCCGCCGACGGCGCCGAGTCCTGTGCCACACCCCACGCCGCGCCAGACACGGCCACGGCTACCGCAAATGACACCACCCATGCTCGCATGTCTCGTCTCCGTCAGGCCAGAGCCTTTCGCCGCCCCGGCCGAACATCACTTGCCGTCAGCCGCGTCATTTCGATACGTACGCCGGCGCGCTTCGCACGGTTCCACGGCGACACGTACCGCGCAGCTCGGCCGCGCTCCGCATCGCACGCAATCTTATCGACCGTCTGCACTTGCCGCGAACAGCCCCGCCGCGGCGACCGGGCCGGCCGCAGCGCCCGGCGACACACCGATTCCCTGTCGGGCCGACCGAGCGAAATGAGACGATCGCTTGACAAAACCTAACATTGTCCGTACTATCCGATCATTCGCCGACGCGAATGCCCCCGTCAGCGGGCGTGCAGGGCCAGGGAATCGGGCGCCACGGACGGCGCGCTGCACGTCATGGGTCATCAGGGTTGCTCGGCAAGCCACAGGCGCTCATGTGCCCGGGTTGTGCGAGCGCTCTACCCTGACAGAGGGCCATCGCACCATGAAACTCCGCCGCCCCCCTGGCGCCCCCGATCAGCCGCCGCGCAACCAACGCAACGCGCCCGAATCGACCGTCCTCCCGACACCCGGTCGACGGACGAGGCGCGGGTTCCTTCGCGTCATTCCGGCCGATGGTGACGGTCCCGCGCAGCGACTGCGCCAGATCCCGCATGCCACGGGCACGCGCTGCCCGGCCCAGTCGCCCAACGCGGACAGCGAGCCTTTGGCGGCATGCGCGCCGGCATCGAGCGCCATCGCCCGCATCATCCCGCTGCTGCCGCTTTTTTCGCCCGCGGAGCTTTGCGGGCTGGCTTCGTTCCTGGAGTCGCGCGTGACATCGCGGCTCCCGCTCCGCTCACGAACGAGCGAACCTGCTCGGCCGATGCGTCGCCGTACAGTTGCTCCCACTCGCGGAGGCGGTTGATCGCGCGATGTCGCGCGCGGGCGTCCTCCACCATCAGCAGGAACCCTGCGGCGCACAGCCGCGCGGCCCACATCCCGCTTTCGCGGGCCTCGTCATACAGGAGCTTGAGTGAATTCTCGACCTGGAAGTTGATCTGCGGCTTGCGACCGGCAGGCATGGCGGGATCCTCGGTGTTGTCGAATTCCTAGAAATCCGACACATGATCGCCGACCGGCCCGCGCCTGTCCAGTCCGCCCTCAGCCACACCCCCGCCATCCGCCGCCGCGCGACACCACGCGCGGATCCGCGCGCGGCCGCGCCATCCGCCGCGCCGCGACCGGTCGACCCGCGCGCCGCGCGCTCAGAACGACAATCCGCCGCGCACCGGCCGTTTCTTCTTCGACTTGGCCGGCTCCGCCGGGGCCGCATCGGCGCCGGAGGACGACGCCCCACCCGCCTCCGCCGTTCGCGCCGTCGGTGCCGTGCGCAGCGACAATGAAATCCGTCGCTGCTCCGGATCGACCGACAACACGCGGCACTGCACGACCTGCCCCGGCTTGACCACTTCCTCGGGCGTGCGAACGTGCTTGTCCGCCAGTTCGGAGATGTGCGCCAGCCCCTCCACGCCTTCCTCGAGCTGGATGAACGCGCCGAAGTTCGTCGTCCGTACCACCGCCCCGCTGACCACCGCGTCCTTCGTGTATCGATCGGCGACGCCGTTCCAGGGATCAGCCGTCAGCGCTTTAAGCGAGAGCGACAGCTTCCGCTTGTCGGCGTCCACCAGCAGCACGGACACGCGCACCGTGTCCCCCTCCTTCAGCACCTCGCGCGGGTGGCCGATCCGGCGGCCGTACGTGATCTCGCTGACGGGGATCAACCCCTCCAGCCCGGCCTCGACCTCGCAGAAAGCGCCGAAGTCCATCAACCTCGTGATGCGCCCTTCAACCGTGTCTCCGATGTGATAATTCGTCGCCGCCAGGGTCCACGGATCCGCCGAAAGCTGCTTGCGCCCCAGCGAAATGCGATCCCGCCCCGGGTCAATCTTCAGGATCTCGACCTCGATCTGCTCGCCGACCTTCAGCACATCGCCCGGCTGGTTCACCCGCGCCCACGAGATGTCCGAAACGTGCAACAGCCCGTCGATCCCGCCAATGTCAACGAACGCGCCGAATTCCGTCAGCCGCTTGACCGTGCCGGTCATGCGCTGACCGGCCGCCAGCGTCCCCTTCACCTGGTCGCGCTGCTCGGCCGCCTTGCGCTCCAGCACCCGCCGATGGCTCAGCAGCAGCCGCTTGCCGCGCCGATCAATCTCCGTGACTTCGCAATCGAGCTTGTGCGTGATGAATTGCGTGAATGTCTCATGGCGGATGACATCGACCTGGCTCTTGGGCATGAAGGCCTTGATGCCCTTCACGTCCAGCTCCAGCCCTCCGATGTTCTGCCCGGTCACGCGCGCCTCGACGATGTCGCCCACCTTCAGCGAATCCCACCGCGCCGACGCGCGCGCCTCGCGCAGCGACAGCCGCATCTGCCCGGTATCGCGGTCAAACCCCTGCGAGACGAACAGGTGTGCCTCGCCAACCTGCGGCGGCGTGTCGAATTCCTCCGCCGGGATGAATGCTTCGGACTTGCCCCCGATATCCACCAGCACATCCGCCCCGCGCACTCCCACCACGGTTCCCGGAATCTTCACCCGCTCCTCTGCGTGATGTCCGTGGCCATGCCCGCGTCCATGCCCCCGACCGCCGCCGCGCCCGCCGCCGCGCCCGCCGCCGTGCGCCCCACCCGCGGGCCCGCCCGCGTGACCTCCGGCGTGCGGCGCGCCGTCCGACGACCCCGCCGATCCGCTACCGGCTCCCGGGACGCCGCCAGCCCCGCTCGGCGGCACCGCCGCCCGCATCAGCTCCTCGGGCGAGATGTCGCCCAGCGCGGCGGCCAGTTCGGAGGAAATGTCCTTGTCGTCCGGAATCTGCGGGTCAGGGTTCACGGCCACACCCGATCGAGAATTGGCGCGCGACAACTAACAGCGGCCGGCGAAGTTGCGCGATTCGCGGGCGCCGGTGCAAAGAGCGGCACTGACGCGGATTATACGAGAAACGCCGCCCTCCGCCCGAAGTTTTTCCCGTGAGTAACCCGTCCGCCCGTCGCTCCCCCCTGCGGACGCCTGTCCCCCGGATGGGTCGCCGTCGGCGGCCGGGGACCGTCCCCAACCGCCGGCCGGTGCCGGCCGACAGTCAAGCCGGTCCACCCGGCGGAGGAACGGGACGATGAACGCCAACCGCTGCTCAAACCCGGGACGATCCGACAATCGTCATGACCTCGCCGCAGCAACCCCCCGTGCCGGCGGACTCGCCGCGCGCCGGTGCGCTGCGTTGTCGCGCGTCGGCGGATTTTCGCTCCTTTTGCTGCTGTCTACCGCGATTGGATCGATCGCCGGCTGCCCGGTCTCGAACAAGCCGGCCGCCGACGACCCGCTCTCGACCGGCTCGACCTCGCAATCCACCACCGCAGCGCCCGGCGCGGATTCAACCCGCCTGGCGCAGCAGTCCTTCATCGAGGGCGGCGGACCGCTCCGCAGCCGCCTGATCGTCACCCCCGAGACCCTGCTGCTGACCGGCCTCGACGAGCGCGCGCAGCTCAGCGCCATGATTGTCGATACCGACGGCAAGCTCCGCCCGGCCAAGGCCGAGTGGCGCAGCTCGGATGAGTCCATCCTGCGCATCGACGCCGACGGCCAGGCCATCGCCATGGCCGAGCTGGGTTCAGCGCAAATCTTCGCCACCGCCGAAGGTCTCACCGCCAGCCCGACGCTGGCCGTGATCGCCAAACCCGCCGCCGGCGCCCTGCTCGTGCAGGATCGCCAGGTGCTCGGCCAGCCGGCCGCCGTCGATGCCGACGCCGAGTTCGGCGTGGGCTTCCGCATGCGCGCCCGCATGACCGCCGACGCCGCCCCCGCCGCGGGACAGATCCTGATCGGCAATGGCGACCAGCCGATCGCCGGCCGCGTCGTCGAGGCGACCGCCGCCGACGACGGCGCCTTCGACGTGATCTTTGAGATCAGGCCGGTCGATGAGCTGTTCGAGCAGATTCGCATCGATCAATCAATCGACATGAGCCACGCCGAGTATCGCATCCCGCAGGAGACGCTCGACGCCTACGCGGTCGAGGAGCTGCCGGACGGCACGCTGGTCTACTTCGCCCGCCACGACGACCGCGGCGATGCCGACAAGAGCGCCGCCGCCGCCAAGGCCATGAGCCGCGCACAGGCACAGGGCTCGCGCGTGCAGGGCACCGGCGAGGGCGGGATGGAGTGCAATTACCAGGGCGAAATCAAGATCGGCTCGATCAAGCCGAGCATCGAGTTCCGCTCCGACCTGCGGCTTGACGTGCAGCTATCCGGCGATGTGAAGCGCTTCATCGTCACCGCCGAGTTGGCGCCGAAGCTGACCCTCACGCCGGAGCTGAAGCCCGGCTTCGCCGGCAAGCTCAGTTGCCGCAAGGATCTGAAAGTCGTGAAGATCCCGGTCGGCGGCTGGCTGGCGCTGCTCCTGGGCGGCTATGTGCCGCTTGGCTTCGGCATGGAGCTGGGCGGCTCGGTCACCGCAGCCGAATCGCTGCGGCTGGACATCAGCGGCGAAGCGCGTGTGACCGGCCGCGTCGGCGTCGAGGGCACCGCCCTGGGCTACCACATGGTCAATGAGCTGCACGGCGATTCGGGCGTCTCCTTCAAGCCACGGCTGCCGAGCGACCTGACCTCGTTCAACGTCAAGCTCAACGCGCAGGTATTCGCCTATGCGGAGGTGGAGCTGGGTCCGGTGATCAAGAAGCTGCGGGCCAGGGTATTTGACATCAAGGGCGGCCCGAAGCTCACGCTCGACCTGGCCTCGATGGAGCAGCAGATCCGCGACCCGGCTTATGCCTCGCACATCAAGCTCAGCCCGCTCAACATCACCGCCGGTGCGGGCAGCTCGATCCGCACGCTCCAGGGACTGCTCAAGATCAGCTTTGTCGAGTTGAAGATCCTCGACACCGACCTGCTGCCGGTGATCCGCTCGCCGCAGGCCGCCTTCGCCATCGCGCCCGAGAGCGTCCGCCCCGGCAACGACCAGGAGGTCGGCGACCTGGCGGCCTTCACTGCCCAGTTCGACAAGAGCACCTTTCTGGCGATGGAGGCCATCGACCGCGTCGAGTTCGTCTGGATCCGCGACGGCCACGCCGACGCCGGCCGCCCCGGCTGCCGCGAGTTGGCCGCCGCCGCCGGCCAGACCCGCTTCGCCTGCGAGGCGGACTTCCGGGAGGAGCACGAAGGCCCGCAGACGTTCCATGTGTTCTACTACCCGAAGCTCTTCGGCATTACGCTGCCGATCCCCTTCGAGGCCGCCGATCACGCCGCCGCCACCGTGATCGTCCAGCCGCAGACCGTTGCGGGCGTGACTGTAATCCGAAGACCGGTGATTCGTGTCCTCAGCGGAGCGACCGCCGAAGCTGACAACCAAGTGGGCCAATCTTCATTTGAGCACTTCGAAGATGGATACAGTGGCGCTGAGTTCACGCATCACGATCCGGTTAGCGAATCTCGATCTGTGGCTGCGAGCGCGGCAGAAAGCGGCACTGGCGGCCGCACGGCGAACGCCTCGTCGGTCGCGTCGGGGGCTTTTACTTCGAGTGTTTCGTCGAAAGGCCACAATCGCGTTCGCTTGATCGAAGGGTCAGTGACCGCAGCGGCACAGGCAAGCGCGAACTGCATCGGCACGGGAACATCGGCATTTGCCGGTTCCAACGGGACTGCGATCGACAGATTTCACCTGACAGTGGACGCCCCAGTTACCGTCCGCATTCGAGCGGGCGGAAGCGCAAGCGGAAATCCCAGAAATGGACGCGCAGGTGTGCGTATCAGCCTTAGTGGCTTCGAGCATTTCGGAGAGCTCGATTTCCGTTACGGCGGCCGAGCAGAACGGGCGTTCGGATCGATCGACCAGGAGCTGTTGCTTCAACCCGGCACACACACATTAATGGTCAGTGCTCACTGTGATCTGAGTCGTCCCTTCAGCGTACCCGGCGAAACGTGGGGAGGTTCAGGACAGGCAGCTCTGCACTACTCGATCGAGTTTATGCCATAGGATCCTTCGCCCTCGTCTCCGACGAGCAACGAGCCGACGGCGTTGATTACATCGACTTCGGGACCCCTGCCGACGGCTGTCCACGTCGGCAGGGCTTTCCCATTCAATCGTGCTTGCCCGACGTCCGTTTCAGCGGGTGGCATGCTCTCGCTGTACGCAGCGTGAGCATGCAACGCGCGCCGGAGATGCCACGCAACACGCCCTGTACGCCCTGCACGCCCTGCATGCCCCGCATGCCTACGCGGAGTACCGCGAAGGCATGCCACCCAACATGCCCTCGCGAAGGCATGCCACCCAACATGCCCTGCATGCCACCGCGCCGCCCGGCGGCTCACTGCCCGGCGGCTCACTGCGCCGCCAGTCCCAGTGTCAGCGTCACGACCGCCACGACGTCCTTGTCGATCGTCGCGGTGTCATACATCCCGTAGCCGCTGACCTCGGTCGAGTGCGGCTGCGTCACCTGCAACACCCCCATCGACGCGCTGCGCACCTCCGTGATCCGCGAGCCGGCCGCCTGCGCGATCCGCTCCGCCCGCTGCCGGGCATCCGCCGCCGCCTCGCCCATCAACTCGATCCGCAGATCCCCGAGCCGTGTAAACGAATACTCCGGGGCGTACGAGCTGACGCTCACTCCCTCGCGCAGCAGCTCCGTCACGCTGCCGGCCGCCTGCGCCACCCGATCCACCTCCGGCGTCGACACCGTGAACACGCGCGACAGCCGCTGCCCCGCCACCTCGCGCGTCTCCATGCCCTTCGCATCGCGCTGGTAATACGTGGTCGTGTCGATCGCGCTCAGCCCCATTTGCGCATCCGCGAATCCCCGGGCCGTCAGAAACGCGCGAACCTGGCCGGTCGCCTGCTCCAGCGCCGCGTATGCATCCGCCAGCGCCCGCGCCTCCCCGCTGACCGCCACCCGCCAGACCGCCTGGTCCGCCCGGATCGGCCGACGCACCGAGCCTTTCACCGTAATGCTGCGCTCCTCGCGCGACGCGACCTGCCCGCGGCGCTCATACGCCCGCGCCGCCACCACCGTGCTGGTGATCAATGAAACCGCCACGCCCAGCGCGACGACGCCCGCCGCACGCCCCAGATGCGCAAGATGAACGCGAGTTTCCATGAGATTGGCTCCTCCATGAGCCGAGAGATGAGGAATCGATACGCCCGCCGCAAATCTAGCAGACGCGCGCCAAACCTCAACGACAATCCGGCTTCTGACAGGATTCGACAATCGCCAGCCCCGCGCCATGCGCCGGGCACGCGCGATTCGCACCGATCCGGCCGAGCGCCGCTGGCCGGACCGGGCGGTTGCGGGTAATAATGAAGGGTCACAACGGGGCCTGCGCATTCCCGCGCGGCCGGGCAACTCTCGCGGAAGGCGCTCATGAACATTCGAACCAACATCCGCACGGTCGGCGTCCTCGGCGCAGGCACGATGGGCTCCGGCATTGCACAGGTTTTCGCCCAGTCCGGCCGGACCGTGCTGCTGCACGACCCCAAGCCGGGGGCGGTGGACGGCGCGGTTTCAGGGATCGGCCGCTCGCTCGAAAAGCTCGCCGCCAAGGGCAGGCTCAGCGCCGACGACGCCCGCGCCGCCGCCGCGCGCATCCGCCCCGCCGCGATCAGCGACTTCGGCGCGGCCGACCTGATCGTCGAGGCGATCTTTGAGAGTGTGCCCGCCAAGCGGGCGCTGTACGAACAACTTGGCGGCCTGGGCGACGACGTGATTTTCGCCAGCAACACCAGCAGCATCTCGATCAGCGAGCTGGCCGCCGCCAGCGGCCGGCCCGATCGCTTCATCGGCATGCACTTTTTCAACCCCGTTCCGCTGATGTCGCTGGTCGAGATCGTCGTCGGATTGCAGACCGCCGAGCCGGTCGTCGCGGCCATCACCGAACTGAGCCGCCAGCTCGGCAAGACGCCGCTGCGGGTCAAGGACCACCCCGGCTTCGTCTCCAATCGCGTGCTGATGCCGCTGATCAACGAGGCCATCGCGTGCTACGCCGACGGCGTCGCCGACGCCGAGACGATCGACCAGGTCATGCAGCTCGGCTGCGCTCACACGATGGGCCCGCTGGCGACGGCCGACCTGATCGGGCTGGACGTGTGCCTGGCGATCATGGAAGTGCTGCATCGCGACCTGGGCGAGGATCGCTATCGCCCCACTCCGCTGCTGCGCACGATGGTCCGTGCGGGGCTACTGGGCCGCAAATCTGGAAAGGGCTTTTATGACCACACCCGTCAGCGCTGAACGGCGCGTCACGCAGGTGGAGTGCGAGCGCTCCTCGGACACCGTCACGCTCTCCTTCTCGACCGACGGCGCGCTCAACGTGCTGTCGTCGGCGGTGCTGGGCGCGATCGGCGAAAAGGTCGAAGCGCTGGGGCGCGACCCGCGCGTGCGGTTCGTCGTCTTCCGCGGGCGCGGCAAGGCCTTCATCGCCGGGGCCGACATCACGGAGCTGGTGCGCTTCGACGAGACCCGTGGCGAATCGCTCAGCAAGCACGGGCACCACGTCTTCGACGCGCTGGAAAACCTCCGCCCCGTCACCATCGCCGCCCTCAACGGCCACACCATGGGCGGCGGCTGTGAGCTGGCCATGGCCTGCGATTTCCGCATCGCCGTGCGCGGCGCGAAGATCGGCCTGCCCGAGTGCCGCCTGGGCCTGCTGCCGGGCTGGGGCGGAACGCAGCGCCTGATCCGGCTGGTCGGGCTGAGCCGCGCCAAGCGCATGATGTTTTCCGGCGAGCCGATCGACGCCGATCAGGCCCTCGCGGTCGGCCTGGTCGATGAAGTCGTCGCCGGCCCCGAAGACCTCGATCCGGCGCTCGAGCGCTGGAAGACCGTGCTGCGCAACGGCTCGCCCGCCGCGATCGGCCGAATCAAGCGCGCCATCGCCCATCGCGACGAAACGGAGCAATTCGGCCTGTGCTTTGCCTGTGCCGACGCGAAAGAAGGCATGTCCGCGTTTCTCGAGAAACGCGCCGCGAGCTGGACGAGCGCTTGACGACCGGTTGCACCAGGGCGCATGCAATGGCAAGTTGCACCCGCCGTCTTGCGACGCGGATGCGAACCACAGCACCAATCGCGACGATGCTGATGCTCGCGTCGGCGCTCGCCGGCTGCGAACCCGGCGGCGCTCCGCGGACAGCCGGCGCCGCGAGCGCCGAGTCACCCAAATCGGTGGTCGCGCGACTGGTGGCCGCCCGCGGCAGCCGCAACTACGCCGCCCTCGACGCGCTCGTCCTGCCGGGGCGGGCGTCCGAGATCGTGGAGGTGCTGCTGGCGATGGACGAGTTCATCGCCGCCGACGCGCAGCTGGCCGAATTCCTCCGCGACGAATACAGCCCGGCGCTGGCCGCCGCAGTCTCCCAATCCCAGTTGGCCGGCGCGCTGGACGTGTTCAGCCGCGGCGTGGAATTACTGGACGAGCACGTCAAAGAGAACGCCGCCACGGTCGCGTTCACGATTGATGGGGCGCTGCCGGCCGAACGGGCGGCGCTGCGCAGGGTGGACGGCGCTTGGCGTTACGACCCGGGTCCGGGCTATTCGCCCGACCTTGCAAGGGCATTCTCCCGCATGGCGCGTGGCCTGAGGTCGCTGCATGACGACCTCCGCAGCGGGCGTGTCGCCCGTCCCCCACCGGCCGTCGCCGCCGATCGAATCATCGAGGAAATTCGCGCTCGCTTGCTGCCCGGCCTGCGCATGCTGCCCCCACCGCCTGAAGTGAAATAGTGCGGACGCCGGGGCCTGAACGGGCCGCCTGGAAACGCAAACGCCGCCCGAGGGAACTCGGGACGGCGCAGCGTGCAAACGGGACGAATCCGGCGTCGGTGGCGCACCGGCCGCAGCTCAGGCGGATTCGCCGAACGCGATTGAGCGCGCAGCGTCTCCGTCGGCGGGCCTGCTTCGATCTCTGGTCTCGGGATGGGGGAGCTTGCCCCGGACCGCGATGTGCTCCAACCGAACTCATCCCATCGTAGTCCGCGCCTTCTTCACATTTCCACTGACCACTTTTTTTCTGACCTGCCCCAAGCTGCTGCGGGCAAAGGCGCTTCCGCGCCACCGGCCCCCGAACACCCCCCTGTCGCGCCCCGTTCGGGATCGATTCCGGCGGCTTGCGTTTCCGGGGGCCAGCGGGGATGCTGTCGGTCCTGAAATCAGCCGGAATTCCGCGGTGGTCAGCCGCGCGCACGGCGTGGAGGTCTGAGTGAACAAGAAGAAGAAGAACGCGGCCCGCAAGCACAAAAAGGCACAGGAACGGGTCAAACGGAAGGCTCGCGAGCGCCGGGCTGCGGCCGGGAAGAAGTAAGCGCCGATAACAAATTCGTCGTCCTGTCGGCGGCGGGCATCGACCATCACGCCTGACTCGTTCACCCGCGATGGGGACCGGGTGCGGGGGGTGCCGGTGGCGCTGTTCTGCCGCGTTTCGGAAGGGTCCGACGGCGAAAGGCGTGCAATGCGTTTGATTGGCGCGTGGGTCACCGCCGGAATCCTGCTCGCAAGCGGGTTGCTGACACCGGCCGCGCTCGCGGCCGATCGCGCTCCCCCTCTGGCAACGCCGGATCTGCTCGTGGACCTGGCCCGCGACCTGGCGCTGGCTCCGCGCCAGGCGGAGTCGCCGCTCGACCTGACCCACATCGAGGTGCTGCTGCACGCGGCGCTTCGTCTGAACCGCGAGCAGGTAGAGGCCCATCGGCTGCTGGAGGAGCTGGCCCAGCTTCGCGGCGACTCGGCCGCCGCACGCCTGCACCTCGAATCACAGGTAGCGCTCGACCCCGGCAACTACGGCGCGTTCGCGCGCTGGCTGACCGCCGGGCTGGAGGGGATCCAGACTTCTGAGCAGCGCAAGCGCTGGCTCGAAGCGCTGCTGGCGCTTCAACCGCCGCGGCCACGTGACCAACGCGCCCTGCTCTACGTCGAACTGGCGCGGCTGGCGCTGGAAGGCATGCAGCGCGCCGCGGCGCGGCTTGCGCTGGATCGCGCGCTGGGCCTTGATGACCAGAACCCGGACGCCGCGCTGCTCGCCCTCGAACTGCTCAGCGCGGACGCCCCGCCGCATGTGCAGCTCCGGACGCTGCTGCGCGCACTGCGGGCCAGTCCTTTGAGGACCGACGTCGCCTCCTATGCGGCCGCGCTGCTGGACGCCTACGGGTTTGCTGCCGAGGCCGGCGTACTGTTCGACCACGTCGCTGAGCAGGCGCAAGCGCGCGGCGAAGCCCTGACCCCCGCCTTTCTGTTCGAACGCGCCCGAAACCTGGTCGCGCTCGGAAAGCTGCCCGAGGCGCTGGCCAGCGCTGAACAAGCCGCGAAGCAGGACGGGCAGCTTTTCGAGGCCGTGTTCCTGCAGCACTGGCTGATGACCCGCCTCAACCGTACCGCCGACGCGGACGCGCTCAAGGCGGCGCTCGCCCGCCGCTTCGCCGAGATCCGCGAGCCGGCCGAGTGGCACGTCAACGACGTCGCTCAAGCCGCCTGGTTTCACAGCACGCTCGATCCACAGCCCCAGCGGGCGCTCATGCTGGCCGAATCCGCGGCGCAGCGCGCGCCGCAGGACCCTTTCGCCCTGCGCGTGCTCGGCTGGGCGCAGGCCGGCTCCGACCGCATCGACGATGCCCGCCGAACGCTCATGCCGATCGCGGGCCGCGATGCCTATGCCGCGGCGCGACTGGCGCGGATTCTCCGCGACGAGGGCGACGCCGACGCCGCGGCGCGGCTCGCCGCCAACCTGGAGATCATGCCGCTATCCGGTCCGGCCTACGAGTTGTTCAGCCAGCTTGGGCCGCTCGGCCCGACGACGCAGCCGGCCGGCCGGCGTTTCCCCGAGATCGCGCAGAGCTTTTCCGAGTTTGATCGCGACGTGCTCTCGTTTCAGAAGCACGTCGGCCGCTACCTCGAAGCCGAGATCCGAATCGAAAATCCCGGCGTCGGCGTCGGTGAACCATGGTGGGCCGTGCTGTCGCTCACGAATCGCGGGCGCTTCCCGATCACGCTCGGCGAGGGCGGAATGGTCTCCCCCGTGTGGGCGATTTCGCTCCGCATGGAGGGCGATCGCGTCCGTGAGCACCCGCAACTGCTGATGGAGCGCATGGATCGCGCCGCAGTTCTCGCCCCGGGCCAGACCATTCGCATTCGCCGCACGCTCGACGTCGGACCGCCCGGCCGCGCGGCGCGGCTGACGCCGCAACAACTCCAGCGCGTGACCGTCACCGCAATTCTCGACCCGGCTGTCGACGCCGAGGGGCGCTGCGTGCCGTCGCCGACCGGGCAGGCGGTGCGACCGGCCTACTTCAACCGCGTGCCGGCCACCACCAACCGCGAAGCACTGCACGCGCTCTTCTCCGCCGCCGCCGGCCAGGTGGACGCGCCGCGGTTCCAGGCGTTGGAGGTGATGGGACAACTGCTCGGCGAGCGGCACCGTGCCGAGTTGCGCCAGCTCGCCTATCGCCCGTCACCGATTCCCGCGGATCGCATCTACCAGGCGCTGTCGGCCTCGCTCGCGGCGGAGAGTTGGGAGACCCGCGCCCGGGCGCTGCACGCCCTGAGCTTCGCCGGTCTGGACGCCAACCTTGTCCGCGAGGTGCAGGCGCGACTCGACGACCCCAACTGGCTGGTCCGGCTGATGGCGCTGCGCCTGTTGGCGCGCCAAGGCAACTCGCTCGCGCCGGTCTGCCAGCGGCTCGCGGCGGAGGACACCGAGGAACTGGTGCGCACGCTGGCGCAAGCACACCTCGACGCCTGGGGCATCGCGCCGCCGCAGACCCAGCCGAATTTTGTGCCGGAATCATCCGAGCGACCGGGAGCGCCGCGCCGAGCCGAGCCGCCGAGCAGCGGCCTGCCTGCTCCGCCCGTCGTCGATGCGCCGCCCGGCACCCCGCAGCGCCAGCCGCGCGACCCGAGAGATCGCCCGCAACCGCCACCGCCGGACGATCGTCCGCCGCCGGCGGACGAACGACCACCGCCGCGCCCCCCGCCGCTCCCGGCGGACGATCCCGATCTGCGCGACGTGCTGACGCCGCCCCGCGCTGCGCCGACCCAGCCGCGGTAGCCGCACAGCGCTGCGCCGCCTATCCTGTTGGATCGCTCGGCCGGATGCGCGGGTCCCGAGCGCCCGCAATCGTTGAAAAAACCGCTTCGCGCGCACCCGATCGCGCGCGGGGCATCCATCGGCAATCGCGGCGCCGCGCCGCGATGGATTGAGGGTGATTGTGAAACCGACGTTGATGATCCTGGCGGCCGGTATGGGCAGCCGTTACGGCGGGCTGAAGCAGGTCGAGCCGGTCGGGCCGAACGGCGCGACGATCATGGACTACTCGATCCACGACGCGCTCCAGGCCGGATTTGAACGGGTCGTGTTTGTCATCCGTCCGGACCTGCACGACGCCTTCCGCACCGGAATCGAACCGCGCTTCCGCGGTCGCGTTCGCTGCGACTACGCCTTTCAGCGCAACGACGCGCTGCCCGGCGACATCAAGCCCCCGCCGGAGCGCACCCGCCCGTGGGGCACCGGCCACGCCGTGTTGGCCGCGGCGGGCGTGATTCGCGAACCTTTCGCGGTCATCAACGCCGACGACTTTTACGGCGCGGCCTCTTATCGCGCGCTGGCGGATTTCTTCGCGCGTCCTGAGTCAGCGGGCATGGAGGAGTATGCGATGGTCGGCTTTTCGCTGGCCGACACGCTCTCCGAGGGCGGCAGCGTGTCGCGCGGCGTCTGCCGCGTCAGCCGCGACGGCTGGCTGGAGCAAATCACGGAGACCACCGGCATCGCCCGAGACGGCGCAAATGCGGCGTACACCGACAGCGCCGGCGCTCGCCACACGCTCCCGGCGGACACGCCCGTCTCGATGAACACATGGGGCTTCCGCGCGTCGATCTTCCCGCAGTTGCAGGCCGGCTTCGAGGCATTTCTGCGCGAAAACGCCGGTTCCGCGACCGCCGAGTACTATCTCCCCGCCGCGGTGCAGAACCTCGTCGCCACCGGCCGCGCCCGGGTTCGCGTGCTGCCGGCGGCGGCGCAGTGGTGCGGCGTCACGCACCGCGCCGACCGCGAGCGCGTGCAGGCGATGATCGCGGGCATGATCGCGCGCGGCGAATACCCGGAGGATCTGTGGAAGTAACCCCGGCGCCGATTCAAGGGTCGGTGGCCGCGTGAGCGCGCCCCACGGCGAGACCGTCTCCGGCGAGACCGCCGCCCGGATGGTTGATCGCTTTCGCCTCGACCTGCGCGGGCGCGTCCGGCTGTCCCCATTCCCCGCCGAAGCGCAGAGCTTTGTCGTGTCGTCGGATGCCCCCGCGCGATACCTGCTGCAGCGTGTCGATCGGCGGGCGTTTCCGGACGCCGCCGCGCTGATGTCCAACGTCCTGCGAATCGCCAACCATGTGCGTGCCCGCGCCACCGCCGAGGGCGCTCCGTCGGCGACGCGCGGCGCAGCACGCCCCATGCCGGCCGTGGAGGATGGCTGGTTCGCGCTGGAGCCGGACCGCACCACCGCCTGGCGGGCGCTCGAGATCCCGGATTCGGCCGAGCCGCTTGAGATCCGCGCCGAGGGCGACGCCCTGCGCTACGGCGCGGCAATCGGCGCGTTTCACCGCCGAATGGCGACGGAATTCGCATGGCCGCCGCTGATTGAAACCGCCCCGGGGCTGCACGACACCGCGGCCCATCTCGAGGCGCTCGATCAGGCTGCGCGGTCCGACCCCTTCGGCCGGGCACGCGACGCGCCGGCGGACATCGCGGCGATTCTGCGTTACCCGCGCTACGCGGCCTACGTCGGGGAGGAGCAGCGCCGCCGCGTGCTGCCGGAGCGTGTCGCGCTCAACCACTGCCGACCCCGTTTCGTTCTCTGTGACGTCGCTAGCGGAGAGCCGCTGTGCCTGTGGAACGTGGACCGCGCCATGTCGGGCACCGTGCTGCACGACGTGGGGGAAATGGCGCGGATCGTGTTGTGCAACGTGGCCGAGGATGCGCCGAACGCAGGCCTGGTCGCCCTGCTGCCGGAACGATTCGAAGCGCTGCTCCGCGGCTACTTCCGCGAAGCCGGCGCGCTGCTGACCGGGGTCGAGCGCGAGCGGATCGTCATGGCGGCGCTGGGCATGACGCTGGAGCGCGCGATCGTTCGCATGACGGCGTTCCTGACGACCGCCGCCGATGACGGCGGCGCAGCGGCCCGGCACTTGCGGCGCGCCCGTACGCAGATCACGCTCTTTCTTCGGATGCTGGCGGGCCGCCAGTTGCTGGAGCGGATCGTCGTGGGTGTCGCGCGCTGAGCCGGTCGCCCCATCGCGGCGTTGGGACGGTAGAATCACGGTTTCGGAATAGTGAACGCACCGATCTGCCGTGCCGCGCGTCACGCCCGGGCATCGGCGGGTGAACTTCAGAAACGGGCGGCGCCGCACATGCCCAAACTCAACACTGCTCACAGCGGAGACTGCATCGAAGGGATGCGGAAGCTCAAGCCCGGCTCCGTCCAGCTCGCTTTCGCTGATCCACCCTTCAACATCGGCTACGACTATGACGCCTACGACGATCGAAAAGCCGACGAGCACTACCTCGACTGGTCGAAGCAGTGGATGAAGGCGGTGGTCGATGCGCTCTCGCCGACCGGCGCGTTCTGGCTGGCCATCGGCGATGAATACGCCGCCGAGTTGAAAATCTGCGCCACGCGCGAACTGGGACTGACCTGCCGAAGCTGGGTGATCTGGTACTACACCTTCGGTGTGCACTGCACACGGAAGTTCACACGCAGCCACGCGCACCTTTTCCACTTCGTGAAAGACCGCAAACACTTCACCTTCAACGCCGACGAAATCCGCGTGCCCTCGGCCCGGCAACTCGTCTACGGCGACAAGCGGGCCGATGCGCGCGGCCGCATGCCGGACGATACCTGGGTCCTCCGCCCGCAGGACATCCCCGATTCCTTCACCGCCGAAGAGGACACCTGGTACTTTCCGCGCGTCTGCGGCACCTTCGAGCAGCGCGCCGGCTGGCATGGCTGCCAGATGCCGGAGCAGTTGCTCGGCCGGATCATCCGCGCCTGCTCCAACCCCGATGACCTGGTGCTCGATCCCTTCGCGGGCAGCGGCACCACCGCCGTCGTCGCCAAAAAGCTCGGCCGACAGTTTGTCACGTTTGAATTGTCCGAAAACTACGCCGCGCGCGTCCGCGATCGCCTGTCAAAGACGAACGTCGGCGACCCGCTCATCGGTGACCCGGACCCGCTTCGCAGTGCGCCTTCCACGGCCAACGGGCGAAAGCTGAAGGACAAGCCCGCCGCATCCGTGGTCGGGAAGCGGCGAACGCGGCCCACTACCGAGCCAACGATGTCCATGTTCGAATCAGGCGGTCCCGCGAACCTGCCTGCGGCACTCTCGCCGCCTGACCGCGCCGAAAGCGCCGCCACATGAGGCCGGCGCGCGCCGACCGATCGATCGCGCGGGAAGCGCTCGACGCTAGCGTGACCGGTCGCGCCTCCCGCCTTCTGCTCGCGCTGACCGTCACGGCCGCGCTCGGGGTGCTCGCGTCGGCGCAAGCTGACACCGGCGCTCCGCGCGGCCCTGCGGCGCTCGACCCGGTCGCAGACCCCGCAGCCGTCATCATCCGCGGCAGCGCGCGCTTCACCGTCCTCTCGGACGCGGTCATGCGCCTCGAATACTCCCCCACCGGCGTCTTTGAAGACCGGGCATCGACAAGGTTTCGCAACCGCCGGATGCCCGTGCCGTGGTTCCAGGTGGTCTCGCGCGAGGGATTCACACACGTCCGCGCCAGCGACCTGCTGATTCGATTTCGCGAGCCGGACGGCCGGTTCACCCGCCTGGACCTCACCGCCCGGGTCGTCTCCGACGGCGCCGGGTTCTGGTGGACGCCCGACGTCCGCGACGAGCGCAGTCTCGGCGGCCCGCTGTCCCGCAGCGGCTGGGCGCTGGTCGATGACTCCGCCACGCCGTTGTTGCCAGACGCAAAGGATGCGAACCCGCCACAGCGCGTGCCGGGTGCACTCGATTGGTACATTTTCTCGCACGGTGACGACCACGCACGCGCACTGCGCGATTTCACAGCCCTCACCGGCCGACCGCCGCTGCCGCCCTTCGAGGCCATCCGATCGACGGGGCCAACGACTCCGCGGGCGGAAGCGACCGACCCGAATGACCGCACCATTCCGTCCGTGCCGACCGTGTCCCTGGGATCGAGCTGGTCCGATCTGCCAGCCTGTGTGGCGAGCATCGCCCAATCGGGAAACGTCGCCGCGCCGCTCGTGCTGGTTGCGCTTGGCGATGAACCCGTGGCGGACGGCGTGCTCTTGCGCCGCCAGGCGCAGGCTGCCGCGCTGGCGCCTCTTCTGGCGCGGAATCCCGCATTCGGCCGGTTTTCGGAGGTTGCGGCGCTGCGCCGCGAGCTGGCCCCGACGACGTATAGCGCGGCTCGTCGGGCCCATGACGAGGGCCTGCCGATCTGGCGGCCGATGTACATCCGCTGGCGGTACCTCGACGAGGCGTACGCCCGGCCGGCGCAGTTCATGCTCAGCGATGACCTGCTGGTCGCACCGGTATGCGATCCGCCGCAGGCAATCAGCGGCGGGTCGCTGACGCGGGTGTGGCTCGCGGAAGGCGGCTGGATTAACCGCCGAACCGGCGAGCGCCGGACCGGCCCGGCCGAGGTGCGGGGCCTCGCACAGCCGGATGAACTGCCGATCTGGGTGCGCGAAGGAGCGATCATCGCGGCGCATGCAGACAGCGACCACACCGCGGAATCAACCCAGCACGACCGTCACGCCAGCCCGCGCCTCGTGTTGCACGTCTATGGCGGCGACAGCGGCGAAACGCGGATTTATGAGGATGACGGGCGGACGCAGGCGTACCGGAACGGCCGATTCGCATGGACGCGAATTTCGCATGAGCGCTCCGGCTCGCGGCGCGTCCTGACGATCGACCCGGCTGAGGGCGACGTGGGCGGATTGCCGGCGCATCGCGAGTTGGAGCTGCGCCTTCACAACTCGCCGCCGTTTCAAAGCGTCTTGCTCAACGGAACGCCGGTTCAGCACGGACGGTCCGCGGATTCGGGCGGCTGGTGGTTCGACGCCGACGCACTCTGCCCCGTCATTCGAGTCGGCGCACAGCGTCGGCGCGAACCGATGCGGGTTGAGGCGGTCACGATGGAGTTCGCTGAGCTGCAGCGCGCGATGGACGCGGGTCTGCGCGGTCGGCTGGCGATTCTCGATGACGCTGCGCGCGAGATCGGCAATACCGGTCCGACGCTGCGGCAGGCCCTGTTGCTCCGGGAAGCGCTCGCTCGATTCGACACGGAATCGCCGGCCGGGCGGCCGGTTGGGTCGAACACACAACAGGCCGAGCCTGTCCCCGCAAACAGCGCCCGCGACGTCGCTGCCGTTCGCGCGGCGCTGGAAGCGGCGGAATCGCCCGACCTTGTCCGCGAGATTCTCCGCGCACCGCTGCCCGACGGGCGGCGGATCAAGCTGATCTCGCGCCTGGCGGGCGTTGGCTTCAGCGTGCAAGGCGTGCCCACAGGCTCAGCGGAACCTCACCATGCGAGCGCGGACCAGCAGCGCGTATTGGTCACGTTGTTTCATCACCCCATCCGCCCCGACGCGAACCCGCTGCGGATCGAGGCGCGCGTCCGCTTGCGAGTGCCCGGCTTGGCCGACGGTGAATCCAGCGATTGGACGCCCCTCGAGCCTTCCAATGCCGCTATTCCCGCGACCGCTGCGTCGGTGATCTTGAGCAAGCCAGGCGCCCCGGATCGCACGGATCAGCCCGGCGCGAATCCAGTCGTTGTCGAGTGCGAAGTGACGATCCGCGACGACCACACCCGGTTAACCGCAGTCGAATCCGTGACGATCGAACCCCCGGTCAGCCCGCCAGCGCTACACGGGCCTCATCGGCCGTAGCCGTCGGGCCGCCCCGTCAGCGCATTGGACGAAAGAGCATGAGCGCCTGAGCCAACTTGTCGGGATGGCGCTCCTGCAATTCGCGACCAACCTCGACCGCCCGCGCCGCGGGCGGCAATTTCAGCAGGTACGAGCGCCGCGCCGGCGTCGCCTCGCGCATCACCGACTCCACGATCTCCTGCAACTTGCGCAGCGCGTTGCGCTTTTCCGGCTCAAGCTGTGCGAACGCGGCGGCCCGGTTCAGAACTGCCGCCGCATCCTCCCGCGCCTGCAGCTCGTTCCAGATGCGAAGGTGCGCGGAGAACCGCTCAACCTCCGCCGCACTATCCGATAGCGCGTCAGCCGTGTCGCCCCGATCGCGAAGCAGCCAAGGCGCGACCGTCCACGCCGCCGCATTCGCCAGCAGCGTCAACACGATGGCCCGCGATCGCGCGCTCGCCGGCATCATGGCGTCCCCCCGGCTGCGCTCTCGGCGGAGTGCGCCGAGTCATCGGCCGACTCGTGCCTCAACCCCGTGTCCGCGCCGTCGCGAACCGCCAGTTGATCCGCCAGCGCCCGCAGCAAGTCGTACTCGACCGCCAGCCACGGATCGGTGCGCAGGGCGTCGAGCGCGACGGCCTGGCTCGCCACCCGGCGAACCACCACGACGCTCGCGCCCGTCTGTCGGGCGAGCGATTCCTCCCGGTCCGCGCCGCGCGAGGGCGCATGCACGCGCACCAGCAGAAACAGCGACGCCGCCGTCACGATCAAAGGACCAATCCGCCACAACACCGTTTCCGTGAGCGTCGCGCGCGGCGGAGCAAGCTCCTCCAACTGGCCTATCAGCCGCTCCGCGCCACCTGGGGCGGTCGTTGGCTGATCGGGCAGGTTGACCAGCCGGATCCAGCTTCGCTCCCGCGCGACCAGTTCGCGGCAGTCCGCACAAGTCGCCAGATGCTTTCCCCACATGGCGTCATCGACCGCGGAATCCCCGCGCGCGATGCGACGGGCGGTCTCGACGTCGAGATGCTGCACGGACGGCGCTCCGACGATCAGATTCGGCGCGCGCAATCGAAAAGTTCGACGGCGGCGGCGAGGTCGATGTGGTAGTGAACAGTATAGCCCGCGGTGGAGGAGGAGTCGGGGCTATTCGAGCAAGTCGCTCAGTTGCTCGCGGAGAGTCGCCCGGGCGCGCTGAAGCAGCGCTCGGACGCCGTCCTCGGACACGCTCAGCACACCGGCAATCTGTTCGTACGAAAGCCCCTCGCACTCGAACAGAATCGCGGCAGCCCGTTGATTGGGGGGAAGCTCGCCAATGGCGCGCTGTACCCGCGTCTTCAGTTCATCCACCGTCAGGCGCGCATCGGGCGTGTCCACGCGGTCGGCCGTATCGGCCAGACGCGACTCGCCGGAACGATCGCGGCTGCGCTCATAGCGGGATTGCACGAACTTCAGTGCCGTGTTCGTCGCGACGCGATAGACCCATGTGGTGAAGCGGGCCGTCGGCTCATATCCGGCCGCGTGACTCAGCACGGACGCGAACACTTCCTGAGTCAGATCCTCGACCGCGCGCGCGTCGCGCACGACGCGGCCGATGTAACGGCTGACGCGCTCGTAATTCCGACGGATGAGCTGCCCGGCCGCCTCGCGATCCCCGCGGCGCACTTGCAGCATGAGTTGCGTGTCGAGGTCCGCCAGCAGGTCGGCGGGCGATGCCGGCGCGCGCACGACCGGCGCGACGGCGTGCCCGGACTGACCGACGGTGGAACCACCCCTGCGCATTGGCGGAGCTCCAGTCCTCTGGAGTGTAACCCCGGATACACCCGGAAGCAAACAGAATCTTCATGGATGGCGCTCCGTCGCTGCGCCCGTGCCGATTGCGGCGGCGGCGCAAAACCCGGCAATACGCGAGATCGGACGCTCTCCTGCGACATTGGTCGCCCTGACCGCCGGGATTCGGGCAACTGGCGAATCTCACGACCATTTCCGGCCGATCCAATCGTTGTCCGGAACCTACCGGGTCGGATGCATGGAGTCGCCACGGGCTCCAGCGTGAACCGGTCGGGCATCACTGCCGTCCCAGGGAGGATATCGATGACCCGCTGCGCCCCCGCTCTCGCCATCGCCCTGTTGTTCACCGCGTCGATCCCGCCCGCGTCGGCCGCCCTTCGGCTGTTCTTCTCCCCGACCGGTGCGGGCGAGCTGGAGGACCTGAACCCCGCGCTCTTGCCCGTGCCGCGAACGAATCCGATCGTCGGCGACGGACAACGGTTATACCTCTGGGCGGAGATGCTCGACGCCCCCGCGCTTCAGCGATGGAACGGCATCGGCGTGGACATCACAATCGATGGCGGACGGGCAACCGCGGCGCACAACTACAACTATTCGAACATCGAGGTCGGAACCGGCGAAGTGCTGTTTCGCCGATGGCAGGGTGCGCGAAACCCGATCATCGAGGCGGACGGCAGCGTCCGGCGAGTCAATGTGACGGCGGTTACCACCGGACACGGGGTCAGCAACTGGCTCGAGGCTTCGCTGCTCGACCGCCACTCGGAGTTCTACTGGCTCGGCTCGCGCACTCTCCCCGGCGCAGTGCTGCTCGGCGCCTATGACTTCGCCCTGAATCCTGGTGAATCCAGCGCGAACGTTTACCTCTGGGTCAATGACCGAGGCATCGTCCGAAGCGGGTCTCCAATCGGTGAGCCGATCTACCTCGGCGTCGGCGACGAGGATGCCGGCCTGACCGGCGCGAGCTTCATCCAGTCCAGCCCGCTGCCGGATGCGGTCATCAACCCCGAGCCTTCCACCGCCCTGTGCTTTGGGATTGCACTGCTGCTCTTCGGACGTGCACGCCGTGGGCGGGCACACGCGCCGGCCGTCCGCATGCGGAACACCTCTCGCTGCCGCACTCCGGCGATTGTTTCCGGCGCGACGGCGGCAGCGCTCCTGCTCTCCCTCGCTCCAGCGGACGCCTCAGCGGCCGCGTTGCGCCTGTTTTTCTCGCCGTTCGGGGCCGTGGAGGGTCATCCGGTGGCGCTGGCGGGCCTTCCGGTAGCCCGCGAAAACCCGGTCGTGCCCGACCGCAGCCGGCTGTACCTGTGGGCGGAAATGCTCGGAACCCCGGCCACGCAACAGTGGTCCGCGGTCAGCTTCGACATCGTGCCGACCGGTGCGACGCTGACGGACAGCCGCTTCTACAACTGGATCGAGCGCGACCCGGACTTCGGCACAATCGCCTATCGCCGTTGGAGAAACATCGAGCCGGGCGACATCGGCAACGACGGGGCGCTGCGCCGCGTCTCGCTGTTCACGACATCCGGTTCGTCGGGCGTCACAAACGCCATCGCGGCGCAATGGTTTGACCTGCAATCCGAGGTGAGCCTGCTCGACAGTCGCGTGCTGCCGCGCGCCACGCTGCTGGGCTTTATCGATGTGCAACTTCTCGCGGGAAGTACGCGCGGAGAGCTTCGACTGGAAGTGGGCGAAGGCACGATCTCGCGCGGCACCGGTCCGCCGGAGCCGGTTTACTTCGGTGTCGGCGACGAAGACGCCGGATTGACCGGTGCGAGCTTTTTTCAGGGCAGCCCGCTTGCAGACGCGATCGTCGTGCCCGAGCCGACGGCGCTGGCGCTGCTCTTGCTCGCGGCATTGGCGCTTCGAAATAGTGCCCGGTACGGATGACGCGCGGTCGCCTGCTACGGCTACGAGCCTTGCACCGGTGCCGGGCTTTCCCGTGGCTCCCGGGCTTCCGCCCGATGTCGTTGCTTTTCACCCCCGCTCACCGCGCGAATCAGATTTACCGCCCTTCTCGTCATTCCCGCGAACGCGGGCATGACGGATGTCTGTGGCGCTGGGCCTCGCGTAGCTCGGCACCAACAGACGCCGCGAAGGCGCGGACCCATGCCAAAGGTGTCGTCCCCCAGATTGGTGTATCTCACGGCATACAACGCATCCGGGCGGCGATCAGCGGCAAAACGCTCATTGAACCGCACAAACGGCGACAGGTTGCGATAGCCGGCGTTCATGGCGCTGCGCGTCAACGTGCGCCCATCGGCGCCAGCCGCCGCCAACCCGCCGCACGCGCGTGCAACGTTCCGTCGTCGGTGTCCGACCGGCCATCCATCGGTACGGCGCCTGCCGACCCGGAATCCGCCCGCCCGCCCGCTCCGATCGGAACGCGCGACCGCGCCGCCGCCAGTACGAAGCCGATCAGCAGCGCGGAGGCGAACAGGCTGCTCGTCAGGAATCGGCCGCGCATGTAATCCCCGCCGACGCCCAGCACGTAGCCCAGTTGCAGCAGGATTCCCAGCGCGACGCAGGCGGCCGCGGCGCGGCGCGGCGGATCGAGGCGCGCGATCCAGGGAATGAACAGCGCGATTGCGATCACTCCGGCGTGAAACGGCTCATAGCGGGCGAAATCGCGCAAATAGAGCAGCCCGGCGAGCAGCGCATCGGCACGGGTCGCACCGCCGAGCTTTGCATAACTCGTATTCGGCAGCGGAAAGCCGTAATAGAAGGCGGCGAACGCCAGCCAGGCGATCAGCGGCAGCATGCCAATGGCGATGATGCGACAGAATGCGACCGTGCCGCGCAGGCCGCCGGGACTTGTGCGCAGGGCGCGCCAGGCGGCGAGGCCGACCAGCGGCAGGGCCAGCAAGAGCTGATCGACGCGATTGAGCAGCAAAGCGCCGAAGGCGAGCGCAAACCACCACTGGCGGCGCGGCAGCGCATCGGGGCGCAGCACCAATGCGATCAGTAGTGCGATGCTGGCGTGACTCAGACTGTTTTCGAGACCGCTGGTGCTCCACTCCAGCGCGCTGCGCGAGGAGAAGAACCCGAGGCAGAAGGTGCTCATTCCGAGCAGCGGGCGCTCGCAGGCGGAAAACAGCCACATTGCCGCAACAATCGCGCCGGCCGTGCAGAGCAGGCCGAGATTGATGGAATGCACCACCGCCCACTCGGGAGGCGCGGCAAGCAGCAGCAGCATCCAGAGCGGATGGGTAAAGCCCTGCACGCGCTGCCCAACGTTGAAGACGAGCCCGTCGCCGGCCCAGAAATTTTCGACGTAGCGCAGCGAGATGAAGGCGTCCTGGCTGACCCAGCGCGTCAGCCAGACCAGGGCGAGCGATGCGAGCGCGAGGAGTGTCGCGAGGTGCGCGCCGCGTGTGATTCTCGCGGGGGGGGGGCGCCGACGCGCGGTGGTGGGCTTTTCACATCGGGTCTATCCATTCGCTTTCTCGCCACTGCGCCTGCTGGTCCTGCATGACGGACGATACGTCTGAGCGCTGCAGCATAACCGTCCGCACGGCTGGCTGGAGCAAGCGGTCGCACTCGGGCCGGGCGCGCATTTTTCGAACCGGGGATATTGACAGGTGAACCGCCGGGGTTCATCGTTTCCGCATAACAGCGGTCGGGATCCGCCAACGCGGCGGGTCCGCTGTGGGTATTGGATCGGAGTGTTCAGAATGAACCTGCTTGACTCGCTCGGCGGCCTTGGGATCGGCGGCATCATCCTGCTCGGCATTGTGCTGGTGCTCGCGTTCCAGTTTCTGTTCGGCGGCTGAGAACCTGAAGCGGAAATCATCCGCTGTCGGCGGGGCGCGCTTTGCGGATTGACTCTGCCAGGCGCGCCCCGTCGCTGTTCGTCGGTCGCCGCTCCCGCGGACGAAGTACCGACGGCGGAGCGCCCCGACCTGGGAGACCGTCGCGTGGAAAACTCACTGCTGTCAGGACTTGGGTTTCTGGCAGGGATTCTCGTGATCGTGATCCTGCTGGCGCAACTGCTGCTGTAAGCGTAGTCGGGGCGCGACTCGCGGCCGGCCGTCCGGCAAGGGGCAACCAATATGGAAGTGTCGAATCCGATCGGTCTGGTGCTGGGCATCGCGACGGTGCTGGTGATACTGATCGCGGTGCTGATGCGGTTCGTGCTCTAGCGCGGCTGCCCCATGCCTATTTTCGACCTGTCCATCCAGCGGTCGCAACTGCTCGTCGTGGACGTGCAGGAGCGCCTTTTGCCGCACATTGACGAGCATGAGCGCGTAGTGTCGCAGACCGTGCGGCTGCTGCGCGGGGCGCAACTGATGGGTCTGCCACGGACGCTGTGTGAGCAATACCCGCAGGGACTCGGACATACCGACGGACGGGTCCTCGACGCGGCCGGCGGCTCGCCGGTCCTGCACAAGATGACGTTCAGCGCCGGGCGCGATCCGATGCTGGTCGAGCATCTGCGTGGTAACAGTCGTGAGACGGTGCTGATCGTGGGGATCGAAACACATGTGTGCGTGCAGCAGACGGCCTGCGATCTCCATGATGCCGGGCTGCGGCCGGTGCTTCTCGCCGACGCGGTCAGTTCAAGGCGGGCGATCGATCACGCCGTTGCGCTGGACGGCATGCGGGCGATGGGGCTGCTGGTGACCACGGTCGAGGCAGCGCTCTACCGGCTGGCGGAGCGGGCGGGGACCGAGTTGTTCCGGGCGATGCTGCCGATCATCAAGTAGCGAGCGTGGGAGCCACAGCGATGACGCGACCCCCTGCCGGACGGCGGCATCAGGACGATGACGACCAGGATTTCGGCTATGACGACCCGGAAGATCCCCAGCCGGAAGATATGTCGGGCGACGATGACTCCGAGGACACGCTGCCCTGCCCGCGCTGCGGGGCGATGATCTGGGAAGGCGCGGAGCGCTGCGGACGCTGCGGGGCATGGGTGACGCCCGGGACCGGGATCAAGCGGACGGGGCGCGGCTGGGTCGGGGTGGCGTTTCTGGTGATTGCCGCGCTGGGGGTTGCCGGGGTGTGGTGCTTTCTGTGACCGGAATTATTGATCGTTCGCCGTGAGGCGATGTCCGGAAACTTCGAAACGCGTCGGGGCTTTCGAGCCGCCGGGCGGATTTGCTGGGCTTCGCTCTGCTCAGCACCCCGCTCACACGCCAGCGCAGCGCGATGGTGCAGGTCCGCGTTCGCGCGACCCATCAACAGCGGAACTCAATCCCGGAACAGAAAACGCCGAATTCGCTCGCGCGCACTTGTGAGCCGTCGCACGTCGCGATGCACCCGCTCCGCCGCGCGGGCGTGAGGCGTCGATGCGTCATAGACACTCTGCAGATCCAGCCCCCGGCAACGCCGCTGCACCTCGTCCACCAGCGCGATCGGCCATGCTTCCGCCTCATCGTCCTCATCCGCCCCGTCGCGCCGGGCGCTCGCGCGCTGCGCTGCCTTCGCCGCCTCGATCGGCCAGGCGCCGCCGATCTCCAGCAGCGGCCGGACCACGCGCGTCAGCAACCGGGATCCCGCCAGCCGCAGCTCCTCGTCCGCGGAGCGCGCCGCGACGAACGCCGCCTCCATTCCCCGCAGGTCGTTCAGCGCGATCCGCGCTTGGAGCAACCCCAGCCGCTCCCACGGGTCGCCGCCGTTCGGCCGCTCTGAGAGTTCCAGCGAGGTCCGCCGGACCTGCGCCCTCCCCATCGTGCGATCCAGCCGCGCAATCGCGTAAAGCGCCGCCCCGCGCACCCGTGGCGACTCATCCCGTTCACGAATGGCCGTCAGGATCCCGAGCGCGTCGGATATCCCGCTGCGACCCAGCGCGTAGACATATGCCTCCCGACAGCGATCATCCGCTTCACTCCCCCGCAGCAGCCGATCGCGCAGATCCACGAAGTGCTCGCGCGCCGCGCTGGGCAGCAGCATCCACGCCCCGCGCACGCGATCGTCCGCCTGTTCGCTCGCCAGCAGGTTCGCCGCCCGCCGGTTGCGCACCGCGTCGGCGATCATCGGCCACATCAGCACCCCGCCGACCAGCGCGATCAACGCCGCGACCCCGGTGATCCAAAGCCCCGTTCGCACGCCCGCGCGGCTCATGCGGCGTGGCCGGTGGCGGCCTGGTTGACGAGAAACAGCACGGCCATCCGCACGGCCAGCCCGTTCGTGACCTGCCGCAGGATGCTCGAATTCGGCCCGTCGGCCACGTCGGCGGCCAGCTCGATTCCCCGGTTCACCGGCCCGGGGTGCATGATGAGGACGTCCGGCCGGCAGCGCCGCAGCCGCTCGGCGTTCATGCCGAAGAACTGCACGTACTCACGGACGCTTGGAAACACGCTGCTTTCGATCCGCTCGTTCTGCACGCGCAGCATGTTGATCACGTCGAATTCGCCCAGCACCGCGTCGAAGTCGTGACACACCCGCGCGCCGAGCGCCTCGAACGCGCGCGGCACCAGCGTGGGCGGGCCGACCAGCGTGACCTCCGCCCCGAGCTTCAGCAACCCGCGCAGATTCGATCGCGCCACGCGCGAGTGGGCCACATCACCCACGATCGCGACCTTCAGACCGTCGATCCGCCCCTTCGATTCGCGCAGTGTGAACAGGTCGAGCAGCGCTTGCGTCGGGTGGGCGTGCTGGCCGTCGCCGGCATTCACCACGCAGCAGCCGACGGACTGCGAAAGGTGCGTCGCAGATCCGGCTGCCGGGTGCCGCAGCACCATGACGTCCACCCCCATGGCCTCGATGTTGCGGGCTGTGTCGATCAGCGACTCGCCCTTTTTGGTCGAGGACATCCGCTCCTGCAGGTCGATCACGTCGGCCCCCAGGCGCTGGGCCGCCAGCTCGAAGCTCATCCGCGTGCGCGTGCTCTCCTCGAAAAACATCGTCACGACCACCCGCCCGCGCAGCGCCGGCACCTTCTTGACGCTGCGGGTGGAGACCTCCTTGAAGCCCTCGGCCGTGTCGAGAATGTGCTCGATTTCCTCGCGCGCCAGGTCGTCCATCTGCAGCAAGTGCCGCCGCATCCAGACCGGCCGCTGCGTCTCGGTGATCGTCATGCGATGCCTCTGCCCCCCGGCGCTACTCGGATTCGACGCACTCGATCCCGTCCTCCCCGTCCACCTCGTGCACCTTCACCTTGATGATCTGGTGCGCAGTCGTCTCCACCTTCAGACCGACGAAATCGGCGTGAATCGGCAGCTCGCGCCAGCCGCGATCGACCAGCACGGCGAGCCGGATGGCCCGCGGCCGTCCCAGGTCGACAAGCGCGTCCAGCGCCGCCCGCACGCTCCGTCCGGTGTACAGCACGTCATCCACCAGCACGATCCAGTGATCGCGAACATCGAAGGCGATCTCCGTCCCCCGCAGCATCGCATTGGGGCCAATCGTCGAGAGATCGTCGCGGTACAGCGTGATGTCCAGCGCCCCGTGATGCAGCGCCACCCCCCGCGCTTCGAGCATCGCCCGCAGCCGCCGCGCCAGCACCTCGCCGCGACGCCGGATTCCGACGATGCCGACCGGCGCGCCAGGCGGCGCCGCCCGCGCGATCTCGTCCGCCATCGTTTCCAGCGTCCGCCGCAGCCCGGCTTCATCCTGAAGGATCATGCCGCGCAGCGTACCGCCGCGCCGGCGGAGCGAAAAGTGCCCGCGCGCCGCCGCGCTAATCCCACGAGCCGGCGGGCGTCCGCGCCGGCGGGTACACCGTGCGGATGGCCGTCAGGATCGTCCGTGCCGAGGGCGACTTGTTCAACGTGTAGAAGTGAATCCCGGGCGCGCCACGCTGCAGCAGTTCCAGGCATTGGGCCGTCGCGTGCGCCACCCCCTGCGCCGTCACCGCCGCGGGATCCCCCGCCAGCCCGCGCAGCTCGCGAAGCAGCAACTCCGGGATCGACGCCCCGCACATCTGCGTGAAGCGCTCCACCTGTGCCACGTTCGTGATCGGCATGATGCCGGGAATGATCGGTACGCCGATCCCCGCCGCGCGCGCCCGCGCTACGAAGTCGAAGTAGCGCTGGTTGTCAAAAAAGAGCTGCGTGATCAGGAATTCACAGCCGGCGTCCACCTTCCGCCGCAGGTGGTCCAGGTCCGCGTCAAAACTCGACGCCTCGACGTGCTTCTCAGGGTAGCACGCCCCCGCCAGGCAGAAGCGGTATCCCGAGCGGACAAACCCTGCCAGCTCGCTGGCGTAGCGAAATCCCTCCGGGTGCGGCGTGAAGGTCGCATCCCCCTTCGGCGGATCCCCGCGCAACGCCAGCACGTTCTCCACCCCGCAGGCCGCCAGCCGCGCCAGCACGCCGCGCAACTCCTCTTTCGAGGAGCCGACGCACGTCAGGTGCGCCATCGCCTCGATCCCGAACTCGCGCCGGATCTGCCCTACCAGGTCGATGGTGCGGTCGCGGGTGCTGCCGCCCGCGCCGTAAGTGACCGATACATACGTCGGCCGCAGCTCGCGCAACGACGCGATCGTGGTCTTGAGCGCCTCGATGCCGGCCTCGTCCTTCGGCGGAAAGAACTCAAAGGAGATGCTGGGGCGGCCGGTGGAGAGCAGTTCGCGGATGCGCATGGTGTACGCCGGGTGCCTCGGATCGTGTCTTCGCGGTCGCTGCGGCCAACGCCGGCGCCGCGGGTGAGCTATCTTATGATCGGCCGGATCGGCCCGCACGCGCCGCGGGTTGGCGATGCCGGAAGCGCTCGCGGGCAACGGCGCCACGCGGCCACGAGGGTCCGAACGGAGTGCGGATGAACGCGCTGCAGGCAGAATTTGCCCGTCGCATCAAGCGTGGTGAGCGGGCCCTGCTGCCGTTCATCACGGCCGGCGACCCCGATTGCGACAGCACGGTCGAGATTCTCACCCGCATCCCCGCGGATTCCTGCGCCTGTGTCGAGCTGGGTATCCCCTTCTCCGACCCGATTGCGGACGGCCCGGTGATTCAGGCGTCTTTTGCCCGGGCGATCAATTCCGGGTTTCGAGTGACCTCGTTGCTGGACGCGCTGCGCGCCGCGCGCGGTCGGATCACGGTGCCGCTGCTGGCGATGGTCAGCTACTCGATTGTGCATCGCCGCGGCGTCAGTGCGTTCGTCGAGCAGTTCGCCGCAGCCGGCATCAGCGGCGTCCTCGCGCCGGACCTCGCTATCGAAGAGGCCGATGAGCTGCTGGCCGCAACCCGCGCCTGCGGCCTGAGCACCATTTTCATCGCCGCGCCAACCACCGAGCCGGACCGCCTCGCCCGCATCGCCGCAGCATCCGACCCATTCGTGTATCTGCAGTCCGTCGCCGGCATCACCGGGGAGCGCTCCGGCCTGCCGCCCGATCTGCCCGTCAGCGTGCAGCGGCTCCGCAGTGCCGGTGCGAAAGCCGTTTGCATCGGCTTCGGCGTATCGCGACCCGAGCACGTCCGCGAGGTCTGTCGCGTGGCGGACGGGGCGATCGTCGGCAGCGCCATTGTTCGGCGGCTGAATGAGGCTGCGGCGCACCGCGAACGCGGCCCGGCGCTCGCCGGGCGAATCGAAGCCGCCGTTCGCGAACTGGCTGCCGGTCTGCCTGGTTGATTCCAGTGACTCGCCCGGACCGATAGGGAGGGCATGGAACTGGCGGAACTGGCCCGGCACTGGGACGCCTTCGGGCGGTCCGACCCGCTGTGGGCCATCCTCACCGCGCCAGGCACGCGCGGAAACCGCTGGGATCCGGCCGCGTTCTTCCAGACCGGCCAACGCGAAATCACCGAACTGCTCCGCACGCTGGATGAACTCGGACTGCCGCCGCCGCGAGGCGCCGCGCTGGACTTCGGCTGCGGCGTCGGCCGGCTCTCGCAGGCGCTGGCCGGGCATTTTGAGCGGGTCGTCGGCGTGGACATCGCCGCCAGCATGATCGACCGAGCCCGCGCCGCGAACCGCTACGGCACGCGCGTGCGGTACGTTCAGAACGAACGCGACGACCTCGCATGCCTGCCGGATTCCGAGTTTGGCCTGATCTATAGCAACATCGTGTTGCAGCACATGGAGCCGCGCTTCGCGCGCGCCTACATCGGCGAGTTCTTGCGCGTATTGTCGCCCGCGGGCGTGATTTGTTTTCAATTGCCCGAACGGCGCGCGGCCAGCCCCGTCTCAGCGTCTCGTTCCGCGCCGCCGACCGCAAAGACCGCCACGCCGAGCGGGCACGCGGAACGCGATGAGAACGCAATCGGCGACGACTGGCAGCCGCGCATGGAGATGTGGGGTACCCCGCCGCAGGAAGTCCAGCGCTGGATTCACGCGCGCGGCGGGTTGCTGGTCAGCCGCCTGCAAGATTCCGGCGCGGGTCCGGACTGGATCGGCCATCGCTACGTTGTCACCCACGCCGCTCACCCTCGCCACGCCCAGATCAGCACCGCCACGCCGAGCACCACCCGATAGACCGCAAACGCGGTGAAGCGGTAGCGCTTCACGAATTCCAGGAACCCCGCGACGACGAGCAGCGCTGTTGTGAACGCCGTTGCACAGCCGACCAGCAGAAGCGCTGCCTGTTGGCTCGTCATCTCCAGCGAATGATCCGCCAGCGTCTTGCCGGCCGCCCCCAACATCGTCGGAATTGCCAGGTAGAACGAGAACTGCGCCGCCACCCGCGGCGTCAGCCCCAGCACCATTCCGCCCATGATCGTCGCCCCCGCCCGCGACACCCCCGGCACCATGCTCAGCGCCTGAATCGCCCCGATCCAGAACGCCTGGCGCAGCGTGATATCGTCCAGGTCCATGGGCGCATCGCGCCGATAGCGGCGATCGATCCACTCCATCACCAGCGCACCGGCGATTAGCGCAATCGCCGTCGGCACCGGCGTTTCCAGCGGGTCGAGCAGTTTCTTGAACAACAGCGCCAGCACGACCGTCGGCAGCATCGCGACGGCCAGCTTGGTCAGCAGATGTCGCTTCCATCCCCCGGCCGTGGGTTGAAATATGCGCCGGCGCAGATCGCCGCCAAAAAGCACAATCACCGCCAGAATCGCGGCAAGCTGACTCACCCACAGCAACAGCGACCACGGCGCCTCATCCGCCCGCACGCCCAGCAGATCGCCCACAATGATCAGGTGGCCGGTGCTCGAGATGGGCAGAAACTCGGTTAGCCCCTCGACGACGCCCAGGATCAACGCGCGAATCGTGTCCAAGCCCCGCTCCGACTACGGGTAGATCGGCTGGCTGTTCTGCGCAAGCCACGTCGAAAGCGCCGGCACACGCCAAGCGGCCTGCGCGATCAAGTTGGCATAAACCGCCGAGGACAGGTCATCGAGCAAAATGCCCCAGCCGTGCGGCAATCGCTCCAATTGTCGCCCAGGAGCGGGTTTCCACACGTCCAGGGCACGAAACAGCACGAATTGGAACCCAAGTTGCGTCAGCCAGCCGACGCTCAACAACGCCGCGCCCGGCAGTGCCAGCATCGCCAGCCATTGTCCGGCAAACTCATCCAGCACGAATGGCTTGGGGTCTTTTCGCCCGAACCGCGCCACCGCCCACGGCCCGAAGGCGACTGACGCCCAGCACGCCGCCAGCACGCCCACCGCGATCACGACCTGCACCGCACCGTCCCCACCGCCACCGCCCCGCACCATCGCGACAGCGCCGATCAGCATTGCCGCTGCCGCGAGCGAACCCCACGTTCCCGACGCGAACGGCGCAAACCCGCTGCCCAGCACGGTGACACAGGCCGTGCGAAGCAAATCGGCACCCCGGCGGCTCAAACGGCCGCTCCGCGGATGCCGGGGGCGTCGTGCCCGGACGCTCGCGCCTGGGTGTTGGACGCGGAAGGTGGGGTTTGTGCGGACGATGCGCCCGGCGAATGGGGAGTGCCGGGCAGGTTCGCCAGCGCGCCGCGAGAAAAGAGCGCGCTCCAACTTCGCCGAACGTAAGTGATCGCCGATAGCGCGGTGACAATCGTCGTCACCCACACGCAGGACTTGGCAAGCAAAATGAAGCTGGGAAGGTCGTGAAACCACGCCAGCACGCCCAGCACCGTGCAGACCGTCGCCGACTGCACAACCATCTTGATCTTGCCGAGCCAGTCCGAGCCGAACGTGACGCCGCGGGCTTCGCTGTGCGCCCGAAGCGCCGACACGAGCATTTCGCGCGTCAGGATCAGCACCACCATCCACGGTTCGACGTAGGAGAGGCTGACGCGCTCAACCGGGTGATAAAAATGAAAGCTGGCCAGGTACAGGAACGCCCCGCAGACCAGCACCTTGTCCACGACCGGGTCCACGATCCGCCCGAACGACGTCACCTGCCCCATTCGTCGCGCCAGGATGCCGTCCAGGGCGTCGCTCAGCGCCGCCACCAGAAAGACCCAGAACGCCGCCGCAAGCAACCCGCGCTGGTGGTCAAACCGCGCGGCGTCCGCCCACGACAGAATCCCGAAAAACGCGATGGCCAGCAGCAGGCGGGCGATCGTGATCTGGTTCGGGAGGTTAATGGTCATCCGCGGCGCTGCCTGGGGTTTCGGGGCGGTCGGCGGCAGTGTAAACCGCCCGCGGCGCGGTCGCAAAGCCGGTCCACCCCTGTTGCAGCCGCCGGCCCGGGAACGTATCATGCCCGATTCGTTAGGAGCCTTTGCCCGGACCGCTTCGGCCGCGGCGTTGATTGAGGTGACCCATGGCGCGCGAGTGCTACTTCCTCGGCAAGAAGACGACGTTCGGAAACCAGATCACCACCCGCGGCAAGGCCAAGTACCTGGGCGGCGTCGGCAAGAAGACCACCGGCATCACCCGCCGGAAGTTCAAATCCAACGTCCAGAAGGTACGGGCGCTGATTGACGGCAGGGTCTGCCGCGTTCGTGTCAGCGTCAAGGCCATTCGCATGGGCCTGATCGTCAAGCCGCCGCGCCGGCTGCGTGGCGAGGCGGCGGCGGCGACGGAATAGCCGGTCGCCGGGCCGCGCCGGCTGCGTGAGGCAGTTTCCGACTTGCCAGCGCGATTGTCGCCGTGCGGCGCGGGAATCGGGCAGCGCTCCATTCTTCGGCGGCAGATGCGGATTGCGGCTGATGTCCCCCACCCCTGACCCCACAGACACCAATCGCTCGGCAGCCGCGACCGATCCGGCTGTCACAGAGGAGCAGGTGCGGCGGGTCGCGAAGCTGGCGCGGTTGGCGCTATCCGACGCTCAAATCGCGGATCACGCCGCCAACCTGGGGCGAATTCTGGCGTATGTGCGTCAACTGGACGAAGTGGACGCCGACGGCGTGGAGCCGCTGCTGCACCCCGTCACCGCCGAGGCGCGACTCCGGCCGGATGAGCCGACGCCGGGATTGACGCAGACAGAAGCGCTGGCGAACGCCCCGGAACCGGAGCGCGGCTGTTTCCGCGTGCCGGAGGTGCTGGATCAGACCGGCGGGGCGTAGCCCCCGATTTCGGAGCAGTGGCGGCCGACCGTTTCAAACCTCGACCGGCTCGAAGATCACGCGATCCTCCACCAGCCGCGCGAAATAGGCGCTGATGTCGTCCAGCCCGGTCACGCGCTGCACGAACGCCGTCGCGCGCACCAGGTCGGCCCGCTGCACCAGTTCCATCCGCCGCCCGTCGAGGTTCAGCCGAGCGGCGTAGAACGCGCAGTTGTGGTGCGCGATCAGCACAACCCGCTTCAGCCCGTGCGCTTCGACCAGGAATTTCAACTCGTCGATAACGCCCTGCTCCTCGAGATGCGCCTGCGGATGCCCTGCCAGGCACGCCGGCCCGCCAGGCAGCGCGACGCGGTCGTATCGCGGGAGCATCAGCCCCTGTTGCAGAAACTCGTCGAAGTGCTCGCCAACGCGGCCGTCGGAGCAGTACACGGCGGCGGCGTGGATGCGCGCACCCTCGTAGGGGACGCGACACTCATACGGCTTTCGGATAGTTGCCATGGCCGAATTCTATGGCAAGGCCGTCCGCAAGGCATCCGCCATCACCCCGTGGCTGTTGCCGCCGGGCTTCGGTCGGTGCGAACGCGGCTGGCTCGCCGCCAGCCCCCGATGTCGCGCCGGCATTACCGCATGTTCGGCCGATGTCCGCCCGGTACACTCGATTGGCCATGCGACGAGAGTTACCCAAAACCGATGGGCTGTGGAACGGGGGCGCTCGGCCGCGCACGCCGAGTTCCGAACTGATGCCCCGGAACCACGACCGATCCCTCCCGCTGCTTCGCGAGATACGCGCATGTCGCCTCTGTGAGGACCACCTGCCCTACGAGCCGCGGCCCGTACTTGCGGCCAGCGCGTCGGCGCGCATCCTGATCATCGGCCAGGCGCCCGGGCGCATCGCCCACCACACCCGCACGCCGTGGAATGACGCCAGCGGACGACGGCTGCGACAGTGGCTGGAATTGTCCGACAAACAGTTCTACGACCGCGCGCTGATAGCACTGGTGCCGATGGGGTTCTGTTACCCCGGCTCAACCCGCTCCGGAGATGTGCCCCCGCGCCCGGAGTGCGCCCGGCACTGGCATCCGCGGCTTTTCGCAAAGCTGAAGCGCGCCGAGCTGACCATCCTCGTCGGACGCTACGCTTTCGATCGGTACGTTGCGACAGAGGCGAGGTCGCTGACCGAAGGTGTACGCCTCGCGCCGCGCTTGCTTCCGGCTCGCATTCTGCTGCCACACCCCTCCCCGCGCAACCAGATGTGGCTGCGGAACAACCCGTGGTTCGAAAGCTCAGTGCTGCCGCTGCTCCGGAGGCGGGTCCGCCGGATCGTTGAGGGTGATTGAACTCGCCCCACTGTCCCGGCTTGGCCGCCCTACCCGGGTTGCAACCCCAATGCGCCCATCAGCTCTGCGCTGCGCGCCACGAGGCACGGCGTGTCCTCGTTCGCATACGCGGAAAGGCGCGGCGGAACCAGCGGCCCGTTCCCCGCCCCGCGCGCCACGCCCCCGGCCGCCTCCACCAGCACGATTCCCGCGGCGATGTCCCACAGCTTGCTGTCCGAGCACAGCGCCGCGTCATACGCCCCGCTTGCGACATAGGCCAGGTGCAGCGCCGTCGAGCCGAGGCTGCGCAGCACGGCCCGATCGATCAGCCCCTCCACCCACGGACGAAACCGCGGCGTCGCCGCGCTCGGGATCGCCACCAAAGGCGTCTTCGCGCGCCCGCTGCGCTCCTGTGGCACATTCGGCGCTCCATTGACGCACAACGGCCCGCCCAGCGCCGCCGAGTACAGCACGTCGAACTGCGGCGCGAAGATCGCGCCCGCCACCGGCACGCCGTCCATGCACGCCGCGACGCTGCATGCGTACAGCGGCACGCCGCGGATGTAGTTCCGCGTGCCGTCGATCGGGTCGATGATCCAGCAGCAGCGTGCCGAACCCAGTTCGGCCCGTTCATCCGGCTGCTGTTCCTCCGCCAGGATGGCGTCGTGCGGACGCGACGCGAGGATGCAGCGGATCACCTCCGCCTGCGCATCGAGATCAGCGCGGGTGTATTCGCTGCCGTCGGTCTTTCGTCGCACGGAAAGCGGATCGCCGAAGCTCTGCTTCGCACACGCGCCGCCGGCGCGGGCGGCAGCGACTGCAAGTTGAGCGAGGGCTGCGGGGGTTGGATCCATTCGCGGGCTATTTCCGCCGCGGCTTGCGCGCCGGCGGTTGTCCGCCGGACTTGGCGGCGACCTGGTCGGCCTGCTTCTGCAGTTCTTCCGCCTGCTCGGCGACATACTTGAAGAAGCGGGCCATGAAGCCGGTGCGCTTGGACGGCGGCGGCGGGCCTTCGCGGGCGCGGCGCTCCTTCTCCTCACGGATCTGCGCGCGGATGCGGAGCGATTCGACGATGCCGAAGATGTTGGTCGCCATCCAATAGAGCGTCAACCCGGAGGGCATGTTGTAGAACATGACCGGGAACATGATGCACATCATCACGCCGATCTGCTGCTGCATGCGGGCCGTCTCTTCGGGCGTCATGCCGCCGCTCTTGCGCGGCGTCGTCGGCTTGGGAGGCTGCGCGGCGCCCTGCGACTGACCCGGCTTGGGCATGTATTTCTGCTGCAGGTACATCGTTACACCCATCAGGATGGGCAGCAGGTTCAACGAGTGGATCGGCCCGGTCAGCATCGACAGCAGCGGGATGTGAACTCCGCCGTCGCCGAAGCGCAGCAGCGCATCCGGTGCGGAGAGATCGACCATCCACCAGCCGTCGAACGGCGCGTTGCGCAGGTTCACGTCGCTGCTGAGCGCCGTCCACAGCGCCACCAGGATCGGCAACTGCAGGAAGAGCGGCGCCATCGTGAAGAGCATCGCCGCGGGGTTGACGTTTTCCTCGCCCCACAGGCGCATGATCTCCTGGTTCAGCCGCACGCGGTCATTGGCGTATTTTTCCTTGAGCGCCTCGATCTTCGGCTGAATCCGCGCCATCGCCTCCTGCGAGCGATACATGTTCTTCTGCTGCCAGACGGCCAGCGGGTGCAGCAGCCCGCGGACGATCAGCACGATCATGATGATCGCGATTCCATAGTTGCGCGAGAAGAAGTGGCACGTCTCCAGCAGCCACAGCATCACGCCCGGCAGCGGTTGAAACGTGCAGCAGCTCTGATCCACGTCGCGGGCCGCGACGAACCCGAGTTGCCCGCGGTCGGCGAAAGCGGGATCGCTGCGGCGCAGGATGTCCTCATCCTTCGGTCCGATGTAGATCTCGAAGTTCACTTCCAGCGACGCGCCCGGCGCCAGCGCAGCCGGCGGCGCGAGCGCGAAACGGCTGATCGCGTCTTCCACCAGCCCTGCGACCTGCGGCGCCGCCACCGTGCCGACGACGCGCGCTACGGGATCGTGTTGGGCCGTGGTCAGCGGGCGGATGAACGCGCCGAAGTACTTGTTGAGCAGCGCCGCCCACGCCAGGCGCTCGCCGCCCGCGTCCAGCCGCCGTGGATCATTGATCTGCTTGAGCAGCTCCGACCGCGAGGCGTGCTTGAACTGCAGAGCGCCGCCCACCCAGCGCGCCCACATCAGCTTCCGCATGTCATAGGTCGGGTCGTCGTCGTGGATGCCGATCGGGCCGTCCTGCGTCAACGTCGGAGTCAGCGGCGCGTCCGACACGTTTTCCAGGATCAGGCGCATCCGCAACAGGAACGGGCGATCCGCAAGCGCGTAGGACTTGGAGATGCGCAGCAGCTCGGCGTTGTCCTGCACGCGGCGCAGCGCCGCGGAAAAATGCGCAACGCCGGCCTCCGCCGAATGCGCGACCCAGTTCAGATCCGCGAGCGAGAACTCCCGACCCCACTCGCCGATCCGAACGGCGGTCGTCGTCAGCGAATACAGCTCGTTCTCACCCGGCGGCGCGCCGCGATCCAGCCGCAGCGGGGAGATCAACTCATACGGATCGTTGGTGCGCGGGTTCTGGCGGTGCACATAGCGATCCGGCTTGTTCGCCCGCCGCTCCGTCAGCCAGACACGCGACACCGAAGCGCCGCGCGGGATCAGCTCGAGCCGCAACGTGTCCGACGGTCCGCCGCCGAGGATCAGCGGCGCTGCGGAGTCCCCGCCCGCCAGCCGTGCCGCGTCGGGGTCGCCGGTGATCGAAGCACCATTGCCACTGCCGCTGCCGCCGCCCGCCGCGGTCGAGCCGGCGCGGCCGGAGATCGAGTCGCCGTCGATGCCGGCGCTCGTACCGGCGCCGGTGTCAGGCGCGGGCTGCGCACTGCGCGGCGGAGGGTCCGGCAACGGGTAGAACTTGTTGTAAATCCACTGGTACGTCACCACGAAGGTGAACGCCAGCAGCACGAACACGATCAGCCGTCGGGTGTCCATTCCATCCCTGTGGGTCGCGCGCGGCGCGCACGGCGTCCGCGAGGCGAGCGGGGCATTGTAGGCCCGCTGCGCATGGCGGGAAAGTCGCGCCGGCTTCCATCAATCCTTCAGCGAGAAGGGCGTGAAATTTGTGCTGCGGTCAAAAAAATCCTCGCGCTCAGCGCGCTTGAGGAAGCCCACCACCAGGTAGGTCAGCGGCGTGAACAGCGCCTCCACCGCCACCTTGAAGCCCCAGTTGAACAGGATCACACGCATCAGCGTCTGATCGTCCCAGATGCCCGCAAACGCGATCGGATAAAAGATCAGGCTGTCGATGCCCTGCCCGATGATCGTGCTGCCAATGGTGCGGGCCCACAGGAACCGACCAGCCGTCCAAACCTTCATCTTCGCCAGCACGTACGAATTGGCGAAATCGCCCACCCAGAACGCCAGGATCGACCCCACCACGATCCGCCAGGTGTTGCCGAAGCAGGTCACCAGCGCCGGCTGGATCACCTCGTTGTACGGCTCGCTCGGATCGGCCGGAAATCGAATCACCGCGAACGACATCAGCGTCGCGAAGATCATCGCCGCGAAGCCGGCCCAGATCACCTTGCGGGCGCGGGCGTAGCCGTACACCTCCGTCAGCACGTCCCCGAAGATGTAGCTGATCGGAAAGAACAGGTTGCCCGCGCCGAAGGTGAGCGTCAGCCCCAGCAGCGGCAGCGTCATGAGGCAGGTCTTGCCCGGGCCGATCAGGTTCGAGCACAGCAGCACCGTCACGAATCCCGCCATCACCAGGTCGTAATAGCGGTAGTGCCGCGGGTTCTGTACGTGCCGATGTCCCGCCGCGTGTGCCGGCCCGCCGCTCGCGCCGGTGAAAGCGCTCCGCGATTCATCCTGACTCATGGTGGCAGGTTCCTTGTCGGGGAGTTCGGAACGACGAATGGCTCAGCGATACATCCCCGTGCGCCAGCCGGCGTAGTCGTGCGGGATGTACGCATCGTGCGTGATCATCTGAAACGCCGGCAGGTAGGGTCGCCCGCGCACGACCACGCCGTCCGACTCAAGCGACTCGATCCGGCGAATGACCGTCTGCACGCGCTCCACCATCGCCCGCACGCGAAACACATCCGCCCGCGAGCCGCCGACCTCCGGCCGCGCGATTTCCGCAGCGCCCGCTTCTAGCTGCGCCAGCAGCGCCGCGCCGGCGGACAGTGCGCGACAACAGCCCGGAAGGTCGCGGGCCGCATACGCCCGGTGAGCGGCCTCAACGGCCCGCACCCACTGCACCGATACGCGATAGAACAGCGCAGGAAAGCGCAGCGGGCTGTCGTTCGGCAACAGAGCGTCAACCTCGTCGCACAGGCGCAGAATCGCGTCGCCCGGCGCCTGGCACGCCTCCTCGCGCCAATCCGCCCACAAATAGAACGGGTTCTGACGCACCAGCATTCGGTCGCGGATCACCCGCCACGTGCCCGGCGCGATGGACTTTGCAGCGGCCGGAATGCGGTTCCCCAGAATCTCCGCGGCGACGGCGAACTGCTCTCCGCCGACGGCCCGCAGCGCGGCGTCCCAACTGAGCTTGCCGCGGATGCGCCGACCGGCGGCCAGCACCAGCGGAAACGTGGCCGGGAAGTTCGTCAGAAAGCTGTATTCCCACGTCGTGACGCAGACGCCCAGCGCGCCGTGCTCGTGGGCGTCCTCGACGTGCTCATCGATGTTTCGCTGCGTTTCCGCCAGAAACGCCCAGATCGAGTTGTACGACTGCACGCTCGGGCAGCACACCACCTCGAAGCCGCGGTCGCGCAGCCGCCGCGTGGTGGTCCGCGGGCGGTCGAAGTACTGCCAGTCAAAGAGCAGCGTCTCGCGCGGCAGGTGGTCCATCGCGGCCGGATGCTCCAGCAGCATGTCGGCCCACAGTCCCGGCCGCCGCCCCTGCCGCAGCACCCAGCGGCACAGCTCGCCATAGTATTCGCCGAACAGCCCGGCCTTGCCGACCTTCTCCACCCGGGCTGCGCAGCGCGCACACTTACCCAGCTCCCACGCTTCGTCGCCGCCGATGTGCAGCCACTCGTCGTCAAAGGCGGCGATCACATCCGCGAGCAGCCGCTTGACGAAGTCGCGGCACTCGTCACGGCAGGGGCAGACCTGCAGGCTCAGCCGGCCGACTTCGTGCGTCTCCCCGAGAAACCAGCCGTCCTCCGAACGGATGAACCCCTCCATGTGCCCGAGTGAGTTGAGAAATGGAATCACCCGCGGCGTCGGCCCGGCGGCGCGGGCGGTCGCGATCGCGCTCTTCAGCGCGGCCGGAGAGAGCGCGCCGGGCGCCGCCGCCCAGGGCGCACTGCGGTACTCGAAGCGGTGCTCAAGGTAGAGGCCGACGGCGTCGTAGCCGGCCGCGGCGGATTGCGCCAGCAATTCAGCCAGGCGATCGGCGGTGGGAGCCTGCTCGCGGGCGATGTCGTACATCCAGGCGAGGAATTTCATGGCGGGATTCTACGCGGCGGCGGCGCCGCGCGGGATTGCGCGCTGCCGCCACCGGCCCGCTGAGCCAAAGTACGGATCAACAATCACACAGCCGGTTCACAGGGCTGCATGCGACCCGCCCGCCGCGCGCCCGGCCCTTCTGTAGGGCGGGCAGCCTGCTGCCTACCTGCTGGATCAGCTAACCAGCGCTACGCTCCGTTGAGTAATGCTACGGCCCGTTGACGAGGGCGTCGACGAACGGGTCGATGTCGAAGTTATTGAGCAACCCGTCGCCGTTCATGTCGCCGAGGATGTCGATGCCCTCGGGCGGAACGTGCGGGAAGGCGGCCTGGTACGCTTCGCGGTTGGTCAGTGCAAGGACGAAGGGGTCAACATCGAACCCATTGGTCAGGTCGTCGGCGTTCAGATCCCCCGGCGAGATGGGGCGCAAGAGAGTAATGTAGTTCTCATTCATCTCAGCAGGGTTTCTCCAGCGGATCCACATCGCGCCGTTCTCAGCGAGCGCGAAGCAGCGCGAGGCGGACCAGGTTCGCACTGCCGGCGGACGGAACAACTGAAGGCGGTTGACGATCTGCGTTCCGTCAGCGTCGTAGAGCGATACCAGCAGTTCCGGGACGTTAAATGGGTTCCGGGCATACATAACGGCAAACTCGCCGATGGCGCTGGACGCCGTTGCGTGATAATCTGACGCTACTGTTATCTGGTGGTTTACGAACGCGTTCGAATCCAGCCATCGGACGTTGGTCTGCCCTCCAGACTGCAAACCGTCGGACGTAAACAGGATGTACCCTCCGTCAGAAAGCCCCGAACCCAGCCGCTCGGCTGGGGGCTCGGTACGGCAGATGGGGTCGCAAGGGTTCCATCGCTGTCCCCAAACCGCAATCGCGCTCCTCTGGCAGCATGCGGAAAAAAGCAGACATAAGAGTATAGAATGTCACCGCTCGGACTGACGGCTAGACTCCCGCCCCAGAACGCCTGTCCGCCCGCGTCGTGCCCGATCGGCAATGTGCCGGTCAGCGGCGTGCCGTCGGGAGTGAAGAGCCGCCCCGAAACGCCGAAGGGAGGCGTCGGGTCGTCGAGGCTGTCGTACACGGCGGCCACGATGGTGTTGTTTGTCGCAAGGGCGATCTGCTCCGCATACTCCACCGATGCATCCAACTGGCGGCGCGGCGTGACCGCACCATCGGAGTCCACGATCCTGAACCATGCGCCGCCGCTGTTGCCCCAGGCGACCCAGTAATCCTCGCCGACCGGCAGAACGGTCAGCGAGACATAGCGATACTCATCAAAGTCCACCGGGATCGGGCCCAGCGTGCGACGCCCCCAGGAGTCAAACGCCTGAAGCAGAATCTGCTTGATGGGGATCAGCGACTCGGCGATGTATACCATGACACAGCCGCCGTCAGGAGTCGCGACCACGCGCACCTCGTCCACGAACTCCGGCGGATCAGGAAAAGGCTGCTGGTACAGGTAGTAGGCCCGCGCGCCGACCATCACCTTCTCGTGTACGAACTGGGCGCTTTGCGACCGAAGGGGCGATCATCGCACACCAGACCGCGACACCCGTTGCGGAACGCATGGTCGCGCGCAATGCCGCGCGCGCCGGGGCCAAGTGCAGCGCCAGGCTGCGCCGCTCGGGAGCAGAACAAGTCTGTAGTCGTCATGGTCAGTCTCCGAAGTAGGCCCGCACTTGGGCGATGGTTTGCCAGAAGTGCGCGTCGGGGGTCGGACAGGTCGGGCCGTCGGCTTCACCGAAGGCGCCCGCGCTCGTCATTGCCTCGCCTTCGCCGCCGCCGCCCATCAGCGCCTGCGGTTCGCCCTCCTCAGGTGTTCCGGTGGGACAGCCGGAGTGATTGACGATCAGGTCCACGAAGCAGTCAATGTCGAAGTTATTGAATTCACCATCGTTGTTGCAATCGCCGATGCCGACCAGGTTGATGCCGATGGGATCCCCGAAGTCCTCCCGCCACTTCTGGAGGTCCATCAGCGCATCGGCAAAGGGATCGACGTCGAAGTTGGACCGGCAGCCGTCGCCGTTGAAATCTCCGAGCAGCGGACGGAGGGCGAGCACATAGCCTTCGTTGGTGCAGATCAGCGTCCCGTCGGTAGTGATCGCGGGCTGAGATTCGAAGAGCGTGTTGTACGGCGATGGCGGTTCATACACGACGGGGAGGCCGGTCACCGGATCGCGCCACCCGGCGTCGAATAGGAGACTTGGTTCAAGGAGCGTCTTTCTCCGAGCATACACCCTCGAAGCTCCATCCACATTGATGTAAAAGCGTTCCGCGACATCCAGCGCGGGAGCGCCGCCGATGTGATTGAGGACGGTGCCGGCGTTTAGGCTGACTATCAGTTCGGACAGGCCATCTTCGATGCGTCGAAGCACGCCGCCCGACTCCTGCCAGATCACACCGACGCGGTCGGGAAACACGCCGGCCGTTGCTGAGAATGCCGCTGGGCCGAAGTAATCCACGGCATGACGTAAAGTGAGGCATCCATCCGGTGTGCCTAGAACGTTGTCAATTGTATAGACACGCGCGTCGTCAGACGGCAGCATAAGATCGCCATTTAGATGCAGAACCGGCGAGCCCCAATTCGGTCCCGTCTGAGCCTGTCGAACTGTGAAGAGGGTCCACGGCTGATCAAACGTGATAGCCACCAGGTTTGGCGAGTTGCAAGATGGAATGGAGTGTACGCCCCCAATTGCACTCATAAGGGTGACGTAGGTAAAAACGTTGGCAGGCGCATCGTCGATGGGGCCGATCGCGGGGCAGGATGTGATCGAACCCGACTGCTGGGCTACGTTGACTTCATGAAATGCGATTCCGGTGTCAGGGTTTAGGAACGCGACAACCACAACCGGCGGCGTCGACGGGGCCAAAATGAGCCGGCCAACAACCACCACGAAGCCGATCCCGTTCGGACCGGTCTTGCCTGTCGCAGGGGAGGCGGCTTCGGAGGTGAAGTCTGTGCCGTCAGCCGGGTACTGCCACTCGGGGGCGCTCGGGAGGACGAGCGCACCGCTGCACGCGGTAGTCCGATTGATCGCGCTGAGGTTATAGCAGCGTACACGCCGGGAGGTCTGAACCACCACGCGCTCATTGGCAAGCACCAATGGCGTGCCGGTCAGCCATTCACCCGGCCCCGAAACGACGATCTCGCCGATGGGGGTCGCTAATCCGCCCGGCGGGTGAGCCGGGCTGCACGGGTGATAGGGGAAGATGCGTAGCCGGACGCCCGCGGGCGCGTCGCTGAAGACGCCAGGAACGATGACGCATTCGAGATTGTTGATTCGTGCCACCACAGCGCTAGCCCGAGACACATAGCCGCCCGGAACGGCGGTTGCGCCGAAGCCGGCGGGAGCCACCCAGCGCAACTCGGGCAAACTGTGCGGCCCGGGCACCGGGCTGTAACTGGAATTCCTCTCATCACGACCGAACTTCGGCCACGGATCCGCCGGGTCAAGCTGCGCTAGCGCGCGGCTGCCCCCCCCCAACCCGAACAGAACCAGTACAACGGCGAACTCACGACGTAACCCCATGTCACATCCTCCCTGATTGCGCCGCCGGGTCGGGGCAGCGCTTGACATCGCCGGTCGGAACAACCCTTCTTCACGGCCCTTGCGGCCGGTGCCCGGACTACTGAATTATCGCACCGGATTTGCAGGATGCAAGGAGAATTTGGGAAAGCGCGTCGGATGGGCGGGGCAAATGCTGTTTCGGCTGCCCGGCGGTTGGGGGATTGCAGAATAGCGGGCTGGATTCCCGCCGCACGCCTTCGCGCCATGGGAAGCACGTCGCCGCGGGAATAACGGTGCCAGTGGGATGCTCACAGCCGTAACACGCTGCACCAGCAATTGGGGATGAAGTAACGCTTCCCTCCGCTCCTCTCCCCTCCGCGCCGCGGCTCGAACCTGCAATTCCAGCCACGCAATCAGTCTCCGGGCCTGCGGTCAATTCTGCGTCGGCGGCACAATCTGTAAAATCGCATAGCATGCCGCAACCTGAACCCCGTCATCCGGAATCGCCGCCAGGTTGCGCAGCGTTCCCAGCGCCCGCGTATCGCCGATGGCCCCGAGCGCGTGCGCGGCCAGACTGCGAATGTAATACGTCTCGATCTCGTCGCGTCCCGTCTGCGTCGCGGCCTGCAACGCCAGGCTCAAGCCCTCCTTCGAGCCGAGCCGCCCCAGCGCCCGCGCCGCCAGCAGCCGCGCCTGGATGTACTCGCTGCGCTGCCGAAGCCGGTAGAGCAGGGTGTCGCGGGCGCGCTCGGCCGGACTGTCCGCCAGCGTCAGAAGCGCCAATACGCGAGTCTCGGCCGCCCCCTGTGCATACTCGATCAGCCGATCCACCGCGTCCGACTCGCCCAGCGCCGCCAGCGCGCCATAGGCCGTGATGATCACCCGCGTCGCGCGGTCGGTCGCCACCGTAAAGCGCAGCCGGCGCACCGCGCTTTTCTCTCCCAGTCGCCCGATCAACAGCGCCGCATCCGCCCGCAGCCCCTCATCCGCGCCCTGCGCCAGCGTCCTGACCAGCACTTCCGCCTGCCGCGCTTCGCCGCAGCGATACGCGGCAAACGCGGCCCCCAGCACGACCCGCGGCTCGCGGTCGCGCAAAAGGCGCAGCACGTCATCCAGCGCCGCAACGATCCGCGCATCCCCAATCGCGACGCACGCGGCGTAGCGCACGATCGGGGCGTCGTGCCGCAGATTCTGGCGGATCGCCTCCGCGCCGGCCCGCGGCGCCACCCGCGCCAGCGCCTCCATCGCGTTGCAGCGCGTCTCGGCTGAGCCGGTCGTCGCCGCCCGCAGCAACAGGTCCAGCGCCCGCGTTCGCAGCGCGGCCGTGTCCTCGGGCGGCAGCGGCGTGGCGGTACCCGCACCACCTGCGCAGCCGCATGTCAGCGCGGCCGCAATGCACCCGACATACAGAATGATCACCGCGCTCCATCGCCGATCGATCACGTGGCACCCTTCCTTCGGAACCAGCCGCCGATCCGCCGTCCCGCCGCGGCCGCCCAGCGCACCGCGATGCCTTCCAGCCACAACGCGCCCGCCGCCACGAGGCACGCGATCGCGAACCAATCGCCCCAGCGCCCGTACAGGCTTGTCCGCGAGGGCGCGAGCTTCAGCTCGGCGATCCGGAATCCGCGAATTCCCGGCCCATACGCGCGGCCGTCCTCAGCCGTCACGAGGTCGTGCATCCGCCCCAGCGGGTCGATGAATCCGCTGATGCCGGTGTTGACCGCCCGCGCGATCGGCACGCGATTCTCGACCGCGCGGAACACGCAGATCGCCAGGTGCTGCGGCAGCTCAGCGCTGTGCGCGAACCAGCCGTCGTTGCTGATATTGACCAGGAAATCCACCCGCCGCTGCCCGCCCTGCCAGGCGTAGCGGCGCGAAACGTACGGCATCACGTCCTCGTAACAGATCGGCACGCCAAACCGGTACGTCCCATTTTCCGCATCGAGCGTGAACACGGTCTGCGCTGCGCCGGGCGTCAGCGAGTACTCGATCGTGCCCTGCCGCGAGAACGGGCTGAGCGCGTTGAGCCATTGATACACGCGGTGGAAGCGCCCGTAACGAAACGGCACCACCTCGCCGAACGGCACCAAGTGCATCTTGTCGTAGCGCTCGCGCCGCTGAACGCCGTCGCGGTCGTACAGCAGCGCCGAGTTGTAGCGCAGCTCCTTGGGGTAAACCGCGTCGGGTCGAGGGGTGATCGACACGCTGCCGACCAGCAACGGCGCCGGCGGCCCGCGCTCCGGCGACAGACGCGGCAGATCGGTCGTGAGGTTCAGCTTCTTTTCCCGCGCGACCTGCCGGATGTTCCGCTCCCAATGCGCGATTTTCTCGTTCACCACGGCGTACTCGCCGCGCGCCACGGCCGCGGTCGCCTCGTGGCAGTGCAGCCCGAATGCCCAGGAATCGCCGGCCGTCTCAGGGGCATGCGCCCGCGACTCCAGGAAATCGACGTTCTGCACGGCGCTCCAGGGCGTCTCAGGAAACACAATCAGGTCCGGCCGCTCCTGCGCCGCCTTCGCCGCGATCGACATGTACGAGGCGAAAATCACGTGCGGCAGCTCACCCGGCTCGCTGTTCGAGAGCGGAAAATCATCCTGGATCACCGCCACCCTCGGACCCGCGACCAGCGGCGTGCCCAGCCGCGTGCCGCCATAGCCGAGCGCTGCGAAGATCGCCGCCACCGACGCCAGCCCGCCCACGAACAATTGCGTCCGCGTGGTGCGCGGGTCGTTCCGCGCTTCGTGCGTCAGCACCAGCTCGGCGAACCAGCCGCTCACCAGCAACGCCAGCGCGCTCACGAGATACGCCCCGCCGATGTCCGCAATCTGGATCAGCGTCACCGCCCGGTACAGGCCGTGTCCGACGAACAGCCAGGGAAACCCTGACATCACCCACGCGCGCATGAATTCGCACGCCACCCACACCACCGGCAGCGACCAGACCGGCGCGATGCCGTAGCGACGGGCCGTGCGCATCCCCCAGGCCGACATCGGCCAGTAGATCGCCAGGTACGCGGCCAAGGCGACGTAGCCCAGCCCCGTCACCGGTGCGAGCCAGCCCAGGTTGGCCGTGAAAAAGCAGAACCCGATCAGGTACGAAGCCCAGTATCCAAGCCACGGTCGATGTGTCCCGCATACCGCCGCCGCCCACGGCCCCAGCGCCACGAACGCCAGCGGCCACAGTTCGAAGGGCGGGAAGATCAGCGACAGCGCGACCGCGCTGGCCACCGTCGCCGCCAGCACACGCAGTGCGTCCTGCCTCAATGGCGGCAGCGGCACGGCCGGTGGGCCGCCAGGTCGTGCGGTGCCATCCGGCCGCGGCCCGGGTGAGCGCTGCGCAGGGGCGCCGCCGCGCGCTTCATTGGACGCGTTGACTCCCGCACCCTCTCGCGGCGTTTCCGCCATCAAAGATCGCCTAATGGCATGAGAGCGACCGCGTCTCCGGCGACGGCCGACGGCGCGTTCGCCTCGCGCGCGATCAGTGCGGTGGCGAGCGCCAGGCCGAACGGATCGCCCGAGCCGCGCCACGTCAGCGGCTCCGCGCGCAACGTCCCGTCCGCATCCGCGGACCAACGCGCCGGCTGGTACATGGGCCGCCCGCCGTTCGCCGACAATGGGGTGGCCAGAATCGCGCGCAGCCGTGGCGGTGGCCCGCACGGTCCGCCGGCCAGTCCGCTCATCAGCGCCCGCCCGAACAATGAAAAGCACACCGCCGCGCTGACGGGGTTCCCGGGCAGGCCCATCACCCATCCGCCCGACGGCGATCGACCGATGCGCGTCGGCTTGCCCGGCTTGATCTGCAATCCCGCCACCAGCCAGCTCACCCCCAGATCCGAGAGCGTGCGCGGCACGAGGTCGTGCGTCCCGCGCGACATCCCGCCCACCACGATCAGTACATCGGAAGCAAGTGCATCTCGCAGCGCGCCTTCCAGCGCGGCGCGATCATCCGGGCAGCGCCCGACGTGCAGCAGCACTGCCCCCGCCGCCCGGATTTCCCCGCCGAGCAGGAGCGCGTTGCTGTCATAAACCTGGCCGTCCCCCAGCGGCGCGCCCGCATCCACCAGTTCATCCCCGGTCGTCAACAGCGTCACACGCGGCGGGCGATGCGAACGGACCCGCGATACCCCAGCGCTCACGAGCGCAGCCAGCGCTCCGTTGGTCACGCGCGCACCACGCGGCACCACCGTCGCCCCGTGGCGCAGAATGGCGCCGGCACGATCGATATTCGCGCCGAATGTCGGAGAATCGCGCAATTCGACGAGTTCCGCCTCTGGATCGGTCGCCCGTTCGACCATGACGACCGCATCCGCCCCGTCGGGCAGCGGCGCCCCGGTGTTGATTCGGGCGCAGTGGCCGGCCGTCAGCGCTGCGCCGCGCGGCCCCCCTGCCCGCACCAGGTCGATCGCCTTCAATCGCGCCGCGCCGCCCTGAAAATCGGCGCTGCGCACGGCGAAGCCGTCCACCACGGCCCGATCAAAAGGGGGAAAATCGAACCGGCAGGTCGCATCCGTGGCGAGACGGCGACCGCGCGCCTCGCCCACCGCCACCTCCTCGATGTCGAGCGGGCGCACGTTCTCCGCCAGCAGTCGCCACACTTCGTCGGCGTCGCACAGGCGCGTTGCGGCGGGTGTGGAGTTCACGGGCATGGCGGGATTGTGCGACCCGCGGGCGGCGCGAGTCAAGCCGCCTCGACACGCTGCGCGCGGCTGCGTAGATTGCGGGAATGGGACTCTTTGACCTTCTCAAGCGCGGGCTGGCCAAGACGCGCGACAAGCTGCTCGGCGGATTGCGGGCGATCTTCTCGTTCGGCAGGAAGATTGACGACGCGCTGCTGGACGAGCTGCACGACACAATGCTCGCGGCCGACATGGGTCCGCAGGCCGTCACGGCGCTGATCACCGAGCTGCGCGAGGCCTGGCGCGCCGGGAAGATCCGCGAGGGGCAGGAAATCCTGCCCTTTCTCAAGACCCGCATCGCGGGCGCATGGACACCCGAAGCGCGGGCGGTGCGCATGGCCGCCGCCGGCCCGACCGTCATCTTCGTCGTCGGCATCAACGGCTCGGGCAAGACGACCAGCGTCGCCAAGCTCGCCGCGCATCTGCGCAAACAGGGGCGCAGCGTCCTGCTGGCGGCCTGTGACACGTTTCGCGCTGCCGCGATCGATCAACTCACCGTGTGGGCCGGCCGGCTCGGCGTGGACATCGTCAAGCACAATCATGGCAGCGATCCGGCCGCCGTGGCCTTTGACGCCTGCGAAGCGGCGATCGCGCGAAAGGTGGACGTGCTGATCGTCGATACCGCCGGCCGCCTGCACACGCAGGATCACCTGATGAAGGAGCTGGGCAAGATCCGCCGCGTCATCCAGAAGCGCATCCCGGACGCCCCGCACGAAACCCTGCTGGTCCTCGACGCCACCATCGGCCAGAACGCCGTCGCGCAGGCGCGGATCTTCGGCGAAGTGGCCGACGTCACCGGGCTTTTCCTGGCCAAGCTCGACGGCAGCGCGCGCGGCGGAATCGTGGTGGGCATTCGCGAACAGCTTGACGTGCCGGTGAAGTTCGTCGGCCTCGGGGAGAGCGTCGACGACATCGAGCCGTTCGATCCCGGCGCGTTCGTGGACGCCCTGTTCGCGGACACGGCCCGCTGACGCCGGTCCCGCAGCGAGTGCGGCTCAATTCGCGGCCGGGCGATGCTCCAGATCGGACGCCGCCAGCGTGCGCGTGAACACCACCGCGTCCTCGAAGTTTCGGTAGATCGTCAGCCAACCGCGATTCCGCCAACCCGCCCGCACCATCAGGGCGTGCGGCTGTGCCTGAATGCCCGCGATCACGACATACACGCCGTCATTGTGCAGCCGATCCATCGTCGATTCGAGGTTGACCAGCCCGGTCGCGTCCATCATCGGCACCGCGGTCATGTCCAGTATCACGATTCGCACGCCGTCCTGAATGACGCGCAGCGCTCCGACCGCCTTGCGCGCTGCACCGAAGAACAGCGGCCCCGCGATCTGGTACAGCAGCACCCCCGGCGGCAGCGGCTCGCGCAGGTGCGGGTGCCCCCCCAGCACCTCCTCTGCGCGCGCCAGATCCGCCATGCGCCCCATGAACAGCAATGCCGCCAGCACCACTCCGACTGACACCGACACCACCATGTCAAACAGCACCGTCAGCGTGATGCACAGCAGCAGCACCAGTGTGTCGCCGCGCGGCGCCACGCGCAGCGTGTGAACGACGTGCCGCAGCTCCGCCATGTTGCGCGCCGTGATCAGCAACATTGCCGCCAGCCCGGCCATCGGCAGGTATCCCAGCGCGGGCGCCAGCGCCAGGATTGCAATGAGGATGAACAACGCGTGCACCACCGCCGCGACGGGCGAGCGCGCCCCGGCCCGGATGTTCGTCGCCGTTCGCGCGATCGCGCCCGTGGCCGCAAACCCGCCGAAGAACGGCGCCGCGATGTTGCCGACCCCTTGCGCGAACAGCTCGGTGTCGGGATCGTGTTCATCGCCCGTGATTCCGTCCGCGACCACGGCTGACAGCAGCGATTCGATCGCTCCCAGCATCGCGATCGCAAACGCCGGCCCGATCAGCGCCCGCAGCAGTTCGAAGGACATGCCCAGCGGCGCCCCGTCCGCCCCCGGCGCCTGCCACGGCCACATGACGCTCGGCAGCGCCTGCGGCACGCCGCCGAACCGTGAGTGAATCGTGTGCACTGGCAGCCCGGCCTGCTGCAAGCCCCACCCGACCAGCGCCGCCGCCGGCAGCGCCAGCAGCGGCGCGGGCACGCTTCGCACCACCCGCGGCAGCACGGTCAGCAACCCCAGTGTCAGCACGCCAACCGCGAAATCCGGCCAACTGAGCTGCCCCAGCGCGCTTCCGATCTGGCCCAGGCGCGCGATGAAGTGCTCATCCATCCGCGCGATCGGCAGCCCGAAAAAGTCCTTCAACTGCATCGACGCGATCACGATTGCGATGCCCGTCGTGAAGCCGGTTGTCACCGGGAAGGGGATGAACAATATCAGCCGGCCAAGTCGCGCCAGCGCCATGCCGACCAGGATGATTCCTGCCAGCAGCGTTGCCAGCATCAATCCGCCCGGCCCGAACTGCTGCGTAACCGGTACCAGCAGAACCACGAACGCGGCCGTCGGGCCGCTGACCTGGCGCATCGACCCGCCGAGCAGTGCGGTCACGGCGCCCGCCACGATCGCCGTATAGAGGCCAAATTGGGGAGGAACGCCCGAGGCAATCGCCAGCGCCATCGACAACGGCAGTGCCACGACGCCCACCACCAGGCCGGCCAGCACATCGGATCGCAGGTCGGACACTCCGTAGCGGCCTAACGCCGTACGCAGGGCGATGGCGGGGCGGACAGCGGATTGACGTTGGGGAGGGTCAAACTTGAGAGGCATCGTCGGACAACAGCCTTGCATCAGCGGGCCAGCCTCGACATCAGCCGGGTGGCCGCGCGTCGGTCTCTCTCGCAGTATTGCCGATCGGAGTGTCCGGCGCTCGCAGCATCGGCGTTAGAAAAATTGAGACGGGGGGGTTGCATGCCGCACCAACCTGAATATACTCCCATAACACTCCAAATGGAGCCTTACATGTCCGCACCAGAGTCCGGCGGCAAAGTCACGCTCAAAATACCCGCCGAGCTATACGCAAAACTGTCTGAAATGATTGACGGAACTGGGTTTAGGAGTGTTACAGAGTTCGCGGTTTACGTGCTTCGCGACGTTGCCGCCGGAGGGAAGCTGGAGCCGAAGGCCCAGTCGATTGGTCAGGTGGAGCTGGATGCTATCCGGACACGCCTCCGGGCGCTGGGATACATCGAATGAGCCGGATGCGCCCCTCGGCAGTCCCGGACCCATCCGGAGCGGCACCGGCCCGGGCGGCCGGGCCGCTGACGATGATCGGCGGTGGGGTTGCCGACGTGCTGCGGGAGCGCCGCACCCGAATCTGGCTGGTCGGCGTGTCGCTCATCTGCCTGGCGCTGGTCCTTGCGGCGGCACTGCCGGAGATGGACTGGGTTGCGGGGCTGGCATCGGACTGGCGAGCGCTGAGCCTGTTGCTGGTATTTTCGGCAGCGCTGTGCTGCGAGCTGCTCGACACCAGCATCGGCATGGGCTTCGGCACCACGCTGACGCCCGTGCTGCTGATCGCCGGGTTCTCGCCACTGGATGTCGTGCCGGCCGTGCTGTTCAGCGAGTGCGTCACGGGCCTTTGCGGCGCCGCAATGCACCACCGCGACGGGAACGTCGATTTTCGGCACGATCCGCAGGTTCGTAGAGTCCTCGCGCTGCTGCTGGCGCTGACCGTGCTTGGCGGGGGTGTGGCGGCGCTGGTGGTCAGCAGCTCTTCGGCGGCCTCGCTCCGATCGATGATTGCGTGGATGGTGGTCGGCGTGGGCGTCGTGATTGTGCTCACCGCTCGCCGTCAATTGCGGTTCCGGCCGATTCAACTGGTCGTCATCGGTGCGATTGCGGCTTTCAACAAGGGGCTGAGCGGCGGCGGCTACGGTCCGCTGGTGACATCCGGCCAAGTCGTTTCCGGCGTTCCCGCGCGCAGCGCCGTTGCCATCACGTCGATCTGTGAGGGCGTGACCTGCGGGGTCGCGCTGGCGGTCTGCCTGGCGCTGGGACAGCAAGTGCATTGGGCGCTGGCGATTCCGCTGACCGTCGGCGCACTGGCCTCCGTGCCGATGGCGACCATGATCGTGGGCCGCCTGCCACTCGCCGCGCTGCGCGGCGTGGTCGGCGTCGCCACGATCCTGCTCGGCGTCGCCGCGCTGGCGAGCGCCCGATGACAGCGCTTCCATCAAGCCCAGACGCCGCCTTAGCGGATGTCGCGATCATCGGCGGCGGTTTTTCCGGTACGTTGCTGGCGATCCAGATGATGCGGGCGGCGGGGGCAATCCCGTGCCGCATCGTGCTGCTCGAGCGGCGGGAGCGCGTCGGCCCTGGTCTGGCCTACGCCACGACCTTCATCGATCACCTGTTGAACGTCCCCGCGGCGCGCATGAGCGCGTTCCCGGATGCACCTGCCGACTTTCTTGATTGGCTCCATCGAACGGTGGGCCCGGTGGACGGCCGCGCGTTCGTTCCCCGTCGGCTCTACGGGCAATACCTGGCCGACACGCTGGCCACCGTTCGCGCCGCGCACCCCGCGGCGGAGTTGGTTCAATGCCGCGCGGACGTCGTCGGCTGCGATTTCGACCTGAAGGGCAGCGCGTGGGTCGTCCGCGTGCGTGACGGCGACGACATTCCCACACGGCGCGTGGTTTTGGCAGTCGGTAACGCCCGCCCGGCCAATCCGCTCAACGATCCCGTGGCGATGCGCGCGGCGCGCTTCGTGCCCGATCCGTGGAACGCGGACGCGCTGGCCGCCTGTGCCGGGCGCGAGCCGCTGCTGCTGCTGGGCAGCGGGCTGACGGCGCTGGACGTCGTGCTTATGCTGCGATCCCTCGGCCAGACCGGACCGGTGTTCGCGCTATCGCGGCGCGGATTGACGCCGCACGCGCACCACGCATCACGCAGCGCACCTCCAGACCTTCGTCTGCCCGAACGCCTCGCCGTGCAACTGGCAACCGCGGAGGTGAACGCCGACGGCGTGCGCTGCGCGGGCAGCCGCCTGAGCTTGTCTGCGCTGCTGCGCGAGCTGCGGCGCATTGCGCGCGAGTGTCGCGACTGGCGGATTCTGGTTGATCAGTTGCGGCCGCTGACCAACCCGCTCTGGCGGCGGCTCGATGCTTCGCAGCGGCGGAGCTTTCTGCGGCACGCCCGATCCTATTGGGATGTGCATCGGCATCGCGCAGCGCCGGTCATCGCCGCGCAAGTGGCGGCCCTGCGCCGCTCCGGCGGCCTCGTGATTCTCAGCGGGCGAATCGGCACGGTGCGCGCGGATGCCGACGGGCTGGTCGCTGAGATTCGCCCGCGCGGCGGCGGGGCAGCGACCGGGTTGCGCGTCGCGCGCGTCATCAACTGCACCGGGCCAGACCCGAACCCGGCCCGCAGCGCTGATCCGCTGCTCCTGGGCCTGCTCCGCGACGGACACGCGCGCGCCGATGCACTTGGCCTCGGCCTGGTCACGACACCGTCCGGAGCGATGGTCGCGGCTGATGGAACGGTGAGTGACTCGCTCTTTGCGCTTGGGGCGATGCGCCGTCCGCTTGACTGGGAGTCCACCGCCGTCCCCGAGCTGCGCGTGCAAGCGGCCGCGCTTGCCCGCGCGTTGATGGCCGCGCCCGAAACCGCGATCCGGACCGCCTGAAATGGGCGCGGCGCCCCGCACTCGCGCGGCTGACGCGCCGGCGCAGAGTGCCCGCACGCCCGCGATAGCACCCCAGCGTCTGCAACCCGCTGGCACGGTCGGGCGTTGTCCCGCACCGGCGACCGGAAAAGCAGGCGGCCGTCGCCCGGGGAGCAACTCCCTCGGGCAACGGCCGCCGCGTTCTCATTCAAACTCGCTCGACGCGACCACGGCTCAGGCGTCGCAGAGCCGACCTGTGCCCGCGTGCGAGCGCTGCCCATCACGCTGGCGTACCGGGCGTGACCGGTGATTCACCGCGTCAAATCGCCGAGCAGGGATCATTCTCATCGCACAGCGTAGCCGGGCCCGTGTTCGTTGTGCCCGGGAAGTTTTCGCAGAAGTCCAGAGGAACCGTGAAACACTGGCCGATCGGCGGCGGGAACGTGCATGCCGTCAGCACGCGACACTGGACCAGCGAACAGGGCGTCGTCAAACCACCCACGCGGCAGCCGCCGAAGGTTTCGCAGATACCGGGCGCCAAGTCCGTGGAGCAACTGCCGTCGGGGAAGCAGCACGCAGGCTGCTCCACCGAGACCCTTGCCGGAGCGAGCGCGTCGGTGGTGGCGCCGAGATCGTCAATCGCCCGAATCCCGATCACGACGCGCGTCGCGCCGGCCGGATTGATCGTCGTAAATACGCCCGGCACGCCGTCCGTGTCGAAGATGAACGACGCTGCGCTGCCAGGCAGCGTGATCGGGCCGAACGGGCCCTGGATCGGCGCGGGCGGCGTATCCGGCTGCCCGTCATTATCCGCGTCTTCGGCGTAGAGAATGCGGAAGCCGGCCAGCGCGCGGTCTTCAAAATCGCGGGCGTTCCAGCGCAGCTCAAAGGTGGAGCCGTACACGATGGAAGTCTGCACCGCAGGCAGCGTCATCGTGATGATCGGCGGGCCGTTCCGGGGCACCGGAATCGGCGAGTAGGAGAAGATCGGCTCCCCAACGCCGTCCGACACCGTCCCACCGAAGCGATACGTGCCCGGGGTGAGGTTGGCCGGATCGATGTTGATTGCGAATTCCTGATCGCCCGGTGTGGTGATCTGGAACGTCTCGAGCACCACCTCGTTGCCATTAAAGCCCGCGTCGCCGTCGCGGAAGATCCGCACCGTGGCGTTGCCCTCGGGATCCGATGCACGGACGCGCACCTCGAAGGGCGCTGGGTTGGCCGGGTCAAACGCGGTCGGCGACAGAACGCTGAGGCTCGGCGCCAGGTCGATCGTGAGCTTGCGGAACTGGCCCTGCGGCGTGCGGTTGTACTCGGTCTTGGATTGGCCGACCGAGTCCTTCGCGGCGATCGCGAGGAAGTAGTCGCCGGCGGCCAGTCCGTCGGTCACGACCGTCACCGATCCGCCCAGCCCCGCGCCGGTGAACACCTTGCGCTCGTTGCCGTTGATGGTCGTGTCCGGGTCGATCAGAACGTCATACGACACGCTGCTCGCCAGGCTCTGAATGGAAATCTGCGCCTGGAAGGTCGAATTCGGCCGCACGCGCAGATCGCCGTTCGGCTGCACGACCTGCACCGCCGGAACCCCGACCACGACCAGGCGACCAGTCGCGTAGACGATGCGGTTCTCTTTCTTGTTCGCCGCCTTGACGCCGACGCGATACACGCCCGGCGCGAGATTGGCGGTGAAGCGCTGCGATCCGCGCGGCGCCAGGCCGGTGAGCAGCGTCACTTCGTCGCCGCTGCGCGGCACCCCATCCACGTCATAAAACAGCTCCACCGCGATCGGCCCGTCGGCCGGGTCGCCGCCAGCGGTCTCGTACGTCACCACGCCGTCACCGCCGGGAGCGACATTGATGTCGAATCCGGCGGGCTGCGTGATGGCGATCGCGATCGGCTGGGCGAAGTCACTGGAATTGGGCGTGCCAGCGCCGCCTCCGGTGTTGGAATTGACGTTCACATCAATTGGAACAGGCGGAATGGGGCGCTGGATCGTGTTGCTGTTCGTGTTGCTAACCCCACCGGTCTGCGAGCCTTGCGAGTTCGTGTTCGTATTGTTGTTGTTATTTGTCTGCGGTGTTTGCGGCACCGGGCAGCCACCCACCACGGCGGCGAGCAGCACTCCCGCAGCGGCTGTGACGCGCAGACCGCGCAGCGATCGACGAGGAGAACAGTTCATCCGACAGCTCCTGGACCGGGGGTGAACGAGGGCCGATGGGGGTTCGGCATCAGGCCTCGGTGCGGGTAAGATACTCCCGCTGACTAAATCTAGCGGTCCATGTGTGACCAGTCAATCAATAGCCGTTGAATCCCCGGCTTCGTACTGCATCGCTCGATACGATCCTATGTCGGATAACCACAAGCAGTTACGATAATCACCGCTGCGCGCACGGCGGAGTCCGCCCCGCGCTGCCAGGAGCCTGACACGATGTGCACGGTTCGTCCGTTCTCCGCGATTCGTTATGCGGCACCGGCAAACGGCGATATCTCCGCCCGCCTCGCGCCGCCCTACGACGTGCTGGACCAGCGCGACAAGGACGCGCTGCTCGGCCGCGATTCGCGGAATTTCGTCGCGATTGACCTGCCCCACGTGCCGCCCAAGTCGGCCGGGCCGGCGGCGGCCTACGCCGGCGCTCGTTCGACCCTGGAGGCCTGGCTCGCGGATGGCACCTTTGTCCGCGATACGACACCCGCCATCTACGTCTATGAGCAGCGGTACGAGATCGACGGCCGCCGCTATTCCCGCCGCAAGTTCCTGGCCCGTCTGCGGCTTGAGGCGTTCGGCAAAGGCAGTGTGTTTCCGCACGAGCAGACCTTCGGCGGACCGAAGGAGGATCGGCTGCTGCTGACGCAGGCCACCGAGTGCAATCTCAGCCCGATTTTCGGGCTGTATGAGGATTCGTCCAATGCGGTCGCTGCGCGCTTGCGAACCGCCGTCGGCTCGGACGCGCCGCTGCTCTCGGGCACGCTGGATGGCGTCGAGAACCGCATCTGGGCCGTGACGGACCGCGCCGTGATTGACGACGTGCAGCGGGCCATGTCGGATCGGGCCGTGTTCATCGCCGACGGGCACCATCGCTACGGCACCGGCCTGATGTACCGCGAGGCGCTGGCCGCAAAGCGCGGCGCTCTACCGGAGGACCACCCGGCGAATTACGTCCTGTGCGCCTTCTGCGCGATGGAAGACGAGGGGCTGCTGATCCTGCCCACGCATCGAGTGCTGCCGGCGGTCGCGCTGGACGGCGCGTTCTGGTCGAGTGATCCCGAGCTTGTGTCCACGGCGCTGCGCGTCGATACGCCGGCGGCGGCGCTGTCCGCGCTGCCGGGACACGGTGCGCAGGCGTTCGCCATGTTCAGCGCCGTTGATCGTTCCTACCACGTACTCAAGCCGCGCCGGGCGGACCTGCTGCGCGGGATCGCGCCGGAGCGCTCGGCCGGCTGGCACGCGCTCGCATTGGCGGTGCTGCACGCCTACGCGATCGACCGGGCTGTCACGCCGCGGGCGTGCGGTGGAAAAGCGCCGGAGATTCACTATGTGAAGAACGCGGACGCCGCGGTGTCCGAGGCGCGCGAGACGCGCGGCTGCGTATTTCTGATGCAGCCGAACACAATGGCCGAATTGCGGGCGGTCTGTCAGGCCGGCGACCTGATGCCGCAGAAGAGCACGTTCTTCTTCCCGAAGGTCGCCAGCGGCCTGGTCATCCACCCGCTTTCCTGAGCCGACGGCTCGTCGATTCGCGGCGTCGGCCGCGGCAAGCTCTGAGATCGAGGTCCGCGGAGGCCCGCATGCCCACCCTTCCCGCCGCGCCGCGCCGCTCGGATGACGAGCTGCTTTCCGCCGAGTTCATGACCCGGCTGGAGCAGTTGGAAATCCTCTCGCGGCGAATCTTCGTCGGTCGCATGAAAGGGGAGCGTCGCAGCAAGCGCCGCGGCGCCAGCGTCGAATTCGCCGATTACCGAAACTACGTCCCCGGCGACGACCTGCGCTTCCTGGACTGGAACATCTTCGCGCGGCTGGAGCGCCTGCTGATCAAGCTGTTCATGGAGGAGGAGGATCTCAACGTCACACTGCTGGTGGATTGCTCGCGCAGCATGGACTGGGGCGCGCCCGCCAAGGGCATGTACGCCAAGCGCGTGGCGGCGGCGATCGGCTACATCGGGCTGGTGAACTACGACCGCGTCAGCATCTACACCTACGCTGGCGGTCTGTCGCGCGAGATGGTCGGCATCCGCGGTCGCCGGCTGGCGTCGCAGATGTTGAGATTCCTGCAGGGCGCGCCGCTGGATGGCACGTCCGATTTCGCCTCGGCGGCGCGGCGCTTCGCGCTGCGCCACAAGGGCAAGGGCGTCGTCATCGTCATCAGCGATTTCCTGGACAAGGGCGGCTATGCCGACGGCCTGCGGTTCCTGCTCAGCCGCGAGTTGGACCTGTACGTCGTGCAGGTGCTCAGCCCGGAGGAGATCGACCCGACCTTTGCGGGCGATCTGAAACTGCGGGACGTGGAGGATGAGGACATCGCCGAGATCACTGTCAGCCGCCCGCTGCTGGAGCGCTACAAGGCGAACCTGACGGCGTTCTGCACGGAATTGAAGGACTACTGCACGCGCCGCGGCGTCACGTATCTGTTCACGAGCACGCGCGTCCCGTTTGACACGCTGGTGATGAGCTACCTGCGGCAGCGCGGGTTGTTGCGATAGGAGTCGTTCACCACCCTGCTGTTCGCGCCGCGCGCCACGAACTGCGCCGCGCGCCGCGCCCCACGAACTGCGCCCCGCACGATTGGTGCCACAGCCTACGACGCCCGATCCACGGCACCCGCCGGCAGCACCGACGCGTACACCTCCAGCAGCCCGCGCCAGATCACCTCCGGCCGGAAATCGCGCTCGACGCGGGCGCGGCCGGCATTGCCCATCCGCGACCGCAGCGCCCCATCCCGGACCAGCGTGAGCATCGCCGCCGCCAGCGCCTCCGCATCGCGCGGCGGCACGAGAGTCCCGGTCTCGCCATCCGCAACCGCGTCTCGGCAGCCGCTGATATCCGTCGCGATCACCGGCAGCCCCATCGCGTTCGCCTCCAGCAGCACGTTGCCAAAACCCTCGCGGTAGGTCGGCAGCGCCAGCAGGTCCATCGCCTCAAAGCCCAAGACCATGTTCGATTGCCAGCCGGGCATCCGCACGCGCTCGTCCGCCCGCAGCGACCCCAGCACTTCCGGCGGAACCGGGTCTTCCGGCTCGGGGTCGCCCAGCAGCAGCAGCATCGTCCCCGGAACCTGCGCGCGCACGCGCTGCCACGCGGCGTGCAACTCCACGATCCCCTTGTCGCGCACGATCCGTCCGGCGTAGCCGATCACAAGCGCCTCGGGCGGGATGTTCCAGCGCTGTCGCGCCTCGGATTGCGGCGCGGGGGCGCGGCGCGTGAACCGCTCCACGTCGATGCCGTTGGATGATCCCCTGTTCACGACAATGATCCGGCCCGGAGGCGCGAGACCCAGTTCGACGGCCTCATCCCGAAGCGAAGCACTGATAGCGGTGACGCGGTGCGCGGCGCGCATCGTCAACCAGTCGCACAGCCACAGGATTCGGCGCTTGAGGCCGCGCGTACTCGCCAGCGGCAGGCCGCGCAGGGTGTACACCCGCGCGGGCGTCCGCGCCAGCCACGCCGCCAGCATGCCGAGGAATCCGCCCTTGGGCGTGCTGGAGTGCACCAGCGCGAAGCGCTCGCGGCGAAACAGACGGTACAGCCGCCAGAGTGACACCAGGTCGGCCAGCGGAGAGATGCGGCGCGCGATCTCGATCGTGTGGGCGGTTCGGATGCCCTCGCGGCGGGCGAATTCATCGAGACCGGGCCCCGGCGAACAGACCGTGTGCACCTCGAACCCCTGCTCGCGCAGGAAGTTCGGCCAGCCCTTCATGAGGTTCGTAACCGAAATTGCGACGGTCGCGACTTGGGCGACCTTGAGCGGCGAAGCGGGAGCATGAGGCGTCATCGACGCGGGATTGTACGCGCGGCCGCCGTGCGGCTGGAACCCGCCTACGGCGTGGCGGTCAGGCTGACCTCGATCGGCACAACGTCAAAGACGATTTCGGCGTTACCATCGACCTCAAAATACTCCACCTCAAAGTCCACGATCGCGTCTTCCGGCAACGTCAGCGTGGCTGCGTCGCGCATTGGTCCGTGCGGATTCCAGTTCTCGATCAGCGGCTTTTCGCCCACCCGCACGCGCACCCCGTCGTCACTGCGCACCACGATTTCCCACGTCCCGCGGCGCATCTCCAGCGAGCCGCGCGCGATCACGCCAAATCGATCCGGACCGATCCCGGCGTCCTTCACCGCCGCCGCCAGCGCAGGCAGGTCGCCCGGAGCGCCGCGCCCGAAGCGCAGCGTCAGGTCATCCACGCCGACGCGGCGGGCAGCCGGCGAGGCCGCGCGGGCGCGCCAAGCGTCCACATCGCGGCGCGGGTCAGAGGAGTCGTCCCACGGAAATACCGTCACGTTCCAGAGCATGTCGACAATTGCAGCCCGCGCGTCGTACACCACCACCGGTGGACGCCCACGTTCGCCGCCGCCGCCGCCGAATCGGCACGTATACGGCAGCGCGCCATGCTGTCGACCGCTGATCGTGAACAGGTGCGGCTCCGCGTCGCTGTTCATCGACATGGTGACGAACTCGCCGGTGACGACGTTTGCGCTGCGGCCCCGAAACTCGTACATCTCGTACACGTGCTTCGGTCCGCGCGTCAGGCGCGGCCGAACAAACATCGAGCGATGGTCCCACGGACCAAACGGGCCGAGGATGATCCGCTCGCGGCCGGCAAGCGAGCTGCGCGCACCGACCGCACGCCGCTGACCGGGCAGATCGCCCGGCAATTCCGGCAACTGAATTTTCAGGTCCGCCGCCATCGGCTCCGCGCGGTGCGCTTCTTCGCGCTCGACCGATGCAGCCCCGCCATCGGCGAGCGTGTTCGCGCCGAGATGCACCAAGCCCGGGCCGCGCAGGTGAATCGCCGGCTTCTCGCCGTCGAATGTATTTGCATGAACGATGTTGCGGGTCGACTCGACGCCGTTGGCGACCGCCCATGGCAGCTTCGCCAGCGCTGCGTCCTCATCCCACCACAGGTGCACGCCGGCGCTGTTCCGAGAGAAACGATTGCCGACGATGCGGTTGTCCGCTCCATGCTCGATGTTGACGCCGCCGCGCTCGAGGCCGTACCCCGCGTCGCCGTTGGATTCAAACTCGTTGTCCGCGATCAGCGTGCCCCGCGAATAGCCGGCCCAGATGCCGCAAATGGCGTTGCCGACGAACCGGTTTGAGAGCACGACGTTGTCGAACGAAAAGGTCAGCTCCAGCCCGTGCGCCGCTGCATATGAGAAATCATTGCCGACGATGACGTTTTCATTGCAGCCGCGCCGGCGGTAGTCGAAGTCTGCGTCCGCCGCCTTCACCTCTCCGAGCGCCTCGCGCCCCGCGAATGCGAACAGACCGTCTCCGCAGTGGGTGGCCGAATTGTTGGCGATGACATTCCGGCTGCTCTGCTCGAACAGCAGAATGCCGGCCGAGTCCTGCCCGCGGTTGTAGACGCCGTGGCTGTAGCCGCGAATGCAGAAATCGGTCGAGTTATGGGCGATGGTGTTGCCGCTGCTGCGCCACAGGGCAATGCCCCAGCCGGAGTTGAACGAGAAATCGTTGTCATAGACCCGGGCATTCGCCACGTTCGAGAGAATCAGCCCGTTCTGCAGAAAGTGCCCGCGACACCCGCGAATCGTGACCCCCGACGAGTTCTCCACGAAGATCGCCGCGCCGTACTTCTCGAACCACTCGCGCTGGTCGTTCTCATGCGGCCGCAGCCAGTCGCGCGCATCTTCGAACTCGATGTTGGATCGAAGATGCTGCCGCCAGAGGTCGGTCGCCGACAGGCGCTCTATCGTCAGGCCGTCGGCGTCGCTGGCCCATACCGCGGCGCGATAGCCGCGAATGTTCCCGCCCCGGATCGTGACGTTCTTCTGCCCATCGATCCGGATCGCAACGCCCTTAAAGCCATCCGCGGCTGCACCGACCAGCGCCCCCGAGATCGGCACGTCCCCCAGCTCGATCGTGATGTTCGACGCCCGCACGTGGATGACGCCGTTGCCGTTGCGATCCTCGATGTTCAGTCCCGGCGCCGCCTCGATCCGCATCGATTGCGTGACTTCGATGTCGTCGCGCCCGATCACCATCCGCGGCAGCGGCTCCGCCGCCAGCGCGACGGGCGCCCGCAGCGCCAGCAGCACGCCGAACCCGGCCAGAATCACGCCGAATCCCACCGGAGGCCTCACGCAATCCCGCATCATCGCTCCCATCGTGCCAATCGCCCGGCCCAATCCGCGACTGTTGCCGGCGCTCATCCGCGAATAATCTGCCCCCATGAATCATAACCGCCATTCCCCCGCGGTCATCCTGCGCGGAGCGGATGCCCCGCTCGATCCGCTTCAATCGCGGCGCGTCGCGGTGCTCGGCTACGGCTCGCAGGGCAGCGCCCACGCCCTGAATCTCCGCGACAGCGGCGTCTCCGTGATCGTCGCCCAGCGCCCCGGCAGCCCGCGCCACGCGCGCGCACTGGCGGACGGCTTTGCGCCCGTCTCGATCGAGGACGCCGCCGCGACGGCCGACCTGCTGATCCTGGCCCTGCCGGATGAGCGCATCCCGCGGATCTTTCAGCACTCAATCGCTCCGCACATGCGCGCCGGCGCCTGCATCGGACTCATCCATGGCTATGCGGCGCACTTCGGCGGGCTGGCCGCGCCGCCCGGAACTGACCTGGTGCTGGTCGCGCCAAAGGCGCAAGGTCGCGCCGTTCGTGAGCTTTTTGTCGCCGGCGGCGGCCCCTTTGCGCTATTCGGTGTCCATTGCGACACCACCGGCAACGCGCGCGCCGTTGCGCTCGCCTGGGCTGCGGGAATCGGCGCCGCGCGCACCGGCATCCTTGAAACGACGCTGGCGAACGAAACGGAAACGGACCTGTTCGGCGAGCAGGCCGTGCTGTGCGGCGGTCTTGGGGCGCTGGTGCGGACGGCGTTCGACGTACTGGTGGAGGCCGGCTATCCGGCCGAACTGGCCTACTTTGAATGTTGCCACGAGTTGAAGATTCTGTCCGACCTGGTACACGAACTCGGGCCGGCCGGGGCGCGCGAACGGATTAGCGGCACGGCCCGCTTCGGCGACATGACCCGTGGGCCGCGGGTCGTCGATGCGCACGTTCGCGACACGCTGCGCGGAATTCTGTCTGAGATCCGCAGCGGACAATTTGCGCGGGAATGGGCCGCAGAGGCCGATTCCGGCTACGCCGCGATGAATCGTCAACTGGCGATGGACGCCGCCCATCCGATCGAGGCGGTCGGCGCACGGCTCCGCGCTGCTGCGCGCGGCGCCTGACGCCGCGATTCGCGCGGGTCGCGAAAATGCGCCACCCGGCGCCGGGCTGCGTGCTTTCGCGCGTTTCGGCGCTGGTTCGCGCTGTTCGGCGCTCGATCCGCCCCGCCACCGGCTCACACGCCGACGAGCTGCTCCACCTGCGCCGCCTGCCGGCTGCCGGCCAGGTTCTCGATGAAGGCGTCCATCGCCGACTGGAACTGCTGCCGCGCCCACGTGTCATTCACCTCGGCAACCCGGCACAGCGCCTTGTTCATCGTCGGCTCGCGACCGGGCACGAAGTGCTCCGTCCGCAGCTCGAACTCGCCGATCGACGTTGCGCGGAATATGAGCAGGACGTACGCATTCTCGGCCAGCTCGAATTTGTGCGAGCGCCGGCCCTCCTGCCGCATCGGGCAGGAGACGTGGAACCCGTTCGTGCGCAGGAACGCGGCCATCTCCTCGAACACCGGCACGATCACCGTGTCCAGCGTCTCCTCGAAGCGCCGATTCCATTGCGATTGGGCGTGCCCCAGCTTGTCCACGAATGATCGCTTCCAGTCTTCCATGTGCATGTCTCCGCCTCCCCTTCGGTTCTCTCCCGAACTCATCGATCGATGCGGCTCCCGCCCCGCCCGACCGCCATCGTCGTTTCGAGTACTGCCCGCGAGCGTCGGTCCGTTCGCCGCGGGCGTGTGACCCGCGTGGCCACCGCCGAAGCTCCCGCTCGCAATGCCGCGCTCTGTAGCGCCATCGCACGGATCACTGGCATCGCACCGATCCGGAACGGCGCCACCGACCCGATCCCGGCTCGCACACCCGCTTCCGGCAGAAACGTCCGCCGCGGCCGGGCTTTCCGTAGCGAGTGTGTTGGATGAAGCGACTGCTCCGCCGCGTGCCGCCGGTTCGCCGGGCTGCCCCTGCGGTCCTCGATCCGTTACGCCGCCGCGTTCCACGGGGGCTGCGTCGGTTCGTCCTTCGACGGTGCGCATTTTTCGTCGGAACACAATCCGCTCCCTTGGCCGGCGCGGCGGCCTTCGCCGCAACCGTGCACACAGAGCATTATGAAAAACGCCCGCGACCCTGGTGAAAAAAGGGCGTCCGAGGCCCACCGGTTGGCGCGATAACGCGGCCAATCGGACATCGCCTCCTACCCGCGGCCTCATTCCCGAGCGCGTCGGGCGATAATGGCTGCATCCCCGCGGTGCGCCCGCCGCGGATAGGATCGGTTGGCCGTGGGTCAACGCGACCGCGGCCGGGTCAGTTGCGTTCGCGCCCGATGGCGTGCTTTTGCGACGAGTGGCGCGCGTGCCCGCCGGGTGGCGTGTTTATGCGACGAATGGCGCGCGTCGGGTGGCGCCCCTTTGCGCCGGGTGACCGGGTGGCGCATTTTCGCGGTGCTCCGCGTATGCGTGCGCCAGAACGCGACAATGCCCGCTGAATCGAACGGCCACCCCGATTCCTGCTGGAGCCTTTCATGCCGAGAATCACGCGCGTCTACACCCGCACCGGCGACGACGGAACCACCGGCCTGGGTGATGGGTCGCGCGTCCCCAAGAATTCGCCGCGGGTCACCGCCTACGGCGCCGTCGATGAGCTGAACAGCCACATCGGCGCGGCCATCGCGGCGGGCTTGTCGTCGCACCTGGTCGAGCCGCTGCGGCGGATCCAGAACGAGTTGTTCCACCTGGGGGCCGACCTGTGCACGCCCGCCGCGGCGCAGGCGACCCGCCCCGTGCCGCACGTCAGCGCGCGGCACGTGGAGGCGCTGGAGCGCCTGATGGACGAGTTGAGCGAGTCCCTGTCGCCGCTCGAAAATTTCGTACTGCCCGGCGGCAGCCCGCCGGCCGCGGCGCTGCACATCGCCCGGGCCGTCTGCAGGCGGGCGGAGCGCGACGTGCTGACGCTGTCGGAATCGGAGCCGATCCGCCCGGAGTCGCTCATCTATCTGAACCGGTTGTCGGATGCGCTGTTCGTGATGGCCCGCTCACAGAACGCGGCGCTGGGCGTGGCCGACCCGCTATGGGACAGTCGGGCGTGACGGCCGTCGGGGTGGGCTTGCCGGCCGAAGCTTGACGGGACAGCGCGAAGGGCGATAGGGTGGACGGCTCTCGCGTGGCGGCTGGGCTATTTCCAAGGCCGCCGCGACGCGGGACAGCCCGGGGCGTGGCGCAGTCTGGTTAGCGCGTCTGCATGGGGTGCAGAAGGTCGCTGGTTCGAATCCAGTCGCCCCGACTTTTCGAGAGATCAAGCCCTTCGACGAGCACGTCGAAGGGCTTTCTCGTTGTAAATACGGCACTTGCGCCATCCAAGGTGGAGTTCAAACAGACGATTTCGAGGATTCGCCGCTTTGTGGCGTAATCCGCAGAAACCCACGTGTTTTGCAGTGTTTGCGAGAGTTCAAACACCTTCGCCGCCAGCTCCGCCGTTTCGTCGTGGGAGCGGTCCAGAACGTCCAGTTGCAGCTTGATTGACGCCAGCCGATCCCGAAGCTCCGTGTGCTTCCGGGCGAAGGTGTCCTGATCCACGTCATCACCGAGCCGCAGGTTCAGGAGCCGGTCCTGTTGGGCGACCAGGAGCGACGCCTGCCGGGTCAGTTCTTCCCGCTGGGCGCGGGAGTCCTTCTGGGCGTCCCGCGTCTGAGAGGCCAGGACCAGGCGGAACCAGTCGCGGACCTCCGGGTCCTCCACTTTCATCCGGCCGAAGAGTTCGAGCACCTGCCGGTCCAGTTCGGCTTCAGGCACCCGCACCCGCGGATGCCCAGGCGCGGTGTAGCCGCTGCACCGGTAGTAGACGTACCGACGGTCGGGCGTGCTCTTAAACCGCTTGACCACCTGTTCGCCGGTGATGGCCCGGCCGCAGTGGCCGCAGGTCATGAACTCGCCGGCGAAGGTCATTTGATGCGCGTGGTAGACGTGCCCGCCCAGGAGCGCCTGCACGCGGTCCCAGGTGGAGCGTTCGACGAGCGGAGTCTGCTTGCCCGGATACCAGTGCCCCTTGAACGGAATCTCTCCGATGTACGCCCGGTCGGTGAGCATGGCGTGCAGCTTGCTCCGCGTGAATCGCGGAGCATCGGACCGATAGGTCATGCCGTCGGCGTGCAACCGATCCCGAAGCCCATCGAGCGTGAGCGGTTCGTAGGCGTAGAGGTTGAAGATTCGCTTGACGTTCTCCGCCGCCACCGGCTCGACTTCGGTGACGCAGCGGCCGTCACGTCGCACGTTGCGGTAGCCGTAGGGCGCCTTGCCGACGAACCAGCCTTCCTGGACGCGACGGGCAAGCCCTTCCTTGACATCGAGCGCCTGCTGCTCGGTGTAGAACGCGGACATGTTCGCCAGCGTCCGCCGCATCATGCGGCCGGCCGGCGTGTTCTCTGTCGGCTGTGACACCGAGATGAAGGCGAGGCCGTACTCGCTTTCGAGGCGTTCGAGTTCAACGTAGTCGAAGAGGTTGCGGGCGGCGCGATCAACCTTGTAGAAGAGCAGGCCGTCGAGTTCCTCCGCGTGCTTCTTGCCGTAGGCGATCAGCTCGCGGAACGTCTTCCGCTCATCGCTCTTGCTCGCAGTTTCTGCCACCTTGAACAGCCGGACAATCTCGCCGCCCGCGGCCAGGGCGTACCGCTTGAGTGCATCCTCCTGGACCGCGAGTGAGAAGCCCTCGCGTTCCTGTTCCCGACTGCTGACCCGTGCCAGGGCGACGAAGCGTTTCATGGTGCCTTACTCCCGCGACAGAAGCTCGAACAACCGTCCGGCGTTCTGGACAATTGTAATCGCCTCTTCGGGAGAAAGCGGCCTTCCGTAGCGGGGTTCCCAGACTTTCTGCGTCGCTTCGATCAGTTCAGGCGTGATCCACGCCGGCGTTCCGGCCGGAATGGCGAACGGCGCGCCCTCGCGCCGCTCCGCCGCTTCGACCTGGACACGCTCCTGCCGCATCGCCGTGGTTCTCCGTTCACACGACCCTCTCAGGCGTGCTGGGGGTCCGCGAGTTGCTCCCGTAGCCGCCGGTACGCCGTCGAGGTTGCGTTGAAGCGCTGCACCGCCAGTTCGACAAGGTGCGGCTCCACGTTCTGCCCAGTCAGCCGGTCGGGGTGGTACTTGAGGCAGGCGTCGCGGTACGCGGCCTGCACCTGCTCCCAGGTTGCGCCCGGTTTGAGCCCGAGCGCCGCGTAGTCGGACTGGTCCGCCGAGGGCGCGGGCGCTTCACGAATCTGCCGCGCTTCGCGCTCGCGCTGCGCGCGCCATGCGACTGTCTGCTTCAGTTCACCGACGATCACTCTGCACTCGGCAATGGCGCGATCGTGAAAGTACTGCTCCGCCGCCCGGAACAGCCGAACTTCCGGCAGGATGTCGATGCGGGGCGTCACAAGGGTTCTGCCATTGACTACGGCCACGCAGATGCTCAGCATCGCGGGGATCTCGCCGAACTCGACTCCGCCTGGATGCCGCACCCGAGTCACCCCCGGTTTGCCGCGGCGGTAGAAGTCGATGGTGTGGCATCCCTCCAAGTAGGTTCGATCGCCGTTGCCGAAACGCTCGACTATGGCATCACGAACAGCAGACGCCGGACAGTCGATCCACGCTTCACGCATCCAGCCGACATGGCGCCGCCCGTGCCATCCGGCGATGCGATACCAGATGTACCACCCGATGATGACGAGACTGATGAACATGACGAAAGGCATGATGCTGCTCTCCTTCGCGCGGCGCGTGCCGACTGCTGGTCAATCCCGTTCCTGTTGCGGCAGCTCCGGATCGCGCGATTCGCGTTCCTTCTCCGCCTGCTTCAGCCGCTCGTTCAGGATGGAGGGCTGCTCGTCCGGGTCGCGCGCCTCACCCTGCTTCTCCTGCATGACTTCGCCGGGCGTCTTCGTGCCGGCGATGCCATAGACCGTCGGCTGCGCGACGTTCGACTCCGGATAGAGTGCTCCGCGCAGTTCGGCGAGGCCCTGCCGGAACATCGCCGAGGCGTGGCCGGCGCCGATCTTCTGTGTTGACTCTTCGTGTGCCATGAATCTGTTCTCCTGTGGAATGAGTGGATCACCGACCGTCGCGCATGCGGCGGAACGCTTCCGCCGAGCCGCGCTGTTCAACAAAGGCGTCGTGCAGGTCCATCGTGCGGCGGTGCTGGAGCGCCCCACTCATGCCGGACGAGGCGGCGGCGCATATGCCGGCCAGCGCCATATACGTCGCAAGCGGCACGCTCATGATCGCTACGCACAGCGCCATGAAGACAAGGTAGAGCGGCTCGATGACCGTCTTGATCCGCTGCTCCGGGCTGCGCCGCCAGACCTTCTGAAGCGTTGGCGCGCCGTTGTAGAGCGTGTGCGGCTGCGGACCGCCGCGTCTCACGCGCCACTTGGTGCGGAGGCGAGCGATGAGCAGCGCCAACCAGTAGAGCGCCAGGAAGACGAGCATCGGTCCTGGACTGTGGCCTTCCCAGAAAGCCGGCCAGATCAGGATCAGCATGAACCCGGCCGCAGCTTGGAGGCCGAAGTAGCGCTCGCCGAACGAGTCCGGGCGGCGCAGGAAGACCTCGATCGTCACGGCGAACGCCCTGAAGACGAACGTCATGACGCCCAGGGCGTTGTTGATTCCCTTCTGTGATGCGACCGGTTCTGGTTCCTGTCGTTGCAGCATGGTCGAATCTCCCTGATGCGCGCAATCACCGCGCCGGCGGCCTGCGCCGCCTATCTGGTGCCTTCTTCTCTTGCTGGCTCTATGCCTTCTGGTTGAACGGCACCGGGTGCCAGCTCCGGCCCGATGCCTTGAACACCCTTCCGTTCTGAAACACGATCCCGTCCACAATCCAGTCTGGAGGCCCGCCCGTGCGCAGCCGCGTGAACTCCCGCGGCTCCACTTCTGCCTCCATCACCTCCGAGAAACCGCCGCTTGTCGTGCCGTTCTCGCGCGCCCAGTCAAGCCCGAGCATCGCGGTCACCTGATCGTCAGAGGGGTGCGAGTGATTGCCGCTCGCCCGGTACTGCAAGGTGCGTCCGATGAGGCGCGAGGCCCACTCGTTCGTCACGGGGTCACTGTTGCCGTGGAAGACCTTGGTGTTGAGGTTGGCCAGCAGCGAGTCGGTCTCGACGCGGCCTTTCTCATTGCCGCCGAGGGCGGCGACGAAGTTGCTGTAGTTCTGGCTGAGCAGCACGGTCGCTACCCATGCCGACCGGCAGGTGGCTTGGAACTGGAAGTCATAGCTGGTGAGGAAGTGCTGGGCTTCGTCGGCCCACAGGAACGCGGGCCTTGGATTCTGCTGTACATCCCGCCTCTCGATGGAGCGCTGGAAGGCGTACTTCCACAGCACCTGAGCGAACTGGCCGATTTCGCCGAACTCCTTGACCGGCAGGTCGATCAGAATGATCCTTCCGTCCTGCACCGCCTCCGGCGTGACCGTCGTGTCGCCGCAGAACAGCTCGCGCAGCATCCCACGGTTCAGCACGTCCACCAGCGACGTGAACGTGGACACGATGACGCTGCGCGTCCTGTCGCTGAGTGCCGGGAACTCGCGCAGCCAGTAGTCGGCGACGATCTCGAAGTCGGCGCATTCGCGCGGCGTCTTGGGTCGCTTGTCGGCTTCGGTCAGCCAGCGGAAACACTCCGAACCCTGCTTCCATCCGTTCGAACAGACCTGCTCAAGCGAAATCGGCGCGGAGACGACCACGCGGTAGAGATCGGGAACAGAGACGCGACCGCGTGCCAGAGCCAGCAGGTCCACGACGTTGCGGCAGAGCTGGCGCAGCGCCCGCTTCCAGTATCCCTCATCGTCACGGCCGCCCCCGCCGGTCGATTGCCGCTCCGCGATCTCAAGCACCGTGGAGAGCAGATTGACGACGTTCTCGGTAAGTCCCGCGCCACTGCCCTTGCGGCTCATTTCGTGGTCCAGGAAGTTGAAGCGCTGCGCTTCGGTCGGGCCGAAGACCAGGAGGTCGTCGAGGCGTCCAGTATCGCGGCAGTAGCCCTCCCACAGCGCACGCTCGTCCGCCTTGGCCGTGAGCACCAGGCCACCGAAGCCGCAAGAGAGCATCGTCCGGGCCATGAGCCGGCCGGAGCCGCTCGTCTTACCCGATCCGGTCGCGCCGAGGATGAGCGTGCCTTCCACGGCGTCACGCAGCGTCCAGGCGTCCTCGCGGGACCAGCGCAGCAGCGGCAGCGCGAGCAGGTCGGAAGGCTGGCGCACGAGTGGTGTGCGTTTCCTGAAGAGCCCGAGCATGGTCTACTTGCCCGCCTTTCGCTTGGCGTCCTCGTTCGCCTTCCACAGCGTGGCGATGATGAATAGCGTGACGACTCCGATGAGTTCCATGTTGAAATCTCCTACTTGGTCTTGGTCGAGATGCACTTGACTGCCTCCGCCAGCGGCCGACCGTCGGCGCCGGCGTGTTTGATCTGTTCGGCGAGGTCGATGAAACAGGCGACAACCGACTCGACCGTGAGCGCCGGAGCGGAGACGGCGACCGACCGGCCTTTCCCAAGCCTGATGACGACACGCTCGCGCGTGGCCCGCTGCCGCATGTTCACCCGCGAGGCCGGCCTGCCTGTCCTGACGGCCTTGGTCTCCGCTACGAGCCGGTCGCGTGTCAGCCGGCCGTCAAGCACCGCCTGAATAAGCCGCTCGCGCTCCGTCGCGTCCGGAACTGTGACTATCTGGTACGCGCTGCTCATCGGGATGCGCCCCGCGTCGATCAGGTCATGCACTTCGCGCGGCAGGACGAGCAGCGACAGCAGCTTGGAGATGGTGCCGGGCGACGGCCGGCCGAGCCGCAGCGAGACTTCCGCCGCCGACCAGCCCGTCGCCTGCATCAGTTCGTGCAGCGCGCGGGCGTGTTCCGTGACTCTTAAGCCCTGCCGCTGCGTATTGACCAGCAGTTGCAGCGTCACCCGCTCCGCCGGCGTCGGGGCCTTCGCGGCGATCAGCATCGGCACGGTGGCAAGACCGGCGCGCCGGGCGCCGTCGAGCCGGCGATGCCCGTCGTCCACGACGATCGAGTCCCCTTCGTAGTGGCCGAGCAGCGGCACGAGGATGCCGTTCTGCGCGATGCTCTGCGCCAGCGACACCTGCTCTTCCTCGTCAAGGCCGGCCCGCACGTTGCCGGGCGAAATGGGCTTGCTGATCGGCACTTGTTCAACAGTGTGCGCCGGCATGGTCAGTTCCTCCCTGCCTGGTCGCGAAGGTTCTGGAGTTCGATCTCGTCGTAGAGCAGCCGCTTCTTCCGCTCGCCCAGGCCGGACCGGACGGCAGCGATCGCGGCGGCGAGATAGCCGATGTCGTCGAGCCAGCCGATGCCGGGGACGACATCGGGCACGACATCGACGGGACTCGGGATCAGCAGGAACAGGCCCGCCGCCAGCGCGTACTTGGTCAGCTCCAGCCCAACCGCGCGCAGCTTGCTCTGCGGCAGGGCCATGAGGATGAGCATCGCCAGGAGCAGCAGCGTGCTGCACCCGACGAACACCTTGAGGAACGAAAAGAACTCGGCCATGCGAACCTCCTTGGAACACCGGGCGTCCGAGCCGCGACAGCGGAATCACGACCGCCCGACGCGACCCGCGCACGGTGCCGCTGTGTCCGGACACGTTGTACTGTTGATGGAGGTGATGCCGCGAACTGCGCAATCGCTTTGCGCAGTTCTCCCCGGCCTGGGATGGCCCGAACCGGGCTACCGCGACTTCCCAGTAAATGGCTCGGCCTGCCGTGCGGCGGCGGCTTCGATGTCGCGTGCCAACTGACGGGTCTGCTGCATCCCCGTGCTGATTCCGTACTCTTTGTAGGAGTCGTTCAGGGCCGAGAGAATCTCGCTGCGGTCGAAGCGCGGATAGGGATCAGGCAATGCCAGGTGTCGGGCGAATGTTTTCTCCGCGAGCACCTGCTCGAACACATGCGTCGCAATTACCTCGATCCTACCCTTGTTCTCCATCACGACATGATCAAACAGGAGCGGCTCCCGCCGCCGCATCTGTCCGAACGTGACGCTGTCCAGCGGGTATGCGATGGCGGCATGCTTGAGCCGCGGGCGGGACTCATCCTTCATACGGCATGGCTCGGTTGTTTCCCAACCGAGTGCCACATCGGCGGCGCACTGTCAACGAGGTTCTGCGTCGTCTCGTCTCTTTGCCTTCCATTGCAGGAACGCCTTGGCCTCCGATGCCAGCCGCCGTCCTTCGTCCGTGAGACCTCCCTTGCGTCCCGGACCGCGATCCGTTGCGGGAGCGCCAAGGTGGGCTTCGATCTTCTCCAGCGTCAATCGAATCTCGCTCGCACTGATAGAGAAGTCGTGCGCAAGCAACCCGCTTCGCGTTCGCTCACGCAGCATGGCCTCCATCGCCCGTAGCGAGAGGGGACCGTGTTCGGCAAACAGGTCCGCGACGAGCACGAACCGTTGCAGGTCAGTTTCTTCGACCTGCTCGAACCGGATGTACCTGCGGTCGTCGTCCCTGCGCATTCCCGCAAGCACATTCTCCAGCCGGATGCGTGAATCGCCTTGGGCCGCGTGAATCGCCGCTTCGACGGTCGCTGCTGCATCGGGACCGATGCTCCACAGCGCCCGCTCGCACCACGACGCGAGTTCGTCGCTGCCGGCGACCAGGCAGCGCACCAAGGCAGGGGCGGCGGGCGCCGCGCCCGGGCCGGTCGCGTGAATCGCGGCGATCAGGCACGCGGCCAATTCCTCATCGTCCGTTTCGTCCAGAAGCCCGGCGAGTGCCGGGACAGCCGATGCCGCAGATGCGCCCAGTTCACGGACAATCGCAACGAGCGTGACCCGGGTCCATGCATCGGATTCCGTGCGCAGGGTTGCGGCCAACGCCGCGATGCCTTCGGTTCCCATGTTCATGAACGCCGCCGCCACAACCGGGACGACCAGGATGTCGTGCCCGCGCAGTATCACCGTCAAGGCGGGGACGGCAGCCGTACCCGCACCGCCCAGCGCCCTTGCCAGCACTTCGATCATTCGCGGATTCGTTTCCTTGCCGACACGCGCAGCCAGCGCCGGAACCGCCTGCGCGGCCCGGCTGCCGATCGCGGCCAATCCGCGCGCCGCGGCAATCCGGGTTTCTTCGCAGGGTGACGCGATGAGTTCTGCAAAGCGCGATACAACCATCGCGGAGGCATGCCCTCCTTCCACCAGGCCATCGACTGCGCCGTTCACAACCAGCGGCTCGGCGTCGGACAGCGCGCCCATCAAGGCGGGGATACCGCCGTCTGATCCGCGCGTGACATGGCCTATCGCGACGGCGGCGAAACCGCGCAGCGAAGGCGGACGCCGGCGATCGGCAAGAAACTCACGAAGCGGACCGAGCGTCATCGCCGCCGAGGGTCCAAGCTGCTTGAGAGCGAGCAAGGCCGGGTACCAGTATCGCTCGTCCGGGGAGTCGAGCAAGGCGATCAACTCACCGAGCGGCTCTGCGGAGTGGACACCCAGGCGGGCGAAAGCATGCGCCGCCACCTGGACGAGCGCCGGCAACTCGCTGTGGAGGCCGTGGCGTAGCGTCTGAATCAGTTGAGCGTTCCCTGCGTCGATGAGACTCAGCGCCGCGGCCGCACATACCCGAAGCCGCTCATCGGGATCATCCATCATCCGCTTCAGGAGAGGTACGGCCGCCGGAGGCGCCTTGTAACCGGTCAGCAGCACGCAGGCACGGAGACGGTCATCGACGGTTTCCTGTCGCAATCCATCCGTCAGAACTGCCGTGGCCCTTGCGAGCGCATCGCGGTCATCCAGGAGGTCCGGCCTTTCTTCGGCCGTATGCACGATGAGCAATGCCGCGAGCAGCCGACAGCCCGTCTCGGAATGGTCCAAGGCTTCGATGAGGGGGGGGAAGAACGCTTCGCCGTGTCGCTCGGCCTCTGCGGCCAGCCGGGGCAGATACTCGGCCAGAGCATCGGAATCCTGCGCATGACGCAGGAACTCCTCCACCGCCCGGCGAGCGTCGTTCCACACGATGCCCTTCGCGGGTCGTGGTGTCCGTGTTGTGTCTCGATCAACCGACATGCGACGCCCTCAGACTGTCCGGGCCGATTCTACGAGACCCTGTAGTGGGCGATCCACACTTCTCCCCACGGAGGACTCTGACTCACGACAGCAATCCTGCCAGAAGGCTTCCCGGAACCCATGTCCTTGCATCAAGCCCCTGCCCTGCGGTGAGTCCGACCAACCGATAAGCGCAGCCGATCCGGCGCGGCGCCGAGAGACGCCGGCGTAGCCGATCATGCATGAGCGCGCGGGCTTCCTCCGCGTCGGGGCTGGTGAACCAAAGCTCGCGGAGCGGCTGGCCGACCCGGCCGTAGTGGACCCACACGACCCAGTCGCCGAGCAGGTCCCGGCCGACCGAGACTTCGTACCGGCGGTGATGGTTCAGTTCCTCACTGTGCGCTTCCAGCGCGATCGTCAGGAGGTCAAGCACATGGCCTCCGCAGGTTGCGCTTCGCGGAGATACTGGTAGAGCGTCTCGCGACTGATTCCGAACTCGCGGGCGAGCCGGGCCTTTTTCTCGCCGCCGGCGGCGCGGGCGCGAAGTTCCTGCACCCGATCCGGCGAGAGTGACCGCCTTCGTCCTTTGTAGACGCCGCGTTGCTTAGCCAGAGCGATGCCCTCCCGCTGGCGTTCCTTGATGAGGTCACGCTCGAACTGCGCCACCGCGCCGAGCACCGTGAGCATCAGGTTCGCCATCGGCGCATCGTCGCCGGTGAAGAGCAGGTTCTCCTTGATGAACTGCACGCGGACGCCGCGCTTCGTCTGTTCCTGCACGATGCGCCGCAGGTCGTCCACGTTGCGGGCCAGTCGGTCCATGCTGTGGACGATGATCGTGTCACCCTCTCGCGCGTACGACACGAGCGTCTTGAACTCCGGCCGCTCCGTGTCCTTGCCCGAGGCCCGGTCAGTGAACACGCGGTCCAACTCCACGCCTTCGAGTTGACGCTCGACGTTCTGGTCGTACGAACTGACCCTGACGTATCCGATCCGCTGCCCCTTCCCCGACACTTGCCCTCCATGACTGTCAGGTCAGGTCTATGACGTTGCCGCGCAACTGTCAATGAATAAGTGAAGCGACTCCATCCTGACAGGATTGGCCGGAACTGTCTGACATCAGTCTGAGGTAGACCCTATCCCGACACTTCCTCGCACTGGCTGACGGCAAAGGAGCAGTTGACACGCCTTGATACCCCAAACACCTACGGCCACTGTACCCGCAAGGCATATAAACCATTCTGTGAATAAAAATGACCGGCTGACATTACGCCATCGCAGGCGTCCGTCGACGGTGAATTCAGAGCGCCACCCAGATCAGAGCCGCGCGTTATGACGGTGCCGGTGCAAGGTGCCCCGTCATCGATCTTGACGTCAATGCTATAGCCCTCCAGACCGGGCACTGACGGCGCATCCGCAGTGTAGCTTCCGTCTCCGCCGATGGCGGTGATAGCATTGAGCTCGAAGTAGGTCCCCTTATTGTGGGAATACACTGCGATGTAGTTGCCGCGCCCCAGTTTTGCAGATGGCAGCCACTGACCTACGTCAGTGATAGGAGTACCGTTGACTGAGGGATCGTGGCTCAGGTCATTGCCGAGACTACTGTTCAAGAGACCAGCTTCTGACAGGTGTCTCCAGAAGACTAGGGTCTCGCCCTTGGCCCACGCCTGGTCGCTGTCCACTGCTTCAATCAGGGAGTTACCGTCGCCCCAGCCCACCAGAAACCCAGCGCCGGCTCCCGTCATTGAAAAGAAGCCAAGCTCTGCGGCGCTGTCCACATGCAGGTCGCCAGGCAATCCGTTGTATCGTACCCGAAAGGCGTACACAGCGACGTTAAGCTGTTCTAACTGGCCAACGGTCGCCCGTATCGCGGCCGCCCTCATTAGGTCCCTCCCTAGGACGACGCCACCTGATAGGAGCGCGATGAGCAGCAATACAATGGACAGTTCCATTAATGTAAACCCGCTGCCCACCGTACGTTGGTGTCTCACACTCCCTCACAACAAAAGTTAGCCGGATAGCGCGACGCGCATTACGCGTCGCCACTAACACAGACACTATGTATCATGCGTCACAAGCCTACGCACGCAATGAATGTAGCGGCATCCATGTGACTGACCGGCCGGGGACGTTCAAGCGTTCTTCTTGCCTTTCTTCGGCTTCTTGGGTCCCTTCTTCTTCTTCGGCACCCCATTCTTCTTGCCGTCGGCCTTTCCGCCAACGCTCAGATTGCACTTGCCCGTGCATCTGGGATCCCTGTTGCATGCTCTCAAGCAATCAGCGGCAGTGCCGCTGAACGGTGTGATAAAGTATGGGTGGAACGTGCCGAGCCCACAGACGGCTGAGATCACGCAGCTAGGCGTTGTCTTTACTGGGCCATTGCCCTGCGGCGGGATATAGTGTGCAGAGCAGCTTTTTACGTGCGGATTGGCTGGTACGATGTCACCCTCGCACTCAAGGCCGGCGAAGTCGTCAGCATCGAAGTCGCCTTCAGATTTCGCGTAGCTCAGCGATGGCATTGCGATACCCAGCACCGCCGATATCAGTGCTATTCGAATGTATAATCGCATTCTGGACCTCCTGTGACTACGGTTCACTCCTAGGCCGTACGACTGTAGCAGAGCGGTCCGAATAGTCTGCGACGGCGTTCGTGTGCCCGTAGTAACGTTGAACCGCATCTATAGGCTAACACAGTCAGTCCGCAATGCCTCGCAAATACGAACTAAAGCGCTGTAACTTCATCGAACTGCCACAGAACTGTCACGCAACTGTAACAATAGTGGGCAGGTGCGCGACAGCGGCAATGGGGTGAGTCCGTGTCGCTAGCGTGACGTTGTGCCCAGTTATGGTTGGCAGACGTGTCGGCGGTTCGCGTCCTGCCCTCGCGTGAGCAAGGGAAGGCGTCGAGTTACCACTCAATGCTGTCGATCACCGTCGCGTGATCGTGTGTCCGCAAGTCGGGGCTGCGGTCGGTCTCTCGTATCCACGGCACACGATGCCGGGCGAGTCCTTCGAACAGCCGTACCGTTGGACGCACTTCGGCGTTCAGGTTGCGGCCCTTGATCCGCAGCTTCTGGCCCGAGACAGAGAGCGTGATGCCTTCCGACGGATCGAACTCGGCCTTGTCTATGTAACCGTAGCTCACGGCAAGGATGTTTCCGTCACTCTTGCGAAGCTCCAGGCAGACGGCACGATCCCGGATGCCTCGCAGCCACCCGAAAGCGCCAAGATCATCCGCGGTCTCCGAGTCGGCCTGAGGGACGACCCCGGCCGCTGGATCGCCGTTGCGGGCAACGTACTTCTGAAGGATCGTTCTATCGGTCATGGTTCAGCCCTCGATCGTCCCGGTGCATGCCGGTAGCCGTCATTGCCGTCGCCAACTGCTCCTGTCTCTGCAAGGCGGCCCCGCGAGGACGCAAGTCGCGTCCCGTCAGCAACTCTGTCGCCGTAAGCCGATCGTCCGACCGGTTGACCGCTTCCAGCAGTGCTTCCTTGTCATCGGTGTATACGGTCGCCTGCTCGCGGCCTCTGCTCACACTGACGTAGAACTGCTCGCGCGAGGAGGCTGGAAACGAGTCTGACGACTGGCCGATGAACACGCGGTCCACCGTCTTTCCCTGTGAGGCGTGCGAAGTTACGACGTAGCCATGGGCCAGGTGACCGTAATTGGAAGCGACCGTCCACCCGTTCGTGAGCCGGATGTCCCCATTCGTTGTGAAGCTCTTGACCGTGTAGAGCCCGCCGTTGTTGAGCCGATGCTCGCCATCGGCGGTCATGCCGTTGCGCGTGATCCGAAGCAGATCGCCGGGTGCGACCGGCAGCACGCCGGGACGGAACACCTGGAATCTGCCCGCCTGATCGAGCGGCAGTGGCCCCTCACCTACGATCACACGCTGACCCTTCGTGTATCCCTTCGCATTCTGGTGGAACACGATCACGTCGCCAAGGCTGTAGTTCACCGCGTCGGAACGCTCCGCGTCCGTGAAGTTGGTGTTCTCCAGCGTGAAGAAGGTGCGTTCGCCGCTGCCGAGCTTTCCCGCCTGCTTGAGCCGAGCGCGGATTTCGTCGGTGATCCACTCGCCCTCCAAGTGCGTAGGCGACACCACCAGCGCCGACTTGCCTTCGGCGAGCGTGTTGACATAGTCCGCGGACAGCGCCTTGTACCGGTCCGTCTCCGGCACGTCCATTATCCATCCCAGGCCGTCCAGCCGCCGGAACGCGTCCTCCGTCCGGCCCTCGGAGAGCGCCCGCACGGCGTCCTTGTAGTCGCCGCGCTGCCGCTGAATCTCCCGGATCTCCGCCGACCTGAGACCGGCGCGCTCTTCGAGCAGCCGCAGGGCCGCCCCGCGTTCCACCGAACCGTGTTGCCGCCGGTCGCCGGAGAGAATGACGCGGGCGTCGAGTCTCTCCGCCAGGTCGAAGACTTGCGCCATCGTCCGCGTGCCGAGCAGACCGGCTTCGTCAATCCAGATGACCTGCCCGCGGATATCGGCCTGCATCCGCTCATCCTTAAGCAGCCGTGCCACGGTGTCGGCATCGGCAAACCCTTCAGCACGGAGAACACCGCGGCTCGCATCGGCCGAGGGCGCAAACGTAAAGACGCGACGGCCGTTCGCCTCGATTGCTTCGACGGCCTCCTGCATCATCGTTGTCTTGCCGGTGCCGGCGACTCCCCGGACCACAATGACGCGGTCCGGCGAGCCGAGCACATGCTCCACCGCCTGCTTCTGCCCCGCATTGAGCCATTCGCGACTGAACGTGTGCGGCGTCTGTTCCAACCGCCTGCACGAGCCGCGGCCGCTCCGGGCGAAGTCGATCATGCGGCGCTCTTCGCCGAGCACCGCATCCGTCGTGACGAGCCTGCGGCCGTCCCGCTCCGCGAAGACAAGCCCCTGCCCGCCAAGCGTCCGGTTCATGGTATCTGGCGAGGCAGCGCCCACGGAGCGCTTGAGCGCCTCCGCCAGCACCGTGCGCTCCGGGACGACCGATGCGCGCTCGAAGCAGTGACCCACCGCACGCGACATCGCATCGCCGGCAAGCCGGTCATCCTCCGCAATGCCCTCTCCGCCGAGCCGTGACTTCACGCCGTTCAACGCCGCGAGTTCCTCCGGCGTGAGGCGCGCGGTCCACTGCTCACGCAGCTCGTCCAGCGTCAGGTCCTTCTGCTTCCGCTCGCGCGTCTTCGCCCCGAGTTCACCTTTCGCATCCGGGTTCGTGATCCCCTTCTCCCGCGCCGCATCTTCGATGAGTGCCGTTCTCCGCGAGAACTTCTGGATAGCAGAGACAGGTACGCCACCGAGTTCCCAGCCCCGCTTGGTGCGTGCGACCGGCAGTCCGAGTTCCTCAAGCCGCCGCGCCAGCCGCGAATGAAACACCGCCTCGAAGAAGGGCGCATCGCGCTTGAGTCCGGCGAACTGACCGGCTTTCCATCGGGATTCGTTCTCGTCCCAGGTCGTGTTGAACACGAAGCAGTGCGCGTGCAGGTGCGGGTCGGGCGAGCCGTCCACCGGCCGCGCCGTGAAGTGGACGAACTCGCCCCAGGTCATGTTGCCCGTCGTGCGATCGGCATTCTTGCCACCTTTGCGGACGCGCGTCTGCATTTCCGCTTCCATGTCCTGCATCGTCGCGTCCACCGATTCACGGAATGCGTCAAGGATGCGATCGTCGCGCGTCAGGCCGTAGAGGATCGAGACGCTCTTGGGGACGTGGAAGTTGAAGTCGTATCCGACGCGGCGGTCCACCTTGCGCCGCGGCGTCAGCACGTCACCAGTCGCCGGGTTGCGGTTGTCGCAGAGCGCGTTCCAGTCCTGTTTGCGGACATCGCCGCTCAGGCCGAGGCGGGCAGCGCCTCCGCCTCGCCACACGCCGACGAGTTCCTGCCCCTCCGAATAGTAGTCGGAGGTCGTGTAGTAGCTCTTCGCCCCTTCGGGTGCGCTGTTCTGCGTGATGCGGAGCATCACCCGACTCTACACCCCAATGGTTGAGAAATCGTTACTGCCTGCACGCATGGCGAGTTTCTTTCACGGCGTTTCACGGCCGGCGCTCCATGCTACAGCCGCATCCTGCCAGCGACCTCCTTCGGTCAGCGGCCGTGACCTGTTGGTCTGACCGCCTCCTTGGGGTCATGCTTCGCACGATGCAGAATCTCCGCCACGGCGTGCTGTCCCATAGTCCGGGCGAAGTTCTCCGGCGTCATCCCCGCCGAGTCCTCGGCGGAAGCGTCAGCGCCGTGGCGCACCAGCAGCTCGACCATCTCGCGACTGCCGCACGCGGCGGCGCCGTGCAGCGGCGTCTCCGCCCCGGAGTCCCGGGCATTTACATCCGCACCGTGATCGATCAGTATTGCGCCTGCCTCAGCGTTTCCACACGCTGCCGCAGTGTGCAGCGGCGTCCTGAGGTCAGAGTTCCGGGCGCTGACCGATGCGCCGTCCGCCAGGAGTCGCTCAAGCCATTCCCTGCTCCCTCTGCGGATGGCTTGGTTCATACCGTGATCGTGAAGGAGTTTCAGAATCCGCCGGTCGCTGTTCTCGTGGGCGAAGATCTGGGAGTCCACGTCCACTTCCGCTCCACCGGTCAGAAGCTGGCGGACCACCTTCACGCGCCCCGTGCGCGCCGCATGATGGAGCGCTGTCTTCCCATCCCTGCCCACCGCGCCGGGATTGACACCCCTCTTGAGCAACTCGCCCACTTGGACGGTGTCGCCCCGCGCCGCCGCTCGGCGCAGGCTGTCTGCGTCTGGTGTATGTCCCGTCATTCCTCCCCCTACTTTGCTTTGAGACTGCTCCCTTCTGCTTACCACATTCGTGGCACAGCGTGTGTGAACATTCCGTGAAGATATGCCGGGTCGCTTGAACCCGTTGAATTGCCTCGAAGGTTGTGCCCGCCGGGTTGCGGATGCGTCAGCCACCACGACCCGGTCAGGAAGTCGTCGGCTCGCCGGCGGAGTTGATCCCCTTGCAAGGTGGCAGGGCGATGCGGACCAAGCGGAACCGCCCTGGAAGTCGCTCCCGTTCTCCTGTGCGAGGCGCTTACACAGGCGTTGACGTGCCGGGCTCGTCTCTACCTTTCTCCGGTCTCCTGCACCCACACACGGCCTGATTGACGGCATCGCTACAGCCGCCGCCGGCCCGGTCAAGCAGAAAGCCGGTTCCTCCCAATCTTCACTGCGTTGCAGACCGGGTCCCTCCCACTTTCCGCTGTGACCCGGACGCTTCGCTCCGGCTGGAGCGGCCGTTTACCGCGTGCCATCAGGCCGCGATGGGCGCGGCCGGAAACCTCAAGAAAAGGAGACTCACATGTCTGACACAAACACCAACGCTTCCAAGGCTCCCACCCACGTCGCCTACCAGGTGCGCGACCGCGAGGGCAAGAAGGGCTTCTGGACCCGCATCGGCAGCGCCTGGCCGCATGCCGACGGCAAGGGCTTCAACATCCAGCTTGAAGTCGTGCCGCTCGATGGCCGCGTCACGCTCCGCGTCGCGAGCGACAAGAAAGACTGACCCTTCCGCAACCACGGGCGGGCCGCAAGGCCCGCCCTTTCTCTATCGTAAGGAGACTCACATGACACACGAACCGACCAACACCGACCGCGCCGCCTGGGCGAAGGAGGCGCTCGCCGACTTCACCGCCCGCACCTGCGGCGGCGACCATCCCGACACGATGGACCGCAGCGACCTGGAGAACGCCACCAGCGACCTCATCGCCGACCTGCTGCACTTCGCGGAGCAGCAGGGAGTCGAGACCGACTGCATCCTCGCATCGGCGGTGCTCCACTTTGAAGCCGAACAGCGAGAGGAGGCAAGGCCATGATGCACTCCGCAATCAACCCGTTCTATTCGGCGCGCATCGAGCCGCGCCGCGTGGAGCCGGCGCCGAGCCGGTACGCGAAACTCCCGCTGGCTCCCGTCAACGGCAGCCCCGTCCCTCACCTGACGAGCCTGTATCACTTTGCAGAAGCAGGCGGCTACGGCCGGCGCGACTATCCCGGTAACTGCGGCGGCAACCTGATCCGGGACCTGCTCAGGTACTTCCGGCCATCCAGCGTTCTCGACCCTATGACGGGCAGCGGCACTTGCTTCGACGTGTGCCAGGAACTCGGCATCCAATGCTGGTCGAGCGACCTTCACCAGCAGGTCGATGCCTGCTCTCCGTCGGCGTTCCCGGGCGCCACGTTCGACTTCTGCTGGATTCACCCGCCGTACTGGCGGCAGAAGCTCTACACGGACGACCCGCGCGACCTGTCCAGGACGCCGACGCTGGAAGCGTTCCTTGAGCGCTACCGCCAGCTCATCACCAACTGTACCGATGCGCTGGCACCCGGTGGCCGGTTGGCAATCCTGATGGGCGACTACTGCGACCGCGCGGACGGCTTCGTGCCGCTCGTGTACCACACGAAGCGGCTTGCCTTTGACGCCGGATTGCGGCAGTGTTGCACGGACATCATCCGGTTCAGCCACGGAGCGAGCAGCAGCCGCAAGGTCTACCGCAGCGCGTTCATTCCCGGCCTGCACGATGTATGCACGGTATTTGAGCGGAGGCCCTCATGAACGCGAGCACGAGCAACCTGCGAGAACTCACGGATGGTGCGCTGGACGCCTTCTGGGAAGTCGTCGTTCAGCACTTCCCGGAAGCCACGACAGGGGACCTCTCTGTGCATCGGACGCACTGCCTCCAGGCTGCGGCCCAAGCAGCCATCGAAGAGTGGATATTCAACAACGTCCCCGACAACGTGAGCCTGCGGCGCTCGTGACCGATTCTCAGCATCCCATCCTTGACGACCTGTTCCACGGGTGCGCTCTCGCGGCGTACGTCGAGCAGGCCCTCGCCCAGCGCGGCTGGCCCGACCCGGAGTCCACCCGCGTTCGAGCCTATCAGTACTACGAAGAGGCGCTCGCCGCCAGGAACAGCAGGCCGCGAGACCGATAGCACGGTCCGCGCCAGGCGGGGCATCGCCTGTCACGACCCGCGCGGGGTAACGTGAGATGGAACCCTCCGGCTCGGAACCTTACCGGCAGATGGGGTTGATTCGACCAGGCCGACCGGCCGTTCGCGTCGGGTCCCGGCCCCTGCGAGAACCCGACGGCGACGGCCTTATACGGCAGAAGCGACACACTCGGACGACTGACTGAGTGAGTGCCATTCCGATGCACTCGAAAATGCACTGCACAGAAAATGGTGGTCAGACGTCTCCCCTAAGCGGTGCTTAGGAGAAGTTTCACCGTGAAAGCCATCATGCAGGCAGGCCAGCAAGCATGCCGACTTGCTGGCAGTCTGGCTTCACTGCCTGCTTGCCGACAAGATGGACAGCCGGACAGCGTGCCAGCCGTCAGGCATGACGGCGTGCATGTACGCTGCCAAAAAATAATGCTTGCCAGACAGCATGCAATCGTGCTAGCCGTTGAAGCATGATCATCGTTGTCGCAAACTCAAAGGGCGGTGTCGGCAAGTCAACTCTTGCCGTCCACCTCGCAGCATGGCTTTGGCACCAGGGCCATCGAGTCACCCTTGCCGATTGCGACACGCAGCAGTCATCGTCGGAGTGGATTCGTGAGGCGCGGCCCGAGGTCAAGGCCGTCCGTCTCGACAATCCCGACACCATCCTGAATGAACTTCCGGTACTCGCCCAAGACACGGACTTCGTTATCGCCGACGGGCCGGGCAGCCAGACCGAGACCAGCCGTGCGCTCTTGCTCCGCGGCGACCTTGCCATCGTTCCATGCAAAGCGAGCATGCTGGAGGTTCGTGCATTGGCGAAGGCGACCGACGTTCTCCGGCAGGCCCAGGACATCCGAGGCGGGCATCCGAAGGCCGTCATCGTGCTCAGCATGGTGGGCAAGAACTACCGGCTCACACAGGACATGAAGGACGCCGCCGCTGCCCTGTCGCTGCCGCTGGCATCGACGGCGATGATTCTCCGGCAGATATACGCAGACGCACCCGGCCAGGGGGCGGTGGTCTGGGACATGGGAGCACGGGCTCGCGATGCCGCCACAGAGGTCGGTGAACTGTTTGCTGAGATCCTCCCGCTCGCCGTTCGCACAGAGGAAGCGATCGGACGTGTGAAGAAGAAAACTAGATAGGGGTGACGACATGGTTGACCGACGGACGCTCGCAGACGGACTGAAAGCCACGCCGCCGCCGATTGACGCGGGAAAGGAACGCGACTTTGTCTACGCGAGCAAGGAACCAGCAGCCGCGAGTGGCGCGGTCACACTCAGCCGCATTCCGATCAGCACCCGAGTCCGGGCCGACTTTGCCATCGCCCTCAAGAGAGCTTCGCTCGAACGTCAACTGAAGGCGATTGAGCCACACACCCTTCAGGACATTCTGGAGGAGGCGATTGAGCCGTGGCTGAAAGCCAACGGGTATCTGTCATGACCGTGGATGACCTTCCGCCGGTCACCCCGTCGGGACTGACGCGACAGCAATGGAATCTTCTTTTCGCGAGCGACCAGATTCGTCAGGAGCCGCCAGATCGCTTGCAGTTCTCACACACTGTACTTTGCCAGATCGGCATCCCTCGAAAGCACACGCCCGAGCGTCGCTACCACCGCACGAATGGAAATCTCAGTCTGCTCTTAGAAGCTGGCAGCCTGTGGAACGGGCTGTCATGGATCGAGCAACCTTTGCCCTATGGAGCGATTCCCCGTCTCGTCATGGTGCATATCAGTTCCGAAGCGGTCAGAACCCAGAGCAGGGTCATCGACGTTGGCGACAGCATGCGGCAGTTCCTCATGCACTTGGGCCTCCAAGCCACGGGAGGAGCCCGTGGGGGTTACACCGCTCTCCGCAAGCAGATGCAGGCGCTTGCCGCCTGCCGGATGACTCTTGGGATGACCGACGGTGCCAAGGCGTCCACCATCGACGCGAAGCCGATCAAGCGGTTCGATGCCTGGATATTCAACGGGCACCATGATGGGTCACAGCGAACGCTGTGGCCGGGAGAGCTTGAGTTGTCGGAGGATTTCTACGACACTCTCACCCGACACGCTGTGCCGCTTGACTACAGGGCTCTGGGAGCCCTGAAACACTCTGCTCTAGCTCTCGACATCTACACGTGGCTCGCTCACCGGCTGCCACGCGTCAACAACCCACTGGGAACGAAGGTGAGCTGGTCCAACCTGAAGGATCAGTTCGGCCAGGACTATGGCCGCTCCAAGGACTTCAAGAAGTCGTTTCGTCACGCACTCAGGCAGGTGTGCGCCGTGTACGCCGATGCTCGACTGCGTGACGCCCCCGGTGGCCTGATTCTGCTGCCTTCACGTTCACCCATCCCACGCACCCAGATTTCCCTCGCCCTAACCAGCCAGCAAAAGGCTTAACGAGTCCGATTTCGCGCAGGCCCATGTATCGACTTATCCACGCTGAATCGCCCTCCCTTCATGCGCTGAATCGCCCTCCATTCGCCGCCTCTGATGCGCTGAATCGCCCCCCCGTAAAACCTAGAGCATTACCTATACACCTTCCTAGGGGGTTCGGCTATGTTCTGTGGAGAACTCTCTGTCGCTGATCACCACGTGAGTCATCGATCGTGGTGAGGCACCGACCACGCTTCGCGTGGGCATTCAGGGAAGTTCCGTCACATGTGCTTCTTGAGCACTTCCCATCCTTCGCTCATGGCGCGATAGCTCAAGAACATCATCCGGAAGGACGTGCCATCCTTGAGGTACACGATGTAGTGGGCGAGCAATCCAGATTCTCGAACGATCTTTGACATTTGAGTGAACTCGGTCACTCTGCGTTCATCACGGTGGTTTGTGTACTCAAAGCCCAACTCACCGACGACCAAGTGGCATCGTCGTTGGCGTGTCCAAATGAGGATGCACGGCAGGCAGAACAGCACACCCAAAGAGCCAAGGAGGAGGACTGCTCCGGTGGAGGCACCTCCAGCAATCGGGACGCCCAGCATGAATATCGCGGCGACAAAGCCCGCAGCCAGAGTCACCACGCTCGCTTCGCTGCCACCTCCATAGACGGCAACAGGCGGGCCGATTGCTTCAGACGGGGACACGGGTGGGAACGGTGCATTCAGCGTTGTCTGGGACATCGAAGGACTCCTCAAGTGGCCGCTACGTTGATGAACAGAGGCTGGCCGAGCCTCCGTCACATTCCAACTATAGTTGGCAGACCAACGGTGAGGCAAGCTTTAGCCTTGTCCCAGTGCTTGGCGATGAACTACGCGATGAACGGCTGAAAGCGAAGATGACCCAGGAGAAACTGGCGTCCCGCGCTGGCGTTTCGCGCAACTACGTCAGCCTCCTTGAACTCAACCAAAAATCGCCGACTGTCCAGATGCTCTTCAAGCTCTGCAAGGTCTTGAAAGTCCGCCCTTCGGCCCTTATCGCCCGCGTCGAAGGACGCGATCACGACTAGGTACCGTAGCGTCGCACCCCCTCATTCCGGTGCAGTCTACCGAGCGCCCCGCAGAGAGCCAGGCAGGACGCCGTCTTGCGCCCTCTCTCATTTCACTCTCCTGCACTGGCACAGTGTCAAACACTCGCTGTTGGCGTCGGCGAGTCCTTCAGAACGTGCCGGATTACGCCGTCTCACAAGACCGAAGCGACCGTCCCCGCATGGACACCTTCAGAGCCGGCACTCGTCAGTCAAGCCTTGACCGCGACCGAGCATTCCGAGTGAAGTGACCTTCGGACGCCACACCGACTCGGGAGCAGCCGTCGGTCTGTTCACATCGACAATGCCGCGAAGGACGGTCGCGCTCGGCACGGCCTGATCCGCGGTCAAAACCTTCGGGCGGAAGGGGACTCGACACTCTCTCGCCCCCGAGACGACCCAATCTGTTTCCACGCGAATGCCCATCGGCACCGCGAGAGTTGAGCGACAAATCGAAGCGTGGCACATGGTGGCATCGCGGGAGGAGGTTGGTCGCTCTCGTGAAATGCGTCGGTTCCTGAATGGCCCCGCCGGCTCCCACGGCATTCGGCTTTCAAACGCTCCGCTCCCGCCGTCACCGCTGCGCTTCCGGTCTCCAGGCCTTGCACACCTCACGCCAGACCCGCCGAGGCCGGCGCCCTTGCGGGAAGGTCTGTCATTCGTCTGTGCCTGCTGCGCAGGGCCCTCCAACCTCCTGCCGGCTTCGCTCCGCTCGCTCCATTGCACCCGCGAGTGGCCCCGTTGCTTGCGAAGGGGCCGCACGTCGCGGGTCCCGCAAAGGAGCAAAGACATGAAAGCCGAAGAAGCCAAGAAGATCGCCGACCAAGCCCTCCAGAATCTGACCGACGCACTCAAGAACGGAAAGAGCGAGCGAATCACGCAGTACCTCGCGATGCTCGCCAAGTTCCACCGCTACAGCTTCGGCAACGTCCTCCTCATCCTCTCGCAGATGCCCGCGGCGACCCACGTCGCCGGGTTCGGCACGTGGAAGCAGATGGGCCGCTTCGTCAAGAAGGGCGAGAAGGGGATCGTGATCATCGCCCCGATGAGCATCCGCCCGAAGGAGGACAAGCCCGAGGGTCAGGAGCAGTCCGACCGAGCCAAGCCCATCCTCCGATTCCGCGGCGTGTACGTCTTTGACGTGACCCAGACCGACGGGCAGCCGCTCCCCGAGCCGTCACGAGTCGGTGGCGACCCTCAGCATCACCTCACCATACTCAAAGAGCAGGTCGCGGAGCGAGGCATCAAGCTCGACTACGACGACGTGCCTCCCGGAGCCGACGGCGTATCACGCGGCGGACGGATCAGCATCCGCTCCGGCTTGGAGCCGGCCAACGAGTTCTCAGTCATCGTCCACGAACTCGCCCACGAGCTTCTGCATCGTGGCGACCAACGCCCCACCAGCAAGACCGTGCGGGAGACCGAAGCCGAAGCAGTAGCTTTCGTCGTCTGCCAGGCCATCGGGCTGGAGACAGGCTCGGCCGCGAGCGACTACATCCAGCTCTACGACGGCAAGACCGAGACGCTCGCCGCGTCTCTGGATCGAATCCAGCACGTCGCCGCGGACATCATCGCGGCTATCCAATGCCCCAACGAGCAGGCGATCGCAGCCTGACTCTTACGCACCCCGGCGGGAGTCCGCCGGGGTGCGATTCTGCCAGAAATCTGCGACCCGAGTTGACCCGAACACTTCCCACTCGACAGGCGGCCTATTGTCCAATAGAATCGGTCCAAATGCCCGGAATCCTGTCAGACGCGTATGCCCCATGCCACTATTCAACCACTTGGTGATCGCATGACCGAACGCCTGCTTTCAGTGGACGACGTGGCGACGTTCCTGGGCGTCAAGCGCGACACCGTCTACAAGTTGATAGATCGCAACGGACTGCCGGGTGTCAAGGTCGGCCGCCTCTGGAAATTCCGACAGCAGCAACTAGATGCCTGGATAGATCGACAGCCTGGTCGTACACCTGCACCTGCTATCGAGACCAATCGCCGCCCGGGCGCGGGAGGTCATCGTGGGTGAACGCATGCTGAAAGACTGGCGAGCGGCCTTCGGGATGCAGCATTGGAAGCCGCCTCATTTTTTTTCATCCAAGATGGAGATCGATGCAACGGCACCTCAACCCCATGCAATGCGGCGGGCATTTGACCGTCTTTCGCTGAGCGGTGTTCTCTGCCTGCACGGTAATGCCGTGGCCTACTTCAAGGAGGTGGCGAAGATCCGCCCCGAGCAGGTCTTTGAGCTTCATAAGCAGTTCTGGAATCAAGGCCTCGCGCCCATTCTCGTTCTCATAGATGAGCTGGACGTACATGTGTATTCGGGGTTGGTCCGCCCTCTTGACGGCAACGCCCCAGCTCATGTCGACAACGCGCTCGTGCAGCGTCTAAACCGTGTTTCGGACGAGGCGGCGATCCGCCAAATTCTTCTTTCCATCGAATCCGGTGACTATTTCCGCGTACACGCCAAAGCGTTTGATCCTCATCAGCGAGTAGACCGCGACCTGCTCCGCAATCTCAAGGCCACCCGTACGGCGCTCGCCTCAACAGCCTCACGCCGTCTTGCTGCAACCACATTGGACGCGCTGCTGTGCCGCATCGTCTTCGTGTGCTATCTCTTCGATCGCGGAGTGATTGGTGAGTCATATCTCGAATCGACAGGCATCAAGGGTGCGTCGCATCTCCGCGATATTCTCCGGCTAGAGAGTGGACGGGCGAAGACGAGTTTGTACAAGCTCTTCAAACGACTCGGCGACGATTTCAACGGGGATCTTTTCAGCGAAGACCTCACCGCTGAAGCAAGGCATATCGGTACCACGCATTTGGGCCTTCTCAGTGCCTTTCTTCAGGGAACAGACGTCGCGGCAGGACAGTCTGCTTTCTGGCCCTACGACTTTTCAATGATTCCGATCGAGACGATTAGCGCGATCTACGAACATTTTTTGAAGGTCGAAGATCCAGACGCCAAGAAGAAGACCGGCGCGTTCTACACGCCCCGGTTCCTCGCCGAGGTGACACTGGATCTTGCCTTGGAGGGCGTCGGAACGCTATTGAACAAGAAGTTCTTAGACCCATCATGCGGGTCGGGCATTTTCCTCGTGGGCTTGTTCAATCGCTTGGCCGAGGAGTGGAAACGCGGAAATCCCAGTGCGAGATATGACCGCAGGGCGAACGCTCTGATTGCGATACTTCACGACAACTTGGCCGGAGTAGATGTCAATCCAACAGCGTGTCGCATCGCTGCATTCAGCTTGTACCTTGCGCTTTTGGATCAGCTCTCCCCTCCAGACATTCAAGAGCTGCAACGCAAAGGCAAGTTCCTGCCCAAACTCGTTGGATCAATCGATGAGGATGCAAACGGACAACGATCCACAATCCTCTGCGGCGATTTCTTCTCCAAGGGGTTAATCGTCGCGGACGCAGATGTACTCGTCGGCAATCCTCCTTGGGCCAGCCTCACAGGTGACGAGGCTGCGGCGGAAACGTGGGCTCAAGAAAACGATTCGCCCATTCCCAACCGGCAATTGGCGGCCGCCTTTGTGTGGAAGGCCGCTCGGCATCAGGCTCCGGGCGGTCGCGTCTGCTTCGTTCTGCCCCACGGTGTGCTCTTCAACCATCAACGCAAAGCGGTGGAGTTTCAGAAGGCATGGCTTGAGCGCCACGCAATCGACACGGTGCTCAACCTTTCCGACATGCGGTTCAACCTCTTTGACGGAGCAGTCGGTCCTGCTCTCATCGTCCGGTACGGCCGTGAAGCCGCATCGAGAGGGCATTCGCGAGCTCGATATCTCGTGCCAAAGACCAGTTGGTCAATCTCGCAGGCAGAGCTAGTCGCAGTTGTGCCGGAGGACCGGGCCGAAGTTGCACTCGATGATGTCCTACGCGATCTTAAGGCTGGACGTCCAACAACTGCTTGGAAGCAGCGCTTTTGGGGCACTCCGCGCGACTGGAAGTTCCTCGACAGACTTGGTGACTTGCCACCACTATCGCAGATCGTCGGACAACACCAATCACGCGACAACAAACGTTGGATAATTGCCGAGGGCATTCAGCCGGTCGGACCTTCGGACGATCCGGATGAAGCCAAGGATGTTGTTCTGCCCAGCAAGTGGTTTGTGCCAGCCCGACGTGTCGGCAAACAGGTCGTTCTCGCTCACTCCGATTGCGAGAAACTAGCAGACGCCAGCTTCACCGTCCGCAGCGGATCGAACACCAGTACCGAAGTATTTAGAGGCCCGCATGTCCTGGTGACGAAGGGGCTAAACGTCAGCTTTGCCGACTTCGCCGCGTCCTTCCGTCATGCCGTTCGGGGCATTCACGGTCCGAAGGAAGATCGCAATCTGTTGCTGTTTCTCACCGCGTACCTGCGCTCGCCGGTCGCTCGATATTTTCTGTTCCACACCTCCAGTCGATGGGGCGTGGAGCGATCCGAAGTCGAAGTGGCCGAGTTGCTCAAAGTACCCTTCCCACTGCCTGAGCAGATGCCTAGTCCAAGCGAGGCGCACAGGATAGTGGCGGCAGTTGCTCGCGAAATAAATGCTTACGCGACCGCCAATCACGCAGTTCTCGCAGATCGCGAAGGTGCTCTCGCCAGTCTTGAGGGTAAGTGCACTTCGCTTCTCTATGAGTATTTTGATTTCATCGAAGAAGAACAAGTTCTTATCGAAGATACGAACCGTATCGTGATCGAGAGTGTTCTCCCTACCCGCGCATCCACGGATGTGCCGTCCTTGAGGATCCCGTCTGCTGCCACGCGTCAGGAATACATCGACCAACTCTGCAAGACGCTCAATGACTGGGCCAAGGGAGGCCGTTATCGAGTTGGTGGTCGTGTACACGCCTCCTTGTCGACCGGGATTGCCACAGTCGTGCTCGAACGGGCGTCTAGTGGGTCAGAAGTCTGCTTGTCGGACAATGACGATCAGGCCATGATGTCCGTTCTTGAGCGGCTCCGTAAAACTTTTGCGAAGGAACTTGGCTCGGTCGAACTTCTCCGAGGTGTGAAAGTCTTCGACAAGGACACGCTCTACCTGTTCAAGTCTCTTTCTCAACGCTTCTGGAGCCGTACCGCCGCCCTGAACGATGCCGACGACATCGCAGCGACAGTGCTGTTGGCCAAGGAGCGTGCATGATCGTCGGGGATGCCGACATCTGGTCCGACACCTTCCCGGAGGATCTAGTGCCAAGAGTGCTAGATCTGATTACGGATACTTGGACCAGCTTCGCGCACCCAGGGCCGAACGATCTTGAAGTTCCTACCACCCGTCGCTTTAAGCACGCGCTCAAACAAGCGAAGGACTTCAACCGCCTTCCTCTCCGGCTGGAACGAGAGCCCGCTGAGGACGATCCGCAGACCGGAGAAGAACTCGGCCGAATCGACCTGAAGTTTCTGCCAGCCATTTCGGCACGGGAAGAGGTATACCTCGCGTTTGAATGCAAGCGCCTAAACGTCATCCACAGTGGCACCCGCCGCTCGCTTGCACCCGAATACGTGACGGAGGGCATGATGCGCTTCGTTACTGGCAAGTACGCCGGCACTATGCGGCACAGCGGGATGATCGGCTACGTGTTGGATGGGCGGCGAGACGACGCCATTCGCCTTGTCGGACGGAACGTGGGAACGCGGGCGACACAGCTTTGCATGGCCACGCCAGCCGACCTTGCTCCATCGACTCTGCGTCCCCAAGCGGCTCACGTCAGAGAGACTACGCATCAGCCGGCTTCGAGCCGGTTTGTGCTTATCCACCATCTATTTCTGGCCGCCGTCGGCCAGGCAGCGGGCACTACCACATTCACAACAGATGAGGACAACCAGTGACTCCTGCCGCCACACTCTCAAACGACACCGCCGCGCGAATGAAGGCGTTCGTGGCGTTTGTGCGTTCGCACATCAAGGGCGATGAAAAGGGCGAAGCGCAGATCTTCTGCGATCGGCTTTTCCAGGCGTTCGGTCATCCCGGCATCATGGAAGCTGGCGGCACGCTCGAATTTCGCATTCACAAAGCGAAGGGCACGCGCTTCGCCGATCTACTGTGGCGCCCGCGCGTACTTCTTGAGATGAAAAGACGAGGCGAGCGCCTAGATCGCCATTATCGCCAGGCGTTTGAGTACTGGTTGGACCTGGTACCCGATCGACCGCAGTATGTTGTGCTCTGCAACTTCGACGAGTTTTGGATCTACGACCTCAACCATCAGCTGGACGAGCCGATGGACACCGTTCGGCTGGCCGATTTGCCGGACCGGTATACAGCCTTGAATTTTTTGTTTGAAGAGGAGCGGACGCCTCTTTTTCACAATGACCGAGTTGCCGTCACGCGGCAGGCTGCATTGCACATCGCCGACCTCTTCCACACGCTCGTCTCGCGGTCGGTGAATCCAGTGCCACGCGAAACGGCTCAGCGATTCGTCCTGCAGTCTGTGCTCGCACTCTTCGCCGAAGATATCGACCTGCTCCCGAGAGGCCTGTTTAGCGAGATCATTCAGGACTGCAAGAAGCGCGCCAACAGCTACGACATCATCGGTGGATTGTTTCGGCAAATGGCCAATGCCAGTCGCGCGGACGGTGGACGCTACCGGGGCGTGGACTACTTCAACGGCGGACTCTTCAACATTGTGACGCCTATTGAACTGGCCGCGGATGAGGTGGAGCTGCTGGAAAGCGCATCAAAGGAAAACTGGTCCAAGGTGCATCCCGCAATCTTCGGCTCTCTGTTTGAAGGGAGCATGGACCAAGATGAACGGCACGTGTACGGCGCTCACTTTACGAGCGAGACAGACATTTACAAGGTAGTGCTTCCCACCATTGTCCGGCCCTGGAGGGATCGCATCGCCGCTGCTCGCACCGCAACGGAACTTGTTGCACTTCGCGCAGAACTGCTGCATTTCCGGGTTCTAGACCCTGCCTGCGGCAGCGGCAATTTTTTGTACATCGCTTATCGCGAACTCAAACGCATCGAACTGGAATTGTTGAACAAGATTTACACGAAGTTTGGGCGCACATCGAAGCGCGCGGTTGGTGACGCGTCGCTTGTGAGCGCGTCCCAGTTCTTCGGCATGGACATCAAGCCCTTCGCGATCGAGCTCGCCAAAGTCACCCTCATGTTGGGCAAGGCCCTTGCACTCAAGGAAACACGAGACAGCTTGGCAACAGGGCAACACCACTTGCCCTTTGATCTCACCGAGCGGCCACTACCGCTTGACAATCTCGATGCCAATTTTCTCGTCGGCGATGCCCTGATGACAGAAGATGGCGCGGTCCGTGAGTGGCCTTCCGTTGAAGCCGTCATCGGCAATCCACCATTTCTCGGGTCAAAGCGATTGAAACCGCTGCGCGGCGCGTCCTACGTCAACCGCCTTCGCAAGCTCTATCCCGACGTGCCGGGCTTGGCCGATTACTGCATCTTTTGGTTCCGGCGTACTCACGACCATCTGCCGGACTGCACGGAATCACATCCGACCTCTGGTCGAGCAGGACTTGTTGGAACGCAGAACGTGCGGAACAACCAATCGCGTGTGGGGGGATTAGACCACATCGCTGCCTCGGGCACGATCATTGAGGCTGTGGACAACCAACCTTGGTCTGGAGAGGCTGACGTTCACGTGTCGATCGTCAACTGGGTTAAGACCACCGACAAGAAGCTGCTGCCGACGACGCGCCGACTGTGGACGCAGGCGAATACCCAATCCACCAAAAAACAGGGACCCCGGAGTGCGGGCAGCGACGGGCAGCCGGTACCTGTCAAGCTCATTTATCGCGACGTGTCCCACATCAATTCTGGGTTGTCCGACGCCGCTGACGTGAGCGGGAGACTCCGTCTGACCTGCAATCAAAGCCCTAAGCGGTGCTTTCAGGGCAAGATCCCGGGGTACGAGGGCTTTGTCATCGATGCAGGCACCGCCGAGCAACTCCGCGGTGATTCCGCCGAAGTCATCCGGCCATACTTGACCGGACGTGAACTGCTTGGCAAGTTTGCGATTTCGCGCTGGGTGATCGACTTCGAGAATCGAGGAATGATCGAGGCATCCAAGTTCAGATCCGCGTTTGATTACTGCAAGCGCACCGTGCTTCCGCAGGTGACGCAGTCTGTGAAGGACGCGGAAGACTCGGCCAGCGACATGGTGGCCGCTCGCCGAGAGCACTTATCGCGGTGGTGGCAGTTGTGGAACAGGCGAGACGAACTGACAGCGGTGCTGAGCAGTATGCCGAGGTATATCGGATGCTCACGAGTCACCCGGCGTCCCGTCATGGTGTTTTTGTCGTCGGACATTTGCCCCAGCGATTTGGTTCAAGTTTTTGCGATGAACGACGATTACTCGTTCGGTATTCTGCAGAGCGCGTTGCACTTTGAGTGGTTCCGCACCTCCTCGCGCTTGAAGGTGGAGTCGGACACTCGCTACTCCGTGCGGGACGTATTCGAGACATTTCCTTGGCCGCAGTCACCGACCTCTACCCATGTCCGTCGCATCGCGGCCGCGGCCAAAGTCATTCGGCAGACTCGCCAGCAGGTCCTCGATACGAATGGCGGAGGACTTCGAGACATGTACAGGGTGTTGGAATTGCCGGGCAAGCATGCCCTGCGCGATGCGCATGAAGAACTCGATGCAGCGGTTCGACAGGCATACGGAATATCGCAGCGAGATGAAGGACTTCGTCGGTTGATGGAGCTCAATCACTGGGTGGGACAACGCATCGACGAAAACGCTTCTGTTGAGCGACCGGGTCTGCCCCGCTCCATCAGCGATCCCAAGCGGTACATTTCCGACGACTCCCTTACTGCCTAAAGGACCCGCATGCCAATCACTCTCACATACACGGTACAGCGTCCGGGGGGTGGGGCTGCGATACTCAATGCCCATCGCGAGCTATCCGGAGGAGCGGCGTACGACCGGTTTACTGCATTGTTTGCCTTTGCCTCTGTCAAAGGCGCACGCCTGCTGGCCGATGCCGTAGGACAGTCGCCGAGTTGGCAGAACGCCGCAAAGCGATGGGTGATTTCCATTGATGGCGGGATCACTGAGCCTAACGCGCTTCGCTTTTTGCTTGCACTTCCACATTCAGAGCTTCGAGTGCCCTATGGCGAAGAACTCCTGGCGGCTGAACTGCGGCCGGTCCATCGTTTTCATCCGAAGACAGTGTTGCTGGAGCGGAACGGCCCGGCCCTAGTTCCTTCGGCAATGATGGTCAGCTCAGCGAACCTGACGTGCAATGGCCTGTGCTTCGGGCATGAGCACGCGATTTCCGTCAGGGCAGCCGCGGATGCTCCTTTGCCTGCCACGGTGATGACCGGCCTTTCGCACCTCGAGGAAGTTGCCGCTTGGGCTCCCGTCATCGACGCAGCCTTCATCGACCGCTACCAGGCAATTCGGCCGGCGGCACCCGTTCTGCCCGAAGTTTTCGAGGATGAGCGAGCGGAACTCATCTTGCAAGATGCTCCCGTCATTCAGCCCGTTCAATCGGCAGCCCTGGCCGCGGCGAGCCACATGTGGATCGACATCGAGTATGTCGTGGCGAATCGAGGGACCGAGCAAGAAGGCAACCAAATCGATTTACAGCGTGGAGCCCGTGTTTTTTTCGGCTTCGGCGATCAAGAACTCGCGCGAAACTCGCCCATCGGCACTGTCGTCATTCTCTATGGTGCTCATTCCGCTCCGCGCAATATGCGATTCGGCAACAACTCAATGGACAAGCTTGATCTTCCCATTCCAGGCGAAGAAGGCCCTCCGTCGTACGCCGACAAGACACTACTGTTTTCCCGTGAAGGACCAGGGCGATTCCGTTTGACCGTGGGTACCACCGATCAAGTCGCCGAGTGGAAGGCACGCTCTCATGCGGCAGGCACAGCATTTAGCATGCGGAGCGGGAGAGAGTTCGGAGTCTTTTGAACGCGCCTCAGCGGATGAAGCCGTGAACACGTGCGAGGATTGTCCCGCATGGATAGGAGCGGGGATCCACCAAGCCACCGCGTTGATGAAGCGGAAGACGCGCCCCCTCTCCCGCTTCAAACCTCACCCTCTACCCCCACGAGCAGGTTCTTAAACGGCAGGCGGCGGATTGCCCTGAGTTCTCAGATCCCGCAACTCCCGACGAGCGGCTCTGAGGATTTCGAGAGCAGACACCAGGAACAGTCCAGCGATCACCGCCGCGGTGATGAGGTCCGGCCAGGCACTCCGCGTCCAGTACACGAGGCCGGACGCGAGCACGACCGCGAGGTTGCCGATCGCATCGTTGCGGCTGAAGAGCCAGACGGCCCGAACATTCGCGTCGCCGTTGCGGTGCGGGACGAGCAGGAGCGCTGCCCCGACGTTCACCACGAACCCGATGAGCCCAAGCGTGGTCATGACCCCGGCTTCCGGCAGCCGCTGCTCGAACGCTCGGTACACGGCGGCACCCAGGACGCCCAGCGCCAGCATGACGAGGAACACCCCCTGGAGCATGGCCGTGCGGGCCCGCCATCGCGGCGTGTGCGAAACGGACAGCAGGCCCAGCAGAGTGATCGCGCCGTCGCCGAGGAAGTCGAGGGCGTCGGCCTTGAGGGCCTGAGACATCCCGAATAGCCCGCCGGCAAGTTCAACGACGCCCATGCCCAGGTTGAGCACGACCACCCACACCAGAGCGCGGCGATAGCCCTTGGTGGCGTGCGTCAGGTCGCCCGTCTCCCGGCAGTCTTTGCAGCCGATGCTCATGCTCGCTCCGCCACCGTGATCACTTGCCCTCTTTGGGTTTCATCGCCTCAAACTTCTCCTTCAGTTCCGGATTGCAGAGGATGCACTGTGATTCGGGCAGATCGTGCTCCTTGCACCAATCGCCCTTTTTCTTGAATTCCGCAATCAGTTTCTTGTTGCAGCGGGTACAGATGGACTCCGGCACGCCGTGCTCGGCGCACCAGTCGGGCTCTGCCGCGGCCGTCTGCTGAGGAGTGCCCGCCTTGCTCTGCTCGGCAGGCTGCTTCTTGTCGCACGACGACAGGGCCAGAAGGCAGGGGAGGACGAGCAGTGAGGCGAATTGGGTGTACTTCAAGACACGCTCCTTACAGGGTTGAGGGAACAGGAACGGCAGGACCACCCTCTGTGGCCGAGCCGTTTAGCGGAGAGTCTGAGCTATGGACGAGCGAACGGTGTGAGTCCGAGTTCTCTAGCGACGCTTCCGGGACGACGCGGGGCTCAAACCATCGGTAAAGCACCGGGAGCACGAACAGCGTCAGGAATGTGCTGCTGACCACGCCCCCGATGACCACCGTGGCCAGGGGCCGCTGCACCTCGGCACCCATGCCCGTGGCAATCGCCATCGGAATGAACCCGAAGGCCGCAACCAAGGCGGTCATCAACACCGGGCGGAGGCGAACCAAGCTGCCGGAGATGACCGCTTCATCAACCGCCACGCCTTGCTGCCGAAGCTGCCTGATGAATGTCACCATTACGAGCCCATTCAGCACCGCGACGCCGGAGAGCGCGATGAATCCCACCGCTGCGGAGATCGAGAACGGCATGCCCCGCAACCAAAGCGCGGCTACGCCGCCGGTCATCGCGAGCGGGACCGCAGTGAAGACCAGGATCGCCAGCCGCACGGACCCGAAGGACAGGTACAGGAGAAGGAAGATGAGCAGGAGAGCGACCGGCACGACTACCAGCAGTCGCGTGCGGGCGCGTTCCAGATTCTCAAACTGCCCGCCCCACTCCAGTCGGTATCGTCCCTCTGGTAGTCGAATGTCCTGGGCAATCATCCGCTTGGCTTCATCGACGAACGAAGCCACGTCACGGCCGCGGATGTTGGTCTGAACGGTGGTTCGTCTTTGTCCCCATTCGCGTGTGATCGTGGAGGGGCCTTCAACTTCCCGGATTGTGGCAAGCCGGGCGAGCGGGATGCGTTCACCGTGCGGCGTGGGCAGCAAGATCGCGCCGACGGCCGCAGGATCGCGGCGTAACCGCTCCGGTAGGCGAACCGTGAGCGGAAAGCGAAGTTGCCCTTCGGTCACTTCTCCCAACTCCATGCCGCCGATCGATTCGACCAGATCCAATACGGCCCGCGCCGGAATGCCGTACCGGGCAATCGCCTGCTGATCTATCTGTACCTGGAGCACCGGTTGCCCGGTCAACTGCTCCGTGCTCACGTCCTCTGCTCCGTCCAGACCGGTGACCAAGTCAGCGATCTCGGTGCCTTTCTGAGTGAGGACCGCCAAGTCGTCACCGAACAGCTTGATCGCCACATCCGCCCTCACACCAGAGCCCATCTCGTTCATCCGCATTTCAATAGGTTGGGTGAACGCGATTCGCTGACCCGGAAGATCCCGGAGTTCCCTGTTCATGGCCTCAACGAGCTCGCCTTGCGTCGATGCCTTGGTCCAGCGGTCTCGGGGATGAAGCATGATGAATACGTCGGTCAATTCGGTACCCATCGGGTCTGTGGCGACTTCGGCCGATCCGATGCGGCTCCAGACGTGCTTCACCTCGTCGGGAAAGGCCTTGAGTATGGCCCGCTCCATGAGCGTGTTGTACCGCACGGACTCGTCAAGATCCGTACCGGCTAACCGTACGACGTTCGCGATGATCGAACCCTCCGTGAGCTTCGGGACGAACTCTGAGCCGAGCCCCCGGGCGATGATCAACGTGAGCAGCAGGAGCGTGACAGCCGCGATGACGACCGCGGCTCGCGCTCGCATCGCCCCCCGGAGTGCGGGGCCGTAAAGGCGCTGGGCGATCCGGACGACAAGCGGCTCTGTCTCCTTGACCCGCTTGGGGAGGAGGAGACTTGCGAGGACGGGCATGAGCGTGAGCGAGAGGACAAGCGAGCCGACGAGCGCGAAAATGAAGGTCAACGCCATCGGGCGGAACATCTTCCCCTCAATGCCTTCAAGTGTCAGGATCGGCAGAAAGACGATGATAATGATGAGCTCGCCGAACATCGTCGGCTTCCGCACCTCGATGGCCGCATCTCGGATCACGTCAATGCGATTCCGTCCCGCCGTGTTGTGTGAGAGTTGGCGTACGCAGTTCTCAATCATGATGACCGAGCTATCGACAACCAGGCCGAAGTCGATAGCGCCAAGACTCAGCAGACTGCCGGCAATACCGAACCGCAGCATCGCGTCAAAGGCGAAGAGCATCGAGAGAGGGATCGCGGCGGCGACGATAAGCCCCGCGCGAAGGTTCCCGAGAAACACGAACAGAACGGCGATCACGAACAGGCCGCCCTCGAACAGATTGGCTTTCACCGTGCCGATCACTTCGTCCACAAGCTCGGTTCGGTCATAGACCGTTTCGACCGTGACGCCGACCGGAAGCGACGGTTGCAGTTCCTCGAGCTTGGTCTTGAGCCGCGAAGTCACTTCGTGACTGTTCTGGCCCATCAGCATAAAGCCGAGGCCAAGGACCGCCTCGCCCTTGCCGTCCGCGGTGACGGCACCGCGGCGAATCTCGTGCCCGAGTTTCACCTCAGCAACGTCTTTGACCCGGATCGGGACGCCGTCACGCGCCGTGATCGGGATGTTGGTTATCTGCTCGATTCCCGAGACCCGGCCGAGACCGTGTACCAGCAGCGTTCCCCCGCCCCGTGCCATATTGCCGCCGCCCACGTTGGCGTTGTTGGCTCGGAGTGCGCCCGTCACTTCGTCAAACGACAACGCGTGTTTGACGAGGCGGTCGGGATCGACCTGGACTTCGTAGACCTTTTCATAGCCGCCCCAACTGTTGACTTCCGCCACTCCGGGAACGGCCCGGAGCGCTGGCTTGATCGACCAGTCGTGCAGCGTCCGCAGTTCGGTCAGATCATGCCGGTCGCTCCGTACGACGTAGTGAAACACCTCTCCCAGGCCCGTGGCGATAGGCCCCATCTGCGGCCGCGACAGCCCTTCCGGCAGTTCAACCGTCGCGAGCCGTTCGGCGACGAGCTGACGCGCGAAGTAGATGTCGGTGCCGTCGGCAAACGTGACGACCACCTGCGAGAAGCCGAACTTCGAGACCGAGCGGAGGTTCTCCAGCCGAGGGATGCCTGAGAGCGATTGCTCAACCGGGAACGTGATCTGCCGTTCGACCTCTTCAGGCGACAGCGAGGGAGCAATGGTGTTGATTTGCACCTGCGCCGGCGTCGTGTCGGGGAAGGCGTCGATATCGAGTTGCCGGAGCGCTAGCACTCCGAGGCCGGCGAACAACAGCGACACCACGATGACGAGGAAGCGGTTCTTGAGCGACCAGGTGATGATCTGATTGAGCATGGTGTGTCTCGCTTAGTCGTCGGTGCAGCCGGCCCCGAGCTTTTCATGGTTGAGTTGCGCGACCAGGACATAGCTGCCCGCGGTGGCGACCTGCTCGCCGGAACGCAGGCCCGAGCGAATCTCGACGCGACCATCTTCTTGAGCGCCGATGGATACCGTTCTCGCGGCGAAGACCGTGCTGTTCACGCGCACGAAGACCACGTTTGCTGTGCCATCCCATTGGACCGCCTCGGCCGGCACGACGACGGCGGCTTCCGCTCGCGCAACCGCAATGCGGGCACCCCCAAAGGTGTGAGCCAGAACGCGGCCGTCCGCGTTTGGAATCTCGGCACGCACCTGGACGGTTCGGGTCTTTTCGTCCACCTCTGTGCTCATCCAAACCACACGACCGCTCACCAACTCGTCCGCCACGCCATCCGGCGTGAACGTCAGTTCCTGCCCGACCGCAACTCGCCTTGCGTCCGCGGGCGCGAGTGAGGCCGTCACCCACATCCGTGACGTGTCGGCAACGACGAACAGTGCCTTGCCCGATTCGACAAGCTCACCCGGAACGATGCCGCGTGAGATCACGACGCCGTCCAGCGGCGACACCATCGGGAGCAGGTTTGCCGTGGTGCGGTTGGCGTCCAAGTCTGCGGTGATAGCGGAGGGAAGGCCGAGCAGTCGAAGGTCCGTCGCCGAAGGGATGGCGCCAGCGGCGAGCGGCGGAAGCGTGAACCCAAGGGTGATGAGGTTCTGCTGCGTGTTGAAGAGGCGAATCTCGGCATCTTTCAGCTCCGCCTCCGCAGTAACTAGGTCTGCTTGGTTGCGGAAACCCGCCGTCGTGGACGTGCGAAGTCGCTCTACCGCTACCCCGCGTGCCGACACTTGTGTCGCCGCTTGGAGGTACTCGGACTTGGCGGTCCCGACCGCTACCGAATCGATCAAGGCCAGCAGATCACCGGCTTTCACCCGGTCACCCGCGCGGACACGCACCATTGTGACGCTGCCGGCCGCACGCGAGCCGACTTGTGCGTATCGGGTCATGTCGTAGCCCACCTCCGCGTTGGCCGTAACGACGGACGCGATCGGGCGGGTCTCTGCCTTTGTCGTCACGATGCCTGCCTTGCTCACGGACTCAGGCGTAGCGAACTGCACCGGGCGTGGCTTCTCAGGCGTCCCGCCTGTAGCACCCTCTTGGAGTATCGGAGAACTTCCTTCGCCATCCGGTACCGCCGCTTTCCCACGGCAGATCAAGCACTGCGATTCGGGTACACCATGCTCCATGCACCAATCTGCACGAGCGGGCTTTTCACTGGAGACAAGCGACGCCGCCGACGGCATCTTCCAGTGAAGCCGGTGGCCAACCACAGCGACCACGACGAGAAGAACAAGAGTGAGAACAGTCGGGAGACCACGCAGCAGGAATCGCGCAATCAGGGTTACTACTTGTTTCATGGGTTGCTCTCTTTGTGCGGAGTTGTGGACTGTGAATCTGGGTCCTTTTCAATGAGCCGCCAGACCTGAAAGCCACTGAGCGCTTCAAGGTCAAGGAGCGCACGCCGGTAGGCGGTGAGAGTGTCGAGGTACGCTCGGCGTGTCCGCAACGACCGTTGCTGAGCGGTCACCCAGTCGAGAACGTTCAACTCCCGAGCCTCGAACGCCGAGTGAAAGAGCATCTGATTCCGCTCCAGAAGCGGAATGACCTCGCGATCCTGAACATCAATCTCCGCCTTAGACGCGCGAACTCGCGCCAGCGCCAAGGCAGCCTCTGACCGCAAACCATGAAGTTCTGCAACGTACTCTGCTCGCACACGATCGCGGGCCGCCGTTCGTTCAGCGATCTCTCCCTGATTGCGGTCGAAGATCGGTATTTCGATCGACGCGTTCACCCCAGCGAAGTTCTCGCTTGTACCGTCATGGCTGTAGAGAGGGCCCGCTTTGAGCTTCGCGAACTGCCGGGCCACCGCTAGCCTCAACTCCTTCTCCGCGACCCTGTATTGCGCTTCCTGCGCCTTGAGGTCAAGCCGGCTTGTCAACAGCCGCTCACCGAGGGCGTCGTCATTAGGGAGTTCAACCAGCGGAATCTCAAGCGGTTTTCCGGACGCTTCAAGCCTGACCGTGGTGTGGGGGGGAAGTCCCATGGCCCTGTTGAGAGCGATCCTCGCTTGCTCGAGTTCGGCCAGCCCAAGCCTCCGGTCACGCTGGACTTCAACCAACTCCAGATCGACAGCCGCCACATCAAGGTCATTGGCCTCACCAACGCCGCGTCTCTGCCGAAGCAGATCCGACGCTTGCTGCCGCAGCGCAACTTCCGACTCCAAGACGACGACCGCCCGTTCAGCGACCAGGACATCGAAGGCCAGGCGCCGGACATCGGCGGCGAGCGAATATTCCTTCGCGAGAACGTCCGCTCGCGAGAGTTCAATCCGCGACGCCGCGACGGCTTGCCGCGCCGAGCGCTCACCGGGTTTGAGCAGTTCAAAGAGCAGGTCAGTGTCGAGTTTGAACCCGTTGGTTCCGACGATACCGAGACCGAAGCCGACACCGATCTCTGGATTCGGAAGTGTCTTCGCCTTGATCAGCAATGCTTCCGATTCGCCGATGCCGGCTCTCGCCGCCCGGAGATCGGGGTTAAGCACAACAGCGACGGCCATGAGTTCGCGGTCGCTCAAGCCGTCTGTCGGGTCAAAGAAATCGGAGCCGTCCGCGGATTCTGACGGGCGCATTGAGACTCTGGCCGCGTCAGGGATCGTGTGACCATTTAGCGCCGCAAGCTCGGCGCGCGGGTCCAATGGCCGCGGGCTGTAGCTGACGCAACCGGAGAGGCCAGCAGCCGCTAGGCTCAGGCCGAGGATGATTGGGCTTCGCAAAGGAGTTCTCGCTCTAGATGCAGGGTGACGTAGACGCCGCCGCCAAAAGCGGACAGCACGCGTGACCGTCAAATCTGTCCAGAAGGGCAGATCAGCGGAACGTCACCGCTCTAGATGCGCAGGATTACCGTCGCGATATGCTCACGCGGAGGAGCGTGGCACGTCGGCAGGAAAGCCAAAGGCCGGAAATCCGTGGTGAAGTCCGGAAGGATGGCAACGACCGTCAAGACCGCAACGAACACGTGCGTTGCCAGAACGTCATGGAGCCGCTTGGAGTCGTCAAGCCGAACTACCGAATCGTCCGCGGCCGGAACGTCCACGCAGCCGCAGCCGCCATCCGAAAGCTGTGCTTGGTCGGTCGGCACGTTCCGGTCTTGGTCGCATCCTTCAGAACCACCGCAGCCCGGACAGTGATCCGCGACTTTCGGAGACCCTCCAGAATCCAGTGTGCAACAGGACAGAGCCGCCCACTCCAGGTTCTGGGTCCCATCAGCGTCCGTGCAGACCATCCGCGGCCCAAATAGGCCCGTGGTCATGAGCTGGAGGACCAGCACCATCATGGAAATGTACGGAGAAATCGCTCGCACTGCCCACTAGCCTAGGTCAGCACCTGACATCCTGCCATTTGCCGCAATCCCCGACGCGAAGCCCGGTCCTGACCCGGTCGCCGCTTCATTACCACTTTGATGAAGCGGGAGACGCGCCCCCTCTCCCGCTCCAAGCCTCACCCTCTACCCCCAACGAGCAGGTTTCAGACCCGGCAATGTCGATAGACGAATCAGTCATCGTGACGCCCTGCGTCGGTGCCTGTCGGCTTTGCTGGTCCTTCGTCAATCCTCCGAAACTGCCTGGGCACTCAGCAATCGGCGTATTCCCGACTCCCACACCCTAACGCCCGCCAAGAAAAAGAGCCGCCTCTGGCGATGCCCACAAGGCGGTCGAACTTCGCGGTCGCAAGTGCCGTAAACCAGGCAGGGATATACTCCCCCGAAGTATGCTGGACGCTCGCAGTCCATTCCGGCTCTTGGTCACCCTGCTCCTCGCAGTGGCGGTGCCGTTCTGCTGCTGCAACTTTCACTCGTGGCTGTCCGTTTGCGCCCCCTGCGAAACTGCATCTCACGAAGTTGGGACCAAACTCGCAGTTCATAGCCATGCCGCCGGCGTCGGGCACGATCACGACGCCGATCATCATGCGGACTCCGCGAAGACGCCTCACAGCGATACCCCCGCGTCTCCTTGCAAACCGGGACACGACGACGGTGACTGCACATGCAGCAAGCAGAACTCCTACTTGACGGTCGCTAAGCCGACCTTGGAGTTTCCGACTCCGATCTTGGTAGCTGTACTGTCATTCCCGGCCACCGAAAATTGGGCTCCACTCCCCTCGTGGACGAAAGAGCGGGATTCTTGGGCGTTTGCTCGACCGCCCACATCGCTGCTGCGCCTGCATTGCGCGCTCATCGTGTAGCGACATTCACTGAAATGCCGTCAAATCACCGCGACTGCGCTGAATGTGCGCGATCGTCACGGTGCTGTTGATGGCCAATGGTCTCTTCTGACCCAGTGATCTCGTTTTCTCCTCCCAACTGAACTGATCTCTCCAACTGGAGGTTTCGCATGGCACGCTCACGCGCGTCTGTGGCGATGGGTGCTTTGGCGCTCGTCACCGCAGCGGTCTTGATCCCCGTCTACGCCCATGAAGGGCACGGCAAGCCCACCGGGGCCACATTCGATCCAAATGCTCCCAAGAAAATCTCCGAGGCAACGGCCTTGGCTATTGGACTCAAAACAGCTGAGGTGGACTTCGGACAGGTCGAAGACGTGGTCCGGCTTACAGGCATGGTTCGTGCACGGCCCGACTCTGTCGCCGCCATCGCACCCAAGTACGCGGGTGTCATTCGCTCCATCGCCGTGCAGCCCGGGGATCGCGTGATTAAGGGAGCGGTTCTCGCTGAGGTCGATTCGCCAGAGATCGCGCGGCTCATGTACGACCTGAAGCGTCTAGAGGCCGAAACCGAAAAGCTGCTGGCGGAAGTCAAGCGAGCTGAATCGCAGGTTGTCTCGATGGAGATCGAGGTGCCCGCACTCGTCAAGGGTGCTGAACTCGCAGAGGCCGAAGTGAAGCGGCTCACGAGTGCTGGAGAAAGTGTCTCGGCCAACTTACTCGCCCAGCGGACTTCGGAGGCTCTGAAGCTCGGGGCTGACGCCGGCCTTCGCGGCGTTGCCCTTACGCAGGCACGGGCGGAGGTTGAGTCGCTTCGTCGCCAGGCAGAGACCACGCGTGTATCCGCTGAATCACTTCGCGGAACACTCCCCAGCACAGGGGACGCGGCGAACGCTGAGGCGCTCGCAGATCCGTCACGTCCAGGCCTCGTCAAATTCACATCCCCGATCGATGGCGTAGTCGTCAGCCGCGCTGGAGTTCCAGGCGAAGGCGTCAATGCCGGAGTGGCGATTCTGACTGTTGGAGAGTTTGCAGCGGTGCAGGCGGCGGGCGAACTTCCGGAAGGACTCATCGACCGAGTCGGTACTTCTCAGGGCGCGAAGGTGCGAGTGCGGCGCGGGGTAAACGCCGCAAGCGATCCAATCGCCGAGGGCACGGTGCGATTCATCAGTCCGGTGATTGACGCGACCAAGCGGACGGCCCACCTGATTGTGGACGTAGACAACACGGCGGGCGTTCTCCGACAAGGGCAGTTCGTTGACCTTGCGGTGGTTCTTAGCACCAACGAGAGCGCCGTCGTCGTTCCCACCTCCGCCGTTGTGCGAGAAGGACCGCTCCAGTACGTCTTCGTGCAAGAAGGCAAGGGCGAAAGCGTGGTCTTCAAGAAGCGGGATGTCGCTACCGGAGTGCGGGACGACCGCGTGGTAGAGATCAAGCAGGGCGTTGTTCCGGGCGACGTGATCGTGGTGAGCGGCGCGTTCAGCGTTTCACAGTTGAAGGGCTTTGTACCTGGAGCACCCGAACCCACGGAGCCAGCAACTGGCAAAGGCAGCGACGGTCACGGGCACACGCACTGACAACGAGCCCGCTTCACGCACCCGATCAGGAAGGACTTTCCCTTGCTCAACTGGATCATCCGATCATCGCTCAACAACCGCGTGCTCGTGCTCATCGCAGCGCTGCTGGTTTCGGTCTATGGCCTCTATGTCACGTTCAACACGCCGACGGACGTACTGCCCGACCTCAACCGCCCGGTCGTGACAATCTTCGGTGAGGCTCCCGGCCTTGCGCCCGAAGAAGTCGAAGCCCAGGTTACCTACCCGATCGAGACCGCCGTCAACGGCGCTCCGGGTGTCGAGCGAGTCCGCAGCCGCAGCGCTCTGGGGCTTTCGATCGTGTATGTCGAGTTCGCATGGGGCACCGACCCGAAGTACAACCGTCAAGTCGTGACTGAGCGGCTCGGAACCGTGATCGAGAAGCTGCCTCCCGGCATCGTTCCGGTCATGACGCCGGCGTCAAGCATCATGGGCGAGATCGCGCTGATCAGTGCGTCCAGTACGACGCTGAGCCCGATGGATGTACGGACCCAGGCCGAGTTTGTGCTGCGCCCAGCCATCCTCTCTATTCCGGGCATCGCCCAAGTGACGGTGATGGGCGGGGAGTTGAAACAGTTCCGCGTGCAGGCTGACCCGGACAAACTGCGCCTGTTCGACCTCACGCTTGAGGACGTCGAGAAGGCCCTTGCCGCCGCGAACCAGAACACCGGTGGCGGTTTCCTCGTCAGTGGCGCCCAGGAACTGGTCGTCCGCAATCTCGGCCGGGTCCAGACCGTGGACGATATCGCGTCCTCGCTGATCACCAACAAGCCCGGCGACCATGATTCGCCGCCTCGCGCGGTGCTGGTTCGAGACGTTGCGACGGTCACCGAAACCGGTCCGACGATCAAGCGCGGCGACGGATCAGAGAACGGCGCACCCGCCGTCATCATGGCCATTCAGAAGCAGCCGGGCGCGGACACCCTCACGCTCACTCGTGCCCTCGATGCGACGCTGGCGCAGCTTAAGCCGGCTTTACCCGCGGGCCTGAACGTGAATGCCGACGTGTTCCGCCAGGAGCACTTCATCAACTCGTCGATCGAAAATGTCGTCGAAGCGCTCCGGGACGGTGCGATTCTCGTCGTCATCATCCTGATTCTGTTCCTGATGAACGTGCGGACGACGATCGTCACCCTTACCGCGCTCCCGCTTTCGATCATCACGACGTTCATGGTCTTTCACTGGCTCGGGATGAGCGTGAACACGATGACGCTGGGCGGGCTCGCGGTCGCCATCGGCGAACTCGTGGACGACGCGGTGGTCGATGTCGAGAACGTCTACCGGCGGTTGGGCGAGAATCGCCGCTCGCCCAACCCCAAGCCCATTGTTGAAGTCGTTTTCGACGCCTCCAGCGAGATTCGCAATCCGATCATTCTGGGCACGGTCATCGTCAACCTAGTCTTCCTGCCGACGTTCTTCCTTCCGGGCATCGAAGGGCGGCTGTTCGCTCCCCTCGCCACGGCGTACATCGTGAGCATCTTCGCATCTCTTCTCGTGGCGCTTACGACCACGCCGGTGCTCGCGTACTACCTGCTACCGGGCATAAAGCGGATGACACACGGCAAGGACGGCCTCCTGCTCCGCGTATGCAAGCGGTTGGCACTCAAGTCTTATTCCATCTCCATGCCCCGGCCTGTCGCGGTGCTCGCAACGCTCGGCGTGCTCGTCGCGGCGGCGCTCTTCATGGTGACAAGACTGGGCTCGGAGTTCCTCCCGCCCTTCAACGAGGGCACGGCCACCATCTCGTTCGCGCTTCCACCGGGCGTGTCGCTTGAAGAGTCCAACCGGCTCGCCACCAAGGCCGAGGAAGCCATCCTCTCCATCCCGCAGGTGAAGAATGTGGGCCGCCGCACGGGCCGCGCCGAGCAGGACGAGCACGCCGAGGGCGTGCATTCCTCCGAGATCGACGTGGACTTGTGGACGAAGGAAGAGGCCAAGCACCCCGAGAAGCACCCCGTCGCCAACGGCCGCAAGCCGCCTGCCGCGAAAGACATCCGGCCTCGTGAAGAGGTCTTCGCGCAGATCGAAGAGAAGCTCTCGGTCTTCCCGGGTGTGAACGCCGGCGTCGGCCAGCCCATCAGCCACCGCATCGAGCATCTTCTCTCCGGCGTGCGGGCCATGGTCGCCATCAAGATTTTCGGCGACGACCTCAACACGCTCCGCACGCTGGCGGATCAGACGAAGGCCGCGATGGAGGGCATCCCCGGCGTCGCCGACCTCCAGGTCGAGCAGCAGGTCCTCGTGCCCCAGTTGCACATCGCCATCAACCGCGAGGCGGCGGCCCGCGTCGGGTTCACGCCCGCCGCGCTCACCGATGCGATGGAGACGGCCACCAAGGGCAAGGTCGTGGGCCAGGTGCTCGAAGGGCTCAAGTCCTTCGACATCACGCTGACCCTTGATGACCGCCACCGCACCGACCCGACGGCGCTCCAGGACGTCCGGCTGGTCTCGCCGACGGGAGCCATCGTGCTGCTGCGGGATGTGGCCGAGGTGGTCGAGAAGCTTGGCCCCAACGAGGTCGCCCGCGAGAACCTCCGCCGCCGGATCGTCGTCTCCGCCAACGTGCGAGGGCGTGACCTGGGCTCCACGGTCGAAGAGATCAAGAAGTCGGTTGCCATGGACGTTCAGTTGCCCGCGGGTTACACCGTGGAGTACGGCGGCCTCTACGAGGCCCAGCAGGAATCCACCCGCCTCTTGCTCATTTTGGGTTTGGGCTCGCTCGTCGCCATCTTCGTGATCCTCTTTACGCACTACCGCTCAGGCATGGTCGCCGCCCAGATCATGCTCAACGTCCCCTTCGCGCTCATCGGCAGCGTGACGGCGCTCGCGATCACCCGCGAGCCCTTCAGCGTCGCCTCGCTGGTGGGCTTCATCAGCCTCACGGGCATCGCCACCCGCAACGGCGTGCTCATGGTCAGCCACTACATCCACCTGATGACCGAGGAACGCCAGCCCTGGAGCAAAGACCTCATCATCCGGGGCAGCCAGGAGCGCGTCGCCCCGGTCCTGATGACCGCCGTGACGGCGGGGCTCGGGCTGATTCCCCTTGTGCTCAGTAAGGGAGAGCCGGGCAAGGAGATTCTGTACCCGGTCGCGGTGGTCATCCTGGGCGGGCTCATCACCAGCACGCTGCTGGACTTCTTCGTGACTCCGGCGATCTTCTACCGCTTCGGAAAGACCGCAGCGGAGCGTCTCGCAAGGGAGCACGCGGCGAAACACGCTGGCACGGCTACGCCGTCCAATGCCCCTCTCGCGGACTCAACCAAACAAGGGACGGTCGAAACCGCACCCGTTCAAGCGAGTGACCACGTCGCACCTCCGGCAGAGGCGAGCGACGACGGCCGTGCATCCGCCTCTGCCAAAGACTCAGAAGGCCCCATCCCAACCAATGGGCCGGCCCAATGAAGGAGTTCATCAATGAAGAAGCGTTCTGTAGGTACTCTTGTGGCGGCAATCGCGGCCGCGGCGTTCTGGACCACGCCTGTTCTGGCCCAGCATTCCCATGATGACAAGGCTCAGCCCGGGCAGAAGGACGATGGGCACAGCCATGCGCCGGCGAAGGCCGCCGCCGACTACGCCGCGGCGGTGCGTGAGATCGGGGAGCGCATGACCGCGCTCGACGGGCTGATCGCCAAGGGCGACCTCGACGAGGCCCACGAGCAGTCCGACGCGATCGGGGCGCTGGCCAAGTCGCTCGGGGCCCTCGCGCTCAAGCCCGACTCGGGCGTGGACAAGGCCCAGGTCAAGGAGATCAACAAGGCGGGCAAGGCCCTCGCCGAGGCCGCCGACGGCGTCCACGAGGCGGGCGAGAAGAAGGATGCCGCCGCCGCCAAGGCCGCGTACGCGGAGATGAAGAAGCAGGCCGATGCGCTCGCGGCGTTCGCCCCCGCCAAGTACTTCTGCCCCATGCACTGCGAAGGGGCCAAGACCTACGACAAGCCGGGCAAGTGCCCGGTCTGCTCCATGAATCTCAAGAAGCAGACTTCGGACAAGTTCACGATGGACATCAAGCCCGTGGGCGGCGCCATTACCGTGGGCAAGCCGGCCACGCTCGTGTTCACCATCAAGGACCCCACGGGCCTGCCCGTCAAGAAGGTCGAGGTCGTCCACGAGAAGCTGCTGCACCTGCTCATGGTCAGCAAGGACCTCTCGTGGTACGCCCACGAGCACCCCGAGGTGCAGCCCGACGGCACGTTCACCTTCACTTACACCTTCCCCGCGGCGGGCGAGTTTTTCTTCTACAACGACTTCACGCCGCCGAACGTTGGGCAGCAGGTGGTGACCGTGCCGGTCACCATCGCGGGCACGGCCCCCGCGGCCAAGGCGCTGATGATCGACGCCGACAAGCCCAAGACCATCGACGGGTACACCGTCGCGCTCGACACGGGCGGGCCGGTCAAGACCGGCGGCTCCACGCACATGGCGTACACCGTGACCAAGGACGGCAAGCCGGTGACGACGCTCCAGCCCTACCTGGGCGCGATGGGCCACCTGGTCATCATCAGCGAGGACCGCACGCAGTTCGTCCACTCCCACCCGCACGAGAGTGGCGAGCACGCCGGGGCCGCGATGGGCGGACCCAAGGTGGACTTCGAGGCCCACTTCACCGTCCCCGGCACCTACAAGGGCTGGGCCCAGTTCAACGTCGGCACGAAGGAGAAGGAGCAGGTCATCACCGTGCCCTTCACGTTCAGCGTCGCCAAGGGCGACGGCAAGGGCGAGGCCGCGCCGCATGAGCACGGCGGCAAGGACGACCACGACAAGAAGCCCGACCACGACCACGGCAAGTAACCAAACACCACGTCCCGCCCCGCGAGAGCGGTGCGGGCCGATTGAGCGTTCCCCATCACGCCGAAGCGTTCGGCGGGAGGAGCGCGGGCCGTTCCGGGAGATTCAACCATGAACACCAAGAACACGTTCCTACTGCTCGCCTTCGCGACGGCCCTGCTCGCCGCGGGCTGCGCCGCCGACAAGCACGACATGGTCAAGGCCGAGGCCGGGCAGGTCTCGGTCTGCACCAAGTGCTACGACCAGGTCCGCAAGGTGCGAGGCACGGGCGGCCCACGCGGTGGGCTCGCCACCAACCGCACCATCACCACGCACATGTGCGAGGACTGCAAGAACGAGATGACGATCTATGAGCAGGACGGCGTGATGAAGGTCCGCTGCCCGACGTGCGCCCCCGAGGGCGTGGACTGCGACCGGTGCGTGCCCAAAGCCGCCGCCAAGTAAGACTGAGTACCCGTTGATCCGCTCAACCCTCTCTGGAGATTCCCGATGATCCGTACGAAGATGCTCATGGTTTCGATGCTTGTGTGCGGCGCGGGTGCGCTCGCGCTCATTCCCTCCCCTGTCGTGCCTGCGGCGCTGGCCGCGGTGTCCGCCGCCGCCGATCCCGTCAACAAGGTCTGCCCCATCAGGGGCAATGAGGTGGACAAGGAATCGCCCACGCGCGAGTTCAAGGGCGTGACCATCGGGTTCTGCTGCCCGGGGTGCGAGGGCAAGTGGGACGCGAAATCCGACGAAGAGAAGACGGCCCTGCTCGCCAAGCACGCCCCAGAGGCGGTGACCGCGATCGAGGCCGCGGCAAAGAAGCCTGCGAAGCCCTTCGGCGCGGACGCTCAGCCCGACGCCGCCGCACTCGCGGCCAACCCGGCGGTGAAAGTTGCCCGGGGCTACATGGCCGCGTGCGGGAAGGCCGACGCGACGGCCTTGAACGCGCTGTTCCTCGACAAGGGCCGCGCGACGGTAAGCGAGAACGCGGGCGATGAGGGGACGTGGGAGACGTACCGCGACCACCACTTGATGCCCGAACTCCAGGAGATGCCGGGATTCGTGATGACCGTGGCGAAGGAGGACGTGCAGACCTTCGGCACGACCTCGATCGTGCGCCAGATCGGCTCGTTCACGGTCCCCGATCCCAACCACCCCGACGCACCGCGGAAGTACCTGGCCGCCGTGACCTATGTCGTGGTGGACGACAACGGGATGCCCAAGATCGCGCACCTGCACTGGTCGAGCCGGGCGGAGAAGAAACCCGCCGCCGACGCCTCCGCGAAGCCCGAGACCGGGCACGGCGCGAGCGGCGGCCACGAGCACAAGTAATCACCATCACCGTCATGCCCCGCCGAAGCGGCGCGGGCCGATTCCCGTTTGGAGACTTTCCGCATGATGCGCCAGCCGATCCGTCAGCATGTACTTGTCACCCGCACGCCAGCCGCGCTTGCCCTCGCGCTCGCGCTGATCGCGGGCGGGTGCGCCTCGCTCGACCCCAAGCCCGACATCAACCGCGCCGCTTCGACCGTCGCCGAGCGCTCCGGCGTGACGCCAACGTGGACCGAGCCGTGGGAGGTGTCGCTGACGGCGTGGGACGGCCGCTCGCCCCTCAAGGTCGAGCAGGCGCTGTCAATGGCGCTCCGCAACAACCGCGAGATCAGGTCCGAGGTCGAGCAGATCGCCGCCTCGCGGGCCGACCTTGTGCAGGCGGGCTTGCTCCCGAATCCAGTGGTGGGGCTCACGCTGCGATTCCCGTTTGACCCCGTGAGCGGCGGCTCGTTCATCGGAGCACAGGTCGTGCAATCGTTCACGGCGCTGTGGCTCCGTGACGGCAAGATCAAGGCCGCCGATGCGCGGCTGAACCAGACCGTGCTCGACATCTCCGACAAGGCCCTGCGGCTCGTGGCGGAGGTGAAGGCCACGCACACGCGGATCGTCTTCGGCCAGCGGATGATCGCTCTCACCGACGAAAACCTCGCCACGATCCAGAAGAGCATCGACTCGCTGGATGCCCGCATCCGCGGCGGCGAGGGGACGCCGCTGGATGTCAACCGAGCCCGGCAGCAACTCGCCAAAGCGCAGGCCGAGCGGGCAATCGTGGTCCGCGACCTCGCCAAGGAACGCCGCCGGATGCTGGAGTTGATTGGCTTCGCCGCCGAGACCGCGGACTGGACGGTCGAGGCGAGTGTGGGTGACTCGAACAATGCCACGATCGACGAGGCGACCGTGATCGCGCTCGCGGGGTCGCAGCGATTGGACGTTGCCGCCGCTCGTTCCATCGTGGAGGCACAACGTGCCGACCTCTCCGTCGAAGAGAAGAGCCGCCTCAAGGACTTCGGGCTCGGGGCCGACTTCGAGCGAGAGACGGACGGCAGCAAGTCCATCGGCCCGGTGATCGAAGTCGGCATCCCCATCTTCGACACCAACGCCGCCCAGATCGCCAAGGCCGGCTCGCTCGCCCGCGTCGCCCTCGCCAACTACGAGGCGGTTTCCCAGCGGGCGGTGCGGGAGGCCCGCGTCGCGTGGATCGAGCTCGACAGCGCTTCGCGGCTCGCGGAACAGTACCGGTCCACCGTGCTGGCGATCTCCGAGCGGAACCTGACGCTCGCGGAGGCCGCGCTCAAGTCCGGGCAGGCCGATGTGACGGTGCTGCTGGACGCCCAGCGGGAACTGGTCGATGCCCGCCGCACGCTCAGCGACCTGGAGCGGGACGCAGCGCTGGCCCGCATCGCGCTGGAGCAGGCCGTGGGGGGGCGTTTGACTGTCCCCGTGTCCGATTCTGTTGATCCCAGCACCCAGCCCACCTCCCACCCGTAAGAAATCTCGGACCACACCACCGGCACCAAAGTGCCGATAGTTCATGCAGTCTGCGAACCCGTCCGCCACCGCCGCTCGTATCATTTCCTGACCCACACTCCCATGTTCCGCATCCTCGCCCTCATCCTCGCCATCACGCTCCAGCCCTTCCTGGGCTGGTCGTATACCGGCTGTCGTTCTGCGGCCCCGGCCATGAATGCGGCGATGACCTGCTGTTCGACCGCCTCACCCGACGGTTGCTCGGGCGGCTGCGGCGGGTGCGGTTCCACTCGCACTTCCACCACGAACTCGGAACGCTCCGCCGGCTGCTGCGATCCCTCGGACCCTATCGGCTTCGCGGCGGTCAAGCCCTGTTGCAATCCTTCGACCTGCATTCTTACGCAGACCGGCCCGACGCTGACGCGGGCCGAGCCGAGCAAACTCACGCTCCCGAAACTCTCACAGACGCCACTCCCCACGCCCCTGTGGATCGCACCGACGCCGCAGATGTTCATCGCGGTGTCGCGCGCGTGGATGCAGCCTCGCGCCGGGCCTTGGGACGGTTCCCAGCAGACCCGCCGCGCCCTGCTCTGCATCCGCACGATCTAAGCATCAGTCCCCGCAAAGCAACTTCCCCCGACGCCGAGTACGAGCAGAGCGTCCGGGGCCACGTTCTCTCGTTGGCGCGGAAGCCGCTGTGGCTCGCCGCGCCGGGTCTGATGTTCATTCACCGTTCAGTTTGGAGATTCCATCATGCTTTCGATGACGCTCAAGTCCGCGGTCCTCGCGGCGATGTTGACCGGCGTTTCTTCCTCCGCTCCGACCACTTCGCGCACGGCCTCGGGCTGCTCGGCAGCGTGCCAGTCCTGCTGCGACGCCAAGTGCGGGTCGTGCGGGTCGGCCTGCTGCGCGGACGGCTGCTCGTCTTGCAACGGGTCCTGCTGCGGGCAGGGCTGCTGCGGCGGCTCGTGCTGCGGGAAGTAACGCCCCAGGTGCGTGAACAACGCGGGCCGGGCGGTCCACATGGCCGCCCGGCCTTTTCCGTTTCTTATTGCACGAAATGCCCTCAGTGCGAATGTCCAGCGGTAAAGGGGCCGCTTTGCGGCCAGGCAGGGCGAAGGTCAGGCGTGCGCGCCTGCCATCTTCTCGCACGACTCGGCGCACCGGCGGCACATCTCCGCGCACTGGGTCATCATCCTGTCGCCCTTGGCGAGCTTCTCGCACGACTCGGCGCACTCGTTGCAGATCTCGGCGCACTCGCGGCAGAGGTGGGCCGCGTGGTGGGAGCCGCGGGCCATGAAGCAGGCGGCGGTGGCGCAGATCTCCGCACAATCCTGCATGATCCCCTGGTGCTCGGGGGAGGCGTGCGGGCCGCCCATGTGCAGGCAGTGATGGGCGCACTGGGCGCACATCCCGGCGCACTCGCCGCAGACCTTCATGCAGTCGAGCGTTTCCTTGGAGGGCATTTCGTGAGACATGGTTCAACCTTTCTGGTGAGAGGACGGGACCGACGACGCGCAGCACGCTGCCGCGGCGGGTTACTGATTCAGCATCGCCCGCATCTGGGAGATTTCCTTCGATTGGTCGTCGATCATCTTGGTGGCCATGCGGCGGAGCTCATCGCGCCGCAGGTTGGGCATCGCGGCCCGGGCCATCTCCACGCCGCTCTGGTGGTGGTCGATCATGTGGTTGAGGAAGACGCGGTCCACTTCCGCGCCGCGGGCGGCGCGGGGGGCCTCCATGTCCTTCATGGAGTGTTCCTGCATCATGGGGTCGGGCTGCATCCGCCCGTTCCCCGCGTCCCGCGCGATGGATTCGAGCTTGGGCTTCTCGGTGCTCTGGGCGTCGGCCATTTTGGTCGCCAGGGCGCGGACATCGGCGCGGGAGCCGTTTTGGGCCTCGTAGCGCCCCATCTCGATCGCACCCTCGTGGTGCATCGCCATCATCCCGGCGAACTCGCCATCGCTCTTAGCGGCGGGCATCTTCATTTTGGTGCTGTGGGCGGAGTCGTCACGGCCCATCTCGTTCGAGCGGTCGCTCTGGCACCCCAGGGGAACCAAGGCGGCCATCGCGAGGAGCGTGGCGGCCGAAGCGAGAGCTGCGGAACGGTGAAAATGGAATCGGGGCATGGCGTGATCCTTTCGGGCGATGGACGGAGTGGAGATGCAATGACATCACGCCCCACTTGGAACTATGGATCATGGACATGAAGCAGGGGTGAAGCAGCGAGGGATGAATCCCTCATTGTGATTCATTGCCGGGCTCTCGTAAGACTACGGACGAACGGTCAGCGGACCCTCCCCCCACAACGCCCGGACGCGGCCAAATGAATGCAAAAAGACCGACGCGAACCGGGCGGCCACGGCGGACGTACATACTCCGGGGGGGTATACTTCCACGAAGGAGATTTGCATGAGCACGACGACCGGAACGAACCAATCCACCACTCTCGCCATCGACGGCATGACCTGCGGGCACTGCGTCCAGGCCGTGACCAAGGCCCTCTCGGCGGTGCCGGGGGTGAAGGTCAGGTCGGTGGCGGTGGGATCGGCAGTGATCGAGACCGCGGATGGGTGGGCGACGGGCAAGGCAGTGAACGCGCTCGACCAAGCCGGGTATCCGGCGAAGGCCGTGGGCGACTCTGCGGCTATGGCGGCGGCAAGCACGCCGAAGTCCGGCGGTGGCTGCTGCGGCGGGGCCAGGCGTTCGATGCCTGACGCTGCGGCCGGCACCAAAGGCACCGGTGCATGCTGCGGGTGAGTCGGTACGAACCAGATCAGTGAAGGAGCGAAGGCGATGGCCAAAGAGAAATCGAGCAAGAACGGTTCCGATCGCGCGGTTCGTCCTGCGATGAACGGCGCGGCGTGTGGATGCATTCCCGGGGCTGGTGCGGCTGCAAGCCAGACCCGCGACGGCGTCGGGCCGGGGGCGCACGCGGTCGGTGTGGATGCGGCGATCAAGGCCGCGAACCTCAAGCACCTGCGCCGGATCGAGGGGCAGGTGCGCGGCATCGCCCAGATGATCGAGGAGGACCGCTACTGCGCCGACATCATCCAGCAGGCCGCGGCGGTGCAGGAGTCACTCCGCTCGGTCGCCAAAAACCTGCTCCGCAACCACCTCTCGCACTGCGCGGTGGCCGCCATGAGCAAAGATGGGGCCAAGCGCGACGACATGATCGAGGAACTGCTGGAGTTGGTCGGCAAAGTGGCGCGGTGAGGGCACTGGAATGCGAGGTACACCATGAGTTGCAACTGTGGATGCCATGACGACAACGCCCCGGCGACGGGATGGCGGAGGTTCGTGCCCCTGATTCTGGGCGCGGTGGTGGTTGGCACGCTCATCGCCGGGGCGGTGCTCAAGAAGGATGACCCGGGCAAGGCGGGGTCTAGATCCCCGGCAAAGCAGATGACGACAGCGGCGACGCCCTGAAAATGGCCGACGAAGTGAAGGACGACGATGACGAACGCCCATGAACATCAGCACGGCGGGGACGCCGCACCGGCGGGGACGACAGCCAAAGCCACCATCGAGCGCGCTGACCTGCCGATCGAGGGGATGACCTGCGCGTCGTGCGCGAACCGGATCGAGAAGCGCCTGGGCAAGCAGACGGGCGTCGAGTCGGCGAGCGTGAACTTCGCCACCAAGGTGGCGACGGTGAAGTACGACCCGGCCGCAACCGGGCCGGAGAAACTCGCCAAGGCCGTTGATGACATCGGGTACAAGGCGGTGGTGCCCCAGGTGAAGCACGGTGCGACGAATCCTCCGCATGGGCACGCGGGCCACGACCATGCGGCGATGCTGGCGGGGCAAGGTGTGGGGGGCGTGGAGGTGCACGCCGGACACGCGATGGATTCCGGTGAAGATCATTCAGCCCACATGAACGTGGGCGAGGCCGAGACCCGGCGTCTGCTCACCAAGATGGTCGTCGGCGCGGCGCTGTCATTGCCAGTGCTGGTCATCACGATGTCGCACGGGAAGATCGAGGCGTTCAACGTCTCGTGGATCAACTGGCTCCAACTCGCGCTGACGACGCCGGTCATGTTCTGGTGCGGCTGGCAGTTCTTCCGCTCGGCGTGGAAGGGTCTTATGCACTTCAGCGCCAACATGGACACGCTTGTGGCGATGGGCACTGGCGCGGCGTACCTCTACTCGCTCGCGGCGACGATCTGGCCCGGGTTCTTTGCGGGAGTAGCAGGGACCGCCGGGAATGTGGCGCACGGCGAGGTCGCGATGGGCGGCATGACGATGGTCCCGGTCTACTACGAAGCCGCCGCGGTCATCATCGTCCTGATCCTGCTGGGCAAGTACTTTGAGGCTCGGGCCACGGGGCGGACGAGTGCGGCCATCAAGCGTCTCATCGGCATGCAGGCCAGGACGGCTCGCGTCGTGCGAGACGGCACCGAACAGGATGTACCGATCGAATCCGTGATCGTGGGCGACCGGGTGCTGGTGCGTCCGGGCGAGAAGATCCCCGTGGACGGGAACGTTGAGAGCGGCCAGTCCGCCGTGGACGAGTCGATGCTGACCGGCGAGAGCGTGCCGGTCGAGAAGGCGGCCGGCGACAGCGTCTTCGGCGCGACGATGAATACGACCGGCGCGCTGCGGCTGGTTGCTACGAAGGTTGGGGCCGACTCGGCCCTCCAGCAGATCGTGCGGCTTGTGCAGGAGGCGCAGGGCAGCAAGGCCCCGATCGCCCGCCTGGCCGACAAGATCAGCGGCGTGTTTGTGGCCATCGTGATCGCCATCGCCCTCGTGACGTTTGTGGTTTGGTGGTTCGCATCGCCGGTAGACTCGCGCCTGAGCATGGCGCTGGTCACGGCCGTTTCCGTCCTCATCATCGCGTGCCCGTGCGCCCTGGGACTTGCAACGCCGACGGCGATCATGGTCGGCACGGGCCGCGGCGCGGAGAAGGGCATCCTCATCAAGGGCGGCGAGGCCCTGGAGACCGCCCACAAGCTCACCGCCGTCGTGCTCGACAAGACGGGCACCATCACGCACGGCAAGCCCGCCGTGACCGACATCATCACGGCACCCGGGGGTGTAGGGGGGACGCTCGATGAACGCGAGTTGCTGCGGTTGGCCGCTTCAGCGGAGCAGCACAGCGAGCACCCGCTCGCCGCAGCGATCGTGCGTGAGGCCACAGCCCGCGGACTGGCGCTCACCGAGCCGACCGGCTTCCAGGCCGTGGTCGGTCACGGCGTCGAGGCCACGGTGGACGGGCACGCCGTGCTGGTCGGCAAAGCGGCGTTGCTGGCTCAGCGCAGTATCCAGTCCGCGCTGGGGGAGCAGGCCGCGGGTCTGGCGGCGCTGGGGCGCACGCCCATGTACGTTGCCGTCAACGGCCGCGAAGCGGGGATCATTGCGGTCGCGGATACGGTGCGGCCCGAGTCGAAGGACGCCATCGCCACAATGCACGCGATGGGGCTCCGCGTGGTCATGATGACCGGGGACAACAAGCGGACGGCCGAGGCCGTCGCCTCGCAGGTTGGAGTCGATGTCGTCTTCGCTGATGTCCTGCCCAAGGACAAGGCAGACAAGGTCAAGGCCCTCCAGGCCGAGGGGCACGTCGTGGGCATGGTCGGCGACGGCATCAACGACGCCCCCGCCCTCGCGCAGGCGGACGTGGGCCTCGCGGTAGGCACTGGCACGGATGTGGCGATGGAGTCCGCTGACATCACGCTCATGCGCGGCGATCTTCGCGCGGTCCCCCAAGCCATCGCCCTCTCCCACGCCACCATGCGGACGATCAAGCAGAACCTCTTCTGGGCTTTCATTTACAACGTCGTCGGCATTCCCATTGCTGCCGGGGTGCTCTTCCCGTTCACGGGCTGGCTGCTCTCGCCGATCATCGCGAGTGCCGCAATGGCGTTCAGCAGTGTGAGCGTTGTGTTGAACAGCTTGCGACTCCGACACAGCCGTCAATGAAGCGGGAGACGCGCCCCCTCTCCCGCTCCAAACCTCACCCTCTACCCCCAACGAGCAGTATCGCTCAGAGCGGCAATGTCGATAGACGGATCAGTCCCCGTGACGTACAGCGTCGGTGCCTGTCGGCCTTGCCGGTGGTCGCTCATTCCCCAGAAACCCCGTTTCCGCTCAGCAAACGGCATATCCGCGGCTCCCAGACCCTAACGCCCTCCAAGAAAAGTTCTATTGGTGTACTGTCACCCCGAGTGATCGTCGAGGTTGCCGCTCCGTATTGGGTGGGTGCATTCAAGTCCTGCAGTGCCCGGCACCGGCTGTGCGAAGAGTCAACTGTGACCCCGTCGCGATACAGGGAATCCCGCACACTCGTTCGCCGACTGTGTCGGCTGCCCGGTGAGAGTCCGATCGCATTTCGTGCCAAGCGCTCCCGGCTTCGCCAGCACTTCGAGCAGTTCAACCGCGATGCGGCCCGCCTGTGCCAGTGGCTCTTCGGGCTGCGCGGCAGAGCACCGAACGCCGCCGAACTCCGCCGGGGTGCAAGTTTCGGCCAACTGGGCGACCTCCTGCTCTATCCATCTGTAGGCGAGAGCGATTCCAAGGACGAACCCGAACTCGACCGGCGGCGTCTAGCGCTGATGGACGATCTGCTTGGCCTGCGCCGCCTATCTGAATTGGGTGCTGCGCCGATCGCTCCCTCTCTCCGCGCTGCCATCGAGGCGGAGCGCCGCGTCACGCGACATCCGGGCGAGGCGGGCTTGTTCGACCGGCTGTCGCGCTACCAGCCGGGCCACCGCCTCGTCCTGCTGAAATCCGCAGCCGAGTGGATCGTCGCGCGCTACCAGCGCGGCATGGAGAACCAGGTGCGCCAGGAAGCCGCCTGGAGGACAGAAAAGCGTGAGTGGGAGGCGGAGCATCCCGACTTGACGCCCGAAGTTCGCAAGCGCTTTACCCAGATATTCAAACAATTGGCAGACCCTGAGCGCGGCGACCGGCGGGGCGTGCGGCGTAAGCGCCCGCGAATCTGCCTCTGCTCACGAACCAGAGGGAACATCGACAACTGCGTATACGCAGGCGAGAAAGGCCACTCTCCGTTGTGCTGGAATTTCGTCAAATTCGTTGAACGGAGAAATCGATCCGACAAACGGTTCGCCCCCGACCAGTTCCGCCAACATGCCGAGGCGTTTCTCGAGCGTCGCCATCGTGGCGAATCACGCGATGACGCCTTGAGGCGGTTGTTCAGGAACTCAGTGGATGACCAGCGATTCCGCGGTCGCTGGAGCGAGTATCTCGCAGCGCTGGGACTCCGAGAGCAGAATTTGATCCAGCAACGGCAGCTTCCACATTGTGACCGCATCGGCGGCACGTGGGAGCGCTCCCAGTGCAATTGGAACCCGCACACGCAGTTGTGCAACGAATACCGCCGGGCGCTCAGTGGTTTCGATGACGCGACGCTCGCCCTGGAAGAGCAGTACCGCGAGTGGCGCCATCGTTACCTCGCCGCTCCGCGCAAACCGGCCTTTCGCCTGCCCTCGGCCCGCGACCTGCCGATGCCCAAGATTTTCGGCGACGGCTATCACCAGATCGACTTCGATCGCTCCGTGCTCCGCCTTCGATTGGATGACATGCGCGAGGGTGAGTGGATCGAGTTCGGGTTCATCCCCTGGCCAAACGACTATGCTCCCTCGAAGCGCGACGTGCGGGTGACCAGTATCCACGTCAACTTCATCGGCACGCGCGTTCGAGCAGGGTTTCGGTTCGACGTTCCGCGCAGGGAATCGCGATTTGCCTGCTCGCAGGATGAGGTCGACCGTTTGCGCAGCCAACAGTATCCGCGCGAGGCGGACGACGAGCGCTTCCTGACCGAGGCGCGAAGTCTGCTGCTGTCCAGCTTTAGCGGAAACCCCGACGCCGAGTTGCGCGTGCTGGCAGTTGATCTGGGAATGGCAGGCGCGCACGTAGCCTTGTTCGCCGGCCGCACATACGACCTTGATGAGCCGATTCCGATCATCAAGATCAACCGTCTCTATCATCAGCCCCCCTCCGAGCTGAACCCCGGCTCCGGCCATGATCGCATTCGCGGGAGCCGCAAGCTCGCCGAGGGCGATCCGCGCGGCCTCGTGAAGGAGCACGTCGGGCTGCACCTTGAGCGGATTGCGGCGGTTACGTCCGCCCTGACGGCGCATCGCATCCAGATCGAAGGCGTGGCCTCTCCTCCGGGCGATCACGACGCCCGCGGGCTGAAGCGCCACGTCAGCTGGATGGTGCGGGATTGGGCGCGCCTCAATGCGCGGCAAATTATCAAACTTGCCGAGAAGCACCGTTGCGACCTGGTGGTTTTCGAGTCGCTTCGCGGCAATCGGCTGCCAGCGTATGACAAGCTCGGTGACCAGAGTGCGCGAAAGAAGCAGGAAGGCACGCTGTACGCATACGGCCGCGTACGCAGGAAAGTGGCCGAGGCGGCCGTCGAACGCGGCATGCGAGTGGTCACTGTGCCGTACTTCAAGTCCTCGCAAGTTTGCTCGGAATGCGGCCACGAGCAGAAGAACGCCGGACGGCTCAAGAAGCACAAGAGTGAACGACGGTTCACTTGCGAGTGCGGTGAGCTGCCCGCCAATCGCGGTAAGGAGAAGAGTGGGAGCGTCCCTACGTTGAAAACGCCGCGCGGCGGGTCGCAATGTAGGTGCACGCTTCACACCGGCAGCGATGCGAACGCCGCACGTGTGATCGGGCGGGTGTTTTGGGGCGACATTGTGCTTCCACGAAGGAACCCCGGCCCGTAACGGGGTTGACTGTGCCGGATATGCGGCTAAGATCGGGGCTCCTTCGAGTCATTTGTCCGGAATACGGGCTGTCGGTCACTGTCCCCTCGCTCAGGACCCCGGGCACGAAGGAAGAACTGCTGCTTTCTCGGTGGCGGATAGCTGTGGCAGCACAGATTTTTTTCGGTGATTCAGCCGGAACATGTTGACCCTGCTTTAGTTATGGCTGGCCGCTGTAGCCCCCCGGGAAATTGGTGGTTCAGACACCCCCCGCCACTCCGGCGTGGACTCGCTAGTGCTGTAGCCCCCCGGGAAATTGGTGGTTCAGACACCCGCGCGAGCGCGTAGCGCTGGTCGGCGGTAGCTGTAGCCCCCCGGGAAATTGGTGGTTCAGACACCGCGTGGACTCCATTGCCAGCGCGACGCGCTGCTGTAGCCGCCCGGGAAATTGGTGGTTCAGACACCCCTTGGACGTGCTCTCCTATCCACAAGCGCTACGATGCGCCGGAGTCGGTAGTTTCGTCCCGCGAATTGCCGCGCGTTGCCGCGCGCAACAGCGTCGGCCCACAATTGACTCAGTGTCGATCGGATCGAAACTGATCAGGTGCGGCCGACAGCATGCTCCGATTCGCGCTCTTGCGGCCCCCCCGGATATCCCTCGACGGCGCGGTAGCTCTCGCGCCCCTATTTCCGCATCGTCCCGATCAGCTCGTTCGCCGCGCGCGGGTCAGCCTTGCACTCCAGCAGCGCCGTCAGCATCAACGGCGCGACGATCGTCGCGTCCGACTCGATCACGAACATCGGCGTCTCGGCCGTCAGCTTGTCCCAGGTGATCTTCTCGTTCGGCGTCGCGCCGGAGTACGACCCATACGACGTGGTCGAATCCGAGATCTGACAGAAGTACGCCCACGGCCGCACCGGCTGCTCCAAGTCGTACTTCGTTGACGGCACCACGCAGATCGGAAAATCGCCCGCGATGCCGCCGCCGATCTGGAAGAACCCCACCCCCGCCCCGGCCGACAACTCGCGATAGACGTTGTAAAAATCCGCCATCGCCTCGATTCCCGACTTGGCGATCGACGCGCTGGCCTCACCGCGCGCGACGTAGGACGAGAAGATGTTGCCGAAGGTCGAGTCCTCATAGCCCGGCACGACCATCGGCAGCTTCGCCCGCGCCGCCGCCATCAGCCAGCACTCCTCGGGGTCGCCCTCCAGCGCTGAGGCCGGCAGCGCCTGCACCAGCTCGTAAAAATACTCGTGCCAGAAGCGCCGCTGACCCGAGCGGGTGGCCTCCTGCCACATCGGGACGATGTGCCGCTCCACCGCGCGAAAGGCCTCATCCTCCGGGATGCTGGTGTCCGTCACGCGGCGCATCCGCTGCTCGAGGATGCGCGTGTCGTCTGACTTGGCGAAGTAGCGATACTCCGGAAAATCCTTGTAGCTGTGGTGCGCGACCAGGCGGAAGAGCGATTCCTCGAGGTTTGCGCCGGTCGCGGAGATGCCGTGGATCAGTCCGGCCCGGATCGCCGGCGAGAGCGTGATCCCCAGCTGCGCCGACGACATCGCGCCCGCCAGCGTCCAGTACATTTTTCCGCCGCGCTGAACGTGATCCCAGTAGGCCAGCAGCGCGTCGCGCGTGGCGCGGGCGTTGAAGTTCGTGTAGTTCCGAAGGATGAACCGGAGCGTGGGGAGCTTATCCATGGCGGAATCTTTGCGGTTGAAAAAGGATGACGGCGGCGGCGAACAGCCGCGGAATTACGCTTCCGTGCGATGGAGCGGGCACCCGCGCCGTGACCACGGAGTTACCCGTACCGGCCCGCCGCGAGCGCCCGATCGTTCATCCGGCAGATACTACCGCATCCGTGCGCGCGGGTCGATTGCGCGACGGGCGCTCACCTCGAACATCGCGCCGCATGAGGCACGTCGGATTGCACGCAGAGCAGCAGCGCGCGTCACCCCGCTCGTGACATCGCCACGCGGGCCGCAACCGAAGCCGCGCGCGTCACTTCGAGCAGGCATGCGCACCGGGCGGATGCCCGGCGCCGCGTCCGTTCGTGGCGGCGTACGGGCCGCCGGTACCGGAAGGCGAGCCGACACCCCCTCAGTGGCCGCGATCCGCCCTTCCGCCCTCAGTGGCTACGATCAGACGGCCCGTTGTCGCGACGATCGGCAACCCCAGTGACTATCGCCGCGGCACGGTCCTTCGGGCGCAAGGCAATCGCCTGCCATAGCACGGCGTCCGCCGCGACATCGTACGCGTTGCCGCACTCCGGGCAGCGGCCCGCGTCCGGTAGACCGGTCACGTTGTAGGCGCAGTGCGTGCACAACCGGCCGTCGGCCAGCGCCGCAGCGCGGCGGATCCACGCCGTTCGCCATAAATACACCGGGTTGATGATCAGCAGCGGAACCAGGCCGAGCGCCAGCGGCACATAGCGAAACACGCCCCGCCGTGGCAGATCGAGCGGCCCGCGCAGCAACACCCACGCCAGCGCCGCCGCCGCCGCGATCGACGACAGAATCAGCCACCACGCGACCCCGCGCCGCATGACTGGCGGAAGCGTGACGGACGCGAGCATCGGCGGGCGCGTGCGGTGCCACAACAACAGCGTCAGCGCCACCGCCGCCGCACAGACTGCGACGATCCCCGCAGTGGAGGATAACGAGAGCAGAAACATGGCGCGTTCCTGAACGGCCCAGGCCGCCGCCCGTCAGCTCTCGACCACCACCTCTTCGAGCTTCTTGCGCAGCGGGTCCGTGCGGAAGCTGGCCGCGTTGCGCTCGCGCACCTGCCCGTCGACCGGATCGACGTACGTCACCACGGTTGTCTCAACCTCGTTGCCGAACGAGAAACCCGTGTCGTCGCGGCCGGCGCGGCGCGGGCGAACCATCTCCCGCCGCACGTCCAGCACCACGAAACCGGTCGAGAAGTCGATCGTGTCGCCGCTCTTGACCTTGCGTGGTCCGCCGATCGTCTCGCCCGGCGAGGCGTCGAAGGTCTCGCGGTGCCAGTCGCCCTCGATCCACTTCCACACTTCCACGCTGGCCACGTTCGTTGCTGAACCCTTCGGCCCGCGGACGAACACATGCGCCGTCGGCGCTACCATCACCGGCTCGGTCGCCTCGGACCACTCGCCTGCAACCGTGGTCACCCGCGCGTCGGCCACGTCCTGCACCAGCCGCGTCAGCCCCACATAGCGGTTCCACAGGCTGACGCGGATACGATAGCGGTAGGTCTTGCCGGCCGTGACCGAATCGTCGTTGAACCAGATCGCCGGAGAACCATCGGGCGCCTTGTGAATCACGTTCGGCGGCGGCGGGCCGTCTGTCGCGCTGCCCGGCGCGGCCCCGGCCTCGGCAGCCTTGCGCTGCGCCTCGATGATGCGGTCGCGCAGCCGCCTGGCGCGACTCTTGGTCTCGCTGTCGGCATGCTCGTTATTCAGCACCTGCTCGACCAGGTTCGCCGCGGAATCGTATTCTTTCTGCTGAAACGCCCGATCGGCGTCGCGCAGCATCTCCGTTGCCTGGCGACGCATCGCGGCCCGATCCCCGCCGCCGCCACCCGCCGGCGGCGCCAGGCCGCCACCGCCACCCGGCCGAACGCCGCCGCCGCCAGTACCGCCGCCGCGACCCACGCCCGGTCCGCTAGGAGGAGGGGGAGGTGGGGGAGGAGCCACGCCGCCGCGGCCGGCGCCAGGGCCGTCCGGAGGAGGGGCAACTCCGCCGCGCCCGGCCCCCGGACCATCCGGTGGCGGCGCCACCCCGCCGCCACCCGGGGGCTGGACGCCCGCGCCCGATGTCAATGGGGTGAACTTCAGCCCCGGCAGCGGCGGCACGCTCCATACGTCGCCCTTGGCGATCGTGTGAAACTGCGGCTGGATCAGCTCGCGCTGATAGTCACGCACCTTGTTGAGAGCCTCCTTGATCGCGCTCGCATTTCGCACGGATCCGGTGACCGGATCGACCTCCGGAGCGGGGGTGTCGAAGCGCGCGCGGGCGGTGTTTTCGGTGACGTCGGCCCATTCGGACCACTGGCCGTCCGGCCCCAGTTCCTGCCGCTGCACGTCCACCGTAGCGACGTACACGCGCTGCTTGTCGGCCGCGTAGCCGGCCGCCTTCATCAGTTCCTGCTGACGGTCGATCGGAAAATACGCCGCAACCGTGACCCAGGACTTCTCCACCGCGGTGTCGCCGGGCAGCGCGTCGGGCGGAATATTGAACGACACAGGCTTCACCATGCTTCGCCCGGTGCGTGCCAGCGGCGCGGTCGGGGGCAGCGGCTTCACCAGTGCGACCGCGCGCGCGTCCTTTGCGCCCGGATACTCGACCACGGGGCCGAATGGCGCCGCCGGCCGCAAGGTCTGAGGGATGGGCGGCCCGCCGTCCTGCGGCTTGGCGAGAACTCCGGAGGTAAGCGTGTCAGCGACGAGGCGCGTGTACTGGCTTTCCTCCGTCGCGGCCGGCTTGGCGTCCTTCACGACGCGTTCCAGGTCGCGCGCCGCGGTCAGGATGGCCTCGTCCAGCTCGCCCGGAGCGACCGACCGACCGGAATACTCGATGGTGTTGGGCGCACTGATCAGAAAGGCCCAGACCATGTAGAGCAGAAAACCGCCGCAGACGCCCAGGACGAGCTTCTCAGCGTGCAACTCGACGAAATTGAACGAACCCTTGCTCATCGGAGTCTCTCCGGATCTCCCGGTCTGCGATCAGGGATTGGTCGGCTCGGGCGGATTTCCACCCAGCGCCTTGAGCACGTCCGGCGGCATCATCTCCGCGAACGCACTGCGGGCCATGTAGCATTCGAAATCCATCGTGGCACGGATCACCGGCTCGGGTCCATAGACAAACCCGAACATCGGGTCGTTCGAGCGGGTCAGGTCCACGTGCGTGCAGACGTACAGATTCTGGCGGCTGATGCGGTCAAACAGGAGCGGCAGATCGCGCGAATCGACCGTCACGATCAGCGTGAGCCGCACCACGTCGAACTGCTCGTCCGCCTTCCGCTGCGTGAACGAGCGACGCATTTCCCCCACGCCGGGGATCTGTGTGGCGGTGCCGGTCGTCCCGGCCACCACCGCTGCCGCCGCCGCTGGAAACTCAATGATCTTGCCCTCGGGCGAGACGTAGCCAAAGACCCGGAAGCGCTCGATCCGCTTGATCGGCGAGGTTTCGACGGTGCCGTCGCCGTCGGCACGGGCCGCCTCGTCGTTGATCTCGCGGATGGCGCGAAGAATGTCCTGCTGGATCCACAGGCTCACCTGCGCGAACCACATGTCGATCACGTTCGGCGCGGCCTGCGACTCGGCGATCGGGCTGCGGTGCAGCGCGTCCGGGCCGGCGTAGATTCGGATGCTGCGGGCCTTGGCGATCTGCGCGCGGCGCTCGGCGTTGTACTTGATGTCGTCCGGGTCCGCGCCCGCGGGCAGCATTCCAGGCGCAGCCGCCGCGCCGCCCGCCCGGCCGCTTCCCCCGCCGCCGATGCTCACGCCCGGCGGCGCTGCACCGCCCCGCACCGGCGGCGCTGCCGCCATCGATGGATCAGCCTCCTCCGCGGCGGCGCGCTCCGTCTCCATCTGGTCGTTGACGTTCTGCTGCTCCTCTTCGATCTCGGAGTTGTTGGGCAGGTCGCCTGCGTCCAGCTCGCGAAGCAGCGCCGCGAGCGCCTCAACATAGGCGATCCGGAATTCCGTCGCCTGGGTCATGCTGCGCGGCCGCGGAAAAGCCTCGGCGATCAGCGGCTTGCGCTGATTCATCTCCAGCAGCTTCTCAAACGCGCTCTTGAGATCGCGCGCCACTCGCTCGGCACGCTCCTTCTCGGCCGCGATGATGGCGTCGTTCTTCGGGTCGGCCCGCAACGACGAAATCTGCCCCGCCGCCGACACGCGTCGGCTCATCTCGTCCGCGACGGATGAGTCCATCATCCCCAGGATCAGCATCACGATCGCCAGCAGCGACACGCCGCCGCCGCCGAGCATCACCGCGTTCTTTTTCACGAACTGCATGTTCAGCGCTCCTGCCCGGCCGGTACGGCCCGGGGTGCCTACTGCGCCTGTTCCGGCGGCGGCTTCTCACCGAAGCGCACCTTGAACCCCAGCTCAAAACGCCAATCCGTCCGCGTGTCCTCACCGGTGGCCGGGTCGGCAAAGCGGCGCCGCTCAAACTCATCCTCGCTCGGGGCTGCGCCCGAGGGCGTCACCGATCCGCCCGGCGCCCGGCCGCCGCCCGGAGGCGCCACTCCCCCCAGCGCCTCCATCCGCACCGACGACACTGAGAACAACCGCACGTTTTCATTGTTGCGATCCGGGTTTTGAGGATCCTTCTCCATCACGTAGAAGCCCATTCCAGGCCGCCCGCCCAGCACCTTAAGATTCCGCAGGTACTCGCTTTCGAGCACCTCGGTGGCCTCCGCCTGGTTCGCGCCATAGGTAAGCCGGCCGCTGACGCGCACAAAAAAGCCCATCTGGTCCGGCGACACCGGCGCATTCGGATCGTTCATGTCCGGCGGCGCCATCGCACCGCCAGACATTCCACCGCCGCGCGTGCCGAACCCCCCGATCGCGGGAGTGGCCGGACCGCTGGAGCTGGAAGCGACCATGCTCTCGATGTTCGGAGAGAATTCGAGCTTGAGGTCCTCGATCAGGATCTGCTTGCGCTTTGCGCGGGCCAGCGACGCGTCCGCCGTGACGGCGCGCTTCAGTTCCTCTGCGTTGGCGGCGCGTGCGATTGCCGCCGGCAGCTCCGGCATGGCCTCATTCACCAGCGCCAGCAGGCGCGGAATGATGTATCGGCTCCTGGTCAGCTCGACCGCCCGCTTGATCCGCTCTTCCTCGCCGCCGGTGTCCTGTCGGACGGCGCTGAAGCGCTGCTGAAACTCCGACGCCCAACTGATGATCTGCTGCGTGCGGGCCAGGCTCGGGTTGGATCCCGGTGAGTCCGAACCGAGCGCCTGTCGATCCATCAGGTTGCGCGTCCACGGCAGCGCCGCCGCCAGCACCAGCGTTGCGGCGCCGGCCAGGAACAGCGGCTGCTTCCGCCGCCACATGGCGACCCGCGCCAGCTCCACCGGCAGCAGGTCGGCGTTGATCTGCGCCAGCCCCAGCCCTTGCAACGCCAGCCCGTACGCCGCCGCGAAGGACAGGATGTTGCCCTGGAACTGCGGTGCGTTCACGGTTGCCGACGGCGCCAGCGCGTTGAACTTTTCCAGCTTCAGCACGCCGCCCGCGATCGTCAGGTTTGTCTCCAGGTACTTCTGCAACCCGGGCAGCAGGAAGGCGTTGCCCAGCGCCAGCACGTTCCGCAGTTCCACGTCGCGGTGCGTCGAGGCGTAGTGGCCCAGCGAGCGTTGAATCTCCGCCACCAGATCGGCGAATACCGGCCGCATCGCCTGGAAAATCTGCCGCGCATACTTGCTGCTGGCGGCCTGCCGCTTGAGTTGCTCGGCCTTGGCGAAGGAGAGCTTGAAGGACTTGATCAGCGCGTCCGTAAAGCTGTTGCCGCCAAGCGGAATGTTCCGCATCCAGCCGCCGCTCTTCTCGACGATGATCAGGTCCGTGTTCTGCGCCCCGACATCCACCAGCACCGTCGCGGCGCCGTCATCGCCTCCACCCTGCCCGTCGTACCGGATCGCGTTGAAAAGCGCCGTCGGGATCGTCTGAATCGCCAGCGGCGAAATGCGATGCGCGGTGAAATAGTCAATGTGCTTGCGGACCAGGTCCTTTCGCATCGCAAAGATACCGACCTCGGTATCCGGCGAGTCGGCCGCGCTGAACACCTGGTAGTCCCAGACCACATCATCCATGTCGAACGGGATCTGCTGCTGTGCCTCGTAACGGACCAGGTCCGGCAGGCGGCGCTTATCCGCCACCGGCGGCAGCTTGCAGAACCGAGCGAACGTCTGCTGACCCGGTACCCCGATCACAAAGCCGTCCCCGGCGATGTCGTTTCGCGAGACGAACTTCTCAATCGCCGCCGCGATCAGCTCATCCGGCTCCGCGTCCGGCTGAGACAGGATCTTGGGATGCTCGATCAGGTCAAAGGCCAGCAACTCCAGCTTGCCGTCGCCGGCCGGCCGGATCTTCATCGCCTTCAGGGCGCATTGACCTACGTCGATGCCCCACACCGCGCCTCCGGATGCCATCACGCTCTCCTTCATTGCCCGCGGCCGCCGGCCACGCGCAAATCAACGTGTGCCGGCGCCGAATTCCGGCGCAGGCACGCCTTGGCGGCGCGGCCGCAGGGGTCGCACCCGCCACCAGGCACGAAGTCGCCCGCAGGGTTTCCAGCCGGCGCCGCAGCGCATCCGCGTGGTGCGGGATTCGCGCGAAGCCCCGGGGGCTGCCAGGCAGTCTAGCTCTGTGGAATCAGCGGCTCTGGGGTGTCACACGCGACGGGGCACTGGCGGTCCGTTGCGTTCACTCGCGTGCGACAGCCCTACTGGCGGAGAATGGTATGAATGAGGCCGGTAGGTTTCTGGGCTGTGCGTCGCGCCGAACGTCCGTGGACGTCTTGAAGCTCCGGGGTGCTGTTCAGATCCGTTGCGGGGCGGTTCCTCCTGGTGGTAGGCGACCCGATCCTGCGACCTAACCGGAGAATACCTCGTATCGTCCGGCTGTCAATTCCCGCCCGAGATTTCACGGACGGGCAAGCGTCAGTTCGACGCACAGCTCCGTCCCAGGTTCCCAAATCGACGGTTTTTCGTCCGCGCCAGCCCACGGCCGATGCCCGGCCTGTTCAGCCGGTCGCCAGTCCCTGTCCCCACTTGAGCTTCCGCCGCAGCGCATGCCAGGGCGAGTGCCGCGGGTTGCGAACGATCCCGAAGGTCGACGGGTGGCGGCTGAGCACCAGTTGGTCGCCAAAGGCAAACGACCGCGGCGCCTGCCCGTCCACCACGAACGCCGTGCCGGGATTCGCCCGCGTCACGCCGATGGTGATCTTCCGCTCGGAGCTGATCACCAGCGGGCGGTAGCTCAATCCGTGCGGACAGATCGTCGTAAGCACAAAGCTGTCGAGCGTCGGCTCGAGGATCGGCCCGCCCGCGGAGAGATTGTGGGCCGTGGAGCCGGAAGGGGTCGCCACGATCAGCCCGTCGCCGCGCACATGCGCCACGAGATCCGAATCCGTCTCGATCGTGAGCTCCACCACCCGGAACGGCGGGCCGGTCAGGATCACGCAGTCATTCACGGCGACCGATTCCGAGATCGCCCCGCCGGCGGCGTGATGCTCGACCCGCAGCATGATTCGCCGCGTGACGGGCAACTCGCCGGAAAAGAGAAACTCGCCCTCCTGCTCCAGTTCCTCAACCGTGAAATCCGCGAGAAACCCCAGCTTTCCCAGGTTCACGCCCATCACCGGTACCTGTCGCGCGCCCAGCCCGTGCACCACGCTGATCAGCGTGCCGTCGCCGCCGAGCACGATCACCAGTTGCGCACCGGCCGCCGCCACCCGCTCCACGTCGCGCGTGATTTCCGCGAACGTCACTTCCGCCCGGCCGTTGAGCCAACGGCGGATGCGCTGCAGCGCCTCGGGCGCGGCCTTCTTCTCCGGTGAGCCGATGATCGCGACCCGCAACATGAGATGGCCCTTTCCAGCAAACCCTACCGCGGCGCGATCCCGTGCGCCGTGCGGTGCTCCCTCACGATCCCGGCGCACGCGATAAAAAGCCCACGCTGGACGCAAAGCAGCGCTCGCGCAGCGCCGAGCGCGTCGCCTCATCGCGCTGATCTTCGCTGCGGAGGTCGTCGAGATTGGCGATGCAGCGATCGCAGGCGGCCGTGGTGACGTGAAAGTCCACGAAACGAACCCAGTCCGCATCGAGCGCGCCGAGCAGGTGCCGCCCCAGCGTGCTGCGCTTCGGGCAGGAGACACCTTCCGACTGCCAGATCCGCGCCACGCTGCTGTCACGGGCCAGGTCGGCCTCTTGCCAATCCCGCGCCGCCGGCGACGCCTGCGTCAGCTTTCGCCACTGGTCCAGCACGCGGAACTTCACCCCCGCGACGGCCGTCTCGGTCATTCCCAGATCGGTCGCCACTTCCTTGTTCCGCAAGCCCAGCACCACCAGCATCTCGACCACGATCAGATCATCAAAGCGGCGCTGCTCACAACACTGCTCCGCCCACCCGCGCAGCGCTGACACCAGCGCTCCGCGCTGCTCCCCCAGCGCCTCCTGCTCCTCCATCCGCCGACTCGGCGTCTCACTCTCGACCCAGTCGGCCGGCTGCTCGGCCGGGTCCAGATTGTCGAGGCTCTGCTTGCGGGCGCGGCCAGCCTGCTGAAAGTGGTCCGTCAGCTTGTTGCGCAAGATCGCGAAAAGATACGTCTCCAGAGAGCGCTCGGGATCATAGCGCGGCAGGCTGCGCAATAATCCGACAAAAGCCTCCTGGACCAGGTCATCCGCATCCGCCCCGGACGCCACGCGTCGTCGCGCAAAGCTCAGCAATCGACCCTGGTAGCGGTCGATGACCTCGCGCCAAGCGGCGGGATCGCCGTTTCGAATCGCCTCGACGAGGTACCGCTCGCCGGCATGTTCAGACATGCGCGGCATCCTACCACGCCCGCCGATCCACGCGGCTACACTGCCCCGATCCTCGGGCGGCGCGCGCCGCCCAGCCGAGTCGACAGGTCGCCCGCCTATGACGCTGCTTTTCGATGCCGCCTACCTGCTGGCACTGCTGGTGGCCTGGCCGCTGCTGCTCTACCGGCGCTGGCGGCGCGGTCCGGGCAGCCTGAGCCTCGGCGAACGGCTGGGGCGCGTGCCCCCCCGGCCGGTGGCCGCCAGCTGCGTCTGGCTGCACGGAGTGTCGCTGGGTGAAATCAACGCCACCCGAACGATTGTTGAGGAGCTGCGCCGACGTTCTCCTGACACGGTCGTCGTAGTCAGCAGCACCACCCAGACCGGGCTGACGCAGGCCCGCAATCTTTACCCGCAGCTTTGCGTGCTCCGCTTCCCACTGGATCTCTCCTTTGCCGTGCGCGCGGCCATGGACCGGCTGCGCCCCAGCGTGATCGTGCTGATGGAACTGGAGGTCTGGCCAAACTTGCTGCGTGTCGCCGCGGCGCGCGACATCCCGGTGCTGATCGCCAACGGGCGCGTCACCGACAACCGCACGATGCGGGCGTTTCGCATGCCGATCTTGCGCAAGCTGGCGCGGTCCATGTTCGGCTCGCTGCGCTGGGTCGGCGCGCAGGACGCCGGCTACGCGGCGCGATTCATCGAACTGGGGGTTGCGGCCGCACGGGTTGAGATCACCGGCAGCGTGAAGTACGACACCGCCCCGCTCACCGATCGCGTGGACGGACAGGAGCAGCTCGCCGAGGCCATGACGATCGACCCGCGCCGCCCGCTGTGGGTGTGCGGCAGTACCGGCGGCGGCGAGGAGTCCATCATCCTCGATGCCTACGACAGGCTGCTGCGTGAGTACCCCGAATTGCAGCTCGCGATCATTCCGCGCAAGCCGGAGAGCTTTGACGAGGTGGCGGACCTGATCGTGCAGCGCGGCTACGCCTGCTTGCGCCGCTCGGGGAAGCCGCCGCGCGTTCCGGCCGAGCCGGTCTCACCGCGCCCGGTCTTTCTCGGTGACACGATGGGCGAGCTGCGGCGGTTCTACGGCCTGGCGACGCTGGTGTTCGTGGGGCGCACGCTGGTTCCGCTGGGCGGGTCGGACGTGATGGAAGTCGCCGGGATGGGAAAGGCCATGATCTTCGGCCCGCACACCGAGAATTTCGCCGAGGCGGCCGACGCGCTGCTGGAGGCGCAGGCCGCCCGCCGCGTGGCCACACCGGCCGGGCTGCGCGGAGCAGTGGATGAATTGCTGAAAGACCCGCAGCGCCGCGCGGCGATGGGGGCTGCGGCGCGCGAGGTCGTGCAGCAGCGCCGCGGCGCGACCGCCCGAACCGTCGAGATGATCCTCGCGCTCGCACGCCGCTGAGCGGCCGGGGAGGTCTACGAGGTGTCTTGGTGTGCAGCTGACCTGTGAGCGGCGCGCGCTCCGCCAGTGTGCACTGAGCAAGGGCAGCGGCACAACGTGAAGCGGCATAGGCGCGGACAGAGCCGCGGCACAGACCGATGTCGCCCGGTACTTCCGAACCGCCCTAGGCCGTCAGCCAGGCGGCCAGCAGGTTCACCGCGGCGCGGGCGTCGTCGCGATGAATTGCCTCGGTCACAGTGTGAATGTAGCGCGTCGGCACACTGAGCGTGATGGCCCGCGATCCGCCGCGGGCGCGCTGCACAGCGCCGGCGTCCGTGCCGCCGCGCGGCAGCACCTCGAGTTGGTGCTTGATCTTTTTCGCTCGTGCGACCTTCACAAATTCATCAAACAGGCCGCGATGACTGATGCTCGCGCCGTCGAGTACCTTGATCCCGACACCGCCGCCGAAGGTCGTCACCGCGTCGTCGCGCGAGATGCCGGGCGTGTCGCAGCAGAGCGTCGTGTCGATGGCGATGCCGATGTCCGGCTCGACGCTGAAGGCCGCCGTGCCCGCGCCACGCAGGCCGACTTCCTCCTGCACGCAGGCGACAAAATGCACGTCGTAGCGGCTCTTGTCCCCCACTTTCCGAAGCGCGTGGATGGCCGTCCACAGCGCCACGCGGTTGTCCATCGCCTTGCCGCAGATCGCGTCACCAACCTGCTCGGTCGTCTGGAGCAGCGTCACCGGATCGCCGATCTCGACCAGTTCCGCCACGCGGGCGCGCGGCAGGAAGAGATCGACCACGAACTCGCGCACTTCCGGGATTTTTCGCTTCTCCTCGTCGCTCGCCATGTGCACCGGCCGCCCAGCCGGGTTCATCACGCCGACCAGATCCTTGCGACCCTGCACCAACACCCGCCGCGCGAACAGGTTGCGCGTGTCGAAGCCGCCGACGTTTACGACCCGCAGGTGCCCGCTCTCCTCGATAAACCGAACGTAGAAACCGATCTCGTCCATGTGGCAGGCCAGCATCACGCGCGGCGAAGTGCCGCGACCCTTCGCGGCCCGCTTCGTGCAGATCAGGTTCCCCATATTGTCCACGCGCGTTTCGTCCCACATGCCGCGGGTCTCTTCCAGCACGATTTCGCGAATGCGCTCCTCGCGACCCGGCACGCCGGGCGCCTCGGTCAGCCGCCGCAGCAACTCAAATTCGCCCCACCCCGCGCCCTCCGACTTCGCCGTCATTCGTCCCTTCGTCGACTTCGCCATCTTCCGCATTCCTTCTGATCGTGAGTGCTTCACGCTTGCACCATCCGCCCAGCGGCGATCGCTGCGCAGCCCGGCGCGTGCGCCGCCGGATGGGGCAGTGTAAGCGCATCATCCGTCAACTGCTGTCGGACCCTGTTGCATCCTGTGGGCCCGGACCGGTGTATCCGATTATGAAGGCCGCGCAGACGCCGAACGCGAGCGCCCGCTCCCTATCGGCCTGCCACGGCGCGCGGTACATTGCCGCGCGATTCGACCGGAATCGCGTCCCGGCGCACCTGTGCGAGCGATCCACACATGACCCAGCGATCGATCATCACCGCGGCGTTGACGATTCTGGCGTTCGCATCCCCCCTGGCGGCCCAGACGCCGCCGGAAGAGGCTGCTCCAAACGTCCCCGCAGCGCCGGCCGCAATCTCACAGCCGGATGCACCTCCGGCGGCTGCTCCCGCCCAGGATCCTCCCGGCGCCACACCACCGGACGAACCCCCGGCAGTGACGACGCAGCCCGACCCGCCGGCCACCGCCCCCGCCCTGACGCCTGAGCTCTCCGGCACCAGCGGAGGTGGAACCCCGCGCCACTGGACCGCCGCCCCCGTCGGCGGACCGCGCACCCGCTGGGACGCCTTCACACTGCCGGAACTCGACCTGCCGTGGACGACCTGGTTCGGCGTGGTCATCATCCTCACGCTTACGCTCACCAGCCGCCCGATCGGCACGCGGCGCAGCCTCGACGGCTTCATGCTCGCGGCCGCCACGATTCTGCTGGCCCTGCGACACGAAGATGCTCACCTGTTTGGCGGCCTGTCGCTGCGTGCCGCCGTCTACGCCCTGTTGGCGCTGATCGGCGTGTATTGGCTTCTTCGCGGATGGCAGACGCTTTCGGGCGGCGCAATCCCGCGGCCGGAGGCCAACGTCACGGAAGCGCCGCTGCTGGTGCTGGCCGTCGCCGCCATTGCGCTGGCCGGTGGAACCATCGCCACCGAACCGCTCTCGCGCGGCTCGCAGGACGGCATGGTGGGCGGCGTCTACATGGCCGAGACCGGGCACCTGCCGTACGGCGTCACCGTCGGTTACGACGGCCGCGCCCCGCTGCTTTACGTGCTGCATGCCGGCGCAATCCGCGCGACGCAATCATTGCTTGATTTCGGCGACAGCAGCGGCGCACCGCGCTCGATCTCGCTGCCGACGGTGGACGTGCCGGACGGCATGGCCGCGCTGACGTGGGATCAGCGCGCCCGCTGGTCTTCGGTTGATTGGTGGGAGCACGGCACGGTGCAGGCCGCCCGGCTGACGAACGCGGTGCTCTTTGTACTCGCATTGCTGGCCGTGAACGTCATCGGGCGGCGGCTGCACTCGCCGGCGATGGGGCTTTCGCTGGTCGCGATTTTCAGCGTGTTTGCGGGCACCCTCGAGAGCCTGACCCGACCCGAAGTGATGCTTCCGACGGCGGTGCTGGCCTGGGCGACGGCGTGCGCACTGGTCGCCGGGATGGGCGGATTCCTGGCGACGTTCCTGGTTATTCTGGCCGGCACCTGCACGCCGTGGGCGTGGCTGGCGCTGCCCACGCTGGTCGCCTACTGCCTCCGCCGGGGCGGACAGGGCGTCGGCAGCCTGCTGGGCGTCGCCGCCGGGATCGCCGCGATTACGGGGGGCGTCCTGTCACTGGTCGAGCCCGCGATCCCGCGTGCCGGCGGAGCGCTGGCCGCGGCCGGCATCACTCCCCAGCACGTCGCCAATGGTGACGGCGAGCGCGTCGTGATCGAGCGCGCTGCGCCTCAGGCCGCCGACCCCGACTTCAAGGCCCCGCTTTGGCGCTTTCTGCTGGCGGACGAGTCCCTCCGAGCGACGCCGCAGGCGATCCGTCCGACGCCGGCGCTCGGCGAAGGCGTGGCCGCGGATTCAATCTCCTTCGGCGCGATCGATGTGCGCGATGGTGCCCTCGACGCGCTGGCCGAGGCCTACCGCGACGCCGCGGGCAGCGGCACTCCCCGCGCTCGGCTCCGCACCCTGCTGGAGGCGGTGTGGCTGCCGGCCCGGCCGGATCCCATCCTCGCCGAAAGCCCCTGGCTGTTCTGGACCGAGGGCCGCGCGGCGCTGGCCGTCAGCCTCCGGCGGGCGCTCAAGATCATCGCCGTCGTCGCGGCCCTCGCGGCTGCGTGGTTTGTCTATTCACGCCGATTGAGTCAGCCACAACACTGGCTGGGCGCGGTCATGTTTGTCACGGCGCTGGCGCAGGTCGCGTCCGTCTCAGCCGCGTCGAGCGGCCTGGCGTGGCTGAGCGTCGCCGTTGTCAGCTTGTTTGCGGTGCACTCCGGCGCGGCGGTCGGCACAGCCGCCAACGCCCCCGCTCCGCGGATCACGGTCGAACGATGAGCCGAGCGGGGATCGAAGCCGGCATGTCCACCAGCCCGCGCGAGTCAATCGCGATCATTGACTTTGGCAGTCAGTATTCACAGCTCATTGCGCGCCGCATCCGCGAGAATCACGTCTTCTGCGAGATATTTGCGCCTTCCGTCCGGGCCGACCAACTGCGTGAGCGCGGCGTGCGCGGCGTCATTCTGACCGGCGGGCCGATGAGCACCTACGACGGCGCCGCGCCGCAGGCCGACCCGGCGATCTTTTCGCTCGGCGTCCCGATCCTCGGCATCTGCTACGGGATGCAGCTGACCTGCCAGGCGCTGGGCGGAAGCGTCGGCGCGGCGGAATCGCGCGAGTACGGCCGCGTGCGACTGCACGTCGCGCGGGCCGAGTCGATCCTCGCGCACCTGCCCACTGAAACGTCAGTCTGGATGAGCCACGGCGATTGCGTCACGCGCATCTCCGACGATTTCATTCCGTTGGCGCGTACCGAGAATTGCCCCGTGGCGGCCGTCCGGCATCGCGACCGCCCGCTGTTCGGCGTGCAGTTCCACCCCGAGGTCACGCACACGCCGCTCGGTTCGCAGCTATTGCGTAATTTCGCCTACGAAATCTGCGGCTGCCGCGGCGACTGGAGCACCGGCAACATCATCGCCGACGCCGTCGAGCGCGTTCGGCGGCAGGTTGGCCCCGATGCTCGCGTGATCTGCGGGCTGTCCGGCGGCGTGGACAGCAGCGTGACCGCGGCGCTGCTGCAGCGCGCCATCGGCGATCGGCTGGTCTGCATTTACGTGGACAACGGCCTGATGCGCCGCGGCGAGACCGACCTGGTGGACGCCACCTTCCGCGGCCACTTCGGCGTCCACCTGCGCATCGCCAACGCCGGGGATCGGTTTCTGTCCGCGCTCGCCGGGGTGACCGATCCGCAGCAGAAGCGCCGCATCATCGGCCGCGAGTTCATCGAGGTTTTCCGCGACGAGGCCCGACGAATCGACGGGGCGCGCTTTCTGGCGCAGGGCACGATCTACCCCGACGTGATTGAGTCCGGCCACGGCCCCGGCGGCGTCACCGCCGCGATCAAGGCCCATCACAACGTCGGCGGACTGCCGGCGGAACTGGGCTTTGAACTGGTCGAGCCGCTCCGCAACCTGTTCAAGGACGAGGTGCGCCAGATCGGCGAAGCGCTCGGCCTGCACGAGGACATGGTCTGGCGGCACCCATTCCCCGGGCCGGGACTGGCCGTGCGCATCATGGGCGAGATCACGCCGCAACGGCTGGAACTGCTTCGCGCCGCCGATGAGATCCTGCTCGAGGAGATTGCCGCCCGCGGCTGGTATCGCAAGATCGCGCAGGCATTCACCGTGCTCGTGCCGGTTGAAAGCGTCGGGGTCATGGGCGACGGGCGCTCCTACGAAGGTCAGTCGCTGATCGTGCTGCGGATGGTCGAGACCAGCGACTTCATGACCGCCGACTGGGTTCGCATCGACCACGAACTGCTGGCCGCCGCCAGCAACCGGATTATCAACGAGGTCCGCGGCGTCAACCGCGTCGCATATGACGTATCGAGCAAGCCGCCGAGTACTATCGAGTGGCAGTGATCGACGATGCCGCCGTCGTGCGGTTCGCGACGTCCGGCGCGGTGAGTCGCCGGACCTGTTCCGAGTTTCGCGCACCGCGATGAGCGCGGCCGTGCGTCTGTACCGGAGGTTCGCCCGTTGTCAGCGTCCGCCGCCCCCCAATCGTCTGCCTCGCCATCCTGGAAACCCTCCACGGTTTCTGCGCTCAAGCTGCCCGCGGATGAATCGCCCAAGCGCTACCTCGTCACCGGGGGCGCCGGATTCCTGGGCATCAACCTCGTGCGCTACCTGCTCGCCCGCGGGCACGAGGTCACCTCCCTCGACCTGGAGCCGTTCGATTACCCCGATTGCCGCAGCCGCATCCGCGAGGTGCGCGGCGACATTCGCGACGCGGCGGCCGTTCGCGATTCCCTGCACGACGTGCAGATCGTCGTGCACTGTGCTGCGGCCCTACCGCTCTACAAGCCGCGCGACATCTACACCACCGACATCGATGGCACCCGCACCGTGATGGAAGCGGCCCACGCCGCAGGCTGCGAGCGGGCGGTGCACGTCTCCTCCACGGCCGTCTACGGCATCCCCGATCATCACCCGCTGCTGGAAACCGACCGCCTGCACGGCGTCGGGCCGTACGGCGAGGCCAAGGTCCAGGCTGAGCAGGTGTGCGTGGAGCTGCGCAAGCGAACCGGCATGTGCATTCCGATCATCCGCCCCAAGAGCTTCATCGGCCCGGAGCGGCTCGGCGTCTTTGCGCTGTTCTATGACTGGGCGAAGGATGGAAAGAACTTCCCGATGATCGGCTCGGGCCGCAACCGCTACCAGTTGCTCGACGTCGAAGACCTGTGCGACGCGATTTACCTGTGCTGCACGCTGGAGCCGCAGCGCGTCAATGACGTGTTCAACATCGGCGCAGCCGAGTTTCTGACCATGCGCGAGGACTACCAGGCCGTGCTGGATGAGGCCGGCTTCGGGCGGCGGATCATCGGCTTTCCGGCCGCGCCGATGATCTGGACGCTGCGCCTGCTGGAGCTGCTGCGGATGTCGCCGCTGTACAAGTGGGTGTACGAAACGGCGTCGAAGGACTCATTCGTGTCGATCGACAAGGCTCGTCAGCAGCTTGGCTTCGCGCCGAAGTTCAGCAACCGCGACGCCCTGGTTCGGAATTACCGCTGGTACCTGGAGAACCTGCCGAAGTTCGCCGCCTCCAGCGGAGTGTCGCATCGCGTGCCGTGGAAGCAGGGCTGCCTGAAGCTGGTGAAGGTGTTTTTCTGACGTGGCGCCGCCGGCGACTTTAGCACCGGTGACATGCATGCCTGAGGCGCGATAATCCATCCGCGGGCCAGTAGCCCAACGGCAGAGGCAGGGGTTTTAAAAACCCCCCAGTGCGGGTTCGAATCCCGCCTGGCCCACTCTCCGCCCGATTGAAGAGGGCGCTAGCGCTCCCACTCGACCGAGCGCGTCTCGCCGCCACGGTTCATCACGCGCAGCGTGATCGGCTCATCCCCCGCCGCACGAATCGCTTCCTCCAGATCGCCCACGTTCGCAACGCCGCGGCCATTGCAGCCGACGATCAGCTCGCGATTCGCGTCGATCGCATCCGCATCGCGATCCGCATCCACACCGATCACGATCAATCCGCGCTGCGTCGGCGGGAATCCCACGTCGCGCGCCAGCGACGGACGCAGCACGCGAACCTCAAGCCCCAGCGGCTCCACGCGCCGCCCCAGCGCCTCACCCCCGGTTCGCCGCGGGCGCACCAGTTGCTCCGGCTGCTCCCCAACTTCGACGGTCACGTCCCGCGCCCGCCCGTCCCGCAGGATCCCGAGCGTCACCGATTCGCCGGGTGATACGTCCGCGATGAGCGCCCGCACGCGCGACATGGTTCGCGCCGGCTGATCGCCGACCCGCACGATCACGTCATCCGGCTGCAATCCGGCCCGCGACGCCGGCGTGTCCGCCATCACCGCGAACACCAGCACTCCCTCGCGCCCACGCAACCCCATCGCCGCGGCATCCTCTCGCGATAGCTCATCCATGCGCACCCCCAGCCAGCCGCGCTCCACCCGCCCGCCGCTCACCAGCTTGCGGGCGATGCTGCGGGCCATGTTCGCCGGAATGGCGAACGCGATGCCCATGTTCGCCACGTCACCGTCGGAAGCGATCGCCGTGTTGACGCCGATCACCTCGCCGCGCGTGTTCAGCAGCGGCCCGCCGGAATTCCCCGGGTTGATCGAAGCGTCGGTCTGGATGAAGTCCTGGTACGCGATATCGAGAGAGCCGACGCTGCGCCCCTTCGCGCTGACGATCCCGTGCGTCACCGTCTGCGACAGTCCGAACGGCGCACCGATCGCGATGACCCAATCGCCCACATCGATCCGATCCGAATCGCCGAAGGTCAGTGGCGCGAGTTCGGCATCCTCCACGCGAATGATCGCCAGGTCCGTCTTGGAATCGGTGCCGACGATCGTCGCCGGAAACTCGCGTCCGTCGGCCGCCAGCACGCGGATGCCGGTGCGATTCTCCACGACGTGGTTGTTCGTGAGGATGTGGCCGCGCTCGTCAAACACGATCCCGCTGCCGGAGCCCATGCGGAACCGCATCTGTCGCTCGACCCGCTGGTCGATCTCAGCATCAGCCGCGTCCGGGAAGCGGCGCTTCAGCTCTGCGCGCAGCTCGGACGCGCGGCGCTCATCCCCCTCCACGCGAATCTGCACGACGCCGGGGCTTGCGACCGACGCCACGTACCGGAACACCGCCGCCACCTCATCCACCCGCGCCAGCGCTCCCGGGTCCGGCGCCCGCGACCGTGCGTCCTGTGCCCCGGCCAACTGCGTCCGCAGTAACGGCCAGAACCCGACCGCAAACCCCACCGTCGCCCCGACCAGCAGCCAGACCCGCCGATTCATCACCAACCTCCACACCTGCCACGGGCGGCGGAGCATCGCTGGCCCGCCGTTCCGCTGACACCGGTCAATGGTACGCCGAACCCCGCAGCCGGACCGTCAGAATTCGTCAGTTGCTGCGCTTGGCGATTCGAATCGCCAGCAGGGCCGCCCCCGTCACGCCTGCGTCGCCACTGGCCATCGGCCCGCTCACGATCTTCAGCTCCGGCGGCACCAGCACGCTTCGAAGCCCCTCGAACGCCGCCGCCGCGTCCGCAACCAGCGCGGCGTCATGGTCGATAATCCCCCCGCCCAGTGCGATCAATTCCGGTGCGTACAGGTGACTGATTTGCAGCAGCAGACGCCCCAGCGCCGCCACGCGGCTCGCGCGCCGGCCAGCCGGGTTGGCGCATTCCGAGTCAATCGGCGCGCAAATCGCCGCTTCGGCGCATCCTCGCGCCCCGCAGCGACAAATCGGCGCATCCGGCGAGCTATCCACCAGCAGATGGCCCAGGTGTCCGCCGCCGCCTCGCGTGTGGCGCACGATTTCACCCTCGAGTACGACGCCGGCGCCGATGCCGGTTCCGAGCGAAATGTAGACGAATCGATCGCTGCGGTTCGACGCCGAGCGCAGCGCCCGCCATTGCGCCCACGCCGCCGCGATCACGTCGGTCTCCACGAAAACCGGATCGCGCAGGCGCTCCTCAAGCGTCGATCGAAACTCGAAACCCTCCAGCAGCGGCAGGTTGACGGCCCGGCGGACGACGCCGGCATCGCGGTCGTAGATCCCGGGGAGCGCGATCCCCACGACGTTGTGCAACCGGGCGCCAGGGCGGGGAAGGACATACTCGCGTAGCGCATCGACACCGCGCTCGACCAGCGTCATCAACTCCTGCGGGGCGCCGCCGCGGGGAGTCGGGAAGGAAAACCGCGCCCGCAGATGGCCGTCGTCGCGGACGAGGCCGACGCGCGTAGTGCCGCCGCCGATGTCTACGCCGACCGCGAAATCCACACCTTCTCCTCGCTCGTTTCGATCATAGCGTCTGCACCGCAGCGTCCAGCCGGCGTGTCCACGGGGATCGATCCGACCGGGCGACGAGGTTCCGGATTATACGAAGCCCGGCCCGGCGTGCCTCCCCGGCCGAGGCCGCAGCGGCTACACCATGCGGCCGGGGCGATACACTCTGCACACGCGACTGATGGAACTTCGACGAATCCGATTTGCGCGCCTGCTGAACCTGCTCCTGCCCGGCGTCGGGCTGGTCCTGATCGGCGCGCTGTGGCGCGGCGTGCTGATCGGTCTGACTATCGCCGCGCTGGCGAATGCGACGCTGGCCTTCGCGCTGCTGATCCCGGACGAGATCCCGACAGCCGGCTTCGTCGCGTTACTGGTCGCTACCGGCACGGCCTACGCGGCTGCTCAAGTGTGGGTGGTGCGCGTCGCGGGAGTCGTGCAGCGCAGCGAGACTCAGACATTCCGCGCGGAGGTCTTGGCGCGGGTGGCCGAGCATCTCGGCGCCGGCGATGGTCGCGCAGCGCTCGCCGCGCTCGCGCCGCTTTGCAGCAGTGCTGACAGCGACCTGCTGATCGCGGTTCGCTATGCCCAGGCCCTGCAGGCAGCCGGGGATCAACCCGTGTCGCCGAACGCGCCCGCCGCCGACGAACACGCCGACATTCTCGCCACCGCATCAGGCAGTCGCGCCGCGCTGGTCGAAGCCTGGGTGCGCGTGCGCCGCCTCGATCCGCATCGGATCTACGGACGCGAAGTGCGGGCGGCGCTCGGCGAGCATCGTGGCTGAACCGCGAGCCGGACCGGCCGCCACCGGATTCCGGCTTGCGGAGCGAGCGATCAGGCGCGGCCAAGACCACGTCCGTGCCGGGCAGCCCGGCGCGGGATCGGACCCCGAGGCACGTCGCACGCGAGTGCGGACGCCTGGCGCAAACAACCTCCGGCACCGAGGCCGGCGGCGACGGCAAATACGGCCCGAGCTGCCTCGAAACGGCCTGATCCAACCGGTCCGCGGCAGGCGCGCGCCGCGGGGTGCGTACGGAGCGTCCGATATCGTGGCCTGTTGAAATACCTCGGCGGCCGACCCGACTATAATGGGCGAGGCCTATTGGACCGGGGTTCGTCAGATGGTCGGCCGGCTGCTCATCATTGCGCTGATGCTGACGCACGCAACCGTGCGCGACCCGCGGTGCATTTGCATCGCTGACTGCGGCCCGGGCACTCGTGCGGTGTGCTGCGTCGGAACCGTGGGCTCGGCCTGCTCATCGACTCGCAACGACTGCAAACCCCTCCCCGACTGCTGCGATTCCGCTTCGGCGTGCTGCGGATCCGATGCCATCGGCTGTGATTCCGACGCCGCATGCGGCGATTCCGACTCCGCCGGCGGTCACTCCGCGAGGTCCGTCAGCACCCGCGCGCCACGGTCGTGCTGCCCGCCTGGCGCGCCCGCGCCGAGCGACGGCTGCCCGGCAGACGGCTGCCCACCCGGTTGCTGCATCGTTCGCTGCTCTCCTTGCACCCCGCTCCAGCCCGACCCCATCGCACCACCGCCGGTAATCACGCCCGGCGAATTCGTTGATGCACCCGCCTGGCCGGTTCTGCCGTTCCATGCCGCCGCTGAGCGGGTTTTGCCGCTCACCGGCGCGACGGAGCGCATCGCGGTGCCGCCGCACAATCTCCGTCACGCCCAACTGAGCATCTGGCTGAAATGACTCTGTCTGCGGGCGCCCCTCCCGGGCGCCCGGGTTTCCCCGTCCGAAGGTGCCTTGCAGCGGTTCGATCCACTCCGGTCGCACAAGTCGGTACGCGAAGTCGCGAACCGGTGCGGCAAGGCGAGTGTTGAATCAGGAAAACCGTCCGGCGCGCGAGATCGCGCTGTCCGGATCAGACAGGAGATTTCCCATGACGCGTCGTGTCATTCTTTCCGCCGTTGCGCTGATCGGCAGCGCCTCGGCGCTGGCGTTCGTTCCGTATTTCCGCGGGCCGGCGATGGCCTCGGCCAACTGCCCGTGTGACGGCTGCACCTGCTGCACCTGCGGGCAGGCGTGCGATTGCTCCAACCCGTGCGACTGCTGCGATTGCAGCGGCGGCTGCGAAGGAAGCGGCTGCTGCGGGTAATTGCTCGGCCGTCTGAGAACGTGTGACGCCGACCGCCGCGGCGGCGGCAGTTTTCAAGCTGATCGACGCGCTGGCCGATGGGGCAAGCGGGAGTGGCGCGACCCGGGTAGCGAGCAAGCCGGCGCGGGTGGCGCAGGGATTGCGGCTTGACACGGCGCAGCGCAATCAAAATACTGCGCGAAGCGCTCCAGAAGAGCGGAAACAAATGCTGTTTCTACACCCGGCTCCCGCAAACGACAGGAATTCCGGCATGTCGCGCGTCCTGACCCGCCTGGCGAAGACCTCGCCGGCGGACATCTGGAAGTTCCTTTCGGACCCGGGCATGATCCCGGTGCTGGTCTCCTCCCCCCCGTCGAGCAGCCCGATCGACGCGGTTTCCCGGCTTTTCCCCGATGCGCCGCGCGAGCAGCTCGCCGCGCTTCGGCTGCAATTCCTGATGGACCACGACTTCTTCCGCGCTGTGGATCAGAATATGGTCCCGCGCCGCCACCGCCGCGCGGTCTGGCGCGACTGGTACGAATTTCTCTACATGCTGGTCCGCGTGCTCAAGCCGGGCGTGTTCGTTGAAACGGGCGTGTTTGACGGCCAGTCCAGCAGCGTCATCCTGCGCGCGATGGAGGAAAACGGCCGCGGCAAGCTGATCTCGATCGATCTGCCCGCGACCGACGCCATCGCCGGCTCCACGCACCGCATGCTCGAGTCGACGCTGCCGCCGGGCTGCAATCCCGGCTGGGTGGTGCCCGAGTACCTGCGTGGCCGCTACGACCTGCGCTTCGGGGATGCGCGCGTCCTGCTGCCGGAGGCATTCAAGTCCTTTCCTGAGGTGGACGTCTTTTTCCACGACAGCCTGCACACCTACGACCACATGTACTTCGAATACACCTGCGCCTGGCCGCACGTGACGCCGGGTGGGCTGGTCATCAGCGACGACATCTTCTGGAGCCGTGCGTTTCACCAGTTTTGCCGCGAAAACAACCGCCCTTACGTCCGCGTCGGCGGCTTCGGCGGCATGCGGAAATAGCTCGTACCGATCGGTCGCAAATCGCCGTCGATTCTTGCGCCATCCGGCCCCGGCGCATCCTGCGCCAGCGCGCTCCGATCGAATTCTCGGACGACGGAGCAGGCCGCAGCGCCCCCCGGTTTCCTTAGCGCCATCCGTGCGCCGTTCGCCCCTCGATTGCAATCCGACGTGCTCATTGCTCGCGTACATCCGGACGATGATGAGGGGGGCGTGAGTCTGCGCCGGAGGAATCATGGGGGCCGCGTCACTCGCAGCGCCGACAGGATCGCGGATCGCGTCGCTGCTCGATTCGCTCGAAATCCTCCCGACCTCGCTGGTCAGCGCTGCGCGCGTGCTGGCCCTTACGAACGATCCCGACTCCGACATGTCCGAATTCGCCGACGCCGTTGGCATTGACCCGGCGCTCACCGCCAAAGTCCTCGCCCTGGTCAATTCGGCCTTCTACGGCGTCTCCAGGTCCGTCACCAGCGTGCGTCAGGCGGTCACGCTGATCGGCACCCACAACCTGCGCGTCCTCTCGGTCACCTACTGCCTGGCGGGGCTGCATCACCAATGGCGCCTGCCCCAGAACGCGGCGCACGACGTGTGGGAGGCCAGCGTCTGCAAGGCCGCCGCGGCGGCCCTGGTCGCGCGCGGAATTCCCGGCGCCGACGAGGGGCACGCGTTCTCCGCAGCGCTGCTGTCCGACATCGGCATCACGCTGCTCCTGGCGGCGGGGCAGGAGCGCTACGCCGAAATCCTGCGCAACACCGAAATCGACATTCCGCGCCAGATGGCGCTCGAACGCGAGCAATTCGGCGAAGATCACGCATCCCTGAGCGGTCGACTGGCGGCCCTGCTGCGCCTGCCCGAGCCGCTGCGCAGCGACGTGGCGGTCCACCACGCCCTCGGCCCCGAGAGCGGCGGTCCGTCGCTGCCGGCACGAATCGCCGCCCTGCTGCCACATAGCCTCTACGCCTGGCGCGCCGCCGACCACGCAGCGCTGGCCGCGCTGCTGAGCGCGGAGGCCGGGCAGCGCTGGAGCGGTCTGGATGCGTTCGTGGCCGAATTGCAGGGCGAGTTTGAGCGGGTGAGCCGGGTCTGCAACCCCGGCTGCGGGGCAGCGCCGTCGTTGGCGGAGTTGAGCGCCCAGGCAGCCGCGATGGCGACGCGCGAGGCGACACGATTGGTGGCGCAGAACGCCGGTCTGCTCAATCAGAACATCGCGCTGCTGGGGGCAAAGGAGAACGCGGAGGCCCGCGCCGCAGAACTGGAAACGCGGGCGCTGCTGGACCCGCTGACGCGCCTGCTCAATCGCGACGGCATGAAGGAGTCATTCGCGGAGTCCCTGCGCGACGACCCGGGCTCGAGCGTGGCGGTGCTGCTGATCGATCTCGATGACTTCAAGCGAGTCAACGACGTGCATGGGCACTGCGCCGGTGACGCCGTGCTGGTGGAGTGCGGGCGGCGGGTGACGGCGGCGGCGCGCGACGCGGACCTGGTGACGCGCTGGGGCGGCGACGAGTTCGTCGTCGTGCTGCGCGGCCTGCAGCAAGGCGAGTGCGGCGCGATCGCCGCCCGACTGCATGCCGCCATTTGCGGGACTCCTGCGGCGCACAACGGCGTCACTATCCCCTTGTCCGTGAGCATCGGCGCGAGTTGGGCGCAAAGCCCGCTGGAGACGCCGCTTGAAGCGCTGATCGAGCGGGCAGACGCGGTGATGTATGAGGCCAAGCACGCCCACGGCCGGACCGAGCAGCGGTAAGTAATTATAGGACAGGCACTTTCGATCGCGGAATGACCGCGCGTCGCCCGGCGGACACCTTGTTCCGCCCCGTCAGAACCCCGCGACGGGTGTCTCGCACTCCAGCCTCACCCGCCGGCGAATCAGTGGCACTGTCGTTGCGCAAGCGCCAATTCCATCGTTGTAACAGGTGGCGGGGCCTCGACGTGAGAGGTTCACGACCCCGTCACAACCCCGGCTGCGCCGCGTAGGACGCGGCCGCTGTCTGGTTTCTGGTCCAATTCGTTGTCGATGACCGCAGGAGGTCGCGATGGTTCGCTTGTGTGTCATGATTGCCGGCGCATTCTGCACCGCGTCAGCGTATTCGACAGAATTCCACGAGGTAGAACCGAACAACGGGAAAGCCGCCGCGAACATCGTGACGCTCGGGTCGGGAGACGGCATCAGCGGCACGACGACCGGAGCCAGCAACTCGGCCGGCCTTGGATCGCTCGACTACTTCCGCGTGAGGACGTCGGCCAATCGTTCGCCGATCTATCGACACCGCTTGATACAGACCGCAGGCAGCTCATTGCTGTCGGCCAGTCTACGCGGACTGAACCAGACCGGGGGCGTGATCGGGACAGCCGACGTGACGCTGCAAAGCGGGGCTGGTACGCCGAAATATGTGCAGTGGTACGGCTTCGGCCGGATGGAACAGATCTACTTTCGCGTCGAGGGAACGTCCGCAACCACTGACGGCTATCGCTACGAACTCAGCACAAACCCCGTCTCGATTCTGGCCGGACCGACGAACCTCCAGAGCGGAATGATCACGATCGGGCGAGCCGGCCACTCCACGGATACGGATTTCTGGGTCTATGACGCCGCGTACAACGCCATACCTGATTACGGGAACGACGATCCTAATCTCCTGACACGCTCCTTCGCTCCGGGATCCTACCTGCTGGCGGTCAGCAACTGGAACTTCGCCAATGACCGGCCGGCGGCATCCGGAGAGACATTTCCGAGCGGACACGTGACAGACTATCCGAACGTGATCGTCAACAGCAGCAATGCGACTGATGTCAACGTGTCGATGCGGTTCACGGATGCGTTCGGCGTCTATGACGTCGCCGCGACGCGCGCGCAAATGTTCGAGGTCGTTTTCATCAGCTTTACGGTCGTCGCACCGACCGTGGCGTGTTGCTTCTCCGATACGACTTGTACGCAGGTGACCTCGGAGTCATGCGCCGCCGCAGGTGGCACACCGCAAGCCGGCGGATCTCAATGCGGTACAACGGCCTGTCCGGACACAAACCCAGGGCAGAACTGCAACAACCCCATCGAGATCGCCGTGCCCGCGGCGCTCCCATTCGAGCAGGCCAACACCACTTTTGGCAAGCGGGATGACGACACCTTCGGATGCCTAGGAGCTCAGGTTCAGCATGGGGAGGACATTCACTACAGGCTTACTGTCAGCGACCCCACGTGTGTCGAAATCCGGGTCACGAACCGCGCCAATGCAAACAACATCGACTGCCGCATCAACAGCGTTTGCCCGCAACCGAACCAGGCTGGCGGGTGTATCTTTCTCGGCCAGGTTTCGCCTGGGGTTACGGAGAGCTACGGGCTTCAACTGAGCCCCGGAATTTACTGGCTGCTCATTGACCAGCGCTCTGAGCCCGTGAGTGCGGATTTCTACCTTCAGATCCGGCAATGTACGGTTGCATGCTGCCTGGCCCCGGGGGACTCATGCACCACCCTTCCGGCATCCACGTGCGCGCAGCTGGGCGGTATCGCGGCCGGCGGCCCCTGCCTCATTCCCGAGAGTACGCGGACGTACACGCGCGCGCCGGGACTCCACATCGCCGACTTCACGACAGTCGAGGACGCGATATACGTCTTCGGGCTTGACGAAACGGTCTCAGACGTCGATGTGAAGGTGACGATTTCGCATACTTCCGTCTTCGATCTGGAAATCAAGCTGGAGCATTTATCAACCACGGTCTGGCTGTGGGACAATCAGTGCGGCTGGCATCCTGGTCTTTCCGTCACATTTGACGACGAGGGCGTGCCGGTCGGGGTCACCTGTCCGCCGCTGGCGAACGTTGGCACGATCGCGCCCCACCCCCCCACGCCCCCGCGCCGTCTCAGTGCGTTCAATGGATTGCCGGCAGGAGGAGAATGGACCCTTCAGGTCACAGACAACATCATCTACGACTCCGGCTCGTTGCAGCACTGGAGCCTGATTCTGACAACCCGCGGATCCTGCATCGTCACAGACAAGTGTGAGGATCACCTTGTCGGCGATGCGAACTGCGACGGCGTGGTCAACAACTTCGACATCAACTTCTTCGTGGCCGCACTGATCGACGGCCCGACGCCCGCACTGCCCCCGGATGTTCCACCGTCCGCACCGGCCAGCTATCTGAATCTCGGTGGCAGCGAAGCGTGCTGGTACAAGCGCCGCTGCTGGGGCGACGTGGACTGCGACTCGGTCTTCAACAACTTCGACATCGACCCGTTCGTGGAGTGCATCGTGAATACACCACCACCAGGACAGCCCTGCCCATCGTGCCCGGCGCAGGATTGTTGCCTCCCCAACGGTGGTTGCGCGACACTATCCCCGGCTGCATGCACGCTGATCGGCGGATTGGCCCCAGGCACTGAATCCGGATGCACGGCGGCGATGTGCCCGTAGCGCTCAATGGGGACCTGCGTCCGTAACGGTCAACAGGGTCGCGCGGCCGTAACGTCCGCGAGCGCCGGAGGGCCACTCCGGCGCTGCGGCGATGAGCAGCCGCCTTACTTCATCTTCTCCGCCTTCTCGACCGCCATCTCGATCGAGCCGACGTACATGAACGCCGATTCCGGCAGGTGGTCCCACTTGCCGTCGCAGATCTCGCGGAAGCTGCGGAGCGTGTCCTCCTTCTTCGTGTAGTTCCCCGGAAATCCGGTGAATTGCTCGGCCACGAAAAACGGCTGGCTGAAGAAGCGCTCGATCTTGCGGGCGCGGCCCACGATGCGCTTGTCCTCCTCGCTCAACTCCTCCACGCCAAGGATCGCGATGATGTCCTGCAGGCTCTTGTAGCGCTGCAGGATCGTCTGCACCCGCCGCGCGACTTCGTAGTGAGCCTCGCCCACCACGCCGGGATCGAGAATGCGCGACGATGACGCCAGCGGATCGACCGCCGGATAGATGCCCTTCTCCGCGATGCTGCGCTCGAGCACGATGAAGGCGTCGAGGTGCGTGAAGGTCGTGGCCGGAGCGGGATCGGTCAGGTCGTCGGCCGGGACGTACACCGCCTGCACGCTGGTGACCGCGCCGTACTTGGTCGAGGTGATCCGCTCCTGCAGCTCGCCCATCTCGGTCGCCAGCGTCGGCTGATACCCCACCGCCGAAGGCATGCGTCCCAGCAGCGCGGACACTTCGGAGCCTGCCTGCGAAAAGCGGAAAATATTGTCCACGAACAGCAGCGTGTCCTTGCCCGACTGGTCGCGGAAGTGCTCGGCCATGGTCAGCGCCGTCAGCGCCGCCCGCAGACGCGAACCGGGCGGCTCATTCATCTGCCCAAAGACCATCGCCGTCTGATCGATGACGGACTTGCCCGTGTTGCCGATCTTGGCGTGCTGCATTTCCAGCCACAGGTCGTTGCCCTCGCGGGTGCGCTCGCCCACGCCCGCGAACACGGAGTACCCGCCGTGCTGCGTGGCGATTCGCGCGATCAGCTCCTGGATCACGACCGTCTTGCCGAGGCCGGCGCCGCCGAACAGGCCGATCTTTCCGCCGCGGACGAAAGGCACCATCAGGTCGATGATCTTGATGCCGGTCTCGAACTGCTCGGTCTTGGGCGTGAGGTCCGCGAACTCCGGCGGCTCGCGATGGATCGGGCGGCGCTCCGAGGCGCTCACCGGCCCACGGCCGTCAATCGCGTCGCCGACCAGGTTGAACACCCGCCCCAGGGTCGCCTCGCCCACGGGCACGGTGATAGGCGAGCCGATGTCCGTGACCTTCGCGCCGCGAATCACGCCGTCGGTGCTGCCCAGCGCGACCGCGCGCACGCGACCGCCGCCCAGGTGCTGCGCCACCTCGCACCACAGCGTCTCCTCCGCGGCCTTTCCGCCGACGTCGCGACGGACCGGCACGCGCAGTGCGTTGTAGATGCGGGGAAGGCGACCCGGCTCGAACTCCGCGTCCAGCGTGGAGCCGATGACCTGCGTGACGCGTCCGATGTTTTCTGCCATGAGTCTCTCACTCGCTCTATTGCCAAGTCACTCTTCGTGCGAATTCGTCCGTCCGAGCGGGCCTTGCGCCCGCGCCGCAGCCGGGACGGCACCCGACCGTGCATCTCCATCCGGCTCGCGCTGCCCCCCTGCGACGGGGTGCGACCAAGCATCAGCCGTCAATCGCGCTCGCGCCGCCCATGATGTCCAGCAGTTCCATCGTGATGCCGGACTGGCGGGCGCGGTTGTAGCTGCTGGTCAGGGCCTTGATCATGTCCCCGGCCGCCTCGGTGGCCGACTTCATCGCCACCATGCGCGCCACCTGCTCGCTGACGATGGAATCGTTGAAACACTGGTAGAGCCGGATCTTCACCATCTCCGGGATCAGCTTGCCCAATAGCTCCTGCGGCGGCGGCGAATATTCAAACTCGATCCGCTTGCGCGCCGTGGCCTCATCCGCCGCCTTCGGCGGTTCAATTGGCAGCAGACGCAGGCGCGAGGCCCGCTGTACGCCGGCCGACACGAAGCGCGTATACACCACGTCCACCGCGCTGATCTTCCGCTCGGTATACATCGCGATGTAACGATCCGCCATCTCGGCCACCCGTCCGTAGGCGATGCGGTCCTCGACGTCGGTGATGCTGCGCTCGGCGCTAATCCCCAGGAAGCGCAGGTAGCCCAGCCCCTTCTTGCCGACCACCTCGATCGACAACTGCCGCCCGGCGGCCTGCTGCTCGCGCATCACCTCGCCCGCCTGCCGCAGCACGGCCGAGTTGTACGAACCGCACAATCCGCGATTGGATGTGATCGTCAGCAACACGCCGCGCAACACGCCGTCATTCGACGCCAGCAGCGGGTGATCGGCCGAGCCGGCGGCCGAGAGCGACTCGATCATTGCGGACATGCGCTCGGTGTAGGGGCGGCCGGCGATGGCGCGCTGCAGGCACTTCTGAAAGCGCGCCGTGGCGATGAGCTGCATTGTCTGGGTGATCTTGCGGATGTTCCGCACCGCTTTGCGGCGCTTCACGATCGCCCGGGCCTTGGCCATGAACCATGCTCCCTAACGCGCGGCGACTTTTTGCAGTGTCGCCGACGGCTTGTTACTTCTTCGCCTGTCGCGCCGAAAAGCCCGCCTTGAACTCACCCGTCAGGCGCTTGAGCGTCGCATCCACTTCGTCCGTCAGCTTGCGGTCGCGATGCAGCGCCGCGCGCGTCTCGGGGTGCTCGTCGCGATAGAACTTGAGCAGCTCCGTCTCGAAATCGCGGACGCGATCCAGCGGCACGTCGTCGAGGAAGCCGCGCGCGCCGGCGTGAATCGCGATGACCTGATCGATCACGTCCATCGGCCGGTACTGCGGCTGCTTGAGCAACTCCACCATGCGCCGCCCGCGGTCGAGCTGGCGCTGCGTGGCCGGGTCCAGCTCCGTGCCGAGCTGCGCGAAGGCCTCCAGTTCACGGAAGGCGGCCAGGTCCAGCCGCAGCGAGCCGGCGATCTTCTTCATCGCCGGAATCTGGGCGTTGCCGCCCACGCGGCTGACCGAGATGCCCACGTTCACTGCCGGACGAACGCCCGCGAAGAAAAGGTCCGGCTCCAGGTAAATCTGCCCGTCGGTGATCGAAATCACGTTCGTCGGAATGTAGGCCGACACTTCGCCTTCAAGCGTCTCAATGACCGGCAGCGCCGTCAGCGAGCCGCCGGATGCCCGCAGCTTGCGAGCCTCGTGCGAATCCGCGCCTAGCCCCTTGAGGTCGTGCTCCAGCGCGTGCTGATCCTGGTTGCCGATGTACACCTTGCCGTTGACGCCCTTCTCCTCGCCGGCGGGTGCGCCCTTCTTCACGATCACGCGCTTGTCGGCCATCTTGCAGGAGCGCTCCAGCAGGCGGCTGTGCAGATAGAACACGTCGCCAGGGTAGGCTTCGCGACCCGGCGGGCGTCGCAGCAGCAGCGACAACTGCCGATAGGCCTGCGCCTGCTTCGACAGGTCGTCGTACACGCACAGCGTCGCCCGGCCATGCTCAAACATGAAGTATTCGGCCATCGCACAACCGGCCAGCGGGGCGATGTATTGAAGCGGAGCGGGATCGGAAGAGCAGGACGTGACGACGATCGTGTAGTCCATCGCCCCCTGGGCGCGCAGCGTCTCGACGATGCCCGCGACGGTCGATTCCTTCTGCCCGACCGCCACGTAGACACAGATCATGTCACCGCCCTTCTGGTTGATGATCGTGTCGATGGCGATGGCGGTCTTGCCGGTCTTGCGGTCGCCGATGATCAGTTCGCGCTGCCCGCGGCCGATCGGGATCATCGCGTCGATCGCTTTCACGCCGGTCTGCAGCGGCTCCGTCACCGGCTGGCGCTCGGCGATGCCGGGGGCGATGCGCTCCAGCGGGTAGCGGTGCGGCGACTGGATCGGCCCCTTGCCGTCCATCGGGCGGCCGAGCGGATCGACCACGCGCCCGACCAGCGCCTCGCCGACCGGCACGGAGAGCAGGCGGCCCGTGCCGCGGACCTCTTCGCCCTCGGTGACGCCCAGATAGTCGCCCAGAATCACCGCGCCGATCGAGCCTTCCTCGAGGTTGAACACGACGCCGATCGCGCCGCTGGCAAACTCGAGCATTTCGCCCGCGGCCGCGTTCTGCAGGCCGTAAACGCCCGCGACGCCGTCCTTCACCCACAGCACCTTGCCGACCTCAGCCACGTCGAGCTGAGCGCGGTAGCCCTGGATTTCCTGCTTGATAATGGACGCGATTTCGTCGGCCTTGATCTTCATGCTGACCTCGTTGTCGGGCGCGGCTGCGCCCGGAATCCGTCTCTCTCGATCGCCCGTACCGCCGTCACACCGAGCAAGGCTCGGCGCCGGGGGCGCTAGTTATCCGAGAACCCGCGCTTGCTGCGATCCTCCAGCACGCGCCGCGCACCCTCCAGGTGGCGGCGCACCGAGTTGTCGAAGCGCCAGTCGTCGAACTCGACGATCAGACCGCCGAGCAGCTCCGGCTGCACGATGTACTGAATCACCGGGGTGCGCCCCGAGAGCGTCGCCGCGACGCGCGACAGCTCCTCGCGCTGCGGCGGATCCAGCGGCACGGCGCTGCGCACCGTCACCCGCGCCTGCCGCGCCTCGTCGCCGATTCGCGCCCGCAGCCGCTCGCGCAGCGCCGGGAGCAGATCGTTGCGCCCGTGGGCGCACAGCACCTGCACGGCGTTAAGCGTCAGGTCGCTGACCCGTCCGCGCAGCATTTTTTCCAGACCCGCGGCACGCTGATCGGAACCGAGCGATCCGCTGCCCATGAAGAGCGCGAAGTCCGGCTCGATCTCCAGCAGCCGACAGAGCTCATTGAGCTCGTCGAGCGTCTCGGCCACCGTGCCGGTGCTTCGAGCCAGGTCATGCAGCGCGGCCGCGTACGCATCCGCGGCGGCAAGCTGCTTGTCAATCAGTTCAGCCATGCGTGCGCTCCTGAGCGGGCGTGTGCGTTGCCGCACGTCCTCCCGCGGGGGTCACGTCGCTTCATGCGATCAATTCGAGCCGGCCCGGCGGGCCGCGGTCATCCGCTCGATCGACTGCGCCACCAGCGCGCGGTGGTCGTCCGGCGACAACGCCTTGCCCACGATGCCGCCGGCGATCTGCACCGACAGCTCGGCCGTGCGGTCATACAGCTCCTTCACCGCGGCCTGGGTCGCCAACTCGATCTCGCGCTTGGCGCGCGCCACCGTCTCATCCGCCTCGCGCCGCGCCTCGTCCGCCATGCGGCGGCGGGTGTCCTCGCCGTCGCGACGACCTTCCTCGACGATGGCGGTGGCGTCAGCGCGGGCCTTGTCGATCAGCTCCTGGTGCTTCTTGAGCAGTGCTGCGGCCTCGTCATTCCGCCGATGCGCGGACTCGATCGACTCGCGGATGCTCTTCTCTCGCTCGTTGAGCGTGCGGATGATCATCGGCCAGGCGGTGCGACCCAGGATCAGCACGACCGCGCCGAAGATGATCATCTGCACGATCGCGTTGCCCAGGCCGCCCTCGAAGATGCCGGGCGCGTGGCCGTCGGCGGCCGGGGCAGCGAGCGCCGGCAGTGCGCCGCCGAGCGCGGCGGCCGCGGCGATCAGCGCCGCGTGCGTGCGTGGGGTCACGTTGCTCTCCTGCACGGCGATGCGCTCCCGCGGAGCGGGCGCGCGTCGTCGCGCGTGCGGGCCGCTAGTTCTTCAGCAGGCAGACCACGATGGCGAACAGCGCCGCCCCCTCGACCATCGCCGCGGTGATGATCATGGGCGTGAAGATCGAGCCGGCCGCCTCCGGCTGACGCGCGATCGACTCGACCGCGCTGCCGCCGATGCGACCCACGCCCAGCCCCGCGCCGATCAGCGCCAGCCCGGCGCCGATGCCCGCACCAACCGCGCCCGGAATCGCCGGACCGCTCACCGCCGTGCCCCCTGCCGCGCCCTGCGCCAGCGCCGGGGAAGCGGAGAAGATGCCGAACCCGACCACCATCGCGGCCAGCGCGACCCAACCACGTGCCTTGCTCATGAAACCAAGCCCTTTCACAAACGGGCGCTGATTCCGCTCAGCGCCACTGATGTTGAACACACTCCGGACACCGGGCGCGGCCCGTCGCCGCCGCCGGGTCATGATTCTCAGCCAGCCCGCTGCACGGCTGCCTCAGCCGTGCGCCCCCGCGGCATGGGCGGCGTGGGCTTCCTGCCCGTGGCCGTGCCCATGATCGTGTTCATGCTCATGCTCATCGTGGTGGATGTTCACCGACAGGCCGACGAACACCGCCGTCAGCGTCGCAAAGATGAACGCGTGCAGAAACGCGACGAAAATTTCCAGGAAGAAGATCGCAATGCTGCCGAAGATCACCACCGCTCCGATCGCCACGCCCGCCCCGGTGGAGAGCTTCCACGCCGCCCCGACGAACCCCAGCAGCACGGCCAGCAGGATGTGCCCGGCCAGCATGTTCGCGAAGAGACGCAGGGCCAGCGCCGCCGCCTTGAAGAACAGCCCCAGCACCTCCAGAATCGCGATGAACCACGACAGCGCCGGCGGCCCCATGAAAAAGTGTTTCACGTACGTCATGCCGTGATACTTCAGGCCGCAATACACCATCATCACCAGCGTGATGAGCGCCAGCGCCCCCGTGATGAAGATGTTGGCCGTCGAGGTCCCACCGATCAGGTGCTGGGCCGTCGTATTCCCGACCTTCGTATCCTTCAGAAAGAACGCCCAATCGGTCAGCGGGATCAACCCCAGCAGGTTCGACACCAGGATGAACATGAACAGGGACCACAGGTACGGCAGAAAGCGGTCCGTGTAGGCGCCGAGGTTCGGCTTGAAGATGTGGTCGCGCAGCGCGAGGCACAGCACCTCGATCGCGTTCCCCAGCCCGGTCGGCACCAGCCGCCCCACCGCGTCCCGACCTGCCCGCTTCGCCACCGCCCGCGGAATCACCCACAGAACGATCAGCGCCGCCAGCACCTGCATGATGATGTGGTTGCTGAGCAGCGGAAAGCGGAAAAGCCCCTCGCCGAATTCGTAGGCAATGTGTTGCGCGACGTGCGACACCGGATCCGCTGCAGCGAGCATCATCGTCCGTCGCTCCCGTGCATCCGCCGTGCCGCCAGAACCAGCATCAGCGTGTCCACCTTCAACAGCACCAACTGGGCAATCGCGATCCACAGCAGCAGCGGCGCGCGCGGCCAGCGCTGCAAAGAATCCATCAACAGCACCGCCGCGATCGTCAGCCCGAACCGCAGGCCCAGGCCGAGCATCGCCGCGCCGATCCAGCCCGTCGGCGGACCCGCCAGGGCCCGACCCGTCACCAGCACCGCCAGCAGCGATCCCGGCAACGCCGCGGCAATCGCCGCTACCATCGCCGGCACGCCTTCCGGACCGGCCAGCGCCGCCGTCGGCCGGTACCCGACCAGCCCGCACGCCACGGCCGTCGCGACCGAGGCAAACACGCACCCGGCCGTCAGTCGATCAGCCCTGCGCCGGCGGTCGTGGCTCGTCATCCGGCGGCTCCGGCCGCTTCGGCGGCGACATCGTGCGAGAGAGGCGGATGGCGTTGCGGATCAGGTTATACATCCCGCCGACACAGCCCAGCAGCGCTCCCGTCACGACGCCGATCGGCGCACTATCCAGCTTCGAGTCGATCCAGTAGCCGACGAGCACGAACACCACGATGCCCGCGGCGAACTCGACGCCCATGCCCGCAAAGCGGACCATCAGCGAGCGCTGCCGCGAAGCCTCGTCTGAATTCGTCGGGGGCATTTTTTTTGCCGTCCCGTTGGGCCGCCCGCGCAGCACGGCCGCGGCCCGCACCGCTCCGGCCGCCGCGCCGCAGCCGCGAACCATCGTCGCGACCGCTTCGCACCCAAGGCCGAACCGCGTGCAAGGGCGGGGAGTGTATCAGACGGTGCGCGGCAACGTCAAGCCGACTGCCGTCTGGCGCAATCGCACAACAACCGCCCCCCAGCGCGGACCTTCCCGCGGCAGCAAATCAGCGAAACGATGTGAAAAAGTCGCAGATTGGACCGATCCAGAACCGTCGCCGCCCGTAGTGCGGCTGCGGCAGAAGCCGCTCACCGGCCCGCCCGACCGGGCACTAGGGCACGGCCGCTTGAAGAGCGAGCATCGCATACGCAGTGACGAGGCTCGGCAACCCCTCCATCCAGCGGTCGCGCTCGTTCACGAAGCTGCCGTCCGAGCGTTGCAGCGATTCCAGCTTCGCCACCAGCTCCACCCGCCAGTCGTGCCGTCGCCCGACGTGATCCTCGATCACATCCTCCCCGCCGGCCGCCAGCGCCCGCGCGAAGGTGTGATAGTAGTAAAAAAGCCCCTCGTGCGACTGCCGCTCGGGCATGTTCGGGTTGTGATCCAGCGTCCAGTGCCGCTGAATCCACGCCAGCGCGGCCTTCACGCGCGGATCGTCGCGCGTCAGCCCGCAATAAATCATGCTCTTGAACCCGGCGTAGGTCATCGAGCCGTACGAGCGCAGCACGGTGCGGCCCTCGGCGTCCTGATCGACCGCCTTGCTCTCGCCGCCGTTGGCCGGCGAATAGATGAACCCGCCGTCACTCGCGCCTTTCGCGAAGGGCTGGTCGTTGGATTCGCCCCGCATCTGGCAGCGGCTGATGAACACCAGCGCCTTGCGATAGGCCGGGTCGTCCTTCGGCAGGCCGCTGTCGTGCAGCGCGTCGAGCATGATCTGGAGATTCGACAGGTCGGGCCGCTTGCCCGAGCCATACCCCGCGCCGCCGTACCACACGTCCGACTCGGGCTTTTGCTCGCTCTCATCCCACTGGTTGAGGAGCAGGAACTGTTGGGCTCGGTCCGCAGCGCCCGCCGGCGCCTCCTTGCCGAGCGCCGCCAGCATCGACAGCGCTACGCTGGTCTCGTAGTTGGCGTGCACCCCGCTGTCGGCGTGAATCCCGCCGTCCGCGCGCTGCGAGCGCAGCACCACCGCCACGCCGCGCCGCACCGCCTCGTGCCGCGGCCCGATCCGCGGCTCGCCCGCCAGCGCCCGCACCACCAGCGCCGTGACGCCCGGCCCGTGCTCCGCGCCCCAGCCGCCCTCGACGCTCTGCGACGCCAGCAGAAACTCCGCCGCCCGCGCGCGCACCCGCTGCGCGCGGGCCGCCACGTTCTCGCGCGTCACCGGCGCACGCCGCTCCACCGAGACGTCCGGCGCGGACGCGGGCTGCGTCGCAGTCGCCGGGTCGGCCGCGGTCGCCGTCGGCGCAACGGGAGGCGCTGCGCTCGGCAGCGGCTCCTCGCGTCGCTGCGCGATCACAGGCACGACCAGCGCGAACACGGCCACGGCAGCCAACAGCGCGGCGGGATGTGGACGGTGCATCATGGCGATTGCTCCGGCGTCAGCGCCCCCATCCAGCGCCGACCTGTGATGATCCTATGCCGCTCCGCCGCCCACGCCCTGCACCGGCCGCGGCGCATCGTCCGCGGCGGGCGACTCGCCCTCCACGTCCGGCGCGCGCTCCGGCACGAACTCGCCGGCCGAAGTCATCGGCGCCGCGGCCGCGCTTTCGCCGCCGCCCTCGGCGACGACCTCGGCACCCGCGTCGCCGCTCTCGCCGGCCGCGTTCTCCGCGCCGGTTTCCGCGCCGGTTTCCGCGCCGTCCTCCGCCGGGGCGGCTTCCGCATCCGGCTTGAACAGCCCGCTGGCGCGGAGCTTGGCGTTCGTCTCGCGCTCCTCCTCCAGCCGGATCACTTCCTCGCCGCAGGCCTCGACGATCTTTTCCGCGATTTCCTGCGTGATCTCGAGGTCGCGGACCAGCGGCTCGCTCTCGACCGCGTCCACGTCGGCGACGGACACGCAGCCGATCGCCACCAGCTTGTCGAGCAGCAGGTCGTCCACGCCCTCGATCGACTTGACCGTCCGCTCGAGCAGCTCGAGGTTCTTGTTGTATTCATCCGGCGTCAGGATGTCGATGTTCCAGCCCGTCAGGCGGGCCGCCAGCCGCACGTTCTGCCCGCGCTTGCCGATCGCCAGCGAGAGCTTGTCATCCGGCACGACCACCGTGGCCTTGTTCAGCTCGAAGCACAGCGCGATCTCCTGCACCTCGGCCGGCTTGAGCGCGTTCTGGATCAGGATCTGGCTGGACTCGTTCCAGCGCACGATGTCGATCTTCTCGCTGCCCAGCTCCTCCATGATGTTCTTGACGCGGCTGCCGCGCACGCCCACGCAGGCCCCGACTGCGTCCACCTTGGTGTCGATCGAGCTGACCGCGACTTTCGTTCGATAGCCGGCCTCGCGGGCCAGCGCGCGGATCTCAATCACGCGCTCGGCCACCTCCGGCACCTCCAGCTCAAAGAGCCGGGCGACGAAGTTCGGGTGCGAGCGCGACAGGATGATCTTGATCTGGTTGGGCTGCTCGCGCACGTCCAGGATCAAGACGCGGATCCGCTCGCCGACCTGGTGCATCTCGCCCGGGATCTGCTCGCTGCGCGGCAGGAAGCCCTCGGTGCGGCCGACGTTGACCAGCAGGTTGCCGCCCTCGGCCCGCACCACCGTGCCGGTCACGATCGTGCCCTGCCGCTCGGTGAAATCCTCGAAGATGCTGGTCCGCTCGCGCTCGCGGGTCTTCTGCATGATGACCTGCTTGGCGGTCTGGGCGGCGATGCGGCCCAGCGCCTGGATGCCCAGCGCTGCGCCGTTGACCGTCGCGGAAATCTCGCCGGTGAGCGGGTCGAGCTTGACCACCACCTCGTCCGTCTCGCTGTAGCTCTTGCGGACGGCGCTGACGATCGCGTTCTCCAGGTCCGCGATGAAGGTGTCGCGGTCGATGTTCTTCTCGCGGCAGATGCCGTCGATGCTGCGGATCAGGTCCTGGTTCATGAGCCTGCTCTTTCCAGTGGTCTGCGGCCGAAGCGTCGGCCGGTGCAACCCCGGCGTTGCACGCGCCTCGAATGTCCCACCCGCGACGCGCCTGAGCCGGCATTCCGAGGGCGGCGCGCTGCGGGTACGAAAAAAGGCCGCTTTCGCGGCCCGACGGTTCCGTCAGGGGGTTGGTGTGTGAAACGCGGCCCCGCAAGGCCGCCGCTCCCGCCCCAGCCCTGGCGGGAAGTTCATGAATAGTACCCGCCCCCCGAAGGACTGACAACAGGCCCGGCGCTTCCGCGCCCCGCCGGGGCCTCGGGCTGTGGCCACGGCCGCTCATGCGGGATTCCCATCCCGCGCTGAAGGGAAAGGATTCCCGCAAACGCGGTGCGAGGAGAGAGTTTTGCACCCGCGGAGTACCGGAGCGCCGCATTTCACTGCAAAAATGCCACGCTCTGGCACCAAAATGCGGCGCTTTCGTACAAAAATGCCGCGCTTTCGTGCTGCGGCGCCGCATTTCACTACAAAAATGCCGCGCTCTGGCACCAAAACGCGGCGCTTTTCTCGCAAAAAGCAGCGCCTCCGCGCTGAAAACCGGCCGCCCGACGCCGTCGCCGGGCGGCGCTGAACAGCTGGATGGTCCGTACGTCCGAAAAAACCGCCCGCCCGGCGAATGCCGGGCGAAGCGCAACCCGTGGACCCCGGCGCGCACGTCCGCGCCCGCCCCGGAGGGGCGGAGGAGACCGCGCCGCTTCCGCTGCCCCTGCGGGGCAGTTCCGAAAATGAAAGTCTTCGCATCCACGGGTTCCGCCCGGGCCTGACGGCCCGTGCTCCACCCGTGGCTACAACCCATCGCCCCGCCGGGGCGACCAGACGACGACTCAATCAACCCCCGCGCTGAGATTCATCCCTCCCGCGCCGAGATTCATCCACCCCGCGCCGAGATTCATCCACCCCGCGCCGAGATTCATCCACCCCGCGCTGCACGCGATCACACCCACGCTGCGCAACTTCACACCCGCGCCGAGATTCATTTGTCCCGCGCCGCCGATCTCCGGCGCAGCGCTTCGACAGCCTGACCGCGCGCTTCAATCCACCGGCCTCGCGCTTCAATCCCCCGCACCCGCGCTTCAGCCGCCCAGCAGCTCATCCGGATGGTCGATCATGATCTCCGCACCGGCCGCCGCCAGGTCGGCCCGCGTTCGAAATCCCCACGTGACCGCCACGCAGCGCATGCCGGCCCGCTGCGCCGTCTCGACGTCGGTCGGGGTGTCGCCGATCAGCCAGGCGTCGCCCGGCGGGCAGTCCAGCGCCGCCGCGATCCGCAGCGCCACCGTCGGGTCGGGCTTGCGCAGCGCCTCGGCCCGGTAGCCGTGCACCTCGCGAAACTCGCCGCGCGGAAAAAAGGCCGCCACCATCGCCCGCGTGATCTCGTCCGGCTTGTTCGACAGCACCGCCAGCGGCACGCCGCCGCCGTGCAGCCGCTCGACCAGCGCCGCGATGCCGGGATAGGGACGGGTGTGCGTCATCGGCCGGACGCGGTACCGCGGCCGGGCCAGCTCGATCAGACGGGCGACCAGGTGCGGGTGGCTGCGGCCGATCGCCCGCCGGCAGAGCAGGGGCACGCCCTCGCCGACCATGTACCGATACGCGTCCTGGGGATGGCCCGGCAGGCCGAGCAGATCGAGACAATCGTTGAGGGCCTCGGCGATGTCGCGCAGGGAATTGACCAGCGTGCCGTCGAGATCAAAGATGCAGGCCCGTGGAAGTTCTTTCCAGATCGGCATTTACGTCTCTCGGCGGGATTGATGCGGGTGCAACCGGGGTTACGGTCGATCGGTATAATACGGTCGGGCCGCAGGTCCGCAATGTGCGGACGGTGGCCGCGTGTGTTTCCGCGCGGACCGGCAGGCCGCCGGTCCGGACTGCCGGCGTGAAGCCCGGGCGGCGCAGCGCGTCGCGACCGGGCAGGATGGAGCGACGTTGATGAACGGGATCGGGCACGCAGCGCGATGGATGGTCTGCACCGCGGTGGTGCTGTCGACGACCCTGCCGGTCGTGGCGCAGGAGAGCGGGCGGACGAAGTTCACCAGCCTGCTGAACGTCGAGGCGTTGGTGGACAACTACTCGCGCTTCCTCTCCCGCAAGTACAACCTGGACGAGGAACAGGAGCGCTTCACCAACAAGCTCATGCACGACAAGGCCAACGCCTTCCTCTCCGGCCACCGCGACAACCTGTTCGGCCTGGTCGATCGCATGTTCGACGTGCGGACCGGCGGCGAGATGGATCCGTCGGAGCTGGTGGAATGGGGAAAGCAGGTCGCGCCGCTCTACGAGGAGGCCAAGCGGATCATCGTCGACGGCAACGCGCAGTTTCGCGAAATCCTCAACGATGAACAGCGCGCGATCCACGACCAGGACCTGCGGATGATGGAGGATTCCTTCGCGCAGACGGATGATCAGCTCCGCCGGATCGTCGCGGGTGAGATGAGCGTCGAGGAGTTTCGGAATCCGCGCCCGAACGCCCGTCCCGGTGCGCAGCCGCGCGACAGCGAGCCGTCGCAACCGCAGGTGGCGCAGCCGCCGCCGCCACCACCGCCGCCGTCGGGTGGCGGCGGGCAACAGCCCAAGACGCAAGGACCGGTGACCGTGGCGCCCAAGCCGGGCAACCTCGGGCCGGCGCGCCCCAACCCCGGCGCGGACATCAAGGGCGGAATGGCGGCGCCCGTGACGCCGGCCGCGCCGACGCCGACGCCGCAGCGGCCGGTGGTGACCTCCGGCGGCGGCGGACAGCGACCGACGCCGGTTCCGCCGCAGCCGTCCACGCCCGCCCGGCCGGTGTCGCGCAACTTCGAGGGCGAGTGGGACCAGTACACCGCCCAGTTCATCCAGCGCTTCAACCTCGACCCCGGACAGCGGACCAAGGCCGAGGAAATCCTGAAGGATTGCAAGGAGCAGGCGACCCGATATGTGCGGACGCGCGAGTCGCAGCTCAACGACATGGACCAGCGCGAGGCGAAACTCCGCCAGGGCAAGCAGGATGGTGAATCACAGAAGCAGTTGCAGAAGATTCAGCTGGATCGAAACAAGCTGCTCGAACCGCTGACGGCGATTTTCGAGAAGACGCTCAAGCCGCGGTTGGACCGCCTGCCGACCGGCAAGCAGCGCAAGGACGCCGAGGCTTCCGGTGGTCGCCCCGGCGCCAACCCGCCGAGGAATGCCCCGGCGGGCGCCGGCAACCGACACGCGCCGGGGAATAACCCCGCACAGCCGCCCCCTCCGCCGCCGCCACAGGACGATCCGCAGCAAGGCCAGCCGATCCCGCCACCACCGCCGCCGCCGCCGAGCGAACCGACGCCGGATGGCGAGCCGAGCAAGCCTGACGAATAGGTCGGACGGGTAAGCCTCGAAGCCGCGTTTCGGACCGCGAGTTCCGCCCACACCGGAAGCGCTGGCGAACGCCGCGAAGATGGAAACGGCGATCAGGGAACCGGCGTGTGGTCCAGCACGAAGCGGACCGCATCATCGCTGGTCCGATCCTCGGCCTCAGCCTCGTAGCTGACCAACACGCGATGCCGCAGCACGTCCGGCGCGATGTCCTTCACGTCCTGCGGCGTGACGTAGCCGCGGCCCGCCAGAAACGCCATCGCCCGCGCTCCCAGCGCCAGGAAGATCGTCGCCCGCGGTGAGGCGCCGTACTGAATCCACGTCGCGATCTCGCGCAGCCCGTGCTCCGCGGGGCGGCGCGTCGCATGCACCAGCGTGACGATGTAGTCGCGCACCTTGTCGTCGATGTAAATGTCGTCCAGTAGCGCGCGGGCGCTGAGCACGTCCGCGGGCTCGAGCACCGGCGAGATCGACTGCTGTGGCCGGCTGTGGGCCATTCGATCGAGGATGGCGCGCTCCTCCGCCCGCGAGGGGTAATCCACCACCAGCTTCAACATGAAGCGATCTACCTGCGCTTCGGGCAGCGGGTAGGTGCCTTCCTGTTCGATCGGGTTCTGCGTGGCGAGCACGAGAAACGGCTCGTCGAGCGGAAAGGTCTGCTCGCCGATCGTGACCTGGCGCTCCTGCATCGCCTCCAGCAGCGCACTCTGCACCTTGGCCGGTGCGCGGTTGATCTCGTCCGCCAGGATCAGGTTCGAGAAGATCGGGCCCTTCTTGACGCTGAACGCGCCGTCGCGCGGCTGAAAGACCAGCGTGCCGACAATGTCGGCCGGCAGAAGGTCGGGGGTGAACTGGAGCCGTTGGAACTTCGTGCGGATGGCGCGGGCCAGCGTCGCGACGGCGGTGGTCTTGGCCAGTCCCGGCACGCCCTCCAGAAGGATGTGCCCGTTGCACAGTAGCCCGACCACCAGCTTGCGCAGCAGGTTGTCCTGGCCGACGATGACGCGCCGCACCTCGGTGAGCAGTCGCTCAAAGGCGTCATGATGACGCCGTACCTGCGCTCCGACCTGCTCCACATCCGCCTGACTGACCGCCATCCGGACCTCCACCATCATTATTTCCACGTCCCGCCATCGTCACGCTAACCGCGGGCGGCCGGGACGGGCAAGCGCCCGACGGGCGGTGGCGCAGACGTCGAATGCCGCCGAGGCCCGTCGGAAAAAAGAGCGAAGCGGCGCGCCGCGGGTTGATCGCGGCACACCGCCTCGATGACTGACGAAAGAGCGCCGCCAACGGACCGCGGCTTGCGCGACGATCCAGCGCGCCACCGGCGCGTCAGCGGGCCTTGGCGGCCTTCGCCTTGGCAATCACCTCGTCCTGCACGTCGCGCGGAGCCTGGCGGTAGCAGTGGAACTCCATCGAGAACGTGCCGCGTCCCTGCGTCATGGAGCGCAGGTCGGTCGCGTACCCGAACATGTTGGCCAGCGGCACCTCCGCCATGATGACCGTCGTCGCGCCGCGCGCGTCCGTACCGGTGATGATCCCGCGGCGACTGGAAATGTCGCCGACGACGGGGCCTTGCAGGTCGCTGGGTGCCTCGGCCTCGATCTTCATGATCGGCTCGAGAATCGCCGGTGACGTCTTGGGATACGCCTCCTTGAAGGCGTCGCGGGCGGCGAGCTGGAACGCAATATCGCTGGAGTCCACCGCGTGCGATGAGCCGTCCTCGAGGATGATCTTCAGTCGAACCACCTCGTATCCGGCCAGCGGGCCAACCAGCCGCGCCGCGGCAAATCCCTTTTCGCAGGAGGGGATGAACTCGCTCGGAATGTGCCCGCCGAAGACCTTGTTCTCGAACACATAATCCTGGCCGGCGTCCGCGGGCAGCGGCTCGACGCGCCCGACGACGTGTCCGAACTGGCCGCTGCCACCGGTCTGCTTCTTGTGCTTGTAGTTGAACTCGGCCGCGCGGGTCGGCGCCTCGCGGTAATTGACCTTCGGTGCGCCGGTCTCGACCTGCACGTTGTACTCGCGCCGGATGCGCTCAATGTAGATGTCGAGATGCAGCTCGCCCAGGCCCGAGATGATCGTCTCGCTGGTCTCCTGGTCGCTGCGGACGTGGAATGTGGGATCTTCGCGCATGAAGCGCGTCAGCGCCTTGCTGAGCTTGTCGCGGTCGGCCACCTTGGCCGGCTTCACCGCCAGCGAGATCACCGGCTCGGGAGCAAAGATGCTCTCGAGCGAGTAATTCAGCTTCTCGTCGCAGAAGGTGTCACCACTGGCACAATCGATTCCGATCATCGCGACGATGTCGCCCGGCCCCGCCTCGGTAACCTCCTGGCGATCGTTGGCGTGCATCCGCACGATGCGGCTGACGCGCGCCGTTTTGCGCGTGCGCGTATTGACGATCGTGGAGGCTTTGCGAAGAGTGCCCTGGTATATACGGGTGTACGTAAGCTGGCCGAACGATTCATCCACCAGCTTGAACGCCATGCACACCAGCGGCGCGGCGGGGTCCGCGGTAATGGTGACTTCCGCGCCCTCGTTGTCGTTATCGCGGGCGTAGTACATGCGGTCGAGCGGGCTGGGAAGGTAGCGCACCACCGCATCGAGCAGCAACTGCACGCCGCGGTTCTTGAAGGCCGATCCCATCAGCACCGGCACGATCTCGCGGGCGATTGTGAGCCGGCGGATCACCGTGTGAAGCTGCTCGGCGGAAGGCTCCTTGCCCTCGAGCATCGCCTCCATCAGCTCGTCGTCGTAGAGCGAAAGCGTGTCGAGCAGCCCGTGCCGGGAGCGGGCCGCCTGCTCGCGCAGCTCGGCCGGTATCTCCGCGCGGCGGAGCGTTTCGCCCTTGACCCCGTCAAAGTACACAGCCTCCATCGTGATCAGGTCAATGACACCGTTGTGGTCGGCCTCCACTCCGATGGGTATCTGGAGCGGAACCGGTGTCAGCCCGAGCTTGGATTCCAACTCCCCCACCACGCGAACCGGGTCCGCGCCGACGCGGTCCAGCTTGTTGATGAACGCCAGGCGTGGAACGTTGTAGCGCTTCATCTGCCGATCGACCGTCAGCGACTGGCTCTGCACCCCGCCGACGCCGCACAGCACCAGCACCGCGCCGTCGAGCACGCGCAGCGAACGCTCCACCTCGATCGTGAAGTCCACGTGCCCCGGTGTATCGATCAAGTTGATCTGGTGATCCAGCCACTCCACCGTCGTCGCCGCCGACGTGATGGTGATGCCGCGCTCCTTCTCCAGCTCCATGTGGTCCATGGTGGCGCCGTCGCCGCCGCCCTTCACCTCGCCGATCTTGTGAATCCGGCCGGAATAGAACAGCACACGCTCGCTCAGCGTCGTCTTGCCGGAGTCTATGTGCGCCGAAATGCCGATGTTGCGAATCTTGGATAGCGGGTTCATAGGCGGATCTTTGCTCGGGCTTGCGGCAGGATCACCCGGCCGCGCTGAATGCCACCGGCTTCCGGACACGCTTCACCCGCCGCGCCACACGCGCGGCAGGAGCCGGATCAGCCGCAACCAGTTATGGGAAAGACGACCGGCGAACACCTGCGCGGGGCAGGCGGCGCACCTCGAAGCCCCCCTGGTCGGGCGGAATCGAAGCTCGGCCGTTCGCGCCGGCCGAGGGGGTCGTTTTCGTCTTTGCCATCATCGGCGACAGAATCGCGAAACTTCATTACCGACAAGCGGTTATGAGCGAACAAGGCGCAGCGCGACGTTGCCGGCGCGCAGCGTAAGTCACCGAATCGCAAGAGCGTAGCGGCCGATCCGATGAAATGCAAGCCCAATTGTGCAAACGAACAAAAACATGCTGCGTTCGCAAAAATTCTCGCGACTGGCCCAATTTGACGAGCGGCGGTATACTAACAGCGTGCGAACTCGGGGGCCGCCGGAGATTTCCCCCGCGACGTCGGGCGGTGTCCGCGCTACGATCCGAAACGCGCCCGCGACGGGCGCTCGACCTGCCAGCCGGGAGATGCCGTGTCCGCATGCCGATCCGCTCGTCGCCATCCTGGTTTCATGATCGCCACTTTGGCAGCACTGGCCGCAATCATGGGGACGGCCTCGATCGCACAGCCGCGCGCGATGCCGGTGCAGGTCGCACCGATCGTCGAGCGTGACCTGCCGGCGACGATCCGCCTGGTCGGCTCGATCACTCCCAGCGCGACCGCGATGGTCGCGGCGGAGGTTTCCGGCGTGGTACTTCGCATCAACGCCGATGAAGGCACCTTCGTCCGGGCCGCAGATCCGCTGGTGACGATCGACCCCGAGCCGGCACAGCATCGTCTCGACGAGGCCCGCGCTCGCCTCGCGCGCTACGAGGCCCGCCTGCAGGAGCTGGAATCCGGCGTGCGCCCGGAAGTCATCAGTCGCTGGGAGGCGACGCTCGCCGAGGCGCAGGCACAGTTGCGGCGGGCCGAGTTCGAGCGCGAGCGGATGCGTGATCTCGACACGGAACGCCGGGCAAACTCCAAGGAACTGAACGACGCGGAGCGTGACCATGAGGCCGCGCAGGCGCGATTGAACCAAGTCGAAGCACAGTTGTTGGAAGCCCGGAACGGCGCCCGCGCGGAGGAGCGAGCCGCCGCGCGTGCCGACGTGGCGGGTGCGCGAGCCGAGGTCGCGCGCCTGACGCGCGCCCGGGATCGAACGGTGATTCCCGCGCCATTTGATGGCGTTGTCGTCGCTCGCCGCACGCAGATCGGCGAGTGGCTGGCGGAGGGCGCCGTCGCCGCTGAATTCATCTGCCTCGAAACCGTGCGGGTGCGCGTGGACGTGCCGCAGGACGCGGTGCGCTTTTGCACGCCGGGCACGCCCGCGTCAGCGTGGATCGACGCCCTGGGGCGATCTGAGAGCGGCAGCATCGCCCGCGTCATTCCGCGTGCATCGCTGGCGGCGCGCACCTTTCCGATCGAGATGGACCTGCCGAACCCCCAGCGGGACATCCTGCCCGGGATGACAGTCTGGGCGAATGTGCCCGCCGGGCCGTCGGGACCGCGCCTGATGGTTCTCAAGGATGCGATTGTCGCCTCCGGCACATCCAAGACAATCTACGTGGTGCGCCGTGGCGAGGCCGGGGAGATGGCGTTTCCGGTGCCGATCGAGACCGGGATCGAAATCGGCGATGAGATCGAGGTGCGCGGCGACGGTCTCGCCGCCGGCGAGCCGGTCGTGTGTCGCGCGAACGAGCGCCTGCACGGCCCGACACCGGTCGTGCCGACCCCGCTTCAATATTCCCCAAAGCCGAACACCGGCACGCCGACATCCGCACCGGCCCGTGCGAGCGCCGGCGCTGCCGGGGCTCGACCGTAGCGTTTCATCAAACGGATGTCAGCCGCGCCAATGCCAGGCAACCTCCCAACGAAAGACCCCGTGACCGGTAACCTCATCCAGCTTTGCCTGCGCCGCCCCGTCGGCGTATCCGTCGGGGTGCTGTTGACCGTGCTGTTCGGGTTGCTCGCCGTGTTCATGATTCCGGTGCAGCTCACGCCGAACGTCGATACGCCCATCATCACCGTCACGACCGCATGGCCTGGGGCGAACCCGCAGGAGGTTGAGCAGGAAATCGTGGAGCGCCAGGAGGAGTTCCTGCAGAGCGTCAAGGGGCTCAAGAAGCTGACCAGCGAGTCGCTCGAGGGGCAGGCCAAGGTCACGCTGGAGTTTTACACCGGCGCCGATCGCGCCGAGGCGCTGCGCGAGACCACCGACCGGCTGCGTCAGGTTTCGGGGTATCCCCTGGAAGTGAAAGAGCCGACGGTCGTCGCGGCCGACGCCAGCATCGACAACCCGATCGCCTGGATCATTCTGTACGACCGGAACGGAGACGGCGAGGCCACGCCGGCGCTGCGCGACTTCGCCGAGGATTTCATCAAGCCCTACCTCGATCGCGTCGAGGGCGTCGCGTCAGTGGACGTCTACGGAGGCTGGGAGCGCGAGGTGCAGATCGTCGTGGACGCCGGGCTGCTGGCGGCGCGCGGTCTTTCACATCGGCAGGTGGCCGACGCCCTGCGCCGGCAGAATGCGAATGTCTCGGCCGGCGCACGCACGCAGGGGAAGCGTGACTTCGCGGTGCGCACGGTTGGGCAGTTTCAGTCGCTCGACGAGATGCGCAACACGGTCATTGCCTTCACCCCCGGCGGCCCGGTCTACATTCGCGATGTGGCCGAGGTGCGCGAGGGCTTCAAGCGCGCTACATCGCTGGTGCGCTCCAAGGGCCAGACCGTGCTGGCTTTTCCCGTGCGGCGCGAGACGGGACGGAACGTCATCCAGGTGATGAACGGCGTGAAGGCCGCCGTGGAGAACGTCAATCGCGACGTGCTCGAAGCACGCAACATGCGGCTTGAACTGACGCAGGTCTACGACGAGACCATCTACATCACGCAGGCCATCAGCATGGTCCGCGGAAATGCAGTGTTCGGCGGTTTTCTGACCATCGGCGTCCTGCTCATGTTTCTGCGCAGCTGGCGAGCCGCTTCAGCCGTCGCGCTGTCGATCCCTATTTCGGTCGTCGGCACGTTCGTCGTGATCGTCGCGATGGGGCGAACGCTGAACGTCATCTCGCTGGCGGGGATCGCGTTCGCGATCGGCATGGTGGTCGACAACTCAATCGTCGTACTGGAGAACATCTACCGCCATCGGCAGATGGGCAAGCCGCTGATGCAGGCCTGCCTGGACGGAGCGGGCGAAGTCTGGGGAGCCGTGCTGGCCGGCACGCTTACGACGCTGGCCGTGTTCATCCCTGTCATCTTCATCCAGGAGGAAGCCGGGCAACTGTTCCGCGACATCAGCATCGCCACCGCCGCTGCCGTGAGCCTGTCGCTGATCGTATCCATGACAGTGCTGCCGCCGCTGGCGCGCAAGGTGCTGTCGCTGGGGCGACGATCGACGGAGAACGCACCGCTTTCCTCCACCGACGCGGCGCGCGCCGCAATCGACGCCGGCGACGCGCCGACCGCGGTCGGGCGCTGGTTCGCTCAGTTGCATGCGCTGTTGAGCGCGAACGTCGGCCTGCGCCTGGGCGTCATTTTGCTGATGGTCGTGGTGTCGCTCGGCGGCATGCGCCTTCTGATCCCGCCAGCGACGTACCTGCCTTCCGGCAATCGAAACCTGGTGTTCGGCTTCCTGATCACGCCGCCGGGCTACAGCATGGAAGAATACAAGCGAATGGCGCAGGTGATCGAAGCCTATGTCGGTCCCTATTGGCGGGTCGAGGCCGGCAGCGACGAGCACCGGCGGCTGAACGAGGACTGGGTGCGGCGCATCGAGCCGCGGATCGCGGGCAGGGCGATTCCGGAGATCGCCAACGCGGCCGGCCCGCTGCAACGCGCGCGGGCGCAGCGCGAATGGCTGACGCCGCCTCCGCTGATCGACAACTTCTTCTTCGTCTCTTTCGACGGCGGCTGCTTCATGGGCTGCTCCTCGCGCGACGCCGCGCGGGTGCGCCCGCTGGTGCGCCTTCTTACCGAGGCCGGGCAGCAGATTCCCGGAACCTTCCCGGTTTTCTTCCAGACCGAGCTGTTCTCCTTCGGCGGCGGCAACAATGCCGAAATCCAGATACGTGGCGACAACCTCGAGGAAGTGAACGCCGCGGCGCTGGCGATCCAGATGGCCGTGATGCAGAAAATCGGATTCCCGCAAAGCTCACCGACGAATTTCGCGCTCGGTCGCCCCGAAGCGCGGATCGTGCCCGATCGCGAGCGCTGCGCCGACCTGGGTCTGACGGCCGAGGACGTCGGCTTCATCGTTGAGACCTGCGTGGACGGCTCATATGTCGGCGATTATCGCAAGGGCGGCGGCGACACGATTGACATCTCGATCTACACGGGGGACCAACGCAATCGCCCTACCGGGCAGATCGCGCAGGTGCCGATTTTTGCCCCCAGCGGTGAAATCGCGCCGCTCGGCGCCGCTGTGCGGATCGTGGATACCACCAGCCCCGAGAAGATCAACCACATCGAGCGGCAGCGCGCCGTCACGCTGACCGTGCGGCCTTCCGAAGCGCAGGCGCTCGAATCCGTCATCGAGCAGGTCAAGAACGAGATCATCGCCCCACTGCGCAACAGCGGCGTCATCGCCCCGGGCGTGCTGGTGTCGATGGCCGGCAACGCCGACAAACTCACGGAGGCTCGCAATGCCATGCTCGGCGAGTGGAAGGGCTACTCGATCGAGAGCGTCGTGAATCTCGCCGGCGGACGCTTCCTGCTCAGCATTCTGATCGTCTACCTGCTGATGGTCGCGCTCTATGAAAGCTGGGTGTACCCGTTCGTCATCATGTTCAGCGTTCCGCTGGCCCTGTTCGGCGGCTTTGCAGGGCTTTACGTCTGTCACGTCGGAACGATGCTGACTCGCGACCAGCCAGTCCAGCAACTCGACGTCCTGACCTTTCTCGGCTTCGTGATCCTGGTCGGAACGGTCGTCAACAACGCCATCCTGCTCGTGGATCAATCGCTCCAGAACCGGCGCGACCGCGAGCTCTCCATCGCCGACAGCGTCCGGCTGGCGGTCGCCACGCGCGCCCGCCCCGTGCTGATGACCAGCATGACCACCATCTTCGGCCAGTTGCCGCTCGCCCTGATGCCCGGCGCGGGCAGCGAACTGTATCGCGGCCTCGCGGCGGTGATGATCGGCGGAATGCTGATCTCGGCCATCGGCACGCTGATCCTGGTGCCGCTCGTGATGAGAGTGGTGATGGAGCTGCGGGAGGGCGCGTCCGAAACACCGGCAGGGTCGCCGATCGCCATGCCCGTCCCCGTGCCGGCCGTTCAATCCTCGAGCAGTTCGCGGGCCGCTTCCACCAGTGCGGTGGGAATCAGCTCGACGTCCGCCTCGGAGATGGTGCGGCAGTCCAGCAGCAACGCCTCCCCGTGAAGGCGCACAATCAGCGGCAACTCGCCGCGACGGAGCACAGCCGCCAGCGCCGACGCGCGCCCGTCCGGTACGCTTACGCGCACCAGCCACGTCGGAAGCTTGGCCGTCGGCAGTGCTCCGCCCCCGATCGATGAGTGCCCCGCCGCCGCCGCACACGGCCATCCCGGCAGCACTTCACACAGCTGCGCTGCCAGGCGCTCGGCCATCTCACGCAGCACCTCGGCCCGTGTCGCGAGCATCCGCAACACGGGAATACGCTGCACCGCCCGCGCTGGATCGCGGTAGAGCCGCAATGTCGCCTCCAGCGCCGCCAGCGTCAGTTTGTCCGGCCGAACCGCACGTGCAAGCGGATGTGCTCGAATGCGCTCGATCAGCGCCGGATTCGCGAGGATGACTCCCGCTTGCGGACCGCCCAGCAGCTTGTCCCCGGAAAAGAGCGTCACATCCGCACCGGACCGCACGCTTTCGCGCACGCCCGGTTCATCCCACCCCTCTGCCATGAGCGCATCCGCGTCGCTGACTCCGTCGAGGGTGTCTGCGGGCGCAGGAGCCGCCCCGGTCGAATCGTACGGCTCCGCCCGCGGCGCTTCGTCGAGCAGCAGCCCGCTGCCCAGGTCGTCGATCACCCACAGGGTATCACCGTCGCCGCGGCGCTTCCGCGCCAACCCGGCCAGCTCGGCCACGCTCACGCTGCTGGTAAACCCGCGAATCCGGTAGTTGCTGGTGTGTACGTGCAGCAGCGCCGCCGTCTGCGGTGACAACGCGGCCGTGTAGTCGCGCAGGTGCGTGCGGTTGGTTGTGCCCACCTCCACCATCCGGCAACCCGCCGCCGCCATGATCTCGGGCATCCGGTAACTGCCGCCGATCTCGACCAGCTGCCCGCGCGAGATCAACACGTCACGGCTGCTGGTGAGCGCCGCCAACGTCAGCATCGTCGCCGCGGCGTTGTTGTTTACCACCATCGCGTCGGTTGCGCCGGTCAGCTCGCACAACAGCTCGCGAACATGAGCGTGCCGGTCGCCGCGCTCGCCGGTCTCCAGGTCCAGTTCAAGATTGCAATATCCCGCGGCAGATTCCTCGATCGCCAGCAGCGCTTCATCCGCAAGCGGCGCACGCCCCAGCCCGGTGTGCAGAATGACCCCTGTCGCATTAATGACGCGCCGCAGGTTCGGGAGCGAGCGCCTGCGAAGCCGCGCTCGCACCTCGATCGCCAGCCATGGAATCGCGACGTTGTGGTCGCCCCCTTCTCGCAATGCGGCGCGCGCGGCGTCGAGCGTTTCCCGCACCGCCGCCGTCACCTCTCCGCGCGGCTGATCGTCCAGCAGCGGCGCGATGCTCGGGTGTCGCAGCATCGCGTCGACGGAAGGCAGGTCGCGCAGCGATGCCGGCTGCGCCGCGGGCGATTCGGAAGGTGCGCGCGGGTCCATGCCGCGGATGATACCCGTCCGAGGCGCTCCCGCCCGGCGTCCCCGCTACCAGCGGCGCTCCTGGACCGCCTCGGTGTACATCTTGGCGAAGCTGTCATACCGCCGCGGCGAAATCTGCCCATCATCGAGCGCCGCCAGCACCGCGCAGCCGTCCTCGTGCAGGTGGGTGCAGTTCGAGAAGGCGCAATGCGCGACGCGCGGCGCGATCTCGGCGAAATAGGCCTCAAGCTCCCCCGCCGGCACGTCCCACAGGTCGAACGCCCGAACGCCCGGTGTATCCACCACAAACCCACCGAATGAAAGCGGCAGTAGCCGCGCGTGACTGGTGGTGTGCCGGCCCTTCTGGTTTTCCGCACTGACGTCGCCGACCGCCAACTCCAGCCCCGGCTGCATCGCGTTGATCAGCGAGCTTTTCCCGACGCCGCTCTGCCCGCTGAGCACCGTCACGCGCCCGCACATCTCCGCGCGCAGCTCCTCCAGCCCCATCCCCGTAGCGGCGCTTGTGAGCACCACGCGGTACCCCAGCGCGCGATACTCCGCCACCACCTCCCCGACCGTGACGCGCCGCCCGCTGCGCGGCCCCTCCTCGATCTCAATATCCTCACTCTCCCAATCCGCGACGAAACCGTCGTCGCCCGGAGTGCCGTCCTCGCTCTCACTATCGTCCCCCGGACACTCGACGTGGTCGTCAGCCATCTCAGCGCCGTCGTCTGCGACGTGCCCCGTGTCGTCATCCTCGGTCCAGCCCTCGATTAGCGCCGGTTCCTCGCGCGGCGGCGCGAGTGGCTCCGATTTCCGTTCATCCGCCGGTTCCTCCACGCCGAGCGATTCCGGGTTGTCCACCTGCCCCAGGTCGGCCTTGTTCAACGCAATCAGCGGCCGCAGGCCGCCCCGGTGCGCCGCGACTATGTAGCGATCGATCAGGTGCGGCTTGAGCCGCGGCTGCACGATGCTCGCGACGATCAGCAGTTGATCCGCGTTGGCGACCAGCGTGTGCTCACGACCGCGGCGCTCGCGACGCGAAAGCCGCGTGCGACGCGGCTCCACCCGCTCGATCACGCCCGATCCGGCCGTCGCCGCGCTTGGCGCCGCAGCAGTCGAGAACCACACGCGATCCCCCACCGTCACCGGCGAGCGCTGCTCGATCAGAAGCGTTCGCAGCACGCGCCGCACCGTGCAGTCCCACGTCGCCCCGCTCTCGTCATTCACCCGGCAAACCAGCCCGAACACCGACGTGCATACGCCCCGCTTCCACTGCGACTCATCCACCAGCGGCGCGTCATTCTCCCCCATCATGACGGTGCGCTTCCGGCTCAGGTCGCCCTTTGGGCGCACGGATTCGTGCAGGCGCGCATCGATCGCGCCGTCCGCGTCGCGCTGATAACGGCGGGTCCATTCCTCCCCGCGGCCGCGCGCGGCGCGGTTCTGGCGGAATTCAACGCGGACTTTGCGCCCTTTTTTCTCTTTTCGTGCCATTTCACTCTGATTGTAGCTGTCCGAGCGCGCCCGGCGGCGGCGGTTGTCGCGTCCGGGCGCGAAATGCTACAATTTGTGAACTGAAGGTACACAACGTAACCGGATGCGGAGCCGCGTTCTGCCCACCCGCAAAAATACTACCGCACCGCGAAAGCGCCGCCCGGCCGGGTCAGAACCGGACGCGGTCGCACGCTCAGCCGCCGCCTATCGCCAAACCCGTCGCGCCCACCACAGCGAACTGGCCGAGGACTACGTCGAACTGATCGCCGAACTGATCGACGCCACCGGCGAGGCGCGTGCCGTGGACATCGCCCGCCGACTGGGCGTCACGCACGTCACGGTCATCAAGACCGTCGCCCGGTTGGCCAAATCGGGCTTGGTCGTCACCCGGCCCTATCGCTCGATTTTCCTGACGGACGAAGGTCGCCGTCTGGCAGCCGCGGCGAAGCGCCGTCATGAAATCGTGGTGCGGTTCCTGCTGGCGATGGGGGTCAGCCGCGAAATCGCCGAGACCGACGCTGAAGGGATCGAGCATCACGTCAGCAACGAGACGCTCGCTGCGTTCGAGCGCTTTTGCGCCGCTCGGCAATCGACCGGAGCTTGAACCCCGGCGCGCTGTTCCATCGACGTTGCGCGCCGCGACTCCGATCCCGATCGCTGCGGCCCCCGTCACACTTCGATCAGCACGCGCGCCGGATCCTCGACGCACTCCTTGATCCGCCGCAGGAACGTAACGGCCTCGCGCCCATCCACGATGCGATGATCGTACGTCAGCGCGATGTACATCATCGGCCGGATCACCACCTGCCCCTCGCGCGCCACCGGGCGATCCTGGATCGCGTGCAGCCCGAGAATCCCGCTCTGCGGCGGATTGATGATCGGCGTGGACATCAGAGAGCCGAAGACGCCGCCGTTGCTGATCGTGAACGTTCCGCCCTGCAACTCCTCCAGCTTGAGCTTGTTGTCCCGCCCGCGCGCCCCGAAATCGGCGATCTGCCGCTCGATCTCGGCGAAGCTCATGCGCTCGGCGTTGCGCACCACCGGCACTACCAGGCCCTTCCCGCCGCTGACCGCCACGCCAATGTCGTAGTAGTTGCGATAGACGACGTGCGGGAGCGGCTGCCCGTCGCGCCCCGGCATCTCGCGGATCTCGGCGTTGAGCTGCGGATACAGCTTCAGCGCGTCAATTGCGGCCTTCACGAACAGCGACATGAAGCCCAGCTTCACGCCGTATTTTTTCTCGTAGGCGTCCTTGTAGCGGTTTCGCAGCTCCATGGCTGCGTGCATGTCCACCTCGTTGAACGTGGTCAGCAACGCCGCCGTTTGCTGGCTTTCCACCAGCCGAGCCGCCACCCGCTGCCGCAGCGGCGTCATCGGCACGGCCTGCTCCTGCCGCACGGCCGCTTCGGAGTGACCATTGCTCGCGGCGTCGTCGCCTGCATCCGACGATGCGGCGGGCCGCTGCGCGACGAATGGCGAACCGGATCCGCCGGATGCCGCGTGCCGCTGCACGTCCTCTTTGAGAATGCGCCCGCCCGGTCCGGACCCCGACACCTGTTCCGCCGCGATGCCCGTTTCCGCCGCGGCGCGACGCGCTGCCGGCATCACGTGCGACGGCGAACTGCCCGAGCCGCGCGCTGGCGCTGCCACAACGGCCGTAACACTGGATGCCGACCCGCCCACCGCAGTGCCGCCTCCCGCTACAGCGGACGTGCGACCGGCTGACTCCGTCGCGCCGTGCGATGCTGCCGGCGCGGCCGCAGCGCCGCGCGCGGACACCGGCGGCGCCGCACCCTCTTCCATGTACCCGATCACCTCGCCGACGGCGGCCGCGTCGCCCTCTCGCTTCAGGATCCTGGCAATGCTGCCGGCGACCGGCGCGGGAAGCTCGATCGTGGCCTTGTCCGTTTCGATCTCGACCAGCGACTCATCGCGCGCAGCGGCGTCACCTTCCTTCTTCTTCCACGCGCCGATGACGACCTTCGTGATGGATTCGCCGACGGAGGGGACTTTCAGCTCGATGGGCACGTTGGCTCTCGCGCGGCAGGTTCAATCGCGACGGTCCGCACCCGACCCGCCGGCGGGAGCTGGACGCGGGATTCCTACAAATACTATCGGAAGAATCGCGCGCCGGGGCGGCATCCGGCACGGACCGCCTTCAGAGCCTCACCCCGCGGATCGTGACTGGAATGCGTGCGGCCCGCTCGCGCGGGGCGGTACGTGGCGCACCGGCCACGAAGGCGTGCAGATCCTGAAAATCCCAGGAATCGCGCGGCACGGCGCCACCGTTCGAGTCGCGGAGCGGACAGCCGAAGGCATCCACCAGCACGCGCGCTGCGAACCGGTCGCACATCGCCTCCTTGCGCCGCACTCCCCGCCCGGCGCGGCTCACGAGATAGTGGTACAACTCGTGCAGGTACACGAAGAGCGCCAGTTGATACGCATCCGCCAGCGTCAGCCGGTACAGCTCGCGCCACCAGTGCGTGCGGTTGCTCTGCGATCGGGCCACCTGCGTCGCCAGCGGATACGGATAACGGTTCGTTCGCCCCAGGTTGATGAAGATCCGCGCGTCGCGATAGTAGCAGGCGCCGGAAAACTCGGAGCTGCGGCTGTAACGCACGCGTACCGTCAACGCGGAATGATCGTACGGCTCAGTGTGCTGGAGAAACGAGCGGTACATCCGCTCGCTGCACAGGCTGGTTGAGTTTGAGAATCGCACGCCCGCTCCCGCAGAAAGCGCGGATGCCGTGCGTATACCGCGCGCGGCTCCATCCGCGGCGCGCATCCTGACCCGGCGCGACGGCAGGCGTCAAGCTCCGCATCACTCCGCATGCCGGCGTCGGCGGTTAGGATTCCGAAGCGATCGTTAGGCTGTTGCCGGCCGTAGCAAGGATCACGCTGCATGCACGCTGATGCTCCCAAAGATGCCACTCCCGCCACGCAACCCACCGCAGTTCGACCTGCCGCGCCGGGCACTGCGGTGCCCGCGGCGACTCACGCGCCCCGGCGGCAGTCGGATTCCCGGCCGCCGGGTGCTGATTTCAGCCGGCCGAGGCTGCTGCAGCAGGTCGCGCGCTGGCTGGCGGTCGTAGCGGCGCTGCTGGGAGCGTGGACCTGCTTCGACCTTGTCCGCATCACCGGCGGGGCCACGCAAGTAAACCCGCTGCTCGGGGCGGTCTGTGCGGGCCAGCGCGGCTGCGCCGGCCTGCTGACAAGCGAACACGCGGTCGCGGTCCTTGGGCGCACCCCCGATGGCGAGCCGGCTGTTCGAGCCCCGTGGACCCTGCTGGGGCTGGGCTACTTCACGGCCGTGATGCTGTGGTTCGCACTGGTCGGGCCGGCCACGCGCGGGCGGGCGCTGACCCAGACACCGATCATGGTGCTGCTCGCATTCGGGCTGCTGATTTCGTTGATACTGTTTCAGCAGATGCTGTCTCTTGGAGTCTGTCGCGGATGCGCGCTCGTGCATGTGATGAACGCGATTCTGGCGCTGCTGGCGCTGCTGACCATGCCCTGGCAACCCACTCCCGGAACCATCCCGCGCCCGATGGTCGCCCATGCCCTCTGCGGAGCGGCCATGCTGGCCGCTGTGCTGATCGCGGCCGTCTTCGCCGGAGCGACCTCCACCTCCCTCGGCGACAGCGTGCTGTATCGCCGCCTCGTCCTCGACGCTGAGTTCATCCGCTGGCGCTACGAGCGCGCTCCGACCGTCGTGATTCCCCCCCGTAAGTCACTCGCCGTCACCGAATCACCCGGACCGACCGCCGATGCGCCCGGCGTGCGCCACATTGTCGTGTTTTCAGACTTTCAATGCTCACATTGCCGCGAATTGCACACCATCCTCGACGGCATCGGCAGGTCTCACCCGGCGCTGTTATCGCTCGATCTGCGCCATTACCCGCTGGATTCATGCAATCCGGCGGTTGCCGCGCCTCGCCACCCCTCGGCCTGCGACGCAGCACAGGCCTATGAGGCGGTTCGAAAGCTGTCGCCCCTGCGGGCGCACGAGTACGCGCAGCGCATCTTCGAAAACCAGTCCCGCGTCACATCCTCCGCCTTGCGTGAGTGGGCCGTTGAAATGGGCGTCTCCGGCGAAGCCTTCGACGCCGCCGCGCGCGAGGATGCGACTCTCGCCCGGATCCGCGACGACGCGGCCACCGCTGTCCGGCTCGGCGTCACCGCGCCCCCGGCGGTGTTCCTGGACGGCAAGCGCGTCGAGGGAGCATTCCGCAAGCGCACCTGGGAATTGCTGCTGAACCTCGGGCCGGGCGAAGCCGTCAGCGGCGGCGCCGACTCCGGCGATGCCCGTGGAATTACAGCGCCGGCAGCTGCGACGCCGGGCGGGCCTGCCCTGCCGACGGACGCAACCCGACCCTGACGGGCGTGCAGCGCAGCCGCGAGTTCGCTATCCTGCCGCCCCGCCGTGCGTGTCCGCGCCCCGATCCCAAGCCGGATCCCCACGGCAGCCAAGGAAAAACCATGCCGACAGCCGACCTGAGACTGGAATACAGCGGTGCGCTCGACAGCGCCGTAGGGGCGACGCACGGAATGTCCACGGCTGAGATCGACGCTGAAGCCGGGCGTGTCAGGAACGTGGTCGCAGAGATCGAGGCGGAGCGCGCCAACGGCCAGCACCGCTACCGCGAGCTGCCAAAAGACTCTCGCATGGTCGCACTGGTGCGTGCCGCGGTACGGCGCTTCCGGCCCGGCGCGGAAAACCTCGTGGTGCTGGGCATCGGCGGCTCCGCGCTCGGAAACACGGCGCTGCAGACAGCGCTCAACCCCTGGACGCACAACCTGCTACCGACGGCGACCCGCCGCGGTCCGCGCCTGTTCGTGTTGGATAACGTCGATCCGACGCAGATCGGCGCCATGCTCGACTATCTGTCGCCCGCGCTGAAAAAGACCGTGTTCAACGTGATCAGCAAGTCGGGCGAGACAGCCGAGACGGCCGCGCAGTTCCTCATCATCCGCGACCTGCTGGCCCGGCGCCTCGGCAAGGCCGGGCTGGCCAAGCGCCTCATCGTCACAACCGACCCGGCCGGCGGGATTCTTCGCGACATCGTCACGCGCGAGAAGTACGCGAATCTGCCTGTACCGGACGGCGTCGGCGGTCGATTCTCGGTGCTCTCCGCGGTCGGGCTGTTCTCCGCGGCGATGTGCGGGATCAACGTGACCAGGCTGCTGGCCGGGGCGGCCGCCATGAGCCGTCGCGCGGCGCAGCCCGACCCGCGGAAAAATCCGGCGGCGATGCTGGCGCTGCTGCTGGTCGGCTTCTATGCCCGCGGGAAGCGCCTGCACGTCATGATGCCCTACAGCCAGCAGCTCCGCGACCTGGCGGATTGGTACCGGCAGCTGTGGGCCGAGAGCCTCGGCAAGCGCGACGACCTCAGTGGGCGGACGGTGATGACCGGACCAACGCCGATCCGGGCGCTGGGGGCGACCGATCAGCACTCGCAGGTGCAGCTCTACCGTGACGGCCCCAATGACAAGGTGTTCATTTTCCTTGAAGTCGAGCGCTTCGCTCGCGACGTGAAGATCCCGCGCGCCGCCGGCACTCCTGCGGAGCTGGCCTATCTGCAAGGGGGGACGCTCGGCAAGCTTCTCAACGCGGAGAAGCGCGCGACCGAGTACGCCCTGACCGCCAATGAGCGCCCCTGCCTGACGATTCGTTTCCCGCGGGTGGATGAGCACACCGTCGGGCAGTTTCTGATGCTGTGGGAAGCGGCCACCACCATCGCCGGCCGCCTGCTGAACGTGAACCCCTACGACCAGCCGGCCGTGCAGCTTGGCAAGGACATGACCTACGCGCTGCTGGGGCGGCGCGGGTTCGAGGCGCAGGCCCGCGAACTGCAGGCGGCCCTGAAGCAGCGCGGCCGCCACGAGGTTTGAGCCAATGCGACACGCCGTCATCATGGCCGGCGGCGCCGGCACGCGGCTCTGGCCGCTGAGCCGCCGCCAGCGCCCCAAGCAGTTCATGCGGCTCTTTGAGGGCGCGTCACTATTGCAGCTCGCGCGGCGCCGGCTCGAGCGCTGTTTCGATCCGGCGCAGACCTGGGTGATCACTTCGGCCGCGTATGTCGATCTCGTCGCCGCCGAATTGCCCGATATTCCCCGAAAAAACCTGATCGGCGAGCCGATGGGGCGCGACACCGCCAACGCCGTCGGACTGGCCGCGGCGCTGATCGCGGAGCGCGACCCGGACGCAACGATGGCCGTCTTCACGGCCGACCACATCCTGACGCCGCAGGACGCATTCGAATCGGCACTGCGCAGCGGGCTCAGCGCGGCCGAGGCACATCCAACCAGCCTGGTCACGTTCGGCGTGACCCCGACCGCCGCGCACACCGGATATGGCTACGTCCGGATGGGGCCGCCTGTCTCCCCGGGGGTTCGGCGCTGCGCGGGCTTTCGAGAGAAGCCGACGCTGGAGGTTGCGCAGCAGTACCTCGCCAGCGGCGAGTATCTCTGGAACAGCGGCATGTTTGCGTGGCGCGTGTCGGCGATTCTGGCGGAACTCGCCGCGCACCTGCCCGAAAATTCCGCGACGCTGCGCGACATCGCGCGGCGCTGGGACACGATCAACGGGACGGATGCACTGGCTGCCGCGTTCGGCGGGCTGCGGAAGATCTCGGTTGACTTCGGCGTCATGGAGCGGGCCGCGGACGTGCTGATCGTCGAGATGAGCTGTCACTGGCTGGATGTCGGCTCGTGGGGGGCGATTGCGTCGCAACATGCCCCCGACAGTGATGGAAATGTGTGCATCGGGGCCTCGGGACTGTCGGTCGCCGGCGGCGACAATATCCTCGTCAGCGAGTCGGGCCACCTGATCGCCACCTTGGGGGTCTCAGGACTGATCGTGGTCCAGTCCGCAGACGCGACGCTGATCTGCCGACGTGAAGACGAGCAGCTCATCCGGGAGCTGACGGCGGAAAGCGGCAAGCGATTCGGCGACCGTTACGCATAGCTGGGCGAACACTGACGGTGGTGCGTCAAAGCGCTCGGCGCCGCTGATGTTGCGTCAGGTCAACGCACACATAAAGCTCAGATATCGCGACACTTGTACTCGGAAACAGAATGTGCCCGTAGTTGATGTTGCGAGAACGCCACATCTTCAAGATTTACCAAATTCACGTGCCAGGCGCTTGACACCCTAACCCCATTTTACGGAATGGCTTACCACTCCTGCTAGAGTGGCACTGAAACCGCGCCCGATTGGAACGGGAATTGCCCCTCTTATACCGCTCTCGGAAAGTTGTTCGCGCTGGTGCTTTCCAAGGGGCAAGAAGCAATCGAAAGCGTTTGGAAGCGCTCTTCGGGCGGCAGTCGGCCGCGCCCTTTCTCCCGGGGCGGGGCCGATTTCGTTTTGGGCGACCGCGCGCTGCTGCTCAGCCCTTTGACTGCTGCTTCCCCCACGAATCCTTGAGCGAAACCGTGCGATTGAGGACCAGTCGCCGATCTCCGGCCGCGCTGGACGCCGGTGCGCCTGAGTCCGAATCGACACAGAAATACCCTAATCGCTCCAGTTGATAAACGGCCCCGATCGCGGCGTCGGCCAGCATCGGTTCGACGCGTGCGTCGTCGATCGTCGTGAGCGAGTTTGGATTCAACCGCGCCAGCCACGCCTCCGCCCGCGCGGCATCCGCCGCGGCTGCGGGCGTGCCTTCGGCATCCGGCACGTCATCATCCGACGCTTCAGGATCGGGCGTGTTGAACAGGTGCTCGTACAGGCGGACCTCGGCAGTCAGGGCATGCCGCGCGGACACCCAGTGCAGCGTGCTCTTGACCTTGCGACCATCCGGCGCGTCCCCGCCGCGGGTGGCGGGATCATATGTGCAGCGCAGCGCGGTGATGCGTCCGGCCGCGTCTTTCTCGACGCCGGTGCAACGGATCAAATACGCGTATCGCAGCCGCACCTCGTTGCCTGGAAACAGGCGCCAGAACTTGGGCGGCGGCGTCTCAGCGAAATCATCCTGATCGATGAACAGTTCTCCCGAAAACGGCACCCGTCGCGAACCGGCGGCCGGATCCTCGGGGTTGTTCACCGCGTCGAGCCACTCCACCCGGTCGGCGGGGCCGTGTTCACCCCAGTTCTCGATGAGCACCCGAACCGGGCGCAGCACCCCCATGGCCCGCGGCGCCACGCGATTCAGATGGTCGCGAACACAGTGTTCCAGCAACTGAATCTCGGTCGTTCCCTTGAATTTCGCCACGCCCGCCCGAGCGCACAGCTCGCGCAGCGATTCCGGCGGATAGCCGCGACGGCGCATCGCGCTGAGCGTCGGCATGCGCGGATCATCCCAGCCGCTCACCAGCCCGCGCTTCACCAGCAGCAGCAGCTTGCGCTTGCTCATCACCGTGTAATTCAGGCTCAGCCGCGCGAACTCGATCTGCTGCGGGTGGTGAATCCGCCTGCCCCACGGCCCCGATCCATCCTCCGTCCGGCCGTCGTTGATCGCGCGGATGAACCAGTCGTAGAGCGGCCGGTGGATCTCGAACTCCAGCGTGCAGATGCTGTGCGTGATGCCCTCGATCGAGTCCTCCAACCCGTGTGCCCAGTCATACATCGGGTACACGCACCAGCGATCGCCCTGCCGGTGGTGGGTCGCATGCACGATGCGATACATCACCGGATCACGCAGGTTGAGATTCGGGCTGGCCATGTCGATTTTCGCGCGGAGCGTGCGCGTGCCGTCAGGAAATTCCCCGTCTCGCATCCGCTCGAACAGGTCCAGACTCTCATCGATGGGGCGGTCACGCCACGGGCTGGGCCGACCCGGCGCGGTCAGCGTCCCTCGAAACTCGCGGATCTGCGCCGCCGTCTGGTCGCACACAAACGCCCGCCCCTTGCGGATCAACTCCACGGCCCAGTCATACATCTGCTGGAAGTAATCGCTCGCGTACAGGACGCCCGCGCTGGGATCATCATCGCGCATCCCCGGCCAGCGCGCCCCCAGCCAGCGCACATCGCGGATGATCGAATCGACGAATTCCTGATCTTCCTTCGTCGGGTTGGTGTCGTCGAAGCGCAGGTTGAAGCGCCCCCCAAACTCCTCCGCCAGCCCGTAGTTCAGGAAAATACTCTTGGCGTGTCCGACGTGCAGATAACCGTTCGGCTCCGGCGGGAAGCGCGTGTGCACCCGCGGCCGGCCATCGGGCCAAGCGCCCCATTTCCCGGTACGGTTATCCTCGTCGATGATCTGCTGAATGAAATGCCGCGGACGGTCCGACTCGCTCATCGTCTGCCACACCTTGCTCAAGCGGCCTGCCGCACATCGCGCGTTCCAGGCCGCGCATCGCCTCACTCGATCAACATCGCCCACAGTTCCACCACGACGTCCGCGGGAACCTGCGGCGACGGCGCCGAGCGCCCCAGTCCGCCCGCAAAGTGCGGGTTGTCCGGCAGAAAGTAACGCGCCTGCTGCAGCACCACCGCCCGCCCAGGCTGCAGCGCGTGCACCGGCCGCACCGTGCCGGCGTGCAGCAGCTCTTCGCCGCGCGCCAACTCAAATCCGTTCCGCTGCCCATCGTGCACGATCGACGCGCGCAGCGGGCCGCGGAAGAACCGCAGCGCTTCGCACGATGTCAGGAAGACGTCGAATCGGCCGCGCTCCCCCGCCCGGACCACGCTGACCGGGTGCTCGACCACGCCCTCGTCGGAGACGGTGCGCCACCAGACACGAATCGCCGCCCCGGCTGGCCGCAGTTCATAAACCGTCTTGGCCTGGTGCACGAACTCCATGGCGTGCGGCGGATCGGGAACCACCTGCACGAGCTGCGGAGCGACCGGCGCGCAGCCGATCGGCGCCAGCAGCATGATCGCGCTGAACAGGCCGACTGCGCAGGACCGTTGAGCCTGAAGGCGGTCCGCACATTGGACGGGGTTCCACGCTGCGCGCATGACGTTCGCTCCTGGTGGAGAGTGTGCCGGGACGCCCGGTCGCGCCCGCGGCCGGGCATGATATCCTCGCCCGACCCGCAGCGCGCAACGTGGCAGCGCCGGAGTGGGCGGCGCCGCGCATTTCCCCCATACGGACGGCGCGCTATACTGCGGCTCACGGATCCTTCACATTCAGCCGGCCGGTCGGACGGCATCGGGAGACCCACCTATGGGCGTACATCAGGTCGCGGAGATGCACAACGTCGCGTTCGTGGGGCACGCGGCGGCGGGAAAGACCACGCTGGGGGAGGCCATCCTGCACAAGCTGGGCGTAACGAGCCGGCTCGGCAACGTTGATGACGGCACCAGCGTCCTGGACTTTGACGACGAATCGCGCGAGCGCCGGCACAGCACCGACAGTTCGCTGCTGCACTTTGAGCGCGACGGCAAGCTGGTGAACATCGTCGTCGCCCCCGGCATGCCGGACTACGCCGGCCCGGCCATATCTGCCCTGGCGGCGGTCGAAACCGCGATCGTGTGCGTTTCAGCCGTAAACGGCATCGGCGTAAACACCCGACGGATGTTTAACGCGGCCCGCGACTTCGGTCTGGCGCGGATGATCGTGATCACCAAGATTGACCACGAAAACGCCAATCTCGATGAGGTCCTTGCCTCCATCCGCGATACCTTCGGCGCTGAATGCCACCCGATCAATCTGCCCGCCGACAGCGGCAAGCGCGTCATCGACGTCCTCACGGCCGAGGACGGCAAGGCCGACATCCTCGACGTCAAGAAGTGCCACACCGAGCTGCTGGACTCCATCGTCGAGATCGACGACTCGCTGATGGAGGAATACATGGGCACGGGCACCATCCCGCCCGAGAAGCTCGAGCCGGCTATCGGCGCCGCGGTCGGCAGCGGGCACCTGGTGCCGGTGCTGTTCGTGAACTCCAAGGGCGGCGTGGGGATCGACGAATTCCTGGAAGCGCTCACGCTGTTCGCCCCGTCGCCGGTCTATGGCAAGCGGCGCGAGATCGTCCGAGGCGAGGGGGAAAACGCAGTGCGGACGCCGATCGAGCCGAAACTCGACGGCCCCTTCATCGCGCAGGTGGTCAAGCTGACCAGCGACCCCAAGAGCAACATCAAGTACGCCGTGGCACGGGTGTATTCGGGAACGCTCAAGGGTGACGGGGCCTTTCACGTCGGCGACGACCGCAAGGCCACGCGGCCGGGGCACATCTTCAAGCTGCGCGGCGCGGAGCATCACGAGATTCCGGCGGCCGGACCGGGCGACATCGTGGCCTTCGCAAAGCTGGACCTGCACATCGGCCAGATTCTGGACACGGACGCGGTCGAGGGCACAATCCCCATGCCGCGCTTTCCGACGCCGATGTTCAGCCGGGCGATCGAGTCCAAGTCGCGCGGTGACATCGACAAGATCGGCGCAGCGCTGCGACGCTTCGAGGAGGAAGACCCCTGCTTCCGCAGTCATCGCGACGCGCAGACACACGAGCTGGTGATCGAGGGGATGGGCGACCTGCACCTGGCGGTCGTCCGGTCCAAGATCAAGCGGATGTACAAGCTCGATATTGAAACGCATGCACCGAAGATCCCCTATCGCGAGACGGTCGTGGGCGTGGCGAAGGGGGTCGAGTACACGCACAAGAAGCAGTCTGGCGGCGCGGGTCAGTACGCGCGGGTGTTCATCGACCTCGAGCCGAACGAGCGCGGGGCGGGCTATGAGTTCCAGGACAAGATCTTCGGCGGCGTCATCGACCAGGCCTTCCGCCCGTCGGTGGACAAGGGCATCCGCGAGCAGCTCAAGAAAGGCGTGATCGCCGGATACCCGGTCGTGGACGTCAAGGTGTCGCTGGTGGACGGCAAGACGCACCCGGTCGACTCGAAGGACATCGCGTTTCAGATCGCCGGGCGACAGGCTTTCAAGAAGGCCTTCGCGACCGCCAAGCCGATCCTGCTGGAGCCGGTCGTGAACATCGAGGTGAACGTGCCGGCCCAATTCGTCGGCGACATCGCCCGGGACATCGCCGGCAAGCGCGGCCAGGTGGTGGGACAGGATGTGCTGCCGGGCAATCAGGCGGTGCTGAAGGCGTCCGTTCCGCTGGCCGAAGTCGCCAATTACAGCTCGCAGCTCAAGTCCGTTACCGGCGGGCAGGGCAGCTTCTCGATGGAGCTGAGCCACTACGACATCGTGCCGCCGATGGTGCAGCAGCAGATCGTCGCCTCCTACAAGCCGCACGGAGAGGAAGAGGAATAGTCACGCGCTACCGTCCGTGGCAGGAGCGTGGGCGGACGGCCATGTGTCGAAAAAAAGCGAATGCAGGCGCTTTCTCACTGCGCCCGCGGCGGGCCATCGCCCGGGTGCCGCTGGCTCCGTCCCTGCTCACGCGGCGGTCGTTCCTCCAAACCCGCCAGATGAGCGGTCAGCGGGCGGTTCCGCGCGTGGATCACCCGCTCAGCGGCGGCCGGGGGTTTCCGCTCGCGACAGCAGCACGGCCGCCCAACAGGCGATCGCCTCGTTTCGTCCGATCGACCCGAGCCGTTCATTAGTTGTGGCCTTCACGCACACGCGATCCGCGGCGACGCCGAGCAGCTCCGCCACGCGCGCCGCGATGACCGGCTTGTGGGCCGCGAGCTTCGGCCGCTCCGCATGCACAATAATGTCACAGTTCTGGCATTCCCATCCGCCGGCGCGGATCCGCTGCACCGCCTCCTCCACGAACACCCGGCTGTCCATGTCGCGGTAGCGTCCGTCGGTGTCCGGAAACAGGTCGCCGATGTCGCCGATCCCCGCCGCCCCAAGCAGTGCGTCAACTACCGCGTGCAGGACGACGTCCGCGTCGCTATGACCGATCAACCCGCTGTCCGCCGGAATCTCAACGCCTCCCAGCCGCAGCGCCCGCGGCGCGCCGGTCCGATGCAGGTCGTAGCCGATGCCGGTGCGGAATTGCATGATGCCCGATCTCTCCTCAGGACAACTGGCGCCCCCGATGCCCAAGGGCACGCTCCCTCACCGAACGGCGCGTGATCGCGTCCGTCGGCGCTTGTTGACGCCGGCCGGCGCGGCATCGCGTCCGGCAGCATGCTACGCCACAGGATGGCTAGTTGGCTGCTGTGGCCGCCGGGTGGCATGCGCTGCGCAGCCGCCCGGCCGGGTGGCATGCTTTCGCGGTATTCCGCGTAAGCATGCCCGTCACCTCGACCTCAGCGCCGCGCACTCAATCGCCCGGCGCCCGACGCGCACTATCATAAGATGTTCGATCGCATCGGGTGACGTTGAATCACACGGAGCATCCGTTCGTGAAGCCCGACCTTGAACTGCGCGACTATCGGCGCGCGTTGACCCATAGCGGCGATGTGTCCGTCGGCGCATTCGCCCGCCGCCGCCGCCGCACACGCATCCTGATCGCGACCGGCGGCGCCGCCCTGCTGCTGCTGGCCGGCGTGCTCTATTCGTTCCTCCGCCCGCCCGCCCGGACCATTCCGGCGACGTTCGAGGTGCACGTGCTCTGCGCCGCCGCGGAATGCGGGCACGTGGCGCAGCTGCGCGTGCCGGTCGGCCGTCAGTTTCCGATCGCCTGCCCTGCGTGCGGCCAGCATGCTGCCCGGCCGCTATGGCGCTGCCACGAGTGCTCGCACGAGTTCCTGCCGCGGGATGAGAGCGCCCCCGCCTGCCCGCGCTGCCGCAGCACAAAGGTAGGGAGCGCCGCCGCAAGTCCCTGACGCCGCTGGCGCCCGTCCGGACGCCCGATTTTCAATCCTTGTGAAAACGTCTGGATTGACTGGACAGCCGCACGCTGCGCCCAACAATAGCCCCCGTGAGCCAGCCCCCCGCAGACCTGCTCCCGCCGGATGCGCCGCCGCTCCCGCTGGCGGAGCTGTACGCCCCCGTGGCCGCCGACGTCGAAGCCAGCGCCGCCATCTTCCGCGACGAGCTCGTCAGTGACCAGGGGTTCATCAGCGACCTCTGCGCTCATGTGGCTCGCTTTCACGGCAAGCGGCTGCGCCCGGCGCTGCTGCTGCTGGCGGCGCGGGCCTGCGGCGCGGTCCGCCCCGAGCATCGCGTGCTGGCGGCGGTGGTCGAGATGGTGCACATCGCCACGCTGGTGCACGACGACGTGCTCGACGAGGCGGACATTCGCCGCCGCAGCGCGACGGTCAACCGCCTGTGGGGCAACGAGCGGGCCGTGCTGCTGGGCGACTATTTGATCAGCCACGCCTTTCACCTGTGCAGCAGCCTGCCCACCCCGCAGGCGGCGCGCATGATCGCGCACACGGCCAATACGGTCTGCGAAGGCGAGTTGATGCAGGTCTTTCACCGCGAGAATCTCGCGCTGCGTGAGGCGGAGTACCTCGACATCATTTCGCGCAAGACTGCCTCGCTGATCGGCGTCTGCGGGGCCCTGGGCGCAATCTACGCCGGTGCGCCGCGCGAGCAGGTCGATGCCCTGCGACAGTACGGCCTGGCGGTCGGCATCGCTTTTCAGATCACGGACGACCTGCTGGACCTCACCGGCGACGAAGCCGAAGTCGGGAAATCGCTCGGCCGCGACGTTGCCAAGGGCAAGCTCACGCTGCCGTTGATCCACTTCCTGCGATCACAGGACGACGTGCTTCGCGCCCGGCTGATCGCGGCACTGCGCTCCGCGGATGATCAGCGCTATCGCGAGGTGGCCCGGCTGATCGCAACTTCCAACAGCATCGAGTACGCACAATCCACCGCCGAGCGCTACGTCTCGTCCGCGCGGCAAGCGCTGGACGCCCTGCCGCCCTCCGACGCGCGCTGCGCGCTGGAGGCAATGGCGGCTTTTGTGCTGGCACGTCGGCTCTAGCGCCGGTCGCAGCCGGATTCCGCCATCAATGTCACCGTGCCGGCGCCGAAGCCGCCGTCCGATCGCAGCCGTCACCGCCCGGCGGCGTCGGACCCCGGTACGATCATCCCGTGACGACGCTCCCCCCCACCGATGATACGATCGTCGCATCCGCGACCGCCTGGTCCTCCGGCTCGGTAGGCGTAATCCGGCTCAGCGGTCCGCACGCGATCGAGCTGGTGCAGCCGCTGTGCGGCGCGCTGGCGCACGCGGGCCACCCGTTCGCGCGCCGTGCGCGCCTGACACTCGACGATTCGTGCAGCGTCCCGGCGGACGTACTGATCTTCCCCGCGCCGCGCAGCTACACCGGCCAGCACCTGGTTGAGATTCATGTCTGCGGCGCGACCCCGCTGTTGCGGGAGATCGCATCGAGGCTCATCACGCTCGGCGCGCGCCGCGCGTTGCCAGGCGAATTTACCGCCCGCGCGTATCTGAACGGGAAGCTGGATCGAGAGCAGGTGTGGGGCGTACTGTCGCTGATTCACGCCAATGGCGCTGAACAGTTGCGCAATGCCGCCAGGACCGTCGGCGGCGCGCGGCGCAGCCTGTTCGATGAGTTGCTCAACGACGCAACCGAACTGCTCGCCCGCGTCGAGGCCGGGATCGACTTCGTGGACGAGGAAGGCGTGAGCTTCATTTCGCCGTTCGAGTTGACCGCCCGCTGCTCCGCACTCGCCGCCCGCACTGCTGCCGCACTGCGCGAGCGCGCAGCGCGCGACCTGGCGGCCGATCGGCCGCACGTCGCGCTGGTCGGCCTGCCCAACGCCGGCAAGAGCACCCTCTTTAACGCGCTGCTCGGCGCTCAGCGCGCGATCGTTTCGCCGGTGATCGGCACGACTCGCGACGTCCTGAGCGCGCCCACGACGATCGCGGGTGTGCCCATCGTGCTGCAGGACTGCGCGGGACTGGGCCATACGCCCGACGAAATGGAACAATCCGCTCACCGCGCCGCGGAACGCACCGCCGACATGGCGGACATCGTGATATGGGTGCACGATCACGCAGTGCGCTGGACCGACGTCGAACGCACCGCGTTGGCGCGAATCGGCGTGGATCGCTGCATTCTGGTGCTGAGCCGGTCCGACCGTTCGCTGGAGTCGCCACCCGCGCTGGTCGAGTTGCCGGCGGCGGCGGAGACCAGTCCGGTTGTTCTGAGCGCCCTGACCGGCGAGGGCGTGGCCGAACTGCGACAGGCGATCAAGCGCCGGCTGTCGAAGCGGGCGCGCGCTCCCCAAAACGGCGATGAGCCGCTCCACGAGTTTTTGGCGGCGATTCAGCGCATTTCGGCGTTGAACGCGGGCGAAAGCCGCTTGATCGATCCTGAGTTGATCGCCTTGGAGTTGCGAACGGCTTGCGAAGCGCTCGGGTGCGGGTGGAGTCGAGAGGCGACGGAGTTGATGCTTGGTCGGATTTTTGCGTCCTTCTGCATCGGTAAATGATGGTGTCGACAGAGCTTCAATGCGAATCTGCGGATCCCGGAGCAGAAATCCGGGCAGTTTCGAGCGACGTGGATGAAATTATAACTCTTTTTTTGTTATGGGCTTGCGCTACCTGATGCGTCAAAATGATGCGTTTTTCGCGTGAAAAGTGCTCAAGTCGAATGGGCAGAGCGCCGATGGACTCCATTGGACGAACGATTTTATCCGGTCGTTGGACTGGACAACCGCCGATAAGGTGTTATAGTTCGAATCGGAGGCAGTTATCATACCTCGGCAAAGTGCCGGGGACCGCAGTAAAACGGCTTCTTTCCCCTCCGGAGAGCACCGGGACGCCTTAGGGCCCCTGGTGCCCTCTTTTTTTATGCGCTGCCGTCCATGGGCGCACATCGGGTCGGTGCGGCTTGCTTCCCGTTACTTCCTCGATTAAGGGGGCGACGGCGGTCGGAATGGGGTTCTCACACGTGCCGGCCGGCTGGTGCATTGTCGCGCTGGAGTGCGTCGCGTAGTCTGAGACGACGTTGGCGCGGTGTGCCGGATGGATCCGGCCCATCACCCGCTACCCCAACCGCGACGGAGACCCTGCGATGTTGCGATTCTGGTCTCGATTTGCGCTGCTTGGCGCCCTGGCGCTTCCGCTCCCGGCCGTGACGATCAGTTGTCAGGGGCTCAGCGACTTTTTCGACAACATCTCCGACGCGCTGGATGATGACGACGACTTCTTCGACGATCTCGAAGACCTGTTCGACTGAAACGGCGACGACGTCTATCGTTGCGGTGGCTCGCCTACCTGTGGGCCTCTCCCACCACGCTCTTGGGCGCGCTGATGATTCCGGTCGCGCTGCTGAGCGGGGGGCGGGTGCGCGCAGTGCTGGGGATCATTGAGGTTTACGGCGGAGCGGTAGCGCTGTTCCTGCGGCACGTGGTGCCGCTGCGCGGCGGGGCCACGGCGATGACGCTCGGGCACGTGGTGCTCGGTCTGAACCGCGAAGCGCTGGATCGGACGCGCGCGCACGAACTCGTGCACGTCCGACAGTGCGAGCGCTGGGGGCCACTGTTCATTCCGGCTTATCTTCTGGCGGGGGCCTGGGCGCTGCTGCGCGGGCGCGACCCCTACCGCGACAACCCGTTTGAGCGCGAGGCGTTTGCGAAGGCGTGAGCGGGCGTTCCGTGAACTGGCTGCCTCGCCCCACGCCACGATGCGTACTCCCCCCGGCTCCTCCAGCACCCTCAATCAATCAGCAGCACCCGCAGCGGGCAGCACGTCAGGCACGCAGTGTGTTTGCCAGCAGGGCATCCAGTGCCACGAGCGCCGTCGTTCGATCGGGCAACTCCTCATTGAGTTGCCCCTCGTACAGTTCGGATAGCACGCGCTTGTATAGCGGGCCGGGAGCGACGCCGCGCGCGAGCAGGTCGTCGCCGGTCACGAACGGCGGCGGCGCGATGCGCTCCGGGTGCAGACGGGCGATCCGGTCGGACAACAACGCCTCAAGTATGGCCCGATCGGAACGGTCCGCCCGGCGCTGACGCCCCCACGCGCGCAGCGCACCAAACCACTCGGACGCGACCAGGCGCTTGAGCTGCGCCAGCGAGAGCGCGGCGGGATCATCGAGCGCAGCGCGTGACTGGAGCAGCCAGGCCACGGCGCCGGCCTGCTGGTTCGACAGGGAAAGGCCGCGGAACGCGGCGAACTCCACTCCAGCGTCGCATTCCGACAGCAGGATCGCCAGCGTCAACTCGAAGCCGGCCGGTACGTCGCCTTCGATACGTGCAACCAGCGGGATCACTCGCTCCGCGTTGCGCGCTACCGCCTCGGCACCGGGCCAGAGCCGCGACAGCAAACCCAATTTTTGCAACAGGAACAGTGCTCGCCCGCGATTGGCATCGGCGAACATCCGCTCCAGCTCGTCGCGGATGCGCTCGGCGGCGACGCGCGCGAGGTTGGCCGCTGCTGCGCGAATGGCATCGGCCGTGCGCGGCTCAATCTGATAAGCAAGCCGCGCGGCGAAGCGCACGGCTCGCAGCAGCCGCAGATGATCCTCGGAAAAGCGGGCCGCCGGATCGCCGATGGCGCGGATCACGCCGTCGCGGATGTCCGCACGACCTCCGACATAGTCAATGACCTCACCGCTTTCCGGATCCAGGAACATCCCGTTGACCGTGAAGTCACGGCGCTGCGCGTCATGGTGCGCGTCAGAAAAGACGACGGACTCGGGACGTCGGCCGTCACGGTATACGCCGTCCGAACGAAACGTGGCCACCTCAACCCAGCGGCTGCGGCGGCGGACCAGCACGACGCCGAAGCTCGCGCCGACTTCGCGCGTGGCACGAAACAGCTCCACGACGCGGGCCGGCGGGGCGTCCGTCGCGACGTCATAGTCGAGGGGCGGCACGCCGCGCAACAGGTCACGCACGCATCCCCCGGCGAGCAGCGCCTGATGCCCGGCTGCGCGGAGCGCGCGCACGATCTCGACGGCCGGCGCGGCGTCGGCGGGCAGCGGCAGCGAGATGTCCGACACAGGCTCCATGACCGGGGCGAACCTCCATGACCGGGCACCTCAAGAGGATACCCGAGCGCACGACAGAACCTGGGGCGGGCAGCCCGCTATGGCCGTGACACTGGGGCGCCGGAACGGTTCGGCATCCAGGCGGCGCACTCCGGCGCGGATGTACGCCGTCGCGGCCGCAATACCTGATGGAAAGCGCCGGCGGAAGGGCCAGTAGCGAAGAGCACTGCTCGAGGAGCAGCGGTACATCGCCGAAACGATCGGCGCGATTGCGCGGACCCCGGCGCGTGCCATACGACGATTGACACGAATGGTCGTGAAGAGGGAACCGGCGGTGGGTTCGGCGGCGCACGACATGCGGACGGGAGCAGCCGCCAGTCGCGCCGGCGGCCAATCGCTACGGCGGCCGCGCGCCGGCTGCCACTCGCGCGAGCGGCTACACGACCAGCGCGTGGGCCTCGCTCCAGGAGCCTTTCGTGGAGGCGATCGACGGCGGCGCGATGCCGACCGGCGCAACCGCAGCCGGCGCGATCTGCCAGGCGCGCGGCGCGGGCGACGCCTCCACCTCCGGCGCGATGAGCAATGGAAAGACCTGCGGAGCGGCGTGCACAATCGCCGCGAGCAGTTCGCGATCCCAACGCACGACGTGATCCGGCAGCGCTTCCAACTCGCGCTGCGCGGAGGCCAGCAGTGCGGACAGGTCAGTGCGTGCGTCGATGCGTCCGGCGCCGTAGTTCACGATTGCAACGTACAGCCGCTCGAGGGCGGCCGTCGGCGGGTGCAGGTGCGATGGCCCAGCCTCCACGGCCCGCGCGAGAATGGCTTCGAGCGCAATGCGGGCGTCCGCCGGTGTGCGAATGAGCCGCGCCAACGCGCTGGGACGGTCCACGGCAAAGCAACGTACGCGTTCGGCCAACGAAGGGCAGGTGAAGTCGGGCACGGGCGGACCTCCGACGGGATGGAACATCGCGACAGGAGAACGCGCAGGCGTTGCGCGGCCCTGTCGGCTATCCGTCCTATCGGGGGGCGGGCGGCCTCCGCTTGAGCCGCCCGCGCCATTTCCCGGCCAGCCCGTCAGGGGCATCCGACGCCGATTGGTGGTGCGGAAACTATGCAGAGCACGAAGGGATCAATATCGAAATTGTTAAACAGCAAGTCGTGATTGAGATCGCCCCAGCACTCGCGCAGATCCCAGCAGGCCTGCGTCCCGCCGCTGAACAGATACGAGAGTGGTGCCATCGGGTTGGTGGATTCCACGATGCCGGCGACGAACGAATCAATGTCGAAGTTGTTGACGTTCCCGTCGCAGTTGGCGTCTCCCAACATACACGCGGCCGGACAGGGATTGGGCACGCACACGGATCCCGGCGCCAGCGGAAGACCGGCAATCGCAAGGCAATCCGGGACGTTTCGCATCAGGCAGCTTCCGTCTACCAGGCAGCAGGCCTGAACCGGCAGCACCTCGAACGCCCCCATGTCGATGTTCGGACCAATGACCCTTGGAGAGCCGATTTTGTCCAGCGGCACCGGCTCCACGACGTTCAGGTCATTGTTCAGGTCCGCCACGTCGGCCGGACGAAGCGCCATGTTGCCGATGTCCACGCAGGGCGAGGCAGGATTGATCGATCCGTCGGGATTGAGGAGCGGGTTCGCCACGATGTTGCCGGCGGCCCAGTTCAGGATGCACCCGACGTTGACGAACACAGCCGGAACGCCGCCCAGCACGTCGCTGAACTGAACCGTGACCGTGGAGGGTGGCGAAAAGATCGAAATCTGCGAACCGATGGGAGCGACGTTGTCCCAGAGGATCGAATTGGAGAAGGTGGGGCTGGCTTTGTAGACATAGATTCCGCCGCCATGCGTACCGCCGGAATTCTGACGAAGGGTGCAATTCACGTAGTGCGTGTTGCTGTCAAGCGCCGTACAGGTCGCGCCGCCGAAGCCGGCGACGTTGTACTGGAACACGCTGTTGACGACGGTGCCGACGGACAGATCCCGGAAAAACAGACCTCCGCCGGAGGAGGCCGGCGTCGCGGTGTTGTGGGCGAACTCGCAGTTTGCGATGTACGGGCTGGCGGAATACTCGAAATACGCGCCGCCGCCGCCGCAGTTTCCGCACGTTCCCACCGCCGCGTTGTTCAAGACCACGCTGAAGGAAATCACCGGAGAACTGCCGTTGGCCGCGTACAGGCCGCCGCCGCCGTAGCGGGCGTAGTTTTCGATGAACGAGCAGCCGCGCAGCGTCGGGCTGCCCGCGAACATCAGCATGCCGCCGCCCTTGTCGTGATGCCCGGGGTCGCCGATCGCGGCGTCCGCATGACCGGCAGAGATCACAAACCCATCCAGGACCGCAGTCGGCGCGTTGCCGGTCGCAACGACGACGTGATAGCTATTGTCCGTGCGGTTGGTGAAGCCGCCGCCATCGTTTCCGTTCAGGTCGCCGGACAACACCGTCGGGTTGGCGACCGGGTCGCGCTGATCGCGTGCGGCCTCAATGCCGACGAACCCGCCATAGACGCCGACGCCGTCCACAAGGTGGAAAGACGCGGTTCGATCGCCGCCCGGCAGGGCCGGTCGATAGGTGTCGGCAGCGACCCAGATTTCCGTGACTGCGCCGCCTGCGGCGCGCGCTGTCCCCAGCGCGGTCTGGAGATCGGTGAAGGCGTCCACCCAACTCGAGCCATTGTTCGCGCCTACCGCCGTCTTCTTCACGAACAGGATGGGCCCGACCGCGGCATTCGCGTCGAATGAGCGGATGAGGTAATCTTCCGTCTCACCGAATTGCGCGGCGCCGACCGCCAGGTCGAGCGTACCACTGACGTTCGCAACGAAACCGTCATCCTCCCCGTAGTCGAGCCGGAAGCGCGCGTACGTGATCGCCGGCGCTCCGATCGGCGGTGTGATGTCGAAGACCAGGTCCATCTGGTTGCCCTGCGTTACGGTTGCAACGAGGTGGCCGGAGCTGGTGTGGGTCGTTCCCGGTACTCCCGCCCACCACGCTTCGAGGTCCGCCCCGCTGAAGATGCTGTCGCCGTTGAAATCGAAGTAGGCGTTGACGTAGAGCCGCTTTCGCGGATCGGCGATCTGGTAGCGATTGACCTGTCCGCTGGTCAGGATGCGAATACGGATCGTATTGGCCTGCCCCTGTATCAGCGGATTCGGCAGCGTGACGCCGTCGTCGAATAGGTCAGCATCGGGCACGCGCGCTTCGCACTCGCTCGTGTGGTCATCCACATCGGCGCCCAGCCACTCGAAGCGATTGGCGGCGTTGTGCGCCGCGCCCTTGTGGCCATAGAGATGCGACGGCCCCAGGGCCGGCGCGACACACTGAACCCCCGAAAGCTGGCGCGAGTTGGTCGCGCTGCGGACGCGGGTCTGATACTCATTGAAAGCGGCGCCGTGCGGATCCGGAGCATCGCCGAGATCGGGCGTATACAGAAAATTCAGCGCCTCCTGATCATCAGCGCTCAGGAGGTGGTTGGCCGGGTGATCGGAATTGAAAATCGGGCTCATGATCTGCTGCCCGTTGAAGTTGGCGAACAGCAGGTTGTTCCGTCGCGTCTCGGCGATCCCGTTTCCGCCGTCGATGATGTCCGTGGGATTGAAGATGTCGTATTGATCGTCCCCTTCGGGAATCGTCTCCCACAAGCCGTTGGCCCCCGCGCTGACGACCACCCCGCCCGCCGCGACGCCACAACTGACGGACACAGCCTGCACATCGTCCGCTTCGGCGATCTCGAGCGGATGGGCGATGCCGAGCCAATGCCCGATCTCATGGGTTGCGACCGATTGCAGGTCAATCCGGCGGTTGACCTGATCATCCCCTGCTGCGGCGGTTTGAAGCGTGAGATCCGGCCCTGCCGCGATGCACCGAGCAAACGGAACACCGGTGCCCACCGGGGTGAGGAGCACGTCATCGCCCGCCGTGGCCGTGTTGCTGACGCCATTGGCCCCCGACCCGATACACAGCGAATTCGGTGCGCCATTACCGACCGGAATCACCTGCACATCAAGCAGGTTGGCTGCGGTGTCACAGATACCGTCAGCACCTGTGAGGATCAGATTTCCAACGGCCTGGTCATCGCCGGCGGGAACCGTTCCGCCCAGAAGCACAAATACGCCGATCCGATTCGGGTCACCCTGACCCACGGGGATATTCTGCGTGTCGTCACCGGCTACGGCCGAATTGCAGAGCCCGTCCGGGCCGGTGTGGATGCAGAAGCGGTGAGCCAGCCCCGCCCCGTTCGGAATAATCTGAAGGTCATCCCCAGCCTTCGCCGTATTGCAGATGCCGTTGCAACCTGTGTTGATCTCGAATGCGGCGGCGAACGCACCGTGCGCCGTAATGCTCCAATTGACGCCGTTTGCGCCGAACAGAACATCCGCCTCGATGATCTTCCCGCTCTGGTTGTTGGCGAACACACCGGTTACTGCAAGCACCCCGGGCGGTAGCGAGCCCCCGGCCGAGAAGGCGAAGCTATCGGCTACGCCGTTGCCGCCGTCAATGATGCAATGGCTGGCGACGTCATCGCCAGCCGGCGCCGTGGCGAGCGCAGCGGCGGCGGCTAGAACGGCGACCGCGTTGGCCTCTCCATCACCGACAGCCAGAAAGAACCCGTCATCTCCGGCCGGAGCGGTCGCACAGACTCCGTTCGCGCCGGCGTCCACGCAGACGGCGCGCGGCACGCCTCTGCCCACCGGGATCACCTGAACATCCGCCCCTGCGGCAGCCGTGTTGCACACGCCGTTGGCACCGGTGCGAATGACGATCGTGCCTGCCGCCAGCGTGACGGTATTTCCACCCACCGAGACGTTGGTCGCGGCTGTGAGGATCTGAAGCACATCATCCCCCGCAGGGGTGGTCGCGCCGCCGTCGAGGTAGACGCCGATGGTGTTGGCGAGACCCTGGCCCACGGGGATCACCTGTACGTCGTCGCCGGCCGCTGCCGTGGCGCAGACGCCGTTGGGGCCGGTATTGATCGCGGGGGCGTTCGGGCGGCCCTGTCCGACGGGAATCACCTGAATGTCCGCGCCGGCGGCCATGGTCGCGCAGATGCCGTTGGCGCCGGTGGTGATACAGGCCCAGATCAAATCGTCGCCGAGCGGTTCTGACTCAAGCCGGGCGTTGTCGCCAGGGTGAACAACAACGCCACCAGCCGCGATGGCGTTTCCCTTCGGAACGACCTGGATATCGTCGTCATCATTGGCCACGAAGCTCAGCAGGTTGTACTGATCGATCGCGATGCCGGCTCGCCCGCCGACGGCTGCGCCGACGTGCCCGAGTTGAAACGCGATCGGCGATGGAGCGACGGCCTGCCATGCCGCGAATGCGGCGCCAAAGGCGGTTCTCGCGGCGAGCCGATCGGCGGGCTGATCGGCGTTTTGATTCAGATCGAGGTCGGGAACGCCGTCGGCGACGGACCACGGAATCGCGCAGTTAGGAAACTCGCGCAAATCCCAATGCAGGAAGGGCGGTGCATGCTTCGGATTGACGCCTTTCTGCTGATTACTCTCGTAACCGAAGATGCGGTACTGGGCGGAAGCGGGAAACGTCGCCAGGAACGCCAGCGTGAAAGCCACGGCGGCCAGGGGAGAACGGGAGTTCATTTTGTGGGCTCCGAATGCAGACGCGAATGGCATGCATGCCGATCGGTAGCCGCTGGGCGGCTCTGACGCGGCAGGCTTGTCAGTTGCGGACAGTGGACGGAACGGTGGCGAGTACCTGTTCGATCGCAGCCAGCATCTGCGAGCGGCGCAACGCCTGAGACCGGCCGCGGAGCAGCGGGTCCGAACTCGTCTGGTCCTTCTCCACCCGGAAGTAGCCCTCGCTCAGCCCGACGATCGGAAAGCCCGTGTCGCTCCTGGACGCAACAAACAGAAAGACCTCATCGCCGATCTGGAATTCCGGCTGACCGACGATGAACAACGACACGTCGTCGACACTGCCTCCCAGAAGAGACAGCTCGAACGGGCCTTTGCCACTGCGGCCCTTGTGATACGCATTCACGTCGATCGTCACGCGCGTGTGGATCTGCGACTTGTCCGCGCTCCACGCGGACGATACCGCCGTCACGCGCCCCTCGACGATCACCGCTGCATGACGAGTCAGCTCGGCTATCGTGAACTGCCGATTGGGGCAGGCCGCAGCCGGCGCGCAGGTGAACACCACCGCCAGTGCGGCCGCGAGACACGCCGCACTGCCGAGACAGCCTCTCGACGACATGATGATTCTCCTGAGATGCCCGCCGAACGGTGCGAGGCGAGTTGATGGAACCAGAACATCGGTGACACTACCAACCCCGAAGCCGGCGTGCAAAAGGAATCTAATTTTCTGATGGCCCCCCCTGAAAGCCCACCCTGCCGGCTCCCGGGCCAAGGGACAGGCCCGGACACGGCACAAGCACACCATCCGCCTGCCACGGACAGCGATGACAACATGCGCGAAAAGCCAAGCCCTTATGGAACCTGCGGCGCACCACCGGACAGGGGCTCATCGGCCCGTTGGGCTTCCCGGCTCGATTGCAGACCCTGCTCGGCAAATGCCTGATCCGGGTGGTCGGGCGGGAGCAGCGCGCGGCGAATCTCGAGGCAGGCTTGCCACCAGCACTCCGCTTCCGCATGACGGCCCTGCGCATCGCAGATCCGTGCGAGCAACTGCTGGCAGTCGGCCGTGTCGTTGTGGCGGGGCCTACGTGCGATGTACATGTCCAGCGCGCTGCGACAGGCCGTCTCGGCAGCGGCATGATTGCCCAGCTTGTACTGAATTCGAGCAAGACAGAGCAGGTTCCACGCCAGCGCGGGATGGTTTGCGGCGAGCCGCCGCGCTCGGATGTCCGCCGCCTCCCGCACCGCCTTTTCCTCCTCGGCCAGCTCGCCGCGCGAGCGGAGAAGGTCGGAAAGAAAAGTGAGGTGCATGGCGAGATCGCGCTCGTTGTCGCCGGGAAGCCGTCGCACCTGTTCCACCGAGTCGCGCAGCGCCCGCTCGGCCTCATCGAGGCGGCCCAGCCCCATCAGCGACCAGCCCAGCAGCGCCGTGGTCGCGGCCACGTCGATGTGCTCGTTCCCGAGCCGGAGACGGCGCGTTGCCAGCGCCGCACGAAGGAGCCGCTCGGCCTCCGTGGCGCGCGCATTCGCCAGGTAGGCTGCTCCCGCACCCTGCGGCGCGTCAATCGGCGCCATCGCCACTGCTCTGACGAACCCCTCGTCAATCAGAATGGCCGCCAGCCCATGCAGGCTCGCCGCCACCTCGAGGCTGCTCTCCGCGAACAGCCGGCGGCGGATGGCCAGCGATTCCCGGGCGGGCGCTTCCGCCAGCGCGATGTCGCCCTTGTCCTGCAGCGCCGCTCCGAGATCCGCCAGCGTTTCAGCCAGCTCCGGGTCATCCCCGGCCGACAGGCTCCGTCGCAACGCCACTGACCTGGTGTAGTGACGCTCGGCATCCTGGTAGAGCCCGAGCGCCGCGTATTGCTTTCCCAGTGTGTGATGGACCGCAGCGGCGACTGCGGGCTGATCGGCCAGTTCACTCTCCGCCCGGGCCGCGGCGTGGTCCAGCACTTCGTGCACCGTCAGTTCGTCTGTGCCGGAGATGTCCACGTCGATGCCGGCCAGCATGTTCCGGACGAATGCCAGCACCCGCTGGGCTTTATCCGCCTCGCGCTCGGCGCGCAGCCGCGCCGACGCCATCGAGACACCAAAGACCGCCAGTGTCAGCATAAAAGCGGCAGCCACTCCGACCGGCAGACGATGACGGCGCAGGCCCTTTCGAAGCATGTACCAACTGCTGTCGCGCTTGGCTACGATCGGCTCGCCCGCCAGGTAGTGAGAGATGTCCCGCGCCAACTCGCCCGCGGATTGATAGCGGCGCATCGGATCCTTCTGGAGGCACGTGAGGAGAATGGTCTCCACTTCGTCGCCAATCTCTCGACGCAACGCGCGGGGGCGTTGCGGTGGGTGCGAACGCACACGTTGCAGAATGTCTGCAACTGGCCCCGTCACCGGATAGGGAAACGCTCCGGTAAGCAGTTGATAGAGCAACACCCCGAGCGAATAGACGTCGGTGCGAATGTCGATGTCCTGGCCCGCGGCCTGCTCCGGGCTGGACCAGGGCAGCGAGCCGATGAATTGCCCGGTGAGCGTAGCGTCGGAGTGGTCCTCGCCGGGCGTGACGGAGTCGGCCAGCTTGGCCAAGCCGAAATCAAGAACGTGCGGCGCACCCTCCGCGTCCACGAGAATGTTGCTTGGCTTGAGGTCACGATGCATCACACCGCGCAGATGGGCGGCGCTGACCGCTTCGCAGATTCGCAGAAACAGGTGCAGCGTCGCCCGGATGCGGCGGCCCGAGGACGCGACGTGCACATCCAGCGGCTGGCCCTCGATGTAGTCCATGACCAGGTAGTAGTGACCGGCGGCATGGCCGCTGTCATGAACCGTGACGATGGCCGGATGGCGGATGCGGCCCAGGATATGCCCCTCGCGCTCGAAGCGTGCACGCTCCGCGGGCGTGGCCAGCGGACCCTCCCGCAGGACTTTGATGGCGACCGCGCGATTCGTGCTTCGCTGCAACGCGCGATACACGACCCCCTGTCCACCGCGATGAATTTCGCGCTCAATGCTGTACCCATCCAGAACGGCGGCGGACAGGACCGACGATAATTCAGCCCGGTCCGCGGCGCGCGCCGCGCCGGCGTGCCGATCGGCCGTGTCCGACTGCTGCCGGGCGTGCGCGATCCAGGCTCGATGCCCCGATTCTTTCGCACCAGCTGTGTTCATTGTCCTGCCGCCAGCGCCGATACAATCGCGGCGATTCTGTTTCTAACTGCGGCCGCGAACGGCCGGCACTCACGACCTCGATTCAAAATAATGCGACGGGGATCCGAGTAATTCGCGCAGGCGCTCGAAACCACGACTGCGCAGCATGTAGATCGCGCCGTGCGAACGGTTCAGCTCCGCCGCGACCTCGTCGATCGACCGTAGGTCCAGGTCGTAGAGCTGCACCGCGCGGGCGTAGTCCGGCGGCAACAGCCGCAGCGCCTCACGCAGCCGCGTACCGGCTTCGTTGCGCCGAACCGCCTGGCTGGGCGTGCCCGTACCAGCCGTCAACACGTCAAACAGCGCCGCGCATGAATCGCCGCCGTATGCATCCAGTTGCATGCGCGGCGGTGGATTTTTTCTGGCTTCCAGGCTGCGAATTGCATCGCGCAGATTGTTCTCGGCGATCCGCCGAAGCCAAGCGCCGAACGCCTCAGGACGGGCTGGATCAAACCGTGAAATTTGCCCAAACGCTTCGATGTACGTGATTTGCATCACGTCGGCAGCGTCCACCATGCCGCGCCAGGTCGCGCTGATGAACAAGCCCCGCTCGACGTCCGGCCCAAAACGCAAGAGCAGTTCGCCCAGCGCGTCCTTGTCGCCGCCGACCGCGCATCGGACCAGATTACCAACTGAATCATTCACGACATCGCGATCCCGACGCCGCCCCGACCCACTATAGAGCCGGCCGGCCGCAACTGCCAGAAAAACCGCGTGAGTGCGGGACGCCAGCGCCCGCAGTAACCGTAGCGGCTTCGAGCGAGCCGCGAGCGATCCGCTGGTCCCGCGAGCGACCGGCCCGGCGGCAGCCGACCGACCGGTTCCGAACGGGACAAGGAGTTCCGCCATGCTCCGCATGCGCACCTGGATGAATGTCGCCCTGGTTGTTCTCGGCATTGGGGCGGCTTGCACCACCCAGGCCGACGTTCGGAATCCCGTGAAGATACGGATAAAAACCGACGGGCTGACGCCGGCTCGAACGGGCGAAACATACTCCGGGGTGCTGGAGGTGACGGCTCCCCGCGGCGGCATCCTCGAGCGTGTCGAGGTTGGCGGCAACGGCTGGCAGCCGGTGGAGGTGAAGTTGGCCACGCCGGTTGTACTGCGACCGCGGGAGGCCGTGGAGGTGCCCTTTGAGGCGCTGGCGTTGGACGCGGACCAGAAGCTCGAAGTGCGCGCCATCGTTGACGGAGAAATGGCGCAGAAGCGGTTCAGCCTTCACGAGAAGCACATGGCACAGATCGGCCGCCCGCGACCGGTCGTCCGCGTAGACCCCCCGGACAGCGCGACATCCGCCCCAACCACAATCCCGCAAGGCGGAATCGCCGGCTGCGACGATCGGTTGATCCGCGTACGCGGACGGTTCGAGTACGTGCGATTTGACGGGCAGACGATCGGCGCGGACGGCCTGCACTTCCGGATCATGGACGAGGATACCGGACCGGACGAGCTGATGTTCGAGAGCTACACCGACACCAACGGCTACTTCGACGTGACGATCTGCTGGGATGACTGCGACATCTCCGGCTGCGACGATCCCGACATCTACATCCACTTCGACTGCGAAACCGGTGTCGCGATCGTCCGTAATGACGACGCCGGCGAAGACACATACGCCTGGAGCACCGAGGACTCGCAACTGTATGAGGACTACACCGGGAACGATCTCAACTTCGGCAACATCCGCCCGGCCTTCGGCGGCGACTACACGGCTGTGCACATTCACAACAGCATCATGCGATCGCACCGCTTCGTGCTGGAACACAACGGCCACTACATTCCTCAGGTCATCGTCGTCTGGCAGGACAACAACGGCGCGTTTTATTCATCCAGTCAGCAGGAAATCCACATCGGACCGGATGAGCAGTGGAACGAAGGCACGCAGATTCACGAATGGGGCCACCACCTGCTCTTCATCTGGACCGACCCGCTCGACCCCGACTACTGCAACGGGTTCTGCGACGATCCGAATGTGGGCAACTGCGGGATGGAGGCCTGTATCGGCGGAGGCGGGCACTGCATCTGGTGTGCCGAGACCGACCACGACGCATGGAACGAAGGGTTTCCCGACTGGCTGGCGGGCGTGGTGCAGCGCCAATGGGTCGCCCGGTATGGCGGTCCCGCCCCGTTTTCGATCACAGACGGACGATGGATGCACGAGACCACCGGAACCTGTTGCGACGGCGCGGCGCACAACGCGCTGACCACCGAAGGGTTCATCGCCGCGCTTCTACAGGACATCGAGGACCCGCCGCAGGATCCCGGCCAGACGAGTTGTCCGCAGGATTCGATCGAGATGGGCCCGGATGAAATCCTCGTTGTCGTTCGGCAGGCCCGGCCGGTGCGCGTGATGGAGTTCATGACCGCCTTCCGAGCCGCTTATCCGCACTTGGAATTCGACCTTCGCAGCACGGCCGCGGCGGTTTCACCGGCCTACGTCGCCGGCTGGCCGATCCCGACGATCGCAATCCAGGACACCAGCGGCTGCAGCACGGTGGGAATCGGCGACACCATCACGCTGCAGGTGCAGACGAACGCCTCGCGCTACTCGACCTGCATGCGCTGGCAGCGCGACGGGGTGGATGTCGCCAACGGCGGTCGCATCAGCGGCGCGGACACGGAAACGCTCACGATAGCCAACGCGCAGGTCGGCGACGCCGGGCGATACACATTCGTCATTCGATCCTGCGACGGCACGCCGAATCCGTGCGATACAAACGCATCACAGACCGTTACATCCGCGGTGATGCACGTGCACGTGTTCGGAAATGCCGGCCCGGGGCACCGCATCGCCGGCTGGGGGCGTAACGAAAACGGGCAGTTGGGGCGCGGCTCAGCCGTGCCCGCGTCCGACGTAAATCCCGCTGAAGTCATCGATCTGACCAACGCCGTCAAGGTCGTGGCTGGTTACTTCCGCAGCGCGGCGATCCTGGCCGACGGCTCGGCCTGGTGCTGGGGAAACACGTACCTGGGAAACGGCACAGGCAGCACCAGCGCGACGCCGGTTCGTGTGAACTTCCTGACGGATGTAGTGGACATCGCTACGGATGGCTGGCAGACCAGCATGGCCCTCGACGCGCGCGGTCACGTCTGGACCTGGGGCAGCAACTACACGGGACATCTTGGGTACTCCCAGCCGAGCGGCTTCACGCTGAATCCCGGACAGGTGAACCTCGATTGTGTCGTGGACATTGCCATGGGCCGCTACCACTCGGCCGCCGTGACCAGCGACGGTTCGCTCTGGATGTGGGGCTCGAACGCATTCGGCGAACTGGGCCAGGGCTATAACGGCGGCAGTTCACAGCTTCCGGTGCGAGTGACTGACCTCAGCGACGTGGTGGCCGTGGACTGCGGCCACAGCCATACGCTTGCACTGCGCACCGACGGCACGCTCTGGGCCTGCGGCTGGAACCAGTACGGGCAGCTTGGCGATGGCACGCTTGTATCGCGCAACCGCTTCGTGCAGGTCGTGGGGCTGGCAAACGTCGCGGGCATGTCCGCCGGCGATTACCACAGCGTTGCACGACTGGCCAACGGGCAGGCATGGGCCTGGGGCGCGAACGGCAGCTATCAGCTTGGCACCAACGGCCCGCTCACGAACATCCCAACTCCCGCGCAGGTCGTCAACGTCGGCGCAGTTCGCGATATTTCAGCGGGCGAATCCATGACCGCGTACATCGCGAATGACGGCACGATCTGGACCGGCGGGTCGAACTATGCCGGCCAGCTATGCCGCCCGAACCCGACCACGAACGAGGGCTACCTGCCGGCGCCAGTAGATGCGCGGGTCGGTGCGGGTGTGCGGGTGAGCGCGGGTTCAAGTCACGTGCTGGCGATTGCGCCGGGCGCCCGGATTCCCGCGATCATCGAAAGCCAACTGGTCGCAGGAAATGCCACCGCGAGATTCCACGTCGACGCTGTCGGCGAACCGCCCATCAACTATCAATGGGGACGAAACGTCGGCGGCCTGTTTGCTCCGTTTTCGGCCGATGGGGGACCGATCTCCGGCACCACTACGCCGACGCTGATGATTTCACCGACCGAACTGATTCACTCGGACTTTTACCAGGTGCGCGTCTCCAACGCGACCAACACCGTCTTCAGCAACGTCATCCGGCTCTCCACGCCGCCGTACCTCAACGGGTTCAGTGCGCCGTCGGACGTCAGTGACTGGTGGAGCAACGACCGCGGAAACTGGGCCGTGGTGGACGGCGCGTATGAAGCAGGCAGTCCCACCGTCTACCCCGGCTCCTACAGTGCATTCCGCCTGCCGCAAACCGATTTCATGGTCGAGCTGGACGTGGTGCAGGCCTCGCATCTGAACTTCGACATCAACGGCGCGATCTGGCTGCGGAGTGAATTCACGTCCGCATTCCTCTACCCGCGCGGTGTCGCGCTGACCTTCGGCGACACGTGGCCTTGGGGAGCCGGCGACCTCTATTGGTATCGCAGCTACGGCGGCGGCTACGGCGGTGCACAGAACATCGCGCAGAGCGTGTACGCCGCCGGCCAGACGCTGCACCTGCGAATCGAGGTGCGCGGCAACACCTATACCGCCTGGGCAAATGACTCGCCCACGCCCACCACCACGCTGGTCACCCCCGACTTCCCTGCCGGCCGGATCGGCCTGCTCGACGCCGTGGCCGCCGGAACGGCGTTTGACAACATTTTTGTGCAGACGCTGACGGACTGTGAACCTGGGTCGGGAATCGAGCCGGTGCGGATCATTCAGCGGCCGCAGTCGCAGAGCGTGCCGTCGGGAACGAACGTGATGCTGAGCGTCGGCGTGACCGGCGGCGGCGCACTCAGCTACCAGTGGCTCCGCGGCGGACTGCGCATAAACGGTGCAACCGCCCCCACCTACAGCTTCACCGCGTCCTCTGCCACCGCGGGCCGCTACGAGTGCACGGTGACGAACGTCTGCGGAGCGGTGGGCAGCTACCCGGCCTTCATCACGGTTGCAGCCGCCGGCGCCGGCCCGGGCGACCTCAATTGCGACAACTCGCTCAATAACTTCGATATCGACGCGTTCGTCCTGGCTCTGATCGACCCCGCGGGATACGTCGCGCTCTACCCCGGGTGCGACATTCTGAACGCGGACGTCGACGGCGACGGTGCGGTGACAAACTTCGACATCGACCCGTTCGTGCAGTTGCTGGTCGGGGGATGATTGGAGGCGCGCGACCCGGGATAATCGCCGGAAGGGGCCCGGCGGACTGGTTCGGCGGCGGTACCGCGCGTGGCGGCCCCCGGGCGTCCAGGGGCCGCTGCCGGCAGAGCGGTGGAACAGCCGCCGCCGCGATGCTCACCCGCGGATAGCCGCGCTGCATGCACGATTGGGCCCAGCTGGACTCGAACCAGCGACCAGCAGATTATGAGTCCGCCGCTCTAACCAACTGAGCTATGGGCCCCGAGGCCCACTGAATCTACCCAATCGGGCCGCAGGCGACTATCACGCAGCGGCCGGAACAGCCTTTTCCCCCCGGAGTCCGCCGCTGGGGTCGCCGTGTCGCTGCACCGATTCCAATCCGAGCCGTTGATTGGAATCGCGCAAACCCACGCCCCCGGAGCGACTCGCTCGCCGCTACCATCCCCCGACTCCGCGCAGCCGCAACGTCGCCGGATGCGGCGCCCGGCTCAACCGCGATCAAGAGGTCACCGCGCAGCGCCGTGCGCTCGCGCACATCCGGGATGGACAGTAAATGACTGTGCTGTTGTGGTGCGGGTTCGTCATCTTCGTGGTGACGATGCTGGCGATTGACTTGGGAGTGCTGAACCGCAAGGCACATGTCGTGCACGCGCGCGAAGCGCTGACCTGGACGGGCGTGTGCATCGTGCTCGCCCTGCTCTTTAACGTCTTCGTCTACTTTCTCTACGAGCGCCAATGGTTCGGCGTCGAACCGCTGCCCGGCGGCGGCCTGCAGGCCGCTACCGAGTTCTTCACCGGCTGGCTGATCGAATACTCGCTCTCGCTCGACAACATCTTCGTCATTGCGCTCATCTTCGAGTACTTCCGCGTTCCGGCGCTGTATCAGCATCGCGTGCTGTTCTGGGGAATTCTTGGCGCGCTGGTGATGCGCGGCGCGATGATCGGCATTGGGGCCTGGCTGGTGCAGTTCCATTTCGTGCTGGTGCTGTTCGGTCTGATCCTGATCTGGTCGGCGGTCAAGATGCTCCGCAGCGGCGAGGAGGAGATTGAGCCGGACCGCAACCCACTGGTGCGACTGGCAAGGCGCTTCTTCCCCGTCACGCCGGACTATCACGACAGCCGTTTTTTCATTCGTCTGCCACCCGCCGCCGGCAGCAACCTGCCGGGGCGACTGGCAATGACGCCGCTGTTCATCGCGCTGCTGGTCGTGGAAGCGACCGACGTGCTCTTCGCGATTGACTCGATCCCCGCGATTTTCGCCATCACGAAGGTGCCGTTCATCGTGTTCACGTCGAACGTGTTCGCGATTCTGGGGCTGCGGTCGCTGTACTTTGCACTGGCGGTGCTGCTGCGCCAGTTCCGTTACCTCAAAGTGAGCCTGGCCTTCATCCTGGCGTATGTCGGGTCGAAAATGCTGGCCGACGCAATCTTCCACTATAAGATTCCAGCGCACGTGACGCTGGGCGTGGTCGCCGTGATTCTCTCGGTCGGCGTGCTGGCATCGATCCTCGCGCGCCGCAGCGCGGTAGCGCACGGCGCACTCCGGCCACACGATGACGGCGCGTCAGACCGAGGACCGCTGGGAGGAGCGTAGCGATTGATGGACACCCGTGATCAGGGACGATTCGCGCGGGTGATCGATTATGTCCGCGCCGGCCCGACGGCCGTCTATCGAACGGCTCGCAAGATCGCGGTGGCTGTCATCGGCGGCACGGTGCTGCTGCTGGGAATCATCATGATTGTCGCGCCCGGCCCGGCCGTGATCGTAATCCCGGCCGGCCTGGCGATCCTCGCCACCGAGTTTGCCTGGGCCGGTTGGATGCTGAAGAAGCTTCGCGAGCGAGCCGGTGCAATCGCTGGCCAGCTGGTGCGACGCACCGATGCGCTCGCGCACACCACGTCCGTGCCAACCCCTTCGCCGGCGGACGCCGACCCACACCCCGGCCCGGCGTCACAGCTCGGTCTTCCGACCGCATCGCCGCCCACCTCCGATTCCCCCGCCCCGCCAGTAGCCGCACGTTCCGATGGCCGCTGAAGCCGGCAAGCGGCTGCGCGCTGGGCAGGTGCCCGCCGCGAAATCTCGCCCAAGTCGGGTACCACAACTAATGGTGCCCCTGAGAGAAAGACTAGTCAACTTGTGGTAGGTTCCGGCTGTTGGCTATGCAGGAATTGCGCGGTGCGGCGACCCACCGCCGCCCCTTTCCTTGACGCGCGCGGGCCAGCGGTTAGACTTCTGATGCGCCGCAGTATCTGAACAGCACGCCCAAAGTCCTCGTAGCTCAATTGGACAGAGCGTCGGCCTCCGGAGCCGAAGGTTGTGGGTTCGAGCCCCGCCGAGGACGGTCGGCTGCTGCGCCCCTCTTCGGCGGCGCCCCCGCTCACCGATGGATCGCAACCGGATTGGATCGAGGTGCCCCATGTCCATTCAGCCGCGCAGCCAGGGTTTCATGCAGGACTTGCGGAGGCTGGATGCCCGCTTGCGCGAAACGGCGGGCGCTCCTCGTCCCATCGGAAACGGCTTGCGCCGGACGCTCTGGCTCGAGCTATTGCACGTGCTGAACGGCAGTGGCGGGTTTGAGCAGATTCCTTGGCTGGTTCCCAACACGGTGGGGCTGACCGCGCGCGTCGCGCGTCATCTCGACGCTGTGCAGGGGCACGGGCTGGCGCGCTCGGTTTACGAATCCACGCGCTACGCCGGCGGCGTCGATTCGCTTTTGTCGCGGAATGGCGTGGAAACCGCCGAATGGGAGTATTTTCAGCGCCTCGCGCGTGACCTGAACGTGCCGCTCGCGCACGGGCAGGACCAGATGGAGGAACCCGCGGCATGGATGAACGACGTGGACGAAGCGCGCCAGGACGTGCGCGTCTGGATCCGCGAACTGGCATTGCAGGACATGCTGCTGGCGGGCATGGAGGCCTATCTCGTGCCGGCCGGGAGCGGAAAGCCGTCGACTGAGATTTACGGCATCGTGTTTGGCTCGTTGCGCCAAACGGCGCCCACGGCGGGACGCGCGGGCATCTCGCTGGCGGAATACAACGTAGAGCGTGTCTGCATCCAGCATCGGGCCAAGTGCGGGCCATCCGAAGTGTTTGCCGACGAACGCAGTGAGGCGACGCAACTGGCGATGGGTGAGGAGCTGTTCCCCTACTGGCACCTGTTGGGCGACTTCCACACCCATACCTACCGCTCCCTCTCCGAGCTGCGCCGACAGGGCGGCTGGCGCTACAGCGACGCGGATCAACAGGTGAACATTGAGTGGTGCCGCAAGCTGCGCGCGCTGGGCCACCGCCCGCGGGTGGCGCTGATCCTGGCCATCACTCGGGCGGGCCGCAGCGGCGGCGCCAGCGTCGAGGGCTGGGAGGGCAAGCCGAACGTCATCAAGACGACCATCGGGCGCTGCCACTGCCTGATCAGCGCGTATCGCATCCGGCCGGATGGTGTCTATTCGGCCGACGGCCTGACACTCAAGTGCCCGCACCTGGCCGGTCACGTTCCGCCGAGCGTCCGCAGCCGCCGCGTCCTGGCGATGCCATCGGGAACGACGCGGCGCCGCTACGCCCGCCCGGCCGGCCGGTGACCGGGTCGGCACGGGGGCACCCCGGAGCGGCTCAACTCCGTGAATCTGCGCGACAATTTGCGAATCTGCGCACTTTTTTCGCGCACAACCTGGAGAATCGCGCTCGAAACACGGTCTTGGAGCAGCGCGCCCCATAATCGGGCCGCCGCCGCGGGATGCGAGCGCGAATTTTAGGATCGTGTTAAGAAGATCGTTGCAACGCCCCCGTCGGCGAAGTACGGTGTCTGATGCCCGGAGCGTGGAGGCGCGCCGGTCATTTCATGTCCGGTTCGGCTGAGGAGCCTGAGGAGGCCCGAGGATGACTTCGCGAAGTCTGTGCGCAATCGTTCTGTGTGCATTTCCACTTACAACGTTGGCTGTCCCGATTCGCACCACGCAAGGCAGCCTGGAAAGCCCGGCGCTGGCGGCGATCAACGTCCCGGTCAATGGAACCTGGATCGTGCTGGACGAGTTGATGTCGCAGGGAAACTACTACGCCCCCCTGTTCACCTACAGCTCTCCCAACCCCGTTCAGATCGACGTAACCGACCTCTTCGTGGTCTCCGACCGCAACGAGGTGTACGTGGACGGGATCCTTCAGGGCGCGACCCCGGCGATGCCGGACTGGAGCGCCCTCTTCCCGGCCGTCGGCCCGCTCGACGACGCCCCATACACCACCAACCCGGCCATCGCCTGGACGCGGCCCGAGTTCAGCAAGGCGTCTTTTACGCTCCCGGCGGGAACGCACCTGCTAACGTTGCGGAACATTCATATCCCACTGCAGCCGAACGGCGATCCGTACCCGGACGGCACGGTCGCGTTTCGGCTCGTGCCCGAGCCGGTGACGGCGGCGCTGCTCGGCGCACTGGCGCTGGGGCTGCGAGGGCGGCGCGGCCGAATGGTCCGTCGGACGACGCCATGTCGCGGCAGTGCACTTCGCATGATGTCAGCGGCTGCCGCTATCGCAACAGCGGCGGTGATGGTGGGTGGGCCGAGCACGGCGCGGGCGGGAACCGCCTGCGGCACACTGACGGCAGACGTGAATTCCAACGTGCTCGAGATCAACGGCACAGCGGGTTCCGACAGCATCCGCGTGCGAATCAGCGTAGGCGATCCGGCGATCGTGGAGGTTTACGATCCTGCAACCGCGGCCGTGCCAAGTTGCTCGTTTGACCACAACGCCACGCCGTTTCACACGATCCGCGTGAATGCGGACGACTCCGACGACCTGATCGTGATGGATGACTCCGAGGGCATCCTCTCCGATTCGTGGATCATCGAGATCGACGGCGGCGGCGGCGAGGACATCGTCCTGGGCGGAATCAATCTGAACGTCACGTCGATCAACGACGCGCTGGCGATGATCGCGACGCTGCAACAGGCGTCCGACCTGATCGATCGTGTGCTCGACCTGCTGGATGAATCGCCCTCCGGCTGCAGCACGGTACCGTGCCTGGTCGAGAACATGGCCACGGCGGCGCGAGACGCTGCGAACGACCTCGTTCTGCCGACCGCCCAGTATGTGCGCGACATCGAGAGCGAGCTGGTTCAACCTACCGCGGCGGCTGTACAGGACGCCCACTCGCGCATCGCGAACTACGTGCAGAACTTCCTGGCCGACGACCTGACCGTCACGGCGGACGAGGCGGAAGCCTTCACCGCCAACGTTGAGGTGATGGTCGACGATTTCGAACTGCTGCTGCCGATCGGCCAGGACCTGCTCGCCCGCGCGCAGATTCTCTACGGCAAGGCCTCGAAGATGGGGCTGGAGACACAGAGCGGGGACGCCATCACGGTTTTCACGAACACGCTCAACAGCCACATGCTGACGATCGAGTCGCTGGCGGATTCCTGCCTGGAAGATCCGGAGCCGACCGAGACGGAATTCAACGAGTTGCTGCAGGATCCGAGCGGTCTCTCGCCCATCTGCGCTGAAGTCGAGCGCCGGATCGAGTCGCTCGAATCCATCACCGACAATACCGAGGCCAAGATTGACGCGGTCGAGGTCGAGGCCGACGGCATCGAGGCCGACGGCGACGCGCTCGAGGCGCTGGCCGACGGCCTGGGCGATGACGAGAATCCGACCTCCAATGTTTCGCTGCTGGAGACAGACGCCGACGCCCTGGTGAACAACGCGGATGCGCTCCACGCGACGGCCGATGCGATGAACGCCGACTGGGAGCAGTGGGTCGCGGGCGTCGAGCTGGATCTTGAGACGCGCGGTGACACGATGCACACCCGCGGGCAGAACGAAGTGGAGTCCGCGGCCAATGCGCTGGAGGCGCAGGTGGCGGCGTCGGTCGTGGCGCCGGCGGATGCGATTCGCGCCGAGGCGGACCTGATCCTGGCGGACCTGCACGCACTGATGGTGGTCGCGGCGCCGCTGCTGCGCGACGACGTCGCCTTTGGCCCGCTCAACATCGGCTGCGAGGTGGAGACCACCAACACGATCATCGGCGGCCCGGGGAACGACTTCCTCGTGGGCACGCTTGGCAAGGACCGTATCGAAGGCGGCGACGGTAACGACCTCATCATCGGCAGCGGCGGAGCCGACAAGCTGCTGGGGGGCGACGGTAACGACCTGATCTTCGGCGGCGGCGGTAACGACGAAATCTACGGCGGCGACAAGATCGACATCCTGATCGGAAACAGCGGCCGGGACTGCATCTTCGGCGGCGGCGGTCAGACGCTGACGCGCGGCGGACTCTCCGTGGAACTGGGCGACCTGTTCTTCGGCGGCGACGGCGACGACCTGATCGTGTCCGGCAACGCCGTGGGCGTGGACCTGGTGGGCATTGACTTCGCCATGGGCGGCGGCGACGACGACTCGCTGCAGTTGAGCCACGGCGGCACGCTGACGGTCAACTCCTTCAGCTTCCAGTTCGGCAACCTGGCATTTGGAAACGGCGGAAACGACCTCATCTTCACGCGCGACGGCCTTGATGTCGTCTTCGGCGGCGAAGGAAACGACGGCATCCGGACGCGCAAGGGCGCACAACTCACCATCGGCAGCGGATCCAGCCAGTTCCGCCTGGCCCTCGGCGACCTGATCTTTGCGGGTGAAGGCAACGACACCGTGCACAGCGACCACGACGCCAATGACGCCGATCGGTCGCTGGACGACATCGACTTTGTTTTCGGCGGGCCGGGCGAGGACGAGATTCACGGCTACGGCGGCGGAGACCTCAGCATCGGCGACGTCAGCGATCCGGACTTCGAGCTGAAGCTCGGAAACCTGATTTTCGGCGGCGACCAGAATGACACGATTCGCACGCTTGCCGGCATCGACGTGCTCTTCGGCGGCGATGGCGACGACATGATCGTCGCAGGTAAGGGTGATCTGCTGACAATCGGCAGCGGCTCCAACGAGTTCCGCCTGGCGCTGGGCGACCTGATCTTCGGCCGCGACGGAGACGACGAACTGCACGGCGACGACGACTCCGAGGATGCCGAACGCGACGACGACGATATCGACGTGATCTTCGGCGGCAACGGCGACGACACGATCTTCGGCTACGGCGGCGGACTGCTGAGCATCGGCGACTCGAGCGATCCTGACTTCGAGCTCAAGCTCGGCAACGTGGTCTTCGGCGGCGATCAGCACGACACGATCGGCACGCTCGACGGCATCGATCTGATCTTCTGCGGCGCCGGGGACGACACCGTGACGGCGGGCAACGGCCACCTGCTCGAAATCGACACGACATTCACCATCGATCTCGGCGACCTGGTCTTCGGCATGAGCGGCAATGACACGCTGCATGGCGATGAAGAAGGCGCCCCCGAAGAGGACGACGACTCCACCGGCGGGATCGACCTGATCTTCGGCGGCACGGGCGAGGATGAAATCTACGGCGGTTCCGGCGGAAAGATCGAACTGCCGGACCAGAACTTCTGCCTGATCTTCGGGAACCTGCTCTTCGGCGGGCCGAACAACGACTTCCTACGCGGCGACTTCTTCACACCGGGCGACGACCCGCAGGCCGGAATCGACCTGATCTTCGGCGCCGGCGGCGACGACACCCTCGAGGGCAGCGAAGGTTCGCTGATCGTGATCGGCGACATCACGAGCGGACAGGCCGTGATCCTCGGCTTCGGGAACATCCTCTTTGGCGGCCCCGGAAACGACACGATCAAGGGCGCCGACGATCCTTACGCATGCAGCGGCGAGAATGCACAACTCGACGCCATCCTCTCAACGCTGGGAGCACTTGGCTTCGGCGGAGCCGCGGACCTGGTTTTCTGCGGCGACGGAAACGACACCGTTGAGGCTTACAACGGGATCGACTTCGTCTTCGGTGGCGACGGTGACGATGACCTCACCGCAGATCACGGCGGAATCCTGGTCGTGCCGATCAGCGGCGTTCCCACGCCGATCGCCTTCGGCAACATCATGTTCGGTGCGGACGGCGAAGATGCGATCAACAGCCTTGGCCGGATCCTCACGCCAACCGCTCCGCCGTTCGAGATCGACCTTCTATTCGGCGGACCGTGCGACGACGTCATTTCCGCCGGCAACGGGCTGAACCTCGTCTTCGGCGGCAAGGCCAACGACACCATCACCGCCGGGAACGGCATCAACCTGCTCTTCGGCAACGCCGGCGACGACACCATCACCGCCGGCAGCGGGATCAACGCCTGCTTCGGCAATCGCGACGACGACATCGTCAACTCCGGCGACGGCATCAACGTGCTGTTCGGCAATCGTGGCCGCGACAACGTCAATGCCGGTCTCGGTCTGAACCTGGCCTTCGGCGGTCGAGAGGACGACGTGGTTACCGCCGGCCTCGGCATCTCGCTGCTCTTCGGCAACGGCGGGCGCGATGACATCACCGGCGGCGGCGGCCTGACGCTGGCCTTCGGCGGGCGCGCCAACGATCGTGTCACCGCCGGCAGCGGGCTGGCCGTGCTCTTCGGCAACGCCGGCGAGGATGAGGTCAACGGCGCCAACGGACTGTGCGTCGCCTTCGGCAACGCCGGGCACGACATCGTCACCGCCGGCGCTGGGCTGAACGTGCTGTTCGGCAACGGCGGCGAGGACCGCGTGCGAGCCGGTGCAGGCCTGAGCGTGCTCTTCGGCAACGGCAGCAACGACATCGTGCAGGCCGGCGGCGCAGGGCTGAACGTGCTGTTCGGCAACAACCACGACGACGTGCTGATCGGCAGCGGCGGCCTGAATTTGCTCTTTGGCAACCGCGGATCGGACAACATCTTTGGCGGCGGCGGCGTCAACATGGTCTTCGGCGGCCAGGACCCGGACACCATCCGCGGCGGCGGCAGCCCTGACTTCCTCTTTGGCGGAGCAGCCAACGACACGCTCTCCGGCCAGGGCGCGAAGGACTTCATCTTCGGCAATCGCGGAGATGACACGATTGTCACCGACGGCGCGGGCGACTTCGCCTTCGGCAACATGGGCGCCGACACAGTCCGCAGCGGCGGCGACGGATCGGACAAGGACTACCTGTTTGGTAACCGCGGCAACGACAGCCTGTTCGGCTGCAGTAATGCGGACAAGCTCTACGGCGGCCGCGGCAGCGACAGCAAGAACCGCACCGACTGCAATGGTGCCACGCTCGCGTCGCCGTCGCGCGGCGAGGTGCGCGGCCGCGTGATGATCGATCTCAACGGTGACACGATCGGCGACATCCCGCACGCTGGCATCACGGTCAATGCCGGTCCGGGCAGCGCCGTCACGGACGCCGACGGCTTCTATCGCATCGCGAACCTGCCCATCGGCAACCACACCGCCTCACAAAGCGTGCCGGGCGGCTACACGCAGGTCTCCGCGCCGGCGTCGTATCCGATCGCGGTGAACGGGCCACAGGGCATCGATCTTTACCTGAACCGTAACTTTGTGAACCGCGAGCGCTGCTTCGTCGCGCCGCAGGGCTTCGGCTGCCTCGGCACCACTTGCACGGACATTCCGTCCGAGGTGCAGTGCCTCCCGGTCGTCGTGCGCCGCGTGATGCGTTGCCCGGACACCGGGGCAATTTGCAACGTCCCGGAAGACTGCCCGTGCAACGACTGCGTGCCGTCCTTCGCGGTCGAGGAATGCGACTGCATCAACCCGTTCACGGAGTGCTATGTATCGTTCAACTCAGCCGGTGAGCCGTTCTGCGCCAGTCAGTGCGTCGGTGGCGGACAGGTGCGGCCGTGCGAGCTGGTGATCGATGGCGATCTGTGCCGTTGCGCCTGCCCGCCGCCGCCGTGCCCGAACACGCTGTCGCAGATTACTTTCAGCGGCATCGTCACGTCGATCAACGCCGACGTGCCGGTCCCGGCACCGTGGGGCAATGTGCAGGTCGGGCACCCGTGGTCGATCACATACTGGTTCGACACTGCTGCACCGGACAACAACGGTGATCCTCAGACGGGTGAGTACTACACACTGGTCTTCTATCAGTTGACCGTGGGACCGGCGAGTTCCGGCGGATCGCTCTTCCCAGGGCAGTCGCTGGTCACCAACTTCGGCATCCCCGGCTCCGTCGACCTTTACGAGGTGCAGTCGCCGGTGTTCCACGGCGGACCGCCCCCGCCGAGCGTTCGGCTGCTGCTGGAGGATCCGACCGGGACGGCCTGGACACTGGCCAACCTCAACCCGCGTGACGCGCTGCCGCGCTGCGGCGACATCGTGCTGGATCGATTCGACGCGCGTATTTTCTCGCTGGGCGCATCCATGCCGGGCATGTTCTGGTTCATCAATGGCAACGTGCTCACGGTCGAATGCATGCCGTGCGCCGGCCCGTTCCCGGTCGAGCAGCCACAGGATCGCCGGCGAAGCCCGATCCCGACACTGGTGCCGGCGGAGGAGAACCCGAAGAAGCGGCTGGACACCAGCACCGGGGAGCAGCCGCTCTTCGAGTCGCTGAGAAAGCCGTAGCGCGGGCGAGATCGCAGGTGCGCGTGCGCGGGTGATTCACCTGCGAGCGCACCCGGCGAGTTCGGTCAGGTGGGTTGAACGACAGGGCGGCGTGGCCGACGGGGAATCTCGCCGGTCACGCCGCTTTTTCGCGCGCCTCAGATCGGCGACCGCTCGCGACGAGCCGCGCCGCCGGAGTGACCAGAGCGTTAGTTCCCGCCGTCAGGATTTGTGCCGCTCCCGCGCCGCCCGTCACCTACCGGCAGGATGTCGAACTCGTCCACCGGAAGCACATCGACCGCATCCGGTTCAACGAGGTCAGGCGTGGGGGATTTGTCGGGCTGCGGCTGGGCACGTCCGAAATCCGAGGGGATGGTGATCTGAATCAGTGCGCCCGGCGAGAAATGTGTATCGCGAATGAACCGCATATCGAGCTTTGAATCCGGACCTTCGGCCCCCTTCGCGCTTCCCAGCACCGTCACGACGTCCACCACGTCCGGTCCGAGGATGCTCGTGGTCTGGCCCGCATGGAGCGTCTGCCGGATGGCGCGAACCGGAATGTCCGCGGCCGCCATTACGATCGCCAGATCAAACGCAAACTGAGACAAATTAATTACTTGGACGCTGACAAGCTCGTTGCGGAGATCCGGTCTGGAGATCGCCACCAATACCTCCGCAACCCCGCGCGAGGTCTGGCCCGCTCCGGTTCCGCCTGAATTATCGGACCCGCCGCTGGCTCCGCCGTCGCCAACGCCTGGAATCGGACAGCCGCCGATCCCGAAGACCGTGAGCGTCGTAAGAGAGAGAAGGGCTGCTCGCAGCTTCATTTGGGACCGCTCTCGGTTGCTTGATAATCGGGAATTCGGCGTGCGCAACTCACGCCCCAGACAACGGTAGCGACGGCCAGATGGCGGGTCAATCCGCGAGCGACGTGAGCACGTGAATTCACGCGCGCTCAAATGCCGGCCGCGGGTCCGATCGTGGTCGCGAACAGACGATAGGTTCGGGTATCATGGAACAAGGCGTACTCATCCCCCGCGCTGCGCAGCGGAGCCAAACCATGACGATCAGATTCGCTGCCCTGGCCGCGTTATCGCTGCTGGCCACGACCGCCGCATTTGCGCAACAAGGCAGCATTTCCGTAGGCGCACAAGCCTATGGGTCGCGAAGCCCTTCGCAGGAAGTCGGTCGCCTCGGCGGCTACAATACGCGGTTTCAGGAGATCGGTGGCCGCCGCCGTGGGGGAGGCGGGGGCGGCGGGCTGGACTTCAGCGCGAATCTGGCGCCGGCAGGTGGGTTTCGCGGCGTGGGGGGCGGGACGATCCTTCCGCCCGCTTTTCGACCCGGCCCGAGCGGCTACTCGCGCATTTCGACCAGCGGCACCTCGCGCCTATCCTCCGGAGCGATCGTCGCGTGGCGCCCGCCGGATTCGCGAACGATATCCCAGCTATCCGGCTTCGACCTGGCGGTCAGCATGGACACGCCCGAAGGCGGCTGGGACTTCGGCAGCGGGCCGCAAATCAAGCAGTTCCCGTATGCCGCGAGCGAGGGCAGCGAGTTCAACCAGTTTTTCCGGCTTCAACCGGCGGAGACCGAGCCTCGGAGCGGCGCCCCGGCCGGTATGGCGGAGAACTATCGCGTGTTCGACGCGGTGTCTCAATCCAATACGGCGCGGGTGCGCGACATGGCCTGGCGCGGGCTGGACATGTTCCGCCGCGCCACCGACATGACGGACGACGACGGGGAGTTGCTGCCGCGCGCGATGGACGTGCTCGCGTCCGTGCGAAATCTGAAATCCGATGCGGTGATTCCGAGCGTGCTGATCGCGCACGGCGCGATGCACCGAGGGCAGTACTGGCATGCTCTTAACAGCCTCCGCGACGCGCTCAAGCGAAACCCCGAGTTCTTCGTGGATCGCATCGATATCACGCCGTACTTCGGCTCGCCGGAGTTTCTGCGCAGGCAGCTGCGCGAACTGCAGCAGGCCGGGCAGCTTGCGACGGAATCCGTTCAGGCGGCGGCGCTGGAGGCGTATTGCTCCTTCCTCCTGAACGACGACCGCCGTGCCGGCGCTGCCCTCGAGCGAATGTCCACGCTGATGGACCGAACGCCGGTCGAATCGCTGACCGTGTTCCGGTCGGCGCTGGCGGCAGGATTGCTCGAAGCCATGCGGCGTGAGGAAGCGGCCGCGGCGGCCGCGCGGTCAACCCCCGCCGCTCCCGCACCGACCAGGGCCACATCCGGGCAGGATGCGCCGGAAACGCCGGTCGGCGGACGGTAACGAAGTAGACTTCGACCAGCGCATGAAGTGGCGTGCTGGCGAGTCGGGCGAACGGGGCAGTTGAACCAGGTGGAGACGGGTGACGACGCCGGGCACGGAAACTGAAAAACAACTCACGCCAGGCGATTGGGCGTTCTGGACGCGCACGCACCGGCTGGCGCTGAACGTCGCGCTGCACGTCGGGCTGTTTGCCGCGTCGTGGTTTCTCGCGTTCGGCCTGGCCTACAACTTTCAGCAGTTCAATCGCTGGTTCGAACCGTTCTTCCTGCCGCTGCTGGGGCCGGCGGTTGTCATCAAGCTGACGTTCTTCGTGCTGCTCGGCGCGCATCGCGGCTGGTGGCGATACGTCGGCTTGCGCGACGTGTTCAACGTCTCGAAAGCCGCCTGGCTGAGTTTTGCGGGGATTTTCGTCGTCTACTTCGGGCTGGCCAATGCGCGCGCAGTGGGGCTGGACATCGACCTGTTCACGCAGGACGACTTCCCCGACTCCGTTTTCGTGCTGGACTTCGCCGGCACGATCGCGCTGGTTTGCGGAACGCGCATTGCTGTGCGCCTGTACCACGAGGAAATCCGCCCCAGTGCCGACGGCGCCGCCCCGCGCCTGCTGATCCTCGGCGCCGGCAATGCCGCCGAAAACGCCGTCCGTGAGATCCTCCGCATGCCGGTCGAGCAGTACCGGCTGGTCGGCTTTCTCGACGACGATCCCGCCAAGCACAAGGCCCGCATCCACGGCGTCGAGGTGCTCGGCCCGATCGCGATGGTGAAGGAGCTCTGCGAGGAGGAGGACGTCAACGAGGTGCTGATCGCCATGCCCTCGGCGACAGCCAAGCAGATCCGCCGGGTCGTGGACCTCTGCAAGGAGGCCAACGTCCGCTTCAAGACGCTGCCGGCGATGGCGGACCTGATCGCAGGGCGCGCCAGCGTTTCCCAGATTCGCGACGTGGACATCAACGACCTGCTTGGCCGCGCCCCGGTCCAGCTTGATGACAACCGCATCCGCGAGTTCATCCGCGACCGCGCCATCATGGTCACCGGCGCCGGCGGATCGATCGGCTCGGAAATGTGCCGGCAGATTGTGCGGTTCGGTCCGCAACGGCTGGTGCTGGTGGAGCAGGCCGAACAGCACCTCTTCGAGATCGACAACGAGTTACGGGCGGCCAACCCCGAAATCAGCATCGCACCCTACATCGGTGACATCGCCGATCGCGGACGCATGGAGTACATCTTCTCCCGCGAGAAGCCCAGCGCCGTCTTCCACGCCGCGGCGCACAAGCATGTGCCGATGATGGAGCACAACCCCGGCGAGGCCATCAAGAACAACGTCGCCGGCACGCGGATCATCGCCGACGCCGCGGTGCGGCACGGCTGTGAAAAGTTCGTGATGATCTCGACCGACAAGGCGGTGAACCCCACCAGCATCATGGGCGCGTCCAAGCGCGTCGCCGAGATGTACATCCAGGGGCTCAATGCGCGGGGAAACACCCAATTCGTCACTGTCCGCTTCGGCAACGTACTCGGCTCTTCCGGCTCGGTCGTGCCGATCTTCAAGGACCAGATCCGGCGCGGCGGCCCCGTCACGGTGACGCACCCCGATATGGTGCGCTTCTTCATGACCATCCCCGAGGCGGCGCAGCTCGTGCTGCAGTCCGCGTCAATGGGGCACGGCGGCGAAATCTTCGTCCTGGACATGGGCGAGCCGGTCCGGATTCTGGACTTGGCGCGAGACCTGATCACGCTCTCCGGGCTGCGACCCGGCGAGGACATCGAGATCGTCTTTTCCGGCGTTCGTCCCGGAGAGAAGCTCTATGAAGAGCTTTCCATCGAGGGTGAAGACGTGGCGCGCACCCCGCACCCCAAGGTCGGAATCTGGCGGAATCGCCCGCCCGACTGGGACGCCCTGCTGACGTGGGTGGATCGCACGCTGGCGGAGTCTGACGCGCTGTCGCGTGAAGAGTTGCGAAAGCGCCTCAAGGACATCGTTCCGGAGTTCCACGTCGAAGCGCCGGCCGCCGGCGCGGGCGTTCCCAAGATCCAGACCGTCTCCGAGAAGACGGCGGCCGCCGCCGCGCCGGCCTGATCGCCGTTCCCGCCGCCGCATTCTTCGCGCACCACTGCTCCCCTGCCACTGGCGAATCGCGTCCGACGGCCTTTCAATGCGCCGATATGCGCCAGCCTCCGCGATTTCACGTCGAATCCCTGCACATCGGCGAGGTCGAGCTGTCGACCGCCGAGGCTCACCACGCGCTACACGTCATGCGGCTCGAGCCCGGCGCGGTGGTGCGCCTGTTCGATGGCTGCGGGCGGTTTTCCGACGGTGAGCTGACCATCCTCGGCGCCCGTGGGTCATCGAAACGCGCCAAGGGAGCCGCAGTGCGCGTGGCGACAATGCAGAGCGCGCCGCCGCCGGCGCGCCGGCTGACCCTGTTGGTGGGCGGATGCAAGGCTCCGCGGCTGGACTGGCTGGCCGAAAAGTGCGCCGAACTGGGGGTCTCGTCACTGCGAATCATCCGCACCGCGCACACCGTGGTCGAGCCGCGCGAAACGCATCTCGACAAATTGCGACGAACCGCGATCGAGGCGTGCAAGCAGTGCGGGGGCAAGTTCCTGCCGGAGATCGCGATCGGTGGAACGCTGACTCAGGAGCTCGCGGCATTACATCCTTCGCCGCGGCCACGGTCGGGGCTGTCTGACCGAGAAGAATCCCCGGCTCATCCGGAGGCCGGCCCGGCGTTGATCGTGTGCGACCCCGATGCGGACACCTGGCTGGTCGACGCCGCCGCGTCGAGCCGCGCGCGGCGCGTGGTCGCCATCATCGGACCGGAAGGCGGACTGACGACGGAGGAGGTGCGCGCTTGCGTAGCCGCCGGCGCGTTGGGGGTGCGGCTTGCTTCGGAGCTGCTGCGGGTGGAGACGGCGGCGATCAGCGTGGCGGCGGTGTTCGCGGCGGCGCGGCCGCCGGCATAGCGCCGGTAGCGGCTGACTGCCGCGAATTGTCGCAGCGTGCGTCGAGATTGCGCCGAACAATCGCCGCGTTGCGGAGCCACTTGCGACGACCCGCGCGCCGCGCCGCCGTTCCGTGGGTCAGCCTGCGATAAGCGGCGCTGCCGAGGTTCTGAAGCTGCGACAGCGGCACGCGCTCTGGCAAGCGTTGCGAAAGCACGCGTGGGTGGGTCGCTATCGGCGCGCGGCTGTTGTGCGGGCACACTTCCTGGCACACGTCGCAGCCATACAGCCAATCCCCGAGCTGCGCGGCCAGCGCCGGGTCGATCTCACCACGATGCTCGATCGTGAGATACGAGATGCAGCGCGTGGCATCCATGCGGTAAGGCTCGGGAAATGCCGATGTGGGGCAGGCTTCAAGGCAGCGCGTGCAACTGCCACAGTGGTCAGGGATAGCCGCATCCGGTTCGAGCGCCAGCGATGTGACAAGCTCGCCGAGGAACACGTAGGAGCCAAACCGCGGAACGAGGACCAGCGTGTTCTTGCCGATCCATCCGATGCCCGCACGGGCGGCCAGTTCGCGCTCGATGATCGGGGCGGTGTCGACACAGGGGCGGGCGTCGAAGGGCGTGCCAATTTCATCCCGCATCGCGGCAATCAGCGCCGCCAGCATCTCATGTAGCACCTGGTGATAGTCGTCCCCGCGCGCATACCGTGCGACTCGGCCGGACGGCTCATTCTCCGTGCCCGCCGGACCCGCGGAACCCTGTGCACCAGCGCCCAGCACGGGCGTCAGGCCGCTCACCCCCGCGTGGCGCCATTGCGCTCCGCCCTCCTGTGGGACGTAATAATTGAGTGCCACGCAGACCACTGAACGAGCACCCGGCAGAAGCTGCGCGGGGTCGGCGCGGAGGTCCGTGCGGCGGGCGAGATAGTCCATCGACCCGTGCCGCCCGGCGGCGAGCCACTCCCTATAATACGCGCTGCGCTCGAGCGGATCGGCATGCGTGATGCCGACGCGGTCGAAGCCGACGGAACGCGCCAGGCGTTTCACGATTTGCGAGTGCACGGCCGGCGTCATGCGGTCGATGGTATCAGGGCCGGTTGCGGCGGGCCAAGCGGCGCGTCTGCGCCCGGTGCGGAGCGGGAATCATGTTTAACTACGACTGGTTTCACGGCGCGGGCCTGCGGATGCAGATCGAAGAGGCCAAGCGCCGCTGTGCCCGGAAAAAGTTCCCGGTCGATCCGGCCGCCAACGGCAAACAGGCCAAGGAATACCAGCGCTACTACGATGAGCTGGAAACGCGCGTCATCCTGTACATGAAGGACGGGCTGACCTACGAGATGAAGGAAATGGCGGATATCGGCACCAGCAGCGCGCTGGCGTTCGAGTGTCTGCCGGTGGATGAGAATTATCAGGTCGGCGCGTACGTGATCGTTGTCCCGTTCGAGGACGTGGCGCGCGTCGAGGTCTTCGCCGTGCATCCGGTGGACAAGCCGGCGGAAAACGTGCGGATACCGGGGTTCCGCGCAAACGCCGCCGAGCCGCGCGAGTAAGGTCCGTTTGAGGGGGAAATCCGTCTGAAACGTCCGCGATCCCGCGGCGTCGGACGGCCGCACAATGGGGGGACTGGCGCGCCACCCGGGGGGGGGGCGCGTGAGTCGGCAGGGGGGATCGTCGCCCACATCCTGAATCGGGTCGCCCGAAATTTCTGCAACGCATGCGCGGCGGTCCGACACTTACCTGTAACCGGTGCGGCGTGTCTGCATCCGTCTCGGAGGCAGGAGCCAGGAACCATGAACAAGATTGCCACGCTGACGCTGAGCCTGATCGTCGTAACCGCAGCATGGAGCGGCGGATGCGCTTCCGCACTGACCCATCGCGCCGAACATGGGCTGACGGTGTACTGCCCCGGCGCGGGCAACATCGACGGCGGCGACCGCGGCGTGAAGGCCGGGCTGGAGTCAGCCGGATGGAAGGGCGACGTATCGTCCATCTTCTGGACGCTGGGCTTCAACCCCGCCCTGGATCAGACGTTGCGCTTCAACGCGCGACTGGCGGGCAAGCGCTTGGCGCGTCGGATCGAGTCCTACGCGGATGCATTTCCGGGGCGGCCGGTCAACCTGGTCGGGCTGTCGGCGGGAACGGGCGTTGCGGTGTGGGCACTGGAAGAACTGCGCCCGGGTTACCGCGTGGACAACGTGGTGTTGCTGGGAAGCAGCCTGTGGCACCGCTATGACCTCACCCATGCACTCAAGCGGGTGAAAGGGCGAATTTACAATTACTACTCGCCGCACGATTCGATTCTGACGGGGCCGATGAAAATATTCGGCACCATCGATGGCGTGCTGATGGATCACGGCGCCGGGGCGGTGGGTTTCGCCATGCAGCATCCGCAACTGGTGAACATCCCGTGGCGACGCGAGTATGAGCGCTACGGGTATCGCGGCGGACATGTGGACTCGACCAGCGCCGCCTTCGTGCGGGTTTTCATCGCCCGGCACTTTCAGATCATGGACGACACGCTCGATAGAGCGCCCGCCACTGCGCGGGGCTCAACTCCTCCGGCCGCGCCGTCGTACTGATGCCCAACCTGTCGCAGGCGATCGGCAGCGCGTCGGCGTCGGGTCCGGAGCGTGCCGCGCCGCGCAGGGTCTTGCGCCGCTGCTGAAAATGCAGCCGCACAAACGAGGCAAAATCGCGCGGATTGCGAACATCCCGCTCATCCGGCGACAGCGGCGCAAAGGTGACGAAGGCGGACTCGACTTTCGGGCGCGGCCAGAACGCCGCGGCCGGCAGAGTCGCTTCTACGTGAACCCGGGCCAGGCTCTGGCCGACGACGGACACCGGGCCGTAATCGGCGCGGCGCGGCTCGGCGCAGAAGCGCTCCCCCACCTCGCGCTGGATCGTGCACACGAGGCGATCGAATCGCGGATCCGCGCACAGCAGCAGTTCAATAAGCAGCGGCGTGGCGATCTGGTACGGCAGGTTGGCAGCCAGCCGCAACGCGGCCGGCGATTGCCGCTGCCGGGCGGCCAGTGCTTCGAGCATCGTGGGATTCAGCGCGTGCTTGCCATCGAGCGCATCACCGACCACCAGCGTGAAGTCCGGATGTCCGCCGAGCCGCTGCTGCAGCAAACCGGCCAGGCCGAAATCGATCTCAACCGCCACAACCCGCGCCCCTGCATCGAGCAACAGCTCGGTCAGTGACCCCGTGCCCGGCCCCACTTCCAGTACGACGTCGCCCGGCTGCACACCGGCCAGCGCGGGCAGCTTTCGCATAAGATTCAGGTCGATCAGGAAATTCTGGCCATAGCGATGGCGCGGTGCGAGCCCCGCTTCGTCGAGCAGTGCGCGGACTTGCGAGAGCGTCTGGCCGGCCATTGGTCGGAGCGTCCTTCCATCGGGCATCGCCCGCCGTCGCGGAATGGGCGATCGAGCGGCGTGGGCGGATTCTCAGCGCGGCGCGCCGCCGCCGCAACGTGCTGACGGGCAAGCCGCAGTTCCCGGAAAGGAGGTCACGATGAGCGAAGCGCGAAAGGTGAGACTAACCGCGTACGCCTCGTGTGCCGGTTGAGCCGGCAAGCTGCCGCAGGCAGTCACGGCGCAGGTGCTGCGCCGACTCGAACCACAGACGCATCCTGATCTGCTCGTCGGTACGGAAACGGCCGACGACGCGGGGGTGTTTCGTCTCTCGGACGAGCTGGCGCTGGTGCAGACGGTCGACTTTTTTCCACCGCTGGTGGACGACCCCTTCGACTTCGGGCGAATCGCGGCGGCGAACGCGCTCTCGGACGTGTACGCGATGGGCGGCGAGCCGCTGACCTGCCTGAACATCGTCGGTTTCCCGGACAAGCAGTTGCCCGCCGAGGTGCTCTCCGAAATCCTGCGCGGCGGCGCGAGCGTGGTGCGCGAGGCAGGCGCGGTGATCGTTGGTGGACACAGTGTTCGTGACGCCGAGGTGAAATATGGGCTGGCCGTCACCGGCCGTGTGCATCCGGATCGAATCTGGACCAACGCGACCGCGCGCCCCGGCGACGTGCTGATCCTGACCAAGCCGCTCGGCAGCGGACTGCTGTGCAGCGCAGTCAAAAGTGGCAAGCTGCCCGAAGCGGGACTCACCGAGGCAGTGCGCGTAATGACAACGCTCAATCGCGCGGCGCGGGATGCGGGTGTCGGGCTGCGGCGCGTGCACGCCTGCACTGATGTCACCGGCTTCGGGCTGGTCGGCCATGCGTTTGAGATGGCCGAAGGAGCGGACGTGACGATTACGTTGCACAGCGGCGCCACCCCCCTGCTGCCGCACACGCTGGAGATGGCGCGCGCGGGTGTGCTGACCCGCGCGTCCGCGGCGGCGCGAGCGCACATCGGCGATCGACTCGAGGTGGAGACGGGCGTCGAGGAAGCGCTGGCTGGCGTACTGATGGACGCGCAGACTTCCGGCGGGCTGCTGCTGGCTGTCGCGGCGGACGATGCGCCCGCCCTGCTTTCGATGTTGCGTGCGGCCCAGACGCCCTGCGCAGCCATCGTCGGCGAGGTCGGCGGCGGGCCGGGGCGCGTTCGGGTCGTGTAATCGGCACGCGGCACCCCGCCTGCTTGCGGGAACGCCAGGGAGCAGGATCTCGTTGCAGCACGGTTTCGGCGTCTCCACGGGATGGTAGCGCGAATGGGTGAAATGACACAGATCATCCGCGGCTGGCAGGCAGCGCGAGCGCGCGGGGCTGAGACGCTTCTTGCAACCGTTGTGCGAGTCGCCGGATCGACCTATCGCCGACCCGGCGCTCGGATGCTGCTGGTGCGCGACGGCGAGCGCATCGGAGCGATCAGCGGCGGCTGCCTGGAGCGCGAGGTCGGACGCAAGGCGTGGTGGCGGACGAAGCCCGGCAGAGCCGCGGTAGTGAGATTCGACACGTCCGCCGATGACGACGTCGCGTTCGCATTCGGCCTGGGGTGCCAGGGTGTCGTGTGGGTGCTGCTGGAGCGCGGTGAGGACGCCGCCGCGCTGCTCGATGTTGTGGGCCAGCGGCTGGATCATCGGCAAATGACGATTGCCGTCACAGTAATCGACGCAACCGATGCAACCGTGCCCGTCGGCACGCGGTCGCTGCTGTCGTCCGACGGGACGCAACTGAGCGGCGAACTGCCGCCGAGCATTCTCGACGGCGCCCGATCGCGAATAGCCACACTTTGCCCGGCGACGCCGACGGTCGGCTACATACACGAATCGGGGGTCGGCCTCTTCCTGGAGCGCATCGCCCCGCCGCCCACGCTGGTGATCTGCGGCTCGGGCTATGACGTGGCGGCGATGATCACGGCCGGGCTGCACGTTGGCTGGCGGGTGGTTGTCTGTGCGGACGGCGCGGTCGGAATGGATGCAGCGCGCGCCGCAGGGGCAATCGAAGTCTTTACCGGCGACGCCGGAGCCGCACGTGCGCTGGCGGAAGCGGACGAATCAACGGCGGTCTTGCTGATGACGCACAATTTCAGCGCAGACGTGGCCTGGCTGCGGCAGTGGGCGACAACCGAAGTCACGTACATCGGCCTGCTCGGGCCGGCGACGCGCGCCGCGGCGCTCTGCGCGGAGTTGCAGAAGCACGGGATCGCGCTGTCCGATGAATTGCGATCCCGGCTGTACGGGCCGGTGGGGCTGGACCTCGGCGCGGAGACACCATCAGAAATCGCGGCCGCCGTCATTGCGGAGATCATCGCCGTCAGGAATCGGCGCAGCGCGGAATCGCTGCGCGATCTGGACCGGCCGATCCACACGCCCGCAGCGGATGAGATGACATCGGTGTGCGCGCCCACGCCTGCCGGGACGACCGAGGCGACTCGCGCGAGCGTCACATGCCCGGCACAATCGACTTCATGAACGTCGCCGCTACGGAGCCCCGACCGCCGATCACGCTGATCGTGCTGGCCGCGGGTGGCTCGTCGCGCCTGGGAAACCCGAAGCAACTTGCACGCATCGGCGGCGCTTCGCTCATCCGCAGAGCAGTGCAGACGGCGCTCGACAGCGGACTGGGGCCGGTGATCGTGGTGGTCGGCGCCGCGGCGGATGCGGTGAGCGCGGAGATCCGCGAGTTGGCCGTCCGCGTGGTGGAGAACCGGGATTGGGCTGAGGGGATGAGCACATCGATCCGGACCGGTGTGCGGGCGGCCGGTTTGGAATCCAGCGTACTGCTGATTCTGGTTGATCAGCCGGGGGTCACCGCCGGGCATCTGCGGGCGCTGGCGTCCGCGCTCCGCCCCCCCTCCGTCACGATCGTGGGCACAGAGTGCGGCGTTGTCGGGCCACCGGCGCTGTTCGACGCGCGGCACCGGGATGCCCTGTGCGCGCTGGCAGGGGATCGCGGGGCGAAAGCCGTTATCGAGGCCAATGCTACGAGCATGACAACCGTGCGGCTCGACGGCGCGCGACTGGACATCGACACGCCGGAGGATCTGCATCGCGCTGAATCGGAGCTGGCAGCGGGGGAATAGCCCCCTGCCGCGCCCTGCGTCGACGAGAACGCCTGACCATCCGGCGAACCGCCGGCGGTGGAGCGCTCACTGCCAACATGCCGATAAGAGGGCAATGTCCGCGATTCCGCCCCCGAACTGGCTGACGTCGGTTCTCGGCTCACCGGCCGCCGCGAAGCGGGCGGCTGAAGAGCGCCAGCGCGGCGAGGTCAGCGAGGCGGAACGGGTCGATCCGGCAGCATTTGCGCGAAAGCTCGAGGGGGCGGTTTCCAACGACGGCGCGGATGGATCCGTCTACGCCGATGCCGAGGGCAGCGGTGGCCAAGGGCGATCGTCCGGCCGCGGCGAGTCGCACGACGAGCCTGCCGACGACGAACCCCCGAAAGAGCCAGACGGCGGAACGGTGGGCGGAAATCTGGATGTCTCGGCGTAGCGGGTGCTGCGCCCGCAACGCGCCCGCTTGTTGCCAGCGCCTCCCTCTCTCACCGGAATCGCCGCCGATCGGTCGCCACCGGTTGCATTGACGACTGCGCGGCCTGCGCGCAATTGTGTACGACCTCGGCGTTACTGCGTCATTCTCCCGACCCGGCGGCCTATCGATCGTCGCCGCCGCGCGGCAAGGCGTCGGCCTCCACGGCGCGACCTTGCGAGTTGAGCAGCTCCGCAAGGGCGCGGCCCGATTCGATCGTAACCGCGTGGCTTTCTCCGAACACGCGCAGGCGCTTGTCCAGCGCTTCGCGCAGCAGCGACTCGGCCTCGGCCCACCGGCTGCGGCGCTGCAGCAACTCTCCCAGGCTCGCGATCGTGTTGATCGTATGCGGATGAAAGTCGCCCACGACTCGTCGGCGCTGATCGAGCACTTCGCGCCAACAGCTCTCGGCCTCGTCCAGGCGATCCAGACGCGCCAGCAGGGGCCCGCCGACATTTTGGAACCACCCGCCTGAGCGAAACCGAACCATGAAGGTTCGGATCAGGGGAGGGAACCCGACATCGAAATCGGTCGGGCGGGGCCGCCCGACCCGTGCAGCCCGCCGACGCTTGGGTTGCCATTGAGTCCGCTCAAATCCAATCCCCACGTGTACTTCCGCAGGACCGTCGGATCGCCGCTGCCGCCCAGGTCTCTCGACCCGGGCGTTGCGCGTTAACTGGCGGGTCGCATCATTTCAATACGACGTTTCAACTAGGTTCTGTTTGACGGATCGCTGTTCGGTATTTGTACGGGTTGCGCGTTGTGGTTTTCTGTTGCATGCTGTTGTCGACGACAAGGAGGTCGACGATGGCAAGAGGCTCGACAAGCGGCGGCGCGCCACGTGGCCGGCGTTATGAGTTGTCGGACGAGGGCTTCGAGCGGCTGGCGCCGCTGCTGCCGAAGCAACATCGCGGCGGGCGTTGGAACGATCACCGCACCACGCTCAACGGCATCTTCTGGGTGCTCAACAGCGGAGCGCCCCGGCGTGACATGCCCGAACGCTACGGGCGCTGGCAGAGCGTCTACCATCGCTTCCGCCGCTGGACGCGCGACGGGCTGTTCGAGCGCATGCTGCATCACCTGCATGTGCAGCTTGACGAAGACGGACGCATCGACTGGAGCGTCTTCGACGTCGACGGCTCGAACATTCGCGCCCACGCCGCTGCGGCCGGAGCCGGTAAAAAGGGGCGAAATCGAGCCGGCCGACCACGCCCTGGGACGATCGCGCGGCGGCTTTGGCACGAAACTTCATCTGGTGACCGACGGCCGCGGCGTTCCGCTCGGGGCGTTGGCGACCGCGGGGCAAAGCGCACGAGAGTCGAAGTCATTCGAGACGCTCCTCGACACCATCCGAATCCGACGCCGGCGGCGGCCCAACGCCGTCGCTGGCGACAAAGGCTACAGCTACGGCCGCATCCGCGCTGGCTGCGGCGGCGACGCATCCAAGCCGTCATCCCAACCCGCAGCGACCAGCCCACGCTGCCGCTCGACAAAGACCAGTACCGCCGGCGAAACGTCGTCGAACGCTGCATCGGCTGGCTCAAACACTGCCGCCGCATCGCCACCCGATTCGAGAAGCTCGCCCGACACTTCCTCGCCATGATCACGCTCGCCATGATCCAGCGATGTCTACGAATCCTCGATCCGTCAAACAGAACCTAGAGGGAAACGCACTCTCTTCGAAAAAAAGTCTCGCGCGTCCGGAGAGACTTTTTCGATTCCGTTTCGCTCGTCCGAACCGAACCCCTAACAGCCCGTTGAAAAACCCCTTGCCGGCCGTGTGATAATGGAAGTGTCAAGGAGGACGCGTGATGGCGTTGGGACAGCGTGGCGGCGAGCGGCAGGAAGAGCTGTGGATTCCGGCTGCGAGGGTGGCGCGGGGGCCGGGTCATCCGTTCTACGACCAGCTCAACAAGCTGTTGGGTGAAGCGGAGTTCGATCGCTGGGTCGAGGAGCGCTGCCGGACGTTTTACGCCGAGCAGGGCCGGCCGGGGATTCCGCCGGGGTGTACTTCCGGATGCTGCTGATCGGCTACTTCGAGGGGCTGGAGAGCCAGCGTGGGATCGCGTGGCGGTGTGCGGACTCGAACTCACTCAAGAGCTTCCTGGATTCGGCCTGACGGAGACGACGCCGGACCATTCGTCGCTGACGAACATTCGCAAGCGGCTGCCGCTGGAGGTGCACGAGGAGGTCTTCGCGTTCGTGCTGGGGATCGCGCGCTCAAGAAGCTGCTGAAGGGTCAGGCGGTTGGCGTGGATGCGACGCTGCTGGAGGCCAATGCGGCGCTCAAGAGCATCGTCCGCAAGGATACGGGCGAGGATTACAGGCAGTACCTGCGGCGGCTGGCGAAAGAAGCGGGCATCGAAGATCCGACCGACGATGATCTGAAAAGGTTCGACCAGAAGCGCAGGGCAAGAAGCTCTCGAATGACGACTGGCAGTCGACGACCGAGCCGGACGGCCGGATTGCGAAGATGAAGGACGGCACGACGCACATCGCGCACAAGGCCGAGCACGCAGTGGACACGGAGAGCGAGCTGCTGCTGGCGGCGACGGTGCAGCCGGGGGACCGCAGCGATCCGGAGAGCCTGACGCAGACGCTGGTGGCGGCGCAGCTGAATCTGATGCGGGCGGGCAGCAAGAGCGAACTCCGCGATCTGGCGACCGACAGCGGGTATCACAAGAATGAAACGTTGGCGCAGTGTGCCGCGTGGGGCATTCGCACGTACATCAGCGAGAAGGATGAGTCGCAGTCGCGTGTCTGGGGCGACAAGCCCGCGGAGCAGGAGCGGGCTTTCCGCAACAACCGCCGCCGAATTCATGGGCGCCGGGGCGACGACTCCAGCGGCTCCGGCGTGTGCTCTGCGAACGCAGCTTCGCGCACACCTGCGAGACCGGCGGCGGGAGGCGAAGCTGGCTGCGGGGTTGGAGAACGTGGCGAAGCGCTACGTGATTCACGCGGCGGCGTACAACCCGGGCGTGATTCTGCGGAAGTTGTTCGGGGTCGGCACGCCGCGGAGCCTGCAGGGCCGGGCCGTCGCGGCCTGCGCGCGCGCTGTTGGCCGTCGCAAAGGGTCTGTGGCGCGGGTTGGTCATCCGCATCGCGCCGCTTCACTGTCGGAACCGGAGACCCCCGCTCGACATGCCCGACGCGCGCCAGCTGGAGGCCGCATAGCGAAACGCCGGTTGTTCAACGGGCTGCTAAGGTTCGGCTCCCTCGTCCGAACCGAACCATGAAGGTTCGGTTCCCCCGAGCAAAACGAACAACAAGGTCGTGCGACGCAGCGCTCATTCATCTTTCCAAGTGAATCGACGCTTCAGCGAGTTGAGTGGGCTCGGCCACGGGAGAACGCCCTCGCGTTGCAGGCGCCCAACGACGATTCCTGGAGCGATTCCGATCTCCTTGGCGAATTGCGTGACCTTGGGCTGCGTCGTGAGCGTCTGCAATCGTGAGGCATGGACGGCCGGGATCATCATGTCGGCCGCGAATCGGTTCGCTCGCTCTTCCCGCTCGTCGGTTCCGTGTCCGTTACCGTCGTCGATGGACACTGATTTCTTGGGGTCGTTCATGATGTGCCCAGCCTCGTGGAAGAACGAGAACCAGAACTGATCCTCGGTCTTGTATCGCAGGCTGAGTTGAATCAGTGCTTTGTCGGGTGTCAGCCAACGTGCGACACCGCTAATTGGACACTTCTTGAGCTCGGGGACGAAGACGACCGCGACTCCGGCTTCTGCCGCCGCCTCGCGCATACGTGGCTCGAATACTTCCGGAGATTGGATCGTAAGCGACCGGATTGTCGTGAGCGCCTTCTGGAAACGCACGCGGTCGTACGGCTTCGTGTCGATTTTCTGGGCGTCGAGTTCGCCGAGTCGCAACCAAGTTGCGACCGCGCCGGGGTGCGCCTCAAACCGCTCCGATTTCCGATACGCAGCCTCCGGCTGCATCCAGACCTGCGTCCACTGCTCTGAGCTGCCCACTCCGAAGAACTTCAGAACCGAGTGGAGCAACGTCACTTTGTCAGTGGTCGGTTCAATCGTGCCGCGCGAGATGAGCTCCTTGGTGGGTATCGTCTTCATCCACGCGAGGTCGGCCTCCAATCGCTCGCGATCCGCAATCTTCGCCAGCTGTTCTCGATAGTTCGTCTCGAGGTTGTTCCACATTCGGGACGGCACTCCGGTCACGCGTTCCAACAGCACCGAGGTGTCGGGCGTGAGAGCGGCCTTGCCTTTGATGATCTCGTTGATCGTCTTTGGTGCCATCCCGGTGCGCACCGCGAGTTCTCGCTGGGTCATTCCCAACGAGTCGATCGTCTCTTGAAGCGTGGCACCGGGCGCCACGGCGTAATCCGGCGTGTATGCGTACCGTCTGTTGCCCATCTTGATCATGTGCTGGCTCTCCTCCGGCGTGCTTGGCTCGCCGTCCTCAGCACACGCGTCCTCTCTCTGTGGCGGCGTGTGTACCTCAATGCGGGTCGTAAACCTCCAGTACGAGAATCTTGGTCACCTGCGTCCGGTCGAGCCCTCCGTCGGGCTTTGCCGGCAGCGGATCGTGATCCGGTGCAAAGATCAGCCGATACGGATGGACCAAATCGACCGACAACTGGCCCTTGCGGTCCCCGGCCAATTCGTGGCAGCGGGCAGGCGGGAGGCGCGAAATCACCTCGAGCGTATCGGCCGCTGCGAGCTCCGCCAATCGCTGCTGGAGCTTCTTGGCCATCGCGGCACCCCACGCCTTCTTCATGTCTTTTTCGGTCGAGCAAGCCTTCTGCATGCTCCGGCTGGCGAAGCTCACTTCCATGATCGGCTTCGGCTCCGTTATAGTTTACGTAATACGTTAACACTTTTCAAGTGCGTGTCAACCCCCACGCTTTGATCGCGTCTCCGGCGGGTCGGTGCGCACGGCCTGCCTAGGTTCTGCCTGACGGATGCCAAGTACGGCGCGTGTTAGGTATTGCGCGTTTTGTTCGCTTCGCGCAGCATACGTCGTGTCATGGAGGACACGATGGCTCGCTACGAACTGACTGATGAACAATGGCGCATGCTCGCAGCCCTCTTTCCCCGGCAAGGCCGCGGCGGACGCTGGCTCGATCATCGCACCATGCTCAACGGAATGCTCTGGATTCTGCGCTCTGGAGCGCCGTGGCGCGACCTGCCGGAACGCTACGGCAAATGGCAAAGCGTCAACCATCGCTTCAATCGCTGGCGCCGCGACGGCACCTTCGAACGCGTGCTCAAAGCGTTGCAGATCCGCCTCGACAAGCAGGGCAAGATCGACTGGGACCTCTGGCTGGTGGACGGCACCAGCATTCGCGCCAGCCGGGCCGCCGCCGGCGCGCGTAAAAAAAGCACCCGCACGACGGGCTCGAACCCGCCGACCACGGCCTGGGCCGCAGCCGCGGCGGATGGGGATCCAAGCTCCACCTGGTTACTGACGGCCACGGCCTTATCCTCGGCGCCACGCTCACCGCGGGCCAGACGCACGAAGCGACGCAACTCTGCCAAGTGATGCACAGCGTGCGCCGGCCACGCCGCATCGGCTGGCCCGCCAAGCTGGCCGGCGACAAAGGCTATAGCTACGACTCGCTGCGGACGTTCCTGACTGGCTGCGGCGTGGAGCCGGTCATCCCGCATCGCGCCAACCAGCCGCGGCCGGCCGGCGAGCGATTCGATAAACGCACCTACCGCAAACGCTGCCGCATCGAACAGGCGGTCGGCTGGCTCAAGGAATGCCGCCGGCTCGGAACCCGCTACGAAAAGCTCGGACTGAACTTCCTCGCCTTTGTGCAGCTCGGAATCATGCTGAGGTATCTGAGAGTTCTTGATCCGTCAGACAGAACCTAGTGCAGCCATTGGGCTGGCACGCGGATTGCCTGCCATCCGGATCAACCGCGTTGAGTGAGCTATTCAGGGTGTGGCAATACAGGTTGTTCCCGCCTACCTCTTCCAACGGATCCCGGCTGGTCCATCTCCCCAACCGCGGGGAGTAGTAGCGATAGCCGTAGTAGTACAGCCCCGTTTCGGCATCGAGGAACTTCGTGCTGAAGCGGAACAGGTTCGTGTCGGCGTACGTGCCGGACTTGGAGACGGTGTTGCCGTAAGGGTCGTACTCATACGTCGCAACCATTCGGCCGCTTGCCCAGGCCATTCCACTCGCGCCGCCCGCGCCGGAGGACCATTCCACAAGCTGCCCGACGTTGCCGTTGGCATCGTAGAGATAGGCGTATGAGCGATCGTCGCTGGTCGTCGTTGTGTTGTTCGTATCGAGAACGGCGAGTAGACCACCGATCCCGCCCGCGCCATGCAGACCGGACACAGAAGCGTCACCATCTTGCCCGCTCAGGTCCAGTCCCCACGTATACTGCCGCAGCACCGTCGGATCGCCACCGGCCAGCGTCACCGGGTCGTACTCGGCGATCAGGTTCCAGCCGTCATGCACGAACCGCGCCCTCGACAGAAGTTGCCAACTTCACGGCGAGCCGGTCGCCCACTCAATCACGGCTTGCTGAACCCGCCGGCCCGTCTTCGCATTCTATCCCCGAACCGACATCCCGCATCCTCGCGCCGACGCACCGGCCGTCGCTGCGGCCGCGCCGTCACCGTTCGTGTCGCCACGGCACCCGGCCGGAGCGTTCGAACCAGAAATCCACGGACAAGTCGAGTACAACTTGTCCGTGCCACCCGTCCGCAGTCGTTGTTCCTTAGCAGCCCGTTGAAAAACCCCTTGCCGGCCGTGTGATAATGGAAGTGTCAAGGAGGACGCGTGATGGCGTTGGGACAGCGTGGCGGCGAGCGGCAGGAAGAGCTGTGGATTCCGGCTGCGAGGGTGGCGCGGGGGCCGGGTCATCCGTTCTACGACCAGCTCAACAAGCTGTTGGGTGAAGCGGAGTTCGATCGCTGGGTCGAGGAGCGCTGCCGGACGTTTTACGCCGAGCAGGGCCGGCCGGGGATTCCGCCGGGGGTGTACTTCCGGATGCTGCTGATCGGCTACTTCGAGGGGCTGGAGAGCCAGCGTGGGATCGCGTGGCGGTGTGCGGACTCGAACTCACTCAAGAGCTTCCTGGGATTCGGCCTGACGGAGACGACGCCGGACCATTCGTCGCTGACGAACATTCGCAAGCGGCTGCCGCTGGAGGTGCACGAGGAGGTCTTCGCGTTCGTGCTGGGATCGCGCAGCTCAGGAAGCTGCTGAAGGGTCAGGCGGTTGGCGTGGATGCGACGCTGCTGGAGGCCAATGCGGCGCGGCTCAAGAGCATCGTCCGCAAGGATACGGGCGAGGATTACAGGCAGTACCTGCGGCGGCTGGCGAAAGAAGCGGGCATCGAAGATCCGACCGACGATGATCTGAAAAGGTTCGACCAGAAGCGCAAGGGCAAGAAGCTCTCGAATGACGACTGGCGGTCGACGACCGAGCCGGACGGCCGGATTGCGAAGATGAAGGACGGCACGACGCACATCGCGCACAAGGCCGAGCACGCAGTGGACCCGGAGAGCGAGCTGCTGCTGGCGGCGACGGTGCAGCCGGGGACCGCAGCGATCCGGAGAGCCTGACGCAGACGCTGGTGGCGGCGCGCAGCTGAATCTGATGCGGGCGGGCAGCAAGAGCGAACTCCGCGATCTGGCGACCGACAGCGGGTATCACAAGAATGAAACGTTGGCGCAGTGTGCCGCGTGGGGCATTCGCACGTACATCAGCGAGAAGGATGAGTCGCAGTCGCGTGTCTGGGGCGACAAGCCCGCGGAGCAGGAGCGGGCTTTCCGCAACAACCGCCGCCGAATTCATGGGCGCCGGGGCGACGACTCCAGCGGCTCCGGCGTGTGCTCTGCGAACGCAGCTTCGCGCACACCTGCGAGACCGGCGGCGGAGGCGAAGCTGGCTGCGGGGTTGGAGAACGTGGCGAAGCGCTACGTGATTCACGCGGCGGCGTACAACCTGGGCGTGATTCTGCGGAAGCTGTTCGGGGTCGGCACGCCGCGGAGCCTGCAGGGCCGGGCCGTCGCGGCCTGCGCGCGCTGTTGGCCGTCGCAAAGGGTCTGTGGCGCGGGTTGGTCATCCGCATCGCGCCGCTTCACTGTCGGAACCGGAGACCCCCGCTCGACATGCCCGACGCGCGCCAGCTGGAGGCCGCATAGCGAAACGCCGGTTGTTCAACGGGCTGTTAGCCAGCTTTGGCGGCATGAAGAACCAACAGACTCCATCGCGCCGGTACTTGCACTCGACAGCCACGTTCAGATCGACGGCAGGCAGATCCCAATAGGCATGCAGGTCCACGGAGCGAAGCATCTGTTCGCCATCTAGGTTAACCGTCGGAAACTCATACTCACCGAATACATGAGCGCCATGGCGTTCCAGACATGCTGCGACGGTCGCTTCCAGGGGTAGCCCAGAGCTGAGGAGCGCATCTTTCCACTTTTTGTCAGAGCTCATGTGTCCACCACTCTTCCGGGATTACAAGGCAGCCGTTTCGCAGCGTCGGCCCAGTCGACCGTCCATTGTCGCGGCAACCGACGCCGTATCAAACGGATCGCGGACTTCGACGCGATTGGGCGGGGCGGGCTGCCGGACATAACCCGCCGGTCGCAATTTCGATACCGCAGCCCAGGAGGGAAACGGACTCGAAAAAGTCTCTATCAACAGGTAGAGACTTTTTTTCGAGGAGAGTGCGGTTCGCTCTACTTGAACGGTCGTATCGAAATGATGCGACCCGCCAGTTAACGCACGACGCCCGGGCAGAGACGCCTAGGCGTTGTCGTTTCTATCGCAAGAATTCGCAAAGGTTTACGGCTGCGCTGCCCGTCGCCGCGTCTCTCGATAAAGGCGTCTCCTTCACGTGACCGGACCCGCTCCAGCGCGATGGCACCGCCGTCCGGCCGGAAGTCTCTGAGTCTCTGCGTGTCGCCGACCGCGGGGTTAACGGCGCTCCATAACCGCACAGGCGGCATGTCTCGCGCTGCCATAACCCGATCGGTCGTCGCGAAAGAAAAGTCTCGGGTTATGTCGGCTTGGACATAACCCGATGCGAGGTATCGAAATTGCGACCGCCTGGTTATGGATTCCGCTTGACGCAGGGACGCGGCGCGCGACAATCCGGCTCATGTCCCGTCGGCACAAACGCCGCAATGATCATGGGGCGGCGCCCAAGCCGAAAGAACAGGCACCGCCGGCGTTGCCGCCGAACAGCGCCCGATGGCGATCCGTCGCGCGCTACGTGACCGTGTTCGCATGTGGCGCGGCGCTCGCGGCTGCCGGTCTGCTTCTACCCGATCGCTTTAAGGGGAATTCGCCGACCAAGCCCGCCTACGCCGGCGTCGTCAACGCGAAGCTCGACTACGAACGGCCGTGGCGTTCCGGGGCGCTGCCGAGCTCGCACTACGACCTGCTGAAGATGACGCCGAACGAACTGGCGCAGACCGATTTCGCACTGATGAACTTGCTGTGCGCGAAAGACCTGCCCGGCGCCGAGGGCATGGACATCCCGGCCATGCTGAAGAAGCGCGATGATTGGGCCGCGAAGGTTCATTTCGAGACTGAGCGACACCTCTACCGTGTGAACGACCCGCAACACGCCGAGCATTACAAGCACTCCGAGGCCCGCCTCCGGGCCGAGTTCATCGTGCAGGTGCTCCAGGAGGATTGCGGCGTCCATTACAACCTTGAGCAGGTTCGCAACGTCGATTTCGGCAAGTCGCAGGATTCGTTTATCCACGGCATGGTCGGCAGCGACAACGGCGGGACGTGCGCCTCGTTGCCAGTGCTGTACACGGCCATCGGTCGGCGGCTCGGCTATCCGATAAAGCTGGCGCTGGCGAGAGAGCACATCTTCATGCGTTGGGAAGACGGCAAGGAGCGTTTCAACATCGACGGCGCGGGTAATGGCGGTGTCGATTACCCCGACGATGCCTACTATCGCTCTTGGCTGTTCCCGATCACTGACAAGATGATGGCGTCGGGAGAATTCCTGAAATCCCTGACGCCGCAGGAAGAGCTGGCCACGTTTCTGCTCACGCGCGGTGTCGTCCTGCATGCGCACCAGCGCTATCCGGAAGCCGCCGAGGCATACTCAGCTGCGCACCGGCTCATGCCGGCGGCGCTTTCGCCGCATTTTGCGCTGCTGACGGCGATGAACGACGTGCCGATGCCGATCCGCGAGAAAGACCAGATGATCGTTGCCGGGGCGGAGGCGCTGCACATGGCACGCCAGGCGTTCATGCAGTACCGGCAGCGCGCGATGTCGTCGGACGACCCGACGCGTTTCCTCCCGATGTACGGCGGCCGGCCGGAACCTGTGATTCCCATGCCGCCGCGACCTGGACAGCCGAGAAGGCCGTGATGATGATGGTGCGCGGTCTCGCTGCGGCCAATGAGGGTCTCGACATGAGAACGAGAAACAGCCTCCCGTTCGTACTTGCCGTCGTCCCCCTGCTGCTACTCGTCGAGAGTGCGCAGGCCCACTTCCACCCCGGGACGGGACAGTTCATCAGCCGTGACCCGTACTTTGAGCGCGGTGGAATGAATCTCTATGCGTACGTAGAGAACCACGTGACCTACCGCACCGATCCGCTCGGTTTGAAGACGTATGTCATCGAGGGGACGAATGCCGGCCCTGGTAACCCGCTCGGACCGTGCAATCCCCAGCACTTTGGTGAAGATGATCCAGAAGGCGTCTTTGTTCAGCCTGGGCCGGATGACGATTGGGGATATGGCAACGCGTCCGCAGGCGTTGTATTCGGTCATGGTTTGTCAGAGCGCGTCGCCAACACCGTCAGCCAAATCTGCTCGGACATGTGCTCAAAATCTCCGCCGGAACAGATCAATATTGTCGGATGGAGTCGTGGGGCAGTCGGCGCGCTGATGGTCGTCGACTATCTTGAGAAACATGGGTGTTGCTGCCAGACGACGACCGTACGCGAGTTTACTGGGCCAGTCACCATAACAAGCACAGGTCCCTCAGGGCCATCCGCCGAGCGCGAGGTCTGTTGCGATCGACGCTACCCGACGATCAACTTTCTCGGCTTGTATGACCCTGTCGACATGACCCCAAGGGCGCACCCCGAATCGATTCCACCGAGCGTTCAGAACTGCGCACTTGCCATTGGTGATCAACAGCGCAATTGGACGAGTTGGTGCACGTATTTCGGCGCCTCACCCAGAAGGAGAGAGACCCTCTTCCCGCTTGCCAAGTGCGAGCCCGCAAACTGGGACAAGACGAAGTTCCGCCGCCAGTACTTCGACGCGACGCACGGCGACATAGGTACGGGGCGGCCAGCTGACGATTGGATGCGCAAGTGTGCGCGTCAAGCCGGCGTCAACATTCCCGAGTACGGTCCACAGCACGTTCCGCGGCCACCCGCTGGGTGCTCTGGCTGTGGGGCGCCTTGACGGAACCGAACGACGTTCTGCCGTACGCTCGCATTGGTCGCGCGCGGCCAGTCGGCAGATTGCGCGCCATCCTATCGTGGATCATCGCGTTGGTGCTGTGCGTCGTCGATCTGCTGATTCTTTGGAACTTCTGTGCGCTGTGGATCGATCGAGCGAAACATGGACGGCTTACAGTCGAGAGCTACGCCGCCGGGTTTTCCTTCGGCTACTCCGTCGCCATTGCACTTTTGCTCGCGCTGGTTGGTATCGTTGCCGCACCCCGGCACCTCAGGTGTGCCGCAGGTGATTCTCGTCAAAGCCCCATTGTTCCATCTCGTCTACCGTTCCTGATAAATCTGGTGGCGGTAGTTGTGCTGATTCTATCGCAGCCACGATAGAGGTCTGTTCCCCTCCGTCAGCGAGCGCGTCGCTCACATTACGGCGTACATAACGGGCAGAGGATCGCGACCGGCGCGCACGCTCCGGCCAGGCGCGGCACGGCATGGTTAGCCGCGGCGCGGCCTGCGATGGTCGGGCGGAGGTGCGGCATGGTAAGCCGGAGGTGTGATTGTGATCAGCGGCGCGCTATTCGCTGTTCACGCGGAAGAACTCCGCGACGCGCGGCTTGTCCGCGCGACTCTGGGCAACATCCAGGACGAGCGCGACCAACTCGTCCTCATCCGCGTCGATCGCCACGCCGTTCATCTCGAGGAACACGAGTGCAGTCGCCGTTCCCGTCCGTTTGTTGCCGTCCACGAATGGATGGTTCTGGACGATGTGGAACAGGTAGGCGGCGGCCATCTCGAAGAAGTCGCGATGCAGGAACTCTCCGCCGAATGTCGCGCGCGGCATCGCAAGCGCCGACTCCAGCAGGCCGGCGTCACGGAGGGAGGGATCGCCGCCGTAGCGATCGATCTGGTCGGCGTGGATGTAGAGCACCTCAGTGAGCTCGAGGAATTCCGGCTGCATCGCGCACTACTCCGCGAGTTTCTTCAGCGCGCGGCCGTAGCGACGGTTGGTCTTGTCGAGCGCCGCGTCGAAGCGGGCGCGGCGTTTGGGGTCGGCGGCCGGCGCGATGGTCAGCGTCTTGCCGTCGGTGCTGACCTCGAGCGGCGTCTCTGGCGTGATCTTGAGCAGTTCGAGGATGGCGCGATCGATGATCAGCGCGTAACTGTTTCCGTGTTTCGTGAGCGTCTTGAGCATAGGGCCGTTCTCCTGGTCATACAACGTACATCCATTGTATATACGGCACTCGGCCGCGTCAACCTAGCCCGGCTCCGAGCCGCTGGCCCCGGCGGCGGCGTCCCAAGAAACACTCGTTTCACAGGGGGTTGCGCAAGAAAGCGATCGTTTCGTAGCCGGAAACGAAGCGGCGACCGGCCGAAGCGACACCCCGGCGTCGGCGGCCGAGGTGTCGGGGGCGGGGGCCGAATGTACGGTGATCTAGCCGGCGTACTCGAACAGGCCGCGATCGACCTTCCGAAAGCGCGAGGACGCGCCCTTGTCCCGGAGCTCTCTCAGCACCGCCGCGTACAACGTCGAGGCCGGCGTCCGCCCGTTCGGGCTGCTCCACAGTCCCTGCTCGGCCATCGCGGCGATCATCTCCTGGCTGCGCATCGGCTTGCCAGCCTTCCGCAGGACCTCTGCAGCGGCGTCCAGCGCGCTGACGCGCTTCGGCTTGGCGTCGGCGGCGGGCTTGCGCTCCGCCTTCGGCTTTCCCGCGCCCTTCGGCGTGGCCGCCGCTTTCGTGCCCTTGGTCTGCTTCGCCGTCTTCTTCGTGCTCTTCTTGGACATGGCATTCTCCTTTGGTTCGCCTCGTCAGGCCCGGGTCTCAAGCGCCCGGGCTACGCGGGGTGCGCCCGCGTTTCGGCGCTATTCGCGCTCGGCGGCGGCGTACCGGCTCTGGACGATCGTGATCTGGAATTCGCTGCCGTCCGCGAGCTGCACCACCAAGCCCGCGTCGCGTGTCAGGTATCCGCCGGCCTCGAACGTCGTGACCTGGCAATCGGCCAGCGCTCCGTCGCCATCGATCTCGTCCTTCCAGTCGTCGGCAACGTCTCGGTCACACCCGCCCGCGCGACAGTCGTCGTCGCATACGTGCTGCTCGCTCAGGGATTCGAGCAGGCCCTCGAGAATCGTCTGCAGGTCTCGTCCGTTCATCGCGCTCTCCCGTGGCTAGTTGCCGAAGATGGTTTCCGCGAGCCCGGCGGCAAGCAGGTCGACGATCACGCTGGCCAGTTCCGTCGTCGGCTCGATGTCCGCGCCGCGATCCCAGTTGTAGACCGTCGCCTTGTCGCTGATCCGCTGCACCCAGAGCTTCGAGATGCGGCTGTCGCCGCCGACTTCCCATTCGCGGTTGGTCGCCGGCTCGGGGAAGACCAGCGCGTCGAAGCGGTGCCCGGCGATCGTGCCGACTACCCAAGCGCCGCCGGCGCTCGTGCGGCGCTGCACCTTCTTGATCACCAGCGTGTCGAGCACTTCGCTGGCGTCGATCCCGTCGTTTGGCGTCGTTGCATCGTTCGTCGTCATTCGCGTTTCTCCGTTTCGTACGCGCCGTGCGTACAGACACATGAAGCCATGGGTTTGCCCGGAAATCCACTCGCATTCGGAGAATGTCGAGAATTCCTTGATGCGGCCGGCCGCCAGGTCCGAGTCTGCGGCGAGAGCGCGCTCCGGCGCGTTCCGGGCGGCCGGGACCGCCTACCCGTTACGTACGCGGCCCCGTGGCCGCCGTGTTGCGAACGGGGCCTAGCGCCGGCGTCAGCATGGTGCTGGCGCGCGACGGGCTGGGCCGCGTGACCAGCATGGTCCGCAGCGCCCCCGGCCAGGCGACGATCACAACCGCATTCGATTACTCGTCGCCGCTACAGGAGACGGCGACCACGACCGCCGGTTCGCTCTCGCAGGTTCGCAGCCGGAAGTGGGACAAGGCCGGGCGGCTGGTCTCCGTGACGGATGGAACCGGCGATGGGGCGACGAAAACTCTTTTCAAGTACGAATCACAAGGCGCCGGGTTGCTGGAAGCGGTTTACAACGCGTACCCCGCTTCGGCCACGCAGGGAACCGCGGGGTTGCGCGATCGCGTCACCGAGCACTACCGTGATGGGCGCGTGAAGCGCACTCATGGCGGCGCCGTGGTCGAGTCGAATTATGACTACGGCACGGACAGCGACAATGCGCTGCGCAGCTGGACCAAAGTTACGACCGGCGCGAGTTCTTCGAGCCGCCACGAGAAAACCTGGCGCGATCTGGCCGGCCGCGTGCGCCGAATCGAGCGGCCCGGCTGGCTCTCCGCCACCAGTTCAACCACGCTGACGACGGACTACGCCTACGCGACAAACGGTCAATTGACGAGCGTCACCTCCACCGGCGAGGCGCCGATCCTGTACGACCATGATGACCTCGGCCATGTTGAACGTACCGTCATCGACGTGGACGGCGACTCCACGATCGACGAGAGCGGCCCGGATCGCATTACGCGCAGCCACACGGCCTACGAAGCGGTCGGCGGCGAGATTTGGCAGATCTCGCGCTCGTACGTTTACGCCGGTGACGACGACGACGAGACGCTGCTGAGCGAATCCCGCACACGGCTGACGGGCTTTTCCGGTAGCGCGACCAGCCCGTTCATCACGGCCGAATCCGTGTCGATCGACATTCACGGCAACGCGACGACCACGACCGTGACGCTCGAGCGCGACGCGGCGGAGCGCATCGAGACCACCGACTACCCGGCCATCGACGGCGGCGCGATCGACGATGCGCAGCGCTCCTACATCGGTGATCGACTGATGACCGACCGATCGGCCAACGGCCTGGTCGCGACCTACGGCTACGATGCGCTCGGCCGCACCACCACCGTCACCGACGCGCGCGGCAACACGACCACGACGCACTACGACACGAACGGCCGCGTGGACTGGACCGAGGACGAGGACGAGAACCGCACCGAGTTCGTCTATTACGATGTAAACGACCACGGCACGGCCGGCTCCTTCCTGGGTCGCGTTAAGCTCGTGAACTCGCCGACCGACGCCGAATCGCGCTTTGGTTACAACGATCGCGGTCAGACCACTCGCACCTGGGGCGACGTGCCACAGCCGGTCGAGTACGGCTTCAACGACTTCGGCGAGCAGGTGTCGATGAAGACCTGGCAGACACAGCCGGACGACAACGGCGACTGGACCGGTGCAGCGTGGCCGTCATCGCCTACCGGCGTCATGTCAGAAACCACGTGGACGTTTCACGAGGGCACGGGGCTGCTGAATCGCAAGACGTACGACGACGACACGTACGTCGATTACACCTACACCGCGAATGGCCGGATGCGCACGCGGGCGTGGGCACGGCAGTACAGCGGCGGCCCGCTGACCACGACCTATCGCTACTACGGCGACAGCAGCGGCTTCACGCCGCCGTCGGGCTACAGCAACCACAACACCGGCGAATTGGGGATGATCGATTACGGTGACGGCACGCCGGACGTGTCGTATGGCTACTCGCGCTCGGGGCTGCTCACGACCGTTGTCGATGCGACCGGCACACGGACGCTCGCATATGATGCCGCGCTTCAGCCGACGACCGAGACGCTGCCGGCGTTTTTTGGCTCGCGCGTGCTCACGCGGGCGTACACAACCGGCACGCCGGGTCCGACGGTGCTGATCGGCCGGCCGACCGGGTTTAGCGTCGCGGTCGGTTCGACAACCGAGTACGAAACCGGCTGGCACTACCATTCGACCACCGGGCGGCTGGAGCGCATCACCGGGCCTGGACTGCCGACGGCGGAGCCTGGCCTGCCGACGGCGGGGACCGAGCCGGGCGTGAAGTATTCGTTCCTGACGGACAGCGAATTCGTCGAAAAGATCGAGGTTCGCTACGACGGCGACGTCATCCTCCGCACGACGCGGCAGTACGAAGCGACGCGTGACCTGATCGACCATATCGAGAATCAATGGGTGGACGACAGCACGCTCACGACCATCTCGAAGTACGACTACACCAACGACGATCTGGCCCGCCGCACCGGGGTGGCGCGGACGGGGGCGGCGTTTTCCGCTTCGCAGACGGATGCGTGGGGGTACAATGATCGTAACGAGTTGACGGGGCAGGAGCGCTCGACGGGGACCGACGCCGAGAAGTCAGCCGCAAAGCGGAAGTACCAGTACGATGCGATCGGCAATCGCGTGTATGTCGAGCCCGACACGACGCCGTTGGGAACGTCCGAGTTCGAGTGGATTCAGAGGACCTTGATCCGGCGTATGAAATGGAGCTGCGGCACTCCTATACGACGAACACCCTGAATCAGTACTCGTACGCTGGTCGGTCGCGAGCGCGCGCCGCGTTCGCCGCGCTGATGGACTACGACGCCGACGGCAATCTGATTCGCATGGTCGGCGTGGGCGATGCGAATTGTGATAACGTTGTGAACAATTTCGATATCGACAACTTCGCGGCCGCGCTGCTCGATCCGACGAGTTCCACGCCGCCGAGCGGCTACACCGCCGGCGGGTCGTGCTGGGACCAGCGACTGGCATGGGGCGACATGAACGGCGACGGACTGTTCAACAGCTTCGACAACGACCCGTTCGTGAGCGTCCTGACGGGCAATCCGTCGATGGCGTCGTACAAGACGTACGTGTGGGACGCCGAAAATCGGCTGATCGAGTGCATCCGGCGCACGAGTGGGCACGACGTACTCACCGGCGGCGAATGATGAGCGCTGGCGGTACACGTATGATTACCTGGGCCGGCGCGTCGAGAAGCACCATGAGAAGTACATCAGCAGCGCCTGGGTGACGCAATCCAGGACGCGCTATGTGTACGACGGCTGGAACCTGATCCAGGAACTGAACGTGCCGACCAGCGGCGATCCGACGGTGCTGAGGCAGTTCACGTGGGGTTTGGACCTGTCCGGCCTGAACGGCAATTCGTCCGTATCCGGCCTGCATGGCGCGGGCGGCATCGGCGGGCTGCTGGCGGTCCTTGACACGAACAACACGACGACGACCAGCGACGATCGCAATTTCACCTACTGTTATGACGCCAACGGCAACGTCGGGCAACTGGTCGAATGGGCCTCCGGCGCGGGAGGCGCAAGCGGTATGGCCTGGGCCGCCGGCCGCATGGCTGCGACGTATGAGTACGACCCTTACGGCAACACCGTCTCCAAGTCCGGCACGTACGCCGACACGAACCCGTTCCGCTTCTCGACCAAGTTCTTCGACCCCGAGACCGGCCTGTACTACTACGGATATCGGTATTACTCGCCGCGGCTGGGGCGGTGGATTAGTCGGGATCCGATGAGCATGATAACCGCGGGGCGAGACTATGTTTCCTTCGATAATAATACCGTCATCAAAGTCGACGCCCGAGGCCTGGAATCCGGCGCCCTTCCACCACAGCCGCCCCCACGCAAGCACGCCGGCGAGTGTGTGCGTGATTATCACACCAACAAGCGCCTCTGCCTGTGGATTTACATGATTGACCCTCCTGGATACGCGACGTGCATGCGCGACGCAGGCAGCTACTTCGAACTTTGTCTAGACGCTTCTCGCGATGCCGCTGGTTGCCACACGGCCGCCACTCGAACTCATGACGACTGCGACTACCCGCGGAATCACACATATTCCGGCCGTAGGTTCTGTTTGACGGATCGCTGTTCGGTATTTGTACGGGTTGCGCGTTGTGGTTTTCTGTTGCATGCTGTTGTCGACGACAAGGAGGTCGACGATGGCAAGAGGCTCGACAAGCGGCGGCGCGCCACGTGGCCGGCGTTATGAGTTGTCGGACGAGGGCTTCGAGCGGCTGGCGCCGCTGCTGCCGAAGCAACATCGCGGCGGGCGTTGGAACGATCACCGCACCACGCTCAACGGCATCTTCTGGGTGCTCAACAGCGGAGCGCCCTGGCGTGACATGCCCGAACGCTACGGGCGCTGGCAGAGCGTCTACCATCGCTTCCGCCGCTGGACGCGCGACGGGCTGTTCGAGCGCATGCTGCATCACCTGCATGTGCAGCTTGACGAAGACGGACGCATCGACTGGAGCGTCTTCGACGTCGACGGCTCGAACATTCGCGCCCACGCCGCTGCGGCCGGAGCCGGTAAAAGGGGCGAAATCAGGCCGGCCGACCACGCTCTGGGACGATCGCGCGGCGGCTTTGGCACGAAACTTCATCTGGTGACCGACGGCCGCGGCGTTCCGCTCGGGGCGTTGGCGACCGCGGGGCAAACGCACGAGTCGAAGTCATTCGAGACGCTCCTCGACACCATCCGAATCCGACGCCGGCGGCGCCCAACGCCGTCGCTGGCGACAAAGGCTACAGCTACGGCCGCATCCGCGCTTGGCTGCGGCGGCGACGCATCCAAGCCGTCATCCCAACCCGCAGCGACCAGCCCACGCTGCCGCTCGACAAAGACCAGTACCGCCGGCGAAACGTCGTCGAACGCTGCATCGGCTGGCTCAAACACTGCCGCCGCATCGCCACCCGATTCGAGAAGCTCGCCCGACACTTCCTCGCCATGATCACGCTCGCCATGATCCAGCGATGTCTACGAATCCTCGATCCGTCAAACAGAACCTAGTGCGAACTGCTTTTGCTGGTGCATGGGAGATGATCCTTGGTCACGCCGCGTGCGTGGCTGCTTGGCCTGCATGTACGCGGCTCGGATGTATGACGACACCGCCCACGAGATATGCTATGCCGTCGCCGACATCTACGCAGAACGCCCGACAAGTCAACTTGCTAAGTGTGTCGCCTATTGCGGTTGGTGGAATTGGGTGTGCAATCAATGGTAGAACGCATTGACATTGTATGCCGAAAGTGCGGCTATGATCTTCGTGCGGCCATCTTGCGGTGCCCGGAGTGTGGAGAGGCGTTTGATCGTTGTCTCCCAAGCACCTTCGACTCGGTCTCCGCACGGCAGATGCGGCGGCGATACTGGATGGTGGCCTGTGTCGCGGCGCTGGGCGGAGCGATCTCTATCCTTGGCTATGCCGTTCGATCCTGGCCCGATGGAAACGCTGCTTGGCTGGTCGTACTACTGGCCGTCCCGGTAGGACTTGGCGCATTTAGTCATCATTGGCGCCACGCCTTATGGGCGAGCGCCGTGTTTGCGAGTGGGGCAACTGTGCCACGAATACTTGTGGGTTCGTATGTCGCGGCTAACACTTATCTGCTCTCTCTAATCTATGCACTTCCGATGTTCGTCGCAACCTGGATCGTAGCCACAATTGTGGCAATCGCGCTAGCGTTACTGGGGCACTGGATAGCACACAGATGCGGTGCCAAGCAGGTGCATTGAGTGTAACTCGCATACCCGTGATATTCGAGGAGCTGAGGCCGGGTGCCGTGACGATGCCGTGTGCCGCTACCTGGATGTGGGTGGCGGCCTCCGCGTATGATGCTCGCAATGAATTGACTTCGTCGCACGGTTCGCCAGGGACGACCGAGGCGAGCGTGGCGAACTGGTTCGATTATGCGTACGACGCGATCGGGAACCGCGTGAGTTCGACGCGCTATGACTATGACGACCTGGAAGACCCGCCGCGGATCGCGCGCGAGGCCGGGTACGTGTCGAATGAGCTGAACCAGTACACGCGGGCGCAGCAGACCAGCGGCCCGGCGCCCTTCTCGACCGACTTCGACTACGACGCCGACGGCAACCTGGTCCGCATGGTCAGCTTCGGCGACGCGAACTGTGACAACGTGGTGAGCAATTTCGATATCAACGCGTTCGTCGCAGCAGCATTGGATGCGGAAGAGGAGGAGGCGCCGCACGATTACTGTGTCGCTGCGTCGCTGAGCGAGAGCGGCTCCCCCAGCCCGTGTCAGGCCTGCTGGGACGCGCGCGAGACCTGGGGCGATCTCAACGGCGACGGGGTGTTCAACAATTTCGATCTCGATCCGTTCGCGAATGTGCTGGCCGGCGGGGCTTCGTCGCCGGCGTACAAGACGTACGTGTGGGACGCCGAAAATCGGCTGATCGAGGTGCATCCGGCGCACGAGGTGGGCACGACGTACTCACCGGCGGCGAATGATGAGCGTTGGCGCTACACGTACGATTACCTGGGTTGGCGCGTCGAGAAGCACCACGAGAAGTACATCAGCAGCGCCTGGGTGACGCAATCCAGGACGCGCTATGTGTACGACGGCTGGAACCTGATCCAGGAACTGAACGTGCCGACCAGCGGCGATCCGACGGTGCTGAGGCAGTTCACGTGGGGTTTGGACCTGTCCGGCCTGAACGGCAATTCGTCCGTATCCGGCCTGCATGGCGCCGGCGGAATCGGCGGGCTGCTGGCGTTGCTCGATACGAACAATACGACGACGACCAGCGACGACTGCAGCTTCGCCTACTGTTACGACGCCAACGGCAACGTCGGGCAACTGGTCGAATGGGCCTCCGGCGCAGGCGGATCAAGCGGCATGGTCTGGGCCGCCGGCCGCATGGCTGCGACGTATGAGTGCGACCCTTACGGCAACACCGTCTCCAAGTCCGGCACGTACGCCGACACGAACCTGTTCCGCTTCAGCACGAAGTTCCTCGATGCCGAAACGGGGCTGTATTACTACGGATACCGTTACTATGCGCCGCAACTGGGAAGATGGATTAGTAGGGATCCGATTGGGGAACGGGGTGGCGTCGCCTTAAACACCATTGTCGGCAACGACATGCCCAATCGATTTGATATCCTGGGGCGAATCGGATGCAAGCCAGGTATCTGTGGTGCAGGAAGTGCCAAGCCCAGACAGCCCCTACCGCCGCCGCCATCTGTACCGGGCGTCGACGATTCCGACGGACCGGCCGGACGCGGCGCGACGTGCGGCTGCAAGATACGCCGCACGGCAATCTGCACTCTAGATCCTAAGCGTCCGAGCGATTGGGGACATGAGTGGATTGATTGTAGCGGTCAGACGTTTGATTACCCGGCTGGGTACATTGAGTCTCCTTGCGAAAAAGCGTGCCCGGATCCGCCAGTGTGGGAATGGAATCTCCACGTTCGTCTGGTTGGGGGAACACTAGACGACGGTAAGACGCCATGTTCCCAAGCGACGTGCACGCAAATCAGAGCGTGCCTCCAGCGGCAAGAGACTCATTGGGATCGCCCAGGAAACGAATGGGACTTGCTGGGCAACAATTGCATTAACTTCGTCGACGACGCCGCATCGAAGTGCTGCATGGCGCGCGGCGTACTACCGACGCGCGCACCTGGGCTATTCGAGGAGCAGAAACGGTGCAAGGAGCGACGAGAGTGCTATAGGCGACATCCCGAGTGCAAGAACGATCGGCCGTTCGGCCAAGGGAGGCCGCTGTGACTCGCGCGTACCTCGCGATTCTAGTGCTGCTTGCGGCTTCCCCAATCATTGGCTGTTCGTCTCACACTAGCCCATCGGCGCCGGTGGCCCACGATGTCGATGGAGCAATCCGTAATCAACTTGGCCTACTAGTTTATGGAGAAGTAACCCCGGTAACTGGCTACACCACGTACGGCGTCTATGTGGAGGAGTGTGTTGACAATACGGGACGGCGCTTGGCGTTGCGCGGGAATGCGCACTGGATGGCCAAGCTAATGTGGTACAACCTGCAGTTCGACGCGCCCAGCGAGCAGGCGACCGAAATCACGCTCCGTGCGAGGTTTCTGTGCAATAGTCCGGCCGGCTACCAAGAAGTCGAAGCGACGATCCCAATTCGAGCGCATGCCGGCGGCTCGGGCCCTGCGGCCAGTTCGCGATTCGGTCAGTGATTGCTCGCAACGAGCTGACTTCGTCGCACCGTTCACCCGGCACGACTGAGTCGAGCGTCGCGAACTGGTCCGATTATGCCTACGACGCGATCGGGAACCGCGTGAGCTCGACGCGCTACACCTACGACGACTTCGAAGACCCGCCGCGGGTGGCCGCGACCGCGACGTACGCGGCCAACGGCGTGAATCAGTACACGCGTGCGCAGCAGACCGGCGGCCCGGCGCCCTTCTCGACCGAAATGAACCACGACGCGGACGGGAACCTGATCCGCATGGTCAGCTACGGCGACGCGAACTGCGACAACGCGCTGAACAATTTTGACACAGGCGCGTTCGTGGCGGCGGTAATTGATGCACAGGAAGAGGAGCCGCCGCAGGACTACCTGGACGCGGGCGGCGACGAGGATTGTTGGGCGGTGCGCGGGCAATGGGGCGACCTGAACGGCGACGGCGTTTTCAACAACATGGACATCGATCCGCGGGTGAACGTGCTGCTGGGCGGCGCATCGTCGCCGGCGTACAAGACGTACGTGTGGGATGCCGAAAATCGGCTGATCGAGGTGCATCCGGCCCATCCGGTTGGCACGACCTATTCGCCCGCGAGCAACGACGAGCGCTGGCGTTACGTCTATGATTACCTGGGCCGGCGGGTTGAAAAACACCACGAGAAGTACATCAGCAGCGCCTGGGTGACGCAGAGCAGAACGCGGTATGTGTATGACGGCTGGAACCTGATTGCCGAGTACGACCCGGTGACGCTGGCCGGTGGCGATCCGACGGTGCTGCGGCAGTATACGTGGGGACTGGACCTGAGCGGGCAGAATGGTGACGCTTCTGTGTCCGGTCTGCATGGCGCGGGCGGGATCGGTGGTCTACTCGCCGTTCTCGATACGAACAACACAACGACGACCAGCGACGATCGCTCATACGCCTATCTCTACGATGCCAACGGCAACGTCGGGCAGCTTGTGGAATGGTCCTCCGGCGCGGGAGGCGCAAGCGGTATGGCCTGGGCCGCCGGCCGCATGGCTGCGACGTATGAGTACGACCCTTACGGCAACACCGTCTCCAAGTCCGGCACGTACTCCGACACGAACTCGTTCCGATTCAGCACCAAGTTCCTCGACGCCGAAACCGGCCTCTACTACTACGGCTACCGATACTACTCCCCCCGGCTGGGAAGATGGATCAGCCGGGATCCGATAACTGAACACGGCGCTCGCCTTGTGGCTCGGGCAAGCGCACGTGTCAGCATCGTATTCTCGGCGGCGGGACCGGACACGACTCTGTACCTCTTTGTCGGTAACGAACCCGTTAGGGATATCGACATTCTCGGCTTGACGACATATGCGACATGCCGAGAGTGCTTCGCGTACTGCGCTGCATTCTATGCGTACTGCAAGACCTGCGACAAGAGGAGCGTGGGCTGCCAAGACAACCTGCTACAGTGTATGACGACGAACTGCTCGCAGAAGCGCAACAACAGGCAGGCATGCACCGAGTAATCCCATTGCGCTCGGTGGATGTAAAGGCATCCGGCCGCCGCCCAATGTCCTACCTGGCGCGGCGGCGGCGCTGGTGGCGCCGGTGCTGGGGCGGGCATTCCGCAGAAGCCCCCATGGCTTGATGTTGTCATCACCGCCCTTTCCACTCAGTGTCCCGGCTCTGAGTTTGTGGGGCTCTGGATCTCACCCCGATTTGCTCAAGATTACGATCTGCGCACGGTTCAAGAGCCATCTTCAAGCCAACGGAGGCACTGGCGGATTGCGACGGTTATGGTTACTACTTGGGAATACTCTGTGCAGAGATCTCGAAGCGCTGGCGCGCGTACCGGTGCAGCGAGACGTTCTTGGCTGTGGCCCAGGGAGTGGTGTGCAAGTGAACCGGTTGTGGATAGTGTCAGTCCTGGTAGTCGGCGCATTTGCGTTCGGGGCGTGCGTGACCCTTTTTAGTGGTATCGGGCGTGGCTTCCCGCGTACACCTCGCGGGAGCGACGATGGAACCCTTGCCGCTCTTGGAGTCACGATCGACTTCGTGCGGCAGGTGGGGGATTATGATGTGTACTTGCATAGCACCCCTGAAGGGCGCTCCTATTGGCTAGGTTCTGTTTGACGGATCGCGTTTCGGTATTTGTACGGGTTGCGCGTTGTGGTTTTCTGTTGCATGCTGTTGTCGACGACAAGGAGGTCGACGATGGCAAGAGGCTCGACAAGCGGCGGCGCGCCACGTGGCCGGCGTTATGAGTTGTCGGACGAGGGCTTCGAGCGGCTGGCGCCGCTGCTGCCGAAGCAACATCGCGGCGGGCGTTGGAACGATCACCGCACCACGCTCAACGGCATCTTCTGGGTGCTCAACAGCGGAGCGTCCTGGCGTGACATGCCCGAACGCTACGGGCGCTGGCAGAGCGTCTACCATCGCTTCCGCCGCTGGACGCGCGACGGGCTGTTCGAGCGCATGCTGCATCACCTGCATGTTCAGCTTGACGAAGACGGACGCATCGACTGGAGCGTCTTCGACGTCGACGGCTCGAACATTCGCGCCCACGCCGCTGCGGCCGGAGCCGGTAAAAGGGGCGAAATCGAGCCGGCCGACCACGCTCTGGGACGATCGCGCGGCGGCTTTGGCACGAAACTTCATCTGGTGACCGACGGCCGCGGCGTTCCGCTCGGGGCGTTGGCGACCGCGGGGCAAGCGCACGAGTCGAAGTCATTCGAGACGCTCCTCGACACCATCCGAATCCGACGCCGGCGGCGGCCCAACGCCGTCGCTGGCGACAAAGGCTACAGCTACGGCCGCATCCGCGGCTGGCTGCGGCGGCGACGCATCCAAGCCGTCATCCCAACCCGCAGCGACCAGCCCACGCTGCCGCTCGACAAAGACCAGTACCGCCGGCGAAACGTCGTCGAACGCTGCATCGGCTGGCTCAAACACTGCCGCCGCATCGCCACCCGATTCGAGAAGCTCGCCCGACACTTCCTCGCCATGATCACGCTCGCCATGATCCAGCGATGTCTACGAATCCTCGATCCGTCAAACAGAACCTAGTGAATACGAGACGCCCGGCGATCACGATCGAGCTTCCGGAAAACGGACAAGATGATCGATTTGCGTTGCGCGACGGCATTGAAACGTTTTATGTCAGGTTTGATCGTGCAGGCGCGAAGGCTACAATCTGTCGGGCTGGGCGCGATATCCGGGATGGCGAGGAGGTTTGGGATTTCGATGGTGACGGCGTGTTCGACAAACTCGTGTTGCCAGGGGGCGTGACGCTCACTCGGAGTGGCAATGGGTTCGTGGCTGGCCCTGAGGATGGACGCTAGAGACACCTGTCACCTTCAATTGCGATAAAATCTACCCGTAACCGCGTGCGTTCCACGCGCTACGATTTCGATGACTTCGAAGACCCGCCGCGGATCGCGCGGACGGGTGGCACGGACAAGTTGTACTCGACTTGTCCGTGGATTTCTGGTTCGAACGCTCCGGCCGGGTGCCGTGGCGACACGAACGGTGACGGCGCGGCCGCGGCGACGGCCGGTGCGTCGGCGCGTGGAGGCGGGGTGCCCGGTCGGGGATATAATGCGAAGATGGGCCGGCGGGTTGAGCAAGCCGTGTTTGAGTGGGCGACCGGCTCGCCGTGAAGTTGGCAACTTCTGTCGAGGGCGCGGTTCGTGCATGACGGCTGGAACCTGATTGCCGAGTACGACCCGGCGACGCTGGCCGGTGGCGATCCGACCGTGCTGCGGCAGTACACGTGGGGGCTGGACCTGAGCGGGCAAGATGGTGACGCTTCTGTGTCCGGGCTGCACGGCGCGGGCGGGATCGGCGGTCTACTCGCCGTTCTCGATACGAACAACACGACGACGACCAGCGACGATCGCTCATACGCCTATCTCTACGATGCCAACGGCAACGTCGGGCAGCTTGTGGAATGGTCCTCCGGCGCGGGCGGCGCGAGTGGAATGGCCTGGGCAAGCGGCCGAATGGTCGCGAAATACGAATACGACCCATACGGCAACACCGTCTCCAAGTCCGGCACGTACGCCGAGACGAACTCGTTCCGCTTCTCGACGAAGTTTCTCGACCCCGAGACCGGCCTCTATTACTACGGCCACCGCTACTACTCCCCGCGCCTGGGGCGATGGATCAGTCGGGATCCGATGGAAGAGGAAGGCGGTGCCAACCTTCTACGGTTTCTGAGAAACTCACCGGCGGACGACGTGGATCCGGACGGACGGTGGACCTGGTCGTGCATTGCCTGCGCAGCCGCCTTGGGCGGCAAAGTCGGAGGCTCCGCAGCCGGGTGTCTTTGGGGGTGCCTCGAATCGAGCAGAACGGATTACAGTCTGGGCGAGTGCTGGCTAGACTGCATGGCAGCCTTCTACACGCCGGAAGAGCTGCTTCGACAATTCGGACAGAACCCGGCCGAATGGATTGGCGCTGGCGCGTGTGCCAAATGCGGATTCGACATCATCGCGAAGCTGGTCGCCCGGAACGCGCTGAAACTAGAGTGCGTAGCAGCATATAATAGCTACAAAATCGCTTGCAGTGTCCCAGGGTGTGCAAATCGTCCACCGGTGACATGTGAAAACGCGACATACCAACTAGCAATGGCCTCAACCTGCGCATCGCTGCGGACTTTCGTGAAGCTGCGGTGCCGCGGGATCATCTTCTCGGAACCGGATGCTGCCCATGATAGAGAAATCGCAATTGCGTTAAAGAAGGTCACCGACTGCACGTTTGATGTGGCGCGGCTTTGCGGTTGCGGAAGATAGCGCATGGCCATAATCACACATCTAATGGAGGATTTGCTCCAACTGTCTCCGATTGCAAACTGGAGACATGTATTTGCAGCGAAGACTATTGGAGCACTACCGAACCACGTGTTAAGGCGCATCTCGGAGGAGCTGTCGGCCCAAAGAGTACCGTTCCCGGAGTCTATGCAGTGTGACGACGTGGAATGGGCAGTCTATGTTGAAAAGCTGGCGTGGTGGATCTCCTCGGCCCGCAAGGAATCTAATACGAGTGCTTCTATCGGGTCGATAGCACCGCCCGACGAGTGTTACGTAAACCTGATAGCAGGTTGCCTGTACTTGCATGCTGTTTCTGTGGCTCGGCAGTGGAGCCCGGATTTCGAAGAGGACGCGATCGAGTTGATCGCCGAGAGCACAATGGCGCTTAATGCAAGCACAATTACAAAGGTCGTTCTAGTCTTGCTCGAACTATATGCATTCCGATCGGCGACTGGTTGGACAGTTCCCAGGTGTCTTCACTACGCCGTAATGATGCTAGTCCCAGCTGCCAGCGCGCTCGCGAGCAATATTCTCGACGATGCTCTGCCCGGCACGCGAAACGGCAGCACCAACGATAAATGGAGAGATAGATTCCTGGAAGCAATCGAAGTTAGTGCCGCCGAATTAGAAATCAAACTGCGAACCACTCACAATCGCGAAGGCGGCGCAAACCGCGGCGCGCAAGCCCCTTGAGTAAGCTCGCGCAGGCGCGCAGGCGCGCAGATCCATAGAGCGGGTCCAAAATATAGGCGCGCTCCCCTCGGACCGTCGTGAGTTCAGTTTCGATCGGATTTGTCCGCCCAAAGAGGCGAGCGATATGAGAAAACTGACTTCGCCAAGCGCTCGCGACGCGAATTTGAAGTGCAAGCGCGCAGTGGCATCATACTCTGCTGCGCGGAATCATCCAGCGGCTGGAAGTGAGCGACGGAAATTCAGGCCGCGTCGCGGTAATAATGGCGGAGCAAGCCGCCGAGGATGTCAGTTATCACTTGAAAACCAGCCCGCGCCGGTCCACGAGCGAGGTTCCAAAATGTCGGCGGACCCTGCCTTCGCCGTCGTGGGATCAGTTCGATTGGATTTGTCGCCTGACGCGGGCGTGATGGCGTGTGAAAATCGCCGAGAAAGTGTCGCGCATCGCGCCAAATCGAGCGCATGCGCGCAGCGGCATCATACTCCGCACTGCGGAGCTGGCCAATCAGCATGACGAGCGCCGACAAAATGTCAGGCCGCGTCGCGGTAATAGTGGCGGACGGGTGGCACGGACAAGTTTTACTCGACTTGTCCGTGGATTCCTGGTTCGAACGCTCCGGCCGGGTGCCGTGGCGACACGAACGGTGACGGCGCGGCCGCAGCGACGGCCGGTGCGTCGGCGCGAGGATGCAGGATGTAGGATGTCGGTTCGGGGATAGAATGCGAAGACGGGCCAGCGGGTTCAGCAAGCCGTGTTTGAGTGAGAGACCGGCTCGCCGTGAAGTTGGCAACTTCTGTCGAGGGCGCGGTTCGTGCATGACGGCTGGAACCTGATCGCCGAGTACGACCCGGTGACGCTGGCCGGTGGCGATCCGACGGTGCTGCGGCAGTATACGTGGGGACTGGACCTGAGCGGGCAGAATGGTGACGCTTCTGTGTCCGGTCTGCATACGCGCGGGCGGGATCGGTGGTCTACTCGCCGTTCTCGATACGAACAACACAACGACGACCAGCGACGACTGCAGCTTCGCCTACTGTTACGACGCCAACGGCAACGTCGGGCAACTCGTCGAATGGGCGACGGACGCCGGCGGGGCAAGCGGCATGGCCTGGGCCGCCGGCCGCATGGCTGCGACGTACGAATACGACCCTTACGGCAACACCGTCTCCAAGTCCGGCACGTACTCCGACACGAACTCGTTCCGATTCAGCACCAGGTTCCTCGACGCCGAAACGGGCCTGTACTACTACGGCTACCGCTACTATTCCCCGCGGCTGGGAAGGTGGATCAGCCGAGATCCGATAAACGAACAGGGAGGAACACACCTTTACGCATATGTGCGCGGAGCTCCAACACTTAGGTCTGATCCAATTGGACTTGACGATTGGTGCGCCAGCGAGTGTAAGTGCGGCGAGAAGATGTGCCAGATAGAGATTATCTTGTCATTCGTGCGACCGGATGCAGACAGGATATACAACGATGCAACAGGGGCGGTACTAGCCGCTGAAAACGCAATAGATGTGCTTGGCGCGAAGTCCTTAGGCGGCGCATGCAAGGTTGGCTGGGGCGTGAGTGGTCTCCCTGGTCCGTCGCAAGGCGTCCAGCGTTGCGGGAGTGTTGTCTTGCGATATGTGGAGGAGAACGCGCCGCATTATTGGGTATGGGCTCGCGCATGGAACAAGGAGTGTCAGTCGCGGAGTTGTTGGCTGTTTTGGTCTGTGTGCAAGTGGGGGGAGGACGTGCCGACGGAGTGGACGATGGTTCCACGCACCATTGTAAAGGAATGGATCTTCGATAAGCATCAATGCCTTTCGGAGGAGGTCTTGAAGGAGATTCTGGAATGGGCGCAGCACGCCATGTGCAAGTGAACCTGGGCAGACTTCTGTGGTCGATGTTCTGGCTGGTGCTGGGGTTTGTCACTGCGCTCAGCGTCGTCCCAACTGAATCTCATGACGGAGTATCGAGAAACGAGAAGGGCCTGATCGTGGCAGTTGCTCATGATCCTTTTCGAATACAATCGACACTTCATTGGGCGTCCTATTTCCATAGCGATTCGACCATTCGCAGCCAGGTCGAATTCAATGGCTCGCGCCCCACCGGCAGGCTAAGGACTTGGGATCAGAATGGCTGGTTAGTCCTCGAATCCGAAATCACAGACAATGGCCAGCGTGTCGATCGGTGCTACAACGACGGCCATCTCTTGTCGATATCCACGACGGATCATGACTCAAGGACTTCATGCACGATGTATGCCCCGGACGGAAGCGTAACACATCGGTTTCACAAGAATGTCGATGGGCTTGATGGTGAATTTGTGAGATATTATGACGATGCTTGTATCGCAGCAAAGGGGCGATTCGACAACGGCAAGCGTGTCGGCGTATGGGAGTTTTTCAATGACGCCGGCCAGCCCGTGTCGGAACAGAGTTTGCCGGAGCATATTCGACTCTCCATACCTGGCGCGTCTTCTCAGTTAGTTCCCGGACGCGCTGATGGGGACCCCGACGGCGCATGAACAGTTCGGTAGCCGGAAAGTCTCTCGGTTCACGAGCGAGGAAGGCCGGCCCGCGATCTGATCGACTTCGTCGAAAACCAGTGGGTTGACGGCAGCACGTTCACCACCATCTCGAAGTACGACTACACCAACGACGATCTGGCCCGCCGCACCGGGGTGACGCGGACGGGGGCGGCGTTTTCCGCTTCGCAGACGGATGCGTGGGGGTACAATGATCGTAACGAGTTGACGGGGCAGGAGCGCTCGACGGGGACCGACGCCGAGAAGTCAGCCGCAAAGCGGAAGTACCAGTACGATGCGATCGGCAATCGCGTGTATGTCGAGCCCGACACGACGCCGTTGGGAACGTCCGAGTTCGAGTGGATTCCAGAGGACCTTGATCCGGCGTATGAAATGGAGCTGCGGCACTCCTATACGACGAACACCCTGAATCAGTACTCGTACGCTGGTCGGTCGCGAGGCGCGGCCGCGTTCGCCGCGCTGATGGACTACGACGCCGACGGCAATCTGATTCGCATGGTCGGCGTGGGCGATGCGAATTGTGATAACGTTGTGAACAATTTCGATATCGACAACTTCGCGGCCGCGCTGCTCGATCCGACGAGTTCCACGCCGCCGAGCGGCTACACCGCCGGCGGGTCGTGCTGGGACCAGCGACTGGCATGGGGCGACATGAACGGCGACGGACTGTTCAACAGCTTCGACAACGACCCGTTCGTGAGCGTCCTGACGGGCAATCCGTCGATGGCGTCGTACAAGACGTACGTGTGGGACGCCGAAAATCGGCTGATCGAGGTGCATCCGGCGCACGAGGTGGGCACGACGTACTCACCGGCGGCGAATGATGAGCGCTGGCGTTACACGTATGATTACCTGGGCCGGCGCGTCGAGAAGCACCACGAGAAGTACATCAGCAGCGCCTGGGTGACGCAATCCAGGACGCGCTATGTGTACGACGGCTGGAACCTGATCCAGGAACTGAACGTGCCGACCAGCGGCGATCCGACGGTGCTGAGGCAGTTCACGTGGGGTTTGGACCTGTCCGGCCTGAACGGCAATTCGTCCGTATCCGGCCTGCATGGCGCGGGCGGCATCGGCGGATTGCTGGTGGTTCTCGACACGAACAATACGGCGACGACCAGCGACGACCGCTCATACGCCTATCTCTACGACGCCAACGGCAACGTCGGGCAACTGGTCGAATGGGCCTCCGGCGCGGGAGGCGCAAGCGGTATGGCCTGGGCCGCCGGCCGCATGGCTGCGACGTATGAGTACGACCCTTACGGCAACACCGTCTCCAAGTCCGGCACGTACGCTGACACGAACCTGTTCCGCTTTTCCACCAAGTTCGTCGATGCCGAGACGGGGCTGTATTACTACGGGTATCGCTACTACTCGCCACGGTTGGGACGATGGATCAGCCGGGATCCGATTGGGGAACGTGGCGGAAAGCCGCTCTTTCGCGCGCTGGAGAATAATCCGCTGTGCAAGGTGGACCCGCTTGGCCAGAGGCCACCAGGGGAGTGCCCTCCTGGCATGCGCTGGGATGAGGATTTCGGGTGTATCTACAACAACGAACCAGCCCCCGAACCCGCGCCACCAACGCCGCCCACAACTGCGCCATCAGCGACGTGCAAGATCCGGTTTCGCGTGAATCACATCTTTCATCTTCCCGGCGGGCACGGCGGCATCGACCTCCAGGGGGCCGGTTGCTCGAATGTGGATTACGGCAATCACGACACGTCCAGAGCATGTTCTTGCATCTTTTGTTGCGATAACATACGGTCCGGGCCGCCGGGAACTCCACTCACAAGCGACTGGACAACCTATTCGGGAGGCTGGCAGGAGGTGCCGGCGGCGTGTTGCAGTTGTCTGTGTGCGTGTCCCCCGAAGTGCGGAGGTGATTGCGCTTACAACCTTCTCGGTGCTCCGCCTGGAAGTAATAGTAACGGCGGTCTGCATGCATGTCTCAGGCGGTGCAGTTCGGAATGCGCGGGACTGAAGATTCCAGCCGATTTTAATCAGGTGTTTTTTCCGGGGTGGGACAATCACTACAGCTGCGGGTGGTAACGAATGCGCCACGGATACAGCACATCACTTCTGTACGTGTTCGCCGCACTCTGCCTCTCGACTGGGTGTGCCACTCGCCCATGGCCTCGAGACGCTGCAATTGCGCGCCTAAACATGGATGGCGCACTATTGGGACTGTACGCCGAAGTAGACTTGCTTGGTAATTACCCGGGTGCTGAGTGGAGTTACTCCACTCATCGCCCAATCTCTCTTTCGTGGGAACCGTCTGGCCGCCTGGCGATTGCGTCGACCGACGGATCCGCTGTTGTGTATTCGCCAGAGGGACGGGCCGTAAAAATAGCGTCTGTTGACCAAGGGTGCGTCGCCGTCGCGTGGTCCAATCGGGGCGATCGCCTAGCCGTGATGCAGGTAGGCTCAAACACAGAAACTGAATCCGTTGTGATACACAATGCCTCGCTTGAGGTGGTCGCGCGCGTTGACTGGGCTGCCCAGCAGGATGCTGACGCTTCTTCAGTGACCGCCTCGTTAAGCTGGAACGAAGACGACTCCCTGCTGTTGGCGAGCGTGACCGGGACGACTCCTGGCGCCATCTTACGCACGGCGCCCCTTCATGTGATCCGCTATCTGGATTACCAGCAAACATACTTCTTGGACGCCAGTGGCTTTATCGCCAGGTGCGCCATAGATGACACGTTGTCATCGTATCGGCTTGATGGGAATAACGTCGTGCTAGTGAAAAACTTCGATGTCTCCGAACCAGTTGTGATGTCCTGCGCAAGGCGTCATCTGTTTGTCACAGCACGTACTCCGTTTGCTCTGTTGAGCTCGGAGCGTAGGCTCTCGTTGCGGAACGGCGATGGGTCGTTACGTTCGATCTTGCCGGGCATGCTGGGACGAACGGAGCCGATTGCGTTTGCAGGCCTATGCGCGAAGGAAACTAATTAAGTTGTCCATTTGTCCCAATCCGAGCCTTGCGCAGTTCCACGAGCCCGCGCGCATGTCAACCAGCGTCGTTCCAAGACGTCGGCGGGTTCCGCATTGCCGTCCGGCCACGGCGTGCCGCCCGAGCGCGCGCCGGACTGATCAATCCCGCCGGCCTGTCGCGCGTCATAACCCCCGGCGGGCGGATTTCGATGTGCGGTCCGCTCCTGCGATCCGAACCTTCATGGTTCGTTTCGCTCAGGCGCGCCGAACCTTGGGGGTTCGGTTCGGTGGGGCATGTCAGAACCGCCATAACCCGAGACTTTTCTTTCGCGACGGTCGATCGGGTTATGTCAGCGCGAGACATGGCCGCCCGTGCGGTTATGGATCGCCGTTAACCCCGCGGTCGGCGACGCGCAGAGACTCAGAGACAACGGGCAGACCGTCGGGGCCGACGGTTCGAAAAGCACCGATCCGTGGCACCGAGACGCTGGCGTCAAGAGACACGGCCGCGTCCGGCACAGCGCTAAACCCTTGCGGAACCTCGCGATAGAAACGACAACGCCCAGGCGTCTCTGCCCGGGCGTCGCGCGTTAACTGGCGGGTCGCATCATTTCGATACGACGTTTCAACTAGCGGGGGCACGCTATGCCCGTCACCGCAACGCCCCGCAGAGCGACAGGACGCTGATTCTGCAGTCGATCCGGGCGGTTTTCTGGGTGCAGTTTGAACGGGCGGCGTAGCACGGGAGGTCGTGAAAGCGTGAAAGCGCTGGCCTGGGCGTCACAGCTCGTTTCGATCAACTCGGCTGGCCGCAGCGGTTCGGGCCGACCGTCGCCTGGTCAACCCGGTGACTTCTTGGGGTCGGCGGAACGCGGATAGGTTCGCTCTTCCTGAAAGCGGCCGTTTTCCTTCTGGATCTTGACCGATCCGCCGCCTGCGCCGACCGCCTTTTCCAAAGCACCGCCGCGCGTCGCGTCAGTCTTGGTCTCGAAGCTCTTCACGGTGCGATCGGTCGCATCGTTCACGAGGTCCCATCGGTCTTTCTTTTCATTCTTTTCGAGTGTGTACTTGGGGAGCTTTGCCATGGGCACGAGTATAAGGCCTTGGACTCTGATGCGCAAGGGGATTGCGTTGTAAACCTCGCTCGTGGGGGGTAGAGGGTGAGGCTTGGAGCGGGAGAGGGGCCGCGTCTCCCGCTCCATCAACGCGGTCGGTTGGCTCGTGCGTCATGGCTTTTCCGTGGTGACGATCTCGCCTGACTCGTCAATCGCGATCCGCGGAACGGGCCGCAGCGGGATGGGCAGGTGGTACCGCGTGTGACGCCGTTCGCCCGTGCGGGTCAGAGCCCCCTTCTCGACCATCTCGGCAAGATCGCGGGTAGCGGTCGCGGGCGAGGCCTTGGCGATGCTGGCGTAGTTGCCGGCGCTGAGGCCGCCCTTGAAGCCTTCCGGTCCCTCTCGGAACATGCGCAGAAGCACGCTCTCCTGGCGTGGGTTCAACTGACCGCGCAGGCGGTCGAGCAGTTTGGCCTTGTCGATCAGGAACTCGACCTGCGAGAGGGTGCGTTGCTGCGCTTCGAGGCTGGTCGCCGCAAACCAGGCGAGCCAATCCGTAATCTCGTTGCGCTTGTTGGCGGCTTCGAGCGCTTCGTAGTACGAGCGCCGCTTGACCAGTATGGTGGCGGCGAGCGCCGTCAACGTCGCCCGGCCGAGACTTTGGGCAAGGGCTTTCTCGGCGATCACCCGTCCGATGCGCCCGTTGCCGTCCTCGAAGGGGTGGATGCTCTCGAAGTACAGGTGAGCGATGCCGGCCCGCGTTAACGCGGGCAGCGGCTGCTTGCCTCCCGGCGGCGTGCGATTGAACCAGTCGATGAAGCGCTTCATCTCGCCGCCGACCGCCTCGGAAGGGGGCGCCTCGAAATGCACGATCGGCTCATCGAGCCTCCCTGACACGACCTGCATGGGGTCGGTGTGCGTGCGGTAGCGGCCGACATCGCGGAGGTCGGTGCGGCCGTGAACGACCAGGCGGTGCCACGCGAACAGCGTCGCGTCTTCAAGGGGCGCGTCGAAATGGCGGTAGAGATCGACCATCATCTCGGCGATGCCTTGCTCCGCAGGCTTCACCCGGCGGCCATCGCTGGCCAGGCCCAGCTGTCGCCGGATGGAGGACTGGACGCTGTCCCGGTCCAAAATCTCGCCTTCGATCTGCGAGGTGGTGACGGCCTCATCGCTCATGGTTTCGACGGTGAGGCGGTCGCGATCCTCGGCGTCCAGGTGCTTGATCGTGCCCAGAAACACCCCGCTGGCGAGCAAAAACCGCTCCTCCGCCTTGGCGATCCGGGGGCCATTCCAGGTAAAATCGGGCCAATCGAGCTGTTTCCAGTTCCAGGGCATGAGCGATAGCGATCCTCTTTATCGCTCACAATACGGCAAGACGTGAGCGATAGCAAGCTCCGCTATCGCTCAGGCTGCCGGAATGCCGGTCTTTGGGGCATCGGGCATGTCCACGGTTCGGTAGCCTTAAGGGCTGCCTGCTTGATTCTTGCACCACGGTGGTGTACGGTGGTGCATATCAAGACGAGGATGCGGTTCGATGAAAAGCACCAAGCGCAAGAAGCCGGATGACATAGTCCGCGTGTCGGTGAGCTTCAAGCGGCCCGACTACACGGAACTGGAAGCGGTCGCCCGTGAGAAGAAGGTGTCGATCGCCTGGGTTGTACGCGATGCGGTCAGTGCATACCTCACCGCGCGGTCTCCGCTTTTCCGGGCATCGCCGAACACGGAGACTGGCGCTTGACGCAAACGTTGATCAAGGATGAACGTATGCGTCAAAGGCTCTCCATCCCGGGGCCGGGCTCGACAGTGAGTCTCGCGACGGAAGAGCGCGCCAGCTTTGTCCGGCAGGCTGTCGCTGTGGTGGAGGCTGCTCTCAAGGACCACGGCAGAGTGCAGGAGGCTTGGGAATCGCTGCTCGGCGGCCGTTCGCCAAACGGCACGCTGGCGAATGGCACACCGGCTTGGAGCCTTGCCGCCTGGGGGCTCGTCGCCATTCGCCTGGTCGGCAGACTTCAAGGCTCGCTGGAGCGGAGCGCGACTCTCCGGGATGCGGAAAAGTGGTTTGTCGGCGAGACGGAGGGGGTCGTCAGCGTAGCGGACCTCATCGGCGAGGTTGCCGACCGGAAGGCAACCAAGTGGCTGGAGCGCATTGCCCACGATGACGACCTGCACGACCTGCTGCCCTACGTGCTTGATGCTCATGGGCCCGGCAGTCGTGCCAGCGTACTGAAGGATCCTGGAACTCGGCGCGCTCGCGACGCAAAGCGGGCGGGAGGGGTCTTCTACACGCCCGCTGATGTCGCGGAGTACATTGCGGCAACGGCCATCCAGAATCACGGCGGTCATGCGGAGTCGCTTCGATACCTCGATCCGGCTTGCGGGACGGGCGTGTTCCTCAAGGCCGTCCTTCACTGCGTGGGTGCGGGCCGTGACGCGCCGCTTGATCGGCTTGCCTTCGCAGAACAATGCCTGTTCGGGTTCGATGTCGATCCTCTGGCGGTGCAAAGCGCGTGCTTTGTCATGTTGGGGGAAATACTCTCCGCCAATGGCACGCCGGCCTCTGCGTGGGGCTCATGGCACAGCCTGCGCCTGAACATCGTCGTCGCGGATGCGCTGACGATCGAATGTCAACCGTCGGGAGCCGCGCAGGATCAAGCCCGTGCCGGGCTACGCGAGCGGCTCAGGTCCGAGTATGTTCCGCCGTGCAGGGATGCGAGGAAGTCAGGCGCGGCGCACGGGCTCTTTGGGAGAGCGCACTTCGTGGCCGACGTGCTGCCTGAGATTGCTGACGGGGCCGATGTTGTGCTGGGGAATCCGCCATATGCGGCGATCGGGGCAAGGGACGACGCTTCTTCCCTTGAAACAAGGTTCGCGTCGTTCTCCGGACACGGGAAGGGCGATCTCTTTCCACTCTTCGTGGAAATGATGTGGCGGCTGGCTCGACCGGGACGAAGTGCCGCCGGGATGGTGGTGCCGCTGTCGCTTGCGTTCCACGGCGGATCGCAAATGCGGGCCTGCCGGCGTGCGATCGGACAAAGCGGCGGGTGCTGGCGTTTCGCATTCTTCGACCGTGAACCTCATGCGCTGTTCGGCGAGGATGTGAAGACGCGGAACACGATCATTCTTCGGGCAGAGCGGAGCGATTATCCGGAACGCGGACGACCGGCAGTAATCGAAACAGGGCCGCTGCGGAAATGGACGAGCCGCACCCGGGGCAGTCTCTTTGGGAGCATCGACTTCACTCGCCTGGAAGATGGGAGCATCGGCGAAGGCATCCCGAAGCTGTGCGGCCAAGATGCCGCCCATGCGTTTGCCACGCTCGAACGCAGCCCTCACCGCTTGCGGTCGATTTGGGTAAGTGCCAGTGCATGCTTCCCGGCTGACGCCTGCATCGGCGAGGGCGCGCCGCGCGTGTTCGTGGCTGGCACGGCGTACAACTTCCTCAACGTGTTTCGCCCGCATGAATCGCTCCCGGCGCCGAAGGCCCCGTGGAGCGAGAGCCGGTTGCATTGCTTCGAGTTCGCCGATGAAGCGACGGCGTCGATGGCGATGGCAATCCTCGCCAGCCGCGCGACCTTCTGGCTATGGCACGTGCTGGGTGACGGGTTTCACGTTTCGCGCAGTTTTCTAGAGGAACTCCCGTTTTCGCTGGCGACTTTTTCGGCAGCGGAGCGGGACTCGCTCGGCACGCTCGGCTCTGAGTTCTGGCGCGCCGTTCAGCGGTGCCAGATCGTGAGCGTCAACGGCGGACGGCAAACGGTCGCTTACCGCCCGCATGGATGCGAAAGGATCCGCGACCGAATCGACGGGATACTGCTCTCGGCGGCAGGCATCGAATCTGGTTTCGCAGATCGACTCCGGGAGTTCGTGCGGCAGGTAGTTACTGTGGATACGGCCGATGAGCGGAGGCAGCGGTTCACTGCCCAATTCAACGAATGGGAAGCACCATCATGACGCATACTGTCAGCGCGAAAGTCAAAGAAAAGAGCAAGCTCACGAAGGAAGAATGGCGTGAGTACACAAAGACGGTGTGGCACATTGCCAACACCACGCATTCGGAGCATCCCGCCGTCTTCCCGGCGGAGATTCCCAAGCGCCTCATCAAGCTCTTCACGTTTCATGGCGAGACGGTGCTCGATCCGTTCGCTGGGACGGGCACGACGGCGCAGGCTGCCGTTCCGCTGGGGCGGCACGTGATCTGCGTTGACCAAAGCTCCAAGTACGTCGATGTCATCCGCCGCGACTGCCGCCATCTTCGCAATGGCTCGCTGTCCGCGGCAGAGCTGCTGGAAGCGATGCATGGTGACAGCCGGGACTTGAGCGCAATCAAGGACGGTACGGTGTCGCTCGTCGTGACCAGCCCGCCATACTGGAACAAGGCCGACTATGGGCGTGGGTCAGCAAACCTGGGGAAGGTAGCGGGCTACCGGCAGTTCCTCTCCGAGATTCGTCCGGTCTTCGAGGAGTGCTTCCGGGTGCTTGAGCCGGGCCGGAAGTTCTGCTTGGTTACCGCCAATGTGAACCAGCACACCGATCATGGTCTGCTGACGTTCCCGCTGGCGGCTGACTTCGGCGTCCTGCTGCGTGATATCGGGTTCGTGATGGTGACTGAAATCGTCTGGTCCAAGGACGGCACGGGCGGGCGATGGGGTTCCGCCAATGCTCAGCGGCCGATCTTCGGCAGCTACCCGTTCCCGCCGAACTTCCTCTTCAAGAATGTCCACGAGTACATCCTGGTCTTCGCGAAACCGCCGTCCCGGAAGACCAAGGGTCCGAAGGTTCAACCCTATGCGGAGTTGATGCGCATGACACCGGACAATGGCGATTCACGGCGATCAGTGCGCTTGAATGGCCACGCTGGCGGCCGCTTGCTGTCCTGAGGCACGCGATGGAATACGAGTTCCACCTCCAAGACCCGACTTCGCCGAGCACAGTCTACCTGTTCGAGGCGATCATCTCCGCGGTGCGTGACGCGGCGGAGTGGCGTGGGATGTTCGCCTTCGCGTCGCGGGGTGGTGTTGACGCGTTGCTTGCTGACCCCGAAGTGGTCCAGTTCCTGGGCCGCGGTTCGATGTCACTGTTGGTGGGAATCGATGCCATTACCAATCGGGGCACGCTTGAGCGGCTCCGCGAGCTTGAGGCCACGTACCAGCGCATGATGGTTCGGGTGTTTTGGAACCGGACGGCGGGACTGTTCCACCCGAAGATATCGCATTTCACATACGGCGATGGGCGCCGGTCGGTGATCGTTGGATCGGGGAACCTGACGCCAGGAGGGTTGCGTCAGAATTTCGAGGCATTCAGTGTCGTGCGGGCGGGACCGCGGGAGCGCCTGAGTCTGGCGTCGTGGGACCAGTTCTTGCAGGATCACGCCGCGGACATTCGGGCGATCGATGACGCTGCGCTTGAGCGAGCGGCCTTGAATGTCGTGCGCGCACGGGCGCGTGTTCGTGAAGAGACAGAACCGGATGCGACCCCAGTACCTGGCGCGGAGCCGGCCGAGCCGTTTGGAGCGGAGGAAGCCGCTCCGGTCACGACTAACGATGTGGATCGCATTCTGGTCTCAAGCGTGCCGCGGGCGGGCGGACGCTGGCACCAAGTGCACTTCAACAAAGAGGTCATTGAGCAGTTCTTCCGTGTGCAACCGAACTCGACACAGCGTGTGTACCTTCGAGAGTGCCGGCTGGATGGGACCTTCGGCGACCTCGAGGTGCGCCCTTGTGTCTTGAGTGAGCGAAACTTGAATCACAAGATCGAACTCGGGTCGCATCACGGGGCGACCTATCCGGCTGATGGGAAACCGATCGCTGTGTTTCGAGAACTGCAAGCGCGTTCATTCGCGTATGTGTTGCTGATGCCCGGTGAAACTGGATATCGGGAATCGGCGGAACTTCTCAACCGGCTTCCGAAAGCGGGGCGAGGCGATCCACGGGCGATTACCGACTTGAATGAGCTCCGTCGAGCATGGCCTGCATCTCCGCTGTTGACGGGCGTTGTGGTCGGTGCCCCTGAGGCGGCTGGGCCGCGGTGACGTGACCAAAGTCATAGACGGTCGCGGGGTGCTGCGTCATCTCGACATGATCCAGAGCAGCTGCTGACGTAGACAGGACCTCGATGGCGGAGCCTTGGTGCAGTCGGCGCAAGAGCTCCCCAATTGACAGGCATCCGGCGATCAGGCCGACGAACGGCACGCCAACGGTCCGTGACGCGAGCTGTGTGAGCCCGCAACGGTCTATGCCCTGTCGTTTGAGTGCTTGATACGCCGGCATGGACTCAGGGTTCTCAGGGCCAGAAGCGACCTGACGGGTCCAGATTTCCGCGGCAGTCCTGGACGCCGGGAACGTATGCATGGAGATGCTTCGGAACGCTTGCGGGCCGGCGCCAAGCCCGGTCTCGACGACAAGGCCGAAGCCAGCCCCATCCAGCGCAATGCGGGCAAGCGCGTTGTCCACGCCGCATAGCGCCGCGCCGGGTTCATGGTCGGCACGGTGCGTCCATTCTCCAAATCGTCGTTCTTCAAGCGAAGTGTCGAAGCCGCGCGCTTCCAGCCAGTCGGCGACCACGCGGGTCTTCTTGCGGCCAACGTCTTTCAGGTGGGACAGCAACGACGTGCTGTCGTTCGATACGGCGATCCTATCGAAGTCCTGAAGCACAATCTGCACCTGCGCCGGATCGTCATAGGGCAAGGCCGCAAGCAACCACGCGAACGCCTGGCCAAGGTTCCCTAGTCCGATGATCCATAGCCGAGAAGGAAGAAACGACAGGAGCGGTTCCGCCGGATCATCCGCCATCCAGTCCGCAACCGGGTTCCACAACGAGAGTCCGAGCGCACGTCTTCCGGCCATGACATGGTCCTGAGCGAAGTAGGCGAAGGCTTCCGCGGTGCAGGCAGCGGCGGCAAGTGCGGGGGCCAGCGGCACGGTGGTTTCGTCCGAGAGTCGCCCGCCTATGCAAACCGGTACCGCGCCGCCGCGCCAGCCCGACCACGTCAGCCTCCATGCGGGGACCGTCAGCAGTCCGGGTGACGCGGCCCCGATGATGGCGCATGGCCAGTCGGGGCGCGGCGAGTGCACCAGCCGGCCCCCGAGGTCGTGGATCGCTTGGCGCAAGTTGTGACCGGACGCAAGGGGCGTGACACTCGTCACGTCGGGCATCGCCACGACCTCGATGCCTGCGAGCAGGGTCCGGCGCGCGACGTTGACAAGCGTGATCAACGCTGTCTGATGATGTACCGAACTCGCGATCTCAGGGCCAACATGCACGGTGAGCCCGAACGACTTCAGGAGCGACATGGCTTCCTCATGGGTCTCGGCGCGCCCATTGTCCATGAAGTACTTCGCGGTGCGATGCAGGGTGCCGTGGTCGATCGGGCCGTTCATGCGATCAACTCCAGAAGCCTCGATAGAAGAAGCGGTCTTTCTGGCCACTTCGGTCAGTCCACTGGTGCTGGCCGCGGTACTCGAAGACGCCCAACTCACCGCTCGAAGCCCCGCTGCGCGCAAAGTCCGGGACGATGATCGCGATGTGACCGGAGGTGGCGATCATGGGGTTCGCCTTGTCGGACGCGCTCTGGTACGCGGCGCCAGGGTGCGTATGCACGTCTGCCACAACGCTGAGTTGACGCTCCCTGCACAACGTCCAGAGTTTCGCGAAAGCATCGCCGTGCAGAATGCACACGCCAGACGAATAGGCATTGGAGTCCAGGTCGTCGTAGAAGACGGAGTCGGTGACCTCTCGCCGGCCGGCGCGATCTACACCAAGCAGAAACACGCCGGTTTCGTGCCGGTGATGGCCGCGCCGTTCGAGTTCATCGACGATCGCTGCCCAGAGTCGAGGACGGCAACTCAGGCGATGCTCAGGCAGCAACCACGCCCGTATAGTCGCTTTGATTGAGAAGCTCATGAATCTGCTCCAGATAGCAAACGATTCCGCGCGAGGGTTGCCAAAGGCGGGACGGGTGCTCGTTGCGCCAGTTGTCGTGCCCCTCGATCGACATTCGGTCACAAGGCAGGTATAGGCACTGCCCGTGCTTCCACGTCGGCCGGAAGACAGAGGGAACGATCGCCTTGCCGTTCGGCCAGCGCGGGGCCGGCAAAGGCGTGTTGGCGTCAAGATCCCAAGGCTGGCCGATCGGTGGATTGAGACGGTAGCCGGAGAGCTCGAAGCGAAATCCGAACTCCTGTGGGGAGTTCGGGCGCTGGGGCGCAGAGACTGCGACAATCGCATGGGGCCATGCCGTGCCAACATGGCGCCACCGCCCTTCGAGCGCACCGCAGCGGAACTCCGGTGCGGTCAGGTCCTGCTCGAAGAGCAGGCGATCGGGTGAAGTCGGAGTGTGCATATCAGCCCTCGACTCGCTTCTCGGGGACAAGGTCGAAGCAGACGGCGCAGTGGTGGCCGCGAACGAGCTGTACCAGTGGCGTGTCGCTGGCTGGGCGCTCCGTTGAACCGCAGAGCTGGAGGACATGCTCGGCGGCGTCTTTGGGGTCCATCTCGAACTTTCGGACGGCCCACTCCTTGACTGTCTTTACGCGTGCTCCCGGGGGAAACTCGCGCTCGGCCGTCTTCTGCATGAAGTTGACCGTCGTCTTGATGCGCCGACACCGGCTGACGTGCAATCGGCAGCCGCGTTTGAGCGTGCGGACGCGCTCCGCGCGGTCCTGCGGGATGTGGTCCTCCGCCTCGTCGATGAAGATGAGCGTCTCGGCATCAACGCTGATGCCGAGCGCCTTCAGCGCGTCTTGGAGCTCGGCGACGGTCGGCGTTTCCGGAATCTCGGTTTCGAGGATTCCCGTCTGGCCGTGGACCTGAACGAACGCAATTGTCTTTGACATGGCTGACTCCCTTTCAGGGCGGTATTCGATGCCCTCATGGAGAAAGCGATGTCGGTGTCGAAAAGGCGGAAGTGGAATTGGCTCACGCGCCGCAGGTGAAGTAGCACTGGCAGTTCGGGCACATGCGTGCCTCGGGCGTGGGCGCGAACTCGCCGCGCTCGATGGCGGCGATCGCGTCGGCGTACTCCTTGAGGCGCTTGTCGTCGTTCTTGGCCGGAACGAGTACGGTGTTGCCGGTGGCGAGATAGAACGTCTCGACGCGGAGGTTTAGCCCGGGGTGCCGAGTTTCCCCTCCCCGGCGCAGCAGGGCATAGATGGGCTTGCCAGCTTCTGATTGCGATTCGCGACCGGTGCGGATGCGCTGCACGCGTACGGACCGGTCCGGCATGAGCAGAACGCGGTCGGGGGTGACCAGTACCTCGCGTGCGCCGATAGGCACTGCCCACTCTTCGCGGGCGTACTGACCGGTTTCCGCCGCGATTGTCGCGGCCATGCGGGTCACCATTGCCTTGGCAATCCCGAAGTAGTAGCCGGCAAACGCGTGGTCGACCGGGCCTTGGACTTTCCAGTCGGCATCAAGTCGGGTCAGGGCGTCGCTCACATTGACGGTGCGACCGGCACCCCTCTCCTGCTCCAACCATCCAACGGTGACATAGACACAGCGATGAAAACGGATGTATGCGGAGTCGTCGCGGGCGCCGTGCAGGCCGTCGATGGCTTCATAGCGATAGCGGGTCGGGCAGCGCATGTACACGTCAAGCTCTCGCTCTGTGTAGCGCTGTCGCGGCGCTGGCGCCTGAAGTCGAACCGGAAGCGAAACGGGCCGGACCGCTCCGTTGTGACGGGACCTGGGCAAGGAACTGGGCAAAGAGGTGAGGAACGCCGAAGCGCTGGCGTTGCGCGCCGTGTATCGCTCGGCACGACTCAGCGACAAAAAGTCCCTCGCGCGAGAGAGGGCAACGAAGAACAGGCACTCCTCCTCGGCATCATGATCGCCTTTCTCCATCTGAAGTTGCGTGAGAGAAGGCGGCGGATCACACCGGGTGCCGCGCCAACTGGCGGGCACATAACCCGTGGCCAGGGCCGGAAAATGGACAGCCTGGAATTCGAGGCCCTTGCTGCCATGAATGGTCATCACGCGCACGGCGTCGATGTCGGCCGCCTCGGAGGCAACCGTCCGGTAGGAGCTGTCCTGACTCAATGCTTCGATGCGCCGGATGCGCGCCAGCAGGCGCTTGCGACGGGAATCACCGGTGGCCGCCTGCTCACTGCACACCTTGAGCAGGTGATAGATGGCGATTCGCGACTGTTGCGAGGCGATGTCATCGCTCGCAAGCAGGGCTGCGAGGTGATCGCTCCGCTCGAAGAGCCAGGTCGTCAGAAGCGTCCAGGCGGATGCCCGCCCAAGTCCCTCTAATTCTTGTCCGAGCTTACCGAGCCCGTTCCGGCCGGCATCGCTCAAGCCCTCGATCTCTGGCGCTCGTTTCAGCGCGTCGCAAAGCATGAGCTTCTGCCCTTGCGCCCACCGGATAACCGTGAGGGCATCGGCCCGGGTCGCCCCATACCGGGGCATCCCGGCAACTCGAATGAGGCCGATGCCCCCGAACTCCGCATCGATAGCTACCAGCGAAAGCAGGTCGCGGATGTCTTCACGCTCGAACAGGTCTCCAAGGTAGAGAAGAGGTACGCCGAGCTTCTCTAGCACGGCGGTGACGCGGGCGAGTGTCAAGTGGGATCGGCCCAGAATCGCCTGCTCGCGGTATGGCACACCCGCGGCCCGGAGTGCTTCAATCTTGTCACGAATCGCCTCGGCTTCCGCTGGCAGGTCGGGGGCAACTGTGAGGGTCACGCCGCCACCATGCAAACGGTGGGCGATCCATTCGCCCGCCATCGAGCCGCCGTCTCCCATCGCGGCGGAAAAGTGCTGGAATGCGTCAACGACCGGCTTATGTGACCTGTAGTTTGTGGTCAGCGCGAGACGCTCGCCGTTGAACTCGTCAGCAAACCTCGCGACGTTGGTGGGTTCTGCTCCCCGAAAGCGGTAGATCGACTGGCGCTGATCAGCGACGACCCAAATATCGGCACCGGCAGCGCGGATTGCACGCAGCAGCCGTGCGCTCGCAAAGTTCACGTCCTGATATTCATCCACCAGAACATGCTTGAAGCGGGCGATGTGTTCGCGCACCGCCGGGTTGCCTTCGACCAAGACAGCGGCGTTGAGGACCAGGTCTCCGAAATCAACGGCGTCGGCGGCTTTCAGGGCCTCTTCGTAGATGCGGTAGATCTCGCCAATCTCCTGCACCCGTTCGGCTTGTTCTCGCTCTTCGTCGGTGCGGGCGACCGACGAGGCGGCAGCAGCCTCCTTCAGGTACGCCGCAGGCGAAATCAGCTCGTCCTTGCAGCGCGAGATGGCACGGAGAATGTTCACCAGTTCGTAGGCGGGCTCGTAGAGGTTCTGAAAATGGTGAAGCGGCAACTCTGCCAGGTGGTGCTCAAGCAAGGCGAGCGATTCGGTCTCGTCAAGAACACGAACGCTGGGGGTTCTGCCGATGTTCGATGGCCATTTCGTGATGAGCTCCAGCCCGAACGCGTGGAATGTTCCCACCCACAGTTCGATGGCAGCCTGCTGGTCTACCGCTGCGAGGCGCTCACGCATTTCCTCGGCGGCCTTGTTGGAGAAAGTAAGCGCAAGAATCTCGCCCGGTCGGACAGCGTTCTCCAGCAGGTGAGTGATTCGGCGTATGAGGGTCCGTGTCTTGCCGGTTCCGGGGCCGGCATCGACAAGAAGCGGACCTCCCTTCCAAGTGGCTGCGGCGTGTTGGCTCTCGTCGAGTTCGTGCGGCGGGCGCGATGCCTGAGGCGTGGCGGGACCGACCGGTGGTAGTAGCACCGCGCGAATCACTTGATGAAGCACCAGTGAGTTGGGAAGCCCAAGTTCCGCGGCAATCTGCGATGGGCGTCTGCCGCGTCTGAACTCCTCTCTTGCCCAGTCCGACGGACACAGGAACTCGCCGGCGAATACATCCGCCTGGACTTCCTTGCGTTCGCGCGGCGAGTATCCCTCGACTCTTGCGGCACCGGTCTCGATCCGGTCGCCGCCCAATCCGGCGTCAGCGATGGTCACCTCGTTTGTTGGATCAAGGTGGAGGTGATAGTGCCCGAGCTCGTGGGCGACGATCACTGCCTCATCCGGCGGCGCCAGGTGAGCGACCACGTTGACGAGGCCGGCGGATCGCTCTAGCACCCCGAGAACGCCTTTGCCGAATGTCGTGCCGGGCTCAAAGCGCCGTATGTCGAGGTCGGCCGCCGCCAGCGCCCCTTGGGTGAGGGCGATTGCGCTTCGATTGCCACTGGCGCGACGAAGCGCTTCTTCATGGCATTGCCGCGCCTTCCTGCGGATATCGACCCATGTGTCCATGCACTAATTCCCGCTGAGCCAGAATCGCTTTCGCTCGTCGGACATGCTGCTGTCGCGGATGATGACCTCGTACGGGCGAGGCGTAGCAGTGGGCGCCTCCGTTGCCTTTGCGTGCACGGTGCCTTGCCCCCTCAGGGCCAAGTCGTGCGCTGCCGCAAAGCTTTCTGGCGTCATGCCAAGCGCCTCCCTGAACGCTGTGACTAGGCGAGCGCCAGCCGGGGCGAGCATGCGCCCGCTGAACAAGTCGGCCAACACGCTGCGTGCGATATCAAGCGAGCGCGCAAGCTGCCTGGTGTCCGTCCCGCGAGCCTGCATTGCCTGCTCGAAGGACTGGGCTCTGCTCGATGTCGTGACTGCTTTCTCCGCCTCGTAGAGCAGGTTCAGGACTCGGCTGAATCCGCGAGCCAGCATCGTTTCGTCGGCCTTCTCGGCCGGCAGTGCGGCACGAGCTGCAAGCTCACGGCTGATCGCGGCATAGGCACGGATATCGTCGGCGAACTGCGGAAACCGCTCGCACCACTCGATGATCTGCGCGGCGGTCGGGCAGTTGCACGCCTGATCGAAGGCGAAGAGCACTTCGTCCCGATTGTCAGTGGTGTTGTGGTTGCGGGTCATGACACGTCTCCCAGTTTCGTTTTCAAAAGCTGTTGAATCTCCTTGATCCACTGCCGCGCCGTCTTCTCGCTGATGTCCAGAGCCTTGGCGATGGAAGCGCCCCGGATGGATTTGCACGGGACACCGTCCATATGAAGGCTAAAAGCGAGCCGCTTGCGCCAGTCGGGGATCATCTCGAGGATCTCGTTGACCTCCACCTGTTGAAGAGCAAGTTCGGAATCGGCGAAGGTGGCTGTCGAATTGCCCTCGGATTCATCTGCCGCTTCCACGTCACCGTCCGGAAGCGCCTGGACGCGCCTCCGAGCCTCCTCACGGAGGACATCCTTCATCCGAAAGATGACGCGCGGTGCAAACGCCTCCCGGAGTCCCCGGCTGTCGGCCGAACTCGGATCGAGCAGCGCCACCCACAGCCGTGAGTGAGCTTCCTCGATGATGTTGTCGCCGCGATTCGGATGATTGCGGCCCACCTTTCCGCGCAACAGGTGAAGCATGCAGTCGGATACATGCTTCGCCAATGGGTTCAGCACCGCTTTGTCAGTGGCGGGTCCAAGGTCCTGAATGGCTGCAATGATGTCCTCGCACCGGAATTGACGGTAACGACCATCCTCTACGGCCTGTCGCCATGCAGCGACGTCGGTGCTCGCCGGCGCCGGCGTTACCTCCAGGTCTGTTTCCATCAATCCTCCGATCTTGGTCACGGGTAGCACCACGATAAAAGCGATGGCAAGCGGGAAAAAGCGGAAGCCGTGGGCGCAGATTTTCGCGATCGCGACACGTGTGACGGGCGGCATGAGCGTAACCATTTGACACGACAAGGGTTATAGACTGCATATCTACCCGGCCGACCGACAGAAAGACACCCCGGCGGTTCCCCGCCGGGGTGTCGGAGAGTCAGGCCGCCTGGGCCTGCTCGTCGGGGGCGTCGTGAAGGGCCGCGATGATCTCGGCGGCGACGTGCTGGATGCGGTCGAGCGACTGCGCCAGCGTCTCGGTCTTGCCGTCGAAGAGCTGGATGTAGTCGCTGGCGGCGGTGCCGGTTTCCAGGCTGATCGCCCGGCAGACGACGAAGGCGACGGCCTCGGCCTCGGTCTCGCGGACGGTCTTGCTTGCCGGGCGGTCCTCGCCGCGGTGGAGCAGCTCGTGGGCGAACTCGTGGACTGTGACGGAGAACTCGACGGCCGGCTCCAGGCCGGGACGGATGCTGATGCGGCCGCCCCGTGAAACTCCCAGGGCATCGGGCGGCACGTCGGCGCTGTCGATCGTGATGCCTCTCCCGGCGATGACCTGGCGCAGCCGGTCGATGTGGGCGCCGGGGTCGCCGCCGATGCGGGTCGGCTCGGGCAGAGGCTCGCCGTCGGTCTGCGACACGTCGAAGACGTAGACGCCGCGGAAGCGCAGGATGGATTCGGGCTTGTCGCCGTCCTTCGCCTGCTCGTCCTGCTTGCGCAGGACCATCGGCGCGATGATGACGATGCCCTTCTCGCCCTTCTTGACGAAGCGGCCCATCTGCTTCCAGGTGTGGAAGCCGGCGACGTGCGTCGCGTCGGGCATCTGCGAGAGGATCAGCATGACGTTCCCAAAGCTGTACTTGTGGAACCGCGCCAGCATGGCGAGGTAGCGGGTGAGTTCCTCGCTGCGCCCGCTCTTCAGCGCGTCGGCGAGTTGTTCGAGGGCCTGGTCGGCGATCTTCTTGGCTTGTTCGGCTTTCATGGTTTGCTCCTTGCCGGGACCCGCGATGTGCGGCCCCTTCGCAAGGCACGAGGGGCCACTCGCGGGTGGCAAAGGAGCGAGCGGCGCGCAGACCGGCGGCACGCCGGAGAGTCCCGCGAAGCGGTGCAGGACGAATGACGGACGGAACCGGCACGGCGGCGATAGCCGCGTCCGGCGTGAGGCGTGCATGACTCGGAGGCGGGAAGCGAAAGCGGCGACGGCCGGAGCGCCGCGACTGAAAGCCGTCAGGCAAGCCCATCGCCGGCGGCCCGACTGAGCCGAAAGCAAACAGCGGCAAAGCGACTGACCACTACCGGTTGGCGGCGGTTACGTGCTGCGGGAATGGTGAGATTGATCCATGCGCACGACGCAGCTCGTCGGCGGACACCGCCGCGCTATCGGGCCGCGGGGCGCTGCATCGTTGAACGCCGATGAGTCAGGCGAAGTGGCGGCACAAGACGGAACCGCGCGGCGTCAGGGCCGCACGAACGCGAGCGTGTGCTGCACGAAGCCGAGCAACTCCGCATCGTTGATGACCTCGGTCTCCCATGCGGCGTTCGTGTCATGGTGGAACCGGTTGGCGTACTCGGTCAGGTCGCGCAGCTCGTCCGCGGTGGCGCGGTCAAGGATCTCCTGGGCCGTGCCGAAGCGCTGCTCACAGACGTTCCGGAACGGGCCGAGCAAGGTGCCCGGCGGAAAGTGCTCCGGGCAGGCGACGCGCAGATACGCCTCGATGGTCGGGCGGATAGCCCTCGCGACTTCCCGCGCGTTGCCGGCGGCAGCCCGCGTGTAGTCGCGCAGCAGAGCGTGACGGCGGTCATGTTCGCTGATGCAGTCCTGCGTCACGTCCCACGGGCGGATGGTGGACCCTGCCCCGTCGCGCGCGACTTCGAGCGCCGTCCGCAGGTTGGGCGGCGCATCCTCCCACAGGCGGCACAGGAACGATTTGTTGTGGGAGAGCGCGATGACCTGGCTCACACGATCGACGAGCCGCCGGGTTTGCTGAACCGTCGTCAGCGCGCGGTGATCGTCCAGGCTGGTGATCGGATCGTCGATGACCACGACCTTTGAGGCCAGCGCCGGGTCCTGGTCAAGGCAGGCGAAGAAGAACGCAAGGGCCAGCGTGTTCCGGTCGCCGGAACTGAGGGTGTTGCGGAAGGACGGCCCGCCCGCGGCGGCGGCGCCAATGGCGACGGGCGTGTTGTTGATGAGCACGCTGTAGTTGCAGGCGGGTCCGGCCCGGGTGTTGGCGACGGCGACGTTGCCAAGCCTGAACCCCGCATTGAACCGCTGGAGGTAGAGATTGACCGCAGTCTCGTAGGCCGGAAAGACGTTCTGACGGTAATGGTCAAGCTGTTCCTTCACCTGGTCGCGCCGGCGCTCCGTCAGCGCCTTGGCGGCCTTCTCGGCGAGGTACCGCTCACAGAGCGGAGCGATCTCCGGCGTGTGCCTCGCCTTCGTAGCCTGGAGACGGGCAAGGTCCGCCGCGATGGCGGCGGCGTTGCCGCCGGCCGCCTGCTCCTTCACGAGCCGTATCGCCTGGTTGGCGGCGGTCAATCGGCCGCTCAGAGCTTCGATCGCCTGCCGGTGGGTCGCGTAGGCGGCGATGGCCGCCCTCGCCTCCGTGGTAAGGCGCTGTCGATCAAGCGGCGATGCCTGCTTGGCCTGGAGCGCCGCGACAACCCCTTCGCGCGCGGCCCGCCAGGCGCGCGCGATCTCGGCGGTATCGACGGCGACCTCCGGAAGTTCGCAGAAGCGCGACCAGAACGCGTGACGTTCGCTGACCACGCGGTTAGCGCGCTCAAATGCCGACTGCATGTCGGCGCCGTGCTGGCGGTTGAACTCGGTCAGCGCATCGCCGATGGCGCGCAGGAGTCCGGCGTATTCGGCGCTGAAATAGGCCCGGTAGTGCGCGAACACGGCGGAGTCCGCAAGGTCCTGGGCGCAGAACGGGCAGGAGTTCGATGGCGCGGGCACGCGGCCCATGCCGGCCACGATCCACTCCTCTCCGCCCCGGCCAATCGTGGAGAAGTGGCGGCGAACCCGCTCGACCGCGGCCGCGTCGATGTCGGTGACTTCGCGGGCGAGCACAGCGTCGATGGCGTCGGCATCGATCAGCGGCAGGGAAATGGTGTCAAACAGAGCTGCGTTCCGGATCGGGTCCTGGGCACGTACGGCGGCAAGGTTGCGCTCGGACTCCTGGATTGCGGCGTCGATGTCCGCCCGTGGTTGAAGTTCACAGAACTGGTCCACGGTGAAGCCGCCGCGCGAGTTCGCGGGGATGGCATCCGCGTGTGTGCGGAGCGTGCTGTTGTGACGTTCGATCTGCTCGACGATCTGCTGAAGCTGTCGGTTGAGCGCCACCCCCTGCGCGCCCAGGATCAGTTCGTGGAGGTTCTGGCGGTGGGCCGGGTCAACGGCGAGACCTGAGCAGACGTTCTGGTCAACAAACACGTCGTCAAAGACGGCGATGTCCGGCAGGGTGCGGTTCCACGCGCCGTTGTGGAACATCGCCGCCGGTGGACCGCCGGTGCATTCGACGATGATGTGGGGCGCGTGGGTTGCCGCCAGTCGATGACGCTCGGTGACGGGAATCGCGTCACCGGTTGCGAGCGACCGGAGGATGGCGGAGAGGGTCGTCTTGCCGCGTCCGTTCTCGGCGTAGACGAGTGTCAGCCGCGTGAGGGGGATGGTGGCGGCGGCATTGACGTTGTCGAACTGTCCGACATTCCGCAGCAGTTGTAGTCGTGTAATCACCTGCCGTACTCCGCCTCACGGACCGTTGATCGCCTCGGAAAGCGTATCCGGTCGCCTGTCCCCCGCCGGCCGGGGCGGCGCGAGCATCGCGTCCTTCAGTTGCTACGGGATTGGCCTAGCACCGGGCGGTGCGGGTGTCAACGCCGCCGGACGGACTCGATGATCGCCAGCGGATCGTCCCATTCGAGGGCGTCGCACCAGTCGAGGAACTCGATCGGGTCGAGGCGGCGCTGGCCGGTCAGGGTCTTGTGGACGGTGGTCCGGGGGCGCTTCAGCCGCTCGGCCAGCGCCCTCACGGATAGCTCCAGCTCGTCCGCCCTGGCGTGGAGGAGCCGGGCCAGCCCCTGGTAGGCGGTGTGCTGCAGGGGCTGCTTGGTCGGCAGCAGGCGTTTTTTCTGGCGGCGGCTCGTTTGCACACCTAAGCAGAGCGGGTATACTCAGGTGTCCCCAAAATGCGGACAGTCCGCAAGGACGCCGCCGGGGGCCGGATTTCCCATGGGATTGGTGACACGGAGAGAAACGCGATGGAAAGGCGCATGCGGAAAGTGAGCGTGTCGGTCCTGGCCGGAGCCTCGTGCCTGGTGGCACTGCCGGCGGCCCGGGCCGACTGGATTCAGTGGTCGAGTTCGCAGGGCGGGAACGATCACTTCTACAACGCCGTGTCGGTGCCCGGCGGCCTGACGTGGCAGGAGGCGCGCGTGGGCGCCGAGTCGCTGGGCGGCTACCTGGTGACGCTGACGAGCGAGGCCGAGAACACGTTCGTGTTCGGGCTCGTGGATTCGCCGGAGTTCTGGTTCCCTTCCGGGGGCCACAATCACGGTCCCTGGCTGGGTGGCCTGCAACCTCCCGGTTCACCGGAGCCCGGCGGCGGCTGGGAGTGGATGAGCGGCGAGCCGTGGGATTACACGAACTGGCACCCCGCCCAGCCGGACAACGACGGCGATCAGGACCGGCTGATCTTCTACTCGTCGGACATGTTCCGCGCAGCGACCTGGGACGACCTGGGCGGAAGCCAGGTTCCGATCCGCGGCTACGTCGTGGAAAGCGCGGTCCCGGTGCCGGGGACGCTGGCGCTGATGTCGGTGGGGCTGGTGGCGCTCAAGCGACGAACGAGGGCGGCGTCATGAAGGCCATCAAACTCGACAAGCGCTTCATGAGCATGAGTCCCTTGGACCGTTTTCTCGAACGCGTGTACACGGTCGGCCTGTGGGGCAAGCTGGTTCTCGTGCTTGGCGTCTGCGGCGCCTTCCTGTGGTTCCTCTACTTCGGCGATGGCGGTCCGTTCATCGACAGGACGATCACGCGCTACCGGCTGGCCGGCACCTGGGACGTGAGGGGAGCCCTGGTCGATTGGCGTTTCGGTTCGGACGGAACGTTCAGGGAGGAAGGGCTGCTCTCCACCGAAGGGAGCTACCGGCTCCTGGAGGGCGACCGCATCCGCATCACCGGTGCCCTCGGCCTTTCGGCCGATTACACGTACGAGTTCGATGACCTCGGCCTGCTTCTGACCGGCGAGAACACGCCGCGGAGCTTTCGGCTGACGCGGAAGGACTGATACCGGCGCGGGACACCCCCTCGCCTGCCGGTTGATCTCAAGAAAGAAGGCCGACCAGCGGTCGTTGTTTGAGCCGATGGGCTTTCCCCTGCCCCTGGCTCCTTCTGCTTCTGTATCCCTTCCTAATGCGGAAACAGCCTCGGAGGGAGTCGGACCCCTTCCCTCAATGCCCCTGTGCGACCTTTCAGCGGCTCGGAACGGTTGCGTTCCTCACCGGCTGTGCGCCTCATTGGACTGTCGTTCCCCCATTACTCATGCGGGTTCTTCAAGGGAGACTGCGGGCCGCCGCCTCGGCCAGCGCTGTGGGTGCGCGCTCGGCGGCGCCCGCCGTGCTTGGTATTAAAGTATAAGAAGAGACGTGGGCGCAACCTCTTGATCTTGCTCAATCCGAACCGTCACGATCTGTCGGGCGGCCGTCACGATTGGTCGGCAAACCGTCAGAAATCGCTTGCGCGTTTGTCGGTTGTCTGCCAGTGTGTTGTCTGTCTAGTGACAAATTCGGAGGCAGAAAATGACGGAAGCGCGACAGAATCAGCCGTTGGGCGCGAACCAGGTAAGTACGAAACGCGGATTCCCGGTCTACCGCACCAATCCGAGCGTGCCGCAGACCAACGGCATGCCCACGCGCACGCGCCGTTACCACGTCCCCGGCGGCAAGGGCTCGGTCATCGTGGACAACAGCAGCGGCGAGATCAAGGGCCTCGGCGGAATGGGCTTCTGGTGGGAAGAGGAAGTGGATAGCAGCCGGTTCGTCAAGCTCTTCCTCGACGGTATCAAGCAGGCCGCCGACCTGTCCAAGACGGGCATGCAGGTCTTCGAGCTCGTCTACCACGAAATGCGGGCCAACCCCGGCTCCGACGAAATCAAGCTCAACCAGTACCTCGCCAAGGATCACGGGATCAGCGACCGCACCTACCAGCGCGGCGTTCGGGAACTCCTGGAGAAAGAGTTCCTCTATCGCAGTCCGAGCGACGGCGTTTTCTTCGTCAACATCCGCTTCATGTTCAACGGGGACCGGCTGGCTTTCGTCCGCTCGTACCATCTCAAGGGATCGAGCCGCCAACAGGAACTGCCACTCGCCGAGTTGGCCGCCCTGCCCTCGCCCACTTCTACGCACGACGATGGCGACGTTGCCGACGCGTCGATCGAGTCCGACGGCGGGAGCGACATGGCGGTCAGCGATCAGGAGAGATAGCCGTTGCTGCGAAGCCACGGCTCGATGGCCTCTTCAAGGATGTCCTGGAGCGTATTCGGCTCGACGGCTTTCAACTGCCGTTCCAGCGAGGCTCGCTTGAGCGCGGTGGCATAGTCAGCGCGGATGCGCGTGCTGATCGGAACGCGGCTGACTGCCGCGGCATTCGCCGGCGCCGCCGGCTCACTGCGGTGGTAGACGAATTGCTTCTCCTTGCCGCTGTCGATGGGCGGCGGCGTGGCCTTCAATCCCTCCGCCAGTGAACGCCGCTCGGCCATGCTTCGCCCTCCCCTACGCCGTTGCCAATTGGCGCTTGGCGGCGGACGCCTTCGAGCGCACCGCCTGCGGCAGGATTTCGCGGAACAGTTTCTCGGCCTCGTCGGCCGCTTCCTTGGCGCGCGAGCCCATGTCCCAGACGACGGCGCCCTGCCCCGGAGCGTCGGCGTAAATCTGCCGCAGAATCATGGCGGTGTGCGCCATCGGTAGCGCCAGCGCCGCGGCGGCGTCCTTCATGTCCTTGGTGAGCCGGTAGTGCTTGCCGACCATGCTGAGGACGATCACGGCCTTGGGCACGCCGTTGCGTATGTCCTGGGCCTGGCGGATGACCTCGGTCGCCTTGGCCAGGGCGCGCGTTTCCAGCAGGCTGGCTTTGCACGGAACAATCGCCATGTCGCCGCGAAGCAGGAGCGCCCGGCTCGTCTCGGTCTGGCTCCCCGGCCCGTCGGCTACGACGTAATCGGTGTCCTGGGCCAGCACGGGCAACTCGTTGAGGATGATGTCGGGGTTATCGAGTCGGACGGCTTTCACGTCTGGGCGCGCCTCGCGTATCCACTCCGACGATGACTGCTGAGTGTCGCAGTCGGCCAGCGTGACGCGGTGCCCCTGGTCGGACAGCCACGACGCCAGGTGGACGGCAAGCGTGGACTTGCCGACACCGCCCTTGGAGTTTGCGACGACGATAATCATGCCTGACAGCTAGCACGATTGCACGCTGGCTGGCAAGCACTATTTCGTGCCAACATGCTGGCACGATGACGTGCCGGTCGGCAAGCATGCTGTCCTGCCGTCATTCATGCTCTCATGCTTGCACGCGAGCAAGCCAGACAGAATGCTGGCAGTCAATTCATCTGGCTTTCTGGCTGGCAAGAGTTCAAGCTCTCCATCAGGCTGTCCGTCATGCACACCATCATGACGGACAGCAAGCCCGCTTGATGGCTGGTTTGCCTGCATGCTGTCATGCTGGCTTTCACGGTGAAATTCTTCCTAAGCAGAGCTTAGGGGAGACGTCTGCAACAAAAATGGACTTCAGTGGAGTTCTGGCGTGCATTCTTGCAGGGTGGGTCAGTCAGTCGCTCAACTGAGTGGAGAGCACCACGTACGGGCGTGGTCGCCGGGTCCTCATCGGCGACGGGGACCCAGCACGACGGGCGGCAGCAGCATCGCCAGGCGGGCAGAAGGAATCATCGGGTGCGGGAAGTACTGCGGGAATGTCCGCCTTCAAGGCAGGCGATGCGGCCCTTTCGCCAGGCGATCTGGTTGTAGAGCAGGGCCAGCGTGCCGGCACGGGCCATCTCGTCATTGCCGCCGTAGGCGATCTCGCGGTCGTAGCGGCTGAGTGCCTCGGCGCCGCGGTCGATGATCTCCTGGTAGCGGGCACGCGCCGCTTCGAGTTCCCGTCGTTCGGATTCGAGCCGCTCGCGGGCCGCGATAATCCGCTTGGCTGGTGCCTTCGGCCGTTCCCGCTCCATCGCACGGGCCGATTCTTCGCTGGCCGGAATGTCCTCGAACGGGATGGGCGATGCGTTGTCACCCTGCGGCAGATAATGCCAGGGGTGGCCGGGACCGTAGGAAGAGCCTGATGAATCAGGAGAATCCGGTGCGTGACTCGGCGAAACCATCGGGGCAGGGTGCAGCGCCGCATTCGCCGCTGGAGGTTCCTCTGCCGACGTGCGGGCCTGCTGGGGTACGTGTCGGACCGAAGTCGAGTCCGTCCAGTTGAATCGAAGCTGTCCTGCGTCGCCGCCTTCACCCTCGAGGCGGTGCTGCTTGTGCGAACTCATGCGGATGTGCGTGTGTCGTTGGTGGTCAGGGGCAGAATGCCCCCGCGTTCACCGGAAGTAAACCGGAAACTCGCATCTGCCGTCTAAGGCCGTCGCCGTCGGGTTCTCGCAGGGGCCGGGACCCGACGCGATCGGCCGGGGATGCGTCACGCTTCGACATTCCATCTGCCGGTAAGGTTCTGAGCCAGAGGGTTCTTTCTGGGTGGGATTTCAAGAGCATGGAACGTGACAGGCGATGCCCCGCCTGGCGCGGACCGTGCCGCTCGATCTGGGCGGCTACTTGCCGGCGGTCAGGCGGTCGTGAACGGCTTCCCACGGCTCGCTCGTCATCTCGCCGGTATCCAGAGCGGCGCAGCGGCGGTTGATCATCGCGATCTGCTCCGGCGTCAGCGTGTCGGCGCGCGTCTCGGCAAGCACGCTGTCGAGGATGTCCTGCGCCAGAACCAGCCGGTCGGCGATGGGAAGTTTCCAGTAGTCGATGTCGTCAAGCGATGTGCTCATGTCGTCCTCAACGGTTGTGGTGAATGAGGGCCAGCATGCCGCAATCCCTTTCGGCTGTAAACGGGAAAGTTGCGCCACGATCAGGCGTGGCGGCAGGACCGGCTTCCCCGTCAGCGCCGGACATTCAGAACAGGCTCGGCTGCGTGAGTCGGGATTCGACCTGTTGCCGCATCTCCGCCAGTTCGAGGCGGACGCTCTCCGGGTCGGATGGATAGGGCGAGTGCCACGACCTCAGGAACCTCTCCAGCGCTGCGGTCCGGGCTGCGTCCAGCGTCGGATAGCCGTGATCGTCGATGCTGATGGGGAAGCTGAATCCGCCGTAGCTGTACATCATGTCCACGCCGAAGCGGAACAGGCCGTCCTCGCACAGGGCCAGGGTGACGGCGGCGTAGGCACGGCCGCGACGGGCTACGACCTCGCGGCAGCCCTCTTCCAGCACGCCGTTCCCGTTGGGCTTAGACGGCTGCATGGCCGTGCTCCTTCCATGCGGTCTCAATCCTGCGGCAGGCGTACTCGAAGTACACGGGGTCCCGCTCGATGCCGACGAACCGCTTGCCGGCAAGGAAGGCGGCGACGCCCGTGGTGCCGCTGCCCATGAACGGATCGAGGATGGATTCGGCCGGGATGGAATCACAGAAGTAGCGGACCTGGGCGAGCGGGCGAGGGCAGGGGACCGGGTTGTCGCCCGTGTAGCCGTCCCACGGGCCGAGGTCGGCAAGATGCCAGTCGCGTGGAAGTTCGTCCTTGAGGAGCGAACGGCCGCTCCAGAAGATGACTGGGTCCCAGCTCAGGCAGCGGGGACGCTCGCCCCGCTCGGGATAGACCTTGCACGCCGCGATGATGCGGTAGCCCTTCGGGAAGTAGCGGTGCCAGCGGTCGGCCTTGAGGGGACTCTGCCAGACGAAGCAGGGGCCGTTGCCGGTGAGGCGGACCAGTTCGGGGACAAGCCGCTGCATGAGGTCGTCGTACCGCTCGGGCGCATCGTCGTAGCTGCGATACTGGAAGCCGATGCCGTAGGGCGGGTCGGTGACGACGGCGCCGATGCCGGAGAGCGTGGGCAGCACGTCGAAGCAATCGGCGCGGTAGAGCGTGGCCGTGCCGATGACGCGCTTCTCCATCGCTCGGGCTGACAGCGGGATGATGCCGGGCACGGATCGCCGGCGCGCCGGATAGAACGGGTTGACTGCGGAGTGCATCATGAAGCCCTCCGTTCGGCCCAGAGTTCGGCGAGGTAGTGATCGTGAGCGATGCGGTCCAGGTCGCCGTAGCACTGCTCGTGGAGGTCGCACCAGTGGCGCGCGTCGGCGAGCAGGTCGATCAGGTTGGCGACGGTGTCGTACTCGTCGTTGTACCGGGCGAGCGCTTGGTCGAAGCGTTCGGCGCGCTCGGCGTTGGTGATGTCGGTGTCGAGTGATTCGGTCATGTCGTGTTTCCTTTCGAGAGAAAGGGCGGGCCTTTCGGCCCGCCCGTGGTTGTGAATCAGTCCTTCTTCTCGGTCGCGACGCGGAGGGTGACGCGGCCGTCCAGCGGCACGACTTCAAGCTGGATGTTGAAGCCCTTGCCGTCGGAGTGCTGCCAGGCGGCCCCGATGCGGGTCCAGAAGGCCTTCTTGCCCTCGCGGTCACGCACCTGGTAGGCGACGTGGCTGGGAGCCTTGGAAGCGGTGTTGTTCGTGTCGGTCATGGTGATGTCTCCTTTTCTTGTTTCCGGCCGCGCCCATCGCGGCCTGATGGCACGCGGAAAGAAGCCGCCACAGCCGGGGAGAGCGAAGCGAGCGCACGGGTCACAGCGGAAAACGGGAGGGACCCGCGTCTGCAACGCAGTGAAGATGTTGGGAGGAACCGGTTTTCTGCTTGACCGGCCCGGCGGCGGCTTTAGCGATGCCGTCAATCAGGCCGTGTGTGGGTGCAGGAAACAGCGAGAGGGAAGGAGACGAACCTGCCGCACGGACCGCTCCGGGGCGACTGCCGGCGCCGACAGTGCGCAACGATGAAGTAGACGACTGGATTCGCATTCGCGCCTGCTGTACGCGCAAGGGCGGAATGCCCAGACTGCTGTGCCGCATGGGGACGCGAACCCGGCGTCGCGGCGGGGACTGATTCACGGGCGGGAAGAAGGCCATCCGCATGGTGCCGTGAAACGCCGTGAAAGAAACAACCCACGCGCGAACAAGTGCTTGAACAATCGCGAATGAGGCGCTAGGAAATGGCGCCATCATGCTGCGGATCAGTCAGAACAGTTCAGCCGACAGAGCCAAGAGCTACTACTCCACCGCCGACTACTACACGGAGGGCCAGGAGCTCGTCGGGATGTGGAGAGGCGAGGGAGCCAGGCGACTGGGCCTTGCCGGAACGGTGCGGCGCGAAGCGTGGGACGCGCTCTGCGACAACCGCCATCCAGCGACGGGCAACCCGTTGACCCCGCGCCGGAAATCCGACCGCCGCGTGGGCTACGACTTCAACTTCCACGTACCCAAGAGCGTGTCGCTGCTCTACGGCCTCACGCGCGACGAGCGGGTTCTCGACGCCTTCCGAGAATCGGTCGATGCGACCATGCACGACATCGAAGCGGAAATGCAGACCCGCGTGCGCGCGGGCGGACGCAACGAAGACCGCACGACGGGGAACATGGTGTGGGGCGAGTTCATCCACTTCACGGCGCGCCCCGTGGAGGGCGTCCCCGATCCGCACCTGCACGCCCACTGCTTCGTGTTCAACACCACCTGGGACGACAGGGAATCGCGCTGGAAGGCGGGGCAGTTCGCGGGCCTGAAGCGCGACGGCCCCTTCTTCGAGGCGGTCTTCCATTCGCGGCTGGCCAGGCGGCTCGAGGAACTCGGGCTGCGGACTGAGCGCACCCGGCAGGGCTGGGAGCTGGCCGGCGTGCCGGCCTCGGCCACGCAGAAGTTCTCGCGGCGCACCGCGCAGATAGAGAAGCTGGCCAAGGAAATGGGCGTGACGAACCCCGACGCCAAAGGCGAGCTTGGGGCCAAGACGCGCGAGCACAAGCAGAAAGACCTGTCGATGGAGGAACTCCGGGAGCAATGGACCGCCCGGCTTTCGCCGGAGGAACTGGCGGCGCTGAACGGAGTGAAGGGCCGCCTGGGAGAGGAAGGGATCGCGGAGGACGACCGCTCGGCCCGCGATGCCGTGCGGCTGGCGATGGAGCATTGTTTCGAGAGGGCATCGGTCGTCCCGGAGCGGAAGCTCCTGGCCGAAGCGCTCAAGCGCTCGGTCGGGCGTGCAACGCCGGAGCAGATCGCGGACACGCTGGCACGGGAGAACCTCGTCAGCGCCGAGCGGGACGGGCGGCGGCTGGTCACGACGCGGGAAGTGCTCGCCGAAGAGCGCCGGATGCTGGAGTTCGCGCGGCAAGGCAGGGGCGCGTGCCGCCGGCTCGGCATCGGGACGCACGTGTTCGCCCGCGATTGGCTCAATGCGGATCAGCGCCGGGCCGTGGAGCATGTTCTGAATTCCCGGGACCGCGTCATGCTGATTCGCGGCGCGGCCGGAACCGGCAAGACAACGATGATGAAGGAAGCCGTGGAAGCGATCGAGGGGAACGGCAGGCGCGTCTTCGTCTTCGCGCCGTCGGCGGATGCGAGCCGGTTCGTGCTGCGGGAGAAGGAAGGCTTCGCCGGTGCCGACACGGTGGCGCGCCTTCTCAAGGATGAGCGGATGCAGGGAACCATGCAGGGGCAGGTGCTCTGGATCGACGAAGCGGGACTTCTCGGCACGAAGTCCATGCGGGAGGTCTTCGACCTGGCGGACAGGCTCGATGCCCGCGTCATTCTCTCGGGCGATAGGCGGCAGCACGGATCGGTGGAACGCGGCGCTGCGCTGCGGCTGCTGGAAGAGGAGGCGGGGCTGGTTCCCGCGAACATCCGGGAGATTCAGCGGCAGGAGGGCGACTACAAGCAGGCCGTGCGGGCGCTCTCCGAAGGCCGCACGGAGGAGGGCTTCCGCCGGCTCGATGATCTCGGCTGGATCAGGGAAGTGCCGGAGACGGAGCGGTACAAGACGTTGGCAGCCGACTACGTGACCGCGATCCGGGAGGACAAGTCGGACGAAGCGGCCCTGGTCGTCTCACCGACGCACCTCGAAGGCGAGTGGATCACCGATGAAATCCGTGCGCGGCTCAAGGAACAGGGCGAACTCGGCCCCGGCGAGCGCCGCCTCCCCGTCCTCGAAAACGCGAACCTGACCGAAGGCGAGCGGGCCGATCCGCTGAACTACTCCCCCGGCGACGTGCTGGTCTTCCACCAGAATGCCCAGGGCTTCAAGAAGGGCCAGCGCGTCATCGTCGGCTCAGACCCGTTGCCGCTCGATCAGGCGGACAAGTTCCAGGTGTTCCGCCCGAACGTCCTGCCGGTGGCGCCGGGCGACAAGCTGCGGATCACGCGCAACGGCAAGACGGCGGACGGACAGGGCGACCTCAACAACGGAACCCTATGCACGGTCGCGGGGTTCACGCCGAAGGGCGATATCCGGCTCACGAACGGGAAGACGATCGGGAAAGATTACGGGTACCTGGCGCACGGCTACGTCGTGACTTCGCACGCGTCACAGGGCAAGACCGTGAAGCGCGTCTTCATCGGCCAGTCGTCTCAGTCCTTTCCGGCAAGCTCCGCGCAACAGTTCTACGTCTCCGTGTCGCGAGGGCGCAAGGGTGTCACGATCTACACCGACGACAAGGAATCGCTCCTCGAAGCGGTCAGTCACTCGGACGATCGCATCACTGCGACGGAACTGGTCGGGGCTGCCGCACTCCGCGAACGCGGTGAGCACCTGCACCGCATGCAGCAGCTGGCGCCAGCCATGCCTGCCCTGGACCACGAACGGGAAGGGATGACCCATGAGCGATAGTTCGGTCCTTCATCGGTACGCTCCGAAGATTGCCGCCGGACTCGGCGGGCAGACCGTCGTCGCCGAGCTCGACGCGGCCGACGATCTCGGCGCGTTCGGCTGGCTGCGGGGGGTGAAGGATTTCTCGCGCATGCTGGAGCTTCGCAGGAAGGATGGCTCGATCCTGGCGGTGGGCTACGGCTACCTCGACAATGCGGAGTTCAATCCGTCCGAAGGCATCACGCTCTCGGTGGCAGGGCGGAAGATCCGCATCCACGGCCGCAACCTCAACGCCGAAGTGCGGCCTACCGTGCGCCTCTTCGAGGGCATCACGCGGCACCGCGTGCCGTGGATTCAGGAGGCGGACCGTGCGACCGGCTTGGAGGCCGGCGAACGCGATACCGTTATCGATACCATCGCGTGGTAGCGTTCACCGAGCCTCGCTCTCTGGCCACGGCCTATGGCATGGCGGCGCACTCGCCACACCGGCGCTTTTCGGACACGCATCGGCGTCCGTCTTTCCTAGGTGTTCCCTATACTTACACTTGTCACACTTCTGTCACAGACCTGCCACAATAGTGTCACATATACGTGGTACACTATGTGAACTGGCGGCCATGATGCCGCCTTATGCGAGGATGTATGCAAGTCAGGTTTACCGCTATTACACTATCCCTTGTCGCCATTGTGGCTCTCATGGATACCCCTGCTGCCGTTGCACGAAGCGGCGGGCCTTGGGTTGGCGACGGAAAGCAGATTTCCATATGCACCCAGTCAGCGCCGAATGTGCCGCCGGAGTGCGTTCTCGACGCGAGTGGCTACGACGCGTGCAATCCCGCAGTGCTGCGGGTCGCTGCCGAGCCCATGTGCGGCGGCGTGCCAGGGGACGATGGCGCGTTCGGCCCGCTGTGCGAGAGAGTGTGGATCAGGGGATGCGCCTTTGCTGAGAGCTCGTGCAACGGCGCCTTTGCCTGCACCGACGGTCAGTTACAGCTGTTCGGGGCCTCCTGCACCGTGCGGACGGAATGCGCCAAAGTCGATACGCACGTGGACATAGGGCTGTGAGGTTCCCGGGAGCGCAACAGGGAAGGGCACGGGAAGGAGAGCGGCAGAGCGCGATACGACACCGGCGCTCCGGAATGCACAATGGGCGGTAGTAATGCACAGGGGACATAACACTACCGGCGGCACCGGCGAGCCTGCCCCGCGGCGCGCGCCGCCGCTGCACGACGCGGTAAGTCAGGGAGACCTTCAAAGAGTAAGAGCCCTTGTGGAGACCACGCGCAACGTGAACGAACGCGATCTCCAGGGATGCGCACCGCTGCATATTGCAGCGTGTTCAGACCGGTCGGACATCGTGGCGGTGCTGATTGGGAAGGGTGCCGATGTGAACGCCGTCGATGTTCGCGGATGGACTCCGTTGCACATGGCAGTGCAACGCGGTCGCCAGGAGGCGGTAGCGATGCTGTTGGCGAACGGCGCCGATGTGAACGCCGGTAACGAAAACAGGCGGACGCCGTTGCACGAAGCCGCATACACCAACAGGCCGGAGATTGCGGCCGCGCTTCTAGCCGCGGGCGCCGACCTCTATGCCGTGGATCTGCCGCGCCGATCAACGCCGCTTAATACAGCGATGCGGGAGGGCCATGGCAGGGTGGTAACCGTGCTGATTGACGCGATCGTGAATGTGAACGCGCCAGATGCTTGTGGGCGGCTTGCGCTGCACGACGCCGCCAAATACGGACGCAGTGAAGCGGTCCGCGCGTTGCTGGAAAGAGGCGCCAACATAGACGCCGCGGATGCGAACGGCCGAACGGCGCTGCATGAGGCGGCCCTCTGCAGTAACACCGATGCCATAAGAGTATTGCTGGAGAGAGGCGCTGTTGCTCACGGTAGCGACGAAGACGGGCGCACTCCCCTGCACAGTGCATCACTCGCCGGCAATGCGCAAGCCGTCGGCGCGCTGCTGGCCACGGGCGTCAATGTGAACGCCGTCGATGTTCGCGGACGCACCGCGCTGCATGAGGCCGTGGATCGTGGCAACGCTGAGGCCGTCAGGGCCTTGCTCGACAAGGGAGGCAAGGTGAATGCACGAGATGCTTACCAGTGGACGCCTCTGCACGAGGCGGCATTTGACGGTAACACGATCGTAGAGGGAATGTTGCTGTCAGCGGGAGCGGATGCTTCCGCGCGGGACACGCATGGCAGGTCCGCCGCAGACGTGAGGGATGAGCAACACCCTGTCGCTGCCTTGCCCCGCAAGCCTCTGGATCCCGTACACCCGAATGGACGAAGGCCTCGGTGACTCAATCGATCTCGCGGCAACAAGAGCGGCGAGTCCGATGCCTATCGCAGCCAGTGAACGCAATGCAAAGCCACCGCACGACGCGGTATCGGAAGTCAGCGCGGAGGAGGTCTACGCACTGGTGGCGGGTGTGCCGGCGTGAACGCCATTGACGCCACGGCAGGCTTTGCTCCGCGAGTACATCAGTACGGGGCGCGCCAGCGCAGGGCGCATGGAGCCTCTGCATCTGCCAGATTGTAAACCCACTCGCTCTCTCCTCCGGAAGATCCTGCCGGTACGTAGGCACAATGACTGGCGGGCGCCAGCGGAAGCGCGGGCGGCGTTTCTCCCGTGAAAGAATCGAATGCGACATTGCTGCCGGCGTTGACTCTGCCGGCCTTCGGTGATCCATCGTCAACCTTTCGGTCGATGCTGTAGGCGACGGCCGGCGCGAGCGCGCGGTCGTACACCGCTTGCTGAAGCCCGCCAGCCGTGCTGACCACGACTGTTGTGTACGCGTTGAATGGGTGATCCAGGCTTGAGTAACCGGGAGACGCGCACGCAGTCGCATAGGCGAGTACCCCTATGCTGGGGTCGATGGTGCTGGCCGGATAGGTATTACCCACGGAATGGTTGTCCAGGGTGGAGGCTGCACCGTCGTAGATCCCCTCTATGAGCCCGGCAAGCCCCAGTTCCTGCCAGAATGCTGCCGCTTCGTACTCGTAGGACGAATCCATGTCGTAATAGCTCACGGAGCCTTTGATGTCACCTGAGCAGTCGGTCACAAGGCCGTCGCCATTGCCGTCCGGTGCTCCGCTGAACACGGCTGATATGTTGGCGCAGTCACCGGGAATGCAGCCGTACTTGAGTTTGAACGTGGTGGCGGCTCGGTCAAACTGTTCCAGTTGCGATATCTGCTGACGGATTCGGGCGTCACGTATCAAATCGGCGCCAACCAGTATCGCTGCTGCGAGGACCGCTATGACGAGCATGACCACAGACAGCTCGATCAGGGTGAACCCATACCTGCGCGGAAGCGGACACCTGTGACTAACGGTCACCTGCATCGGGGTTGTTTGCGTTTCCGTGCCCGCCGACGGGCTTCAAGCTTTGCAGCGTGGTCTTCAAGCTGTTGAAGATTGTCTGCGGCCGCAGCCACGTCATGGTCCGTGCCCGAGTGCGTGGCTGCGGCCATCTGCTCCCGGGCTGCGTGCAGGCGTTCCCGAAAGCTCCTCGGTCCATCATCGTCCTTGTCGTCCATGTGCAGCGCTCTTCATGTTAATGAGATCGCGAGGCGTTAGCGGCCGCGCGTGTGTACTGCCGTATACCGCGTTCTGCAGGAAGGCCGTACTCAGTAATCATATCACAAACGTGTTACCATTTGATGACAATGCGTGGAGCGCCGCGTGTGGCGAGCAACTGTCATAAAAATGTCACACTAATAGCCGTGAGCAAGTGGTAAGGTGTGGTGTAGTGCGAACGAAGAGGGGGGCGGGGAGATGGACAGTGATGGCCTAGCGGCTAATGCGCGCGGCACGCTGTGCCTTGACGGCAACACGGTCATTGCGCCGGACGTGCTGCGGGCTGCGGAAGCGTTCATGGCTGAAGTGCGGAGGGTTCAGCGTGAGTCCCAACGGGACCTGCGGGGACCTGCACGGCTCGCCGATGATGTCACCCGGTCCTTGAAGTCCGCGAGCGCCGAGAGCACGCTGATCCGCGCGGTCAGCGATGGTTCTCCTGACGCCGTGATGACCAAAGCGCTGGAAGGCTTCGAGGAAATGTGCCGCCGCCGGGGCCAGGACGTTCCCCCCCGCTTGCGCGGTGCGATCTATCGCCTACTCGCATCCGAGCTTGAAGTGAATGCCCGCATGCTCCAGAGTTCCGTGGCAGACGTGGCGCGTGCGACCATATACAACGGTGAGCTGAGCAGCCTTACCAGGGACGCTGAGTTCGCTTCGTTGCATAACACGCCGGCGGTGTTTGTCCGGGCTGCGGTCAACTACCCGTCGGATCCGAAAGCGTTCCTGCGGAAGGTGATCGCGACGGTCTCCGAACTGGAGCGCGACCCGGAGTTCGAGTCGCTGCGCGAAACGCCGGGGCTGTTCAGGCACGCGGCGGTAAACAACCCATCGGACCCCAAGGGCTTCCTGCGGAAGGTGATGGCAACGATTGCTGAGCTGGAGAGCGACCCGGAGTTCGCCTCGCTCCAACGGGACACGCCGGGGGTGCTTCGTCAGGCCGCGATCAGCTACCCGTCTGATCCGAAGGGGTTCCTGCGGAAGGTGATCGCGACGGTCTCCGAACTGGAGCGCGACCCGGAGTTCGAGTCGTTCGGTGACACGCCGTCGGTGTTTGTCCGGGCTGCGGTCAACTACCCGTCGGATCCGAAAGCGTTCCTGCGGAAGGTGATCGCGACGATTCCTGAGCTGGAGAGCGACCCGGAGTTCGCCTCGCTTCAGCAGGACACGCCGTGGGTGCTTCGTCAGGCCGCCATCGGCAACCCGTCGGACCCCAAGGGCTTCCTTCGCAAGGTGATCGCGACGGTTGCCGAGCTGGAGAGCGACCCGGAGTTCGCGTCATTAGATGATACGCCTTGGGCGCTTCGTTATGCTGCAGTCAATTACCCGTCTGATCCAAAGGGGTTCCTGCGGAAGGTGATCGCGACGGTTGCCGAGTTGGAGAGCGACCCGGAGTTCGCGTCATTAGATGATACGCCTTGGGCGCTTCGTCATGCTGCAGTCAATTACCCGTCGGATCCAAAGGGGTTCCTGCGGAAGGTGATCTCGACGGTTGCCGAATTGGAGCGAGACCCGGAGTTCGCCTCGCTCCAACGGGACACCCCGGGGGCGCTTCGTCGGGCCGCGATCAGCTACCCGGCCGATCCGAAGGGGTTCCTGCGGAAGATGATCGTGACGGTTGCCGAGTCGGAGCACGACCCGGAGCTCGCCTCGTCCGGTGCCACGCCGGGGATGATTCGTCACGATGTGATACGCCGCCCATCCGATCCGAGGGGATTACTGCGGCAGATGTCGCAACAGGCGGTCACTAGTGAAGGAGCCTCGCGCGAGGGTGCGTCGTGGTCCGATGCGCTGCTTGCTCAGGACACCCCCGGCGACGGTGGGCGTGCGCGTTGACGACTCATTGTGCTCGTATGGGACACTGGCCGTCTGCTAGCGGCCGCGTCCGCGATCGTCGCAGTACATCTGCCTGGTGTGCTTTCTATTGAGGTCTCGAAGCATCGACTGGAAGACCTGGGCGACGGAGGCCGCCGCCATGACTCCCATGCAGACCATCGCCACGCGATTGAAAACGACAGCATCGGATGCCGGCGCGTTGCGGGCCATTTGCTGGGCTGTATTGGCGAGGTGAAGCGGGTTGGGGGTAGACATGCGGGCCGTGAGTTGTGGTCCGAGTGACGTAGCACACTCAGCCGGATGTGTACATCACAAATGCGTGACGACCTGCATGCACTGTCAGGTTGGGGTCTACCCCAGCCTGATGTCAGACAGTTTGCACGGACCCTGTCAGAGTAGAGTCGCTTCAAGTATTTGTTGACAGGTGCGGCGCGATGTCATAGACCTTTCCTGACAGTATGGAGGGAAGGTGTCGGGGATGTCAGACACCAAAGTGCTCTTCAGCAATGTGTCACACTCCTCTTCAGTGACATAAAGGCCACACCACACGTGTTCACGGGGGTTCCTCTTCCTGATGCTATGCGCCGCATGATGTGCGGCGAATAACCGGTCCAATCACCGCACGCCGGTCGCATGACGGCATGCCTGTATGTCAAGGTTTGTGCAGCACAACTTGACATCCTGACCTCACTGACGGAGTGGGAAACGCGGCCCCATTCCCGCCCGTAGTCCGGAGCCTCAAGACGCCCGTCCACAAAGGCATCCGCTTTCGCATGCTCAATGCGGTACCGCCGCGCCCAGCAGCACGATCCGCTTGTGCGCCCGTTTGCAGCGACCTTGGAGTTCGGCGTCGGCCGTGACCAGTGGAGCGCCGAGCTTGGCCGCTGCCGCAACGTAGAGGCAGTCGATGAGCGGATGCGAGCAGGAAATTGCGATGCGAACGGCGGAGTCAAGCAGCTCCTCGACCGAGACAACCCGGACATTCTCACGGAGCAGGTCATCCCAGAGCGCGATGCACTGCTTCGCCTCCGCTTCATCGAGCAGGCCGGCGCGGAGTTTCCGCAGCACGGCCCCCGGCACCTCGACGCCGGCCACCGACGGCATGAGCAACGGATTACCGCCGGCGAGCAAGTCCCTCGCCGCCTCCGCCCCGTCTTCCGGCAGCAGCCACTTGAGCGCGACGCCGGCGTCTACGACGATCATCCGCGTTGATCGCGCTTTGCGCGAATCTCAGGCGTCGAGCCCGGCAGCTTGCCGTGACGCCTGGTCAGCTCCTCGTGCCACGCCGCCACCCGCGCCAGCATTTCGCGCCGGGGCCGCATCGCTTCCGCAGTCAACAGTTCGCGGATCAGGCTGGCGAGGCTCCGTCCCTCGCGCTGTGACCGCTCTCGCAGCATCGCGATGGTCCCCTCATCAACATTCCGTACACGAATCTCCATCAATGCCTCTTGTGTGTTGTTGTCCCAACAGAACCGAATATGCCACAGACGATGGCATGGCGCAAGTTTATTTGTGTTGTCCACATACTCAGCAGTCGGGGCTATCGCAGGTCAATGTCCCTGTAGTCATGAGATGTGGCCGCACGCGGATATGGGAGGATGTCACGCAACTACAACCATACCTGGTTTACATCACACAGAAAGTGTGACAGGTTGTGTGACACGATTGCCATGCGGCGAGATGCCGATCCCGGTTGTCACGTAACCGAACGTTTATGTGACGAGCGGCTGAGCGGGAATGGTGAACGGCAAGTAACAAATGGGGATGGATGCATGCTGATGGGATACATGCGGGTGAGCAAGGCGGACGGAAGCCAGGTGACGGACCTGCAGCGCGACGCGCTCATCGCGGCGGGCGTGGACGCCCAGCACATTTACGAGGACAGCATCTCCGGCAAGCGGGACCAGCGGCCGGGCCTGACCGCCTGTCTGAAGGCGCTCCGGCCGGGCGACACTCTCGTGGTGTGGAAGCTTGACCGGCTGGGCAGGGACTTGCGTCACCTGGTCACGACGGTTGACGACCTTCAGAAGAACGGCATCGGGTTCAAGGTGCTGGCCGGCGCCGGCGCGGTGATCGACACGGCTACCCCGAGCGGAAGGCTGCATCTTGGCATCTTCGCGGCCCTGGCCGAGTTCGAGCGGGAACTGACGCTGGAGCGCACGAAGGCGGGCATGGCTGCCGCCCGCGCCCGCGGCCGCAATGGCGGTCGGCCGTACAAGATGACTCCGGCCAAGCTCCGGCTGGCAATGGCGGCGATGGGCCAGCCTGGAACGAAGGTGGGCGAGTTGTGCGCGGAGCTTGCGGTCACGCGGCAAACTCTTTACCGGCACGTTGACCCGAAAGGTGAGCTGCGGCCCGACGGCAGAAAGCTGCTCAGCCGGCGCACCACGCTTGAACTGATGTCGGCTCTGTAGAGAGAACATGTCGAAAGGCCAGCGCCTCGGGTATGTCTATGTAGGAGTTGGCGATCGGGATGCGCACCGGCAGTTGGAGGGAGAGGAACTGGACCGGATATTCATGGACATTGCGACCGACAGGAACAACCGTCGTCCGCAGCGCAACGCCCTGTTCGCCCATGCGCACGCCGGGGACACGATTGTCGCCCAGCGCATGGCCGGGCTCGCGCGCAACGCAGACGAGCTGCGCCGAATCGTGCTGCGCGAGACGGCACGCGGCGTGCATGTGCAGTTCGTCAAGGAACGACTGGTGTTCACCAGTGAGGGTTCTCCCATGACCGATCTCCTGTTGACGATGCTTGGCGCGGTGGCGGACTTCGAGCGCACACTCCTCAAAGAGCGTCATCGGGAAGGCGTCGCGCTGGCCAGGCAGCGCGGCATCTATGGCGGCCGGCGCAGGAAACTGTCGTCCGAGCGGGTGCAGGAACTCCGCGCCCGCGCCGCAAGCGGCGAGAGGAAAGCCCGGCTCGCCCGCGAGTTCGGGATCAGCCGCGAGACGCTCTACCAGTACCTTCGGGAGTCAGAAGCTACGGAGGCCGTGTGCTCGACCTCCTGACGATTGCGCTCGAAGCGCACAGCGACGAGTTGAACCACCACCGCCGGTACGAAGTCTCGGTCGGCCGCGACCTGCTCGGCGACTGGGTCGTTACCGTCCGTTACGGCCGCGTCGGCGGCACGCTCCGGGAACTCCGCTTCGGGAGTCCTGATGCGGAAGAGACACGGACAATCGTGCATGATCGGCTCCGGCGACGCCTGTCCGCTCCGAAGCGTATCGGATGCTCATATCGATTGACGGGCTTCTCCTCGGCGGATCGTCTCGATTGCCGGGAATGGGCATTGTCCTCTGTGCTCGGCACACTGGTCGCGTGATCCACGGACAGCGCAGAATGGGAAGGCGTTGCCCAGATATCGGTGGACGCGCGGGAAGTCCTGTGATAGCCCAAGGCGGAGTTCCAAGGAGGGAATTGTCGCGTGGGCATTACGCTGTACCAAGCCGACCTGATTGTCCAGGAGCATCTGCATACCCCGTTGCCTCGCACGGTGCATCTGCTCGGCAGACAGACCGTGCGTTTCGACTACGACGCCGCTTGCCGCCTGTTCGCCCGGCACGGCTTGACGCCCGCTCCCTGCGAAGTCGAGCTGGATCGTGCGACCCTGGGCGCTCAGGCGGGCGTCGGAAGGTTCATCACCGACACGACGTTCTTCCACATGTTCGGCGTGCAATCAGTCCTCGCGATCGACCACAGCGCCTACGAAGGCGCAGAGATCATTGCCGATCTCAATCGGCCGCTTCCTGACGAACTGAAGGAATGCGCCGACTTCATCTACGGCGGGAGCGTGCTCGACAACATCTTCGACCCGGCGGCATACATCCGCAACATCACCCAGTTGCTCCGTCCTGGCGGGAGGCTCGTCGATCACAATACGTGCAGCTTCCGCGAGCATCCGTACATCGCCATCTCGCCCGCCTGGTACTTCGACTACTGCATCCTCAACCGCTTTGCCCGCTGCGATGTGTACGTCCTGGAAACCCCGCGGGTCGCCTGTTCCAAGGCGCCGCATGTCTACGCCCTGGATGTGAAGATCGATGATCCGCTGATCGCCGACGGAGGTCTTCCGCCGGCGGGCATGGCGACGTACGTGACGGTGGTCGCAGAGAAGGGACGTGAGACGGACTGGCGTATGACGCCGTCCCAGGACCAGTATCGCGGCACGGAGGAGTGGGGACACTACCGCGACCAGCTGCTCCGGATGCGCGAGGCAAGCCGCCCGGCACGATTCAGCCGTCCCGACTCCGCTCACACGCCTGCTTACCCCTTGCGGAACGTGCGGGGTCTACGCTACCTGGGGTGCTTCGACCCTGAGCTGCCCGTGTCCGCAGAGCCCCCAGCGATCGATGCCTTCTGGAATGAGACGGAGGCGGGCATACGGGTTGTAGAGGCTACCTACGGTTGGAATCAGCGGCGGACTCAACTGCCCCACACCGGCCTGATGGCCATTCACCGGGGCAACGTGACCGGCATCCTGGCCTTCCTGCTGAATGGGCAGCCGGAGTGCCGTTGGGAAGTCGATGTCAACGTGATCGGTGATCCCGCGCCGGGGATGCCAAAGGACCTGATTGTGCTCTACTACTTCGTAGAAGACCCCGAGCAGACGGTGCAGCGTGTCCACGTGGCGGCGGAAGCACACGGTCAGCGCCTTCACATTTCGCCGAATGGGACGGGCAGGCTGTCCTCTGCGTCGCCGACGCGCGGGCCGCTCGCAAGGCTGCTTCCGAAGCGAGGGGCCTGACTATTCGATGAACCTGCCGAGCGACACTGGCCCCGTACCGACAGCCACCGTGTCCAGAGAGAACTGGATGATGGAGACGTTGTTCCCGTCGTAGTTCGTGATGTAGGCGAACTGGCCGTCGGGGGTGAATGACACGCCAAATGGATGATCGCCAGCCGCAATCGTGGCGACGACCGTATTCGTGCCAGTGTCGATGACGGAGATATCGTCCGAATCCTGGTTGGTGACGAAGCAGTGCGCTCCATCTGGTGCTACCGCCACGCCCACCGGGTTGTCGCCGACGCCGATCGTCGTGCTGACTGTATTGGTGCTCGTGTTGATCACCGACACCAGGTCCACCGCCCTGTGAACCACGTACGCCTTGGCGCCGTCCGGGCTGATGTCAATCCCGATCGGCGTGTCGGACACGTTGATGGTCGCCGAGACTGTGCCGCTGGATGTGGTAATGACGGACACTGTGTCCGAGAGCGTGTTTGTCACGTAGGCCTTGGCCCCATCCGGAGTAACCGCGACGCCGTTGGGGCCGCTGCCTACGGTGATGGTTGCGGAGACCGTATCGGTTGATGTGTTGATCACGGAGACGGTGCCGGCGCTGAAGTTGCCAACGTAGAGCTTGCTACCGTCGGGTGTCACGGCAAGCGCTCTGGGTGCGTCGCCGACGTTGATTGTGCTACTGACCGAGTTGGTCTCTGTATCAATCACCGACACAGTGTCGTCGTTCATGTTGGTCACGTAGGTCTTCGAGCGGTCGGGCAGGATCGCCGTGGACTGCGGTTTGTCGCCAACGCTGACGGTTGCGATGACTGATTGAGTCGCCGTGCTGATGACGGAGACATTGTCGGATGTCTCGTTGGCGACGTACGCGTTGGGCACTTGGGACGGCCCGAGGATGAAAGTGCCAAACGCAAACGGCGAGTCACCGACGGAGACGGTTGTCACAACCGTGTTGCTGGACGTGTCGATGACTGACACGGTGTCTGCCAAACGATTGCCCACGTAGGCTCGCGCGCCATCGGGTGTGATGGACACACCCCATGGGGCGTCTCCGACCGAAATGGTCGCGGATACGGTGTTGGTCGACGTACTGATGACGCTAACGCTGTCTGCAAACTCATTCACTACATACGCCTTTGCACCATCCGGGGTGATAGCCACGCCAAAAGGGCCATCGCCCACATTGATCGTCGTTGAGACGGTATTGGTCGCCGTGTTGATGACGCTGACCGTATCGTCGCCGCGATTGGCTACATACGCCTTGCTGCCATCCGGTGTGATGGCGATGCCCTACGGTATGGAGCCGACGTTTATGCTTGCCGTCAGTGAGTCGGTTGCTGTAGCGATCACGGCAACAGACCCGGCGGCCCCCTTCGTCACGTACGCTGCAGCACCGTCGGGTGTGATCGCTATTCCGAATGGTTCAGTATTGCTACCGATATTGAGCGTAGTAGATATGGTGTTCGTGAGCGCGTTGATGACGGCTACCGTGTCGTCGTTCACGTTGGCAACATATACCTTCGCCGCGTTCGGCATCACAGCCACGCCTACGGGATGGGCACCGGATGCCAGCGTGATTGTGGCGGATACCGAGTTTGTGGCCGCACTGATGACTGACACGCTATCGTCTCCGTGGTTGGTGACGTACACAGTCCCGCCGTCAGGGCTGACGGCCACGCCGTAAGGCGTGTCGCCGCCTGAAATGGTCGCAGTGACAGAGTTGGTGCCGGTGTCGATCACTGATACGGTATTGGAGCCCGCATTTGAAATGAACGCGCTGAAGGCAGCGGCCTGGGATAGCGGGAGCATGCACAGCACAAAGAGGATCAGACACAGGGGTAGGAGGCGGCGAGGGTGCATAATGAACTCCATCTAGTTATGATGGAGCCGCACTGTACTGGGAAAGACTGAAAGAACCGTTAACGTGCGGAAGAACACCGCAGAAGTGGGCAGTATTGTCCGGCCTCGATCCACCTCAAAGCGCGGGCAGTCATGCCTGCGGTGCCGCCGGCCGCAGTTTCCGAGTGAACGCATGTACCGCCTGCGGGTTCGTCTTGCACGTCCGCTCAACCTCCGCCATGACCTCCCGCATCATCCCTGCAAGCGTCATCCGCCGCACGCAGTCGAGCTCGATGCCGGCTCCCATCGCCAGCGTCCGTTGTGCGTGATCGGGGATCGTATCAGGCAAGGGCGGCGTCACGGAGAGCACGTGACGGCAGAAGAGCGTGGCCGTGACGCCGTAGTCTTGCGCGAGTCGCGCGATCCATTCGTTAAGCAACTCCAGACGGTACGGCGGGGGATGCAGCGGCCAGCGTATCGCCGGCGGCGCCGGCGGCTGAAGATCGATCGGGTAGCTATCCGTCGGCGCGGTCATTGCAGGGACGCTTCGAACTGGCGCCGCCGTTCCGTTGGCGGCAGGTAGTCAGCCGCCGCCAGGAGATCCAGGTCGATGCGCTCGCAACCCCGCTCCAGGGCTGCCCGGGTGGCCGCAACCAGCAGCGCTGACATCTCGCCGATCGTGCCTTCGGAACGTTGCAGTATCGGCGTCCGCAGTTCGGGCGACGCCAGGTTGGACGGCTCCTTAAGCGGCAGGATCGCCTCGAAGCTCATCAGCAACCTGGCCAGTTCTGCGCCGTCTGTCCAGCGCGGAAGCAGGAACGGCTCGAAGCGGTTCTCCAGCTGGTCGTCGGAACGAATGGCGAGGTAGGCTTCCTTCGTGCCGAGGCCGGCGATCGGGATGCGCAGCTCGTTGCCGAGGAACCGCAGGAGATTCTGGCACTCGCGCACCTGACCGGGGCGCCCGGCCAGTATGTTGTGCAGCTCGTCGATGATGAGGAGCCGCACGCCGACCTTGCGCATGATCCGACAGGTCATCTGCTCGCGAAGGTCCATGGAACCGTTGGCCCATAGCGGCGCCCCCAGGGCGGCCAGCAGGGCGCTATAGAAGCGTCGGGCCGATGGCGCCGGCGGCATCTGCATGACGAGCACCGGGATGACCTGGTGCTCGCCATCGACGGACGTGCGGGCCGGATGCAGGCGCCGGCAACGCTCCGCGATCATCGTCTTGCCGTTGTTGCTTGGCCCCACGATGAGAAGGTTGGCCGGCCGCAGAGCGGGCGGCTGGGCGATCATCCCTTCAAGCTTCGCCACGGCCGCCTGGGCGGCGGGATAACCGATCCAGTGATGGAGCGGCAGCCTGTTCAATCGCTCGTCCGCCGGCAGCGCGGCGATCTCCCGCGCCGACGGAAGCAAGTGGGAGAGGCCGTCGCCGGCGATCACCATTCCTCTATCTCGGCAAAGGGCGACGCGGCGACCGGCGCGGTCACCGGGGCCACGGGCGTTTTCCGGGCGGGGACCGGTTGCTCCGCAGGCTGCCGGCGCGCATGGTTGCGACGGGCGGTCTTCGTCGTCGCCGCCGCACGGCGCTCAATGGCGCGCAGCTCTTCGATCGCGCGAAACAGAGCCATCTCATCAATGGCATGCCGGTTCTGCTCTCGCAGCCGCCGCACGGCAAGCCGATGCTCCCACAACGTCACTGCCGGGCGCGCCAGATCGCGATACGGCACCTCCAGGTAGCCTTCGGTCTCGTCGTTCAGAACGTAGACGCGGCTCAGATCCCTGGGATCGCGCCGCACCAACAGCGGGCCCAGTTCCGACCGGCGCGCGATCCAGGGCTTGAGGCCGTTGCTGTAGTAGGTGATGTAGTCAATCGTGATTCCCGCGCGTTGCAGCGTGCGCCGGTAAATCGGCAAGAAATCAATGAGGAACGCCTGTGCATTCTGCACGACCGGCAGGCTCCGCCCCTCTTGCTTCATCGTCCGCATGCCCTCCCGGAAACGCGCTATCGGCGTCTCGCCGCCAAGCCCGGCGTGCGAACGCTGGTGGTAAATGCGAGCGATCGCAATCGTGAGCCAATGCTCCAATTCCTGAAGCGTCAGGCAGGCGGTGCCGTCGCTGTCGTACCCCCTGCGAGTGGCCGGATTCGAGAAGGTCGTCCCCGGCAGCTCATGCACCTGCTGCATCAGCGTGCCGATCACGCGCTCCACAATGCCCCCGAAATGCGGCTGACCCGGCGGGCGCCAGTGGATGGCGATGCCGTGCTGCGCGCATCCGCGCTCAAACGCGGCGCTGTGGAACTCGGCTCCGTTGTCCACGGCGATGGCTCGCGGCTTTCCGGCAATCGGCCACTCGGCATCAATGCCACGCCCTTCAAGCCAGGATGTCTTCTCCGTGGCGACATGCACCAGACACAGCCCAACGGACGTGGCCGAAGGGCTTTCCAGTGACAGGTGCATCCCGGCGATGCATCGGCTGTGCACGTCGATGGCCACGCTAAGCCACGGCCTGCCGATCGGCTTGCGATCCACAGGATCGACAATGATGACATCCACCTTCGTGTGATCCAGTTGCAAAAGGTCAAGCGGGAATTGCGGGATCGGGGTCATTCCGGCTGCGGGCTTGACTTGGGCGCTCTCGCCACGTTTGCGCCGATCATCGGGACTGAGGTGCTTCAACCGTCGGCGTATCGTGCTTGCAGCCGGCGCGGGCATGCCGTTTCTCGCGCAGTGATGACGGACCTCCCGAATCAACACCTGCGGCGTGACGCGCTGGCCCGTAAGGTACACCTGATCGATAATCTGTCGAAGCACCTGCTCCCGGGCGCGGCTCAGTCTCGACTTGCCGCGTCCGCCGCTGGACATCTTCGGAACCAGCGCCGACACCGTCCCGTCGCTCAGCCGGCAGCGCCTGATCAAGTCATACACTTGCCGCTCAGACAATCCCAGTGCCTGGGCGGCGGCACTCACCATCCGTCTGGGGCACCGCGTCATCTCTACCAGCGGTCGGATAAGCTCCGCCCGGCGGCGCGCCTCGATCCAGGCCTTTTCCTCTATGAGCGCGATGTCGGTCATGGGGTCCGCTGCTGAATAGGACTGCGATAATCTGCTGGCCAGTGCAACCGACTGAGGCAGGTTATGCGGCGGAGTATGACACTAGAAAGCGAGACAAATCAATGGCAATCTGTGAAGTGCACTTCGAGTTATGACAGGGGAAGGGTCAACGGATCGGGTACGTCAGGGTCAGTTCGTACGATCAGAACGCGGAGCGGCAACTCGAAGGCGTGCAACTCGACCGCGTGTTCACCGACGCGGCCTCCGGAAAAGACACTGACCGTCCCGAACTGAAGGCGCTCGTCGCCTACGCCAGAGAAGGCGACATGATTGTCGTCCACAGCATGGACCGCCTGGCCCGCAACGTGGACGACCTTCGACGCATCGTCCAGGAACAGACCAAGCGCGGCATCCGCGTCCAGTTCATCAAAGAGAACCTGCTCTTCACCGGCGAGGAGTCGCCGATGGCGAACCTGATGCTGACGGTGCTCGGCGCCGTCGCACAGTTCGAGCGCGACCTCATCAAGGAACGGCAGCGCGAGGGCATCGCGCTGGCCAAGCAGCGCGGCGTCTACCGGGGACGGAAGCGGGCGCTGTCGCCGGAGCGGGTGCAGGAACTCCGCGCCCGCGCCGCCGTCGGCGAGAAGAAAGCCCGGCTCGCCCGCGAGTTCGGGATCAGCCGAGAGACGCTCTACCAGTACCTCCGGGAAAGCGAAGCGACGGAGGCCGCGTGCTCGACCTCCTGACCATCGCGCTCGAAGCGCACAGCGATGAGCTGAACCATCACCGCCGGTACGAAGTCTCGGTCGGCCGGGACTTGCTTGGCGACTGGGTCGTCACCGTCCGCTATGGCCGGGTCGGCGGGCCGCTGCGGGAACTCCGACTCGGGAGTCCCGACGCGGAAGAGGCGCAAGCGATCGTGCATGATCGGCTCCGGCGTCGGCTATCCGCCCCGCGCCGGATCGGCTGCTCGTACCGGATGGTCGGATTCAGCACGGAGGCCGAGCTTAAGGGGAGCAACTGGGTTCCGGGCAGCGTGCTGGCGGAGATGTTGGCGTGATTCAGTCAGTATAGCCAGACCTTGCATTCCATGCGCGTGTGCTGAGATAGAAAAAACCGCCGTTCGTTCTTGTAAACAGACGAACGTCGAGGCTGTCCAGTTGCCCAGCGACGAGCTTGGTGAACACGACCCGTGCATCGGATCGGATCATGACCGCTGTGATGATCAGGGCACCCGAGGGGGCGATGCTCGGCGCACAGATGTCCGACGACACGATGCGAATGGGATGCTTAAGGCCAGCTGCATCGCGCAGGCCGCTGATGATCGACGTTGGATGAGGAGGCACCTTGGAATCACTGGGCACCACAATCCGCACCTCAACCGCGAGCGCATCGTTGCGCCGTCCGTGTACGAGACTATCGAGATCGACGGCGTGCGCACACGACGCTGCGTGTCCCGAGTTGTGAGCCCGGTCAGCCGACACGATCAGCTTCTCCAACGGAACATTTAGCGCAGCGGCTACTCCCTCAAGCGTTCGGGGGAAGACCGGCTGCCCCGCCTCGATGCGATCGATCGACTTCAGCGATCGGTGTGCCTTTCGAGCAAGATCCTCACGCGCCCAGCCCTTGCCCACGCGGAAGGCAACGACCGCCTGGGCATCGGCGATCACTGTTCGGCCAGGACGGGATTGCTCTTCTTTGCGGCTCACCTGGATGGCTCCAGCGACAGGATCGTCAAGTGCATGCGAAGTGTCCTTCAAATGGCGGGCAGAGTGCGTGGACCTGCCCGGCCCATGTTTTAGCATTTCCATGAGCGTTAAGCCAGATCTTTGGTGTGCTGGGCACGGGTCTGAGTCCGAAGCGTACGTCTGACGGCCCAGCAGGTGCGAACAGGCTTTGCCGCTCAGCCGGACATAGGGAGCAATACATGGCAGAGTTCTTCTCGTTCCTCAAGGTGTTCGTCGGGTGCAGCACCCTGCTGTTCCTGGCGATGTTGATCCTCCTGGCCCTGCCGGCGAGTCGCCTGCGCACTGTCGGCCTTGAGCTGACCAAGTACGCGATGGTGTTTGGGCTGGTCGTACTGCTTTGTTCGCCCTTGGACCTCCTGCCTGGCTTGCCGATCGATGACCTCTTCTACGTCATCGGGGCAATCCTCACGGGCCGATCGGCCCTCAAGGATCGCGAGAGTCGGCACCTCTTCGACGAAATCGAAATGGCCGAACTGCGGCAGCGCGCGAAAGGAGCGGGCGATGTCCACCAGAATTGACCGCGTTCCCATCGACCGCCTCGTCTGCCGGCCGCAGGTGCGCGAGCGCACCGGGTTCGGCGAGGAGGAACTCGCCGGCCTGGCGCAGAGCATCCGCGAGGCGGGCATTCTCCAGCCGCTGCTGGTCCGCCGCGAGGGGGACACCCTCATCGTCCTCGATGGCGAGCGCAGACTTCGGGCGGCGCGCAAGGCCGGGCTGACAGAAGTGCCGGTCATCGTGGAGTCGGAAGCCCTCTCCGAAGGCGATGTGCTGCACAGGCAGCTCGTCCTGGACGCCCAGCGCGTGGGGTTGTCTCCGATGGAACGCGGCGCGGCGATCCACAAGCTGATGTCTGAAACGGGATGGTGCGCCCGCGAGGTCGCGGTCAAGCTCGGCCTGTCCCCGGCGAGCATCTCGAAGCTGCTCACCCTCACGGTGCTTCCCGCAGAAGTTCAGGCAGCGGTGACCTCGGGCGCGGTGGGCATGAGCACCGCCTACGAACTGGCCAAGCTCACCGACTCCGCGGAGCGGCAGCGGCTCTGCCAGCAGGCCGTGAACGGCGGCCTGACTCGGGACGACGTGATTCAGCGGGCCAAGGAACTGGAAACGCAGCGCGCATCGGCGCGTCGGCCGACTCGGAAGGCACGCACGCCGCGCGAGCGGGTCAGCATCCCGCTCGGTGAGGGACGGTCGGTCTCGGTGTCGGCGCCGACGCTTTCGGTGGAGAGCCTCATCGCATGGCTCGCTGACCTGGCGGAGCGGATCAGGTCGGCGGGCGCGGACGGGCGGCCACTGGCGGAAGTCATCAAGGTCATCTCAAGCAACGGCAAGTAGGAGACTCGATATGGCACTCATCCCGACATTCGTCGTGTTCATCATCGCGGTGATCTGGAAGTCCGACGCGGACAACAGGCTGAATCGGAACTGAAGGCAGGTCGTCACCATGCTTGGACTCTTCAAGAAACGTCGGTCACATGCGGGTCAGGCTGCGGACGCGCTGTCGGTGCCCGTGGTGCGGTGGTCGGCGGAAGATGTGTATACCGCGAGGATGGCTACGGAGAACTCCCTGGTGGTTGGCGCAAGTGGTGCTGGTAAATCGACCGGCAGCGGGCGCGCCCTGGCGCTCGGGCTGCTCGGGAACGCCAAGGCCGGGATGCTCGTGTGCTGTGCGAAAAGCGACGAGGTGTTTCGCTGGGAAGAATACTGTGCCGCGACAGGGCGCACCGCGGATCTGCGGGTCATGCGCCCTGGCGGCCCCTGGCGGTTCAACCCCGTGTCGTACGAACTGGCTCGGGAGGGAGCGGTCGGCGCCGCCGAAAATGTGGTCGGCTTGCTCGAAGCGATCCTCGAGTGCGCGGACCGCCAGGGAGACAGCGGCGGGGCGCGCGATGACGAAGCATATTGGCGGCGCGCGACAAAGCAACTCATCCGGAACTTCGTTGACCTGCTGATCCTGGCGACCGGCACGGTGACCATCGACGCCCTCTACCGCGCGGTGATCTCGGCCCCGCAGTCGCTCGATGATGTCCGCTCCGAGCAATGGCGCAGCTCGTCGTTCTGCTTCAAGCTGCTGACGGAGGCGGACAAGCGCACGAAGAACAGTTCGCAGGAGAAGGACTTCGCGCTGGTAGCCGACTACGTGCTGTGCGAGTTCTGCACGTTATCGCCGAAGACGCGATCGGTCGTGGTCTCCTGTCTGACTTCCCAGTTGGACCCCATGCAGCGCAGCGTTCTTCGCGAACTCTTCGGCACGGATACCACGCTCACCCCCGGCGACTGCGAGAACGGCGCGGTGATCGTCTGCGGGTTGCCGACGCAGGTCTACCGCGAAACAGGGGTCATCGCCAATGCCGTGCTCAAGTATTGCTGGCAGCGCTGCATGGAGGGAAGACGGATTGATGCCGCGAGTCGCGCGGTCTTCTTGTGGTGTGACGAGTTCCAGACGTTTGCCAGTTCGCGCGACGCCGCCTTCCTTGCCGCCTGCCGGTCCTCCCGAGTCGGTTGCGCCTTACTGACCCAGGGAGTGCCGGGCGTGTACGCCGCGCTCGGCGGCGGCGACAAGGGGCGCGCCGAAGCGGACTCCATCTTCGGAAACTGCGGGCTGAAGGTGTTTCACGCCAACAGCGATCCCCAGACGAACGAATGGGCCTCCCGTCTCATCGGGCGGACGCTGCAATATCGTGCGAGCGGCAATCACTCGCACCCGGCGGACGACCAGGTGAGCGCGCTGCTCGGCCTCGACTGGGCGCGGGAGAACGGCACCACGAGCGGCGGATTCTCGGAAGTCATGGAGGCGGAAGTCGAGCCGCGCGAGTTCACCCGGCTGCGCACGGGCGGGCCGGACAACGGCTGGATCGTGGACGGAATCGTGTTTCAGAACGGAAGAGTGTTCAAGGCATCGGGCCGGACCTGGCTCCCGGTGCAGTTCAACCAGAGGGCCTAGCGCCCGCGTGACGTGAGAGAGCGGAAAGGCGGCCCGGACCGCCGGCGCGGTCACTGGGCGCATGCGGAACAACGGAGACTCGACGATGTGGGAACAGAAACAACCCGAGCCGCTCTTCTCGAAGACCGGCGTCAACAACTTCCTCGGCGTGCTCTTCTTCATCGCCCGCACCTTCGGCGTGACGGTCGAAGTGTTCCTGCGCCGATCGGACTCGTTCGGCCAGCGCTACTTCGGCCTCCAGGCGGCGGCCGGCTTTGTGCTCATCCTGTTCTGGCCGGTGCTGTGGCAAGGCCACTCCGCCGGTCCGATGCTCGTCTTCCTGCTGCTCTACTGGCTGGCGCTGCTCATGGCGCGCGTCCGCACGAAAGCGCGCGTGAGGCGCGGCGGGCCGCAGCCGCACACGCTTTTCAATGGCGCTCCGACCCTGCAGAAGGTCTGGCGGCGCAGCCCGGAGCATCGGATCAAGACGGTCATCGAGCCGCTCTACGTCGGCTGCATCGCCCTCTGTGTGGCGATCGTGAGCGTGCCGCTCGCGGCGTACCTGGCGCTGGCCGGTGTGTGCGCCGCGGCCTCGTCCGGGATGAGCGGGGCGCTCCAGCACCGCCGCACGATGGACCTGCACGACGCATTCGTTGAACAGCGCGACACGGCGGAATCGTTCCGCCGCATGCGCGACGGTCGGTAACTCACTCATTCATAGGAGAACGGAATCATGGCACGCGAAGAGAACGCACCCAAGATCGGGGCCGGGCACGCCTCGGCGATGTTCCGGCAGGGACTCGCCGAACTGCGGGCCGCGGCGTTTCACCCGGAGTCGAACGTGGCACAGCCGACCGTGTACGGCATCTACGGCACGAAAACGCCCGGCGAAGTCATGCAGGAGAAGCAGGGTGAGTCTCGCGACCCGGATGAGCAGCCGTCCATCCTGGACGATCGCCTCAAGCAGGCGGAGCGCCAGCGGGAGTCGGAACGCGAACCCGAACCGCCCCAGCAGGAGTGGGATTGAAACCGAGGGAAGGCAGGTAACTCATGGAAATCATCATCCTCGCGATCATCGGTGGATTGGCCGGCTTCGCATGGGACTGGTGGCGTCGCAAGCGCGTGGCCGTGCGATGGGGAAAGGGAACGAAGGTGCGACTCTTGCCACAGGAATCGCTCGCAGCTGCGATACGTTTCTTCGAGCAGCGCGGGTTCAAGGTGTTCCCTGGATTGGAGGGCACGGTTGGCGCAGGATTCTCTCGCGGAAATTGGTCGTTGCCTCGCGTGTCCGGCGCTTCCTGCATCGACTGGCAAGAGGTGCCATTGGTCGTCGGCCTTGGGATCGCGGGTAGGGACGGCTCATCGGAGGTTCACGCGATCTTGTCGTCGCCGCCAGGCATCCGCTTCTCGGCGGCCGCAGCCCGCTTCTTCATCGAGCAAGCCTCCGGCGAGTTCAAACGATTGGTGGCGTGCTTGGAAGCGGAGGAAAGGAAGCGGAGCGAGCCTTCAGGTGCGGGAGCGACAGCAAACGGCCATCACCGGCACCGCTGGATGCCGGAGGATGATGCGGGCGCGGGGAAGCAAGCCCGCCGGCACGATGCCTCGCATGACGCCGACCTTGCCCTGCTCGGCCTCGACCGCGGCGCCACGCTGGAGCAGGTCAAGAAAGCCTACCGGATCGCCAGCCGCAAGTACCACCCCGACGGGCTCACGGGCCGGAACGTCGAGCCGCACCTGGTCGAACTGGCGGTGCAGCGCTTCAAGGAAGTCTCGGCGGCGTACCAGAGGCTCTGCGAGCATTTCGCGCAGACACAGCATGCCTGATCGGGCCGGAGAGTGCGGAGGAAATGCTGCCAGGAGTCGATGATTGCGGCCGGCCGTTCCATCCTGTCTTGCAACCGTCGCAAGGGACACGGAAAATCCCGTGCAAAGCGCATCCGGTTTTGACGCGGACCGTATAGTGATACAGGACCGCGCCGCCGCAAGGCGGTGGCTGGTTCGCGTCATCGCGGCAAGGGCGGTGGCCCTCTACCGCGAGCGCGCCATTCGGTCGAATCCCGGCGACTCCGACGGAGGCAAGGACGATGGTGACGGCACTCCGACAGCATGCGACCAACGGGCGCGGCGGATCGGCGAACGGCGATAGCCGGAAGTACGACGCCCTCTACGCCCGCTATTCCAGTCACGCCCAGGACGACGGCACGAGCATCGCCGTGCAGATCGAGTCGTGCGAACGTGCGGCGGGAAGGCCGCTCAAGCACTTCATCGATCAGGCGAAAACCGGCCGGACAAAGGGCGGCCGCACGGAACTCCTGCGGCTCATGGAGGAAGCGGAAGCGGGCCGCATCAAGCGTCTCTACGTCTACAAATACGATCGTCTCGGCCGTGCGGCCGAAACGCACGTCCTCGTTGAGGATCTTGAACAGCACGGCGTCGAGGTGGTGAGCGTCACCGAAGGGACGAACGCCCTCGCCCGCGGCGTGCAGCTCGTCGTCGCGGCGGACTACAGCCGCGTGCTCGCGGAGCGGACCCGCGAGGGGCTGGTCCAGCGACACAGGGAAGGCTGCTGGACAGGCGGGCCTCCGCCCTACGGCTACCGCATTGTCCAAACCGATGACGGAAAGAAGCGGCTCGCGATTCATCCCGAAGAGGCGGAGACGGTCCGCTTCGTGTTCCAGACCTATCTGGCGGAGTCGATCGGACTCAAGGAAGTCGCTCGTCGCGTGCGGGAGCGCGGCGTTCCGACGCGGCTCGGCGGGCCGTGGGGATTCGGGACGATCAGGAGCATCCTCACCAACTCGATGCTGGTCGGCGAAGTCCGCTACCTGCGGCGCTGCTTCAAGCTCGATCGCGCCACCGGGCATCGTGTCCCTCGCTGGACCGATGAGAGCCGGCATGTCGTGAACCGCGATGAGTCGCTCAGGATCATCGACGATGAGACGTTCGAGCGGGCGCAGGCCCAGCTTGCGGCGAACCGGATTGACCGTCCGCGCGAGGCGGCGGAGGTCAGGCCGTTCACCCGCCACCTGTTCTGTGCCGGCTGCGGCGGCGTGTACTACACCCGCAAGAGCAGCAACGCCAAGGGCTCGTACCGCTACTACGCCTGCGGCCGGCGGCAGTCGCACGGGCCGGAGGCCTGCGGCAACGCGGCGTCGGTCCGCGAGGACAAGCTCCTGGCGCGCATTCAGGCGGCGATGGGCGCCGTGTTTGAGGACATGGACGGCGTGCTCGATGAGGTCGCGGCCATGTCGCGGGAAGCGCTCGATGCGAACCGGAACGAATCGTCACGGCTTAAGGCCGAGATTGCGGAAGTGGATAAGACGCTCGCCGGCCTGATCCGTGTCCTGGTCGATCCGGAGATTGAGCCGCTCGCCAAGCGGTCGATCTCACGGCAGATTGCCGAGCACGAGGAAAAGAGGGAAGGGCTTCGGCAGGCGCTCGAATCGGTGGCCGTCCAGGCGGTCGCCGATATGGACGACCTGATGGCCGACTGCCGGCAGGCGTTCCTGGAGGCCAAGGCCAACTTCGCTGGGCTGATGTCTCCCGCCCAAGTCAACCGGTTCATCGCCGAGGTCATCGGGCCGATGGTGGTCCTGCCGAACGGGCGGGTGGTCCAAAAAGAGACCGCCGCAACCGATGAAGTTGCGGCGGCCGGAATAGCGGGGGCAGGACTCGAACCTGCGACCTCCGGGTTATGAGCCCGACGAGCTGCCAACTGCTCTACCCCGCAATCAGTTCGGTAACTCTATCGCCGAATGCGACGGTGTCAAGCTTCGTAGCCCAGATCGGCCGCCGCGTATGCGCTCGGTTCCGTCAGCGGCATCACGAACGCGTCCACGTCGAAGTTGTTCGCAGCTCCGTCGCAGTTCGAGTCGCCGCGCTCCGCCGTGCCGCACTCATACGCGCACATGCCCACCCACCCGTTCCACACGAGGATCCGCCCAGCGCCGCGGCCACCCGCCACCGTAACTTCAGGGGATCACACCCTATCAGTCCATTGAAGAAGCCCACTCGCGGCATTTTCGGCCCCGCTGGCGCTGTCGAAAACGCGTTTTTTTCAGGGCCGCGGCGACTTTATCAACGGACTGCTATGCCCCCCTTCCACCGCTCCTCAGTCGCCACTCACCTCCGGCCGATCCGCCCGCCCTCGTGACAGTTCAACCGGGTATCGCTCCGCATTCGCCAGGATCTTGCCGCGAATAGCCGCCGAAAGATCGATCTCCAGCGCGTTGGCCAGCGCCAGCAGGTAGCACCCCACGTCGGCCATCTCCTCCGCCACCTGCCGCCGCAACCCATCATCCGAAAGTCGTCCGTCCAACTCCTCGCTGCGCAGCCATTGAAAATGCTCCATCAGCTCGGCCGCCTCGATCGCCAAAGACATGGACAGGTTCTTGGCGTCATGGAACTGCCGCCAGTCGCGCTCCTCGACGAACACCGACACCAGTCGGCGCAACTCCGCAACGGTCGTCACCATGTCCGACATCGCTTGCCTTTCATCTCCGACGCCAGCGCCGCCATCCGATTCGTCACTGGTGGTGAAAGGAGGGCGTAATACGAACCGTTCGGAGCCATCCTGCGCTGCGAGACACCTTCCGGCGCCGCGAGGCGCAAGCAGGCGACGCGCCGCGCTCCGCTCACCCCCACACCGCGATCCCCGGGTCATACCGTCCCGGCAGATCCTCGTGGTGCGGCACCACCCGCACCGCGTAGCCATGCTCACCGCTGGCCGTGCACGGAATCGCCCCGTGGTACACGTAATCCCCCGAGTCGTCGCCGCTGGCGCGCGTCATCGCGATTCGCGCCGGCGCGTCAAACTCGACCGAAGCACCCGTCGCCGCATGCAGAACCTCCACCAGCACATCCTCCGGCCGCACCGTCCCCAGGTGCACCCGCGCCGTGATCCGCAGCGACCCGCCGACGTGCACCGTCGCATCCGCGTCCGCCGTCACGTCGATCACCCGCACCTGGTGCCAGGACTCCGTCACCTTCGCCCGGAAGCGCGACAATTGCCGGGCGCCGGCGTGCCCCTCAGCGCACAGCCGCCGGAAGCGCTGCGCCGTCGGCATATAAAGCTGCTCCGTGTACTCGCGCACCATGCGATTCGTGCTGAAGACCGGGCACAGGCTCCGCATCGACTCGCGCACCCGCGACAGCCAACGCCGCGGCAGCCCGTCATCCGTGCGGTCGTAGAACATCGGCACGATTTCGCTCTCCAGCAGGTTATAGAGCGAGTCGCTCTCGACGTGATCCTGATAAGCGCGGTCGTCATACTCGCGCCCATCGCCGATCGCCCAGCCGTTCTCTCCGTTGTAGCCCTCGATCCACCAGCCATCGAGCGCTGAGCAGTTCAAGCCGCCGTTGGCCGGCACCTTCATCCCGCTGGTGCCAGATGCCTCCAGCGGACGCAGCGGATTGTTCAGCCAGACGTCCACGCCGTGCACCAGTTCGCGCGCCAGGTTGATGTCGTAGTTCTCAAGGAAAACAATCCGCCGCCGAAACTCGGGCTTGCGCGTCGCCGCGCAGATCTGCTTGATCAGTTCCTTGCCCGCCCCGTCGCGCGGATGCGCCTTGCCTGCGAAAATGAACTGAATCGGCCGGGTGCTGTTGTTCAACAGCGCGGCCAGCCGTTCCGGATTCCGCAGCAGCAGCGTTGCGCGCTTGTACGGCGCGAAACGCCGGGCGAAGCCGATCGTCAGCGCCGTCGGATCCAGCACCTCGTCCGCCAGCTTGATGTCCGCCGGCGACGCCCCGCGCCGCCGCAGCTCCTCGCGCAGCCGCTTGCGAACCACCGTCACCAGCCGCTCGCGCCGCCGCTCGTGCACCCGCCACAACTCGGGATCGGGAATCGTGCTGACGCGCTCCCACGTATCCTCATCCCGCCCGCTGCCGTCCGCCCACGTAGGTCCGAGGTACTGCTCCAGCAGTTCGTACATCGGCGCACTCACCCATGACCGCAGGTGAATGCCGTTCGTGACGTGCGTGATCGGCACCTCGTTCTTCGGTACCCCCGGCCAGCAGCTCTGGAACATCCCGCGCGAGATTTCGCCGTGCAGCCGCGACACGCCGTTGCTGCGATTCGCAAGCCGCAGAGCCAGGATCGCCATGCAGAAAGGCTCGTCGAGCTGCCCCGGATTCTCCCGCCCCAGCCCGAGCAGCTCGTTCATCGAGATTCCCAGGTCGCGGGCCATCCACGCCAGGTGCTCCTCCACCAGCGGCACCTCGAACCGGTCAATCCCCGCCGGCACCGGCGTGTGCGTCGTGAAGATGTTGCCGGCGCTGGTCGCTTCAATCGCCTCGTGAAACGTGAGCTTGTGCTCCGTCATGGCCTCACGGATCCGCTCCAGCGCCAGAAACGCGGCGTGCCCCTCATTCATGTGGCACACCACCGGCCGGATCCCCAGCACCTGCAGCGCCCGCATGCCGCCGATCCCCAGCAGCACCTCCTGCCGGATCCGCATCACGTGATCCCCGCCATACAACCGGTGCGTGATCGTGCGCAACTCAGGCGGATTCTCCGGCAGGTCCGCGTCCAGCAGCAACAAGCGCACCCGCCCCACCTTCACCTGCCAGACCTGGGCCGTCAGCGTGTGCCCGACGATCGGCACCGTGATCGTCGCCACGCCGCCCGACGGCGAGCGCATCAACGTCGCCGGCCAGGTGTGAAAGTCATGCGACGGGTATACGTCGAGCTGCTGCCCGTCCTGCGTCACCTGCTGCTCGAAGTACCCCTGCCGATACATCAGCCCGATGCCCACCAGCGGCAACCCGAGGTCCGACGCGCTCTTCAGGTGATCCCCCGCGAGCACGCCCAAGCCGCCCGAGTAGATCGGCAGGCTCTCATGCAGCCCGAACTCCGCCGAGAAATAGGCGATCGTGTCCGGCTGCCGCTCTGCGAAGTGCTCGGCAAACCACGTCCTGCTCTCCATGTACACGTAGAACTGGTCCATCACCCGGCAAAGCTGCGCCGTGAACGCGGCATCACGCGCCGCCTTCTCCAGCTTCTCCTGCCGGATCTTGCCCAGCAGCGCCACCGGGTTGTGACCCACCGACTCCCACAGGTCGGGGTCCAGCCGGCGGAACAGGTCCGTTGCCGGCGGATTCCACGCCCACCACAGGTTGTTCGCCAGCAGCCGCAGTGGCTCCAGCGACTCCGGCATGGTCGGAACAATGACGAATTTTCGAATCTGGACGTTGCTCAAGCGATCCTACTCCACTCGCGATGCCGCGCGCCACGGCCCTGACCGGACCGGCAGCACGATCGATTCATGCCCGGCGCCTCCGCCCGCAGATGGGTGAAGCCGCACGACTCATTCCGCGCACAACGCCACCGCGTTCCCGCCGGTAGCGGCGCGCGCACACCTGCGCGCGAGATACCATGCACGCGTCTTTCGCCATTGTCAGGAAAATTGCGCACTTCGGCCAGTCCGCGCCGATGTGCCACCCAGCGATGTGAATCAACCCCCAGCAAATCCCGGCACGGCGCTTCGCCGCCATCCTCCTCGCCCGTGCCAGCTCGTTGTAATCGCCGCGGCCGTGCTCGTTGCCGACCGCTACATTCTCAACGGGCCGCTACTCCTCTTCCCCGCCCCGCGCGAGCGCTTCCGCCGCGATCGCCGCCGAGCGAATCACCCGCCCTTCGCCGGACCCCACGCCCGCCGGATCCACCGTCAGCGACCCGCCGGCGGCATGGCCGGCGCCCGGCCCGGTCGAGCCGATCCGCGGCCAGAGGTCCATCGTCCTGCGCCGCGCCCGGGTGCGCGTCTCCGTCACCGCGATTCGCACCTCCGCGAACGCCTTCTTCATGCTCACCAGCGCCGCCTCGGCCTGTCGGTTCGCGTTGCGCAGCCCCGTCAGCTCGGATTCGTAGAACTGCCGCTGCTCCACCAGCCGCCCGTTCTCGCGCTCCAGGTGCCCGATCTGGGCCTGGAAGTTCTTTTTCTCCACCCGACCGGCTTCCAACCGCTCTTCCAGCGACTTCTGAATCCGTTGCAGCTCGCCGATTCGCTCATGCGCGATCTGAAGGTTCTGCTCAAGCTGCAGCCGCGTCGCCCGCGATTCCTCCAGCGCCAGTTGCGTTTCCTGCACGCGCGACTGCAGCCCCGCGCGCTCCTCCATCGTCTCGCGCTGGCTGCGCTCCAGCTCGTCCAGCCGCGCCCGCATCGAGCGCAGGTCCCCGCGCAGCCCGTCGCGCTCCTTCCGGACCGCCCACAATTCCTCGAGCTGCTTGTTGGCCGTCTTCAGCTCGCTGGCGATCTTCGTGTTCTCTTTGTCGGCCGCGCTGACCTGCTCCGCCAGCCGCGCCGAGCGCGCATTGGCCTCGTCGACCTGCTCTTCCAGGATGCCGACTTCCTGCTTGATCTGCTCCAGCGCGTCGATCCGCGTCTGCAACGTGACCGCTTGCCACTCCAGCTCCTGCACCCGCTGCTGCGTGGCGCTGAGCTGCTCCGTCGATTGCACCAGGTCGCGCTCCAGCGTCCCGCGCAGCTCCTGGTAGCGGTCGAGCTGATCCTCCAGCTCGTTGATCACGCTCAGCACGTCGTCCCGCTCTTCAAACACCGTGTCTTGAATCCGCGTCGAGCCAGGCGCCAGCTCTTCAAAATCCGGCAGCGCCTCGCGCGGCGCGCTGCTCAACTCGGGAGCGCTCGTCCCGCGCGCACCGCGGGACGCGGCGGCGCTGCTCGTGCCGGTGTTCGTCGGGCTGTCGTTCCGCGGGGTGGGCTTGTCCATGATGCGTGTGTCCCGGACGGGGTCTCTTTCGCCGGCGGTGTGCTCCTCCAACCGGGCACAGCCGCCGCGCTCCGCCATTCGTTATCGGTGGAGGTTTTTCCCGGCTTGACGGTTTCTGCGCGGCAGGCGGAACCTGCGCCGTCCCCCGCGCGAATCCCGCCACCGGCAGCTCATGGAGACCGCGCGGCCGGACGCCTGTGTAAATCGTAGCGGCCGGCCCGGGGGCCGGCCGTGGTTCGCGACAACCCCTCGCGCTCGCGACCGTGCGGTCACGCGCATCTACTTCCTCAGCAAGCTGCTACGGCGCGGTGCGCACCGTGGACTTGCCCGGACGCAGCGCCTTGAACACGAACGCCACGTCGTCGTTGTGCATCCGCACGCAGCCCAGCGACTCATTCTTCCCGATCGACGCCGGGTCATTCGTGCCGTGCAGACCATAGCTCGGTTGCCCGATCGCATCCCCCTCGATTCCCTCGATTTTGATCCAGTGGGTGCCCAGCGGGTTCTTCGGGTCGCCCCCCGGCACCACCTCTCTCAATGTGGCGTTTTCCGACGGGTAATAGGTCGGATTCGGAACGCGATCCACCACTTTCCACAAACCGTTCGGCGTGCGCTGCTCGCGCCCCAGGCCGACCGGGTAGCTCCGCACGTAGGTGTCCTGAAGGTACAGGTCCAGCCGGAACTCGCTCTGAATCACGGTCGCGTGAAATGGCCCGCGCGGGATCTTCAGCGTCGCCCCGGCGCGGATGCTGTCCGCGCTCTTGAGCCCGTTCACCAGTGCAACAATCTCCGCCGGCACGTCGTGCCGACGTGCGATCCCCACCAGGTTATCCCCGCTCTGCACCGTGTACAGCGCCGTCAGCGGATCATCCGCCACCTGCCGCGGCGAGAAAATCGACTCGTCCGCGGCCCGCCGCGCCAGCGTCCGCAGCGCCGCCGCCTGCCCGCCGCTCGCCCGCTTCAACGCATCGCTCAGCAGCGTCCGCGCTTCCACGAACCGGCCGCGCTCCATCAGTTCCTCGGCCCGGCGCGTCGTCTCGTTGCCCGGCGATGACCGCCCCGCGGCCGGTGCCGCATCCGCGCTCTGCGCAGCCGCCGGCTCGGGTGCGACGTCCTTTCCATCGACCGACGCGCCTGGGGCCGCAGTCCTCGGATCGGCCTTTGGCTCCGATTTCGCCCCCTCCTTCAAACCATCCCCTGCTTCCGCAGCCGGCTTCGACTCCGCTTCATCTCCGGCCGTGCGCATCGCAGCGGCACCCGCCGCTGCCGCAGGATCGCGCGGCATCATGTCCACCCCGCCCGTCACCCCGTCGCTCCCGCCCGCGCTTGCGACCCGCTCGACATCGGTGGACAACCTCGCCGACGAAAGTGGCTCAGGCGCCCCGTCCCGGTTCAACCCGAACCTCTCGCGGTCCGCGTGCTCCGCCAGCCCGCCGGTCCAGTCCCTTCCCTGCTCGGCCGTCATCACCGCTGTGCCGCGCGCGCCCGGCTCACCCCCCCGCCGCCACGCCGTGTGCATCCACCAGCCCACCGTCCCCAGCAGCCCAAACACGGCCGCCACGCCCAGCAGACGTACCAGGCGATCCGGCGACGAACGACGGCTACGACGAATTCCCACGACGAATCTCCTCTGACGTGATTGCCCGATCGAGCCGTGTGGCCCACACGAGTCATCGTGCCGGACATCGCTCGCCGCCGCCGCGGAGAGGGGCACGCCCGACCCTTGGACCAGGTCGGCCCCGACGACGCCCGCGACAGCGTCACACCCTGCCAGCATTCTATCGGCGCTGGCGCAAGATTTGCTTGATCCCCGCGCCCGGTGCGCTGGTTGCCGCAATTAGCCGCACACCCGACGATACCGGAATGTTTTCGAGCGATTCTGGCTCATCCTGTCGCGATTCATCACCCGCCGGGTCATGCGGCGGCTCAGGATCCGAGAGACCCGCCGCAGGACAGCGGATTCGAGCGCATCCGCTCGCCGACGCGCGCAATCTGCTGCTGATCGTCGCGATGGGTGCGATCCTGCTGCTTCCGCATGCCTCGACCCACGAAAACGCGCGCCGCGCCGCGTACTGGTCGCTGCACCTCTGGCAGACGACTTTTGACGCCTGCAGCGCGGCTTGCGGTGCGGGTTTGCTCACTTACCACCCCATTCGCGATTACACCCACATTGGTATCGCAGCGCTCACGCTGATTGCGGTCGCCGGAGCAGTCTGGTTCGTCGGAGCGTGCGCAAATGCCGAAGCGAAGCTTGGAATCGCGCCATTCTGCGCCAGCCCGCGACCGGCCGCGACAGCCCGCGCCGCATGGCTCATTTCCGCCGGGTTTTGCACCGCAATCGCGTCCATTGCCGCGATCCGTGAGGATTCGACCACCCCGTGGCTCTCCGCGCTATTCGGCTTGCGGACCGCGGCCGGATTCGGCGCGGCCGCCTCCGAGTCTCTCAGTTTGACAGGCGCGCTTTGCGCCTTCGCCCTGCTGGGACCGTCGGTTATCTCCCTGTGTCTGCTATGGCGTTCGTTTGGCGCGATTTGGCGTCCCATGATGCGACAGTTCGCCTTCGCCGCCGGACTATTGCTTCTGCTCGCGTTCACGAACGTCCTCTTCGAGCAACCACGCCGATTCGGAGCCCCGGCACGCGGCGCTGATCCGGCTGCTATCACGCCAGATGGCGTCATCGAGCGCGGAATCCGCGCAAGCTACGCGATTGTCGGGGCCGCCAATGGCGTGGGCGGAGTCGTTCCGCTCGACTCCAGCACGCGAGACGGCACTCGCGTCATCCTCGCAGCGGCGATCCTGGCCGGCGGCGGGGCGGGCAGTGCCGCTGGCGGGTTGCGATGGACGCTGCTCGCCGCCCTGTTCGGAACACGCCGCACCGCGCACGCCGGCGACCATCCGCATGCCATACGGGGTGCGACGGTGGCGGCGCGAAGAACATTGCGGGCACTGCTGATCCTGACGGGCACGGTCGCGATCGGCATCCTGTTGATTGATTCAATCGTCGGCGTGCGGTTCGGGCGACCCATCCAGCTGGGCGATGCGCTGCTGGACGCGGCGTCAGCCGTCGGCGGCGCGGGGCTCGGCGGCGAGGCCGTCGCCACGATCACGAGTCGCAATCTCTCCACCGGCATCGGCCATGCATCCGATCTGTACCCATACGGGATGCTGTGGGTGATGCTCGCGATGGTGCTGGGCCGGCTGGTTCCGCTGTGGATGATGCAGCGGGCCGCCCGGCACATGACGCCGCAGCAGCGCGAGGGCGCTGCGTAGCGCGGATCGCGGCGCCCGGCGGACACCCCGCAGACGGGCGCAACGATGAGCATTCTGGTAGTGACGGGATCGCGTGCGGATTGGCGGCTGGTGGAACCGGTCGTCTGCGCCGCCGGCGCAGATGCGCGATTGCTCGTCACCGGCACGCACCTCAGCGAACGTCACGGCGCGACGGTTCGCGAGATCGAAGCAGCGGACCTTGGCATCACGGCACGAGTTCCCATCCTAGATGGTGCTGATACCCCGCTGCACGTCGCGCAGGCAACCGGACGCGGGGTCTGCGGTTGCGCTGAGGTGATCGCGCGAATCAACCCGCGCTGGGTGCTCGTTGCCGGGGATCGCTACGAATCGTTCGCGGCCGGCGTCGCGGCGACGATGCTGGGTGTGCCGCTCGCGCACCTCGGCGGCGGCGAGACGGACGTCGCCACGAACCAGGACGCCAATCTCCGCAACGCGCTGACCAAGCTCGCGCAACTGCATCTTGCATCCCACGAACTCGCGGCGGAGCGATTGCGCGCCCTGGGCGAGGAGGCGTGGCGGATTCATGTGGTCGGCCTGCCTTCGCTGGACGGAATCGTGAAGCAGGCGGCCGCCTTTGAAGCGCTGGTGTCGGCGACCGGACTGCCGACCGAAGTCCGGCCGCGCGGCTCCGCGACCGGAAAGCGATTTCTTCTCGCGAGCTTCCTGCCCGTGACGCTGCGGACGGAACAGGCGCACAGGGACCTGCGGGCGATGCTGGATGCGCTCGGTGAGCTGAGCGATCTTCACAAGCTGTTCGTGCTGTCCAACGGCGACGCCGAAGGCGATCGGATAGACGACGCGATCCGACGCTGGGCCGCGCCGCGGTCGGACGCAACACTGCTGGCCGCGCTTCCCCCGGCGCTCTATCTGTCCGCGCTGCGTCATGCCGCCTGCTACGTCGGCAACAGCTCCAGCGGCGTGATCGAGGCACCCGTGCTGGGCTGCCCGGCAGTAATCGTCGGTGAGAGACAAGAGGGACGTCCCACCGCGACGACGACTGTGACGCTGCAGAGGCCGACCGCCGCGGATGTGCGGACGGCGATTCGTACGACGATTGCAATTCGTGAAAGCGCCGCGAACGACAGCCCATACGGGCCCGGAGGCGCCGCGGACCGGATCGTCGCGCTGCTGCACCGCTTCGCCGATGATCCGCGCCTGCTCTCAAAAAGGCTGGTCGACCACTGCACCGGTGCGACAGCCGTGCATTCGCCACACGAACCTGACCGGCCGCCGACACAACTCCGGACGCACCGCGCCGCGGGCGCACCGACATGCGGGTCGGGGGGCACGCGATGACATTCGTCGGCATCATTCCCGCACGGAGCGGGTCACGGCGCATCGTGAACAAGAACCTCGCGCCGCTGGGCGGTCGCCCGCTGATCTCGTACACCTGCCGCAGCGCGCTGGAGTCCGGCGCACTGGACGCGGTCTACGTCAATACCGACTGCCCTCGCATCGCGGCGGTCGCCGCGGAGTATGGCGTGTCCTGCCCGGTGCTGCGTCCCGCGCGGCTGGCCGCCGACAACACGCCCACGCGCGACGCCAATCGCTTTCTGCTGGAGCATCTGCTGGCGCTGGGCGAGCGCTATGACGCGATGGTGGTGCTGCAACCCACGTCGCCCCTGCGCAGTGCCGCCGACATCCGCGGCGCATTGGAACTATGGCGGCGGCACCCGGCCGGCGCGGTCGCGACAGTCTCCCCGGTCGCACCATCGGAATGGTGCGGCACGATCCACGCTACCGGAGAGTTCCGCACGCTGCCTGCGCAAGGCACCCTCTACCGACTCAACGGGGCCGTATACGTCTATCCCCTGGGCGACTACCTGCGCGACCACCCGACAAAGCGCATGCTGGCGTACCCGATGCCCGCTTCGCGCAGCGTGGACATTGACACCCCGGAAGATATGCAGACGGCCGAAGCTCTGCTCGAAGCGGCGGTGGCGCATGCCGAGTAACCCGGCAATCGAGGCGGCGAAGCCGGCCGCGACCTGCACGATGGCGGCAATCGCCGCTGAACCGGCCGCCGAAACGCTGGCCACCGGGGCGCCGCTCAACAACTGGCGCGGACGCAACGGCGCGGTCGGTCGGCGCTGGCCCAGTGAGGCCGCACTGCGGGCAATCAGCGCACTGATCCCGCCCGCCGCCCGCGGCGCCGCGACCGCACTCGACGCGGGTTGCGGCAGTGGCCGCCACGCGCTGGCGCTGCACGAACTGGGCTTCGGGCGCGTCATCGCCACCGACGCCGATCCGCAGATGGCCGCGCTGACATGCGCCGCTGCAAAGCGCTGCGGCGCCGAGGTGACAGTGCACGCCGCGCCGTTGAACCGGCAACCGCTGCCGGACGCTGCAGCGGACGTCGCGCTCTCTTGGGGCACGCTGTTCCAACTGGGCGGCAGAGCGGCCACGACCGCAGCGCTGCGCGAACTGCGGCGCGTCACCCGGCCCGGCGGCGCGGTGATCGCGGATTGGCGAACCGACGACGATTCGCTGCGCGACTTTGCGAGCGAGGTCATGGAGCCGTCCACGGTTCGCCTGGGTGCGGGAGCGCCGGCCGGCCTGGCAGGCATGATTTATTCATTCTGGAGCGCCGACGATGTGTCGGCGCTGTGCGCCGCGAGCGGGCTGACCATCGTGTGGCTCGAGCGCTGCGAGATCCGCGACGTTCGGAACGATCGGAGGTTTGCATGGTGGGTCACGGGTGCTCGTCCTTCCACGAGCTGATCGCGGGCCAGGAACCCTCGCGCTGCCTGGTGGTGGCGGAATTGGGCGTCAATCACAACGGCTCGGCCTCACGGGCCATGCGCCTGGTGGATGAAGCGCGTCGCGCCGGCGCGGACGCCGTGAAGCTGCAACTTTTCGTCCCCGGCGAATTGTGCAGTCGGCGGCATCGCGCCGACGAGTTGCGGATGCTCGAGTCGCTGCGGCTGGGTGAGCAGGATCATCTCACCATTGTCGAGCATGCCCGATCCGCCGGCCTGAGCGTCTTTGCCACGGTGTTCGACGAACCCAGCCTGGCCCAGGCCTTGCGACTGGGGCTGCCGCTGCTCAAGCTCGGCTCCGGCGAGGTGACGCACGCGCCGCTGCTGGCGGCCGCGGCGCGCACCGGCTTGCCGATCGTGCTGAGCACCGGCGCCAGCGAACTGCACGAAGTCCGTTGCGCGGTACGCACGCTGCGCCAGTCCGGCGCTGCGCGGCTGACGCTGCTGCACTGCGTATCCGCCTACCCGCCCCCCGATAACGAACTGAACCTTCGGGCGATCACGGTGCTCGGCGACGAATTCCCCGATTGCCTGGTCGGATTCTCCGATCACTCGCTCGGCTCTGACGCAGCCGCCGCGGCCGTCGCGCTGGGGGCCTGCATGATTGAAAAACACCTGACGCTGCACTGCGGCGACGATGGCCCGGATCACGCCGCCAGTGCTGACCCCGCCGCATTCGCGGAGTTGGTGCGGTCGGTGCGGCGGGTTGAGCGCATGCTGGGAACCGAGGTCAAGCGGCGGATGCCGTGTGAGCCGGTGATCGGGCGCAGCGCCGTAGCCGCACGATTTCTGCCGGAGGGACACGTCCTCCGCCCGGAGGATCTGGCGTTCCGCCGGCCCGGGCGCGGGGTTCGCCCCTGCGACGTACGGCAGTTGCTGGGCCGCCGCCTGGCCCGGGCGATTCAGGATGACGAGCTGATCGAGGCGACAGACTTGCGCGAAGCCGAGTCCGCCGCAGGGCCGCCGTCGGCGCCGCCCGGCTCGGCCGCCCGTTGACGCGCGACCGGTCGCCGTTTGAGAATAGCGCTCCAGTGGAGAGTTTGCCCCCCGTCAACCCGAGCGAGCGCCCCGTGGAATCTTACGAAGTGCTGCGCGACGCAATCGAGCGCGTCGGCGTCAAGACCCTCGCGGCCAAGCTCAAGCTCTCCGCCGCACTGGTTTACAAGTGGTGCCAGCCGCCGCCGCGGGACGAGGAGGACGGCTCCGGCGCTCGCAACCCGCTGGATCGCCTGCACCTGGTCTATCGCGAGACGAACGACCGCGGCATCGTCGAGTGGCTTTGCAGGAAGGCCGGCGGCTACTTTGTGGCCAATCCCGCCGTTGAGCCGCTGGAGCGCGACGCCGAACTGCTCGGCGGGACGCAGCGCCTGGTCCAACAGTTCAGCAGCCTGCTCGGGGAAGTCAGCCGCAGCATCGGCAACGACGGCCGGATCACCGCCTGCGAGGCCGAGTCCATCCGCCGGGCGTGGGATGACCTTAAGGGGCACGCAGAGCGATTCGTCGTGACATGCGAGCGCGGCCTGTACGACACGCCCGGCACACCACCACCGGACCACGGTCGATAAGACGGCTCACACGGCCCCCGGCCCGCCGCGACCGACCCGCCCCTTTCGCGGGGACGCCCCCAGCCGCCGGTCATAGATCACGATCCGTCGCTCGCCGTTTTTGGCCGCGTACATCGCGGCGTCCGCCATCTGCACCAGCTCGTCCGGTGTGGTCGCCTCGTTCTCGTTGAGGGCCGCGACGCCGACCGACGCGCTGACGCGCCCGGCGGGCGTGTGCCAGGCGCGGGCCCGCTCGGCGACGAGGTCTACGAAACGCTGCAGAATGACGGAAGCTTCGCCCGGGGTCGTGTTCGGCAGCACCACGACGAACTCATCGCCGCCATATCGCCCCACGATGTCCGCCGCGCGGCGAACGCTGGCCCGCAGCAGGTCGCCGACCGCCGCCAGCAGCTCATCCCCCGCCTGGTGGCCGAAGGTGTCGTTCAGGGCCTTGAAGTTGTCGAGGTCGATCATCGCCAGCGCCAGTTCCTGGCCGGCGGCCTGTTGCCGCGCGAACATGGCGGGAACCTCCCGATCGAGTGCGCGGCGGGACTTCACCTTTGTCAGCGGATCCAGCTCCGCCTCTCGCTCGGCCCGCTGCACGGCGCGCGCGGCGCGCTCGGTTTGCGCCTCCACCCGATTGTGCATTGTGTGGCGCAACACCCGCGTCTCGCTGCGCAGCGCCCGCAGCTCGTCCCCCAGTCGCCCAAGCAGCGCAGCGGTTTCGCACACACCATCCGCATGGCGATTCTGCGATAGCTCCAGAACCGTTGCGCGGATGCGCTCCGCCGCGCGCCGCGCCTGCGCAACCGGGCGCAGCAACGCGGCCTGCAGCGCCACCAGTGACAGGACAAGTCCGGTGATGGTGGCAATCGCACAAGCTGCCACGACCAGGATGGGATCGCCGCGGTCGGCCGGGGCGTCCGTCAGGACCCACAGCGCTTCGCCCCCCTCCCCGTTCGGCAGAATCCACGCATCCAACGCCTGACCGTTGTCATCCGTTGCGACGCGCCCATGCCGTCGCGAACCCGCGGCATCGCTCAGCCCGGGCTGGATCGCCGATTCAGGCCGCACACCCCGCGGCGCGACAAGCTCGTGCAACTGGCCATCCCGCGCCAGGGCCGCCCAGCGAAGCGGGAGCGAGCTCCGGCGCGGCGGCGGAATCGCGGGTATCGCCGTCACGCCGTCGGTCGACGCAGCCGTCGAACCGCTCCGTTCCGCCATGAGCACGCCATGCCGAATCCACGGGGCAGCCGCTGCGGCCGACTGACCAGCCATGTGCTCGACCCATGCGCGGTGAGCGATCCAGCCCGGCAGCGCGACGCTCAACACCGCGAGCAGCAGCACCGCGGCGCCGTGCAGCACGAGGCCGCTCGAGACGGACACTGGTTCGCTCCGCGGATGCATGACGACTCTATCGGTAGCCGCAGCGCGCCTGTTCGTTTCCCGTCATCCGCTGCGGCCGCCGGCGACATGTATCCGCGCGCGACTCGCTTACCGACTGTGCCAAGCCCAGCGGCTCCCGGCGGCTGACGGATATTCGTCGCTCCGACCGCGACCGATGGCGCTATCGCGAATTCTGCGCCCCGCGCACCTCCGGCGCTTCGGCTCCTTCGAACTCCGACCGATATCAAGGGGGCGCCGGGCGCGAAGGACGCGCAACGCCGTGTGTCGACTCGCCCGGCGTCGTCGCGATTCACAAATCAGAAAGCAATTGAACCATGCGGATCGGGTTCCAAGTCCTCTCGCTCAAGCCGGGAAGCGTTGGCGGACAGGAAGTATTCGTGCGCCGCCTGCTCTCGCAACTGACGGCACAGCTCGGCTCGGATCGGCTGGTGCTCTTTGCGCGGCCGCAGTTCGTCGTGCACCCGGACCTGGATTCGCTGTTGCGGGATCGACGGGTGGAGGTGATCGCCGAGGATCCGGAGCCGCACTACGGCCCCGGTTACTCGGACTGGATCCTGCGCCAACTCGATGACGTGGCGCTCGACGTAGTCTGCTTCCCGCTCTCATTCTTCTATCCGCGACCGCTGCCGATGCCGGTGGTGCTGCATGTTCCCGACATTCAGCACGAGTACTTCCCGCAGTACTTCAGCGACGAACAACTCGCCTGGCGGCGCGAGCGAATCGCCCCCTCGGTCGCGCTGGCCGACGCCGTCGTGACCTACAGCGACTTTTCCGCCCGCTGCCTGCGAGAGCGGATGTTCGTGCCCGCCGACGCGCTTCACGTCATTCCTTCCGGCGGATTCACGACGCCGGAAATCGCCTCCTTGCGAACAGACTGGGATCCCGCCCATGCGCGCTCAACCCGCGTCCTGCCCGATGCCCCGTTCGTTCTCTACCCGGCCGGCGACTGGCCGCACAAGAATCACGAAACACTGTTGCAGGCATTTGCGCTGCTGGTCCGCGCCGGGCGGCCCGAACACCTCGTGCTGACGGGAATGATCTCTCAGCGTCGCACCGAGCTGATGGCGCTGGTAGAGCGCCTCGGGATCGCGGAGCGCGTACACCTGCTGGGCTGCGTGAGACGACGCGACCTGGTCGGCCTGTACTCATCCGCGGCGGCGCTGGCGTTTCCGAGCCGCTTCGAGGGCTTCGGCCAGCCGTTGGTGGAGGCGATGCAGATGGGCTGCCCGGTGGTCGCGTCGCGTGCAGCCGGAGTGATGGAGACGGCCGGCAACGCCGCTGCGTTCGCCGAAGATGACCCCGTCGCCTGGGCCGAACGCCTGATCGAAGTGCTCGCAAACGAGGCGCTGCAGGAGGAACTGGTTCGGCGGGGCGCCCGCCGGGCGGCCGAATTCGATTGGGACCACTGCGCTCGCAGGCACATGCAGGTACTTCGATCGACTGCTTCCCGCGCGGCGATAGGTGTGGGGGTGCCCGCGTCCGCCCTACCCGGTATTCGAGGGGCCTGAGGGCAAGGTCGGGGGCGTGACCCGCTGGTCTCGCCATCGCGTCAGTGCAATCGATCCCGAATTGTCGGAATCTGTCAGCAACTCCGGGCGGCAGCCTGTCCCGCCGGCACGCCGGCCACTTGGCGGGGGGGTATAATCGGGATGGTTGTCGACGTTTTCCTGCCGTGGGGTTTCGCCATGCCCCCCGCCCGCTGTCTCCCTGTTCACACCCGCCACCACGGCCGCCCCCGGATTGCGCACCCCGCAGTGCTACGGAACCTGGCTGCACGATTCGCCGCCATGCTGTTGACCACCTGTGCTGCGGCTCCAACTAGCGCAGACGTCCTGCACCTGGCCACGGGCGGCACCGTCGAGGGCGAGATCGTCTCAAAGGATGATCAGAATTACGTCGTTCGTACGACCGCCGGAACTATCACGCTGCCGGCCGACGCCGTGACGCGGATCGAGGTCGCACCGTCGCCATTTCAGGAATACGAGCTGCGCCTCGCCGACACCGCCGACACCGCTGAGGGGCAGTTCGCGCTGGCGGAGTGGTGTCAGGAGCGCGGGCTGTCCACCGAGCGCCGCAAGCACCTCCATCGGGCCGTTGAGCTGGATGCGGACTTCGCTGCAGCGCGCGGCGCTCTCGGTCACGTCCGCGTGGGTGAGTTCTGGGTAGATGCTCGGACGACGGTGCGGCGAGACCGCTCCGCCCGCCCGGAGGAAGAGCCGCGGGCTGAGGGCGATCGAAACGACGAGCGCGTCGTCGGCGCGATTCAAAGCAACTGGATGCGGAGGATTCGCACGGTTCGTACGCAACAGCTCGAAAGCCAGCTCGAAAAAATGCGCGCCGCGGGCCGCACTGCGATTCTGGAGATCCGCGACCCGCTGGCGATTCTGCCGATGACGCGCGTCCTTTCCGGCGGCAGTCGTTCGACGCGCGAGCTGCTGGTCGAGGCGCTAGGCTCCTTCACCGAGGATGAAGCCACGATGAACCTCGCGGCGCTGGTGCTGGTCGATGGCGACCGCGGCGTGCGCGAGCGGGCCGTGTCCAGGCTCAAGTCGCGCGACGATCCCCGGATCGCACCGCAGATGCGCCGCGCGCTGCGCAGCGACAACGACGAGTTGATCCGCCGGGCGGCGTACGTGCTCGGCGAGATCGCGGACACCAGCGCGGTGCCGGAGCTGATCGATGCGCTGAAGGTGCGGCGCTGGAAGATGGTCGAGGTGCCGGTGCGCGGATACTTCGGCGAGTGGCAGCAGGTCTTCAGCGGCCAGACCATCACCACCATTTCAGGGCAGGTGCGCGTCGCACACAACCCGCAGATCGGCGTTTTCGACGCCGGGTTTGTCACGATTCAATCCGAACTGCAGCGCCGCGAGGTCACCGTCTATCGAACGGAAGTCCTCGAAGCGCTGAAGCTGCTCACGGGCGAGAACTTCGGTTTCGAGATCCCCGCGTGGAAGCGGTGGCTCGAGGAGAAACGGCCATGAAGTTGCACTCCGCGTGGATCGTGGTTCTTTCCGCCGGGTTGATGAGCGCCGCGGCCTTTGCTGACGATGACCGCCGGTTGATTGAGCAGGCGGCCGCTCGGCAGGAGCGTCCCGCGGCCCCCGTCCCGGCGCCGACTCCGGCCGCCGACGTCGAATCCGCGCTGCAGGAGCGCCAGGCGCAGAATGAACTGACGCTGGCGCAGGTGCGCGTGGATCTGCTTCAGGCGCGCAAGGCCTATCGAAGCGGCGATGCGGCGATAGCGACCGCCCGCGCCCGGGCCGTGCTGACGGCACTTGCCACATTGCCGGATGACGTCGACGCGAGCGCCTACGAACTTCAGGCCGAGGGCATCCTGGCGCGGGCGTCGTCGCCGCGATCGGCGCAGTCGACCGCCGCCGTGGGAGCGGCCGCGGCGCGGCCCAACGCTGCCACGCTGTCCGACGGGGCGGCGGAGACCAGCGCCCGCAGCGCGGCCCGCGTCGATCACGGCTACCGCTCCGGCGCCGGCGGCATCGATATGAACGCCGTTCGCTCGGAAGACCAGGCTCGAATGGCCTACGAGGCAGCATTGTGGCAGGGCTACAGCGCGTGGGAGACGGATCATCTGGTCGATGCTCACGCCTCGCGCGACGGGCCGGGACCGGGCGAATGGGTGCAGTACCCGGCCAACTGGTCCGAGATCGTCCGCAAGCGCGAGCGATACAAGGACGGCGTCATCGCCCGCGGTTCGTCCGCGCGCGACGCCGACGGGCGCGAGTGGTATGTGGCGGTGTACGAGATCAATGACCTCACCTACGTGCCCCCGGACTTTCAGCTTGCCCGCGGGCTGACACCGGACGAGGAATTGCGCATTCAGCTCGATCGTGACGCGCTGCGCTACCAGAGCCAGATCTTCCGCGGCTGGCCGGAAGACCTCGCGGCCGGCATTCCGCTGCTGCGCTTTTTCGGCGGCGCGGACGACTTCGCGATGCGCGGCTCGAAGTTCAGCGCGCAGAAGCATCGCGAAATCCTGGAAATGGTGCGGACCTTCACGGAGTCGCAGGGCACGTTCACGCCGCAGGTCGGCTCGTTCGGCCATTGACGCAACCCCCGAACGCCGGAATACGAGCGCTCCCAGCCCCGGTCCGAAATTGACGAGCCGGAGGCGCTCGTGCTGTCGAACCGGATGCCACAACCCGGAACGGTCCGAGAATCGGCCTCGCGCGCCGCACTGGTGGTTTGCCGCGCATATTGCAGGCTTCTCCCGGAAGGAGATCGCCATGCCCCGCTCTGGTCGCGCGTGCCGCGCCGCGCGCACAACCCTGCTCCGCGGCTCCGCCACTGTCGCCCTGGCGGCCCTGCTTCTTTCGCATTCGCTCGGCTGCGCCGCGCGCCACCGCCCGTTCGCGGGATTCGTGGAGGAGCCCGGCCAGGCGCCGGATGAGCGAATCCTGATCATCGGCGAGTCCGTCGAGAAGCGCCCGCTGCGGCTGCACCTGTTCGGCGAGCCGCCCTACCGCACGTTCATTTTCGCCGCTATTCACGGCGACGAACGCAGCGCCGTCTCGCTCGGGGGGGCGCTGGTCGATCACCTGCGAACGTACCCGCGCGACCGCCAGGGCGCCGGCGTGGCCGTGCTGCCGGTCGCCAACCCGGACGGCGTGCTGCGCAACACTCGGCAGAACGCCAACGGCGTCGATCTGAACCGAAATTTCCCCGCCTCGAACTGGACGCGGCTGCCGCGATCAAACCGTCATGGACCCGAGGCCGCCAGCGAGCCGGAGACCCGCGCCGTGGTCCGCGCCATGCGCGAACTGCGCCCCGAGCGCGTCATCAGCATCCACTCGATCCACGGCGGCCGCGAGTGCAACAACTTCGACGGCCCCGCAGGCCAGCTCGCGCAACTGATGGCCCGCTTCAACCGCTACGCCGTGACTTCGCACATCGGGTACCCCACGCCGGGCAGCTTCGGCAGTTGGGCCGGACGCGACCAGGGCGTCCCCTCCATCACACTCGAGCTGCCGCGCGACATCGGTCCGGAGGCGTCCTGGCGCAGCAACGGTCCGGCGCTGCTGGCGGTGATTTCGACAACGTCAGGCGCTGAAGCGCGGCTGGCAGAGTGAGCGACGGTTGAGGCGGCGTGATGGACGCGGCCGCGCGCACGCGACCGCGCCCCTGTATCCTGAAACTGAGCCAGGTGTCGGCGGCCGACTGCCGGACCTACTGAATGCGCACCAGTTCGGTCATCGCCTCATCCGCGAAACTCGAATCCGGATACTCATCCAGCACGCGCCGCAGCAGCGCCCGGGCCTCCGTCAGCCGCCGAGCCGCGATGTAGGACCGGGCGCTGGAGATCCATTCCTTGCAGTCCTTCGCGGCCTTGTAGTCCGTGACTTCCGCCATGACGCGCGCGTCGCCTGCCAGACGCCCGCGCAAGGCGTCGGCGGCATCCGCCTCGGCCGAATCCGGGTAGGTAGCGACGACTTTCTCCAGCAGCACGTACGCTTCACCGAATTTACGCTGCTCCACGAACTGACGGGCGCGCTTGATATCCGCCTTGGCCGCTTCCGACCCGGCGATGTCCCCCAGCTCGCGCTTCACGTTCTCGTGGTCCTTGGCGAGCTTGTCGAGCTTGTCCTTGGCGGTTCGGTAACAATCCAGGCCGCGAAAGTGGCGTGTCACGAAGCGCAGCTGGCGCACCGCCTCACTCCAGTTCTCGGCGCTCACCGCCCGGTCCGCCCGCAGAATCGCATCCCGCCCGAGCGCCTCCAGCAAATCCACGAATTCCTGGCAATGCGTCTTGAGCGTGTCGCCCGTCATCGCTTTTTCCAGCGCGATCCGCGCCGCACGGGTCGCACCGGAATAATCCTCCGTCTGCAGCGCGGCGCGCGCCACGCCCAACTGACTGCGGGCTGCGGCTGCCGCCTTCGGATGGGTTCGCGTCGGCGGGTTCGTGGCAAGGATGTCGCGGATCGTCGTCACCGCCTCGCTGCCGTCCGCCGGCGAGCCGCTCCAGGCCACCTTGCCCTCGGGATCGACGATCACCATGTAGGGCCAGAACTCGACCCGGTAGTCCTGGTCGGCCTTTGACTCGCAACCAACGGGGAAGAATATCTTGTGCTTCTTGATGCCCGGCTCGGTGCGCTTCGCCTCACCGGAGGTGAGGCCGATGATCCGAACACCCATGGCGACGCCCTGACTGTTCTCAAAGACGTTCAGGTCGTCGAAGAAGTACTTCCCGCCCTCGTGGAACGACACCCAGAAGTACAGCACGGTGATCATGCCGCGGGTGTCCTGAAGCGAGATGGCCTCCCCATCGGTGTTGAGCCACACCTTCGCTTCGATGTCCGGGGCGATTGACCCCTTCTCCAGCTGCGCCCAGGCGCCGCTCGTAACAGCCAGGCTCAACGCCAGCGCCGTCCAACTCCATCGCGTATGCATGGTCCGATTCTCCGTCCAATCCGACGCCGATCCGCCTGAAGCGCGCGGGCGCCCCAGGCAACGACTTCCCGCCACCCTCCAGTATATCCGCATGAACCACATCCATCGGCCGGATTCCGCGCTGCTACAGTGCACGACCCCCGCACCCCCGGCACCGAGGGGACTCAGCGCCAACCGGCAATCGCGCGCGGCGTCGGGCTTACGTGCGGCCGATTCGTGCAAGCAGCGCGAACGCCGGCACCAGCGCGGCGAGCAGCAGCGGATTAAGGGTGCGCCCGGTTGTGACGTGCACGAGCAGGCAGACGGGCAGCGCCGCCAGCGCCAGCGCGACATACGCCCCGACGCGGGCCGCGCGGCGTGCACCCAGCCGCGCGTCCGGCCCGCGGAGGCGCTGAAACAGCCCGAGGCACATGGAGAGCCCGATCAGCGACACAATGACCCCGCCGATGCCGATGCCGCGAGTTCCCCCGTGGTACACCCCTGGAGCAGGGCTTGCGGCCACGCCGGGCGCAGCGGAGGTGCCCGCGTCCACGGCGCGGAAGAGTTCTGCTTCCAGCACCAGGGCGTGCAGTCCGCCGGATTGAAGCACGAAGAGAGGCAGCGCGGCCGCGAGCGCGACGTAAGACAACTGCTCCGCGATCGGCACCAACCGCCCCGCAGTGGTCCACGCCCGGCCATCGTGCAGTTGCTGATGCCAGAACAACGCGAACCAGTTCAGCAGCCACGCGCCGATCAGGACACCGAGCACGCCGTTGAAGCCGGTGCGCGGGAGCCAGTGCAAGGACACGCGCACCATCGCTGCCGCCAACAACAACAGACCAATCGCACCCACCGCGTTCGACTGATTGCGGTGCCCCACGGTCAGCACGGCATACGTCGATAGCAGTGCCGCCAACGGTGCCCAGCCGCCCCCGGCGCAAAGCACGGTCGCCAGGACGGCCGCGAGCACGGCGCCGGTGTCGGAGAGCGGCGTCGGCGCGACGGGGTCCAGCACGCTGCGCGGGTCTCGCCGCGCAGCGACACGACGAACCTGCCAGTCGCGCAGCGCTGGGCCGATCGCTGCGACCAACGCCACGAACGCAAGCAGCAGCGCCCATCCGCCTGGAATCATCGAAGTCCTCGGCGATTTCCGTTTACCGGGTCAGGGACTCAAGCAGTTTGTCGAACGCGGCTGAATGGGACTGCATGGTCGCGTCGGGTCCGGTCGCTTTGAAGAACCACAGCCCATCCGGCGCGACGACGATGGCGCCGAGCAGTCGGAAATCGGTAGTGGTAGTGGTCGTCCGGCCCGTCATGGCATCCGTAAACCGCCCCGCCATCTCAACCCGCGTGACTTTCAGCCCGCGCACTTCGCGGTCCTCGCGCTTCACATCGTCGGTACCCAACGGGCCGCCATCGGCCTTCTTGAACTGCGCCACCCAGCGGGCGACGTTGGCATCGACGCCGCCCGCCCCACCGGCGAGCAGTGTGACGACGCATAGCCCGCTCTCGGGGTCGCCCTCCACGGCGGGCATGACGTACTGGGCCTTGCGCATCTGGCTGGCCGGCGGCTGGGACTGCCAGGACTCAGGAACCTCCCACCGGATCGCGCCAGCCGGCGCGGCCGCACCGGTGTCGGCGGTGCCGGAGCCGGTCGTCGACGGCGGCTGCGCCACTGATCCGCCGGTGATCGGAGGATGGCCGTCCGGGAGCGCCTGGGTGGCTGCCCCCTGTGCGGCGGCGGCCGCCGCGTCGGAGAGGCCGGCCAGCGCTCGGGCGGCGGCGGCATCGGAAGTCTGCGAATCCGGCGCGCCGCCAGCGGCCTTGGCCGAGGCGGGGGACGAGCCACCGTTCCCTGCTGGGCCGCCGGCAGCGGACGTGCCCGCCCCGGCGCCTGCACCGCGCGGCGGCTCGCTCTTTTCGCAGGCCAGCGGCGCCAGGGCCGCGCCGATCATGCAAAAAGCCAGGAATCGTCGGTTCATGGACATCTCACTCCTGCCGCAACGGCGTCTGAAGAGTCGGGGTTCGACCGGCGGCACTTGCCATCAGCGGCACGCTCGCCCCCGGCGCCACGATTGAAAAGGGCGCCGGCAGCAGGATACCGCCGGAAATCACCATCTTGAGCGCATCCTCGAATTTCCAATCCAGTTCGATCAGGTCGGCCTTGCGGACGACCAGCACATAGCTGGTGGTCGGGCTGGGCACGCTCGAAACAAACACGGTGCACAGCTCTTCGCCGCTGGTCGTGTCCTTGAATGCGTTCGTGATAAATCCAATCGTATACACGCGGTCGGCGAACAGTGGGACCAGCGCGACGCGCTGCATGCTCTGTTTCTGCTCGCTGGCGAAGGTCGCGAGGATTTGTTTGGTCGAGCGATAAACGGTCTTGACCAGCGGGACGCGCTCCAGCAGCCCCTCCATGCCGGTGATGGCGCGGCGGCCGACGATGTTCGCCGCAAAGAGGCCGATCAGGTAAAGGATGAAAATCGTGAGGAAAACGGAAAACACCGCCATTCCCCAGGTCTCGATCAACTCGGCGATGCGCAGGTCGGTAGCGCCGGTCCAGCGCCGCCAGGCATCGGGCAGATGCTGGACGACGCCGCTGCGGATGCGTTCGACCATCTGCTCGCGCGGCGTGAGGGCGTCGAGCGCCCACTGCGAGGAGTCGCGCATCACCTCAAAGACGAACTTGACCACGATGATCGTGAGCCAGATCGGCAGGATCACGATCACGCCCTGCGTGATGCGGGCGCGGAAGAGCGCCTTGAAGGTCGCCCACAGGCGACTGGATCGAATCGGCGGCAGGGGCTGGGCGGACATTAAGGTCGGGCGCTCCGGGCGCGGCGGGAGATTGCTCCCGGCATCGGACGGAACGATAAGCGCTTCCCCGGACGTTGAATAGAACAGCCGCGCCGCCCGTCTGGGGAGTGGCGGCGCGGCGGATCGCCCTCGGCGGGACAGGGGGCGGGCGCGAGTCGATCGCGGCTTGGGGCGGAGCAGTGTTTGCGATACAGTACCGTCCGAAAACCGCGCGGCGAGGGTGCGCTCGTGATGGCGAGGTTCGCATCCGGCCGATTCGTTTCAGTCTTGTCGGTCCAATTCGAGGAGCCGGAATCATGAAGAACTCCATGCGGTCGATCAGTCGCCGACGAGCGGCAACGGTTTTTCTGACGGCTGCCGCCACGCTGGGTGGCGGCCTGGGCTGGCTCATCGCGCCGGCGGGGACGCTCGCGGATGACGCCGGCAAGCCGATCCTGATCGGACACTACGGCTCGCTGACGGGCGCGGAGGCGACCTTTGGCAAGTCCACGTCGAACGGGATCAAGCTCGCACTCAAGGAGTTCAACGCCGCGGGCGGGTTGAACGGGCGGCCGATCGAGTTGCGGGAATATGACACCAAGGGCGACCCGAAAGAGGCCGGCACGGTCGTGACCCGGCTGGTGGCCAGCGACAAGGTCACGGCGGTGCTGGGCGAGGTGGCGAGCAGCCTGTCGCTGGCAGGCGCGCCGATCTGCCAGGAGCACGGCGTGCCGATGATCACGCCCTCCTCGACGAATCCGCGCGTGACGAAGGTCGGCGACATGATCTTCCGCGTCTGCTTCATCGACGCCTTTCAGGGGTTCGCCTGTGCCCGGTTCGCGGTGGACCGCAACGCCAAGCGGGTGGCGACGCTCTATGACCAGAGCTCCGCCTACTCGGAGGGGCTGGCCCGGGACTTCAAGCGGGCAATCACCAAGCTCGGCGGCGAGGTGCCCAGCGAGCAGCGCTACAAGGCCGGCGACAACGACTTCACGGCCCAGCTCGTCGCGATCCGCGGCACCAACCCCGACATGATCTTCATCCCCGGGTACTACACGGACGTGGGAAACATCGCGATCCAGGCCCGGCGGTTGGGCATTTCGTGTCCGCTGCTGGGCGGCGACGGCTGGGATTCCGACCAGCTCGCCAAGATCGGCGGCGAGGCGATCGAAGGCGCGTTTTACTCCAACCACTACGCAGCCCAGGACGAAACGCCCAAGGTGCAGGACTTCATTCGCAAGTACAAGGCCGAGTTCGGCGACATCCCGGACGGGCTGGCGGCGCTGGGGTATGACGCGGCCAAGCTTCTTTTCGACGCGATGAAGCGGGCCAAGTCGCTCGAAGGCAAGGATCTCGCGGCGGCCATTGCCGCGACACGCGACTTTGACGCCGTCACGGGCAACGTGACCATCGGTCCGGACCGCAACGCGGTAAAGTCCGCCGTGATCGTTCAGATGAAGAACGGCGAGCGGACGATGGTGGCGCGCGTCGAGCCGGACCAGGCAAAGGAATAGGCACAGGCTCCTCGGATGGACGGCGCTCCGCGGAGATCCGCCGCGGCGCGCCGCCGTGCGACGGCAACGAATCGACCCCCCTGCCCCACACCCTGAGCCGCCTTGGCCGACCTGCTGCAAATCCTGACGATGGCCGTCACCGTGGGCAGCCTCTACGCGCTGATCGCGCTGGGCTACACGATGGTGTACGGCATCCTGAAATTCATCAATTTCGCTCACAGCGACGTGGTCGTGCTGGGGGCGTGGGGCAGCTTTCTCTTCGCCTCGGCGCTGCTGCCGCGCGTGGGAGTCGGAGCGCCTTTGCCGTGGTGGGTCGGTGGTGCCGCGCTGCTGTTTGCGATGGCGCTCTGCGGGCTGACAGGCTTCCTGATCGAGCGCTTCGCCTATCGGCCGCTGCGCGGCGCGCCGCGGCTGAACGTGCTGATCACGGCCATCGGCGTGTCGCTGTTTCTGCAAAACGCCGGTCAGCTTCAGTTCACGCTGGTTCGCGGGGATGACACGGCGCAGCCGCCCGCTCCGGCACTGCGACTGCCCTTCGGCACGCAACCGCAGCGGATGCCGACGCTGCTGCCGGACTCGGACCTGCTCGTGATCGGCGAAGGACAGAGCACCGCCCGAATCGGCTCGCTGGACGTGGTGATCATCGCGACGGCGCTGGCCCTGATGGTGCTGCTGGATCTGCTGGTGCGACGCACGAAGTTTGGCATGGCGATGCGGGCGGTGTCGTTCAACACGGACAGTGCCGCGCTGATGGGCGTGCCGGTGAACCGCGTCATCTCCATGACGTTCGTGCTGGGAGCGGTGCTGGCGGCGGCGGCGGGGTTCCTCTATGTGCTGAAATTCCCGACCGTTCAGCAGACCGCCCATCCAACCTGGGTGCTGGTGGGACTCAAGGCGTTCGTGGCCGCGGTGGTGGGCGGGATCGGCAACCTGCGCGGCGCGGTGCTGGGCGGCTTCCTGATCGCGTTCGCCGAGCAGTTCGGCGAAAGCTACCTGCAAAAATACCTGGGGTCGGGACTAAAAGACGTGTACGTGTTCAGCGCGTTGATTCTTGTGTTGTTGCTCCGACCGACCGGCATCCTCGGCTCGCCGCTGCGGGAGAAGGTCTGATCCATCCGTCGTGCGGCCGCCGACGCCGTTGCAGAAGGAACGCTGCTCCGTGAAGTCGCAGATTCAGGATCATGCCCGGTCGCTGCGCGGATCGATGCTGCTGGCGCTGTCCGCGGCGCTGATCCCGCTGATCCTGATGATTTGCGCCGCCGCGCTGCTCGACGAGTTCGCCGGGCGCTCCTTCGATCGCTACCACCTGCGGGTGATGATCGACGTCGGCATTGCGATCGTGCTGGCCGTGTCGCTCAACATCGTCAACGGCTACACCGGCCAGTTCTCGATCGGGCACGCCGGGTTCTTCGCCATCGGCGGATACGTCTCAGCCGCCCTGACTTATTACGTCACGATGGCCCTGTGGGGTGAGGCGCTCCTGGTCGAAACGCCGGTTTCAACGATCTGGCCGTTTCCGCATCTGCCGCCCCTCGGCGCTTGGCTCTTCGTGGGTGCGGCGATCGTCGGCGGACTGGTCGCGGCCGGCGCGGGATACCTGGTCGGCCTGCCGTCGCTGCGCCTGCGCGGGGACTACCTGGCGATCGTCACCCTCGGCTTCGGCGAAATCTGCCGCGTGCTGCTGGAGAGATCCAACCGGCAGTTCTACGACATCGACGAAATGCGCGCGGCCAGCGCTGCTGATTGGCTGCCGCTTCCGCTGGGCAGCGCGCAGGGCTTCACCGACGTCCCGAAATATACGTCGCTGTTCTGGGTGTATGCGTTCGTCGCCGTCACGCTCGTGTTTGCCTATCGCCTCAAGCAATCGGCCACCGGCCGGGCGCTGCTCTCGATCCGCGAGGATGAGACCGCTGCCCAGGCGATGGGCGTGAACATCACGCTCTACAAGGTGCGCGCGTTCGTCTTTGCCGCGTTCTTCGCCGGCCTGGCCGGCGCCCTGTACGCCCATCAGCCGGGCACGATCCTGCGCCCGCTTGACGCCGGATTCATGCGCAGCTTCGACGTGATCATCATCGTGGTGCTGGGCGGAATGGGATCCATCAGCGGCGCGACGCTGGCGGCCGTGCTGCTGACGGTGATGGCCGAATGGCTGCGCGACCCGACGCACGTCTGGTACCTGGCGCTGTACATCGGCCTGGCGCGTGTCGCCCTGACACCACGCGACAACTGGCGCGACCTGGTCGTGATCGCCACGTCAGCCGTGGCGCTGGAGGCCTGCCGATCGGCCGGATTGTTCGCATTCTCTTTCCCGCTGCTGTCGATTCAGGTGGCCGGATATGAATTGGTATACGCCGCGCTGCTGGTGGTGTTCTGCATCCTGCGACGGGACGTGCTGCGCGGCGTGCTGTTCGTGGCCGGCGTGGTAGCCTTCGCGGAACTGGTCCGGTGGCTGGCGCTGAAGTACCCGGTGGTGCGCTTCGGACCGACGGAGATACCGTTGCGGCTCGGCGACTATCGCATGGTGATCTACGCGCTGCTGCTGGTCACGGTGATGATCTTTCGTCCGCAGGGCCTGTTCGGGCTGAAGGAAATCTGGGACTTCCTGCCCCATCGCCGACACGCGCCGCGCACCGCCCCGTCGCGCGTCAGCGCGCGTTGACCCCCTCCGGGATCGGCCAGCCGGGATTCGTCACCACGACGTACGACCGGCTGCGCACGAGCCGGGCGGGACTCGCCGCCCCGCTTGCTTCATATTCCCCATATTCCAGCAGCCATACGTTCATTCCGCGAATCACGCGGCGGGTCTCGCGCGACACGGCATTGGCGGGCGTGTTTGCGTCGCGGGCGGGCGCCGGCGCGAACTCCGCCAGGCCGAGGTCGCCGACGTAGCGTTTCAGGAATTCAAGCGCCGGTCGAAGCGAGTCCGGTGCAACGGCCCTTCGATCCGCGTCAAACTCCAGCATGGCGGCGAATCCAATCGTACGCCCGCGCTCGTCGACGTAAAGCGAATAGGCCGGCGCATCCTCCCGCACGCCGAAGGTGTGCTCCCAGACGTCGCGCCCGAGGAAGTGAGTCTCCTCCGACTTCAGCAGCCCGACGTTCAACTCGACCGCCGCAAGCGAGACCCCCGGCAGGCCGCCACCGCGCAGCCAGCTCGATACCACGAAACCCACGACCACAAAGGCCGCCAGCGTGACGATCAGCAGCGTTCGCCGACGGCCGCGCTGCGATGCCCGGCCTGGCGGGTGAGCAATTCCGGAGCGGTCTGACGCAGACGATCCCGACACGGCTGCAAACCCTCGCTGCGCCGCGTTCCCGGCGCATGGTGCGCGGTGTGGCGCGACGAATCGGGCGGAATGGTACCATGACGCCACGGCCCTACCGCGCCGCAGAGCGCCGAGTGCGCGGATGTCGGCGAGAGCAGCCCGCCAGCGGGCCATCGGAGGTGCGGATTGACATCGCTGGAGCCGCCGCGGGAAATACTGGCCGAGCTGCCGACGCCGCTGCGCCGGCTGGAGCGCTGCTTCGGCGACGCACAGGTTTGGATCAAACGCGATGATCTGACCGGTTTGGAGTGTTCCGGCAACAAAATCCGCAAGCTCGAGTACATCCTCGCCAAGCTGCGCCGCGACGGGCTGGATACGCTGGTCACGGAGGGAACGGCCCATTCGAATCACTGCCGGGCGGCCGCGGCGGCTTGCGCCCGTCTGGGGCTGCACTGCCACCTGATACTTCGTCCGCCACGCGGCACGGGCTCACCCGCAGCACCGCGGGCCGGAGTGACCGCTGGGAGCGGCGACACAACGCGGCTGCCCATGTCCATCGACCCGCCGCAGGGAAATCACCTCTTGCAGCGGCTGTTCGGCGCTACATTTGAAGCGCACGATGCGAGTGAGTATGCCGCGCGGCGCGAGGAGATTATTTCGGCGTCACTTGCGCGGCTGCGAAGCGCCGGACGCCGGCCTGGATTCACGCCGACCGGCGCATCAGAGCCGCTGGGCTGCTGGGGTTATATTCGCGCAGCGGCCGAGCTGGCCGAGCAGTTGGCCGCGTCCGGGATCGAAAATTGCGATCTGATGACGGCGGTTTCATCCGGAGGGACAGCCGCGGGATTGCTGCTGGGACGGCGGCTGCATCGGCTGGATCACGTACGGCTTCACTTTGTGCCCGTCAGTGACGACGCCGCGTATCACCGCGCCGCGCTGGCCTCGTTGTGCCATGCGACCTGCGACGCCTTTCAGTTGCCGGACCGCTGTCGGCGCGACCTGCACACCGAGATCCACGCGGGGCTGATCGATGATTGCATCGGCGAGGGATACGCGACGCCGTATCCGGAAGCGGTTGCGCTGATCGGTCGGCTCGCACGCAGCGAGGGCCTGATCCTCGATCCGGTGTACACCTCGAAGGCGATGGTCGGGCTGGCGCGCGGAGTGGAGCAGCGGCGGCTGGGCGTTTCGCGCCCGGTGGTCTTTCTACATACTGGCGGCGCGTTTTCGAACTTCGCATGGACCGAAGCACTGCGACCGGCGCTGGAACGGCCCGGCGCTGAAGGAGTGAAGTCGTGACGCGATCCGCACGCCGGCAGCCGGCGCTCACGCACATCGACGCGGCCGGAAGGGTCAAAATGGTGGACGTGGCCGACAAGCCGGTGACGCTGCGCGTGGCGGTGGCGTCGGCGCGCGTGACGATGAGCCGGACGGCCCTCGAGTTGTTGCGGTCCGGGGTGAGTCGCAAGGGCGACGCGCTGGCCGCGGCGCGAATCGCGGGCATTCTCGCGGCCAAGCGCACCAGCGAGCTGATTCCGCTCTGTCATGGACTGTCGCCGGAGCACGTCGCGATGGACCTCACGATTACTCCGCCGCGCAGCGTAACCATCCGTGCTGAAGTCCGCGTACTGGGGCGGACGGGTGTCGAGATGGAGGCGCTGACGGCGGCCAGCGTGGCGGCACTCACGATCTACGACATGTGCAAGGCGGTGGACCGGGGGATCGTGATCGGGCCGATCCGGCTGGAACACAAGCGCGGCGGGCGTAGCGGCGAGTGGAATCGTGCCGACGGCAGCTCCCGATCCGCAGTCGTGGGAGCGGGCACAGGCGGAAAGAAGCGCTCGACGAACCGTCGCAGGGTCGGGGCATGAAGCTCGGGTTCATCGGCGGCGGGAACATGGCGCAGGCGACGATCGCGGCCGTGCTGCGCGCGGGGCTGGCGCAACGGGACAACGTGCGCGTCTCAGAACCGGATGAGGCGCGGCGCACCGCCTGTCGGCATCTGGGGGTCATCGCAGCCTGGGACAACGCAGCCGTGGCCGCCGGTGCGGACATTGTGATTCTCGCGGTCAAGCCGCAAGTCATGGCGGAAGCGCTGCGCTCGATGGCAGCATCGGGACAACCACCGTCCGCGCTGCTTGTTTCGATCGCGGCGGGAATAACAACGCGCTGGATCGAAGCGCAGGTTCCCGGGGCGCGCGTGGTGCGCGTGATGCCCAACACGCCGCTGACGGTCGGGGCGGGCGTCAGCGTGGTTTGCCGCGGTTCACGCGCGAACGACGCGGACGAGACGGTCGTGCGGCGGATCTTTGAATCGGGCGGCGTGACGCTTGCGCTGCCGGAGGATCAATTCGACGCGGTGACGGCGGTGTCCGGATCAGGCCCGGCCTACTTCTACGAGCTGGTGGAGTGCCTGAGCGCAGCCGGTGCAGCCGAGGGACTTGCGCCGCAGGCGGCCGAGCTGCTGGCACGGCAGACGCTGATCGGCGCCGCCCGCTTGCTGGAGGCGAGCGGCGCGAGTGCAGCACAACTGCGGGCCGCCGTCACGTCACCGGCGGGCACGACGGCGGCGGCGCTGGAATCACTTGATCGATCCGGATTCGCGGACATCATCCGACGTGCGGTTCAGTGCGCGGCGGCGCGGGGGGCCGAGTTGGCCCGCGGGTGATCGGCCCCGCGCGGGGCGTGGCACGGACGCCACATCGTGCGAGCACCGCAAGCGCTGCAGGTACCCTGGGGGCCATTCTCCTTGCGATAATAAATTCCATCATCGCCAGGCGGCGCTGGCTGCGCCCTTATATCAGGACCCCGCCGTCACCGGGTGATGCACACCGGCAACAGCGCGTCGCGCTGCGTGAACACGCGCCTCGCGTTACCGGCTCTGCGATGTCGGCCGCTCCTCGACTGGCCACCTACCCCCTGCCACGCGCGCGGGAGCGCCCCGATAACAAGTGCGGGGGCGCCTGATCGGCCGAATGAGGGCGGGGCTTTAGAAATCTACAAAACAAAATCGCTCCCGGCCGGCAATTTCGGCACGGCGGTTGCTCTGCACCCAACGTTGCACGGCGATGCGGGCTGCGGGCTGTTCCGCGACCGGCGCGCCCTGATGCGGAAAGAAGTCGGCTCGGAAGCGAGCCGCGATCCTCCGGAGGAATCGCGATGGACGAAGCTACGTTCCAGAAGAAGCTCAGCGAGTTGGTCGCCGAGATCGACACGCTTCCGGAAGCCGAGCGTTCGCGTTTGCGCGAGTTGGCGGCGGAGACGCAGCAGCGGCACGAGGACATCAAGAAGAGCGTGCGGGGGTTGCAGGAGAGCCTCGATTTTCTGCGGTTGTCCATCAAGTACCTGATGTTCGACCTCGAAGCGACCCGCCGCGAAAACGCCTATCTACGCAAGATGCTGGAGCAGGATCCGGGGAAGAACGCCGAATAGCACCGTCCGCCGCCGAGGCGGCACGAATTCTGATGATCTGCGCTGGGGAGTGTCGGCCGGCCTTGGGGAGCAATGCCGCCGACAACCGGTGAGGAGGGGGCGGTCGCGGAGCGGATTCACCGCCGCCCTCCTCGTTTCCGGTTCGACCGGACCGCCACAGAATCTGTCGCGGGTCCGCACATCACCGATCAGGCGTCAATCGCGCGGGCTTGAGCCGCTCACGTTGGGGGAGCGGAAGATCGGCCCGCGCGACCGCCACCCATCACCGATTTGCCTATGAAGCCTGGCGCGACGACATCGTGGCGGCAGGACGCCGCCTGCGCCGAACACGCACGGCTCACCTATAATGCCCGCATGGGCGAAACAATCGGCATCGCCGTCAACGGCGAGCCGCGACAAATCGCCGCTGGATCCAGCATCGCGATGCTGCTGGCGGAGCACGACCTGCACCCCCAGCGCGTCGCGGTCGAAGTGAATGAGCGGCTGGTCCGTCGGGCCGACTTCGTGTCGGCCGTGCTGCGTCCGCAGGATCGCGTCGAGATCGTCACGCTCGTGGGAGGCGGTTGAGATGAATGCGCCGCCGCTTCGCATCGCGGACTTTTCCTTTCGATCGCGCCTGTTCGTGGGCACGGGCAAGTACCTGCGCGATGGCGAGCCGGACTACGAGCTGATGCGGGCCGCTCTGGACGCCTCGGGCTGCGAAGTGGTGACCGTCGCGGTACGGCGCGAGCGGCTGATCGATCAGCGCGGGCGAAGCATCCTCGACTTCCTGGACCTGTCGCGGCTTACGATCCTGCCGAACACCGCTGGCTGCTTCACCGCTGACGACGCGGTACGCGCTGCGCGGCTGGGGCGCGAACTGCTGGAGGGCGCGGGCAACCCCGGCGCGCGCTGGGTGAAGCTCGAAGTGCTGGCCGATCGACAAACACTGCTGCCGGACCCGATCGAGACGCTGCGCGCGACCGAGACGCTCGTCGCCGACGGCTTCATTGTGCTCGCCTATTCCAGCGACGACCCCGTACTGGCGCGGCGACTGCGGGACGCCGGCGCGGCCAGCGTCATGCCACTGGGATCGCCAATCGGCAGTGGACAAGGCGTGCTGAATCCGAACAACATCCGAATCATCCTGGAACAGCTCAAGGGTGCGGACGCAAGCTACCCGGTGATCGTGGACGCCGGCGTCGGCACCGCATCGGACGTAACAATCGCGATGGAGCTGGGCGCGGATGGCGTGCTGCTGAACACCGGAATCGCCGGCGCGAAGGAGCCGGTGCTGATGGCGCACGCGATGCGCCACGCGCTCGAGGCGGGCTTCGCCGCCGCGCGCGCCGGTCGAATTCCCCGGCGACTGTACGCCAGCGCCAGTTCGCCGTGGGATGGGCTGGTCCACGGTACGTCGCGATAAACCCTGCTGCGCGCCTTCCGAATCGACCTGGCATCGACCCGAGACAGAGGAACCCCGCCTTGCGGATGATCCGATCGGAACGCGCCCGCGAAGCGTGAGCGATCACAGCTGGGCAGCGGTACTCCCCGAACGTCTCGCCTTGACGGTTCGATACACCCGCAGACAGAACCGATCAGTCATCCCCGCGACGTAATCCGTCACCACGCGGTCAATCCCCTCCGCCGAAACGCGCCTTCCAAAGCGCTCCGGCAGCCGGCGCGGGTCCGCCAGATGCGCCTCGAACACTGCCGCAAGCACACGCGCACCGCGACGATCGCGCAGGCACACCTGCGGGTTACGATAAACCCGATCCATCAGCAAGGCACTGAGCGGCGCGAGGCGTTCGCGCACCAGGGCCTCCGGGCTCGCCCCCTGCGACGCGCTGTTCAGGCCGCAGTGGAAGGACGCCGCGATCGCAGTCACGAGCACACGGCGGATCTCATCCACCGTCGGACGAAGCCGGGCGCGCAGCTCAGAAGCGCTTGGCGACGACGGACCGCGCCACGCCTCGCGCCACGCCGACACCCGCGAAAGATCGTCGGCCGACAGCAGACCGGCATGTACGCCGTCCTGCAGGTCGTGCAGCGTATAGGCCAACTGATCGGCGAGCGCGGCGATCCGTCCCTCGATCGGTGCGGGACGCCCGTCCTGAAGCGGGTGCGAAGCGGGCGCGTCAAATGCGGTGGAATGCTTCGCGAGACACTCGCGGACGACGCGGGTGAGATTCAGTCCGCGGAAGGCCGGATACGGATGCTCCAGTTGCTCGACGACGCGCAGCGAATGAGCGTTGTGCTCGAACCCGCCACGCTCATGCAGACACCGGTCAAGCGCCCTCTCACCGGCGTGGCCGAACGGTGGGTGCCCGAGATCGTGCGCGAGGGCGATGACCTCGGCCAGCCGCTCGTTCGCTGCGACGGATCGGGCCAGTTCACGGGCAACGTCGGCCACCTCCAGCGTGTGAGTCAGTCGGGTACGAAAGTGATCCGAAGAAGCACCGATGAAGACCTGTGCCTTGTGCTGCAACCGGCGAAATGCCGACGACATCACGACGCGCCGACGATCGACGTCCAGCGCTTCCGACGGCGCAATTGACTCCTCGTGCTCACGAGAAAGTGCCTGGGAATCAAGCTCGGTTCGGTCCAACACAACTGAACCCTCAACCTGTACCAAGCGGGCACGCCGGCCCCAGCCGTAGACCCAGGTCACCGCTGCGGGGAAGGCTGACGCAACGCCGAACTCAAACCAACTCATACGAATCCTAGCACAGGATCGGACGATTGCAAGCGGAGTTTTGGTTTTTGTTAGGATTGCGGCGATGGCCAGGCGCCGGTCGAAGCAGTGCACTCTGTGGTTGGGCGGCTGAGAATCCCGGCGCTATTGGATCGCCGGGTTTGGAGTGGCCTCGAACCGAACGATATGATGGAGAATCAGTTCCTCGCTGCGCGGCGCATCCGACCGTACCGCCGTTCGCAGCATTCGTGACCGGAGTGCGCCTTGAACCGCCGCACGCCACACTCCGCCTTCACGCTCATTGAGCTGCTGGTCGTGGTGGCGATCTTCGCTCTGCTGCTGGCGATCACGATCCCTGCTCTGCGCGGAGCGCGCGAGCAGTCCCGCCGCACCACCTGCCTGATGAACCTCTCCAGCATCGGCGTGGCTGCGACGGCGTATTCTACGGAAGACGCCCGTGAGCTGGTGATCCCCGTGCACCCGATGATGGTGACCTACATGCCGCCGGAGGATTACTGGCTGCGCCGCACGGCGATCTGGTTCGCGACGGGCGGGCGTACGCCCACGATGCCGTTCCTGACAAACCAGGGGCCGCGTCTGCTGAATGACTCAACCCCGTGGGGCGGGAGCGGACGACCGCTGACGCGCTACGTCTACCGGCGCGCGGTCCAGTCGGAGAGCCAATCGGATCCGATGCGCCTGTTCCAATGCCCTTCGGATCGGGGTTATCCAGCCGACCCGCATGTCGATGACTCGCCGCATGAGAACGCCGAGCGCGGCTGCTACGAAACGCTGGGCAACAGCTACCGGGCCAATCTGTACGCGCTCTTCCCGCGCGCGTCGGAGCCGTATGCCGGAGCGTTTTCGCTCGGACCGTGGGGACACCGCCTCGGCAGCATCCCATCCCCCGGAACACTGCCGATCTTCGGTGAGCCGCTGTTCTTCAACATGATCGGGCTGGACAACGGCGTCGTGAACCCTGACCTCGTGCGCACGGCAGGGTGGCATCAACGCGAACTGACGGACAATCTGCTGTTTGCCGACGGCAGCGCCCGGGCAACCCGCGCGACGGCCATCGAGACGGTCGATGACGAGTCCTCACGGGCGCGAATGGCCGTGGGAACAAACTGGGATCTGATCGTGCGCGGCGACGGCTGGCGACTGGACGTGTGGCCGATGCCGGGGGTTCGCATCTGGGCGCACGACCGCGGCAACAAGCTGTGGAATCACCCCTATACGGACCATCCGGCCGATCGGCACCGCTTCTGGCCGTTCACGATGGCTCGCGACCTGTCACCATGACGCGCCGTGCGTAGCGTAATTCCAGCGATGGCGCACTGTATTTGGCGGTACGACTTCGTTCCAGGCGGTTCAGCGAACGGCCGCACGCCTCTGCCGAACCGGCGACGGCGCGCCAAGGCACGTCGAGCGCCGCTCTACTCCTTCGGCCGAGCCGCCGGTGCTGCGGGCAACGTCGCCTTCAACGTGACGCGCTCGCCCTCGCGCTCGACGACAATCTCGACTTCGTCGCCCGGATTCACCTTCCCCAGCGCCAGCATGTAGGTCTCAATGCCACGGACGTCGGTCTCGCCGATGCGAACGATGCGGTCGCCGCCGCGCAACCCGGCCTTCTGCGCTGCGCTGTCGGCCGTCACATCAGTGATTCGCAAACCCGGGCGATCGTCCTCGCTGTAGTCGGGCATGACGCCGAGCCGCACGCGCGGCATGGGCGGCGGAGCAGCGTCGGTGTCCGAAGTCGGGGAGTCGCCCGCGACCGGCGCGGTGGCGGCGCGGCGGGCGGGACGCTCACGACCGGGATCGTCTTCATCGCGGGTGGGAACGCCGGCCTTCTTCGGATCGGACCAGGTCGGACCGTCGGTCAGACTGGCAAGCTCGACCAGCGCCAGGAAACTGAAACGCAGGATGCGGGCGGCGCCCTCGGGGCGGATCAGCTCCCAATCATCCTCGGGACGGTGATACTGGCGGTGCAGACCGGTGAACGGAAACAGCACCGGGATATTCTTGGCCTGGAACGACGCGTGATCACTGTTGCCGGGGAGCGAGCGGGCGGCCTTGAACGTGACGCCGGACTCCGACCCGATGCGCTCGAGCAGCGCAGGAAACTCGGTGGCGGTCTGCGCGCCGTAGATCAGCACCGCCTCATCGGCAAAACGGCCGATCATGTCGAAGTTCAGCATCGCCTTCACGCCCGACAACGGCACAGTCGGATGGTCCACCCAGTGCTTGCTGCCCAGCAGGCCCATCTCCTCGCCGCTGAAAGCGATGAATACGATCGAGCGACGCAGGCGCGGGGCGGCGGTCAGCACGCGCGCCATCTCCAGCAGCCCGGCCGTGCCGGAGGCGTTGTCGTCCGCCCCATTGTGGATGAACTTCTCCTCGCCGCCGAACATGCGAGGCGCAATGCCAAGATGATCAAAGTGCGCGCCGACGACGACATACTCCGACGGCGCTCCCTCGCCTTCCAGCACGGCGACGACGTTCTGCGTCTTGAGCGAATTGTCGGAGAGTCCCGTGCGGACGCTGACATGCACCTCGGGCAGTTCCGCGCTGCGGCTGGTGCGGCTCTCACCCAGTGACTTCTCCAGCTCCGCCAGCGCCGGGAGCGCGCCGCGGCGCAGCAGCTCCTCCGCGATCTCGCGCTTGATGTGGATCATCGGAAGGTCGTATGTCTCTCGGGCGCCATCGCGCCCGAAGCGATAAAGCTCGTCCTTCTCATCCCGCGACGGCGGGTTCGCAATCAGCATCGCTTTCGCGCCGCGGCTCTTTGCAACCGACGCCTTGGTGGCGAAGAGCGCGTGGCGGGAGGGCTTCTCGCCGCCGATGGCGGCCTCCGGGTCGTCGCTGCGCGGCTCATAGCGCAGGGCGAGCACAACCTTGTCCTTCACGTCGATGTCGGCGTAGTCGTCGATGCCGTCGTCGGGTGAGTGAATGCCGTAGCCGACAAACACCACCGGACCGTCAAAATCACCGGCCTGGCTGAAGGGGAAGGGCGTCCAGTCGCGCTTCGGCTGCCACTCCTTCTCGAGCGCGGTGATCTCGAAGCGCGCGACCTTGTCGTCAAACTTCTTGCCGCGCCGCGCGTCGAAGTACTGCAAATAACCCCCATCGTCACCGGCGGGCTTGAGCCCCAGCTCCTTGAAGTGCTCGGAGATGTATCGGGCGGCGAGGTCGTTTCCGGGCTGGCCGGTACCCCGCCCCTCGTACTCGTCACTGGCGAGCGTGCGGACATGGTCCATGTACGTCGTGGTAGAAAAGAGCGCCGCCGCATCGCGGAACGTCCGCGTCTCAGACGCGCTCGCCGCGGCCATCCCGACCAGCAGCCACCCCGAAATGGTCAAACGAAGAGCCGCATTCACTATGCGCATGTCAGCACCCGATACTGGTACGAACCGGCGTGCAACGGTGTCCAGCACCGTCGCGTCTGAATCCCCCAAGCATATCCGCACAACCCGCGGGCGCAACGCACTCCGGACCGCAATCCCCTTCCGGCGGACCTGCGCCCGACGATTTTCGACAACCGGCAGCCCACGCCCGGCTCGGCTCAATAGAGCGCGGCCGCACACCGACGGACTCATCGGTGCACGGCCGCGGGCGTAGCATGCATGCAATGGCCGCGACGATGCCCGAGACGCCGCCGCGCGGATGGGCGGATCGGCGTTCGCGAGGCTCGCACAACGCAACCGCTGCGCGAGACCACAGACTCGAACGTCGGCGAGAGGCGGCTGCGAGCGCGAGTCGCCTTTGGCGCTACTCCTCCTCCTCGTCGTCGAGATCGCCGTCATCCGCACCATCGTCGGACCCGGACACGTCAAAATCCCGCGGTGGCGGCGGCGCCGACGGCATCCAACTCGGCCCGGACGACGGAGCGGAGGGGCGCGGCGGCGGAGCGGCCGGGCGCGGAGGCGACATCGGCGCGAGCGGCGGCACAGCGGGGCGCGGCGCCAGCGTGCCGGCGGAAGGGGTGGCGGGCTTCGGAGCGGCGACCACCTTTGGAGCAGCGGACGGCTTCTTCGCGGCAGCGGGCTTCTTCGCAGCCACGCGCTTGGCCGGCTTGCGCGCCGCTGATCGCTTCGCGGATTTCTTCGCAGCCTTGGGACGAGCGGCCGCCTTCTTTCCGCCCCGCTTCTTCGCGGTCTTCGGTGCGGCCTTGCGGGCCTTTTTCACCTTCTTCGCCGACTTCGTACCCTTCTTCGCGGACTTTTTGGCTTTCTTCTTTGCCATGGCGCTCACTCGAAACTAGGGGTTGGTTGGAACGCGGAGGTTCGGATACGGCGCACTCGATCCACGCCCGACAGGGCGCTGGGGGCAGACTCCATGCGAGAGCGGCCGAACTGCGCGACGGTGAGAACAGCGATATGCAGGCGGGCGACGACCGAACGATGGGACTCGCAGTGCACGACGCGTCTCCACGGCATCGACATGCGGAGAAGATTATGGTCAGCGCGCCGATGATCGACAAGCGGCCTCGGCGTTTTTTCCACCGGGGCAGCGCCCCGATATGCACAGTCATCGGCAGAGAACGAGTTGCTATCGAGACGGCGGCCAGCCGTCGGCGGAACGAGCCTGGCGATCGGCGTCCCGGGCGGCGACGAACCGACTCTCCGCCAGGCGCTGGACCCGGCCGTCATGAAACAGCACCAGTCGCCCCAATTTCGCACCAAACAGGCGGATTTCCGTCGGGCGTGTCGCTTTTCGCTCATATGCGACGATGATCTCGGGGCGACCGGGGTGATCCGCCCTGCCGGGCTGGAAAACCAGGTCCAACCCGGCCCCCGGCCGGAATGCCCCCAGCGCCTCCAATGAATCAGGATACGCCCGCCGAGCGCTGACCTCCCCGGCGACCGCGTGCCAGAGCTTGCGAAGCTCCTCGGTCGGCTCGGAACCGGCTCGGAACTCGGACGCCCGCCAGAAATAGCCAAAAAGCAGCAGTATCTGAGAAATCAGCGACATTGCCGCCAGCATGCGCGCCGGCGAAAGCCGAAACAGCTGCTCCGGTGCGTCGCCGCGCAGCGCCGGGGCCAGCACCGTGATTGCCGCGGCGACCAGGCTGACGCCGATTCCCGCCGAAATCGCAAAGAAAAGACCGGAATCCGCCAATAGAAGCGCAACCAGCACACTGACCCACGCCGTAGCGAGCACCGCCACCACTGCCGACGGGCGGGAGAGGCGCTCGGTCCAACGGGCGAGCCACGGCATGGAAAGCAGGCGGGTGAGCGTGGTCAAGCGTGCCTCCATGCGTTCCGGCGGGTGGCTGGCGTTCGTCACCCAAGCCGGCCGGCGACCCATTCGCACAGCGGTTCAAGCCCCTCCCCGCGCAGGGCGCTGACGGTCCAAACCGGCCGCTGGTCTTCCAGCGCGTCCCGGAGTTGGCGGACGGTCAGGTCCGCCCCGTCGAGATCGGCCTTGTTCACGACGAATCCGGTCGCTACTTCGACCACGCCCGCCTTGACGAACTGTACGCTGTCGCCCGCGCCGGGCATGAGGAGCAGGAGCACTTCGTCGGATACGGTCCGCACGTCCACGTCGTTCTGCCCGGCGCCGACCGTTTCGATCAGCACAACCGGATAGCCGGAGGCGGTCAACAGGCGGGCGACTTCCCCCACGTGCGGGGCGAGCCCGCCGGCCTGCCCGCCGGAGGCAAAGCTCCGCACAAACAAGCCGTCGTCCGGCGTCTGAGACATCATGCGGAGACGGTCGCCCAGGACGCTGCCGCCGGTGAGCGGGCTGGAGGGATCGACTGCGACCACGCCGACCTTGACGCCACGGGCGCGAAGGGCGCGGGCGAAGCGGCCGATGAAGGTGCTCTTGCCGACGCCGGGCGCGCCGGTCACACCGAGGATCAGGCTGGACTTCGGGCGCTGCGCCGGGCCGGGCCGCCCCTTCTCAATTCCGGCGCTGACGAGCGTGATCGCCCGGGACAGGCCGGTGCGCGTGCTGGCATCCGGGGCCGCCTGCTCAGCCTGGGCCAGAATCACCGCGCGACGCTTTTCGGCGAGGCCCTGAATCGTCTCAACGATCGTGCTCATGGGCGTACCGGGAGAAAAGACGCCCGCGCAGCCCATTTCCGCGAGCGGCTTCTTGTCCGCCTCGGGGATGATTCCGCCGACCATCACCGGCATATCCGGGATTCCGGAGGCACGGCACAGATGCAGCACTTCGGGCATGACCGTCATGTGCGCGGCGGAGAGCAGGCTGACGCCGAGTACGTCCACGTCCTCCTCGAGTCCGGCCCGAACGGTCGCCGCCGGCGTCTGCCACAACCCGGTGTAGATCACTTCCATTCCGGCGTCGCGGAGGTTGCGGACGATGAGCTTGGCGCCGCGGTCGTGGCCGTCGAGTCCGATTTTGGAGATCAGCACGCGGATGGGTCGCTTCATGACGCCTACTGTACCGAGTTCGGGCCGCCGTGTCCGAGCCGGAGCACGGCGCGCAAGGCCTTTCGCCGTTGACGGGTCGGGGGCCGGGGCTTAGTTTTCGCGCACGGGGCAGCAACCCGACACGGCCGTCCGACCGGCCGCGGCCCGGCTGCGCAGATGTACTCCGCGGCGCCCGGGCTGTTCTGACCGCCGACGAGAGCCTTCCGCGAACCAGCGCGAGAGAACCATGACGGACTTCGGACGAAGCCTGACGATTCTGGCCGTGGCCGCGATGATCGCAGCGACCGGGTGTGAGCGGTCCGGAGATCCGCCGCCGCGGTTCAACACGCCGCTGGGCGTGAGCGCGGGCACCCCGCGGGCGGTTGCGCCCGCGAGCGACAGCCTGCTGCGGGACCCGACGGGTTACACGCCGGCCAGCGTGCCGCCGATCGGCTCGACGGTTGCGACGGGCGGCGGCGGCACGGCGGATGACGGCGCGGACGCGGCCATCGCGGATGCGGTACGCGATTCGATGGTCCGGTTGGTCCAATCCACGCTCAAGGGCGAGCTGGCGGCGGCGCTGGAGAGCTTCAATCCCGACGCTGTGAAAGCACTGGCCGAGAACAGCGAGGCGATGGACGCGCTCCAGAACTGGCATGGTCGGATCGAAACGATGCTGCGCACGGTAGGCGATAAGCTCGGCTCGCCGATTGAGCTGGACAAGATCGCCGACACGCTGGCGGAGCAACTCCGGACGCTCGACGTCCTGAAGGTGGAAGTGCAGGACGCCGACCACGCCAGCATTACGTTGAACTTTACGCCTGAGTCATTGGAGGCGCTGGGGAAGGCGTTTGGCGACACGACGCCGGTGCCCCCGGAGGCGACGGCGATGATGGCGGCGTCGGCGGGCGAGGCTTTACCGATGCAGCGCATCGGCGGCAAGTGGGTCATCCCCGATATGGGCGAGCCGATCACGGAGGAGCAGGTCAGGCAGATGCTGACAGCGCTCAAGGCGGCGGAGCCACTGGCCGATCGGCTGACGCAGATTCTCAACGAGGCACAGTACTCGAACATGGACGAATTGCAGCAGGTGCTGATGCCGCAGATGATGCCGATGATGATGGAGTTCATGGCTGCGATGGAAGCGGCGGCCGAAGACGAGGACGATGAAAACGGCGGCGGCGACGATGGCGGCGCCGGGTCGGGCGGTTGATGCCGCACTCGTCCGGGGAAATGTCTTTCCCCGGCTGACCGATGCGCCACCCGCGCGCCCGTCGGAGGTTCCCGTGCCGCGTCTGCCGCAGGACCAGATCGAAGCGCTGTCGGCGGCGATCCGCTCACACGAATTCCTGCACCGCATTCTGCGTCAGATCGAGGTGCTGCAGCGCACCGTCTTTCACGCCAACGAACGCGCCGATTGGACCCAGACGCGCCGCTCTGCGGAGCAGATGCTGATCGCCGAGATCGCGCTGCGCTACCGCGGCGACATCGACCGCGTGTACTTCCGGCTGCGCGAAATCGAAAAAAGCGGGCGGGATTGGGCGGCGGCGATCACCGAGGTCGCCTCGGCGATCCACTCGTACTTCACGACGCCGCTGGGAATGGTGATGCGTCGCGATCTATACGGGGACGACGCCGCGTATCTCTCGCCCGATGCGATCGGCTGGATGGCCCAGGTGCCGGGCGCTGCGACGAAGACGCCGCTCGGGCGGACGCCGCCGAAAAGCAACGTGGATGTGCCGCCGGATAACCGGAACCCGATCCGCACGAAAGCCGAGCGAACGCCTTCGGAATCGCCGGCGTCCGCCGAGGCCGGAACGGCGAGAACTCCCGCCTCTCGCACACGGAAGCCGGCGAAGCGGTCGGCGAAGTCGTCCGCCACCAAGTCCTCCGCCCCGCTGGCGAAATCCGCAAGCCCGCGCGCGAAGTCATCGCGGGCCGCACGCCCGACCAAGTCCGCAAAGAAGGGGAGAAAGTAACCATGCCCGCGACCCGGAAGCGCACGCACATCCGCGACCTGCAGGCCGGCCAGACGGTCGAGGACGAGGTCTTCCGGCTCGTGCAGAAGGATCTGCGCACGACGACCAACGGCGGGCTGTACATTCACGCCGTGCTGGCCGATTCAACTGGCGAGTTGCTCGCGCGGATGTGGAATGCGTCGCAGGCTGTGTTCGACGCGATGCCGGAGGGTGGGTTTCTGTATCTGCGCGGGCGGGTCGAGAACTTCAAAGGCGCGCGGCAGTTCATCATCGACGGCATGCGGGCGGTACCCAAGGGGGAAGTGGATCCGGCGGACTTTTTGCCGACGTCGCCCTACGAAGTGGGGACGATGTGGACGCGCCTGGTGGAGATCGTCCGCGGCGTGAAGGATCCGGCGCTGCGGGCGCTGGTGGCGCGGTTCGTGAAGGATGAGCAGTTCGCGGCCGGGTTTCAGCGCGCCCCGGCCGCCCGCGGAAATCACCACGCCTACCTGGGCGGGCTGCTGGAGCACACGTTGGCGTTGCTCGAGCTGGCGCTGGTCGTGCTGCCGCGCTATCCGCAGTTGAACGCGGACCTCGTGCTGTGCGGCATTCTGCTGCACGACGTCGGCAAGGTGCGCGAGCTGGCGTTTGAAACGAACTTTGAGTACACGACCGAGGGGCAACTCGTCGGCCACATCGCGCAGGGCGTGATCTGGGTGCATGAGAAGGTGCGTGAGATCGAGCAGGAGTTCGGCAAGCCCTTCCCGCGCGAGACGCTGAACCTTGTGGATCACCTGATCCTGGCGCATCACGGAAAATACGAATTCGGCAGCCCCAAGCTGCCCGCCATCCCCGAAGCCGTGCTGGTGCACCACCTCGATAATCTCGACGCGAAGGTGCACATGATGCTGGCCGAAATCGCCAACGACCCCGACCGGTCCGGCGACTGGACGCAGTACAACCGCGCCCTCGAAACGCGCGTCTACAAGCGATCCGCCCCGCTGCGCGAGTCACCGCCGACCGGCTGAGCCTCGCTCCAGGCGGCGCAGCAGCGCCAGGTTTACCGCATCCCACTCGCGGCCGCGCTCATCGGTTTCTTTGGGGGTCTCCAGAATCATGGGCACATCGCGGAAGCGCGCGTCCGAAAGCAGCGCGGCGAAACCCGCCCGGCCGATCCGCCCGGCGCCGATGTGCTCATGACGGTCAAGTCGCGAGCCGCAATCACCGCGACTGTCATTCAGGTGCCAGCAGCGGATGCGCTCCAGCCCGACGCAGCGGTCCGCGGCGGCGAGCAGCTCCGCGACGCCCGCCGGCGTGCGGATGTCATACCCGGCGGCGAAGACGTGACAGGTGTCCACGCAAACACCGACGCGCTTCACCTCGGCAATGCCGGCGATGATCTCGCCCAGCTCCTGAAAGGTGCGGCCGAGAGTGGCCCCTTGCCCGGCCGTGGTTTCCAGCAGCGGCATCACGCGCAACGTCGGCGAATCTGAAAAGATGCGATTCAGCGCCTCCGCCACACGCCGGATGCCATCCTCGCGCGACCCCCCTACCGCTGAACCGGGGTGCACCACGAGATATGGGATGCCGAGCTGATCGCAGCGGGCCAGCTCCTCGGCAAATGCGAGGCGGCTCTTCTCCCATAACGCCGGATCCGGCGACGCCAGGTTGACGAGATATGTCGCGTGTGCAACGGCGGGGCCGAAGCCGGGAGTCGCGAGCAGTGCGTGCCAGCGGTCCACGTCCGCCGGATCGAGCGGTGCGGCGGCCCATTGACGCTGGTTCTTGACGAACACCTGCACGCAGCCGAACCCCAGCCGCAGGGCGTCCTCGATCGCGTGGTGCATGCCGCCGGCGATCGATAGATGCGAGCCGAAGCAGTGCCCGCCAACGGCGGGTTTTCTCGCGGAGCGCGTGGCAGGAGATGGCGCGGCGGCGCGCGGAACCGCGCCGGACGATGCACGCCTCCCCGGAGACTTCCGCGGAGCAGGACTGGCCTTTCGCTGGGTCATGGTCCGGCGAGCGTATGCGAAAGCAATCTGCGGGGGAATCAGCGCCCGCGAACCGACCGGCCTGACTCAGCGCGATGGGCCGCGATCCCCCGAGAGCGGTAGGCGACCCGCGTCGTACGCGGCCCGCAGGCGCTCATGGGCAGCCTGAAGCGCCACAAATCGCAGGTGGCGTTCGGTGCGATCAGCATCATTGGCTGCACCGTCCGGGTGCCACTCGGCCGCAGCCCGCCGCCAGGCGATGCGGAGATCATCGCGCGTCGCCGAAGCCGTGAGGCCGAGCAACTCCAGCGCTTCCACCTCCGGCAGATCCGCGGCACGCCGCTGGACGGCATCCGAAACCGCGCGCTGCTCATCCTGCCCGGCGCTGCGGAACCATTGCCAGTCCCACGCGTCCGGCAGCACTGCGCCAAGCGTCGCCCCAACCACCGTGCCGAAACGTGCGAAGGGACGGCCGCGCAGGCCAAACAGCCGATCCAGCAGCAATCCCGCCCCGGCGCCTACGCTGCCGCCGATGCGCGCCCCGCCGCGGCGCTGCGCAGCCTGCCGGTCGCGCAGCAGCGGGGCGACGTCATGCTGCCAGACGCGCTGCACAAACCGGCGAAAGGCGGCCTCCTCCCGGGCGCGGGGCGTCGCCGACGCCGCGCGCGCGGAAGGCGACGCCGGCGGCCGCTCTCCCGGTGCAGCGCCGGCCGCGGAGCCGGCGTCAAAGTCGTCGCGGTGGCGTTCGTCGCTCACACCCGTCTCCGCGGGATTCCGGCGGCGCAGCGGTCGGCCGCGTGGGCTGAACAGTCCTAACGCTTGGGATCTTCCGCGACCTCGTTCAGGTACTTCTGAAACTCACCCATGTGATACGAGATGAAGCAGAATGCGTGATGCAGCGCGAGGTACTCGATGTCCTCGCGGTCGCCCTCCGCGTCATGCCGCAATTCGTTCAACTTGGCCAGCAGCGGTTCCGCCTTCATGTCCGACTCCGCGCCGCAACCGCGCTCCCGGCAGGACCGGCGGCGCGAGGCGGCAAATCAGGCTGTTCAGCGCGCCTCGCGGTCAATCTTGGCTTTTTCGCTGGAGGAAAGCGCTGCATACAGCATCATATTGCGAGCGATGTCCAGCGCGCTCTCCGGCGTGTAGCCGCGGCAGCCGAAGATCGGCGTGCCCAGGAAACCGCTACTGAGATCGAGCGGTGAATACAGCACCGCCCAGCGGCGGCCGATTCGATACCCGCGCAGCCGCGGCGCGCCCGAGGTGCCCGCCATGCTGCGCGCCGCCTGTCGCACGTTGACGCGCGTCACGTCCGCGGCACCGAGGATGCCGGCGCCGGTGAGCAGGGCCGAGTCCTCCGGCACGGCCAGCGGCTGCGTGCGCAGTACGTCGGTCAGCTCCTCCTCGATCGAGTTGAGAAACTCGGTCGAGGCGTTGGCGGCGTCCGCCAGCAGCGTGCCACCGGCGCTGAGAAACTTCCGCAGGGACTCGCGATCCTCGCGCGAAAGCCGCATCGCCTTCGTACCGGTGACGTAAGCGACCTTGAACTCCTCGAAGTTGAGGTTTTCGAATTTCACGCCCGACGTCACCAGCAGCCGGACGCCCCCCTGGTTGGCGACATGGCGTGAGAGGCGCGTCCAGCCGAACGCCTCCACGTCCCACCCGCCCTCGTGGGCCATGCGTGCGACGGCAACGGATTGGCGCGGCCGGGCGTTACGGCTGGGAATCTCGATCGTGGCCAGTCGGCTGGCAAAGGTGGACTTGTCGGTTGCGTACCAGAAGATGTTCGCGCCCAGTTGGAGGTGCGGTTCGTACTTGTGAATCAGGAACTGGTGCCAGGCGGCCGAGATGTCCGTCGGCGAGAGCAGCATCAGCGTTCGGCTGCCGCTGTGGACCTCGAACATCGGCGGCGGCTCAGCAATTGGAAACTGCACGTCGCCGTTGAAGAGCGGATGCCGCGGTGGAAGCTCGCGGATCGGATACTCCGGGAATGCCCGCGCCGCCAGCCGCCGGAAGCCGGCCGAAAACTCCGGCTTGCTGCAACAGGCGACGCCCAGCACCACCCCGCCGCGCAGGCAATACTCGCGAATGCGCTGCACGTCGGCCTCGGCGAAGCGCGGGTCGTCGTGCCCCGAGATGTACAGCACGGGCGCCTCAAGCCAGTCGGAAAACTCGCCGCCCAGCGTAACCGTCTGCCAGTTGAGCAGCTTTTCGGAGGAGCGCTGCACGTAGCGGTTCAGCCCGGCCACGTCGCGCGTCTTGGTGTTCGCCCCGGCGCCGTAATCAAGCTTGTTGAACAGCAGCGGCGCACGGCCGTGGCAGAGGAACATCACCGCGAAGCAGGTGTGGTGCAGCGTGTTCATCTCGGCGTTGGACGTGAGCGGATCCCAACTGCCCTCCTTCACGTCCTGCTTGGCGAGCAGGAACCGCGCGCCGAGCTTGAACCAATCCTTGTCGCCAAAATACTTCCGGCCCGAAGCCCGCCCCACCCGCTCGACGCCGTACAGGTAGTAGTAGGTCCAGCCGCTGTCGCCGTTGGGGTTCTCCAGCGCGAAGATGTCGCTGAGGTACTGCATCGCCCGCGTGATCGAGGAAACGACCTTGCCGGTCTCCTGCAGCATCCCGCAGCGCGACGTGGCCTTGCCGTCGAACTTGCCCGTGTCGCGGGCGTAAACCAGGTCGAGTACGACGAACATCGTCGCCAGGCCGGCGGCGGTCATGCTGCCGTTCGGGCCGTCCTTCTGGTAACCCCAGCCGCCCTCGCGCGTCTGCACGCGCAGCCAGTGATTCTCGACCAGGTACCAGAATTCATCCGGCACCGTGACGCCCGCCTCGGCGGCCATCCACGCCCCCAGCACGCCCACCTGGCTGTTGGAATTGTCGCATCCGCCTTCACGGTGCGTTTCATAGCCGAAACCGCCCTCGTGGTCGGAGCCGCGCGGGTGTTGCGCGTCGATCAGCCATTGCACGTCGCGCGTCAGCCGGTCGCGGTACCGGTCCCCGGGAACGATCGCCAACGCGTGCGCCCGCAGACCGACGGCGTAGACGCTGCGGAGCGGCTTCGACGCCAGCCAGTCGAGCGAGTCCTTCATGCGAGGCGAGCGCGGATCCTCGCCGGCGTACAGCAGCGCCAGCAACGCCAGGGCCGTGCTGCCGCCGAAGTGGCGGTCGTCCTCAGCACGGCCGTGCGGCTCCCAGTGCACCCCCGTCTGGCGGTTCCGGATGTACTCAACGCCTCGATCCACCGCCGCCCGGACGGCGTCGTCCGTGACGGTCGAAAAGTCCTCGCCGGCGGCGATTGCGCCGGCTGCGCTGCCGATGAAGAAAAGTAGCGTGAAGATCGCGCGAGCGGCACATCGCGAGTGTCGGTCGTACGGCATGGCGCTTCGGCGTCCTGCCCGCGCGAACGGGCGGTGCGGTGGGTGATGGAACGCGGGCCGCGGGCCCGCGTGGTTTGATTCCCGCATGGCGGCTGAGTACACTTGAGTGTCTCGCACGCGCGTACTAACCAGAGTGTACCCGGTTCCCGGCGGCAAGGCTCTCACCTGTGGCGGACTTCTCCGAAGAAAGCCAGATTGTCAAGGCGGTCCTGGCCCGCAATCTCGCTACCGCCGATGAGGTGAAGTCCGCCGAGGAGACGCAGCGCCGCACCGCCGTCAACGGCCGCACCCGCCCGCTGACCGACGTACTGGTGGACATGGGTTTCCTGACGCGGACGCAGCTCGCCCGGCTTCAGGGCGGCGCCAGCGAGGACTCCGACACCCGCCCGGCCCAGCAGATCCCCGGCTACATCCTTCAAAAAAAGGTCGGCGCGGGGGCGATGGCCGTCGTCTACAAGGCCAAGCAGATCTCGCTTGATCGCGTCGTGGCCGTAAAGGTGCTGCCCAAGCGCCTCAGCCGCAACGCCGAGTTCGTGGAGCGCTTCTACCGCGAAGGTCGGGCCGCGGCCGCACTGAATCACAACAACATCGTGCAGGCCATCGACGTCGCGGATCACAACGGCGTGCACTACTTCGTGATGGAGTTCGTCGAAGGCTGCACGGTCTATGACGAGCTGGCGACCGGCAAGGTCTATCCCGAGGAAGAAGCGCTCAACATCGCCATGCAGATCGCCCGCGCCCTGCAACACGCCCACGACCGCGGCATCATCCACCGCGACGTGAAGCCCAAGAACATCATGCTCACGCCCGAGCGGGTCGCCAAGCTGGCCGACATGGGCCTGGCGCGCGAGGCCACCGACCTCGAAGCGGCGATGGCCGAGGCCGGCCGGGCCTACGGCACCCCCTATTACATCAGCCCCGAGCAGATTCGAGGCGAAGTGGACATCGACAAGCGTGCCGACATTTACTCGCTCGGCGCCACGCTCTATCACATGGTGACCGGCCGCGTCCCCTTTGAGGGGCCGACGCCTTCGGCGGTGATGCACAAGCACCTGCGCGAGCCGCTGACGCCGCCGGACCACATCACCACGCGGCTCACGGCGGGCTGCGCCGCGATGATTGAGATGATGATGTCGAAAAACCGGGAGGAGCGCTACACCGGTTGCCGCGAGCTGCTGGTGGACATGGAGCTGCTGTCGCGCGGCCAGATGCCGCTGCACGCCGGGCGGCTGCTGGCACATCACTCGCTGGATTCACTGTCGCAAGGCAACACGGTCGCGCCGGCCGAGCCGCAAGACGACCGGAACTCCGACCAGGCCACGACGCCGATGTGGGTGACGGTGGTGCTGGGAGCCGCGCTGCTGGTGGCGCTGCTGGTGATCCTGATACAGGCCGTTCGCTGATCCGATACCCCGCCGATCGTCCTCCGGCTGACCTGCTCCTCGCGCCGAAAAACCCCGCCTGTACCGCGCGCCGCACTACCCGACGAGCAATTCCTTCAGTTCCGCGACGTGCGCGGACTCCAGCGCGATCTGCGAGCGAATGAACTCCTCCATCGGCACGTCGCCCTCGACGCGCCGCAGCAGGTCCTGGTACGCCTCGAGCGCCGCCTCCTCAAACGTCAGCGCGATGCGGAGCGACTCGCGGGCGGTCACCGGCTCCCCGGGGCAGGCGATCTGCAACTCGACCCGCGGCACGTGCCCCAGCGCGCGGATCTTCTGGGCGATCACTTCGGCGTGCTGAATGGTCTCGGAGAAGCCGCGCTTGAGAATCGGCTCGACCGTCAGGCGGTCCAGGCCGCGGACCGCGTTAGCCAGATGCAGATAGCGCATCGCGGCCTCGATCTCCTCGGCAAATACGCGGTTGAGCTCCTCGGCCAGCTCGTCAGTCGAAAGCGACGCCCCGCCGGCAGTGTGGCGCGGCGCGGATCCATACGCGGGTTGTGACATGTGATGACCACCCATTGGCAAGCACCCAGGTTCAAACATCGGCCCGCCTCGGCGAACCGGCGCTGCTCGGACGATCAGCCCTGCCGCAACGTGTCGGCCAGGCACGCGCTCGGACAGCTCGGACAGGCGCTCGGCTCGTGCGAACACTGTGAATCGTGCGACCGCAGCGCCTCGAAGAACCGTCGCGACTCGGCCGTGCCGCGATCCACGAAGCGCAGGAACGAGACCAGCCGGCGGGCAGTCTCGTTCGACAGCAGGTGCTCGAGCTTGCAGGCGTCGATTTCGGCCTGCTCCGCGGAAACACCCAGCACCTCGGCGAAGAGCCGCTGCACGACATGCCGCTTGGTCTTGATTGAATCCACCAGCGACTGGCCGGCGGCCGAAAGTCGCAGGTGGCGATTCTCATCCTGCTGCACCAGCCCGGCTTCCTTGAGCGGCTGCAGCGACACGGAGACGCTGCCGCGCGTGATGCCCAACACCCGCGCCACGTCCGACACGCGCGCGTAGCCGAGCTTGCGCACCAGGTCGTCCACCGCCATCAGGTGGTGGGCGGCGCTGTGCGTCACGACGTTGTGCTCAAACTCCTTCCACGTTTCCACCGACGGCCTCCGCGGATGAGCCATCGACTATTGTAGCAGGCCGACCGACCTAAGCCGTCGCGGTCGGCAGCTCCCGCCCACACTCCGGACAACGGCGATGCTCCTGCGCCCGGCAGTCATAGCCGCAATTCACACACACCTGGATGCCCCGCCGTTGCAGTTCCAGGCGCATCGCCCGCACCATCGGCCGGTGCCAGAGCAGCGCAAAACCGATGTAAAACGCGACAATGAGCGCCGGAACGACGATCAACAACGCCGTCCAGTGCGGCAACCCCACCCAGCCAACCAAGCCTGTCAGCGCCGGCATGCCGAGATACGTACTTCCCATTGCGACCAGGAAAAAGCCGAGCCAGTACAACCCGAACCGCCACCCCATCAGGGACGTCCGTTTGCGCAAAAACGCGAACATTTCGCGCCTTGCGGCGTCATCCGGCAACAACTCCAGTTCGGGCATCTGTTGCGACAGATAGGCCCAATAGCGGCTCATCTCGGCCGATTCGTGACGCTGCGGCGGCTTCATGTGCCCTCCCGATCGAACGCGGTTGGGGCACGGCCCATCATCAACGGACGCCGGCGCTCGATGTTCAGCAATAGCCCCAGGGCGATCAATCCGGCCCAGATGCTGCTGCCGCCATAACTCACAAACGGCAGCGTGACACCCGTGATCGGGATCAGCCCGACGATCATCGCGATATTAAGCAGCCCCTGGGCGACGATCATGACCGTCAGGCCAACGGCGATCAGACGGCCGAAGGGGTCATTCGTCACCCCCGCAACCTCCGCACCGACAACGGCGAAGACCAGGTAAGCCAGGATCACCGCCCCTGCGCCGAGCAGGCCGAACTGATGGCCGATCATCGCGAAGATGAAGTCGTTGTGGCGCTCGGGCAACAGCGCATCCTGGGTCACGAACAGCCCCTGTCCGAAACCGGCGCCGGTGACGCCGCCGGTGCCCAGCGCCGCCTTGGCCTGCCGCAATTGATAGCCCTCGCGGCGGTGCCAGCGCTCATCAGCCGTCTCCTGCCGCAACACCACGTCCACCCGCACGCGCTGGTAGTCGCGCATCACGAAGGCATAGAAAAACGGCGCCGCGACCATGCCCGCACCCAGCACGACCGCCAAGTGCCGTTTTTTCGCTCCGGCCACCCACAGCATCGCGAACAGGATCGGCAGCAGCATCAACAGCGTGCCAAGGTCCGGCTGGAAATGAATCAGGACCATGGGCAGCGCCGTCAGCGCGAACGGCTTGATCAACCCCCGCCACTCCTGCACGTCCTCGCGGTATCGCAGATATCGCGCCAGGCACAACACCAGCGCCACTTTCATGAACTCGCTCGGCTGGATGCCGATCGCGCCGAACTCGATCCAGCGGCGCGTCGCGCGACGGACGGGCACGAACGGCACGTCGATGCCAAACGGCTCGAGCCAGCGATCCAGCGCCAGCAGCAGCAGCAGCGCCATCACCACCGCGTACGCGAGATACGCATAGCGCCCCAGCCATTGATAGCTCGGAATCGCCACCAGCGCCAGCAGTCCGACTCCGGTGAGGACAAACGCCCACTGGCGAAACGTGGTTTGACCGGCGGCATCGCGCACCGCCGCAAGCCAGCCCTCATCCGCGATCGGCGCGGCACCCGGGCCGGGGAGCACCGCGCCCTCGACGCTGCTGCCCGAGGTCGTGTGGATCGTGGCCAGCCCCATCGACAGCAGAAACAGCACCGGTAGCAGCAGCCCCCAGCGCATCCGTGGTCCCCGCACTACCAGAGCCGCGCTCACGACCCGCCCTCGTCTGTCATGCTCCAGTCGATCACGGCGTTTGCGACGTCGCGCGCGGCCGGACCGGCGACCCGCCCGCCGCTGCCGCCAAACTCGATCAACACCGCAATCGCGTAGGACCGCCCCTGCGGCGCCGCCCCGCGGCGGGTCATGGTGGATTGCGTATAGCCGATAAACCAGGCATGCGAAGGCAGACGATCGTCCGGACCGACCGCCGGATACCGTTCGGCTGCGCGGGTCCCGACCAGCTTCGGCTGTTCCTCATCGAACGCGGAGCGGGCCTCGGACTCCGACGCGGCGACCACTTCCTCGCGTCGTCCGTCAGGGCGCTCGAAAATGTAGCGCCGTGACAACACCGCCGGCACTGCCTGCGCCGAGCCGGTCTTGCCGCACAACTCAAAATCACGGCGATCCAGCCGCGCAACGTATGCCGTACCGCCGCGCTCGTTCACCACCCGCCACATGCCGGCCCGAACCGGTCGCAGCAGTTCATCGCTCAACGGAAGCTGTTCGGCGAGCCGTGACGGCACCGGTCGTCCTTCTCGGTCCACGATCAGGCGCACCGGCTCCCAGCGCCCTGCCGCGACCGTGGCCGCCATGCCGGCCGCCTGCAGCGGTGTGCACGTGACCTCGCCCTGGCCGATGGAGAAGTTCCAAGCGTCCGCGGGCTGATGGTCGCGGCGCTGCCGGCGCTGCATCCAATCCTGCGTCGGCACGATCCCGGCGACCTCCTCCACCAGCCCGGTACCCTGCGTGCGGCCCAGCCCCAGCCGCTCGAACCACGACGTCAGTCGCCCAGCGCCGAGCCGATCGCCGACGCTGAAGAAATAGATGTTGCACGAATTGCGAATCGCGTCTTCGGCGGTCTGTCCGGCTGGGTTGCCCATATCGTGCGTGACGCCCGGGTTCTGGTTGTAAATCCAGCAGCGGAAGGCGTTCGGCGTGGTCGGAATGTAGCGCCCGGTGCAGTGAATCCGTGTCTGCGGAGATACAACGCCGTCGCTCAGCCCACCGATCACGGTGGCGACCTTGCAGATCGAGCCCGGGGCGTACTGGGCGGCGACCGCCCGCGCCAGCAACGGCGCGCGGCGCGTGTCGGCCATCAGTTCGGCGTAGCGGCGCGAAATGTCCTCGCGGCTGTAGATCGGGTAACTGACCAGCGCCAGCACCTCGCGGCTCTGCACGTCCAGCACCACCGCCGCCCCGCCGGCCGGATGTACGCTTTTCTCGACGGCCGCCGCGAGCCGCTCCAGCACGGCATCCTGCAAGGCCGAATCGATGGTGAGCCGAACGTCCTCGCCGGGGATCGGCGCGACGTACTCCAGCACGCGGCCGTCAGGCTCCTCCACGAGTCGGCCCGACGCACCGCGAAGCACGGCGTCGGCCGCCCGCTCCACGCCCGAGGTGCCCGTGCGATCTCCCGGTCGGCGGCGGCGGAATTCGTCGTGCGCCAGCTCGTCCGCCTCGATCAGCTCGCGCGACGCCGGTCCCGTCCGCCCCAGTACGTGAATCAGCGAATCGGACGCGCGCACCACCCGCCGTGACGCCGGCGCGACCCGCAACCACGGGTGGCGCTCCAGCGCCAGCCGAACGCGCAGCGCCGTGTCGTTGTCGAGCGCATCGATGATGGGGAACATCTGGTTCTCCATCTCGATCCGCTCGATCGTCGGCGAGCGCTCGCGCACCACGCGGCCGATCCGCTCCACGTGTTCCCGCACGCTTGCACCGCGCTCGACGATCTCGGACAGCGGCCGGCCGGTGAGCTGCGCCAGTTCTGTCCACGACTCGCCGATGCGCAGCCGCACTTCATTGGCAATCTCGGACAGCGGCTGGTCGGACGCGAACTCCCCGCGGCGGCGCAGTTCACGGGCGCACGCGTTCAGATAGTCCGCACGAGCGGCCAGCACACCGTAATGCACAAGCACGTCGAACGCCGGCTCATCCGCCGCGAGCACGCGCCCGCCGCGATCCACGATCGCGCCGCGCGGCGCGGGCAGCATCCGCTCCGGCCGCGTGACCATGCGAACGGCCAGCTGCTCAAACTCCCCCGCGCGCAGCACCTGCAACTCGAACAGGCGCGCGACCAGCACCACGGCCAGCGCCGCAAATGCAATCAGCAGGCAGCGCAGACGGCGCGTAAACATGGGCGGGGTTCATCATCCGGAGCGGGTGCGGGTTCATCCTTCTTACGCCGTCCGTGGCGCAAGACCGCAGGATTCTACCGCAGCAGCGCGCGAGCCGCCGGACGGCGGGGGCCGGGCGCAGGGCGCGTCGCCGCCCGCACGACGGGGAATAGTGCAGAGTGGGCCTGTAAGCCGAATTCTGTTCCCGGCGACATTCGAGGCGACCGCCTGGGAGGCGAATCGACTCGTACGTCGTCGGGCGGCGACCATTCATCTGGGCCGGCCGTTGCCGACCGGCTCGAGCACCCGACCCGGGGCTGATCGCGAGCCGGGCCGGCTCATCGCCCCTGCTTGGGCTTGCTGGCGGTGGGGTTTGCCCTGCCACGACCGTCACCGGTCGCGCGGTGCGCTCTTACCGCACCATTTCACCCTTACCCGTTTCGGATTGCTCCGATCGTCGGCGGTGTGTTTTCTGTGGCACTGTCCCGGTCCTCGCGGACGGTGGCCGTTAGCCACCACCGTGCCCTGTCCAGTTCGGACTTTCCTCCGTCGATGCGCCAGGCGCATCCGCGGCGGTCGCCCGGCCCACTCTGCCCGCTCATTGTACGCCGCCCGGACCGGCTCACGCCCGCCCGAGGGCCGATCCCATGAAATGCAGCATTTCGCGCACCAGCGCGTCATAGGTGAACTTTTCGAGAACAGGGACGCGCATCCGGACAGCCAGCGCGCCGCGGTGATCATCAGCCGTCACGAAATGCTCGAGGCGCTCGGCCAGGTGGTCGGCGCCGCCGAAAAGCACCTCGGGCAGTTCCGGCCAGATGCCGGACGGCGTCGATTCTCGCGTATCGTGCATCCGCTGATACCACCAATCGACGTGTGACTCCTGCACATTCACCACCCCGTCGGGGTCCAGCCCGCCCCAGTACCGCTCGCGTCGAATCCACTCATCGAGCGGCGCAGGCAGATCAGCAGCCTGCAACGGATAGGGAGTCTTTCCCCCGCGCCGCTCGTGCCAAGCGACCAGCCCGCGAAATCGCACGTGTTCGGTATCCGCCAGCTTGTCGCGAATCAGCACGAATCCGCCCGCGGCCAGCGTATCGAGTACGCGCTGGTGCAGCGCCCCGTTGCAGCCGGCGTGCAGGCATACCTTCGCCGCCCGCATGGCCCGCCCCAGCCCGATCCCGTGCGCCACCGGCCCGCGCGCGAACGGCGAAAATTCCGTGTGGTCCTTCCAGCCGTGGCCGTAGAGATGAAGCTTGCGCCCGGTTCCGGCGGCCCACGCGGCCGCGGCGCGGATGGTAGATTCTCGCAAGAATGTGTCCGCCAGCGTCAATAGCTCGCCGGTCAGCTCATTCCGCAGCGCTGCGTCTCGCGTCGCCAGCTCCATCGCATCGAGCGTTGTGCCAACCAGTGAATCAAAGTTGTAGTGGCCGTCAAACCATGGGTGCCGCATGTCCTGTTCAAGTCGCTCGAGCGCCCGCGAAAACACTTCCCCCGCCAGGCCGCCGAAACGCCCCAGCGCCTGCCCGCGGCGCTGGGCATAGCTGAGCCGGTGATTCGATGCGAACATCACGTCGCAGCGGTACGGGGCGAGATCCGCGTCGGTCTCGGCCGGATCACACAATCGCGACGGGTCGCACGGGATTCGAACCGGCAGGAAGCGCGCCGCCGGATAGCCGAAGCGCCCGACGCACTCATCGAACCCGTGGCCGATCACGATTTCACGCGCGGCGACGGCGCGCCCGGCCTCCGGGCGAAACAGGTGCGGCAGGTTGTCCTGTATCCAGCAGACGGACGGAATCGGATCGGGGATCACCTGCGGATATTCATGGCGCAAGTGGTCGATCAGCAGCACCACGTCCGGCGCGAACGACTCGATCTCGATCTGCACGCGCTGCGGGGAAAAATGCGCGTGGTCGTCCGGCTCCATCACCACCCGCACCGCGTGCCCGGCCCGCTCGAAAGCGCGCAGCCAATCGCGCATGGAATATTGAAGAACCGTGGTGAAGCGACTGGTGACGCCGAGAACGCGCAGCGCCTGCTCGCCACGCGCGGCACGACGGATGCGCTCCCCAAGCAAGGAAGTTTCGAGCGTTTGCTCCTGCGACTCGCACGGTGCGCCGGAATCAGCGGCGCGAGCCTGCGCGGAGAGCCGCGCGAAACGCTCCTGCCGGTCGCGCGCACGTCGTGCTTCCTCAATTTCGACTGCCGCGGCCAGCGCGGCGGCATCCGGTCCCTCCCCCCACGGTGCGCCGCCGGGAATGATCGCCGGCGTGTGACGATCCGTATCGGCCAACAGCGCGTCGAACGCAGCCTGCGCCTCAACGCCCACGCCGACGCGGGCACGCGGACTCGACAGCAAACCGGTCCAGTCGTGCAGGTGAAGCACCACCGCCCAGGCCGTCAACGACGGCTCAATCAGCGCCACGACCGGGCTGAACTGCAGCAACGTTCGCTCGGACGCCTCAAAAACGTCGGTGGCGACGTACCCCATTCCCAGCCCGCTCACCACCAGCGTGCGGACGACGCGCCCCTCCCACTGCCGGCGCAACGCCGCGCGCTGCACCAGCGCGTGATGCGGATGCAGCGCCGGCAGCCACAACCCGTCCGCCCCGGCGTCGCGATCCGCGACCTGAGCGCAGCCTTCGCCGTCTTCATAAAGCTCCAGCCGCGCCGCGCGCCGCCGCCAGGCCGTCGCCACGGCGTCGGCCTGCGGTGTGAGCCGTCCCAGTGCTGCGAGATTCGCGTCGAATCGCCGTGCCAGCGTACTCCAGGAAACTCGGCGCTCGACCCCGCCCAGCGCCGCACACAGCTCCGCTCGCACGTCGGCCGCCAGCGCAGCCCGCTCCAGCAGGCGGCGGAGCGGCGTCCGAAGCGCAAGCACGGCATGGGCGGCCACCAGCGACCGCCACGCACCCACGTCGGTCGCATCCGCTTGAACCCGCCTTTGCGCAGCGGCGGCTACGGCGTAGGCATCCACGGGTCGTACCGGCGCGAGTGCGGCGCCCGGGCCGACGGAGAGTGCGGTCATGAAGGGTTCCGGCGGAGCTGCCGGCTGCGGCGTCGGCTGCGCTGGGCACAGCTCGGAATCAACCCGCGGGGGCATCGGCTCCGATAGCCGTTATCGACGCCCGCCGGCGCGGGCGCGGCTTCTCCCTGCGCAAGGCGCGAATTGTGCGCGTCGGTGCGCAGGAACATCAGCGGGTCCGCCCGCCAGAGGTGGCGACATGTCCGCACCGCACACGTTCTCGATCCTGACGCCGTCGCTAAACGGGTTGCGCTTCCTCCCGGACGCGGTCGCGTCTGTGGCCGCACAGAATGACCCGACCGTGCAGCACATCATCATGGACGGCGGATCAACGGACGGCACCGTGGACTGGTTGCGCGGCCGGAACGATGCGCGGCTCGTCTGGCGCAGCGAGCCGGACCGCGGGCAATCCGACGCGCTGAACAAAGCGCTGGCGCTGGCGACCGGCGACATCATCGGCTGGATCAACACCGACGATCGCTTCCTGCCCGGGGCGTTTGACGCGGTGCGCAGCACGTTCGAGCGGTACCCGCATGTGGACGTGGTGTATGGCGACTACCGGCTGATCGATTCGACCGGTCGCGCCTATCAGGACATGCTGACGCAGGAGTGGGGCTTCGAATCGCTGGTGCTCTGCGGCATTTCCGGCGCGCTGATCGGCCAGCCCGCCACGTTCTGGCGGCGGCGGCTGAACGACGCCATCGGCGGTTTCGACGTCGATCTGCACTACTGCATGGACTGGGATTTCTGGGTCCGCGCCCGGCAGGTTGGCCCCTTCGCACAGGCCGAGTCCTTTCTCGCCGAGTTCCGCGTGCACGGCTCGGCCAAGACCGCCGACGACCTGCGCCACATGGAAGAAGTGATGGACATGTGCGACCGCTACGTCGCCAAGCTGCCCTCCTACAAGCGCGCCGCGGCACAAAAACTGCTCGACGAACGACGTGCGGATCAGCAGCGGCATCGCCAGGCGCTCGAGGACGTGGTGGCCGCCGTGCGTGAACGAATTGCGGAGTCCCCGGCGGTCGGACGGCTGGTGGTATACGCGCTTGGGCACAACGGACGGCGGCTCTATCGCCGGCTCGGCGACATCGTCCGCGGCCGCTCGATCGAGGTGCTGCTCGTCGATGACAGCAGCACGCCCAATCCGCTCATGCCGGAAGGCGTGATGACCAGCGCCGAGGTGACGATGCAGCCCGGACGGCAACTGGTGGTCGTAACCCCCTGGGAAGACGGCGGAATCGTCGGACGCCTGCGCGGGATGGGACTGCGCGAGGGCCACGACTTCCTTCGCTGGTCCGCGCCGAGGGCGGCGGCAGCGACGGCCGGCGCGAGGGCCTAGGTTCTGTTTGACGGATCGCTGTTCGGTATTTGTACGGGTTGCGCGTTGTGGTTTTCTGTTGCATGCTGTTGTCGACGACAAGGAGGTCGACGATGGCAAGAGGCTCGACAAGCGGCGGCGCGCCACGTGGCCGGCGTTATGAGTTGTCGGACGAGGGCTTCGAGCGGCTGGCGCCGCTGCTGCCGAAGCAACATCGCGGCGGGCGTTGGAACGATCACCGCACCACGCTCAACGGCATCTTCTGGGTGCTCAACAGCGGAGCGCCCTGGCGTGACATGCCCGAACGCTACGGGCGCTGGCAGAGCGTCTACCATCGCTTCCGCCGCTGGACGCGCGACGGGCTGTTCGAGCGCATGCTGCATCACCTGCATGTGCAGCTTGACGAAGACGGACGCATCGACTGGAGCGTCTTCGACGTCGACGGCTCGAACATTCGCGCCCACGCCGCTGCGGCCGGAGCCGGTAAAAAAGGGGCGAAATCGAGCCGGCCGACCACGCCCTGGGACGATCGCGCGGCGGCTTTGGCACGAAACTTCATCTGGTGACCGACGGCCGCGGCGTTCCGCTCGGGGCGTTGGCGACCGCGGGGCAAGCGCACGAGTCGAAGTCATTCGAGACGCTCCTCGACACCATCCGAATCCGACGCCGGCGGCGGCCCAACGCCGTCGCTGGCGACAAAGGCTACAGCTACGGCCGCATCCGCGCTTGGCTGCGGCGGCGACGCATCCAAGCCGTCATCCCAACCCGCAGCGACCAGCCCACGCTGCCGCTCGACAAAGACCAGTACCGCCGGCGAAACGTCGTCGAACGCTGCATCGGCTGGCTCAAACACTGCCGCCGCATCGCCACCCGATTCGAGAAGCTCGCCCGACACTTCCTCGCCATGATCACGCTCGCCATGATCCAGCGATGTCTACGAATCCTCGATCCGTCAAACAGAACCTAGACCGGCACGCGGCGCTACAGTCCCGACTTGCGTCCCGCGCGAATCTCTGCGCGGTGCTCGGCGTACCAGGCGATCGTGCGGCGCAGGCCGTCCTCAAACGAGGTGCGCGCGACAAACCCGAACCTCTCCTTCGCGCGGCTGACGTCCAGCGCGCGGCGCGGCTGGCCGTTGGGCTTTTCCGCATTCCACACGATTCGCCCCTGGTAGCCCACCATCCCCGCAATCAGCGTCGCCAGTTCCGCGATTCGCACCTCGCGCCCGTTTCCGAGATTGACCGGGTCCGGGTCATCGTAGCGCTCCGCCGCGGTAACAATCCCCTCGGCCGCGTCTTCCACGTACAGAAACTCGCGGCTGGGAGAACCGTCGCCCCACAACTCCACGTCGGCTGCGCCAGCCTCGCGCGCATCCCAGAACTTGCGGATCATGGCGGGGATGACGTGTGAGCTGCTCAGGTCAAAATTATCGCGCGGACCGTAAAGATTCACCGGCAGCAGGTAGATCGCGTTCATCCCATACTGCGCCCTGTAAGACTGACACATCACCAGCAGCGCTTTTTTCGCGACGCCGTACGGCGCGTTCGTTTCCTCCGGGTAGCCGTCCCACAGCGCGTCCTCGTGGAACGGCACGGGCGTGAATTTCGGATAAGCACAAATCGTCCCTACCTGCACGAACTTCCGCAGGCCGCGCTGGCGCGCGTGCTCGATCAGGTGCAGCCCCATCGCCATGTTCGCGAAGAAGAACCGCCCCGGGTTGTCGCGATTCGCGCCGATCCCGCCGACTTCCGCGGCCAGGTGCAGCACCACGTCCGGGCGGGCGTCGTCATACAGGCGAACCACGTCCGCCTCGCGTGTCAGGTCATAGCGCGCCCGCCGCGGCACAAAAATGCGCTCGTCCGCGACACCGGCCGCTCGTAGACGCTCGATGACGAATGAGCCAAGGAAGCCGGCCCCACCGGTCACGCACACGCGAACATTTTTCCAGTCGATCATGGCGGGATTCATACCCGCCGACCGGCGGATTGAAAAGCGCTCCGATGTACCGCGCCCGACACTGCCGCCGCAACAAATGCCTGGCGCCGCTAGGGCTGCCACTCCCGCAATGCGCGCAACAGCCGATCGGCCTGCGGGTCGCTGACGCCGAGAACCGGACCCGATTCATACGCCGCAGCCGTGGCGCGGCTGTAGCGCTGGTGCGCGCTGCCGGCCGCCAGAATCGCGCAAGATGTGACAATCAGCAATAGAATCGCCGCACCGCCGCTTGCCGCCCCCACGCGCCCGAGGCGTTGTCGCCAGCCGCCGCGCCCCACTCCCGCCCCCAGTAGCCCGATCCCCGCGATCAGGCAGCAGGTGACAAGTCGCAGCGGCGGAGCGACAGCGGGCGCCGCTCCCTGCCGCGCGTCCTGCCAGGTGCGCGCGAGGTCGGCCTGCATGTCGGCCAGGGGCGCGGGCCAGTATGCGACGATGAGCACGGCCGCCGAAACCGCGGCGCTGATCAGCGGAATCGCACGCAGTGGGAAGGACTCGCGCGCAGCGCGCCGCGAGAAAAGAAACAGTCCCAGCCCCAGCAGCGCCGCGACGGCGGACGCTCCGCCGATCGACAAGGCGGCATAGGCGCGCGACACGAGCGAGGTATAGGCGTCCGCATCCACCGCGCGCCCGCGACGCACGTCCAGCATGGCCACCGGCCGGGCGGCCGCGTCGCCCCGTCGCCCGCGGACCCACTCAGCCAGGTCGCGGGCAGCGCTCGACGCTGCGCCCGCTTGGCCGACTTCGCGGGCCAACGACCGCAGCAGCGTATCCGCGGCGAGCAGCCGCAGTCCGATCGGACCGCGCTCCAGCACCCAGGCCCGCAACCAGCAGCGCAGCGCGCGCGTGCACGTGTCCGCCGCGGCGGCATCGCCGGCTGCCCGCCGCGCGGCCGCGGCACGCTCCAGGTGTGCAGCCGTCACCTGCAGGAACGGCCCCAGCGACGGCTCGACGACCATCTCGGCGATCTGCCATGCCGAACCCGCATCCGCTCGCGCATGCAGATTCGACGCCGCCAGTGCCGAGAATCGCTCGAATTGGTGATGTGCGAGTGATGCGCCGCACAGCCCGCCGGCGTACGGCTCAATCGCGTGCCACCACTCGACCTCCGGCGTGCCGCGCCGCTGCAGTTCCACCAACGCGGTCGCGGCCAGCGCCAGGCGCGGCAGCATCGAATCCCCACCCTGCGTGGCGAGCGCATCGGTGACGCGGCGCACGTCCGCACCGCCGGGGTCAAACGCGAGTTCGCCGAAGATTCGCAGGGCCGCGTTGCGTTCGCCCGCCAGCGCGGCCGCATCGGCAGTCAGCAGTTGCCGATAGCGGCCGTTACGGGCCTCAACGTCGATGCGCACATCCGAAACCGACGGGAGTTGCAGAAGCAGGGTGAACGCGAGTCTTGCGGCAACCACGACGAGCAGCACAACTGTGAGCGCGACCCACCCGGGCCGGCGCTGCAACACCTGTAGAACCCCGCCCGGGCCGAGCGCCTGCCGCGCGCGCGGCGCGCCGGGGCCGCTGTCCTGAGCCGGCGGACCGGACACCCGGCGCCCCACCGCCGGATCGCGATGCTTGCGGCTCATCTGCCCGACCTCGTGTTTCGCGCGGCGCTCCGTGGCGCTCCCCGGCTCATGCCGTTCGCAGCCAGCGCAGCAGTTCTGACGGCGTCGGCGGCTTGCCGTACATCAGCACGCCGACGCGGAAAATCCGCCCGGCCGCCCAGATGGCGGCCACCACGCTCACCCACAACAAGCCGAGTGTCGCCACGATCTGCCACACCGGCGTGTGCGGGTCGGAACAGACGCGCAGCATCATGATCAACGGCGTGATCGGCGGGATAAAGCTCAGCACCGTGCTGATGAGGGATTGCGGATGTTCCACGATGAACCACCAGAACAGCATCGGCACCAGGTTGATGACCGACAGCGGGAAGGCCATGCTCTGCGCTTCGCGCAGCTCGTTGCAGGCGGCGCCGATCGCGCCGAGGATTCCGGCCGCCATCAGAAATCCCGGCAGGAAGTAGAGCGCCGCGTAGAGCAGCCGCCAGTCGCCCACCAGATAGCCCATTCCCGATTGCGTCGCGCTGTAGTAGGCCGCGCCGCCCCAGGCCATCATCAGGATCAGCCCCACCGCCGACACGCCCAGCACCTTCCCCGCCATCAACTCGGTCGGACTGACCGCCGACAGCAGCACCTCCATGATCCGCGAGCTTTTCTCCTCGATTACGCTGGTGAGCAACCCCTGCGACACGCCGAAGATGCCGATCATCATCATGAACATGAACGCAAACGGCGTCAGCAGTCGCGCCAGTTCGCCGCCCGATAGCGGCTCGCCGGTCAGAGCGCTGCGCGTCTCGATCGTCACGGGCGCCTCGAGCCGCAGCACATGTCCGCGATCCAGCGGCGGCGACAGCGCCGCAAAACGGGCCGAGATCACCGCCTCGTTGATGAACGCCGACAGCCGCCGGCCGAAGTCCACCTGCTGATCGCGCCGCCCCACCACCGCTGCACCCTGGCCGTCCAGGACCTCGCGCGGCAATAGCACATAGGCATACGCGGATTCATCCTGCACGGCGGCTGCGGCGCGGCTGGCCGCGGCGGCAAAACCCGCCTCGTCATGGTCCAGTTGCATCAGGTGCAACGGGCGGTTGGGGTTTTGCGCGGTATGAACAGCGAGCTGCCCGGTCAACGACTCAGCGACCCCCGGGATGTCCGTCACCAGCGCGATCGTGCGGGCCGCCACGCGTTCCGCCCGGCTGACCTGATCCACGAACGTCGAGCCGTACATCCCCGCGACGATCAATCCCGGCATGAACACCACGCTCAGGATGAAGGCCTTGGTGCGAACCGTCTCCAGGAACTCGCGAACGGCGACCGTGACGACTCGTCGCATGAAAAACCCCGGCAGTGTGCAGAACCGCCTTCTGCTAGGCCCGCTCCACCAGCGTGGCGACTCCCTGTCCGACGCCGACGCACAACGTGGCGATGCCGCGGTCGGCGCGCCGCCGCCGCAGTTCATAGAGCAACGTGATGACCAGCCGCGCGCCGGTCATTCCCAGCGGATGACCCAGTGCAATCGCCCCACCGTTTGGGTTGACCCGCGCCGGATCCAGCTCCAGTCCGCGGATGCAGGCCAGCGATTGCGACGCGAACGCCTCGTTCAACTCGATCACGTCCACGTCCGCCAGGCGCACGCCGCTGCGCGCGACGAGTTTCTGCACCGCCGGGATCGGCCCGATTCCCATGCAGGCGGGATCCACGCCGGCCGTCGCCGCAGGCCCCAGAATCGCCAGCGGCCGAAGGCCGAGCTGCTCAGCGCGGCGCAGCTCCACCAGCAGCAACGCGGCCGCACCGTCGTTCACGCCGCTGGAATTGCCGGCCGTCACTGTGCCGCCCTCGCGAAAGGCCGGACGCAGCTTTGCCAGCGACTCGATGGTCGTGTCAAATCGCGGATGCTCGTCCCGCTCCACCAATACCGGAGCAGCGCCCTTCTTCGCGGACAATTCGACGGGAATGATCTCGTCCGCAAATCGCCCCGCTTCAACGGCCGCCTTGCAGCGCACCTGGCTCTCAAGCGCAAACCGATCCTGATCCTCGCGCGACACACCATGCCGTTCAGCCACGTTCTCCGCCGTCTCCCCCATGCTGAACGGCTTGTGCATCGCCGCCAGCCGCGGGTTCGTAAAGCGCCAGCCGATGGTCGTGTCAAAGGTCTCCACCGTACGCCCGAATGCCTCGGTGGATTTGGCCGTCACAAAGGGCGCTCGGGTCATGCTCTCAACGCCCCCGGCGATCAGCACGTCCGCCGCGCCGCTCTCGATCATTCGAGCGGCGATGTTGACCGCCTCCAATCCGGACGCGCACAAGCGATTGACCGTGCAGCCGGGCACGCTGACCGGCAGCCCGGCCAGCAGCGCCGCCATGCGGGCCACGTCGCGGTTGTCTTCCCCCGCCTGGTTCGCCGCGCCGAGGTAAACGTCCTCGATCAGCGCAGGATCAAATCCCCCTCCGGGTGCAGCCCGCTCGATCACGCGCCGAATCACCAGCGCTGCAAGATCGTCGGGGCGCACAGTTGCGAGCGCTCCGGCATAACGGCCGATGGGGGTGCGACAGGCGGACACGATGGCGGCGCGTCGAGTGGTCATCGCCCGGCATTATAGGCCCCGCCGCGCTTGCGGTCCTGACACCGGCGCGACAGACTCCGCGAATGCTGCTCAAGGCGCTGATGTCGCGCGAGTTGATCTCCATGGGCGTGCGCTCGCTGCGCGCTCACCGCCTGCGCTCGTGCCTGACGGCCCTGGGCATGGTCTTCGGCGTCGGCGCGGTGATCTGCATGCTCAGCATCGGCGAGGGCGCCTCGGCCGAGGAACTGGCCAGCCTGCGGCTGCTCGGCTCGAGCAACATCATCGTCCGCAGCATGGAGCCGGTGACGCAGAACCAGTCGCGCGACGCGGATTCGGCCGTGCAGAAGTACGGCATCACCGCCGCAGACGTGGAGCGCATCGCGGCGCTGCCGAACATCTCGCGTGTCGCGAAGCTGCGAAACGTGGCCGACCGCATGACCCGCGGCTCGGCCCAGACCAGCGGCGCCGTCCTGGGCGTCACCAGCGTCTATTTCGACGTGGTGAACGTCGGCGTCGCCCGCGGCCGACAGTTGAATGACGCCGACGAGTTGACCGCCGCCAAGGTCTGCGTCATCGGACACACTGTCGCCGAAGCGCTCTTCGGCGTGGAGGATCCGCTCGGACAGCAGATCACGGTGGTCAGCCGCTCCACCAGCCCCATCCCGTACGAAGTGGTCGGCATCCTGCCGCCGGTTCGCACCGCCGGCACCCCCGCCAAGGGCGTGCAGTCGCGCGACATCAACCGTGACATGTACATCCCCATGGCCACCGCCGATCGCCGCTACGGCGTCCTGAAAATGACCGTCCGCGGCCGCAGCCGCGACATCCGCAGCGTCGAGTTCAGCGACCTGTACGTCAACGTCGATGAAGAAGCGAACGTGCGGCGGGTGTCCACGCTGGTCGGCCGCGTGCTGGAGTTCGGCCGCACCCGCCCGGACTACGAGATGATCGTCCCGCTGGCGCTGCTGGAGCAGGCCGAGGCCGCCAAGCGCCGCGCGCAGTACGTCCTGGGCAGTATTGCGGGCATTTCGCTGCTGGTCGGCGGCATCGGCATCATGAATATCATGCTGGCCTCCGTCACCGAGCGCACCCGCGAGATCGGCATTCGGCGCGCGCTCGGCGCCAAGCGCCACCACATCACCGCGCAGTTCCTGGTCGAGACGCTGATCCTGAGCCTCGGCGGCGGCGTCATCGGCGTTTTTGTCGGCGTGCTGTTCGCATGGATCGTTTCCTCCTGGGCCGAATTTCAAACGATCATCGCCTGGTGGAGCGTCATCCTGAGTTTCTCCGTGTCGGCGCTCATCGGGATCGTGTTCGGTCTCTACCCCGCGCGCGCCGCCGCCGCGCTCGACCCCATCGAGGCGCTCCGTTACGACTGATCGCAGCGTAGCGGGCTATCGGCCCGGCCGATTATGCCCACGCCCGGTTGTGTGTGGGCAACTGCATTACCAGACGTTTCCCCGTTTCTAATTGCAGCAGTCCCCCGATCTCCCTACAGTAAAGGGTGGAGCGGCACCCGCCGGACGGACTCGTCCGGGGCTCTTCGCGGATCGGGGGAGGGTGCCATCGGCCCGCTCGCGCTGGGCGGCCTCACTACGTGGATCGGTCTGATTGATACCGGGAGTATTGCGCATGCTGCGAGCCGACTTCTCGCGCGGCCGTCTTCTCATGATCCGCACGCTGACCGCTGTCTTTGCCCTGCCGATCGCGCTGGCCGTGGCCGGTGGGGATGTGACACCGCCGTCGGTGTCCATTCAGCAGCCGGCGGGCGGCGAGAGCTACAACAGCTCGTCGCAACAGACGATCCTGTGGACCGCGGAGGACAACGTCGGCGTCGCCTCGGTCGAGGTCCAGGTGACGTTCGACGGCACGAACTACGTGACCCTCGTCCCGAACTACTTCAACAGCGGCGACCTGGACTGGTTCGTCCAGAACCGCCCGACGACGGTGGCGCGTGTGCGAGTGATCGCCCGCGATTTCGATGGAAACACGGCGCAGGCCACCAGCTTGCCGTTCACGGTCGTCAACGCCGCCGTCGGCATCCTGCCGACCACGCTGCGTGACTTTGACCTGCCCGGCTCGCAGCCGGCCCATCCGAACCTGCTGGACGAGCCGGAGACCTGCTTCACCTGCCACGCGAACTATGACGAGCCGGTTGAGCCGGGGTTCAACTACAAGGGCAGCATGATGGCCTATGCCGGGCGCGACCCGCTCTGGAAGGCGGCCGTCGTGCGCGCGAACCTCGATGCCCCGGAATCCGGCGACCTGTGCCTGCGCTGCCACACCGCCAACGGCTGGCTGGCTGGCCGCTCACATCCGACCGACGGCAGCGCCATGATGCAGTCCGACCTGGACTCGGGCGTGAGCTGCGCCCTCTGCCACTCGCTGGTCGATCCGTTCTACCAGCCGGGGGTCAGCCCGCCGGAAGACGCGGATATCATCGCGGCGCTGGCCGATGCGCCGATCGACTTCGGCGACGCGCAGTACGTCATCGAACGGGAAAACTTCCGCTTCCGCGGGCCCTTTGACGACGCGGTCTGCGCCCACGACTTCCTGTACTCGCCGTTCCATCGGCAGTCGGCGCTATGCGGCACCTGCCACGACGTGAGCAACCCGGTGCTGGCCCGTGACCCCGAGACCGGCATCGTATCAATCACGACCTTCGACGCGCCGCACCCCTCGCCCACGTCGGCGCACATGGCCGCCGAGCAGCGCACCTACAGCGAGTGGGTGCACAGCGCGTTCAACACAGCGGAGGGCGTTTATGCGCCGGAGTTCGGCGGCAATCGCGACGTGGTGCGCTCGTGCCAGGATTGCCACATGCGGGCGGTGGACGGGCGCGGCTGCTTCTTCGAGATCGCGCCGATCCGCTCGGACCTGCCGCTGCACGACCTGACCGGCGCCAACACGTTCATGCTCGAGGTCATGAAGGACGTCCTCGACGGCGAGCCGGGTCTGAACATTGCGGCCATCGACGCGGGCATCGCCCGGGCCCGCTACATGCTCCAAAACGCCGCGCGCATGACGCTGCACCGCGACAGCGGCCAGCTACGCGTCCGCGTGGAGAACCGCACCGGCCACAAGCTCCCCACCGGCTATCCGGAGGGCCGCCGCATGTGGGTGAATGTGCGCTTCCTCGATGCCGACAACGCGCTGGTCGGTGAGTCCGCCGCATACGACTTCGGCACGGCTGAGCTGACCGAAGACCCGGATGCGAAGGTATACGAAGCGCACCATGTGGTCGGCGCGGAAGTGGCCGCGGCCAGCGGCGTGCCCGAGGGCACGCGCTTCCGGCTGGCGCTGGCGTCACGATTCGACAAGGACAATCGCATCCCGCCGCTGGGCTTCACCAACGCCGCCTACCACGCCTTCGGCGGAGCGCCCGTCGGCGCAACCTATGCCGACGGGCAGAATTGGGATGACTCGCACTACGCCCTGCCCGAGGGCGCGGTCAAGGCCGAAGTGCGGCTCTACTACCAGTCCGTGAGCAAGGAGTACGCCGAGTTTATCCGCGACAATTCCGGCACGGCCGGCGTGGAGTTTCACAACCTCTACCTCGCCAACGGGAAGTCCACGCCCGAGCTGATGGAGTTCGGGACCATTCACGTGCTGATCGGCGACCTGAACTGCGACGGCCGCGTCAACAACTTCGATATCGACCCGTTCGTGCTTGCAATCGTGGACCCGCAGTTGTACGAGGCGGCCTACCCCGATTGCGATCGCGGGCTGGCCGACGTCAACGGCGACAACCTGGTCAACAACTTCGACATCGATCCGTTCGTATCGCTGATCATCGGCAATTGATCACCGCCGCCGCACCGGCCGACCGAGCCGGGACTCACGTCCGTCCGGTTGCGCCGCTGGCGGCCAAGATCGTGGTGGCCACGTTGAAATAGAGAATCAATCCGGTCACGTCGCACAGGGTGGCGACGAACGGCGTGGATGCACTGGCGGGATCAAACTTCAACCGCCGCAGCACGAACGGCAGCATCGAGCCGACGATCGTGCCCCACGCCACGACACCCACGATGCTGGCCGCCACCGCCAGCCCCAGCACGACGAAATGATCGCCGAACGCCCCGCGCGATCCGCCGAAGAGCACCCGCCCGAAACCCAACACCCCCAGTGATAATCCCAGCAGCAGCCCGATCAGCACCTCGCGCCGCACCACCTTCCACCATTCCGCCAGCCGCATCTCGCCCAGCGCCAGCGAACGCACGACCAGCGTGGCCGCCTGCGAGCCGGAGTTCCCGCCGCTGCTCAGAATGATCGGGATGAATATGTTGAGAAACAGGATCGCCCCCAGCTTGCCCTCGTAATGCTCCATCACGCTGATCGTCAGCATCTGTCCGCAGAAGAGCAGCACCAGCCATGGGGCGCGCTTTCGCATCAGCTCGAGCAGCGTGGTCTGCATGTAGGGCGCTTCGAGCGCCTCGACCGCACCGAGCTTCTGGATGTCCTCGGTGGCTTCTTCCTTCACGACGTCCACGATGTCGTCGGCCGTCACGATGCCCTTCATCCGCCCGTTCTCATCCACCACAGGCAGCGCCAACAGATCGTGCTGGGCGAACAGCTCCGACACGCGTTCCTGGTCCATCGTGTCCGGGACGGTGATCAGCTCCGTCCGCATCATGTCGCGCACGCGAGATTCCGGCGGCGCCAGCAGCAATTCGCGAAACGACACAACCCCGCGCAGCGTATGCTCGGTGTCGATCACGTACGCGTAGTAGATATTCTCGATCGTCTGGCGGGTGAGACGTCGCAGGTACTTGATTGCCTCGTCGATGCTCATTTCCGGGCGCAGCCTGGCGTAGCGCGGGTTCATCAACCCACCCGCGACGTCCTCCTTGTACGCCAGCAGCGCGGTGACCTCCGTCAGCGCAGCCGGATCGAGCAGCGCCAGCAGCCCCTCGCGCTCCGCGTCTTCCACGTTCTGAAGCACGTCGGCGGCATCGTCCGGCGGTAGCAGGCGCACCCACGAGCGCCGATCCGCCGCCGGCAGCGCCGTCAGCAGCTCGGCCTGGTCAATTGTCGGCAGGGAGAGGAAGAGTTCCTCGGCCTCGCTTCGGGGCAGGATGGAAAAGCCCTCGAGCCGCTCCTCGGTGGAGAGCAACCCCCAGGCTTCAAAGAGCTCCTCGCGCAGCAGCGCGTGAACGTCGGCAGTGTCAGTCATGTGTCACCCGGCATCGCGAGTTTGCGGATTCCAGCGCGAATTGCCGGGCATTCTCGCCTCGTGACGCGGATTTGCAAACGCGGCGCCCGATCCCTTCGCCGCTCTCCATCTTTAATTCGATCCTACAGCCCCCGATCCAGCCGCCGATACTGAATCGCCTCGGCCACGTGCGTCTCGCGGACCTCCGTCGAGACTTCCAGGTCCGCGATCGTTCTCGCGACGCGCAGCACCTTGTCGTGCGCCCGCGCTGAAAGACCCATTTCCGAGACAGCCTGCCGCAGAATCCGCTCACCGGCCGCATCCAGCGTCACCAGCTTCCTCAACTGCCGCGGGCTCATCCGCCCGTTCGACATCATCTCCCCCTCGCCGAACCGCGCCCGCTGCGCCGCCTGCGCCTGTTCCACCCGCCCGCGCATCTCCGCGCTGTCCGTCCCGGCACGCATTTCGCGCAAGGCGTTCAGCGGCACCGCCGGCACCTCGACGTGAATGTCGATCCGCTCCAGCAGCGGGCCGCTGATCCGACCGAGGTAGCGGTCGATCTGCGGGGCCGAGCATTTGCACGGCTTGCGCGGATCCGTGAAATAGCCGCACGGGCATGGGTTCATGGCCGCCACCAGCACGAAATCAGCCGGAAAGCGGGCCGAACTGTGCGACCGCGAGATCGTGACGTGCCCATCTTCCAGCACCTGCCGCAGCGACTCCAGCACCGGGCGGCTGAACTCCGGGAACTCATCCAGGAACAACACCCCGTGGTGAGCCAACGACACTTCCCCCGCCGTCGGGATCGACCCGCCGCCCACCAGCGCCGGTGCGCTGATTGAGTGGTGCGGCTGGCGCACCGGCCGCGTCGCCAGCACGCTGTGCCCATCGGACATCTGACCCGAAGCCGAATAGATCCGCGTCGTCTCCAGCGCCTCAGCCAGCGACAGCGGCGGCAGGATCGTCGGCAGCCGCTTGGCGAGCATCGTCTTGCCCGTCCCCGGCGGGCCGATCATCAGCACGTTGTGACGCCCGGCGGCCGCGATCAAAAGCGCCCGCTTGACCTGCTCCTGGCCGCGCACGTCGGCGAAATCCACGTCATACCGCGCCGCGTCGGTCAACAGCGTCTGCGGATCGATGTCCACCGCCTCCAGCGGCAGCGACCCTCCGAAAAACGCCGCCGCCTCACTGAGCGACGTGATTGGAAAAACCTCGATTCCGCTCACAATGGCGGCTTCTTGCGCATTTTCGCGCGGAACGATGACCCCGCGCTTCCCCATCCGCTGCGCCAGCATGGCCATCGAGAGCGCGCCCCGGATCGGCCGCACGCGGCCATCCAGCGCCAGTTCGCCCGCCACGAGGAACTCGCCGGCTTCCTCGCTGCGCAACTGGTCATCCGCCAGCAGCAGCCCGATCGCCATCGGCAGGTCAAACGCCGGACCCTCCTTACGTACGTCTGCCGGGGCAAGGTTGATCGTCGTGCGCGTACGCGGGAAACCGAACCCGGCGTTTGTGACGGCGCTGCGGATCCGCTCGATGCTCTCCTTCACGGCCGAGTCCGGCAGGCCGACGATCGTGGGGTGGGCGAAGCCGCGCCCGGTCACATCGACCTCGATTTCGCAGGGACGGGCATCGATTCCGATGAGCGACATGCTGTGCACGCGGGCGAGCATGCCGCGATTGTAGGGAGTTGTTCGGTAGCCGCAATCGGGCGCCGGGTCGCCGCCGGAATTCGGCGGTTGTCGGAACTCGTCGCGGGGCTGTCCCGGCCGTCGGGGCGTTTGTACGATGTTGTCGTGGGGCGCGCCGGGTCGGCACAACCTGCGGCGCTCCCGCAACTAAACCTGTGTGAGATTGCCGCTGCGCCCGGCCGCGGCACACCGTCGCATGTGCGGCGGACCGGGTGGGCGCCGTCCCATGAACAATCCGGCACTGCAAAGCATGCGGTTCACTTGGAGAGACTGACGATGAAGCTGATTCGAAACCTGGCCGCCGCGACCGTCGCGATGGCGCTGGCGTCCTATGCAATCGGCGCGGACGCGGAGCTGGGCATCGATGCCCCGCCGCTGAAAATCGGCGAGTGGGTCAAGGGCAAGCCGGTCGATCTGAAGGACGGCAAGGGCAAAACCGTTTACGTCGTCGAGTTCTGGGCGACGTGGTGCCCCCCCTGCCGCAAGAGCATTCCGCACCTGACGGAACTGCAGAAGAAGTACGCCGACAAGGACGTGGTCTTCATCGGCGTGACCGATGAAGTCAACGATGTCGATACGGTCAAGGAGTTTGTCACCAAGCAAGGCTCCAAGATGGAGTACACCGTCGCGATCGACGCGCCCGCCAAGGGCGATGAAGGCCCGACGCCAACCGTCGCGGCCTACATGCAGGCTTTCGGCGTCAACGGCATTCCGTGCGCGTTCATCGTCGACCGCAACGGCAAGGTCGCGTACGTCGGCAATCCAGCCGACCCAGCCGACAAGATGGATGAGGCGCTGGAGCAGATCGTCACCGGCAAGTGGGACCTGGCGGCGGCGAAGAAGCAGCGCTCCGAGCGCATGGAGCTTGAGCAGCGCCAGATGAAAATCCAGATGGCGGGAGTCACCTACTTCCAGACCATCACCGGCGAGAATGCCGACACCACGGAAGCCAAGGACAAGGCTCGGAACTCCGCCGACGAATTCGTGAAGCTCGCAGCGAAGGACGCCCAGGCACTGAACTGGTTCGCCTGGACGCTGCTCACCAGCCCGCGCATCACCAATCGCGATCTGGAGCTGGGCCTGAAAGTGGCGAAGCTGGCCTATGACGCCTGTGAGGGCAAGGACGCCGCGATCGTGGACACCTACGCCCGGGCGCTCTTTGACAGCGGCAAGGTCGGCGAGGCAATCAAGTACCAGAAGAAGGCCATCGAGCTTTGCCCGAAGGATGAGGACAAGATGCTCGAGGAGATGAAGGAAACACTCAAGGGCTATGAGGCCAAGCAGCCGAAGGAGTAACCGGGCAAACCCGGGCGGTGAGGCTCCGACCGGCGATCCGCGTGGGGTCGGCCGCTCTCAACCCCTCACGGTGCTGTGATCCGCCCGCACGCGGATCAAATTGCGAGTGCCGCGCAGTCCCAATCCGGGGCTGCGCGGCACTCGCCCTTTCTGGAAGCCACGCAGCAAGCCACCGACTCTGAAGCGGCTCATATGCGTACCGGTTGTGGATCGGCAACCGCATTGCCACCTCGCATGCTGACATCGAGCAACGCGCAGTAATCGGTCGTTCGAGATTCTCCCATGTCGCATGCACCGCACCGTATTCCCGCCCCAAAGCGAGTTGCTGTCGGCGAAGCAGCTACGTCGTGGTCATTTGCAATGGGATTGCTTCACCGATTGTCATTCCCGGGCCCACGATACTCACACCGGCTCGTGCACGTCTCACGAACAATGATCTCGCTCAGCCCCGGCAGACGCGTTGCAAGCTGCTCCCACAACCACTCCGCGATCCGCTCCGACGTGGGGTTTTCCAGGCCGGGGATGTCGTTGAGCAGATAATGATCCAACCGAGCAATCACCGGCTCGGCCGCCGCCTTGATCTCGCCGTAATCAACCAGGTAGCCGCGGGCCGGATCGACCTCTCCGGCCACCACCACCTCCACCGCAAAGCTGTGGCCGTGCAACCGCCGGCATTTGTGCCCATCCGGGAATGTCGGCAGAAAATGAGCGGCCTCGAACGTGAATGTGCGGGCCAGTCGGACGTACATCGGCACCTGTTCCCGATAGCGTGCAGGCTCAGCCCGGCGGACCGCCGTGCCGCCGCTGCGTTGTTCGCGGATTGTATGCAACAACCATCTCGGCAGATGCGGTGCGCACTACGAACCCTGCGAACCGCCCGCGCAAACGGCGGGCCGCGCACCGCCCTTCACACCCTCGGCGCTACACCGCGCAACCCGCTCACACACCCCGAGCCGTCGGCGACCAGATCAACTTGTGCAACTGCAATCCCAGCCGAGCGGGCAGCCCGTCCGCGAGCATCCATTCCGCCAGCCGCACCGGCTCCAGCTCGCCAAACACCGGGTTCAGCAGAACCGCCGCGCAGCGCTCGCCCAGGTTGTGCCGGCGAATCACCGTTACAGCGTAGTCATAGTCGGCCCGGTCGGCGATCACGAACTTCACCTCGTCATGCGGCCGCAGCACCCGCAGATTGTCCCAGTGATTCCGCGACTCCTCCCCGCTGCCGGGGCACTTCACGTCAACGATGCACACCACCCGCGGATCAACCCGCTCGATCGGCAGCGCCCCGGAGGTCTCCAGCATCACCGTCGCAAACTCATCGCACAGTCGCGACATCAGCGGATAAACGGCCGGCTGCAACAGCGGCTCGCCGCCCGTGACCTGCACCAGCGGGCAGCCGAACCGCCGAACCTCGGCCAGCAGGTCATCTATCGTCCGCCAGCCGCCCTCGTAGAAGGCGTACTCGGTATCGCACCAGCGGCAACGCAGGTGGCAGCCGGTCAGGCGGATGAAGGCGCAGGGCAGCCCGGCCCGCGTGCCCTCGCCCTGCACGGAGTGAAAAACCTCGTTGATCCGCAGTCGATCCAGCGGCACTATTTTTCCGATTCCACACCGCAATCCGGGGCGCCTCAGCGGCCGGTGCACAGCTCAGGAGCCGTGGCACGCGCCGCAATGGCTTCCGCCGCTACCCGCGACGATGTCCGCCCCAACCACGAGAACGCCTTATTCTACCCTGCCCTACCCCCGCGCCCGCCTGCGCGTCTGCGGTCCCGCCGCGCTGGTTTTTGACGCAGCGTCCGGATCGCCGATAGGATTCGCGGTCCTTGCGAAATAGACGCCCCGTTCGAGAGAACCCCCGTGCCGCTTCCGTATAACCAGCGAACCTGCTACTGCGGGCAGGTCAGTGAGTCCCTGATCGGCCGTTCCGTGCTGCTGTGCGGCTGGGTCGCCACCCGCCGCGACCACGGCGGCATGGTCTTCATCGACCTTCGCGATCGCGAGGGGATCGTGCAGCTCAAGTTCAACCCCGAGACGGATCCGTCGGCGCACGAGATCGCCGGGCGGCTGCGCAGCGAGTTCTGTGTGGCCATTCGCGGAGAGGTCGTGGCCCGGCCGGCCGGTCTGGAGAACGCGCAGATCGCCAGCGGGCGGGTCGAAGTGAACGTTCGCGAGATTGACCTGCTGAGCACGTCGGAAACGCCGCGCTTTCCGATCGAGGATGACGTGCAGGTCAAGGATGAAACACGGCTGGAATACCGCTTCCTGGACCTGCGCCGTCCGGTGATGCAGCGTTCGCTGATCTCGCGCCACCGGGCCGTCAAGCTCATTCGCGACTACTTCAACGAAAGCGGCTTCATCGAGATCGAGACGCCGTTTCTGACCAAGAGCACGCCGGAGGGGGCGCGCGATTTCCTCGTGCCCAGCCGCAAACAGCCCGGCTCCTTCTACGCCCTGCCGCAAAGCCCGCAGCTCTTCAAGCAACTGCTGATGATGAGCGGCTTTGACAAGTACATGCAGATCGTCCGCTGTTTTCGCGACGAGGACAGCCGCAAGGATCGCCAGCCGGAGTTTACGCAGCTCGACGTGGAAATGTCGTTCGTGCAGATGGATGACGTGCTGCGCGTGGCGGAGGGCTACCTGCGCCGCGTGTGGAAGGAGTTGCTGGGCGTCAGCATCCCCGACCCCCTGCCGCGAATGACCTACGCCCAGGCGCTGGCCGAGTACGGCATTGACCGGCCGGACACGCGCTATGACCTGCGCATCCGCGACGTGAGTGCGATTTGCGCCCGCACGGATTTCCGCGTGTTCACAGAGCCGCTGGCGCGCGGCGGTGCGGTGCGCTGCATCCGCGTGCCGGGCGGCGCGGACATTCCCCAGGGCGAGATTGAAAAGGCCGAGAACAGCTACCAGGCGATTCTCAAGGGAATCGGCGCGGGTGGGCTGCCCTACCTCAAGGTCGAGGCCGGGGACGGCGGCAAGCCGGCCTTCAAGACCGGTGTCGCCAAGTTCTTCACCGGCGACGCCGTCGGTGAGCTGTGCGCGGCGACCGGAGCGCAGCCGGGTGATGCGCTCTTCTTCGCCGCCGACAGCGTCGACAACGTCTGCAAGTATCTCGCCCGGCTGCGCGAGGAAGTCGCGCGACGGCGCGGGCTGATCCCCGAGGGGCTATGGAATTTCCTGTGGATCGTGGACTTCCCGCTGCTGGAGTACCACGCCGACGATCAGCGCTATTACGCGGTGCATCATCCCTTTACGGCGCCGATGGATGAGGACCTCCCGCTGCTGGCGACTGACCCGCTGCGCGTACGGGCCAAGGCCTATGACGTGGTCGTCAACGGCGTGGAGCTGGCCGGCGGGAGCATTCGAATTCACCGCGCCGACGTGCAGAGTCGTATTTTTGAGCTCCTGGCCCTCACACCGCAGGAGGCGGAGCTTAAGTTCGGCTTCCTGCTGCGGGCGCTGCGCCATGGCCCGCCGCCGCACGGCGGATTTGCAATGGGCGTAGACCGCATGGTGATGTTGCTGAACGGGCTGGACAGCCTGCTGGACACGTTCAGTTTCCCCAAAACGCAGGAGGGCTACTGCCCGCTCACGCAGGCGCCCAGCCCGGTGGATGAGAAGCAGCTCCGCGAGCTGTCGATCCGGAGCACGGTGGCGGAGCCGCGGAAGTAGACGCTTGCTCTGGCTACCTTCCGGCGAGCGCTTGACCGATAGAAACGGCCGGGAGGTGTGATCATGTACTCGGATCCGCCGCGCTCGAATCGTGGTCGCAGTCTGATGGTGTTAGCCGCCATTGGCGGCCTATTTGCGCTGACAGCCCTCTGGCCGCTCTCGTCTCCGCCGCAGGCACAGGCCCAGGTGCCCGACAGCGGCGCGCAGCGCGCTGCGATGCTCGCAGAGCTGCGTGCAACCAATCAAAAGCTGGCGGAAATCGCCGAAATCCTGCGGGAAATCCGCACGAACACCGCCCCGGCGGGCGCAAAAACGGCCGCTCCCGCCCGCGGGGCCGACCCGCGCTAAACAGGATTGTTCCAACCGTTTCTGTGCGTTGAGCTACCCGCCGCCCGCCGCGCGGATCACCCGCCGCCGTCCTGGTGTTCAACCGCCGCCAGCGCCACGCGGCGCACCGGGCTTTGGCCCCTCCTCGGGCTTCGGCTCATCGGCCGGCTTGGGCTTTTCACCCGCCTTCGGCTTGCCGTCTTCCGGCTTACCCTTGTCGTCCCCCGGCTTGCCTTTCTCGTCGCCGGGCTTCGCAGCCTCGTCGCTGGCCGGCTTCTTTGGCTTGGGTGGCTCCACGTTCGGGTCCGCCCCGTCCTTTTCCGGCAGCCCCTTGAGGCGATCCTTCGCGAGCTTGGCGACCTCCGTGTCGGGATACTGCTTGATGACCTCGTTGTAATAGCGCCGCGCCAGTACGTTCAACGCCAGCTTGCGATATCGATCGCCGATGTCGATCCATCGCTCGGCATCCTCTGATGCGCGCCGCTCGTTGATCCGCTTCGACGTCGTCGGATCCTCGCGGAATCGCTTGATTGCCGCTTCGGCGTGCTTGGCGGCCGGCGTGTCCTTGTACTTGTCGCTCACTTCCTCATACAGCCGCAACGCATCCGGGAACTGATCAAGCGTCTCAAACTCCGCCGCCTCGTCGTTCAGAATCTCGCCCTTGGCGTTGTCCAGCCCCTTCTTCACGAAGTCTTTCGCGCGAACGTGCCCGCGCAGCCGCGCGATTTCGGATTCCGCCTGCTTGGCAACGTCCGTTCCTTCCATTCGCACGGCGATCTGACAGACGATGTCGGCCGCTTTCTGAAATTCCTCAGCGCGGAAGTGTTCCGCAGCGCTCTTCACCAGTTCCTTGGCCGCCTCCTCGCATTTTTCCATCAGCGCCTTGGCCGCGTTGAACGGGGCCGAATCGCGCTCGACGGCGTCGCGAACCGACTTCGCGTGGGTGAACGCTCGAACCACGTCGTCCTTCTTCAGCGCCGCCTCGGCCCGCGCCATGCGATCCTTGGTCAGCTTGCTGGTCGCACCCGCCGGCGGCGTCCTGGACATCTGCTTGCGCACCCGGTCCTCGAGATCGTCATCCGGATGCCCGACCCAGGTGATGATCCCGTTCGTGTCGATCAGGTAGACGCGCGGATAAGACGAGACCGAGTACAGCCACTCCAGTCCGCGACCGCGCCCGTCGTTGTTCCGCGGCACAACCTGGAACGGCACCTTCCGCCCTTCGACGATCGGCTGCACGCGGTCGTGCGGCTCGGGAACGATGCCGATGACGGTCACCCCGAGCTTCGAAAAGTCATCATGAATCGCGGCGAGCGTGTCCAGCGCCTCAAGGGATTCGGCGTTGTTTGTGCGCCAGAACAGCAGCAGGATGATCTTGTCGCGAAAGCGCGGGATCTGGTCCTGTTCAATGCGGATGTCTCCGCGCACCTCGTCCCACAACGGCGCCTTGGCGCCGATGCTGATCCGCGGCTGGGCCAGCGCGCCAGTCGCGAGCAAACCGACCGCCACAATGGCGGCAATCGCAATGCGGTGCGAACCCATCGACAATCTCCCGTGACACCTGATCGGCACGCGGCGCGCGGGATGCGCGCAGCCGCCCCGCCATACACTCTAGTCTACATCACACTTCCGCCCGCGGCAGCAGCCTGAGGGATTTTGACGTCCTTCCGACCCCGGGGAGCGCGTGCCGTCGGGATCCGATCCGGAACCCCACCGGCGGCCGCCTTCGCTGGCCCGTTTCCGGAGCCGATGGGTAGAATGCGCTGTTGAGTGATAAGCCCTGGCTTTTGGCGACAATTCGCGCCGATAAGGAGCGTTCCATGAAAGTCTCGATCACCTACTGCATGCAGTGAAATTACCTGCCCAAGGCCGCCAGTTTGGCGGCCGAGATCAAGGACGCCCTCGACGTTGAAGCGGAGCTGATCGGTGGCGGTGGCGGGGTCTTCGACGTCCGCGCCGGCGACCAGCTGGTCTTCAGCAAGGGGAAGGTCGGGCGCTTCCCGGAGCCGGACGAAGTGCTGACCGCGCTCGAACGGCTGAGGAAACCCTGACGCGCCCCGGCGGCAGTCGCGCCACGCGCAAGCGGACGGGCCATCGGCCGGCGTCGACCGGTCGAAGGCCCGTCCGTCCTATGCGCACCCACGCCGAAGCACGTCGGCCGCGCGCAATCCCGTCAGACGCTCAAACGCCTCGATGTACTTCGCCCGGGTTCGTGCGATCACGTCGTCGGGGATCGGCGGTGGAGGAGGCTGCTTGTTCCACGGGATGGATTCAAGATAGTCCCGCAGGAACTGCTTGTCATAGCTGGGCGGGTTGCGACCGATCTCGTACAGATCGGCCGGCCAGAATCGGGATGAGTCCGGCGTCAGCACTTCATCCACCAGCAGCAGCTCACCGTCGGCCACGCCGAACTCAAACTTCGTGTCCGCGACAATGACACCCCGCGCCAGCGCATGCCGCGCCGCGGCTGCGTAGATCGCCAGCGTGCGATCGCGGGCTTCGTGCATCCAGCGTCGGCCGGTGGCGGCATCGAACCCCGCTTCGATGGCGAAACGCTCGGCGGCCTGCACAGCCTGCTCGAACGAGATCGGCTCATCGTGCCCCGACGCGGCCTTGGTGCTGGGCGTGAAGATCGGCTGCGCGAGCCGCTCGGCCAGCCGCATGCCGGCAGGCAGTGCAACCCCGCTGATGCGACCGTCGGCCTGATACTCCTTCCAACCGCCGCCCACGAGATACCCCCGCGCCACGCACTCCACCGGCAGCACCAGCGCCCGGCGCACGCACTGGGCGCGTCCGGTCAGCAGCGCGGCGTGGGACTCGAACCCGGGTGGAATACGCGAGCCGTCCACAACATATATCAAATGGTGGGGACGACAGGCCGGCAGCGATTCCAACCAGAAGCGCGACATCTGCGTCAGCAACACGCCCTTCCCCGGCACCGGCCGCGACATGACCACGTCGAACGCGGAGATACGGTCGGTGGCGACAATCAAAAGATCATCCCCCGCCGCGTAAATGTCGCGCACCTTGCCGCGCGCGACCAGTCCCGTAAGCTCGGTGCGTTCGACGGCGCTCGGGTCGTGGCTGATCATCCGGGACCGACCGTTTCCGGAACCACCGGCGCAGAAGCCGGCGCGCCGGGCGTCGCCGGCGCAGCCGGGCGCCCCCGTCCGGTGGGCGTGGAGGCCGGCGAGGTCGTAGGGCGCGGGGACGATAGCGTCGGGTCGTCGATCGTTCCCAGCGACGTGAAGCCCGGCAGGTCGCTGATCTGTGCGACCAGCCGAGTGGCGCGATCCCGCGACCGTTGCACCCGCGCGCGGGCGACGCGATCGGTGCGCAACGCCGGATCATGGCGAAGCCGCGCCCCGAGGAATCCCGCCACCAATCGCAACTCGGATGCCATCTGCGACGCGTCCGCGGACAGCTCCGTGTACTCCTCGTCCCCGGAGAGCCATTCTCGCAACGTTCGACCGGCAAACGCGTGGGCGAGCCGCTCGTCAGCCTCCGTCTGCAACAGCCGCCCCAGCGCCGGCGCCTCGTACGAGGTCGCGTAGGGGATTCGAACCACCCGGCCCCGCGCGGCAGACAGCTCCGCGTCGATACGTAGCCGCGCAAGCCACTCCGGTAGTTCAACGCCCCGCCGGGCGCGCGTCAGCACTTCCAACCGCTGCAGCGCGTCCGGCTTCGCCCGCAGCACCAGCGCCTGCGCCTCGCGCAGCGCCGCACGCAACCTGCCCGCGTCCGCGTCTTCAAACGCCGCGACCATGCGGCGCTCCGCCTGCTCGTCGGCTCCGGCGGTTTCGTCCGATTCGGCGGTCGTTTCGGCTTCGTCCTTCGATTGACCCGCCTCATCCAACGGCTTTGCGCCGGTAGACTGGAGCGTGCCATCATCCGCTTTCGGTGGAATGCCGTGAGAAGGGAATGAGGCGTCGGGAAGATCCCAATTGATCGCCGGCCAGTGGCAGGATGCGCTCGACGCGCGCAGAATGTCCGCATCGGCCGGAACCGATGACGCACCGAACACCAGCGCACCGAGCCACAGCACCCGCATGAGCCCGCCTCCGCGGCGCGACGGCCGCCGCGACCGGATTATACGATGAGCAGCGCGCCCCACAACGAAGCCCCGCCGCCGCTGCGGGTCGGCCTGATCGCTGACGACGCGGCCGCGACCGCCCTCGCCGCAGCGCTGGCGCACCCGGCGGCTGCGCTGATGGCACAAGGCGGGATGCGGCAGAGCGCGGCCGTCACCGGTCCGGCCTGGCATGACGACATTCGCGTCCTCGTTGCGCAGAACGAACTGGACGCGATCGTGGTCGGCACGAATCCCCGAACCGCCGGTGAAATCGCGCGCGTCGCCTTCTCTCACGGCATGGATGCTTGGATCGCGCACCCCGCGGCCCGCCGCTTCGACGAGGCGGCCGCCTTGTTCGCCGCCGCGCGGGATTCCGAGCGCGTACTCGGGCTTGAAAGCTGGTGGACGCACGCAGCGGAACACGTCCGGTGGGCGCTCGGCCTGATCGATGATCCCGCTCCGCAACACGCCGAGGTGCGCGTCACGTCGCCCGGTCCCACGCTCGATCACTGGCGCGCCAGCGCCGTTGACGCCGGCGGCGGCGTGCTGCTGCACAGCGCTGCCGGAGCGCTCGAAGCGCTGCTGATGACGTGCGGGCTGCCGCAGCGCGTCCAGGCCGTCACCACGCGCCGACGGCGCAGCAGTGCCGCGCCGCGCGAGACGGAGGACGTGGCGGCGGCGCTGCTCGGCTATGACGGGGGTCGGACGGCGGTCATCAGCGCCGCGTGGGACATCGCGCCGTTCGGCTCATCCACTACGGTTCACCACGCCGAGCGCTGCATCGAGCTGCGCGAAACGGGGCTGTTCGTGCGCACCGCTGACGGCCGGATCGTGGACGAACGCCCGCTGCCCACCGCTGCCGAGCGACTTCGGGCCGATCTCGCGACCTTCATCGAGCAATGCCGCGGCCGGCGCGTTCGGCCGCGGGCTTCCGGCGCCGCCTCTGCCGCGCGCGCGACCGACAACCCGGATGGCGCCCAGTCCCGCTGCCTGGCGCTGCTGGCGCTGGTGGAGACGATCTATCTCTCCGCCCGTACGGGGCAGGCGGAACGTCCGGCCAAGCTCTACGAGGTGCAAGGGTGGAGCGAACCCACTCTGTCCGCTCGGTAAGGGCGGCAACCGATGCGCGCGGCGGCACCGCCCGGCACAGCGGCGTGATGGCGACCGTTGCGCTGCTGGCGTCGCTGTGCGGTTGCGCGGAGCTGGCTCCCGGCCCGGCGATTGAAATCTGGGCCGTCGGCGCGGAACGCGATATCTATCGCGATCCGGCACCGCGACCCGAAAGCGACTTGTACTCCGCCGCGCGTCGGGAAATCCGTCTGCGCGGCGCCATCGGCGAAGTTGTGGCCGTCCAGCTTGCCCTGCGCGGCACGGATTCTCCTGATCGGCGCATCGACCTCCGCATCGGCGACTTCTCCGGCCCAGGCGGAACAATCGCCGCGGCGGACGTGGCGGCGCTGCACCGCGTGCAGCCGGTGCGGGTCGAGTCATTTCGTTCGTGGTACCCGGCTCACACCGGGCTATCCGCGACGCCCGTGCTGATCGGCGACGTCCTCATCCCCTGGAGCGCGGCGCCCGCCGGTGGGCCGCTGGTGCTCTCCGGCGCGCAGCCGCAGGCGGCCTGGCTCGACCTGCGCATCCCCCCGGCAACCTCGCCTGGCGAGTACGCGGCGCGCATCGAGATTCGCGATGCCGGCGCGCCGCGCGCCGCCCCGATCGAGACGCTCAGCCTGCGATTGCTCGTGTTGCCGCTGGCGCTGCCGTCCGAGGGATCGCTGCCGCTGATCGGCACGGTGGACCCGCGTGGCCTTGGCGGCCCGAATTCCGGCTGGGAACGCGTTCGAGCCGAAGACGCGCGTCTGATTTTTGATTCCGCCGCCCATGCCCCCGCAATTCGCATCGTCGATTCCGCCATCACGATGCTTCACGAACATCGCGTTGCTCCGATCTTGTGGGCCGGCTTTCCCAAGTACCGCCCCGTCGCCGAAGCGGGAATCGAGTTGGACTGGGCCCCGTATGACGCATTGGCCGGTCGCTGGCTGGACGGCACGCTTTTTTCGGATCGCCGCCCCCTGCCCGCATGGGCGCTGCCACTCTCCACCCGCTACCCGGACGCCGCCACAAACGGCGGCCTGGCCTCGGCCGCGTATGCCCGCCTGCTGGCCGACTATTACCTCGATTGCCGACGACACTTTGCCGAGCGGCGCTGGCCCGCCCGGCGATGGGTCCGGCCCACGGCCCCGATGGCGCTCTCCGGGGACTCTGTCGCGACGGCGTTGCGGGCCGCCGAAATCCTGCGCCGGGCCGATGCCGATGCCCCGCTGCTGCTGCACCTGCCTGCGCGTTCACCGCGTTCGCTTGGGTGGTTCCAGGCGCCGAGCGTTGATCCACCGCCATCCGCCGCTCTCGCGCCACCCGCGGCGCTCTACGAGCCGGAGGCGATGGCCGCCCGCCAGGCGCGCGGCGCGGCGTCGTGGTTCATGCCGGATCACCCGCCCTTCAGTCCCAGCCTGCGGGTCGAAGCGCCGGCCACGGACCCGCGCGCGATCGGATGGCTGGCGTTCCGCTACGGCGCGGACGGCGTCTGGATTGAAGGCGCGGCGGATGCCACGCGCATCCAGCCCGGCGCACCGCCGACGGTCGACGGAGCGGCACTGGTTTACCCCGGTGACGCCTTCGGCCTGCCCGGGCGTGTGTTACCCTCAGCGCGCCTGAAGCGACTGCGCGCCGGGCTGCAGGATCATGCGCTCCTGCAACTGCTGGACGGCGCGGGAAAAGGGCTGCTGGCCCGCACAACCGCGCGCCGCATGGTGCGACACGGCTTTACCGATGCCTGTCTCGATGATCCGATGACCGTGCTGGAGTCCGGCTGGCCGGCGGCGCCGGGCGCCTATGAACTGGCGCGCGAGCTGCTGCTGCAGGAGTTACTCAACGAGTATGTCCCCAGCGAATCCGGCAGTGCCAGGCAGGTGGCGATCCTGTCGGGCTGGGGCCGCCTGATGCAGAACGGCGCGCCGGTCGAGGTGCGCTCCGGCGGCGTGCGGCTCACGTCCGGCGGCGACATGGTCCGCGCCGAGGTGTTTGTTCACGCGGCCAACCGCACGGATCGGCCCATCGCGGGCGCGTGGAGCGTCTCCGCGCCGCCGATCGGCTGGCGCGCCCCGCCGCCGCTGGCCGTCACGCTGCCGCCCGACGGGCGTCGCCGCGCCACGCTGGAGCTGGAGTTGCAATCGGCGGCGTACAGCTTGGATGGCGTGTTTCAATTCGCCGCGCGATTCGACTCTGACGCGATCGGCGCATTCGACGTGCCGTGCCGGCTGGCGCTGGCCGCCGCACCCTTCACGGATGTGACGCCGCGCATCGACGGCGATCTCTCGGACTGGGCGCTGATGCCATCCAACACCGCCGGCGATTTTCGCCTCTGTCGCGGCGACGGGCCCGACGGCTCAGGCCGCCCGACACTCCCGACCCAGGCTTTTTTCGCCGTGGACGATCGCGCGCTCTACGTGGCGGTTCGGTGCGCCGTGCCGACCGGAGCGCCGCTGCGCTGGGTCGCCGACAACGACGTGCCGGTGGACGGGGCGATCCCGTGGGGGCAGGACGTGGTCGAGGTACTGCTATCGCCGACCAACGTGACCCAGGGCGGCAGCGGAGACGTCCGTGTCATCCAGATAAAGCCCAGCGGGCTGCTGACCGCGCGTATCGGCTGCCGCACGGATCCGCCGATCGGCCCGAGCGAGGAGTGGCGATGCGATGCGCGCGTCGCAGTTCGAATGGACGCGGGTGCGTGGACGGTCGAACTGGCGCTACCGCTGGCCTCCGTCGGAAGCCCCGCCGCCGGAGCCGCGCCGCGGAGCCGCATCTGGGGCGTCAATGTCACGCGCCTCGATTCGACCCGCGGCGAGTACTCCTCGTGGTCCGGAGCGCGCGGGCATTGCTATTCGCCCGCGGCGCTCGGGAATCTTCTCATGGGCTGGCGGTAACGCCAACGAGCGCGAGCTCTCCCTCCGCCTCCGCGGCCGCGGCCTCATCCAGTCCTGCCCGACCGAACCAGGTGTGCCCAGGCGTGGCCAACTCCGCGCCATCACCCCGCGCATTCGCACGGGGCGCCCGGCGGCGGAGCATTAATCCGGCAATTCACGAACGGATCGATGTCGAAGTTATTGAAAGATCCGTCGCAGTTCAGATCCGCCCAGCAGCCGCGCTGCTCCCAGCACGCACCCGCGTTGGCCACGAGCTGTTCATAAGCCTCGGGCGGCGTCGGCGAACCCGAGTCCAGCAGCGCCGCCACAAACGGATCGATGTCGAAATTGTTGAGGACGCCGTCGCAGTTCGCATCGCCGCGGAAGCAGACGCACGTGGACGTCGTACAGTTCGTCCCATCACCGAAATAGAACCCGCCATGCAGGGCACAGTCATCCGCCGGATCGACATGGCAGTGCCCGTCGCCCGTGCAGCAGGCGCCGACCGGCACCACCGGGCACGGATTCGGCGTACACACCGACCCCAGCCCCTCGAAATGCCCGCCCGAGGAGTCGCATTCGGACTCAACCAGTTCCGCGCAACTGCCGTTCGCGGCGCAGCACGCGCCGGTCGTTACGGGGCAGTTCGCCGTGCCGCAATTGGTCCCGGCCCCCTCAAACGCACCCCCCGCCGCGCCGCACGTTCCCGCCGTCTGGTCCGCCAGGCACGAGCCATTCGGCAGGCAGCAGGCGCCGGTCGTCGGCGCGCAGGGCGCGGAGGCACAACTGGTCCCGTTGCCCTGGTACACACCGCCGGAGGCCATGCACACCGCCGCCGACTGAAATTCGGTGCAGCCGCCAGCGGCCGGACAGCAGGCGCCGAGCGTGATGGTGAAGCTGTTGCGGGCGTTGTTCGTCATCACTGCCGCGCCGGCGGTGATCGAGTAGTCGGCGAGATTGGTCGTGCTCAGCGCCGACGCGGTGCCGTTGAAGCGCAGCGATGACGCCCCGGCGGTCGGCAGGGCACTTCCGAACGGCGGCCCAAAATTGCCGTTCGCATCGTTCGTCGGCGATCCGGTGTTGCTGCCCGTATAGGCCGCACCGCCCCAACTGAGCCGCCAGTAGATGATCCCGCTGTCATCCTCAAATGTGAGCGACCCGGCCGCCAGATACGACGCCGGGATCGGGTTGGTCATGGTGAAATTCGGGACGCAGGTCGGGCTGGTCAGCGAGTTGAACGCCGCCGTCGTGATCAGCACCCGGTCGCCGAGCAGCCCGTTGGGTACGTCCGAGGCGATATTAATAATGATCACCGGGTTCGCACCGGTGGCGTCGAAAGCCCGGATGCGCGATTGCGAAACGAAGTTTTGAGAACCTGACCGCATCCGCAACTGGATCGCTTGGGCTGCGGTGTTTCCGCCCACACCGCCGACCACCTGTTCAATTTGCATGAAGTGGAACGTTGCATGGGCCGGCGAAGCGACCGCCCACAGCGCGAACCCGACCGCCGTCAGCGCGACGACGCTTCGAAACGACATCATTCCGATTCTCCTGGAACCGCCGCGACGGCGGAACGCGGATGACCCTCCGAACAGACCGACCGTGCGGTCGCGGAATCCGCGTCTAGTACCAAACGTCGCCGGTAGCCCCCACCATTGCAGCGCGGCGCCGACAAAGCGGATTCCGGCCCCGGCCGCCGCCGATATGCCCGCCCACCCCGGCCAGTTCCGATCCCGCCGTCCCGCGGGTCGGCTGCCGCCTACTTCCGCTCCCGCCCCAGCTTGGCCGCCAGGAACCGCCCCGTGTGGCTCCCCCGCACCCCCGCCACCTGCTCGGGTGTCCCCTCCGCCACCAGCCGCCCGCCGCCCTCGCCCCCGTCCGGCCCGAGGTCAATCACCCAGTCGGCGCACTTGATGACGTCCAGGTTGTGCTCCACCACCAGCACCGTGTTGCCCATGTCCACCAGCCGATTCAGCACCGCCAGCAGCATCTGGATGTCGGCGAAGTGCAGCCCGGTAGTCGGCTCATCCAGCACGTACAGCGTCTGCCCACCGCTGCGAAAGCGCTGCGACGCCAGCGCCGCCGACGCACCGTCCTCGCCGACAAGCCGCGCCCCGGCAGACTTGCACAGCTCCGCCGCAAGCTTCACGCGCTGCGCCTCGCCCCCCGAAAGCGTGTTCGATGGCTGGCCGAGCTGTATGTAGGAAAGCCCCACGTCCGCCAGCGTGCGCAACCCCTGCTTGATCTTCGCGAAGCTGTCGAAGAATTGCAGGGCGTCCTCCACCCGCATCGACAGCACGTCCGCGATGGACTTCCCGCGATAGCGAATCTCCGACGTCTCGCGGTTGTAGCGAGAACCCTTGCACTCCTGACACTCTACAAACACGTCCGGGAGGAAGTGCATCTCGATCCGCCGCGTACCCTGCCCCTGGCACGCCTCGCACCGCCCGCCGCGTGCGTTGAAGGAGAACCGGCTGGCGTCGTAGCCGCGGATCCGCGCCTCGCGCGTCCGGGCGTACAGCCGCCGGATCTCGTCGAACACGCCCGTGAACGTGGCTGGATTACTGCGCGGGGTGCGACCGATCGGGGTCTGATCAATCTCGATGATCCGGTCGATGCGATTCGCCCCGATGATGCGATCGTGCGCGCCGACGCGCTCCCCGGCCACACCGCCGCCCGCAATCCGCCGCCGCAGCGCGGGCAGCAAAATCTGCGATACCAGCGTGCTCTTGCCCGCTCCGCTGACGCCCGTCACCGCGCACAACACCCCCAGCGGAAACCGCACGTCGATCCCGCGGAGGTTGTTCTCCACCGCCCCGCGCACCTCGATGCACTCCGCGCGGCGAATCGCGCGGCGCGACTCCGGCAGCGGGATCGAAAACTCACGCGTCAGAAACCGCCCCGTCAGCGAAGCCGGATTCGCCAGCGATTCCCTGGCCGGTCCCTGGGCGAGAATCCGCCCGCCGTGCAGACCGGCGCCGGGACCGACGTCGATCAGCCAGTCGGCTGCGCGGATCACGTCCTCATCGTGCTCCACCACGATCACGGTATTCCCGATGTCGGTCAGCCGCCGGATGGCCGCCAGCAGCTTTTCATTATCGCGCTGGTGCAGGCCGATGGTCGGCTCGTCCAACACGTAGCACACCCCAACCAACCCGCTTCCCAACTGCGTCGCCAGACGGATCCGCTGCGCCTCGCCGCCGGAAAGCGTCGCACTGGCGCGGTCGAGCGTCAGATACTCCAGCCCGACGTCATTCAGGAATCGCAGGCGCTGCCGCACTTCGCGCAGGATCGGCTCCGAGATCGCCGCCGCCTCTCCCTCAAACGACATCGCCCCGAACAGTTGGTGCGCCGCCCCGATCGTCAGGCGGCAGAGCGAGGCAATATTGTGCTCGCCGATCCGCACCGCCAGCGCCGCCGGTTGCAGCCGCGCGCCGCCGCAGGACGGGCATTGTCGCTGCGATTGAAACGCCGCCCAGCGAGACGATTTCGCCTCCGGCCCGCCCGCCCGCAACCGCCGCTCCACATTCGGAATCGCCCCCTCCAGTTCGACACCGTAGCGCTTCACGTCCGCCGGCGTCGTGCCGTGCAGCACGATGCGCTTGAGCTCGGCCGGCAGATCGCGGAACGGCGCATCCTCATCGACCTCCAGCGCCGCACACAGCGATTTCACCAACCGCGTATACACGCCCGCAGCGCTCTTCCGCGAAGAACCCCACGGCGCGACCGCCCCGCCCAGCAGCGATTTCTGATCGTCCGGCACGATCAGCTCTGCGTCGACCGCCAGGATCGTCCCCAGCCCGCCGCACTTCTCACAAGCTCCATAGGGCGAGTTGAACGAAAACGCCCGAGGTGAAATATCCGCAACGGCCACGTCGCAAGTCGTGCAGGCGTGCCGGTCGCTGAACACTTCGTCGGCCCAGGCCGTCGGCGCTTCCCGGGCGCTGCGCCCGTTGCCGTTCATCACGGCCCGGCTGACGATCACCCGCCCCTCGCCCAGCGTCAGGCCGAGTTCCAGGGCATCGGTCAGCCGGCTGCGCGATTCCGCCCGCAGCGCGATCCGGTCCACCACCACGTCGATCTGCTGCGCCCCCCCCGCCGCGCTGTCGGCCGCGTCCTGCACCTCGCACAGCCTGCCGTCCAGCCGCGCCCGCACAAATCCCTCGCGCTGGATCCGCCGAAGCGCAGCCCGTGCATCCCCGCCCCGGGCCAGCGGCGCAAGAATCATCACCCGATCGTCGCCGTCCACCGCGCGCCCCGCCGCGCCTTCGCCGCCCGCCAGCACCGCATCCACCATCTGGTCCACGGTGCGGCGCTCGATGGGATTGCCGCACAGCGGGCAATGCGGCCGCCCCACCCGCGCAAAGAGCAGCCGCAGGAAGTCGTAAATCTCGGTCGTGGTGGCAACCGTAGATCGCGGGCTGGCCGCGGTCGCCCGCTGCTCAATCGCCAGTGTCGGCGGCAATCCCTCGATGTGGTCGACGTCGGGCTTGGCGAGCTGCTCCAGGAAGTGTCGCGCATGTACCGAGAGCGACTCGACGTACTTCCGCTGCCCCTCCGCGTAAATCGTGTCAAACGCCAGGCTGCTCTTACCCGAACCCGACAGACCCGTGATCACGACCAGGCGGTCGCGCGGAATCTCCAGCGTCAGGTTGCGGAGGTTGTGCTGTCGTGCGCCGGATATCCGGATGAATCGTGCGTCCAACCCGCGGTCCTTCCCCGCCCGGCCGATTCGCCCGGACGTAATCCGCGTTCGATCACCCAAACCTCGGCGCGCCGCCCTCCGCGTCGCGACCCGGACATGGGGTCGAAGTCGAATGGGTCATTGTACCAGCCGGGCGGCCTCTTTCCGCGAAATCGAACGGTTCCGCCCGGCACGCGCGTCGGTATGATCCTCTGTCCCGCGAGAGTGGCGGAATTGGCATACGCACCAGACTTAGGATCTGGCGGGGCAACCCATGAGGGTTCGAATCCCTCCTCTCGCATTGGCAGGCGCCCATCGATGGAACCAGCCCCATTGCTACTCGCCATCGACACCTCCGGCGTCGGCGGAAACGCCGCCCTCGCCCGTATTGCAGACGCGAAGCTGATGGCAGAGACCGCGTTTCCTCGCGACCAGCGGAACGGTTCCGCCCTGCTGCCCGCCATGCGCGACCTGCTGCGCGCCGCCGGCGCCGCGCCTCAAGACCTTGGCGCAATCGCCTATTCCCAGGGACCAGGCAGCTTCACCGGGTTGCGAATTGCCGCGACGATCGCCCGGATGGCGCAATCTGTCCTGGATTGTCGCGTTGTAGCGGTACCCAGCGCGGACGTTCTCGCGGCGGCGCATCCTCCTCCGGCCGGCAATCACCGCACCATGCTTGTGCTATTCGACGCCAAGCTCGGGCACGCTTTCGTCACGTGCTATCGACCGAGCGATTCCGGCTGGCGAGAATCCGATCCGGTGCGAATGCGAACGGTGGACGACATTGCCGCGACCTTCGGCGACAAAACCGATCGTTCCATGGCGCTCCAGCCGTCCATGCGCCCGGTGCTGGCAATCGGGCCGGCGGCGCTCCGCCATCGCGCCACGCTGGAAGCGGCAGGCATCGCCGTCGGCGACGAACTTGCCGCCACCCCTCGAATGGGACACCTGGTACGGTTGGCCTCCGAGCGACTGGCCGCCGGACGCGTGCTCGCCCCGCACGAAATCGTGCCGCTGTACGCTCGCCGCGCAGAGGCCGAAGACGTATACGACGAGCGAAGGGCGGCAGCGCGCGCGAGGCGGGGGGAGTAGCCCACGGACCGCCCCGGGTGGCGCGGCGGTGATTCCGTCGTCGCGCGCACCTCGGAATCCGCGTTCGCCGGCGCGCCCGCCTCGAATCCCGCTGATAAGATGGAATGATCGCGGCCCGAATATTGGGAGGATCCCGCTCATGATGATCTCGGAAAAGGTCAACGCGGCCCTGAACGAGCAGGTCACAAACGAATTGGGCGCGTCGCAGACCTACCTCGCCATGTCCTGTTACCTGAAGGACCTGGGACTGAATGTGCTCGCCGCCTTCTTCCGCAAGCAGACGGAGGAGGAGCGGATGCACGGCCTCAAGATTCTCGACTACGTTCTCGACGTCGGTGCAAAGGCGCGGATCGGCGCGCTGGCCGAGCCGCCGATGCACTACCCCAGCGTGGCGGCAACGGTCGAAGCCGCCCTGAACCACGAACTGAAAGTCACGCGCCAGATCCACGACCTCGTCTCGCTGGCCGAGCAGGAGCGCGACTGGTCCACCCGCAGTTTCCTGCAATGGTACGTCGATGAGCAGGTGGAGGAGGTCTCCACCATGACGCAGCTGCTGCAGCTGGCGCGCCTCGCGGGCGACGACCTGCTCAAGCTCGAACTGCACCTCGACAAGTTCGGCATGGGCGAATCGCAGGAGGCGGAGGCAGGAAAGGGCGACGAGGAGTGAGCCGGTCGATCCGCCGCCACGCGACGAACGCCACGCAGCCGATGCTGATACCCCATTGACCCGCCCATTCGGAAAGCCCGAACGTCCCGATTCCGGCCGCCGGCGCGATCGCGGCGCGGCGCCCCGCCCGGCACACACTTCCGCACCGCGCCCGCGACCTGGCCCGGGCACGCCCGCCCCACACGGCATCGAACCCTCGCGCGACAAACGCGCACGTCGGCAACCCGAGCGCGGCTGGGACCACGTCGCAGAGTGGTACGACCGCATGATCGGCGACGACGGCGCGGACTATCACCAGCGGCTGATCCTGCCCGCCGCGCTGGAGTTGCTGGCGCTGCGCGCTGGCGAGCGCGTAATCGACCTCTGTTGCGGTCAGGGCGTCTTTGCTCGAGCCGCGTTGACGGCCGGCGCGTCAGCGGTGCTGGGCGTGGACGCCAGCCCGCGCCTGATCGAGGCGGCACGCCAGCGCACCGCCGGATCCGGCGCCGTTCGATTTGAAGCCGCGGACGTGCGCCACCCCGGTCCCTGGGCCGATGGCTCGTTCGATGCCGGCGCGTGCCTGATGGCCGTGCAGGACGTGGACCAGCCGGGGGGACTGTTTGCGTCTCTCGCGGCGTCTCTGCGGCCGGGCGGCCGCGCCGCGATCGTGATGATGCATCCCTGCTTTCGCATTCCGCGTCAATCCGGCTGGGGCTGGGATGACGAGAAGAAGTCGCAATACCGGCGTATCGACCGGTATGCCACGCCGCTGGATGTGCCGATCTCCACCGCGCCGCGCCGCGCGCCCGGCGCGCAGACCGTCTTTCATCATCGTCCGCTGGCCGAGTATCTGACCCTGCTGGGGTCCGCCGGCCTGATGGTGAATGCGGCGCGGGAGTTGTGTTCGCATCGCCGCGCCGACAGCGGACCGCGGGCCCGCGCCGAGAATCGCGCCGCGACCGAGATCCCGCTCTTCCTCGCGTTTCGGTGTGTTCGCGCGTAATTGGCGGATCGGCTCCCGCAATCGTCCCATGCCGCGCGGTATCCCCGCTGCACCTTCACGGTGGGACGCACAAGCGGTACGCCGGCGCGCGCCTTCAATCCTCGCTGATGTTGGAGAGCAGCTCTTCGATGGTGGTCATGCCGCGCAGCGCCGCGAGCCGCGCGGCGTCAGCGATCGGGATCATTCCCTCGGACCGCGCGATCTCGTGAATCCGCGCTGCGGGCATTGCTTCGGTGATCCCGCGCCGCAGCTCATCCGACACGGTCATCACCTCGAAGACGCCCACCCGCTCGCGATAGCCGGTGTGACGACAATGCCCGCAGCCGCGCGCCATGGACAGCGCCGGCGTCTCTCCCGGCGACAACAGCGTGCGAACGTCCGTGAAGATCGGCTCGTCCACCGTCTCATCGAGCCGCTCCGCACAATACCGGCACAGCCGGCGCACCAGCGTCTGCGAAATCACTCCGCGAAGCGCCCGGGCGACGTAATACGGGTGCGCCCCCAGCGCCGTCAGGCTCTCCACCGCCGCCGCCGCGCTGGTCGCGTGTGACGTCGCCAGCACCATCCGTCCGCTGTTCGCCGCCCGCACGACCGTCGCGGCCGTCTGCGCGTCGCGAATCTCGCCGAGCATGATAATGTTCGGATCCTGCCGCAGAACGCTGCGCAGCAGCGTAGCGTAGTCCAGACCCAGCCGCGCGCACACCGCCGACTGGCTCACCCCCGGCAGGTCATACTCCACCGGGTCTTCGATCGTCACGATCTTTCGCGATCCATCCGCGAGTTGCTGGACCAGCGCGTAAAGCGTGGTCGTCTTGCCCGCGCCGGTCGAGCCGCTCACCAGGATCAGCCCGCTCGGACAGGTCAGCAGCCCGTTGATCTGCGCCGTCTGCGAAGCCGTCGCCCCGAGCTGCGCGACGCGCATCAGCCCCGAGGCGCGATCCAGGATTCGAACGGAAAGATCCTCGCCGTGAATCGTCGGCAGCGTGCTGATCCGCAGGTCCACCGGCCGACCGTCCACTTCGCAGCGCAGGCTCCCATCCTGCGGCCGCCGGCGCTCGCTCACGTCCAGCCTCGCCAACACCTTGACGTGGTTCACCAGCCGCTGCCCGATGTCGCCGATCAGCGCGCCCTGCCCATACAGCCGCCCATCGAGCCGCAGCGCCAACGGCGCTCCGTCGCGCTGCGCGGTCACGTGAACGTCGCTGGCCTGCTCGCGCACCGCGATCCCGCTGATTCGATCCCAGATCTCCGGCACCGGGAGTTCCGCCACGCAGAAGTCATGCGCGTCGAACAGGCGGCCGCCGGCCCGAACGCCGCCGGACGGTGGCGAATCGACACGTGCGGCGGCGGGTGACATCTTGCCGCGTTCCGCGCTCGATTCGCGCGAAACCGGGGAAATCAGCGTCTGTTGCACCTTGCTCGCCCTCCCTGTCTCGTGTGTCCTGGAGCGGTTTCGGACACCGTGTGGTGTGCCTCGGCTGCTTCAACCGCGGCGCACTCCTACAACCTCCCCTGTTCTCAGGGCAGTGGCGTAGCCCGAGGCGGCACGCCGTTTCCGAGTCCACGCTAATGCACTGCCCCGCCGTCGCCGCCTGAACTTGCCAGGCCCCACTCCGCCCCCGCGCCGATCCGATCGGCCGCCGCCGCGACGCTGTCATTGAGCGATGCCAGGCGATCCAGCCCCGCCATGCGGAACATGCGCAGAAATACCGGCGGCACCGCGGCCAGCAGCAGCTTCCCGCCACCCGAACGCACGCGTTGCGCCAGTTGGAACAACGCCCCGATTCCCGCCGAGTTCACGAATTCCACGGCGCAGAGGTCGAGGATCACGTCCGGCCAGCGCGATCGCCCGCTCGCGGCCGCGCTCATCCGCTCGGCCAGCAGCGACCGATCCTCCCAGGAGAGGCCGCCGCAGCAGCGCATCAACAAGCAACTGTCGCCTAGTTCCGAGATTTCAAGCTTCGCCGTCGCGTCCTGCATCGGTCCCCCTTCGTTGCTTCGACAGGCGGAAGCGTCGTGCCCCGCCACGCCCGTATCGGCCTTTGCAGTCCGACCGCCGACGCGAATCCCGAGCGCGGCCGATCGCCGATAATTCAGCAGGCTCGCGGCGCGAGTGTCAAACACAACCGGACCCTCGCGCCCGGCAGGACGCCGCCAGGCGGGATAACGCAACCTCCCATCGTTCTGGTCAGTGCAGGGAGCGTCGGATATCTTCGAGGACGGCTGGGCGACTGCCGATGCACTTGCCGCCTGGAAACCCGATTGCCGGTTCGGAGCTGCTGTGTCGTGGAAGGACGCGATTAATCGGCTTCTGTCGCCGCTCGGCGTGCGGATGGTCAACGTGCGCTGGGGGCCGCGCGGCGAATGGGCGCCGCTGGCGCGGCTTGCTGAACTCGGCTTCAATCCGGCGCAGATTGTGGACGCCGGCGCGTTTCGGGGGGCCTGGACGCGGCATTGCCTGCAACTCTTTCCCCGTGCCCGCTACCTGCTGATCGATCCGCTGCCGGAGAACGCGCAATATTTGCAGCGGCTGTGCTCGGAACACGCCAATTGCCGCTTCGTGCACGCCGGCGTGAGCGACGCCATCGGCGAATTGACGCTCTTTTCCGACGGAATGCGCTCGAGCTTCCTCAGGAGTGACGTTTTTGACCAATCGAATACCGTCACCGTCCCAGTCCGGACGCTTGATTCATTCCTGGACACGCCCGACCTCGACCCGCCGCAGTTCCTCAAGGCCGATGTGCAGGGATATGAACTGCGTGTCCTGCGCGGCGGACAGCGCTGCCTGGCGACCACCGAGGTGATCCTGCTGGAGGTCTCCTTCCGCGAGGCCTACGTCGGAAATCCGCTGGCCCATGACGTGATCGCCCAGCTGGCCGAGTGGGGTTTTGCTGTCTTCGATATCTGCACATACCACGTGGACGCGCGCAACGGCGATCTGCTCCAGAGCGACATCCTCTTCTGCCGGAAGGGTTCGCCCTGGCTGCACTACGACGGCGGGACTCCGATGTCGCCCGACGCCCGCTGATCGGACGCCCTGCCCCGCCCATTGTCGTAAACTGTCGGACCGGCTCCATTATTCGATCGCTCCGCAACCCCCGATGCTGCCGATGGTAAGACTCCCGGACGGAGTAGTTTCATTCCGTTGAAGGAGTCCCTATGACGCCGCCCGCCCATCCGACGCACGTGGAGCAGCGCGTCGCCCGGATCGCCGCCGCGCAGGCCAACGTCGATCCCCGCACGGTCCGCGACGATACGCACCTCTGCAACGACCTGCACTTTGACAGCCTCGATCAGGTCGAATTCGTGATGACCATCGAGGAGGAGTTTGGCGTTCGAGTCTCGGACGAGCGGGCCGCCGACGTGCGCACAGTCGCCGACGTAGCCGCGCTAATCGCCGAAGAGCTGTCGGCCGTCGGGGCAACCGCGCTGGCGTCGCGGTAGCATTCGGCCATGCCGCTGGTCTTCAACGAACTGGCCGGGTGGGTGTCCGTTCTGCTGGGCATGATTTCCGGCGCGCTGCTGGGAATGCGGTTCCACGACCCCGCGTTTCTGGGTGGTTATGGCTCGCTGCCGCGCCGCATGGTGCGGCTGGGGCACATCGCGTTGCTGGCGCTCGGAATGCTGAACGTGTTGTTCGTCCAGAGTGCCGGGCGCCTGGTCCTTAGCGACAACGAGCTTTCCATCGCCCAATGGTGCCTGCTGCTGGGAAACGTCGCCATGCCGGCCTGCTGTGTGCTGACGGCGTGGCGCGTCGGACTGCGGCACCTGTTCGTGCTGCCGGTGGCCCTGTTGATCGGCGGCGTATACTCAGTATGTGCGGGGCTGTTGCGCGGCGTGTGAACCGCCGCGAACCCTCCTATCCGCCCACGGGGGCGCGGAGCTGCCCATGCGAATCGGCCTGATCGCGATGAGCGGCATCCGCGCCGCGGACCCCGAGCTGATGGCACTGGGATTGACGCTGCCTGGCGTGGTCGAGCGCAGCCGCGTCGTCGCCTCGATGCCGAGCCTTTCGCTGCTCACGCTGGCCGCGCTGACGCCGGCGGACCATGAACTGAAGTACCACGAGATTCACGACCTGCAAAGCGCCGGCGAACTGCCCGGGGGCTTTGACGTGGTCGCGATCAGCACGTTCACGGCGCAGGTGGCAGACGCCTACCGCGTGGCCGACCACTACCGCGCGCAGGGTGCGATCGTCGTCATGGGCGGGCTGCACGTCTCGCGCCTGCCCGATGAGGCCGCCGTGCACGCCACGACCGTCATCATCGGCGAGGGCGAACTGACCTGGGCGGACTTCATCCGCGACGCCGCGGACGGGCGGCCGGCCGCTCGCTACGCGCCGCCCGCGGGGAAATACTACGATCTTGCGATCGCCCCCACGCCGCGCTACGACCTGCTGGACATCCACCGCTACAACCGTCTCACCGTGCAGACCTCGCGCGGCTGTCCGCATCGCTGCGACTTCTGCGCCAGCTCCATCCTGCTCACGCCGGGATACGCGGTGAAGCCGGTGGAGAACGTCATCGCCGAAATTCGGCGCATCCGCGAGCTGCGCCCCGGCGCGTTCATCGAATTCGCCGACGACAACAGCTTCGCGATGCGCGGCCATTACAAACGGCTGCTGCGCGCCCTGGCAGACGAAGACGTCCGCTGGTTCACCGAAGCGGACATCTCCATCGCCGATGATCCCGAGCTGCTCGACCTGCTGCGCGAGAGCGGTTGCCGCCAGGTGCTGATCGGACTGGAATCGCCGACTCCGGACGGCACGGGCGGCATCGAGCTGCGCCGCAACTTCAAGCAGCTCCGGCAACCGGACTACGCCGCCGCCGTGCGCGCGATTCAGGCGCGCGGCGTCACCGTCAACGGCTGCTTCATTCTGGGCCTCGACGGTGACGATGAGTCCGTTTTCGACGCGATTCATGACTTCATCGACCGCACCGACCTGTTCGAGGCGCAGCTCACCGTGCTCACGCCCTTCCCCGGCACGCCGCTCTATGATCGACTGTTGGCCGAGGGGCGCATCCTGGAGCCGGGCGCCTGGCACAAGTGCACACTCTTCGACGTGAACTTCGTGCCGCGGCGCATGTCGTCCGCCGCGTTGCGACAGGGCTTGATCGACCTGGCGCGGCGCGTCTATGAGCCGGATTTCGTGCAGGCGCGGCGCGAGCGTTTCTTCGAGACACTGCGACGCAACGGCGTGCGGCGCAATCGCGGGCTGGTCGCGGACGACGCCTCGGCTGCATAGTTAGCGCCGCCCCGCACGCCCCCGTCCGCGGCACGAACGCAGCGCACGGTTACAATTCGCCGCCATGAATCCGCTCGGTGTCTGCTCCTGGTCGCTGCAACCGGCGAGTCCTGCCGACCTCGCCGCGAGCGTGCGGGCCGTCGGCGTGAATCGCGTCCAACTCGCGCTGGATCCGATACGCACGGGCGCATGGTCGCTCGACGCCACGCGACGCGCACTAACGAACGCGGGGATCACGGTCGCGTCCGGCATGATGGCTCCGGCAAGCGAGGACTATTCGACGATCGCGGCGATTCAGCGGACCGGCGGATTGCGGCCGGACGAGACCTGGGAAGCCAACCGCAAAGCCGCCGCCGAGAATGCGCGCATCGCCGGCGAACTCGGCCTTCGGCTGGTCACGCTGCACGGCGGCCTGATCGACCAGCGCGACGGCGGCACGCTGGCGCGACGCACCTGTGAAGTGGCCGATGCGTTCGCGCAGGTCGGGGCATCCATCGCGCTGGAAACCGGCATGGACGATCCTGCGGAATTGCGACGATTCATCGAAACGCTCGGGCGCGCCGACGTGGGGCTGAACTTCGACCCCGCCAATATCCTGCTCTACGGCGTCGGCGAGCCGATGGCGGCACTGGATCTGCTGCTCCCGCTGGTGCGACAGGTGCACATCAAGGACGCAACGCCGTCGGCGTCCCCCGGTGAGTGGGGCACCGAGACGCCGGTGGGGAGCGGAGCGGTGCCGTGGCCGCGCTTCATCGCGGTGGTCGCCCGCCGCCTGCCCGCCTGCGATCTGATGATCGAGCGCGAAGGCGGTGATGTGCGCATTGCCGACGCCCGGATCGCCCGCGACCTGGTCTCATCATTGCTCGATTCCACGAAGGGCGCGAAGTCGTGAGCACGGGGGAGACGATCGGCGTCGGCGTCATCGGGCTGGGGTTCATCGGCTCAGCGCACCTGGCAGCCTATCGTCGAGGGGCGCGCGACGGCTTCGGCTGCGAGGTGCGGGCGGTCTATGACCCGCGCCTGCTGGATTCGAAAGGCGCTGCGGACATCGCCGTCACGGGCAACCTCGAATCCCAGCGCGGCGATGCTGACGCCGATCCCGCCGGCGTGCGCCATTGCTCCTCGCTCAACGACCTGCTCGACGATCCGGCCATTTCGCTGGTCAGCATCTGCACGCCGACCGCGACGCACGTGGAAGTCGCCTGCCGCGCGCTGCGCGCGGGAAAGCACGTACTCGTGGAAAAGCCCTTGTGCCTGCGCGCCGCCGACGCCGAGCCGCTGCTCCGCGAGGCCGCGGCACGGCCGGACCGGATCGTGATGCCCGGCTTCTGCATGCGTTTCTGGCCGGGATGGGACACACTGCTGGAGTTCATCCGCAACGGCTCACTCGGCCCGGTTCACAGCGCCGTGTTCGGTCGACTCGGATCGCGGCCGACGTGGTCCGAGACCTACGCGGACGACGCGCTCACCGGCGGCGCGCTGGTCGATCTGCACACGCACGACGCCGATTTCGTGCGGGCATGCTTCGGCGATCCTGCAAGCGTGATGAGTGGTGGCAGCCTTGATCACGTCACCACGATCTACCGCTTCTCCAATGGTCCGGCGCACGTCGTGGCCGAAGGCGCGTGGGATCATCGCGGCGGCTGGCCGTTTCGCATGAGATTTGTGGTCGCCTTTGACGAGGCGACCGCGGAATTCGATTCCGGTCGCGACGAACAGCTGCGCATCAGCCGCGGCGGGAAGACCGTCCCGATCAAGTTGGAACCGCGGAGCGGCTGGGAGAATGAGATCCGCGCCCTGATGGCCGTGCTGGCCGGGCGGCGGCCCCGCAGCGACCTGCCGGCCTTGCACGACGCCCATGCCGTCGCAACGCTGCTGGAACGCGAGCGGGAAAGCGTGCAGACCGGCCGGTCGGTGCGCTTTGAGCCGCCGCGGCCGCTCAACCCCTGACCGAGGAAATCTCGTCCGCCTCCGAACTGACGCGAGTCCGCCTTGACCCAATCCGGTCGATTTGTCGCCACGCTGTTGTCGCCCGCCGCCGCCATCTACGGGGCGGCCGTCGCGTTGCGCAACCGCCGATACGACCGCGGGCGCAGCGCCGTGATTCGCGCGCCGGTGCCGGTCATCAGCGTCGGCAATCTCACCGTCGGCGGCACCGGCAAGACACCGGTGGTCATGGAGATCGTCCGGCGCCTGCGCGGCATCGGGGTGCGCGCCGCTGTCGTCACGCGCGGGTACGCCGCTGCGGCCGGCCAGACCGCCGATGAGGTACTCGAGTACCAGGAAGCGCTTCCGGACACTCCGGTGATTGTGAACCCCGATCGTGTTCGCGGAGCACGTGACGCCGCGGCTGAGCATGGCGCCCAGTGCATCGTGCTGGATGACGGCTTTCAGCATCGCCGACTGGCGCGCGATCTGGACATCGTGCTGATCGACGCGCTGGCTCCCTGGGGCGGAGAGCGACTGCTGCCGGCGGGCCGCCTGCGCGAGCCGCTCAGCAGCCTTCGCCGCGCGCAGGCGGTCATCATCACCCGCGCGAATCAGACCGCCGACGCGCGCTGCGCGGAAATCGAACAGCGCGTTGGGAAACTGGCGCCACAGGCGGTGTGCATCCGCTCCGAGGTTCGCGCTTTGGGGCTGCGCGGAGTCGGCAGCGACGCTCACCCGCCCCATGCCGCATCGCAGATGAGCGTGCTGGCCGTCTGCGGCATTGGAAACCCGGTCACGTTTGAGGCGCTGCTGCGCGACTGCGGCGCCCGTCCGATCACGATCCGGCGGTTCCGTGACCATCACCGATACACCGTCCGCGACGTGGAGGGGCTGGTGCGCGATGCATCTCAACGCGGCGCAACCGCCGTCGTGACGACCCGCAAGGACTGGGTGAAGCTTGCACCGCTCTGGCCACCGGCCCCGGCGGCCGGACTGCTGCGGCTGGACGTTGAGGCGCGCCTGCTCGATACTGGAGGCGCGCTGCTGGCGCTGCTTCGGCGGGCCGTGTCCCGCGAGTTATGATCTAATGCTCTAACTGGAAATCGCTGAAATGCCCGGTCGTTTCGCGCCGCTCGACTTTTCCCGCCTGCGCCTGCGCTCCCGCGCAGCGCGGGCGCACAAGGTCGATGTCGCCGCACTGGCCCGGCCAAGCCCCACCCGCTGCTCCTTCGGCGAGTGGGCCGCCGCGCTGCCGGACTTCCTGGCCACGCGCGAGCTGCGACGACTGGCCGCGGCCATGGTTGCCGCGCGGCGCGCCGGACGCCCCGTGCTGCTGGCCTTCGGCGGCCACGTCGTCAAAACCGGCTGCGGCCCACTGATCATCGACCTGATCCGGCGCGGGATCGTCACCGCTGTTGCGACCAACGGCTCAGGCGCGATTCATGACCTCGAGCTGTCGCAAACGGGGGAAACGAGCGAGGAAGTCGCCGACACGATTCGCGACGGTTCCTTCGGCATGGTGCGCGAGACGCTCGACCAGATGAATGCGGCGGCGCGCGCCGGCGCCTCGCTCGGGCTGGGTCGCGCATTGGGGCGGCTGATCCTGGACAGCGGCGCGCCTCACACCGAGCACAGCATCTTTGCCGCGGCGGCACAGGCGGACATCCCCGCCACCGTGCACGTCGCGATCGGAACGGACACGGTTCACATGAGCGCTGAGGCCGACGGCGCGGCGATCGGAGCGGCGACCCTGGCGGATTTTCGCGAGTTCTGCGCCGTGGTGGCGCAGCTTGGCGCCGAACCGCCGCATCCGGACGGCGGCGTTTTTCTGAACGTCGGCTCAGCGGTCATCATGCCCGAGGTGTTTCTCAAGGCCGTGTCGGTCGCGCGAAACCTCGGATGCGCGCTCGACGGCATGCACACCGCCAATCTCGACATGCTCCGGCACTATCGGCCGACACAAAACGTGCTTCGCCGCCCGGTGGTGGCCGGTCACGGGCACGAGATCACCGGGCCGCACGAATTGCTGCTGCCGCTGCTGCGCCAGCTCGTGGTGGACACGATCGATCAGCCCCCAAACACGGGCGCTGCGGAGAAGCCGGTATGTCGGACCCGCACCTGAATCGCCCGGAAGGCGACGCGCCGGACACGCCCGAAGCCCGGCTGGATCGCTGCGAAGAGCTTCTCCGCGACATCCGTGATCGTATCGCCCGGGCGGCGCGCGAATCACAATATGAGGAGCTTTCCCTCGGTCGCGTCGCCGGCGGACTGGCCCAACTGGTCGCGGCGGGCCTGCTCGCGATGGCCGTCGCGGAATGGGCGCTGGTCGGCGCGACGGGCACGATGTACACGCGGCTCGCATTTGCCGGCGTCGTGCAATTGGTGGCGCTGACCGGCTTCGCGGCCGCGCGCGGACGCAATCACTAGACCCGCCGGATCATCAGAGTGCCCGATGCCTGCTCCGCAGGTGCCCTATTCGCTGGCCCCGCGTACGCTCGCTCAGCAGTTGGAGCGCGCCGCTGCGCTGCACAGCGAGTTCTCCGCCCGCCGAAGCTGTCGGGCGTTCTCCCCGCGCGAAGTGCCGCGCAACCTCATCGAACGGATACTCGAAATCGCGCACACAGCGCCGAGCGGCGCCAATTTGCGTCCCTGGCGCTTTGTCGCAATTGATGATCCCCGAATCAAGCGCGAGATTCGCATTGCCGCGGAGAAGGAAGAGCGCGAGAGCTACGAACGGAGAATGCCGCAGGAGTGGCTCGACGCGCTGGAACCGATCGGGACCGACTGCCGCAAGCCGTTCCTCGACGTTGCGCCGTGGCTGATCGTTGTGTTCCGAATCGACTGGGAGCCGGTCGGCGACAAGCGCCGCAAGAACTACTATCCCAACGAGAGCACCGGGCTGGCGTGCGGGCTGCTGATTGCAGCGGCACACATGCTGGGCCTGGCAACGCTCACCCACACCCCCAGCCCGATGGGCTTTCTTCGCGAGATCTGTGGCAGGCCCGATAATGAGAAGCCGTTTCTACTGATTCCGGTGGGGTACCCGGCGGAAGACTGCACCGTCCCGGACCTGCCGCGCATCCCGCTTGCACAGCGGGTGCAATGGAATCGCGAGGCGCCACTGCCTGACGCCCGCTAACGCGCGAACGGCGTGGCTCCGGGCTGTCACGTCCGGTCCTTCTGAACCGCTTTTTTGCGGAAATCGCGTTTGGGGCGGTCATATAATGCGGTGCGCTGGATTGACTTAGCTCCGTCCGTTCGCGCCTGAAGCCTCTGCACGCGCCGTGCCGGTTGCGCCCCGGTACGCAACGGAGACGGGAGATCCGGCAGGATCGTCGTGACGCTGCGGATGGGGACAACCGGATTGGACCACAGGCTCACCTTCCAGAGACTCCGTCTTTCGTCGGCCAACGCCGGTCAATCCGACGTGAGTCGTTGCGTTGCGCCCCGAAGCGGAGGGTGGCGCCGCCGCCCGCTCCAGCTCCGGGCGTGTACCGCCGCCGTCGCGCTGATTCCCGCACTCGTCGCCGTGGCGGCTCCGCCCTCTGCCATCGTCACCAATTCGGATCAGTTCGAGATCCTGCGTCCGACGCACTACGCCCATCTCGATGAAGCGGGCCGCCTGACCACGGACTGGATGCCAATGCTCTCGTCGTCGGGCGGCATCGCCGGCGGATCCGGGCTGTGTGCACACATTCCGGCATTCGACGGCGCGGAGATCGACCGCTTCACGGCCGAGTTAGTCGGTGCGGCGAGTTGCGTGCCGGGCGCATCGCCGGCGGCCCGTCGCCTGCTCGACGTTGGGGCGGATGGCAACCGCGCCAACGACTGCATCCCGGTCTGGTCGCAGGGGTTTCAGACCGCCACGGGCAGCGAGGGCGTGCGGGCGGAAGCGGCTGTACTCGCATTCTTCTGGCGAGTGAACGGCTCGACCTGCGTCTCGGACGGCGGCACGCCCGATGACGGGCGCGACGACGTGGTCACCCGCAGCAGCGAACCGTGCGTCATCGCCATCGGAACGGGCGAGGGATACGGCGACTGCATGGCGGGTGCGACGTCGCCGACCGGCGGCCAGCCGGTCTACCCCGGCCTGGCTTTTCGCATGCCCGCCAACGTCGATCGCACCGGCGATGGCGACACGAATGACGCGTTTGACGGGCTGGCCTCAGCGGAGATCGACTGCCGCGGCGGGCTTCGTTTCTACCTCGCCGTGATCAACCTCTGCGACGTGGCGTCCATCCGAATGCCGGTAGATGGATTTGGGCACTACACGATCGTGATGCACACGCTCGACCCCGGCGACCCGAGCGGGCGGACGCTGACGCGCGCGACATGCGCGGCGCCGCTGGCATGGGGCCCGGATGAGCCGGGCGAGAATCGCCCCGGGGCGGCAAGTGAAATCGCCTGGCTGGACTTGAACAACAACGGCGTTGCAGCACCATCGCCGCCGGAGTGTGCGAATCTGATCGGTTCCTGCCCGCAGGCCCTGTCCGCGGCGTTGACCATCCTGCATCGCGTGGACACGGATCGCGACTCCTGGCCGGACGCGGTGGACAACTGCCCCTTCGTGCCGAACGCCGACCAGGCGGATCGCGATGAGGACGGGCGCGGCGACGGCTGCGACGCCTGTCCCGATGACCCGAACAAAATTGCCCCCGGGTTGTGCGGCTGCGGCATGATCGAGGAACCCGGCGATTCCGACAACGACGGCGTGATCGACTGCCTCGACGCCTGCCCCGGCGAGCATGACACACTGGATCGCAACCAGGACGGAATCCCGGATTGCCTGCAGGGCTGCACGGCGTTCCCGCGCGGGGATCTGAACGGCGACGGTATCGTGAACAACTTCGACATCGACGCGTTCGTCGAGGCGCTGGTCGATCCCGAAGCGTACATCGCCCGCGAAGGACTCCAGGCGTGGCGGTGCCGCACGGACGTAGACGGCGACGGCGAAGTGACGAACTTTGACATCGAGCCGTTCATCAACTGCCTGATCCTGCTACAGACCGAGGGCTGTTTCCCGACCTGACCGGCAACGTAGTGGGTTACGGTGCTTGCGGCCGGTCCAGAATCTCCCCGACTCGCCCGCCGTGCGCGTCGATCAAGCGCTGCGCCTCCTCGCGCCCGACGCCGCGCGCGTGCATCACCAGCGCCGTCTTGACGTGCCCGCCGGACTCCTGCAGCAGCCGTCCTGCGGCGGTGCGCTCCAGCCCCGTCACGGTCATGATCATGCGCGTGCCGCGATCGACCAGCTTGGTGTTGCCGCGCGTGTTCACGTCGATCATCAGGTTCTGGTAGACCTTGCCGATCTGCACCATGCTGATGGTCGTGATCATGTTGAGCACGAGCTTCGTGGCTGTTCCGGCCTTGAGGCGCGTGCTGCCGGTGACGACTTCCGGTCCGACCTCCACGCGGATGGAGACGTCGCAATCGTCCGGGACATGCTCACGCGCAACACAGGCGAAGAAGATCGTCTTCGCGCCCCGTTCGCGCGCCCGCCGTAGCGCCCCGTGCACGTATGGCGTCGTGCCGCCGGTGGTGATCCCCATCACCACGTCACGCGCCTCGACGCCGCGTTCGTCCATCGCGGCCGCGCCATCCTGCGGGTTGTCCTCCGCTCCTTCAATCGCGCGGCGCAGCGCGTCGTATCCGCCGGCGATTACTCCCTGCACCATGCGTGGATCGCTTAGAAACGTCGGCGGACACTCCGACGCATCCAGTACGCCCAGCCGCCCGCTCGTGCCGGCCCCGACGTAGATCAATCGGCCGCCGGCGCGGAACGCCGCCACGACCAGCTCGATCGCGCGCGTCACGTCGGCGGCGGCCGCCGCCACCGCCGCGGGAAGCGCGGCGTCCTCGGCGTTCATCAGCGCGACGCATTCGGCGATCGTCGCGCGGTCCAGCATGCGCGAAGATGGATTTCGCTGTTCGGTCAACAGATGGCCGCGATCTTGCATGTGCGCCGCTCTCCACACCGGGACCCCGCGACACCGAATGCCGCGGTCGCAATCAGGACGCGCCAGTGTACGCCCGGAAATGGGTGCGAGCGAGAATTCAACCCACCGCCCGCCGCCTCATTTTCGACCGGTTTTTCGAGCGCGTTCCGCAAACAGATCAGGTCAATGACGGATTCCGCAACTTGTATCAGCACCCGGCGTTCGTGCGCGCCGGGGGCATTGAAGTCGCTGAGACCTGCCACCTAGAACCCAACGCCGAGCGACGCAGCGGGCGTTTCCGGCTCGAGGAGTTCCGGGGGGAAGGGGCGGCGGCACCTGGAGGGGTGCACCGGCCCTGCATCCGAGGAGGAGAGAGATCATGCGGAAGTTCACTTGGAAGCACGCGGTCGCGACGCTCGTGCTCAGCGCTTCGGCCGCGATGGCGTCGGCCGCGACCGTGAAGGCTGACTTCATCAACATCAGCCCGAGCCGCGGCGACTTTGATTACGTCCTGAACGGCAACAACGACGAGACCACCGCCGGCGTGTTCAACTGGCAGACCGTTCCGGGCGGTGACACCGACCTCGGCCTGTTCCAGTCGTTCTGCATCGAACTCGGACAAGGTGTCGGCGACGGCGTGCTGTTCAGCATCGTCCCGCTCGGCAACGGCCCGCTGCCCGGTACGGGCACCGGCGGACCGGGCGTCAACGGCCCGATGGGCTCGGCCAAGGCCGCATTGATCGGCGAGCTCTGGGCCCGCCGCCACGCGAGCATTTTCACCGGTACGACCAGCCAGCAGCGCGACAAGGCCGCCGCGTTCCAGGTCGCCATCTGGGAAATCGTCTACGACGATGGCCTGAACCTCGATGGCGGAGCGTTCCGAGAGAACGACAGCGCCTCGTGGGTGGACATGGCCAAGACCTGGCTGGGTGAACTGAACGGCGATCCGAACTACACCACGCCGGGCCTGGTCGCACTGACGCACCCGAACAAGCAGGACCAGGTCACGCTGATCCCCGAGCCGACCTCGCTCGGCCTGCTGGCTCTCGGCGGCGTCGGGGCCTGGATGCGTCGCCGACGTTGATTCTCGTCCATTCGACACGCGCCGCGAATCCGCGGCGCCGCCCGCCACGGACGGCGCGGTGATAGCTTCCCAAGCGCGATGGACGCCTCAGAGAGCGCGGCGTGTGAAAGCACGTCGCGCTCTCGTTTCATTCCCGGTGGATCGACGCCCGATCGCCCGATTCCGTCAGTCGCCCCGCGGCGTAAATGCCTCGACCGGCTCGATCTGAATCACCGCGCCCTCCGCCGGTTCACGATCCCACCCCTGCGATTCGGTCGCGTCACGAATCGCGCGCCCGCGCTCGGCGTCGCACACGGCCGTGAATTCGCCGAGGATCAGCACGTTGGACGCACGGCCCCAGCCGCCCAGGATCTGGCTGACGTCGCGGGCCACCAGCAGCCGAAACGTGCCGCGCAGCCGGTTGTTCCGTTCGCGATACAGCGCCACGATCCCGCGCAACGAGGTGAACCGCACCTGTGCCGGGCCCAGCCGCGCCAACGCCCGCAGCTCGCGACGTTCGACGACGAAATCCCGCGCCCGCCCGGCCGGCAACCCTTCCAGGTCCAGCGAAAGCTGAAACAGAAAGTCGCCCGCCTTGCCGAAGAGCAGCGACGGCCCGTAGTGCTGCATGGCCACGACGACCCGCCCGTCATCCTCCTGCCACCAGTAGCAGCGATCCGGACGAAGTGTCGTGAACTTCGCGGCCGGCGGATCGATCGTGCGATAATCGAGCGCGGCGAAGTCCAGTCGCGCGCCCCCCGTGCCGCACCCGGCGACCATGGCGAGCAGCGCCAAGATGCCAAGTTGCATCGCCGGCGCACCAGCGCAACGGGACACCATCGGTCGAAGTCGCTGCAACGGTTCACTCCCCGCTGGAACGCCGCGCGTCCGGTCCCGTGCGCCATCCGCGGCGCACTCACTGCAGCGCCCTGTCGGTCGCGGTCGTGTCAATGCGGCAGCGGATACTGGCCGCACAGCTCGCGCACCGCGCCGCGCACCCGCGAAAGCACGGCCTCATCCCCGGCGCTGGCAAGCGCTTCGTCGATCAGCGCAGCCACACGCACCATCGACTGTGCGTTCATGCCGCGGGTAGTCAACGCCGGCGTGCCGAGCCGCAGGCCGGACGTCAGCGTCGGCTTGCGCTCGTCAAACGGGATCATGTTCTTGTTCACGATGACCCCGGCCTGCTCGAGCCACGCTTCCGCCTGCTTGCCGGTCAGGTCGGGGTGAACGCTGCGCAGATCGAGCAGCATCAGGTGGTTATCCGTCCCACCCGAGACCAGGCGGTAGCGGCGTGCCGTGAGCGCCTCGGCCAGCGCGCGGGCATTGTCGAGCGTGGCGCGCTGGTACTCCTTGAACTCCGGCCGCAGCGCCTCGCCGAATGCCACGGCCTTGGCGAGCACGATGTGCATCAGCGGGCCGCCCTGTGTGCCCGGAAAAATCCACTTGTCCACCAGCGCCGCGTCCGCGGAATTGCACAGGATCATGCCGCCGCGCGGACCTCGCAGCGTCTTGTGCGTCGTGGTCGTCGTGAAGTCCGCCCGGCCGATCGAGGTCGGATACAGCCCGGCCGCCACCAGGCCGGCCACATGCGCGATGTCGGCCATCAGCTTGGCGCCGACCTCCCGCGCAATCTCGGCGAATGCGTCAAAATCGAGCCGCCGCGAATAGGCGGAAAAACCGGCGATGATCAGGCGCGGCCGATGCTCGCGCGCCAGACGGCGGACCTCGGCCATGTCCACCCGTTCCGTCTGGCGGTCCACGCCGTAATGCACGATGTTGAACAGCGCGCCGCTGAAATTGACCTTCAATCCGTGCGTCAGGTGCCCGCCATGCGCAAGATCCATCGACAGGATCGTGTCGCCGGGGCGAAGCGTCGCCATGAGCACCGCCGTATTCGCCTGGCTGCCGGAATGCGGCTGCACGTTCGCATGCTCAGCCCCAAACAGGCGACACGCCCGCTCGCGCGCCGCGTCCTCGACCGCGTCCATGTTGATGCAGCCGCCGTAGTATCGCTTCGAGGGATACCCCTCGGCATACTTGTTCGTGAAGACTGACCCGGCCGCCTCGCGCACCGCGCGCGAAACGTGGTTTTCGGAGGCGATCAGCTCGAGCGTGTGGGCCTGGCGCTCCTCCTCCGCGGCCAGCACCCGCGCCATTTGCGGATCAGCCGCGGAGAGCGGCAGGTTCAGAAATTCAGCGGCCATGGCATTCCTTCAGGGCAGGGGCAACACACGGGGCAACGCGCCTGCAAGCCGGATTCGAACCGGCGGTCATCGCACCGGCCTTGTTCGCGAAGAATCATACCCGCGCGCCGCGAGCGCGCGGCCGGTCCGCACGAGCCGCCCGGTCGCAGCGTCCAGGAAGCGGGCGTGACAAGTAACAAAAAAGGTGAAATCCCCGCGAGTCGCGCCGGTTCGCGCTATTCCGCGGCTGGCAGCGACACGGTCGCACCCGCCGGGGCGGAAGCCGCCGCGGCTGCACCGGACGTCTGCGCCGAGCGAGCGTGCACGGAGCTTGTACTCAGCTCGGCATTTCGCACGAGGTTCCGTGGCCGAGAAGACCAGCCGAGCAGCAGAAACCCGGTGGCGTACAAGCTCATGAACACGGCCGCGCCGACGTTTGGATGGATGGTCAGCAGCCAGGCCACCTGCACGAGGCAGAAGACCCCCAGCACCAACTCCAGCAGGTACAACTGCGAGCGAATGGCGGCGTAGACCGGGCGCGACGCGGCCGGCCGCACCGCGTGGGCCGCGGCCGTCGGCAAAACGGAAGTCGCGGACGGAGCATCGACGCGCCCGGACTTGGGCGTGCGGACGAACGTCCCGCCGCGCGTGAGCAAACCCACAATTACGGCGAACGTGTTGTTGACCGCCAGCCCCATTCCCAACACCATCAATCGCAGCACGCGCAATGGACTGACCAGTCCCTCCCCCAGCATATAGGCCGAGTACGCGTACGCGGTGATCGGCGCCAGCGTGGCCATCAGCACGATTCCCCAGGTCCAGCCGAGGAATGGCGCCGCCACTTCTCGCGAAACGCCCAGCAGCAACAATTGTCCCAGTCCCGCCATCAGCAGCATGAACACGGAAACGCAGTACGATGTGAGATGAATCGTCGCTTCGAGCTTCTGCGCGATCGTCAGGGGCGAACGCCATACGGTCGGCAGGAGCTTGCGAGCCGTCTGGATCGAGCCGGTCGCCCAGCGCCGCTGCTGCGTCTTGACCGCGTCGACATCCGACGGCACCTCCGCAGGGCAACACTCGTCCATCGTGTACTCGACCTGCCATCCCGCCAACTGAGCGCGATAGGACAGATCGAGATCCTCGGTGATCGTGTCGCCGCTCCAGCCGCCGACGCGCGGATCTTCAATCGCGGCGCGCCGCCAGACGCCGCCGGTGCCGTTGAAGTTCAGCAGAAAACCGCTCCAGGCGCGGCCGGGCTGCTCCACCGCAAAATGCCCGTTCATGCCCAGGCTCAGACCGGACGTCACCCAGGATTCGTCGGCGTTCAAATGCCCCCAGCGGCCCTGCACGCAGCCCGCCTCGGGGCGGGCGACGATCAGTGGAATCATGCGCCGGAGAAAGCCAGGCTGCGGCACAAAGTCGGCGTCAAAGACGGCGATGTATTCGCCCCGCGCCAACCGCAAGCCGTGCTCCAACGCACCGGCCTTGAAGTGCTCACGGGTCGGCCGCCGAATGACGCGGATGTCATGCCCCGCGGCGAGCAACTCGGCCACAGTTTCATCAACAATGCGGCGGGTGTCGTCATCGCTGTCGTCGAGAACCTGAATTTCGTGTCGCCCGCGCGGGTACTCGATCGCCGCCACCGCCAGAATGATCCGCCTTGCGACCGTAAGCTCGTTATAGAGAGGGATTTGCGTTGTGACCAGCGGCCAATCGCGGTCGGGCGTGCGGGCCTGGAAATCGGCGATGGCTTTCGCCTGCCGCGCCCGGACTTCCCGCTGCCGCCACTGGGTAAGGACCAGCAGCACGTACAGATGAAGCCCGTACACCGACGGGGCTAGCATCAGCAGAACGAAACCGATGAGGCAAACGACTTCGCCGACGGAAGGCAAGCGGAGGAACCCTCAGGACAGTTGCAGGTACCGCACCAACGCGGGACTGTATCGGACGGCCTAAGAGAGTGTCAACTTGAGGCAAAGGGCGGCCGTGCGCGGTTTCCGTTGCACATCGCGCCGGCTCGCCAACCTCAATTTCCGACGATCAGGTCAACGAACGGATCGATGTCAAACCCGTTGAACGCACCATCCCGATTGACGTCGCCGTTCAGACGGCTGCAATCCGGGAACGCGGCGGCGTACGCATCGGCGTCCACAAACGCCAGCACAAACGGATCGATGTCAAACAGGTCCAGCCGTCGGTCGCAGTTCATGTCGCCTCGCGGGTACACCGTGTGCCGCAAAACCCCGTGGCTGCCGTCCACGAATGAGACCACGAGCGCCAGTTGACCGTGCTCGTTCATCGGTCGCGCCGGGCTGCGTGATGAAAAAGCCGTCGAGGCAACCGACCCGATCGTGCGCGTGTCGCCCGGCCGCAATTCGAGCACCTGGCGATCGACCAGGACTGGGTGCCAATCGTCATGCGCATCCGTTGCCCAGATGCTGTTGCGCGTAAGCGGCGCCTCTGAATAGGGACCGGTCGGCGCCACCAGAAGCGCCTCGCCGTTGTGGTTCAATCGCAGGGGATACTGGATGAAGTCGCCGAATCGTACCCCCTGCCCCAGGCCGACCGCCGGATCCCCTTCGCGCAGCCAGAGCACGCGCTGCGTCGGCGTGGCGATCAGAACCGCGGTGTCGTTCGCATCCGTTACGTCCGGACCGCTGAATTGACAGAGGAACCCGAATCGCCCGCCACCGGTCACCGCGCCGGTGAACGAAACGAGTTGGAGGTTCGGTTCGCCGGGCAGCGGGCCCCCTTCGCGCGCGATGGGTTGCAGCGCGCCGGGTGCACCGAAAAATACGACGTCGTTGTTCGCGCTTGTCACTCCCGGTCCGGTGATCATGGCGGAGAGGATGACGTTCCCGTTGCGGATCATCGCGGGACCGAGCTGCGCGATGGCCGTGCCTGGAAGCCCAGGGGCATCGTCGCCAACTCTCAGCATGGGCTGGAGCGCGCCGTCATGAAGCCACCAGTCCGCGAGGGACTGGCCCGATCGCGTGGCCCGGATCAGAACGGCCCCTCCGTCATCGATCCACGTTGAGAACGGATCGATCAGCCGGATCGTGCCGCCGCCCGGCGCTGGATCCTGCTCGCGCAACAGGAGCGTCGGTGTACCGCCAGTCAGCAGCCAGACGCTGCCGTCGTTCTCGGTCGTGACATCGGGACCGCTCAGGTGATTGAAAAGCGCCACCTGGCCGGCGGGGTTGGAAATCTGCCAGGCATCGAACGTGCCCATGGCGATCCCTGCGGCGACCTGCGCGCCCTCGCGCAGCACGCCCGAATACCCCATCTGACTGTCCCAGAGATACGCCGCTTCGTTCGTTGTCGGAGTCAGGTCGGTTCCCGACAGAACAGCTCGAAACCGACCGACGCCGGCGTCGCTGAGCGAGGCCGACAACACGGATGCGAATGTGGCATCATCCCCGATGTCATCGTCCAGCATTCCCGCCCGCGCGATGATAGAAACATTGCCCGGGACGCCTACGCCGATTACCGGGCCGGAGAACGGAACCGCCATCGGCCCGGTGAAGACGATCGTGCCGGAGGAATTGATCGAAGGCGCATCCGGCCTGCCGCCCAGCACCACGCCGTCCGGGTCATTGAACTCATCACCGCTCAGCAGGACCACTTCCGTTCGGACACCGGCGACGGTCGCGATGGATCCCAGCAGGGCAAGTGTGACGAGAAATGGTCGGTGCATGACGACCCTCCGATCAAGGCCCGCTGCGCATCCGGCAGCCTGACCTGTCGAACGACGGAACGGCCGAGGCAGGATCCCTGCCGACGTGCCGCTTCGCACCGATTCTAACCTCCGGAGGACCGGGAACCAGACCAAATTGCGCGTCGCACTCTTCGCGTGACAGCAGGCCTGGTGGGCCTACGGGCACGAGAACCCTGGCGGCGGCGGCGCGACGACACAGGCCACAAACGGGTCGATGTCAAAATTATTGAACATCAGGTCAAAGTTACCGTCGCCCCAGCACAGGCGCTGATCCCAGCAGGCCTGCGTGCCACCCAGCGCCAGGTACGCGGCGGGAGCGGTCGGCGAGGTGGGATCAAGTACACCCGCGGAAAAAAAGTCGATGTCGAAGTTATTCACGGCGCCGTCGCAATTCGCATCGCTGCGCAGATAGACGTCGACGATCGCCGACATGCTGACCACCGTGCCGCAGGCGTTCGTCACGACCACGTCATACGTGCCGTTGTCGCCGTAATTCGCCGGTGTCAGCACCAGCGTTGTTCCACTTTCGCCCGGCATCGCCGAGCCACCCTTGCGCCACTGATAAGCCAGCGCGTCGCCGGTGGCCGACACGCTCAGCACGACCGAGGCGCCGTCGCACACCGATACGCTCTGCGGATGCCCGTTGATCGACGGCGGGGAGAGCACCGTCAGCGTCGCGGTCTGACTCACGACGTTGCCGCATGCATCCGTCACGGTGCAGGAATAGCTGCCCGCATCCGCCAGCGTGATCGGCCCGACGCTCAGCGTGCTGTTCGACGCGCCGCCGATCGGTGCGCCGCCCTTGTTCCACTGGTACGAGAGTGTCCCGCTTCCAGACGCCGTGACGCTGAACTGCACCGTCTCCCCGATGCAGGCCTCCACGCTCTGCGGCTGCTGCGAAATCTGCGGTGGCGGCGGCGGAACACAGGAATCCAGCAGGCCGTCGCCGTTGCAATCCAGCACCGGGAAGCGCACCAGGTCGCAGGTGTCGCTCACGCCGTTGGCGTTGCAATCCGTGATGCCGCCCGCGGGCAGAATCTTGAACACCTCGCCGGCCTGGTCGCAAATGTAAAGCTCGCCATAGGCGTCCTCGCCGAACGACGTGATCGAGGCGATCGACAACCCGCCGCCAGGCGCCAGTTCGGCGGTGCGATTCTGGAAGTCACTGACAACCGAGCCGTTGTAGCGCAGCGACCATATCTGGTTGGAGCAGTAATCCGCGAAGAAATACGCGCCCTGCAGAGCCGGAAGCGTGCAGCCGCGGTACACATAGCCGCCGGTGACGGAGCAATGCGAAGTGCCCGAATGCGGGAAGGTGTGAAACGGCATGGTCAGTGCCGGCGCATTGCAGGTGCAGCCGGTCAGCCCGGTGCAGGCCGTGCCTTCCATGCAGCGCCACCCGTAATTCCGGCCGCCGGCGGCGCCAGCCGGCTGGAAGTTCAGCTCCTCCTGCGCATCCTGCCCCACGTCGCCGATGTAGAAGTCGCCCGTCGCGCGGTCGAAGCTGCACCGCCACGGATTCCGCAGGCCATAAGCCCAGATCTCATCATCGCCGGTGACGCCGACAAACGGGTTCGTCGGCGGCAGCGCGTAATTGCGCGTGGCGTCGGCGGGATACTCGTCGTCGTCCGCGTTGCCGACGATGTTGTCCGGGCCGTCCACGTCGATGCGCAGGATTTTGCCCAGCAGTTGGCTCGTGATGTCCTGGGCACGGTTGCCAGGGTCATTCGCGCTGCCGCCGTCCCCGCTGGCGACATAAAGGTAGCCGTCCGGGCCAAAGCCGATCCAGCCGCCGTTGTGGTTGTTGAAGGGCTGCGAAAAGGTCAGTACCAGCGAGTTGCTGGCCGCGTTGGCGGTCACTGTCGTGGCGCGCTGATAGCGTGCGATCACGGACGCGCCGCCGCTCACCGTGTAGTAGACGTAGAAGTACCCGTTGTTCTGATAGTCCGGGTGAAACGCCAGGCCGAGCAATCCCTGCTCAAAGCCGGTGCTCAGTCCCGTGATGGATAGAAACGGAGTTGGCAGCAACGTGTTCGTCGCGAAGTCAAAAATGCGGATTCGCCCGGTCGAGCCGCTGCGCTGCTCGAGGATGAATATGCGGTCGTAATCATTCGGCGCGTGCGTCACATAGAGCGGGAGCGAAAGCCCTGACGCGATACGCACGGTGGTCAGCGGCTGTGCCGCCGCGGGACTCCCGCCGAGACCGAAGATCACCCCTGCCACGCATGCCAATCCGAGTACCAGGCGCATCGAACACCTCCATCAAACACACGCGAAGGCGCCGCCCCCAGGATGGGAAGGCGGAACCGCCGCGGTGCTTCGGTCGCTTCACTCTGCTCAATAAGGGCGGGATTTATCGGCGACGCCGACAGCTCCGGCCCAGCGCGGCAAGCATTGTACCCCATCCCCAACAGCCGCCGGGCGAAAAAACGCCGCGGAATCGCGCAAACCCCGCCAAAAGCCGCGGAATGGAGCAATTCCCGGCCGGTGGCAGGCCACGCCCGCTATCACGCATTCCAATTGGGGTACACACCCGCGGCGTGCAACGGATTCAGCCGCAGGTAGTTTTTCAGCACGAAATCCGTGTATTCCAGGTCGCGCGGCGTCACGTCGCGAACGATCCGCGCAGGCACCCCCATCAGCACTTTCCCCGCCGGCACGATCATGCCCGGCGTCACCAGCGCCGCCGCCCCGATCACGCACCGCTCGCCGATCTCGGCGTCATCCAGCACGATCGCGCCCATCCCGATCAGCGTACGAGGCCCCACCCGCCGACAGTGAACAATCGCGCGGTGCCCGATCGCCACGTCGTCGGCGATGTCTAGCGGGACGCCGGTCTTGGTGTGAATGACGGTGCCGTCCTGAACGTTGCAGCGCCGCCCCAGCGAAACGGCGGAGACGTCGCCGCGGATCAGTACATGGTGCATGACCGTGCAGTCGTCGCCGAGCGCGACCTCACCACAGACGACCGCGCTGGGCGCGATGTACACGCCGCGGCCGATTCGCGGGCGGATCGGCTCAACCGAGGAACACGAAGCAGCCGAACCAGCCGACGACGTCACGGCTTCGACCCGCGCAGGCGCAGCAGCATCCCTGCCAACGCCTCCCCGACGCCGCGCGCGGCCGCGTTCAGCTTTTCATCCCGCAGTGATCCGTCGGGGTTGAACGCCTCGTGCGCCCGCGGCAACGCGAACTGCTGCGGCAGAACCGTCACGTTGATGTTGCTCAGGATTACGCGCGTCATTGGCAGGCCGCGCAGCCCGCCTAGCGCACCGGGCGACGCGGCCACCAGCGCCGCGATCTTGCCGGCAAAGCACCCCAGCGGCGGCTCGCCCTGCACCGGCCGCGATACCCAGTCAATCGCGTTTTTCATCGCGGCCGTGATGGCGCTGTTGTATTCCGGGCAACCCAGCAGCAGTCCGTCGTGCGCAAGAAAGAGGTCTTTGAGCCGACGTCCCGCAGGCGGAAGACCGGACGCGGCTTCGAGGTCTTCATCAAAAACGGGCAGCGGGAACTCACGCAGCTCAATCGCCGTCACATCCGCGCCGGCGGCGCGAGCGCCCTCCGCCGCAACGTGCACCAACTTGCGGTTCCACGACTCGCGCCGCAGCGAGCCGGAAAAAGCCAGGATTCGGGGCTTGGACATGCACCTCTCCGCTGCGCGGTCGGTCGATCCGATGCGCGATCACCTCGCCGTTCCACTGTTCCCGCGCGCTACGACGCCGCCGACGGCTGCGCCGATCCGCCCGTAGCGCCGCGATACAGCACCGCCACGCGCCCGACGACCTGCACCAGTTCGCAACCCAGGTTCTCCGCGAGCTGCGCCGCCACGCGGTGACAGGCGTCGCGATCATCCGTCGATACGCGCACCTTCACCAGTTCCTGCGCATCGAGCACCGCCGACACGTGCCGCAGCACGCTCTCGGATGGCTCCCCGTCGCCCACCGTCAGCGCCGCATCGAGGCGATTGGCCCGTGCCCGCAGCGCCCGCGCAGTCTTGCCGTCCAGCACCACCGCTCCCCCCTATCTCAGGAACTTCTTGCCGCGCAGGCGCCGCAACAGCGCCAACTGGCCGGCGTGAAACGCCTCGTGCCGGGCGGCGTGCTGAATCACGCCGAGCTTGTCGCGATAGTGCGGGTGCGGAGATTTTCCGTCGGCCGCGAACGCCGGCTGCGCCAGCAGCGCCTCATCGATCCCGCGAACGGCCGCCAGCGTCTGCCGATGCACGTCGTCCATCACGGCGCGGATCTCCGCGACGGGCGGGTAGCGATGCTCCGTCATCGAGGGCACCTCCACGCCGATCGGGAAATGCGCCTTGAAATCGGCGCCGAGCACACCCTTACCCAGCACGCGAACGTGCACCAGCGTGTCCTGTGAGGCGGCCAGGTGCCCGCACAGCCAGGTGGCATGCGCCAGCCCCGGTCCCGGCACGAAGCTCCAGTCCTCGCCAGAGAAATCCGCCAGCAGCATCAGCAGCCACTGGCGCGTGTCGTCCAGGTTCTGCGCCAGAACGTCGCGAATCGTCGCCATTTCGCCGATTCTCCGCTCAGGGAGCCAATCCGGCCCGCGTTAATCGTCGTCCCGCATCACCAACACCTCGGTGATCACCATGAAGTGATCGCTGAAGCGCTGCTTGAACTCGCGCACGTTTAGGCTCTTCTGCTTCAGGTACGCGTCGCGGAAGACCTCGAACCTGCGCTCCGCAAACTCCGGCTGATTTTTTGGCACAAAGGCCCGGTCCAGCGCCCCGGAACCCTGCCAGAAGGTCGGCTGATCGCCGTCGTTGAGATCGGCCCAGCCGGCCTCGATCAGCGCCTGCGGCCCCGGCTCGGCGTGCTTCGCGCAGTTCGAGTCGCCGATGATCAGCAGATCGCCATCGGAAAAGGTCAGCGGCGCGCTGCGGGCCAGGCGGCGGGCTTCTTCGCCGCGGACATTGGCGAAGTCGCCGCCGAAATTGCTCTTCATGTGAATCGAGATCACGACGAAATCCGTCAACCCCGAGCCGGCGCTGAACATCAACCCCGGCGGCGGACGCGACCACACGGTCGCGCCGTCTACCTGCGGCCCCTTCGACGCAGCCGGCTTCATCTCGCCGACGGGCGTGACCACTGCCGCATCCCAGGCAATACCGCACTGCTGGTTGCGCCCGGTCGTCGCGGGGGCGAGCTTGTGCGTCCACTTCGCGCCGGTCCGCACGTTGATGATCTGGAACGCCCGGGTGAGCGTGCTGTTCGTCCAGGCGTCGTCGCCCTCGTTCGACGCGATTTCCTGCAATGTCAGGACGTTCACGCCCGACGCGAGGATGTAATCCGCGATGTCGTCAGCGGTCTGCTCGACATTCTTGGCCGGACCGGATCGGCTGCCCGGAGTGCCCAGCCATTCGATGTTCCAGCCGCCCACGCGGATACGGCGGCCGGTCGCACCGCCAGTCGGCGCGCTGCGCTCGTCGGCCGTCGTTGTTGCGGTCGCCCCGTCGGCCGGTGGGTTGTTGCCCTGGGTGGCGGGATCGTTGCAACCGATCGCCAGCCACACGAACGCCGCCGTCGCACACACGCCCAGTCGCACGACCCACCGGTGCCGGTCCATGAGAACTCCCCGAATCGCGACATTGACCGCCGCGAAGCAGGGAACGACCCCGCCGCACGACGCCGGGAAGCATGATAACCGCTCCGAGAATGGACGGCGGCTTACACCTATGGCCGCGGATCGCCGATCGCGCTGACGCGATCGACGAAGGCCGGGATGTCGAACAGGTCCACCCGCCCGTCGCGGTTCACGTCCCCGGCCGCTTCGCGGTCGGCCAGCGGGAACTGCACGGCGTGCGCGGCGGGGTCGAGCAGCGCCAGCACGAACGGATCGACGTCGAACCAGGTGAGGTTGCCGTCGCCGTCGAGATCGCCGGCCTCGGGGTATTCGTGATAACCGATGTCCACCCGCCCGCCGGCGACGCGCACCCGCCCGAAGAAGTCGCGCGCATCCGGGCCGTAGACCAGGTCGGTCGGCCCGGCGTTGATCAACGGCGAGTCGGGGCGCAGGCGATAGTCGCCCGGAGTGTAGAGATCGTCGGCCGACTCGGGCGTGCCGTTCAGATCCCACGAGCCGGGCGTCACCACCCGTGGATCGACGCGCAGGTTGCCGGGGATATCGATGAACCCGACGTAGCGCATCAGCATTGCGCCCCAAATTGAACCGAAGAAGCAGTTGTCGCGGATCGTATAGTAGCCGCTTTCCGGCGTGTCGCCGAAGATCACGCCGTAGCCATTCTGATAGAACAGGTTCCCGCGCGCAGTCAGAATCCACGGCGGCTGTGTACTGACGCCGATCGTTCCACCGACGATCGCGCAACCAGTCAGCGACAGGTTGCATCCGGAAGTGATGCAGGCTGTCCCCGACTCCGGCCCGACGCCGATGCTGAGGATCAGGCTGTCGCGCACGATCGCGGAAGGGCAATCACCTATTCCCAGTGCCTGCACGCCAGCAAGCTGATAGATGCGGCAGCGCTCGATCTCGACTGAGGGAGACCCATCAATCCAGACAGTTTCGCCGATGATGGTGGTGTCGGCCATTTCAATCTGAGAGCTTCTCGCCACGATCGTCCGCCGTCGGCTGTGCTCCTCTTCCGGGAATCGTGGGATGAAGGTCGTTTGATTGCCTTCAAACCAGCATCGATTGATCTCCAGATGACATCGGTTAGCGAAGATCGCGGAACCACTTGTGTAGCCGCGGTTGCCAAGAAGGGCGCAATTCACCAATGAGATTGTCGAGTCATTCAGGTAGATTGCGCCACCACTCTGCTCCACATAAAAGCCATTGTTCTGGAAGACGCAGTTCGCGATGGCGAGATGCGCAAACCGAGCGGTAATGGCACGCGTCTCTTGCAGCGCACCATCCCGGACAGTCACGCCGGAAAGCTCCAGACCACCGCCAATCACAACGATAGAGCGCGGTTCAAACCGCCGGTCGATCACCGTGGCCGCCACAATCAGGGGATTCTCAGGATCGATCGACCGGACCGTCACGGACTTGTCGATTACATCGAATGTAGAGTAATACACTGCGGGCACCAGGACAATCACATCCCCGTTCGCGGCATTCTCTACCGCGCGCGTCATGCTGACCTCATCACCGCCGCCGGCCGGATCAACAACGATGACCGCGCACAGCGATACGGGGACTGAGAATGCGACCGAACACCACTGGATTAGCACACGCAAGGGCATCGACCTTACTCCGTTCGCGCAGCCGGAACCGGCCGCCCGCGCTCCATGCACGGGCGGCGCAATTCTCGAAATATCTCAATCCCAGAGGTCAACCGGTCAGGAGATCAACGAAGCAGTCGATGTCAAAGTTGTTGAATACTGCGTCAGGCGTGCAGACATCTTCGTCCACGGGCCCGACGTCGCCGTGGAAAACGCGCGACTCCGCGAGCCACGGAAAAGCCGAGTTGTAGCTCGAAGCGCTTTCCAGCGCAAGGACGAAGGCGTCCGTATCAAAGTTGTTCATGACGTGATCCCCCTGCATGTCGCCCTTGACCGCGCTGACCCAATACACGCGATCATCGATGTACGACTGGGGATAGGGGTTCTGGGCGTTGATCGTCGGGCGCCCATATGTCGTTCCCGCGACGCGGATCGTCGCGCCGCTGAGCCACTGCCCGTTGGGGGCTCCGAATCGATTGATCCGCACCCAGGCCGTACTGCCCAGGGCGCTGCTTGAACCGATCGTGACCGCGCCGCCGTGATCCGTGTCGATATCGATCTTCTTGAGCAACTGGCCGCCTGATCCGGAGCGGGTCTTCGCCTCAATCAAGCCCGTGCTCGTTGTGCTGCCCTTGATCAGGATCGGAACATCGATGTTCCCGACACCGCTGGACGTGCTGTCGCCGTCCGAGTTCGCGATGATCTCGCCGGACAGGTCTACGTCGATCGTAATCCCGGAACCCGCAATTGATTCCGTCGACCGGATCGCCCCCGTGAGACTGCCGCCGATGCTGCACGAATTGAACGTCAGACCGTTCTCGCCGGTCGATTCGATCACACCCGCCAGGTCGCGGGCCAGCGTCACCGCCAGGTTCCAGCCGACCGAATTCCCATCATCCGCCAGGCCCACGATGATCTCGCCGCCGACGGAGATCGAACCGCTGCTTTGGTCGTCTCCGTTGGTTCCGATTTGGAATCGCTGGTTGTTATCCGACCCGATCTTCTTCGCCTCATATAGGCGCGTGATCTCGCCCGACGATGGGTCGCAGTTCATGAAGCTGCCGCCCGATTTCTTGTATCCCCAGCGGCCGTCGATCACCACCATCCCGAGATTGCCACGCTTATTCCCCGACGCAATGTCCACCCACCCGACGTTCCGCGCGCCGGTGCTGTAGAAGTCGCCCGCGGTGTTCCGGGCGATCCGCACGTTATACGTGCCGTCCGTCGCGCCCGAGCCGAACCGCACCGTGTTGATGTAGCCGTCAAAACTGTTCGCGCCCGTGCTGTCTTCGTCGGCAGTGATCGTGAACGTCCCCGGCGAATCCAATTCAACGATCTGATCGTCACCCCCGCTCGAAACAATCGTGTACGCCCCGCCGCCCGAGGCCGTCACCGAGATGACATTAGCGGCCTGCACGATGCCCCCCCCCCCCCCCCGCCAAGCGCCAGGCCGATTGCGACAGCCACACCGCCCGCAGCCCAATTCCGGCTTTCCATGATCGATGCTCCCTGTTGACGTGACCGCGCCGCGACCCGCCCGTCGAGCCGCCGGCACACCGCCTACGATTTTATGCCGACCGCGGTTATCGGCAACAGAATTATTGGAATTGACACTTGATGCCGGGGTGGCCGCGAGAAGAAACGATGCACAGCGGAAGCCGTGCGTTCGTCTTCGCCCGCCGGCGGGTGGCATGCTCTCGCTGTACGCAGCGTGAGCATGCAACGAGCGCCGGGCACGCCACGCAGCACACCTCGCATGCCTACGCGGAGTACCGCGAAGGCATGCCACCCAACGCCGCGAACTAAGCGGCGTCGCATGCCACCCCGTAGCGATAAGGACGAGGTGGAGACACGTTCGAATGACGGCGTGAGACGTAGTGCGATACCGGATGCAATTCCGCGCGTGGAAACGAGTGCGAAACGCAGCGCGAAACACTGAACTGGCTGCGGCGAGGCCGGTTACGCCAGCTTCAGCGCCCGGCGGCGGACGGCCGCGCGGCGCATCGCCGGCAGGATGAACCGGTCGGCGACCGTGTCCCAGCTCATGCGCGAGGCCAGCTCGAACCCGCCGTCCAGCAGCGCCTGCTGGTCGTCATCGCTGTTGGGCAGGCGCTGTAGGATCTCCTCGGCGACGTGCGTCGCGGCGGCGGCCTCCGCCCGCGTGCGCTGCGACTCGCCGATGTTGATCGCCGCCTTGATCGATGAATCCGCTCCGTGCGAATGGATGTAATCGGCCAGCACGATGTTCCGAGAGCCGGCGCCGCCGATCTGCTTGACGAAACCCGCACAGCCGCACGACGTGCTGATCACACAGATGCCGCCGAAGGTGAGCGGCTCGACCGGGCTGATGCCGAACGGCTCGTAGAGCGACAGGCCCAGCTCGACGTCGCTGCCGCGGCGGATATCGATGAACTCCACTTCCGGCGGGACGCGCGCGCCGCAGGTATCGGGCGAGAAGCCGAACTGGTTGATGTAGATGCAGTGGATGTTGCGGGCGCGGGCGTTGAAGGATTGCACGTGGCGGTAGAAGGCCGCTTCGCCGGGCGTCAGATCGGGCCAGCCCTCGCGGTGCGCCAGCGGCCAATCCCATTCGCGCTCCATCCGCAGGACTTCCGAGAGCGGGCGCCGCGGCAGCTCTGTGCTCAACAGCAGCAGCGTCGCGGACTTGCCTCGCCGCCCCAGCTCCTCATCCATCTCCAGCAGCACCTGCAAATCGCGCCACAGCGCCTTGCTGCGGACCAGGCGCGTGACGTGCGTAAAGACGTAATCCGGCCGCCACCCCAGCAGCGACTCGCAATAGTTCCGCAGGTGCGCCCGGCAGGCCTGCCGCTGGGCAAGGTCAATGCGCGTCGCGGCAATTCCGTTGTAGGCCAGCGTCACGTCCGCGTCCTCGAAAGAGCGCCCCATGAACTGCAGCTCGCGGACGACGTGATGCCCGACCGCCAGCAGGCCGTCGCAGTCGTGCGTCGTGGAAACGATCGCGTGCTTGTAGTAATCGTCCTGCGGGCCGAAGACGTCATCGATGTACAACCCCGCCTTGCGCGCCGCCTCCAGCACGTTGTAGAACATCACGTCGTGGCCGGCATGCTCCTCGACGATGCGGCGCACGGTCGCGACCTCGTGCGCATGGAACAGCGTGCGGTAGCGCTGTGGATGCGTCGCCTGCAAACCCAGCGCAGTCGGCACTCCCATGTACTCGTGCGCGAGCGCGATCGCCGGTTGATCAGCCGTCGCCAGCCCCAGCGCCTCGATGGCCGGCAGCGCCGCGGCGGCGAGTTGCACGTACTGCTCGAAATCCCAGACCTGCTCGTAGCGGTGCGATTGCAGGCCGTAGTGCTCCCACAAACGGCCCTTGAGCTCATCCACCCTGGGGCGGTGAATGTGGCGCAGATCGATCAGCAGCACCTCGACCCGCGCGCGGCGACCGCTGGCATCATCCTGCAACACGCGCTGCCCATAGGCGATGTGAACGTGAAACTCGCGCTGAATTCGCAGGAACGAATCGGCATACGGGCCGTCATGCAGATGATCGAGCGACGAGTACTCAATCACGCCGCCTTCGCCCAATCGCTGCGGATTCTCCGGGTAGAACATCGGGGCGACGAGCAAAGTTCGCCCGACGTGGTCCCGGTAGGGCCGGCTGGTGATCAGGCCTTCGAGGACGGTGCCAATGCCGCCCACCTTGTGGACGGCCTCGTGCGTGATGTGAATGACGTTGAACACCGGGCGCGCTCCGGGCGGGGGGTGAAGCAGAATCCATCCGGGATTATCGGCCGCGCGTCGGGCCGCCCTGAATCGCGGCGACGATTACCGTCGGCCGCGGGCCGGCTACTTCTTGCCGGCCTTGAGGGCATTGAGCTTGCGGGCAAGCTTGCTCTTTCGCCGGGCGGCCGCGTTGCGGTGCAGCGTGGGCCCAGTGGAATCGCGGTCGAGCTTGCGGATGGCGGCCTTGACCGCCGTCTCCGCGGCCGCCACGTCGCTGCCGGCCAGCGCCGCCTGCGTCTTGCGCATCACGGACTTGAGCTCTGCCTTGCGTGCCCGGTTGCGGGCGTTTCGCTTGGCGTTCTGACGGATTCGCTTTTCGGCGGAAAGTGAGTGCGCCACGGCTGAATATCCTCTTGAACCAGACGATGCCACCCCGCTCCAGCTCGGCGGCATGAAAGGCCGCAGGCAGCCAGGGGATCGAACCGGGCAGTGTAGCGGGACGGTGGCAGCAGCGCCAAGGGCGACCGGACGGCGTACCGGAGGGGTGCGCAAACCGGCCCGGCCTACGCCCCGCGGACGTTCTTGCCGCGCGTGGCGATCCAGGTGGCCAGCATCAGCACCGTCCCCAGGATGCTGAACGGGAGCATCGATAGAAAGAGCGCGTCCCACTTGAACCAGTCGATCAACACGCCGAGCAGAAAACCGGCCGCAATCGCCCCGACGTATTGGAACGAATTAATGACGCCCAGCGCGAAACCGGCCATTTGCCGGCCACCGATGTCCATTGCCACGGCGGTGCCGATGATCGAGTGACTGGAGTTCACGGTCAGCGATATCAGCGTGAGGAAGATGACTGCCATCATCGGCGAGCCCCAGGGCGAGTGCCCGAGCACCAGCACCGCGGCAAGAATCACCAGCGTCTCGACGAAGTACAGCCCGGTGGCGACCGGCGAACGGCGGCTCTTGCAGAAGTTGTCCGAAATCACCCCGGTCGAAAACGACCCTAGAAAACCTGCGATCGGCAGCGTGAAGCCCAGGACCACGAACTCCCAGGAACCTTTGCCGACGCTCCACGCGTCAAACATGTACTTGGCCCACCAGAAGTCATACGCGCGTCGCACGAAGCCGGTGCACATGTAAGCGCCGGCGTTGACCCACACCAGCGGGTTGGACGCGATGGCGCGGAATACCTGTCCCAACGGCAGCTTCGTCTCCGACACATCCGCCTTGCCGACCTCGTCCTCGTGCTGGACGCGCCAGCCGGTCTGCTCCGGGTGGTTCTTCACGTTGAGCCACATCAGCAGCGTGATGACGGCGAGAATCATCGGCGGCACAACGAACATGATCCGCCAATCCTGCTTCCCGACGTTGAAGAGCACCACCCCGCCTATCGTGAGCGCGCCGGTCAGCAGGATCACCGACAACTGGTTCACGCCGACGACGCCGAGTTGGATCATCCCGCCGAAGATGCCGGCGAAGCGTCCGCGCTCGCGCCGACGGAACCAGGCGGTGTTGATCTTCACCATCCCGGGGGAGCCGAACGACTGCGCGTAGCCGTCGATCGTTCGGATCACAATGAAGCCTGTGATCAGGAATGCGACGTCCCAGGCGGAAAACCAACCGGCAAACGCGCCAAACGCCAGGTTCAGCACCACCGTCCCGATCGCGCCGATCGCCATCGCCTGCTTGCCGCCGAGCGCATCCGCAAAGAGACCGTTCAGGAACGTGCCGATGGCGTAGCCGAAGTCACGCCCGGTGCTGAGCCAGCCTGTGTGCGCGTTCGAGAGGCCGAACTCCTGCGCGATTTCCGGTGTGACGGTGCTGAGGTTGTAGCGACAGAGGTAGTACGCGGCGTACAGCAGGCCGAGAAAAAACCAGTTCCGGGTGCGCCGCATGCGAAACAGAAACGGCGTCTGGTCCAGCGTAACGACGCCCAACGCGCGCGAGGCGTGGTCCGCGGCAGAGAGCCGGGGGGGCTGCGAACTCCCGGGATCCGGATGGCTCATGCTGAGAACACCGTTGCAACGGCCAGGTCAGGTGAGCGCCTCCCGGCCGCGCGGCGCGGGATGGGTCGGAATCTTCACCCGTGGGGGAAGCCGCCGCAAGTCGCGTCACGGATCGCAATAACCGCCCTGCCCCCGGCACTGCCACCGGACGTCCCCGGAATGCCCGAATGTCGCCTGCAGACGCGCGCTGTCGCCGCCGGGCGCTGTTCACCGGCCGGGAGCGGCTATTGCGCTAATTGTTCATGAATAGCGCGCAACACCTCGCCCGGGTGAATGCGGTCGGAAATCCGTCCAGCGGACCAGCGCCATAACACTCGCCCGTTCGAGTCCAGGAGAAAGTGAGAGGGCACCGCGATGTCTGCTCCGGATGGCGCGCCGCCAGGATGCAGAACGCCGAACGCGCGTGTCAACGCGGATTCACCGTCGGAGAGGATGTCAAACGGCAGCCGGTTGCGCTCGACCACGCGCGCTGAGCGCTCGGGCGGGTCGGTCGACACCGCCAGCAGCCTCCCACCCCGCCGCTGCATCTCGGTACTGATGGCTCCGAGCCCGCGGAGCTCTGCGATGCAGCTCGGTCACCAGTGCCCACGGTAAAAGACCAGCAGCAGCGGCCCCTGCTTCAGAATGGTCGGCAGGTGTACCGGGCGGCCTTGCTGATCATGCAGCGTGATGTCGGGAATGCCTGCGGCCAGGTCCGGCCTCGTCGGAGCTGGCAGCCGGGCGGCGACGAAAAAGGCATACAGCCCAAGCGGCAGCAGCATCGCGTTTGCCACCGACGCGATGCGGATTCCCCGGCGGCGGGAGCGCAGCGCGTTTCGGGTGGCCCAGAATGCCCCTAACGCGAGCGACGCAATGAGCGGCGCGCCGCTGCGGTGCATCCAATGAATGTCGATCAGCAACAGGTAGGCCGCTGCGCCGCTGAACGTCAGCCCGAGGCACAGCAGGACCGCGGCCCAGCCCGGACCACGCCCGGATGAGGCCGCGGAGGCAGAAGCACCGTCGGCTTGCGGCGGGGAATCGCGTTCCGGCGACGAGTGAAGCACACCGCGATTCTAGCAGGAGTCGGTCCGCGGCGGCGCAGCAGACGTTGATGAACCCGCAGCATCAGCGTCCAGCGCGGCACGGGCGCGGCGCTGGCGAAGCGCTTCCGCGCAGACAATCGCCGCCGCGTGTGACAGCGCCAGCGAGCTGGCGCCGCCGACTGTTGGAATCGTCGCGAAGGCATCGCAGACAGAGCGCACCGCCCCGCTGACGCCGCGCTTTTCGCCACCGATTACGAGCAGCACCGGCCCGCACAGGTCGCACTCATGGATCGTCCGCTTGGCGTTCGCCAGGCACCCGATCAGGCGCACGCCGCGAGCGCTCAGTCGCGCCAGCGGCGCGGTGTCCGCCAGTTGCACGAGCGGCAGGCGTTCATAGGCGCCCGACGCCGGTCGGGCGACCTCCGCCGCATCAAAGTCCCACACGTGCCGCTTGATCAACAGGGCCGTAACCCCCATCGCCTCGGCCGTACGGATGGCGAAGCCCAGGTTGCGAGCGTCGTCGATTCCCTCCAGCAGCAGCAGCAGCGGCGGACCGGGGGTTCGGTCGAGCAATTCCTGCAGCCCATTCGCGTCCAGGCGCGGCTTGGGTCCGCACAGGGCGATGACGCCGCCATGCGTGGTCCCGTGGGCGTGTGCCGCCAGCTCCCCTTCCTCGACGTATCGCACCGGCACATGGCGCTGGGCGGCCAGATCGATGATTTCTGCCACGCTCTCCGCGTGAATGCCGCGGCGAAGTAGGATGGAGTGAAACCGGCGTTGCGACGCGCTCAGCGCCGCCAGCACGCTTTGTCGCCCTTCGAGGTGCTCCATGCCTGCGAGTGTACCGATCCCTCGTCACTCCCGCTCCGGCCGCTCCCGCGCACACGTCGTCTCGGCGCTGCTCGTGCTGATCGCAGGGTCGGCGGGCTGCCGAAACGGCGCCCCGAGTTCGGGCGACCCGGGCGATGCGAACCGCGACGATGCCGGCGGTACCGTCGCCGCGCGCGCAGAGGACGCGGACGGAGCGGTCCGTTCTGATCCGGCCATCGAGGCGCTTCTGCAACCCATCCGAGAGCAGCACGAATTGCCGGCGCTGATCGGTGCAATCGTCGATGACCGCGGACTGCGCGCCGTTGGCGTGGTCGGCGTTCGCCGCCACAACGCCAGCGATCCGGCCACCGTCCACGACCTCTTTCACATCGGATCCTGCACGAAGGCGATGACAGCAACGTTGGCGGCGCGGATGGTGGAGAAGGGCGTCATCCGCTGGGACACGACCGTTGGGGAGGCGCTTACTGATCTCGGCGAAAAGATTCACCCGGATTGGCGCAGCGTCACGCTCGAACAACTGCTCATGAATCGCGGCGGCGCCTCGACCGCCGTACCCGAAGCGCTGTGGGCCAGCCTGTGGACATTCGAGGGATCCGATGCCGCAGCGCGCCGGAAGCTGGTGGACGCCGAGGTGGCCCGAAAGCCGGTGGCGCCGGCGGGATCAAAGATGATCTACTCGAACACCGGGTTTGCGATTGCGGGCGTCCTGCTGGAAACAGCCGCCGACCGTACGTGGGAAACGCTGATGCAGGAGGAGGTCTATGCGCCGCTCGGCATGCGCACAGTCGGGTATGGCGCTCCCGGAACGCCGGAAGCGCTGGACCAGCCGCGCGGGCATTACCTGAAGCGCGGCAAGCTCACGGCCGTGCGCCCCGGTCCGCGGGCGGACAATCCGCCGGCCATCGGACCTGCCGGCCGCGTGCATTGCTCGATCCCCGACTGGGCGAAGTTCGTGTCAGCCCATCTTCAAGGCGCGCGACAGGCCCGCGGACTGACAGGACGCGCCGATGCCGATCCGGGCGATGGTTTTCTGAAGCCCGAGACGTTCGCCCGGCTGCACACCGCGCCGCCCGACGGCGACTACGCGATGGGCTGGGTCAGCGACCGACGCGCGTGGGGCGGCGAGCTATTCTGGCACAACGGCAGCAACACGATGTGGTTTGCAGTCACCTGGGTTGCACCCGAGAAAAACTTCGCTGTTCTGATCTGCACGAACAGCGGCGCGCCCGGGGCTGAATCGGCTGCGGACGCCGCGGCCTGGGCACTGATTCAACACGCGCTGCAAGTGACCGGGACGGCGACGGACTCGGATTGACATCGGCGCGCCGCGTTCTGTACAGTCCGTATTGAGCGAAAAGCCTGTCGCACGCCAGTTTCCGGCGAAGCGTGCCGCATCGGACGTCTGCGAACTCCCCGAATCCCGGGAGGATGCGCTGGTGGCCCGTCGCACGGATCGACAACCCGCGAGCGCCGCTACCGCCGCGACGACGGTCAGGGCAGTCGCCCCGTCGGCCGACACTGCTCGCCTCCCGGATCTGCCTGCTCCCTCATCAAATGATTTCGCGCAGCACCGCCTTGCCCTCCTCGGCACACTGACTGCGATGGTGGCGCATGAGATCAGCAATCTTGCAACGCCGGTGCTGGCTCGCGCTGAAGTGGCGCTCGAGTCCGGCGATGCCGATACGACCCGGGCCGCCCTGGTCCGCGCTGCTGGCAGCCTGCAACGCGCGGTCGATCTGACCCGCCGATTGCTCTCCGCCGCGGCAGCCCGCGAGGCCGTGACCTGCGATTGCCCACTTGATCGCGCTGTGCAGGAGGCGCTCGAACTCGCCACCCGCCCGCTCTCCGCAGATGGCATCGAATTGCACACGTCGATTCCGACAGGACTGCTGCTGCGCGCCGACCCGGTGCTGCTCACTCAACTCCTGCTGAACCTCATCATCAACGCCCGCCGCGCCATGCCGGGCGGCGGCGTACTCTCCATCAGCGGCGTGGTCGAACAGGATCGGGCGATTGTGCGCGTGACCGATGCGGGGCGCGGCATTCCCGCCGCGCAGGTCGCGGGCCGCTTCAACCCCTTTCTCGCCGCGCGCGACGATCAACCGGCCGACTGGCATCCGGTCGGATTGGGCCTGGCGGTCTGCCGCACCATCGCGCGCCTGCACGGCGCAGAGATGAAGATCGACTCGGACGCCGGCCGCGGCTGCACGATCACACTGGTCTGGCCGGCGGTGGGTGCGCCGCCGATGTGACACGCCTTCGACGCGCAATCCCAAGCCCGGCCAGAACGACGCCCGTCGCGAGCGACAGCCATGCGCCGGTGCGAAGTCCGGGCGTCTGGTAGGTCAGTTCGATCCGCGCGTTGCCGTCGCTGCTCGAGAAATCGACCGCCAGGCACAGGCCCTCCGCACGCACTTCGCACGGGGCGCCGTTCACGCTGGCACTCCAGCCGGGAAGCGCCAGGCGCGACACGACCGCTCGAGCACCGGCTCGCGCAGGTTCCGAGAGATCCCGCCCGTTCACGGGCTCAACCCGCGCTGCAGGGGCTGAATCGCCCGGCACGTTGACGCGAAGCACCACCCGCTCCGCGGCCCACTGCTCCACGTGGATGCTGCCGCCGGCGCCTGGGCTGACCACCCACGCGCGCCGGGGCATCTCCGCCGCGCGAAACAGGCGCATCCCGCCCGGCGTGAGCGCCGCCTGTTCGAATCCCGTCGGCGGCGAGAGTTGCGGCTCGCACAGCAGGATCCACTCCACGCCACACGCCGCCGCCCAGCGCGTATCCGCCAGCAGCGCGTCACGGCGATCCGACTCCCCCCACGGCTTGAAAGCAAACTCGCTCGCGAATCGACGCGGCTGAAGCGGGCCGTAGTCTGTCAGCGTTGCGATGCCGAACAGCGCCGCGGCGTTCGCCGGCAGCTTGTCCAACGGGCGGTGATATTCGCCGGGCGCCCCGTTGATTCGATCCGTCACCACCCACAAGCGCGGCCACGCGCCGGTCCCAGCTTCACCTTGCACCGCGCGCGTCCACGCCTCACGCTCGGCGCTCCGCACGTGCACCGACCAGTTGTAGCCGCCCGGTTCACGCAGCGCGCGGGCGGGCACGTCGATCGTCCAGCCGATGATCGCAAGGTCCGCGACTAGCACGGCCCCCAGCATCCATCCGCCGCCACCGAGGGCATTTCGCGCCAATTGGCGCCGAAGAACGATAATCGACGCCAAAATGACCACGATCGGCACCAGGACCGCCAGGCTCGGCGGCGTGATCGAGCGAAGCGCGGCGCCGGCCGTGGCCTGATCGAGCCACGGCAGCGCCGCCAGCACGCCGGCAGCCGGCACACCAACCAGCAGCAGCAGCATCCGCATCGGGTGCGCGACCCAGCCCCGCAGCCGCGCCCGCAGCCGCACTCCTTCCACGCTCAATCCGCGCCGCAGGTCATCCAGCGCCGTGGCCGATAACACGCACGCCGCCAGTTGCACGAACAGCATCGCCCGCGCGGGTACGCGGAACAGGTTACTCCCCGGAACGAAGTACAGCAGAGGACACACCGGCCCCAGCGGCCCTAGCGCCAGCAGCACCGCAAACACCGCCGCCCACTTCCACGGGCGCAGGCGCGAGTCCCCCCGCCGCACAAGCGCTGCGCCCCCGGCCAGCAGCAACGGCAGGATACCGACGTATCCCAGTTGCTCGCATTGATGCGATGGCCCCCAATACGCCTCGGGAAAGACGTTCGGGCGGCGCTGCCCCGGCAGCATTGGCGCCGTCCACGTCATCGCCGAAGCCGGGCTCCAGCTGTTCTCGACGAAGTCACGGAATCCGCGATCAACGCGGGTGCACTCCGGCAGGTGGCCGAGCGTCGGAATCAACTGCACGCCGCACAGGCCCGCCGCGGCGAGCCAGACCAGTGCCCACTGTCCGACCCGCATCTTCCCCACGCGCAGCACCGGCGCTCCGGCAACGGCGCGGACCACCACGTACACCAGTGAAACCAGCGCCGTCAGCGCCGCGATCTGCACGTGCCCCGATAGCGCTTGGAGCGCCACGATCAGCGCGGCCACGGCCAGGGTTGTGCCCTCCGGCCGATTCAGGAATCGCTCCAGTGCCAGGAACACGAACGGCGTCCAGGCTGCCGCGGCGTGAAGCGCCGGATGCGCCCGGTGGGCGAGCATGAATCCGCCGAATGCGAACGCGACCGCTCCGAATGCGGCCGCGCCGCGCGAGCGACCGAAATAGCGCAGCAGGCGATAGGCACCGACAAAGGCAAGCACAAAGTGCCCATACAGCGCCACGGCGTAGGCGATCGGCGGGGGCAGACCGACGAACAGCCAGGTGGCCGGATACCAGACAGCGTTCTGCGGATCGACCAGCACCGGCCGATCCATGCCCGACCAGGGGTTCAACTGCGGAATCCGCGCATCACCCAGCGCTTCACCGACAAACACCCGCGCCGGCAGGTAGTAGAGGATGTCATCCTCATCGATGCCCATCCCCGCCAGCGGCCAGGCCGGCAGCAGCACTGCCAGGGGCAGCAGCAGGGCCAACGCCGCGATTCGCCAGTCGGGCATCCGCACTCGACACTCCAGGCAGACCGGCCACCGCAAATTGCCGCGCATCGGTGAGATTACGATCGAAGCACGCCACCGGCCGAATCAGCAGCGACAGACTCTACCCGCGCGCCGCCGGCTGCGCCACGCTCGGTGCAACGTGCACCTCGCGCCGATGAGGAAATAGGTTGCTTCGCGGGGCAGGCCTTACAATCGCGGATGAAACGCGAGCGAGGCTGCGGGTCGCCGCACGCTCGAATTCGCGGCGTAACTCATCGTCGATGGTTCGCGCAACTGTCCCGCCGGAGCGGAATCCGAATGAATGTCATTCAGGGTGTAGTGGTGGTCGTACACCGCGAGGGGCGGTTTCTGATGATCCAGCGCGCCCCGCACATTCTCGCGGGCGGGGCGTGGTGCTTCGTCGGTGGGGGGATCGAGCCGGGTGAAACGCAGGAAGCGGCGGTCGTCCGCGAGTTTCGCGAAGAAGTCGGCGGCGGAGTGCGCCCGATCGGCAAGGTGTGGGAATACACCCGCCCTGACGGCATGCTGATCCTGCACTGGTGGCTGGCGGACCTGGAGGATGACGCGCTGACGCTCAACCTCGAAGAAGTCACACAGTGCCGCTGGTGCACGCCGGACGAAATCGACACGCTGACGAACGTGCTCGAGAGCAACCGCGCTTTTCTGCGCGAAGTGGGCCGGGCGCTGCTCGCGCCGCAATGATGGCGGCGGCGTGGATCGTCAACCCTGCCCGGCGGCTCCGGCGACAAGTCGCTCGCGCGCCCACACGCGCCACCACTCCGTGATGTCCGGCGCGTCTGCGATGCGCCGCAGCAGGTCCACCGACGCTCCGTCTGGGCCGCGCGCTCGCAGGACTTCGGCGACGGTCAGCCCGGACTCTCCGCGCCGCTCAATGCGCACTTCGTCCCCAGCGCCGACCATCCCCGCCGCGAGCACCCGCAGGTAATAACCGCAGTGGCCGGTTGCGTAGATCCAATCGACCAGCCGCGGCTCGTCATGCCGGTTTGCGAACTTGTAGCACGGCATCCGCGGCTGCGCCACCTGCAGGAGGGCTTCGCCGATGGCCAGTACGTCACCAATCTGCACCTCTGCCTCGATCAGCCCCAGCGTGGTGAAATTTTCGCCGGCGGCGGCCGGACCGACGGAATCCGCATCGCCGCCCCGCCCGAGGCGCTCCGCGAGCCATGTGTAATGCTCGTGGGGATAGACGCAGACGGCCTTGTCCGGACCGCCGTGGTTCTCGTTGTCCGAGACCCGGTCGCCCTCGACCCCCTCGGCCGTCACGAGCAGCCGACCCTCAACCGGACGCCGACCGATGGAAGTGCTGTAGCGCCGCCCGCGCTTCAACACAACGTGGGGACGCCCGACGTTCAGCGACAACAGGCGGATCATGGGCGCTCCGACGACATGGGGCATCCGGTCTGGATTTGATGCTGCGAGCCATTCACGGGGTTCACGACCTTGCTTCGCCCGACGACGGGGACGATGTCGGTGCAACATTGGATTCGGCCCGCGGCGGGCGCGTCATCAGCCGCGTGATGGCGTCCAGCGGCGCGACGCCGCCGAATAGCACATCGGCAACGGCCTGCGTGATCGGCATCTCGACGCCGCAGCGCTCCGCGAGCTTCAGCACCGCCCGGGTCGTCGGCACGCCCTCGATCACCGAGTGCGTCTGCGCCAGCACAACCGCCAGCGGCACACCCCGACCGATCTGCTCACCGGCGGCGCGATTCCGTCCAACTGGTGAGACGCAGGTCGTCACTAGGTCGCCGATGCCGGCCAGGCCCGTGAACGTCTCAGCTCGTGCGCCCAGGGCCACGCCGAGGCGCGTCATCTCTACCAGGCCGCGCGTAACGAGCGCCGCCTTGGCGTTATCGCCGGCTCGCAGGCCATCCAGAATTCCCGCTGCCAGCGCGATGACGTTCTTAACCGCGCCGGCCAGTTCCACGCCCAGCGGGTCGCTGCTGGTGTACACGCGGAACCAGGAGGTGCTCAGCGCCGTCTGCAAACCATCGACCGCTACCGCATCCACACCGGCGACCACCACAGTGGTCGGGAGGCAACGGCCCATCTCCGGGGCGACGCTGGGGCCGCTGAGAATTGCCAGCCGGTTGCGGATGCCCACGGCCGCGAGCACCTCGGACGGCCGCAGGAGCGACTCGACTTCGATTCCCTTGGTGCAACTGCATACGGGCGGGTCCGCCGGAAGCTCGGTCACGAGCGGTGTCCACGTCGTGCGGAGGTGCTGCGTCGGCACGGCCGAGAAGACCAGCTCCGTCTGAAGAAACGCGGCCCGTGGGTCGGCAGTGGGGGTCACGCGATCGGACAGGCGCACCCCCGGCAGATAGCGCTGATTTGTGCGGGAGACCAGCAGTTCAGACGCACGCTGCGGGCCGGTGAGCAGCGACACGCGAATCGCGTTGGACGCCAGCACCTGTGCGATGCACGTGCCCATCGCCCCCGCACCGACCACCGTGGCCTTGGAGATCATGCCGCCATGTTCGCGGGACGTCGTGCGCGCGGCAAGCGCGCAGTCACACAAAGCGGCCGCGGGCCGCAAGGCCGCTCGTGGCGACCCCGCGGCCCGCGGAAATTCACGTGTTTCGGAGCGATCGTCGCTCCGACGATGACAACCGAACGACTACGGGCAGGGGTTGCCCGGCGCCGGCGGCGCGATGATGCACTCCACGAACGGGTCGATGTCGAAGTTGTTCAGGCCATCGACGCCATTCATGTCGCCCCAGCAGTTCCGGTTGTTCCAGCAGTCGATCGAGCCGCCGAGGGTCGTGTACGTATCCACGTCCAGCAGCAGTGCCGCGACGAAGAAGTCGATGTCGAAGTTGTTTACCACGCCGTCGCAATTGGCGTCGCCCTTCAGGCACGCCGGCTGCACGACCAGCGAAACCGAGACGCTCTGCGTGTTACCGCACAGGTTCGTCACGAGGACGTCATAGTCACCAGCGTCGTCGAGCGACGCCGATGCGATCGTGTAGGTCGCGCTGTTGGCGCCCGGGATCGGCTCGCCGTCCTTGTACCACTGGAACGTCATCGGCCCGGTTCCGTCGACCAGAACCGTGAAGCTCACCTCGTCGCCCACGCTGACGGTCGCTCCATCCGGCTCGTCCTGGATGCTCGGAGCCACGCACACCGCCGAGACGCCCACCGCCGGAATCGAGAGCGTGTCGTTGACCTTGAACAGCACCAGCGAAACGTCTGCCGCCACCGGCGGTGCGTCGGCGTCGAATCGGAAGTTGTAGAGCGAACCCCAGCGCAGCGCGTTGGCGTTCGTGTTCTCCGACATCTTCTGCGTTTCCCACTTCACGACACCGGCGCCAGCCGAGCCGGTCCAATCGATGTTTGAGTAAGGCTCAGTGCTGTGATAGTCGATGTCGTGGAAGCCGATGTTCGTGATGGTCGCACCCGCGCCGACCGGCACGACAAAGGACTGGCCGGCCGCGTCGGCGTTCATGTTCAGAATCGCGAACTCATAGCTCCACGTGCCGTTGCCGTTGTCCGTGACCTTGTAACCGAGAATAAACCGGCCGTCGTTTGCGACATCGGCGTTGACGAGCGTCACTGCCGGGTCGGCTGCCTGCCATGCATTGATGGCGGGCTGCTGGGCAAACGTGCTACCGCTGAACGCGAGGTTGTACGACTGCGTCGCGCCGTCCAGCGTACCCACCGTGATGCGACGATACGCCAGGTTGTTGTAGCGATTGATCGGCTGCTCATCAGTCACGACGTACTGGCTCTCGGCGAAATACAGCGCGCCGGAGTTCAGAGCCGGGTTCAGATCATCCTGCTGAATCTGCAGGCGCTTGTTGATCGCATTACCCGAAACGCCCCAGCTTCGAATGTACGGATACGGGAACACGCCGGTCCACGGGTTGACTTCCGAGCGCGGCCCGAGGTTCGACTGCTGCGCGTTGAGGCTGGCGCTGTATGTATCCGTCGCGTGCGTGCCGAGCCAGTCGCACGAGCCGTTTGCCTCGTACGGACTGCCGCAGCTCGGCGCATCCGCCGCGCAGAAACCGTGCTTGAGCCATGCCATGCCGATCTGCTCAAAACGCCCGCCCTTCAGGCGGTACATGTTCTGGCTGATGACCGGGTGCTGATTGCAGTTCGGTCCGCTGGTGCAATCAATCCAGATCGCATCGGCCTCGCCGAGGTTGCACGATACCGTCGTAAATGCATACGGCATGATCGTGCCGACCTTGGTGTAGTCGGTGATGGTCGTGCCGATCGTGCTGACGATGACGTCCGGACCGTTCAGCGTGCCGCCCGCGATGCCGCCCATGCCCGGCTCTTCCGAGCTGGGTACCAGCGAACCGACCGCGCGGAACGAGCCGACCGGCTGACCGGCAAGCTCCGGACGCTCCAGGATCCGGCCGATCGCCCGCGTCAGCTGCAACTCACCGGTGATCTCGAGCGCGTGCGTGGCCTCCGTCACCTTTACCGCCAGCGTGCCGGGCGCGAACTCAAACACATGCTTGCCGAGCCCCACCTGGTCCGTGATCGTGCCGTACTGGCCGTTGATCTGAATGACGAAGTCCGCCAGGGTCGTCACTTCACCGGGCGCCTCGATCCCGAGGTGCACGTAGGCCTCACCCGCCGCGCGGATGTGGCCCTTGGTCGCCAGCGTGCGACCACTGTCTGTGGTCACACCGAAGTTTGAATCCGCGCCGTTGACGAACAGCTCGATCTCGCCATTCGCCTGTCCGCTTCGCGCATCGACCGGCATGTCCAGCGCGAGCTTAGAAAACGCCTTTTCATCGAGGGTGATGTGCATCGCCCCGCCGCTGAGCTTCCAATTCTCCGCGGCCACCGCGACGCCGCCGCCGAGCGCGACGCCTAGCACTGTGAGACAGAATCCGGGTTTGAAGCTGGACATTGCATCCTTCCGGTAAAAAAAAGAACGAATGCGGGGGCAAGTCCGAGTTCGACGGAATCGACCCCTTCCCATGCGCAACCGGCCGGGGCGCAACCCGACCACTACCCGTTGAGCGTATCCCCCGCCCGCCCGCACACGCAACAGCATTCCGCTCGTTGCACCGGTTTTATAACGCCGGCGGCGCCGATAGACCGCCGCTACCGGCTACGTTTCGTGGCGGCTGAACCACACCCCGAACAGCGTCCGGAAGAAGATCCGAACGTCGAGCCACAGGCTCCAGTTTCGAATGTAGTGCAGGTCGTGCCGGATTCGCTTGCGTAGCGACGTATCACCCCGAAGGCCGCGAACCTGGGCAAAACCCGTCATGCCGGCCTTTATCTTGTGCCGGAGCATGTAATGCTCAATGTCACCGCGGAACTGACGGACAAACTCCGGCCGCTCCGGCCGCGGGCCGACCAGCGACATCTCGCCGCGCAGCACGTTGAACAGGTTCGGCAGCTCGTCCAGGCTGGTCCGCCGAAGAAACGACCCGATCGCGGTGCGACGGTTATCGGTCTTTCGCGACCAAACCGCTCCGCCGGCCTCCGCGTCCACCCGCATGGTGCGGAACTTCAGCATCTCAAATTCAACGCCGTCCATCCCCATCCGCCGCTGCCTGTACAGCGCGGGGCCTTTGCTCGACAGCCGGATCAGCACCGCAATCGCCAGCATCGGGACCGCCGCCAGCAGCAAGCAGATCGAACCCACAATCAAGTCAAAGCCGCGCTTGGCGACGGCGTTCCAACCCCATAGTGGAGATTGACGGAGGGAGAGGATCGGCACGCCGTCCAGTTCGGAAACATCCGGGCGCATGTGATACGCCCCGCTGACCTCCGGGATCAGGCGTAGATCGGCCATGCACGTGCTGAGTGACTCGAGCACTTCCGCGGTGCGGTGCATGCTGCGCCGCGGAAGCGCGACAAAGATCGCATCCACGGGATCGGACTCGACAATCGACCGCAGATCCCGCAGTGGTCCGCGAACCGGCAATCCCGCGAGCACGTCGCCCACGGCGGGCGGGTCGTTTGAGCCGCTTTCCCGCGCGTGCGCCTCATCAGCCGGTTCCGGCGGGTGCGAATAAGGCTCCGTAGGCGAGGCGATAGAATCAGCGCCGCTCGCCGCGGGCAGAGGGTTGCGTTTGCGGCGCGGCGGATCATCCACCAGATAGGCCACGTCAAAGCCCGTCCAGGCGTTTCGGCGGAGCACTCTCAACAGTCGCTGCGCCGACCGGCCGCTGCCCACGATGATCGCGCGTCGCCGGTTCCAGCCATGCCGGCGAAACGACCGCAGCACTCCGCGCACCAGCAGACGAAACGCGCCGAACAGGATCGCCCCGACGATCGCATAGGTCAGCAGGAACTGCCGCGAGATCTTGCTGGAAGCCGGCATCGCGTAGTCGATCAATACCACGCAGACGACGGCCACGCCGAAGGCCTTGAGTACGTCGCGCGTCTCGGCGAACAGGCCCGACGAGCGACGCGGCCGGTAGAGCCGCACGCGGGCGAAAACCACCAGGTGGGCAATCACCACCAGCGGCAACAGCGGCAGAAAGGCCTGCACGAGGTCCGGGACGCCCTTTTCCGCGGGCAGAAACGTAAAGCGGATCCAGTAGCTCAGCACCCAGGCGCAGGCGATGGCGGCGGCGTCCGCCAGGACCATCACCGTAAGCATGAGCTGGCTGTGCTGCTTGAGCATCTGGCTACCGAATAATCAGCCGACTCCGCAGATGGCGCCGATAGTCCCGGCCCGAGCAGCCCGAATTCGAACGGGGGCGCCGGTCCCGGCGGCGTGCAACGGAGCCGGCCGTCCTGCCGAAAGTCTACCCCCAAGCCGGCCGGCCGGCGCTCGATCCGTCCCGGCCGGTCCCTTGTCTGGCACCGCCTGTGGGGTATACTGCCCGGCTCCGCATACCGGCCCGGCGGGACCGCCACGGCCGGGCGGCGGTCCCGGCGCGGCTGGCCGAGATGAGGAGGCACTGTGTTGATTTCAGAAAGGGACAGGCGTGCATGATTAGGGTGAAGGCGCGGGCCAATGAGTCCGTGGAGCAGATGGTTCGCCGCTTCAAGAAGCTCTGCGAAAAAGAGGGCTTGAACCGCGATATCAAGCGCAACAGCTACTACGAGAAGCCCTCCGAGCGCCGTCGCCGCAAGCATCGCAAGGCCATCAAGCGCATTGCCCGCGATTACGGGGCGTTCTAATCGCGCGGCTTCGTGAGGGCCGACTTCGTCGGCGCTCCGTCGCGCTCCGTCGTAGCGCTTGGCACGCCGTGACCGCTCTCGCTGCCGGCGGAACATCGACTCATGACTGACAACTTCGCGGCCTCTCTTGCAGCGACGGCACTGTGCGTGATCGGGCGCTTACCGCGCCCCCTTCCGCCGATTTTGCAAATGCAGTAACGTTCTGGTCCGGGGCCGTTGGCGCGGCCGGTTGGAGCGTGGTTTCCGTTCATCGTCTGATGAATCGACATATCTGAAAGCTCGCCCGGGTTGAGGGCGAGCGGTCAAGGAGCCTCATTCGTGGGTGCCATGATGCAATTGCAGAAATCGAAGCGCGCTGCGCTGCTGCTCGGTCTGCTGATCACCCTTTGTTGCAGCGGTGCGGCCGCGTGGGCACAGGACACTCCGCCCGCGCCCGCGGCGTCCGTGGCAGCCGCAGCCACGGCGGCGGAGGGCGAGGCGCTGCGGGCCTTTCCAGTGACGGCTTGGATGCTATGGCTGCTCGCGCCGGCCGGCGCGCTGCTCGCGCTGTTCATGGCCCGTCGCTACTACGGCGAGATCATGAGCCGCGACGAGGGCGACCCCACAATGCGGGAAATCGCGCAACACGTCCGCGACGGCGCCATGGCCTACCTCGCGCAGCAGTACCGCGTGGTCGGCGGCGTGTTCGTGGTGCTCTTCGCCGTTCTGCTTTTCCTCGGAACCCAGGGGCTTCAGCCGTTCCAGTCCGCCATCGGCGTGCCCATCGCGGGATTCCTGTCGGCCCTATGCGGCTGGTTCGGCATGCGCACGGCCACGAACGCGTCGGCCCGCACCGCCGCCGCCGCCAAGCTCTCGCTCAACGACGGCCTGACGGTCGCATTCCGCGCCGGCGCGGTGATGGGACTGGTGGTCGTCGGCTTTGCGTTGCTCGACATCTGCTTCTGGTTCCTGGTGCTCTACAGCGGAACGAAGATCCCGCTCGAGGAAATGACGGTCGTCATGCTCAGCTTCGGCATGGGCGCCTCGACCCAGGCGCTCTTCGCCCGCGTGGGCGGCGGCATCTATACGAAGGCCGCGGACGTCGGCGCCGACCTGGTCGGAAAGGTCGAATCCGGGATTCCCGAGGATGACCCGCGCAACCCCGCGACAATCGCGGACAACGTCGGAGACAACGTCGGCGACGTGGCCGGCATGGGCGCGGACCTGTACGAGTCCTATTACGGATCAATTCTCTCCTCGCTGGCGCTGGCGGCGGCGGCGGCCCTCTCGCTCGGACTCGGAGCGTCCGAGGCGCTGCGGCTGACGGCGGTTCCGATGTGTCTGGCCGGCCTTGGCATCTTCTGCTCGATCGCAGGCATCTTCACGGTCAAGACCCAGGAGAACGCGACTTTCGCGCAGTTGCTTCGCAGCCTGCACACCGGCGTGTGGTCCAGTTCCGCGATGATCACGCTTGGCTCGCTACTGGTGCTCTACCTGCTCGTGGGCGGAATCCCCGGAGTGAGCTGGCTCGGCCTGTGGGGTGCGATCGTCTCCGGCCTGGTCGCCGGCCTCGTCATCGCCTGGGGCACCGAGTATTACACCAGCTACGAGCACTCCCCCACCCAGCGCATCAGTGAACAGGCCAACACCGGCCCGGCCACGGTCATTATTTCCGGCATCGCCGAGGGCATGCTCAGCACCTGGATTCCGCTGATCACGATCGTCGTGGCGATCCTGGCCGCCTTCGGCTTCGCCGGGGGATCGACCAACTTCGTGCTTGGCCTGTTCGGCGTCGGCATCGCCGCCGTCGGCATGCTCTCAACCCTCGGGATTACGCTGGCGACGGACGCCTACGGACCAATCGCCGACAACGCCGGCGGTAACGCCGAAATGTCCGGCCAGCCGCCGCACGTCCGCGAACGCACCGACATGCTCGACTCGCTCGGCAACACCACGGCCGCGACCGGCAAGGGCTTTGCCATCGGCTCCGCGGCGCTGACCGCGATGGCGCTGCTGGCCGCCTACGTGCAGGTGATCCAGCAGCAGCAGACGGTGCAGGCCGAGCAGTGGGCGACCGCCACCAAGCTCACGACGCCCGCGGTCGCCACCGCCTATTACGAAGGCCACAACAAGTGGGCGATCGTTGCGCCGAACGGCACACTGGGACTGCGCGGGGACGCAGACCCCTCAAAAGACGTTATCGGCGGCCTGGGTCTGGTGAACGACGAAAAGCGGCGGCGGCTGGATGACGCCAACAACGCGCGGCCGGAAGAACCGCTGGTCGTCACGCTCACCGACTTCGACCGCCAGAGCCAGAGCTGGACCGCGTCGATGGTCATGCCGGATGAAGGTCACGAAACGGTGCGCTTCCGCATGGCCCGTGCCGACAAGGCCAGCATCCGCGACATCATGTTCTATTACGACGTGACGCTCATGAACCCGCGCGTGCTGGGCGGGCTGTTCCTGGGTGTGCTGCTGGCATTCGTCTTCTGCGCGCTCACGATGAACGCCGTCGGCCGCGCCGCCTTTCGCATGATGAACGAGTGCCGTCGCCAGTTCGCCAAGATGCGCGACGCCTTCCGCAGCAGCGGCATGAGCGAGGCGGACATCGCTGACCCCATGAAGTGGCCGACCAAGGTGCAGTACGAGGGCGTGCAATACCCCGAGTACGGAAAGTGCGTCGCGATCTCCACCGCCGGCGCGCAGCGCGAAATGGTGCTGCCCGCGATTCTCGCGATCGTCGTCCCCGTTCTGGTCGGCCTGATGCTGGGCGTAGCCGGCACGATCGGCATGCTGATGGGCGGCCTCAGCTCCGGCTTCGCCATCGCGATCTTCATGGCCAACGCGGGCGGCGCCTGGGACAACGCCAAAAAGTACATCGAGGCCGGACACCACGGCGGCAAGCGCTCCCCGGCCCACAAGGCCGCCGTCGTGGGTGACACCGTCGGCGACCCCTTCAAGGACACCTCCGGCCCGTCGCTGAACATTCTCATCAAGCTGATCTCGATCGTCTCGGTGGTCTTCGCCGGCCTGGTCGTCAAGTATAGTCCGATGGTTGCGGCGTACCTCGGCTTGGGCTGATCTGCGAACCGCGCATCAACGAGCGAACGGTCCGCTCGTGCTCGGGATTGCCCGGCACGTGCGGACCGTTCTCGTTTCCGGAGAATCGAGACGCGGGCGGTCAAGCCACGCGCGCCGCGGCTACCAGAGCCATTGTGTACAGGGAACTGCGGCCTCAGCGCCGACAGGCCGCCACCAGTGCCTCAAAGAGCGCCAGGTGCTCGCGCCGGTCGATCATGTCTTCAGGGTGCCACTGCACCGCCAGGAAGAAGCGCGCTTCCATGTTCTCCACTGCCTCGATGATGCCGTCCGGCGCGTGGGCGACGACGCGCAGCTCATCCCCAACGGAGGAGGGGTCCAGCGCCTGGTGGTGCCGGCTGTTCACGCGGATGCGCGTGCCGCCAACGATCTTCGCCAGCGCAGACCCGGGCGTGATCTCGATGTCGTGGTACGCGGATTCCCCGCCCGGAAGATGGTGCGTCAGCGGGTTTTCCCGCCGAATGTCGTCCACATGCTGAATCAGGCACCCGCCGCGCGCCACGTTCGCGATCTGGCAGCCCAGGCAGACGGACAGGATCGGCTTGCGCACGGCATCGGCGGCGCGGAACAGCCCGATGTCGAAGGCATCCCGTCGCGGGTGCATCACCTGCGTCTTCTCATGCGGCTTCTGCCCGTAATGGCGCGGATCGAGGTCCGGCCCGCCGGTGAACAGCAGCCCGTCGCAGCGCTGAAGCACCTGCGAATACACCGCTTCGTCCGGCCCGGCAGCCGGCCCGCTTCGGTCGTTCCCCGCCGCCGGTCGGCTGGACGCCGATTCCGGCGCCCGCGGCATGCCCTCCGGCGGCGGCGCCAGCACCAGGGGCAGTCCGCCGGCCAGGTAGATGGCGTCCGCGTAGGCCGCGTTGAGCATGACGCGATTTCGCGACGGCGGACCCTTGTCGTGGACGAAGCTCGGCGTAATGCCGATCACCGGTCGCATGGGGGAGTCCTGCTGGCTGTGCCCGGGATCGCCGGGCGGAGCGCTGCGGAGGTTCCCGCTTTGCCGCATCCGCCCTATTCAACCTGCGCGGGCATCCGTATAGTACCGCGCGGTATTGAGCGGCGGTGCGGCGACGCGCCGTCCGCTGAGCGGTCGCAACCCTTCAAGCCTGGTGCCCGGTGCCCAACCGCCCCCTTGCCCGCCGTCCGGTCGTCCCGCTTCGCGTGCTCGTCGCGCTGCTGCCGGTCCTGCTGACCGGTCTGCCGCGCGCCACCGCGCAGGACGCCGCCGCCGCGGTGGACGGCATGCCGATCCTCCGCGTCGAGATTGCCGGCCTCACGTCCATCAACGAGGGCTTTGTCCGCCGTACGATCAAGCTGCGCGAGGGGGCGCGCTTCCAGGCCCGCCAGCTTCAGGAGGATGTGCGCGAGTTGCTCCGCACGCGCAAGTTCCTGAACGTCGTCGCGTCCACCGCGGTTGAGGACAGCCAGGCGGTGGTGCGCATCACGGTGGCCGAAAAGCCCGTGATCCTCACGCTCGAGATCGACGGCAACAAGGTCTTTCCCGACGAGGAGCTGTTCCGCGAGCTGGGCTTCGCCGCGGGCGATATCCTCGATCGCTACTCGATCAACAAGGGACAGGACGACCTGCGCCGACGCTACCGCGAAGCGGGCTACTACTACTGCGAGGTGACGCTGCTCGATAGCGCCCTCGACGAAGGACGGGTGGTCTACGAGGTCGTCGAGGGGCCGCGGGTGCGCATCCGCGATATCGCGCTGGAGGGCGTTCGCTCCTTCACCGAAATTCGCCTCCGCACGCGCATCCGCACGCGCGCCTGGTTTCCGCTGCTGCGCACCGGGGCGTTTGACGAGGAGCAGGCCGACCGCGACGCGCAGGACGTGCAGCAGTTCTACCGCGATGAGGGGTTTCTCGACGCGCGCGTCGGCTACCGGCTGGATTTCGACCCGGTCAACCGCGCCGACCTGCGGCTCGCGTTCGTCGTCGAGGAGGGGCAGCGCTACCGCGTTGCGGACATCACGATTGAGGGCAACGAGGCGTTCGGCACGGAGCGCATCCGCGAGGTGCTGCGGCTCACGCCCGGCTCGATCGCCCGCGAGGTCGCCCGCCGCGAGGACGCACGGCGCATCGCCGATCTGTACGGCGAGGTCGGCTACATCGACGCCCGCATCGAGCCGAACTACGACTACCTGGAGACGGCCGGGCAGGTGCGCGTCCGCTGGACCATCGCCGAAAACCGCCGCTCCAAGCTCGGCCGCATCACCATCCGCGGAAACACGATCACGCGCGATGAGGTCATTCGCCGCGAGCTGCGCTTCTTCCCGGACGAGGACTTCAACATCGTCAAGACGCGCCGCGCGGAGCGCCGCCTCTCTGAATCCGGCCTGTTCTCGAAAGCCGTGGTGACGCCGCTGGAGGAGATCGGCGGGCGGCGCGAGGCGGTGATCGAGGTCGAGGAAGGCCAGCAGATTGACTTTCTGATCGGCTTCGGCGTCAGCACTGACAGCGGCGTCATCGGCTCGCTCACGATCAACAACCGCAACTTCGATCTCTTCGCCACGCCGCGCACCCCGGGGCAGTTCTTTCGCGGCCAGGCCTTTCGCGGCGCGGGCCAGACGCTGCGCATGACGCTCGAGCCCGGCACGGAGCTGTCGCGTTTCCGCATCGACTTCAGCGAGCCGTACTTTCTGGAGAAGCGCGTCCGGCTGGATGCGTCGTTGTTCCTCTGGCAGCGCGACCGCGGCGCCTACGTCGAGGAGCGCTACGGCACCGCCTGGGGGCTGTCACGGCGTTTCGAAGGCGGCTTTCTCGACGGCTGGGCGGTCGAAGGCGGCCTCGAGGTGCAAGGCGTCAACATCGACAGCGTCCGCACGTTCGCGGCGCGCGACATCCGCGAAGTCCGCGGCAGCAGCGCCATGACCAGCGTCAAGGCCGGGATCGTCCGCGACACGACCGACAGCCGCATCCTGCCCAGCGAGGGCTATCGGGTGAATTTCACCTGGGAGCAGGTCGGCGCGCTGGGGGCGGATTACTCCTTCAGCCGCCCATCGGTCGGCGGCCGTTATTACCTCACCACCTTCACCGACGTCTTCGACCGCAAGAGCATTCTCGGCTTTCGCGCCGACGCCGGATTCATCGCCGGCGACGCGCCGGTCTTCGAGCGCTACTACGCCGGCGGATTCGGTTCCTTGCGCGGCTTCAATTATCGCGGCGTCTCGCCACGCAAGGGTGTCTACAACGATGCCGTCGGCGGCGACTTCATCCTGTTGATGGGCGCCGAGCACTCCGTGCCGCTCTATTCGGACCTGCTGCGCGGCGTGGTCTTCCTGGACATGGGAACCGTCGAGGAGGATTTCGAGATCACCAGTTGGCGCGCCTCCGTGGGATTCGGCCTGCGCGTGAACATCAACTTCCTGGGCGGCGTGCCGATGATCTTCGACTTCGGCTGGCCGATCGCCAAGGATGACGACGACGAAAACCGGGTCTTCAACTTCAGCTTCGGCGCATCGTTCTAAGCCGCCGCCGCCACGGACCATCTCCCCCCGCTCCCTCATCACCGAATTGCGGACGCGGGCCGCCCCCGCGGTCCGATCAACTATCGCCCCACTCGCCCCGGCACGCGGCCGGTTCCTCCCTTCGCGGAACCCGCCCCGGTTGGACGATAGTCAAGCAGATGGATCGTCGCCTGACGGCGGCAGCCTGCGGCCCAGCGCCGGGCAGCCCCGCAGGACGAGGACTTCCGCTGCGAGAGGGGGAATGACCGGCCATGGATCTGGCGTCACTGATTGGATTCGTCGGTGCGGTGGCGCTGTTCTCCTGGGCGCTGTTCACCGGCAGCAACGGCAACATCGGCGGCTTCTGGGACACGCCGTCGATCACGATCGTGCTGGGCGGCGGCGTGCTCACGACGCTGCTGAGCGTCCGCCTCAACCGCTTTCTCGGCTTCGCCGGAATCGTCAAGAACGCGTTCTTCGCCAAGTCCGTGGCACCCGACCAGATGATCCGGCAGTTCGTGAAGCTCGCCGAGGTGGCGCGGCGCGAGGGCATGCTCGCCCTTCAGGGGCAGGTTTCGCAGATCCCCGACAAGTTCGTCGCCAACGCGTTGCAGATGGTGATCGACGGCACCGACCCCGAAAGCGTCAAGCAGGCGATGGAGTTCGAGATCGCCTGCCTCGACGCCCGCCATTCCGAAGGGAAGCAGGTGCTCGATCTGATGGGCAAGTACGCACCCGCCTACGGCATGATCGGCACGCTGGTCGGTCTGGTCGTCATGCTTCAGAACATGAACGACCCCAAGGCCATCGGCCCCGGCATGGCCGTCGCCCTGCTCACGACGCTCTACGGCGCGATCATGGCAAACATGATCTGTCTGCCGCTGGCTGACAAGCTCAACAACACGCACACGCAGGAGATGATGGCCATGACGCTGGCCCAGGCCGCGGTCATGGCGATCCAGGCCGGAGACAACCCCCGCGCACTGCAGGCCAAGCTGGCCGTCTTCCTGGCGCCCTCCGCCCGCAAGAAGCTGCTGGCCGAGAGTGAAAAATAACTCCCGCGGCCGGCCGCGGGCGGAGCCACGCCCATGCTGAAGAAGAAGCCGCCGCCGGCCGGTGCACCAGACTGGGTGCTCACCTACGGCGACCTGATGTCGCTGCTGCTCTGCTTCTTCATCCTGCTGGCCGCGATGGCCAACTTCGACAAGCAGGACAAGCGCATGCAGACCGCCATCGAGTCCATCCGCCAGGCACTCGGCGCCACGGCGCAGGTCGGCGCTGCCCCGGACCAGACGCTGGACTTCAATTCACTGCTCAAGCAGCTCGAGGAAATCCTGCGCAACGCCCCGCACGAGCGCACCAATTCCGACGCCCCGGACGACGCCATCCCCGGGGCGGAGATGCGCGTCCGCCGGATCAACGACGGGCTTGAAGTCACCGTCGGCGGAACGATCGCCTTTGACCGGTTTGAGACGAAGGTCAGTGCGGCCGCCGAGCCGCTGCTTGCGACGCTGGTGGAGAAAGTCCGCGGACACCGCAACAAGATCGAGGTTCGCGGGCACGCCGCGCAGGAGCCGCTGCCGCCCAACAGCCCCTACCGCGACGTCGTCGAGTTGTCCTTCGCCCGCGCCAAGGCCACCCGCGACCGGCTCGTCGACCTGGGCGTGGAGGCCGACCGCATTCGCGTCGTCGCGGTCGGACCCTTCGAACCGATCGTCCGCAAGGCCTATTCTGACGAAGCCCGCGCCCAGAACCACCGCGTGGACATCCGAGTGCTCGAGGTGCACGTCGAGGAATACGCCAACGCCGCCGCACCCGCCGACGCTCCCAAGTAGGCCGCTCGCCGGACCCGGATCACCGAACTTTCCGCGCCCCGCGTGGACAGCCCTGCCGAGTGCTGATAGAACGGCTCCCGCACGACGGCTCGGATCGCGTCCGATCCCGCCGTCGGCATGCGCTGCGCCGCCGGCCGGTCGAGGCGCAAAAGAAAGCGCCACACCGCCCGGCGTCGTTCAAGGCGTCGGCTCGGACGGAGCACAGCGAGCGATACAGGAGCCGTCATGTCAGGAAATAGTGGCGCCGCGGTCGCCGCATTCGCTGTCGGCCTGATCCTCGCCTTGTCCGGGTGCGCTGCCCCCCAAAAGGCGTTCGTGTCAACGGAGCTGCGGGCGGCGGCGTCCGCAGCGGACGCCCACGTCTATCCGCTGCTGATCGTGACCGATCGCACCGTCTTCGATCCGCATGAGGCCGCCCGCTTCGGCGAGAACCTGCGCCGCCTGGGAATGGTCTCGCTGCGCCTCTCGCCCCATCGCATCGACGTAGACCTGACACGTCGGGCGTCGCTGCGCGAGATGACCGATCGAACCGTGGCGGCCCTGCGGGCGCGCGTCAGCTCCGATCCGCCCGGCGGCCGCTTTGCGATCACGGCTGTCTACGCACTTGATGAAAAGAACCGCTTTTCATCCCTGCACGCGGTCGGCGTCAACAGCGAGGGCGAGGAAGCCCTCCGCGTGGTGCTGGACGGCTCCTCCCCGCAGTTTCGGGAGCGCCCGCCCACCCTGATGTATGAAGCGGCTGACATGCTCGCCACCGCGGTGGCCGACGAGCTGGGATTGCCGCGGCCATAGTCGGCGGCCGTGCGCGGGTTGAGTGCCGCGAACCGGCTCCCCCCACCCCCGCTTCTCGCAGCCTGTACACTCGCCCGTTCGAAGGAACCGCTCGATGCGTGCGATGCGCTCGATCCTATGGTCCGCGATCCTGGGAACGCTCGGCGCCACCGGCTGCGCGCGCCTTCTGACCGAGTCGCGCCTGCTTCGCCCGCCGCCGCCACGCAGCGAGTTCTCCACCGAGCGGCTGCTGATTTTCGAGGCCGGCGACCCCGACACGCAGGCCCCGCGCCGCGTGCTGGCGGAGCCGGCCGAAGTGATCTCCCCCGACGGCACGCGGCTGCGCGGCTGGTACTTCTCGCACCCGCAGCACCGCCGCTACCTGATGTTTCTGCACGGCAGCCTCGGCGTCATGGAGCGCTCCGAGCGCTTTCTCGGAACGCTGTGCCTGTTGCTGGACACCAATATTCTGGCGATTGACTACCGCGGCTACGGCTACTCGGAGGGCCGTGCTTCCCTTGAAGCACTCGCCGACGACGCGCTGCTCGTCTACGACGACCTCGCTCGCCGCGCCTCGCACCCCGACGACCCGGTCTTCATCTTCGGCTACTCGCTCGGTTCCGCGCTCGCCTGCCACGTCGCGGCGCAGCGCGATGCCGCCGGCGTGATCCTGCTGGCGCCCTTCACCTGTGCCGACGACTTCTGCGCAACCGCCGGCCCGTGGTGGTTCCGGGCATTCAACCGCGTGCGCCCCGATGAGCCGCTGCGCCGACCGCGCCAGCCGATCGACAACGTCCGCGACGTGCGCGAGCCGCTGCTGATCGTTCACGGGACCGAGGATATTGTGACCCGCGTCGAATTGGGTCGGCGCATGCGCGACGCCGCCGGATCAAAGCTGTGCCGAATGATCGAAGTCCCCGGCGCCGGCCACGAAAACATCCGGTTGACCGCCCCCGCCTTGGCCCGCGCCCTGCGCGAGTTTGTCGCCGAGGCCTGTGCGCTGCGCAAAGGCCACGCTCCGCCCGCATCGATCGGGCAATAACAGCGGATCGCCGCAGCGGACCCGATGCCCGCTGCGACGACCCGTGGTTGCGATTGCTCACCGCGCGCCAGCGCCCAGCCGGTTCAGCCCGGTCCAGGCTCCGTCACCATTGCGGTCGATCAGCGCCCCGCGTCGAGCGGAATAATGCCGACGTCCCTGGCAAGCTGGTCCTCCGGATTCGGCGCCAGGTCCACTCGCGTCGCGGCGGTCAGGTCCGCCAGCGGCGCGCCACTGACCCGCAACGGGCTGGCGACATAGAGCGAATCGCCGATGATCGCCGCCCGCCGCCACTGCGGCCACCACCAGTAATCCGCGCCGCGCTGGCCGGAGTCATCCAGGAACCCCAGCCGCTCAAATCCCTTCTCCGTCACGCGGAACGCGATCACGCCGGTGCGATACTGCGGCTCGACGTACCGCGAATCCGCCTCGAAAAACGGCTTGTAATCGTCATTCGTCAGCGTCACCGGCAGCGCGAGTACTCCGGTCGCCGGCAGGAACGTAAACGCCTTGTGATTATGGTTGACCTCGCTGCCGCTGCCGTAGCCGCCAAGCTCCAACTGCTGGATCGCGACGGGGTTCTTGAGATCGCTCACATCGAACAGCGAGAGCTGCAGCGACGTCGGCACCGCCCCGCCCCACGGGGTCAGCGTCACCGAGCGGCCCACGCCGATCAGCAGCTTCTCGCTGACCGGATGCAGGTAGTCGCTGAAACCCGGCACCTTCAGTTCGCCCAGCAATTGCGGATTCGCCGGGTCGGACAGATCGATCGTGAACAACGGATCAATCTGCCGGAACGTGACCAGGTAACCGGTGTCGCCCAGGAACCGCGCGGAGTAGATCCGCTCATCCGGCGCAATTCCCGTGATCGCGCCAAGCTGCTTGAGCTGCCCATCCGCCTCGCCCAACACCCACACTGCGTTCGACGCCACCGTCGCGTCATTCCGTGCCTGCGCTCGCGCCGGACGCGGAGCCGGTTCCGTGGCAACGGCCACGTCGGCGGCGTTGCCGCCGAATCCGATGCCGACCGCCGGCAGCGCCGGCTGGATGTGCGTCGCCAGGCGCAATACGCCTTCATGTTCGCCAAGCGAGAACTGGTTCAGCAGTCGGCCCGAGACGCTCCCGCTGGCCACGTACTTGGCAACCCCGCCCTCGTCGAATGAGAACTTGTGAATGCTGGTCGACTCGCGGAAGTTGTCCGTCTCGTCATAGTCCGTATCGCTCAGGTACAGCGCGCTCGCGGACACATACACGGTACCCGCGTTCGCCATCACGGCCGTCGCACCGAGCACGCTCTCCACGTTCGACGCGTCCAGCGTGGTGATCGAGGTCATGTACCAGCCGTTGGGTGCATCCGGATAATAAATCGACGTCGCATTCATGGCCGCCTGCTCCCGGCCGGCCGCCCGCACCCGCGGCAGCACATCCGCCGCCGACAGCGGCGTCAGCACTCCCAGTTGCGACGGCACGCGCGGCACGATGTTGAGGACCAGGATCAGCCGTCCGCCCGTCAGCCGCGACGCAATCAACCCGCCGTCCAGCTCCGTCTTGCGCGCGACTTTCGGTGCCGCCGGATCCGACACGTCCACGTCGTAGATGACCGTGTTGCCGCCCGCGTAGTACGGCGGCCATATGTCGATCAATGCGATCCCGATTTCACCGGGACGGCCGTAATCCTGCGCCAGGACGATGACGCGCCCCTCAAACAGGTACAGCGACTCGATACTCTCCTCGATGTCCAACCGCCCGATCTCGGCCAGTTCGTTAGTGGGCGTGGCCCGCACGATCCGCAGGCTCTTGCCCTTGGCGAGATAGAAGTGCGTTCCATCGCTCTTGAACACGTCGCTTTCGTCGACGCCGGCCTCCTGAATGTTCGTCGTCGAGAAGCTGCCATCGTCGGATCCGCCGGACGTGTTCGCATCGGCCGCCCCTTCCGCAGCCGTCGGGGCGGCGCCGAAGTTGCGGAACAGGCCCACGCGTCGATTGGACGCGCCCACCCGCTCGCGAACGTACCGCACAAGCTCGTCGCCGCCGGTGAACGGCTTCAGCAACGTGGCCTTGTTGGATCCGGAGTTGTTATTCACCGGGGCGGGGCAGCCGCCCAGCCCGAGCAGGCCGCCGAGAGCGACCGAAAGCAGTAAGGCGATGCGACGCGAATGGGTGCGCATGGTGCGATTCTCCTGCCGAATTGTGCCAAATCCGCCGAACCGGCGGTCACCGGGAACCGGCTGCCGGCGTTCCGCCGCGTAGGCCCGGGAGGCGGCGCCGCGGGTCGGGCGGCGCTGGACCCGATAGATGGTATCGGGCGGACAAGTGTCCCGGGAGCGATGCCAGTCCGGAAACAGGGCGGGCCGACGGCGTGTCCGGCGGGGTGGGGACAGGGCTTTGAAATTGGCGGGCCGGCCCCGCAATCGCGTAACTTATTGTTTTTTAAGCCGTTACAAGCGATTCAGTCAGCGGCGGTTTTTTGCGGATTTTCGGTCTTAGGGGTCTTGCAAACGGTCGGCGGCGTGATATCATGCTCGGCCCGGCGTAGCCCAGTGGGCGGCGTTGGGATTGCTCTCTGACAAGTGAACAGTGGACGAGATTAAGCCGCGGGAGTGCGGCAACCTGTGCGGGTTCTGTTCGAATCTGCCGCACGGGTTGTATCAAGATCAGACCCGGGGAGGAGGCGTACCTTCGCCTGTACCCGGGTCGACTCAGCACTCTCGCAACAGACGTGAGTGTATGAGCATTCCGACAGGACGATGATGATCGATCCCCGCGAGGGGGTCGTAGTCTTCGACTCTTTTCGAAGAGTTTGATCCTGGCTCAGAACGAACGCTGGCGGCATGGCTAAGACATGCAAGTCGCACGGGGCGCGTAGCAATATGCGTTCAGTGGCGGAAGGGTGAGTAATGCATGGGCAACGTACCTTGAATTCGGGGATAACAGCGGGGGCAACCCCTTTGCGAAAGTGCTGCTAATACCCGATGAAGTCACCGGGTCGCATGACCTGGTGACCAAAGGTGGGGATCGCAAGACCTACCGATTTTTGAGCGGCCCATGTCCTATCAGCTAGTTGGTGAGGTAACGGCTCACCAAGGCGAAGACGGGTAGCCGGACTGAGAGGTCGGACGGCCACATCGGGACTGAGACACTGCCCGGACACCTACGGGTGGCTGCAGTAACGAATATTGGGCAATGGGCGCAAGCCTGACCCAGCAATGCCGCGTGCGGGATGAAGTCCCTCGGGATGTAAACCGCTGTCAGGGGCTCGCAAGCAATCGGAGTGAACAATTCCGAAAGTTGAGCAGCCCCAGAGGAAGTCTCGGCTAACTCTGTGCCAGCAGCCGCGGTAATACAGAGGAGGCAAGCGTTGTTCGGAATCACTGGGCTTAAAGCGCGCGTAGGCTGCCTGGTAAGTGCTTCGTGAAATCCCGTTGCTCAACAACGGGACTGCGCGGCATACTGCCGGGCTTGAGGTTGGTATGGGTGCCTGGAACTCTAGGTGGAGCGGTGAAATGCGTAGATATCTAGAGGAACACCGGTGGCGAAAGCGGGGCACTGGGCCAATTCTGACGCTGAGGCGCGAAAGCGTGGGGAGCAAACAGGATTAGATACCCTGGTAGTCCACGCCCTAAACGATGCACACTGGATTCGGGAGGTTCTGATACCATCCGGATCGCAGCAAAAGTGTTAAGTGTGCCGCCTGGGGAGTACGGCCGCAAGGCTAAAACTCAAAGGAATTGACGGGGGCTCACACAAGCGGTGGAGCATGTGGCTTAATTCGAAGCAACGCGAAGAACCTTACCCGGGTTTGACATGCTGGGATGCCTTACGGTAATGCGTGGAGGCTGCCCGCAAGGGTGAAACCAGCACAGGTGTTGCATGGCTGTCGTCAGCTCGTGCTGTGAAGTGTCGGGTTAAGTCCTATAACGAGCGAAACCCCTGTCGTCAGTTGCCATCAGGTCATGCTGGGGACTCTGGCGAGACTGCCGGCGTTAAGCCGGAGGAAGGTGGGGATGACGTCAAGTCATCATGGCCTTTATGTCCGGGGATGCACACGTGCTACAATGGCGCGTACAGAGCGACGCAAAACCGCGAGGTCGAGCAAATCGCAAAAAGCGCGCCCCAGTTCAGATTGGAGTCTGAAATTCGACTCCATGAAGTTGGAATCGCTAGTAATCGCGCATCAGCTACGGCGCGGTGAATGTGTTCCTGAGCCTTGTACACACCGCCCGTCAAGTCATGGAAGCTGGTAAGACCCGAAGTCCGCTTAGCTAACCGAAAGGAGGCGGCGGCCGACGGTAGGACCGGTGACTGGGACTAAGTCGTAACAAGGTAGCCGTAGGGGAACCTGCGGCTGGATCACCTCCTTTCTAACGGATTCGTTAGACGAATCGACGCCCTTCGGGGCCTCGAATCGACCGAATCAGCGCCTCTCGGCTGGTCGCCTCGGCGATCGGCGCCCGGCGAAGCAATTCGTCGGCCGGCCAATCCGTCCACTGTTTACCGTATATCCGGCCCGGAGCAGTCCACCAACTGCTTCGGGCCGGTTTCATTTCTACCCCCCCTGCTGCCCTGCAATCGCTCCGTCATACGCTGCGCAAGTGTGCCTGTCTCACGTCGGCCCGGCCTCGTGCTCACACCGGCTGCCCGTCCCCATGCGTATCATGTCAATTCACTACACTCAACCCGCCATGAGGGTCGCTGCCGGATGGGCTGGGCTTGCGATTCGCGGGCAACCCGCCGCCGGGGGCCAGGTACCGGCGACTCTTGTTTTTCATCCGTTCCCATCTGTGAAATCTGTGGGTTGGCCGCCCTGCCTTGTCCGCTACCGGATTGGTCCGCTGCTCCAATGAGAAATTACCGCGGCCCCCACCGAGCCAGTTTGCTCGACGGAGGCCGCGGATTGTCTCTTCAGTTCCCAACAGTTCCGGCAACGAACCGCGTCAATCCCGCGTATACGAGATGATCGGCCAGCTCGGTGGACCGTTCTGCAGCATGAACGAGGCCGACGTCTCATTCACGTTGAACGTCTGACTATTGTTGTTCAGACGAATTTTGATCAGCCCGGCGACGCGCGGAGTCACTTCCGAATAGGTCGGCAGGTTCGCCACCGAGTACTGCGGCGTCCCGTTGTCGAACAACTGGTACCGCCCGTCGCTGCGGAACTGGAACTGCTTAAACCCCGGCGCACCGTTATCGGTGAAGTACGTTCCGCTCCACGTCGCCGAGGTGCCGCCGCCGCTCATGAACGTCGTCGCCGGAATATTCGTGATCGTCAGCACCGCGTACCCGCTCGCACCGACCGTCACCCACTCGCCCGGAATGCCTGGATCTGCCACGCCGTTCAGATCACCGTAGGTGTACATCTCCGTCCAGCCCCACCACGTTTCCGCGCGCCAGCGATACGTGCCCGGCGCGTACGCGAATTCGCGCGACGTACCGGCCGGTATCGCCGCCGAAAGCACCTCCGACCCGTTTACCCGGAACGAGCTGATGTCGTACACGGTGTTGTTCACTACCCGGATGCCACCGCTGGGCGCGGGTGCGGTGAATACAAACGCCGGGCTGAACTCCGACGCCGCCACGACCGTGCCGCCGTTCAGGTACACACTCCGGAGCATCACCGCGTAAGTCGTGCTCGGTACGATCGGGCTGAACAACTGCGACGTCGCCATGGCCGTCGTGCGACCCAGGTACGGCAGCGTCTGCCCGGCGCCGGTGTACACGTCGGCGTAGACTTCCACGCCGTGATTGGGCGACGAGTTATCCCAGGCCACCGTCGCCGACGTGGACGCCAGCGCGATCGTCCTCACGTTCGTTGGTGCTGCCGGTACGGCTGACCAGGTCGTCGCGTTGGATGAATCGCTCGCAGGCGACTCGCCTACCGAGTTCACTGCCACGATGCGATAGCGGAAAGCCGTGTTCGCGGGCAGGCCGCTGTCCAGGTGCAACTGGCTGTTTGCCGGTTTCGTCGCAATCGCGCTCCAGGTCGCACCGTTGTCGTTCGATCGCTCTACGCGGAATCCCGACTCCGTCGTGGAAGAATCGATCCACGTGACGCGAATCTGCGAGCTGGATTCCGCCGTCGCGGCGACGCCCATTGGCCGGTTCGGCGGAGCGGGCGGCGGCGTGGTGATGCAGACGCAATTGCTCGGCGCGGACGTGCCCGACGCGTTACGCGCACGGACTCGGTAGCAGTAGGTCGTGTTCGCCGCGCGCTCGTCGTCGGTCAGCGTCCGGATTCCCAGCGATGCCACTTGCGAGCCGGCAGCCGGCACGACCCCATATTCCGACCACTCCTCGTCGCCGACACGCATGTCAACAACGTAGTGCGTCTCATTGATCGCGTTGTCGCTGAACGATATCGCCACCACCGAATCGCTCTGAAGCGAGAGCGTCAGGTTGGACGGCGCCGCCGGCGAAAAGACTGCCGCGTTGGACGCCGTCGCTTCATTCGACCACGAGGAAGCAATGAAGTAACGCTCGGCCATCGAGCGTCGCTCGGGCAACGCCCGGACTCGATAACGATGTCGCCCGATCGTCGCAGGAAGATGGTTAAACCGCGTGTGGCTCGGCGACAATCGCGCAAGCTCGCGCCACTCCTCGCAATCCGACGCCGTCTCGAGCAGGTACACAATGCCGTTCGGCTCGTTGCGGTCGTTGTCACGCCACGAAACCTGCACGAAACCGCCGGTCATGACGGCGGAAAGTTCCGACGGCGTCGCCAAGGTTACGCGTGACGATGGAAACTTCCATCCCTTCGACAGCGAGCTTCGCGCCCAGCCCGACGACGCCCAGAAACTCGCGGCCTTCACACGCATGGTGATGTCGCGACCGTTGTCCGTTACAACCGCCTCGGACGGAGTCGCTGGAATCGACTCATTCGGCAGCACTACCTGCAGGTAAACCACGGCGGTGGTCTGGCTCGCTCCGACGGTCGCCACGTCCACCCACTCGCCACGCTTGTAGAGTTGAACGTGATAGCTCTGTTCCATCCAGTTGGTGTCGATCCAACGGACACCGATGTATTGCAGGTCCGGTCGAAGCCGGTCGGGCATCTCGCCCAGAGGTGGAAGCGCTCGAAACACCTCGACCCCCTCCGGCTTGTTCAACGAAATCACCTGCGCCGCCGCAGGCCGCGCCGAAAGCAGCGAAAACGCAGCCGCCAGCGCCAAAATGAGCCAGGTCGGCGCAGCGAGCGATTGCTGCCGCACCCCCGCGGATCGCGCCCGCAACCCCGACGCGAACCCATCCGAAGCAGCCAACGACCGATCAGAACGAGCGACTGCGGCTTGAGAAACGGACTGCTGATTGTGACCCAGGCGGTTCATGACATCGCTCCGAGCTGCGAACCCACGGTTTCAGTCGCACTGCGCGACCTGCCATTGGGAGCAGCGTCGAAGCGGTCATACGCTCACGCGGAATTCCGGAATCCTCACACTTCAGGAACAGGGCCGCCGACCGCCCCTCCGGGGGTGGCCGCGCCACCCCGGCACGACGGCGCCGCATCGTCGAAACTCGCTCGAGTCTGCCCCCTTCAACCCTGCTAGTCGATCCGCGATTCGTCGATCTGGTGGTAGGACACGTGCGCGCGCGACGCCATCCCCATGGCGATCATCCCCACCCCGGCGACGATGAGGCCGAACCCAACGATGTACGCCAGCAACTGCGGCATAAGGAAGATCAGGATCCCGCAAAAAACCAGGAACATCCCGAACATCGCGGGACCGACCCACAACCCCGAAAGCGGCGTACCGCCCTGCTGCATGACAAGCTCCCTCTGCGAGCACCATCCGCGCCAGTGCGGACGGCCGCAATCATACCCGCTTGGGTGCGTCCCGGCCGGACGGATGCATCGCGGTCGGAATCCGCGCGGAATTGCAAGAACCCGCATAACGAGGAGCATTATTCAATCAGCCGGCCGACCTCCGGCAGTGTCACGGATAGAGCCGCACCGCCAGGAGGTACCAATGCGCGCACCACGCACATGCAGAACTACGCTCGCCGCCGCCATCTCACTCACCGGTGCGGCATACGCGGTCGCCGGTCAGCCGGAATGGACGCCGACCGGCGGCCCTTACGGCGGGCCGGTGCTGGCGCTCCAGCAGGTGGGCGGCGTCGTGCTGATCAATACGAACAACGGAGCCTACGTCTCGCCGGATTTCGGGTTGACGTGGACCTCCACGTTCCGCCCCTCGGCGCCGGGCGTCACCGTGACCGCGATCGGCGGAGATGATGCACACGCCTACCTCGGCTTGTCTGACGGGGGGGTGCTGCACTCGACCGACGGCGGCGCCACCTGGACGCCGATTGCCGCCCCCGCGCCTTTCGAGCAGGTCTCTGAGATTCATCGCGCGAATGGCCGGATCGTCGCCGTGACCAATCCGATCGACATCTCCGGGCCCTTACCCGGCTCCATGTGGACGTCCGAAGACGACGGCGAGACCTGGAGCTTCTCCAACACGCCCAGTGCGTTCTTTCCGCCCGTCACCGTGGATGGCGATCACATTTATGCCGCGGCGGGCGACTTTCTATTCCAGCTCATGCGCTCGACGGACGGCGGCGTAACCTGGGACACCCCGCCCGGCGGGCAGTTCTTTGGTTCCATCCGAATCTTCCCCACCGCAAACTCGCTGCTGGCGCGAACGTCCGACGGATGGATGCGCTCGGTCGACAACGGGGGAACCTGGTCATTCGTTTTTCCCACCGGCTTGCCGGAAACGGTTCGATCGTCGCGGTCCCCGGTCGTATCGCGCGACGGCGTGCTCTACTTCTCCGGCACTCCCTCGTTCTGGTACAGCACCGACGGCGGAGACCACTGGATCGAATCGGGCGCGGGGCTTCCTGGCGTGTTGATGTGGTCCACGGTCGGCATCGCACCCGGCCCGGAGCGACTCGTCGTCGGTGGCATGTTCGGCGCCTATGCGGCCCATCGCAGCAATCTCCAGTGGTCTCCGTCCGTATACGGAGTGGATGCATCCGACGTGTACACGATGAGCGGCGACGGCGCTTCGCTTGTGGCAAACGTCATCAACACGCTCGAGACGCACCGCCTGGACGCCGCTACGGACGAATGGAATCCATCGTCGCTGACCGGCGGCACTCCGGCCCCCTTCGGCGTCAGCTTGCGCCTTTGGCATCATCCCGACGGACGAGTATTTGCCGGTACCCAGACGCGCGGCGTGTTCGTCTCGACGGACGGCGGCGATTCCTGGTCGCCCTCCAGCAGCGGTCTTGCCCAATACAACGGCACCGCCGGTTTGCAATATCGCGAGGTCGAGGCCTTCGGCGTTCGTGGCGCGAATGAACTGATCCTGGGAACTGGCCGCGGGCTGGAGCATCGCAGCGACGGCGGACAGGGTTTTGTTACATCCGGCGGCGGCTTCTTCCGCTCGTTCGACGGCGGCGAAACCTGGCAGGCCTTCAACGCCGGAATGCAGCCAATCGGATTCAACAGCTTTTTTCAACCGTTCTACGACCCGATCGTCTCGATGGCCATCTCCGGGAACAGCGCGGTCGGCGGTGGGTGGCTGCGCGGAATTCACCGCAACACGGGCGGGGCTTGGTCGCTTTCCAATACGGGCTTTCCGTCCAGCAACGGTCTCGCCGGCGTGGCGATGGCGCTGCTCACGGTGGATGGCGTAATCTACGCCGGCATCGGATTCGCCGATCCGGCCGTGGTCAAGTCGTTGGATGGCGGCGCATCCTGGGTTCCGGCCGCGGGCGGGCTGCCGCAGATGACCGTCCTTTCGCTCGCGGTGCACGACGGCGTGCTCTATGCCGGCTCATTCCGGCAGGGCGTGTGGGCCAGCACGGACGGCGGCGACAATTGGAACCACGTCGGCACGATGCTCCAGGGGCGCACCATCCGTGCGCTGGCCGTTCATGACGGCGTGCTTTACGCGACGGATCGGGACCGCGGCGTCTGGCGGCTCTCGGTGGCGACTGCGCCCATTCGCGGCGACATGAACTGCGACGGGCGCTTCGACAACTTCGACATTGATCCGTTCGTGCTGGCGCTGGTGAACGCTGAGGCGTACGCCGCAGCCTTTCCCGGTTGCGACCCGCTGGCCGGCGACGCAAACGGTGACGGCCGATTCGACAACTTCGACATCGAGCCGTTCGTGGTCTGTCTCGAAAATCTCGGCTGCCCGTAAGCCCGAAGCTGCCGGCCGCCGCGACGCAGTCCCCTTTTCGCAGAACGCGCTTTGCCGCCGCGATCACACTCCCCACGCCGACAGCAGCGCCCCTGCTGCGGCCGCGGGGGTGAATCGCGCGGCAAACGCGCGCGCGGACGAACGCAGCGCGTCGAGCGGCGCTCCGCCAGCGCGGACGAACTCAATCGCCGAACATAGCGCTTCCGCCAGCCCCGCCACGTCATCCCGCGCGCGAATCCAGCGCTGCGCTACGGGCGCGATCGCGTCATCGGTCGTCGCCAGCCGTGACGCGACCACCGGCAGCCCGGCCGCCTGCGCCTCGATCAGCACCACCCCCAGACCCTCCTCGCGCGACGGCAGCACGAACACGTCCATCGCGGCGTACATCGCCGCGATATCACTCCGCACGCCCGCGAACCGGCAGCGCGCTGAGATCCCCAGTGCCGCCGTGCGGCGCTCGATATCGGGGCGCAGCGGGCCGTCCCCTACCAGCAGGAGCTGCGACAGCGGCTCGCGCTCAAACACGCGCTTGGCGACCTCCATCAATCCCGCGTGGTTCTTCTGCGGCACGAAGCGCCCAACGTGCCCGATCACCAGCGCATCGGCCGGAATGCCCAACTCCCGCCGCGCCGCGGTCCGCATCGACGCGCGGGCCGCATCGTCCGCCCAAGACCCATCCAACTCGATCGCTGCCGGAATCACCCGCGCGCGCGGGTCGTGCAGCATCGCCTGGCCGAATCGCGCCCGCAGCACCCCGGAGGCCACCGCGCATACCCCGGTGGCATGCCGCAGCACCTGGCTCGCCAGCCATTTCTCCATCCAGCGCCGCATGGGGTCGTTGGCGTGTCCGCTGGTCAGATTGTGATAATGCGCCAGTCGCACCGGCACACCCAGCCGACGCGCAGCGCGCAGCGCGGGTGCGCCGAAGTTGCTGTTGTGCGTGTGGATGACATCGTAAGAACCGCGCGATCGCAGCGCTGCGCTGAAGCGCCGCGCGAAGACGCCCGGCACAAAGGACTCCCGGCACCGCCACACCGGCACGCCGATTTCGGCGAACGGCTCGCGCAGCTCCGGCTCCCGCCGGCCGATATAACAGATTTCGATTTGAAGCGGCGCGGCCCGACCCTCGGCACGCCAATCCGGCCGTTGCTCCAGGGCGCGAATCGCGCCAAGCATTCGAAGGAGAAGGTGCTCAATTCCGCCGCCGCGACGCAGCGAGCCGACCACGTTGAGCACGCGCATGAGCAGCCCCGCAGCGGTGAAGTGTCCGCACGGCCGCCGCGACGAAAATTGACGCCGCCCGGCCGGGCCGATAGCATACCCCGCCTTTGACGTGGAAGCCCCCATCGTCTAGAGGCCTAGGACACCGGCTTTTCAAGCCGAGAACACGGGTTCGAATCCCGTTGGGGGCGTGAACTTCCCTCCTGCCGCTGAAAGCCTGCCGGCACTGAAGCCGGGGCGCGATTCGGTTCTCGCAAATCGCGTTGGGACCAGCTTTGTGTTCACCACATCGGCGGACACGGTCCGAATGGCGGAGGCGCCGCCGAAAGACATCCCCAGAACGCCCCCCGGTCAAAGCCGCCGGAACAATGACCGTCGCCGTTCGCGTCTAGCCAGACGCATCGATGCTGGTAACAGGCCGGGCCTGCATCGAAGCAGGCGCAATCCCCGACAACGTGCGCTTCCACAAAGCGGGCGATGTCCCGGTAGTTCACCAATCCGTCGCTGTTCGCATCCGACCGGGCCACCCACTGGCAGGCCATCGTCGGATCATCGGCGATGAGGCACGCAATGAACGGATCGATGTCGAAGTTGTTCACGGCGCCATCGCGGTTCGCGTCCCCTCAGCGTGTGCGGCGCTCCCAGCACGCCTGGTCCGCGCCGACCGCAAGATACGCCGCGGGCGCTGCGACGCTGGTCGGCGCCAGCGAACCGACGATGAACGGATCGATGTCGAAGTTGTTGACCACATCGTCGCAGTTCGCGTCACCGGCGACGGTTGGCCAGAACCGGTACGCGGGACAGGGCGATGCAATGCACGAGGCCAGCCGGCCCAGGTGCACACCGCCGGCTGTCGCGCATGACGGCGGATCAAGGGCGACACATGCTCCGCCCGCCACGCAGCACGCCCCCAGGCAATTTCGCGTGCCGCAGGTTGTGCCGGCGCCGTGAAACTCTCCGCCCGCCAGCGCGCACGCCTCCCCCGTCATCAGGGCGCACGCAGAGCCAACACAACAGGTGCCGGTAACCGGGGCGGTCGGCCGAATCACCCGCGCCTCGGGCAGCGGGCTGCCGCGACCGAGTTCCCATGTGTGGGCTGCGAACATCTCATCGCCGTACCCCAGATAGACGGGGCCGGCGTCGCCGTAGATGTGGCTTGCCCCGACAGCCATGCGACCGACCTGCATGAATACATCGGCGCAGTCGCTTCCCGGCGCGAGGCTGACGTCCACGTATCCCAGCAGCACCGCCTTGGGCAAAACCAGGCTGCCAAGAACCGCCATCTCCGAGTGCACGTTGTACTGCATCGCACGGGGGGAGTTCTGCAATCCTTCACCAAAGAAGTGCGTGAATCCCAGTGCGTCGCGAAGAGAACCATCGGTGTCGATGAACCCGCCGCTCATCGACGCTCAGGTGATGTACAGGGTGTCGCCGAAGTTGGGATCCGTGACGTGAAAGTTGTACAAGCTCGCTGCCGTAACCCGCCCGCCGTTCACACGCACGTCGAAGCTGACGCCGGTCCAGCGCTGAACAGCCGGCTCGCCCAGCATGTCCGCCCAGATGTAGAGGCGCGTGCCCTCAACGGCCAGCGCGTTCTGTCGAGGCACGGGCAGCGTCGCCGGATCCAGCGCTTCGGTCGGACCGACGCCTGTGGTTGACAGGAACAGCCGCAGGTCGGCTGCGGCCGACGGCACGAACAGCGAAATGGCAAGGGTCGTGACGCGGAATACGTCGCAGATCCGGTGGCGAGTCATTGCAGGCGTCCTCCCGAAACCGCAATCAACCCCCGGCTGTGCACGCGCCATCGCACCGCCAGACGAAGAGCTGCGCCGGTTGCCGCCGCCGCCCTACCGCTCTCCCACCGGCCGATACGGCCGGATCTCCGGCCCCACGTACCGGCTGCGCGGCCGGATCAGGCGGTTGTTCGTGAACTGCTCAATCGCGTGCGCCGCCCAGCCGCTGATCCGCGACGCTACGAAGAGCGGCGTGTACACGTCCAGCGGCAGGCCCATGAAGAAGTAGACCAGCCCGCACGGGTAATCCACGTTCATGTGGATCTTCTTGCGTTCCCACACCACGTTCTTGATCGCGTGATAAATCTCGACGCGGTTCATGTCGTTCCGCTCGCGGCCCAGCGGCTCAACGTACTTTTCCAGAATCCGCGCGCGGTGATCACCGTTCTTGTACACGCGGTGCCCGAATCCCATGATCAGCTTGCCGCCGCCCACCTGCGTCTCGGTCGCGGCCTGCGCCTCCGCGGCCGACTTGTACTGGTTGATCGCCTTGATCGACTCCTCGTTCGCCCCGCCGTGCAGCGGCCCCTTGAGCGTGCCGATGCCGGTCACCAGCGCGGAGTACATGTCGCTGAGGGTGCTGGTCGTCACCCGGCACGCAAATGTCGATGCGTTGAACTCATGCTCGGCGTATAGCACAAACGTCAGGTTCAGGATCTTTTCATTCATCGCCGTCGGCATCTGGCCGAAGGCCTGGTACAGGAACTGCGCCGCGTGGCTCAGCCCCGGCTTCGGCTCGATCAACGGCTGCCCCGCCAGCAGCCGCATCCGCGCCGCGATGATCCCAGGCACGACCGCCAGCGCATACGTCGCCCGCCCCACCAGCGCATCGAGATCATTGCCGCGATAGGGATCGAAGTGCGCCGCCATCGACAGCGTCGTGCGCAGCACGTCCATCCCCGGCGTCTCGGCCGGGATGCGCCGCAGCACTTCGAGCACGTGCGGATTCAACGGACGGTGCCGATCCAGTTCGGACCGAAACGCCGCGAGCTGCGACGCGCTCGGCAGCTCGCCGCGCAACAGCAGGTACGCGGTTTCCTCGAAACTGGCATGCTCGGCCAGGTCCTCGATGGTGTAGCCGCGATAGGCGAGCGAATCCTGCAGCACGGTCGAAACGGACGTCTCGCCTGCCACAATCCCCTCGAGCCCCGGACGATACAGCTCGGCCGACTCCGCCATTGCCTGCTCTCCCGCGCGCCGCGGCGGCGGCGCGATCACTTGCCCGTTCGGACTTCGTATCCCAGCAGCTCGTACAGCTCCTGCCGTGTCTGCATCTCGCCCAGGAGTGCCGCGGGTGTGCCCTTTTCCCGCAGCTCGATCAACCCCCGCTCCACGGCTTTCATTGCCAACCGCATCAATGTAACGGGGAAAATCACCATCGCATACCCCATCGTCGCGAACTCGGCCACACTCATTGCCGGCGTCTTGCCGAACTCCGTCATATTCGCCAGCAGCGGCGCGCGCACATCCCGCGCGAAGCGCTCAAACTCCGCGCGCCCCTCCAGCGCTTCCGGGAAGATCGCATCCGCCCCCGCCTTCAGATAGGCATGCGCACGCTGAACCGCGTCGTCATAGCCGGTTACGCCGCGTGCGTCGGTGCGCGCAATCAGGAAAAAGGCCGGGTCGCGCCGTGCGGCTGCCGCTACCGCGACTTTCGCCTCAAACTCCGCCTGCGGCACCAGCGTCTTGCCCGGCAGGTGTCCGCAGCGCTTGGGGAACTCCTGGTCCTCCAGGTGCAGCCCCGCCAGTCCGGCCTGCTCGAACTCGCGCACCGTCCGCGCCGTGTTCTCTTCACCGCCAAACCCGGTGTCGGCGTCGCTGATGATCGGAATAGAGGTCACCGCTGCGCAGCGCGTCGCGTGATAAACCGCCTCGCTCTGCGTCGTGATCCCCACGTCCGGCACGCCGACCATGCTGTTGGCGAGCGAGGCGCCGGAAAGATACATCGCATCAAAGCCGCTGCGCTCGATCATCCGTGCCGTGAGCGCGTTAAAGGCGCCCGGCATCACGACCGTGCCGCGCGAAAGCAGCGCCCGGAAGCGGGCCGCCGCCGAAACAGGGGGTGTGCTCATACCCGGATTCTACTCGCGGGCGGCGGCCTCGCGCGCGCTCGGATCGACGCGGAACAGCAGCGCCACCATCGCCATGCCAATACCCGCAATCGCCGCGTTCCAACGCCAGAAGCGGCCGAAATCCAGCGCCGTCACCTGCACGTCGTCGCGCAGCACCCGCCAGGCGCCGGCCTTGCCGTTCGGGTTCGCCTCCTCATACGCCTTCACCGCCACGGCTGCGCCGGGATAGAGCCGATCCCAGCCGCCCGGCGTCGTCGCATCGGCGCTTTCCTCCGGCTTCTGCGGCACCAGGTTCACCGCCGCCTTGCACTCCGCGATCGTCGCCGTCACGGTCGCATCCTGCGCGATTCGTCCCATCACCGGCCCGGCGAACAGCGGCCCCACTCCCAGCAGCAGAATCCCGAACACGGTCTGCGCCGAGTGCCGCACGTCGGCCGGCGCGACGCGGTCCACGTAGACGAACGCGGTCGCATAGAAGCAGGCAAAGCACACGCCGTGCAGCGCGATCGACGCGACCACCAACTCCGTTGGAGCGCCCATCGCGAAGACCATGTAGCGCCCGATGTACGCCGCGCAGCCGATCGTCAGCAGCCAGCGGAATCCGATCCCCCGGATCAGCAGCCCCAGCACCGCCAGCACCAGGATCTCACTGAACTGTCCCACGCTCATCGCCGGCTGCGTGTCGGCGTCGCGCATCCCGGCCAGTTGCGGCAGAAAATTCGGCGTTTGAATGAAGTAGATCGTGTGCACCAGCGAAATCGGAATCGCCGCCAGCGTCAGCACCAGGAAGCCGCGGTGCCGCAACAACCCGAACGCCTTGGCAAACGCGATCTTCTCCACCGCCTTCCGCGGCGGCGTGTGCGGCAGCGAGAGGCAGTAGAGTCCGTAGACGATGCTGATGATCCCGCTCAGGCGCAGCGCATCGCCCAGCCGCTCAATCGCATCGACATGCTCCTTGCCGACAAAGAACGGCGGCTTCCACGTCGGCTCGACCCCATGCTGAAGCCACAGGATCGGAAACGCCCAGCTCACCGCGATCCAGCCGATCGTCCCCCACAGGCGGATCGGCGGAAATTGCCGGTCCCGATCCTCCAGGTGGGCAAACGTCAGCGAGTTGGAAATCGCGATCGTCGGCATGTAAATGACCGAGTACACCACCGACAGCCACAGCCACGCCTCGAACGTCCGCGCTTCGGCCAGCACGAATTGCAGCGCCCCACCCGCCAGCATCGCCACGAACAGATAGCGCTCGGCGGAAAAGACGCGGTCCGCGATTTGCCCCGCGATGAACGGCGCGAGGATTGCCCCCACCGCCGCCGCGGTGCCAGCGATCGCCCCCACCTGGTAGCCGCTGAACCCCAGGTCAGCCGACAGGTAACGACCGATGATCGGCAGCCATGCTCCCCACACGGCGTACTGCATGAACATCATCAGCGACAGTCGCGGGCCGAGGATGGCGTGCTTGCGGACGGGTGCGGCGTTGACGTGGGAAGCGCTGCTCATGGCGGGCCGGTCCTGACAGGAGGTGCGGGTTCGCGCAGACCGGCCGACACTGTAGCGAGCGCCCCTCCCGCCGTCACGCCCGCACCGCTTCAGAACGCCGCCCCCTGGCCAAACCCATTCGGCGCCAGGTCCGCCTGCGTCTCGGTCGCGTCGCGGAAGCGCACCTCCAACGCCCGGTCCAGCACGAACACCCCCCCGCGATGCGGCCCACGGATGGAATCACCTTCCCGCAGGATCATGTCCCGCACCGCTACCGCCCGCGCGAAGGACTCCTCCATCGCGTCGCGGATCGGGTCGCCGGTCAGCGCCATGCGGAATTGGCGCAGCATTCTGCCGTCGAGGAACCCGAAGTGTTCGATGTTGTAGCGATTGAGCGGATCCCGGCGCCCATTGGGCTGATTCGCCGCCGCCTCGCGATAGGTATACGCCCGCGGCCCGCTCCGCGGCCAGCCGTTCACCGCCGACGGACACACGAACACGCCCGCCGCACTGCCCATGTGCTGCGGCATCAGGACGTTCGGCAGCGACGTCGGCCAGCGCGTGCGGTCAAAGGGGTTGGTATCCGCATCGGACCACGCCGGGTTGCCAAACCCCGGAACGCTCGCCCCACCGGCCGGGGGACTGCCGATGCCATTGGTCATCGGGGACTCTACATACGGGAGCCGGCCGTCGTGGACCGTCCAGTAGTTATAAATCCCGACGCCGATCTGCCGCAGGTTGGACATGCACACCGTCCCGCGGGCCTGTTCGCGGGCACGGCCCAGCCCCGGCACAAGGATCACCATCAGCAGCGCGATGACTGCAACCACCACCAGCAGCTCGATCAGCGTGAACGCCGCCGGCTTGGCGTGCTTTCGTGAAAATCCGCGCAAGAATGCGACAGACGGGCGCGCGCCGTTGCCACACTCCGCAACGGCGCGCGTATCCGACCTGCCTGCATGCCCATCGGGCCGCGCTGCCCCGACTTTCGTCACAACATCACACACAACACAACCCTCGACCCGCCCGTTGCCAATCAGCCCAGCAGGCACGCCACAAACGCGTCGATGTCGAAGTTGTTCGCCTCGCCGTCGAGGTTCGCATCGAGACTGCACGCGCGATCGCAATCCGGGTACATCGCCGTGAACGTCTGCGGATCGACCAACCCGAGCACGAACGGATCTATGTCGAAGTTGTTCACCACCCCGTCGCAGTTGGCGTCGCAGCGCACCTGTCCAGCGCAGCGCGGCCGCGCCGCCGCGATGATCACCGCGTCATACGCCACGCTGTCGATGAACACGGGATCATTACTGTTGTTGATCCCGAATCCGGCGGATTCGAGATAAATGAACCGCCGCGACGCCGCCGGCACGCGCGGCACAATCACGGCGTCCAGGTAGGCGCCCAGGTCGCCGCCGAAGTCGGTGAGTGCCGTCCCGCCGTTCCCGGGCGCGGTGAACTGGTCGCGCGTCACGCCGGCCGCGATGGTCGCCGTGCCGCCGAACAGCCCATTGGCCGTGTTGAACACGCCGCCGACCTTGGACGCATCCACCAGCGGCCAGAGCGTCGATCCAAGCCCCTGCCCCGCCAGCACCGGGAAACTGCCGCCTGCCCCGCGCTCGATCAACCAGCCGCGAAACGTACCCAGCACCTGCAGCGTGCCAAGCGTCGAAGCCGTCTGCGAGTTCGGATCGATCGAGTCCTCCCACAGCTCGAAGCCGAGATTCTCAACGCGATACACCCCGCTCAGCGTCCCGCCGGAGCCAGCGAACGCCGTCAATGTGCCGGTCCGCGTATCGACGGACGGATTGATCGCACCTGACTTTGCGCCGTCCGGCTGCGTCCCGGCGATGGTCGTCAACGTCGTCGCGATGTTCGGCCCGATGTTCGGTCCGCCCTCGTTCGTACCGCTGGCGTCGAAATCCAGCAGCGTGACAACGCCACTCGACGTGCCGATGGACAGCTCAATGAAACTGCTCGATCCGGGAATCTCGACGGGCGTCTGGCCCGACTCCGGCGTCAGTGAGCGCGACCCGTTGCCCACATCCCCATCAAGGTCGAGCAGCGGCCCACCGAGAAACTCGATCCCCATCAGCGGGATGTTGCCGCTCGGCCCGGCCGGAACACTGCCGCGCCGGAACAGGAAGCTGGTCGAACCGAACGCGTTGGGCGCGTAGAGCGGCGTGCCCGTGCCGATATACGCCACCGTGCCGCCGGTGCTGGGTGTGCCGGCCAGGCGATCACCGTCCTGGAAGGTGCCGGGAAATCCCGGCCCCGGCGACGGCGCGACCATGCGCGGCGCCCCGGGATAAAGCGTCGGGTCCACCCCGATGATCAGGTCAAACTTTTCCGCCGCAAGCGCAGCGCTGCCGACCGAAGCGAGCAACCCGCCCAGTCCGACACGAACCACCACTGCCCGCAGTCCCCTCACAGCGACGAAACCATGCGATGGCCGCGAACTGCACGCAGACGAACCGTTCGGCCGCCGGCAGGCGTCAAAGCGCTGAATTACATGATCAAACATGGGATTCTGATTCCTTTTGTTGAGATGGCCGCGCGCAGCGCATTCGGGTATCTCCGAAGCGCACCTCGCGCCGGGTTGGGATCAAGTCTTGGCCGGTGCGCCACCGCTCATGAGCCGTGGCCTTCAAACCGCCTGTGTCGACGCAGGCTGGCGCCGAGCGCAGCGAGGCCCAGCACTCTGCGCCGGTACGCACCGGGCGCCGCGCACGCTTCTGCGCGACACCGCTCCGCAAGCTATTTTCGCAACGCTGAGTGTGCCCTAGCAGCCGAGGGCGGGAGGTGGCCGAACCGCCTGAACAACCCCCGTTCGGAACAGAATCGAGCGGCGAAGCGCGCCGCTTAGCTCAGCGCTTCGCATTCGATCAATGAGTGAGTGCAGCAACTCGTTGAACCGCCGTCGAGCGGCCCGCGCCGCACACGCTGAAAGAACCGGCGCTGAAACGATCACCAGCGCGAGCGCCGCGCTCCACGCCGGCCAATCCGGAACCGCGCTAAGCAACCCCGGCGCCACCACCCCCGCGTGCAGCAGCGCTACCCCGATGGCAACCGCCAGCCACACGCGCCGATCACGCGGCAGGCGCAGCCAGCGCACATCCGCGATCTTCAGAGCGAAAATCGCACAGGCCGCGAGCAATCCCGCCGCTCGCAGCGGTTCGAACGGCCGCTCCCCAAGCCCCAGCGCGCTGAGCGTCCCAGGGGTGTGGACGACCAGCATCAGCGCCCAGCCGGCGCGACATAGCAACGACACGCCGGCCGCGACCAGCGGACCTCGGCAGGCGGCCAGCAATCGTGTGAGCACAAGGCTCAACCGGCGTCCTTTCAAGCGGCAAACCCCACTTCCACGCCGCGGGCGTTCGCCGTGCGTGGAAAGGCCGTCCTAGGAATCGTATCCCGGCCGGGCCGCCGACTTGGTTACATCGTACACCATGTGATTGACATGTCAATCGCCCGGCGGTTCACGGCGGCAGCCCGCGTACAATCTCATCACTATGTCTCGAAACGGACGGGTGGTGATGGCAATGTCCGGCGGCGTGGATTCCTCCGTCGCCGCCGCCCTGCTGCGCGAGCAGGGCTACGAGTGCGTGGGCGTCTTCATGCGCGTCGGCGCGGAGCAAGTCCCCGCGGACACCGTCTGCACCCCCGCCACGACGACATGCGCCGCGGCCGCTCCTGTGCCGTGCTCCAGCGCCGCATCATCCGACGAACCCGCAGCAACCGCGCGCCGCACCGCGCTGCCACAGATGCCCGTCCGCCGGGCCGCCCATCGCCACGGCTGCTGCTCCGCCGACGATGCACTCGACGCGCGCGCGATCGCCGTGAAGCTCGGCATTCCGTTCTACGCGCTGAATTTCCGCGATGAGTTCAACCGGATCATCGACTATTTCGTTGCCGAGTACTCCGACGGTCGCACGCCGAACCCCTGCGTGATGTGCAACATTCACCTGAAGTTCGGTCGGCTGCTGCAGTACGCCGACATGATCGACGCCGAGTTCGTCGCCACTGGGCACTACGTCCGTATCCTGCGCGACGCCGACGGTGCTCCGCGCCTGGCGCGCGCGAGAAATCGTGCCAAGGATCAGTCCTACGTGCTGTTCGGCACGCCCCGCGAGGCGCTGTCGCGATGCCTCTTTCCGCTCGGCGAGTTCTCCGACAAGGCCGAGATTCGCGGAATCGCCTCCCGCCTGGGAATGCGTGTGCATGACAAGCCCGACAGCCAGGAAATCTGCTTCGTCCCCGACAACGACTATCGCGGATTGCTTCGCCGTCGCGCCCCGTCCGCCGCCCGCGCCGGCGAAATTCGCGACGCCGACGGCCGCGTGCTGGGATCACATGACGGCGTGTGGAACTTCACCATCGGCCAGCGGCGCGGGCTGGGCTTTGCGACCGGCGAGCCGCGCTACGTGACTGACCTCGACCCCGCGACCGGCGTCGTGACGGTCGGCCCGCAGGAGGCGCTGCGGCGGCGGACGATGCGCGTGACGGGAGTGAACTGGCACACGATCCTGCCCGATCCACTGTCAGCGGACGCGCTTGCTGCACTTGCGGTACCGCCCGCGACTGAATCCCCGGCTGCCCGAAGTGCACCAACGGCCCAGACTCTCTCGGCAGTCGCTTTGGACGCCGGTTCGCCCACGACGCTGCGCTGCCTGGCGAAGATCCGCCATCAACATGAGCCATGCCCGGCATCCATGACGCGGACCGGTGCGGACACGGTGCTGGCCACGTTTGACGAGCCGCAGCCGGCCGTCACACCGGGCCAGGCGGCGGTCTTTTATGACGGGGAGCTGGTGATCGGCGGCGGGTGGATCGCGCGGGAGTAGTCCCCGAAACCGATTGGCCGCATCGACGCCTGTCGGATCACGGTCGGCGGATTGGATTTCCGCCGCCGGGGCGGTGTGACCGACATCGCCGCAACCCGCGTGAATCGCGCCTTTCCACGACAATACGGCTCGATCGGAGAGAGTGGGATTCGAACCCACGTACCCTTGCGGGTAACCGGTTTTCAAGACCGGCGCAATCAGCCGCTCTGCCATCTCTCCAGCAGCTCCGCAGCAGACCGCGTCAGAGCGGACGCGGCGGCGATGCACGTGATGGAGATTGTAGGCTCGGCCGGCGCCGGATGGGTGCGTCGCTGAATGCCTGGCGCCGTGCGCTTCGAGGGTGCCGGGCGACGGTTGTGTTACCGGCCGCACGACCGGGTGCCGGGCCGGAGCATTTCAACCAAGAGTCCACGGACAAGCCGAGTTCAAATCGTCCGTGCCACCCACCCGAACGAACGCCCGGTGCCACACGAGCGCCGACCGAAAAGCGAGCGCCGTTGGAATCACACAGCGGCTTCCGGCGCAAACCCGAAGTCGCTACGCACCCCCTGGCATCGAACGCGGTGGCTCGCTCCGAGCGCCCAGCCGCGGGATCAGCATTGGCACGCGCTGGCGATAGTGCGTATACGACTCGCCGTGCGCATCAACCAGGTCGCGCTCCTCCCAGCGGATCGCCGCGAGGATGTACGCCGTCGTCACCACCGCGAACAGCAGGTGCGCCGCGGACATCGTCGGCGTCGCCCAGAACGCCAGCAGCCAGCCCACGTACAGCGGATGCCGCACGACGCGATACGGCCAGGGCGTCACGAAGCGCAGCGGCTCGTACGGCCGGTTGCGCAGGTGCAGCCACACCTGCCGCAGCCCGAACAGGTCGAAGTGATTGATTAGAAACGTCGTGACCAGAATGATCAGCCAGCCGCTGGCGAACAGCCCCCACAGCACGCCCCGCGCCAGCGGGTGTGAGACGCTCCAGACTTCCCCGCCGATCGGCCGCCATTGCCAGAGCAGCAGGATCAGGGCCAGCGACGAAAGCAATACGTAGGTGCTGCGCTCGGCCGCCTCCGGAATGATGCACGTCCACCAGCGCTTGAACGCCGGGCGGGCCATCACGCTGTGCTGCACCGCAAACACCAGCAGCAGCGCCAGGTTCACGGCCAGCGCCTCGGCCAGCGACGTCTGCGGCGCCGAGTCGATCGAGCGCGGCACGCCGATGTTGCCCATGAAGCCCACGGCATAGAGGAACGTGGCAAAGAACACGGCGTAGCAGATCACGCCGTACAAGAACACGCCGATGCGCTGTGCAAGCGGGATTGACGCCGCCGCGGTCGGCGAGCCAGACGGGGGCGGACCGGCATGGCAGAACTTGCGCGACAGGGACTCAGAAGCTGAATACACGACGGGAATCCTCGCCAATCGAGAGTATCGCGGCCCCGGACGCCCCGATGGCCCACTCGTGACAGGCGACAGACCAAGGCTGAGATTCACGCGCCCACTGCGAGCGGTGTGCGAAAGCGGTAATGGGCTGGGAGCGAGCACGATCGGAAAATGTCGGTCGATTCAGCCACAACGCATGCGCATGAAAGCGGCGAGGGCGCGACGTCCAACGCACGTCACGCCCTCGACCATGCTTTCAGCCGCTCCATGGCCGCGCGAGCGGCCAGAACCGGCGAAGTCCACCTCTAGCGGCGACGCAGCGCCGCAAGACCCGCGAGCACCAGCAGCGCGCTGGTCGGCTCGGGGAGATAGAAGCGGTTGTAGTTGCCGTAGCCGGCCGACACCGCGTCGAAGCCCGGGTTGGGGCCGCTGTTGAGCGGCTGATACGCCGGGATCGACTCGTTCGAGCCGAAGCCGCTGTCCGAGACGTAAGCGACCAGGAAATCCACGAAGCCGGTGCCGGCCGAGAGGCCCAGCGTGGCCAGCGGGATCGCATACTCGCGCACCGGCTGCGAGCCACCGCCGTCAAATGCGATGAATGTCAGCGGGTTCGGATCCGCCTCCAGCTCGAACAGCACTGTGCCCCAGCTCGCCATAACGAGGCTGTAATCCGGCAGGAAGCTCGGATCATAGGCATCATCCGCGTTGATCGACTGCTGCGACGAAGCGCGGCGTGCGCCGTCGCCGTTGTCGTTCATGCCGGCGTCGGTGTACCCGCCGGCCTGTGTGTCCAGCAGGATCGTCACCAGGTCATTGAGGGCGTTACCGGCTTGGAACCCGATGTACAGGTTGCTGCCGTCGCTCTCCATGTACAGCACGCCACCGCCGACGGTGCCGCCGAAGCCGCCGCCGCCACCGGTGTAGCTGTACGAATTGCCGGGGCCGTACTCGTTGGCCCCGATGGACTGATCCACGGTCGCGCCGGCGCCGGCATTGGCGTCGATGCGCACGTCGACCAGGGCGGCGAGGGCGGGCGCCGATAGCGCCAGACCCGCTGCCAGGAACAGAAACTTCCTCATACTCACTCCTCCTCACTCGGACTTTCGTCGCCCCGCCGCCGCCCCCGGATCGGGACCGGCTCGGCGAAGCTTTCGACAGGAAACCGGCGGATCGGCGGCGCGTGGACCGCCGACCCGCCCGGGAAAACGCATCATTACGGAGCCGGGCAGGGCTCGCCCGACACCGGCGGATTCACAATGCAGGCCACGAACGGATCAATGTCGAAGTTGTTCGCGCCCTGTTCATCGCGATTGACGTTTGCCGTGCAGTTGCGCTGATCCCAGCACTCCTGCGTGCCGCCACGGTTGGTCCAGGAAGCCGGGGCGGTGGCGCTCGATCCCTCGACGATGATGTCGACAAAGAAGTCGATGTCGAAGTTGTTCACGACGCCGTCGCAGTTGACGTCGCCGACCAGGCAACCGCCGACGCACGTGTCCGCCAACGAGAAGCTTTGAGCGCCGTCGATCGCCGCCAGCGACACGTTGCGCGGATCGGCGATATTCTCGCGCGGCTCGGCGCCGCCCAGCCCGCCCAGGAACTGGTTCGAGCCGAAGTCGTGGCCCGGCGCGTTGACAAACGCCGTGATCGCGATGTCCTCCAGCGAGGCGGGGTTGCCAATCGCACTGAGCGGAATCACCAGTTCAATGCCGGTGGAAACCGCCGCCGCGGCCGCAATGCCCGCGGCGTCCAGAGCGCTCTGCCCGCCGGTGACGCCCTGTGTGTTGCTGTTGTCGATGGTGGCAAGGATGCCGAAGGGATTGATCGCACCCACGTCCGCGTCGAGCAGACCGCCGTTCGTCGTGTTCGCGGCCTTGCCACTACCCAGGTAGAAGCCGATGCCCGGCTCTCCGATCGGGTCGTTCGGATCCGCCAGCTCGGCGTAGTTCACGAAGAGGCGATACGGACTGCCGCCGCCGCCGCAGGAGATCCAGAAGTCAGCCTCGAAGCCGGCGTCAAACGTCAGGCCATTCCCGGACCCGTCGTCGCCCATGCGGATCAGCGCGCCGAAGTCGACGTTCGGATTCTCGCCGATCAGGCGATTCTGACCGCCCGCGCGGGTGTCCAGGAAGATGTCGATCTTGTTGAAGTTCGACTCCAGGTTGCCCGCGAAGAACAGATACAGCCGGCCGTTGGCGATGGTCGCATAAGCCGCCGCCAGTTCGCTGCCGTTCGCGAAGTCCTGCACTCCCAGGTTGGAATCACCGAAACCGGTCTGCGTCGTCTGCACGATCTGAGCATCGCAGTAGGCTTCGTCGAGCGTGCCGTTGACGCGGATGATGTCGTTCGGCGTGTTGCAGCGCGCCGGCGTACAGGTGACGCTGCTGCCGAAATTGGTTCCTCCCTGGTTCGTGCAGATCTGGCTCAGGGTCTCGATGCAGTACGAGCCGAGGCAGCAGGCGCCTGGCGTGCACTGGCCTGCGCCGCAGGTCGTGTTGTCGCCGAAGTACAGGCCGCCGTCCGTGTTGCAGGTGGCCAGACGTACCTCCTGGCAGGACGTGCCTACGCAGCAGGCGCCGGTGGCGCACGGCGAGCCGCCGCAATCCGTCCCGTTGCCGAGGTAGACGCCGCTCTGCGCATCGCACTGCGCCTCGCGCAGCGTGAGGCAGCTCGTGCCGACACAGCAGCCGCCGGTCAGGCAGGGGCTGCCGGCGCAGGTGCTGTCGTCACCCAGGTATTCGCCGAAGAGGAAGTTGCAATCCGCCTCGTTCTGGATGCTGCACGACGTGCCGACGCAGCAGGCGCCGGTCGGCGCCTCCACGCACGGATTCGGCGCACAGCCCGTATTCGCGCCCTGGAACGTGCCGCCGCAATCCGCTTCCGTCGTGAGCGAGCAGCTCGTACCAATGCAGCACGCGCCGCACGGCGGCGTGACCAGGTTGACGGTAAAGAACTGATCGCCGCCCAACAGGTCGAAGTTCACGTTGCGCGGCTCGCCGAGGTTGCCGATGCCACCCAATGAGCCCAGCACCTGGTTCGACACGAAATCGTGGCCAGCGCCGTTGACGAACGCACTGACCTTGAACGACGCACCGGGGTTGCCGATCACCGAGAGCGGAATGGCGATCTCAATGCCGGTGTTTACCGTCGCCGCGAGACCGGAGAGGTCCAGGCCACTGCCGCCGGCAACGCCGCCGGTGTTGCTGTTGTTGATCGTGACCCGGATGTTGCCGGGGTTGGTGCCACCGGAAAGAACCCCGTCCGAGGCGGCGCCGGTCGTCCCGAGGTAGACCTTTGTGCCGCCCGCCGCGGTAGGGATGTCGGCAAAGTCGGCATACAGCTCCAGCGGATTGTTGCCGACCGTACAGGAAAACCAGTAATCCGCTTCAAAGCCGGCGTCAAAGCGCAGGCCGTTGGTCTCGTTGTTGGCCCCCATGCGGTTCAGGTTGTCGCCGCCGTCCGTCACGCCTCCCAGCAGGCGGTTCTGCCCGCCCGCCACCGTGTCAAAAAACACTTCCAGCTTGTTGAAATTCGTTTCGAGATTGCCGCTCAGGAACAGGTATAGCACGCCCCCGTCCACGTGCGCATACGCGGCGTCCAACTCAGACCCGAACGTCGGCGATCCGACGTTCCCCTGCGACGCGTTGCCAAAGCCGGTCTGGTTCTGCTGCACCGTGATCGGCGCGCAGTACAGTGGGTCCAGTGTGCCGTCGATCGTGGGCTGCGCGACCGCGCTGGCCGCCAGCAGCGCCGATGAAAACAGGACGAACAACCTTCGCATCTTTTTCACTCCGTGTTGTGGTCGAATCCCGAACCGCCGGCGCACGGAGAACCCGCGACACCGACGTACGCCGTCTGCCGCGCAGCATCCTCCACGCGGAATCGACGGATCAATGAACTCCAAGAACCGTGTAGAGGTCACCAGGACGGGCAGGTGTGACGGACCGCCCAGCGCCTCCTCCTCCAGCAAACTCAAGTGTATCGACGCCTCGGAGGTAGCGCCAAGCACATTCTGAACCGCGCCCGATATACACGCCGACCGTACCGAATAATTCGCTAACAATGTCTTGACGACAAAATGCCAGCGCCGTCCGAATTGCGGGCCGGCAGCGCGACAAGGACGCCGCCACGGCGCCAGAATGCAGCCCGGTACAGGCTCTTGAGGCCCCTTCCGCTCAGGCCCCCCCCGCGGCCGCCGAATTCGCGGATTGACGACCGACCCCGCCGAGCGCCACCAATCCACCCGCGTCGGCGCAAGCCGGGGTCTCCAGCGCGCGAATCGGGATTGGGCTGCGGGGGATGTCCGTCCGCCGCACGATTCCGCCGCGCATCAGGCGAAACGCCCAGCCCAGCGTCCGGCGGGCCGTCTGGATCAGGCCGTACATTCCGAGAATCTGCATTCCCGCGTCCGCCAGGTACAGGCGGCTCTTGGGAAACAGCAACGCGATGAACAGGCGCACCGGGTTATAGAAGTAAAGGTACGCCGCGAGAATGTTCAACTGCTTGACCCAGGGGCGCTTGCTTTCCGAGGCCACTACGTAGTTGGCGTCGAGCATGTGCTGCTCCACCGGCCGACCGGCCGCGCTCGCGTACACCAGCCCGGACGTGAACGCCCCGTCGTAGAGTTTCGAGCCGGTCGCCGGCGTCATCATCAGCACCTGCAGGCTGATCGCACCGGCCTTGCGCAGCAGCCGCGCCTGGTTTATCAGTCCGTACGCCCCGCGACGGCTGACAAGCGGTTGCGTGTCGTGGTGCATCATCATCGGCATCGGGCAGATGCCGTGGCTGGCAAGCAGTTGAAACGCCTCCGTGGTCTTGTCGACGCTCTGCCCTTTCTTGACCAGCGTCGCCGTCATGTCCTCCACGCCCAGCCACAACGCCCGAACGCCCGCCGCCCGAACGGTCGGAATGTGCGCGCGCAGCTTGAGCGTGTCGTGAACCGTGACCTCGGTGCCCCAGCGGACGCGCTTGCGAAAGGGTTTTCCGCCGATCGTTGAGCGCGCCAGCGTCTCCACGATCTCCAGCGTGCGCTCTTCGCTGTTGAAAAAGTTGTCGTCCGTGCCGAAGAAATAGCGAATCCCGAATTCGTCGTGCAGCCGCCGGAACTCATCCGCGATGCGCTCGCCGCTCTTCACGCGATGCTGCCGCTGGTTGTAGGCCGGAATCGGGCAATAGGGGCAATTGAACTTGCAGCCAAAGGTCATCACCAGCGACGCGATCGAGCCGTAGCGGCTGACCCGTCTCGCCGGCAGCGCCCGGGCGGCCAGAGTGGCGGCGCCGCTGGGCGCCTCCAGCAACCGCATGCCGATGACCGGATGCGACAGTTCGTCGAGATTGCCGACCAACCGCTGCGTGCCGGTGTCCACCAGTTCGATCGGCGCGCCGCGCTCATTTGTTCGCGCGTAGACCAGCCCCGGAATCGACTCGAGCAGGCCGGAATCCCTGGCGCGCGCGTAGGCGCGGCGCAGCGGCTCGCCCTTTGCCCGAACCGCCAGCACCACCTCCAGCAGGTTCAGCAGCACGAACTCCTCGCCCGTCACGGCCACGTCTGCGCCGCAGTCAGCCGGTGCGCCCCCGCCGGCCTGCGCGGCCGAGCCGTACACGCCGCTCGCCCCGGCCTCGCGCGCGTCAAAAACGTCCCACGGCTCGTAAATCGTCTTGGGACCGCCGGCGATGATCAGCGGCCGATGCTCGGGATCAATGCGGCAGGCGTCCCGGATCAGCGCCTTGCAGGCGGCTGTGTGAATCTGCATGCTCGACACGAGGAACAGGTCCGGAATCGCACCGTCCAGCCGCATCCGCGAGGGCGCAAAGGCCCGATTCCATTGCTGAAGTACGATCCGAGTCTTGTCGAAGCCGCTGTCCGCCAGCGCCGCGCCGACCGCCCGCACTCCCGCCGGCGGCATCCGCAGATCGGCGAAGATAAACGGCAGCATGCGCGTGCGATGGTCAAATGCGCACGCCACCACCGACTTGAGATCGTGCTCCGGCGCGATGCGCCGCAGGCGCTCGCGCAGCGCCGGCAACTCGCCCGGCTTTAGCAGCTCATCTCCGCGGGCACGCCGCAGGACTTCCATCAAGCTCTCCTCTGTCGGGCGGCCCGGGACCAGAGCCGCGGCAGTATGCTCACCGCGTCGCCATGGGCGGCACGGCTGCTCCGGTCGCCAGAGCCGCGCCAATCGGCGATCCGCGTCGCAGATCAGGCGAAATCGACGCGGATCGACGCCATTCGACGCCGCTCATCGTACCCGCGAATCGCCGCCGCGAGCGACGATCTCCGGCAAAGCTCGAAATCGCGGGCGGCGGCCGCGGATTCGCGCGCCGCGAGTAGAATCAAACGCTCGACGGCAGGCGGCCGGTCTCCGCGCCGTGCGCGTGTTTCGGCCGTGCCGTCGCCGGTCCCGCCCCACCAGTGACTCGGGAGTTAATGATGCCCCCCAAGCTACGATGGACCGATGCCGAGGACATCGCGCTGCTTCTGCAGGCACAGCAACCCGAGCTTGATCCGCTCACCGTGCGCTTCACCGACCTGCACCGTTGGGTCTGCGAACTGCCCGAGTTCGGTGACGACCCGAAGGGGAGCAGCGAGGGGAAGCTCGAAGCGATTCAGATGGCCTGGCTTGAGGAATACCGCGACGCGATGTGACCGCCGCTTCGCCGACCGTTGAACTACCGGACAGCTCGGCGACAGAATTTCGAGTCCATCGGTCGTGAAAAAAGACGGCATGCCCGCACGGGACTCCGCGCAGGCATGCCGTCCGTCGTGTAACTGCTTGAATGCCGGACTACTCTTCTCGGCCTTTCAGCGCCTCGTTCAGTGCGTCGGCCGAGAGGCCCAGCCCCTCGCCGCCCAGGCCGCCGCGGCGCTTCTTGTCTTTCTTGCCGCCGCGATCCTCGCCGCTGCCGCCGTCCGGCGTAGTCGCCACGCTGTCATCGGCCCACATGGCCCGCTTGCGCGAGAGCCCGATCTTGCGATCGGCCGTGTCCACTCGCAGGATTTTCACGTCGATCTCGTCGCCGATCTTCACCTCGTCCTGCGGGTTCTCGACCTTATGGTCGGCCAGCTCGGAAACGTGCAGCAGCCCCTCGAGGTCCTGCTCCAGCTCCACAAACACGCCGAAGTTCGTGATCTTCGTCACCTTGCCGCGAACCACCATGCCCGGCAGGTAGCGATCCGGCACGGCGCGAATCCACGGATCCTCGGTCATCTGCTTGAGGCCGAGCGCGACGCGCATCTTTTCCTGGTCCACGGTCAGAACGACGCAGCGGACCTGGTCGCCCTTCTTGAGGAGCTCGCTCGGGTGGCTGACCTTCTTGGTCCAGCTCATGTCCGAGATGTGCAGCAGGCCGTCGATGCCCTGCTCGATCTCGACGAACGCGCCGTAGTTGGTCAGGTTGCGCACCGTGCCTTCGACCACCGTTCCCGGCGGGTACTTCTGCGCCACCGTCGTCCAGGGATTGACCTCGGTCTGCTTCATGCCGAGCGAGATTTCCTGCTTGTCCTTGTTCACGTCCAGCACGACCACGTCCACCGTGTCGCCCGGATTCACCACCTCGCTCGGGTGATTGATGCGGCGGGTCCAGCTCATCTCGCTGATGTGCACCAACCCCTCGACGCCCGGCTCGAGCTTCACGAAGGCGCCGTAGTTCATGATGTTCACGACTTCGCCGCTGATGCGCGATCCGACCGGGTAGCGCTCCGCCACCCGCTCCCACGGATTCTCTTCCTTCTGCTTGAGACCCAGCGCGATCTTCTCGCGCTCGCGGTCGATCTGCAGAACCTTGACCTCGACCTCCTGGTCGATCTTGAGCATCTGCGACGGGTGCTCGACGCGATCCCACGACATGTCGGTCACGTGCAGCAGGCCGTCGATGCCGCCCAGGTCCACGAACGCGCCAAAGTCCGCGATGTTCTTCACCACGCCCTTGCGGAGCTGACCCACCTCGATCTCGGCCATCAGCGCCGACTTCGCCTTGGCGCGCTCCTCCTCGACCAGCTTGCGACGGCTGATCACGATGTTCCGCCGTTCCTTGTCGATCTTCAGAATCTTGGCGGCGATCGTCTGGCCGATGTACTCGCCCACGTCCGCCGGCCGGCGGATGTCCACCTGTGACGCCGGCAGGAACACCGGCACGCCGATGTCCACCAGCAACCCGCCCTTGATCTTGCGCAGCACCCGGCCGCTGACGTTGTCGCCCTCGTTCTGCGTCTCGACGATCCGACGCCAGCTCAGGATGCGATCGGCCTTGCGCTTCGACAGGATGACCAGCCCCGTGTCCGGCTCGACTTCCTCGAGCAATACCTCGACCTCGTCGCCGATGTTGACGACCGAGTCCTCGGGCCACTCGTTCATCGCGAGGATGCCCTCGCTCTTGAGGCCCACGTCCACGATCACCTCGCGCCCGATCACGTTCACCACGCGGGCCTTGAGGATCTGGTTATCGCCCAGCGCCGCCGTATTGGGCGCTGCGGCGGTCCCCATCAGCGCTTCCGGGGCGGTGCCGCCGAGCAATGCCGCCATCTGCGAGTCGAGGTCGGCGTCGGAAATGTCCAGGTCACGGATCAGGTTCGCATCAACCATGAAAGCCCCAGCAGAAAAGCCGTTTGCGGCGCACCCCACGCGGTCCGGCAGCAGCCCGGCCTCGCGCCCGTCGCCGTCGTCAGGAAGGACAACCGCCGCTCGCGCTGCACCCGCAGCGCCGCATGAGCGGGGAACCCCTCAGGATACCGGACACGTCGCGGACTGGCAACCTCCCTGCCCCCGCCGAATCCGACCCGTCACGCTCGTCCGCCAGAAGCGATCCCGCGAACCGCCATCTATTGCCGCCATTCGTGTACAAAAGGGCATGTCTCCCAGGGCCGGATCGCCGGCTTTTCTCACCTTCCGGAGCCGCTTGCCGTGCACATCATCCGCGCCGTGCTCATCCTCGGTCTGCCCACCATGGCAGCCGCCCAGGTGCTCACCTACCCGCCAACCCGTGTCGATACGCAAACCGACACGCTGCATGGCGTCGAAATCGCCGACCCCTACCGCTGGCTCGAAAGCGCCGCCGCCCCCGATGTCCGCGCGTGGGCCGACGCGCAGAACGTCCTGACCCGCGGCGAACTGGACCGCTTCGAACGCCCTCGCACCGCGATTCGCGGACGAATGGAGGAGTTGTTCGAGGGCGCCATCACCCTGGCCCCCCGATTCGCCGCGCGCTCCCGCTTCTTCCTGAAGCGGGAAGGCCCGCAGGCCCACCCGCGGCTGTACGTGCAGACCGGAGTTGAAGAGGAGCCCAAGCTCCTGCTAGACCCGGCCGCTCTTTCGGACGACAGCTCAGCCACCCTGTCGTGGTGGACCCCCTCCCCGGACGGGGCATTCCTGCTGTACGGCGTGGCGCCGCACGAGCGCAGCGCCGACGGCCTGACCACGCTCCGTCTGCGCGACGTTGCGAAACCAGGCGATACCGCACTCGAAATCCCGCGCGTGCTGGCCGGCTCGGTGGCCTGGGCGCCTGACTCCGCCGGGTTCTACTACGCCCGTCGGCCCGACGCTCCGGCCGAGCCGGCATCGTCGCCCGTGCCGCCGTTCGAGCTGCTCTACCACCGCTTCGGCACCGCTGTTGCCGACGACCCGCGGATTGAAATCCCCCGTGCGGATGCCGCGCTGGGCGTTCGGCTCCGCCTCTCCACCGACACCCGGCAGGTCTTCGTTACATTGATCGACTCCGCGGCCGACAACCGCGTCTATCTGCGCACCTCGCCGACCGAGTTCAAGCCGCTCTTCGATTCCCCCGGGGCACGCGTCCGCGCCGATGCCGACGCGGACGGCCTGTTCATCCTCTCCGACCACGCCTCCCCGCGCTTCAGCGTCTACCGGACTGCTGTCGACAAGCTCGCGCGCGATGACTGGCAGGCAATTGTCCCGCAGCAGAGCGGCGTCATCGAGGAATTCGCGCTCGTCGCGGGGCACGTCGCCGTCAACGTCCTTGAAGACGGCTACAGCCGCGTACGCCTCATTCCCCGCAGCGGCGGCGAGCCGATCGAGATCGAGCTGCCCGGAATGGGCGGCGTCACAGGCCTCACAAGCGCCGCCGGCGGCGGCACGCTGCACTTCCAGTTCGAGACTTTTTTCGTACCCCCGGTCGTCTACACCTACGACGTCGAAAAACGCGAGTTGAAGGAGGCCGCGCGCTCCACCGCGAAAGTCGAGCCGGCCGACTACGTCGCCAAGCAGGTCTGGTTTCAGTCCACCGGTGAGGCGCGCGTGCCGATGTTCGTCCTGCACCGCACCGACGTGGAGCGAAACGGCGAAAACCCGACCGTGCTAACCGGCTTCGGCGCGCTCGGACGCTCGCAGCGCCCCCGGTTCGAGCCGCTGCTGATGCCTTGGCTCGACGCCGGAGGCGTCTACGCCATCGCCGCGGTGCGCGGGGGCGGCGACTTCGGCCGCCAGTGGCACCTGGACGGTCGCATGACGCACAAGACCAACACGTTTGACGACTTCGCTGCGGCTGCGGAAAAACTGATCGCCGACCGTTACACCCGCGCGGAGCGCCTCGGCTTCTACGGCCTCGGCCATGGCGGCGTGGCCGGCGGAGCGCTGATCGTGCGGCGACCCGAGCTGTTTCGCGCGATTCTGTGCGAATCCGCGCTATTCGACCTCATTCGTTACCACCGCTTTGCCCCCGGCGGGCTGGCCCGCGGCGACTACGGCACGGCCGAGGACGCGTCCCAGTTCAAAACGCTCAGCGCGTGGTCGCCGCTCCAGCATGTGCGGCGCGGACCGCGCTACCCGGCAGTGCTCATCCTGAGCGGCGCGCCGCATGACGCGCCCGGGTCGCTCCATGCCCGCAAGATGGCGGCAGCGCTCCAGGCGGCCAGCCCCGGCGATCGTCCGGTGCTGCTGCAAACCGCTCCGGGGGTCGGCATGGGCGCCGGTGGCCCGCTTCCAGCGCTGCTCGACGCGGCCGTCGACCGCTGGACCTTTTTCTTCTGGCAGCTCGGAATGCTGGAATAGCCGGCGTGCGCAACACGCCCGACGCCCTCGAAGCCCACTCGATTCGCTACCACCAGCCCCGCATGATGCCCGCCGCGCGGGGGGTTGCCAACCGCCGAAACGCGGGTAATAATCCCCGGCTCGCTGCTGAGGGCGGCAATCGCTCCGCAGCGGCTGTCGGCGGCCTGCGCGATGCGCCTGGTCCCGATAATGTCTGCGGGTGTAGCTCAGTGGTAGAGCGTCACGTTGCCAACGTGAATGTCGTGGGTTCAAGTCCCATCACCCGCTTTTCCCCCGCTGATTACGGCCTACGAGCGCGCTAAAGTGGTCGCGGCCGGCCTTCCTGCCGTCCGTGATTCGGAGCAGCTCCACGCGTGCGGGATCGCGCGGGTGGATCACTTTGGCGGCTGCTACGCCCCAGCGCGGCGCCGCGTTCCCCGACTGCAAGCGCCGCGACGCCCGTCAGTGCCCCGGATCCCCCGTCCCGCAGGTCGTCAACCCGCGCTTCTGCAAGTACTTTTGGTGGTACTCCTCTGCCTTCCAGAACTCTCCCGCCGGCTCGACCTGCGTGGCGATCGGCCGCTTGAACCTCCCCGCCGCCTCCAGCCGCTGTCTGGTCGCCACGGCCGCCGCCTGTTGTGCCGGCGTGTAGTAATAAATCGCCGAGCGATATTGCGAGCCGACGTCCGGCCCCTGGCGGTTCACCTGCGTTGGGTCGTGCGCTGTGAAAAAGACGTCCAGCAGCTTCTCAAATCCGATCCGCGACGGGTCATACTCGACGTACACAACCTCGGCATGACCGGTGGTGTCCGTACACACCTGCTTGTACGTCGGGTTCTCCGTCCGCCCCCCGCTGTATCCCACCGCCGTCGCGGTCACGCCCTCCAACTGCATGAACCGCGCCTCCACGCCCCAAAAACAGCCCGCTCCGAACATCACACGCTCCACGCCGGTCGTGCTCATCAGCGATTCTCCCGCGACCTGGTTCCGCGCTCGCTCATCCTGCGACGATCCCGCCTTCGCCGCCGGCATACCGATCCCATCCCCACCGGTCGATGCGCCGGCCCGATCACCGCGCGTACACCCGCCCGCAAAGACCCACACCGACAGGGCCAACCCAAGCACCAGCGACCGCATACTCATGATGCCTCCGATCCGTGACGCATCCGCGCCGTCCGCGCGCCTGCGAGAAATCATAGACGCATGCCACCTCTTCGCGGTTTCAGTGAAGAATTCGGTGAGAATCTCGTCCGATGAAAAGCGGATGGAGGGGCGGGCTGGTCTGCACGATTGTATAATCGGGTTGTCGGTGCACGTCGCGCACGATCTGCGAACGACCCCTGACGTTCGCAATCCGTGCGTGTCTGACGCCTCAGAAGGACTCTCACAGCAGAACAGGCGGCGAAATGAGACTCTTGGCGGCCCTGATCGGCGGAATCGCCTGCGCGTCGGCCGCCGCGCCGCTGGTCGCGCAGCCGACGACGGCGCCCGCCACCGCCCCGGTCGCCGCCCCGCCCCCTCGGACCGAGGTGGATCCGCAGCGGACTGCCGACCTGCTCGCCCTGATCGAAGGCCCTAACGCGCCCAGCGCCCGCCAGACGGGCGTCCGAGAGCTGCTGCGCCTCGGCTGGGCCGAGACGCCGCGGCGACTGGCCGGCATTTTGTCGAACGGGTCCGCCGCCTCGCGAACCGCGGTCGCATCCGTTCTCGCGCAACAGCCAGAGCACATCGACACCAGCTATGTCGAGCCGCTCGTCCGCATGCTCTCGGATCGCGAACCCGGCGTCGCAGCCGCGGCGCGTGGCGCCATTCTCGCCTGCCGCGAGCAGATCGCCGTCCCGCTGCTGCGCGAGCGGGCGCTGGACTCGGATCTTCCGGTGGCGGCCCGTACGGAGGCAGTCGCCGTTCTCGGCGAGATGACCTCGCGCGATGCGCTCGGAGCGCTGGTCGCCGTGGTCGAGTCTGATCCCACCGCTCTGAATTCCGCCGCGCTGTCCGCCCTGCGCAGCACAGCCGGCCTCGACTTCGAGGATGCGGCCGCCGTGCGCCCCTGGTGGGAAATGGTGCGGTCCCTCTCCAGCGAAGAGTGGCTGGACCGGCAGGTCCGACGCCTGCTCTCACGTGAACGACAGACCGCCGCTACGCTGGCGGCGACTGAGTCGCGACTCGTCCGGTCGCTGCGGGACGCCTATGGCCGCACCCCCGAGTCCGAGCGCACGGACCTGCTCGAAAGCTACCTCAAGGACGCGGTCGCACCGGTGCGACTGCTCGGGCTGGATCTGGTATTGGCCGGGATCACGGAGGGGCGGCCACCCGGGCCGGAGCTCGCCGACGACGTCCGCGCGCTGATGTCCGCCGCTGACCCGGCCACGCGCGAGGCCGCCGCGCGCGCCGTCGCTTCGCTTCGCGAACCCGCCGATGCCGAGCGGTTCGTCGCGCTACTTGCAATCGAACGAAATGCGTCCGTGCGACCTGCGCTCGTCTCCGGCCTGGGCTATGTCGGCGGTCCGTCGCACGTGGAACTGCTCGCCAGTCTGGCTCGCGACACCGACGATCCCGCCGCGCCGCAGGCGGTCACGGCCCTGGGCCGGCTGGCCGAACGCGGCGTTCTGGATTCCGCCGCACTCGACGCCGTCGCGACATTGCTGCTCGATCGCACGGACCGATGCCGCCCCGAGGAACACGCCTTGCGCGAGCGCCTCCTGTGGGCCATGGCGCGCGTCCGCGATTCGCGATTCGTCCCCGTGTTCATCCGCTCCCTCGCGTCCGGCGAGCCCGGGACCATCCGGCAGGCGGCCGTTCGCGGCATCGGCGCGATGGCCGATGCGGCCGGCCTGGATGCCCTCGCCGCGCTCACCAGCGACGCTGACGCCGTCGTGCGCCGCACAGTGGTTGAAACGCTCGCCGCGCACGCGTCCACCGACGCGCACGTGCAAGCGCTGTGGGGCCGCCTTTCGGCGGGCAGCGAACCGGAAGAGGTCATCCGCGACGCCGCCTGGCGCGGCGTTACGACCACCCTGGCCCGTCGCAGCGGCTCCGAAATCGAAGGATGGGTCGGACGACTGCCGGACAACGGCCCCACCCGCGCTCGTCGCTCGCTCGAACTGCTCCAACTCGCGGAGCGGGCCTATCTCTCCGACCCCCGCGAGCGCGAGGCGCTCGGCCTGGTGCGGCATCGCATCGGCGGAGCCTTGGAACGACTGGCCCAGCCCGCCGACGCGGCCGAAGCCTATCGGCAGGCGCTGACCGAACTCCTTTCGGTTCGATCCGATCGCGCTGCCCCCGTCGCCGCTGACCTGCTGCGCACCGCGCTGATGGCCGGCCGCTACGACGAGCGTGTCCAGTCCGCTCTCGCGGGCGAATCACGGCCCGACGGCGCGGCGGTGTGGGCGGCCTTCGCCGCGCCGGTCCGGGAACTCGCCGAGCGCGACGCCACCGGTGCGGACAACGCCGTCGCCATGCTGACCACGCTCTCCGCCACTCCGCCGGCCGTGCTCGGTGCATCCGAACTTGATCAATTGTCGAGCCTCTTACAACAGGTGCGCGGCATTCGTGACCGCCGCGACGCGGAGCGCGTGCAGTCGGCCGCCGCGGCGCTGCGCGGCAACCCGCGCGACGCCGAGGCCCGAGCCGGCATCGAACGCCTCGGTCCGCGCGCCGCTCCCGCGCTTCAATCGCTGCTGCGCGAAGTCGCTGGTGAAAACGGGGCGGCCGCTGAATACGAGCGGGTATTGCACGACCTGCTTCGTGCCGCCCGTCCGGACTGGCCCGGATACGACGAAGCCGCGGATCCACCCGCCAAGCTCCGCGCGCTCGACGCGCTCAGCGCCGGCGCGCTCTGACCGCGTCCGCTCGGCACTCACGGCGGATTTCACCACTCACGACGTAGATGTAGTTTCGTCGCGATCCCGTGCGAGAGTCCAAACAGTCACCGTCCCCAGCCGCACCTCGCCCCACCCCATTCCTGTCTCAGATGAGCTTCGTGCAGCCGACGGCGGTTCGCGTCAGCGCCGCGCCCCGGCTGGTTCCGCACCCGCGCGGGCCGCTCGCAGCGCCGCCGACAAACCATCCAGCGCCCTCTCGATAGTCTCGCGCGCCACGCAGAAGCTGAACCGCACGTGCCCCGGACGGCCGAACCCGATCCCCGGCACGGCCAGGATGTTGTGCTCCTCGAGGATGCCGATGAACTTCACGTCGTCGGCGATCGGGCTGCGCGGAAACGCGTAGAACGCGCCGCCCGGCGTGGTCAGCTCATACCCCATGTCTCGCAGCGCGCCGCACAGCAGGTCGCGGTTGCTGCGGTAGAAGCCGATATCGCCCAGCGCGTCGGCGCAGCGCGCGATGATCCGCTGCTGAAGCGCGGGGGCGTTTACAAAACCCAGTGTGCGATTCAGCATCGTCATCGCTGAGAACAGCAGCTCGCGCTCCGGCAGCACCGGCGGCAGCGCGATATAGCCGATCCGCTCCCCCGGAACGCTCAAATCCTTCGAGTAACTCGACGTGATGATCGAGCGGTGATACAGCGGTGCCGCGGCCGGACACCACGACTGATCGAACACCAACCGCCGGTAGATGTCGTCGCATATCAGGTACAGCGGGCGCGCCGGCCGATCGACCTCCCGCAGCAGCGCCGCCAGCGATGCGTTTGCCTCGATCGTGTACACCGCGCCCGTCGGGTTGTTGGGCGAATTCACGATGACCGCGCGCGTCCGCGGCGTCAGGGCCGCCCGCAGCGCGCGGGCGTCCACCTGGAACTCCGGCGTGGACTCCGCCACCACCATTCGTCCGCCCGCCTGCTCGATGTAAAAGCGGTACTCCGGAAAGTAGGGGGCAACAACGACGACTTCATCCTGCGGATTGAGAATCGCCCGCAGCGCCACATTCATTGCGCCGGCTGCGCCGCAAGTCAGCAGCACCCCCGCCGCGTCCATCGGTGCGCGATACTCGCGCGCCAGAAACGCCGCCACCGCCGCGCGGCTCTCGTCGAATCCGGCGTTGTTCATGTAGCGATGATTCTGCGGCGTGCTCTGCGCGGCCACGGCCTTTAGTGCGTCGAAAAACGCCGCCGGTGGGGCCGCGTTCGGATTGCCCAGCGAGAAGTCGTGAACGTTCTCCTCGCCCAATCGGGCCTTGAGCCGCCGCCCGCGCTCGAACATTTCGCGCACCCACGACGCCGCCTGCATGTCCGCTCGCACGCGATCCGCAATCACCGGGTTGCCCATTCGCGGATTCCTCCGACGACCCATCCAGCCCCCGCACACGGCTGCCGGCGGCGAGCCACAGCCGCACCGGCCCCTCGCCGCGGCAGCGCCGATCCACCCGGCATTGTAGCGCCGCAGCGCTTCCCCCGCGCGACCTCAGGCTCCACAAGTACTGAGAATTCCTTCTCGCGTCCCCTTCGTTCGCGCCCGCTGCGGCAGGGCGCTAGGCCGCCCCTTGCGGTGTCCCGAGCAGGGCCGCGATCAGCTCCAGCGTTAGCGCACCGGTGCAGCCGTCCCCGTCGAGCTTCGGGTTGTATTCGACAAACTCCGCCGAACCCACCAGTCCCGTCCGTCCCAGCTCCGTCAACAGCGACAACCCCTCGGCCCGCGTCAAACCCCCGCGGCTCGGCGTTCCCGTCCCCGGCACCAGCGCTGCATCCATCACGTCGATGTCGAAGCTCAGGTGAATGTGATCACACCGTGCCGCCAGGTCGCGCGCCGCGCCCAGCGCCGCCGACGTGACGCCCCGCGCGCGCCATGCCTCCGCCGAAAGCATGTGAATCCGGCTGCCTGCCAGCAGCTTCGCCTCCGGCGGATCCAGCTCGCGACAGCCATACAGAAACACGTCCTCCTCGCGCACCATCGGGTCGCGATCGGCAATCCGCCGCAACACATCAGGCCCGCGCCCGCAGCAGACCGCCAGGCTCATGCCGTGGGCACTTCCCGACGGGCTGGATTCCGGCGTGTTGAAATCGCCGTGCGCGTCAAACCACAGCAGGCCCAGCCGCCCGCACGAGTCGCTCAACCCCGCCAGCGCGCCTATCGCCATGCTGTGATCCCCGCCGATGACCAGCAGAAAATCGGCCGCGTGCTTCCGCCGCGCCCCCAGTACGCAGGCATGCAGATGACGATTCACCTGCATGACGTGTGGCAGGTGATGGATCAGCCGCCGCGCCGGGCCGTCCGCGAAACGCGTCTCATACACTCCCGGAATGTCCCCCAGGTCCTCGACCACATGCCCCGCCGACGCCAGCCGCTCCACCAGCCCCGCCCGCCGCAGCGCGCGCGGCCCGCCCTCTGCTCCCGGAGTCGATGCTCCGCGCCCCGCCGCCACGCCCACCAGCCGAATGACCACGCCCGGCTCCTCGCTTTACGGATACGCCCATACTCCGGCGCGTCCGACCGACGAGGTCGGCTTCGTCACCTGCGGCAGCGTGATCTGCACGCCGTCCGCCGCCAGCGCTCCCAGCACCGCCATCTCCGCCGCTTCGCGCGCGTCGATCGGCAGCCCGTAATCGTCCGTCCGTCCGGTCGGCGCTCCCGTCGCTGCGGCGATCAACTCCGCCAACGTGTCATTCCGCGCACCTCCGCCTGCCAGCAGCACCCGGTCCGCCACACCCTCCAGCGCAGCGCCGATGCACCCCGCGATTACTTCGCAACAGGCCCGCAGCAGTTGATCGCCGGCGTAGCGACCGAGGTATTGCTCGATCCACTCCCGGCACTCATCCCCCGTGCCCAGCGACCGCCCGCGCCCCTGCGGAGCCAGCAGCCGCCCCAGCGACTCGCACAGCGCCGGCGGCGAAGTAGTCGCCCGCGCGCGTCGGCCTCGATCGTCATGCGGCTCCGCAAACGCGCGGCGCGACACCTCGTTGAGCAACTGGTTGCAGACACAAATGTCCCCGCCCCGAATCTCGGTGATCAATTCTGACGCCGCGCGCTCTTTCACCGCCGGCAGCCATGTGAAGTTTGCAAATCCGCCCAGGTTGACAACCGCTCGGCGCTCTCGCGCGTCACGGAACAGGATGAAGTCCGCCAGCGGCGTGATGGGCGCACCCTGCCCGCCCGCCGCTACGTCCGCACTTCGAAGATCGCACACCACCGGCACGCGCAGCGCATGCACCAGCGGCGCCGGATCAAACAACTGCCACGTCAGCGGCGGGCAATGATGCACTGTCTGCCCGTGTACGACGACCAGGTCCGGCGTGCGCCCGCCCGCCAGCTCGCGCACCAGCTCCACGTGCACCGCCACAAATTCGCTGCGCATTCTCGCGATCGCCCCCGACGACATCGGCGACTGGTCGGCCAGCCGCCGCAGCCGTCCCCCCAAATCATCAAACTCCCGGCTGCGCAGCTCAAGGAACCGCGCCTGCATCGGCAACCCCGTGCCCTCTATCTCCACCAGCGCCGCATCCAGCCCGTCGAGACTGGTGCCGCTCATGCAGCCGATCACGAGCCTGCTCGCCATGTCTCGCCCTGTTGATTACGTGGACGCGCGCGCCGTCCGGGTGCGACAGAATTCACGAAATGCGCCGAGCAGCCGCTGATGGCGATAGTGCCGGATATTGAACCCGAGCTGGTCCATCTCGCGCTCGGCGGCCGTTGGGTCCATACCCTGAACGTGCACGCGGTACAGCGCGCAGAACAACAGGGTGCGCTGCTGCCCCAACCGGCAGTGCACCAGCACCGGCCGCCGCACCGGATCCCGCACGATCGAAAGGAATTGCTCAACCTGCTCGGGCGTCGGCGGATTCTTGTGATTGCACGGAATCGTGACGAACTCCGCGCCACCCGCCTCGCACGCCGCCCGTTCGGCCGCTTCCCAGGAGTCCGGATCGTCGGCGTCGCGGGCGCCGCGCAGGCTTACCACCGTGCGCAGCCCGTAGCGCCCGATCAACTCCGACACCTGCTCCGGGGTCGGCTGTCCGCTGCGATACAAAACCCCCTCTTGCACTACGCCGAAATGCCGCAGCCCGTCATAGGGCAGGCGGAACAGGCGGCGCAGAAATCGTGGAACATTCACGTCCGGTGCTCTCCGCGCTTGGTCGTCCGCCGGATCGCGGACGAAACCCGGCTCAGCGTCGCGGAGCACGCACCTTCAGCGACGTTCCCACTTCCGCAACGCTGCCTCCAAGTGTATCCGTGAGCGTGACTTTTAGCACATACTCCCCAGCCGGAAGCGTTCCCGGAATGCGGATCAGCCGCGGCACAAAACAATCCCGGCGACGGTTGCGACAGCGGTCCTCAATGCGCGGGTCATGCTCATCGACGACCACGTCCCCGCTGCGGCTCAGCACCCGCGTGCGCATCTCGAAGCGCGTCAGGTACGCGCCGTCCGCCTGGCGCTCGCTGCGAAAATCCGTCGCCTCCACGTACACCACGATTTCCGCGGCGACGCCCGACACCAGCTCCTCGTCGGCGATCGGGTCATATTGCCCGAACCCGCGCACCTCGCGGCAGGCCGCCAGCACCGGAATGCGAACGCCCGCCTCCTCGCGCAGCGCCTCGGCCGCCGCCTCGATCGCCGCGACGCGATCCTCGCGCGAATCGCGAACCGCGATCAACGCCTCCACCAGCCGCGCGGCGGACCGCGCCTCCGCATCCGTCACGCGCGTCAACGGCAGGCGCGCCTGCTCCAGGTCGCCGCTGACCACGTGCAGCAATCGCTCCTCGATCTGCCGCGAGAACGACGAGTCGTCGCTTGAGGCTCTCCAGCGCTCGATGAACTCCGCCATCCCGGCGTCCGATGGGCTTCGCACGGTCGGCTCATTGGCCCGCGCACCGGTCGCCGTTCGCCCCGTCGCCACCGGTTCCGCGGCAGAACGCGCGATGACGCTGACGATCCGCGGCCGCGGGCGCAGCGGGGCGTTGATCCCGACCGTCCCGCCATCCGACCCGCCCGGAACTGCGTTCGCGTTGGCGGTCGCCGGCGATCCCGCGCCGCTCACGCTCGACTCGCCGCCCACGGGTGCGACGACTTCCGCCGTTCCGCGCGGCGAGCGGACGCCATCCGGGATCAGCGGCACCTGCACTTGCGCGGCCGGCGCACTGCTGCCGGGCGCCGCGGCCGCATTCGTGTCGGCCGATCGTTCTCCGTCCGGGGGGAATGCCGGTGAACTTTGTCGCCGCGACGCGCTGGACTGGCTCGAATGATCGCCAGTCGGCGTCCATTGACCTCTATGGCTGTCGTCTGGCGCATTCGATCCTGATTTGCGCGAATCTGTGCTTTCCAGCGACTCCAGGTATGCCGACAAACGCCCGGACAGGGCCGCATCTTCCGGCGACGCCTGACGTGAGTCTTCCACGATCAGTGCCGGCTCCGGCGGCGGCGCATGCTCCTTCGCCCGCGGCGACGGACCCGTCGGCGGGTTCATGCATCCCGCCAGCGCGCTGACGCAAAACCCCAGCCCGATCCAGCCGGCCGGTCGGGAGCTCGCGCCGGGTGGCAGCCGCATGCGGAGGTTGCGATTGGACATCGAACGGGGGCGTGCCTCCATGCCCGACTCCCGATAGAGTTGATCCGAACCATTAACCGAGCGCGGCTGATTTCATCAACATGACGGCGGCTTCACACCGCCAGTCGCAGCAGCAGCGCTTCCACCCCCATCTCCATCGACCGCAAGCCGCTCTTGACTTGCCAATCCAAGTCACCCAGCTCCGCCAGCAGCCACGCCAGCCGCGCCGGAGACTGACGGCGCAGAATCTGCTCCAATTCCTGCCCGCGCCCGTACATCCCCAGCCGCGGTGCAATCGCATGCACTGACTCGCCGTTTCGGACAGCCTGTGCCGCTCCCAGCCAGCGCCGCGCCATGAACGCCATTCCGCCCATCGCCTTGTAGATCGCAGCCGGGTCGCTTCGCAGCACCTGCTGCCACAACCGCAGCGCTTCGGCCGGTCGCCCCAGCGCGGCCGCGTCCATCACGGCGAAGATGCGCTCCTCCCGTGACATGCCGACCAGTTCCGTCACGTCGGCGTCTGTGATCTCCGGCCGCGCCGCGCTGTACAGCGCCAGCTTTTCAATCTCGGCCGCGAGCTGCCCCTGTTCCGTCCCGATTCGATCAACCAGCCGCCCCGCCACCCCCGGCGACAGCTTTTTGCCCAGTCCGCGCGCGTGCTCGACCGCGAACTCGGCCAGCGCCCGGGCGTTGAGCTTCTTGCACTCCACCATCCGCCCGCCGGCCGCATCGAGCGCCTTGTACAGCCGCAGCGTGCGCGGAAAGCTCCGGCACACCAGGATCAGTGTGCCCGTCGCCGACGGCGCGCGAACATAGTTCTCAAGTTTCTCACGGTGCGCCGAAATGAACTTGTCCGCATCGCGGATGATGATCACCCGCCGCTCCGTCAGAAACGGCAGCGTGTTGAGATCGGTCAAAACCCCCGCCAGCGTCGGACCGCCGGCATCCTCGCTCATCGTCGCGTCGAAATCACAAACCGCCAGCCCACGGTCGGCGTCGGGGGGCAATGCATCCCCCAGCGCCGCCTCCAGCGCCAGCGCCTTCTGATATTCCTCGTCTCCGAAGATCACGACCGCGGGAGGCGCCCCGCGTCGAGCCGACTTGGCCATCACTCACCCGCCGCGCAGTATCGACGTCAGCGGAGCGGCAGCGGCGCGTCGGACAGCAGCCGCAGCCTCCGCTGCGACCCGGCCCGCACCTCCGCATCCGAGCCGGACAGCGCTTCCGCCTTTTCCCAGGCGCGTCGCGCCTCGGCGGCCTGCCCCATCCGATACTCCACGTCGCCGAAATTCAACCACGTGCGGGCGACCTCCGGCTGCAACCGCAGCAGTCGCTCCAGCGCCCGCCGCGCGTCAGGGTACCGCCGCTGTGTCGCCGCCACCAGCGCAAGGCCGTCCAGCGACTCCGCATCCTCCGGCCGCATGCGCAGCGCCGCCTCGAAGTGACCAAAGGCCTCGTCGTAGCGGGCCGCGGCGAACTCGCTGCGGGCCAGTTCGCGGAGTACGTCCGGGTCATCCGGCGCCAGCGTCAGCGCCTCGCGCAGCCGGGCGATCGCGAGCGGATGTCGCCCCTCGGCCGCAAACTGCGCCGCCATCGCACGCAGCGCCTCCGCGCGCCGCTGGGTCGTGCCCGCATCCGGACCGCGCTGGGCCGGATCGATTCCACTGTGAAGCTCTGCATCGCCGGGTGGAATGTCCACACCTGCCGCTCCGACCGGCACAGCGGCCGATACCGGCTCCATCGACCGCGGCGGTCCCCCACCGGCCAGCTCCGTTGGATTCTCGCCGGGAGGCGGCGCCGACACGCCCAAGCGCTGATCGTGCGACACATTGCCCGCCCGATCGGTCGCGGAAACGCTCAGGTCAATCTGCGCTTCCAGCAATCGGGGCAATGGGTGCGCAAATCGCCCGGCCGCCAGTTGCAGCTCCCCGGCGTCGCGCCAGGTCGGATCCATCGCCGTGCGATAGAAGAGCCGCGTGCGCACCTGATCTTCGTCGATCAGCACAACGCGCCCGTATGCGGTCGCGTCCTCGGCGTCGCCGCTGACCACCAGGTCGCGAAACTGCACCAGCGGCGCCTGGCTGTCGACGATCACGAGCGCGTGCGGCGGCGCTCCACTGCATGGTTCATCCGACTCCAAGTCGCCGTATCGGCCGCCTTCGCCGCCGCCGCCCGCATCCACCTGGCCGGGTTCCGCCGCGGCGTCATCCCGGTACGTCAGGTGTGAGGACGCCGCTCCCGAAGCAACCGGCGCGAAGTAGAACGCATAGGCTCCGTCGCGCTCGGCGCGAAAGCAGTACGTCAGCTCCCCGGACCGCGACAGCTCCACCGGCTGCCAGGTCGTCGTGTAATCCTCGGACACCCACGCCCGCACCGCGTCCGCCGCGTCCACGCGGACCTCGAGCAGTACGTCGCGCGTCCGCACAAACTGCACCGGCGCCGCGCGCAGCGTCTCCGCCGCCGCGCCGCAGGCACAGCAGACCATCGCGATGGAAAGCCAACAGGGATTCACGCGGCTCACCTCCCCAAGATCGTCGCCGATCGCGCCGCATGGCAAGCCCGCCGACCGTGCTGCGCGGGAGTTGCGCCACTCGCGCAGGATCAGCGCTTCGGGCCGCTCCCGGCCGCCAGCGACGCCGACATATGGCTGATGATCGCGGACGCCGTCCGGGCCGACAGCCGCGGCTCTACCTCGCGCAATCGCGCCAGCGCTGCTTCGCGCTGTCCGCTTCGCACCAACCGTGAGACATCCCGCGGAACCGGCAGTGTCAGCACGTCCCGCTGCGCCTCGACCTGCTCGCGGTAGCTCTCAATCGCCGGCGAGCGCGCCGGCTCGGCGACCGCGCGCAACCGGGCCACCAGCAGCACGATCATCCCCGCCGCAATCAGTCCCGCGACCAGCATGGCGCAGCTCTCCCGCGGCCGCGAATCCGCGGCGCTACCGTCTGGATCGGCTCGCGGCGCGGCATGGTTTCGTCGCGCATCTCCGGTCCGAAAATTGACCGCCGGCGCAGCGGACCGCACAATCCGCCGGTCGCGGCGGCTCCGGCGTTCGTCCGGATCGCCGGCGGCCCGGGAGCAGTGCGTGGCGTACCTGCGGCTCATGCGCCCGCAGCAGTGGGTCAAGAACGTCTTTGTCTTTGCCGGGCTGGTATTCGGGCGAAAGCTCGATCACCTGCCCAGCGTGACGGACGCGCTGCTGGGCTTCGTGCTGCTCTCGCTGGTCAGCAGCGCCGTGTACGTCATGAACGACGTGCACGACCGCGAGGAGGACCGCCTGCATCCGCGCAAGCGCCTCCGCCCGCTGGCCAGCGGCGCGGTCAGCATTCCGGCCGCCACCATGCTCATCGCGGGCCTGCTGGCGGTCTCACTGGGTGGGAGCTGGCTGCTCGACCGCGGTTTCTTTCTCTGCGCCATCACCTATCTCGTGCTGCAGCTCTTCTACACCTTCAGCTTCAAGCATGTCGCCCTGCTCGACGTCATCACCATCGGCGTCGGCTTCGTGCTCCGCGCGATCGCCGGCGCGGTGCTCGTGCACGTCGAAATCTCGCACTGGCTGGTCGTCTGCACCTTCACGCTCTGCCTGTTCATGGGGTTCTCGAAGCGCCGTTGCGAGCTGGCGGCCCTCAACGGAACCGGCGGCACCGACGCCGGCGCGCATCGCCGCACGCTGCTGGTGTACACCCCCGACCTGCTGAACCACATGACGACGGTCACCGCCGGCATCGCCGTCATGAGCTATGTGCTCTACGCCGTAGACGCCCGCACCGTCGGCTATTTCGGCACCAACTACCTGATGTACCTCACCCCGCTGGTCGTATTCGCCATTTTCCGCTTCGCGCTGCTGGTCGAACACGGTCGCGTGGACGGACCCACCGAGGTTGTCACCCGCGATCGCCCATTCCAGGCTGCGGTGTTGCTATGGGGGATTTGCGCCTGGGCGGTCGTGTATCACGGGACGAAAATCGCCGCCTGGCTCCGCAAGCTCGCCGACGTGCCACCCGCCAACTGATGCCCCCGCGCCCTCCTCTCCGTCCCGCGGTGTGGGCGTCGCCGACCAGCGCCGTCAACCGGCTCCCGATATCCCGGCCAGTGCCGCGGCCTCCGCCGCGAACTCGCGACACGCCGCGACCACGCAGTCTTCCCACGCCGCTCCGCGCACCATGTGGCGCGGATCCTCGTATGCGTAAATCACGGATCGCGAGGCATTGATCACCGCCCCCGTACCGCCCGGCAGGAAACACGCGCGGGTCGCAGCAGCCGCCGCTCCTTGGGCGCCGTACCCCGGCACCAGCCACGGCGTATGCGGCATCATGGCCCGCAGCGCGGCCGTTCCCGCGGCGTCCTTCGGCCCGACCACGGCGCCGACCAGCGACAGCCCGCATGCGCCGCGCAACTCCGTCGCATCGCCCCATTCCGAAACGAGCTGCGCCAAGTGTTGGTACAGCCTGCGCGACTCACCGAATTCGTGGATCACGTCCGCCGTGGGATCGGATGGCCGAACCAGAACGTAGACCCCGCGCCCGCTGATGCGCGCAGCGCGCACGAACTCGTCCACCCCGCTTCGCCCCAGGTAACCCCCGATGGTGACCGCGTCCGGAATCCGGCGTTCGTCACCGGCGGCTGTCAGGTGTCCGCGCGCGTACAACGCCGCCGTCGAGCCGATGTCGCCGCGTTTCACGTCGCCGATTACCAGCAACCCGCAGGAATGCGCCAGCGCCACGAGCCGGTAGTACGCGGCCACGCCATGCTCGTGATACACCTCGAAAAAGCCGGAGTTGATCTTCACCGCCGGCACCAGCGGCGCGACTCGCTCAATGACCGCGGCGCTGAATTTTTCGATCGCCGCCGCTCCGGCCTGCGGATCGGGATCGCGACCACGCATCGACTCCGGAAGTCGTTCGACCACGGGGTCGATCCCGACGACGGCAGGCGTACGCTTGCGGTCGATCGCCGCGGCGAGTCGGTCGGCGAAATGAATCGGCATGAAGGTGCGCTCCCAACCGCCGAGTGTAGCGCCGGTGGCGGCCCTGGACCAGCGCGCGGCGCACTGAAGAAAAGAGCGGAGCCCGCCACTCTCGTGACGGGCTCCGCGGAGCGATCAGTCTGTCAAAGCCTCTCGAATTTACTTCTTGAGGTTCTTGATCGACTCGGTCGTCAGCTCACGCTCGATCGCGCTGTTCTGCGCGCCGAAGTTGCTGCCCGCCTCGCGCGTCTCACCCGGGGGGGTGATGACGTCGTAGCGGATGTCGGCCGACTCGGTGCCCTGGCCGACCAGGTTGCCGCCCGCCAAGGCCTTCTGCTGGCCGGCGTTGAACGACAGCTGACGGATGGCGACGCCGAGCAGCGACGCGTTGATGCTGTATTCGCCGCAGACCACCGTGCTGGTCACGCCGTCGACGCGGGCCTTGCCCTTCTGCGTCTGCAGGTTGACGAGCAGGAAGTGGTTCGGGAGCGACGAGTAGACGCTCAGCAGCTGCTGGTCCCAGCACGAAATGCACTTCTCGGTGTTCGAGAAGCGAACCTCGTTCTCGTTCCAGATGTCGAACTTGGCCTTCGTGATGACCGGGCCGTCGCCGTCCTGACGCAGGTCCGCGCTGACCGGGTGCAGGGTCAGGTCGGTGTCCACGCCGACGACGTTGCCGCCGCCCGACAGCGCGACCGAGCCGGCCGCGAAGAAGTCGATCAGCAGCTGGGCGAAGCCGTAGTCATACTCAAGACCGTTCAGCTTGAGGTGACCGGCATAGCCGACGCGGTCGCCGTGGTTCGCGGCGTAAGCCTGGAACGCGTAGGCCGCGTACTCAACAGCGGAGCTGTCCGCGTAGTTGACGATCGTGGCCTTGCCCGTCAGGTGATTCCAACGGATCTGACGGTCCTGAGCGTCGACCGCCCAGCCGTAAATGAAGCCGCGCAGCGTGCGAACGCCCGGCTCGTCCGGATCCGGACGGCCCGGCGGGTTGCCCGGGTCCAGAGCGGACCACGGCGACACGCCCTTCGGCAGACCGCTGGCGGCCGACCAGTAGGACGGCTCATCCTGCGTCAGCTGGATGATGTTGTCCAGCCAGTTCCAACCCGGCTCCGTCGCCGTCGGCGCGTCGCCGTTCACGAAGTAGAGCTGGACCGCGACCGAGGCGGGATAGTCATTGGACATCTCGATAAAGGTGTCCTGAATGATCGCGCCGGCGGCGTTCCACTTCACTTCAACGTTCGAGTAGATCAGCAGGCTGCCCTTCTTGCTCGCGCTGACTCGGTAGTCCTGCGCGACCGCGGTGGCAGCCCCGGCAGCCACGAGGCCGCCGAGAACCATCTTCACCATGTTGCTTCGAAACACTGTCTGTCCTCCGGTGATACGAAATCGCAAAGTGCACACAACTCGGGCCGCGGCGCGAGCAAGCCGCGCAGCGCGGCAGACCTGTCAGGTCGCAATAGACGCTGCTGTTCCCCCGCTGGCGCCCTCCTTTCTAGCGCGTTCCAGCTTCCTAAGCTCTGCGGCGCCGCGGCGACCTCTCCGGGTCGTCGGCGGCATCCATGTTTTTTTCGCGAGAACCAAGACCTGCAACGGACGCCCGCGAGCCGTTTTCAGAGAACCCCACCCATCCGCGCCAAACTGGAGTCCTCAACGAGCGCCATCAGGCACTCGTGACTCACAGGCTCCTTTCCGTGGCCCTCGCTTCATTTCGCTCTAAGCCGCCTCCGGTGCAACCCTCATTCACACCGAAGGCCTCAACGATCCGACGCGGATGCTAACACATTCTCGGGAGCGGTTCAAGCTTTGCGCCGGCGAATTCGATTTTTTTGCGGAAGCCGACCGATCATAACTCGCACATCGATCCGCTCAGGCCCTCATAAAAACGCCCCGCAACTACATCCAAGAAAAGAACTTATATCGGATCAACCGCCGCTCTCAAAACAGCCCTGCAACTCATCTGGACAACGTTCCGCCGCCGCCCAAATCGCGCAAGTCTTCCCGAAGATTTATGTTCCGCCATCCCTCGCGCAACGTGACCGGGATCCAGGCAGCGCTCACGCGCGACATCGTGCGCAAGTCCCGCAGCGCGCGACCTTCTCGCGCAAGTTGCACCACCGCCGTCAGCGCGCCTGGTTCATACACGCCGGGCAGCGGCTCCAACTCATCCGCGCGCAACCGGCCCATCAGCGCCACAGCGCCCGCTTCACGCTGAGCAATCAGCCACTCAATCGCCGCAGCGCCAAGCAACGGCACATCGCAAGGTACGATCAGCCACGCAGATTGGCGGTCATGCGTCAGCGCCCCCACGATCCCCGACAGCGTCCCCTCAACGCCGGGTGCGTCCGGCACTCTCTCGATCGCTTTCAATGCGGACGGAATTTCGCCCGAACCGCTCACGGCGACTGGAATCCCGTTCGATTCCAGCGCGCCAACGATTCGCTCTAGAAACGTACGGCCGGCGATCTGCAGGAGGTGTTTAGGCTCGCCCATCCGTCGGCTTTGTCCACCGATCAGCACCGCCGCTCGAAGCGGGGCGAGGCACGTACCCCTCCCGTGACTGTTCATGGACCTCGGCGACTCCCCTCGCTACTGCACCGACCAAGATGACTACGATCCGCCACCGCTGGCCCCCTGCAACGAATCCCAGCCGCCAGCTTCCACCCGACGCGCATCCTCACACACCCGCGCCAACCGCTCTGCCTCCAGCGCGCTGAGCTCGACGCGCCGCCGCGCCATGACCGTTCGCGCGATCTCGATTGCCTTGTCCACTCGAAACGGCGCGACGCCCGCGTCCGTCACCCACGAGAAAGAGGGCACGAATTTCGGAACCGACCCGGGCGTGAAGATGTTCGCGGCCACGCCGACCACGCAGCCCGTCGGCAGGATCGTGCCGATACCAGCCTTGGCGTGATCCCCGATGATCGACCCCACAAACCGCTCGCCCGTTTCGACACCGACGCCGTTCAGAAACACGCGAATCGTGCCGTAGGTGTTCTTCAGGTCGCTCGTCACTGTGTCCGCTCCGAGATTCACCCACGGGCAGACATAGCTGTGCCCCAGGAAGCCATCGTGCTGCTTGTTCGCATACCCGTGCAGAATGCTGGCCTCGACCTCCCCGCCCACCTTGCACACCGGCCCGATCGTCGTGCCTTCTCGAATGGACGCACCCGCCCGGACAATCGACCCCGCGCCCACAAAACAGGGGCCTTCCAGCACCGCGTTCGACTGCACCAGCGCCCCACGCTCCACGATCACCGGCCCCGCCTCCGCGTCCAGCACCGCCCCGGGCCGGATGTCCGCGTCCGCCCCCACGAAAATCCGCTCCGTCGCGACCAGGTGTGCTCCGGCCCGCACCCGCCCTGACAGCTCCGCTCGATAAAAAGCGGCGAAATCACGCCGAATCTGCTCGGCGTTCCGCAACGCGAGTTGCCACGGATGGTCGATCAGTTCCAACCCGGCCGGGGCGGGCGCCTCGCGCAGCGCCGCGCACACGCGCTGCACCCCGCTCATCCCGTGCGACAACTCCCCCACCCGACCCGCCGGCACAGCCGCCGCCAGCACCACCTCTCCGCGCGTCCACTTCGTCCCCGCGGCCGGCGCGATACACGAATCTGCCCCGCCCGGCGCAATCAGCCGCCCGTTCACCAGCACGACGGCGCCGTCCGGCCCCGAGTCGCAGGCCCCGGCGTCGATCGTGGAACCACCCAGTTCCGCCCGCACAATCGTCCCGGCGACGCGCCGCCACCGCGCCGCAAGCGTGCGCGTCCCCAGCATCAGGTCATGCGCTGGGCGCAGCCACGTCAGCGGCAACAGGCGCTCAAACGCGCCATCCTCGAACAGAACCACGCCGATTTCCGCCAATGTGCGACGTTGCGCCATATCGCCTCATGGTAACGGCCCGCGGCCTGCCGCGCGACTGGGAGCTTTGCGTACAATCGGTTCATGCGGATCGTCGGACACGGCGTGGACATCGTCGTCGTTTCGCGCGTCGAGCGCCTGCGCGAGCGCCACGGCGATGTATTCATGGAGCGCGTCTTCACGCCCGCCGAGCGCGCCTATTGCGACTCCGCTCGCGGGCGCGCCGAGCGCCTCGCCGGGCGCTTCGCCGCCAAGGAGGCGGTCTTCAAGGTACTCGGCAGCGGCTGGCGCGGCTCCATGCAGTGGACCGACGTCGAAACGCTGCCCGACGCCCTCGGCAAGCCGGTCATCACGCTTCACGGCGAGAGTGCCCGCCGCGCCGCCGAGATGGGAATTGCCCGTGTCCTGATCTCTCTGTCGCACGCCGGCGGCTATGCCGTCGCGTCCGCGCTCGGGGTTTCCGACACATGATGGAGAAAAGTCTGATGCGCAACCTCCGCCTTGCGGCCGTAATTGTCGCACTGCTTTGGAGCCATTCCGCCAATGCCGCGGATGTCGCCGTGCGGATGCTCGTCTGCGCCCCCGAAGCCGGCACGGATGAGTTGTACGTCTCGCTTTCCATTGAAGGCTGGCCGGAAGGCGGCCGGGCGATCAGGAAGCTCGCCGATGACCTCTACGCCGCGGATCTCTCGCTGCCGACCGACACGCCGATCGAGTACAAGTTCCTCCGCTCCAAAAACTGGAACTCCGTCGAAAAGGATGCCCAAGGCGGGGAGTTGTCCAACCGCACGCTCGCCATCCCGCGCGACACACCGCCGCGCACGGTCCTGCATGCCGTTGCGCGCTGGGCCGATCAAGCCGATCCCCCCGGCCGACTCGCCTTCGTCAGCATTCCGGGCCAGCCGCTGCGCACCGAGTCACGCATCACCGGGCGGATCGACACCCTCGAAGGCGTCGACGCGCCCCAGCTCGGCAATCAGCGGCGCGTCTTCGTCTGGCTCCCCGAGAACTACGACGCGAACCCGTCCGAACGATACGCCGTCCTCTATTTGCACGATGGCCAGAACCTGTTCGACGCCACGACCAGCGCCGCCGGCGCGGAGTGGGGTCTCGATGAAGCCGCGGCACGTCTCCAGGCCGACGGCCGGATGCGTCGCGCGATTCTCGTCGGCATCGCGAACACCCCCGACCGCATGAAGGAATACAGCCCCTACCCCGATCGCGGGTTCGGCGGAGACGCCGACAAGTATCTCGCCTTTCTTCTCGAAACTCTCAAGCCGCGCATCGACCGCGCGTATCGCACGCTCCCCGACCGCGCCAACACCTTCGTCGGCGGCTCCTCCATGGGCGGCCTGGTCTCGCTCTACGCGGTCCTGAAGCATCCCGACGTGTTCGGCGGCGCGGCCGTCATGTCGCCCTCGCTGCGCTGGGCGCGCTGGAAGATCCTCGATGCCGTCGAAACGCACGAATTCAGGCACCCCGTGCGCATCTGGCTCGACATCGGCACCGCCGAGGGCAGCCGATCCTCCCCGGACGCCGAAGTGACCCAAGCGGTCGCTGATTGCCGCCGGCTGGCGGAAATCCTGCGATCCAAGGGCCTCAAGGATGGTGAGTCGCTCGCCTATGAGGAGGCCGCCGGCGCCATCCACCACGAGACCGCCTGGGCGACTCGCGCCGACCGCGTGCTGCAATTTCTGCTGCCCCCGCAAGCCGACAAGCGCTGATCGCCAGTCGAAACACAGGAACGCCATCGGCAGCCGTCGATGCGCCCTCGGCGCCGCCGGGCACGGCCGCTGTCAGCGACGCCCGTAGTTTGCGAGCTTCCACGCGGTCCGCCGCTCGCGCTGCGCCGCCTTTCGCCGTACCAGCGGCGCGACCGCCCGCCACATCTGCCGCCACCGGTTCACGTCCGCACCGAACCGCGCACAGTACGCCTTCAGAAACCGCGCCACGTCTCCGCGCGTCAGCCCCGGCGACTCGTCCAGACTCACGCACAGCCGCGCCAGCGCCCGCCGTTCATCCTCCCGCGTCACCCGCACCGCACGCCGCACGCCGTCCATGTCGATCCATACCAGCCGCAGCGGCTCCTCGCACACCAGAAGATTCTGGGCCTTGCAATCGCGGTGCACGAACCCGCGATCATGAAAGCGCCGCAGCTCCGCCGCGAGCAGGTGCGCCAGTCGAGCCTTGTAGCGCCAGCGCTCCCTCGCATCCAGGCGCAGCACCGCCCGCTCGATCGCCCGCCCCAGGTCCACCGCCCCCGGAACGACCTCCGTGATCAGCAGGCTGTCCGTCATCCATGGCCCGATCCGCCGCTGCAGCGCCGCCAGCGGCCGCGCCGTCGCAATGTCCCGGTGCAGCAGCGCATGCCCCAGCGCAAACGCCCTCGCCACGCGCGGCGCTCCGAGCGCGTTACGCAGGCGCCGCCACAGCGTCCGCCCCCGCGGCCGCTTGATGATCACCTGAAGCGGCCGATCGGGATGCGCCAGTTCCGTCCGGAGTACTTCCGCGGAGTGCGAATCCTTCACTCCACTCGCGCCGGTGCCCAGCAGCGCCGCCGGATCGCGCAGCACAAGCGGCCACCAGCCGCGCTCCAGCGTGACGCTCGCCCCACCGGCCGGGCGGTCGCCGTGCTTGGCCGTCAGGCAGACCATCCCCTGCCATCCGCCGTGTCCGGTCACGCGATCAAAGTACCGCCCGCGCCGCCCGATCCGCCGATCCCGCTGCGACCACAGGCGCTCCGCGTGGCGCTGGGCCGCTCGGCGAAGTGACGCCACCAGCTCGCGGAAATCCGTTTCGAGCGGCCGAGCATGTCGGAAGACGTGCTCGAATTCATGCCTGCGGCGCAAATAGGCGCGCAAGAAGCGCAGCCGGTCTCCGGTGGAACTGTGCCGCGAAAACCACTGGTTGAGCTGCGCCAGGTTGCGCACCACCGCCCCCGGCCCGATCGGCGCGTCGATCCGCGCGCCGTGCAGATCGATGAACACCGCCCGATAGCGCCGCGGCGCGACCGTCTGCACGAGAATGTTCGCCGCGTGCATGTCCAGGTGCTCAAACCCCGACTGGTGCGCCCGCGCCAGCAGTTCCGCCAGCGTCTCCACCAGCGCTTCCACATCCGTCCGCCTGCGGCGCACGTTCCCATCCGAGCACAATCCGCGCCAGAAAGCGTCCAGCGGCGTCGCCGGCGTCACGGCATGTGTCACCAGCAGCGACCAGCTTCGCCCATCACGTCGAATCCCGCTTGTGAAGCCGGCCGGCCGCGCCGCCGCGATCCCGTTGGCCGCGGCGTACACCGACGCCGCCCACTCGGAGCGACAGGCGTCCTGTCCGAACCAGCGCTTGATCCGGCTGCGAATCCCGCCCGAGCAGTAGTACTTCAGGTAAAAATCCCGCCCCAGGATCGTCGCGCGCCATACTTCCCGCACAGCGTTGCGCTTCACCAGCTGCCAACCCGCCCCGCCCGGATCCGCCCAGGCCCCCGGCTCAACGGCCCGGACGGCCGAGTCAAACCCACCGCAGGTGGTCCAGCGCAGCCCCGCGGAACGGGTTTCCTGCTGAGGCGCGCCATCCGTGCGCCGCGCAGCGGCGCCGCTGGACGGAATGGCCTGCACACTCACCGATTGCGTCAGTTTCGCCGAATCCATGACTCGCCGTGCGCGTGGGGACCGGAGCGCGACAGCATTGTATCGAACCTCGTCAAGACCCGCCGCGATCCGCCACCCGGCGCAATTCCCCGCCATCCGGCGTCCGGATCGCCTCGAGCACCGAGTCGCGAAACTCGAAGATCACGCCCTCGGGCGCGACGTCATCCTGGAGCAGCACCCGCGCCATGCCGCCGGCATCTTCTCCCAGCGCAGTGAACAACACATGCCGCGTGGAATCGCACAGCGGAGCAGATACTTCGAACAGCCACGCGGCGCCCGCCGGCTTCGAGTGTGCGTAGAGCGGGATCAGCGACTCGACCGGCGGCGCGATGAACGCCGCCCCCGGCGAGTAGCTCATCTCGCCGCGTGCTCCGCGCGCGCTGATCACGCGGTGGACGACGCCACCCTCCGCGGTGCGCCGCTCGCGCACCTCGATACGGCGTGTCATGCCGGCCGGACCGAAGTCCAGCTCCCATTGCGCTGAGTAGCCCACTCCCCGGTCATCCAGCCGCCACTGCAGCAGGTCGCGGGTCGACCCATGAACGACGACGTCGGCGCCTTCAAACCCGGCGCCATCCTCACGCGCGAGCGCCGCGCGCTGCCGCCGCAGTTCAAAGGGTGCGCCGCCAATGCGCCCCAGGAACAACTGCGCGTCTCGAAGCCCTCCCCACCAGGGCACGGCGCCTCGCTCGCGCAGCAGCGGCACGAAGGCCGTTGCCGCTCCGGAGGCATCTTCCAGCACGCGGTCAAACCCCGGTTCGCACTCCAGCCCTTCCGCGACGGCAATCCCCGCGGCCTCTGCCGCCGATTGAAACGCCTCGTCCGAATGCACCAGCACCAGCGCCGCGTCGGCGCTCCCCTTGGCGATGACCCCGATGCAGCGCAGCGGGTGCGGCGTACTGCGCGGCCCGCGGGCGCTCGCCCAGGCGATCCGCGCTCCGTCGTCGCGCGTCACTTCGTCAATTGTGACCAGATCCGCCGCCACGCGCCAGCGCTCGACCACGCAGTCGCGCACCAGGTCCGTCGGCGTGCGGCCGCCCGGCAGCCACGTGCGATAGACGCCCACCGAGTAGCGCGGAAGCCCGGCTTCCCTCCCCACAAAGCCAAAGCCGCGCACTGCGTCCAGCGCCGGCGGCTCCACCCGCGCTCCCGCCGGAACAGGCGCACGCATCCCGGCTGACGCCAGGATCTGCTCCGCCGATCGCGCAGCGCCGCTCTCCAGCGCCATCGCCTGCGACAGGTCGTCCAGCAGCTCGACGTCAGCGTAGGTCAGGTCGGTCAGCGGCGTGTACTCGATCAGCAGTTCCTCCCCCATGGCCGTACAGGCAATGCGCAGCACGGTCTGCACCGCCAGCATCCGGCCGCGAAACGGCGTGAGTTTCTGTCGCGTGACCTGCAGCCCCGGAATCCCCGCCACCATCACCGGCACCGGATCAAACGAGCGCCCCAGCTCCTGCCAGCTCAGGTCCATCGCGCGGACCAGCACCTCCGGCGGAACGAAGGCCGCGTGACGGCGGTAGGCAAATCGCACCCGCCGCTCGATCCGCCCGCGCCCCTCCCGATCCCCCTCGTGCAACGCCAGATAGAACTCGCCCGGCCGCTTCGGATCCGCGGTCCACTGGGCCGGCGGACGAAACGTCATTGGCGCGTTGGGAAGTGTGCGCTGCGCCCCCAGCGCCCGCTTCGCGACCACCTGCGCAAAGGCCAGCCCCAGCGCTCCCGCCAGCGCTGCGGCCACAAGCAGGAGCAATACGACCGGTCGCCCGGGCCTGCCGCCGGTATGCACCTCCACCAACATCAAAGCGATGATACGCCCCGCCGCCGCGCGCGTGCCACAGCGCCGCCTGCCCGATCCGTCCGCGGCGCGATTCCCGCCAGCCGCCAGCCTCAATCGCCCATGCAGGTTCCCACTGCGCGGGCCGCCGCCACCAGCGGGTCGTCCAGCGGCACCTGCCGCTGCTGACCGGCGACGGACTCGATCGGGACGAAGGTCGTCTCCCCGCGCTGCATGACCACCACATTGTTGAACTCGCGCGTCGCGACCAGTTGAATCGCCTTGTGCCCGAAGAGCGTCGCCAGCGCCCGATCGGCCGCCACCGGCGTGCCGCCACGCTGCACGTGCCCCAGGATCGTCGCGCGCGTTTCCAGCCCGGTGCGATCAGAAATCTCGTTGCACAGCACGTTGGCGATTCCGCCCAGCCGCACCGGGTCGGGGGAATCCGGCACCAGCCTTCCGATCACGCGCTCGCCATCCACCCGCCGCGCACCCTCCGCCACCGCCACCAGCGTAAAGCGCTTGCCGCGCCGCGAGCGCGTCACGCACGTCTCGCACACCGAATCCAGCGAGTAGGGAATCTCCGGGATCAGCACCACGTCCGCCCCGGTGGCCAATCCGGCCGCCAGCGTGATCCAGCCCGCATTCCGCCCCATCAACTCCACGATCATGACGCGGTGATGACTCGACGCCGTCGAGTGAATCTTGTCCAGGCAGTCGCTGGCCGTCTGCACCGCCGTCGAGAAGCCGAACGTAATGTCGGTATGCATCAGATCATTGTCGATCGTCTTGGGCACGCCGATGCACGGAATCCCGTGGCGGATCAGGTTCGCCGCGCCGGTCATCGTGCCGTCGCCGCCGATGCAGATCAGGCAGTCGATGTGCCGGTCATGCACATGCTCTACGATTCGCTTCGTCACGTCCTCGTAGATCGTCTTGCCGCCGGCGTCCTTGCCGACCGCGAACCGCGACGGATCCGCCGAGTTGCTCGTCCCCAGGATCGTCCCGCCGCGCGTGATGATGTTTGACACGTCATCGAGCGAAAGCGGATGCATGCGATTGCGGATCAACCCGAAAAAGCCGTCCTCGACACCGATGACGTCGATCCCGAGCTTGTTGATCGCCGCCTTCGTTACGACGCGGATGACCGCATTCAGCCCCGGGCAATCTCCGCCCCCGGTGAGAATTCCGATGCGTTGAACCTTTCGCGCCGTCACCGCGTTCGCTCCCTGCGCAGCCGCCGCCAGAGGTGCCGCCGGTTGAATCGTATTCGTGCTCATGCAGACGTTATCGGCGGAAGCCAACCCCTGCCAACAACGCGGCAGGCCTTCCACCGGCCGCCTTCTGGCTGGCCCCCCCTGCCGGCAGGCGACTTGTCGGGAATGCCGCGGCGCGCCGCCCCCCGGCATCAGTGCGTCGCGCCGCAGGCAGGCAGCCGCATCGGACGGCTAAGGCTCCCGGATGAAACTCGTAACGGCATAATGGGCAATGATTTGCGACGAGATGCAGCGCTGCGGTGGTCGCTTGCAACCTGGCCGCCGCCGCGACGGCCCCCTTCTCCTTCGGTTCTGCACTACGATCTGCCTCAAAAGCACCGAACCATGCACATCTGTCACGTCATCACGCGCCTCATCATCGGCGGGGCCCAGGAGAACACGGTTCTTTCCTGCGAAGGCCTGCGCGAGTTGGGCCACCGGGTGACGCTCATCAGCGGCCCCACCCGCGGCCCCGAGGGCAGCCTGCTGGAACGCGTCCGCGCGGGCGGCTACGCCCTGATCGAGATTCCGGAGTTGATCCGCAGCATCAACCCCTGGTACGACGTTCGCGCCGGGCGTGAGCTGACCCGCCTCTTCGAAGACCTGCGCCCCGACGTCGTCCACACGCACAGCAGCAAGGCCGGCATCCTGGGGCGTTTCGCGGCCACGCGCGCACAGGTGCCGCGCATCCTCCACACTGTTCACGGCATGAGCTTCAATCGCACGCAGTCCTGGCCGGTTCGATTCATTTACGCCGCGCTGGAGCGCCGCGCTGCGCTGCACTGCGACCACATCGTCAACGTCGCCGACGCGATGGGGCGGCAGTTGCTCGCCGCCGGCGTCGGCCGCGCCGATCGCATCTCCACCATTCGCTCCGGCATGGAGGTCGATCACTTTCACCCGGATGCGGGCGAGCGCGACAGCGTCCGCGCCGAGTGGCGCGTGCCTTCAGACGCCGTCGTTGTCGGGACAATCGCCCGACTATTTCTGCGCAAGGGCTATGAGCAGTTGTTGCCGATCATGGCCCGCGCCGCCGCACACGATCCGCGCCTGCACTTCGTCTGGGTCGGCGACGGCTCAGCGCGGCCGCGCTACGAAGCCGAGCTGCAGCGGCTCGGCCTCAGCAACCGAACGACGCTGGTTGGCCTCGTTCCCCCGTCGGCGATACCGCGCTTGCTCCGCGGGTTCGACATCCTCGCCCACGCATCGCAATGGGAGGGCCTGCCGCGGGCGGTGGTGCAGGCGCTGCTTACCGCGGTGCCCGCCGTCGCCTTCGACATCGACGGCACGCCCGAAGTGGTGCACGACGGCCGCACCGGCCGGCTGATTCGTCTCGGGGATGAAGCCGCCTTCGCCGATGCAATTTGCTCGCTGTCGGCCGACGCGGCCCTGCGCGCATCACTCGGAGCTGCCGGTCGCGAGCTGTGCCTGCGCGAGTTCGACTGGCGCGAAATGGTCTCGCGCCTGGACGACCTCTATCGCTCCATCCCGCCGCGCACCCGCCCCGATCACCGCCGCTGAGCCTTTCGGCGTACATGCTGCGGTCGCCGCCCCGGCACCTGCTCGATCAGCCCGCGCGCTTCCAGGTCCTGCTTCACGACCACTACATACCAGGAGACCGATGCCGTTTTCGGAAACGCCCCGCCCACCAGCAGCGGTCGGACCAATCGCCGCAGATCCGCGAACGCCACGCCCTCGCCGTCGGCGGGGGTCACCGCCAGCAGCGCCGCGCGCATCGCGTCGTACGTCGCCTTTGCAATCCGCACGCCGCGCTTCCCGGCTGGATGAAGCGTCAACACGCGCGCATCTGCGCCGCGCGAGGACGCTTTCGCGACTCTTCCGCGCACCCTGCCGCCTTTCACGGTGGACCTTTTGCGCGATACCGGAACACGCGTACGCATTGATCACCCTCGCCACCGGCACTTCATGGCCGGCACCGCTCTACACATCCCCGTCGCTGCGGCGCTCGATGTCCGCGCCGACCGCCCGCAGCTTCTCTTCCATGCTCACGTATCCACGGTCCAGGTGATAGATGCGGTTCACCACCGTGGTGCCGCGGGCCGCCAGCCCCGCCAGGACCAGCGCCGCCGACGCCCGCAGATCGCTCGCCATCACCGGAGCGCCCACCAGCCGCTTCACCCCCGACACAATGCAGGTCGGCCCTTCCTTGCGAATCCGCGCGCCCATCCGGCTCAGCTCGGCCACGTGCAAAAACCGGTCCGGAAAGATTTTCTCGGTGATGACGCTGTTGCCATCCGCCAGGCACAGCAGCGACATCAGTTGCGCCTGCAGGTCGGTCGCGAAACCGGGAAAAGGCTGCGTCGTCACGTCCACCGGCTCCAGCCGCCGCGCCGACGTCACCTCCGCCCCTTCACCGGTCTTCTGCACCTGCACGCCGATCGCGCTCAGCCGGTCAATGAACGCCAGCAGATGATCCACGCGGCAGTTCTCGATCAGCAGCTCGCCGTTGGTGATCGCCGCCGCCACCATGTACGTCCCGGCCTCGATGCGGTCCGGGATGATGCGATACTCGCAGCCGCCCAGCCGCCGCACCCCCTCGATCACGATCCGCGGCGTGCCCTGCCCGCTGATCGACGCCCCGCAGGCATTGAGAAAGTTCGCCAGGTCCACCACTTCCGGCTCGCACGCCGCCATCTCGATCACTGTCAGCCCGTCAGCCAGGCAGGCCGCCATCATGGCCGTACCGGTGCCCAGCACCGTCGAGCCGAACGGTCCGCCCAGAAACATCTCTCCACCACGCAGCCGGCGGGCCTTCACCATGATGTCGCCGGAAACGAGGTCCACCTCCGCCCCGAGCTTCTGCACGGCCCGCAGGTGCAGATCGATCGGCCGATCCCCGATCGCGCAGCCGCCCGGCATCGAAATCTGCGCCGCGTGCCGCTTGGCCAGCAGCGGTCCGAGCACGCAGATGCTCGCGCGCATCTTGCGGACCATGTCGTACTCGGCCTTGCAGTTCATCTCGTCGCGGACCACCAGCCGGAGCGCCCCATCCGACCGCCAATCGCTTTCGACGCCCAGCTTTCCCAGCAGTTCGCATAGCGAGCGCACGTCCGCCACGCGCGGAATGTCGTGCAGAATCACCTCCCCCTCGCACAGGATCGACGCCGCCATGATCGGCAGCGCAGCGTTCTTCGCCCCACCCACGCGGATCCGGCCGCGCAAGCGATTGCCGCCGTTGATTCGGAAGTAGTCGAGGCCCATGCCGTCCTCCGTGAGCGTCGATGAAGAATCAGTACCGAACGCCGGCGCGCGTCCGTGCACTCCGACGTGTATCTCGCCGCACTATATCGGCGCGGGATGCTGGAATCGAGCGGCGGATGCGGTCGAGCGCCTGAGCAGCTCCGGCCGCACTCTTCGCCCGGAGTGCGCTCGATCGTTGCGAGTGACTTCAGTCACTGGATAGCGATGCGCCCGCGCCGCCGCCGCCGGGGCGCTGCGCCTCGATCACCCGCTCATGGCGATTCGAATCGCGCACCGTCTCGATCCCCAACCAACCGCCTTCCGTGAGCAAAACGCGGACCGCCGCCGCCTGGTCAAACCCGATCTCCAGTAACAATCGTCCGCCCGGTCGCAGGCGCTGCACCGCCGCCGGAATCAGCGCACGGATCACGTCCAGCCCGTCCGCACCAGCGAACAGCGCCAAGTGTGGCTCGAAGTCCAGGACATTGCGGGCCACCAGATCGCGGGCCGCGGTCGCAACGTAGGGCGGGTTGCTGACGATCACGTCGAACACCGGCGGCAATGCCGCGTCTCCGTCGGCCGATCCCCGGCCAGGGGTCCACGGATTCAGCAGCGCCCCCTCGCGATACCGCACCCGCTCCGCGACGCCGTGCTTGTCGGCGTTGCGCCGGGCAACCGCCAGTGCTCCGCCCGACACATCGCTCGCGAACAGCCGCGCCTCCGGTAGGTGCTTCGCCAGCGCGATCGCGATGCAGCCGCTGCCGGTGCCGACGTCCACGATGTCGCGGATCGGCCCCTCCCCGCGCCGTGCGCGGTGAATCACCCGCTCGACCAGAAGCTCCGTCTCCGGCCGCGGGATGAGCACGTCCGAATTCACCTCGAACGCGAGCGAGTAGAACTCTTTCCGCCCCGTGAGATAGGCGATCGGCGCGCCCTCGCCGGCCCTCCGCACGACTTCGCGAAAACGGGATAGTGCATCCGGCTCGGGCGTGCTGTCGTGCCGCGCGTAGAGCTGAATCCGCTCGCAGCGCAGCGCGTCGGCCAGCAGGATCTCTGCGCAGAGCCGCGGCGACTCGATCCCCCGGCGCGTGAGATGTTCGCGCGTCCAGCCGAGCAGGCGTTCCACGGTCCAGGCCGTGGTCGATTTTCCCGACGCCTCCATGCCCGGTATCCCGTCCCGTATCCCTGCTGCTCCGACCGCCCCGCCCGTGCGCGGCCGTTGCCGGCTTGCTGCCCGCCGCGCGGGCGAAACCCGACGTTCCGCCCCGCTATTTCTTCTCGCGAAGCTGCTTGAAGAACCCCATCAGCACCGGCCGCGGGATTTTCGCCAGCGCGGGATGCGGCACCTCGTCGATCGTGAGTTTTTGAAGCACCGCCTCCGCCGCCTGTCGATGCTTGCGGATCTCGCGGGACAGCTCCTGCGCCGGCTCCAGCTCGCCGGCCGCCATCCGCTGCGCATACTCGATCACCAGCGCCTCCACGTCCCCCGCCGAGATCGGCAGGTCGTTTCCGCCGCCGGGCGCGGTGTGCCGCACCGCCCCCTCCGGCAACGTCTCGCGCTCGTGCAGCAGGCGGTTCTGCAAATCGCGCGTCTCGCGAATCAGACGGCTCTGCTCGGCGACAAATTTCGTGTCCAGCGGCTCAAGCTTCAGCATGTCGTCGTCGCCGACAGCACCGGGTACGAACACGCTCTGCTGGCACGACGGGCACTTGGCCCGCTTGCCGGCGTGCTCATCCGGCGCGCGAACGTGTTTGCCGCAGTGCTCACAATGGAACTCAATCATCCCGCACCTGTCGATGCCGATTGGGCCGGCGTCACTTCCGCCGCGCCGGCGGACCTGGTCCAACGCCGCTTTCGCACTGCGCTACAGTGTAACCCCGCGCCCGATCGCGCCCAGCACCCGCCGCGCTCGACGCGGCCGACGCGGCTGCGGCACGCCCCCCCGTCGTACGCGGTGCACCGGAAATGACTCCTGCACGTTATCGCGCAGCCCCTCAAAGCCCGGATTCAACAGGAACGCCCCGGACCGGACGAACAGCGGGATGATCGGAGCCTGTTCCTCGCACAGGATCCGCTCGGCCTCCGCAAACAGTGCATAGCGCCGCTCGTCGTCGCGCTCCTCCGCCGCCGCCGCGACCAGTTCGTCGTATCGGGCGTGCGACCAGCCCGTGCGATTCTGCCCGTTGCCGGTCGAAAACATGTCGAGAAACGTCCCCGGATCCATGTAATCCCCGTACCAGTCCGACCGCACCACGTCGTACCGCAGGTTCCGAACTTCGCTGCTGAGCACCTTCGCTTCCTGTACCCGCAGCGCCACCGGAATTTTCAGCACCCGCTCCCACATCGACTGCACGCTCTCCGCCACGCGCTGATAGTCGGGAAACGGCGCGTACATGATCTCAATCGGGCGTTGCGCCCCGCTCTGCCCATAGCGGCTGCGCGCCAGGTGCGCGCGCGCCAGCGCCTCGCGCTCCGGGACGGTCAACCCCGCTCCCAACCCCGCCGGTGGTTGATAGAGAATGGTCCGTCCGTCCGCCAGCCGCCGCGGCATGTCCGGCACCGACGCCTTTGGCACATAGGTGTACGCCGGCTGCTCGCCCATTCCCATCACCTTTTCCGCCAGCGTCTCGCGATCGATCGCCAGCCACAGCGCTTTGCGCAACTCCGCGTCATCCAGCGGCGGACGCGAGCAATTGACGCGAAAAAAGAAGGTTGCGAAGCGCGGCCCGCTGTGCAGGTCCGACCGCCGACCGGCCTGCTGATCGGCAAACAGCGCACGAGCCGTCGTTTTCGGAATGGACCGCACAAAATCCACCCGTCCGGTCTCATACGCGAGCAGCGCCGCGTTGGCATCGGCCGCGGAGTAGAACTCGATCGATTTCACGCCAATGGACGCCGAATCCCAGTAATGCCCGTTCGCCCGCAGCAACACGCGCTTCTTGAACTCCCACCGCTCCGGCACGAACGCCCCGTTGCACACAATGTGCTCCGGCCGCGTCCAGAGGTGCGCCTGGCGCAGCGGAATCCGGCCGTCCGCGCCACGCCAGCGCTCGATCCCCGGCGGATAGACGGGGTAAAGCGTCGCAAATGAGGTCAGGTCGAGGAAATAGGCGCATGGCCGCGCCAATACGACGCGCAGCGTACGATCACCCACCGCCTCCACGCCGACCGTCGTCGCGGACAGATCATCCGACGGGTCATCATTCACCCGCGACTGGTAGTACTCCGCAGCGCCGCGAAGCGTCAGCAGCAGGGCGTAGTATTGCCCGCCGAGTCGCGGGTCGAGCGAGCGCAGCCATGAATAGCGGAAATGCTCGGCCGTCAGCGGCTCGCCGTTGGACCAGCGCGCCGATTCGCGCAAATGAAACACGTACGTCAACGTTTCCGCGTCAAAATCCCAGCGCTCCGCCACCGCCGGCTCGGGCAGGAACGTCTCGGGGTTCAGGCGGGTCAACCCCTCCCAGCAGGCGTTGGCGATCTGTATCTCCCCCAGCAGGCTCACGCGATGCGGATCAATCGTCCGCGGCTCCTCATCCGACGCGACCACGAAATCCGCCCGCTCCGTCTGCGCACGCAGTCCGAGCCACGCCAGCAGAACGGCGATCGAGCCGACCAATGCCGCCGCCGCGCCGCGAATCACGTCGATCTCCCGACACCTCGGCCCGCGCGCGGCCCGAATGCGCCGCCGCCGCCGGCGGCGAGTGTAGCTCCGAATGGGGGGGTGGCGGCGCTTTGCTACGCGGATCGTTCGGACGGATAATTCGCCGCCATGAGCACCAAGACCCGTCCGGCCGGCGTCGCCGCCCCGTCGAAAGCAAAAATCTCCGCCGCCGAAGCGCTGGAGCGCCTGATCGCCGAGCTTCGCGCCCGGGAGGCCGTCCTCCGCCAGGGTGGCGGGCAGCGCGGCATCGATCGTCAGCACAAGCTGGGCCGCCTGACGGCCCGTGAGCGGATCGCCCTGCTGGTGGACCGCAGCACCGCCCTGCCGCGCACCGCGCCGCTCTCGCGCGAGGCACTCCGCGCCGGCCCGACAGCGCCCCCCGGCGCGTCCGCGCGCAGCGGCGTCGCGCCGCAGCCGCTGAACCCGGCCGATAACGCGCTGCCGTTGCGCTCGTTCTTCGAACTGGGCCTGTGGGCGGCGGACGGCATGTATGCGGAGGCCGGCGGCGTACCTGCGGCGGGCGTGGTGGTCGGGCTGGGGCGGGTGGCCGGTCGGCTGTGCGTGATCGTCGCCAATGACGCGACCGTAAAGGCCGGTGCGTTTTTCCCCATGACGTGCAAGAAAGTGCTGCGGGCGCAGCGCTTCGCGATGGAAAACTGTCTGCCGATCCTCTATCTCGTGGATTCGGCCGGCGTCTTTCTGCCCATGCAGGACGAAATTTTCCCCGACGAGGACGACTTCGGCCGGATCTTCCGCAACAACGCCGTCATCAGCGCCCGCGGCATCCCGCAGATCGCCGCGATCATGGGCAACTGCGTCGCCGGCGGCGGCTACCTGCCGGTGATGTGCGACACGCTGCTGATGACCGAGGGCAGCGGCCTGTACCTGGCCGGCCCGGCGCTGGTGAAGGCCGCGATCGGGCAGGAGGCGACCAGCGAGGAATTGGGCGGGGCGCTCATGCACTCGGCCGTCAGCGGCACGATTGACTACCGCGAGCCAAATGACGAATTGTGCATCGAGCGCCTGCGGCGGCTGGTCGGCAAGCTCGGCGCCGGCCCGCATACCCCCTTCAACCGCACCACCCCGCGCGACCCGGCCCGGCCGGCCGATCGGATCTTCGACGTGGTCGCGTCGGGCGTGGGCAGCGCGGGTGTGCTGCATGGCGACGCGCCGCCCGCCGGCGCGACCGTCACAGCCGCCGACACGCGCGGCTCGCCGGATGTGACCGTCGGTCAGTACGACGTGCGCGAGCTGCTCGCCCACCTCGTCGATGCGGACAGTTTTGACGAATACAAGGCGGAGTATGGCCAGTCGATCGTGTGCGGCTTTGCGCGGCTGGATGGCTGGGCCGTCGCGATTGTCGCGAATCAGAAGAAGCAGGTGAAGCCGGCCCGCGGCGGGCTGCAGTTCGGCTCCGTGATTTACGTGGACTCAGCAGACAAGGCGGCGCGGTTCATCCTCGACGCGAACCAGATGAAAACGCCGCTGCTGTTCATCCAGGACGTGAACGGCTTCATGGTCGGACGCGACAGCGAGCAGGACGGGATCATCCGCGCCGGCGCGAAGCTGGTGAACGCGGTGAGCAACAGTGTCGTGCCGAAAATCACGCTGATCACGTCGGGTAGCTTTGGCGCGGGCAATTACGCCATGTGCGGCAAGGCGTATGACCCGCGCTTCCTCTATGCCTGGCCGTGCGCCAAGTATGCCGTGATGGGCGCTGCCGCGGCCAGCAAGACGCTGCTGCAACTGGAAATCGACACGCTGCGGCGCAAGGGGCATGAGCCGCAGGACACGGAGCTGGCGGCGCTGCAGCAGCGGATCACCGAACATTACGAAACGTCGATGGACATTCGCTATGCCGCCGCACGCGGCTGGGTGGACGCCATCATCGAGCCGGCCCGCACGCGCGAGGTGCTGGCGCTGACGCTTGAGGCAGTAGCGTATGTCGGCGACCTCCCGGAACTGCGGACAGGCGTTTTTCAGGTGTGAGCGGCCGGCGCAGGCCGGTCATACCTGCGCGTTCGTCACGCGCGCACGACCCCGTAATTCCCACGATGGCTGGAACCCGCCCAGCGAAGCTCCGGGCGGCCGGCGACGCGGGACGGACGTCCCGAAACCCACCCGCACCCGCATCGGTGCGAGAACCGAACTGGCTATTTCAACGCTCGAATGCGGATATTCCGGTACCACACCCGGTCCCCGTGATCCTGCAACGCGATGTGCCCGCGGCGAACCGTTCCATAGCGCGGCATGTCGCGGAACTTGCTCCGCGACACACGCCCCCGCCACTCCTCCGACCCCAGCTCATACGACACCACCCGCACGCCGTTGAGCCAGTGCTCCACCCGCGCGCCGTCTACCACCAGCCGGGAGCGATTGAACAGCCCGATCAGCCGCGTGCCATCCGCCTGCACGTCCGCCGAGCGCTCCTGCGGAGCTGGGGACAGCGGCGCGTAGAGCGCGTAGGCCGCGGCGGCCGACGTCAGCGGCACGCGCCCGTCGGCGTGCCCCGCGTTGTCAAGAATCTGCATCTCCGGGCCGGTCTCCCACACATGACGGTTCGGCTCCTCCTCGCTCACGCCAAAGAACACGCCGCTGTTGCCGCCCGAACTGATCCGCCACTCCAGATCCAACTCGAAGTTCTCGAACTGCTCGACCGTCACGAGGTCGCCGGCCGGCCCGACCCGCTGCAGACAGCCGTCCCGCGCCACCCATCCCGCCGGCGCACCCGTCCGCCGAAACCCCCGCCATCCCGCCAGCGACTTGCCGTCAAACAGCAGCCGCCACCCCGCCGCCTGCTCCTCGACCGCCAGCGTATTGACTGTCGCGTCCTTTGGTGGATCCAGCCGCCGGCCCGGTTCGCGAGTCGACGACGCCGTCACCGTGTACCACGCCTCGGTTGTCCACGGCGGTTCATATGCCTCGGAGTGACACGGCGGCAGCAACCGGAGATAAAGGACGTGATTCGGACGCACGTGTTCGATTTCGAGGAACACGCTGCGACGATCGGCGCTCACGCTCGCCGAGCGCACTTCGACCCGTGAGACGTCGCGGCTTGGCGGGCGGCCTAGCTTCGCGTCAAACGGCCACTGTTCGACGTAGTATGAATCCGTCTCCCAGCCGATTCCAGGATCGAGCGGCTGCGTAAACGTGATCTCAATGCCGTTGGGCAGCAGCGCGATGGAGCGCATTTCGAACGGCGCGACCGCCGGTAATGGCACAAGCACGCTGCTGCGCGGCCGGCCGGCGGCGACGATCGACTCATTCTCGCGGACCTCAAAGCTGGTGTAGGTCATCACGATCCAGCCTTCATCGGTTCGCAGTACCTCGCTCACCGCCCGCGATTCGCCGGTGCTGAAGCGGAACATCGCCGCCTGCGCAGCGCCGGACTCAACATCCGGCGCGATGCGGAAATGCTCCCCGCCGTCCGGCCGAGCGACCATCAAGTGACCGGAGTATTGCCCGTGCGCAAGCGGCAGCAACTCCGTTCGTCCACCCGGCTCGTCCGACGGCAACCAAACGACCGGCGCAGCCCCGACCGGGCGCTCATGGGTCAGCACCCGAACGCCCTCCAGTGTATGACCGTCGAGCGCCGGACGCTTGCCCTTTGACTCGGGTGCATTACCACGGACAAGGGACGGGTGCACGCCGATCAGCGGAGTGCCGTCGCCGGGGCGACCGCGACGCAGCGCGTGCGCGATGCGCTTGAAGCCCGGCGCGGTCTCGCGCGAGAGGGCCGCGTCAAACGACAGCGCCGACTCCGGGATCGGCTCGAACGCCTCGCCCTCACTTCGCCGCCACTTCAGTTCGAGCGCTTCGCCGGCCCAGGCGTCAAAGTGGCGAATGCGATAGCGATACAGGCCCGGCTGGAGTGCGATGGAACCGACCATGGGCGTCGGGCCGTGCAGGCCGTCGTGATCGACGACGAGCCGGTCGTTGAGCCATAGGCGAGCGCCGTCATCACTGACCAAATGAAACTCGTGATAGCCGCCGTCGGCAACCTCGATGAACCCGTCGACGTGCGTGACAAAGCGGTCGCGCGTCTCGCCGAGATCGGCCGGGTTCAGTCGGATCGTCGGGGAAATCAGCACCTGGTTGGGAAGCTCCCCTGACAGGACCTCCGGCACAAGCTGCATGTCCTGGTCTGTGGCGAAAATGCGGAACATCACACCGGGTCTGCGATCCGGCGGAACGGCCGCGGCCGCCAGGACCACCGCCACGGACGCGATGGAAACGGTTACGAAACGGTATGCGGCAGTCGTCATGGTCGCGAGGCTCCCGGGGTGAAGTCCGATTATCCGGAGCCGTGAATTCTACCGGACCGCCGTGGGCGGTTCGGTCCGCTCGGCGGAGGTTCCGGGTCGGCCCGCATTCGGGCGTCCGGTGGAGCTGTGCGCACCTGCCCGCGCGGGTTTTCGGGCCGCGTCCCGCGCGGTTTCCGCTCGAATCGCGACTTCGGGAAGTGATGAAACCGCGTCGGCAAAGTGCCGATGTTCACGTCAGCGGGGCTTGTACCCCACGGGACGGAGCGAGGCCGGGGCCGCAGCGCATCATGCTATTAAGGAAGGGACCGGATGAAGATCCTGGAGAAGATTCGTTCGACCGACAGCCTGCCGTCGCTGCCGACGGTGGCGATCGAAGTACTGGCGCTCACGCGGCGCGACGACACATCTGTGCAACAGCTTGCGACCGTGATCCAGAATGACCCCGGTCTCACAGCCAAGGTGCTCAAGGTTGTCAATTCCCCGCTGTTCGGCATTCCGCGCGAGATCAGTTCGCTCAAGCAGGCCATCAACATGCTCGGCCTGCGCACCGTCAAGGTCATGGCCCTGAGCTTCTCGCTCGTCGAAACGGTCGGCCGGGCCGAGTGCGACGGCTTCGACTTCTCGGCCTACTGGCGTCGCTCGCTGACGACGGCGGTCGCGGCCCGCCTGATCGCCAAGGCAGCCTGTCCGGAGGTGGCCGAAGAGGCGTTCGTGGCGGGATTGCTGGCGGACGTCGGCATGGTGGCCGCCTGGCGTGCCGACTCCAAGACCTACACCGCAGTGTTTGAGGCGTGGCGCGAGAGCGGATCGACGCTGGTCGCAGCCGAGACGGAGAAGTTCGGCTGCTCGCACGCACTGATGAGCGGCGAGCTGCTCCGAAGCTGGGGCTTGCCGGCGATCGTCTGCGACGCGGTTGAAAGCCACCACGAGGAGAACCTCGACAAGCGCAGCGGCAATTCGCTCAAGCTGACAAATATCGCCATCAGCGCCGCGCAGTTCGCCGGGCTGTTCGGACAGGACACGCCCTGCCGTGAGCTGTTCGCCGTCAAGGAAACGTGCTGCCGCAGCTGCGGGCTGTCCGAAGCGCAGCTCGATGACATCCTCTCCGCGATGAACCGCCATGTGCGCGAAGCGGCGTCGATGCTGAACGTGCAGATCGGCGCCACCGTGCAGTATGCCCAGCTCCAGGCCGAAGCCGCGATGCAGCTCGCCAACCTCAGCATGCAGGCCGAGATGGAGCGGGCCGCATCCGAGAAGCGCGAGAGCGCCATCCGCGCCGAGGCCGACCGCCTGACCGACGAAAAGCGCCAGATTCTGGAGGTCGCCGCGACCGACGGCCTGACCAAGGTCGCCAACCGGGCCGCCTTCGACAAGCAGCTCGACGATGCCTTCCAGCGCGCCGCCCAGACCAACGAAGCGCTCGGCCTGATCATGATGGACGTGGATCACTTCAAGAAGTTCAACGACACCCACGGCCACCAGGCCGGCGATGAAGTGCTCCGCATGGTGGGGCAATGCCTCAAGGACGTGGTGCGCGGTAACGGCTTCGTGGCGCGCTATGGCGGCGAGGAATTCGCCGTCATGCTGATCGGCGACACCACCCGCCAGATCCGCGAGCTGGCCGAGAGCATCCGCACCGCGATCGAGTCGCGCACCGTCACGCACGCCAACAAGGCGCTGCGCGTCACCGCCAGCCTCGGAACCGCCGAAGTGACCGGAAACGCCGGCTCGGCCTCACCCGGATTGCTGGTCGAAGCCGCGGACAAGAAGCTGTATGAAGCGAAACGCGCCGGACGCAACCGAGTCGAGTGAAACGCGAGCCAGCGCCGGTGGCGCAACGCGCCGGTCGCGCGGCGGGTCGTCCGTGACCCGTGAACGAATCAGACGCGGGGCGGTGCGATTCCAAGTGGGATCGCACCGCCCCGCCGATTTTCCGATCGCCCCGCACTCGGCCCGCACCATCAACCCAGTACCACCGCCATCAAGAACCCGTCGTACCCTTTCGCACCCACGGTCTGCACGACCGTCGTCCTGACGCGCTTCTCATCACGCACGCGCTCGATCAGCCGGCGCATTCCCCGCACGTTCTCATCTGTGCTGTCCTCATCCAGCAGCGCTCCCTTTCGCACCACGTTGTCCACGACAATCGTCGCGCCCGCCCGCGACATCCGCAACGCCGCGTCGAAGTACTGCGGGGCGTTCACCTTGTCCGCGTCGATGAATGACAGGTCAAACAGTGGCCCGCCCTGGCGCTCCAGTTCTTGCAGCAGCTCCAGCGCCGCCCCGACGCGGATCTCCACCAGCCCGCCCACGCCCGCCGCGTCCACGTTCCGCCGCGCCACCTCCGCATGTCGCGGGTTCAACTCCAGCGTAATCAGCCGCCCATCTGTCGGGAGCGCCCGCGCAAGGAAGATCGTGCTGTATCCGCCCAGCGTCCCCACTTCCAGGATCCGCCGCGCGCCCGCCGTCCGCGCGAGCAGTTCCAGCATTCGACCCTGGCAGGCCGACACCGCGATCGCCGGCAGCCCGGCCGACTCGCTCGTCGAAAGCGCCTCGTTCAACGCCGCATCCGGCCCGATCAGCCGCTCATTCAGGTAGTCGTCCACCTGCGTCCAGATTATTTCGCTCATGCCCCCATGATCCCGCGACCGCTCCCGGAATGCCATCGCCGGTTGGCATCCGCGAGCCGCTTCGATACACTCAAATGCGGTGGGCGATCTTCGGCCGCCCGTTCCATCTCGACTCGTCCGCGGGGAGCGCCCCGCCCAGCAGGAAGGCGACGCCGTGCCGCGCAAACCCATTGCGATTGAAAACAAGCTGGAGCACCTCAGCATTCTGGACGAGCACGGAACGCTCGACGCCAAGCTCGAACCAAAGATCCCCGATAAAGACCTGCAGAAGCTCTACAAGACCATGCTGCAGAGCCGCCTGCTGGACGAGCGCTGCCTGCACCTCCAGCGGCAGGGACGAATCGGCACCTACGGCCCCTCAAAAGGGCAGGAAGCCATTCCGCTCGGCGCGGCATACTGCCTCACCAAGGACGACTGGTTCGTCCCCTCCTACCGCGAAACAGCCGGCTTTCTGTGGCGCGGCTGGCCGATGGGCATGTTCATGCTCTGGTGGGGCGGCCACGAGGCTGGCTCCGCCATCCCCGCCCACGTCAACGACACCCCGCTCAGCGTACCGATCGCGACGCAGTGCCAGTACGGCATGGGCATCGCCTGGGGCTGCAAGCTCCGCAAGGACAACACCGTCTGCGTCGCTTTCGTGGGCGACGGCGGCACCTCTCAGGGAGATTTTCACGAGGCGCTGAACTTTGCAGCGGTCTACCAGGCGCCGCTGGTGATGGTCGTGCAAAACAACCACTGGGCGATCTCGCTTCCGCGACACGCCCAGACCCGCTCGCAGACCATCGCCCAGAAGGCCATTGCCTACGGCATCGACGGCCTGCAGATCGACGGTAATGACATTCTCTCGGTGATCTCGGCCGTGCGCGAGGCCGTTGAAAAAGCCCGCGCCGGCGGCGGACCGACGCTGATCGAGGCGGTCACCTATCGCCTGGCGATGCATACCACTGCCGACGATCCGAAAAAGTATCGAACCGAGGAAGAGGTCAAGCCGTGGGAAGCGCGGGATCCGCTGCCGCGTTTTGCCAACTATCTGCGCAAGAAGAAGCTTCTGGACGACAAGATGCAGGCGCTCTTTGAGGAGGAGATCCGCAAGGAGCTGGATGCGGCCGTGGCCTACTACGAGTCCTACAAGCACGACCCGTACGAGCTGTTCAAGTACATGTACCAGGAAATGACGCCCGAGCTGCGGCGTCAGATGACCGAGCTGGAGCAGCATCTCGGCGCATCCGCGCCGAAGGGCGCTGCGCACGCGACAGCGCACTGACGACGGGCGCCGCATGCTTGCAGCGGTGCGCGTCCGCAATTCGCGGAGCATGGATGAGAGACCGGGATGGAGTGCCGTTGCGTCGCTCCGCGCGGTCATGCGCTGCCCCCCGCGTGTCGGCGACGTCAATCGTATGAATAGAGCGCGCAGCCGCCGAGAATTTCCCCGCGCTAATGCGCCAGCAACTTTTTCGCCTCCGCCGTCAGCGCCGGCACCACTTGGAATAAATCCCCGATCACGGCGTAATCCGCCAGCTTGCACATCGGCGCTTCCGGGTCAGAATTGATCGCCACGATCACCTTGCTCCCGCGCATCCCCGCCAGGTGCTGAATCGCGCCGCTGATTCCGCACGCGATGTACAGCTTCGGTGTCACCGTCTTGCCCGTCAGCCCGACCTGGCGGCTGTGCGGCTGATAGCCCGCGTCACACGCAGCCCGCGAAGCGCCCACGCCCGCGTCCAGCACGCCCGCCAGCTCATACAGCAGCTTGAAATTCTCCTCGCTCTTAAGCGAACGCCCCCCCGACACCACGATCTCGGCCTCGGTCACGTCTTTCACTTCGCCGCCGGTGCGCACCACCTCCGTGCAGGTCAGCCGAGCATCACCCTCGATTGCCGGCGCGCCAATCGCTTCGCGCCCCGCTCCCGAACCACCCGCAGCGGGCGCGAACGTGTTGAGCCGCACGGTTGCCATGGCCAGCCGGCCCGCCGGGAAGCTCACTCGCCCGAATGCCTTGCCGTTGTAGATCGGTCGGCGAACTTCCAGCCGTCCCTCTCCGTCGCGCGACAATTCGATCACATCCGTCGCCAGCGCCGCCCCGGCCCGCATGGCGACGCGCGGCGCCAGGTCGCGCCCCATGAACGTCGCCGGCAGCAGCACCACGCCCGGCTTCAGATGAGCGATCGCCGCCGCCAGCGCCGACCGATACCGAAGCGCCGTGTAACGCTCCATCGACGAGTCGCTGATCGTGACGATGTGATCGACGCCGGTCGCGGCCAGCGCATCGGCCGCGGCGTCCACGGCCGCGCCGATCACCACGCCGACCACTCGCCCGCCGCCGGCAGCCGCCAGCGCCCGCGCCGGCGTCACGACCTGCGCCACCGCTGGATGCAGACGCCCGTTGCGCTGCTCCGCAAATACCAGCACGTCTTTGCTCATGGATATCACCTGCGCCTGCTGCAATCCTGCCACACACGGCCGACCAGCCCCGGCTTCAACGGCCCGACGCCACGATCATCGCCCACCCGACATCAGATCACCTTCGCCTCTTCACGCAGCAACCGTACCAGCTCAGCCGCCTGCTGCGCCGGCTCGCCCTTGATCTGCTTGCCGGCCGGTCGCGCCGGCGGCGGCTCCAGCTTGTGCATGTGCGTGCCGCCGACCGCTCCCGCCAGGTCCGCGAACCCCGGCACATCCGCGGCCGACTTGACCGCCAGCGGTTTTTTCTTGGCCTTCATCAGGTTCGGCAGCGACGGATATCGCGGCTCGACCAGCCCCTTCTCGATCGTCAGCAGCGCCGGAAGCCCGCAGCGCACGCGCTCCTCCGCGCCCTCGATCCGGCGCGACGCTTCGATCGTGCGGCCATCCGCACCGACCTCCAGCGCCGTCACCGCACCGACGTGCGCCCAGTCCAGCCGTTCCGCCAGCGCCGGCCCAAGCTGCCCGCTGTCCAGGTCGATCTCCTGCTTGCCGCAGAGTATCAGGTCATATCCCGCGTCGCGCACCACGGCCCCGATCAGCGCCGCCGTCTGAAGCTCGTCCAGCGTCTCAAACGCGCCGTCCTGCAGGTGAATCGCGTCATCCGCGCCGATCGCCATGGCCGTGCGCAGCGCCTCCGCCGCCCCGGCCGGCCCGACCGCCAGCGCCGTGATCTGCTGCACGTCTGATCGCTTTTCGCGAAGCTGCTGCGCCAGCTCAATCGCGAACTCGTCAAAGGGGTTCACCACCATCTTTACCCCCGCGCGGTCGATGTCGCCGCCGTCGGGACGGATGCGGATGGTCGTGGTGGAGTCGGGAACCTGCTTGATCAGAACCAGGATCTTCATCGCCGCCCTCGTGCTCAGACCCAGCGCCCGCTCCGCAACCCGCGGGCGGACCGGGGATGATAGCGGCGCTGCGCGAATCGGTGAACCAGCGCCGCGGTCCGGACGACGCATTCATTCCCCCGGTCGCACATTCCCCCGGCGACGCGCGCGGCGTATAGTGCCGTCGCGCCGCGACGAACGCGCTCGCGCGGGATTCCGGTGTCGAACGCGGCCCGGCGGGACGTCGGTCCCGCGAGCGCTCGAACGAAGTTCCCACGGCGCGCAAACGCTTTTCAGCGGGACGTCGGTCCCGTGATCGTGCAACAGGAAGGACGGACGATGATCGCCGTCATCGGCGGAACCGGGCTGGCCGAATCCCTCTTCGGCGAATCCGCCGCGCGTGAAGTCACCCCCGAAACACCCTTCGGCCCGCCCAGCGCACCGATCCGGATCGTCAACTGGCGCGGCCGCGAGGTCGCCCTGCTCGCCCGGCACGGAGCCGGCCACGCACTGAACCCCACCCAGGTGCCCTACCGCGCCAACATCTTCGCGCTCAAGCAACTCGGCGTCACCCGCATCATCGCCAGCGGCGCTGTCGGCTCGCTGCGCGAGGAGCTGCGCCCGCGCGAGCTGGTCATCGTCGATCAGGCCATCGACCGCACCACCCGCCGCGCCGCGACGTTCTTTGACGACCTCGCGGTTCATGCCGAGTTTCACGAGCCGTACTGCCCGTCGCTCCGCGCAGCGCTGCTCGCCCATGCACCCGCCTGCGGCACCGCCGTTCATCCGCGCGGCACCTACGTCTGCATGGAAGGACCGGCGTTCAGCACCGTGGCCGAGTCGCGGCTGCATCGCTCGTGGGGTGCGGACCTGATCGGCATGACCACCATGCCCGAGGCCAAGCTCGCCCGCGAAGCGGAAATCTGCTACGCCGCCGTCGCACTGGTCACGGATTACGACTGCTGGCGCCCGCACGAGCCGGGCGTCTCGCAACAAGCCCTGTTGGCCGAGATCATCGGAAACCTCAAAGCCGCCGGCGGCTTCGCGATTTCGCTGATCCGGGCTGTGATCGAGTCCGATGCACTCGCCGAAGCGCCGAATTGCGCGTGTCAGCGCGCCTTGGCACTGGGGCTATGGACCGACCGCCGGCACATCGCGCCAGCCGTGATTCGGCGCTACGGACCGTTGCTTTCGCGTTACTTTGCGCCGAACGGCGCATAACGACGGCATTTGACGCCCGGTGCTGTGACTCGACTGCTGCTCAGGAGCGCAACCATCTTCGGACCCCGTCGAATCGAGCGCGACTGGCACATTGCAGCGCCGCAGACGCGCCGACGCGAGTTTTCGCGGAAGGCCGGCGTCTCTGAGCTGGTGGCGCAGGTGCTGCTGAACCGCGGCGTCGCCGACGAAAACGCCGCCCGAGGATTTCTCGCGCCTTCCTTCAGCGCGCTGCTGCCCCCCGAAACGCTGCCGGGGGCGGTCGACGCCGCCCGCCGACTCGCAACGGCCGTGCGGGACCAGCGGCGCATCGTCATCTACGGCGACTACGACGTGGACGGCTGCACTGCCACCTCTATCCTCTGGCACGCGCTGCGCCTGGCCGGGGCGGATGTGCATTGCTACGTGCCCAGCCGCTTTGAAGAGGGCTACGGCCTGAACGCCGACGCCCTGGAGCGCCTCGCCGCGCGCGGCGCACACGTCGTCATTACCGTCGATTGCGGCATCACCGCCGTCAATGAGGCCCGCCGCGCACGCGAGCTGGGGCTGGAGCTGATCATCACCGATCATCACCAGCGGGCCGAGTCGCTTCCGGACGCACTGATTGTTCATCCGACCGCGACCGATGCGGCGCACTCGCCGAATCCCGATCTCTCCGGCGCCGGCGTGGCAATGAAGGTGGCCTGGGCCTTCGCCCGCGAGCTGTCCGGCAGTGAGCGCGTTCAGCCCGAATTTCGCGATTATCTGCTCGAAGCAACGGCATTCGCCGCACTGGGACTCGTCGCCGACGTGGTGCCGATCATCGGTGAGAACCGCATCCTTGCGACGCACGGCCTGCGGCATCTCTGTCACACGCGGAATCCCGGCCTGCGGGCGCTCATCGCCGCCTCCGGCCTCGAGGGCAAGGCCCGCTACGACGACTACGACGTCGGCTTCCTGCTGGCGCCACGTCTCAACGCCGTCGGACGGATGGGCCACGCCCGCGAGGCGGTCGAGCTGTTCACTACCGCGGATGACGCCCGGGCCGCGGAAATCGCCGGTGCGCTCGAGCAGCACAACCGCAAACGCCAGTCGGTCGAGCGCGGCATCGTCCGCGAGGCGGAGGACATGGTCGTGCATCGCGGCTTCCACCGCGACGGCTGCCGGGCGATTGTGCTGGCCAGCCGCGAATGGCACGTCGGCGTGATCGGCATCGCCGCCGCCCGCATGGTCGATCGCTTTCACCGGCCGGCTGTGCTGATCGCACTCGAGAACGGCAGCGGTCAGGGCAGCGGGCGCAGCATCCGGCACTTCCCGCTGCACGAGGCGCTCGGCGCCTGCCGGCAGCACTTGCAGAGCTACGGCGGACATGCCATGGCCGCCGGGGTGCGGCTCAACGCCGACGCGGTCGATGCATTTACCGATGCGTTTCAGCAGCAGGCGGCGCAGCGTCTCACTGCGACCGACCTGCGCCCGCGAATGACCCTCGATGACGAAGTGGAGTTGGCGCAACTGACGCCCGAGGGCGTCGCCCCGCTGGCGCGCCTTGCGCCGCACGGCATCGGCAACGCCCGCCCAAAGCTGGCCACCACGCCGGTCGAACTGGTCGATTCGCCGCGCGTCGTGGGCGCGAACGGCGGACACCTGCAGATGACCGTGCGACAGGGGACCGTCTATCGCAAGGCGATTGCCTTTCGCTGCGGCGAATTCGCCGAAGATTTCGCCGAGCGGCGTCACTTCCGGTTGGCCTTTGAGCCGGTCGTCAGCGAATGGAACGGTCGCACGCGCGTTGAGTTGAAGGTGCTGGATTGGAAATGGGTGGATCCGGCCGCCGCGCGCTCCGCGTCATCAGCGGCGGCATCCGCTCCGCCGGCCGGCGAGGCGCGCCTCGCGGAGAACGCGCCCTTGTAGTCACATCCTCAGCGCGCCGCGCGCCTGTCGCGCCTCCGCTCGCTTGAATCCCTCGGCACGAGGATTCGATCAATCAGGCGATCAATGGCCTCGCGCTCCACTTGCGCCAGCGGATATCCGCCGTTGCGAATCTCCTTGCGGATCGCCAACACCCGCCACACGCGGATCGTACGTCCCTCGCGCGACGCATGCTCTGATGGCCGTTGCAACTGCGCCTCTCCAGCGCACGGCTCGCGTCCCGACGGCTCCATGCAATGGTCAATCCTCGTCAATCGCGAGCGCATCCGGTTTCCGTTTCTCCCCCGCGGCGACCCCAACGCCCCGGCGCCCAATCACGCCGAGCGCTGCACCAACCGGCGCAGCCGCCGTCTACACTTGTTATCGGTGGATGACGGATCTTCGCCGCATTTATCCGGCCGATGCGCAGAACTTGCGCATGTCAGACCGGTTGAAAGGCTGCCCGTGCAGCCCATCCAGAGCAGGACGGGCCACTACTCCGGTCGCGGCTGGGCAACAGATCCCGCGAGAATACCCCCGTCGATCACGAACTCGGCCCCCGTCACGTAGGACGATTCATCGCTCGCCAGGTAGAGCGCCATCACGGCCACTTCCTCCGGCGTTCCCATCCGGCGCAGCGGTACTTCCGCCACGAATTCGCGCACCGCGGCCTCGCGCGCCGGTCCTTCTCCCAGCAAGGGATCCCACATCGGTGTCAAAATCGCCCCCGGGTGGATCGAATTGCAACGGATCGCGTAGCCGCGCTCGGCACAGTAGAGCGCGACGGACTTTGAGTGGTTGCGCACGGCCGCTTTACTCGAGGCATAGGCCGCCGCCCCGCTGATCCCCACCTGACCGGAGCGCGACGAGATGTTCACGATCGAGCCGCCCAGGCCCGGCGGCTTCATCAGTTCAATCGCGGTACGACACCCGAGGAAAACGCCGTCAAGATTCGTGGCATGGACAGCCCGCCAGGACTCGAGCGTCGTGTGCTCGGGATCCTGCGGGCCGAGATCGAGACCGGTGATGCCGGCGTTGTTCACCACCACATCCAGCCGCCGATGGGACCGCTGTACCTCAACCGCGGCCCGCGCCCAGTCCGCCTCGCTACGGACGTCCAATTCTAACCAACGCGCGCCGGACTCCCCGATCCGACGCACGGTCTCTGCAGCGCCCTCGGTGTCAATGTCCGTGACGAGCACAAACGCGCCCTCCCCGGCAAACCGCTCCGCACACGCACGGCCAATGCCGCGCGCGGCGCCGGTAATCAGGGCCACCTTGCCGGTCAGCCGCCCGTCACTCATTGCGTGCTCCCCGCCTCCTGTTTATTCGACGCCTCGCGCCATCGCGCCGACCTGTGCGACCGCTTCAGATCGCCAATCGCTGACGCCCGGAAGCCGACGAGTGAAAAACCGCACGAGCCGCGCGACGCGCCGCCTGACGCGCGCCTCCGTAAGTCCGCCCCCCGGCGCTACGCCCCAGCCGCCTCGCCGCCCTGTCGCACCCGTCGGGCCGCCAATAGCGCCTGCACACGCGCCAACAACTCCATCTTGTTCACCGGCTTGGTCAGGAAATCATCCGCGCCGCACTCCCGCGCTCGCTCCAGGTCTCCGACCTCATTTAGCGCCGTGACCATGATGACCGGGATGTCGCGGTAGCGATCATCCTCCTTCAACTGCCGGCAGACCTCGTACCCGCTTCGCCGCGGCATCATGATGTCCAGCAGCACCAGGTCCGGCGGCGCGGCCTCTATCGCGGACAGCGCCGCCTGCCCGTCGGCCGCGGTCGTGATCTCCACGCCCAGCGGCTCCAGGTAGGCCTCGATCAGTTCAAGAATCTGAGGGTTGTCGTCGGCGATCAGCACCTTCGACGCGGCAGCGGGCGACATGGCGGCACTCTCAATCGTAAGAAGCGACAGCCCACGCGAAACTCGCGTTCGAGTGTGGCCGATTCATACGCGATTTGCAATCCAATAGCGCCGATTGTCGCCCGTAGACGTCAAACATGCAGCGCTGCGCGCAAAGCGGCAGCCATCGACAGCCGCGGCCCCGGGACGGCCGCCGGTATACTCCGTGAATGACTGGCTCCGCCTCCTCACCGCCGCCGCTCGAGCGCTTCGACTCCGACGCTGGACCCGCGCGCGTCGAGCCGGCTGAGCCAGGCCCGCGCCGCCGCCGGAACAAGGTCTGCGTTGCGATTATCACGCTGGGAGCAGTGAACTTTCTGATTTACACGATCGTCTACGCGCTGCTGGGCGGCGACGCCCATAACGGCGAGACGCGCTTTCTGCGCGACGAAGCCGGGGCGCGCTTCGTCTACACCGTCCGCGGCCACTTCCTGCGCGAGCCGCTCGGCCGCGAGCGCGAGGTCAGCGCCGCTACCTGGGCCTACAGCTACCTGCACTCGATTTCGGTGCTGGCCACCAGCGGCGCAATGGTGCTGAGCATGCTCGTGCTGGCACGCCCGCACATCATCGCCACGATGCGCGACGGCTGGATCAGCGGCCACGCGTTTCTGCTGACGTTCGGGGGAATCGTGATGCTGCTGACGCTGGGCGGAATCGCGCTGTTCGTGCACGACTTCGCGACCGGCTTCTTCCGATCGGCGTGATTCGGCGACAGTTCGGCACGATCCGGCGGAATCCGCGCCGAAACGCGAGCCTGATCAACCCGCGTTGCGGTCGTAGGCCGCCTTCAGCCAGCGGCGCAGCTCGGCGTTGATGTCCGCCTCCGAGCTGACCGCGATGCGATGCGTGATGCGATCCTTCTTGGCGAAGCCGCCGGTGTCGATCAGCGCGCCCCGCGCCGGCGTGTCCCCCAGCGCCAGCCCGAAGTCGATGCGCGTGCGCGTCGCGGGGCGGATCTGCGCGATCACGTGCCGCCGGTAGATCGGCACGATCGTTTCGCAGGGACAGATGCGAATGTCCGGCCCCAGCTCGCGCGCCAGCCCGATCAGCCCGTCGTGCAACGGGCGCAGCGCGGCACGCGCCGCCGGATACATCTCCTCCACGTAGCGAACAGCGTTCTCAAGGTAGACCCGTGGATCCTCTTCCCCGATCCCCATGCGGCCCTCGTCCGCGCGCTCCGCCAGCCACGACGCCGTGACAGTTCCCAGACCGTGCTGCTCTTTGAGCCACTTACCCCGCCGCTTGAGGTCCGCCGGACCCTCGCGTCGGATGAACCGGATCCACTCCTCCAGCGTGCGCCCGCTCTTCTCCTTGAGTGACGCGATCCACCCCTGCACCATCGCCACGCCCGGATGCACGCCGTACGACGAAACCCGATTGGTGCGCAACGGCGGCAGCGTCCCGCCGCCTGACGGACGGCCAACCGCAGATTTCGCCGCGGAATGACCGGTGCGGACGACCCGCTTTCCGGCCGGGCGAGACGACCCGGCACGCGAACCGGCCACTCGCGAGCCGCCCGCCCGGTCCGCGACCGTCTGTTTCCGACCTATCGAGCGTTTGGCCATGATCGCAGGCTCCGCGCCGCCGTCACTTCTTCAGCTCGGCGTAGAGCCGCCACACCGCCGCGTCCAGCTTCTCCGGCGTGAGGTAGGTCCCCGATTGAATGCTCGCGCGCAGCGCCGCCAGTCGCAGCTGCCGGCTGCGGGCCGCGTCCTCCATCCCGCGCAGCGCGTCGGCCGAGAGCAGCACCCGGTCACTCTCCGCGGTCGATCCGCGGTCGCGAAGCACGCCGCCGCGGTCCGTGATCGCGGGGTGTTCCGCCGCCAGCGCCGACCGACCCGCCACCGTAATCGAATGCACCATGAAACCCGGCCTCCATAGACGAGGAAACACGCGAGCGCGCGGAATAACCCGCGGCGGCATCATCCATGAAGTAAACGGGGGAAACGCCCTTATCGGTGGGGACGAGCCGATCCTTCGGTCGCCCGAGTCCACCTTCGCTCACGGGATGTATCGTCCCGCCTGCCCATAAATCTTTACGCGATTCCGCCCGATCAAGGGCACAAGATAATCTGGGATATCTGCGGGGAATAAGCAGCTTCTTACGGGCCGTTCGAGTGCGAGTTCCCCGCTGATAATTTTCGCCTCTCGCACGCGCGATGACAATCGCCCTCGGTTATCGCTCGCCAGCGGACTGGTCTGAAATTCAGCGGTCACGGTGGCAAATTGCCTGAATTCACAGAGATTCTTTTGCGAATTATGACGGCGACGCGAAGCACTCGGCGCCGGTCAGCGCCAGAAGCGGCCGCCGGACGATTTCCCATGTCACCCGCCCCGCCCCGCGCCCGCCGAAAAAAATCAGCAGGCTGAATACGAAGCAGTGCATCGTGAACAGCCACGCGACAATCGGCCCCAGCGGGTGCATCCGTCGCACGCCGCGTCGAATCGCCGAGAAAACACCGGACCGACGCCCGTCCAGCCGCTGCATCAAGCCCACCCACCACTGGTTGACGGCCAGCATCAGCCCCATCACCGCCCCCCAGGCCGCCATGTACCCGTTGGGAATGTGCCACACGCCGCAGATCACGAACGTCAGCACCAGGTTCAGCGCCGCGCGCTGGCGATTCCCGCCCAGTGCGATGTACACATAGTCCCGCAGCAGGGACGACAGGCTGATGTGCCAGCGCCGCCAGAAATCGCGCAGGCTGGTCGCGAACCAGCACCAGCGGAAATTCTCCACCTGCCGATAGCCCAACAGCCGCGCCATGCCGGCCGACACGTCGCAATAACCGCTGAACTCCAGGTACAGGTGAAAAATGATCAGGAACACGCCGCCGTACACCAGCGCGTAATTCTCGATCAAGTGCGGGGCGTGAAAGTATCCTGCGCTCTCTGACCCCATCCTCAACCCATCGCGCAGCAGTGGCAGAAAGTACAGCGTCGCGATGATTGATTTGCTCAAGCCCCATCCCATCCGCGCCAGGCCGATCGGCCAATCGCTCCACCGCCGCTGCCCGTGACAGGCGTCCAGTTGCTCGCAGAAGCGCGGATAGCGCTCGATCGGCCCCTGAATCAGGTTCGGTGCGTAGCAGAGATAGGCCAGGAAATCGATGAAGCGCCGGCGCGTCTCGGGGATGCCGCCCAGGCGCAGCTCGGAGAAGTAGTGCAGCAGCCGCCACACCAGGTAGGCCGTGCCGATGTTGTGCGGGTTCCAGAAGACCTGTACCGCAAGCTGCCCCTTCGGCGTCCCGATGATCTCCGCCGCGCTCGGCGAGCCGGGCGTCCACACCCGATCACCGACGTGAAATGGAAAGCACCACCGCGCGTACTCAAACAGCCAGCGGTTCCACTCGTCGGGGAGTTCGATCTTCCGCAGCAGCATCGTCAGCAGGTACCAGACGACGATCACTGAGACGACCAGCGCGAACGCGCGCTGCTCACCTTTGGCGATCGCTCCCTCCGGCGCGCCCGGTCCGATGGTGAGGCGATGCCGCTCGACCCGCCCCGCGTACCACTGCGTCAGCACGAAGAAACCGGAGCAGTTCAACAACCAGAAGAGCGCATATGGCGCGCCGAACGCGACGAACAGGAACGCCAGCCCCGTCCCCACGATCGCCTCGCGCAGCCATCGCCGCGGCGCGAGCAGCAGCAGCGGCAGCAGCGGAACGAACAGCGCCACGGTGAAGCGATCGTCAAGCAGTTGTCGCAGCCAGAAGCCCGCGAAATTTCCCCACTCCGCGTCGCGCAGCGGCGCCCAGAGCAGATCCGCCAGCGTTGATAGCCCGTCAGCGATCATGCTCGTCCGTCATGCCCGCGCTGCGCGCTCACTTCGCCGCCAGTTGCCCGTCGTCCAGGTGCAGAACCCGGTCGGCGCACGCCGCCACGGTCGCGTCGTGCGTCACCATCACGATCGTCTGTCCCTCGGCGTGCAGCGCCTGAAAAATCGCCAGGATGGCCGCGCCGCTGGTCGCGTCCAGGTTGCCGGTCGGCTCGTCCGCCAGCAACACGCTCGGCCGGTGCACCAGCGCCCGGGCAATCGCGACGCGCTGCCGCTCCCCACCCGACAGTTCGCTCGGTCGGTGTGCCAGTCGATGCGACAACCCCACCCGCTCCAGCTCCGCCGACACGCGCCGCCGGGCGCCACTCCGCGCCGTCGGCCAGCGCAGCACCCCGGTTCGCACCATCTCGGTCACCAGCACGTTCTCGAACACGGTCAGTTCGGGCAGCAGGTGGTAGAACTGGAACACGAAACCGAACGTGTCGCGCCGCAGTCGATTTCGCCGCCGCTCGTGCACGCTCAGTACGTCCAGCGCCCGCGCCCGGAAGCTCCGCCGCTCCTTCGGCGCATAAACCGGCTCACCATTGACGAAGACCTGCCCCTCCTGAGGCTCGTCCAGCGCCCCGAGCACGTGCAGCAGCGTGCTCTTTCCGCTGCCGCTCTTGCCCATGATCGCGGCGAACTCGCCCCGCCGCACCGACAGGTCCGCGCGCCGCAACACCGGCACATCCACCCGCCCCAGGCGATAGGTTCGTGAGATGCCCTCCGCCCGGAGAAAGCCGCCGCGCGCGTCCTCGGCGCTCGCGCCGACGGCCGTCGTGTCGCGCTCGCGCTGCGAGGCGTTACTCATAGCGCAGCGCCTCCACCGGCTCCATCCGCGCCGCCCGCCAGGCCGCCGCGAACGAGCCGCCGGTGCACGCCAGGATCGATGCGACGAACACCCCCAGCGCGTCGGCAAGTTCCACCCGGCTCGGAATGCGATCGAATGCGTACACGCTGAAATCCCACACCCGCATGCCGGGGTGGATCGAAATCAGGAATTCCTGTACCTCGTTGATGTTCATCATGAAGGTCCAGCCCAGCGCCGCCCCCAGCAGCCCCCCCACCGCCCCGACCGCCGCGCCGTACAGCACGAAGATCGCCCCCACCCCGGTCGAGGAGGCGCCGACGCTCTTGAGCACCCCCACATCGCGCGTCTTCTGCAGCACGATCATGTACAGAATGCACAGCACCAGCAGCACCGCGACGAGCGAAATAATGCCCATCACGATCTGCATCAGCACGCGCTCCTTCTCAATCGGCGCGATCACGTGCCGCTGCGACTGCTCCCACGTCTCCGCCCGCGCCCGCCGCAGCAGCTCGCGCTCGCTGATGTTCAGTGCGAACCGCCCGCTGTAGGCGAAGTCCGCCACGAACTTCGTCAGCCGCTCGGCCGCCTTCGCAGGATCGTGCCCCGGCGCGATCTTGATCTGAATCTGCGAGCAGCGCCCCGGCACCCGGCTGCCGTCCTCGCGCTGCGCCTCGTCCATCTGCAACAGCCGCTGCAACAGGGCGAAATCGCAGTACACGTAATTCGAGTCGATGTCGTGAACGCCCGTACGCGAGTCATCCGCGTAGCGAAACGCCCGCTTGATCGGCTGCCCGGAAATGTCGCCCGCCTCGGTGGTCGGCAACAGCGTCAGCGTCACCACGTACCCGCGCGGGTAGAACCCCAGCCGCCGGTAGCGGCCCTCCGGCTGGCGCACCGCCACGATGTCGCGCCCGATCACCAGCCCCGGAAATTCCTCCCCCTGCCAGCGCGGCGTATCATCCATCCCGTCCGGCAGCGCAAAGACCCCCGGATAGGGCGTGATGCCGTCTTTCTCCAGCGCCTTGCGGAACGAGGTCCACTCGCGGTCGTACTCGTCCGTGTCGCGCAGCCCGGCCGCACGTGCCCGCTCGTGCGCGGTGTGCAGCGGCTCGGGCAATCTCGGAATCCCCGGCGAAGCGCCGTCCTGTGGCCCGTCCACCACGCCGAGGATGGCCTGCGCCTGCGGTGCCAGCGACGTCGTACCCGGATAGTGCTGCTCGTAATAGAGACTGCGCCGAAAGCCGTTAACCTCGTAGACCTCATCCAGACGCACACCGACCACCCGCACCGTGGCCGTCTGCTCGATCTGCGGAAATCGCAGCAGCCCCCAGCTGTACAGCACCGGCGTGGCCCGCTGAATCTCCGGCCAGGTCGAAATCTCGGCGATCAGCTCCTCGTAGAGCGGAAAGCCATGATAGGAGCGGTTGTCAAGAATCACGTCCCCCAGCAGCGCCCGCGCCTTGGCCTTCATCTCCTGCACGAACCCGCCCAGTACCGACATCACGATCAGCACCATCGCGGCGCAGAGCGTCACCGCGCCCACCGCGGCGTACGCGATGCGCCGTTTGCGCAGGTATCGAAGCGTAAGAAACAGCTTGTACACCGGGGCGGTCTTCCTGCCTGCGGAGGCGCAGCGTGCGGGATCATAGCAAGCACCCGCGCGCACCGATATGCACCACTGCCGCCCGAATCGCGACGATATACTCCGCCGGATGAAACCACGCGCCCGCACCGCGCCGCCGCTGCTGAGTCAGCGCAGCGCTGGAATCCTGCTGCACCCCACCTCGCTTCCCGGTCCGCACGGCGTCGGCGACCTCGGCCGCGCTGCGCACGGATTCGTCGACTTTCTCGCAGCTTCCGGCATGACGTGGTGGCAGATGCTGCCGATCACGCCGCCCGACCGCGTGGGTGGGCCTTACTCCTCTGATTCCGCATTCGCCGGAAGCCCATTGCTGATCAGCCTCGACGCGCTGGTGGAGGAGGGACTGCTGACCCGCGCTGATATCGCAGCGCCCCGTGCGCTGGACGACGCGCCTGAAGCCCGCTACCCCGCCGCCCTGGCATTCCGCACTCGCGCGCTAAAGCGTGCGTATCGAGCATTCGCGGCGCGAACCGGCGACACACTGCACCAATACGACGCTTTCTGCGCCGAGCACGCCTACTGGCTCGATTCGGACGCCCTGTACCGCGCACTACGCGAAGAAAGCCGCGGAAAGAGCTGGTTTCGCTGGCCCGCCGCGCTCCGCACCGCCAGCCGACCCGCCCGCGCCGCAGCATTGCGCCGGCTATCGGAACGGGTGGCCTATCACCGCTTCGTGCAGTTCGAGTTTGACCGCCAGTGGCGGCGTCTGCGCTCGCATTGCGCCGAGCGCGGCGTTCGGCTGATGGGCGATATCCCGATCTTCGTCGCTTACGACAGTTCCGACGTCTGGGCCAGGCAGGAGCTGTTCGCGCTGACGCCCGACGGCCGACGACGCTGGCAGACCGGCGTGCCGCCCGACGATTTCAACCGCAACGGCCAGTTGTGGGAGCACCCGCTCTATGACTGGAATGCACACCAAAAAGAGCGATTCGCGTGGTGGATTGCGCGATTCAGACACACATTGGCGCAGTTTGACGCCGTGCGCATCGACCATTTCCTGGGCTTCGCGCGCTGCTGGGCAGTGCCCGGACATCATCGGACGGCACTGCGCGGCCAATGGCGACCCGCGCCGGGACGCGAGCTGTTTGACGCGGTGCGCCACGCGCTGGGCCGGCCGGAAGTCATCGCGGAGGACCTGGGCGAGGTGACGCCCGAGGCCATCGCGCTGCGCGAGCGCTACGGCTTTCCGGGGATGCGGATTCTGCATTGGGCGTTCAACCCCGGGGCGGCGTATCACCAGCCTCACAATTTCCCCGCCGACAGCGTCGTCTACACCGGCACCCACGACAACGACACGACCGTCGGCTGGTGGAAATCGTTGCAGGAAATGGAGCGGCGGCTGCGGCGGGCGTCTGGCGGGCGCGGTGGGGTCGCGTCGAGTCGGCGGCAGACCGGCGTGCCGAGCGGCTCGGCGAAGGTTGATCCGCGGCTCGGCACGACGGCCCGCGCGCGGGCGTATATGAACACGGATGCGCGCGAGATCCACTGGGACATGATCCGCCTGGCGATGGCGTCGCCGGCCAACACGGCCATCGTCCCGCTTCAGGACGTGCTGGGACTGGACACGCGGCACCGAATGAACATCCCCGGCACGCCGCGCGGCAACTGGAAGTGGCGCTTCGACGCGGGTCAGTTGCGAGAATCGCATGCACGGCGGCTGCGGGCGCTGGCCGCGACCTATGGGCGGCTGCCCGCACCCAGCGCGTGAATGGGCGTCATCGGTCCGTTATTCAACTTTGAAGCTCGTCAGCGCGGGGCAGATGCGATCGTGCGTCGAATCGCGTCGCAGGCGCCGGCGATCGTGCGCTCATCGGGAAGGAAGACCAGGCGGAAGTGCCGCGTGCCCGGCTTTTGCCCGAAGCCGCTGCCGGGCACCGCCACCGCACCGGTCTCACGGATCAGGCGCGTGACGAATTGCTCGTCAGGCTCATCGCCATGTAGTCGCGGAAAGGCGTAAAACGCCCCGGCGGGCGTCACGCACGACACCCCCGGAATCGCCGACAGCCCCGCCATCAGCACGTCGCGCTGGCGCGTGAGCCGCGCCATCATCGCCCGAATGTGATCCTGCGGCCCCTCCAGCGCGGGGCGGATCGCGTATTGCTCCGGGTGGTTGGCGCTGATGCGGGCGCGCTCCATCTTGCGAATCGCCTCGCAATAGTCGCTCAGCGCTGCCGACGGTCCGCTGACGATGCCCCACCCGATGCGAAAACCAGGCACCACGTATGACTTGGAAAGCCCGTTGAAAGTGATCACCTTCGCCCCGGAAGCGACAGCGGCCGTGGCGACGTGCGTGCGTCCGTCGAAGAGCAGCTTGTCGTAAATCTCGTCGCTGACGATGACCAGGTCGTGACGCCGGGCCAGCTCCGCGATCTGCTCCAGGCGCTCGCGGGTGCAGACCGCCCCGGTCGGGTTGTTCGGATTGATCAGCACCAGCGCGCGGGTTCGATCGTCAATCCGCGCCGCAATGTCGTCCACGTCGGGCTGCCAGCCGTCGTCCTCGTCCAGATAATAGTCCCGCCGCTCGGCGCCGAGCTTCGCCAGCACCGCCGTGTACAACGGGTAGCCGGGCGACGGCGTGAGCACGTTTTCCCCCGGGTTCACCAGCGCGGCCAGCGCCAGTTCAATGGCCTCGCTGCATCCGCTGGTGATGTAGACGTGCTGAATGTCACGGATGCCGGCGGCGTCGGCCGAGCGGCGCACCGCGGCGACCGCCTCCGGAATTCCCGACGAAGGCGCGTAGCCGTTGCGGTTGTCGCGCATGGCGCGCTCGACCGCCTCGATCATGTGCGCCGGCGGCGCGAAACCGTAGATGTTCGGGTCGCCGATGTTGAGATACAACATCTCGCGACCGGAGCGGGCCACCTCATCCGCGACCAGCAGGATGTCGCGAACGGCGTAGCGGATCTCGCGGGTTCGATCGGCGGGAACGGTCACGCGCGATGCGGGGGCGGGCGCTTTCGGCGGGGAAGTACTCATGCCCGGCATTGTCCCCGAATTCCGTTGCGACCGGCAAGCGCCACAGCCGCCCGCGGCGCAGCCACCGCCACCGTGCTCACTCGTCCCGCCGCAGCGCCTCGATCAACCGCGATCGGGACAGCCCCCGAACTCGGATGCGCTTGCGCGGCGACGAGTGTCCGCTGACCACGTCTACCGCGGCAGCGGGGACTCCCAGGCGCTCCGCCAGCAGGCGCTGCACAGCGGCATTCGCGCGCCCGTCCTCCGGCGGCTCGGCCACCGCAATCTTCAGGACATCCCCCAGCACACCAACCATCCGGCTGCGCGACGCGCCGGGCACAACCTTCACACCGAATGCAACGCCGCCTTCTTCCTGTGAAACAACCAGCGAATCGAAAGCCGACATGCGGTGATCAGGCTCCTGCCCCCGCCGAGGACGCATCCGCCGGCAACAGCGCGTCGCCGCGGAAACCGAGACCCAGATATTTTTCCCGGACGAGCGGATCGGTCGCGAGGTCGTAGGGCTTTCCCTCGCGGATGACCTTGCCCTCGACGATGACGTAGCTGCGGTCGGTCACCTGGAGCGTCTCGTACACGTTGTGATCGGTGAGCAGGATGGACACACCGGAATCGCGCAGCCGCACAATCTCCGTCCGCAGATCCTCGACCTGTCGCGGATCGACGCCGCTGAAGGGCTCATCGAGCAGGATCAGGCGCGGACTGGTGATCAACGCGCGGGCGATTTCGAGGCGGCGCTTCTCGCCACCGGAACAGGTTTGCGAGAGGCTCCGGCGCACGGTCGTCAGGCCGAATTGCACCAGCAACTGCTCGACCTTTTCGCGCCGCTGCCGTGCGCTGATCCGTAACGTCTCGCAGATCGCCAGCAGATTGTCCTCCACGGTGAGCTTGCGGAAGATGCTGTGATCCTGCGAGAGATATCCCATCCCCAATCGCGCCCGGCGGTACATCGGCATGGCCGTAATGTCCCGCCCGAGGAACTTCACGCTGCCCGCCTCGGGCGTGATCATCCCGACCGTCATGCGGAAACTGGTTGTCTTGCCCGCCCCGTTCGGGCCCAGCAGCCCGACGATCTCGCCCTCACGCACCACGAATGACACGCCGTCCACCACGCGCCGCCCCGCGTAGGATTTACGTAAATCGGACACGTCCAGCAGCACTTGGGCAGCGGGGTTTGGGGGAGGGGTCACGGGAGCTTCGGGCATCTGTGAGTAACCTGTTGATAGGGGCGGCGAAATGCGCTGTCAAATTCCCCGAAACATGAACTTCATACGCTCGAAACCGCACCCGGTCCGGAATCGCCGCCTTGGCGGATAGCCGCCTGTAAGAGCCTTTCGGTTATCGAGTTATGCACAAAACAGGCTCCGCCGGGCTCGGCTCGCACCGGTCCGCGCCCCGCGGCCGTGCGGCGGTTTGCCGTCACACCGGGCAGCAACCCGGGAATCCGGATTCTTCTGTTGACAACTACGAAAAACAGCGCCGCGAAACCACTCATCGAATCATCCGAACCCGGCCCATGTCCAGCATGCGCCAGCGGCCGGATGAGTCCATCGGCACGACGCCGGGAAGATAAACGAAGAACGCGCGGCCCACAATCTGATCCTCGCGCACCGTTCCGAGCCGATACCGGTCCTCGTAATAGTCGTGCCGCAGATGCGGCCCGACCATGGACCATTCGCGGCTGTCGTGGCTGTGCGGGCTGTTGTCTCCCACGACGAAGTACTCGCCCGAATACAGCTCAAACGCCTGCCCCGGCATCGCCCGGCGGGTCCGCGCCTGGTTCGTCGTGTAGTGCACGTCGCGCTCAACGCGCAACGCGCGCAGCTCCAGCGCCGTGTCCGCCGCTTCCAGGCGCAGGCGCGCACCCAATCCGGCGGACTCCCGCGCCGCATCCAGCGAGATGGGATAATCCGACTCCGGGACTTCCAGCACGGCGCACCCGTTGATGGTCAGGCGCACGCGCCAATCGAGATGCTCCAATCGGAACTCGGCTGATCCACCCTCGCGCAGGGCGCTGCACGCGCTCATGGCGACGGTGCGTCCGTTCTCCCCGTCGGCAGACGCCAATTGAAGCTCGACGCCGCCATCCGGGCGCAACACCGCGGTGAACCGCAACCTTCGGCGCTCGATCTGCACACGCAACTCGCCGCGCTCGCTTTGAAAGCGCAACAGAGCGCTGACCGCCAGGTCGCCGACGTGCGTTCCGGCCGGACCGCCGTTGTATGCGTAAAAGTCCTGGTGATAGGGACCGACCCCGCCGGGGGCGAAGTCCAGCGCCCGCCGGCGCGCGTCCCGCGAGGCATAGTGCACGACGCGGGTATCCAGCCCGCTCCAGCCGCCGCCGGGGTCGTCCGCGTACGCGGCCGGCTCCCACGGCGAGTGCGGCTCGCCCTCCCGATGAAGCGCCGGCACGAAGCGCTGATCATGCACCGGGAACCACAGCACGCGCTGCGCCGCGGGCGTCTTGCGGCGGATCCGCCCGTTCACGAACACGTCACCGTCGATGATCTCGACATCCTCCCCTGGAAGCGCAATGAGGCGCTTGATGTAGTTTTGCCGGGCATCAGCCGGATCGCGGAACACGATCACGTCCCAGGGACGCGGGCCGAAGAATCCGCCTAGCTCGAAGGGCCACTTGTGCACGAGGATGCGGTCGCCCGGACGGGTCGGCGGCAGCGCGCCCTCGTACACACGGTGGCAGCTCGGGCAGGTGGGCGGACCGTCGGCGGCGACCATCGCGCCTCCGGCGCCGGAGCGCTCGTCGGGAGTCAGTGCACCGACGTCGAACTCGCAGCCGCAGTCACGACAGGCCAGCGTGCGATGCTCCCCCCGCAGCGACTCGGCCATGGACCCAGTCGGAATAATGAATGCTTCGATGAAAAATGCGCGGAAGATGAACGCCAGCACCAGCGCCGTCAGCACGGTCTCGATCGTCTCGACCGCCAGGCGGGCGCTGCGCGCGGGCGCGTGACCCGGCTCGATCCATGTTGCGATGCCCCCGTCCCTGTTCCCACTCAGCCTGGATTCCGCTGCGGCGTCGGCACTCACAGCGCCAGCCTCGGCGACTTCATCAGAAGTAGCCGACGCGGCCGCGTCAGGAGATGGCGCATCGCTCGACACGTCAATGGATCCAGCGCACTCGCCCGGTGTCCGGCAGCAGGCGAAACCCGCCGAATCCCGGACCGCTCGAGCCGGGCCAGTACACGAAGAACGCCCGCCCCAGCAATTGGTCGATCGGCACGGTGCCGTACACATAGCCGCCGGCGGCGAAGCTGTCGGCCAGGTGTGGGCCGACGTCATCCGGCCCCCAGTAGCGGGCGTCGCGGCTGTTGGGGCTGTTGTCGCCAAGAACGAAGCACGCATCCGCCGGAATGCGGAAGGGGTGTCCCTCGTTGGCGTTCCCGGGAGGACCGTTGCCGGGTCGCGGCCGGTCGCGGGTTGTGTTCGTGTAATACACGTCACGATCAATGCGCACGGCGGACAACGCCGCTGAAACGCGCTCGGCCGCGATTTCCACAACGGCGTTGGCCTTGTCCTTGCTGAGGCGGCGTGCGGCCTCGTCCGTCACGTCGATATCCGTCGAAATCACGCCGTCGTCGTCAATCTCCACGATTGCACGATAATCCGCGACACCCAGCGCAAATCGGCGCCCATGCAGCTTGGCGCCGATCTGCGTCTCGCCGCGCAGCAGCGGCGGGCCGCCGCCCGGGCCGGCGTGCAGCAGCGTCACGCGGCCGTCTGCGTACAGGCGGGCGGCGAACGAGTCCGATCGCTTCGCGACGCGCAACTCGAGGTAGCCGTCGCCGCCTTCAAGCGTCACATCCGCCCCGACGCGCACGTCCGAGACGATGTTGGCAGGTTCCATGCTGCTGCCAGGCAGGCCGGGGCGGACGTTGTAGCCGTAGAAGTCGCGGATGTCGCCCGGGGCGCTGTCGCTGCCGGGGGCCGTGACGAAGCGGATCGTGCCACGCCCGCGATCGGCGCCGCCGAAACGCAGCACGCGGGTCGCCAGATCGCTCCAGCCGCTGGATTCATCCTGCGGGACGAACCGCGGCTGATACCCGGGGTCGCCGAGGCCGGGCTTCTTTGGGCGATGATCCTGGAGATAGGCCGGCATCCACAGCGAGTGCTGGGCATACTGCGGCTTGCGCGCAATACGTCCATCGGCGAAGATGTCCCCGTCGATCATTTCGATCGTCTCGCCGGGCAGGCCAATCAGGCGCTTGATGTAGTTTGTGTTCGGCTCAGTGGGGAACTTGAACACCACCACGTCCCAGCGCTGCGGGCTGAGCGAATCCAGCCACTTGAAGGGAAACTCGTACGCCCAGCCGTGCACGATGATGCGATCGCCGCCGCGCATCGGCATCGGCAGTGCCGGCAGCCGCCCGAACTCCTGCGGCTGGACGCCCTGCGGCGGCGGGCGCTCGGGGTTGCGAAACAGCGTGCGGCAATTGACGCAATGGGCGAACGTCGGCGGAAGCGGGCCGCGCGGCGTGACATCCGGCCCGACGGCGAACTCGAACCCGCAGTTGCTGCACGCGGTCATGGCGTGCTCGCCACGGAGCGTATCGGCCATGGAGCCGGTGGGGATCTCGTAAAGCTGCAGGAAAAACGTCTTGGTGATCAGCAGCAGGATGAAAAACGCGACGAAACCGCCGATCTGCTCGTAGGTCGTTTCCTTGAGCGGGTCCACCGGCGCGGCGGCGACGACCGCCCGCCGCGTCGGCGACGGCATGGCGGAAGACCCGGATTGCGAAGGAGGAGCGCCCGACAAGTGTGTTCCCGCTGAGCCAGCACGGACGCGGGCGAAGCCCGCCCGCGGACGAGAGAGCGTAGTCACGCCGGCGGGCGTCGGCAAGCACGGGGGTTCGACCCGACCCCGGCTACAATTCACGAGCGGGGGAACGACGGTCGAGGAGCCGACGGCATGTTCATGCGGATGATCTACGATGAGAAGCTCGCACAGGCCGCATACCTGATCGGCTGTCAGCGCACCGGGGAGGCGATCGTGATCGACCCGGAGCGCGACGTGGATCGCTACATCCGGCTGGCCGCGGCGAACGGGCTGCGCATCACCGCTGTTGCGGAAACGCACATTCATGCGGATTTTGTCTCCGGGGCGCGCGAGTTGGCCGAGGCGACCGGCGCGAAAGTGTATATCTCCGACGAAGGCGGTCCCGAATGGCGCAGCGAGTGGCTGGATGCACGGGTCGCGGGCGGCTCCTATCTGCACCAGCGGCTGCGCGACGGCGACACGTTTTCGATCGGGCTGATCGAGTTCCGGGTGATGCACACGCCCGGCCACACGCCCGAGCACATCGCCTTTCTCGTGACGGATCGCGGCGCGGGGGCCTCGGAGCCAATGGGCATTGCCTCCGGCGACTTCATCTTCGTCGGCGACCTCGGGCGTCCGGACCTGCTGGAATCGGCGGCGGGCCAGATCGGAGCGATGGAGCCATCCGCGCGGCGGCTGTTCGCCACCGTCTCGAAGCTCAGCTTCATCCCGGATTTCGTGCAGGTATGGCCGGCACACGGCGCCGGCAGCGCGTGCGGCAAGGCGCTTGGGGCGGTTCCCACCAGCACGATCGGGTATGAGCGCCGCTACAACCCGGCGATTCGCGCAGCATCCTCGGAGCGGGAGTTCGTCGATTTCATTCTGCGCGATCAGCCGGAGCCGCCGCTCTACTTCGCAAACATGAAGCGCCTCAATCGCGTCGGTCCGCCGGTGCTGGGACAATTGCTAGCGCCGCCGCGGGTGTCGGTGAGCGACCTGAAGAACCTGGACGCGACGCGCGTCGCGATTGTCGATACGCGCCCGTGGGAGGAATTCTCCCACGGGCACGTGCGCGGGTCGTTGTCATTCCCGCTGTCCAATTCGTTCAACACCGACGCCGGGTCCATGATCGGAGCGGACGAGGATATTTATCTGGTGATTGACCCGGAGCGGCTGGAAGAGGCCTTTCGAGACCTCATTCGCGTCGGGCTGGATCGCATTCGCGGCTGGTGCCCGTCCAGCGAGCTGAATGCGGCCGCGTCCGACCCGAAGGCGGATCTGGCGACTATCCGCGAAATCAACGCGAAGGCGGCGGCGGAGGAACTGGCCGCGGGGCGCGTGAACGTGCTCGATGTGCGGCGCGCTTCCGAATTTTCCGGCGGTCACGCACCCGGCGCGATGAACATCGCCCACACGCGCCTGGCGGGCCGGTTGAACGAGGTGCCGCGCGACAAGCCGCTGGTGGTCGGCTGTCGCAGCGGGGCGCGTTCTGCCCGGGCAGCAGCGCTGCTGCAGAGAGCCGGGCTGGAGGTGATGAATCTCACGGGCGGAATCATGGCCTGGGAGCGGGCGCGAGCGCCGATCGTTCGCGAATCCGCCCCTGGTTCGGAGGTGCTGCTGTGATCGCAAACCCGGCGCCGAAAGACACGCTGGTGGACGTGACGCCGCAACTGCTGGCGGATTGGATGTCGCGCGGCGAGGTCAGCGTGGTCGACGTGCGAGAGGATTTTGAGCACGCCGCCGAGCGGATCACTCCCAGCGCCAACGAGCCATTGTCCGCGTTTGAGCCGCGGCGCCTGCACGACCGCCAGGGCGAGCGGCGCGTGGTGTTCTACTGTCGAACCGGCCGGCGCAGCGCGGAAGCCGCACGACGCTATCGCACGGCCGACGAGCCGGTGTTTCACCTGGCCGGCGGAATCGAGGGGTGGAAATCAGCCGGGATGAGCGTTGAGCGCGCACCCGGCGCCCCGCGGATCGACGTGCTGCGCCAGACACACATGACGATCGGCACGCTGGTGCTGACTGGCACGCTGCTGGGAGCGTTTGTGTCGCCGTGGTTTCTGATCGTCAGCGGCATCATGGGCGCAGGGCTGCTGGTCGCCGGTGCGTCGGGGACGTGCGGCATGGCGATGCTGATCGGGAAGATGCCGTGGAACCGCGTGCGCGGACGTGCAACCTAGGCCTGCGCCTGTCGGGAGTGGCGCCGAAAAAGCAAACGGCCGTCAGTTTGGACGGCCGATCACTTCCACCTTGATCTGTCTCAGGTCACCGACGACGCCGGCATACGTCTCGAACCCGGAACGGAACTGAAACTGGTCCCCGGCGAGCGAAGCCGAGCTGGCAACGAAGTCAATCTCCGCGGGATCGTCCGCGAACCACAGCCGCACGCACGCTGCCCCGGCGTGCTCATTGACCATCGAGACCGCATCCGAAACGCTGCGAGTCAACTCCGCGTTCATGGCGTGCCTCACTTTCCGCCGACCCGCGCCAGGCGAGCGCTGCCAATCGGCGCTATCCGACAACCGCGAGGATGTCATTCTCATCCATGATGAGCATCTCCTCGCCGTTCACCTTCACCTCGGTGCCCGCGTAGCTGCTGAACAGCACCGTGTCGCCGCCGCGGACCTGCAACGGAAATCGCTTGCCGTTGTCCAGCAGCCGCCCCTCCCCAACGCTCAGAACCTTGCCGCGCTTGGGCTTTTCCTTCGCGGAATCCGGCAGCACGATCCCGCCAGCGGTCTTCGACTCCGCCTCCAGGCGCTTGACCAACACTTTGTCGCCCAAGGGGCGGATTCCTACCTTGCTCATCGGTACGACTCCTGCGTCGAAAGACGGATTATGCCAATAACTGCGCGCAACCGCCAGCAGAATCACGGATTCCGAACGGGCGCGTGCCCGATGAGCGGCACTTTTGATGCCGCACCACAAGTGTTGGGCCGAGAATCATCTCACCATATGCAAGATCATAATAATCAATTGGTTATGCGCAAGACGGATCGCGCGAGCGTCCGGACCGGAGAGACTGGGAAACTGCCAATCAGGCAGTCGCCAACTGCCGCACCCGCGATTTTTATTGGACTAGAATCGGCCCTGCCCTGACCGTCGATCTAGTTTCGGTACTTGATGTGGCAGTCCTTGCACAGCGTCGTGATCCGATCAAACTGCACGCTGAGCGGCTCACGCGCCACACCGCCGCCGATCAGCGCCTCTTCGATTGCGGACGCAGCCGACGCCGACTCGCGCAGCATGTCGGCAAAATCCGGCGGGTGTTTTCGCGTCTCCTTGTCTTCGATCAGCACCCGCATCAGATCCGCCAGGCGTCCCGCCTCGGCCGCGGGCACCACATCGGGATGACTCGGGGGCACGGCCCACCCGGCCTTCTCAACCTTCCGCATCAGTTCATACGCCTCATCGACGGCCACCATCGCACTGACCATATCGCTGGTCTGCCACGTTTCCGGAAATTCGGCGCTGGCCAGATCGATCACCGCAGCCGGGACAGAGGAGGAGGTCTGTACGCAGCGGTACAGGCCCGGATAGCTGGGCGAAGTTCCTGAGACTTTCATGCGCGCGACCGCGAACTCGGTGTCCGCCAGACCCAACGTCACTACCGCGCTTCCCAGCGCCCCGGCGCTTCGATGTCGGCCGTGGTGGCAATGCAGGTAAGTCGGTCCCGGGAGATCGCGCAGGGCCCTGGCCAACTCCAGCGTGCGCTCGCGCGTCATCCCGTTGTAGCCGATCGGCAGGTGTACATAGCGCATTCCGCGAGCCTTGGCCGCAGCGAGGTCCGGCCGCGCGCCATCCACCGAAATGACGGTTCGGATCCCCCACGACGCGAGCGTGTCAAAGCCGGCCGCCCCTTCCGGAACTGACCCGCTGAACATCTGCGGCGCGTAGGTGACGACGTTGTGCAGGCCGGGGAAATCCGCCGGTTCCAAGGCGTCCAGGGCGGGCGGCCCGGCGACGGTGGCGTGGCCCGGCGGGCGATCCTGCCGGTGGACCGGCGATAAGGCCGCACCTGAAGGTGAATCCGCTATGCGGGAGCAGGCCCCGACTGCAACCACCACTGAGACCAGCGTTACCAGGACGGCAGGACGCATGATCCGCTCCCCAAACAGGCCGGCACACGGCGACTGACGCCCGCAAAGCTTACCTTCTCGCACGGGCGCCGACCATAATCGACACGCCCAAACGCGCCGATCGGTGCCTGAATTCGCCATCTGGCGGCGGTATGTATGCGTTCGGCAATTCGGACGGGGCATCGGCATTGCCGCACCCCGACCGCGCCCGTAGACTTCCCTGTCCGCGCCTGAACCGCGGCTGAATGATCCTCAAAACACGAAACTGGAACCGATGGAGATCGAAATGCTCGGCTTTGCATGTCCGCTCGCCTGCGTGCTGGCGGTGACTTCCCTCTCCCTGGCTCAGACCGCGGAGCCGGCCGCAACGCCAAGCGAGGACAAGCGCGACCGCGCCCTGTATCCGCGGGTCAAGCTGGAAACATCGCTGGGAGACGTGGTTCTTGAACTGAACGGCGAAAAGGCCCCCCTCTCAGTCGACAACTTCCTGACCTACGTCGAGGACGGCCACTACAACGGGTTGATTTTCCACCGCGTGATGCCGGATTTCATGATCCAGGGCGGCGGCTACGACGCGGATATGAACGAGCGCCGCGAGAAGCTGCGTGCCGGCGTAAAGAACGAGTGGCAGAACGGGTTGAAGAACGTGCGCGGTTCGATCGCGATGGCCCGCCTCGGCGGACAGCCGGACTCGGCCACGGCGCAGTTCTTCATCAACGTCGTGGACAACGCCAGCCTCGACATGCCGCGCGACGGTGCGGCCTACGCCGTGTTCGGCAAGGTGGTCGAAGGGTTGGACGTGGTGGACAAGATCCGCAACACCGAGACCGTCGAAAACCCCAAGCTGCCGATGGGCAAGGTGGTGCCCAAGGAACCGGTGGTCATCCGCAAGGCGGGCACGATCGGCTCGGTGGACCGGGAGCGCGTGAAGCGACGGGTGGCGGAAATGGAGGAGGAGGCGATGGCGGCGATTCGCAAGCAGCGCGAGGAATGGGAAAAGGGAATCGCCGAGACGATTCAGAAGGTCGAGACGGACACCGGCAAGAAGGTGCAGCGCACGCCGAAGGGCGCTCTGTACGTGGTGCTGACGGACGGCACGGGTGCGACGCCCAAGCCGACGGATCGTGTCGAAGTGCACTACACCGGCACGCTGACCAACGGCGAGGTGTTCGACAGCTCGCGCGAGCGCGGCCCGGCGGTGTTCGGGCTGAACCAGGTCATCAGCGGCTGGACCGAGGGCGTCGGACTGATGAAGGTCGGCGAAAAGCGCAAGTACATTTTCCCGCCGGACATGGCCTACGGCACGCGTGGAGCGGGCGGAAAGATCCCGCCGAACGCGACGCTGATCTTTGAAATTGAGTTGCTGGGTATCAAGTAAGCCGACGGGCTTCAGCCAGGTTCGCTCATTTTCGTCGGCCGAAACGGCATGCCGACGTAACGGACGCCGGAGTGGCGCCCGGTCTGTTTGATGAACAACGGCCGGCATGGCGCATTGCACCCGGCATGTCGCGTGATCCGCCGTCGGCGTGGCGACCGACCCGCGGTCGGGCGTTCAATCCGGCAGCCGTGATCCCCGAATCCGGCACAGCACTCGGCCGCGGCCGCGCGGCGTAAAAGCGCCGTGACCATCTGCAACGGAAGCCATGCCCCCTGGACACGACTGGAGCGCAGCGGTTGAATCGCACCTGGCCGTCATCGGCGGGATGCGCACGGCGGGACCGCGCATCGACGCGATTGCGACGCTGATCATTGAACGACTGAAAGACGGCTCACACCTTTACCTTGCCGGCAACGGCGGCAGTGCCGCCGACGCACAGCACGTGGCCGCGGAGTTGACCGGCAGGTTCAAGACCGCCCGCCGCCCCCTGCCGGCGATCGCGCTCACGACGGACACTTCCGCGCTGACGGCGATCGGGAATGACTTCGGGTTTGAGCAGGTCTTTGAGCGGCAGGTGCGCGGCCTGGTGCGCCCGGGCGACGTGCTGTGGGCGTTTTCAACCAGCGGCAACTCCCCGAACATCCTGCGGGCGCTGGGTGCCGCGCGTGAGATTGGGGCGAAGACGGTCGGCTTCTCCGGTCGTACTGGTGGTCGCATGGCCGACATGTGCGACCTGCTACTGTGCGTTCCGCACGATGAATCGGACCGGATCCAGGAAGGCCACCAGCTCGCGTATCACTTTGTGTGCGGTCAGATCGACGCGGCGTTCGCGGATCGGTGAGCCGAGTTGCACATGGCTCGGGTGCAGCGGCGCGAACGTGGGGTTCCACCGCCGGACTGCACGCCGCAATGGCGGAAGGTCGGTTCATGCGGCGAGCCGGCGAGCGCAACTCGCGCGATGGAGTTCACCCGAATCAGTGATGCGGCTCGCGGGCAAGGTTGCGGTTCCAGCTCGGAACCTCGACGACCACGTCACACTCGCCGTTGGGCACACATTGGCACGCCAGGCGTGACTGCGCCGTCAGGCCGTACGCATTGTCGAGCTGATCCTCTTCGTCATCCGTTGACTCATTGCAGCTCGACAGCCCCTCGCGCACGATGACGTGGCAGGTACTGCACGCACAGACCCCGCCGCAGGCGTGATCAACCTCGATCTGGTGCCCCATCGCGATTTCCAGGATCGACCCCGGCAAACCATGATCCTCGTAAGGCAGCTTCGCCGGATCGACCATGATCTCGTGCCGCCGCTTCTGCTCATCGATGATCGTGAGCTTGTAAGCCTTCGTCGGCAGCTTCGCCTCGCCGGCAATGTAAGGATTCTGACCGCCCATCCGCACGTCTCCCGAATACGCCCGTCATCGCAGCCGCCGCAGGCGGCGGTCCGCGAGTGAATAACCCGAAACCACCAGCAGGCGCCGCCGCTCCACGCGACGAGAACCCGCATGCTCCATCCTACTTCGTTGCGTCCGCCAACGCCGCCTGGATCCCAATCTCGGCCAGCCGCAGCGTGCCGTGACCGAAGTCAGTGAGCGCCCGATGCAGCGCATCCGGATCGACTGATTGCGGGTCGCGCCGCGCGTCAGCCGCCAGGCTCCGTAGCGAGGACATCTCGCGCTCGATCCGCGCGCGTTCCGCCGGCACAAGCCGGTCGCCATGACGATCCAGCATCTGAACCGCCTTCTGCGTGTCGAAGTCCACCTGGTTGCACAGGTCAATCAGCCGGTGCGCCAGCGCATCGGTGCGGGCATGACGATCGCCCTCAGCCACGATTTGCCGAACCTCGTCATCCGTCAGTCCGCGCGTGGGCAGCACCTGCACGCCGGCGCTGCGCCCGCTGCGCAGCTCGCGCGCCGAGACGTTCAGGATGCCGTTGGCGTCGATCAGGAACTCGACCTCGACCTTCGGAATGCCGGCCGGCATCGGCGGAATGCCGCGCAGCTCGAAGCGCGCCAGTTCGCGGCAATCAGCAGCCAGCTCGCGCTCGCCCTGCAGCACGCTGACCAGGATGGCCGTCTGTCCATCGACGAACGTGGTGAAATTCTCCACCGCGCGGCAGGGGATCGTCGTGTTTCGCAAGATCAACTTCCCGACCGCACCGCCCATCGTCTCGATTCCCAGCGACAGCGGCGTCACGTCGAGCAGCAGCAGGTCGGACGAACCCCCCGAGAGCACGGCCGCCTGCATGGCCGCGCCGAGCGCCACGACTTCGTCGGGGTTGAGTGCGGTGTACGGACGTCGGCCGAAGTGCTGCTCGACGCGGCGGCGGACCAGCGGCATGCGCGTCGAACCGCCGACCAGCACGACCTCATCCAGATCCGCGGTGGTGAGATCAGCGTCGCGCAGTGCGGCGTCGCAGTGCGCGAGCGTGCGGTCAACCAGGGGATTGCAGAGCGCCTCCAATTCTGCCCGACTGACGCGCATTTGCAGCACGCCGCTCCCCGGCAGGCGCAGCTCGACATCCGTCGCGTCGGCGTCGCTGAGCCGTACCTTGGCGGCTTCGGCCGCTTCACGCAGGGCCGCGCGAATCAGCGGGTCGGCGGCGTCGAGAGCGGACGCCGTCGCATCCGCGGAGGCAAGTCGGCGCATCAGCAGCAGGTCAAAGTCATCACCGCCGAGGTGCGTATCACCGGCGGTCGCGAGCACTTCGAACACGTCGCCTTCGATCCGCAGGATGGAAACGTCAAACGTGCCGCCACCGAGGTCATACACGACCGCTGTATGCGGCCGACCGCGACCCGCGGTGCGCAAACCGATGCCGTATGCCAGAGCGGCGGCGGTCGGCTCGTTGATGATCCGCGCGACCTCAAGGCCGGCCAGCTCGGCCGCCTGGCGGGTGGCTTGGCGCTGCACGTCGTCGAAATAGGCGGGTACCGTGATGACCGCCCGGCGCACGTCGTGGCCCAGGGCCTGTGTCGCGCGCTCGCGCAGCGCGCGCAGCACGAATGCGCTCAGTTCCTGCGGCGTGAAGGCACGGCCAACCAGTTCGACCTGCAGCGTGTCGCGCGGTCCGCTGCGAACCGGGTACGCAAGGAAAGGCAGTTCCGCCTGCACGTCGGCCATGCTGCGGCCGATGAGCCGCTTCACCGAGTGCACCGTCGCCCCGGCGGTCCGCACGATTCCGCCGCGGGCGGCCCAGCCGACCTCGGCCTGAATTCCCGCACCGGCGACCTCGCGCAGCGTGACGACCGATGGCACGCGGGCATCGCCGTTCGCGTCGCGCAGCACGCGCGGGCCACCAGGCCCCGGCACCGCGACGAGCGAATACGTCGTACCGAGGTCAATGCCGATGATCGTGTCAGGCGTGGCGGACATCGGACTCCTGTGCCCCATCAATCTGCGCCAGCAGCCGCTGAAGTAGCGTCGCGCCGTTCAACGCGCGCCGCAGCGCGACTCGCTGCTCTGGGTCGCCGGGGAGCGCCCGTGCGCCGTCCGCGACCCTGGCCAGCGCCTCAGCCAGCCGCGCCGCAAGCCCGGCCCGCAGCGCCACCGCGTCGCCAGGCGAGTGCGCCTCGCTGATCGCTTCGCGGAGATCTAGCGAATCAGCGAGCAAGCCCGCATCGATCCCGCGCTCGTCGGAGGCGCTGGCGCCGCCCGCCCGGGTCAACAGGCGATCAGCGCGCGTCAGCGGATCCCGCAGGGCGGCATAGGCATCGTTCAGCCGGGCGGCGAGGCGAAGCGCTCGCGCGCGCTCATCGTCGCTTCGAGCGCGGTCCGGGTGAACCTGTCGCGCCCGCAGGAGCCAGTTTCGGCGCAGGGCATCCGCGGCAAGATCGAACACGGGCGCGACGCCGAGCAGCGCGAAGGGATCGAATTCATCCACCGGCGTGAACGCCCCGCAGCCCGGACAGCGCAACGAGCCATCGGATGCAGCTCCGCATACGCTGCAACGCGGGGAATCCCCGGCGTCCGGGCGCTGCGAATTCACGGCCGGAGCGGCGCCGCCGCCGTTCTGGAAACGAGATGCGCCGCGACCGTACGACGCGCGCTCATGCCGAGTAGCTGCTGCCGCAGCCGCAGGTGTGCTTCGCGTTCGGGTTATTGAACGTGAAGCCTGCGCCCATCACGCTCGAGTGATAGTCGATCGTGGTCCCGGCGAGGTTGCCGACGACGTAGCTCTTGAAGTCGGCCACGATCGTGACGCCGCGAGACTCGAAGATCTCGTCGTTGTCGCCGACGGGCTGGACGGCCTCATCGCGAAGGTCGAGGACGTACTGAAAGCCGCTGCACCCGCCGCCCTTGACGGCGACGAACAGGTACATGGTGTCGGGCATCTTGTCGCGCTCGATGATCTGTTTGATCTCGTTCGCGGCGGCCTCGCTCAACTGCACCCCATCGCCCTCCGCGGGCACCTTCGCGCGACTGCGCGCAACGATCTTTGCCTGCGCGGCGGCGGACGTCTCCTGACTCGGAATCGTGCTCATGGAACTCCCTGCACTTTGCGGCCCGGCCGCGAACGTGCGCGGCGGCCCTTTCACACTTCGCGACGGCAGCTCGATCCGCAGCCATTGCCGCGGACGCGCCGATCGCCTGTCCATCAATCCTAGGGCGGAGCCGGCGGACTACTTCGCAGCCACGGCCGCGGTCGTACGGCCCTGCTCGGCCTTGGCCTTCGCGTCGCGAACGGCGGCCCGGATGGCATCCTCGGCCAGCACCGAGCAATGGATTTTCACGGGCGGAAGCGCCAACTCGCGGACGATCTCGGTGTTCTTGATCTCGAGCGCCTCATCCAGCGTACGGCCCTTGACCCACTCGGTCGCAAGCGAGCTGCTGGCGATCGCCGAGCCGCAGCCGAAGGTCTTGAACTTGGCGTCGATGATGCGCTGGTTCTCGTCGAACTGGATCTGCAGCTTCATGACGTCGCCGCACTCCGGCGCGCCGACGATGCCCGTTCCGACGTTCGGGGCGCTCTTGTCGAGCGAGCCGACGTTTCGCGGATTCTGGTAGTGATCGATGATCTTTTCGCTGTATGCCATGGTCTAACAATCTCCGGGTCGTGCCGTGCGGTGATTTTCGCCGCGCGGGGGGCTAGTGATGCGCCCATTCCACCGTCTTGAGGTCAATTCCTTCCGCCGCCATCTCCGCCAGCGGGCTCATCTTGCGCAGATGCTCGACCGCCGCCACCACCCGGTCGGCGGTGTAGTCGATCTCCTCCTGCGTCGTGAAGCGCCCCAGCGAGAAGCGGATGCTGCTGTGCGCCAATTCATCACCCACGCCGAGCGCCTTCAGGACATAGCTCGGCTCCAGCGACGCGCTGGTGCAAGCCGAGCCGCTGGACACGGCGATCTCCGAAAAGCCCATCATCAGGCTCTCGCCCTCGACGAACGCGAACGACACGTTCAGGTTCGACGGCGTTCGCGCTGTGGGGTGTCCGTTGACGTTGATATCAGACAGTCGCGACGAAAGCCGCTGGAACAGCCGGTCGCGGAGCTGCGCCATGCGCTGCACCTCGCCGTTCGCAAGCCCCTCGCGGCATAGCTCGGCGGCCCTGCCGAGGCCCACGATTCCCGGCACGTTCAGCGTGCCGCTGCGCATGCCGCGCTCGTGACCACCGCCGTGCAGCACCGCCTCGCAGCGCACCCGAGGGCGCTTGCGCCGGACGTACAGCGCGCCGACGCCCTTGGGGCCGTGAATCTTGTGGGCGCTGCAGCTCAGCAGGTCAATGCCCATCGCCTCGACGTCGATCGGCACTTTGCCGAAGGTCTGGCAGGCGTCGGTGTGAAAGAGCACGCCGCGCTCCTTGCACAACCGGCCGATCTCGGTGATCGGCTGCAGCGTTCCGATTTCGTTGTTGCCATGCATGATCGACACCAGCACGGTGTCGTCCGTCATCGCGGCTCGAAGCTGCTGTAGGTCGATCAGCCCCTGCGCATCAACTTCCAGCACCGTCACGCGAAATCCGTGCTTTTCCGCCAGGTACTGGCAGGGATCGAGCACCGCCTTGTGCTCAGTCTTCTGCGTGATGATGTGACGGCCCTTGTCGCCGTACATCGCCGCGACACCCTTGATCGCAATGTTGTTCGACTCGGTCGCGCCGCTGGTGAAGATGATTTCCTTGGAATCCGCACCGATCACCTGCGCCACTTGCTCGCGGGCGGTATCCACACCCGCCTCGGCCTCCCAGCCGAAAGCGTGATTCCGCGACGCCGCGTTTCCGAACTTCGTCGTGAAATACGGCAGCATCGCCTCCACCACGCGCGGGTCCACCTGCGTGGTGGCGTTGTTATCGAGATAAACGCTTTGCTTCATCGGGCCAGCACCTTTGAGGTTTTTCTCGGGGTGTTCAGTTCCACAAGTCCTTCGTCGTACGCCACGTCCGCCAAGCTGACATCGGCCAACACCTGGCGGAGCCGCGCATGAATCCGCGCGATCGGCGCTCGGATCGGGCACGTCTCGGTCAGATCGCAACCGCCCTGCTCCGCCGCCTCGCCGACGCACTCCACCAGCGCAACCGGCCCTTCCACAGCTTCGATGATCTCCGCCAGCGAGATCGAGCCGCTAGGACGGTCCAGCGTGTACCCGCCGCGCGCGCCCCGGGTCGAGCGAACCAGCCCGGCATGGTGCAGCGTCTTGAGCACGTTCATCAGCAGCGGCAGCGGCACGCCATGGCGGATCGAAATGTCACGGGCCGACCACACCGCCTCCGCTTCTCCGCGGGCCAGGTGGTACATCGCGATCAGGGCGTACTCCGCTTTTTTTGTCAGCGACAGCATGGACCTTCCGTTGTACCGATCCGGCCGCGCGCGGCGCAGCACCAAGCGTGATCGGACTATGAGGAATATAGCACTTGTAGGGTACGATTTCAAACCGCGCGGGCCGAGTTTCAGCGGTTTCGAAAGCTTCGGCGAATGTGAAAATCGTGAGCGCGAGTGAAAATCAGCCGCCGGCAAGCCCCAGGATCCAAGTCAGCAACTCGGCCGCGTCCTGCACGCCGAAGCCGAAAACCGAGTCATCCAGTGGGGCCGCACCGAAGTTCTGCGGCTGGAGGATGCGGGCGTTTCCGCAGGTGGTGTCCATCAGCTCGTTGCAGTTCCGGGTATGAACCAGCCCTAGCAGGTGTCCCACTTCGTGCGCCGTGGTGTTGCCGATGCCCTGGGCCAGTTCCTCAAAATTCGGGCGCGATGCCGCGAACGCATCCCGAAACGCCCCCGTGAAAACAATTGCATTATCGGACGGATCGGCGTTGAAGGAGTCGATCTGCTCGGAGATCGCGAACGCGGTCGAGCTGTTGCTGCCGAAGAAGATCGTCGAGTGCGGCCCACTCGGGGTCGCGTGATCGTCCGAATTTTGCACGAGCAGATTGAACCCGGCGTAGCGGTCCTTCACGATCGCGGCGACGCGCTGCTTGAGCGCCGCCGTCTGCGACGAACTGAGCCCGACCTGCGTCGCGTCAAACGGCGGGAGGTTGAACACGCCGACGTTCGGCACCGTCAATCCGGATCCGCCGCGCCACTCCAGGAACACGATCTGCGGCGTGGGGTCCGGTACGCCCACGCCGCGAGTGATCCGAACTTCCACCTCGTAGCGGCCGGTGCCGGTCGTGCCGGTGAGCGCCTGCACACCAAGAAAGAAATCCCCGTTGCGGCCGCGAACCACGAAGTCAATCAGCGGGTTGAGGTCGGATGCATCCGCAGCGCGGTCATCGTTGAAGATGTGCACGTTCTCGTCGACGTCGAAGACGGCTGCGACCAGATCCAGCCGCGCCGCAATCGCCCTTACATCCGCGTAGATGCGATCCCCGCGAGACAACTTCCCCAGCCGATACACGTCAATATCGGCCGTAGTGGAGATCTCGCCTTCAAAGCGAATCGTCTCATTGGCGTCGAAGCGCAGGACGGACGCCGTAGCGAGCGTGGAATTGTCGGCCGTGTCGGGCGAGTCGGGATCGGTGGGCTGCTGCGGGCAACCGCCCACCAGCAGGATCGCGATGCCTGGAATAAAGAGAAGCCGAAGCGGACCCGTCAATCGTCGAGGTGAGCACACGTTCCGCATCGGTGACCGATCTCCTCCTGCGCCAGCCTGCGGGCGCGGGACATCTTCAAGCGCGCTGCGCCGCTCTTGGCGACCTCCGGACCAGCCTCCACCGCGGCAGCGACCCGAGCGCCCACAGTCTGCGACAGCAGCAGCGGTGAATTGCCGAAGCCGGTCGGAAAAACGCTGGGCTCCAGCGCCACGCGGGCGAAGGACTGATCGACCGCCAACTCCCAGGCGCTGCCGGTCGTATCCATCACGTCGACCGGGTTTCGAGTGTGGAACAGCCCGAGCAGGTGCCCCAGCTCGTGGCTGCCGACGTTGCCGATCATCGTCGCCATTTCGTCGGCGTCAAGCTGCATCACGGCATACAGCCCGAATGCATCGGCGTAGACCACGGCCGTCTGCGCCGGGTCCTGATTGTACATGTCCACATTATCGGCGAGACCCAGCAGTCCGTCATCGTCGCCGCCGAAGTGCACCACCGCGTGCGTCCCGGCCGGCGGAGGGCCGTCGTCCGACGAGAGGATCGATACGTTGTAGGAAGCGTAATCTGCTCGCATTTGCGCGGTAATGGCGGATTTCATCTCCTGCGTGCGGCCGGCATACGCGCTGCCGAGCCGCGCGGCGTCAAACGCGGGGAAAGAGATCGGTGCGCGACGATTTACTCGCACGCCGTTACCCCCGGCAAAGTTCAGGTAGACGACCTGCTCCGCCGGCGCCGGCACAGCGACCGTGCCGACGCGATCGACCAACAGTTCGTAATCGCCGCCGGATCCGCCGCTGACGGTCATGACGCCGATGCGCAGGTCGGCGGCTGCGTGCCTGACGATGTGCGACGCGCTGACGCTGCCGCCGATCGCGGACCGCAGCACGAGGTCAAGATTGTCGTCCAGCAATACGACAATGAACGCCCGATTGGCGCTACCGGGGCCGCTGCGGATGAGAATCTGTTCACCCGGCGACGCACTTCCGATGCCAGTGACCTGGTGACTGGAACCGCCGCCGAGCGTACCGGTGATGCGCAGCGACTGGGCCGCTGCGCCGCCGCTGGAAACGGCGGTCGCATTGCCGGAACTGCCGGTGGCGGCGGCCGCACCTGGACTGAGTACGCCCAGTGCGTTGTTGACGCCAGGCTGCTCCTCCTGCGGAACGCACCCGCTTGCCAGCAGCCATGCCGCCGGAAGCAGCGCGAGAAACCCGCTGCGCATTTTCTTCCCCCCTTCTTTCCCCCATCCGCCCGCGGAACGGAACGAGCGCATGCGCTCGTCGGAAGCCCGTCGTGTCGCGGCGGACGAAGGAAGTATCCGAAACCGCCGACGGCGGCGCGAAGGGCAGCGGCGGAATCTACGTTGGCGAGAGTTCGCCGGATGGCAACGAATGGATTATGGGTTGGCGCAGGCGGCGCGCGGCGCGATCGTCGGACGCTCCCGAACTGGCAATCCCGAGGACATGCGCTTGGGGAGGCTGGAACCGCCGTGGCGGTCAGGTGTTATCGCGCTCAATTGCATCAGACCGCGTCAGATGGCGCCATCGGGCGCGGTTTGGGAGCATGCAGCTCCGAAAACGACGCACCGCGGCAAGGAATTGCGAGAATTGGAAGTGATGCCGCAGCCGCGGCGACACGATGAAGATTCGGCGGGCAAGCGCCCGTCGCGAGCGGGGAGAAAACCATGGACGCAGAGCAGATCGTCAAACTCGCGCCGTCGACCATCCGCGCGTTGCTGGAGTCACGCCAGGTGAAGTTTCAATCGAAGCAGGCCGCGGGCCGGCGGCATGAAGAGCGCTGGCCGTTCGCGGGGACGGTCGAGGTCTGGCTGCCGGAAACCGCGTATGGCGAGCGGCACCTGCTGGCGACGCTTCACAACCTCAGCGCCGGCGGCCTGGCGATGCGGACGCGCCGCCCGATCGCGGCCGACACGCCGATCACGCTGGCGATCCATGAGCCGGAGATGAGCTGCTACGGGGCGGGGTTTGTCAGGCACTGCACGCCGGCGGCGGTCGGCTACCTCGTCGGCGTGGAGTTCAGCTTCGAGGCGGATGCGGACGCGACGATGCAGGGTCCGCCGTCGCCGGGCGCTTCAGCGCGCTGAGCGCGTCGATTGCCGCGACCCATTTGTTCCACATTTCGAATGCGCCCCGCGCGCCGTGCTTGCCGCGCTATCTAACGCGCCCCCTTCGACCCATTGCCTTCTGCAATGGCCGCTGAAGCGGCCCGCGGCGCGCATTCATCGCAGGTCGTTTGTAATTTGGCGGTACGGGCCGCCGGGTCGGCGATTCGGCGGGCCTCCGCCAGCAGCACCAGCGTAACCTCCTCCGCGCCCTGCCCGTACTGCCGCAACGTCGCGGCCTCATCGCATACGCCCGACCGCAACGCCGAAATCAGGTCGTCCAGCCCGCCAGTATGATGCGCCACGCTGCGCGCGTTCAGGACATACGAGGGTACTCCAATCGCACGCGCTAAAGCGCCGCTATCTCGTAAAATGTCGGAGGCCCGTGAAGTGTTAGCAGCATCCTGCAAGAATGCTCTAGCGTGTGCGGACGATCACTGGATGGCGAATCGCTGCGGGCTGAATCGAGAGGTGCGTCATGCTCCCCGCCGTCGGAAGCGCTTGCATCGCCGGCTGAGGGTCCGCGGGGACGGCCGACGCGTCGAACAGCTCAGCGGCAAAGGCCACGCGTTGTCGTGGATCGAAATCCATGCCCGGCGGATAGGGCGCGACATCCTCATACGACAGCTCGATCAACCACATATCGCCCGCCGCCGCATTCTCGTTTCCAGGTTTGTAGCGCGACAGGGGGTAGCGCCGGTCGATGCACGGGTAACTCGCGTGCCCGCCGCGCGGGGCTGTTACCGCACGAACATCTGGACCGGGGCGAAGAACCGGGCGAATCCGCCGGCAAGCCCAGGTTGCGTGCGCCACCTCGTTCACCGGCGGATCGGCGGAAATCACGACTCGCAGAATCGGCTGCGCTGCTTCCGCCAACCACTTGGACGGGATCGGCAATTGGACACGGACAACGTCATTCGGAGACCCGATATAGCCCTGCCACAAGATCACAGCCGATCTGGGCGCTGGGAGAGCAAGTCGGGTTGAGCTAGCCAACCCGTTTCCAAGCGCGCGAACAACGAGTTCCTCGCTGGGGACATCGTCCGATGGACGCTCCGCAACCAACGACAGAAACGCGCGCGCGAGAACAGCGAAAGGTTGTGTTCCCGCCGTGCAGAATTGCTGCAGCTGGTGCAGAGTATGAGCGGCCTCGCGGGCCAACAGCGGGGCGGCGAATGATGTGCCTGCGCGGTCCTCGACGAGGCCCGCTCCGGAATACCCCCACACACCAAGGCCCGTTGGCCGCCGATACTCCGCATCCGTGTTACCACCAGGAGCGCCAAACGAGGGCACGGGTGCGTCGCAGAGCCCGGGGCCGATTCGGGAAAATGGGCTTGGCCAGCCAACTTGTGCCAAGCCGCTCGTTGAGACGCGCGACACGAATGAACCGCAAACGAGTGTGTTGAACCCGCAAGCCCACGGGCCGAGAGCCCAATTCGCATCGGCGTGATGATTGGGGTAGCCCGGAGTGGGAATCACACCAGGGCGGGAGTTGCCCGCAGCGACGACGACGATTGTGTCAGATGCGAAAATGAAGTTGTCCAAGTCCTGAAGCATCAACCGTTTTTCACGACGCTCCACCGGCGCGAAATCGCCAAGCGGGCGGGCATCACCGAAGCTCAGATTGAAGACGCGTACGTCAGGCGCGGCACCACGAACGCCACGGAGAGCGTCCATCACGATCTTGTCGTTTACGCGATTATTCGCACCGGTCCCGTCAGGATACTCGGCCACGATCGCATCGTAGAAACTGCAACGGCCAATAGAGCCGGCAAGACCTTCAGGGGTGTCGTGCTCGCCAAAGACGACACGCGATGCGACGAACGCGCCGTGGTCCCCGATTGGCGGCCGCGGCGCATCGGTTGGAACAAACTGACCGCGTCGATACGAGGCGAGCTGTCGGTGATCGGCCGGCACCCCCAGATCCAACACAGCCACGCACGGAAGCGCGTGCGCGTCGGCGGACGCGCTTGGTCCCAGCGCCAGCCTTGCGGGCGCTACTGCACCCGATCCCTTGCTCTTTCCGGCAGCGATCGAGAATAATGGCGAATGAATAGCCTGCACCGAGAAGAAGTCGCGGGCAATCGCGCGGACGGACTGCTGCGACGCTTTTCCGCGAAACCAGTGCCGGCCCGAAAAGTCAGTGCCAGTCCCCGTGAGTTGTTCGCCTTCGCGTTCAGAAAGGAGGTCGGCAATCGACCGCAAGACTCGGTCTGCCTCGACACGGTTGAGCACCGGTTGAAGTTCGATGACTACGTCAGCGACACGATGCGGTCGCAGCGCCCTAAACCAGTCGGCATCCACCCGAAGTTCGAGCGGAATGGTGTCGAACGAGTCGATCGTTACCCATCGCGATTGTTCGCGGGACCCGAGCTGCGCCAACGACTCGGACCGCTGAAGTATTTGGTCCATACGTTCCGCTTGGGCGTGAACAACCGCTTTCCCGTCGTCCGTTACTTGCAACAGATCCAAACCCAGGCGGTCAAACACACGGGCATGCGAGCCGCCAAAATCGGTTCGTTCCCTGAACGTGCCCTTCGGGGCTTTTTTCTTGTCCACGGAGCGTTTTTCGACGTCGGCAACCGGCTGCGCAATTACAAAATAACGGTCGTCCTTCAGCGGATCGTGCGAAGACTTCACGGCATCGACGACTTTGCGCAGACTGCTACTGAGCTGTTTCGCCTTTGCGGCCCACGAAATGCCGGCGTATTCTGGCGCGCGACCGCCCCCTTCCTTCTCCATGGACGCAAGTTCATGCGTCTCATTCAGAAAGAACGTGCGAGGCTCGACTTTCCGAGGTCCGGGCAGCACAAGCGCTCCTTACACGTCGCGCAGTGCCTGCCGACGGGCCGCCGCGATGACGACCGATTCCGCGTCCGCGAAGCTCTTGGCCTTGGCCGCACGCGCGATGAGCGACTTTGAAAGGGATACCCGCATCTCCGCGGCCTTTCGCTTCGCGAAAACGCGCAGGTTGCTCAATCGTGGCGCTCGAAACGCGAGCGAGAGATCAAACCTGCGCCACAATGCGTCGTCAAGGTGCTTCGGGAGATTCGACGTGCCGATGATCAATCCGAGCGGCCGGGAGTGCTCCAACTCCTGCATCAGTGCAATGACGATCCGGTCGAGTTCACCGACGTCAAGCGGATTTCCGCGGCGTTTTCCGAGAGCGTCAAGCTCGTCGAGCAGTAAGACGCACGGGGTTGTTTCGGCAAAATGGAAGAGCTGACGTAGGTGGAGCGCTGTTTGGCCGAGATACGCGCCAATGACAGCGTCGAATCGAATGAGGAATGCCGGAATGTCGAGTTCGCCCCCGAGCGCTCGGGCGGTAACGCTCTTGCCGCATCCCGGGGGACCGTAAAACAGGAGTTTCGACCGGTGGGCGATGCCGGACTGACGGAGACGCTCGCGATGCCGCCACTCATGCACCACCGAATCGAGTTCACGCCGGGCAGTCGGCGCAAGCACCACGTCAGCTAGTTGAGTATTGGTCGCGAGTCTTACCAGCGCAGACGAGACAACGCTCGCGGCGTAAGCCGTTCTGGCACCGTTATGCTGGCCCGCGGTGCCGTTCGCATGGAGTGCACCTCGGAGCAGCCGCGCCGCGGATCGATGCCCCTTCTGCTCTTCCGCTAAGCAAATCTGTGCTGCAACAGAAGCAGCGCCGCTCACATCTTCAGCGGCGAGAGCTCGAAAGAGATCAGCGAGTTTTCGCGTGGTCGGCATTCCAGCGTCCGTGTCCGTGAAACGCGCAATTCCTTTCCCGCGATCGAGTTACGGCGGGGTCGATTCCGGCCAACACGCGGAGTCGTGGTCACCGAAGCCACGAGTTTATCGTGAAGTGCGCTTCCATGCGATGTCGGAACGGCCCTTAGAGATGGTGCGCCGGTAGTCCCGTGCCTGCGCAATAACGCATCTCGAAGCACGCACGTGAGCGATCACGTTGCGTTATGCTACCACTGTCGCCGCAGTTCGCGGCGCAATCGGACTACCACCGTATTCCGCGTTTCGGCTCCGGCCGGCGTGGCGGGGACGTTGCAGAGAAGCCAGCCGACTCGGGCCCAGGGCCGGCAACAGGATGCCTCCCGCCCGCCCGTTGCCGATCACGAACGCCGCAAGACACATTCGCAACATCACTGATTCTCCGCATGAGCGCCCGGCAGCCCACAAGCACCGCGACGACCAGTCAAAATACAGTTGGCCGCTCATTTCACCCGTGATCGCGACCAAGCCGGTCGAGGTCAGGTCGCCGTTGATCCTGACGCTGCCAGCGCCCCAGAACTAGGACTACCCGCCAACGCGCCTGGAGGGACTCGAACCCCCGACCGGCGGATTAGAAATCCGCTGCTCTTTCCAGCTGAGCTACAGGCGCTTGCAACGGAGATTTTCGCCGACCCGGGCCGGAAATTCCACGCCGGCCACGGGCGGCCGCGCCCGCCGGAGCTACAGCCTGGCGGAAAGCACCTCTCCGGCACGCCACACCCGGCGGTTTTTCTTCTTCATCCGCGTCCTCCTGCTTACAATCAGATCGCTTTCGGGCTCGGCATTGCAACCGCCCGGGCCAATCCCCGCTTGCAGGCTCATTGCCGCCGGGGGATCAAGTCGGCCGTCTGCGCCGGGAAGGAGCCGCCCGCATGGTTCTACGGAAGCTCACCGCGTCTGTGTTGATCGCAATGTGTCTGCCCGCCGGAGGGGCGGCCGTCATCCTTCAATACTTCGAAGCGCGCTGGGAAACCATCGAGCGCCGCATGCCGGATGTCTTCACCTCCGGCTATTCGGCCCTGTGGCTGCCGCCGCCCGGCCGGGCCGATACCGGCGGGTTCAGCGTCGGCTACGACGTCTTCGATCGTTTCAACCTCGGCACACCGCTGAACCCCACGCTCTACGGCACGGAGCAATCGTTCAGGTCCATGGTCGAGGCCGCCCACACCGCCGATGTGTCGGTGTTCGTGGACCTGATCCTGAACCACAACGGCTTTCGCGATCACACCACCCCCGGCTTCGCCGCGTCCGGCGGTTACCCCGGCTTCGCCGTTTCACTGCCGGAGGACTCCTTCGGCGACTTTCATCCTCCGGGATCGTCCGACGTGCTGTCGATGCGCCTGGCGGGGCTGATCGACATCGCGCAGGAGAAGAATCACGTCTATGTGCGCCAGCCGGCGACAGCGGGCGCCAATAACCTCCCGAACGCGCAGGTCAGCAACAACAACCGGCGCTGGTATCCCGATCTGAACCTGCCGGCTGACTCGCGCGGGTATCACCCCTTCAACCTCGCCGACCCGCTCGCCGGCGACCCGATCGCGGAAAACGCGACCGGCGTTCTGCTGCGCTACACGCGCTGGCTGCTGGAGGTACAGAAGATTGACGGCTTCCGCATCGACGCCGCCAAGCACATGCCGACGTGGTACTTCGACGTGTTCCACGACGACGTGGTGTATCAGCGCGGCCGGCCGGCGCTGGACGGCTCGCCGACAACGCCCTTCTCCTTCGGCGAAGTGTTTGACGGAAATATGGCGACGGTGGCGTCGTACATCCGCAAGGACGGCTTCGGCAACCGCGACGCGCTGGATTTCCCGCTGTACTTCGCGATGCACGATCAGCTCAACGCCAACGGTTTCGGCAACTGGACGACAATCCTGAACCAGACCATCGACGCGTCGGACGGCAGTGCTTTCGACGGCTCGCGCGGCGTTTCCTTCGTCAGCAGCCACGACAACGGCCCGCCGGCGGACGACAACCTCGCGTACACCTTCATCCTCACCAAAACCGGCTATCCGCTCGTTTATCACAACGCCGGAGAGTTCGGTTCGCGGCCGTTCCCGCAATCCGGGCGTGGCGACGCGCTGGGCGGGCAGTTCGGCGAGCAGATCCGCCGCCTGGTGCGCCTGCACAACGAGTATGCCCGCGACGGCTGGTACATCCGCTCGAACGACGAAGACGTCATTGTTTATGAACGCGACAACGTGCTGCTGGTTGGTCTCAGCGACAATCAAAGCACCGCGGGCACGACCTACGATCAGCGCGTGGTAGCCACTAACTTCGACCCCGGCACCCGCCTGCACGAACTGACCGGCAACGCCGACGACCCGGTGGTGGACCCGGGCAACAACATTTCCAACGTGCTGGTCGTGGATGGGAACAAGTTCGTCACCATCCGCGTGCCACGGAATATCGCGCGCAAGGGTTATGTGGCGTACGGGCCGGTAAAGCCGGGCGGGGCGCTCTCGCTCTCCCCGGTCAGCGGCTCGATCCCGCCGGATGACACGGGCGTTCCCGCGCATCGCCGTCGCATCGCCGAGCTCCCGATCGTGACGGCTGATGCGTTCACGATCCAGCTCCAGACGACCGATCCGGACCCGCTTGATCCGCACGACGATGACAACGCCGTGTTCAAGCTCAACGCCGGCGGCGATTTCAACGGCAGCGGCGGGATCGACATCCTCGGCGGCGTGGCCTACGGCTTTGAGCAGTTCGTCACGACGCGCTCGCCGCGGCACGGCGGCGGAAGCGGACTGTATCAGCAGGTGATCGACGCGACGCTGTTGCCGGAGGGGGTGAACTACCTGCGGGTGCTGGCGTTCCGACATCGCAACAACGGCGGGCCGATCTTCAACGACTTCCGCCTGCCGTTCTACGTCGACCGCGAACCGCCCGCGGTGTGGATGACGGCGCCGACGAACTCGCTCAACCCGGACATCTCCCAACGCTTCTTCCGCGTCCGCGCCACGCGCGCGGATCGGACGACCGTGCGCTGCCACGCGATCTTCGATCAGCCATTCACGCGAACAGACGCCGAGATCATTGCGATGTGCAACGCCGGCAACCAGATGACGCGCACCGACACCGACAACTTCGAATTCATCTGGACGCTGATCGACTCCGGCTATCACACCGCGTTCATCGTGGCATTCGAGGAATCGGGATCGGCGGGCGTGACGCGCTACAACCACATCCTGGCGATGAACGGCTTCGGAGGCGGACCGGGCGACGTGAACAACGACGGCGTCGTGAACAATTTCGACATCGACCCGTTCGTCCAGACGCTGCTCAGCGGCGAGTGGAACTTCCGCGCCGACGTCAACGGCGACGGCTACGTGAACAACTTCGACATCGACGCGTTTGTGGCGGTGCTGCTGGGGTCGTGACCCGCCGCGCGACGAAGCGTGAGTCAGCGCGGTGAATAGACGTGGCGGGCCGTTTCGGGCCGGGCCGCTGCTCCGCCGTGAGCGAATTCGATCGGAACCGCCACGGCTGAACCAGCACAGGCACACCGGCGCCGGGGTCCACCGATCCCCCGATTCAGCAGCACGACGGCGCACGGGTAGATCAGAGCACTTCCGAGGCCGCTCTAGTCCGGGACAATCTGCTTGCGGAAATGCACCAGCGCCTGCACTTCCTCATAGCCCAGGCGCGCATGCGCCGCGCGGCTGATGGCGTTCTCCACCTGCGTGTCCGACGCCATCTCGCGCGCGCCGCGCGAGACGGCCCAGCGCTCGGCGTGCTCGACCAGCCGCCGCCCCAGTCCGGCCCGGCGAAGCCCTTCCTCGACGAACCAGCCTTCGAGGTAGCCGACGCGGTGCGTTTCGCAGCCGATGGCGCGTGGGTGAATGGTCACCTCGGCGAATCCGCACACCCGCCCGTCGTCGCGAACCAGCAGCAGCGCCGCCTGGTCGGGGTCGGACAGCACGTCCGCGACCTGCTCGCGATGGGCGGACTCCGAGTCTTCGGGCCAGAAGGCCATGCGCAACGACAGCCAGACCGGTACGTCCGCCGCGCCGGCCGGCCGAACCCGATACGAGTGCGCGCTCACGTGAAGGCCCATCGCCGGATCGTGACGCTGCACCGCGGGCACGTCAACAGAAACGGTTGCGGCGCAGCTTGCAGGTCGCGCGCCGTTTCCGCCAAGGCCGCTACGGACAGGGCTGCCCCGGCTGAGGAAGCACGACCAGGCACGCCACAAACGGGTCAATGTCAAAGTTGCTCAGACCGCCGTCGCGGTTGACGTCACCCCAGCAGCCGCGCGCGTCCCAGCACGCCTGCCCGGCGCTGTAGCCCGCCGGAGGATTCGGCTCCGCGAAATTCACGACCGCCAACACGAACGGATCGATATCGAAGTTGGTCACGAACCCGTCGCAGTTGGCATCGCCCGCGAGGAATCCGGCGCAAGGATCGGTCGTCGCCGTTTCGACGCGCAGGTTGTCGAAGTCGCCGGTTTCGTTCGGAAGCTGGAAATTGTCCGAAAGCAGGACCACCTGGTCGATCGCAGTGCCGGACCACGTGCCGTGCGTGAAAATCTGCATCCCGTCGTAGAAGTAGGTCAACTGGTTCGTTGCGGGATCAAAGTCGATCCGCAGCGTCTTGTATTGTCCCGGGACGAACTCAAAGCCCGTCGGCACAAACGCCACGCCATCCTGAACCAGGATGTCCCCGGATATGAGGTCGCCATCGTCGTCCTGGAAGGAAAAATCCACGAACGCTGTCAGTAGGCCCTGTGTCGAGGACTGCACCGCGACGGCGTATTCCGCTCCGTCGGTGACGCTGATGTTCACGTCCACGCTGATGGACACCCGCGCGCCGGCCGGAATGTTGATGATCGGCGAGAAGCCGCCCTTGAGCGCGCCGTTTGTGAGGTTTGCCTGCTTCGCCAGCCGGAAATGCTGAGAGCCGGTACGCGGATTGGCCGTCGAAATCACCGGCTGCAGGCGGGCCGGCGTGCCGGTGATGGATGTCCAGCCGGCCTGACCCTCCACCACACCGACCGAAAAGCCGTCCGAAGTCTCAAAGCCGGTTTGATAGATTATCGCAGCATGGGACGCCGCAACTGCGACGGCCGCGGCGGCTGTCGCCCAAAATAGACCACGCATGGTCCAGTAACTCCTTTCCCGGGTCGCTCCGATGAGGGAATTCCGTATTCCGATCGCACGGCGTGCGAAACGGAAACGCCCGTGTTCAGTCCAGAGCGCTTCCGATGGGGCAGAAATACGAACTCCCTCCCCTCGCCGACGATTATAGCCCGCGAAAACACGGGTATCCAAGTGAAGGCTGCGCGTGAAACCGTCGGCGGCAATCTCGGACCGTCGCCTCGATGCAAACCCCCGTCGGCAGGCGGAAACGCGCGGGCCGTCCCCGTCGCGGCGAGGACGGCCCCGAGGCCTCAACGCAGCCGCCACCACCCGATAGCGCGACGCGTCCGGTCAACTGCCGTGAAGGATCGCTCAACGGCCGCGAGTGGAGGACGCGGGGCTGTAACGAGCCGACACAGAGCCGATCCGGTCTGCCGCGGCAAGCACAGCGGCCGGCGGAGCGGTGCGGCCGATCGCCCGGTCACCGGGGTGGACCGGGGCGCGAAGATGGCGCACCTTCCAATTCGACATGTCGCTTGTCCGTCCATCCCTTGCAGGTCCGATCGGGATTCGAGAGGCGTGCCGGCGAGCGGTAGATACGAGCGGCCGGAATGGCCGTATTGTCAGTGGTCGGCTGATGCGCCGGAGTCGCGGAAAACGCCGCGAAACAGCGGAATCTGTCGCGTTCTGCGACGCCGGTGAGGTTATCCCCGGGCCAGCGCCGCCATGAGCGCGCGAACTCGGAATGGATCGACGGGGCTGGACGGGCTGCCGGCCTGCTTGAGTGACGTACCGACAATGCTGCCGGCAGCGGCTTCGGTGAACTCGGCGATGGTCTCCGCCGTCACCCCGCTGCCCACGAACACCGGCGTTTCTCCGGCGGCCCTGCGTGCATGACGGACGTGCTCAGGATCGGTGGCGCGGCCGGTACCCGTACCGGAGATCACGACCGCATCCGCGCCGCCGCGACGGATCGTGTCGGCGATTTCGTCGGCCAGGGCGCGCGGAGCGCCGATCGGCGCGGCATGCTTCACATTCACATCGGCCATGATGCGAACGGATTCCGCTCCGAGCGCCCGTCGCTCGCGCAGCAGGTCGTGCGCGACGCCGGTCAGGATGCCCTGGTCGGTGACGTACGCGCCGCAGAGAACATTTACGCGAATGAACTCAGCGCCGACGGCGTGCGCGATGGCCAGCGCGGACGAGGCATCGTTTCGAAGCACGTTGATGCCCAGGGGCAGGCTGGTGCGGGATCGGACTTCGCACGCCAGGCGCGTGAGATGGGCGACGGTCCACGGCGGGACGCGCCCGGGGAAGAATGGGCTGTCGCCGAAATTCTCGAGCATCAGGCCGTGCACGCCACCGGAAGCGAGCGCCTCGGCATCCGCCAGCACGCGCTCCCGCAGTTCGCCGGAATCGCCGCGAAAGCCTGGCGACCCAGGCAGCGGCGGCGCGTGCAGCATTCCGATGACGACGTGCGGCGTGTTGGACCAGGCGGGGATCATGCGGACTTGGCCACTCTCATGCTGAGACAGGCGGACGCGGAACTTGCGCGCGAGGCGAAATTCGCGCGATCACGGCTGCGCGGGCTACTCGGGAGCCGCCTCATGGCAGTCACGCGGCGGCTGACAAAGTTCCGGACCGACACAGGAATCGTCCGGTCCGCTGGCGACGCTGGTGCGATTGCACCAATAGCCGCCGAGCGTGCTGACACGGATGCGCCCAGGCCCGGCCCGCATATCCTCGGGCACGAGGAACATTGATCGGCTGCGCAGGTGCACGCAGCATCGCACGAACTCGGCCGCGGGCGGATCGGCGGATGACCCACCGCCGCCGTTCAACCGCTTCGCGATCGGCAATGACTCACTCATGCGTGTCCTGGCTTCTTCCCGCGCCACGGCCGGATGATTGCGGCAAACCTACGCGCCCTCGTCCGCGGCGCGGAGCGCATGCTCCAGCACGGCGCCGGCCAGCGTCACCTTGTAGCCATTGTTTGTCATGGGGCGCGCATCGGCGATCGCGGCACGCCGCGCCTCGGCAATCAACGTGTCCGTCAGCTTCTGCCCGGCGACAAGCTGCTCCACCTTCGGCAGGCGCCAAGGAATCGGGGCGACCGCGCCCAGCACGATTCGCGGCGCGGCGCGCTCGTTCAGGTTCACGGCGCACGAGGCCATGGCCCAGTCGAACGACTGCTTTTCCTTCAACTCGACGTAGGCGCTGTGCCGACCCGCGGCGCTCTGCGGCAGTGTGACGTCGAGGATCAGCTCGTCGTGGCCAAGTTGAAACTCATCGTCCTGTGGATTGGAGGGCACGCGGTAGAAGTCCGCGATCGGCAACGTGCGCTCGGACAGCTTGCCGTCCACGTATCGACCGATCCGCAGCATCGCCCCGCACGCCATCAGCGAAGGCGCGGCGCTGCTGGGCGCGACGATGTGACAAGCACCCGCACCCAGCACGGCGTGATAGCGATTATCGCCGTTGACGGCATAACAGCGGTCTCCGCCCTTCTTGAGGCAGCGGAAGTCCAGCGAGCGGTAGTACCAGCAGCGCGGCTTCTGGCACAGGTTGCCCGCCAGCGAAGCAACGTTGCGGACCTGCGGCGTCGCCGGCTTACGCGTGCCGGCGGCGACGGCCGGGTAGTCCGTGCGGACGGCCTCGTTTTCGTTGATCTCGGTGAGCGTCGCCAGCGCGTGGATCGTCAGCCCGTTGTCACCCTTGCGAACGGCGTCCGCGCGCGCGGGGCGCAGGCCGCGGATGTTGAGAATCACCTTGGGGCGATCCAGCCCTTCCTTGAGGCGATCGACCACGTCGATCCCGCCGGCCTTTAGCAGCACGTCGCCGCGCCGCGATTCGGCCAGTAACTGCGCTGCCGCCTCGAACGATCGGGCCGTCACAAACTCGAAGGGAATCATGCCACACCTCCGCGCTCGGCCAGCGCCGCCAGCACCTTCGCGGGCGAGATCGGCAGGCTGCGCACCCGCGCGCCGATCGCGTTCGCAATTGCGTTTGCCACCGCGCCGGCGGTCGGCACGACCGGCGGCTCGCCGATCGAGCGGACGCCCAGGTCGTCACCCTCGGCCCAGAGGATCGGGATGATCTCCGGGCAATCGCGCGGACCGAGAATCTTGTACTGCTCAAGATTGGGATTGAGCATCGCGCCGGTCACGGGGTCGAGAATCTTTTCCTCAAACAGCGCGTAGGAAACGCCCTGAATGACGCCGCCGATGACCTGGTTTTCCGCCGTGAGGCGGTTGACCGGCCTGCCGCAGGCCTGGAGCGCCACCACCTTCGTGACGCGGACGATGCCGGTGTGGGTGTCCACCTCCACCTCGGCAAACTGCACCGCTTCGCTGCCGCCCTTGCCCCAATAGGCCTTGTTGAAGCTGCCGACGACCGAGAAGGACTCCTCGCCCATCTTGCGGCAGGCTGCGACCCACGAATCGCGGTCGCTGACCTCCATGCCGGAAAGCTCGGCCAGCTTCGCCCGGGCCTTTTCCGCCGCGTCGCGTGCCGCGGGAGCGACGCTGCGCGACGTCACCGAGCCGCCGGAGGGCGGCCCGGGGGGATACTCGCTGCTGCCGGTCAGCGCCGTGATCAACCCGCGGTCGATCTTCAGTTGATCCGCGACGACGTCCGCCAGCAGCGTCTTGACGCCTGTGCCGATGTCCTGCGTACCGCACAACACCTTCAGCGTGCCGTCGCGATGGACGTGAATTCCGACGCTGGCGTTGCCCTGGCCGTTGCCCCAGTTCGACACGCCCACGCCGATGCCGCGGCGGAAGCGCCCGCTGCCGGCGCCGTCGGGCTTGGGCCGTGACGCCCAGCCGATGCGCTCGGCGCCGATCTCGTACATCCGCTTGCGCGTGCGGTTGGGATCTATCGACCTGCGCAGGACCAGCGGATCCACGCCGGCGGTCTCGGCCAACTCGTCCACGAAGCTGTCCACCGCAAACATGCCCTGCGGCTTGCCGGGGGCGCGCATCGGGCGCGAGTGCCCGACGCTCAAATCGAGATCCGTGAAGGTGCGAGCGACGTCGCCGAATTCGTAGTGATCGGGGTTCGAGGCATCTCCGCCGCCGCCCAGCCCTGAGACGCCGACAACGTGCACCTGCCCGGCGGCCGGCACGCCGTCCTCGCCGGCGGCGAACTTCATGTACTGAATCGAACCGGGGCGACAGCCGGTGTCGAGATGCTCGCGCTTGCGGTTGTTCACGATCTTGATCGGGCGCGTGAACTTGCGGGACAGCTCCGCCGCGAGCCGACCCTCGGCGTCGATGCCGAACTTGCTGCCGAACCCGCCGCCGACGAACTCGCAGTGCGTGCGGACCTTGCTGCGGTCCAGCTTCATCGCGTTCGCGGCTTCGCCGTGGATGACGATGTTGGCCTGCGTGCTGACCCACATCTCGCCCTCCTCGCCGCGATGATCGGCGACAGCGGCGTGCGGCTCGAGGCAGGCGTGCGTCTGAATCTGCGTCTGGTAGACGCGCTCCACGACGTGCCGCGCTTCGCCCAGCGCCGCGGTCACTTTCTCTCCCGCCCCGGACTTCTTCAACTCGGGCGGGATCGGACCGTGCTTGGACTGATGCTCGGCCACCGGGTCCACCACCGGCGTGCCGATCTCCCATTGCACGTTCAGCCGCAGCCGCGCTTCATCCAGCGCGTGTCTCGATTCCGCGGCGATGTGCCCGCAGGGCTGGCCGCAGTACTTGTACTCCTTCTCATTCAGCACGACCTCCAGCACGCCCGGCACCGCCGCCGCCGCGTCGCGATCCGCGCTCTTGATGGTCGCACGCCCGAAGGGGCAATACAGGATCTGCGCGAAGGCCATGCGCGGCAGGTTGACGTCGGTTGTGTATCGAGCGCGACCGGTCACTTTCTGCGGCGCGTCGACTCGCCCGCCCTCGGACTCCATGCACACCGCCGCGTTGTCCGCGACGTTACCGGCCGCGATCTGCACCCCCGTGGCGGCCAGCGCCGCTTCAATCACTTTCGGATAGGTGCCGCAGCGACAGATGTTCCCGCTGCACGCGTCGCGCACGTCGTCGGCTGTCGGCTTGGGGTTGCGATCGAGCAGGGATCGAATCGCGACGACGAATCCGGGCGTGCAATAGCCGCATTGCAATCCGTCGTGCCTGCACAGCGCGGCTTGCACCGGATCGAGCTTTTCTCCGGCGGCCAAGCCCTCGACAGTCGTGACCTTCGAACCGGCCGCGTCGAGCGCAAGCGTCATGCACGAATTGACGACTACGCCGTCCAGCATGACGTTGCAGCCGCCGCAGGCCCCGCGTGCGCAGACCTCCTTGGGTCCGGTGAGGTCGAACTGATCTCGCAGCACGTCCAGCAACGTCGATCGCGGATCGACCGTCACGCGCTGCGAAGCGCCGTTGACGGTCAGCTCGATCGGCGTAGGGCCGGGACCGTGCCGCGTCAGCCCTGCGGGGCCGTCGCTCTGCGCGAGGGCCGAACGCGCGGCCAGCACCGTGCCGGCGGCGGCGATGCCGGCCCCCTTGAGAAACCCGCGACGGGAGACGTCGCACGCGGTATCGCGATCTCGCGGCGGACGGGCGGAACTCATGGCGATCCTCGCTGCCGGGCCTACGCGACGAAGCGCCGGAGCGCTCGCGCCGGCGACTGCGGCATCATACCCGTGGCGCGCCGGAAATTCGCGAGATAGACGTATCCGGGGAGCGGACCGGCCGCTCATTTGAGGTGAATGAAACATCGGACGCCGCGGGCGGTCGCAACACGCGACGGCGGATGGTCCGGTGAAGCGATTCATGAAAGGAACACAGCCATGACCACGAAGCAGGCAGTCGGATTCTGGGTGCTGGTGACCGCGGCCGCGATCGGCACGAGCATGACCGTCACGGGACTTGCGCACGCCGCCCCGCCCAGCGTCGGCCCGGTGCTCGTGTGGAAGCAGCAGATGATGCTGCACAGCGCCGACGAGCGCATCAGCGGGTACCTGATGTACCGCGGATTCAGCACCGGCGAGCGCGTACTGACGCTCTACCTCGCCGACATGCCCGTCGGCGATTACAAGGTCTGGTTCAATGAGCACTCGTTCGGCGAGGTCGCGATCGCGTCCGCCGGCGACGCGAAATTCGAGTGGACCACCGAGAATCGCCCGGGCACGTTCAAGATGCCCGAGGAGATCCCAATCACATTCCGGGAAGGGGACGTCATCCGCATTGCGGATCTGCTGGCCGGCGTCTACCCGGGGCTGCGCGAGTAGCAGCGACAATCGCGGAGCGCCCTGCGGCGGCGCAGCGGCCGGCTCCGGGGTCACAGCCCCGGGATCGGCCGCCTCCGCTTGCGCCCCCCCTGCCCGGCCGCATCAGAGCCGGAATGCAATCGCCACCGCCGCGACCGCGACGATCAATCCCGCCAGGATTCCGATTCTGATCTTCGACTCGCGGCGCATCGGCACGTGAACGCGCGCCAGCCCGCGCTCCGGGAGCGACAGGTAGTATCGGCCGATAGCACCCGGCAAGTGCACCAGCGTCGCTCCGGTCAGATTCGCGACGTCCGCTGCCGCGACCGCCAGACTCACCGAGTCCTGAACGATCACGACATCGCCCGGCTGCGGTGCGGCCAGGATGTCCATTCGACATCGCGCCCCGCTCGGGCGCATCTCCAGCGACAACCGCGGCACACCGCCGCCCCGTCGCGCACGCAGCGCCCGAATGGCGCCGGCGTCCAACTGGAGCGGCGGCGCCGCGCGCGACTCACCCGTACGATCCACGATCAGTCGCATCCATTCGCGGTCAAACTTCTCCAGTGCATCGCGAAACGCCGCGATCTCAACAATCAGACTTGGATCCGCGCGAAGCAGCGACGGATAGCGCACAATTCGGCGAAACGCGACACCACGACGCACGTCGCGGATCTCCCAGCGCTGCGCGTCGTAGCCGTCGGCACCGCCCTCCTCCTCGCCGCAGTAGCCATAGCGCAGCTGCTCGGCCGGCCCGAACACCTCGCCGTAGTGACACACCCGCCACAGCAGCAACTCATCGCCCGGCGCGTCGAGGCGCAGCTCCGGCACGTCCCAGTCATCCCCCCAGGCCGCCGGCGCACGAGCCTCCGCCGCGGCGGCGCCGCCCGACAGCAGGTGACGCGACACGATCCGCCCGAGCCGCGCATCGTGCCGCGACTGAAAGTTCTCAAAGGTGCCGACCGCGATGGCGTGCTCAAACGTCCGCGCCGCGGCGATCCAGTCACGCTGCTTGAGTTGATTGATCCCCACCGTCACCAGCAGCGTGGAGTCATCCGGATACAGATCCAGCGCTTCGCGCGTCAGAGCGGCAAAGTCCACGTCGTTCGACAACCGCGCCATTTTCAGGCGAGTCGTCCACAGGAACCGGCAGTACCGCTCCAGGGCCCCCGGCTCCTCGGCGCGTTTCACCCGCCGAAGCTCGGTCTCCGCCAGCCGGCGCACGTCGGCGAAGCGCTCCGCCTGCACGTGCGGCCGCGCGGCCAGCATGAACTCCTCAATGTACGCCCCGGACGGGTCATCCGGCGCGACCTCATACGGCCGCTCGAACACCGTCGCTGGCAGCTTCCAGCGCAGCGGAGTGTCGATCAGCGGCGGATCGCGCGGCGGCTCGCCGGCGTGGAAGCGCAGCTCGTAGCGGCCGATGGTGATCGCATCCCCATCATCCAACTCGGTTACGCCGTCCGATAACGGCTGGGCGTTCACCGCCAGCGGGTAATCGCGGGCGGCGTTCTCCGCCAGCGGCATGTTCTCGAGAAAAAAGTGACTGTGCGCAAACGAAATCCGGGCAAGCGCGGCATCCGGCGGAAGTCCCGGCAGTCGCAACTCGCTGGCCGAACCGCCAATGGTCAGCGCACGGACGGTGGGCAGAGTCGCCACCAGCGTGACGCCGGCGTCGTCCTCGTGGCGTTGATAGGCAAGCTCGATGAACGCATGCATGAACATCCGATCATACGTCGCGAAGGCGGGCCGGACAAAGGTGGATCGCGATCCCTGCGTATCACCCGAGGCCGGCCGCGGCGGGTGCGCTGCGCCGGGCCGCGCGGTCGCCCGGTATGATGAGCGCTTTCGTGCAGCCGGGCAGTCTTCTCCGCGGGTTGCGGAGGATCCGGCCGCGCTGGAACGGGGCCTGCCTCATGCGACTTGCGACGCGTGCGATTCACGTTGGACAGAATCCGGACCCCGCCACCGGGGCGACGGTTCCCCCGATCTACGCCACCAGCACCTTTACACAGGCCGCCCCCGGCGAGCACAAGGGCTATGCCTATGCCCGCGGCACCAACCCCACTCGCGACGGGCTGGCCGCGGCGCTGGCCGCCGTAGAGGGCGGAACGGACGCGTGCTGCTTCGGATCGGGCGTGGCCGCCACGACGGCGGTTGTGCAAGCATTGCTCCGACCGGGTGACTCGCTGGTGGCTTACAGCGACATGTACGGCGGCACCTTTCGCCTGCTGGAACGCGTGCTGCGACCCTGGGGACTCGTGACGCGCTACACCGACAGCAACGACCCGGCGGCGCTGGCGGCCCTGGTGGACGACACGACCAAGCTTGTCTGGATCGAGACGCCGACGAATCCGTCGCTGCGACTGCTCGACATCGCGGCGGTCGCCGAGCATTGTCGCGCCGCGGCGGCGCGCTGCGGCACGCGCCCGATGACGGCCCGCGGCGGCTCGCTGATGGACCACGATCACGGGCTGCTGCTGGCCGTGGACAACACCTTCGCCACGCCGGCGCTGCAGCGGCCGCTGGAACTGGGTGCGGACCTGGTTGTGCACAGCACCACGAAGTACATCGGAGGGCACTCCGACGTGATCGGCGGCGCGGTGATCGCCCGCTCGGCGGCCCTGATCGCCCCGATTCGCTTCTACGCCAATGCGGCCGGCGGCGTGCCCGGCCCGTTCGACAGCTTTCTCGTGCATCGCGGGCTCAAGACGCTGGCGCTGCGGATGGAGCGACACAGCGCAAACGCGCTGCGAGTTGCACGCTGGGCGGCGGAGCAGCGCGGGTTCGAGTCGGTCGCTTATCCCGGGCTGCCGAGTCACCCCGACCACGAGCTGGCCCGCCGCCAGATGAGCGCCTTTGGAGGGATCGTGACCTGCGTGCTGCGCGGCGGGCTGGATGCCGCGCGGAAGTTCATGACCGCCACCAAGCTGTTCGCCTGCGCGGAGAGCCTCGGCGGCGTCGAGTCGCTGGTGAATCACCCCGCCATCATGACGCACGCCTCCATGCCGCGCGAACTACGTGAGCGCATCGGCGTCGTCGATGGACTGGTGCGTCTGAGCGTTGGTATCGAGGACGTAGAAGATCTGATCGAAGACTTGCAGCAGGCGCTTCGTGTCGCGACGGGCGGCTGACGGCGCTCGGCGGTCAAGTGCCGGATCGCGCCGCCTCGTCGCGGAACCACGCCACCGTCCGCTCCAATCCGCTGCGCCGATCGACGCGCGGCTCCCAACCGAGCAGCGTCCGTGCCCGGGTGATGTCCGGCCGGCGCACGCTGGGATCATCCGACGGCCGCGGCAGCAGTTGCACCGTGCTGCGGCTGCCCAGCATCTCGATCACTTCCTGCGCCGCCTGCAGCATCGAAATCTCGACCGGGTTGCCGATATTCACCGGGTCGATCACGTCGCTCTCCATCAGCCGGACCAGCCCATCGACCAGGTCCGTCACGAAGCAGAAGCTCCGCGTCTGCGAGCCGTCGCCGTGCACCGTCACCGGCCGACCGGCCATCGCCTGGCTGATGAAATTCGGCAGCGCGCGGCCGTCGTCGGCCCGCATCCGCGGGCCATAGGTGTTGAAAATCCGCGCCGTGCGCGTGGCCGTGCCGTGCGCGGCGCGATAGGAGGTGAGCAGCGCCTCGGCGAAGCGCTTGCCCTCGTCATAGCAGGAGCGCGCCCCGATCGGGTTTACGTTTCCCCAATAGCTCTCCACCTGCGGGTGAACATGAGGATCGCCGTACACCTCGCTGGTGCTCGCCTGCAGAAGCCGCGCCTTTTTGTCGCGCGCCAGGTCCAGCAGGTTCCACACGCCGCGCGAGCAGGTCTCCAGGATGAACAGCCGCCGCGGGCCGAAATCCACCGGCGACGCCGGGCAGGCCATGTTGTAGATTCGGTCGATCGCACCCTCGATCCGCACGGGTTCGATAATCGAGTGGCGCACAAACCGGAAGCGCGCGTGTCGCGCGAGATCGTCGGCGTTCCGGGCCTGGCCGGTGGAGAGATCATCCACCCCAAGCACCTCGTGTCCATCGTTCAGAAGGCGCTCGCACAGGTGAAAACCGATAAATCCGGCGCAGCCGGCAACCACCACGCGCATTCGCGATCCTGCCTTTCGATCCGCGGACGCCGACGACGCGCTGCGCCGACGGTGAACCCGCGCGGGTATCATACGGGCTTGCCGCGCGGGCGGCGGGAAGGGTGAGTTTCATGCGGGTGTGCGTCATCGGCAGCGGCTACGTCGGACTCGTGACGGCGGCGTGCTTCGCGGACAGCGGCAATCACGTCGTCGGCGTCGACAAGGACGAAGCCAAGGTTCGCACGCTCAGCGCGGGCGTATCGCCCTTCTTTGAGCCGGGGCTGGAAGAGTTGATGCGCGAGAACATGCGCGCGGAGCGGCTGCACTTCACGACGGACCTGGCTGGCAGCGTCCGTGACGCCCAGGTGATCTTCATCGCGGTCGGCACGCCGCCGCGCCCGGACGGCTCGGCCGACCTGAGCGCCGTCTTTGGCGTGGCGGAGGCGGTCGCGCGGGCGCTGCCCGGACCGTCTGTGGTGGTGATGAAATCCACCGTGCCGGTCGGCACCGGCGCGCAGCTGCAGCGGATCTTCGCCGAACACTGCCGCCACCCTGTCGCGGTGGTGAGCAACCCCGAGTTTCTGAAGGAAGGCGCTGCGCTGGACGATTTTCTCAAGCCCGATCGGGTCGTAATCGGCGGCGACGACGAAGCGGCGCTCGACCTCGTCGCCGAGTTGTACAAGCCTTTTGTGCTGAATAATAAGCCGATCATCCGCATGAGCCGCCCCGCGGCCGAGATGTGCAAGTACGCGGCCAACGCCTACCTCGCAACCCGCATCAGCTTCATCAACGAGATCGCCGACATCTGCGACCGGCTCGGCGTGGACATTGACCAGGTGCGGCGCGGCATGGCCTCTGACGCGCGGATCGGATTTCACTTCCTCTATCCCGGCGTCGGCTACGGCGGCAGTTGCTTTCCCAAGGACGTCCGCGCGCTGGCCGCGACGGCGAAATCCGCAGGCGCGTCGCACGACATCCTCGACTCCGTGCACGAGCGCAACGAGTTGCAGCGCCGCAGGATCGTGGACAAGATCACGGCGCGGCTCGGCCCGAACCTGCGCGGCCGGAAGCTCGCCGTATGGGGTTTGTCGTTCAAGCCGAAAACCGATGACGTGCGCGAGGCGCCGGCGATCGCGGTGATTGAATCGCTGCTGGCGGGCGGCGCGAGCGTGGCCGTGCATGACCCGCGCGCCGCGGAAGCCGCCCGTAGCCTGCTCGGCGAGCGCGTGACGTACGCACCGGACGCCTACGCGGCGCTGGACGGCGCCGATGCACTGGTCATACTGACCGAGTGGAACGAGTACCGCAGCCCCGATTTCGACCGCATCCGGGCAACGCTCGCGCAGCCGCTGATCTTCGACGGGCGAAATGTCTTCGACCTGTCAACGCTCGCGCGGCGCGGGTTCGAGTACCACAGCATCGGCCGGCCCGCGGTTCCGCCCGCGAAACGCTGAACCTCTCAGCGGCGCGACCGGATATCGCTGCCGGCTGTCCAGCGGACAGCTCAGGCCTCGAGCCGCTCGAAGTGCCGCCAGCCCACCCACAGCGCGCCGGCGGCGACGATCCCGCCAAACGCAACTAGCCAGACCAGGATCGTCATCGACGCGCTGGAAAGCGTCTCGGGCATGGCCGCGTTCGTGCGAAGCTCACTGAAGCTCAGCCACGCCGCACCGGCCAGTTGCACGATCACGAACAGCATGCTGGCGATCAGGTTGAATGTGCCGCCGACGCCCGACGCGATTCGTGCCGGATTGCGTTGTCCGAGTACCGGATAGCGCGCGCCCAGCCCGACCGCCAGCCCGCACAGGCCCACGCAGGTCGCGGCGCAAATCGCCAGGTTGGCGCGCGCCCAGGCCGTCGGCATCTCCAGCACGCTGACCGCCAGCGCCATGACAATCATGCCGGACAGCCCGGTGACCGTGATCGCAAACAGGAACTTCGCCAGCAGCAGCGACAGTCTCCCCGTCGGCAGCAGCCCGAGCAGCCACAACTGCTGGCTTTCCAGCGACAGAAGCGGATACACGAAGCGGCTGGTGAACGTCGCGAGGATCAGCGCGATCGTCGTGAGATTCAGAAAGGCGACCAGCCCGCGCATCTGCGGATAACTCACGTCCACGGGCAATCGCTGCAGGTTCAGCACGTAGATGATCAGCAGCCCCAGCATGATCGCCATCTGCGTCCACTGCCGAGGATCTCGCGCGAAGCCGCGCAGGTCCTTGAGCATCAGCATGCGGATCCGCCGCGGGAGATAGAAGAACAGCACCCAGCACACCGCTTCCGTGACCCAGCCGCGCCGGATCAGTGGCGTGTGCCGCCCCTCCTGCGCCCGGCTGTAGGCCTCCGGCCAGCTCGCCGCCAGCAGGTTCACTGTCATCCACGAAAGAAAGGCCGCGTTGCCCACGACGATCAGCAGCCAGAAGATCGAGTCTTCCAGGCGGCGCTCCGTGGCCGCGATGATGCCCTTGGCGGTCCAGGTGCTCGGCAGCCAGTCCTGCGCCACCACCGCGCTCTGCGCCAGCAGCGTGTGCAGCCACTCGGCTGAATCCGCCTGCCCGCGCACCACCCGCGCCATCCACGCCACGGCCAGCACGAACCCGATGACGGCCGCCCACAGCGCCATCGCGCCGGGACGGCGCGGCGCCCACATCGCCACGATCCACGCCGCGAGCATCCCGACGTTGGAAGGAATCGCGACGAAAAAGACGAAATGCACCACGAAAAGGCCGTAGAACGTCCAATCCACCCGACCGAGTTCCGCCACCGCGAGCATCAGCGGCACGCCCAGCAACAGGAACGACCAGCTCGAGAGGATCATGCCCTCGACCCACTTCACCAGCACGATCTGGCGCGCATGCACCGGCGTGCCGAGCAGCAGCGCCGCTTCGCTGCGGCCGTACAGCGCTCCGAACCCGAGAATCGCGTTGGAAAAGCAGAGCATCACCGACAGCACGACGAAAAAGTGCACAAAAATGAGCTGGCTGACGACGATGCTGACCACGCCCCAGCGATCCACCGATCGGAACACGGTGGAAAGCAGGAAGTACAGCGCCGCCCAGATCAATACCAGCAGCCCGATGGTGACGAGCGTGCGCAGCGGCGCTTCACGCAACTGCTGATCCAGCGCATTGCGCATCTGGATGAGCCGGAATCGCGTCAGGACGAGGGCGTCGTACACGCAGGAAGCCCCGGCAGAACACGGAGAGAGTGAGGAGCGGCCGCCGGCCGGCCCGCGGGCGATCCGCGAGCGTAATCAACCGTAGCAGGGTCCAAGCCGCCGGACAAGCCGTCCCCGCGACGCGCGGAATGAACTGCGGGCCGGCTCCCCCCGCTTGGAGGCGCCGGCCCGCACATGTTTCCAAACCAACCCCGACACGAGCGGGGCGGCTTCGATAGCGCCGTTACTCGAACGTGCCGTCGCGCCAGAGCGACCGCGGGTTCGACGACGAGCTGTAATCCATGAACCAACCGCGCTCAATCGCGGGCATCGGGTAGTTGTCGAACTGCCAATCCTTGCCGCGCCACAGGGCACGCCAGTACGGGTTCACGCGCGTGCCGATCATGCGATAGTCCATCGGGTTATTGACGGTGCCGCGGCGCTTGATCGTGATCTTCGCGCCGTGACCATCGGCGAACGTGGCGTTGAACTCGCCGATCTTGCCGTGATGACCCGGAATGTCCTGCGGCAGTGAACCCATCGTGCCACCCACGCCCGGCAGGCCGACCGAAGCCGAGTTCAACTCCTGGGCGTTCGCAACGGCCTGCGCGACGCGCGTCTCGTAGAACAGCAGCACGCGCGACAGCGACGCAAACTTGTCGATCGGACGACGATACGAATCCAGGCGGACGTACGCGCCGGCGCCGTTGTTCGCGTTGTCGCGTGAGTGATCCTTGAAGAAGAAGTACTGGCCGGCGACGTAGCTGTTGCCGGTGGCTTCGAACAGGCGGTTCTGCCACATCTGCTCGAGTGCCGCGGCCGTCGGCGCCTTGGTGCGATCCGCATCGGCGTTGAACGTGCCGCGGCGGGCAGGCTGGACCATCGAGTTGCGGAAGATCATGCCGTCATCGCCGGTGCAGCGGAACAGGTTGAAGCCCTTGTTCCCCTTGGAGTTGCCGGTGTCGTTGCCGAACATGATCTTGTTCATGAAACGGCCGTCGGCGCCCTTCGGCGACCGGTTCGACTGCGACGTGTTCGACGGCTGGAAACGAGCCCGAACCGTGGTCGCGTATTCGCCGTCAGCGCCGTTGTTGCCGCCCCAGCAGTAGTCGCCCGAGCCCATCCACTTCGCCACCGTGCTGCCGCTGTTGAGCTTGTCCGCATCTTCATCGCAGGCGAGGTGCGGCTCATGCAGACGCTGCGAGCTGCTCTGCTGCGCGTTGATGTGAGCGAAGTTGGCGAATTCCTTCTCGTTGGCCTGGCACTTCATGGCCTGGGCCACGCGACGGGCCTGCTGCAGCGACGGCAACAGGATCGACATCAAAAGTGCGATGATGGCCACCACCACGAGCAGCTCGATGAGTGTGAATGCTGCCCGCTGAACTGAACTGTGACGCATTGCGTGTTCCTTTCCGCGCGACCCGGCGGCAACGTGATGTGATCCGCCGAACATTGCGCTCCACACACCCGAGACGTGACGCTCGCGCTGCTCGCCATGGACCCACCACGGCGCGCCCGGGCGGTTGTCGGCCGCCCTGCAGTCTTGAACCATCGGCCTTGCGGCCGCGGCACATGTTTCGTTCGGGAGCCGGCGGGAGTTGAAATGCCAGCTCCGCTAATTCGACAATCGCCGAGAGTACCGTTGAATTCCCGCCGCGCCAATTACATTCTTTCTAACCGTCGCTAACTAACGCCGACGATCCGCTCCGCCCGCTCCGTTAGCAGTGGAGGCTGCGGCCCTCCGAGGAAATACAACTTCGCAACATAGTCCAATAACTGCGCAGCCGATTTACGGGCGACGGCGGAACGCGATCGCCAGCGCCATAAGTGTCAGTCCGGCCGAAGGTTCCGGGGTGGTGACGAAGTCCAGTTCGTACGTGACCAACGACGGCCCGGTCTGCTGAATCCAGAAAGCGTAGACTCCGGCTGCGAGCGGCGGCGCGAAGCCGATGGCGCCGGGTCCGGCCGCCAACTCGGGCAGCAGGTCCGAAACCGGTCCCAAGCCCACGCCCGGGCCAAAGTGCGTCCAGCCGAGCAGGTTTGTTACGTCCGGTGCACCAGGATCTTCCGTAATCACGCCGCCGGACTGAACCGCGATGAAAGCGACCTCATCCTCGCCGGCATACGCTGTGAGTCGAACAGCATCGAGCGTCCGACCTGCCGGGATCGTCAAAGCCACGTACTCGCGATCCCCCGTGTTTGACGTGGCGCGAATGATGTTGCTGCCAAGTGACAGCGAGAACCCGGCCGGGTTCAGACGATCCCCGGTGATGTCGCCATCGACCGCCTCATCGTGCAGTACGCCCGCCTGAGCAATCGCCGCCATCGCCGCACCGAAGCACAGCCCTGTCCAAAACTTACGCATCTCTCACCTCTCGATCTGAAATGATCCGCTTCGAGCCTGCGCACGATGCGCGCAGCAGCTCACCCACCACGGAATGTCGCGGGTCGCCGCCGCCCTTGCGATCCTGGCGGTATCGCGGTCAAATCGCCGGCGAGACCGTACAACTCTGGCACTGAGCGCCGCGCCCCGACCATTGGTTCACTCGGGGCGCCGCGACGGACGTGGCCGGATCGGACCAATCCGGGGGTTTCCGCGTGAGCGAGATCGAAGTCACCGAAGCGCTGGTCGGGCGAAAAGTCTGTAACCCGGCCCGGCCCGAATGGGGCACTGGCACGGTGGAGCGCGTCGTGCGCCAGTCGGCCAGCGCTCCGCCCACGTTCCGAGTGACGATCCGCTTTCAAAGCGGGCAGCGCGTGTTGCTCTCGCCGCCGGCGCGTCTGACGGAGCCTGCGGCCGGAGTTCAGCGCGCCGCCGGCTGGCTGGATTCGCTGGCGGGAACCACCCCGGACGACCGGCTACGCTCGCTGCCGGACGATGCCGTCAATCTGCTCGGCTCCGCCCACGAGCGCTTCCTCGCAATCGCGGCACTCTACGCCGGCGGCGCGGCGGACCTGCCGCTGCACCGCTGGGCCACGGCGCAGACCGGCTGCCCCGACCCGCTCTCGCAATGGACCCGCGACGAGCTTGCCGCGGCGCACGACGCCTACACGGCCCGCCGCGACGCGCTGCTGCGCGAGCGCTACGCGGTGCTCCGCGCCAAACTCACGCCGTCGGAATGCGCCGCGCTGCTCGCGGAATTGGATGAGCCAGCGCGCAGTCGCGTCCGACAGTCGCTCGGAATGGGCTGAAGCGCTCGCGCGCAGCGCAGACCCCGGTGCGCCGCGCGCGGATCACACCGTGCGGCGCGCGGGCCATCCGCTGCGTTGCCGCACCCCGCAGGGCGAGTTAGCATCGCCTCCGATCCCGCGGCACCGGAGGGCGGACATGAACGACGGACACCCTGCGATCGACTCCATGCGCCCGGCTGGCGCGACGCCGGGCGAGCCGAAATCCTCCGCCGATCGGGCGACGTCGTGCGGCCCCGCCGATTTCGTTCACCTGCACGTCCACACCGAATACTCCCTGCTCGACGGCGCGTGCCGGGTGCGCGAGTTGGTGCAGACGGCCCGCGGCATGGGCATGTCGGCGCTGGCAATCACCGACCACGGCAACCTCTTCGGGGCGATTGAGTTCTACCTCGCGGCCCGCGAGGCCGGCGTCAAGCCGATCATCGGCTGCGAGATGTACATGGCCCCCGGCGACCGGCGCGACCGTGAGGCGCGCGGCATGTCGGAGGCGTCCTACCACCTGCTACTGCTGGCGCAGAACCTGGAGGGCTATCGCAACCTGATGCGCCTGGCCAGCATCGGCTACACAGAGGGCTTCTACTACAAGCCGCGCATCGACAAGTCCGTGCTGCGCGAGCACAGCGCCGGGCTGATCTGCACCAGCACGTGCCTGGGCGGCGAAATCCCGCAGGCGCTGCTACGGCGTGACATGAGCGCCGCGCGCGCCGTGGCGGAGACCTACCTCGACATCTTCGGGCCGGATCGCTTCTTCATCGAGGTGCAGAATCACGGCATGCAGGAGCAAGCGCTCACCAACCCGGAGCTGAAGGAACTGGCGCAGAAGCTCGGCGTCGGCTTGATTGCCACGAATGACGTGCATTACCTCGCCCATTCCGACGTCGAGGCGCATGACGTGCTCTGCTGCATCAGCACCCGCGCCCGCGTGCAGGACGAGGACCGTTTCCGCTTCCCCGCGGACCAGTTCTTCCTCAAATCGCCGCAGCAGATGGCCGAGTCGCTGCCGGAGTACACCGAGGCGATTTCCAACACGCGCCGCGTGGCCGACCTGTGCAACGTCGAGTTTGATTTCACGCAGCGCCACGCGCCGGTGTTCCGCACGCCGGGATCGAAAACCGCGGACGAGTATCTGCGCGAGATCGTGCTGGCCGGAGCGCTGCGCCGCTACGGCGAGATCACCCCCGAGCTGCAGGAGCGGATCGACTACGAGCTGGAGGTGGTTCGCTCCAAGGGCTTCAGCGGCTACTTCCTGATCGTCTGGGACGTGGTCGAGTACTGCGTGCGGAACGGCATCCCGGTGAACGCCCGCGGTTCGGGCTGCTCCACCGTCATCGGCTATTGCCTGCGCATCAGCCACTGCGAACCGCTGCGCTACGGCCTGTACTTCGAGCGCTTCATGGACCCGGAGCGCGACGAGATGCCCGACATCGACCTCGACATGTGCCAGGATCGCCGCCAGCAGGTGATCCAGTACGTGCGCGAAAAATACGGTCACGTCGCACAGATCATCACGTTCGGGCGGCTCAAGCCCAAGGCCGCCATCCGCGACATCTGCCGCGTGCTCGACGTGCCTCTGCAACAGGCGGACCGACTCGCCAAGCTCGTCCCCGAAGAGCTGAAGATGACGATCGACAAGGCGCTGGAGCGCGAGGCCGAGCTGCGCAAGCTGCGCGACGCCGATCCCGTCATCCGCAAGGTGCTGGACGTCGGGCGGCGGCTGGAGGGCCTCGCGCGGCACGCCTCTGTCCACGCCGCCGGTATCGTGATCGCAGACCAGCCGCTGGACACTTTCGTCCCGCTCTTCAAGCAGCCGGACGCCGAAGTCACCACGCAGTTCGAGGGGCCGACGGTCGAGAAGATCGGCCTGCTAAAGATGGATTTCCTCGGGCTGCGCACGCTGTCACAGATTGACCTGTGCGTGCGGCTGGTGAAACAGCATCACGGAGTGACGATCGATCTCGAATCGCTGGACCTGGCAGACGCGCGGGTCTTCGCGCTGCTGGCGCGCGGCGAGACGCGCGGCGTGTTCCAGTTCGAATCCGGCGGCATGCGCGACGTGTTGATGAAGATGAAGCCCAACCGCGTCGAGGACTTGATCGCCGCCAATGCCCTGTTCCGCCCCGGGCCGATGGAGTACATCGACGAGTACGTCGCCCGCAAGCACGGCAAACCGTGGACCACGCCGCACCCGCTCATGACAGAGGTGCTGCGCGAGACGTATGGCATCATGGTCTACCAGGAGCAGGTCTCGCGGCTCGTGAACCGACTCGGCGACGTACCTCTGCGGCGCGCATTCCGCCTGGCCAAGGCCATCAGCAAAAAGAAAATCGAGGCCATCAACGCCGAGCGTGAGCCGTTTCTCTCCGGCGCGGAGAAGAACGGCGTGCCGCGCAGTGTCGGCGAGCAGATCTTCGAGGACATCCTCAAGTTCGGCGGCTATGCCTTCAACAAGGCGCATTCCACCGGCTACGGCCTGGTTGCTTTCCAGACCGCGTACCTCAAGACCTATTACCCGGTCGAGTTCCTGGCCTCGCTGCTGACCTATGAAACCGGCAACACGGAGAAAATCGGCGAGTACCTCGAGGAGGCCCGCCGCATGCGCCAAGCCGACGGCTCGGTCGGTATCCCCGTGCTGGCCCCGGACGTGAACGAGTCCGATGAGGCCTTTACGCCGGTCTACACCGAGCGCGCCGCCGACCCCGCGGCGACCACGGCGCCCGATGCGCCGCGGCCCGGCTCGCCGCGCGGGCATGTGCGATTCGGCCTGGCCGCGATCAACGGCGTCGGCCTCAAGGCCGTACAGGCCATTAAGGCGGCCCGGGCGGGCGGGCGCTTCCGCGACGTGCACGATTTTTGCGCCCGTGTCGACCTGGCGTGCGTGAACAAGTCGGCGCTGGAGGCGCTCATCAAGGCCGGCGCTTTCGACGGCACCGGCGCGATGCGCCGCGCGCTGATGGAGATCATCGAGGACGCGATGCAGGGCGGGCAGCAGGCCGCCCGCGACCGCCGGGCCGGTCAGCTCGACATGTTCGGAGAGTTCATGGAGAGCGCCCCGCCACCACCCCCCTCTCGCTCGGAGCAGTTGGAATGGACCGACGCCGAGATGCTCGCGCATGAGAAGCAGGTGCTGGGCTTCTACATCACACGTCACCCGCTGACACAACACGAGAAGCTCGTCCGCCATCTTGCACAGGCCAACATCGCACAGCTTCGAAACATGAGCGACGGCCAGCGCGTCGTCATCGGTGCGCTGGTCACGCGGCTGCGCACCGTCCCGATCAAGCAGGGCCGAAGCGCCGGGCAGAAGATGCTGATCGCCCATCTCGAGGACTTCAGCGGCAGCGTCGAGGCCATCGTCTTTCCTGACTCAATGGCGCGCTTGCAGCCGCTGCTGCGCCCCGATGCGGTCGCCTTCTTCGACGGCAGCGTCGATCGGCGGCGCGAGGAGCCGGCGCTGAGACTGGCGGAGGTGATCTCCATCGAGGAGGCCCGCCGAAAGCTGACGCGCGAAGTCGTTGTCCGGCTGCGCACCACCGGACCGGCTCGGATCGACGCCGCGCCGCCGTCGGACACGTTCGCGCCGACCGCTCCGGGCGCGACCCCTGACACGACACCCACCCGGCTGATGCTCGCGCGACTGCGCGACCTGTTTGCACAGCACAGGGGACGAACGCCCGTGTTCTTCCAGGTCGCGTCACCGGGGGGATGGACGGCCACGGTCCAGGCACGCGGCGGAAGTGGGATCGACCCGCGCGACGACCTGCTGCGGGCCGCGTCTGAGCTGGTCGGAGGCGAGAACGTGCTCTGCTGTGGCGCGCGAGGAGCCGTCGGCTGGGAATAACCCACTGCCTGCCTGTCACTTTGGCACTGTCACGCCGACACGGGGCGCTTCCACGGCTGTGGATGGCCCGCGCTCATGCGTCGCAAGCTTATTGAAATAAATACTTTAGGCGCTGCCTGATCTCCTCGTGGAGTGGCACCCAGCTTGCAGTCCTCATCTCGCGCAGAGCGTCCAGCCACGCCGCCGACGAGGGCGGCCGCGCCGCCCTGCAATCCGGAGTTTCGGATTCGACCCTCGTTCGTAGACAGACCTTAAGGAGACCGGTCCCATGGCCGCGAAGCAGCTCGCATTCGACCATGACGCACACAAGGCGATGCTGGCGGGCGTTGAAAAGCTCGCCTCCGCCGTTCGCAGCACCTTCGGCCCCCGCGGTCGCAACGCCGTTCTGGATAAGGGCTGGGGCGCCCCAACTGTTACGAAGGACGGCGTCACCGTCGCCGAAGAAATTGAACTGACCGACAAGTACGAGAACATGGCGGCCCAGCTCGTCAAAGAAGCCGCCAGCAAGACCAGCGACGTTGCCGGCGACGGCACCACCACCGCCACCGTGCTGACCGAGGCGATCTTCAAGGAGGGGCTGCGGGCGATCACCGCCGGTCATGACCCCAACGCGCTTAACCGCGGCATCGACCAGGCTGTCCGCGCGATTGTGGCCGACCTCAAGAAGCTCGCTCGCCCGGTGGACCATTCCAAGACCAGCGACGTGACCAACGTCGCAACCATCTCCGCGAACAATGACCGCACCATCGGCCAGATCATGGCGGATTGCTTTCAGAAGGTCGGCAAGGATGGTGTGATCACGGTGGAGGAGGGCAAGTCACTCGAAACGACGATCGAGGTCGTCGAGGGCATGCAGTTCGACCGCGGCTACCTGTCGCCGCACTTCGTCACCAACCCCGACGCGATGGAGGTCGAGTTGGAGCGGGCATTCGTGCTCGTCTACGAGGACAAGATTTCCAGCGTCACGAAGCTGGTCCCGCTGCTCGAGAAGGTCGCGCAGGCCAAGCGCCCGCTGCTGATCATCGCCGAGGAAGTCGAAGGCGAGGCGCTCGCCACGCTGGTGGTGAACAAGCTACGCGGCATTCTGAACATCGCCGCCGTGAAGGCCCCCGGCTATGGCGACCGCCGCAAGGCCATGCTCGAGGACATCGCGATCCTGACCGGCGCCAAGCCGGTCTTCAAGGACCTGGGTGTCGAGCTGGACTCCGTCTCCATCGCCGACCTGGGACAGGCCAAGAAGATCCGCATCGACGCGGATTACACCACGATTATCGAGGGCGCCGGCGACACCAAGTCGATCAAGGGCCGCATCGAGCAGATCCGCCGCGAGATCGAAGTCACCACCAGCGACTACGACCGTGAGAAGCTCCAGGAGCGCCTGGCCAAGCTCGCCGGCGGAGTGGCCGAGATCAACGTCGGCGCCGCGACCGAATCTGAGTTGAAGGAGAAGAAGGCCCGCGTCGAGGACGCACTGCATGCGACCCGCGCCGCCATCGAAGAAGGCATCGTTCCCGGCGGCGGCGTGGCGCTGCTTCGCGCCCGCAAGGCGCTCGACAGCCTGCGCCTTCGTGATGACACCGAAAAGGTCGGCGTTGGCATCATCCGCACCGCCTGCACAGCTCCGATCCGGCAGATCGCCGCCAACGCCGGGTATGAGCCGGCCGTGGTGATGAAGAAGGTCGAGGAGAACGGCGCGACGGCCTTCGGCTTCAACGCCGACACCGGCGAGTACGGCGACCTGCTCAAGCAGGGCGTGATCGACCCGACCAAGGTCGTCCGCACCGCGCTGGAGAACGCCGGCAGCGTCGCCCGCATCCTGCTCAGCACCTCCTGCATGATCTCGGAGAAGCCGCAGGAAAAGAAGAAGGGCGGCGAAGGCGGCCCCGGGATGGGCGGCATGGGTGGGATGGGTGGGATGGGTGGCATGGGCGACATGGACGACATGATGTAGACCGCCCGCAGCGCGGACGGCGCGTTCGCTGTCCGGCATCAGGGATTCGAAACGGAGTTCGTGAGTGACGATGACGGAGAGTGTGCCGCTGCCGCTGGGTTCGCTGGTGGCGCTGCTGGACGGACCGTACCTCGGACAGCAGGGCCTGATCGTGGACCGGCGGGAAGTGCCCGCGAGCGACGTGGGCGTGGCGGCGCCGGACTGGGAGTATGTGTTGTGGGTCGACGAACCCGGCGAAGAACTCGCCGTTCGTCACGGGCAGGTGTGCGAGGTTTCCGCCTGACCCGCCCCGACTGACTGTGTGTGATTCCGCCGTCGCAACGCGACGGCACAACCTGGGTATCCGCGGGCTTTTCAGCCCGCGCAGCAACCGCGGCGGGCGTCAGCGCCCGCCCCTGACGGAGAAAGACGCATGGCTACCGCAGTCGCTTCCCCGAAGAAGGACACCAAGGCGATCAACCTGAACCTCCGCCCGCTCGACGATCGCGTCGTCGTGCAGCCGCTGGAGGCCGAGGAGCGCACCGCCGGCGGCATCGTGCTGCCCGATACCGCCCGCGAGAAGCCGACCGTCGGCAAGGTTCTCGCGACCGGCCCCGGCAAGCTGATCGAGTCCACCGGCGCGCGCGGCACGATGTCCGTCCGTGTCGGCGATCGTGTGTATTACGGCAAGTACAGCGGAAACGAGATCGAGATCGACGGCGCCAAGTTTGTCATCCTGCGCGAGTCAGACATCCTGGCCGTCCAGGACTGATGCGCCGCGCCACTGTCGTAGGCGTGAAGATTCCGGCATGAACGACGAGCGCGACTGAAGCGCTCGCCGCAACCCCGAACCAGAGGTTTCCATGGCTGCCAAGCAACTGATGTTCCAGGATCGCGCCCGGCAGGAGATGCTCGCCGGCGTCCGCGCCCTGGCCCGCACCGTCAAGAGCACGCTCGGCCCCGTCGGGCGCAACGTGCTGCTCCAGAAATCCTGGGGTGCTCCGCGCATCACCAAGGACGGCGTCACGGTCAGCAAGGAGATCGAGCTGCCCGAGCCGTTCCAGAACATGGGCGCCAAGCTCGTCAACGAGGTCGCCAGCAAGACCAGCGACGTCGCCGGCGATGGCACCACCACCGCCACCGTGCTGGCTGAGGCCATCTTCGCCGAGGGCCTGCGGCACCTGAGCGCCGGTGCGGCGCCGATGGCGCTGAAGCGCGGCATCGATTCCGCCGTTGAGCTGGTGGTGAACTCGATCGCGTCCCAGGCCGTCAAGGTCCGCGGCAAGGACGATCTCGCCAAGGTCGCGACCATATCCGCCAACGGCGACCGCAACGTCGGCCGCATGCTCGCCGACGCGTTCGACAAGGTGGGCAGGGACGGCGTGGTCGAGGTCGAGGAGGGCAAGGGCACCGAGACGACCTGCGAGCACGTCGAGGGCATGCAGTTCGACAAAGGCTTCATCAGCCCCTACTTCATTACGAACCCCGGCACGCTCGAAGCCGTGCTCGAAGACCCCTACATCCTGATCTTCGAAAAGAAGATCAGCTCGCTGCGCGAGTTCGTGCCGCTGCTCGAGAAGATCCTCAACGTCGGCAAGCCGCTGCTGATCATCGCCGAGGACGTCGACGGCGAAGCACTGGCGGCGCTGGTCGTCAACCGTCTGCGCGGCGTGCTCAACGTCTGCGCCGTCAAGGCCCCCGGCTTCGGCGACCGTCGCAAGGCCATGCTCGGCGACATCGCCACGCTGACCGCCGGCGAGTTCATCAGCGAGGACCGCGGCCTGAAGCTCGAGAGCGTGGACCTGACGCAGATGGGTCGCGCCAAGCGCGTTGTCATCACCAAGGACAACACCACCATCATCGAGGGCGCCGGCAAGAAGAAGGAAATCGAGTCGCGCATCGCCCAGATTCGCGCACAGATCGAGAAGACCACCAGCGACTACGACCGCGAGAAGCTCCAGGAGCGACTCGCCAAGCTCACTGGCGGCGTGGCCGTCGTGCAGGTCGGCGGCGCTACCGAGATCGAGGTCAAGGAGCGCAAGGACCTGGTCGATGACGCCTTTCACGCCACCAAGGCGGCCTGGGAAGAAGGCGTCGTCGCCGGCGGCGGCGTGGCTTTCCTGCATGCCATCAAGACCGTGAAGGACGCGGCGAAGAAAATCGAGGGTGACGAGCGCTTCGGCTACCAGATCGTCGCCCGTGCGCTCGAGTTCCCTACCCGGCAGATCGCGGAAAACGCCGGTCATGACGGCGGCGTGGTGATTGATGAAATTCTCACCCGCGGCAAGAACATCGGCTTCGACGCCGCCGCGGGCACGTATGTGGACATGTTCGACGCCGGCATCATCGATCCGGCCAAGGTGGCACGCGTCGCCCTTCAGAACGCGGCCAGTGTCGCCGGGCTGATGCTGACCACCGACGTGATCTGCACCGAGTTCAAGGAGGAGAAGCACGCCGGCATCGAAGGCGCGACGCACTAATCGCGGCCTCCCCTGCCGAGAAGTGTGGCCGCCGCGGCGCGGATTTCGCTCGCCGCCGGTCCGTTCGACATTGAGTCGGATTCACGGGACAGGGGCGTTCGCACGGCGGACGCCCCTGTCCTTGTCATCCGCGTCTTGGTCCTGCGCGGTGCTTGCTGGCCGCCGCCGGCCGGCCTTGATCGAGGAAATCGCTGCCCAGTGTCCTCCAAGCGCGACTACTACGAAGTGCTCGGCGTCGGACGCGAATCCTCGGCCGACGACATCAAGCGCGCCTACCGCCAGGCGGCGATGAAATATCACCCGGATCGCAACCGCGAGCCGGGCGCTGAGCAGAACTTCAAGCAGGCCGCGGAAGCGTACGAGGTGCTCTCGGATCCTGAGAAGCGCTCCCGCTATGACCGCTTCGGGCACGAGGGGCTGAACGGCGTGCCGATGCACGATTTCGCCCACATGCGCGCGGATGACATTTTCAGCGTCTTTGAGGAGCTGCTCGGCGGAGCATTCGGCGGCGGGCGCGGACGCGGTCGCTCGCGCGGCGCGGCCGGCGTGGACATCCAGACCGCGCTCGAGCTGGAACTGCAGGATGTCGCCACCGGCACCGAGCGCACCCTGCGCTTCGAGCGCCAGGATTATTGCCAGCCCTGCTCCGGACGCGGCGCCGCCCCCGGCACCAGCACCACCCCCTGCAAGACCTGCGGCGGTTACGGGCAGGTCGAGCGCCAGCAGTCGATGGGCTTCTTCGTCACCCGCCAGGTGGTCGAGTGTCCTTCGTGCTCCGGTCGCGGCCAGACCATTACCAAGCCCTGCCGCGACTGCGGCGGCAGCGGGCGCGCCGCGAAGGAGGTCGTCGTCAGCGTCAAGGTGCCGCGCGGCATCCATGACGGCCAGATGATTCGCGTGCGCGGGGAGGGGGAGCCGGGCCCCGGCGGCCAGTCGCGCGGCGACCTGCTCTGCGTCATCCGCATCGCCGAACACCCATTCCTCGTTCGCGACGGGGATCACCTGATCTGTCGATTGCCGATCAGCTTCACACAGGCGGCTCTCGGCGGGCAGGTCGAGGTGCCGACGCTGGCCGGCCGCGCGCCGCTGCGCATCCCGGCCGGCACGCAGCACGGCACCGTGTTCAAGCTATCCGGCAAGGGGCTGCCGAACATCAACACCGGCCGGAGCGGCGACGAGATCGTGCAGGTGCTGGTCGAAATTCCGAAGCGCCTCACGCGAAAGCAGGAAGAGCTGCTGCGCCAGCTCGCCGCCACCGAGGACAACACCGCGCTGCCGGAGTCGCGCGGCTTCTTCGAGCGAATGAAGGACTACCTGATGGGCAAGGGCGACGCCGGCGCATAACGCGCCGCCGCACCCGTTCGGTCGCGCTCGCGTTGCCAGGTACGTAGTCGAGCGCAAGAACCGAATCGTGGAGGTACGACATGACTCCTGTGGAACACAACCCGACCGCGCCCGGTTGCGGCACTGCTGGTGCCGCTGCAGACGATCCGCGTGCCGATTCCGGCGCCGGCGACTGTCCGGCGGACCCGCGACACTCGGCCGCGCATTCCGGCGAGAGCGATTCCGCTGGCCCGCTTACGCCTGAGCGAGAGCTGGCCGAGCTGCGCGAGAAGAATCTGCGCCTGATCGCCGACGGACGCAACCTGGCGTCCCGCCTGCAGCGCGACAAGGAGGAGGCGCTGCGTTTTGCGGAGGCGGATTTCGCCCGCGACCTGCTGGTCGTGCTGGACGACCTCGCCCGCACGCAGCAATCCGCGGCCCAGGGAGCGGATTCCGCCGCCATCGCCGATGGTGTACGAATCACCACCGAGCATTTTCTCGATCTGCTGCGGCGGCGCGGCGTACGGCCGATCGAGGCCGAGGGCCGCCCCTTCGACCCCGATCTCCATCAGGCGCTGATGCAGCAGCCCAGCGCCGACGTACCCGCGGGCACCGTGCTGCGCGAACTGGAACGCGGCTATCGCATGCACGATCGCGTGCTGCGGGCCGCGAAGGTGGTGATCTCGACCGGCCCGGCATCCGGCTGATACCGGGGAGAACAGACATGCCAACCTACGAATACGCCTGCGAAGCGTGCAACCATCGATTCGAGGAATTCCAGTCCATCACGGCGGTCCCGCTGCGCAAATGCCCATCCTGCGGGAAGCAGAAGCTCCGCCGTTTGCTCGGCATCGGCGCAGGCGTGATCTTCAAGGGCAGCGGGTTCTACCAGACCGACTATCGCAGCGAGTCCTATCGAAAGGCGGCCGAGGCCGACAAGCCGTCGGCGGACGCTGCCAAACCCGCGGCCGATTCAACGAAAACTGCGGCGGAGTCCGCCAAGCCATCCGCAGAATCGAAGTCGCCCGCGGCCGAATCGGCGAAACCCGCAGCCAGTTCGCGGGCGCAGTCGGCAGGTTCGCCGAAGCCGGCAGCCGATACGATAACCAGGGCCGCTGGTTCAGCAAAGCGGGCTACCGGTGCGCAGAAGCCAAAGGCTCTCACGTCGAAGAAGCCAGCAAACGCGGGGCGAAGGTCGGGATCCCGAACGAAGCGGTGAGAGGCTGCTGCGCCGCGCATTGATGACCGCAGTGTGGTCGCCCCCGCCCACCCTGGCAGTCCGTTGAGGAAGTCCATTCGAGGCATTTTCGAACCTGCTGATGCTGTCGTAAACGCGGTTTTTCAGAGCCGCGGCGACGTTATCAACGGGCTGCTACCCCCCCACCGCCAGCTTCCGCACCGCCGCGCACAGCCGCTCGTGCGTCCGCCGCAGCGCCTCCGGAATGACGCGCACATCCCCCACCACCGGCATGAAATTCGTATCTCCGCCCCAGCGCGGCACGATGTGCCAGTGCAGATGATCCGGCAGCCCGGCTCCCGCGCACCTTCCCAGGTTCATCCCGATGTTGTATCCCTGCGGCGAGAGTGCATCGGCCAGCACCCGCAAGCCATCCGCAAGTCTTGCGGACAGTTCGTGTCCCACTTCCGCAGGCAGCGCCGCCAAGTCCCCACCGTGCTCCAGCGGCGCGATCAGCAGGTGCCCCCCCGTATACGGAAACCGGTTCATCAGCATCAGCGTGTGACGCCCGCGCAGCACGACCAGGTTGTCCGCGTCCCGCTGCGGGTTGGCCGCATAGTCGCACAGGAAGCACGCCGGCGCATCGCCCTCGTGCAGTTCCGAGATGTACTCCATCCGCCACGGCGCCCAGATGTTCTGTTGAAACTCGGGCATGGGATCAAGCCCCGTTCGTGTGGTTCCAGATATGGCAAGCTGCGGCGCGCCGTGCGATTGCTCCTGAGCAATGCGGGTTTTCGGAATCCGCGCACGGCGCCAATGTTCCGGAGCAGTGAAGATTTTCTGAGACCGCTGTCGTGCCGCACGACCGTTGCGCCGAACACCCGGGCGTTGCGCCGCGCAACCGCACCACTCAGGGCACCCGCGGCGCCATCGACGCCGCCGCACCCGTCGCCGAACGCTGCTGCGGCATCACGCGAATCGTCCGCGACGCGCGATACTCCACGCCGCCGCTGGTCAGCACCAGTAATTCAAGCACATATTCGCCCGGGCGCGTCAGCGTCTTCTGGCCGTTGCTGCCAGTGCACAGCGGATCGCCGTTGAGCGACCAGAGAAATGTCCCCGAGCGCAGCCAGTCCGCCGGGCAATCCGCAGAAAATCCAAGATTCAGCGGCTCGATCCCCACCGCCGTCGTGAGCCGGATTCCCACCGGCCCGGCGGCCCCCGGCGTCGGCCGCACTGGTGGGCGCCCCGCATCCTGCGGTCCGGCGCTGCGAACACCGCCATTGAGCTCCATCGCTGTGCGATCGGTACGCGGCTCCGCAACAGTCGGACGACCGGCCGATGCCAGCGCCGGCTGACGCTTCGCCACACCGCGCGACAGAGTTCCCGCAAGCACCGCCAGCCCTTCCGCGTTGCCGTCGATCACCTGCCGCCGCGCCAGCGCTTCGCTCGGCGTCCGCGGTTGAACACCCGCCACCTGTGCGAAGAACGATGCGGCCACGTCCGGCGTGCGCTCATGCCCCAGCCCGCGCACCAGCACCCACCCGCAGTTCTTGAAGCCGTGGCTGGCATACCACTCGCGCGCCCGTCGCGACTCCGACAGGCAGATGCCCACGTCATGCTCGGTGTTCACGATCAGGATCGGCGCATAGAGCGAGCGCGGGGTCTTGGACGAATCGAGCACATGTTCGGAGAAGTTGGACTGCCGAACCGCCAGGCAGGTGAATTTGTCCGGATATTGATTCAGCAGCGAGTGCGCCAGATACCCCCCGCTGCTCCAGCTCGTCGCCAGTACGTTGCTCGCATCCGCGCCATACTGCTGCACCACATGGTCCACAATCGCGACCGTGCAGCGCTCATCCTCGACGAAGGCCGAGTGTCGCGAGCGAACCGGGAACTGTGCCAGCACGTCCGGCGCTCGCAGTTCCGGAGCGACGACGATGAAGCCGTATCGATCAGCCTCCGCCTCCCACTCCAGTGCCTGCGGCCGGGCATTGTCAAACGGCTTGAGCCCGTGACACGACACCACCATCGGCCACCGCCGCGAGTTTCGCTCAGCGGCCGTACCGCTGACATACTGCTCGGGCAGGTATAACCAGAATCGCCGCCCCGTCTCCGGTTCGCGCACCCGCTCCAGCAGCCCCAACCCCCGCGGCTGATGCACAGCGCAGCCGGTCAACGGCCACAGCAACGCTGCCCCTACGAGCAGCAATTGAAACCCGAACAACATCGAATGTCTTGAGCGGATGTCAGCGCCTCCTGCCAATCGTGCCGCCCCGATCCCTTCGTGACAGACTCCGCGTCTCACACAAATCCATATCGGACAAATGGTTCGAGCAGTGCAAACGGCCCGATCGACCCACGCCTGGCGATCGCCGCGTTCGCTCCGCGCCTCCCTGAAACGAAGTATATCCGCAGAGTGCGGATTCTTCACCGCCGCCTCAGAGCAGTTGCACTTCGCGCCCCGATTCACCGAGGACTAACAGCGCTCCCGGCGCGATCGCGAAACGCACGAACCCAAGCCCCGCGCGCGTCGCGCCATCCCCCAGCGCCGACAGCGACGTCAATCGTCCGCATTCCGTGCCGTTCAGCGTCAATGGCGCCGGAATGTCGCAATCTGCGTCTCCTTGCACGCGCATCCGCGCCAGCCTGCGGGCGGGATTCCCGAATGAGCGCATCCGCTCGACGATCTCCTGCCCCAGGTAGCAGCCCTTGTCATACACGATCGCTCGACCGATCTGCCCCGACTCCGGCGCGACGGTCCGCTCGTCAATCTCGCGCCCGTACCACGGAATTCCCGCCTCGATCCGCAGCGCGTCAAGCGCGATCAGCCCCGCGGGCCGCACGCCATGCTCTCGCGCCAGGCGCTCCCACCAGGCGCCGATATCCCGCACCAGAAGCTCAAACCCCACGCTGCCCGCAAAATCATGACGAACCAGCCGCTCGCCGGCACTCGCACCCGACAACTCGCAATGCCCGAACTCCGCAAGCGCCGCGGCCGCCTCCCCGGCAATCGCCCGCACAATCTCGACTGCCCGCGGACCGCTCAGCCCGATCCGCCCGAGGCTATCCTCGGTCGCAATCGTCGCCCTTTCCGACAACAGGTATCGATCCAGCCACTTGTGCAGCAATTCGCGCCGATCCGCGGCAGAATCCAGAACCAGCGCGTCGGAATCGCACAGCACATTGAGATCGAATTGTACCCGCCCGCGCACGTCGCAGGCGAACGCATAGCACCCCTGCCCCGGCGTCAATCGCTTGATGTCGTTTGTCAGGAGGTTGTGCAGCCAGGCCTGACGATCCGCGCCTTCCACGCGCAACAGCGCCCGATCACTGCGGTCGAACATGGTCGCATCGACTCGAGCCGCCCCCGCCTCGGCGTGCGGATCGCCGAAATGCGCCGGCACAGCCTGTCCGCTGAGAAGAGTGGTCTCGGCGGGACGCGGCCCGCCCGCCGCCCCCGCCTTCGCCGTCGTCCGTGAATTCGACATCTTCGCCCTTGTCGTGACGGTTCGCCTGCGACACACTTTCGACCCAGCGGACAGCCGTCACACCCGTTGAGGACCATCGCGACGGGCCGGAACCATAAGGATATCGTGCCGGGCGCTGCCGGCATCAGGATTGCGGATGCGCACGGCGTGGATCATCTCGATCGGCACCGAGCTGACACTCGGGCAAACCGTTGATACAAACGCGGCGTGGCTGGCACAGCGCCTCAGCGCCCGCGGCATCCGGGCCGTCCGGCACCTGACCGTCGCCGATGAACTGGCCGACATTCTCGGCGTGCTCGACGCCGCCGCCTCGCACGCCGACCTGGTGTTGATCACGGGCGGTCTTGGCCCCACCGAGGACGACCTGACTCGGCAAGCCCTGGCCGACGCGGCCGGCACACCGCTCGAGCCACACGCCGAGAGCCTCGACCGCATCCGCGAGTATTTTCACGCCCGCGGGCGATCCATGCACGAGGGCAATTTTGCCCAGGCGCTGCTGCCGATCGGCGCGGAGGCCCTGCCGAACACATGCGGCACCGCCCCCGGTATTTACCTGCGTCTGCGTGAAACGCCAGTCTTCGCTCTGCCCGGCGTGCCGAGCGAAATGAAGGCGATGTTCGACATGGAGGTCGCGCCGCGACTGCCGACGGCCGCCGGTGTCGTGCTGCAGCGCCAATTGCGCTGTATTGGCGAGGGAGAGGCGGCGATTGGCGCGAAAATTCGCGATCTGATGGCTCGCGGGCGCAACCCCGAAATCGGCACGACCGCCCGGCTCGGCATCGTCGGCGTTCGCATCAATGCGACCGCCGATGACTCCGCTACGGCGACGCGCCTCGCGGATGAAGCCGAGACCGAGTTACGTGCGCGGCTCGGGCCGCTGGTCTTCGGGCGCGACGACGAAACGCTGGCAGGTGCGATCGGACGAATGTTGATCGAGGAAAGTGGGATGCTGACCGTCGCCGAGTCCTGCACGGCCGGCCTGCTGGGCAAGCTGCTGACGGATGAGCCGGGCGCGAGCCGCTGGTTCGCCGGCGGCGTGATCTGCTACTCAGACACGCTCAAGTCCGGACTGCTGGGCGTCCCGGTCGAGCTGATCGCGCGGCACGGGGCAGTGAGCGCCGAGGTGGCCGCGGCCTTGGCTGAGGGTGCGCGCACGCGCCTCTCCACCACGCACGCGTTGAGCATTACGGGCGTGGCGGGACCGACCGGCGGCAGCGCGGAAAAACCGGTCGGAACTATCTTTGTGGGACTCTCCACGGCAGCGGCGACGAGTGTGGAGCGCCTTCAGCTGGGGGCGGACGGAACGCGCGACGCGATCCGCGAGCGTTCGGCTACGGCGGCAATGAACCTGCTGCGGCTGGAGCTGATGCGGACGCGTGCCACGACCGGCTGACGGCTCGCGCTGATCATCACGACGTCCCCGGCACCGCTCCCATTTCGTCCAATTTTGCTATTCCGGAGCGTGTGATGGCCCGGCAAGCTCCGTGCGCTCGGAGGACTTTTCGGCCATCGCCTCGGCTTGCGTAAGGCCGGATTAGCGGTATCATCACCGATCCGGCGCGGAACGAGCGCACGGGGTGTAGCTCAGCCTGGTTTAGAGCGCTTGGTTCGGGACCAAGAGGTCGCTGGTTCGAATCCAGTCACCCCGATCGAATCGTAGACACAAGTCCCGTTGTTGGTCGCGGTCGCGGCCGGCAGCGGGATTTGGGCTTTTCTAGCATTTCACATAAATCCAGCAGCCGCATCGCCTTCTGGTGCGTCGTAATGGTGCGAGAACCCCTTCCCGGGCCCCGCCAGCGGGAAGCACATCGCGCGTGCGCATGCCGGATGGTTCCACTGCCGGGGGTGCGCACCGGAAGCTCACCTCGCACGAGCAATTCGTGAAGCCGCCGATCGGCTCGCCGTCGGACCATGCCGGGAGAGCGCGCAAGAATCGTCAAGAACTGCGCCGGCGCGTCGGTAACATCGGGCGGGCGCTGCGGTAGCGGCACGATCTTTCATAGAGGACGCGTCATGACACTCGTTCGAATCGCTTCGCTGGTGGGCGTCTCGCTGCTGGTCATGGTCTCGAACTTCGTGGTGAGCATTCTGTACATGGTCGTGTACGGCCATGTGATCAACCCGGGCCACCCGAAGAATTTCTACGACGAGCACATCAAGGTCGCCGCCCCGTATTGCAGCATCGTCGCGGGTGTGCCGCTTATGTTCCTGGCGGGATATTGGGTCGCAGGCTGGGCGGGATCGCAGGGGCCGATCGGGGTCAAGGCGGCGCTCGTCGTCTGGCTGGGCTACGCCGTCATCGACCTCGGCATTGTTCTGGCAGCAGGGGCGAAGGAGTGCATTCCAGCAAAAATGTGGATGCTGGTCGCCGCCTCGCTGGTTACGAAGCTGGCGGCGGCCTACGGCGGCGGCCTGGTTGCGGCCCGCAACGCCGCGTAGCGCGCTTCGGGTGAAGGCAACTCAGGGCGTTGCCCTCAGCTATGGCAATATTGCCCCGTTGCGCCCGGCTGTGCATCGTGCGGGTGGGGCTGGCGGCGCATCGCGCGAGTGGAGCTGAATCGCCGCCGCACCAAGGGTGCATTCCAACTTCAGCCCGCACCAACGGCGCACCCCAACTTCAGCCCAGGGCAACGGCCTGGGTGTCGTGTCCGGCGCACTTGCACGCCCTGAAGGGGCGCCCCAACGCCGCTATCGCGGTACGTCTGCGATTTGAACGCCCTTTCAGGGCTGCAACGCACGGCGCGGTGACAACCCCAGGGCGTTGCCCTGGGCTTTGGCTATGTTGCCCCGTTGGGGCGAAACCGGTCGGGCAAATTTGGCCACAGCGACGGCTCGATCGCCGATGCCGCTCGGTATTATAAACCGACGGGCCGCAACCCGCCGCTCATCGGACGGCCGGACGGGCGGCGTCTCACGATGTTCGGGAACTTTGACGGGCCGGACGGATCCTCGTTCGACGCCGCCGATGTGACGTTCCGCCTGCGCGGTCGCATCGGATTCACACCACTCTGCGAAGGACGGAAAGAATGCGAACAGGTTATTCATCCCAGCAGGATCGCTTCAGAGGGCTGCTGGCGATTCTCGCGGCCGGCATGCTCTCGGCCGCCACAGTGCATGCTCAGCTACCAGGAGCGTCGGTCACCTACCAGGGGCAGTTGAAGTCCGGCGGCGCGCCGTTGGACAGCACGGCCGATTTCGAGTTTCGGCTCTTCGATGCCGCCATGGACGGCAACGCGATCGGAACGGCGGTGGCGATCAACAACGTCGCCGTTGTGAACGGCCTGTTTGCCATCGACCTCGATTTCGGGGCCGCGGCCTTTAACGGCCAGGCCCGCTGGATCGAAGCCGCGGTGCGCAGCCCTGCGGGGGCGGGGGCCTTTACGACGCTCGCGCCGCGTCAGCCCGTCACCGCGGCGCCGTATGCCCTCTTTTCGGCAGCGCCCTGGGGCACGTCGGGCAGCAACGTCTTTTACAGCGGCGGCAACGTCGGCATCGGAACCAACACACCGCAGTCGGCGCTTCAGGTGACGGGGCTGATCATCTCCGGCCTGGCGGGTGTGACCAATGGCGAGATACTGCTGGAGGACAGCGGCGCGATCACCAACAACGCCGGAATCCGCACCAACGCGGACGGCGACCTGATCCTGCGCGCGCACTCCAGCCCTGGCGCCATCGAGTTCGAAGTGGGCAACCCCGAATCGACCCGGATGGTTGTGCTGGGAAACGGCAATGTCGGCATCGGAACCACCACGCCCGGCAACAGCCTGCAGGTCGAGGGCGGCATTCGTGTCCGCGGAGGCACCCCGGGCGGCTCGGGCGTCAACAATAACGGCTACGCGTTCGGGAGCGCCGGCGGCGACAACGACTCCGGGATGTTCAGCACTGCCGACGGCCTGTTGCAGTTCTTCACGAATAACGTGGAGCGCTTACGGATCAGCTCCGCGGGCGACGTGGGGATCGGACTCACGGCTCCCACCGCTCGGCTCGACGTGGAGGCTTCGCGGGATGTCTTTTCAGCCCCGGTCATGCGCATGCGCAACACAAACGGCGGAGCAACCGGAGGACATGCGTTTCGGGCGCATGCCGGAACCGGCGAGAGTTCGATGTCCACGTTCACGACTTGGCCCGCATCCGCGATCTTCGCCGACAACAACTCGAGCGCCGGCGGCTCCAGCGCGATTCGCGCCACAACACGGGCGAACCGCGCGGTGAGCGCATACGCCGACACAGGGGTCGCCGTATATGGCGAGGCCCTCGACTCCGGCGGCGGCGGAACAGGCACGGCCGCAAGGTTCTTTGGTCCCGTGGATGTCAACGGGCTGCTCTCCAAGAGCGGCGGCTCCTTCAAGATCGACCACCCGCTTGACCCGGAGAACAAGTACCTCTCCCACTCATTCGTCGAATCGCCGGACATGATGAACATCTATAACGGGATCATCATCACCGACGCCGATGGCTACGCCACCGTCACACTGCCAGACTGGTTCGAGGCGCTGAATCGTGAATTCCGGTACCAGCTCACGGTCATCGACGAGACCGACGGACCGGAGTTTGTGCAAGCCAAGATCGTGAGCGGCGTCTCACGCAACTGCTTCCGCATCCGCAGCAGCGCGCCGCGAACCCAGATTTCCTGGCAAGTCACCGGCGTCCGCAAGGATCCCTGGGCCGAGGCCAACCGCATTCCGGTCGAGGAGCCGAAGAAGGAGGGCGAGATCGGCAAGTACCGCAACCCGGAGCTGTACGGACACGACCGCTCGAAGCGAATCAACGTCGGTGATACCGATGAAGGGCAGGGCAGGCAGCCGTAATTCCGCGGCGGGGCGGCGATAGCGCGAGTCCGTCCGATGTTTACCGCGATGGTGCGTTGCGGCGTCAGCCCGTGCCAGCACCACCGCACAAGCAGTCCGCCGCGCTGTCTGCGCCGCGCTGTCAGCGCCGCGCGTCCCGCAGCCCGCGCCCGTTGCCTTGTGTTCGCCCGGATGGCGAGGGACTGCCGGTGACGTGGTGCCCCTGATCGCGCGAGATCCTCGACATGGACCCGGCCGCGCTGACACGCTCCCTGACACACATCCAGGCCAACCTCGACGGGAACCTCTCATTGGAAGCGCTCGCCGCGGTCGCGGGCTGCTCACCGCCCTACTTCGCGCGCCGCTTCGCCGGCATGATGGCGGAGACGCCGAAGCGGTACACGTCGCGCCTGCGCCTGGAAAGGGCGGCGCTGCGGCTGGTTCTGCTCGATGACGGCATTCTCGACATCGCGCTGGATTGTGGGTTTTCCAGCCACGAGACGTTCAGCCGCGCCTTTCGCCGGCGGTTCGGCGTCTCGCCGCACGCGTTCCGCCGGGAGGGAAGGCTGCCCACCTCCACCACCCCCGCCTCCCGGACGCCCGAGCAGGACCTGCCGCAGCGCGTCGATGCCGCGAGACCGGTGTCGCTCTCAAGCACGGTCGTGCGCGGCTTGCAACCGATGTCGCTGGCATTCATCCGCCACACCGGCCCGTATGAACAGGTGCCGATCGAATCGTGGGACAAGCTGATCGACTGGGCACGCCGAAATGACATCCCGGCGCCGCATGTCCTGCTCGGCATTGCTCACGATGCGCCGGGAATCACGGCGCCCGAGAACTTACGTTTCGACGCGGCCATCCGCGTCCCGGCGGAATTCCGTTCCGGCAGGGGTGAGGCGGGAGCGAGCGGTGGCGTCGGTCATCAGCACCTTCCGGGCGGCCTGTTCGCGCTGACCACCAGCGTCGGGCCGTTCGATTCGCTACCAGCCGCATACGAGGAAGTGTTTCGTCGCGTGCGGAGCAACCCGTCGCTGGACTGCGTGGGCCTGCCGTGCATCGAGTTTTACCGCGTCAACCGCGTGGCCGCTGACCTGGCGATCGTCAACACGGAGATCGCCGTACCCGTACGGCGGCGGCGCTGAATCAATGACCGGCAGGCGCCGGCGCCGAAAGAAGGCGTTTCCGTCGCATGCGCCGTCGCCGAGGATTGCGGGCTATTCGTCCGGTGTCATCAGCCGATACGATCTCATCCCATGACCAGGCGGCCGGCATCCAGCATCCGATTCTCGACGAAACTCCTGCGACCGGGCGGCGAGGCCAAAGGCGCTGCATGGACCTTTCTGAAGCTGCCCGGCGAAGCCAGCCGCCGGCTCCCCTCGCGAAGCATGGTGTCGGTCGAAGGCACCCTGAATGGCGCTCCATTTCGGGCTACGCTGGACCCGGACGGACAAGGCGGCCACTGGCTCAAGGTGCCCCGGGAGGTGAGCAAGGCAGCCGGCGCGTCGGCGGGCGACACGGTCACGCTGGAGATTCAGCCAACGAAGACAGAACCTGAACCCGAGCTGCCGCCGGACCTGAAAAAGGCGCTCACCGCCGCTTCCGCGGCAGCGCGCGAAACGTGGTCGGCCATCACCCCCACAGCCCGCCGTGACTTCATCCACTGGATCGTTTCCCCGAAGAAGCCCGAGACCCGCGCAAAGCGCATCGAAACCGCATGCGACATGCTGGCATCGGGCAAGCGGCGCCCCTGCTGCTTCGACCGCTCGGGGATGTTTGACAAGAGCTTGCGCTGTCCCGTGGCGGAAGAAGAGTGATGGTCGGGGCGCCCGCCGGCGTACACTCTCCTGCGGGACACGGCTTCGAACTCACGCGCGCCTTAGCGGCACCTGTGCATACAGCTCAAAGTACGTCATGCCGTGGGCCAGCGGCCGGCCGATGAACGCCTCGAAAGCCGGCTGGTCATCCGGCTCATGTCCGCTGCGGGGCAGCCACGATCCGTACAACCACTGCAGCGCCCGAAGCTCCAGCTCGATCCCGCCGCGGATCTCGACCTCGGCCACCCGCATCGGCGGGAATCGATATCGCCCGATTTCCCCGCGGGGATCAAACCGGTCCGCCACGACCGCCGCGTAGTACGCGCACTCCTCGAGCGCGGTAACCTCCGGGTTGTCCCACTGGTAGCCGAGCCATTGCCCGTCCGCCAGGTCGTGACGTTCGGCCCAGTCCATCAGTCGGCCGAAAGCCTTCACCACGCGATCGCCTTCGTATGGCCGGGACACGCGGATATATGCCGCAGTTCGCGCGGGCAACTCGCGGATTCGAACCTGGAATGAGTCCGGGTTTGCCCGCGCCGGCAGCTTCGAGACGAAGGGCGAGCGATCGATGTCCGTCAACAACTCTTCGCCGTGGGTTTGGCGCCAAGCCCGGATATCAAACGCGCTGGGCGGCACACCGAAGCGCTGCCGGAAGTTCCGCGTGAAATCTGACGACGAACCGAACCCGCAGGACATGGCGATGCGAGTCAGCGACGGCGGCTTCGGCCGCGCCATCATGCCAAGCGCCTTGTCGATGCGCAATCGCTTCACGAACTCCGCGGGCGTCTCACCGACCAGCGCCTGGAACACACGGTGAAAGTGGAAGGGGGACATCCTCGCCGCTTCGGCCAGGTCGCGCAGCCGGATCGGCTCGTGCAGCCGCCCGACAAGCCGGTCTATCGCGAGATTGACCCGTTCCAGGTACGTCTCTGACGTGACAGAACGGGGCGCCCGACGCTTCGATGAGATTCGCAAGATTTGGCAAGCCCTCCTGTTCCCGATCGGTACCATGCCTTCGCGGCCCGCACGCCGTCAGGAGCCAGCCGTGAACCGAATCATCATAGTAGCTCTGTTCGCAGCGCTGTCCGTGGGGTGCGCCGCCACCGACCCAACGGAACATTCCGCGACATCCAGAACCGCCGCCGCCAGCCCCACAACACAGGAGACACCCATGCGACTCGGCAACTTTTCCGTCAGCCTCGCCGTCAAGGATCTTGCCGCTTCGCGTGAGTTCTATGAAAAGCTCGGGTTCCGCACCATGGGCGGCGACGCCGCCCAGAACTGGCTGATCCTGCAGGACGACACCTGCACCATCGGCCTGTTCCAAGGCATGTTCGAAAGAAACCTGTTGACATTCAACCCCGGCTGGGATCGCCACGCGAACACGCTGCCCGAGTTCGACGACGTGCGCGACATTCAGCGCATGCTGCGCGAGGCTGGAATCGCGATCACGTCCGCCACGGACGAATCCGCGACGGGGCCGGCGCACATCACCATCGTCGATCCGGATGGCAATCCGATCCTGATTGATCAGCACGTCCCCCGCGCGGGGCGGTGAATCGCGACCGCTGACTTGCGCCGCCGACACCCCGCGCTGCGTCGGGTACCATGCGCCGCGCCGCAGCCGGATCAATGCCCCCGCAAGTGCGCCAGCCCGGCTGGCGACTCCGGAGCCACCATGACCCGTGACAGCCGACCTCGCGGTTCCACCAGACGCCCCGCACTGGGCGCGCTCGGCGCAGTCGTCATCGCGATCTGTCTGCTGCCGCTTGTCGGCTGTGCATCCGCCCAGCGCGCTGACACGCCGCAGTCTCCGCTCGGCCGCGCGCTTGCACCGATCGTCATCACCAGCCCGCCCACCGAGCGACAGGCCGCCATGCTGCGCGACCTCGACGAAGCCAGGCGACATCGCGAGGCTCACCCCGACGACCTTGACGCCATCCTCTGGCACGGCCGGCGGCTGGGCTACCTCTGGCGAATGGAAGAAGCCGTTGCCGCTTTCAGCGACGCCGCCGCGAAGCACCCGAACCGCGCCGAGCCGTTGCGCCACCGCGGCCACCGCCTGATCAGCCTGCGGCGCTTCGACGCCGCAGTGCGCGACCTGCGCCGCGCCACCGAATTGATCGCGGGTCATCCCGACGCCATCGAGCCGGACGGCCAACCCAACGCCCGCAACCAGCCGCGCTCCACGCTGCACTTCAACGTCTGGTACCACCTGGCGCTGGCCGAGTATCTGCGCGGCCGCTGGGCGGAGTCGGCCGCAGCGTGGCAAACCGCGTGGACGCACAGTCACAACGACGACAGCCGCGTCGCCGTCGCGCACTGGTACTACCTCACCCTCGCCCGCAGCGGCCGCACGTCAGAGGCGCAGCAGTTGCTGGCACGCATCCAACCCGGCATGGATGTGATCGAGAATCACGCCTATCGCGATCGGCTGGAGCTTTTCGCCGGAAGGCGCTCGCTGGAGGATGCACTTCGCGCCGCAAGCGAATCGGAAGGCATTGAGCACTGGGGGCTGGCGATCGGCATGACCTACCTTCTGTGCGACGAGCCGGATCGCGCCGGGACGTGGTTTGAGCGGATCGTCGCCGGCGACTCGTGGCCGTCGTTCGGTTTTATCGCGGCCGAGGCCGAGTTGGTGCGGAGGGCCGCGAATGAGCCGCACGCCCCCAAGCGGCTCAGCGGCGGATGAAAGTCGCGGTCGCCTCTTGTGGGACGTGGCAAACCTTGGCCGCGGTCCGGCGTGAAGAGGCAATTGAATACCCGGCCCCGCCTGCGCTGCCCGGCCGCGCCGCCGCTGCCGGATCGGCAGCAGTGCGCTTCATGCCTCTCGATGGACGATCAGCGTGATGTTCGGGTGGTAGATCTGAAAATACACACCGCCATTGGCGATCATCACCAGCTTCACCGCCGTGTGGAGCAGCTTCTGCACGCCGATGCGGACAATGTTGAGCAGGTCTGAGGGCGGGATGCAGAAGCCGCGAACTTCGACGCGCGCGTGCGGCAGTTCCGCCATGGACGCCAATTGGCGCAGAGAAAGCTCGGAAAACACGTTCTCGTGCGTAATGTCGCTGTAGCGCTCCACCAGGCCGAGCGGAGTACCGCCGTTGGGGACGGTAATGATCAGCGCACCGCCGGCATTCAGTTGCGCGTAAAGCGTCCGAAGCAGCGGAATCAGCGCTGACTTGCGCACGTGCTCCATGATCTGCATCAGGAAGATGCGATCGTAGCGGCGAAGCTCGCCGCGGATCGGCGCCAGATCCTCCGCTTCCGCGATCCACAGGTGGCGAACGTTGTATTTTTCCGCCACGTGGCGCGCGACGCCCGCATCGCGGTCAATGATGTCGATGTCGGTGATGCCGACGCGGTTGCAGAACGTCAGGAACTCGCCAAAACCCGGGCCGATTTCCAGCACGCGCTGCCCGGGGGAAAACAACCGGCGGAAGTTGTGCTCGATGTAGCCCAGCTTGCGCTGAAAGCTCTTCTCGCCGTAAATACCCTCGAGATACTGGAGATAATCACTCATCGGGCCGCCTCGCGCCTCATGCGCCGCCTCGCCGGATTCGAAGCACCAGGTGCGGCGTGTAGATCTTCAGGTGGGTCGATCCGTTGGCGATCATCATGAGCTTGAGTAGCAGGTGCAGCGCCTTCTGCACCGCGATGCGCGGCAGGTTGATCAACTCGTAGGGCGGGATGAAATAGCCGCGGACCTCGGCCGTGCTCTCCGGAAGGTTGGCCATTTGCGCGATCTGTCGCAGAGAGTTCTCGGAAAACGCCCCTTCGTGCGTAAAGTCGTGATATCGCTCCACCGCGGCCAGCGGCGTTCCGCCGTTCGGAATGATCATGATCAGCAGTCCGCCGGGGTTCAATCGGCGGTAGAGCGACTGGATCACCGGAACGACCAGGTCCTTGCGCACGTGCTCCAGGATGTGCAGCATGAAGATACGGTCATACGAGCGCAGCTCGCTCTCGATCGTCGGGATGTCCTCCGCCGACGCCGTCCACAACTTCTCCACGCGGTACTTGGCGCGGATGTACTCCGCGATTCCGGGGTCGCGGTCGATGATGTCCACGTCGTGGATGCCGACGCGGTTGCAATACGTGATGAACTCCCCCAGCCCCGGCCCGATCTCCAGCACGCGCTGCCCCGCAGAGAAATCCGCGCCGAAGTTGTAGCGGATGTAGTTGACCTTCCGCGCGAACGTGCGGGGATCGTAGATCGATTCGAGGTAAGTTCGGTAGTCGTTCATCCCTGTTCCGCACCCGGCCGCAACACCCGTCCGTCGGCCTTTTCGCTCCGCGACGCGCGCTGCGCCAGCTCCGCGAAGCCGGCCTCCAGCTCATCCACCGTGCGCTCCCAGTCAAACACCGCCGCGCGCGCCGCCGCACCCTCCGACAGGCGCGCCATCAAGACATCGTCCGTGAGCAGAAGCTTAAGCCGGTCGGCCAGCGCTTGATAGTCGCGCGGCGGCACATGAAACCCGCTCACGCCATCCACGACGGATTCGGCCGGGCCACCGCTGCCGACGACCACCGCCGGCGTTCCGCACGCCATCGCCTCCACCGCCACCAGCCCGAAAGGCTCGTCCACCGACGCCAACACGAACGCCCGCGATTCCTGAAGCGCGGCCACGAGCTCCGCGTCGTCGAGGCGACCGCGAAACACCACCTGCCGGGCAACGCCGAGTTCCGCCGCCAGGCGCTCGAGAGCGGGGCGGGCGTCGCCCTCGCCGATGATGTGCAGTTCGGCGCCGCGCGTGCTCTCGCCCGCCAGCCGCGCCATCGCGCGGATGATTACGTCCACGTTCTTGAAAGCCGTCAGTCGGCCGATCGTCACGACCCGCCGCGGGCGGGGCAGCGCGGGAGCGGCGCGAAACCGGCCGTCCGCACCGGGATACGCCGTGCGACACAGGCGCTCGGCGTACCCGTACACCCGCCGGGCGTACGCGCGGGTGTAATCGGAATTCGTGTACACGAGGTCAACGTGCCGTGCGGATGCCAGGTCGATCCGTCGGAGCAGCGGGTTTAGCAGGCGGGCCAGCGTGCGCTTCATCAATCCCGGAATCGCACCAATCCATGCTCGCGAGTGAATGAACGCGGAAGGCTCGTGGCAGTACCACACCAGCCGTGACTCGGGCCTCCGGCGCTTGACGTGAAACCCCCACCAATTCGCCGGGAAGGGCTGAGCAAATACGATCGCATCGGGCCACTGATCGAGTATTCGTGCCAGCCGGCGACAACCGGCGCGAAAACCGACCCAGAACGCGAGCGAAGACGACAGTGGACCGCCTAACTCGTGAAAGCGGATTGTGTCGCGCGCGCCGCCCACGACGGCGGCATCGGCGCGAATGGTCACGACGTGTACATCGTGACCTCGGCCGGCCAGCCGCGAGGCCGTCTCGAGGACAAATCGTCCCGCGCCGCCCGGGCTACTGAAATGGGGATGCAGGTAAACGATTGTCATTCCGGCGCTCTTCCGGTTCCGCGCAGCACGGCCGCTCCCGTAAAGACGACCTGCGCCGCGAACGCGCCGCACTGGATGGCTACCAGCACTGTCAGGTTGGCAGGCGCCAGCGCGATTGCCGCCGCCTGCGCCACGGGGATCACACCCGAGGCCAGCAGCCCGCTCCAGCGCCCCAGCGCCAGCGAGTATAGCCCGAGCGTGTGCGCCACGGCGTGCAGCAGCGTACCGGCGGCCAGCAGCCCCACGAGTGGAGCGAGATGCGCGTATTGCGGCGCGAGCATGAGATGCGTCAACCACGGAGCAAGCACCGCGAGCACCCCCGCCAGCAGTCCGCCGATCAGCAGCACGGCCACCAGCGTGCCGCTTAGCAACCGCCGTCGCCGCGCGGCGTCGCTGTCGGCACTGCTGACGTGCGAGTACATCACGAGCAGCAGCGGCCCGACGCACAGAAACACGATCTTCGCCAGCGTGCAGAGCGCCGCGTAATCCCCGCTGAGCGGGCGCACCAGCGCCTGCACGAATACCTGGTCGAGGCAGAAGGGTGCTACCAGGCCCAGGTACGCCGCGACGAATCCCGGCCGCAGCGCGTCCGGCCGCCGGGCGTCTTCGCGAGACCGCACAACCGCATGGAACGGCGCTGGAATCACACTGTCTGGATCGTGCTCGGTCGAAGGATGCTCGACGACGCCCAGCGCGCTGCGCATTCCGCGCGTTATGAGCGCGTACGAGACCAGCAGTCCGGCGCCGTAGGCGGCCAGCGCCGCGCTGACGCCGCCGCCAGCCGCCAGCAAAGCCGCGCCGATCGCCAGCTTCACAAGCGCGCCCGCCAGGTTGGCATTCGCGTGCAGGCGCATCCGCTGCAAGCCGGTGGCGATCCCGCTGACCGCGGAAACAAACAACAGCGCCGCCGCCGCAACCAGCATCGCCCCCCACTCGCCCGCGGTCGCCCCCAGAACCGACCACGCCGCCGGCGTCAGAATCGCGGCCGCCGCGCCACCCGCGATGGCCGCGCCGGCCAGGCGCACCTGCGACGCCCGCCAGTATCCCGGTCGTTCCGCCGGCTCGATCCGTGCGACCTGCCGCGCGACGTGCAGCAGCAGCGAGTTCATCATGACCGTTGAGAGCGTCAGCAGTGCAAGCAGCGCGTTGAACACGCCGAACTCGGGCTTGGTCAGCGTGCGGACGGCCACCAGCAGGAAGGCGTAGTTCGCGACGTTCATCACGCCGTTGACGATGAAGTAGTAGGCGGCGTCCCCCGCAAAGCGCGATCCGGCGGCGGATGGGCCGCCTTCGCCGGCGTTTTCGGACGGGACGGCTTCGCGATCGAGGCGCATGGTCGCATCCGGTGGAGCGCGGGCGAAGGGGCAGGTGATCGGCATCCGACGCGACGCCGCAAGGCGCAAGATAGAGCAAGCCGGCGCGCGTGACAAAGCCGGGCGACCCGCGCATCGAAAGACGGCTTGAAATACGTGTGCTATCGGTCGCACCGCCGTCCCCCGCCACGGGATCCGAGCGTTCTGTGGTCGCCCTCAAACCGCGCACGAAACGTATTTCATAATCCGGGAGTCAGGTGCGCCGTGCGGGAAGCGCGACGGTGCGCCGTGCGCCCGCCTGCGGCCCGTCGCAGCCGGGCAGTGTGACATGGAGCGAGGCATCCGGGGGTCCCGGATCGGCACGATGCGGCAGCTTCCACCGTCGGATCGGGCCGGCGAGGACCGGTATTGCGAGGAATCCCATGGGCAACAAGCCCGAAATCCGCGCGGACGCAAAACCGGCCGCGGACGGCGCAGCGACGCCGCTGGGTGCGCTCGGGGAAAAAATCTCCGGGCTGTCGGTCCAGTTTGCGACGGCGTATCAGCAACTCGACGAGATCGAGGGGTTGTTGCGCGAGCAGATGTCGTCGCTCGCCGAGCAGCACAACAGCCTCGGCGAGAGCAACGCGAAGCTGTCCGTGCGCGAGCAGGCGCTCGAGCAGCAGGTTGACCAGCTTACCCGCCTCGAATCCGAACTCACCACCAGGCGTGCCGAGCTTGAATCCGCGGAGAAGGCTCTGCGCGAGCAGCAGGCGCAGATCGAGACGCGCAGCGCCGAGCTGGATGGAATTGCCCAGGCCGCTGCCGATGCCCAGCACAAGGCGGCTGCCGCCGAGCAGGCCGCTGAAGCGCTTCGTCGCGAAGTCGCCGAGCGCGAAGCCGAGATCGAAAAGCGCCGCGCGCAGGTGGACGAGGACGCTCAACAACTCGCGCAGGACCGCGCCGCGTTTCAACAGCAGTTTGACGACCTCGCCAATCGCGAACGCGCAGTCGCCGAGCGTGAGGAGCAGCTCGCCGCGCTGCAGACTGAATTGCAGATGCGTGAGTCGCAGATGGTTGAACAGGCGCAGGAGCTGACGCAGCGCGACGAGGCCGTCGCCGCGCGTGAACAGGCTGCCGCGGCGCGTGAACAGGCGCTCGCGAAGTTCCAGGATGCATTCAGCGGCATTGCCGCGATGTTCAACGCCTCGGGTGGAGCGGCGGGCGCCCCCGCCAACCCGCTGTCGGCGCTGCTCAGCGAGCACGCCGCCGCTATGTCGGCCGCACAAACGCAGGCTGCGCCGTCCGCGGCCGGAAGCAGTGCGGCCGCGTCGGCCAACATGACGCCTGCACCCGCTCCTTCCGCGGCTGGAGGCGGCACCGGCAGAGCAGCGAAAGGCGACAGGCCCGCCGATCGCAACGGCGCTGCGCCTGGAGAAAGGCAGAACAGCGCAACCGGCAGCAAAGCCGCCCAACCGGCGTCAAAGAAGGATGATTCAGCGCCTCGAGCGCCGGTCGGCGACTCGGCGGACATCGCCGCCGCCGCGGCCGCGGCGCGCGTGCCGGTCGGTGATTCGGCTGACCTCGCGGCCGCGAGCCTCAAGGCCGACGGCATGGTGGACGAGTCTCGCGTCAGCCCGGAAGTGCTGGAAAAGCTGCGCGTGCTGCGCCGCCTGACCGGCGGGCGCAAGACGGATGCCGAGCTGCTGGAGCGGATCAAGAGCGAGCGCGGCGGCGATGCCGTGGGCACGTCAGCCACCCCGACGAAGAAGAAATCACGCTGGTGGGGCGGCGGGGCGTAAGCACGAAGGGTGCTTGCACCGTGCACGGCCGGCAACTTGCTGTTGACGAACCTGCGATCACAGCCGCCGACTCTTGATGATCGCCGCCCGCGTCAAGACGAACATCACGACAAATGCCGCCATGGACAGAACGATCGCGCCGCTCCGATACAGCTGCTGCCGCTCCGCCACCGCCCCGTAGAGCACCGTGCTGAAGGTGATCGCGATCAGAAGCGCGAAGGCTCGCGCGTTCCGCAAGCGATTGGGGCAATTGGGCATCTACGCGCGCCCGGGCGTCCTACATGTAATATCAGACGGCAGGTTGCTCGGACCGACTTTCCCTCGCGTTCCAGAGCGCACCTCGCTCCCGACGCGCCAACCGCCGACACTCGCGGTCGTTCGCCGCAGACCGCACCAGCCAGCGCCGCGCGTCGCTCACTTGCCCCCCATCCTCACATATAACGCGATCTCCCCCTCCGTCTCGAACCCCAGCCGTCGATATACGCTCACCCCCATTGGTGACGACTGCAACCCTCCTACGCGAAAACCGATATCCCTCACCATGCGCAGCGGCTCAGCCGTGGCGTGCGCCGCCAGCCCAAGGCCGCGCTCCTCGGGCCGCGTGGAGACGCAGTAGACACCTGCGACACCGTCCGCCATGAACACCATCGACGTGCATACCATTCGGCCGGCCTTCATCACGGCAAAGTACTGCAATGACGCCGCCGCGTCCGTCGTGGCGCCAACCGCGCCAGGCGAAAACACCTCCGCCACCGCGTGCGGCAACTCATACCCCGCGGCAAACGCCTCCACCCACGCGTCGCCGGCCGCCCCGCTGCCGACGCGCTCGAGCGTATAGCCTGGGGGCAGAAGCGTCGGTGCAAGCCGGTCGATTTCGACGACCATGGCCGGCATTGTGCCGTGCGCTTCGAAGCCATGGCCATGCAGTCGCTCGACGACACTCGCCGTCGGCGTGCCGACGTACAGCGCCGCGGAAGGTGCGTTGCAAGCCAGCAGCGACGCGACAGCTTCGTTCGTGACGCCCGGATCGGAGGTGTCGCCGATCAGCGCGAAGTTGCCAAATGGGTGGGATTCGCCCGTGACAAGGCGCAGGTAATCGCGATTGAACGTGCAGCGCGGCCCAGCCAGGCACCGTCGAAACGCGCTATCCATGTGACGCTCGATCAACCGGCCGACTTGCGGGCCGATGGCGGCGATGGACACGTGTGGAAGCCGGCGGTGAGGTACGGAAGGCTGCATCACGGCGTCTCGCGGCGACGGCGAACACGACGAGGATGAAAAGACGTCGTTCATCACCGGAAATACCGGTTCCTCGCAACGGCCGGATGATACCCGCGGTACCCAAAGCCCCACCACGAGAATTCTGACAACGCCCGTCGGATGGCGACCTGCCGAACATCGGGGCAGCAGCGGTTGGTGTGCCGGCCCGGACCTCGGGGATGGGCTGCGACCGTCACTGCATCGAGTGACGAAGCACAGCGCCCCGTTCGGTGCGGCGCACATCAGCGGTCGAGCTCCGCGGCGACGGCTGTCGCCACGAAGCCCGACCGCGTGTGCCGACGAGGGACGCGCTTCCGCCGTTGACGCCCTCGTACCTATCGCCCTTCGGCTGATCCCCGCGCGGCCGGTGTCCGTGGTGCGGGCGAGCGCTCCGGCGCAGCGCGGCCGGCCGGTTCCGCCGCGAGTACCGACTTTGCCTCGGCGAGGTTGCGCGAGGCGTCGAACCCGTAAAGCTCGGGATGTACGTAGAAGCCGCGCTCATGCGAGAGCTTGTCCTCCTCGACCGGGATGCGGTTGGCCTCGGCCCACGGATCCTGGCGGATGCCGGTCACCTGCCACGACACGGTCGCGTGCGGAGCGCTGGAGCGGATCGTGAACTGGTTGTCCTGCACCGTCCGCACGACCTTGGCGAGCACGAAGTCGGCGCCGTCGTGCTCGTCCACGACCGTCAACTGGTAGCGGAAATCGTGGTTGAGCGTGTCGAACCAATCGGGCAGCGCGACCGTGGCGTAACCGTGATCGTCCGTCACCACGTTGCCGTTGTAGATGTTCATCATGTCAGGCGACTCAACGAACGAGTGGTACAGGTACTTGTTTTCCGGATCGAGCGGGTGGTCGATCTTGAACGCCCCGCCGCCCTTGGAAAGCGTGCCGGTCACGTGCGCTCGCCCCTGGAACCAGCCCGCGTAGCCGCCGCCGGTTGCTTCGCCGAGAACACCAACGGCGGACGCTCCGTTGTTCGCGATGCCGACGACACCGCAGCCGTTCGTCAGGTTGGACACGCCGCGCGCGCCGATGGCGCCGACTCCGTACAGCGCCGCCTGGCCAGTTGTGGGGTTCGGCGAGGTCCCCAGGTTGCCGGCGAAGAGCGCGTCCGCATTTCCCGCCGCAACATGCAGCTTGAAGCCCGGCGCCGACGTGCCGATGCCGACGTTTCCGGCAGAGCTGATCCGTACGCGCTCAGAGCCGCCCGCCCGAAACGCAAACGCGTCGTTCGCGAGGTAGGCGAGCTGACCGTTGACCGCTCCGGCCGAATTCACGAAGTTGATCGCGCCGATGCCCGTGGGCGAAACCGTGTTGTTGCGCAGCTCCAGCACGGACCCGCTCAGGTTGCTCGTCGAATCCAGCCGCGCCACGGCCTGCGACGCGACCATGTGCAGATTGTGGAGGGGCGACTCGGTGCCAAGCCCCACGTTGCCGCTCACGTGCATGCGGCCTGCAAAGTAGCCGGCGAATCCGGAGTCGGGCGGCCCGATGGCGTGCAGCGCGCGCGGGCTGGCACCGGTGTTGGCCGTGACCAGGATGCCCTGCCCGTTCCCCATCGAGTTTTGCACCTGCAAGCCAACAATGTCATTCGCGACGACGTGCACCTTCGAGCCAACCGGGTTGTTGGTCCCGATGCCGACCGGACCGAGCGTGTCCTGAATGACGACCTTCCCGGTTCCGTCGCTCGCAGCCGAGCGGATGTACCAATCGCCCTTTGTCCCGAAGTGCACGTGGCTGGCGTTCGGGCCAATCATCGGGGCCTCGAAGCTCGCCGTGTTGTTTGCCGCGGAAGCGGTGTCTGCCGCGACGTGCAGCTTGGCCGCGGGCGTCTGTACGCCGACCCCAACGCGCCCCGGCGATATCGGGTTGAGCCGGAGGTTGCCCGTGGTCGTGCGGATCTCCATGTCCGAGAAGCTCTGAATCATCGGAATCCCGGGAAGGTCCGGACGCAGCCAGATCGACCCGGCCGAACCGCTGGCCAGGATGTCTCCGGCCGTGTGCAACTTGGCGGTGGGCGTGGCCGTCCCGATGCCGACATTGCCGGCGTTCGCGTTGTAGATGTGGACACCGCTGGCGTTCCAGTAACTGGTCGATGCCGGGGCATTCAGTGCGTAGAGCGCCACGGGCGCCGGCGCGATTCTCTGGCGCGGCGTGAGGAGGGTGCAGGGGACCACTCCGCAGCCGAACGCTGGAGATGCGGTGCGGACCTCGACCGCCAGCCAGCGCGCATCAGGACCGAACGCGCTCGGGCCAAAATCAAGGTTCACAGTAAACACACCGCCAGTGACCGGCACATTCACAAGCTCGAACGGCCCCACGACCTGCGTGCCGCCCACTTCCGAATCAAACAGGGTGAACCGAAGCGCAGCCGTTCCGTGATATGGCGCGCCGCCCGATTCGAGCCGCCCCTGATACGTGATGGCCGACCCGATCGGCGCCGCCACCACCGGTTGAACGACACACGCGAGGACGGCAAGAGCCATGCAGATTCGGCGGCGCAACATGTGGATTCCCTTTTCTGGAAGGTGTTCCGTTGACTATGATGCCGGATAGTCCACGCTCGTCTGCGCGCCCGCGGCATCCACACTGTCAATGGCGAATTGCCGCGACGCGGCGCAACGCGTCCGACGAGGAATTCCGTGCACGACGTGGCGTTTGACAGCGAGTTGCAGGCGGCGCGGCAGGGCGACCCCGGCGCGCTGTCGCGCCTGTTACTTCGCTATGGGCCGGAGGTTCGCGCCAGCCTGAGCATCCAGGCACACTGGCGAACCGTCATCGATCCGGACGACATCATGCAGGTCACCTACACCGAGGCGTTCCTGCGGATCGGGGCATTCACCTCAGCTCACCCCGATGCATTTCTCGGATGGCTGCGGCTGCTGGCGCAGAACAACCTGCGCGACGCCATTCGCGGGCTGGAGGCCCAGAAGCGCCCGAATCCCCGTCGGAGGGTGCAGGGTGCGGGCGACGGGTACTCGGCCCTGGTGGCCGTGCTCGGAGTCACCACCTCAACGCCCAGCAGGGCCGCGGCACGCGAGGACATCCGGGCAGCCGTGGAGCGGGCGCTCGCCATGCTGCCGCGAGACTACGCCGACGCCGTTCGACTCATCGACCTGGACGGGCTTTCGTCAAAAGAAGCCGGCGAGCGCCTCGGCCGTTCCGCCGCTGCCGCGGTCATGCTTGCGGTACGCGGCCGGGAGCGGCTGCGCGAGGTTCTGGGCTCGGATACTCGGTTTTTCAGTTCGTCACCCTGAGCGGTCGGCCGGGGCTGTGGTGGCTGCCGGGGCAACGTCGCTTCTACGTTTGAGCGTTTTACAACCGGGTTTTCGGCGCGCCGGGTTCAATGACCACGTTCGAACCACCTGAAGAGCGTCTGATTCGCGCCGCGCGCTCCGCCGTGTGCGATGATTCCGCACGCGCTGTGGCGCGCGACAGCACCTCCGCGCGCGAACTCCCGGCCCTCGGTGGCTACGAGATCATCCGCGAGATCGGTCGCGGGGGTCAGGGGGTGGTCTACCAGGCGCTTCAGCACTCGACCCAGCGGCACGTGGCCGTCAAGATTCTGCGCCACGGGCTGCTCGCATCCGCCTCCGAGCATTCGCGCATCGAACGCGAAGTCCGCATTCTGGCACAGCTCAAGCACCCCGGAATCGTGACGGTGTACGACAGCGGGCAATGCGGCGGCCTTTCGTACGTTGTGATGGACTTTATCGACGGCGTGCCGCTCAGCACCCACGTCCATGCGCAGCGCCCCTCGACTCGTGAACTGATCGGCTTGTTCATCAACATCGCGCAAGCCGTGCACGCGGCGCACCTTCGCGGGATCATCCACCGTGACCTCAAGCCGGAGAACATCCGCATCGACGCGGACGGACTGCCGCACGTGCTGGACTTCGGCGTCGCCAAGCTGCTCGAGCGAGACTCGCTGATGGCATCCCTGACGATGACGGGGCAGTTCGTCGGCTCACTGCAATGGGCGGCCCCCGAACAGGCCCGAGGCGACCAGGCCGCGGTGGACACCCGCACCGACGTGTACGCGCTCGGCGTGATCTTCTGGCAGGCGCTCACCGGCGAGTTTCCCTACGCGGTCGATGGGGACATGACCCGCGTGCTGGCCAACATCGTCTCCGCCGAGCCGAGCCGCGGGTCGATCGACGCACGCTGTCTGCCGTGCGAGATCGAGACCATTCTGCGCAAGTGCCTCGCGAAAGAGCCGGAGCGACGCTACCCGGACGCCGGCGACCTCGCGGAGGATCTGCGCCGCTACCTCGACGGGCGTCCGATCGCCGCGCGGCGCGACAGCCAGTTCTACATTCTGCGCAAAACGATCGCCCGACACCGCGTCGTGTTCGGCATGGCGGCCACGATGTTCGTACTCACAATCGCCGCCGCGATCGGTCTGGCCATTCTCTATGCGCGCGCTGAGCGCAACGCCGCCCTCGCCATCGAGCGCGCTGCGCACCTGCGCGAAGCGCTTTACTACAACTCGATCAGCCTGGCGGAAAAAGCATACGAAACCGCCAACCCGATCGAAATGAACGCGGCCCTGGAACAGTGCCCCGAAGACATGCGCGGGTGGGAATACTGGCACCTCAAGCGGCTGACGGACGAATCGGTGGTGTCGTGGAAGGCGCATGAGCGCGACAGTTCGGTGATCGCCTATTCGCCGGACGGCCGGTATCTGCTGACGACTGGTCTGGAGACGAAGCGTTTTCCACCGATCCAGCGGTCGACGAAAGTCTGGAGCGCCGAGACCGGCGAGCTGGTTCATGTCCTCGATACGGATAACGTCGCGCTGCAGGGTTCGGCCGCCTTCTCTCCGGATGGCAACTACATTGCAGTGGGCGGTCGGACATTTCGGCTGCGCCTGTACGAAATGGATACCTGGAAGCGGCGGTACGAGATCGACCGCGGCCAGCGTCCCCCGGACCAGGCCACGACCCTGATCGGGTTCACCAGGGACTCGTCGAAGATCGTGCTCGGAGACGGCTATCGTGACAGCGTGCACGTCCACGACGCAGACACCGGGGCGCACCTGCGAACGCTGAAGCAGCCCGGCCCGGTCGCCTTCGATGCACACGTCGACGGGCGCCGGGTCGCCTTCGGCAGCTTCAACGGCACCGCGTCGGTATGGGACGCTGAGACCGGTGAGCGGCTGGAGCACCTGACCGGGCACGGAGCGCAAGTGCGCGGTGTGGCGTTCGCGCCCGACGGCTCATACGTCGTCACCGACGCATGGGACGGGCGGCTGCGCGGCTGGGAACTGCCCGGCGGCTCGCTCCGATTCACCTCCGAGGCGCAACCGAACGCGGCCGTGCAGATCTGGGGGGTCAGCTTCTCGCCCGATGGACGCCTTTTGTCGCGCTGCGTGTCCACCTGGATCGAATTGTGGGATGCCCACCGCACCCAGCGCCTCCGGCGGCTGATCGGGCACAACGCGACCACTATCGGTACTGCGTTCTCTCCGGACTCCAGGCGCGTCGCCGGCGTCGCCAATAACGGCATCGTGCGCATCTGGGATCTTCGCGGTGGGCGCGCACAACGCACCGTCGGGCCGGGCGGGCAGGCGCTGGCCTGGTCGCCCGACAGCCGCTGGTTCGCCGTGCTCGGCGTCGGAGATCATCTCCGACTGTATGACGCCGCCACAGAGGAGGTGGCATGGGAGCAGCGGCCCGGCGCGGCCCACAAATGGGCATCGGGTGTGGCGTTCAGCCCGGACAGCCGGCTGCTGGCGAACGCGGGGATGAACGGCGACATCGAGCTGCGCGCTGTGGCCGGCGGGCGCGTGGAAATGGTGATTTGCGCACACGTTGGACGCGCCGGGCGGCTGGCCTGGTCGAGTGACGGCCGGCGCTTGGCCAGCCTCGGAACCGATCAGTTCCTGCGCGTGTGGGAAGTGTCAACGGGCGCGCTGGTTCGTGAGATTCTGGTCGGCACCAGTGAAGTCGTCATGGGGACGTATTTCGACGTTGACTTCGGCCCGGATGGCTCGCGAGTTGCAGCATCCGCCCGGGACAACGCCGTGCGCGTCTGGGAAGTGGAAAGCGGTGAGCTGATGCTGACCCTGAGCGGCCACACGGATTCCGTCGGGGGCGTGCGCTTCACATCGGCCGGAGATCGGATCATCTCCTGCTCCCTGGACGGCACGCTGCGCGTCTGGGACACCCGCAGCGGCGCAACGCTTCAAACGCTGCGCGGAACTCGAAACCACTTGTACCACCTTGCCCTCGCGCCGGACGACCGCCACGTCTTCGCCGGTGGTGATGATCTGCGCCTCTGGGACATCGACACCGGGCGACAGGTCCTGCGCATCGCGGATGTCGTCCTGTCGCAGGTAGCGCTCAGCCCGGATGGGCGACGGCTGGCGGGCGTGAACGAAACAACCACGATGATCTGGGACGGCACACCGCTGGACTGACATCGACGTCACCCGGCCCGAAGCGGCTACCGCGATGGGCGTGGCCTGAATACGCGGTTGCCCGGAACTGACTGGGTGAGCAGGGCCTGTTTCGAACGGGCGGGGCGGGGCATGCCCCCACGTCGAAGCCTTGACCCTCACGCATCAGAGCGCCCTGGCGGTGGCACGACCCACTCTACACCGAACAGACAATCATGACGATGCGTTCGGGCCGTCGCACGACGCGAAGCGACCCGAACGCATTCGTAGTTCAGTCACGCCGACTGTCGATCAGCCGCGCTGGCTCACCGCCGGCCGCGCGCCAGAGGCTTGCGGCCGTGCCGCGGGAACGGCGTCGGGGCCGGGCGTTCCGACGTCGTCGCCGGCACCGTGTCGCTCCGTGTGTTCTCGGATCGCTCCGTTCGCGGCGCCGCGTGCTCGGCGTGGCGCGAGCTGCCCTTGCCGGCCGGATGGCCGTGCGAGCGCCCGTCGCGCCGCGGACCGGATCGGCCGCCGCGCTTGCGCCCCGACGAATCACGACCGAAGCCGCCGCCGTCGCGCGAATCGCGCTGGAATCCACCATCGTGCGCTCGGTCGCGCCCCGGGCCGCCACTGCGAGAAGCTTCGCGGCGCTCGCCCTGCCGCCCGTTGCGCGACCCTGCGCGGCGCGAATCCCCGCGTTCGGCGTCCGCATGCTCGCCGTGCCGGCCGCGCTCGACCAGCACCTCGGCCGGCAGTTCCTTTGGCGTGACCGTCATCGGGACGCTGCGCCCGATCAGGCGCTCCACCTGGCGCAGCAGCGGGCGCTCGGCCGGATCACAGAAAGAGACCGCTGACCCGCTTGCGCCGGCCCGGGCGGTGCGCCCGATGCGATGCACATAGGCCTCCGGCTCCATCGGCAGGTCGAAATTGAAGACGTGCGTGATGCCGTCCACGTCGAGGCCGCGGGCCGCGACGTCGGTGGCCACCAGCACCCGCGCTGCACCACTTCGGAAGCGGTCCAACGCGCGCGTTCGCTGATTCTGGGCCTTGTTGCCGTGAATCGCGTCCGCGGAGACACCGTTGCGGGCCAGCATGCGGCTGACACGGTCCGCGCCGTGCTTGGTGCGCGTGAACACCACAGCGCGGAGCACCGATTCATCGGCCAACAGGTGGCGCAGCAGCGCCGGCTTGTCGGCCTTAGGCACGGCATACGCGGATTGCTCGATCTTCGGCACGGTCGATGCGATCGGCGTCACCGCCACGCGCACCGGATCGTGCATCAGTGAATCCGCGAGGCGCCGGATCTCATCCGGCATGGTCGCGGAAAAGAGCAGCGTCTGGCGCGCAGGCGGGCGCGGCACGGCCGCGGCGATGCGGCGGATGGGCTGAATGAAGCCCATGTCGAGCATGCGGTCGGCCTCATCCAGCACGAACACGGTCACCTGAGACAGGTCGGCCAGGCGCTGGTCCATCAGGTCGATCAGGCGCCCGGGCGTTGCGACCAGTACGTCCACGCCGCGCTGCAGCGCCTTGACCTGGTGATGCTGACTGACGCCGCCAAAGATGACCGCCTGGCGCATCCCGGTGTGCCGCCCATACACGGAGAACGACTCGGCGATCTGCGTCGCCAGCTCGCGCGTCGGCGAGAGCACCAGCACGCGCGGCAGCGCGCCGCCGCCGCCGCGGGCGCTCTTCGTCGGTCCGCTTTCCAGCAGGCGATGCAGAATCGGCAGCGCGAACGCGGCCGTCTTGCCGGTGCCGGTCTGGGCGCAGCCCAGCACGTCGCGACCCGCCATCACCGGCGGAATCGCCTGAAGCTGGATCGGCGTCGGCGTCTCGTACCCCTCTTCACGCAGCGATTGCTGCAGCGGGGCGCACAGCCCCAACTCACGAAAACTCTTCACGTACACAGACTCCCTTCGGGCCGCCCAGGCTGCACTTGCGCAGCGCGGATGCGGTCACCGGTTGCTTCGGGCGTGGCTTGCGGGAAACGATCTGACGCAAACGCGGCCGTACTGGGTTGGAGCGCCGACACACGCAACCGCGGGTGGCGCTGCCAGTCGATTCCCAGATGGATCCTGCCCCGATACAGCCGTGCCGAAGGGGACGAGAAAGGCTGAGGTCACTGGCGATGTTCACAACAGTATATCCGATCGGCTCGCGGTGGGGAGGGCCGGGAGAAAAATCGAACGCGGTGGCCTGCCGCGGCCTTCCGGAGCGGACGGAGAGTCCGCAAAAATCGCTCACGACACGTTCCCGAAGGGCTATAATCCGACCGCGACGACAAGGAGGTCGGCGCATTCACTCCGGGCGCGCGACGAGGAATCTCTCTCATGGCCACGAACACGGCGCTGAAAGTCGGACTGTTAGTTGGCGTTCTCGGCATCATCGGGGGCGTGATGTGGACGATGCGTCCGGGGGGCGAAAGCGCCTCGCCGTCGGGGGCTTCGCAAAACCGGAACTCGCCGCCGCCGATCAACACGGCTCCGAACGCGAACCGTTCCGCCGGCGCCCCCGCGCCGCGCAACGGCAATGCAGGCGGACTAATTTCTCCGCCGCCCAGCGCGTCCGGCATGACATCGCCGGTCGCGCCGCCGAGCCTGACCAGTTCGACCTCGCCGGTGCTGCCGCCGCGGACCACGCCGGCGCAAACGCCGGAGAATGGTCCGGGCGCGGGCACGTCCGCGCCGCGCGGCGCGGGCGAAAGTGCGGCCTCGCCGCCCGGCACCGGGCCAGTGACAGACGTCGGCGGCGCGCCTCCGCCGCTGCCGACCGGTCCCACGACGACGCGTGCGCCGACGGATGACGACGAAGTCGTTGAAACGACATCGACACGCCCCGCGGTGACGCCGCCTCCAGTAGCAACGCCACCCACTCCGGCGATCGGTGGCCCGGCGCCGCGGGCCGGCGAGCCGCCGGCGCTGCCGACCGGACCGACGCCCTCCGGGCCGCGCACGACCCCCTCACCGCCGACTCCGGGTGGATCTCCGGTGGCCGGTACGACGCCTGCTCCCGAGAGCGGCGCTTCGGGCGAAGCCGCGCGCAGCGGTGAGCTGCCGCCCGGATGGAAGCGACACACGGTTCGCGGGGCGACGCCGATCGGCGCGATTGCCCGCGAGGAATACGGTTCCGCGTCGCACTGGAAGGCAATCGCCGCTGCCAATCCGCGGGTGGACGTGGACAACTTAAAAGCCGGGCAGGTGCTGCTCCTGCCGCCCAGCGCGGACGTACTAGCCGGCCGGCCTATCGCGCCCCCGACCCTGGGCGTGATCCCGGAGACGCGGCCTGTGGCGACCCCGCCGCGCGGGCCGACACCCGGAGCAGGCGCGGCGGGTACGACGCCGACGAGCGGCGCTGGCGCAGCGGGCAGCGGTACGGGGGCTTCCGGCGGCGCGCCGACCGCCGGCGGAGTGACACCGCCTCGATCGGGCTCGACGCCCGCCGGAACGACCGGCGCAGCGCCGCCGCCCGCGGGTGCGCGTGTGTACACCGTCGCCAAGGGAGACACACTCAGCGCGATTGCAGCAAAAGAACTGGGCAGCGCCGGTCTTTGGAAGCAGATTTTTGATCTGAATCGCGATGTGCTGAAGTCGGAAAACGACATCAAGATCGGCATGAAGCTCAAGCTGCCGCCGCGCCCGGCGAAGGCGCCGGCGGGTGCGAGTGGAACTGCGCCGTCCAAGTCGGCAAACCCGGCGAAGCCATCAAACGGCGCGAAGCCGTCGAACGGGACAAAGACGTCCAATGACGCGAAGCCGACGGGCGGAGGCCGCGGAGGATCGTCGGCTGCGAACCCGCGCGGCCCGTCTGGGTCGAAGGCGAACGGTTCAAAGCCGAGCAACTCGACCGCAACCGCGAATAAGCCCGTCGCGGCCAAGGCGGGCGCCGCGAAAGCGGCGACGTCGAAGCCGCCGGCTGCCAAAGCAGCGACGACAAAATCGAAGACTGGTCCGGCGCGTCCGGGCGCGGCGAAGATCGGTGCGGCTCGATCATTGGGCGCCTCCGCCGCCCGCGATGCGGCCCGCCAGCCATCGCCCCGGCGTGCGCAACCGGCGGCCGCCGCCAACAGCGGCGCCGTGAAGGTCGCCGCCGGCGCGCGCGGTTCACACCGCGTGCCGTAGAGCAGTGTCGGGAGTAGCGTGCGGCTGCGGGTCGGAATGTGCCACTGCTCTGAAGCAGTGCAAGCGTTCGGACAGCGCCCCGGCTGAAACCGCGGTGGCACACCGCCGTGCTTCCGAAACTTCACTTGACGCAACCGAGCGGCCGACCGCGTGCTGGCTGGCTACTTCACCAGCGCCGTAGGGTTCGCGGCCGTGATCAGCGTGTGACCATTTGACCCCGCTGACGCGCTCGACGGCGTCGCGGTCGAACCCGCGGGCACACCGCCGCCCTTGCCACCGTTTCCGCCGGATGCGCCGCCGCCGCCGCCCCCCGATCGCAGGTCACTGACCACGGAATCCGCCACCCCATCGGCCCCGGGTGCTCCGCCGAGCGCCGTCAGGACGCCATCATTCTTCACGTCCGGCGCAATCAGATGCACGATGCCGCCGCCGCCGCCACCGCCCGCGGCGGAGTTCGCGGTCGCCGGGCCGCCGCCGCCACCATCCACCTGCACGACCCCCGCCGGCGCGTTGGAAACTGCCGTCAGGGACGCGAGCAGCACGGCTCCTCCTCCTCCGCCGCCGCCGCCGGCGCGATCGGTCGCGTCCGCGCCCTTGGCAATGATCGTGCCGAGATTCTGAATCTCGCCCGCCGCGATGACGGCGAAGAAGCCGCCGCCGGACGCGCCGCCGTCGATCGACGCACCTCCGCCGCCGCCGGCCTTCACGCCGATGCGGAGCGTCTGGCGTGCCTCAAACTCGGACAGCCCGCTGCCCTCTCCGCCGCCGGTCCGGCCTGAGGCGCTGCCGCCAATTTCGCCGGCCGCCGCGGCGCGGGTAGCGATCCCCAGTGCGGCGGGGCGCGACGATCCGTCCAGCGTGGAGCCGTCGAAGCCGGTGCGATCGCCGCCCTCCGCACCGGGCAGCACGAGGATCGTGCCCTCGTTGCGAAACGTGCCGGTACAGCGGATCACCGTGCCGCTCTGCACGGTCATCGTGACCCCCGGGGCGACCACGAAATCCGTGTACTGCAAGTTCACATCGCCCTGGTCGCCGACGCGCAGCGCCGTGCTGACGACGCGCTCGCCGGCCGACCCGTCACCGTAGACGCTCGGGTCGGCGAGCGGCTTGACGGGCTTGTCGTCCGATGAATCCGACGAGTTCGAATTAGAGCCGGCGTCCGACGAGTTTGAGTTCCCGTTGGAGTTTGAGCCGTCCGAGTTGCCGTTGGCCTGGCCCATCGGCGACGGAACCGGGCATCCACCCGCAATCGCCACGATCAGAAACACCGCCACCCAGGTTCGCGCGTTCATCACCAGAATCCTCCGAATGCAACTGCATCCCCGCAGCCGTTGTCCAGTGTAGCGTCGCGACCGCGCGACGCGCACGACGCCGGCCGCGAACCCGCAGGTCCGCGGCCGGCACATCGCCGATTCGCCGCGCCTCAGCGACGGCTGCGACGCATGCCGCCGAGCGACGCCAGGCTTCCGACCAGTCCCAGCCCGATTCCAAACCCGCACGGAGCCGCAAACTTCACGATCTCCTCATTGTCATCGTCGTCGTCGTAGGCATCCTGACCGTCGTCATCCTCGATCAACTCGTCCTCGTCGCCTTCGATTACTTCCTGGTCAACCTCGTCATCGTTGGCGTTGTCGTCATCGCCCGCGTTCGCGTCGGCGTCCGGCGCGGCATCATCGATCTCCTGATCCGCGGGCGCTTCGTCAATCTCCTCCTCATCGGGAGGCGGAGCCGCGTTCGGATTCGGCAACAGGTCGGCCTCGATCGTCAACGCAAATACTGTCGGGTTCGCGTTCGTGAACACGAACGCGCGGGTGGACTTTCGACCCGGGGCCGCACCGGTCGCACCCGGAGCAAAATCCACACGGAAGGCCGTGCTGCTATTCGGGGAGAGCTTGTTGCCGGTCTCGAGCGGCGGCTGGATGACGGAGAACAGGAAGTCATCGCCGCCGAACAGCACGACCGCGGGGATGCTGGTGAAGTTCAGATCCTGGTCGCCGATATTCCGCAGCACGATGACCTTGGGCGAGACCTGCCCCGGCTGGGCTGCATTCAGCGTCACCGTGGCGTTGTTGGCCTGGACGACGTTGTCCACCCGCACCTCCAGCACCGGCGCCGCCGTCGCGGCAGCCGTAAAGCCGATTGCCAGACCGCACGCCGCCGCCAGCCGATTTAAGCGAAGGATGTTGCGAATCACGATGAAACTCCCGATGTTCGTAAGCCAAGACCCGGCAGCCGCACCGTGTGGCCGCTCTGTCCCTCTCACGAACGACCCCGGATCGTGGACCGCAGAATCGGCGGAAAAGCGCAAAAAACCCCAAAAGCGCGACAGGTCCGCACACCCGCCGCCAGAATCGTCCCGCGAGCGCCGAGCGTCAGGCCGAACCACCGGCGCGGGGGTAGGATGATCGGACATGAGCGAAGAACTCCGCGAGTGGAGCGATGACCGGCTGGCCGAGGGCTTGCGCGCAAGGCGCGGCGAGTGCGTTTCCGAGTTGACTCAACGCTATTGGCCGCCGATTCAGCGATTCTGCGCGAATTACCTGTGCGACCACCAGTTGGGGGAGGACGTGGCGCAGGAGACGTTCCTGCGCCTTGCGGATGAGACGCCGCCGCCGGCCGGGCGGGTGCGCCCGTGGCTGTATCGCATCGCGCGCAACCGCTGCCTGGACCTGCTGCGCCGTCAAAAGATCAGCCCGACCCACAACCATCCGCTCCGCACCGGCATCGACCCCGCAGCAACACGCACCGGCGTATCCGGCGTGATGCGCCGCGACGAACGCGATGAGCGCGTTCATCGTGCCATTGACGGGCTGCCGCAGGAGTATCGCGAGGTACTGCTGCTGAAATACTTCGAGGGGATGGGGCGGGAGGAGATCGCCGTTGCGCTGGAGCTGACGCCGCAGGCGGTGAAGGGCCGGCTGGCGCGGGCGTCGGACGCGCTGCAGGAGGCGCTGCGCGGGACGAGCGGGAGCGCCGGATGAGCTGCGGGGTGGCGCGCGACGCGCTTTGGGAGTGGGTTCACGACGAGGCCGACCCGGATGCCTCGGCTCGCATGGCGGAACACGTCGCGACCTGTGCAGATTGTGCCGCAGCCGCTGAGGAGATGCGCGCGCTGGTGCGCGGGCTTCAGCACGCCGCGAGCGCGGCGGTCTCGCTCCGCCCCGATCAGCCGGACACGCCGGCCCGCATCGGCGAGTTCGAGATCGAGCGGCGGCTCGGCGCGGGGGGGATGGGGGTCGTGTTCGAGGCGTGGCAATCCGCGCCGCGGCGGCGCGTGGCGCTGAAGCTGGTGCGCTCTGCGCGGACGGCCGACCCGCTCCAACTGCGACTGTTCTCGCGCGAGGTGCAGGTGCTGGCGCGGCTGAATCACCCCGGCATTGCGTCCATTTATAGCGCAGGTGTCACGCCCGACGGCGAGCCGTACTACGCGATGGAGTTGATCGACGGCGTTCCGCTGGCGGAACACGCGGGCGGCGTCGCCGGCCGTCCGCCGCTGGGGTTGAGAGGACGGCTGGCGCTGGTGGCGGAGATCTGTGACGCGGTGAGCTATGCACACGAACGCGGCGTGGTGCATCGCGACCTGAAGCCGTCGAACATTCTCGTCACGAGCGAGGGACGGGCAAAGGTGCTGGACTTCGGCGTGGCGCGGCTGGCGGAATCGGAGCCGGAGGGCGCGACGCTGATGCTCGAAAGCGGGCGGCTGGTGGGCACGCCGGCGTACATGAGCCCGGAGCAGGCGCGCGCTGACGCCGTGGCCGTTGATGCGCGCAGCGACGTGTACGCGCTGGGGGTGATCCTGTTTGAGTTGATCGCCGGTCAACCGCCCTATGACCTCTCGCGCAAGCCGCTGCACGAAATCGTCCGCACGATTTGTGATACCGCGCCGCGGCGGCCGCGAAGCCTGAACCCCGCGATTCCGCGCGACGTGGAGACGATCACGCTCAAGGCGCTTGAGAAGGATCCGGACCGCCGCTACGCCAGCGTGACCGCGCTGGCCGACGACCTGCGGCGCTACCTGACGAATCACCCGATTTCGGCGCGGCGGGCCGGCCCGGTCCATCGGGCGATCAAGTTCGCGCGGCGACAGCGCGTGCCGGTGGCGCTGGGCGCGCTGATGCTGGTGCTCAGCCTCGTCGGCGTGGTCCAGATTCTTCGCGAGCGCGACGAGGCCCGCAGCCAGGCCGATCGTGTCGCACAAATCAACACCGTCCTGGCGACGTTTCTCACGGCCTCCGACCCGTGGGAATCCGGCCGCAGCGACGTGCGCGTGCTGGAGGTGCTGGACGCCACCGCGCAGCGCATCGAGGAGGAAATCCGCGACATGCGAATCGCGGCATCCCTTCGGAACACGCTGGGCAACACCTACCGCGCCTTCAGCGCCCGCCACGACGACGCCGAGCGGCACCTGCGCTGGGCACTGGAGCGGCGGCGCGAAATACTCGGGACCGAGCACGTCGAGACGGCCGAGAGCCTGCAGGACCTGGGCGACCTGCTCTTCGAGCGCGGCGCGGTCGTCGAGAGCGAAACCCTGCTGCGCGAGGCGGTGCGCATCCGCACGCGCCGAATGGGAGCCACCGATCCGCTGACCGCGACGAGCATGAACTCGCTCGGGGTGGTCGTGCGGCGGCGCGACGCGGCCGAAGGAGAGCGCTGGCTGCTGAGCGCGCTCGATGCCCGCCGCACGATCGCGGAGCAGCGGCAGCGCTCGTCGCCGAACTCAGCCGAGACGGCGGCCGCCTTTCGAGACCTGGCGCAAAGCTGTAACAACATGGCGGCGCTGCTGCGTGAGCAGGCCCGCGCACTGCGCGAGCGCGGCGACGCCATTGCAGCTGAGCCGGTGTTGTTGCGCGCTGAGCCGCTCTACCGCGAAGCGCTGGAGCTGCGCGAACGGTGGTTGAGCGATACACATCCTGACGTCGCCAAATCGATGAACAACTACGCCCGCTGCCTGGAGGATCTGGGGCGGATTGACGCCGCGATGAGCCTCTCGGAACGGGCGCTGGAGCGGCTGGAGCGCGAGCCGGGGCCGGATCATCGCTTCACGCTGCGCGCACGCAACAGCCTCGCGCGCCTGCGCCTGCGAACCGGTGATCTCGCCGGCGCGCGGGCGATGGCGGCGGCGGTTCTGGATGCGGTCGAGCGCGTGCCGGCCCTGGAGGGGGACGAGGCCGCCGCGGCACGGCGCATGATGGCGGAAACCGCCGAGCAGACGCAGCCGGCGCCCGTGCCTGACCCGTGAGCTTTCGCCGTCTGCGCGTATGCCGACGCCGCGAATCGATCCGGAGCGTGTGCATCGCCCCCCCTGGACCTGCGCGGCGTCGCGCGAACCCACGCCACGCCTCACCCGGTCGTCCCGCCCGTCCGGGCCGATCGTTTCGCGGGGACGCGGCCTTCGTTGTTGCTTGACGCCCGCGGCGGCTGCGCGGATAGTGATTCGGCGCGGGAGGCCCTGCCGGCCGCCCGCGGGGAGAGCGGGACGCGTCATGGAAGTTCGCTGCGACCTGGCCCGCATCATCATCTTTGAGTACCGCGATCAGCAGGTCATCATGCTGCGCGAGCGGGGCGGGACGCGGGTCCTGCAGATCGTGATCGGCTCTTCCGAGGCGCTGGCGATTGATCGCCGCCTCAAGGGAATCACGCTGGAGCGGCCACAGACGCATGAGTTGCTGGCGGGTGTGATTGAATCGCTGGGGGCGGAAGTGGAGAAAATCGTCATTACGGAGCTGCGCCGCGGGACGTTTTTCGCCCGCATCGTGCTGCGCCGCAGCGGCGAAGTGGTGGAGATCGACAGCCGGCCCTCCGACGCGATCGCGCTCGGCGCCGGCCTGGAGACGCCGATTTATGTCAGTGAGCAGGTATTGCGTGAAGCCGCCACGACTCCGTGAGCATCTCCGCGCCGACGTTCATTCGCCGGCCAGCCGTGGTCCGGCCACCTTGACGGGTCGAGCGATCCTGGCGCTGCTGAGCGCGCTGACCCTGCTGGGTGGCGGCGGGTGCTCGACTGTACTCTCCACGCTGGGCGACGACCCGGCCGGAGCGGCCCGCGGCGCGACGTTCTACCTGGGCGGGGCGGGCACCTTTGGCAACATCGGCAATTATTCCGTTCGCGAGGGGCTTCGCAGCGGCGGCTATCACGGCGCGATCGACGTCGTCCCGTGGCAATCTTGGTTCGGTGACGTGCTGCGCGACCAGATGGACCGCACTCGAAACGAGCGCGAGGCGCAGCGCTTCGCGGACCGCATCACCGAATACGCTCGGCAATACCCCGGCCGCCGCGCCAACATCATCGCGCTCTCCGCGGGCACCGGCATCGCCACGTGGGCGATCGAGCGACTTCCGGACGACGTGCGGGTCGGCACGGTCGTTTTTCTTGGAAGTTCGCTGTCGCGGCGTTACGACCTGACCGCGGCACTGGGCAGGCTCGACGGAAAGCTCTATGTGTTTTACTCGCCGGATGACCCGGTGCTGCGCTATGGCGTGCCGCTGGCGGGCACGGTCGATCGCGATGGCGACAACCGCACCGCGGCCGGGCTGACCGGCTTCGCCCTGCCGCGCTCGGCCGATCCGGCGACCGTGGAAATCTACAACCGCAAGCTGCGCAACATGGGGTGGAAGCCGCGCTACGCCCGCTATGGCTATCGCGGGCTGCACACCGACGGCACGCGCGAGCGCTTCGTCACCGCGGTGATCGCGCCGCTGATGCGCGAGCCGCTGGACCCTCGTGAGCCACTGAGTCCGCAACCGCCGGCCCACGCACAAGGGACGACAACCGCACCCGCGCCCAACGCGGCGGATGCGCGAACAGCAGCGGCAAACGCGGGCGACTGACGCGAGCGCCCCCGCACCGATGACGCGGGGCGATCCGCTCCTTCGCACCACCACACGCGGCCTCGCACGCCAAAAGCCGCTGCGCTTCGGCAGGGCTATCATTGGCGCATGACCCCGGAACGGTGTCCCCTGTGCGAGAGCGCGCGAACCGCTGCATTCAACAGGTCGGCGGGGCGTACTTTCATACGATGTGCCGACTGCGCGCTGGTGTTCGTGTCCCGTTCTGAGCTGCCGCCTCCGGAGGTGGAGAAGGCCCGCTACACCCTGCACCGGAACAATCCCAGGGACTCCGGGTATCGCCGGTTCCTCTCCCCAATGAAAGACGCGCTGCTGAGCGCGACGGCGGAGGGCGCCGTCGGACTGGACTTCGGCTGTGGTCCGGGACCGGCGCTGGCCCACATGCTCCACGAGGAGGGCCGGGTCATCACGCTCTACGATCCCTTCTTTGCGCCGGATGAAGCCGTCTGGTCAAGCACGTACGACTTCATCGTCGCAGCCGAGGTGTTCGAGCATCTGCATCGCCCCGCCTTCGAGCTGGATCGCCTCTTTGCCGCGCTTCGCCCGGGCGGCGTGCCGGGTGTGATAACCGGCTTCGCACACGACACAGCCGACGAATTCGCACAGTGGCATTACATTCGAGACCCGACGCATGTGTGCTTCTTCAGCCGCCGGACGTTTGCGTCCATCGCCACGCGCTGGCGGGCGGCGGCGCGGTTTCCCGCTCATCACATCGCCCTGTTGGTGCGCACCGGCCGCGGCGATGCCTGCGCCGCTGCGGACGGGTCGCGAGCGTAGGTCATCCGGGTGTGGCCGGGTTCTTTTCCACCCCCGTCGGCTTCGCGATGCCGGAACAGCCGTCCGGGTCGAAGTGCGTCTCGCCTAACAAAACCTCGGGATGCTTCGACATGAAGTAGCGCAGTTCCCATTCGCTGCCGAACAGTATGACACGGTCTCCGGCTGAATCGCGGGCCAGTGCCGCGCGGCTGGGCAATGTCGCCAGCGCAAGCGCTGATTCCGGGGTTCGCGGATCAATCCAGCGCAGGCGCTCCCACGGGGCCGCCTCCAACCGCGATTGCGCGCCGTACTCCGTCTCCAGCCGATACTGGACGACGTCGAACTGGAGCGGTCCCACGACTCCGAGCAGCGGCGCGTTCTGCGTCGCGCCCTCCAATTGAATCCGCTGCACGACGCCCTCCTGAAGCAGTTGTTCGAGGCCGCTGCGGAAGCGCTTGTGCTGGGATGCCCCGGTCGCGTGCAGGAACGCAAAACACTCCGGCGCGAAGCGCGGGATTTCCTGGAACCAGATGCCGGGGTCCTCCGTCAGCGTATCCCCCACGCGGAACTCGGGATGTCCGACGATGCCGATCACGTCGCCGGCGTACGCGACATCGACGGTTTCGCGCTCGCGCGCGAACAATTTATGTGAACTCGACAACCGCACCTTGCCGCCGCTCTGCTGATGGAGCACGGTCATGCTGCGCTCGAAGCGACCGGAGCACACGCGCACAAAGGCGATGCAGTCTCTGTGCTTCGGGTCCATGTTGGCCTGCATCTTGAACACGAAGCCGGAGAACGCCTGGTGATCGGGCTGGATCGGCCCGCCGCGGGCGTGGCGCATGCGGGGCGCCGGCGAGGATTCGAGAAAAGCGTCCAGCAGCATCTGCACGCCGAAGTTGTTGCTGGCGCTGCCGAAGAACACCGGGGTCAGCTCGCCGCGCAGAACGGCCTCCGGGTCGAACGCCGCCGCCGCTCCGTCCAGCAGGGCCAGCTCCTCTTCGGCCGATTCGATGGCCTCGCTGCCCACGTCATCACGCACGAGCGGATCGGAAAGGGACGTGACCGAGACCGGGGCGCGGTAGACGCCGCCGGTGGTAGCCTCGAAGACATGCAGCGCGCGACGTCGCCGGTCGAAGACGCCGCGAAAATTCATCCCGTTGCCGAGCGGCCAGTTCATCGCGCAGGCGTGCAGCCCGAGCACCTGTTCGAGCTCGTGCAGCAGGTCGAGCGGATCGCGGGCCGGCCGATCGAGCTTGTTCATGAAGGTGAAGATCGGCACCCCGCGCTGGCGGCATATTTCGAAGAGCTTGCGGGTCTGCGGCTCGATGCCCTTGCCCGCGTCGATGACCATCACGACCGAGTCCACAGCGGTCAACACGCGGTACGTGTCCTCGGAAAAATCCTTGTGGCCGGGCGTGTCGAGCAGGTTGACGCAGTAGCCGCGATAGTCGAACTGCAGCACGGTCGAGCTGACGGAGATGCCGCGCTTGCGCTCCAGCTCCATCCAGTCGGAGGTCGAGGCGCGCTGGTTCTTCCGCGCGGTAACCGACCCGGCCAGTTGCACTGCCCCGCCGTAGAGCAGGAACTTCTCGGTGAGCGTCGTCTTGCCGGCGTCGGGGTGCGAGATGATCGCAAACGTCCGGCGGCGGGCGATTTCGTCGCGCATGATGTCGAATCCGTTTCCAGAAGGCAGAAGTCTGGTCGCGTGCGGCCGCACGGTTCAAGCAGGGAAGTATGCGATGCGGAGGCGCTGCGCGATCAGGGCGGGGTGCAGCCGCGCCCTGCGGCGGACCGGGCAGGCTTGGACGGGAAGGGTGCGCTTCTCACGCGGCCATCTTAGCGATCGACCCGGTTGCGGCAAGCGGATCGGCCTTGGCGGGCACGGGAACCGGCCGCCGCAGCGCACGAGCCGCACGGGAGCGGCGTTAGCCATTTCGCCGGGCGCAGTCGATGCACGCAGTCGTGGACGGAAAGGCTTCGAGCCGCCCGATCTGGATCGCGCCGCCGCAGGTGATGCACTTGCCGTACGTGCCGCGTTCGATGCGTTCCATCGCCAGTTCGATCTGCCGCAGCTCGCCCTCGATTCGCCGATTGGCGGCCTGGACGATCGACTGCTGCTGCAGGGCGTCCATGCGCGACAGCCGCCCGACGCGCTGCTGGTCCAGCTCCTCGCCCTTGCCTGACTCCAGCGACGTGCTGAGCGTCTCGAGATACTCCGCCTTCTGCTCTTCGAGCAGCCTGCGAAACCCGGCGAGTTCCTCCTTGGTCACGCAATTGGCCCTTCGCGGCGCCTCTGGGATTGTGACGTTATGCCCTGGTACACAAGCACGCGCTCCCGGGGCCGATTCGGACGACGAGCGCTGGCGGCGAGGCTGGTTCCGCGGCGCCCTTCCATCATACTGGCGTCCACATCGAACGCTTCGTGCGCATCCGCACCGACTGGGACGCCTCGCATCGCGGCGCGATGCGGCGATGGGCCGGGTTCGTGCGGGTGCACGGGCCGTGGGCGGCATACCATCGGAGCGAAATCGATGGGTTTTCCCCCCACAGGCGCGCGCCTTCGCGCTGGCGGGACGAAGGAATGGACCCACGGGCGTAGCGAGGCCGGCGACAACCAGTCGGAGCATGACCCGTGGAGAGTAATTCAATCCTGCCCCACGGGGGCAGAGGAAGCGCGTGGGCCGACACACGCACGAGATACACGCACGGCGCCACTCCCCTGCGCCGCGATCGGCGCGGCTACGGGCAGCTTTCTCCCAGCAGGCAATCCGTCACGAACACGTCGATGTCGAAGTTCGTCACCGCGCCGTCGAGATCGACGTCGGCGTATTGCGCGTAGCAGCCGGGGAACTGAATTCCATACTGTCCCGGGTTGACCAGCGCCAGCACGAACGGATCAATGTCAAAGTTGTTCACGACGCCGTCGCAGTTCAGATCTCCGCGGTTCGCCGCGACCGGCGTGCTCTGTGCCAGCGCCGGATCGGAGCCGCTGTCGCGCTCGTCGCCGTCGAGGAAACCGTCCGCATCGCGATCGACGCCGATGCGCCGCTGAGTTCCCGCGGGCACCAGCATGAACGTGATCTCGTTGCCGGGCGCAGCGCCGGTGCGCAGCGCGGCCGCAGTGACGGTCTGTCCGATGCGATCCGTGAGCAACGTGCCGGCGCTGAGGTACGTGAATCCGCGATCCTCCCCCGCCACGCGCCCGAACGCGACCAGGCCGACTGCGCCGCCGTTGGCGATGGTCGTGAACAGGTTCAGGCGATTGATGGCCGCCGCGTCGTTGTTGTTGGGGCCGTTGAAGGTAACCTGCTGGCCGACGCCGGCATGCGTATCCACCGAGAAGCACAGCATCAGGGCCTCGATGTCGCGGCGCTGCTGCTGCCCCTGCGCCCCCGGTGCAAACGCGAAGCCGACCGACAGCAACTGGCCGAGCGTGCCGAACTCGCTGTGATGGTTGAAGCCGAAGCCGCGGTTGCTGGTCTGGCTGTTGCGATCCCAGCCGGTCTTTTCGTGCATGTTGCGGAGCTGGGCCATCTTCAGCGGCTGCGGAGCGAGCGGCAGGTTCGGGTCGTCGATGGTGCGGTTGCTGCCGCTCTGGTTGGCCGGGCCGTGGCAGCCGACGCAGGCCGCCCCCCCCACAACCGGCAGCGTGTTGTACAGATTCACGCCGACGGCCGGGTTGCCGGCGCCGCCGAGCGACGACGGCAACGACGCAGGGAACGTATTGTCAATATTGCGATTCGGGTTGGGCGGGATGCGCAACGTCGCGATGAAGTCCTCGAAGGCCTGCATCTCCGCCGGCGACGGCTCCAGGTCCGCCCCCATCAACCCCACGAAAGCCGGTGCAAACGCGGCCAGGTCCTCACGATCTCCGCGCCAGTGCAGCGGCTCGACGCCGATGATGCCCTGCAGCGTCTGCGTCACCATCGGGCCTTTCATCGGGTGCCAGTCATCGCAGACCGGCTGGCGGCAGGTCTGGTTGAACGCCTTCATCTGCCCGGCCGGGTTGCCGAGGTCCCAGCCGAGATGGTCGGTGCGGCCGTCGATGTGGCACGACGCGCACGACACATGCCCCAATCCGCTGAATTCGCGCGTGTTGTAGAGCAGCGGGCGGCCGAGCCGGATCGGCGTCGGCGTGGGATCATGAAATGCAACGCGAGCGGTCTCGGTCTCGGTCGATACGTCAATCTGCGACACGCTCGCATCAAACTTGTTGACCACGAAGAGCCGTGCGCTATCGGGCGTCAGTGCGACGCCGGTCGGCCCCTGCCCCACCTCAATCTGGTTGAGCCGCGCACCGTTCGAATCGATCACGATCAGCGTGTTCGAGCCCATACCGGTCACAAACCCCAGCCCGCTGATCGGGTGCCACACGACGCCGCGCGGGTCGCCGATCGATTGATCGCGCTGCGACTGCGGGATCGAGCGGACGGCATAAGTCAGATGCGGATTGAGGTCGACTGTGCCGACCGCCGACGGGTTGATCGGGTCGAACGAACCCATCTTCACGCGTACGAAAGTCGATTGCAGATTCGGCTCAAAGCGAATGTTGTTCGTCGCGTCCAGTCCGACCGCCGTTACGACGCCGTTGGGCCGGACGCCCAAGGCCATCACGCTTGACAGCATCCCGCCCGCGTAGCTGACACCCAGCGTGTTGGCGTCGATCACCGCCACGTCGCGATCCAGCACATTCCACGTCACCAACGCCGACCAATCGCGCCCATTGTCATCCATCCAGCGCCCGAGCACATCGCGCTGCACGATGTGCGCGACCGGCGGCGCGGGCGGCAGGCCGGGAGTACGCGGTGGGCTGAAGAAGTTGCCGGCGTTGGGCGGCGGATTCACGCCGCCGTACGGGCCGATCGGCGAGGCCACGTCCTGCTGGCGAATCGCGGTCGTCGCGTTGGCGGATTCGAAGATCGCCGCGTACACCCGCGAGCCGTCGGCGCTGACGGCCAACATGCGCGGGTCTTCGCCGGTGATGTTTACTATGGCGGGCGGCGCCGAGAGGTTGGCGGGATCGAAGACGCGCACCTGATTGAGCTGCGACACGGTCACAAATGCCCGCTGAGGCGTGCCGGCGAAGGCCACGTCGGCCGGTTCGTCACCGGTCACGACCGTGGCCACGACCCGCCCGGTGGGAATATCGACGATGCTGATCGTGTCGGACACGTGGTTCACGACCCAGGCTTCGGTCGACGTTCGCAGGCGCACGCTGACCGGATCCAGCCCCGTCATCACCGATTTCACCCATACCGGGACCGGGCCGCTGACGTCAAAAATCTCCACACGGTTATCGGCCGTGTTTACGGCCAGCAGCGTGAGGCCGTCAGGACTGACGGCCACGGGACTGACGTGCGGCGACTCCCAATGCACGAACCCGGTTTGAGCGAAGGCGGCTGAAGCACCTGCCGCCGCCAGCAAGATCAGCAGGCCGCCGCTGGCGGCGCGGCGGGCGGTTCGGAGCCTATTGCGGAGATGAAGCATGGGGTGATCCCGGAGCGGGGGTCGCATAGAGCCGGTCGTCCAGAGGACCGTCGTCGGCAGGGGAAGACGCCGTCGCCGGAGAAATGTTCGCCGGAATTCGGCCGTTCTCGTATCAGACGCCCACCCGCCGTGCTCCCGATCCACATACGGGGCCGTCCGTGGCCATACTCGCCGATACGCCCTGCTCGCACCGCGCTTCCCGCGGATGCCGGGAGCGCGAGTCCGCGGTGGCGCGCGATTCGAACGCGAAAAATGCGAAATCGAGCGTATTCGGCGGGTATATTGATAGCCTAGCTCGGCACGGCCCGGGAAGTAACGGTAAATCCGAGTCGCGGCTCGATCCCGGGGACGTGCCCGGTGCGTCCGGCGGGAATTTTCGGACGCCGCCGACGGTTTCTCGCTGTGGCAACTTCTTGTTTTCGTGTTTCGTGCTCGCCATTCCTGTCCGCGTAGGTAAAGGAGTCCGCAATGTTCGTGTCCACGTGGCGGCGCGCTGCCGCCCTGAGCGCATGCGCCGCGGGCGCAGCGCTGGCCCTGGCCTCTCCGTTCACTCGCATCGTGGATGTACAACCATCGCTCGTCGAGCGCGGGGTCACGACCGCAACCCTGGCTGAGTCCAAGGCGGCCGAAGGCACCGCCGAGTCGATCGCGTCCGTCGGGACGTGGTTCGAGTTCATCGCGCCGTATGACGGCATCCTGATGACTGAAACCTGTAACTCGGGCATCGACACGGTCGTGGCGATCTGGGACGGGACACCCGGCTCCGGTCGTCAGATCGCCTCCGGCGACGACGAGTGCGACACGCAGTCCATCGTCTACTCGGACATGTACGAAGGCGCGACCTACCTGATCCACGTCGCGTCGAAAGATGGCCGCGGCGGAGAGTTCGCACTGAATCTCAAGCCGATCCCGGTGACGCCGTTCGACGCAACCCCGGCGACTGTCGAGGGCGGCATCGCGGCCGAGGCGCCGGACGTGGTCTATACGCGTATTAACGGCATTCAGTCGTACGCGGCCGTCGGCGGCATTCGCGCGTATGCGCTCGGCTCGGACACCTGCAACATCGGCCTGGCGAATCTGAAGTGGGGCGGCTCGCACCAGGGCACGCCCAGCCTGGCCATGAACGCCTTCCGGCTGCACAACGGGCGGCTGGTGCAGATCGGTCAGGGTCATTGCAAGCAGGCCTGCTGCGCGGCCGCGGGCAACGGCTGCGGCTTCTCCTGCAACGGCGTCGGCGGCGCGCTGCTCGGCGCCGGCTGCCTCGACGTGTACGGTGCGGGTTACAACGGCGGACAGTCGCGGCTGCAGGCCCGGGCGCAACTCAACGCCTTCACCGGTGCGCACACGCTCGCGAACGGAACCACCGGCGACTCGATCTTCAAGCGCTTGCAGATCGCCGAATCGGCCATGAGCCCGACGACCTATGCCGGCGCGCTGTACTTCGTGGATGGCGTGTATGTGGCCAGCGACGACGCCCAGGCCAGCAACAGCCTGAACAACGCCTCGTATCATCGCGTGACCGTGGATGCGTCCTACAATATGACGCTGCAGGGCACCACCCAGGTGGGTCTGCCGGCGATCATGGCGTGGCGGGCACACGGCCTCGGTGTCAACCAGGTGGACACGCGGGTGGTGGATAGCATCGTGACCGTGCCGGCCGAAGGCCGCTTCCACGTCGCCCACAAAGTCACCGACATGGGTAATGGCTGGTACCGCTACGATTACGCCATCTATAACCTGAACTCCGACCGCTCGGCCGGCAGCCTCGAAATCGACATCCCGGCCGGCGCGACGGTGCAAAACGTCGGCTTCCACGATGTGAACTATCACTCCGGCGAGCCTTACGACAACACGGACTGGACCTCGACGATGGGCAACAAGCTGCGGTGGCAAAGCCCGCAGACCTTCGCCGAGAACCCGAACAGCAACGCGCTCCGCTGGGGCACGATGTACAACTTCTGGTTTGAGTGCAATCGGCCGCCGGTCAACGGCAGCGCGACGCTGGGCCTGTTCAAGCCGCACACGCAGCAGACCGTGCCGATGGCGGTCCGTGTTCCCGGCATCCTCAAAGGCGACATGAACTGCGACGGCGTCGTGAACAACTTCGACATCGACCCGTTCGTGCTGGCGCTGGTCAACCGACCGGCCTACCTGGCCCTGTACCCGACGTGCCCGATGGAGCACGGCGACATGAACAGCGATGCGCGGTTCGACAACTTCGACATCGATCCGTTCATCGCGCTGATCGCCCCGACGCCGTAAGCCTGATTCCGCCCGCTACTGCGTCGTCCGGTGCTCGTGGAGAGCGCCGGTGAACGCATCGAACCGCCGTGCCGCCGAGAGCTGCCCGCTCCCGCGGCACGGCGGTACTATTTTCCGATGCACCCCCCTGCCGTGGAGAATCCCGTGCCGCCGAATCACGGCGAGCGCTGCGAGCCCTCACGCGCGGAGAGCGGGGCTGCCCACGCGCACGGAACCGGCCCCGTTTCCACGCTGCACGGCGAGCACGCCCCGGCCGCTTCAGAACGTCCGGAAGATCGCGCGCGGCAGTCAGTTCAACCCGGCGGGCAGGACGGCACGAACGTCGCGGGCGCTGCGATTGTCCTGCCGCGACTGCGCGGGTCCATCCTCGCGGCGCACGTGCTCTTCACGGCGGCGTACGGCGTCGGTCAGGGCGTCCTCGCCATGCTGCCCGTATTGGCACGTCGGCGATTCGACGCCGGCGACTGGCAGACGCTGCTGATCACCGCGGCCGTGCCCACGCTGCTGACCGCCTCCATCTTCTGGAACGAGCTGCTGCAGCGCCGGGCGCCGTCGCGGTTCTTCCTGTGGTACTGGCTGGTAGGCACATTCCCGCTGGGAATGACCACCTGGGCGACCGGATTCTGGTCGCTGTGGCTGCTGCACCTGGTCGCGGCGGTCGGAAACTCGGCCTGGCTGCCGCTCAGCGGCCTGTTGCTCAAACGCTTCTACCCCGACAGCGTGCGCGGCCGCGTCTTCTCCCTGCTGAGCGTCGTCACGCTGAGCGCGGCGCTGGCGGCGGGGATGAGCGCCGGACTGTGGTTGGAGCACGACCCGGACGCCTTCCGCATCTATATGCCCATCACCGCCGCCGGACAGTTCGCGGGGATGTTGATCCTGATCCGCGCCGCCGGACTGTCGAAGCTGCCGGCCGCCCGCCCCGCCGCGACGCTGCGCGATTCGATCACGGCGCTGGCCGCGCCGCTGCGCAGCATGGGGCGGGTTCTGCGCGAGGATCTGCGTTTCCGGCAGTATGAGCAGGCGTTCATGATGTACGGCTTGGGCTGGATGATCTGCAACGCGCTGCTGCCGGTGCTCGCTACAACGCGCCTGGGGCTGACCTACGGCGAATACGCCGGATCGACGCTCGTGATGCAGAACATCGCGATGATCGTGATGGCGCTGCCGATGGGCGGGCTGCTGGATCGACTGGGGGCGGTGCGGACCGCGGCGCTGGCCTTCGCGATGCTCAGCGCCTATCCGCTGATGCTGCTCGCAACCACGGGAACGGCGTCGCTCTCGATCGCCAGCGTGGCATTCGGGGCAGCCATGGCCGGCGTGCACGTGGCGTGGATGCTGGGACCGGTGGCGTTTGCGCCACGGGCGGAACTGGTACCGCACTACGTCTCGATCCACACCACGCTGGTCGGGCTGCGCGGCATTGTCGCCCAGGGACTTGGAATGGCGCTGTATGTCGCCAGCGGGGGGTTTGTATGGCCGTTTACGCTGGCGGCGGCCGCATTCGCGTGGAGCGCGTGGGAGATGTGGCGGTTGCGTGCGCCAGGCGTCACCCGCGGCTGACGCAGCGCAATTGGCATCCGCCCTCACCGATTCGCGAGAATCGGCGTCATCCAGAAGCGCCACCGCCGGATCGCGCGATGGCCGCAGCCAGTTGAAAAGCCGCCCACGCCCCGACGATGCACAGCACCGTGGTTGCCACGACGTACAGCAGCGCAAGTCGCGGGGCGCCGCCGGCGGCCAGTGCCCATGATTCGTGGGCGAACGTGGAGTAGGTCGTGAACCCACCCAGCACGCCAGCCAGCAGCGCGACTCGGAGCGTCTCGGGGATCAGCCGGCTTTCGACCGCCAGGCCCGCAATGGCGCCGAACGCGACCGAACCGACCACGTTGATGACCAGCGTTCCGATGGGCAGCCCGCCGGAGGCGGGATTCAGACTGAGGCTCAGGAGGTAACGGGCGACCGATCCGATCGCTCCGCCGACGGCGACGCAAAGGACGTTTGCGAACATGGCCGGATTATCACGCTGTGGGGGTGAAAGGGACAGCGCCCGTTGCAGGTGGGAGGGCCGCCGCGCGCGACGCCGCCCAGCGCTCCAGCGCCTCCAGCAGCGGCCGGCGCTTGGCCCGATCCGCCTCGTACCCCAGCCGCACCATTTCCTCGACGGCGGCGGCCAGCGACCAGCCTTCATTCGCAATGCGGTAAGCGGCGCACAACACCCCCGTGCGATGCCAGCCCTGCTCGCAGTGCACGAGTACGGGCCGATTGGCAGAATCGGCAACCACGTTCAGAAACCGCTCGAAGATGTCGGATGGCGGCGCGGCGGCGTCCGAAAACGGCTCGTGAAAGAAGCGCACATTGTGGGCGTCGCACCAGGCGCGCTGCCGGCGGAACCAGCGGCCACGCAGCGGATGGCGCGTGCCGCCGCGGGCCACAAAGACCGACCGCAGACCATGTTCTCGCGCAATCCGCTCCAGGTCGCGAACGTGCGGCTGGCCGCAGCGCAGCAGCACACCGGGAGTGACGACGTGGAAGTTGTGCAGGCGGTCGTAGCGGCTGCCGACCAGCCCGCTGAGCCATAGCCACCACTGCCGCGTATCCTGCCAGCGGCGACGAGGGCGCGACGCGGCGGCGGTCATGGTTCGCCGACGTGTGTGCCGACGCGCTCGCCGAGGGCGACGCGGCGCATGGTGCCGGTCTTGAAGAGATTGAAGACGACGATCGGCACGCGATGCTGCTGGCAGACGTCGATGGCGCTGACGTCCATCACCTTGAGGCGCTGATTGATGACCTGGTCGAAGGTGAGCGACTCGTAGAGCTTCGCACCGGCGTTCTGACGCGGGTCCGAGTCGTAGACGCCGTCCACCTTGGTGGCCTTGAGCAGCGCGTCGGCGCCCAGTTCGGCGGCCCGCAGCGCTGCGCACGAGTCGGTCGTGACGTGCGGGTTGCCGGTGCCGGCGGCCATGATGACGACGCGGCCCTTTTCGAGGTGGCGAATGCAGCGGCGGCGGATGAAAGACTCGCAGACGCGCGAGATCATCAGGGCGCTCTGCACGCGGGTGGGCACGCCGAGGCGCTCGACCGCCTCCTGCAGCGCCAAGGCGTTGATGACGGTTCCGAGCATGCCCATGTAATCGGCCGTGGCGGAGTCGATGCCGATCTCGGTGGCGAAGTTCGCGCCGCGGAGAAAATTGCCGCCGCCGACGACGACGGCGGTCTGCACACCGAGTCGGTGGACATCGACAATTTCGCGGGCGACGCGGTCCAGCTCCTCGCGGTGAACGCCGAAGCCGCCGGGCGGACAGAAGCCTTCGCCGCTGATCTTCAGGATCACGCGGTGAAAACGGGCTTGCGGGTGTCGTTCGATGCGCGCGTCGGAGGTGCTGGATGGGTGCATGCTGGGCCGCCGGTGCGAGTTGAGCAGCATGGTAGCGGCGCGGCGTGCGGGTGGCCAGACGCCGTCGCCCACCAAGGCGCGCCGGCGCGGCGGGCGGCTTGCAATTCGCGCTGGGGTCGGCAACGATAGCGCAGCCGGGGCGCGTGCGCCTTCCGGGGGCCGGCGGGCAGAGGGACCGTGCATGGCGAGACGTCGCAAGCGGCTGGGCGAAATCCTGGTGAACTGGAACGTCGTCACCCCGACGGCGCTGGGGGATGCGCTGGCCTATTCGCAACAGCACGGCAAGAAGATCGGCGAAGCGCTGATCGAGCTGGAGCTGGCGACCGAGGAGGACGTGACCAAGGCGCTGGCGACGCAGTTTGACCTGGCATACGTCGATCTCGACAAGAACGTGGGCGTCTCCGGCGCGCTGGACCTGATCCCCGAAAAGCTCATCAAGAAGCTGAAGGTGCTGCCGCTGGGACGGGAAGACGGCAAGATCAAGGTCATCATCCACGACCCGCTCGACCTCGACACGCTGGACCAGCTGCGCGTGCTGCTCAATTCGCAGGTCGAATGCGCGATCGCACCGCGCTCCAAGATCGTGCGTTTCATCGACACCTTTCTGACCGGCATGCGCGACAGCGTGGACGAAGCCATCGAGGCGATCGACCGCGACAAGGACCTGCTGGCCAAGGAAGACAAGCGGCTGGCCGCCGCCGCCGAGGACGAGGACTCCGAGGCGCCGATCATCAAGCTGCTGAACCTGATGATCGCCGAGGCGGTGCGGATGCGCGCCAGTGACATCCACGTCGAGCCGATGGCGGACCGCGTGCGCGTGCGCTACCGCGTGGACGGCGTCTGCATCGTCAAGGACAACATCCCCAAGCACATGCAGGCGTCCGTGCTGGCGCGGCTCAAGATCATGTCCGGGCTGGACATCGCCGAGCGGCGGCTGCCGCAGGACGGGCGCATCAAGATGCGCATCGGCAGCGGACAGATCGATTTTCGCGTCAGTTCCTGCCCCGCGTACCACGGCGAGTCCGTCGTGCTGCGTATTCTGCGGCCCGATTCGGTGAAAATCGGCATTCAGGCGATGGGTTTTGAGGAGGATGACTACGAGCGCTTCAACAAGATCATCCGCCAGCCCAACGGCATCTTCCTGGTCACCGGGCCGACCGGCTCGGGCAAGACCACCACGCTGTACGGCGCGCTGCAGGAGCTGAACCGGCCCGACCGCAAGATCATCACGGCCGAAGACCCGGTCGAGTACAACTTCAGCGGCATCAACCAGTGCCAGGTTCGCGAGGAAATCGGCCTGACCTTCGCCCGCATTCTGCGCGCCATGCTGCGCCAGGCGCCCAACATCATCCTGGTCGGCGAAATCCGCGATCGCGAGGTGGGCGACGTGGCGATCCAGGCGGCGCTGACGGGGCACCTGGTCTTCAGCACGCTGCACACGAACGACGCGCCCAGCGCCATCACTCGCCTGATCGACATGGGCATCAAGCCCTTCCTGGTGGCGTCGTCGATCCAGGCCATCATGGCGCAGCGCCTGATGCGCCTGATCTGCAACGAGTGCAAGGTTGTGGACCCCAGTCCGGACCGCTTCACGCTGCGCTTGCTCGGGATCACGGACAAGGACCTGGAGGGGCGGACAATCTACAAAGGCGCCGGCTGCAACCGCTGCGGCGGGATCGGCTATCGCGGGCGCCAGGGAATTTTTGAGATGCTGGAGATGACGCCGGAGCTGCGCGAGCTGGCGTTTCAGCGCGCCCCGGCCAACCGGCTGCGCGCGGCGGCGCGCGCCGGCGGCATGCGAACGCTGCTGGATGACGGGAAACGCAAGATTCTCCGCGGGGTCACGACTCCCGAGGAGATCGCGCGGATCACGCAGATTGAGGGAATTCTGACGGAAGAATAGCCGCGATTGAACGCCGGCGTGTCCGGGTCCGCGGACAGCCGGCCGAGCGAGGACGACCCCATGGCGACTGTACACATTGACCGGCTGCTGTCGACCTGCATCCGGCTTGGCTCATCGGATATTCACCTGCACGTCGGCCGGCCGCCGGTGCTGCGGCTCGATGGGCGTCTGCGGAATCTCGAGACGAAGGTGCTCGAGCCGGAGGACACCGTTGCGCTGATGAAGTCCATCACGCCGGAGCGCAATCAGCAGGAGCTTCAGGAGGAAGGCGGCACGGACTTCGGCTTCGCCTTCGGCGACGAGGGGCGATTCCGCGTGTCGGTCTTCCGCGCCAAGGGCAACCTGTCGCTGGTGCTGCGCCTGATTCCGTCCAAGATTCTCTCGTTTGAGGACATCGGCCTGCCGCCGATCGTGCGGGCGCTGTGCCGCCGGCCGCGCGGGCTGTTCCTGGTCACGGGGCCGACCGGCTCGGGCAAAACCACCACGCTGGCGACGATGCTCGACTACATCAATCGCCAGGTCGGCGACCGGCACATCATCTCCGTCGAGGATCCGATCGAGTATTACCACCCGCACGCGCGTTGCGTCTTCAGTCAGCGCGAGGTGGGCGTGGACGTGCCGAGCTTCGCCGAGGCGCTGCGCCGCGCGCTGCGACAGGATCCGGACGTGATCCTGGTCGGCGAAATGCGCGATCTGGAAACGATGGAAGCGGCGATCCGCGCGGCCGAGACGGGCCACCTGGTCTTTGCCACGCTGCACACCACCGGCGCACAGGGCACGATCAACCGAATCATCGACGCCTTCCCGGTGGATCAGCAGGAACAGATCCGCGTGCAGCTATCGGTCACCATGATCGCGGTGCTGTCGCAGACGCTGCTGCCCAAGGCCGGCACCGGCGGGCGCGTCGCGGCCTACGAGTTCCTCGTGATCACGCCCGCCATCGCCAACCTGATTCGCGAGAACAAGACCTACCGCATCGACTCGGCGATTCAGACCGGCAAAAAATACGGCATGCAACTGCTGGACGACCACCTCTGGAAGCTCTGCGACGAGGGCATCTGCCCCGAGGATGAGTGCCTTGAGCGCTCGCGCTTCCCCGGTGAGTTCCAGGCGCGCATCGAGGCCAAGAAGCGCGGCAGCTCCGGACCCGGCGGAATCACCTCGCGACCGGCGGACAAGCTGGCGGAAGAGGCCCGCGAGGGCTGATCGCCGCGCAGCCGACCACGGCCAGCAGCGGCATCAGCGGAACGCGGTAGCGGACGCTGCCGACGTACACCATGTGCACCAGAGAAAAATACAGGACCGGCGCCAGCAGCAGCGCCAGCTGGCCATGCCGGTTGCGCCAGAGGCGGAGCGCGCCGACGAAGGCCAGAACGAACAGCGCGAGCGAATAAATCGCGCCCGCCCAGGCCGAGCGCCCCGAGCGATGTTCGGCGACATTGGGAAAGGGGTTCCAGGTGCGCGCCAGCTTGACGAGCGCCAGCTGCGCGACGCGCGCGGGATCGTGGACCATCTGCTCGCGCGCCAGCCGTCCCAGTTCCCGATCTCGCTTCACCTCGGGCAACGCCGCCACAGCTGGCATCTCCAGCAGGAATGATTGATCGCTATCGCCTTGGGCCTGCGGCCCCTGCGCGTCGTACAACGTGATGCCGCCATTGGTCGAAAGCAGCGCCGGACTATCGATCATCGCCACGTTGCGCCAGCCCCATAGCGCCAGTGCCGCCACACACGCGACCGCGGGAATCGCGATGCAGCGCACCCGGTGTCCGCGACCCGACCCGGACGCGCCGGCCGGCCCCCTCCTGCTCCACGCGGCGAGGAGCCAAATCACGGGCAGAAGCGCTGCAACGGACGGGCGCGTCATCAGGAGCGCTGCGCTTCCGATCGCCAGCGCCATCACTGCGAGTGATAAACGCCGCTCGGACGACGCGGTCCAGCACGCGGCGGCGACCGTACCCACGAGCAACAGCGAAAAGAGCGTCTCGGTCAACAACAGATTCGAGAAGAAAATGGCGAATGGGTCGACTGCGACAAGCCCCCCCGCCACCCACGCCCCGCGCGCACCGGCCAGCCGTGCTCCGAGCGCCGCGGCAAGCAGGGCCGTGCAACCGCCCAGGAGCGCCTGCAGCAACCGCGCGGCATCCGCGCCGTTCGCGCCCGCCGCGGTGAAGGGGGCGAGCATCGCCGGGTAGAGCGGCATCCGCGGCGCGTAATGCCCATCCTCAGACACCAGCACACCGCGCCGCAGCAGGTTCTCAGCCAGTTCCCAGTGCAGGCGTTCGTCGGGATACTGCAGCGCCGGCCCGCGCGCATCAGGGCTGGTAATCGCACGGGACACATCCGTCCCCGTCACGGGCACGGGGGCCAGCACGATCCACGCCACGCGCACGCCAAAGGCCACCAGGAACACCGCCGCCAGCACCGGGCGCGGCGCGCTCATGCCCCCACGCCATTCGTTCGATTTGCCCCAGCCAGCAGCAGCCGCAGCGCCCGGCGCGTGGTCGGGCGCAGTTTGACGCGCTCATCGATCCGCATCGGCATCACCCAGATCGGTCCTTCGCGGTCGCACAGCAACCCCAACCGCCCCCGCAACTGCGGCTCGATCTTGGCGTCGATGAAAAAGTCGCTGATGGACTTGCTGCCCGCGCTGCCCAGCGGCGTGAAGCGATCCCCCTCGCGTCGCGCCCGAACCGTCAGCGGCGGCTGCACGCGCTCAGCGTCCACCCACTCCTCAGAGCGCGTTCCGCCGCGCACCAGTTGCCGGATGCGCTCCGCGTTCACGTCGTGCTGCTCCACGATCAACTCGCAGCCCAGCGCCGGCATCGGGGTACGCCCCGGGCAATGCACCGCGATCGGCGAAAACTCCGGCGGCTGGCGGCCCTCCTCGGCGTCCTCGAGCGGCAGGAACTCGAGCTTTTCGTAGCGCTTGCGCACCAGCACCGGCCCGGGCAGGTGCAGCTCCTTGCCGCTGCCGCCGTCGGCGGCCAGCCGCAGCACCGCCTCGATGTTCGCGAAGCTCAGTTCCTGGTCGCGCTGCAGGACGATGCACACCGCCCGGCGGATGATCTCGGCCTGGATCACGCGCTGCTTGGCCCCCAGTGCGGCAGTGTTCAGCGCGAGGAAACGCGGCTGCTCGGCGATCAGCAGCGAGTCGAACACACGCGCGGCGGCATCCTCCAGGTAGGTGCCGAGCCAACTGGCCTGCTCCGCCAGCCGAAGCAACGCCTCGCTGACGTTGGGGTTGAGCTGCTCGCGAAGCAGCGGCAGCACCGTGTGCCGGATGCGGCTGCGCGTGTGCTGCGGGGACGTGTTGGTCTGGTCCACGCGGTAGGCCAGGCCGCGGGCCTCGCAGAGACGCTCGATTTCCACGCGGCGGCGCGGCAGCAGCGGGCGGATGAGGCGCACCCGGCTACCCGGCTGGATGGCTCGAATATCGGACATTCCCGCCAACCCACGCAGCCCGGTACCGCGACAAATCCGGTGCAGCACGGTTTCGGCGTTGTCGTCGGCGTGATGACCGACGGCGACGCGGTCCGCACCGGCCAGCAGTGCGATCCGTTCAAAGAACTCGTATCGCCGGGCGCGCGCCACTTCCTCGGCCGAGCCGCCCTCGGATTCCACCTGTCCCCGAATGTCGGCTCTTTCACCATGAAACGTCAACCCCAGCCCGCGGGCCGTCTCCTCGACAAACGCGGCATCAGCGTCGGCGTCGGCCCCGCGCAAGCCGTGGTGCAGGTGCGCCACGTGCAGCGTCCAGCCAAGGCTTTCGCGGCGCGAAGTTTCGGCCAGAGCGTGCAGCAGAAGTGTCGAATCTGGCCCGCCCGACGCCCCAACGACCCACGGCGCATCGGCGGTGAGCAGCCCCCGTTCGGAGAGCCAGCCGCCGAGATCGTCTAGCAGGGATTCCCAGCTCACGACATGGGTCCGCCGAGGATGACTCGAGGCCCGGCCGGGCGGCACGGGCGATCGAGTGTCTGACGCTATTATCGTAGCATCGTGTCGCCCAGCGCGTCTGCCATTTTGCCGGTTTCAGGTCACGGCGAAGGGCGGTCGGTCGTCGGCGACGCACTGCGTCGGAGACGGCGTGTCACCAGCATGCGGGTTCATACTGGCAGGTCGGCGGATCGACGCCTCGAACCGGGGTCACAACCCTGCTCTCGCCAATGTGGTTGTGCGGGACAAGTTCGATGGTTCGCCGCTGGCCGAGGTATCGCTGGCCGGGACGGAGCAGGTCGAACAGGCGATCACCGCGGCGGCATCCGCGCGGGAGAACATGGCCCGGCTGCCTACGTGGAGGCGCCAGCAGGCGCTCGAATTCGTGGCCGACGGATTGCGCGCCCGGATCGAATCAATCGCCGAGACTCTGACCGGCGAAGTCGGCAAGACCCTCCGCGAAGCGAGGATCGAAGTCGCGCGGGCCATCGAGGTGTTTCGCACCGCGGCGAGTGAAGCCGCCCGCATCGGCGGCGAGGTTCAGCCGCTGGACGTGAACCCGCGCAGCGAGGGGATGTGGTGCCTGTGGCGGCGCGTGCCGGTCGGCGTGTGCGGCTTCATTACTCCCTTCAACTTCCCGCTGAACCTGGCCGCGCACAAGATCGCGCCGGCCATCGCCGCGGGCTGCCCATGGATCCTCAAACCGGCCCTCAATGCCCCGCTGGCCGCGCTGCAGCTTGGCGAGCTGCTGATGCAGGCGGACCTGCCGACCGGCGCGTTTTCCATTCTGCCCTGCACCCATGATGCGGCAGCACCGCTGATCGAAGATGACCGCATCGCGCTGCTGAGCTTCACCGGCTCGCCGGCGGCCGGCTGGGCGCTGCGCGCGCGGGCCGGGCGAAAGCGCGTCGCGCTGGAGCTGGGCGGCAATGCCGCCTGCATCGTGGACGTCGACGCGGACCTCGAGCGGGCCGCGGCACGGATCGCTGCGGGCGCGTTTGGCACGGCCGGCCAGAGCTGCATCAGCGTGCAGCGCGTCCTAGCGCATCGCTCCGTCTACGGGCCGTTGCGTGATCGCCTGGTTGCCCTGACGCGCGGCCTGCGCGTCGGCAACCCGCGCGACGAGGCAACGGACGTCGGTCCGATGATCGCGCCCGACCAGGCCGAGCGACTGTCGGCCTGGATCGCCGAAGCGCTGGCCGCGGGGGCGCGTGTGCTGTGCGGCGGGACGCACGAGCGATCGCTGTTTGCGCCGACGCTGATCGAGAACGTGCCGCAAGGCGCCAGGCTCACCTGTGACGAGGTCTTCGGGCCGATCGCCGTGCTCGAGGCATACGATGACTTCACCGAAGCGATGCAGCGCGTCAACGCCAGCCGGTTCGGTTTGCAGGCCGGAATATTCACGGGCAGCCTGCCGCACGCGCTTCAGGCACATCGCGAACTGCATGTCGGAGCCGTGGTGCTCAATGACGTGCCGACGACGCGGGTGGACGCGATGCCCTACGGCGGAGTGAAGGAGAGCGGCGCGGGGCGCGAGGGCGTGCGCTTCGCCATCGAGGAGATGACCGAGCTGCGCACGCTGGTTTTCGGAGGGCCGGTGGCGTGACAGGCGTACTGCACCTGCTCAATGACGGAGCGCTGGACGGGCCGGAAAACATGGCCCGCGATGAGCAACTGCTGCACGACCAATCCCTGCGCCCGGCCGTGCTGCGGATGTACGAATGGGAACCGGCCACGCTGAGTCTGGGGTATTTTCAGCGAATCGCCGATGCGCGGACGCTGGCCGACCGGCTGCCGGGCGTGCCGGTGGTGCGTCGGCAGACCGGGGGCGGGGCGATTCTGCACGACCGCGAGCTGACGTACTGCCTCGTTGCGGATGACTCGCTTGATGCGGCGCGGCGCGGGCCGACGGCGCTGTACGAGCTGGTGCACGAAGCCTGGCGGGCGGTGCTTGACCCCGAGTGTGCCGGCATGGAACTCGCGCCGGAACACATGCCGCTGCCGACGCCGCGCTCGGGACCATTTTTCTGCTTCGAGAAGCCCGGCCGCACGGACCTGCTGATCGGCCACGAGAAAGTGCTCGGCAGCGCTCAGCGCCGGATTCCCGGTCGCGTGCTTCAACATGGCTCGCTGATCCTGGGTCGCCGCTTTAGCGTCCACCCCGGGGCGCATCTCAACGATCCGAGCGCGCTGACGGTCGCGGCGTGGCGCGCCCGATTTGCGGATGAGCTGGCCGGGCGGCTGGGATTACGCGTCGCGGCCGCGGCGTGGAGCGCCGCCGCACTGGCGGATGCCGCCAGGCGTCGCGAAAAGTACGCCGGCGCGGCATGGACCGAGATGCGCTGAGGAGCACTTCGCGGATGGGCGGGCGGCGCGGGGCGCGCGTCAGGGCGCGGGGGCCGCGGCCCGGACCGGCCGCCGCTCCGGATCGACCAGCGAGACCGAGCGGATGATGACGGAGCGCTTGGGCTTGTCCTGCCGATCGGTCACGGTCTGCGAGAGCTTCGCCAGCGTGCGCAGGCTGATCTCATCCGTGGCGCGACCGATGATTGTGTACTTGCCATCAAGCGCCGGCAGCCGCGCCAAGGCGACGAAAAACTGGCAACTGGCCGAGTTCGGATCGCCGTCGCGATGGGCCATCAGTACGGTGCCGATTTCGATCGGCTGCGCGGACAGCTCGGCCGCGATGGTGCGGCCGTCCGGGCGCATCCCGTGCCCGGTGCCCAGCGGACAGCCGCCCTGCGCGATGAAGTTCGCGATCACGCGGTGAAACGTGCGCCCGTTGTAGAAGCTGCTGCGCGCCAGGTCAAGAAAGTTGGCGACGTTGTTCGGAGCGGTGTCATACGCGAGATCCACGGTGATGTTGCCGAGGTCCGTGACGATAATCGCTTCCTTGCGCGATTCGACTCGGAATTCGACCGTCGCGCTGCCCGCCTGCCCACCCATCGGCGTCCACTGCAAACGATACAGTCCGGGATAGCGAAGCACGGAGCCGACCGAGCGCAGGTCCACCTCCTGCGCAAGCACGCCGCCGGGAGCCAGCCGCAACGATTCGCCCGCCGGCCGGCCCGGGGCCGATAGCGCCTGCGTCTCGCCGTCGAGCGTCAGCATCAGCGCCGGCGACTCCGTCGAGCCGAAGATCATCACCCCCGGCAGCCCGACGCCGTCCGGCCCGGATGCGCCGGGTATCTCGACCGGTGCATCCGAGTCGTTATGGATCGCGAAACGCACCCGAACAGGCGTGTTGAGCTCATACAGCGGCGATAGCGGCAAAACGGAGCAGCGCAGGCGCGGAGCCGTGTCCGCCGCGGGCGAAGCCTCCTGAGCCTTCGCCGCCGCGACCGCCAGCGTCAGGATCAACAGCAGTCGCGGAAGCATGGTGCTCTGGGTGCTCCGATGGGGCGAATAGAAGCAGCGGACCATCGCCCGCCGGCGCTTATACGCACGAGTCCGGCGGGGGTTGCGGATCGGCGCGGGTCAGACCACCGCGCGAAGCTCCAAGTGTAGCACGTCCGGAATTGCGCGGACAGCATCCAGCGCCGCGGCGCTGGGGCGCTCGTCCAGGGCGATGGTGCATAGCGCCGCCTTGGCGCCGAGAAACACGCGCGACGAAATCTCCTGCGCGTTGATGTCATCGGCACGGATCGCGTCCAGGATCGAGGCCATCACGCCGACCTGGTCGCGCACCCGGCACACCAGTTGCCACATGGCCGGGCTGCGCTCAGCGATGTTCAGCCCGTTCACGATGTCGCCGCTCATCAGGAATGTGCGGACAATACGGACGATCTCCGCTGCAATGGCGTCACGCGCCTGTTGCGTGTGCGGACCGACGTGCTGCGTGCCGATCACCGCCGCGGCGGGCATCAGGCGGGACTTGAACTTTCCGCTGTCGGCCGTCGGGGCGGCGCTATGGACGTCGAGCGCGACGCGCAGTCCGCGCGACTGAACGGCCCGCGCCACCGCGGCCTCATCGATCACGCCGATTTGCGCCAGGTGGATCAGGCTGGCCCCCTCCGCCAGCGCCTCGAGAAACTCGTCGTCAATGAGCACGTGCTGCTCGGTCTCGGGCGCCCCCAGCACCACCACAACATCCGACCGCCGGGCCACCTCGCGTGGCCAATCGCAGAACTCCACCTCGCGGTCCACGTCGCGATCCGGGGCAAGCTGCGGCGTCCACGCCACCACCTGCATCTCAAACGCGCGCGCCCGCCGGGCGATCGCCTCGGCGGAGCGGTCATAGCCCACCAGCCCGAGCGTTCGGCCGGCCAACCCGCGCGCGTGCAGAAATTCACCGCGCGCCCAGCGCCCCTTGTTCAGGCAGTCAGTGCTCTCCACGATCTGCCGGTCCAGCGCCAGCATCAACCCGAACGCCAGTTCCGCAATCGCCGCGGCGTCGTTGTTCGGGCAATGCGAGACCACCACCCCCTGCGTCGAAGCCTCCTCCACGGCGACGTTGGCCGGCCCCGGTCCGGCTCGAACAATGAGCTGAAGGGCCGAGGCGCCCGCGATGTCCGATGGGCGGACGCGCAGCGCGTCCACGACCAGCACGCCCACACCGGCCAGGCTCGCGGGCAACTCCTCGGCTGTCAGCCGGGGCGCATAGGCGAGGTCGGAGCCGAGCGGGCGCAACTGGCGAAGCGCATCCTCGGAAAGCTCACACGCTACCAGAATCTTCATGACTCGCCGTTCCGGATCGTGTCCGCGCAGCTGCACACGTGATTCGTCGCGGTCGCGCTGGCCGGCGAAGCCGGGTCACCCGCGACGAACGTCTGCATTAGACCGTCGGCCCGGAAATTCCTCAATCACAAATGCGCGCGATTGCACCTCGTCACGCTTCCACCGATCCTCCGCAGCGAGCGAGCGGGATCCGCTCGCCGCTTGACCGCACAGGCTCGGTGATGAGGGACAGCCACGCCAATGCGGCGCGCCGCGCTCACGTCACCCCGCGGGCGCGCAGAGGCCGCCGCAGAGATCGACCCGATTCTAATTCAAAACGGTAATTCAGCGGGCGATGCTGCCGGCTGACTCAGGCGAGCGCGCGTCGCCGACGGTGATGCCGTCGGCCAGGCGGATGAGATCGTCCATCGGAATGCGGGCGACCACTGCGTACGTTCCGGAATCCTCCGTCCATGAGGCGAAGGATGCTCCGGCGATAGAGGCGTAGCGGTACACGCGCGGCCCGAAGTGACTGCCGCGCCGCAGCGGCGCGTCCGTGAATTTCGCGGATCCCTGGATGGAAAATACGGACACGATCGGAGTGCCCAGCAATTCAGGGCGGTAGTGGGCGTGGAAGGTGCGAGCGTCGCCGGCCTGCACACAGGTGCACAGCCCGTCCAGGCGAAAACCATCGCGCGAGAGATTCGGAACGCATGCCACGAACCCGTAATCGCGATGCAGCTTGCGCGTCACCAGCGACGGATCCCCCCGACCGACGCGACGCGGATCATGCGGATTGGAGACGGCGCACAGATCGTGCACTGACACAAGCTGCGCCGCGCGCAGCGGAACCAGCTCGCGTACCTCCGGCTGCAGCAGCGACGAGCCACCCAGCAGCGCCAGCATCACCGCCGCTGCCACCGCGCCGACGCGCACCACCCATCGCAGCGTGTGCGGCGCAGAGCGACGTTGCGACGCCAGCGCCGATCGCACCCGTCCCGACAAGTGGGCGGGGGCCGCGACGCTGATGGCGCGCCTGGCCGATGCGCGCAGCCGCTCCAGCGAACGCACCTGCGCCAGGCAGGTCCCGCACTCGGCGACGTGTGCCAACACGTCCGGCGCGATCGCCGAGACCGGTTCGCGGTCCGCGACCAGCGGGAGATGCAACTGTGCGTCACGACAGGTCATTCTTCCGTCCGTCCGGCGATGCGATTCCGCCGGGAGTATTCTTCCAGAGCGCCGGCGAGCTGGTTTCGCCCGCGGTGCAGGCGGCTCATCACCGTCCCGATCGGAACGGAAAGGATGCCCGCAATTTCCTGATAGCTGAACTCGCCCGTCGCCCACAGCACGACCACCATCCGGAACTCTGGGGCGAGTTCGTCAATCGCGTTTTTGACCTCTTCGTCCAGGTGGTCCAGGTCCAGATCAACCGGGATCACCGTCGGACTGACCAGCGCCGACTCCATCGTCTCCGACACGCCCAGCCGCGGGGATTTTTTCTCGCGCGCCAGCCAGGTCAGAAACACGTTGTTCAGGATTCGAAGCAGCCACGGGCGAATGCCGAATTCGCGCATCTCAAATGTGCGAAAGGCCTTATACGCCCGAAGGATCGTATCCTGAACCAGATCCTCCGCCTCGTGATCGCTGCGCGTCAGTCGCCGCGCCACACGGAACAGCGCCTCCAGGTGGGGCAACGCCAGCGACTCAAAGGACTTGTCGCCTTCCGGCATTGCCGCTCCCGGGCGCCCCGCAGACGCCCGTTCATCAGGTGAAACCGGCTGCGGTCCCGGTTCATTCCCCGAATGTCAATTCCCGTCGGCCGCCGCCCGCCGCCAACGGGGGTCGATAGAATGGCACAGGCTGATCCCGCATCAGGAATTCGGACTTTATCGAAACTCTCGGGAATTCGCGACATGCTGCCGACCCACCTCCTGATCTTGCTCCTGCTCCTCGGCACCGACGTTGAGAACCCTTGGGTCTCGAAAGCGGTCCCGATCATCGAGGCCGGTCGAGCCGATAACGCATCCGTCGAACAACGCAAAAAAGCGATGGACGCCGCGTGGCGCGCAGACGCGTGGCAGGCCGCCGCCGAGCTGGCTGCCGCGGCGGTCCAATCGGGTGAGTCACCGCTTCGTGGCAAGGCCGCCCGGGCGCTGTGGCGGGCCGGAAAGTTTGGTGAAGCCGAACAGCTCATCGACGCCACCGACCTGGCCGGTGCAGATGCCCCAATGCTCTCATCCGCAATAACTGCCGCCCTGGCGCGCGGGCGCACGCAGGACGGGCTTCGCCTGGCGGATCGCCTCGAGGCACTCGAAAACGTCAGCGCCTCGGACCTGATGACGGTAGTCGGCGCTCGGTTCATGCGAAACCGGCTCGATGGACTGCCGCGTCTGATCCGCAAAGTGGAGACGATGGCCAATCCGAAGAACGGCTATCCCGAAATCCATATTCCGGAGTACCTCGAGGGCTTGGCCGCCTATTTCGAGAGCATCGGCCCCGCCCCGGTGAACCGCCTCGACACCCCGGGAACCGCTCCGATCGAGGTCGCCCGGCTGGTCAACCTGCCGATGGTGGAAGCCACGATCAACGGCCACGGCCCGTTCCGTTTCATCCTCGACACCGGCGGCAGCATCATGGTCTCGATCGACAGCGAGGTGGCCGAGGACATCGGCCTCAAGACGATCGTCACCGGCAGCGTGCGCGGCGTGAGCGGGAAGGACAGCGCGGGCCAGGCGCTGATCGACGAGTTTCAGATCGGCAGCATCCGCCTGTCGCGCGTGATGTCCCGCGTTTTCGAAGTGCGCAAGGCCGCGGCCGGCTCATGCGACGGGATCATTGGTACGGGCATTTTCGCCGACGCGCGGATGAAGGCCGACCTGGTGGCGCTGCGCTTGCACGTGACGCCCTCATCGGCGGACCCGGGCGTCGGTGACGCCATGGAGCTGAGGCTGATCGGCGACGCCAAGATGATCGTGCCGATTCGCCTGTCCGGCCGGCCGGCCACGGCGCTGCTGGACAGCGGTGCGGATGTGGCGGCCATCTCCCCGGCGACGCTGGCGGCCGTGTTTCCAGGGAAGGAGTTCGCGTCCATGGCCGCGCCGATGGCGGGCGTCGGCACGGGCAACCAGCCGACACTCTCGTTCGCCAAAGGCGTGGACATTGAGATCGGCGGTCGGAAGTATGAGAACTTCAGCGGGCTTGGTCTGGACGTGCTGGACCACACGCTATCGCCGATGCTGGGAATGCACATTGACGCGCTGATCGGCATGCCGGTCTTCCGCGACATGAAGAGCTTCACCGTGGACTTTCCGCGCGCGAAGCTGTGGGTAGATTGGGCCGAGAAACCGGAGAGCGCTCGCAAGCCGTAGGGTGGGCCGTGCCCACTGTATCTCGGCAATGGGCAAGCGCGTACCTCGGGCGAGCGCGGATGCCCGAGCGAGCAGGATTGGCGGGCACGGCACGCGCTACTTGCTTAAAGCGGCCGTCATACGCTTACGGCCCGATGACGAGTGCGTCGACGAATGGGTCGATGTCGAAGTTGGTCAGGACGCCGTCGCCGTTCATGTCGCCCAGGATGTCGATGGCCTCCGGCGGGATGTGCGGGAAGGCGGCCTGGTACGCTTCGCGGTTGGTGAGCGCGAGGACAAAGGGGTCGATGTCGAAATTGGTGAGGCGGCCGTCGCCGTCGAGATCGCCGGGGCAGCGGCCGAAGCTGAGAGAGGTAGCTGCGGATCCCGCCCTCCGTACTCTCAAACGCCACCCACACGGTGCCATCCGCGTCGTAGGCAACGCCCTGCGTCGTCAATCCCCACTGCGATTTCCGCGGCGGAGCGAGCGCCGGGCCGGCCGGGTCGATCCAATCGCTCACCGCGTTTCCGTCGGCGTCGAAGAGGCGCACGCGGATGTCGAGAGCACCGTTGGGGACACCCGCCAGCGCGATTCGGCCGTCCGGTGCGGATGTCCAGAACCCGGTCTGCAACGGCAGCTCAACATCCGGCCCGACTGTGTTCAACTCGAAGTCAAGCTTTCGAAGAATGGTCGCGACGCGCTGGTAGCCGCTCGTGATGCGCATATAGACGACCGACAGGCCACCCGAGCGTTGCAGGATTGCGCCGCCCTCCGACGGGAGCGAATCAAGGTCCACCGTGCGAATCACCGATCCCGTGGGAGAAAGGAGTTTCACCCATGCGCGCTCTGTGTTCCACGTCCCCGTACCCTGAGCCCATGGCGACCAGGCGACCTGAGTCGATCACGCGCGCGTCTTGGACACTGTCGTGCATCGGCCAGGGAAGCGCGGAAATCGCGAACTCTGGTGTGTGCGGGCTCCCATTGAGTGCGAGGATGCGACCGAGCATGTCCTGGTGGCCCAGTGCATCGAAGGTTCGTACGCTGTACGCTGCGAACACACCGGAGTTGCCCACGGCAACCGACGTCAATCCGGATCGATACCCCTCCGGCATCACGGCGACCGTCGCCGGGGGATCGATGATCGGCGAGCCGGTTACATCAATGCCGGAGAGCATTACCTGCCAGTATCCCGCGGTCGGCATCCACACGACGTAGGTACTGCCAGACCCTCGCGCCACGGAATACACGTTCGGCGGGTCGACGGCGACGAGCGCGTCATCGTGCAGCGGCTGCATGTCCGGGCCGAAGTGACGCAGCAGCAGCGCGTCGTCCATTACCGGAGCGTGGCCGGCGAATGCGACATACGCGCAGACGCCGTCCCGCACGTAGACGGAGCGATCGTCGTCTCCCGCAGCAGACAGCAGCGGGCGGATCACCGTCCGTAGATAGGGCCGGCCGCCCACGTCGATCACGTCTCTGAGCAGCGGCACGCCGCCGGCGATCACCGCGCTTGTGTGCATCGCAACAACGGCGCAGGCGCCCGCGCGGAAGCACCAGCGGATCACAGCGTTCTCTACTCGGCAAACTGCGCGCGAAGCCATGTGATGGTCTCCCAGAAAGCGGTCCACTCGTCTTCGGCCTCGCCGATGTCTACGACGAACTGAGCCTCCGATTCGATTTCTCCCAGCATCAGCAGCTCATCACAGTATCCCTGCACGCATGTGTCCCCTGAACCGCCCGGCTGGCCACCCTGGGCGGTGCACTCGCCGGGCGAGATGACCGCGCAGCCGCCTTCCGGCAGACAGCAGGCGCGCGGGCATCCGCAGGGGTTGCCACAGAGCACGAGATCCACGAAGCAGTCAATGTCGAAGTTGTCGAAGACGCCGTCATTGTTGCAGTCGCCGACGCCGAGCAGATTGACGCCGCCCGGAGTTCCGATTGTCGCGTGCCACGATGCCGGATCCATCAGCGCCAGGACGAAGGCGTTCACATCGAAGTTGTTTCGGCAACCGTCGCCGGTGAAATCCGCCAGCGGCGGCCGAACGACGAACACATAGCCCTCGTTCGCGACGACAACGGAGCCGTCCAGGTCGATCGCAGGCCCTGAGCGCGACGACTGCTTCAGATTGGCGCCGCCGGCGTGGGGAGCCACATTGCCAAGCGGCGCCCACCAGCGAAGTTCCGGGGTCACATGGCTCATACGATGAGGGCTTCGACCATTCCCCCGCTCATTCTGACCGTACATGGGCCACGGATGGGCAAGATCAAGCTGCGCTAGCGCGCGGCTGCCCCCCCACAACCCGAATAAAACCAGAACGACGGGAACGGCACGACAAAACCCCATGACACATCCTCCCTGAACGCGCCGCCGGGTCGGAAAGCCGCGGCAATTGAAACCGCCGGACCGGGGCCGCGCTTGATATCGCCGGTCGGAACAACCCTTCTTCATGGCCCTTGCGGCCGGCGCTCTCCCCACTGAATTATCGCACCGGATGTGCGGGATGCAAGGTGAATTTCGATTTTCACGGCGCGATGGGTACGGCAATTGTCAATCAGGTGCGTGAGCATGGGCGCTTGCGGACGTGGCAGGGCACACATCCCGCGTCCGCCGCTTTGTTCAGCCGCATGATTCGCCCACCGCATCCGAATGTTCGGGACAACAGGAGCATAAACAAGCCGCATTCATGTGGCCGCGCATTCGCCGACGCGACGGCGCCGCCGCCCCGCATGTCGTCGCCACGGCCCCGCGCCGCAGCACTCCGTCACGGAACTGGGCCAGGTCACTTCACCTGGACGGTATCCGGCCACGGAAGCCGCTCTACGCCTCTCATGCCCCTTCAGCCGCACCGCGCTCGGAGCGGGCCTCCTGCCGGATGAGCCTCCCCAGATGCAGCCGCAGCAGCACGGGCGCGGGCAGGTCCACCCGCTCATAAAATCCCGGCGTCGCGGCCTGATTGCCTACGTCAAACGGCAGAGCGCCGACACAACTCGTCACTCGTCCGCCCACGGTCGCGCGGTAGACACCGAAGTACACGTCCTCGGTGCGAAAGAGCGCATCCAGCCGCACCTGCTCCACGCTCAGACCCGGCGCCTGACGAGCCGCGAAGCCCACCACAGACTCCGCCCCGCCCGGCGGCTCGGACGCCGGATCCGCGCGCGTCACCCCAAGTTCCAGCATGAACACCGTGCCGATGTACAGACTGAATGCATCCTCCGCGTCGAGACCGTAGGCGGGGAAGTAGTTCGGGGATTCTCCGCCGACGGCGACGTAGTGCGGCAGCGCAGCACCGGCACATTCGGGACCGCCGCCCGGCACGCTCCCTTCGGCATTCCCCGCCGCTGCGCGATCATCAGAACAATCGGCCGTCGCGCCCTTATCAGAACTCGCCGCCGCCGCGCGTTCCGCGGGATGATCCGCACGCGCACTCGTGGCTCCGCCGATCCGAAACCGAAACAGTGCGACCCGCGGCTCTGTCTCCAGCGGCGCTTCGTCGAACATCGCCACGAAATCGACGCTCGTCGGTGCTCGTGGTCCGAGCTGCGCCGCGAGATAGGCCTGAGCTTCGGCCGCAAGCCTGGCTGATTCCTGGCTCGGAACCACGCTGCACCTCCTGAACCGCTGTGCCCGCGCCGCGCGCGAGGCGCCCCGCCTGCCGGTCGGATCGGAACCGCCCGCCGCCGCAGCGGCGCAGCGTACCCCGGGCCGCCGGCGTCTCAGACCAACTGGTTCGCAGGATAACCGCGCGCCCGCGGTCGATGCCGCTTGTGTCCCTGCTTCGGGACGCCGGCCGCCGCCGCCCGATCGCTCCGTTCCCGCAGCGGGGCGAGTGTCGATAGAATCCACCCGCTTGCGAGTGGCCGGGGCGCTTCCGGCGGCGCGAATCCCGCGTCGCGGTACCGCGAACCTCGGAACCGAGTTGGGCGCCGGCGCGCCCGGGTGAGTGCATGCGGAGCGTTCGCGGTTCGTTCGAGCAGCGGGTCGAGCAGCGCGCGGGCGAGCTTGGCCGCGAAATGTTCGACCGCATGCGCGGCCGCAACCCCACCATCCTCGATCCGCTCTGGTGGGAAGAGCGGATGATGACGCTCTGCATGGCCGACGAGCGCTTCAAGCTCCAGGCCTTCCGCTTCATCGATGCGCTGCCCACCATGACCGATGCGCCGGACGTCGCCCGGCACGTGCGCGAGTACTTCGCCGCGCCGCCCGAGCGCCGCTCGAAAAGCCCGCTGGTCGAACTGGACCCGCCGCGCAGCCGCTTCATTGACTGGTTCTCGCGCTTCGCCGATTTCCGCAACACGTCCGGCCTGCTGGCGACGCTGACCGCCCACGCGGCGCGTTTCGCCAGCACGCGCATGGCCCACCGCTTCATCGCCGGCAGCACGCCGCAGGAGGCCGAGCGCACGCTGCTGAAGATGCGCCGTCAGAAACTCGCGTTCACGATCGACGTGCTGGGCGAGGCGGCCGTCAGCGAGGCCGAGGCGCTTCATTATCACGGCATCTATCTCGACCTGATCACGCGGCTTTCTCGCAGCGCGCGGACGTGGAGCGGCGTGGCGCACGTGGACGAGGCGGACGGCCGGCCGCTGCCGCGGGTCAACTGCTCGGTGAAGCTCACTTCGCTGTTCAGCCAGTTCGACGCGATCGACCCCGAAAACACGCGGCGGATCGTCAAGGAGCGCCTGCGGCCGCTGCTTCGCGAGGCGATGCGCCACGGGACGCATCTGCACGTCGATATGGAGCATTACGCGATCAAGGACCTCACGCTGGAAATCTGCCGTGAGGTGTTTCTGGAGGATGAATTCCGCGACTACCCGCACGTCGGCGTGGTGCTGCAGGCCTACCTGCGCGACATCGACCGCGACGTGGAGGACATGATCGCCTACGCCCGTCGCCGCGGCACGCCGGTCTGGGTGCGGCTGGTGAAGGGGGCCTACTGGGACACTGAAACGGTGATGGCCGATCAGCAGCATTGGCCCTGCCCGGTCTGGCGGCAGAAGTGGGAGTCAGACGCGGCCTATGAGCGCGTCTCGCGCGTGCTGGTCGAGAATCACGAGCACATTCACACCGCCTTCGCCAGTCACAACGTACGCTCGCTGGCGGTCGCGATGGCCCTGACCGAACTGCACGGTGCGCCACCGGCGCACCACGAGCTGCAAGCGCTCTATGGCATGGGAGACCCCATCAAGCGCGCCGCGGTCGAGATGGGTCAGCGCGTGCGGGTCTACACGCCCTACGGCGAGCTGCTGCCGGGCATGGCATACCTGATCCGCCGCCTGCTCGAAAACACCGCCAACGAGTCTTTCCTGCGACAGACGGTGTCGGACGACACCCCCGTGGATGAGCTGCTGGAAAACCCCGAGTGGATCGGCGCGCGGACGCCGCCGCCGCGCACGGCGCCCCTTCAGCGGCGCGAGCTGGACCAGATCATCATGAACCCCTTCGAAAACGTCCCCAATATCGATTACACCCGACCCGAAAACCGCGCCCGGCTGATCGAGGCGCTGGCGAGCGTGCGGGCCGGGTTTGGGCGATCCATCCCGCTGGTGATCGGCGGCCAGCGCGTCGAGAGCGGCGCATGGGAGGACGCGGTCAGCCCGAATCGCCCGTCCGATAAAATCGCGCGGGTCGCCCAGGCTGATGCGGCGCTGGCCGATCGCGCCGCGCTGGCCGCGGCGGACGCATTCGGCTCGTGGCGGCGCGTTCCGCCGCATGATCGCGCCGAGGTGCTGTTCGAAGCGGCGCGGATCATCGAGCGCCGGCGATTCGAACTGACGGCGCTCGAGACGATCGAGAACGCCAAGCCCTGGCGCGAGGCGGACGGCGACATCTCCGAGGCGATTGACTTCTGCAACTACTATGGCCGCGAGATGATCCGCCTGGCCGAGAACATCCGCCGCCGAGACGTGCCGGGCGAGACCAACGAGTATTACTACGCGCCGCGCGGGGTGGTCGGCGTCATCGCACCCTGGAATTTCCCGCTGGCGATTCTCTGCGGCATGACCACCGCCGCCCTTGTCACCGGCAACACGGTCGTCATGAAGCCGGCCGAGCAGGCCATGGTGATCGCCGCCCGCATGCAGGAAATCCTTGAGCAGGCGGGCCTGCCGCCCGGGGTATTGAACTATCTGCCCGGCCCGGGTCACGTCGTCGGCGACGCGCTGGTACGCCACCCGCGCGTCAACATGATCGCGTTCACCGGCTCGCGCGCGGTGGGATGCGCGATTCATCGCACCGCGGCGCAACTACTGACCGCCCAGCCGGGCGTGAAGCGCGTCATCGCCGAGCTGGGCGGAAAGAACGCCGTCATCGTGGACTCGGACGCCGACCTCGACGAGGCGGTGCGCGGCGTGGCACATTCGGCCTTCGGCTACGCCGGGCAGAAGTGTTCGGCGTGCAGCCGCGTGATCGTGCTCGAGGCCGTGTACGACAAGTTCCTGCATCGGCTGGTCGAGGCGGCCCGCTCGCTTTCGGTCGGCCCGGCTGACGACCCGGCCACGTTCGTTCCGCCGGTGGTGGATCGCGAGGCCTACGAGAAGATCCGCGAGTACATCGAGATCGGCAAGCGCGAAGCCACCTGTGCCCTGGAGACCGACACGCGCCGGTTGCGTGAGGAACTGGGCGGGTGGTACATCGGACCGCACATCTTCGCCGCCGTCCCGCCCGATGCGCGGATCGCGCAGGAGGAGATCTTCGGCCCCGTGCTGGCGGTCATCAAGGCCCGCGACTTTGACGACGCGATCGAAATCTTCAACGGCACCGACTACGCCCTGACCGGCGGCATCTTCTCGCGCAGCCCGGCCAACATCGCCCGCGCCCGCGAGGAATGCGAGTGCGGAAACTTCTACATCAACCGGCGCATCACCGGCGCGCTGGTGGACCTGCACCCCTTCGGCGGATTCAAGATGAGCGGCATGGGCAGCAAGGCCGGCGGGCCGGACTACCTGCTGCAATTCTGCGAGCCGCGCGCGATCACCGAAAACACGCTGCGGCGCGGATTCGCTCCCAGCCCCGAGTTGGCCCACTCGCTGGCCTAGCGCGCGATTGGCGCGTGAAAATCAGCCGGGTACGGGGGAAGTCCGCGCCCGCGCGGCGTTATCATCCAGGAATCGGGCGATCCGGGGACGGGAGAACCATCATGAACTGGTCCGCATTCATCCGCTTCGGCTGCACGGCACTCGCGGCGCTCTGCGCATCGGGCGCGGGGGCCGGCAACCTGCCGCACGTCGCCATCGTCGCAGCGGCTTCCAACACCGCCAACGCAAACACGAACACGCGCTTCACCGACGTTCGCGACAAGCTGATGGCCACCGGGCGATTCAGCGCCGTGGACATCTTCAACGCCACCCGCTTCGGCCCGGGCACTCCCACGCCAGCGGAGTTTGCGGCGTGGGACGCCGTGATCGTCTGGTCCAACGACTCTTTCGATGATTCGGTCGCGATGGGCAATGCGCTGGCGGACTACGTGGACGGCGGCGGCGGCGTGGTCGTTGCGTTGTTCGCCAACACCAGCAGCAACACCGCTCGGCAATTGCTCGGACGCTGGCAGGACGGCGATTACGTCGCCATCCCGCGCAACCTGGCCGTCGGCACGCTGGGCTATGTGCAAGGCGCGGGCGAGCTGGGCGCCATTCTGATCCCGGATCACCCGCTGCTGGACGGTGTGAACTCCTTCATCACGCGCTGGGGCGTGAACTCGTCGGGCATCTTCGGCGGCTATCGACCGCTGGAGATGAGCGTGACGCCCGGCTCGGTCAAGGTGGCGCTGTGGGACACGGGGCACACGCTGATCGCGCTGCCGCCGAACCCGCGGGTCGTGGAACTGGGCTTTCACCCCGTGTCGAGCGACGTGGTCGCATCGGCCTACTGGGACGCCGCGACGGACGGCGACGTGCTGCTCGCCAATGCGCTGACGTACGTCGCGCGCTCACCGCTGCCGCGCGGCGACTACAACTGCGACGGGCAGTTGACGAACTTCGACATCGATCCGTTCGTGTTGGCGCTCACCGACGCGGCCGCCTATGCGACGGCCTATCCCGGCTGCGACCTGGCCGCGGTGGACGCCGATGGCGACGGCGTCCTCACGAACTTCGATATCGACCCGTTCGTCAGCCTGCTGATCGGCGAGTAAGCGCCGGGATCGTCGCGACCCTACTCCACCGCCGGCGCGGCCGAGTCGGCCGTGCTGCCGGCCGCTTCGATCGCACCTTCTCGCACGACCCAGACCTTGACTGACGCCGTGATCTCGTCGGTGAACTCGAGCTTTACGGTGCGGTTGTCGAGCGTACGAATCGGCGGCTCCAGCAGCACGTGCGAGGGCAATACCTCGAAGCCCTGCGCCTGCAGCGCCTCGGCCACGTGCGTCGGGCCGACCGACCCGTACAGCGTTCCCTCTGGATTGGCGGCCGCCTCGATCGTCACCGAGGCATCCGCCAGCCGGGCCGCCAGCCCGGCGAACTGCTCGTTTCGCTTGGCCCGCTCGGCCGTGGCGCGCTTGCGATCGGCCTCGATCGCTTTGATGTTCTCTTCGGTCGGCTCGGTCGCCAGCCGCTGCGGAAGCAGGTAGTTCCGCGCATAGCCGGCCCGCACGTCCACCACGTCGCCGAGGTGACCCAGCCGCCGCACGTCCTTCAACAGCAAGAGTCGCATCCCAATCTCTCCGAATTCTGCCGCGCTGCCGCGCGGGGTCGATCGCGCGCCGTGCGCGCGGAAACGGTCCAGGAATCGTGCCGCGCTCGCGAACGACGCTGCGCCCAAACGCGCCGGCTCTTCGCCGACCCGCGCGCCCGCACCGTCGCCGCGGCCGATCACGTCACGTACGGCATCAGCGCCATGAACCGGGCGCGCTTCAGTGCGATCGTCACGCGCCGCTGCGCCGCGGCCTCGAGGCCGGTCCGCTTCCGCGAAAACGCTTTGCCCTGAGCGCTGACCAGCCGCTGAAGCAGGCCGGTGTTCTTGTAGTCAATGTCCTCGATGTCCGCGAGCTTGGTGCGCGTGCGGGCAGCCTCCGCGGCGCGCTTGAGCTTCTTCTTGCGCTTCTTGGCGGCCTGTGCCGCGGTCAATCCCGGTCGGGTTCGCATTCGCATGAATCAGTTCCTCTGCGTTGGTTGCCGCCGCACATCTCGCGGCGGGGGTCGTCCTAGAACGGAATGTCGTCGTAACCACCCGGCGGCGCATCGGCCCGGGCCACCGGCTCTGCGGCCGACTCGGAGCGCGGTGCTGCGGATCGAGCCGCCGGGGCGCCGCCGCCTTCGCCGCCCTCGCGATTGCCCACGAACGTGAAGTTGTCGATCACGATCGAGTGCTTGCTGCGCTTGGCGCCGTCCGTGGCCGTCCAGGTGTCGTACTTCAGCCGGCCTTCGATCAGGATCTGCCGTCCCTTGGTCATGTACTGGTTGATGATCTCCCCGCCCTTGCCGAAGCAGGACGCATCAACGAAGCACACTTCCTCGCGCTGCACGCCCTCCTTGTCGCGCCAACGGTGGTTCACCGCCAGCCCGATCTCGCACACCGCGGTGTTGCTCGGCAGGTACTTGAGCTGCGGATCCCGCGTCAGGTTTCCCAGCAGGATCACCTTGTTGAAGCTGGCCATGGCCGCCTCCTGCGCCGGTCGCCAGGCGCCCGGCATCGCCCCGTTTCGATCCCACGCCGCAAGCGGCTATTCGCCGACGGCGAACTCGTCTCCCGGTTCCGCCTCGCGATCGCGCCGCCGCGGCCCGCGATCTCCACGGTCGCCGCGATCTCCGCGATCCCCACGATCGCCGCGATCGCGGTAATCGCGATCGTCGTCGTGGCGGCGCTCGGCGCCGGCCGGCGACAGCGGCGTCTCGGGCGGGTGGGCCTTCAACTCCGCCAGCCGGGCGTCCGTGATCGTGGCCCGCAGCACGATGTGCCGCAGTAGCATCTCGCTGAGCTGGGCATTTCTTTCCAGCTCGGGAATCTTGTCGCCGGGGGCCTCGAAGTACGTCAGCACGTACGTTCCGCGCTTGCGGCGGTTGATTTCATACGCGAGCTTGCGCTCGTCGAACTTCACGCACAGCAGCAGGTTGCCGCCGATGCGCTCCATCAACCGGCGCACTTCCTTTTCCATTCCCGCCCAGTCGTGGACGGCGGCGGAGTCGAACAGGAACATCCCTTCGTAGCGTTTCAACGTCGGTCTCCTTGGCGGCGCGACTGCTGCGCGCCGCGTGGCATCCGGATCAATCCGTGTCGCGACGGCGATTGAAGCGATTCATCGCCGTCGTCATTCCCTCGCTCAGCCAGCATTCCGCCGCGTCGGCAGCCATGCCCGTTGCAGCCGTCACGGCCTCGCGCTCCTGCGGCGTGAAACCGCCCAGCACAAAGCTCACCGCCTCGTGCCCGCGACCAATCCCCAGCCGCAGCCGCGGCACTTCCGCGCCACCGGCGCTGCGGATGACGTCGGCCAGGCCGTTGTGCCCGCCGGCCGACCCGCCCGCCCGCAGGCGCAGCGCCCCAAGCGGCAGGTCCATGTCATCCAGCACGATCAGCACGTCCGACCACTCCAGCTTGTAGAACCGCAGCACCGCGCCGACGCTCCGACCGGACAGATTCATGAACGTCTGCGGCTCGACCAGCAGCACGCGCCGACCACCTCGCTGCGCTTCACCGACCAGCGCCTGGAAGTCGCGATCAAACCGCGACACGTCCGACTTCCAGCGCCGCGCCAGCTCCTCCACAACCATGAACCCGACGTTATGCCGCGACTCGGCATAGCGCGGGCCGGGGTTCCCGAGGCCGACCACCAGCTTCGTCGAGGCATCCGCCATCGGGGGTTCGCAGCGCGACTACTGCGCCGCCTCGTCGGCCTTGTCCTTGGCCACGCGCCCGATGACCTCCGGCTCGGCCGCGGCGCCCTCGCCCGCGGCGGCCACCGGCGTCTCGACGGCAGCCTTCGGCAGTCGACAGATGCAGATCAGCTCCTCCGGCGAGTGCAGCGCCTTGACACCTTCCGGCAGCGTCAGCTCGCGCACGTGCACCGACTGGTTCAGCCCGAGGTGGGCGACGTCGACCCGCAGCGTCTCCGGAATGGCGATCAGCGGACACTCGATGTGCAGATCCGACAGCAGCTGCGTGATCTGCCCGCCCAGCGCCGCGCCCGACGGCGTGCCCTTGAGCTCCAGCGCCACGCTGATACGCACCCGCTCGTTCGCGTCGACCCGCATCAGATCAATGTGGATCGGATCCTTGTGCAGGTGATCGTACTGCACGTCCTTGACGAGGTATTGCTGCTTGGTGCCGTCCACTTCCAGCGCGATGACGTGCTGCAACGCGTGCAGCGCGATCTCGAAGTCGTGGCGGCTGACGGCGACACTCTGCGGCGCCTCGCCATGCCCGTAGATCACCGCCGGCAACATGCCGCGGCGGCGCAGGCGCTCATTGGCGTGCCGACCGCCGGCGCTGCGCTTCTCACCCTTGACGTTTGCGACCTGCATGACTCACTCCCGAAAGCGCGCCCCGTCCCGGGACGACGCGGTTCACTATGCGTGTCTCACTTCAGGAACAGACTGCTCACGGACTCGTTTCGATGGGTGCGGCGGATCGCCTCGCCCAGCAGATCCCCGACGCTCAGCACCCGCAGATTCGACAGCGCGGCCTGGTTCTGAGCCTGCGGGATGGTGTCGGTGACGGCCAGGTGGTCGATCCCCGAGCGGCTCAGGCGCTCGACCGCCGGACCGCAGAACACCCCGTGCGTCGCAGCGACAACGATCCGCTTGGCGCCCGCCTTGCGAACCATCTCGCAGGCCTGCACGATCGTGCCGGCCGTCGCGATGATGTCGTCCACCATCAGCACCGTCTTGTCGCGCACGTCGCCGATAATCGCGTACGACGTCGTTTCCCGCCCGTTCATCCGCCGCTTGTCGATGATCGCCAGTTCGCCGCCGAGGCGGTCGGCGTAGACCCGGGCCCGCTTGGCGTTGCCGATGTCCGGGCTGACCAGCGTCGCCCCGCCGATGTCGAGCGAGTGAAAATGGGCGGTGATCACCGGCTCCGCCGAGAGGTGGTCCACCGGGATGTCAAAGAAGCCCTGGATCTGGGCGGCGTGCAGGTCCAGTGTCAGGATGCGCTGCGCGCCGGCCGTGGTCAGCAGGTTCGCCACCAGCTTGGCCGTGATCGGCACGCGCCCTTCATCCTTGCGGTCCTGCCGGGCGTAGCCGAAATACGGAATGACCGCGGTGATGCGCTGCGCACTGGCGCGCCGCAGGCAGTCGATAAACGTCAGCAGCTCGAACAGGTTCTCGTGAACCGGCGAACAGGTGGACTGAACGATGAAAACGTCCCGCCCGCGCACGTCCTCGTGCAGCTTCAGCGAAATCTCGCCGTCGGGAAAGTTCTCAATCTGCGTGCGACCGAGCGCGACTCCCAGGTAACGCGAGATCTGCTCGGCCAGCGGCCGATTGCTGCGTCCCGCGAAGAGCCTGAGATTCATCATCGCAATCATTCGCCCCGAACCCGGGACGACTCCAACCGATTCAACCGTCCCGCGTGTCCGCTTGCCGCTGCGCGTCCGCGCCACTGCGCCTTTGCGCCCCTGCGCGTCCGCGCCTCGTGCAGGTGCCACCGCTCATTGAGCAGTGTCTTACACCCGCGGATCAACCGCGATCCCAGACCACGACCACCCGCAGCCCGGACCCTGCTCACACCCGACCGGCACGCGGACAAAGCCACTACCCGGCCTGGATTTGAACCAGGACAACCAGGACCAAAACCTGGGGTGCTACCGTTACACTACCGGGTAAACTGTTGCGCCAAAGGAGGATACGATCCGTCCAACAGCGCGACGCCCGTCACCGCCACGGTCCATCAGCAAGCGCGAGGGGGGGTTCCGCCCGGAGGCCCGAGCCGCACGTCGCGAGGCGTGCGTCCCGCCGCGGAACCGGATGAACCGGCCCGCATGCCCGAACGAGCGGAAAAGCTCTCGGCGGTGGCGACGCCGAGCGACGTAAAATATCGCCTGTCCGGCGCACCTGTCAACCGCATTCGGCCGGCGGTCCGGCTTCTTGCGTCCGGCCCCTGAGACCACTTCGGGTGTCGCGAAGCGGCGAAAACGCCTCGGCCTGCTACACTTCCATGCCGCCCAGGTCACCGGAAGCATCGTCCATGGCGGAAAATTCGTCGTCCGGCCGCGGCGGGATCGCATCGACCCTCGATCGCGGCTGTCGGCCCTGAAGCCAAGAGGGAGCCTGTTCATGGCGAGCGGCAGATGCCCGGCCATTCGTGTGATGATGATGCCGCGGGACACCAACGCCCACGGCACGATCTTCGGCGGCGTTCTTCTCAGCCACATCGACCAAGCGGGTGCGGTCGAAGCGCATCGCTACGCGGCTCAGCGCTTCGTCACCGTCGCGATGCACTCGGTCGAGTTCAAGCAGCCGGTGTTTGTCGGCGACATGCTCAGCTTCTATACCGAGGTCGTAAAGGTGGGCCGCACCTCGATCACGGTGCGCGTGTCGGTGGAAGCCGAACCGTTCGTCAATCCGCGCGGTACCACGCTCGTAACGGAGGCAACGCTCGTATACGTCGCCGTGGACGAAAACCGCCGGCCGATCGAAATTGCCCGTCCAAGTGGCGCTTGATCGCGCCAACCTGCGCCCGATCGCGCCATTCCGCGCCAACCCGCGCCACTCTTCTCGCGCGGAGGGCGATCGATCGTTGCCAGGGCCTTCAGGCCCTGGAGCGTGCTCCCAAGTCAACGCTATTCCTCAGCCCGGCCGCCGATCTCGATCCCGCTCACACCGCGACCAACATGTCCGCATCGATCGGCCGCCCGGCCGCCACCCGCTCGACAAACCTCGTGAACAGGTATGCTGCGTCGTTCGGCCCCGGCCCCGCTTCCGGATGAAACTGCACGCACAACACCTGCCGGTCCGGGTGTACGAACCCCTCCACGCTGCCGTCATTCAGGTTCACGTGCGTCACCTGCCCGCCCACGCGCGCCAGGGACTGTTCATCCACGGCGAACCCGTGATTCTGGGCCGTGATCTCCACCCGCCCGGCCGGCCGATTCAGCACCGGCTGGTTCCCGCCATGATGCCCGAACCGCAACTTGTATGTCTCGGCCCTCAGCGCCAACCCGACCATCTGGTGTCCCAGGCAGATGCCCAGTGCCGGCACTTTGCCCAGCAGCTCGCGCAGCGTCTGGATCGTCTGTGTCACCGCGGCCGGATCCCCCGGCCCGTTGCCGATCAGCAACGCCGTCGGCTTCAATTCACGAATCCGCCCGGCCGGCGCATCCGCCGGAACGACCGTGACCTTCACCCCCGCCTCGCGCAGCCAGCGCAGGATGTTGCTCTTGATGCCGCAGTCGATCACGACGACGTGCGAACCCGCCGCCGGCCGGGCCGCGTCGCGCGGCGCCGACGCGATCGAGCCGCCCGGCGCATGCCAGAGCGGTTCGGTCCATTCGCGCACTTCGCGCACCACAACCGCGTCCACCAGGTTCGCGCCGCTCATAGGCGCCGCCGCCCGCGCCATGCGCACCAGCTCCTGGTCGTCCAGCACCTCGGTTGAGATCACTCCGCGCAGCGCCCCGTGAATCCGCGTGCGGCGCGTGATGGCGCGGGTGTCCACTCCCGTGATGCCGATCACGCCGAAGCGCTGCAGCGCCTCGGCCAGCGTCGAGATCGATCGATAGTTGCTCGGCCGATCGCACGCCTCGCGTACGACAAATCCCGAGAGAAACGGGCGGGCGGACTCAAAATCCTCCGGGTTCACGCCGTAGTTGCCGATCATCGGAAACGTCATCGTCACGATCTGGCCGCAATAAGACGGATCCGTCAGGATCTCCTGGTAGCCCATCATGCTCGTGTTGAAGACGACCTCCCCCGCGCGCGTGCCGGTCGCGCCCAGCCCGCGGCCGGTGAAGACCGTACCGTCCTCCATCGCCAGCTTGCAGATCATCCGCTCACTCTCCACCATAACAACCCGCACGTTTGCCTCGGGTCAGCCCGCTCGTCGCCGCACGGACGCTCGCAGCCGCGTGGCGGCTCGCGGGAATGGACTCGCCGGTCGCATGCATCACGCCGCACCCGGCAGCGCTCCACGCGAATCAGGCCGTGAAGATCATATCGACGCACCACCCGGCGGCGCGGCGTTCGGGCCGTCGCGGCTCTCGATCGACGGTGGCGGCGACACTCCGGCCGCGGACGCCTCCCCCGCGGCGCCGGCCGCGCCGCCCTCTCTCTCCCGGCGCTTTCGGGGTGCGCTCGGTCGCGGCGGCCGCGCCGCGGCCAATCCCTCCAGCGGCAATTCCACCTCCAAGAGGCCCAGCGTCACCGTTGCCGTGCCTTTCCCCGGAGTGACGCGCACGATCGTCCCTTCCCGATCGAAGCGCCGCGCGAAGACGCGATCCCCCGGGCCCAGGGCGGCGAGTTGCTGCGGATTCAGAGCATCCGGTGCGCGCGGCGGCGGCGCCCGCCCGGGTTGCCCGCCGCGCTGCTGTCCGTCCGCGCTGCGCGGCGCGTTCCCTTCATCCGGATGCCGCAGGTTCGCCGGCCGCGGAGCGCGCTGCCGCGGAGCGCGCGGCGGCGCGGGCGGCGGGGCCGGGGCGTCCGGCGGCAGAATCTCACTGATCGGCACTTCGATCGCGTACGCACCGACGTTCACCTCGGCCCGCTGCTGATCGAGGCGCATGCGGACGATCCTGCCCTCGCGATCGAACCCTCGAATGCGCACGGCGTCGCCAGGGCGCAGGTGCACCACCTTCTGAAGCCAGCGCTCGAACTCGGCTTTCTTCGACTCATGCTCACTGCGCGAGCGATCGGCCTCGCCCAGCGCCCGCTGGGCCGCGAGCCGCGCCTCGTCCGCCGCCGCACGGGCCGCCTCGGCTTCGCGCTTGTGCTCGGCCGCGTTGGCCAGCACCGCTCTCATCGCCTGTGCCCGGCGCGACAGATTCCGCCGGGCCGACAGCACCAGCCGCCGCGGCATGCCGAGCCGCTGCGCGATGTCGATGGCGCAGCTTTGCCCCGCTTCGCCGATCCGCAGGTGATAGGTCGGCCGCAGCGACTGCACGTCGAACTCGACGCTGCCGTTCTCCACCCGTGGCCGCGACAGCGCGAAGCCCTTGAGCGCCCCGAGGTGCGTCGTGACGACCGCCTTGCCGCCCAGCCTCAGCACCTCATCCAGCACGGATTTCCCAATCGCGGCGCCTTCGTCCGGATCCGTCCCCGCACCCAGCTCATCGATCAGGATCAGCGTCCGCGGGCCGCAGTGGCGAAGCATGTCGAGCTGGCGGGTCAGGTGGGCGCTGAAGGTCGAGAGCGATTGCTGCATGCTCTGTTCGTCGCCGATGTCGATCAGCACCTCGCCGAAGACGCCCACGGTCGAATTCGGCGCAGCCGGGATCGGAAGCCCGCTCTGCGCCATCAGCGTCAGCAAGCCGACGCACTTGAGCGCGACCGTCTTGCCGCCCGTGTTCGGACCGGTGATGACCAGCATGTCGAAGTCCTCCCCCAATCGGAAGGAGATCGGCACCACCTCATCCGCCGCTTCGCCTGCGGCGCGGCGCCGCCGCACCAGCTCCAGCAGCAGCGGATGGCGTGCGTTTCGCACCGCCAGCCTCGGCTCATCAACAATCTGCGGACAGAACATCTCGAATTGCCGCGCCATCCGGAATTTCGCGACGACCAGGTCGAGCACCGCCAGCGCGTCGAGCGTGTGCAGTATGGCCTCCGCGTTGACATACACCTCGTGCGCGACCTCCCACAAGATGCGGTTGACCTCCTCCGCCTCCTGCACGCGCAGGTTCGTGACCTGGTTGTTCAGCTCCACCGCCGCCGCCGGCTCCACGTAGATCGTCGCCCCGGAGTCAGAGCTGCGGTGCACGATCCCCGGCACGCGCCCGCGATACTCCGTCCGCACCGGCAGCACCATGCGGTCGCCGTGAAACGTGTGGTTCGCATACTGCAAACAGCGCCGCACCCCTGGCTCGTCCAGCAGCTTTTCAACCACCGTGCGCGTCTGCTCGGCACACTCGTCGATCGACCGCCGGATCCGCCGCAAAGCCGGGCTGGCGTCATCCCGCACCATTCCACGCTCATCGATCACTGTTCGGATGCGATTGGCGACCGTGATGAAGTCCCCGATCCGCTCGCCGACGTGCCGCAGTTCGGCACAATCCGCCGGCAGCGCCGCCATCCAGCGCGCCACCTCATGCGCGCCGGCAAGCGCCAGCCCCACCTGAGCGAGCTGCTCCGCGTTCACCCGCAGCGGAGGTGCGCAGTCCCGCACAATGTCGCGAATGTCGCTGATCCCGCCGAAGGGCGGAACGCCGCGGGCCTCATGGACCCGCTCCAGTTCCTCCACCTGGCGCAGCCAGCGCCGAATCAACTCCGGGCGCTTCATCGGGCGAATGCCGGCCGCCAGCCCGCGCCCCAATGAGCTGAGCGCAAAACCGCCCAGAATCTCGCGCACGCGAGCGAAATCGAGGCAATCGAGGGTATGCTGATCCATTCGGGTCGAATTGTAGCCGCGACCCCGATGATCCGGGCGGTCACACGACCACGCCTCGTCCCGCGGCCCCCCTGACCGCCGCCGGAGCTGGCCCACCATGCGAACGCAGGCTGCATCTTCGGGAGCAGCGAAGATCGCCGGGATCATTGCGATCGCGATTGCGCATGCGCCTGTTCTTGGACTCGAGCACCCTCCCGCGCCGATTGTCGCAACACAAGCATCCTCCGACTGCCCCGCCGAGGTTCAACAGCGAAACGGGGACGCCCCACAAGCCGCGCGGGCGAAGGAGCTGCGGGAGCTTGGGCAAGTCGACGCGGCGCGGGCGCTGCTGGAAGCGGCGGTTCGCGAGCAGCCGCGGAATGCCGCGCTGCGGGCGGCCTGGATCGAGGAGGCGCTTGCCGCACGACAGCCGGCGACCGCGCTGCGGCGCTGGCGCGAAGCGCCCGAGCCGACGCGGGGCGCCCCGTCGTTACGGTTGCGCGCGGCGCAGGCCTATCTCGCGCTCGACCAGGCCGCGGGACGGTCGACGGTGCGAAGGGTTGAGGGCGGTCGGCTCGGACAGTTTCGCGATGGCTGGCTGCTGCTCGAACGGCGGGATGGGCACGAGCGGTTCTGGTGCTGCCCGGAGGAATCCGGGATGTACCAATTGCGAAGAGCGCTCGATGACGGTCTCGACGATCCCGAAGCGCACCTGCTGCACGCGCGCATGTGGCGCGCGATCGGACGCCCGGCAACCGCCTGGGCGATCTTCGCCGCTCGCGAAGCGGATCTTCTGGACGCCGCGGACGACGCCGCGCTCGCGGAATTGATCGACACGGCGCTGGAGCTCGGCCGGGTCGCCGACGGACTGCGGATCGTCAAATTGCGGGCCGGGCGCAGCGGACCGGACGCTGATGCCGTGCTGGCGGAGGGGTACTTGCGGGCCGCGGATCACTACGCCGCGGCCGGCGACGTGCCGCTGCACGCAGACATGCTGGAGCGGGCCGTTGACAAGCGGCCACGCGACGCGGCCCTGCGCGTCCGCGCGGGAGACGCCGCCTGGACCGCGGGCCGCACAAGCGCCGCGGCGGCGCACTACGAAGCAGCGATCACCCTGGACACGGCGCTGCGATCCGAGCCACGGATCGTGGAGCGACTCGCGGTCTGGCATGACGACCAGCGCCATTGAGTGCTCAGCGCTTGGCGACTGCCTTTCATCCCCACGTCCAGGCGTAGCCGCGCTTGCAGCAGAAGTAGTGCAGGCCGATCGTCCGCGCCGCAAAGACGTTCAGCAGCAGCAGCACCAGGTTGACGCCCGCCTGTGCGAACAGTTTCGTCTGAAAATCCCGGACATCGGCCAGCAACAAGCTGACGCCCCAGTTTGCGCCGACCAGCACCAGGTGCACGAGCAGCACCAGCGCATAGCCCGGCAGCGTGCCGAGGATTGTCCGCAGCATCAGGTCAATGCGGAACATCGGCCCCGCCCCGCCGACCGCCGCGACCAGCAGCAACATTGGAAAAAACGCCAGGCCGCCCAGCAGCGCTGCGCCCGCCAGCACGCCCAGGGCCGTGATGGTCGCTGCCTGCGAAGCGCCCGCCCCGAAGAGCGCGCCCATCGCGCTACCTACGTGATCGAGATCGCCCGACGCCTCCAGCGCGATTAGGTAAGCCACTACGCCGAGAAACGGCAGCAGCGCCAGCACATACGCCAGAAGATACTTGCCCAACGGTACGATGATGTCATCCACCCAACCGCCCTCGAGTGACATCGACGGCAGTTCATCCTCATTGTCCGCACCGCTGGTGACGACGTTGAAGAGGTAGGCCATGTACCAGCCGCTGATGATGAGGGTGGCCACCAGCCCGATGCCGCACGGCGCCCACGCAGCGAAGATCCGCAGATTGAGGATGATCCAGACGATCAGCAGCGTTGCCAGGCTGCCGCCCCGAAACATGACGCGGAAGTTTCCGCCAATCGCCCGCGCGAGCGCCGCTGCGTCCCGCAACGCGCCGAAGCGCTCCATCCGCGGCGCGCCGGCCGGATCGGAAACGTATCGAACTTCGGCCTCTACGGGCGTCGCCTCCGCCGCGTCGGGTTCGACACGCGGCGATTCAATCGCGTAACCACCTGCCAAGGCCAGCAGGTCATCCGCTGCCGCGGGCGCTTCCGATCGCTCGATCCGAAACGTGCCGCCGCACTTCTTACAGCGCGCGGACCGACCGGCCGCCGATTCCGGAACCTGGTATTTCGCTCCGCAACTGCACCGGGCCTTGATCATGACATGCACCCCGCGAACGCTCTGAACGCGGGGATTCTGCGGGCGGCGCCCGATCAATGCAACGAGAAATCCGCGTCACCGCGGACGCGCGTCAGCGGTTTCACCGCCGTCGCGCCATCAGCGCCAGCGCCAGCAGCAACGCCGCCGCGCCCGGCTCCGGCACCGTCGGTCCCGGCCCGTCATAGGACGGCGGCGGATTCCTGGGCGGGAAGTCCGGCGGCGGACCAGGCGGCCACTCGCGCGAAACGGGCGGCAGATTGCGACCCGCCGGCGGCTCACCGGGGGATACCGCCGGCCGGTCGGGGGTGCGCGGATTCTCGGGGTCTTCGGCGAAGACCGGCGTGCCGTCGCCGTCGTTGCGAACGAATGGCTCAAACGGATTGTTGAACGCCCCACCGCGATCGTCGAGACCGCCTCCGCCGCCGCCCGGGCTGTACCCGCGATCGACTCCCGGCCCCCGATTCACGAATCCCGCCCCGGAGAGTCCCTCCACGGCGGCCCGCTCCAACTGAAACTCAGGGCGCAACTCCACCAGCGACAGGCGAAACACCAGCATCCGCCCCTCAGCCTCCGCATCCGCCCACATCCAGCGGGCCGCCTCGGCGATTTGCGGTACTTCGGCCGGGGAACGAAACCCGAAGTTATATCCCCGCTGCGAGATCGGCGACCACGCCTGCTTGCTGTCCGCGGTCTCAACCGCGCTGCGCACGTCAGCCGCTGTGGGCGGCCCTTTCGGTGCCGGTGCGGACGTCACGGTCCAGGCGCGCTCCCCGCTGACAAGCTGCACGCCTTCAAACTCAAAATCCGCCAGCACGCCGCGGCCGCGGGCCGGCTCACGAACGGCCAGATACACGTGCGGCGCCACGGTCGAGAAACGATAGCTCGTCACGGCGGCCGCCGCTCCGCCGGGCTGGCCGACCGTGTCGCCCGCCAGCGGCATCAGCATCCCGGTTTGGTCCGCCACGAACAGCGTGGCGTCACCGGCGCAGACCCGCGCGGTGGCCGGCCAGGCCTGCGCCGCCATTGTCAAACCAGCGCTCGCCGCGCCCAGCGCGCAGAGCCGCTGCACCCATCGACGTCGCGACATACGGAGTTCCTCCCCGGGTCATCCGCCCGAACCGCACACCGGTGCGCCAGGGCGCAGCGGGTCCATCGGGGAGGCGCTGCTGAATGGTCGCTCAGAACGCCCCCCCGGGCTGATGGCGGATTCGCGGTCATGCCCACGCGAGGCGCGTCAAAACGCGCGCGTCACGGGCACACCACGATCCCGCTCGATGCTAGGAACCTGATGCGCATAAAGGCAACGGCGGCGACGCGGCCGCAGGGGACGTGTTTGTGGACGTTCGATTCCAGGCGACCGGGTTCGCGGCTACCGCTTCGGCGGAGTGCGCGGGTCGCTATCCGGGCGACGAATCCGCTGCTCCGGCTCGACCGCGACCACCTCGTCCGTTCGCGCGTCGCGCGCGCGGCGCTGGATCACCAGGACCGTGCGCCCGAATGCCCCACGCCGAGCGACCAGCCGCGACTCGTGCACGCGGCCGTCTGCATCGGGCGCTGCGGCCAGCCATTCAAACCACTCGCCGGGCAGCTCGCGCGGTCGCCCCAGCCGCTCCTCCCGCATGCCGGGAACGATGTCGAACGCGATGACGACATAGAGCAACCCCGCGATCAGCGCCCCGCCGACGTACCAGACAAACACCCATTCCATAGCCACGACACTGTACGCGAAACCCGGAGTCCGCCGAACGGCAGCGACGCTCGGTCCGGGCGGCGCGCGCCTCCACTCCGATGGCGATATAATGTTCGGCCTTCGTTAGCAACCGGCCGCGGGCCGGCGCAGGCGAAGCGGACTCCCGCCACGGCGCGGGGTCCCGATTCCGCCCCCGATCCGCGCGAGCTGTTTCCCATGCCGGCACGCACCCGCTCAAACCCTCGAACCGCCGGGCCGCCTGCGCGACGCGAGGCCGTTGCGCCGAACCGAGCGCGGAAACACACAGCCCCCGCCATCGACAAATCCGCCCATGGCGCCCGGGAGCCGGCCGAAAACCAGGCGCTGCGTCGGGCGGCCCGAGCGGGTGCAGCCCCGAGCACGGCAGAAGGCCCGCAGCGCTGGTTGACCATTCGCGGGGCACGGCAGAACAATCTCAAAAGCATTGCCGTGCACTTCCCGCTGGGCCGCTTCACCGTCGTGACCGGCGTCTCCGGCTCTGGAAAAAGCTCGCTCGTCACGGACATCCTCTACCCCGCGCTGGCGCGCCGCCTGAACGGTGCCGCGACGCCGGAGGGCGCTTACGACGCGATCGAGGGCGTGGAGCATCTCGACAAGATCATCGCGATTGATCAATCCCCGATCGGCCGCACGCCGCGCAGCAATCCCGCCACCTACATCAAGGTGTTCGACGAGATTCGCGACCTGTTCACAAAGCTGCCGGACGCCCAGTTGCGCGGCTACAAGCCGGGGCGCTTCAGCTTCAACGTGCCGGCCCGCGGCAAGGGCGGCGGCCGCTGCGAGGCCTGTGAGGGCAACGGCGCGAACCGCATCGAGATGGATTTTCTCGCCGACGTATGGGTCCGCTGTCCGGTCTGCGAGGGGCGGCGCTTCAGCCGCGAGACGCTGCAAATCGCCTACAAGTCCAAGACGATTTCGGACGTGTTGAAGATGAGCGTCGAGCAGGCGCTCGGACACTTCGAGAACGTGCCGCGGATCGCGTCCATGCTGCGCACGCTGCACAGTGTCGGGCTGGACTATCTCGAGCTGGGACAATCCAGCACCACGCTCTCCGGCGGCGAGGCGCAGCGCATCAAGCTCGCCCGGGAACTGGTGCGCCGACCGACCGGCCGCACGCTCTACGTGCTGGACGAGCCGACCACCGGCTTGCACTTCGAGGACGTGCGACGGCTGCTGGCCGTTCTGCACGGCTTTGTGGACGGCGGCAACACCGTGGTCGTGATCGAGCACAACCTCGACGTGGTCCGCACCGCCGATTGGGTCATCGACCTCGGGCCGGAGGGCGGTGCCGCCGGCGGCCGGGTGGTTTGCGCCGGCACGCCCGAGGCGGTGGCCTCCTGCCCTGAATCTCCGACCGGGATGGCGCTGGCCGCCGAACTCAGCGGCGGCGTGAGCCGCGGCCAGGCGACCGCGTCGCTGCGCTTCCGGGAACCGGAGCCATCCCCCTATGACCCCGATCAGATCACCGTCGTCGGCGCGCGGCAGCACAACCTGCGCGACCTGACGGTGCAGTTCCCGCGAAACCACGTGACGGTCTGCACCGGCGTCTCCGGCTCCGGCAAGACCAGCTTCGCCATCGACACCGTCTTCACCGAGGGCTATCGCCGCTACGTGGAGTCGCTCTCAGCTTACGCCCGCCAGTTCCTCGGCCAGATGGCCAAGCCGGCCGTCGATCACGTCGCGGGCCTCTCGCCCGCGATCTGCATCGAGCAGAAGTCCGCCAGCCACAGCCCGCGCTCCACGGTCGGCACCATTACCGAGATCTACGACTACATGCGCGTGCTGTGGAGCCGCGCCGGCGTTCCGCATTGCCCGCAGTGCGATGTGCCCATCGGCGCGCAGACGATCGACGAAATCGTCGATCGCATCCTGGAGCTGCCCGAAAGCGCCCCGATCGTGCTACTCGCTCCGATCGCGCTCGGCGACGGCGAGAGCTGGAACACCGCCTTCGCCCGCCTGCGCGCCAGCGGCTACGCCCGCGTCCGCATCGACGGCGAGATCCTCGAAACTGCGCATGCGTCGGCAATTGACGCGCGGCGACGGCACCGCGTCGAGGTCGTGATCGATCGCACGATCGTGCGCTCCCGGGCGCGCGCGCGGATCGCGGAAAGCGCCGAGCACGCGCTGGCGGTCGGCAACGGCGTGATGTCACTCTTGGTCGAGCAGGTCGAACTGGTCGAGCCGGCCGCCGGCGACGGGGGAGATGTCGCGCCGACCGCGACGATTCGCCCCGCGCGCGAGATCCGCTTCTCGCTGCGGTTCGCCTGCGGGCGCTGCGGCGCGAGCTATGAGGAACTCTCCCCGCACCAGTACAGCTTCAACAGCGCCATGGGCTGGTGCGAGACCTGCGAGGGGCTGGGCGTGCAGCGCGGCGCGCCGACGTCGACGCTGATTCCGCGGCCGCACCATTCGCTATTCGACGGCGCAATCGCCGGCTGGAGCCGCGTCTCCCGCAAGTCCGTATTCGGAAAAATGCTGCTGGCCCTCTGTCGCCGGATCGGCGCTCTCGCCGAAGCGCCTCTCGGCGAGTGGACCACTCCGCAGGTGAACGCACTGCTGTTCGGCATGGATCGCAGTTCCGACGGCGCCCCGACCGACCCTTGGATCGATGGCGGCGAAGCCTTCGGCCCGGCCGCCGGCGTGCGATTCCAGTGGCGCGGGTTCTTTCCCGCGATCGACGCCGCCACCCGCGCCAACGTCGGCATGCGCCACCGCCTGCGCAACGCCGTCACCGAAATCCCCTGCCTCACCTGTCGCGGCGGTCGCATCCGCCCCGACGCCGCAGCGACCCGCTTCGGCGGACGAACCATCGTCGAAGTGTCGCGCCTGCCGCTCTCGGCGACCGCAACGTTTTTCGACGAGTTGCGTCTCTCGAAGGAGCAGCGGCAGGTCAGCGGCGAGCTGCTGCGCGAGGTGCGCCAGCGGCTGGCGTTTCTGCTCGACGTGGGGCTGGACTATCTCACGCTGCACCGCGCCGCCCCGTCGCTCTCCGGCGGCGAATCACAGCGCATCCGCCTTGCCAGCCAGCTCGGCAGCGGCCTCTCCGGCGTCCTCTACGTACTCGACGAACCAACCATCGGCCTGCATCCGCGCGACACGCAGCGCTTGATTCGCGCCCTGCTCAAGCTGCGCGACCTCGGCAACACGCTGTTGATGGTCGAACACGATCGCGACGTCATGCGCTCGGCCGACCTGCTGCTGGACTTCGGCCCCCGCGCCGGCAACGAGGGCGGGCGGATTGTCGCGCGAACAACGCCGTCCGAACTTGAATCCGCAGCGAGCACCGCGGACACCGATGCAAGCGGGGAGTCCGCAGAATCCGCCTCGCTCACACAGCGCTACCTCCGCGGTGCGACCGCCGTCGGCGTGCCCGCCAATCGCCGCCCGGTCCCGCATTGGACCCCGCCCGCGCCTGGAAAACCGAACGCCGGAACCACGCGCCGCCGCCCCCGCGGTTTTGAGTCGCCGCAACGCACGCCGCCCCTCGAGTCTGCCCCGCCGCACTGGCTCGTGATCCGCGGCGCGCGACAAAACAACCTGAAGAACATCGACGTGCCGATCCCGCTCGGGCGGCTGGTCTGCGTCACCGGTGTATCGGGCTCCGGAAAAAGCTCGCTCATCAATGACATCCTCCACCCGGCGCTGGCTGCGGCGCTGCACCGCGCCGACGCGACCGCGGGCGATCACGCCGGCATCGACGGCATGGAACACCTCGACAAAGTCGTGAACGTCGATCAATCCCCGCTGGGAGCAACCCCCTCCAGCAACCCCGCCACCTACACCGGCGCATTCGACCTGATCCGCGAGTTGTTCGCACGCGTCCCCGATGCCAAGCTGCGCGGCTTCAACGCCAACCGCTTCTCCTTCAATCGCCCCGGTGGGCGCTGCGAAGCCTGCGAGGGACAGGGCCGCCGGCGCATCGAAATGCACTTCATGCCCGACGTGTGGGTCGAGTGCGAAGTGTGCCGCGGTCAGCGCTACGAGCCGGAAACGCTCAACGTACGCTACCACGGAAAGAACATCGCCGAGCTGCTCGACATGCGCGTCTCCGAGGCGCTGGCGCTGCTCGAAGCCGTGCCCAAGGTTCGCCGCGTGCTTCAGACCCTCGCCGACGTAGGGCTGGAGTACCTCGCGCTCGGCCAACCAGCGCCGACTCTCTCCGGCGGCGAAGCGCAGCGCGTCAAGCTGGCCGCCGAACTGGCCCGGCCCGAAACCGGCCGGACGCTCTACATCCTCGACGAGCCCACCACCGGCCTGCACTTTGAGGACGTGCGCAAGCTGCTCGAAGTGCTTCACCGCCTCGTGGACCTCGGCAACAGCGTGCTGGTCGTCGAGCACAACCTCGACGTCATCAAGTCCGCCGATTGGCTGATCGAACTGGGCCCCGAGGCCGGCGAGGCGGGAGGGCACCTCGTCGCCAGCGGCACACCCGAGCATCTGGCCGAATCCGCAAATGTGCCGGGCAGTGGCTCACCGTGTCACACAGGCGTCGCACTGGCCCCGGTTCTCGAGGCCGGCCCGCTGGTCAAGCGCCCGCGATTCGATCCGCTCGAGCACGCCCGGGCCGAGGCCATCGTGCAGCGGGCCGGCTTCGGCGGCGTCGGGCGCGACACGCGCATGCCTTGGCAGACCGACGGACGCAAATGGCATCTCAAGGAGCGCAAGGCCCGTGACGGCCACCCGCGCCACTGGGATACCGACGTCATTCCATTCGTGGAGAAGCTGATCCACGACAGCCATCCGGACCGGTTCTCACCTACCTTCTGGGCCGATCAGGCCAGTGTCGAAATCACCGGCATCGATGCCGCCGCGTGGTTTTGGCACGCCCTCACGGGCGGTCGCTGGCTGTGCGACATGTACTTCCGCGTGCCGCCTGGTACGTTTGACGGCGCCAAGCTCAACCGCGAAATCGGCCTCAAAACCCTCGATCAGCGGGACGACATCCCCGCCTACGGAAGCTGGCCCCGCGTCGATGTCCGCGAGCGGCAGGGTCCGCTCGAGGCGGTGGCCGTGTACGTACACGACCTGACCGAGATCGACACCCCCGCCTTTCATCGCTTCATCAGGCGAGCCGCAGCGGCATACCTGAGCTGGATCAACAACCCCCAGTAGCCCCGGGCATAGGAATTGTCGCAGAATTCCGGCCCATTCAAAGATTCGCAACTAGCTATCTAATTTTAAGTTAAAGCGATTTCGCAGAGATTCTGCGCGCGCCGATTTTGACTTGTTGATTTGGGGGTGCCTAAACGCCAGTGGCACGGAGTCGCCGCGCAATTTGGGACGCGGCCGGGCGAGAGGTGCGCGAAATGAACGAATTTCGCCATCCCGGAAGGAAGCGCGGCTCGCAGAGGAGCGGGTCGCCGTCGCCCCTATCGAGGTCTTCTGATGGAGGTTAGGCGATGGATTTCGGAAAAATCAAGTCTGCGGGTGTCCGCGCACGCGGATTCCTGCGGCGGGCCGCTGGATGGACGGCCGTGTTCGGCATCGCTGCCGGAGCGGTCCCATTTGCCGGCGCTGCTCCAATCCCGTTTCCCACGTTGCAAAGCAGCCCCTATTTGCTGATCGGCATGGGGCCGGAAAACGCCATGGGCGGCCAGCCGGGCGTCGGCCAGGCGGTCAACGTCAACAATTTCGAACTGGGGGCCAACAAGGCCCCGGTGCCCTCGACCAGCGGCTTCCTCAACGGCGGCAGCAGCGGCGGCCCCGGGCTGCTGGGCAACGTCCCCAACATCCCGCTCAACGCCAAGCCGGTTGGGTCCGGCATCTGTTACGGCGGAAACATCGCGATCACCAGCCCCGGCGGCGTCTTCAATCTTCAGGACGTCGGCGTCTATGGCGACCTCGGCGTGCGGGCCGCCCGTTCGCTCCCCGGTGCGAACGCCGGGACGCAGAATTCCTTTTTCAACGACCCGAATCACTTCCCCAACACCTTTACCTCCACCGGGTTCACCAACCCCGGCGTGAATCACAACACCGGCGGCTTCGGCAATGACGTCAACCCCGGCGCGGCCGTGCAGAGCACCCGCATGGACGCGCCGAACTACGCCGGCGTCATGGGCGGTGTCGATCACTCACCGCTTCGCAATGAGTTGGCCAACGCGCGGGCGGTGATTGGCGGGCTTGCCTCGACCGGCACGATCAACCTCTCCGGCAGCGGCGGGGTGATCAACAGCGCCACGACCATCAACCTGTCGCCCGGGCTGAACGTGATCGATCTGGTCGCCGGCGGATCGGACATTTCGCTGAACAACGCCAACCTGGTGATCGACGGGCCCGCCGGATCGGCCGCGATCTTCCGGGTTGCCAGCAACTCGAAGTTCCTCGTGTCCAACGGCAACATCCTGATCGGCAACAGCGGCATCGCGCTGGGCAGCGTCGTGTTCGTTTCCGACCGCCAGGACAACGCCCAGCATTTCAACATCAATAATGCGGTGCTCAACGGCGTTGCCTTCTGGACGCTCGGGCTGCGCGGCGGGGAGATCAATATCAACAACGCGCAGGGCTGCACACAGCTCATCGCCGACAAGATCACGCTCAACGACGTGCGCTTCTGTCGCTGCGCATTTACGCCGGAGCCGGGGACGGTGCTGACCGCGCTGCTGGGCGTGGGGCTGTTCGCCAGCCGCCGACTGCGGGCGCTGGTTTGATGTGAGCGCCCCCGCGGCGCAGCGGGATAGCGCCCGGCGCCGCGCCGGGATGCCCCGGCGCCGGCCCGGGGTCTGACGAGTCTGCGGACAACCGCTCGGGCGGTCGGCGCGCATCACGTGTGCCGACCGCCCGCCATTTCGGGTGCGGCGGCGTGTAACCTGAGCCCGCGCTGCCGAATCCAATCCGGCGATGGGCAACGGAGAAACCCGTGATGACGCAGATGCCGCATCCCGCTCAATCCACGGCGGGCGCCGTTTCGGAATCATCAGGCGGGGCGCCTCCACGGCCTGCCGATCCGCGGCTCGACCCCCTGCGACGCGGCGACGCGGCCGCGTATGAGCAACTCGTGCGGGCTGAGTGCGGGCGGATGCTGGCGGCCGCTCGGCGGATCCTCGGCAACGAGGAGGACGCCCGCGAGGCCGTGCAGGAGGCGTTCGTGTCGGCGCGTCGGGCGCTGCCGAAATTCGAGGGGCATTCCAGCCTGTCCACCTGGCTGCACCGCATCGCGATCAATGCCGCACTGATGAAGCTGCGTACGCGACGGAGCCGCCCGCAAATCTCGATCGAGACCTTGCAACCGCGGTTTCTTGCCGACGGCCATCACGCCGACCCGGTCGATCCCTGGTCGCCGGACGCCGAATCCGAAGCGATGACATCCGAAACCCGCGCAGCAGTCCGGGCCGCGATTGACCGCCTGCCTGAGACTTATCGCAACGTGCTGCTGCTCCGCGACATCGAGGAGCTGGACACACGGCAGACGGCCGAGCTGCTGGAGATTGATCCGGGGACGGTGAAAGTGCGGTTGCACCGCGCGCGGCTGGCGCTGCGCAAATTGCTGGACGAACAGTTTTCGGGAGGGTTGCGATGACCTGCCGCGAAGTGGCTGAATTTCTGTCGGACTATGTCGAGGGACGGATGGAGCCGGCGCTGCGCGCCCGGTTCGAACGGCACCTCGCCGAGTGCCCGCCCTGCGTGACCTACCTCGGCACCTTCCAGGCAGCGATCAAGCTGGCGAAGGCGGCATGTCGGAGCGAAGGTCCGCCGTCAACGGCCGCGTCGGAGCATCCGCCCGAAGAACTGGTGTCGGCCATCCTGTCGTCGTGCGAAAAGCAGCACCGGGCCGACAACTCGCGCTGACGCACAGTACGCCACGGCGGCGCGTCCGCCGCCGGCACGGCCAAGGGCAACTCCCGACCTCCGTCTGACGGCCCTCGTGCGCCAAAGCGCTCCCGCGTCCGTGCGACCGCGCTTGTGCCACCGCTCTTGAGCCGTGCTCCCTCTGACACACCGTCGCGTGGCCGGCGCTCGCTCACAGCGCGTGCGCTCCGCCTGAGATGCCTCGCCCGCAGCAATTCGACAAAGGCTCGGGCCGCAACGCTTGATCAGCGCTGCGGCCCGTGAGAGAGCAATCACAAAAAGCGGTGCCGCCCAGGCGGCCCCGATCCACCGCGGTGCGTTCCCCGTCAGCGCCGACGCCGGACCAGCGCCAGCATCAGCGGCGCGAGAGCGCCGAACGCGAAGCCCGCCCCGCACGCCGCCGGCCCGGCCAGCGGAGCGGCCAGCGCATCGGCGGACTCAGCAGATGCAGCGGGATTCTGGGCAACGGCCCCCGACACATTCGACGCGGAAACCGTGACCGAAATGGTGGCCGTCGAGGAAGCCTCGCCGTCATTGACGATCAGTCGGAAGTAGTACGTGCCCGCCTTGATCGCCTGCCACGTCACCACCGGCTGGCTGACGCCGGATAGCGGCTGAAACGCCCGCTCGACCTCGGTGCTCGGCAGCTTGCCGCCCAGTTCATCCGTCTGAACCCAGCGGAACGTCAGCGGGTCGCCATCCGGGTCACTCGAAGACGTGCCGTCCAGCGTGATCGCCGACCCGACCGTCACCACGCCGGCGGGACCGTTAACTCGAGCACTCGGCGCGCGATTCGGCGGAATTGCCGACACCACCGTGATCTTGACCGTGTCCGTACTCGGCAGCGGGTTCACGCCATCGGTGACGCTGAGCCGGAACACATACTCACCGATCGTGTTGAGCGTGACTTCGCCAAACTCGGGGCGCTGCACCGGACTGCGGACCACGGGATCAACCCGCTCCGGACCGGAGAGCCATTCCCACACATACAGCAGCGTGTCCTTCTCAAACACGTTGGGATCGCGCGGATCAAAACCCGTATTCGTGCTGTCCGACGTGCGGCTGCCGTCCAGTTCAAACGTCGTGCCCGCGACCACGCGGCGATCCGAACCGGCGTCCGCAAAGGGCGGCGGGTTCTTCGGGTTCGCCGCCGGGTTTTCGACAACATTCAACACTTCCGTTGCCCGGCGCGGCGGAATCTCCTCAAGATTCTGATCGGGATTGATCACCTCGAAGAGCAACGTGTAACGAACGTCAAAGGTGATCTCGCCGCGCAGCCGGGCCTGATTCCGCCCGACGAACTCCGGCACTCGAAAAGAGAACGGAACGGTCACGGGCACCGCTGCGCCCGGGTTGTTCGCCACGAAAAAGAAGTTCGCCTGCGCGCCAATCACCGGTGGAATCGATGGGGCCGGCGACGGAATGTACGGCAATGCAGGAGCGGTAAAGCGCATCAGCACCGGCTGATCGGCTTCCGGGTCGATCCAATCGGGATCGAGCACCTCCAGCGTGACGTTAATAACATCCAGTTCCGCAGCAAGGTCGGTCGCGAAGTTGAACGGCACCGGAGCCGCAAACGGACCCCCAGGCTGCCCAGTTAGATTACGGCCGATCGTGGCGCTGACGATGTTGACGCCCGGAGGGGCCTCTTGCGCAACCGCGCTCACGACCCCGAAGGTCGCCAGAGCGACAATCGCCGCCCGATTCCATCGATTCAACATGAAGCAAACCTCCGCTGCTCGCCCACGAGATTGTATCGTCGTGCCGCGTGTCCCCCGATCGGATCATCCGCCAATCGTCACAATGCCGAAATTGCCGACCGCATCCGGGACCTGGTTGAAGTCGACACGGATGGACTCGCCCTCAAAAAACTGGTTCTGCTCACGCCCGCCGCCGCCGATCTTGAGAAACAGCCCCGGCCGCAGTGGCGTGCACTGATAGACGTTAATCTGCGCGTAAGTCTTTCGCCCGCCGGCGTTTGTGGAGCCGGAAAAGATGTCGCCGGCCACCGGAACCGAGTTCAGCACCTCGCCGTCCACCGAAAAGGTGAACGCTTCGCTGTCACATCCGACCGGCGGCTGACTGAAGACCAGCACCACGTCAGGGGTGATAATCGTTTCTACGGCGGTCCCGCCCGCCGGGATGGTCCGCCGGATCGCGCCCGCAAATCCCGGACCGTTGAGCACAAACGTACCCGGGACGAGCGTAAACACGGCCCCCAGGCGCAATTCGCTGGTGAGCTGCACATACCCGGCGCTGAGCAGCGCATCCTGCTGCTCCGCGGTGCGGATGCTGGCGGGGCTTACCCACGCGGCTACCGAGACGTTCAGGTCGGCGGTGTCGTGATTATTCGCTAGCGTCAGTCCCATGGTCCGCCGGAAGGCGGCGGTTGTGGTTCCGCCGCTCCCACCGCCCGAGGAATTGTTGTTCCGTGACGATTGGGTGGAGAACGTCTCCGTGAACGTCAGGAACGGGTTGCGCTCGCCGGTGTCCACGCAGGACGCGAGGGCCAACAGAGCCACGGATGCCATTCCGATGCCGATGCGTCGCATGAGAAACGTCCTCAAATCCGGGCCGGCGCGACTAGTCGCCGAGGCCGTAGAGCAGATACACCTCGCCGGCCGCCACGCGATTCCGCGGGGAAGCCAGTGGCGAACTGAGCAGGAGATCCCCGCGGCCGTCGCCGTCCACGTCGCCCGCCGCGGCAATACCGACGCTCCGGTCGCCCTGGTCGCCGAGCGCGGCGCCGAGGAAGTCGCCGCTGTTCCGCCCGATGAACACCGCGCCGGGCAGCTCGGACGTGCCGCACAGCGACAGACTGATTGTGCCTGCGAGCTTGGGTGAGCCGTAAATCAGGTAGACCACGCCGCAGTTCTTACGGTCAATTTCGAAGATGCCGTCCTGATCGAGATCGAGGCGGACGGAGCGATTCGGCGCGGCGATCAGCAGGTCTGCGTTGCCGTCGCCGTCCACGTCGCCGGCTGAAGCCACCCGCGCGCCCGCGAAATCGTCATCCGACTCACCGGTGAAGATCACGCCCAGCCCGCGGGTCGGAATCTCGTCGAAAGGAATCTCTTCGTCGGTCAGGTTGATGACATCGCGCGACCCGAAGAAGACGGCCGCACCGCCACGCCGATTGTTCAGCAGCGGAGAGCCGATCACCACGTCCGGAATCCCGTCATTGTTGAAGTCGCCCGCGCTGTCGAGCGACTGACCCAGACGATCACCCGGCTTGCCAATGATGCGAATACCGTCAAAGGCGCGGCGATTGGCCGGCACGTCCGAATTCGCCGGCAGCGAGAGATCCTCAACGCTGAGCTCGCCTGACATCACCAGGTCACGAGCGCGACCGGGCACCAGGAACGCCGCCCCGGCGCCGCCGTTGCTGAACGGGCTGCCGATCAATACGTCCTTCAGACCGTCCGCGGTGAAGTCATCGACCGACTTCGCCCCGCTGAGGCGCGCCCCGGGGAATCCGCCCCAGATGCGCGTGGTGCGCGTCGAGACGGGCGCGCCGGGCGAGGAAATCTGCTGGCAGGGGTCCGGCGAGTCATCCGGATCGACCACAAAGCCCGGGCCGATCGTGCCGCCGAGCGTCAGTGATGGCCGCACGTCACCCTCGATGTAATGGAACGGACCACGGTGCGGCAGCAGGGCCGTATCGACGCACTCCGGCATGTCGTTCGGGGCGCCGATGTTGATCCATGGATAGAAGCCGCGGATCACGTCCACGTAGTAAATCGACACCACGCCGGCACCCGGTATGCGAATATTGCGGGCGTTGTTGAACAGCGTGCATGTGAACGGATCGCGATTCGGGGCGTTCAGGATGATCGAGTCGAAATCGTGACCGGAGACCGTCTCGGCATACTGGTCGCCGAAATCCGCGCTGCCGATGCGGCAGCCGAGCCGCAATCCGCCGGCCCCGCCGGGCAGGAAGTGCAGGTGGAACGAAGTGTCCCCGGCCGGAGCCGGCGGCGACTTCGGACCAATCAGGCCCTCGGGGCAGGGCTGCTCCAGGCTGACGTCCATCAGCAACGTGCCGAACTCGGCCATGTTGAACACGTGACGACCGGGGAAGCCGAGGTCCGGACGAAGCACCGAACCCGACACCACCACCGCCCCGCCGGAGCGGAACCAGCCATCCGCATCGAGCACGGCGGCGCCGGTACCGGAGCCAAGCCGGCCAACCGGGGCGGAATCGGTGAAGGGCTGTCCGAAGGCGAACTCGCGAATGCCGTCGCGATCCCAGTCGGACAGCACCGCAAAGCTCGTGATGCCGCGGCTGGGCCGAACCGGCAACGTGCTTTCCGGAACACCGCCGAAAATCTCGCCGCGGAACAGGGTGCCGGTCGAGTTCAGATTGACCCGGCCGCTGAAGCGCTTCGGCCGGCCGTAAATCATGTACGCCTCGCCGACGCCGGTGCGCTGGGCGTTGATCTGATACTGCGGTTTACCAAACTGCGCCACGAGGATCAGGTCAAAAAACCCGTCGCTGTCGATGTCGCGCATATTGCCGACGAACGAGCCGGCGTTGTCGTGCGGGTTGAAGCCCTCAAATACCGCGCCGCTCAGGGCCGATTCCGGCTCGCCGAGCGGACGAAGGTCTACAAACCCGGCCAGTCGTGATCGCAGGCGGATCGTGCCAGGAGCATAGAACGAGTTGGTCGCCACGCCGTCCGCCACCTGCCCCAGCAGGCGATACGTCCCGGCCGGGAAGAGCGCCGTGGGGAGGTCAAACGAGAACGCATCGCCGGTTTGCGAGTTGCTCTCGCGGAGCAGGATCTCGTTGCCGTTCGGCACGTCATCGGGATCCAGCAGAATCTGCACGCTGACGATGCTATCCGGATCGGCGACGGTCCAGGCCACGTCGAAGCGCGGTGTGACGCGCTCGCCGCGGTCAAAGTCAAAGTTGTCGCGCGGCGACGAGAAAAAGAACGCCGGCCGCTGGTTCACGCGCACCCGCCCCGGAGCGTATCCGCTGGCGACCACGCGGTCGCGCTCGATCACCTGCACACCGACGGAATACTGTCCCGCGGCGAGCGTGGCCGTGTTCACCTGTGCCGTGGTCTGCGTGAAAGGCAGTCCCTGCACGGCGAAGATCTCGTTGCCGTTGGTGGCGTTTCGATCGGGGTCAAAGATGATCGACAGTGTCGCGCCGTTGGTCGTCACCACCGCCTGGAAGTTCACCTCAACCGGCGTCCCGCCGCCGATCGAGATGTCGTTCTGCGGAGAGAACACGCGCACCGAGGCGGTCGCGCCGAAGCGCCCCACGTCGCCGGTGCCGCCGGCGATGAACTCGGTGGGGTTCTGAACCTGCGGGCAACCGGCGACCTGCACCAGTGCCGCGCCGCAGGCGATGACCGTCATCCAGCCGTAAAGCTTCTTCATGTTGGCGAGTCCTCACGAGCGGTCGAGGCCGCGACTCGTGTCATGCCGCCCGACTACTGGGCGCGCTGAATGAAGGCGTACACCTGATAGCCGGAACGGGTGGCGCCGGAGGGAAGCACGGCGAAGGTCACGGCATCGCCGCAGTCGTAATTCGCCCCCTCGCGCAGCAGAACGCCGAACGGCTCCACGTCGAGCGTCGGGTCGCCGGGCTGGCCGTCTCCCAGCGTGACAATCACGCCGATTTCGTTGAGATCCGCGATGTTGCCGACCGTCAGCTCCGACACGGTGCAGACCAGCGCCCGGGCGGTCTTTTCCCCCGCGCCGGCGTTGGCAACATATGTTTGCACCTGGTTGTTGCTGCCGCGGAAGGAGATCGTCGCCGTCACCGGCGCATTGATCCGATTCTCCAGGGCGACCACCAGCGCCGGGGCATCGCCCGGAAGCGTCGCGGCGGACTGCCCCAGCCCCACCGCGCTCAGAAACCCTGGGTCGAACAGCGCCGTGGCCGAACCCAGGCAGCCGGTCGAAAGCAGAAGCGCCGTAAGGGCCGAGCCGGCGGCCGCGGCCGTGCGTTTCATCATGACGTCGCAACTCCTTCGGCGCGCCGCTCAGCGCCCGGGAACCACGCGGATGGTAATGGCAATCCCGGCCTCGTTCGCCGCCGGGCCGATGATGACGTTAATCAGGTCGCCGCAGGTGAAATCCCGCGAGGAGAGCAGTGCCGCGTTGGCATATTGCACTTCTTCCACCCCGTCGCCCACCGTGACAAACGCCGCGACCGGATCCCGCTGAAAGTCGTTGGTCAGCGAGCCGGGCGAGAACAGCCCGATCGGACAATCCAGCACTTCGCTAATGGTCGAATTCGCATCGACCGCCGTCTCAATGACGCGGGCGCCGATCGTCAGGTCCGCCGCGTCTGACGCCTTGATCGAGACAAAGGTAACCCCGACCGGAAGGTTGTTCGTGAACGCCACCACCACCGACCCGGGAGCGGGCAGGAAGCGGGCGGGATCCAGTCCGACGGAAGAGAGCAGGCCGGGGTTGAAGATGTCCGTCGCAAAGGCGCAACCCAGCGAAAGGGTGCACGTGCTCGCGGCCGCCAGTGCGATCCAACGCGACAGAGTCCGCCTCATCCGAACACCTCTCAGATTCTCGCTGGGAGCCAAGTGTTGCAGCCCCTTGTGGGTCCGCCGCGGCTGGAGTCCTTCTGGCGGGGGATGTAACCGAAACCGACCCTACCGGCAAGCCCGTATCGCAGGGGCTGGCGTGGACGAGCGGGCGGGCTCGCCACGCTCATTGTCGCCCTCGCGCCAAGTTCCAGAGTGTCTCTCCCGCGACGCGATTTCGCTCAGTACGTCAATACGCTGTGCACCGGCAGGCCGTCCAGCCGCGCCCGGCCGCCCAGCCCGACCAGTTCGATCAGCACCGCGATTCCGGTAATAGTCGCCCCGCAATCGGTCACCAACTGCCGACAGGCGACAAGCGTGCCGCCCGTCGCGAGCACGTCATCCACCAGGATCACGCGCTGCCCGGAGCGCACCCCGTCCGCGTGGATCTCCAGCGCATCCGTTCCATACTCCAGTGCGTACTCGCAGCGCCGCGTCGCGGCCGGCAGTTTCCCCGGCTTCCGAACCGGCACAAACCCCACCGACAGGGCTGACGCCAGCGCCGTGCCGAAAATGAACCCGCGCGATTCCGCCCCCACCACCGCGTCCACCCGCGTGCCGCGGAAAGGCTGCACCATCATCTCCACCGCCAGCGCCAGCCCCGGAGGGCTGCCCAGCAACGGCGTGATGTCCTTGAACACAATGCCCGGCTTGGGGAAATCCGCCACGTCGCGAATCAGCGCCCGCAAGTCCGCGATTCCCGTCGGCATCACCGATTCCGTCGATAGGGTCCGGCCGCCGGGGGATCCGACAGCCACAGGGACATTCCGGTCCGCCCCGAACGGCGGAATCCGCGCCTGGCCCACGCCCGCGGGCCGCGGGGCGGGATGTTAGTGGACCCCTGGCGGCATCGCAACGCCGGCGACGCCGCCCAATTCGATTCCCGCCGGTGGCACGCCGATAGCGCTGATGGGCGAACCCCAGCACCACGCCGCTGGATCGGACGCCCACCCGACGGAGACCGCGCGGCATGTCCCTGGAAGTTCTCATGCTGATCGCCGGCCTGGCGGCCGCCGCAGCCGTGGTGTGCGCCGTCGGTAAGTCCAAGCGGGACACCGAACAGGTGCTGGTGAAGTACCGGGAAATGCTCGAAGCCGCTCGCCAGGCCCGCAAGGCCGCCGCCCGCTCCCGCGATCATCGCCCCCACTGACCGATCAAGCCATCCGCCCCCGGCCCTCACCCCTCCGAATCAACGAACCGCCGGTCCAGCTCCAGCGCCGCCGCAAGGCGCTTGAGGTACTCCTCGCGCGAAACCTCCGTCGCACCCAGCGATGCCAGGTGCGGCGTCAGGAACTGCGTGTCGAGCAGCACAAAACCGCGGGCGCGCATCCTCTCCACCAGCGCGACCAGCGCCACTTTGGACGCATCCGTCCGCCGATGGAACATCGACTCGCCGAAAAACGCCCCCCCCAGCGACACCCCGTACAACCCGCCCACCAGCTCCGCCCCGGCCCACGTCTCCACACTATGCGCATGTCCGCGACGATGAAGCTCGATGTAGACGCGCCGAATGCCCGAACTGATCCAGGTGCCCTCATCCCGATCGCCGCAGCCATCCATCACTGCCGCGAACGCGGTGTTCACCCGCAGTTCGAACTCCCCGCGGGTGATCGACTTGCGCAGCGACCGGCTGATGAGCAGCCCGTCCAGCTCAAAGATCCCGCGCGGATCGGGGCTGAGCCACTGGATCCGCCCGCGCGGATCGGCCATGGGAAAAAAACCCGCCGCGTACGCGCGGAGCACGAACTCGGGAGTGAGCATCCGCCGCGAACTCATCGTGTGCCCGACGCCAGCGGAATTACTTGGAAGCGTCGCCGGACTTGACAGCGCGCGCCTGGATTCGATTCGGCGACAGGTCGATCACTTCCATCCATTCATCAAAGGGCGCATCTGTCAGCCGCTCGGCCAGGTTCTGCGCCGCGACCGTCGCCCGCAGCCGAAACACCCCCGTCCGCTTGCTGAAGTCCCCGTCGGCGGATCGGACTCCCTCCAGTTCGGACAGGGCGCGCTTCAGCCGCGTGAACGTGCGGAAGTCGAGCTCCTCGATCTCCAGCACGATCTCGCCGCCGGCGCTGATCTGCGTCGCCCACTGCTCCATCACCGACGCCAGCAGGCGCTCGCCCAGCGGCGGCTTCTGAACCCGCGTCCGCGGTTCCGGCAGCGTCGCGTCAATCAGCGCGGCGCGCGCCGCCTGCGGACTGAATTCGCGATTGCTGCGCGCCCCCTTGCGCACGTTGTTCACCGACTCGCTCGCCAGCACCCGTGCGCTGTCCGTGTAATACACCGAGGCGGAGGCGTCGCAGTTGTAGAACGCGGCCGGCGAGCCGTAGATGTCCTCCAGCCCGCTGCGATTCGCATTCGCCGAGCCGCGGATCAGGATGTGCGCCCCGGCGTCCTTGGCGATTCGCGCCAGCTTGGCCGCGTTACCCTCGGCCTCCGCATCCGCGCTTTCGCGCCGCAGCAGGTCCGCCACCCCCGCCCGCGACACGAGATCGAACCCCGCCTTCGTCAGCCGCTCCTCCAGCCGCCGCTCCACGATTGAATCGCTCTGCAACTGCCCGTCGATCCGCTCCTCGATCCAGACCATGATCTTCGGCCGACCGATCTGGTCCAGTACGTTCTGCACCTCGCCCCATGCCGCCGCCACGGCGCTCGGCCGCACCGTCGCCTCGACCGTCATGATGACCGTGCCGCCCGGGCCGGACTCCTCCCGTTGCACGCGATAGTCACTCACGATCCCCGACGCCCGGCTGTAGATCGTGTCGCGCACCAGCGCGAAATCTCGCGCCTCCGAAAACCCGGCAATCTGCACGCCGGCCCCCTGCTCCAGCGCCTTGCGAAGCGCCTGCTTGAGCGCGTCGTCGCGGTTGTAGCCCTCGGCCGTCACCGTCACGGTGCGCGGCCGATCCGGCGGCTCTTCACGTTCGGCGGATTGCCCCCGCGCGATCACGCTCGATGCGCACAGCATGGCGGCAACAATCCCGATGCGCAGGCAGTCAGTCATGGGCGGGTCTCCGAATTCGCGGCGGTGGGCCGCGTGGGCTGTGTGTCGGTCGGTCGGCGATCCAGGCGCGGCGGCAGCGCCGGGCGGGTCGCGCTCGGCGACTCGGGCGGATCTGCCTCGATCGTCGGAATTCCGCGCCGAACGACCTGCCACAGCCGTCGAAGCGGAAGCTCAGCTATCGCGCGCGACGGCGCGTCTCCGCTGCCGCGCGTCACGCTCACCAGCCGCACCCCGTGCAGAAATACGATCACGTCGTCCTTCAGCTCGGGTCGCGACGCCAGCAGCCGGCCGACGCTGACTTCCGCGCTCACCGGCAGTTCACTGACGCGCTGGGTCAACTCATCGATCGCAGCGCTGCGCAACGCCGCATCATCCGCGGCGCCGTCCAGCGGTGTGCGCACCTCCGCGCGCAGCGTCCGCCCCGCCCACTCCGGAACGTCCAGCTCGATCAGTCGAAACTCCGGGGTGAGTCGGTAGCGCGGCGGCGCCGCCGCCATGCCCTGCTCACGAAGCGCCGTGTCGGGCGTGACGGCGGCCATTTCCCGAAAATCCGCGCTGCGAAAATCGCTGCGGTGCCCGTGTTCGTCAAAAACCTGCTGCAGGATGCGGACCAGCGCCGGCGCCGCGATCTGCGCCGTCACCACCGCCACCTGGTCCGCCGCCAGTTCAAACTCAAACCGCGCCTGCTCCAGCAGTGCGTTCGTGACGGCTGCGTCAATGGCCGGATCCGCCTGTAGAAACTCAGCCAGCGCCCGCGTGTTCGTCACCTTGAGCCGGCCGGCTCGCTCCAGCAGCCAGCGCACCGCGTCGGCCTGCGCTGCACGCCGCGCCACCTGCACGCCTTCGAAGGAGATGTCCTCCCACCCCGCCGGCGACTGCGGACCGCCGCGCTGCGACAGCGCAGCCTCTCCGGTCAGCCAGAGCACGCTCCATCGCCGGGCAGCGATCGGAAAATTCGGTGGGTCGGCGTCGCCCCCGCCGGACAAGCCCGTCAGGAACCCGGCCAACTCGCCCGGCTCGACGCGAACGTCCTGCTCGGCCGTCGAGTCGGAATACACGCGCAACGGCCCCACCGCCGGGCGGCTTCGGAGCCACTGCCTCAACGCGCGGTCCCGTTCAACGCTTCGACCGGCCCACGCGCCGACCGACAACCCATCCCCAAGCGGGAGCGCCATCACCGAATCCGCGAGTTGGCTGCGTGCGGAGCCGAGCGCGACGCGCTCGAGATAGCTGCGGTCGTCGGACGAAAGCGTCGCCGGGCGACTCTGCGCATGGGACGACACGGGCGGCGTGCTCAGCAGCACGGCCCACGCGCATACGGCGATTCCGATTGCTCGCAACGACATTGATTCGCGGTCGGCGCTGCGCCCGAAACGGCGGCGTACTACTCGACGATCATCTCGCCCGGCGGCACGTCGCGAACTTCGCCCTCCTCCTGCCGCTCCTCGATCCGCACCTTGTGCGACTGGCGCTTGCTGCACGCCGACAGAGCAATCGCCAGCCCCGCCAGGACGACCGCCATTCCACCCATTCGCCGGATCATGTTCCGATCTCCCGCTTCGCGGCGCTTCGCGCGGCGAACAAGGTAAGTTGCCTCCATGCGCTGCCGTTACCGGCTCCCAGCCGGACCCACGGCTAGTTCCCACCGCCCGAAATCTTGATCCGCCGCTGCTCAACGGAAATGATCGACCAGACCCGCGCGCCCGGCAGCTCGACCGTGACCTGCGCCGTATCCTCGGTGAAGCGCGTCGACGTGACCACCGAGTCCACGATCACCGCGCTGACCTGCGAGCTGATGTGGTCCGCCACCGTGGCGAAATCCGACACCGTCGTCGATCCGGTCAGGCGAAGCCCGGCGATCCGCTCCGCCAGCTTCCGCCGCGCGTCCATCTCGGCGGCGCGGGCGGCCTTGAGCCGACCCTGCGGCGAGCCGAACTCCGGATCAGTCCCCTCGCCAACAGCCGAAATCGCGCCGCCGGCCCAGTCCGGCAGTTCCACCCCGGTCTGCTCCGCATACTGGCGCATGAAGCGCTGCGGCGGAACGCCCTGTCCGACCGCCTCGAACTCCTTCTTCACGACTGTCCGGACAATGTCCTCGATCTGCGACGCCTTGACGTCGTTGCCCTTGTAGTGCCGGCTGTGCAGCTTCTTGATCGTCGTGATCACCTGCTCGGTCGGCAGCACCAGCCGCACCTCCGCGATCAGCTCGGTCGGGCTGAGAAACACGCCCGCTTCCGTCGCGCCGACCAGGTCCGCCTGCAGCTCCGTCGTGATCACGTCGCTCTCAGTTACGAAGTCACGCACCTGGGTCTGCGATGTCAGCCGCAAACCCTTCACGCGCTCCGCCAGCCGGCGGAAGGCGTCCATCCGCGCCGCGCGAATCGCCATCAGCCGCGCCTGCGGACCGACCCGCCGCCAGTTGTCCGGAATCGCCCCGCCGGAAGCCGCCGGCGCGGGGCCGGAGTCCACGTCGCCACCCCCGCCGGCGATGCGATCGGCGTCGCGCGGGGCGCCCATGCCGATCACCTTGATGACCTGCTTTTCCGTACGAGCGGTGATCGACTCAAAATCGCTCGCCTTGATGCTGTTGCCCTTGTAGTGGCGCGCATGCGCGGAGACGAGCGTCTCGATCACCTTCGCCACCGTCACCTCGGCCGGCACTTCGCACGAGCCGTCCTCATACCAGCGCGGCGTGCCCAGCCGGATGCCCTTGACGAACGTATCGAGATCGCCACGGATGTCGTCGCTCTCGGCCACGAAATCCTTCACATAGGTACGGCTGTTGATCTCAATTCCGTAAACCGTCTCGGCCAGCTTGCGATACGCATCGGCCTCCGCGGCCCGGCGCGCGAGAAGCTTCTGCTGCTCCGAGATGCCGTCCTGTGCGACCGCCAGGGCCGTCACGCACATCAGCAGGATTCCGGGGAGTACGCGGGAAACTGTCATGAATCGCCTTCCTTTGTCGGCTTCGGCCGCCATCCGACACCTGCCGGACTCGGCCGCCGGCCGTCGACCAACGGTGAGACACCCGCCACGCACGCGGGTTAGTCCCTAACGGGGGGCTTCGAGCGAGCCTGCCGCCCTCGGGCATCCGCCCGATAAGCCGCTCTCCATGATATTCGACCACAGTCCGACCGGCGAGCGCACCCGGCGTCACGCCGCGTCAGAGCGCGCTCATTCACCGCCCGCGCGACAACCCCGCCAGGTCGTTCAGCTCGCGCTCGGTTTCGTCATTGAGAATCAACCGGCCGCCGACAATCCGCCCCAAAACATGCACTTCTGTCGCGGGGTAGCGCTTCCTGGCGCGCTCTGTGCCGATTTCCTCGAATTGCAACTCCGCCGCCGCCTTCGCCAGCAGAAACGCCCGCGGCGTCAGCACCCACACCGGCCGCCCGTCCGCCCGATCGAGTACTTCGGCAAATTCACCCGGCCGGTTGATGCCGCGCCAGTGGCAACGAATGTATGGAAACACGCTCGATTGCGCCAGTCCGAGCGTATACAGCGTTTCTCCCGCCGGAACACGCGACGTGGCGTCGGAAATGAACTCGACCGTCTCGCGCCGGTGATCCCGCCGCGGCATCACGAACCCCGAGACGATCAGCGTCGCGATCGGCACACCGACAAACAACGCCGCGTAGAGCCGCCGCGCGTGAACACCCCACGCGCTCAAGTGTGCACGGATAACCATCGCGGCAAGAATGGAAAGCGGCGGCAGCAGCGGGATGGCGTAATGCTTGGCCTTGAAGGCCGAGACCAGCAACGGCGCCATCCCGAAGAAAAACCAGCACCAAAGGTAGCGTTCGAAGTGATTCTGCGGCAATGCGACTCGCTTGGCGACAATCGGCGCGCCGATCAACAGAATGATGGACGCCGGCGCCAGCAGCCACGGGATGTTCAGGACGTAGACCAGCGCAGATTGACGGCCCTGGACGTGCTCACCCGCGATCCGGTTGACGTAGGTGTAGCTCCAGCGCTCCAGCGCGAGGTCGCCGATCTGCGCGTAGGCCGCCAAATACCACCAGCCGGCCGCGACGATGAAGCACAGTACCGCCGGCGTCAGCAGCACCGACCGCAGCGGCCGCCACGACCGCCGCGCCGCGCAGAACCCCAGCACGGTGCAGCCGATGAACGCCGGCGCAAGCGGCCCCTTGGCGAGTACGGCCAGCCCGGCCAGCGTGTGAAATAGGGCCGCCGATGGCAGCGGCAGATCGGTGCGGCCGTCGCCCCAGCGCAGCAGCAGCACCGCATGCGCCGCGGCGATCAGCAGCGCGAAGGGCATGTCGATCTCGCCGAGGCGGCCGTGATTGAAGGCGTATACGCAGGACGCCTGTACCAGGCCGGCCAGCAGCGCCGTTTGCGGATCAGCGAAGCGCCATGCCACCAGCGCGATGAGCACACACAGACCAATGGCGGACAGCGCCGCGGGCAGGCGCGCGGCCCATTCGCTGAACCCCATCAGGGAGAACAGCACGGCGTCGGCCCAGCTCACCAAGGGCGGCTTGTCCACCCACGGCTCGTCGCTGTGGTAGCGCGGCACGATCCAGTTGCCGTCCTCGAGCATGTTGAGGGCGGGCTGCGCGACGATCACTTCGTGCTGCGTAAGCGTGCGCCCCGAACCGAGAAACGGCAGGAAGATGAGCGCGGCATACCCGACAACACGCAGGACGATCGAGCCCCGCGATGGCTTCCGCGGCAGCCCGGGCAGCGGGGCGTCGCTGCCCCTGGGAGCTAGCGATTGAGTGTCTGAGCCGCACATCGGCCCGCGGTTCGGGCTGAATCCGCCGGTTGACGAAGGGGCGTCTGATCCGTCCATACGCGCGCGGGTTATAGCGGAAAGCGCGGGGGACCGCACAATCGACGGGGGCGAGGGGCGCCGCGCCCGTGCCGGACCCTCCCGTCGGACGGGCCTCGGTGTGTCAGGCGTCAGCGACGATCGTCAGTCGGCATTCACAGGGTTCAACCCGCCGACGAGTGACGCCGTCCACCTAGTAGGACGTCGGACAGTGTTGCCCCGGTACGGGCAGCGTCGTGATGCACGCTACGAATGGGTCGATATCGAAAGAGTTGAAATGGTTGTCGCGATTCACGTCACCCCAGCAGGTGCGGAGCGTCCAGCACTGCGGCGTACCGGTGTATAAGGCAGGGGGGGGTGCCTCATTGGCGAACAAGATGCCGATTATGTATGGATCGATGTCGAAATTGTCGACGCGCCCGTTGCAATCCGCGTCGCCACGGAGGCAGAGGGCCTGACATGTGATCGAGCCGCAGTTCGTGCCAGCGCCCTGTGCCGCGCCGCCCTGGTTCGTACAGACGTTGGCGAACAGCACCGCGCAATCGCCGTGCTGGAAACAGCATGCACCCGCCGCGATACAGGTGACGGTGATGCAACTGCTGCCTGTGCCCTGCCACTGGCCGTCATGGCAGCCCGAGAACAACGTCATCTCGCAGGAGCCATCCGGCCGGCAGCACGCGGCCGGCTGTGGACAGGGATTCGACGTGCACGTCGAGCCGAAGCCCTGCGCTACGCCGCCCTGCTGCGCGCAGTCAACGCGCGTCACCGGCTGGCAGCTGCCGTTCGGAAAACAGCACGCGATCTCCGGCGGCGGAACCACTTCGAATCGCCAGAAAGCCACGGTGTAGGGCGTAATGCTGACGGACGGCGCCAAGACCTGGCCGAAGCCGTCAACAATGCGGACTTGAATCGACGCGGTCGTGCTGAAGTTCGCCGACAGCACCGCGCCCGGGTACGCCAGCACAGGGCGGTCGGCGTCCGCCGCGGCGGGATTCGGACAGGCCTGGTCATTGGCGAGATTGTTCAACGTGCCGACGATGTAATACACGCCCGGCGCCAGCGTGTGCGTGCCGGCGCAGTTGTTGTCCGGCAGCGGCAGGAAGTTCGTATCGTAGACCCAGGCGTCGACGCTTCCAGAGAGAAACTGGAGGGAGCCGGTCTCCAGCGCCCGCGGAAAAACGTGGATTGTGACCGGCTCACACGAGAACTGCACCGAATAGGGGCTGATCTGCGATGCCGACATCGCGAAGTCCACCGTGGTCGCAGAACCAAAGCCGTACCACTGATTGACGAACGGAGCGGATCCGCTGCTGGTCGAAAATTGAGCGGGAACCGGCTCGGCGGTGTTGATCACGCCATCCGTCTGCGACAGGCCAAAGAGCACGCCGCTTCGCGACGGCCAGCCGGCACTCGTCAGGCGGTAGCGGTACGCGCCGGCGGGCTGGGGCGCCGTCGTGATGTGCCAGTAGTCCGTATCGGAGGGCGATGAGATGGTTCCACTCAGCGAATCACCGCACATCAGCGTCGCCGGCGTTCCGCTGCCAATGTCGCCGTTCGGCTCAACTTCCGGCGTATCCGCCGCCAACGCCGTTGGGCCGGCAAGGCTTAGACCGATCAGGGCTGCGAACAACGATTGCGACGACTTCATGTTCATGTTGGACTCACATGGGCGTCGCCGAGAGAAGGCCTTCGGCGCCGCGGCGGGTGCCGGCACGGAGCACCTATGTCCTGCGCGCGGCCGGCAGTTGCCGGTCACGCTCGCCTCGCTGCTCCGACCGGCCCCGGCGATTCGCCGTTCACACCAGTACGATCCAACCCCCACATGTACTGCCGCAGCACCGTCGGATCGCCACCGGCCAGCGTCACCGGGTCGTACTCGGCAATCAGGTTCCAGCCGTCATGCACGAACCGCGCCCTCGACAGAAGTTGCCAACTTCACGGCGAGCCGGTCGCCCACTAAAACACGGCTTGCTCAACCCGCCGGCCCGTCTTCGCATTCTATCCCCGAATCGACATCCCGCATCCTCGCGCCGACGCACCGGCCGTCGCTGCGGCCGCGCCGTCACCGTTCGTGTCGCCACGGCACCCGGCCGGAGCGTTCGAACCAGGAATCCACGGACAAGTCGAGTAAAACTTGTCCGTGCCACCCGTCCGCCACTATTACCGCGACGCGGCCTGACATTTTGTCGGCGCTCGTCATGCTGATTGGCCAGCTCCGCAGTGCGGAGTATGATGCCGCTGCGCGCATGCGCTCGATTTGGCGCGATGCGCGACACTTTCTCGGCGATTTTCACACGCCATCACGCCCGCGTCAGGCGACAAATCCAATCGAACTGATCCCACGACGGCGAAGGCAGGGTCCGCCGACATTTTGGAACCTCGCTCGTGGACCGGCGCGGGCTGGTTTTCAAGTGATAACTGACATCCTCGGCGGCTTGCTCCGCCATTATTACCGCGACGCGGCCTGAATTTCCGTCGCTCACTTCCAGCCGCTGGATGATTCCGCGCAGCAGAGTATGATGCCACTGCGCGCTTGCACTTCAAATTCGCGTCGCGAGCGCTTGGCGAAGTCAGTTTTCTCATATCGCTCGCCTCTTTGGGCGGACAAATCCGATCGAAACTGAACTCACGACGGTCCGAGGGGGCCGCGCCTATATTTTGGAACCACGCTCTACGGACCTGCGCGCCCTGATCGTCCGACGAAGTCACACAGGGGTGCGCCTACATTTGGGAACCAGGCTCAAGGGACCCGCGCGCCTGCGCACACATGCGTCCACATGCGCCCTTGACGTGCACTTACCGCGATCCCGAGCGATGTGTACTCTTGCGTCTGGTCACTGTTGCATCTGAACGTGGCTGCGGGCGCGCATGATCTATAGAAGTAGAGTGACTAAGTGCCCGTTCCAGTTGTCGCACAAGGCGGCGTGCCACCAAGGGACTCACCGCGATGCATAGACCCGATTCTGTCTCCCACTCAACAAACGCGTCCCTACCCATGTGGGTCGACTCAACGAGCAACTGGACATACTGCAGCCCTCGCTCCGTGAATCGCTCAGCTCTGACGGATGGCATTGCGATCCCTTGCAATAGTGGTTCATCTACTGCGCGCCATTTGCGCACATCGCCATGTACGTCGCCCAGCATGCCTCAACAGACTGCTTCTTGCTCGGAGCATTCGGAGCGTGGCGCGCGATATGATGGCACATGGCTTCGAAGCCGCGACAAGAGGTATTCTTCAGCCCCTTGCACATTACGCTACATATCTTCTCCGAGTACTTTAATTGCATGCATGCGTTACGGCACGCTGCGGCGGTTATCCTATCAAGCGGATTTCGCCCCGGCGGAAAACCGGTAACTGGTGGCACAGGCGTCAATGGAGCCGCGGGGGGCGGCGGATCGTCTCGATGTAACCTACAATCGCCCGACGCTTCGACCCGCCAGTGATAGCCTGCTGGTGCAGCGCCGCCTATCATCTCACAGTGACTGGGAGAGGTGTTGATTACGCATACGCACACACCGGCCTTCGGCACCTCGTAGTGAGCAAACGGAGGGCATGGACCGAAGACTTCGCGGCATAGAACTTGCATACACACGGTGCCCACGCCTTCTGCAAGCCCCACAAGGGGGTGCAGCCCCAGGCCGTCAACGTCATTGGTTGGACGATTGTCGATTCCTCGATATAGGTTCACACCACCCGCCTCTTCAATCGGATGGCGGCTGACCCATCTCCCGAGCCGCGGCGAGTAGTAGCGGTAGCCGTAGTAGTACAGCCCCGTTTCGGCATCGAGGAACTTCGTGCTGAAGCGGAACAGGTTCGTGTCGGCGTACGTGCCGGACTTGGAGACGGTGTTGCCGTAAGGGTCGTACTCATACGTCGCAACCATTCGGCCGCTTGCCCAGGCCATTCCACTCGCGCCGCCCGCGCCGGAGGACCATTCCACAAGCTGCCCGACGTTGCCGTTGGCATCGTAGAGATAGGCGTATGAGCGATCGTCGCTGGTCGTCGTCGTGTTGTTCGTATCGAGAACGGCGAGTAGACCGCCGATCCCGCCCGCGCCGTGCAGCCCGGACACAGAAGCGTCACCATCTTGCCCGCTCAGGTCCAGCCCCACGTGTACTGCCGCAGCACGGTCGGATCGCCACCGGCCAGCGTCGCCGGGTCGTACTCGGCAATCAGGTTCCAGCCGTCATGCACGAACCGCGCCCTCGACAGAAGTTGCCAACTTCACGGCGAGCCGGTCGCCCACTCAAACACGGCTTGCTCAACCCGCCGGCCCATCTTCGCATTATATCCCCGACCGGGCACCCCGCCTCCACGCGCCGACGCACCGGCCGTCGCCGCGGCCGCGCCGTCACCGTTCGTGTCGCCACGGCACCCGGCCGGAGCGTTCGAACCAGAAATCCACGGACAAGTCGAGTACAACTTGTCCGTGCCACCCGTCCGCGCGATCCGCGGCGGGTCTTCGAAGTCATCGAAATCGTAGCGCGTGGAACGCACGCGGTTACGGGTAGATTTTATCGCAATTGAAGGTGACAGGTGTCTCTAGCGTCCATCCTCAGGGCCAGCCACGAACCCATTGCCACTCCGAGTGAGCGTCACGCCCCCTGGCAACACGAGTTTGTCGAACACGCCGTCACCATCGAAATCCCAAACCTCCTCGCCATCCCGGATATCGCGCCCAGCCCGACAGATTGTAGCCTTCGCGCCTGCACGATCAAACCTGACATAAAACGTTTCAATGCCGTCGCGCAACGCAAATCGATCATCTTGTCCGTTTTCCGGAAGCTCGATCGTGATCGCCGGGCGTCTCGTATTCACTAGCCAATAGGAGCGCCCTTCAGGGGTGCTATGCAAGTACACATCATAATCCCCCACCTGCCGCACGAAGTCGATCGTGACTCCAAGAGCGGCAAGGGTTCCATCGTCGCTCCCGCGAGGTGTACGCGGGAAGCCACGCCCGATACCACTAAAAAGGGTCACGCACGCCCCGAACGCAAATGCGCCGACTACCAGGACTGACACTATCCACAACCGGTTCACTTGCACACCACTCCTGGGCCACAGCCAAGAACGTCTCGCTGCACCGGTACGCGCGCCTTAGCGCTTCGAGATCTCTGCACAGAGTATTCCCAAGTAGTAACCATAACCGTCGCAATCCGCCAGTGCGCCTCCGTTGGCTTGAAGATGGCTCTTGAACCGTGCGCAGATCGTAATCTTGAGCAAATCGGGGGTGAGATCCAGAGCCCCCACAAACTCAGAGCCGGGACACTGAGTGGAAAGGGCGGTGATGACAACATCAAGCCATGGGGGCTTCTGCGGAATGCCCGCCCCAGCACCGGCGCCACCAGCGCCAGCGCCGGCGCCAGGTAGGACATTGGGCGGCGGCCGGATGCCTTTACATCCACCGAGCGCAATGGGATTACTCGGTGCATGCCTGCCGCTGTTGCGCTTCTGCGAGCAGTTCGTCATACACTGTAGCAGGTTGTCTTGGCAGCCCACGCTCCTCTTGTCGCAGGTCTTGCAGTACGCATAGAATGCAGCGCAGTACGCGAAGCACTCTCGGCATGTCGCATATGTCGTCAAGCCGAGAATGTCGATATCCCTAACAGCCCGTTGAACAACCGGCGTTTCGCTATGCGGCCTCCAGCTGGCGCGCGTCGGGCATGTCGAGCGGGGGTCTCCGGTTCCGACAGTGAAGCGGCGCGATGCGGATGACCAACCCGCGCCACAGACCCTTTGCGACGGCCAACAGCGCCGCGCAGGCCGCGACGGCCCGGCCCTGCAGGCTCCGCGGCGTGCCGACCCCGAACAACTTCCGCAGAATCACGCCCAGGTTGTACGCCGCCGCGTGAATCACGTAGCGCTTCGCCACGTTCTCCAACCCCGCAGCCAGCTTCGCCTCCCGCCGCCGGTCTCGCAGGTGTGCGCGAAGCTGCGTTCGCAGAGCACACGCCGGAGCCGCTGGAGTCGTCGCCCCGGCGCCCATGAATTCGGCGGCGGTTGTTGCGGAAAGCCCGCTCCTGCTCCGCGGGCTTGTCGCCCCAGACACGCGACTGCGACTCATCCTTCTCGCTGATGTACGTGCGAATGCCCCACGCGGCACACTGCGCCAACGTTTCATTCTTTGTGATACCCGCTGTCGGTCGCCAGATCGCGGAGTTCGCTCTGCTGCCCGCCCGCATCAGATTCAGCTGCGCCGCCACCAGCGTCTGCGTCAGGCTCTCCGGATCGCTGCGGTCCCCGGCTGCACCGTCGCCGCCAGCAGCAGCTCGCTCTCCGTGTCCACTGCGTGCTCGGCCTTGTGCGCGATGTGCGTCGTGCCGTCCTTCATCTTCGCAATCCGGCCGTCCGGCTCGGTCGTCGACTGCCAGTCGTCATTCGAGAGCTTCTTGCCCTTGCGCTTCTGGTCGAACCTTTTCAGATCATCGTCGGTCGGATCTTCGATGCCCGCTTCTTTCGCCAGCCGCCGCAGGTACTGCCTGTAATCCTCGCCCGTATCCTTGCGGACGATGCTCTTGAGCGCCGCATTGGCCTCCAGCAGCGTCGCATCCACGCCAACCGCCTGACCCTTCAGCAGCTTCTTGAGCTGCGCGATCCCCAGCACGAACGCGAAGACCTCCTCGTGCACTCCAGCGGCAGCCGCTTGCGAATGTTCGTCAGCGACGAATGGTCCGGCGTCGTCTCCGTCAGGCCGAATCCCAGGAAGCTCTTGAGTGAGTTCGAGTCCGCACACCGCCACGCGATCCCACGCTGGCTCTCCAGCCCCTCGAAGTAGCCGATCAGCAGCATCCGGAAGTACACCCCGGCGGAATCCCCGGCCGGCCCTGCTCGGCGTAAAACGTCCGGCAGCGCTCCTCGACCCAGCGATCGAACTCCGCTTCACCCAACAGCTTGTTGAGCTGGTCGTAGAACGGATGACCCGGCCCCCGCGCCACCCTCGCAGCCGGAATCCACAGCTCTTCCTGCCGCTCGCCGCCACGCTGTCCCAACGCCATCACGCGTCCTCCTTGACACTTCCATTATCACACGGCCGGCAAGGGGTTTTTCAACGGGCTGCTAACGGGTTCGTTACCGACAAAGAGGTACAGAGTCGTGTCCGGTCCCGCCGCCGAGAATACGATGCTGACACGTGCGCTTGCCCGAGCCACAAGGCGAGCGCCGTGTTCAGTTATCGGATCCCGGCTGATCCATCTTCCCAGCCGGGGGGAGTAGTATCGGTAGCCGTAGTAGTAGAGGCCGGTTTCGGCGTCGAGGAACTTGGTGCTGAATCGGAACGAGTTCGTGTCGGAGTACGTGCCGGACTTGGAGACGGTGTTGCCGTAAGGGTCGTACTCATACGTCGCAGCCATGCGGCCGGCGGCCCAGCCATACCGCTTGCGCCTCCCGCGCGGAGGACCATTCCACAAGCTGCCCGACGTTGCCGTTGGCATCGTAGAGATAGGCGTATGAGCGATCGTCGCTGGTCGTCGTTGTGTTGTTCGTATCGAGAACGGCGAGTAGACCACCGATCCCGCCCGCGCCATGCAGACCGGACACAGAAGCGTCACCATTCTGCCCGCTCAGGTCCAGTCCCCACGTATACTGCCGCAGCACCGTCGGATCGCCACCGGCCAGCGTCACCGGGTCGTACTCGGCAATCAGGTTCCAGCCGTCATACACATACCGCGTTCTGCTCTGCGTCACCCAGGCGCTGCTGATGTACTTCTCGTGGTGTTTTTCAACCCGCCGGCCCAGGTAATCATAGACGTAACGCCAGCGCTCGTCGTTGCTCGCGGGCGAATAGGTCGTGCCAACCGGATGGGCCGGATGCACCTCGATCAGCCGATTTTCGGCATCCCACACGTACGTCTTGTACGCCGGCGACGATGCGCGCCCAGCAGCACGTTCACCCGCGGATCGATGTCCATGTTGTTGAAAACGCCGTCGCCGTTCAGGTCGCCCCATTGCCCGCGCACCGCCCAACAATCCTCGTCGCCGCCCGCGTCCGGTAGTCCTGCGGCGGCTCCTCTTCCTGTGCATCAATTACCGCCGCCACGAACGCGCTGTGTCAAAATTGTTCAGCGCGTTGTCGCAGTTCGCGTCGCCGTAGCTGACCATGCGGATCAGGTTCCCGTCCGCGTCGTGGTTCATTTCGGTCGAGAAGGGCGCTGGGCCGCCGGTCTGCTGCGCACGCGTGTACTGATTCACGCCGTTGGCCGCGTACGTCGCGGTCGCGGCCACCCGCGGCGGGTCTTCGAAGTCGTCGTAGGTGTAGCGCGTCGAGCTCACGCGGTTCCCGATCGCGTCGTAGGCATAATCGGACCAGTTCGCGACGCTCGACTCAGTCGTGCCGGGTGAACGGTGCGACGAAGTCAGCTCGTTGCGAGCAATCACTGACCGAATCGCGAACTGGCCGCAGGGCCCGAGCCGCCGGCATGCGCTCGAATTGGGATCGTCGCTTCGACTTCTTGGTAGCCGGCCGGACTATTGCACAGAAACCTCGCACGGAGCGTGATTTCGGTCGCCTGCTCGCTGGGCGCGTCGAACTGCAGGTTGTACCACATTAGCTTGGCCATCCAGTGCGCATTCCCGCGCAACGCCAAGCGCCGTCCCGTATTGTCAACACACTCCTCCACATAGACGCCGTACGTGGTGTAGCCAGTTACCGGGGTTACTTCTCCATAAACTAGTAGGCCAAGTTGATTACGGATTGCTCCATCGACATCGTGGGCCACCGGCGCCGATGGGCTAGGTTCTGTTTGACGGATCGAGGATTCGTAGACATCGCTGGATCATGGCGAGCGTGATCATGGCGAGGAAGTGTCGGGCGAGCTTCTCGAATCGGGTGGCGATGCGGCGGCAGTGTTTGAGCCAGCCGATGCAGCGTTCGACGACGTTTCGCCGGCGGTACTGGTCTTTGTCGAGCGGCAGCGTGGGCTGGTCGCTGCGGGTTGGGATGACGGCTTGATGCGTCGCCGCCGCAGCCAGCGCGGATGCGGCCGTAGCTGTAGCCTTTGTCGCCAGCGACGGCGTTGGGCCGCCGCCGGCGTCGGATTCGGATGGTGTCGAGGAGCGTCTCGAATGACTTCGACTCGTGCGCTTGCCCTGCGGTCGCCAACGCCCCGAGCGGAACGCCGCGGCCGTCGGTCACCAGATGAAGTTTCGTGCCAAAGCCGCCGCGCGATCGTCCCAGGCGTGGTCGGCCGGCTCGATTTCGCCCCTTTTACCGGCTCCGGCCGCAGCGGCGTGGGCGCGAATGTTCGAGCCGTCGACGTCGAAGACGCTCCAGTCGATGCGTCCGTCTTCGTCAAGCTGCACATGCAGGTGATGCAGCATGCGCTCGAACAGCCCGTCGCGCGTCCAGCGGCGGAAGCGATGGTAGACGCTCTGCCAGCGCCCGTAGCGTTCGGGCATGTCACGCCGGGGCGCTCCGCTGTTGAGCACCCAGAAGATGCCGTTGAGCGTGGTGCGGTGATCGTTCCAACGCCCGCCGCGATGTTGCTTCGGCAGCAGCGGCGCCAGCCGCTCGAAGCCCTCGTCCGACAACTCATAACGCCGGCCACGTGGCGCGCCGCCGCTTGTCGAGCCTCTTGCCATCGTCGACCTCCTTGTCGTCGACAACAGCATGCAACAGAAAATCACAACGCGCAACCCGTACAAATACCGAAAAGCGATCCGTCAAACAGAACCTAATCCACCGCCCCAGCCGCGGCGAGTAATACCGATATCCGTAGTAGTACAGGCCGGTCTCGGGGTCGAAGAACTTGGTCGAGAAGCGGAACGAGTTCGTGTCGGAGTACGTGCCGGACTTGGAGACGGTGTTGCCGTAAGGGTCGTACTCATACGTCGCAGCCATGCGGCCGGCGGCCCAGGCCATACCGCTTGCGCCTCCCGCGCCGGAGGCCCATTCCACAAGCTGCCCGACGTTGCCGTTGGCGTCATAACAGTAGGTGAAATTGCGGTCGTCGCTGGTCGTCGTCGTGTTGTTCGTGTCAAGGACCGCCAGCAGTCCGCCGATTCCGCCCGCGCCATGCAGACCGGACACTGACGAATCGCCACTGCCGGCGGTTGCGTTGCCGCTCTGGCCGCTGATGTCCAGTCCCCATGTGTACATCCGCGCCGGGTCGCCCACGGTGAGCGACTCGTCGCTGCCGGTCACCGGCAGTTCCATCAGCAGGCTCCAGCCGCCGTACACATACCGATGCTTGGACACCGCGTCCCACTCTTCGCCGGTCGCATCCGATTCATACACGGCCTTCTCGACCTGACGGCCATGTAATCATACCCGAACTCGACCTTCCACGATCCGTCGTCGATCACATCAAACGGTGGATTGTACCCCGCCATCAGCGATACGCGGATTAGTCGTCTCAACTGCGCGGCAGGAGATCACGCGCAGTGCCGCGCCGGATGAAAGACGTATCCTCCCATTCTGGAATGTCGTCTGCTTCCATCACCAGGTAGCCCGGCTTCCCGTCCCAGTTCTCCTGAATCAAAACGCCGCCTGCATCGAAAACGAAGAACGCCTCGGCATCGATTGACCCTGGAGCTAGCAGCTTCTCTATGACTCCAATATTCCCATTCCCCGTCTTTATGACATCGTAAAGCTGCACGTCCTCTCCGGTCGTGTACCGCAGCACGAAAGTCACGGGGAGAGTCCTCCTCCCATCGGGTCTGAAATGGGGATCGCACCCGGCATCGGGGTCGATAGAATCGCGCTCACATGCCAGAAACAAATGCACCCGAAAGTCGGCGGCGACTGCATCATCACGAAGTGATGCGTGTGCGTTCCAGTAAACGGCCAATGAGGAACTGACGGCGGAACAAAATCGGTACGGTACGCCACTGTGCCGACCGGCGGGATGCAGGGCAGACACTTTCGAGACCAACTGTTCTCCGGACAAGGCTTATCTGGCCTCTTTTTGGGAGGGCTCTGCTCGTCCGGCTTGGGGGCGGGACCGAGCCGCGCTTCCCCGTTATTCTCAGGCGATGAGGAAGCGCGCGGAAGGACGGACCCCTTGAGGCCAAGATCGTCCAGCAACTGCCTCCTCAGGGAGATGACGCCCGGGTTCAGACGCACCGGCCCCGTCGTGGGATAGCCGACAGGCTGTCCCGGGCCGATCCTGGGACTCCGATGCCGCCCCGGACGTCGGACCGGTGGCCGAACCGGCGGTCGAAGGCCTAGCGGATCAACCGTTGATGTCGGATCGTTCTCGCAGAATGCGTTGAGGTTGATACCGCCATCCTCCTCAATCGGATCCCGGTTGATCCATCGCCCCAGCCGTGGCGAGTAGTAGCGGTAGCCGTAGTAATAGAGGCCGGTCTCGGGGTCGAGGAACTTCGTCGAGAAGCGGAACGGGTTCGTGTCGGCGCATGAGCCGGACTTCGAAATGGTGTTGCCGTAGGGGTCGTATTCGTACCGGCGGCCATGCGGGCGGTCGCCCGTGCCGTGCCGGAAGCGCCGCCTGCGCCGGAGGCCCATTCGACGAGTTGGCCGACGTTGCCGTTGGCGTCATAACAGTAGGTGAAATTGCGGTCGTCGCTGGTCGTCGTCGTGTTGTTCGTATCGAGAACGGCGAGTAGACCACCGATCCCGCCCGCGCCATGCAGACCGGACACAGAAGCGTCACCATTCTGCCCGCTCAGGTCCAGTCCCCACGTATACTGCCGCAGCACCGTCGGATCGCCACCGGCCAGCGTCACCGGGTCGTACTCGGCGATCAGGTTCCAGCCGTCATGCACGAACCGCGCCCTCGACAGAAGTTGCCAACTTCACGGCGAGCCGGTCGCCCACTCAAACACGGCTTGCCGAACCCGCCGGCCCGTCTTCCCATTATATCCCCGAACCGACATCCCGCATCCTCGCGCCGACGCACCGGCCGTCGCTGCGGCCGCGCCGTCACCGTTCGTGTCGCCACGGCACCCGGCCGGAGCGTTCGAACCAGAAATCCACGGACAAGTCGAGTACACCTTGTCCGTGCCACCCGTCCGCCACTATTACCGCGACGCGGCCTGACATTTTGTCGGCGCTCGTCATGCTGATTGGCCAGCTCCGCAGTGCGGAGTATGATGCCGCTGCGCGCATGCGCTCGATTTGGCGCGATGCGCGGCATCCTGCAGCACGGTGGTTGTACCCCGCGCCCCCATTTCAATGCTCGGTCTTACGTCCACACTCTGGACAACGAGCGCTCACATTGCCGCGCGTGTCGTAGCCACAGCGAACACACAATCGAGCGCGTCGCCTGTGAGAGCGTCGCACATTTGCTCGCACGGCTGTGAATGCGATGGTCCAGGCGCATGCGCATGCAGGAGCGGCAAGGAGAAAGTAAATCGCTCGAAGCTCGATCCAGGACCATAACGACGGGTTGAGTCGGTCGCCAAGAGGATCCCTGGTAACCGCGTCCATTGCACCAGCCGCAAACATTGCGCCCAGTGCGATCAGAACATGCGCGCACAGACACACTGCCCAAATCGCCAACCACTGCAACATAGTCACGGACGGGGCACCAGCATGCCGGCCGAGTGCAGCGCACGGCACAGTCGAACGCCCCTTCCATTGACATCACCGTTGATGTCTGCCCCGAAGTAGCGTGGGCACCCGGGTTGAAACCACTTCAGTCGGCCTGACAGTGCTGCGCGCTCGCAGCACTGGAAACACTGTGACCACGAGGCCGCTCCTCCAGGGCTGGGCGTAATGCCATATGGCCCGACACAGCCGGCGCACTGCCGACCCACAATGTTGTTGTGGAGATCCATTTGCTTCGCAGGGTCATCGTGTTCCTGTCCACACTCATGACAATCACCCAGTCCGGCAGCAGCGGAACAACCGCACAGTGTAGCAATCTTGCACATCCACACGCAGTGCTTGATCGCATTAAACACCGTGTGATCGCGATTGACTCCGCCGCCATACCTGCGCGTCAACTCGTCTCGCGCCTGCTCAGAATTCTCCTTCGCGTGTGCGCAGCAGAGCGCGTTCGCAATGCACCAGGCCCTTTCGCATTCGCTGTCAGCCTTACCATACTCCAGCCCAAGATAGTCCACGTGCAGCGTCGGAGAGTTCGCTACAAACGCCAAGAGGGCCACTCCGCCCTCCTCCTCAATCGGATCCCGGTTGATCCATCGCCCCAGCCGTGGCGAGTAGTAGCGGTAGCCGTAGTAATAGAGGCCGGTCTCGGGGTCGAGGAACTTCGTCGAGAAGCGGAACGGGTTCGTGTCGGCGCATGAGCCGGACTTCGAAATGGTGTTGCCGTAGGGGTCGTATTCGTACCTGGCGGCCATGCGGGCGGTCGCCCAGGCCGTGCCGGAAGCGCCGCCTGCGTCCGACGCCCATTCGACCAGTTGCCCGACGTTGCCGTTGGCATCGTAGAGATAGGCGTATGAGCGATCGTCGCTGGTCGTCGTTGTGTTGTTCGTATCGAGAACGGCGAGTAGACCACCGATCCCGCCCGCGCCATGCAGACCGGACACAGAAGCGTCACCATTCTGCCCGCTCAGGTCCAGTCCCCACGTATACTGCCGCAGCACCGTCGGATCGCCACCGGCCAGCGTCACCGGGTCGTACTCGGCGATCAGGTTCCAGCCGTCATGCACGAACCGCGCCCTCGACAGAAGTTGCCAACTTCACGGCGAGCCGGTCGCCCACTCAAACACGGCTTGCCGAACCCGCCGGCCCGTCTTCCCATTATATCCCCGAACCGACATCCCGCATCCTCGCGCCGACGCACCGGCCGTCGCTGCGGCCGCGCCGTCACCGTTCGTGTCGCCACGGCACCCGGCCGGAGCGTTCGAACCAGAAATCCACGGACAAGTCGAGTACAACTTGTCCGTGCCACCCGTCCGTCCGCCGTCATTCCGGCGTCATATGCGCCGCGACATGCCTACGCGGAGTACCGCGAAGGCATGCCACCCGCCGCGAAGGCATGCCACCCGCCCAGACTGTCAGGAAGCAATCGCATTACTCCGAAGATCGAAGGATACTGGGAGCATACCTGGAGCATGCTCGGAGCATGCTCGGAGCATGCTTGGGGCGTACGAGGGGGGTCGGGTCGCCTGGGGATCGACCGTAAAACTCCCACGTGGCCGGACCGGCGGCGCGCGATACGGCCGGTTTGACACGCCCGCGCCCGCGCTTCTACGATCCGGCCCGCGCGGGGTCACATCGGCCCCGCGAAACGCCGCTACGACCCTCCCCGGAGGATCGCGCACGTGACGCGACGCCGAATCTGCCTGTTTCTTCTCACGCTGCCGGCCGCCCTGAGCGCCTGCCGCAGCGATACGTTCGAGGGCGGCCCGAGCATGGTCGCCTATCGCGAACGGATGATCGCCGAAGCGCAGCGCCCCGCGGCGGGTGCGGAAACAAAGCGCGCCGAAGCCCGCGAATGGCGCCACCCTGCTCAGCCGCGAATCCGACCAGCACAGGATGAAGCCGGAAAGCCGCGCGAGGCGCTGCCGACCACGATGCCCGCCGACCGGCCGCCGGCGGAGGCGATTCTGGCCGAGATTCCGGACCCCGTCGACAGCGAGCCGGCCTTTGCCGAGCGTGCCGAGGAGATTCGCCGCTCGACCCGCGAGCAGCGCGTGCACGTCGTCTACGACCGCGTGCTGGCGCGGGCGAATGAGTACCTGGCGATGGTGGCGCGGCCGGCGCGGCGCGAGTTGAGCCTGGCCGAGTGCATCCAGCGAACACTGCAAAACAACTACGCGATCCGGGCGGAGTCCTATAACCCGGCCATCAGTGAAACGCGGATGGTGCAGGCTGAGGCGGCCTTCGACGCGGCGTTCTTCCTCGACGCGGGCCACAACAACCTGGACCGCCCCTATCCGCCGATCGCGGCGACCAACCAGAGCGACGGGTGGAGCGTGGAAGCCGGCGTGCGAAAGCTGCTGCCGACCGGCATGACCGCCTCGGCGTCGGCGCGGCAGGGACGTAATTACGTCGATGGAATCGACGGCGACACGACGCCGTTCAATCCGTCCTATGCGACCACGTTTATCGCACAACTGCGGCAGCCGCTGCTGCGGGGCTTCGGGCTGGACTACAACCGCCGGAACATCACCCTGGCGCGGATCGGGCGTGACGCCTCGATGCGGCAGTTTGAGAGCCGGCTGCGCGATTCGCTGCTGGATGCGGAGCGGGCCTACTGGCGTCTGGCTCAGGCGCGGCGCACGGTGACGATTTTGTCCGAGTCCGTGGCGCAGAACTGGGTGACCTACCAGGATTTTGAAAGCCTGCAGCGCTACAAGGCCACGCCGGTGCAGCTCAACAACGCCCGCGCTCGCTACGAGCAGCGCTACGTCACGCTGCTTGAGGCGATCAAGAACGTGCGCGACGCCGAGGACCGGCTCAAGAACCTGATGAACGACGCCGAGTTTCCGCTGTCGCGCGACGTGGAGATCGTGCCGACCGAGCCGCTGTTCACGCTGCCGGTGGTGCTGGACCACTTCGGCGAGGTGCGCCAGGCGCTGGATCGGCGCAGCGAAATCGCGCAGGCGCGACTGGGGATCGAGCGATCGCGGGTGGAGACCGCCGCCGCCAAGAACGAAACGCTGCCGCAGCTCGACCTGAGCTTCGACTATCAGGTCGAGGGGCTGGAGGATGATTCCGGCAACAGCTTCGACAACGCCACCATGAACCGCTTTCGTTCGTATACGGTCGGCGTTCAGTTCTCGCAGCCGTTCGGCAACCGGGCGGCGCGTGCGCGGCTGCGCGAGTCGCAGTTGCGCGAGTCGCAGTCGATTGTCGAGCTGCAGCGCGTCACCGACAGCGTGGTCGAGGAGGTCAACGTCGCGATCCGCACGCTGGGGCTGCGCTACTCGCAGATCCCACCGCAGCTCGCCAGCGCCCAGGCGGCGGCGCTGAACCTGCGGGCACTGCAGACGCGGGCGGAAACGGTCGATCCGGCCTATCTCGAAACCGAGCTGAACGCGGTTGAGCAACTGGCCAACGCCCGCCAGAACCTGCTGAGCGTCATCACCGACTACACCATCACGCTGGTGGAGCTGGAGCGAGCCAAGGGCACGCTGCTCGACTACAACAACGTCTCCATCGCCGATGCCCCGCCCCGCTGAAGCCGCATCACCCCACCGCCGCCCGGCGGCGTGGCAGCCGTGGCTGGCCGCGCTGGCCGGAGCGCTGTGCTTCGTCAACAGCCTAGGCAACGACCTTACCTATGACGACGTGCCGATCGTCGCTGAAAACCAGGCCATCCGCTCGCTCACCGACTGGCGGGCGATCTGGCTGAGCGACTGGTGGCGACCGCACATGGAGGCCGAGACGCAGCGGCTCGACCTGCGCCGTGACCGCCTTTACCGCCCGCTGACGCTGTTCACGTTCGCCGTCCAGTACGGGATTCACGGAGCGAGCCCGGCCGGATACCACGCCGTCAACGTCGGGCTGCATGCGCTCTGCTGTGCGCTGGTTTGGCTGCTCGCACGGCGGCTGCTGCGCGACCCGGCGGCGCCGATGGTCGCGGCGCTGCTGTTTGCGGTCCACCCGGTGCACGCCGAGGCGGTGGCGAACGTGGTCGGCCGGGCGGAGGTGCTGACCGCGTTGTGGCTGATGGTCGGCCTGCTGGTGCTGACAGGCGGCGCGCCGTCACCACGGCGCACGGCGGCCGCCGCGGCGGTTTTTCTGCCGGCGCTGCTCTCCAAGGAAACGGCCGTGTGCTATCTGCCGGTCGCGCTGCTGGCGATGCACGCCGCACCATCCAGCGCCCCGCGCGGTGGCCGTGGATGGCTGGCGCATGCGGTGATACTGGCGCTCCCGCTGCTGATCTACCTGCCGCTGCGTTTCGTGGCGCTCGAGTCGAACCTCATCCGCGATGCCGCGCCGTCAGATGTGTTCAACCCGATCGTCGCCGCTAGCGGCCTGTGGCGCGGGCTGCTGCCGTTGGTCGTGCTGGGGCACTACGCCCGGCTGATGCTGCTGCCGGTGCACCTGAGCGCGGATTACGGGCTGCGCGTGATCGAGCCGTACGCATTCGACCCGCTGGCGCTGCTCGGTGCGGCGGCGCTGGCCGGACTGCTGGTCTGCCTGCTCGGCTATCGCCGCAACGCAGGCGCCTGGCGCGACATGGCGGTCGCGGCGGCGCTGTTCTTCGCCAGCTATGCGCTGATCTCGAACACGGTGCTGCTGATCGGCGTCTCGCTGGCGGAACGGCTGCTTTACTGGCCAAGCGCGCCGCTATCCCTGCTGCTGGCAGCCGGGCTGTGCGCTGCGTGGCGCAGCGCGTGCCGCCCCGGCGGACCGGCGGCGCGGGTCGCTCCGCTGGTGCTGGGGGGCGGCGTGCTGCTGCTGGCGGCGTTGGGGGTGCGAAGCGGGCTGCGCAGCGCCGACTGGCGCGCCAACGCGGTGCTGTTCCAGGAGGATGCATTCACCTGGCCGCGCAGTGCCGTCGCAAATCGCTACTACGCGGGCGAGCTGCTGCGGCTGGCGGCGCGAGTGGCGGAACCGCAGCGCGGAGCGATGTTGCGGCAGGCGCTGCGGGCTGCCGGGCGATCGATCGAGCTGGCCCCGCGCGACGCGGATGCGCTCCTGATCCTGGCGAACATTCACGCCGCGCTCGGCGATCGCGAGAATGCCGCCCATTACGCGGAGATCGTGCTGACGCTCGCGCCCGGAGATGCGCACGCGCGACGCTTGACGGCGCGACTGCTGCGGCCGGACGGGGCGTCGCAACTGGCGCAGCTGGAGGCGCGCGTCGCGGAGTCGCCGGATGACGCCGACGCGCGGCTGGCCATGGGGCGGCTGCTGGTGGAGCTGGCCCGCCCGCGCGATGCGCTGCCGCACGCCGAGCGGGCCGCCGCGCTGGCGCCGCAGCGACCGGACGCGCTGCGCCTGCTGGCGGAGCTGTATGCCGTGTCGAACCGGCGCGGCGACGCGGAACGGGTGTTTGCGCGCATCATCGAGCTCGACCCAGCCGACTGGCGCGCGCACGCGAACCTGACGACGCTGCTGGCCCACGAGCGCCCGGCGGACGCGCTGCGGCACGCGGAGGCAGCGCACCGAATCGCCCCCGGCGAGTACGCCGCGAACGTGAACCTGGCCGAAGCGCTGGAGGTCAATGGCCGGATCGCCGACGCGCTGGAGCGATACCGGCTGATTGAGCGCGGCCTGCAGGCGGACGACGCCCGGTTGGCGCAGGTGCGTGAACGCATCGCGGAGCTGCGTCGCAAGCTGCCGTGAGCGGAGACTGCGGCGCATCGACGCCCGCACGTTGACAAACCGCCACCACCCTCGAACAATCCAACGCCGACGTCGCGGTCGCCCGCGCCCGGCGAACACTGGAGGGTCGATGCGAACGCTCGTCGCCATTCCCGTCTTCAATGAGGCCGCCAGCCTGCACCGCGTTCTGGGCGCGGTGCGTCGTCATACGCCGGACATCCTGGTGATCGACGACGGCTCCATCGACGACACCCCGCACCTGCTGCGGCAAGCCCGCGACGTCTGCGTGCTCACGCACCCGGAGAATCGCGGCTACGGACAGAGCCTGATCGATGCCTTTCAATTCGCGGCGTGTCGCGGATACGAGTGGGTCATCACGCTCGACTGCGACGATCAGCACGAACCGGCGCAACTGCCGGATTTTTTTGCAGCGATCCGCGAGGACGACGCCGATGTGATCAGCGGCTCGCGCTACCTTCGAAACGACCTGCGCGACGACGCACCCCCGGCCGACCGGCGCGAAATCAACCGCCTGCTGACGGGCGTTCTGAATACGGTGCTGCGGCTCGACCTGACGGACTCGTTCTGCGGCTTCAAGGCCCATCGCGTCGCGGCGATGCAGCGACTGGCGCTGGACGAACCCGGCTACGCGTTCCCGATGCAGTTCTGGGTGCAATGCGCCCGCGAAGGGCTGCGCATCCGCGAGCTGGCGGTGCGCCGCATCTACCGCGACGCCAGCCGCGCCTTTCCGGGAACGCTGGACGACCCCGGTGCACGGCTGACGCATTACCTGGACGTGCTGGTGCGTGCGCTGCACCGTGAGCCGCTGCTTCGACACGCAGCACCCTGCGACGCCCCCTGCCCGCCCTGCGCTGACGCATGATCGATCGTTCCCGGCTGCGCACGCCGCCGCAATCCGCGGATGTTCTGATCGAACCGGCGGCATCCGGTCTGCCGGCGCTCCTTCGACCGGCGCGCGACGCCGACCCCGAATGGTGCGGCGTGACCGTGAGCCGGTGGCGGAATCGGCTGCGCGATCGACTCGATCTTCCGCCTGACCGACCGCTGATTGTCACCGGCCACCAGGCCGAGTTCTTTCACGCCGGGGTGCTGGCCAAGAGCCTGGCTGCGGGGGAGCTGGCCGAGCAGTGCGGGGGCACGGCGGTGTGGCTGGTCGTGGATTTCGATACGCCCAAGTCGCTGCGCATGCGCGTGCCGCAGCGGACGGCCGGAGGCCTGCGGCTGGTCGAAGTCGAAATCCCGGCGCTGCGCCCGGGACTACCGATGCAGCGTCAGCCGGCGGCGCCGCGCTCGCACTGGCTGGACTTCTTCGAGCGCGCGGCAACGCTCGTGCCCGATCCGTCGCGGACGATTCTATCCACCGTTGCGGATGCATTCTGCGCCGCCGATGGTGCAATCACGCTGTCGGACGGGATCGACCGGGCGCGCGAACGGGTGGAGTCATTGCTGGCACAGCCGAGTCGAACGGTGAGAGCTGCGCACATGTGCGAATCGGCGGCTTTCCGCGCGTTTGCAGCTGATCTGGCGTTGCGGGCGGAGGAGGTGGCCGCCGCATACAACGACGCGCAGCGGGTCTACCGCGCCCGTCACGGCGTCCGGAATGCGGCCATCCCCGCGCCGCCGCTGGCGACCGTGGCCGGGCGGGTGGAGCTGCCGCTGTGGATCCTGCGCCCGGATGGAAGGCGCGCCCGGCCGTTCGTGCAGCGCGGCGGCGATGATCTGCGTTTTTTTGCTGATGATGATCTGCTGGGAACAGTTGCGGGCGCAACGCTCCGTGATCCGGCGTCCGCTGATTCACCGTGGCCGATTCTGCCGCCCGGTGCGCTGCTGAGGCCGCGAGCGCTGACGTTCTCGGCGTTCGCCCGGATGGCGGTCGCGGACCTGTTCATTCACGGGATCGGCGGCGCGAAGTATGACGAGATGACGGAAGCGTACTGCACGGCGCTGTACGGCCCGGCCCTTGCGCCGGCGGCCTGCGTCACGGCGACGGCGTGGGCGGACCTGCCGCGCTTCGGCGTGCCCGCGACAACCGTGGACGCTGCCCGACGGCGGGCGCGGGACGTGATCCAGAATCCGCAGCGCCACACATCGCAGGCTTCCGCGGAACTGCTGGAGCGGCGGGAGGCGCTGGTGCGCGAGAACCGCGTGCTACGCGAGGAGCGGCCGCGCGACAGGCGCGCCCGGCGGGCTGTCTATGAGCAGCTGCGCGCCGTGCGGCGCGAGTTGAGCGCCTCCGAGCCGTGGCTGCCGGCGCGGAGCGCCGAGGAGCTGCGCGAGCTGGAAGCGCGGCAGGAGCAGGACCGCGCCGCCACTGACCGCGAACTGTTTTTTGGATTGATCCCGATGGACGTGCTGCAGACGATCACGGCGCGGATTCGTGCCGAGCTTGATCGCAGCGCGTCGTAACGCTACTCGGATTTCTTGCCCGACAGCAGCGCCGCTAGCTGCGCCAGCTTGCGCTGCGCGACCGACAGCGGGCGCTGCTCGCGCTCGGCGGAGGCGTCCTCGGTCTCGACGAACTGCCCGTCGGCCGCCTCGCCATCGCCGGAATCGCCCGCGCCGTTCGACGCGGCCCCGGCCATGCCGCTTGCGCCGTCGCGGGCCAGCGGCGAATTGGCCGGCAGCGACAGCGGCTCGGCCAGGGACTGCTCGTCGAGATTGGCCAGCGCCCCTTCGTCGAGGCTTGGCAACGTGCCCTCGAAGCCCCAGTCCTGCGGCTTCTCGAGATTGACGGCCGAGCGATCCTGCCGCCACCAGCGATCGACGATCTGCTCGACGGCGCTTTCGGCGGCGCCCTGCGACCAGATGCGGAAGAAATCCACGTTGGCCGAGCGCGGCAGTTTCGGCGGCGGGTCGATCAGGGTGCGCATCGGCATCATGACCGAATCGCCGATGATGAAGCCTTCGCCTGGGCGCATGCTCGGCAGCAGCTCGATCAGCGAGCGGAACTGGTCCGAGACGACGCGCGAGGCGTATTGCTGATCATCGGGGTTGTTCATGCGCATCAGCACCATCGTGTTGCACTGGCTGAGCACGGTCTCGGAGATTTCGCTGGGCCGCTGGCTGACGATCATGGCGGCGACGCCGTACTTGCGTCCCTCCTTCGCGACCTTCTCCACCGCCTCGCGCGCGAACATCTTGCGCCCCTCGCGGGCGGTGCGCGGCAGGTAGTTGTGCGCTTCCTCGAAACACAGCAGCACCGGCTGCCGCGCCTCGGGCGGCGACCAGAAATTGAACTCGAACAGCGCCCGCGTCAGCGTCGCGACGGTGATGTCCACCACGTCGAAGGGCAATCCGGACAAGTCGATGATGGTCAGGTTGCGGCGCGGCGAGACCCGCCCCAGCAACTGCCGGATCACGGCCGACACGGACATGCTCAGGTCGCCCGGGCGCATGCCGGCGCGGAAATACATCGCCAGGTCGGGATTGCGGCGCGCCTGCTCGAACGGGCGCAACAGGAAGTCGTAGCGGCGGTCGTTAAGCCGCGTTTCGAGCTGGTTCACCAGCCCGAGCAGCCGACCGTTGAAGGTGGCGTGCGGCACCTCGCCCTCGGGATTGCCCTGGTTGAATTCCATCCGCTGCGCCAGCAGCAGCTTTTCCTGCTCGACCGGCGGCAACGTGCGATAGGCCAGGCGCGTGAAGGCGTAATTCTGCGTGCCCAGCACGTAGCGGGCCTGGTTCATGTTCTCGGCGTAGAGCTTGAGCTGCTCGATCGAGTAATAGACCGGCGTGTCCACGTTGTACTCGCGGGTCAGCTCCAGCTCCTCGGCGGCGGCGCGCTTGAGCCGCTCGAAGGCCTGCCGCAGAAAGACGCGCTGCGCGTTGCAGTTCAGCGGGTCGGACGTATCGAGAAAGACCTGCTCGAACTCCTCGTAGCGCAGCATCCAGTAGGGCAGGATCAGGTTGCGATCGGAGAGATAGCTGACGTTCGGCAGCGGGTCGCCCTTGTCGTCGCTGAAGGCGGCGCTGTATTCGCCGTGCATGTCGAACATCACGACCTGCGTGAACGGCAGCTTCAGGGCCTCGTACAATATTTTGGCGGTCGTGACCGACTTTCCAGATCCGCTGTTCCCCATCACCGCCACGTGCTTGGTGAAAAAATCACGGCCGAGGCAGCGCACGTCGAAGTCCGTGTCCACCGCGAACCGGCCCATCGAGAAGGAGCGCGGATAGCCGCCCGACTCGCGCGCCACCTCATCAAAGGTGCCGAAGATCAGCGCGAAATCCGCGTCCGTGCCGAGGCGCACCACGTCGCCGAGGGTCGGATACTCGTCCACGCCGCGCTGAAAGCGCTGCCCACGAACGGTGCCAAGCAACTGCACCGTCATGGAGATCTTGCGCGGCGCGCCGGGATTGGGCCGCGGCTCCAGTTCGCCGTGATGGGTGACGCCCGTGACGTAGCCGATCAGCAGGCCGCTCGACACCGGCACGGTGGCGTAGGTGCCCAGCCGCCCGACGCGATAGCGCTTGCCGTTGGCTTCCATCTCGAGCGACTCGACGCCGATCTGCACGTCGAGCGTGTCGCCCTGCACCTTGATGACGTGTCCGATATCCAGCGGTCCCATGCAGACGGCCCCCTCGGGGTGCGCGGGCATGCGGCATCCCCGCGTACTCATCGACCCGACCGGAAGTGTGCATTCGCGGGCCGGCGGTTTGCCCGGAAAAGCGCCATTCGCGGGCCGGACACGGGTTGGCGGGCGTTGCGATTCTGCGCGGCCAACCCGATAATGCCCCGTCCGCGGCGGGGCGCGGCCCTTGCGCCCCCTTCGCGACATTGAAAGGAAAACGCGTGAGCCAGGTGGGCACCAACCCCGCGAGCCGCTTCGGTCTGGACAACATCGGCCTTGCACATACCGGCAAGGCCAACTGGAATCTCTCCGCACCGGCGCTGGTCGAGGCGGCGCTGCGCCGCGAAGAAGGCGTGCTCTCCGACCGCGGCGCGCTGGTCTGTCGGACCGGCCCGCGCACCGGCCGCTCCCCCAAGGACAAGTTCGTCGTCCGGGAGCCTTCCAGCGAGAAGAACGTCTGGTGGGGCGACACGAACGTGGCGATCGATTCGGCGAAGTTTGACGCGCTGCGAAGCCGCCTGTTCGAGTACCTGCGCGCTCGCGACATCTACGTGCAGGACCTCTACGCCGGTGCGGACGCGACCAGCCGCCTGCGCGTGCGGATCATCACCGAGTATGCCTGGCACAGCCTGTTCGCGCGGCAGTTGTTCATCCGACCGCCCGCTGCGGCGCTGGCCGACCACGAGCCGCAGTTCACCGTCATCAGCGCCCCGAACTTCAAGGCCGATCCGAAGTCCGACGGCGTGAACTCCGACGCCTTCATCCTGCTCAATCTCGGGGCGCGGCTGGTCATCATCGGCGGCACGCAGTACGCCGGCGAGATCAAGAAGTCGATCTTCACCGTGATGAACTACCTGCTGCCGCTGTCAGGTGTGCTGTCGATGCACTGCTCGGCCAACGTCGGCGCAGCGGGCGACACCGCCCTGTTCTTCGGCCTCTCGGGGACGGGCAAGACCACGCTCTCCGCCGACCCGGAGCGCGGCCTGATCGGCGACGATGAGCACGGCTGGTCCGACCGCGGCATCTTCAACTTTGAGGGCGGCTGCTACGCCAAGGCGATTAACCTGTCCGAGCAGGACGAGCCGCAGATTTACGCGGCGCTGCGATTCGGCTCGGTACTCGAGAACGTCATCATTGACCCGCTAACGCGCGCGCCCGATTACCGCAACAACTCGCTGACCGAGAACACCCGCGGCGCCTATCCGCTGCACTACATCAGCAACGCCGTCGAGCCGAGCGTCGGCGGGCATCCGCGCAACGTGATCTTCCTGACCTGCGACGCCTTCGGCGTGCTGCCGCCGATCTCGCGGCTGAGCGCCGAGCAGGCCATGTATCACTTCCTCAGCGGCTACACCGCCAAGGTGGCTGGCACCGAGGCCGGCATGGGCAATGAGCCGCAGGCCACCTTCTCCACCTGCTTCGGTGCGCCCTTCCTGGCGCTCAACCCGAGCGTCTATGCCGACATGCTCGGCCAGCGCATCGCCGCCCACGGCTCGCGCGTCTGGCTGGTGAACACCGGCTGGAGCGGCGGACCGTTCGGCGTCGGCAAGCGCATGAAGATTCCGCACACCCGCGCCATGGTGAAGGCGGCGCTGGCCGGGCGGCTGGACGAGGTGCCGACGACGCCGCACCCGGTCTTCGGCGTGGGCGTGCCGCGAAGCTGCCCGGACGTGCCGGACGATGTGCTCGACCCGCGCAACACGTGGGCCGACAAGGGCGCCTACGACGCGAAGGCCCGCGACCTGGCCAACCGCTTTACGAAGAACTTTGAAAAGTTTCCGCAGGCGTCGGCGGCGATCCGAGCCGCGGGACCGAAGGCGGGCTGAGTCGGGCGGGAGACCGGCCGTACCGCCGGTGTCGGCGCACGCCCCTCGGTCATGGCGGCACGTCTGCGCCCCCCAGCGCTATCCGCTGCGCTGCTCGGCGTTGAGTTCGTCCAGCAACTCAACCGCCCGCCGCAGGTGCGGGATCACGATCGAGCCGCCGACGATCAGCCCCACGTTGAACACCTCGATCACCTGCTCATCGCTCGCGCCCAGTTCCTTGCAGCGAATGACGTGATAGGCGATGCAGTCGTCGCAGCGCAGCACCAGCGACGCCGCCAGCCCGCACAGCTCCTTCGTTCGCGCGTCGAGCGCACCGTCCTCATACGCCTTTGTGTCGAGCGTGAAAAAGCGATTGATCGGCAGGTTTTTCAGGTCCGTGATGCGCTGGTTCATGCGCTCGCGGAACGCGCGAAACTGGGACAGGCGTGATTCCATGAACGGCTCCGCGCGTCGTGCATTGGCTGCGGCGCCCGCACCGCCGCGAGCAGCGCCCACCGAATTCGCAGGGAAAGCCCGCGCAAACGATCGCGGCGTGCCGCGCCCAGCCGCCGTCTATCGCGCCGGCGCGGGAGCGTGGGCCACCGGCGCCGTGCGGCGCGCCAGGTTGGCGGCAGCTCCCAACCCCGGATCATAGAAATTGAACACCAGGCTGTAAAAATAGTTGCCGGCATACGGTGCGAAACCGTCGTGACCGCCCCCGGCCAGCACAATCGCCGCGACGTGTGGATTCCTCACGGTGCTCATGAAATCCGCCACGTCCTGGGCCGGGCAGAGCGGGTCATTCGCCGCGTGCACGATCAACACCGGCGTGCGCACGTGCTCAAGCTTGTTGCTCACGGTTTTGCCGGCGTGCGGCATCAGCCGCAGGTAATTCAATCCTTCGGATACGACGTCGGTCGTACCCCAGGGCGATCGCTCAGCCTCCTCATGCATCAGGCGCTTCAGGCTGCCGCAGGGCCGCCTGTACCCCATCTGCTTCATTCGCAGGCGAACGCGGTCCTGCAGGCCGGCCAGCACGGGATTGTCCAAAAATGTCCATTCCCGCTCGGTGGTCTGATCAATAATCCGCTCAAACCGTAGCGGCGGCGAGAAGGCCAGGATGCCCGCGCGGAAGTGCGGCCGGTCGTTGCGCGGACGCATCCGCCCGGTGAAGCGTTCGCTCACATCACGGGTGTCATCACCACGACCATCCTCCCAGGCCGCCAGCATCGCCAGGTTCGCGCCCCAGCAGAAGCCCATCATGCCGGTCTCGCGCACGTGCGGCTGCGCCTCGAGCCACTCCGAGAGCGCGATCAGGTCGCCGGTCTCCAGGATTCCGAACGTTGGATAGTGATCCGGGTAGCGCTGCAGGGTGCGCCCATGTCCACGCAGATCAACCGCGATCACGTGATAACCCGCGTCGCGCAGCGCGATACAGACGTCCCGCGTGCGCGAGACGTTTTTGTCCGCAAGGATCCCGGGCAGCATGATGATGCAATCCGCGTCGATGACCCGATCGCCGCGACGGGCGTAGCCGATCCGTCCGGACAGGGCGAAGCCTGGCTCGATCGGCGCCCATACGTCTTCGAAACCCGGCCAGGGTTCCTCCAACTGAGCGGACGGCACGTCCACAGTGGCCTGCGCCGTGTGCACCAGCCCGCTCGAATTGGCCAGAAGTGAATGCTGCATGGCGCGATTGATCTGGAAGTAGCGGGCCACATCCCGTGGTCGGCCGCGCACCGTGGTCAGGTCATCGGTCAGCAGCGGGGCCTTGTCCGTCGGTGGAAGCATCTCCCGCAGCCGGGCGTGAACGTCCTCCATCCATTCGCGCGTGCTCAGCGCGCCAGCCCCAGGCCCGCGGCCGTCCAGCCGAACCACGTCCGCGAATTGAACCGGGAAGGAGTGCCGCAGGCACCCGATGACACACACCACCGAACCGAGCGCGAACCAGCCGATGAGCGCGAGCCGCCAGGGAGGGCTGCGAAAGTACGATGTCAACACTATCTCCGATGCGACGCGCGTCGCGCTTCTGGCGAACAAATCTCAGGACACGGGGAAGCGCCGCGCCTACGGCTCGCGGGGCGGTAAGATACCGCCGACCGTGCCGGTCGTCCAAACCGAGGGGCGCAGCCGATTGCCGCTTCGCGATTTTTGTCTCCCGAAACCGCGCACAATCGCAGTTTTTCCGCCAGCCGCCGGCAAAACCCCGCCGCCCGCTCCGCTCGGCGAGTCGCGTCTGCCGACCTATAATCCATAGGGATACGCTTCGGTGCGCGGATTGCACGCTGTGACGAGGAGGTGGGTCAAATGTTCACTGCCAACGGTCATCTGCGGACGCTCGGGGTCTGCCGGCAGGTGACGGGCGCGGTCACCATTCTGGCGGCCTGTGCCGTCGCGCTCGCACAGCACTCCGTCCAGCAGGACGGGCGGATGTTCGACGCCAATCCGCAGGTCGGCGGATCGCGGGTGAACACGCCGCGCTCCGGCGTCACGCCGAACCTGCCAGGCAACTACCAGGCGGTTGGGAACGCCCGGTACGGCCAGTCGCTGCGCAGCTACTCGCCGATTCCCAGCGCAACCGCGTTCCGAGCGCCGCTCGGATCCGCGGCGCTGGCCCCGTTCCGGCGCGATTCGGTCGCCGCGTATGACGCCTACGCCCCGCGCGGAGCCGGCTACGACGGCGGATACTACGACGCCCGCCTGGCCCCGGTGACGGCCGGCCGACAGCCCTACCACGATCCGGCTGTGACGGTACCGGACGCGGCCCGCCTGCGCGCCCAGCCGCTGGGGACGCCCATTCAGGCGATTGCCCCGCAGGGGACGATTGGCGGGCCGCCGACGGACACGCGGCTCGATTGGCGGATCGACACGCAATCGAATCCGTCTCTGAATGTCGGCCGGCCGGTCTATCGCTGGCAGGGTGGGACTTCTCTGTTCGGCATGCGCCCGGCGGGTGTCCCGTCGCCGCTAAACGCGGCCGACGAGCGAATCGCCGGTTCAACGGTCGTGGACCCGCGCGCGGCGATGGCGGATGCGGTGCGTCCGGCCACCGCGTTTCGCACGCCGGAGAGCATGCGCCCGCCGGGATCCGCTCCGCTGGGTACGCCGCTGGACGTCTCGGCTGCGGGCGCCAGCGCGGCGCGGCCGGTCAACCCGTCGCAAACCCCGCCGTCGCCCGCAGACTTCGAGCGCCCGCCGACGGTACGCAGCGCCGGTCGTCCGACCATGCACGCGGAACCGCTGCCGCGCGCGCCGGTGGCGGCGGACCCGAGCCTGCTGCCGGGCTACGACACCTTCACGGACATGCGCCTGGCGCTAGCGCTGGACGCCGACCCGGGTGCGCGGTGGTTCGACGACATGCGGACGTCGCTGCGCGACAATCCCGCGGTTGCCGCGCAGCAACTGGAGATCGCGCAGCTTGAATCGGCCGATTTTGTCTCCCGAATGGTGCGCGCCCCGATGCGGTCGTTCGTCGGTGGCGGCCCGTCGATGCTGAACAACGAGCTGCTCAAGGCCGAATCGCTGATGCACATCGGGCAGTTCTATGACGCGGCCGGTCGCTTCGAGGCGGCGCGATCGCTGGAGCCGAACAACCCGCTGCCGCTGCTGGGCAAGGGGCACGCGCTGCTGGCCGCGGGCGAGTACCTGTCCGCCGCGGTGGCAATCATTGCGGGGCTGGAGCGCTATCCCGAACTGGCGAAGTTCAACATCGACCTGCAAGCGCTGCTCGGCGATGGGGAAATCGTGGACATTCGTCGCGCGGACATCCTGGACCGGCTGCGCGAGCAGGAGGAGCCGCGCTTGCGCTTCCTGCTGGGCTACCTGGAGTATCACGCCGGGATGCATGACAGCGGCATGGCGCACCTGGAGAAAGCCGCCTCGACCGCCGCGCCCAGCAGCATCCTGGCCGATTACCCGCGAATGCTGCGAGGCGAGGCGCGCCCGCCGCTGCCGCGCGGCTTGCAGTCGCCGGGGCGCCGCCCTGCCTCAGCGATGGATCGTCCCGCCGCGCCGCGGGTCGCGCCGGCTGATTCGATTCGCACGCTGCCCGCGACCGAGCCGGCGCCGCCGGCGCTCGATCGCGCAGCACCGCCACCGGGCCGCATGAGCGAATCGCCGGCGCCTTCCGATGCACGGGGCACGCCTGCCGGCGGCGCTGCGGCGAACTTCGACCCGCGGCCCGTCAACAACGGGGCGCTGCCGCTGCCGCGCGAGGCGGTCGGTTCATCCGTCGCCATGCCGCTTCCCGGCGAGCGACCGCGCTCCGTACACGATGTTCCGCCGGCGCCGCTCGAGCAACGATTGCCCGTCGCGCCCGAACCGCGACCGATCGGCGCGCCGCCGTCGCCTGGCGGCGGAGGTGGGGCGCACCCCCTGGGTGCCACGACCCACGACCTGTACGACCCTGAACTCAGCGAAAGACCGGCGGCCACCGTGCGACCGGACTATCTTCCGTTGACGCAGCGATTGCACGCAGAGACCCAGCCGCGCGCCGCGGTGGTGATTCCTGCGCCGACGCTGGACATCGACCGCCCGCGCTCCGTGGCGACGCTGTTGCCGGGAACGCCGATGCGCGTTGCGCCGCAGGCCGCGGCGCAGGAAGCCGCCGACCTGCGCCGCCTGAGCGCGCCGTGGATCCCCGACTCGGAGGCCGACCCGGATGCGGGTCTGATGCGCCCCGTGCCGCCCGGCACAACCCCGACTACCGCTGTCGCCCTTCCGCCGCCGTCGGCCGCCGAGCCCGGCGCGCCGCCGCGACGTGCGGCAACCACGCAGCCGGCGCGCTCGAAGCCGCAGACGCCCTCCGGCGACCCGGACCTGGACATTCCGCCGCCGGGTGCGGCGAAGTCGAATCCCTGAACCGGTCCGCCCGATCGGTGCGGCCAGCGATGAATGCCGACGCGAGTTGGGCGTGTGAAAAACGTAACCCCGCATTGTGGACCTCGCCGTGCGACTGCAACCTGCCGACACTTGGCTGCTCCTGACCCTCGTCGCGCTAGCGCTGTCCGGGTGTGCGGGCCGCCCGCCAACGGAGGGATATCTATCCCGCGCGATTGACGCCGACGATGAAGGGGTAGTGCTGGCGAGTGCGTCCCGGATCGTGGCGCGCGAACTCGGGTCCGCCTCAATCAACCGCGCGCGCGGCGAAATCCGCAGCAGCCCCGCGGAGATGACGGCCACCCGCGAAACCGGCGCTCCGCGCGAGCTTGTCGGCGGGGCTTCGACGCTGCGCCGCACATGCTCGCTGCTGGTCCATCGCAGCGGCAGCTCCGTGATCGCACGCGTGCGCGTGGACGTTGAGCGGCGAGATACGCAGCGCGGCCAGGTGCAATCGTCCGTGATGGGCATGCACGAGGGGCGCTTGGGCGACGCCCCGACGACCGAGCCTTCGTGGGAGGCGGGCCCGCGCGGCGAAATCTGGACGCGCGTTGGGCGTGATGCGGCGATGGAGCGCGTGATCCTGGAAGCGCTTCGGAACGAGTTCGCGCCAACACCGGCGACTCAGCCGTAGACGCCTCGCCCGCACCGCGGCGTGCTGGGCGGCGCGTGGTCGCGCTCGGGGGCGGCAGGGAGGGCTATTCGGGCTGCCAGGCCACGCGCGGCGCATCGCCCCAAAGCGAGTCCAGGTCGTAATAGGCGCGGTGCTGGCTGTCGAACAGGTGAACGATCACGTCCACGTAATCGGCCAGCGTCCAGGTGGGGTCGGCGCTGGATGACCGGAACGGTCGGCGCTTCACTCCGCGGGCCGATTCGGCGATTTTCTCAAGCGTCGCGCGCATCTGACGATCCGACGTGCCGGTTCCCAGCACGAAAAAATCCGCCACGCCGGACAGCCCGCGAAGATCAATCACGACGACGTCATCGCAGCGCGTTTCGGCGGCGATTCGTGCCGCCTGAATCGCAAACGCCTGCGCATCCAACTCGGCGGCGTTGGCGGTCACTTCGGCATGCTCCGCGGGGCGCGACGCGCCGGGCAGCAACTCCGCAGGGACGTTCACTTGAGGGGACTCATCTGACATCATGCCGCCGATTGAGCCGGCCGGAGCGCGTCATTCGGCCGATCCGCGGCGCGCCCAGGCGCCGCGCAACGAAACCGCGCGCCTAGCCGACGAAATTCTTGGTGAAGAAAAAGAACACGCCAAGGCAGAGCACCGCCGCCAGCACGCCGGCGCTGAGAAAAAACCCCATCCAGGAAAGCGAGGACGCCTTATTGCGCTTCTCGCCCGCGCCGCTCAGCCCCATGAAGAACCCGATGACACCCGCCAGGAATCCCACGCCGATGCCGGCCATGATGCCCAGGAAGCGCCGCCCGCCCGCCCGCAGGTTGATCTCGAGGTTGGACGCATCCAGCGCCGACAGCATGAAGAACGCCGCACCCAGCGCCGCGCAGGCCCCCACGATGGCCAGGATCACGCTCAGCCGCGCCTGCCCCTCGTACGACTTCAGGTTCATTGCCGCACTCGCCAAGTCGGACCCCAGTCAACTCGTGCCAAACTGCCGGCCACACCGCCCGATTCCCGGATCGGCGCTAACGGCTCCGGCCGAGTACTCCATCGGCGACGTAGCGCGGCCGCTTCCGTCCACGCCGAAACCGCCACCGCGCGTCCCATAGTCTACCGCTGCGCACGCCGGCGTTGAAGGGAGCCGCGCCGCGGCACGGTCGAGGGCGCGGCGATCACGGGTCATGGCCATACGAGTGACGCCGTTGCGCAGCCACGCCGTGTGCGGTTCCGAAAGCCTCACGCCGCCACCGCCGAATTGGCGGGAGGACTCGGCCGCGGGGGCGGTGATAGCAGCAGCGCCAGTAAAGCCACGCCGTAGATCGCGGCGCCGATATGGAGCACTGTCGTAAAGCTGCTCGACAGGGCGACAAAGATGCACCCGATCGAGCCGAAGACCGTCGCGAAGGCGTTGACGCTCCAGCCGAGCGGGACCAGTTGGGGGTTCAGCCCCTCGGCCGCCCGGACGCCGGTTGGGAAGGGCATCCCCATCAGCAGGCCGATCGGCAGCAGGATCACCAGCGTCACGGCGCAGCGCACTGGGTGACTCATCCACAACAACCCCGGGATCACCTCGTTCAGCACCCAGGCCGTGCACGGAATGGCGGCGCATAGCAGCAGCAGAATCGCCGCTCCACCGACGCGCGGCGAGCGCGCCGTGAAGCGCTTCGCGAGGAAAGCCCCGGCGCCGCAGTAGACCAGGATCGCAAAGAGCGTGATCGCCATTGAATACACCGGACCGCCGAGGAAGACCATCAGCTTCTGCAGGATCATGATCTCGACCGCGATGAAGGCCAGCCCGATCGCGGCGAAGTAGGCCAGGATGCGGCGGCGACCGGGCTGCGAACGCAGTCCGGCGGCGTGACTCCGCAGCGGACGCATGATCAGCAACGCGCCCAGCACCAGCACCATCAGCATGCAGGCCGGCATGAAGATGTGGGCCAGCGGCAGGCGCGTGACCGGAAAGCCGCCCTTGCCGGTGCTCAGCGGATTGCGAAGATTCTTGAAGCCGTAGTAGTCGAAGAAGAAGGGCGCGTCGTCGGGACAGGGACGGATGTTGTAGGTGTAATTCGCGACAAACGCTTCGAGCTCGGCGCGCGGGGCGCGCAACGCGCGATCAAAGAGCGGCGCCGCGAGCGCCGGTTCGTACTTGTCGGTGGCCTCCAGCGTGTCAAATTCGCCGCCGGGCGCGTAGGGCACGAACGGGTCGTAGAGAACGTCGAACCGCCGCGACCCGCACCACTCCCGAACGCGCTGCACTTCCTCACGCGTGAACGGCTCGGACTTGATCAGCGTCTCGCTCCAGGGTGAGCGGTCGAACCACGCCGGCGCCGCGACGATCATCACGCAAGCGCCGGGGTTCGCAACGCCGCGCCGCTCCAGGGCTTCGCGCGCGGTCACGGCCAGGCGCAGTGTCTCGCGATCCGGCGAGAACAGCCACCGCGAGAAGGAGACCATGCCGCCGGGATTGAGATGTGCGAGAAAGTCCTCCAGCGCCTCGATCGTGTAAAGGTACGTCTCCGAGAGCGCCGTGGCGCCGCTGGAGAGGGCTGTGAACGTGTCCACGCCGCTGAGCTGAATGACGTCAAAACGCGCATCCGACGAGGTGAGATAGTGCCGCCCCTCGGCACAGACGATGTCCACGTCCGGCCGGTTGTAGAGTCCGCCCGCGAATCGATCGAGCGGGCCGCGAACATAGTCGATCGTGCGCGGGTTGATCTCGACGCCCGTGACGTGCGTTGCGCCGTGATGCAGGGCGATGGCGACATCGATTCCGCCGCCGGGGCCGATGACCAGCACCTTCGGCTGCGGGCGCGCGACGTAGCCGACGCCCTGCAGGTAGTGGCCGAGGATTTCCAGCTCGCGCGGCGACGTGCCCTCCAGGCGCACCAGTCCGGTGAAGGCCTGCCCGTCCTGGTAGATTTTCATGTGCGACAGCGGCGGACGATCCGGCCCGTACGCGCGCGACAGCGCCCCGCTGAAATTCGGATAGCTGACCTCCGGACCGACCACATCCACCCGCGCGATGACGTGCCAGCGGTATTCCTCGCCGCGGTAATCAGCGATTTTTGAAGCCGGCAACGGCACCGGGACGGCCGCATCGCGATAGAGCGTCGCCGCGCACAGCCCCGCAGCGACCAGCAACGTCAGTACGTCGCGCGCGCGAACGCGTTGCGCCGCGACACGCCTCAGGCCGATCGCCACCAGCGCGACGGCCGCAGCGATGGCGAAGATGGTCGCCGGCCCCCCGAGATAATTGATGCCCAGCAGCACGCCCAGCGCCCCGCACCCCGCGCCGAACAGGTCGGCGAAATAGATGCGGTTGATCGCGTCTCCGGCCTTGCTGACGATATAGCCGATGCACAGCCCCGCGAAGAAAAACGGCAGCGCGGTCCAGAGCAGCAGCATCAGCAGGGCGAAGAACTGCGAGAAGTCGCGATGGGTGGCGATGGCCTCGGCGTCGAAGAGCGTCTTGGTCGTGGCGAGAAAGCTGACCACGATCGAGAGCGCGAAAAGCCACGCGCAATCCGCCAGCGTGGCCGGCTGCAGGCGCGGCCCGCTGAAGCGCGGATGCAGTGCGATCACACTGCCGGCGGCGCCGAAACCGAGCAGGGCCAGGCCGATCAGCAGGTAGACCGAGTGGTGGAACGTCATGACGCTGAAGACGCGCGTCAGCGCGACTTCGAGCGCCAGCGCCGCCAGCGCAAACACGAAGATCGCCGGCAGCAGGAAGCGCGGCAGGGCACTGGCGGCGGGAGCAGCAGACGACGCGAGGCCCACGGCCACTACCGATCCGCTCGCCGCGGGATGAAGAGGCGCACCAGCTTCTTCAGCGGGTCGTAGTACTCATCCACGACACGCTCCTTGAGCGGGATGATGGCGTTGTCGGTGATGTGAATGTGCTCGGGACAGACCTTCGTGCAGCACTTCGTGATGTTACAGTAGCCGATGCTGCCGGCCTGCTTCAGATCCTCGAGCCGGTCGGCAGTATCGAGCGGATGCATTTCCAGCGCGGCGGAGTACACGAAGAACCGCGGACCGATGAACTCATCATGCTTGTGGTGATCGCGCAGAACGTGGCAGACGTCCTGGCACAGGAAGCACTCGATGCACTTGCGAAACTCCTGGACGCGCTCGACGTCGGCCTGCTGCATGCGCCAACTGCCGTCCGGCGCGTCCGGCTTGCGCGGGGTGAAGGGCTTGATGCGGCGCTTCACGCGGTAGTTCCACGAGACGTCCGTCACCAGGTCGCGGATGACCGGAAAGGCCTGCATCGGCTCGATCGAAATCGGCCGATCGGTCGGAAGCGTGTCCATCCGCGTCATGCACATCAGCCGCGGCGTACCGTTGATTTCGGCCGAACAGGAGCCGCACTTGCCGGCCTTGCAGTTCCATCGGACGGCCAGGTCGTTGGCCTGCTCGGCTTGCACCTTATGCACAACGTCCAGGACGACCATGCCGTCTTCGTAGTCCGAGCGGTATTCGACGAAATCCCCGCCGTCCTTGTCGCCGCGCCAGATTCGCAGGGTTGCACCGGGCATGGGGGGAGAGACTCCTTCCAGTTTCGATCCGCCCGAGCGCCGACCATGCAGGCTGCGGCGTCCGCGCGAAGCAAGTGCAGGATGATAGCGTCGGCAGGCGGAGTCGGGGAGATTGGCGGGCACTGAAACGCGACACCGCGCGGCAGCGAGTCGAGAACGCCCTGGGTCCGCAGCAGTGTCTATCGGCACCAGCCCCGGTACGCGCGGCCAGATCGCTACGACAGGGGTGTACGCGGCGTGGCCCGCGGCGCGCCCGCACCCGGCAGGCGCGCGGTCTGAACGGATCGCCGCCGCGCGGCGGTGCGCTGCGCATATGCGGGAAAATGAAAACGGCCCGCCGATGGATCTACCACCGACGGGCCGCGGATAAAAAAGCCGGCAATCACCTACTCTCGCCCGATCAGGACTACCATCGGCCGTGTGAGCTTAACTACTGAGTTCGGAAAGGGATCAGGTGTTGCCCCACACGCATGGTCACCGGCAAACTTGTGCTGGCGGCGGGCGCGAAAGCCCGGCATCGCCAGTCTGGATGCGAGACGAATAAGAAGGATAGGGAAGTACGGTGGGACATCAATCAGCCTGATACGGCTTGCTCGGTGTGCGAGCCGCTCGGGGGAGCGGATCGCAGCAATTTACAAAAATGGTCAAGCGATCGGCCGTTAGTACCGGTAAGCTCAGGGCCTCTCAGCCCGTACACATCCGGCCTATCAACCTGGTGGTCTACCAGGGGCCTTTAGCTTGCGCTCTGAGTCCTTATCTTGAGGACGGCTTCACGCTTAGATGCATTCAGCGTTTATCCATTCCATGCTTAGCTACCCTGCCGTGCCGCGTGCGCGACAACAGGTACACCAGAGGCATGTACCACCCAATCCTCTCGTACTAGAGTGATGGCCTCTCAAGACTCATACGCCCACAGCAGATAGGGACCGACCTGGCTCACGCCGGTCTGAACCCAGCTCGCGTACCACTTTAATCGGCGAACAGCCGAACCCTTGGGACCGCCTACAGCCCCAGGATGTGATGGGCCGACATCGAGGTGCCAAACGACTCCGCCGCTATGGGCGCTCGGGAGTCATCAGCCTGTTATCCCCGGAGTACCTTTTGTCAGATGAGCGATGACCCTTCCACACGGGATCACCGGATCACTAGGGCCTACTTTCGTATCTGTTCGAGCCTTCGCTCTTACAGTTAAGCCGGCTTGTGCCCTTGCACTCGACGTACGATTGCCAACCGTACTGAGCCGACCATTGCACTCCTCCGTTACTCTTTGGGAGGAGACCGCCCCAGTCAAACTGCCCGCCTAACACTGTCCTCCGCCCGGATTCACGGGTCGGAGTTAGGATACGAATAGCACAAGGGTGGTATTTCACCGTTGGCTCCATCCCGGCCGCAACCGGAACTTCAAAGCCTCCCACCTATCCTACGCATGAGATATCCGTGGCCAATGTCAGGTTACAGTGAAGGTTCACGGGGTCTTTCCGTCTTGCTGCGGGTACACGGTATCTTCACCGCGACTTCAATTTCACCGAGTCGGTCCTTGAGACACTGCTCCAGTGATTACGCGATTCATGCGCGTCGGAACTTACCCGACAAGGAATTTCGCTACCTTAGGACCGTCATAGTTACGGCCGCCGTTTACCGGGGCTTCGGTCGTCAGCTTCGCCTTGCGGCTGACCGACTTCCTTAACCGTCCGGCACCGAGCACGCGTCACTCTGTATACGTCCTCTTTACGAGTTAGCACAGAGCTGTGTTTTTGATAAACAGTTCCCAGAGCCGTTTCTCTGCGGCCTCTCCCGAAGGAGGAGGCACCCCTTATCCCGAAGTTACGGGGTCAAATTGCCTAGTTCCTTAAGGACCGTTCTCTCGAGCGCCGTTAGGATACGCTCCTCGCCCACCTGTGTCAGTTTTGGTACGGACACGCTCAACCTCCCCGGACGGCTTTTCTCGGCCGCCGGTCCACGTGCTTCGGCAACTGGGCCTCGCCCTTGCGGGCACCCTCTATTCAGATAGTGGGTCACGCTTTCCGACGGCGTCCCCGCCGGTTCGACGGTTGAACGCGGTGCAGGAATATTAACCTGCTGGCCATCGTCTACGCCTTTCGGCCTCGACTAAGGTTCCGACTAACCCTGGGCGGATTTACCTTCCCCAGGAATCCTTGGGCTTACGGCGAGCGGGATTCTCACCCGCTTTATCGTTACTCATACCGGCATTCTCACTAGCACAGGCCGACACCACTCCTGACGGTATGGCTTGTTTCTCCTGTGCTACGCTCTCCTACCGCTCTTTCGAGCCCGCGGCTTCGGCGCAAGGCTTAGTCCCAATCATTATCGGTGCTCGTTTTCTCGACCAGTAAGCTATTACGCACTTTTTAAATGGTGGCTGCTTCTAAGCCAACATCCTGGCTGTCTCGGAAAACGAACTTCCTTATCCACTTAGCCTCGCTTGGGGGCCTTAGCCGGCGGTCTGGGTTATTTCCCTCTCGATCGTGAACATTGGCGCCCACGTTCTCACTCCCGGGATAGTCGTAACGGTATTCGGAGTTTGATTGAAGGCTGTAGCCGGGTAGGCCCAGCGTTTCATTCAGTAGCTCTACCCCCGTTACGTAGTGGCCCGAGGCTGTCCCAAAAGACATTTCGGAGAGAACCAGATATCTCCACGTTTGATTAGACTTTTACTCCTCCCCACAGGTCATGCCATAACTTTTCAACGTTAACGGCTTCAGTCCTCCAGGAGGTTTTACCCTCCCTTCAACCTGCCCATGGGTAGATCACGTGGGTTCGGGTCTATGACGTACGACTTAACGCCCTATTCAGACTCGCTTTCGCTTCGACTCCGTCCCGTAAGGACTTAGTCTTGCCGTACACCATAAGTCGCCGGTCCATTATGCAAAAGGTACGCGGTCAGCCGGCCTTGCGGCATCGGCCTTCCACAGCTTGTAGCTTCATGGTTTCAGGTACTTTTAACTCCCCTAGAAGGGGTGCTTTTCACCTTTCAGTCGCCTTACTTGTTCACTATCGGTCGTGCAGGAGTACTTAGCCTTGCAGGGTGGTCCCCGCATGTTCAGTCAGGGTTTCACGAGCCCCGACCTACTCAATCGCCGTTGCTTGTCTATGACTACAGGACTGTCACCTTCTGTGGTCGTCCGTTCCAGAACGTTCGTCTTGACGCCCAACGGCTCAAGGGCTGATCCGCGTTCGCTCGCCGCTACTGACGGAGTCTCGGTTGATTTCCTTTCCTCCAGGTACTGAGATGTGTCAGTTCCCTGGGTTCGCTCTACCTGCCCTATGCATTCAGGCAGGAGTGACAGTGTCTGCTTGCGCAGCACCGCCGGGTTGCCCCATTCGGAAATCCTCGGATCAAAGCGTGTTTGGCCGCTCCCCGAGGCTTATCGCAGCCTACAACGTCCTTCGTCGCCTCTGCACGCCTAGGCATCCCCCATGAAGCCTTAGTAGCTTGACCACTTTCGTAAATGGCTGCGGTCAAGCCGTACCTCGCGAGATGCAACTCTCGCTTGGCTGATTCATACACGAGAGAACCGCTGCCGCCCCGACGGCAATGCTCCGCCGCCGACGCAAACAGCGCTGACTCGCTAATGGTGATGATACCACGCGTACTTCCCTATTCACTTTTCAGAGATCCATCCGGCCGCCCGAAGGCCGCCGTCCCCGCCGCCGGTCAAACCCGCTTACCTGCCGGGCCTCCCTGCGTCGGGCCGAGCAATCTACCAAATTCACGCCGCCTTGCAACCCCCCACAGGCGGTTTCTTTTGAGATTTTTATCACTGGAGCCGACCGGGATCGAACCGGCAACCTCCGCCTTGCAAAGGCGGCGCTCTCCCAATTGAGCTACGACCCCGACTGATTTTCAGGCACGCAACCGGTTGCACCGTCCCGACCAGGGCACGCCTAGTCACATCCCCGCGGCCCTCAGCCCCCACCACCCGGCCCGAGAATTCTGACCAGAATGAACCCGATCAGGATCGCCATCGCAATGTACGCGACGAAATCCATCCGCTGCCACCCGATCCTGGCCGTCCCCGCTGTTCATCTGCCACGAAATGGGCCCGGTTGGAGTCGAACCAACGACCTCGTCCTTATCAGGGACGCGCTCTAACCAACTGAGCTACGAGCCCGAAGCCGCCTGAAACGCCGCGGGACGATACGCGAGCCGGCAACCAGCCCGCGCGATGCACCAGTCGTCCCGAACAGACGCGAACCGTCGAGTGTATCCGCGCCGCGCGCGCTGTCAAGCACGCCCCGTGCTCGCGCCGCGGGCCAACCGCTCAAAGATGGGCAGCAGACGCTCCGCCAGCGCCGGCTTCTCTCCCGCCGGCACGGCCTGCCAGCGGCCCCCGCGCACCAGCAGCTCCACCCGCGAAACATCCGCCCCGATCGCGGTCGGGCGATTCAACACAATCGCATCCAACCCCTTGCGCTGCAGCTTTTCCGCGGCATTCATCCGTCCCGCGCGATCTTCCAGTGCGAAGCCAATCACGCACTGCCCCACCCGCCTGCGGCCCGAAAGATCCGCCAGCACATCGACCGTCGGTGCCAGCCGCAGCACGCGCGAGTGGGCCGACTTCTTCAGCTTGAAGCGGGCCGGCGCCACGGGAGCGTAGTCCGCCACGGCGGCCGCCATGATCAGCAGATCCGCGTCCTTCCAAGCGCGTCGCGCCGCCCGCAGCATCTCGGCGGCGGAGGTCACGTCGACCCGTTGCACCCCCTCCGGCGTCGCCAGCGCGACCGGGCCTGCGATGAGCGAGACCGAGTGTCCCCGCTGCGCCGCACGCGCCGCCAATGCGAATCCCATTTTCCCCGACGAATCGTTCGAGAGAAATCGAACCGGGTCGATGTACTCGCGCGTTGGACCCGCGGTAATCAGAATGCGAAGGCGGCTGCGATCCGCGGAGCGCCCCGCCCGTTGCTCAGACGGTCCCGATCGGCTCGAGGCCCTGGCTGAACGGGTGAATCGCGTCACGCGGGGAAACACCTCGCAGAGAATGCACGCGCTGATCGCGACGCGCGCGACCGCGGAACTTCAATCGACAGACATGGACCGCAGGACGGGTACTCGTGCGTTCATGCCGCTGAAGCTCCCGCCCAGCCAGAGAGCCATCAGCGCTACGGGGTCGCGGCGCTGCCGCAGCGCCTTGGAAGCGGCAGGGTGCGCACGATTTCGCGCACACCGTCCAGAATCTCATCCGGCTCGCTCATCCGGCCTGCACCCACCGCGCGGCAGGCCAGCCAGCCCTCCTCCGGCCCGATAAACCGCACGCCGGCATTCCGCAGGAAATCAATGTTTCGACGGACGGCGGCGTGCTCCCACATGCGCGTGTTCATGGCCGGCGCCATCAGCACCGGACAGGCCGCCCCGAGCAGCAGCGCGCTGACAAGATCATCCGCGATCCCACCGGCCAGCTTGCCGATGACGTTGGCGGTGGCCGGCGCGACCAGAATCAGGTCGGCTGTTTCGGAGCGGCGCAGGTGCTCGATCGATCCGCCGTCGCTCGTTTCCCAGGCCGACGTCAGCACCGGTCGGCCGGTCAGCGCGCGGAACGTGAGCGGCGTGATGAATCGCCGCGCGTTGCGCGTCATGCAGACGGTCACGCCCGCGCCGGACTGGACCAGCCTCGACACCGCCGCCGCAGTCTTGTACGCCGCGATGCCCCCGCTGACGCACACAACGATTTCGCGCCCCGCGAGCGGCGCCTCCGCACCATCAGCGGAATCCCGCGAGCTGTCAGGCACTGGCATCGCCCCAATCCCCACGAACCGGAAGGCGCGCGAAACGGAGCGTCAGGCCGGCTTGTCCAGAGACGAGCCGTCGTAGTCGATCCCGACCTTCCCCTGGAGGATCTCCTCGATCACGATCTCCATGTCGGTGCGGCCGCTGCGCTCGACCATCGGGCGGGCGCCCTGCATGATCTCCAGCCAGCGCTTCTGGATCAGCGCTGCCAGCTTGAACCGCCCGCCGACCTTGTTGATGATGACATCGCTCTTCAGCGCTTCGATCATTTCGGCATCGTCTCCTGCTCAACAATCCGGATCACCTGCTGAACCGAATCCTCCAGTATATCGTTCGTGATGAAGTGCTGGTAGACGCCGCCGTTCCGTGCGAACGCGATTTCGCCGTCCGCCTCGGCCAGCCGCATCGTCTGGAGCGCTTCCGACTCCGTTTTTCGGCCTTCCAGCCGCGCCCGCAGGGTTTCCATGGTCGGCGGCAGGACAAACACGCGGATCGACTCCGGCACCTGCCGCGCAACCTGCGCCCCCCCCTGCACGTCGATCTCCATCACAACCACTTCTCCCCGGCCGATCGCCTCCAACACCGGCTGGCGCGGCGTGCCGTAAAGCTCGCCCAGATACTCGGCGTGTTCCAGCAGCTCCCCCGCCCGAACCATCGCCTCAAACGTGCTTCGGTCCACGAAGCGGTAATGCCGCCCATCCACTTCGTGCGGCCGACGGGCCCGCGTCGTCACGGACACGGACCAATGGGCCCCAGGTATCCGGCGCAGCACTTCATCGCAGATCGACGACTTACCCGCGCCCGAAGGACCGCTGATCACGAGCAAGCGGCCGGCGCTCCTGCCCGACATGGCGAAATCCCGAAGTTCAAGGCAATCAGCGGCGAGTGGGACGCAGCGCCCGCATCACGGAAACCCGGCGATGGGCGAGCTGCCGCTGGGCGGCGGGCCGCGCGGCGGCCCCGCTCTCAGCCGACTCTTCCCCGCGAATCAGGTCGTCCGTGATTTCACCAGAGCTCAGCGCCCGGGTGGTCAGAACGGCGACGCTGTTCTGATGCACCTGCGCAAACCCGCCGTCGATGAACAGCCGATGCTCACCGGCCGCATCGCTGTAGCGAAGCTGGCCGATGCCCAACTCGCACATCAGTGACGCGCGCCCGGGCAGGACGCCCAGTTCGCCATCGTGCGCCGGGATGACCACGGAATGGACGGTCTGCGACAAAACCTGCCGCTCCGGCGTGACAACGACCAGTTCGATGCCTTTGGATTGTGCCATAGTCCGCGGAATTCTCCGCCCCGCTCGGGGGTGCGTCAAGTCCGCCCCGGCGCGGCTGGCATGCCGCGTCGTTGCAGGCGGTGCTTTGCGCCGTGGGTGCGTGCGGCATCTCCCCGGGCGCGGTACAACGATGCGGAAACCGGCGGACCTTTTGCCGCAAGGGTTGCGCGGCCGAGAGAATAAACCGGCAAGATGTCGAATCGGAGGCGCCACAGATGTATGACACGGAGGTCGATCGCCCGCAGGAATTGCACCGCGGGCGTTTTCTGGCCGTGCTGATCGAGGCCGGTGCGGTGATGCTCGCCGTCGCGACAGTGGCCTGGGCCGGCGCCCGGCTGTGGGTGCTGCTGGAGCAGCCGTTCGCCGTGGATGATGTCCTCCGCCTGGCGGGCCTGGTCATCGCCGGCCTGGCCGCCGCCCTGGGCCTGGCCGGGCTGGGAGAACTGGTCCGTACAGCCGGCCAGCCGCCAGCGGCCGCGATGATCGACGGGCGCTATGGGCGAGATGGCGGCCAGTCCGACGCTGCCCGCCTCAATGATGCCATGCGCGAGCTGGGAGACCTGCTCCGCGAGGTGCGCGATATCTCCCTTCTGAATGAACCGCAGCGGCAGGCACGCCTGGATTATCAGTGCGCGCAATGGATCGGCCGGCTGGAGGAACAAGTGCCGGACCTGCTCCGGCAACACGACTGGGTCAAGGCCCGGGCCTTGGTTCAGGAGGCCCGGCTCCGCTTCCCACACGTCAAGAACTGGCTGACGCTGGAAGATCAGGTCGAACAGGCGCGCGCCGCGGTCGAGGCGCGGGACGTGGAAAGTGCGCATCGACAGGTAGACGAGTTCATCAAGCTCGGGGCCTGGGATCGAGTCGCGGATGTCGTGCAGGAACTGGTGGCCAGACACCCCAGCTCCGTTCGCGCGATCGAGCTGCAGCGGCGTATCGCGCGCGAGCAGGACAAGATCGACACGGACCAGCGCGCGCGGCTGATGGCCCAGGCGCAGGCGGCTGCGAACAACAAGGAGTGGCCGACCGCGCTGGGGCTGGCTCAGCAGTTGATCGCCCGCTATCCGCGCTCAACGGAGGCGGATGCGCTCCGCGCGCAGATGGCGACGCTCCGCGAAAACGCTGAAATCTACCAACGCCAGCAGATGGAGCTCTCGATCCGCGAGCACATCCGCCGGCACGACTACCAGTCAGCGCTGCGGATGGCCCAGGACCTGATCGAGCGCTACCCGAACTCCCCGCAGGCCAACGCGCTGCGCGGGCAGGTCGGCAAGCTGCTCGAACGAGTGACGACCTAGGCGTGCCCGACCCCGTCCACCGCAACTGATAATTATCGGGCGGTGACGGTAACGGCACGGCGGAACCGCCGAATTCCGGGGTCCCCGCGACTTTTGCCGGTGATGTTCGTAACAATCCCGATAGGATTAGGGGTTCCTACCCTGTGTCCCGGTCGTTGCGCTGCGCGGTCGGCCGACGAACCCTGACACGGAATTGCCGCTGACGGCCTGTGCGGAAGACCGGCCCACGGCGTGCGAGTTGCAATGCCCCCGAAGAGCCAAACACCGTATGCGCCCACGAATGCCCGCCCTGACGCTCGGACCGCTGCTGGCGGCGATCTCCGTTGCCGGCGCGATCCTGGCGATCGGAATTCCGACAGTCGCCCCGGAACGAATCTCCATTCGCGTCCCGGTCCTCGCGGTCGCCTCCGAATCCCTTCCGGCCGTTCTCGCGGCTGACGAGCGGCCGGCCGACCCGTTGCTGGCCCTGGCGAAGCGCGATCCCGCGGCGGTGATGGCCCAGGGCGAGCAGCGCCTGCGCGAGACGATCCGCGACTACAGCTGCGTATTCCTGAAGCAGGAGTTGCTCCCGAGCGGTTTGACGCCGGTGCAGGAAATCCGCGTGCTCTACCGCACAGCGCCGCGCAGTTGCTTCATGATCTGGCAGCGCAATGTCGGCGAAGCCAAGCGCGTGCTCTGGATCGAAAAGCCGGAATACGTCAACGAAGACGGTGAGCCGGTCGCCAAGGTGGAGCCCGGCGGCGCGGTGCTGCGCCTGGTGCTGTCCGAGATCAAGCTGCCGATCCACGGCGCTGAGACGAAGAAGACCAGCCGCCGCTCGATCGATGAATTCGGCTTCAAGGCCATGTTCGAGCTGCTGGCGCGCACCAACGCGCGCGCCCGTGAGCGCGGCATTCTCGACTTCCGTTTCGACAGCGAGGGCGAGGTGGACGGGCGGCCGACGCTCGTTTTCCGCCGCCTGCTGCCCGAGTCGCTCGTCGGCGAGTTCCCGGATGCCCGGATGGTGATGCACCTCGATCGCGAGTGGCTGCTGCCCGTTTCGATCTACAGCTACGCCGACCACGCCGGAAAAAAGCTGCTGGGCAGCTACGTGATGACGCAGGTGAAGCTCAATCCCGGCCTCGACGACGCTGACTTTCGCTTCTGACGTGACGGGCGCTGTCGTCGTCGCCACGTGCAAGAGATCGCCCGCATGTCCGTCCCCGCCTCACTGCGCATCGCGCTGGTCGTCACCGACCTCGCCCCCGGCGGAACGCCGCTGCGCATTGCGAGGCTGGCACGCGGCCTGCGACGCCTCGGCCAGCGCGTCGCGGTGATCGGCATGGGCGCCCGCGGCCCGGTGGCCGACTCCCTGCGCGATCAGGGCATCCCCGTGTTCACGGCCGACGCGCGCAACCCGCGTGACTTCTGCGCCGTTCTGCGCCTCTGCGCGATCGTGCGCGCCTTTCGGCCGCAAATCGTGCACGCGACGCTGACGCACGCCAACCTGGCCGCCCGCGCCGCTGGCGTGCTGTGCGGCGTGCCGGTCGTGACGGCCACCGCCACGATCGAGGTCGAGCGCCGCTGGCATGCCTGGGCGGAGCGGCTGACGCGCCAACTGGACCGCGCGCACCTCGTCAACAGCGCGGCTGTCGCGGCACACACCGCACGAGCCTTTGGGCGCAGCCCGCGCCGCGTGCTCAACCTCGGTCCCGCACCCTCCGGCGAGGCGGCGGCGCGCGTCGGCGATCCGGTCGAGCGTGCGCGCCTGCGGCGCGAGGCGCGTGCATCCCTGGACATCAGCGACCACGAGTTCGTGGTCCTGTGGACCGGACGATTCGATCCGGTGAAGCGCGTCGAGCTGGCGATTCGTGCCGTCGAAAGTCTCTCCGATCGTCCCTCGCGCCTGCTGCTGGCGGGCGATGGCGCCTCTCGTCCCGACGTAGAACGCGAGTTGCGGCTGTCGAGCGCCGCCGCGCGCACGCAGCTACTGGGCTGGCAGCCCGACCTTGCGCCGCTCTACGCCGCCGCCGACGCGCTGCTGCTCACGTCGCGCACCGAGGGCATGCCCAACGCGGTGCTCGAGGCCATGGCCGCGGGACTGCCGATCGTCGCCACGGACATCCCCCCGATCCGCGAGGTGTGTCGCGACGGCCTCGAGGGGCTGCTGGTCCCGGACGAGCGGTCCGGCGGTTTCGCGGCCGCGCTCCGCCGCCTGTGCGACGAACCCGATCTGCGGCGCCGCCTCGGTAACTCCGGTGCAGCGCGCGCCGCGGCGTGGCTCGACCCGCTCCACGCCGCGCGAATGGCGCTGGCCGCCTATCGTGCTGCGCTGGCCCCGCCCGCGGAAGTGATCTGAGACAAGCGGGACGCCGCCGCCAAAGCCTGACAGTACGATGCTCAGGATGAACCCTCCGGCGCTCGACGATGCCGCCCTGCTCGCGCGACTGGTCGCATTCGACTCTGTCAGCGGGCGCTCCAACGTCGCGCTGTGCGACTTCGTGGCCAACTACCTGACGCGCTGCGGCGCATCGGTCGAGCAGGTTCGCGGGACTGGACAGGATCGGATGAACCTCGTTGCACGCGCCGGGCCGCCGGCGTCCGCTGCGAGCCGCGCCGGCCTGGTGCTGTGCGGGCACTCCGACGTGGTTCCCGCCGATGAGCCGGAATGGGAGAGCGACCCCTTCGCACTGCGGGAGGCTGGCGAGCGCCTGATCGGCCGCGGCGCCTGCGACATGAAGGGCTTCGTGGCGCTGGCGATCAACCGCGTCGCGCGCGCCGCATCCGCCGGGGCGCCGCGCCGTCACCCGCTGTGCCTGCTGCTGTGCTGCGACGAGGAGGTCGGCTCGCTCGGAGCGCGCGTGCTCGCGGGCGACGCCGCGAGAATCGCCGCCCTGCCGCGGCACGTCCTGATCGGCGAACCGACCGGCGGGCGCGTCATCCGAATGCACAAAGGGCATCTGAAACTGGCGCTGCACCTCACCGGCCGCGCGGCCCACAGCGGCCTGCCGCACCTGGGCGTCGGTGCGATTGACGGCGCCGCCGACGTGCTGTTTGCACTGCGCCGCGCCGCGGCCCGGCTCGCCGAGGTCCGCACGGATACGTCATCCTTCTTCCCGGAGTGCCCGTATCCGGCGCTGAATGTTGGGCTGATCCGCGGCGGGGCGGCGGTCAATATCGTGCCGGCCGATTGTCGCATCGACGTCGGCATCCGCCTCCTGCCCGGTCAGGCCGCGCCGATGGCGCTTGACGCTGTGCGTGAGGAACTGGCCGAACTGCCCGCGGCGTGGCGGACGCGCGTGCGGGTGGAAGTCATCAACGACAATCCGCCGATGCTCTGCCCGGCCGAAGCCGCCATCCATCAGGTACTTACCCGCATCATCGGCCAGAGCGAATCGCTGGGTGTTTCATTTGCCAGCGACGCGGGAGTACTCTCCGAAGCCGGGATGTCGTGCGTGCTGTGGGGGCCGGGCGAGATGGATCGCGCTCATCGGCCGAATGAGTTCATCACGCGCGGCGAGCTGACCGCGGCCGGCACAGTGCTCGATCGTCTGATCAGCGAATTTTGCGCCTGATCAGCTCACCGCACAGCGGATCCATCACGCCGATCGTGTCCCCCACAAACCAGCCGCCCCGGCACGGCCGAAGCCTGCACCGGGGCGGAGCTGGTTGAATCGGGGCGAAGCATGAACCGACAGGCCCCATACGGCTACGGGCGGCCCTCCCAGTACGCGCGCGCCTTCTCCAGCGCCTGGCGGCCGATCGCGCGGCCGGAATTGCGGCTGCGGATGTCGTCTTCCTGAATGTGAATTCCGCCGTAGAGGCGCGAAATGCCGGCCTCATCGGCAGCATCCTGCACGGTGTTCCAGCGGAGCGTGACCGGCGCTGCCGGCGAGCTTTCATTCAGAAGGCTCCTGGCCAGCACGGTATGCTGCCCCAGCACGTCTGCGATGCTGTCAAAGTTGTAATCGTCGAACAGGAGGACCGTCTGCCCGCCATCGTGAAAGGTGTTCGTACCGGTGAAACCGCCGATCACAGCTGCGGAGGCGGCGCTGAAGCAACTGTGTCCGGACGGATACCCGGGGAAGGGCGGCGTCACAAACGTCGCCGCCTGGTACGGCAGCCAATCTTCGCCGTCGATCTCGCGCGTGCCGCGATTCGGACCCGCCCAGGCGCGGATTTTCTGTCCGAAGTACTTGTGCCGGATGACCGAGATCGGCCGCGACGAGTCGTAATGTCGCTTAGCGTCCCACGTGGCGATGCTGGCGTCGAGCTGCGCACCGGCCAGTGCGAAGAACAGCTTCACGTCGTCGTCCAGCGAATGCCTGTCGCGGAAGCAGATGCCGTGGCAGAGCGCGTGCCAGTGGCCCGGCGGCGTGTCCGAGCGCGGGCCGTCTGCCCAGTACTCCGCAACGCACTTGCGCTCATCCGTCAGGAACTCGCTAGCGGCCAGTACCTCGTCAAATTGCTTGTTGAAAATTTCGTCATTGGTCCCGGTCTCGCCAAGCGCCGTGGTGTACGGCTCGCTCGAACCGGCCAACGGCTGCGGCGGCGGGCGGAACTGGTCGCCGCTGGTCAGAGCAAACGGAGTGACCGCGCCCCAGTGCGGCGTCAGAAACGACTGCGTCGTGAAAGTAGCCGGATTGTTGTGGTCCAGGATGGGAACACCATCGGCGTCACGCAGCGTTCCGTTCGGAACGCGCAGCGGCTGCCATCGATTGACGTCGAAGTCCGCGCCGCCGGGTGCACGGCCGGTCGACGGATCGCCGCTGTTCTTCGGCGTGTAAAGCGCCGGATAGATCGTGGAGGTAACCTGTGCGTAGTTTCCACCCTCGTTTGCGCCGTCGTTCTGACGGAAATCCAGCACCGCCTGCGCGGCCACGTTGCCGATACCGGCGGGCGTCGAGGTGTCGGTTGAATCGCTCGGCTCGTAACCCAGCTCGCGCAGCAGCCGCGTAAAGGAGCCGGTGCTCGTCTCGTATGCCCCAAACTGATCGCGCAGGGCGCGATGGGCCGCATAGCTCACCGCAGCGCGCTTGTTCGCTTCGGTTCTCTCCGACGCGGTACGGCGGAGCGAACCGCCCAACTGCGTGCCGACCGCCTTCGAGTCGTACGCCGCCCAGGCGTCGTACATGGCGGAATGGACGATGAACAACGACCTTGCGATGACGGTCGGACGCGGCGGGCCGGCCCGTACCGCTGCCAGCATGACCTCATTCCACTTCACCACCGCCGTCGGCTCGGCGATCAGCGTCGTCGGATCCACCAGCGCCAAGTTCGGGCACCCGCCCGCCAGCGCCAGCACGGCTGCGCCGGCTGAAGCCAGGACCCATCGCATTCGTCTCATGGTTGCTCCAAAAAACTCGTATGCCACCCAGCGGGGAAGGATACGCGCGTCGATAGCTTCTATCGGCTGGGCGGAATCTCCCCCGAACCGCAGGCAGTGTAATACCCGCCAGAGAGCGGAGCAAACAGGGCTGCAACCTGCCCGATACCGATCCCGTGAATTGGGCAAACTCAGTATCGGTGGGTGACGCGCGTTCCCTTTTGGGAACAATGAAGCTCCGAGGCGCGACTCGCGGGGACTTCGAGCGGTAGAACGACCAAACCGCGGCCAAAGGCCGCGAGCCGTCACGGCAGTGGGCCCGGAAACGCCGGACCCGTTCCCGAAACGAAGCTGATGAACGGATCCACGTCAAAATTGTTCACAATCCCGTCGGCATTGCAATCCGACGTATCCGTTTCACAGTTCGGGTAGATGATCTCAAACGTGTCGGGGCTGAGCATCGCTACCACAAACGCGTCAATGTCAAAACCGTTGATACGGCCGTCGCAGTTCGAGTCGCCCTTCGGAAACTCGCGACCGAACAGGCTCAGTCGCCCCGAGCAGGTGGCTCGATCGCCAGCCGTCAGCGAGAACGCCATCAGCACGCTCGCATCGCTCGCGACCCGGAACACGCTCCGCGTGCCCTGCGGGGGGTCGTTTTGCCAACCGCTGACGGTGCCGTCGGCGGAGACGATCAACTGGTTGACGAGTTGCGTAAGCTGAAACCCGTCCGGCGCCAGGCCGTCCACGTTGGCTCGGAACACCCCGCTGCCCGGCAAGCCCAGGGAGGCCAGCCTAGCGCCATTCCAATTCAGGTCACGAACCGTAAACCCGGCGTATGCGTTCATCCGCCCCACGTCGGCCGAGATCACGGGAAAACCCACCCACGGTCCGGCGATCGTGAGATATGACTCGTACGCGCCCGCCTCCACCACGATGTCCAGCGTCACGCGCGGGGGGTACATCCGCGCGTAGGCGGTGGCCGACGTCACGGTTGCAATCACGCCGCCGCTGAAACTGTCGAGGATCGCCGCCGGCGACGGCAGGGTGTATTGCAGCGTTTGGGCAATGCCGTCGTACACGGCCGCGCTACGCGGAATGATCAGGACACCGGACCGGCCGGTCGCATCCGTTACGGAGACGCTGAGTACCTGATCCGCAAACCCGGGTGCGGCAGACGCAGTCGGCAACGACAGTACGGCATACGCCAGAACGGATGCACCGAGCGACTTCAGGCAATGCAACGACATCAGATTTGTCTCCGAATCCGCTTTGCCCTGCTCAACCCCACCACGGTCACTTCACGGCAATCCAACCCCCAGGATCTCAAGAAAACTATCCGTGTCAAAGTTATTGACCACGCCATCCAGATTGCAATCGGCCGCCTGCGCGTCGCACCCCGGAAAGGCGACGGCATACGCGGCCGGATCCATCAGCGCAAGCACAAACGGATCGATGTCGAACCCGTTCACCAGGCCATCGCAATTCAAATCGCCGGGTGGATTTGCCGTGCCGCTGACGTCAAACCGTGTAGTACATGTGGCCCGATCCCCGGGTGATAGCGTGAACAGCATGGCGCCATTGACGCTCTTGACCCCCGCCCCGATCGGCCTGAAGCCGACCGGCGGATCATTCTGAAACCCCGAGCCGGTCGCGCCGGCGCTGGCGCTGACGGTCGCAACCAACTGCGAAAACTGCGATCCCAGCGGGAACGGGCCGTTGATGAACGCCCGGTAAGCCCCCGCCCCGGGAGCTCCCACACCTGTCAGCAGCGCGCCGTTCTCGTTCATGTCACGCAGCGCGAACGACGCAAACGCGCGCCCCTGTGCGTCACCCTCCTCAATCGGCGGCGACTTCACCGTGCTCGAACGGACCAGCACGGTGCACGTCGCGGATCCGGCGTCCACCGTCGCGTTCAGATACGCGCGCGGCGGATAGACCCGCGCCTGCACGGAAAGCGACCGTATGGTCGCGACGGTCGCCGACGAACCGGTGTCCACGATGTTGAACGGAGTGTTCGTGGTCCAGGCCACCGAGCGCTGCACCGGATCGTACGTGCCGACGGCAAAAGGGATGACAGCCGACCCGCTCCGCCCGAGCGTGTCACTCACTTCAACTTCAATCAGATGCGGGCTGAATGCCGTGTCTATCGCGTGAGCGCTGCCGCTCGCCGCCATCGCGGCGGCGACCAACAGGCAGCGCTGGACAAACCCGTGCATGAGAGGGGACTCCCGGGTGAGGGGTGCAGCCGCACACGAGTCCGCATAAATCGCGTCATCCGGCCGGCGCGACGCGTCGGCCGGATGACCCGTGTTGTTCGCAATTCAGTTTCGATGCGATCTGGTCAGCGGCGACGAACCGCCAGCGCTGCGAGACCGAGCAGCAGCAACGATGCCGGCTCGGGAACGATGCGATAATCGGTCGTGCCGGACGCGGTGTCGCGACGGGTCAGCGTGAACTCGACCTGAGCGCTCATGTCCGACACCGTACCCGCGATCATGTTGGTGTAGGAGTCGGTGCTCGACACGCTTCCGCCCGCACCGGCCGAGAAGGAGTCAATCAGATCGGCAAAGGTCGTCCCCGTCGGAACGAACCCGTTGTACTCGGAACGATACTGTCCGGCGTTCGCGAGAAGCCGACCCATGGTCGCGCCGTTGAAGCCGAACGAGTCCGTGACCGTCAGCGTGCCGCTGGTCTCGGCCATCGGGTTCGTCAGCGTGGGGAAGCTCAGCAGTGCGGACTGCACCAGGAACGTCGTCGTGGCGGCATTGCCGGCCACTAGCGTGAACCCGAGGTTGACCTGCGGATCCTCGACCAGCTCAATCTCGGCTGAGCGAAGCTCACCGAGGACGATCGGCCGACCATCGCCGTCCATCACGGGGTTGCCGTGCTGATCGCGGGCGAGGATCTCGATACCCACGTTGCCCTCACCGGCGGCGTAGGCCCAATTGTACGTGGAGCTTTCGATGTTGAACGTCGCCGACGGCAACCCGACCGACCAGCTCCCGCTGTGCCCGTCGCTGCTGATGGCGGTGATCTTCAGAATCGTCTCCGACACGTCCGCCTGCGCGGCGGCCACGCCGAAGAGCAACGACCCGACAATGCCGATGCAAGTGCGCTTGAAGCTCGTCATATTCTTTGCCTCTCCTCCAGATTGCGGCGCGCAGGGCGCCCGCCGAATTTTTCCAAGGACGATCTTATAGGCGCGGCCCTGGGCAATGTCAAGCGAGACTTTTGCCCACACAGATGTGCGCGGCGGCGGCCCCGCCAACCCGAAAGGCCTCCCGGACACTGCAAAAGCTGACCGGTCCACCATTTAACGACAGTGGCCGACCCGAGCGGGCCGGCCATGCCGAAAAACAAAAAAGTCCACCAGCGGATCAGCCGCCCTCGCCCCGCAGGGCCTTAGCGCCGCCGGGCAACGACCAGCAACGCCAGGCCGAGCAGCGCCGCCGCGGACGTCGGCTCCGGCGTCACGCCGAACGTGACCGTCCCGTTGGCGATATCGCCGCCGCTGATCTTGAAAAGCAACTCCTGGCTGAGACTGGACACATTGCCCGGAATCAGCGTCGGCCCAGTGCCCTCGTTCATATCAGCGCTGTTGCCGCCGGGCCCCGGGATAGTCCCGAAACCGCCGACCAGCCGCGAAAAATTCGTTCCCGCCGGCGCCTGGCCGTTGTAGTACGTGTGGTGAGATTTACCGAGTGGGCCGTTCGGCGTGTGGTTCGCGCCGTTCTCAGGATTGTCCTGCTCAGTCACCCCGAGCGCCGCACTGGCGAACCCTTCCGGGCCGTTGACCGCACCGAACGAGAACAATCCGGACACGATCCGGAAGGTAGTCTCGCCGTCAAACGCGCCGATCGCGTAACTCATGCTCATCTGCTTGAAATCAGGCAGATCGAACACGGTCAGCGTGGCCTGCGTCAACTGAGCAACAACCGTCACTCCGTCGAAAGAGTCCACGATGTCCATCGGGGTCATCATGAACAACTCGAATGAATCGGCGTCGGGGTAGGATCCGTCCGCGATCGTGAACTCGAGAAACCCGCTGCCGAGAGCGTTGCTCGCCTCGATGCGATATACCGTGTTGGACAGGGTGGGAACAGCGTGAGCAACACCCGCCAGAAGCGCTGCACCAGCGGTGCAGGCGATCAGAACTTTGCGCATTATTTCCTCTCCTCAACCTGAACAGCACTTTCGGTGCAACCGCGGCCGAAGCCGGGGACGGACGCCCGAAAGCACACGCCGCAGCCCCCTCAAGGCCGCGAACCTGCCAGTAGCCGCGCAAAAGCGCAGAACCTCCGGCCGATCGCGTCAAGATACTGCCGGGTATGCCAGCCGTCAACCCCGAAATTCTAACGCCCACTGCCGCTACGGCCCCGGAGTGAGATGCCCGCCGGATTCGAGCCCCCCCCGCCGTCGCCCCCCGGCGGCCGGTCGTCGTCCGTCGTTACGGCCACGAATGTGAACAATTCTCTTGAACCGCGCACGACCTTCCCTTATCCTGCCCGATGGAGGAAATCGATCCGCCGTTGGGCTGCGCATGCGCCCTCACTCCACACACATCGGCGGGTCGGTTCGTCTTTGACAGGACAGCGGCTTCGTCGGATCCCTTCGTTGGGGATCAGGTGCGCTGTTAACACGCTTCCCGGAGGAGGAGTGTTTCAGGATGAAGAGATTTCTTGGTTTGGCGATCCTCGCGGCCATGTCGCCGCTGGGTTTCGCCGCAGGCACGATCACCGCTGGTGACGCTACCTACTTCGTAGATAGCGGCCTCGGCGCGACGGATCGAACCGGCACCGGCGCCGGCAACAGCAACTTTGACCCCGGCGCGGTCTGGGTCGACCAGCTCTTCCAGAACTGGTGGTGGTTCCGCGGTCCGGGCGACACGCGCGAATTCGCGCTGTCGAACCGCATCAGCGAGACGTACAGCGGCAACACCGGCAACATGCTTTATCGCGAGTCTGCCGCCGGCTACAGCTTCGATGCAGCGCTGAACATTCAGTTGTTCGACGGCGCGAACAACGGTGAGGCGGCCTTCTACTGGACGGTCGTCATCACGAACACCGGCCAGTCGCAGCTCGACCTGGCCCTGTTCAACTACCTCGACCTCGACCTCGGCATCACCGGGTCGACTGCGGACCGGGCCGAACTGCTGGCTCCGGGCGTCATGCGGATCTGGGATCCGACCGATCTCACCACGGCCATCTTCCACGGGCCCGGTGCGACGTTCTTCCGCAACGGCGTATTCGCTGCGAACCGCCTCACGCTGACCGACACGGCGATCACGAACTTCGGCAACGAAGGCAATCCGTTCGGTCCTGGCGACTACACTGGCGGCTGGCAGTGGAACCTCAGCATCGCCCCGGGCGAGTCCGTCACCGTTTACGAGTCCTTGGGTCTCGTGCCGGAGCCGTCCTCGCTGGCGCTGCTCGGCCTCGCCGCGTTCGCGCTGCGCCGCCGCTAATGTTCTGACCGCTCTTTTCTGATCGAATCCACGTCACAGCCCCTGGTCCGCAAGGATCGGGGGCTGTGTTTTTTTGCAACGAAGTGCTGCGACGGCGACCCACGCCGGCCATCAACCTCATCCGACACGGAATTGGCGCCACGAACCGCCCGATACAGGCTGCTAACCGCGTGCAGGGCCGACCTTCGCATCGACCGGCAACCCCGCCCCCCACTTGCCCCGCCCGTCGCGCCGCTATCATCCACCCCCGATGAGCGCTCCTTGCCCCGCCACAACGACCCCCGCGCTCTCACTGGTCGTCCCCGTCTTCAACGAACAGGACAACGTCGAACCGCTCGCGCGCCGCGTCCACGACGCCCTGCGCGACTTCTCCGACCCTTATGAACTGGTGTTTGTCGACGACGGCAGCTCCGATGAAACCCCCGCGCGCGTCGCGAAACTCGCCGACGGCGACCCCCGCATCCGGCTCGTGCGCCTCAGTCGGAACTTCGGCCACCAGGCTGCTTTGCTGGCAGGACTCGAACACGCTCGCGGCGGGGCCGCCGTGTCGCTTGACGGCGACCTCCAGCATCCGCCCGAGCTGCTCCCCGCGTTGATCGCCCGCTGGCGAGACGGGTTTCACGTCGTCCAGGCCATCCGCCGCGTCCCCGTGGACGATCGGGCCGCCAAGCGCGTCAGCTCCGGCTGGTTCTACACCCTGCTCTCGCGCGTGGCGCGAATCCGCGTCACCCCCGGCGCTGCCGATTTCCGCCTGCTCTCACGCGAGGCGCTCGACGCGTTTCTGGCCTGTCGCGAGCGCTGCCGCTTCAACCGCGGCCTGGTGCAGTGGATCGGCTTTGACTATTGCGAAGTGCCCTACGATGCCGCCGCCCGTCACTCCGGACGCACGAAATACTCGTACGCCGCCATGCTGCGCCTCGCCGGTGATGCGATCTTCTCCTTCTCCTCCTGGCCGCTGCGCCTGGCAGGCCTGGCCGGCGCGTTCCTGTCGGTCGCGGCGATGGGATACCTCGTCTGGGTGCTCTATGCCGCCATCGCAGGGCTCGCGATCACCGGCTGGACTTCGCTGGCCGCAACGATGCTGCTGCTCGGCGGAGCGCAGCTCATCGTGCTGTGGATCCTGGGCGAGTATGTCGGACGGCTCTACGAAGAGGTGAAGCAACGCCCGATCTACATCATTCGCAGCGGCAGCGCGCCCGCCCGACGCGAGTGCGTCCGCAACGCCGACGGCTCCGGCTAGCGCCGGCGCCGCTACGGAACCGCCCTGTGTGCCCGCGGCCCCATGTCTGCGCCGCCGCCCTGCCTTCTTGCCACTGCTCACGAGCAGCGCTCTTCACCACCGCATTGCCGGTGTTTCGATGCCACGCCCTCATGCCACCGCGTCGCATTTGTATCATTGCTCCTGAGCAGAGCACTTCCGGTGTCGTCGGGTGGCATGCTTTCGCGGTACTCCGCGTAAGCATGATTGCGACCCGTGACGCTCCCGCTCAATTCGAAAACCCCATCGCGTGCCCCACCACCCACCTCCAGCCCGTTCTCTCCGGCCGCCCCTGCGTTCCGATTCTCAACAGAAAGCTGGCCTCCATCAGCTCGCCAACGACAATTCGCCTGCGCGGCGCACGCGCACAGAAAGCACCTTGCGCCAGCCCCCGGCTCTGATAAAACCCGCTGCAAGAAGCCGCGGCCAATATTGGCAGCCCCTGCCACACCACCCCGCGCGATATTCGCGGCCACCGCCCGCAAGGTCCGCGTGCGGTTTACTAAAGCCCCCCCCCACCCGCGTCGATGCCGTCACTGTCCGCGAGACGGTGACTGACCGGCGCACAACGGGGCGACGGTGGTCCGGCGGATGAGGCGGCGTACGGCCGCCGGTCGTTCCCTGGTCGCCCTTGGAGGCACGCAGCCCATGAGTCGCATCAACACCAACATCCCATCCCTGATCGGGCGGCGCATTCTGACCCAGCAGAATGAGCAGCTGAACGTGTCGCTGGAGCGCCTGAGCACCGGCTTGCGCATCAACACCGGCAAGGACGACCCCGCCGGCCTGATCGCATCCGAGAAGCTCCGGTCGGAGGGCGTCGCGATCAAGTCGGCGATTGGCAACATCGCCCGCGCGATCAACGTCGTCTCCGTCGCCGAAGCCGGCCTCGTCGAGGTGAACCGGCTGCTCACCGACCTCGAAGACCTCGTGGATCGCAGCGCCAATGAGTCGGGCATCAGCACCGACGAGCGGGCCGCGAATCAGTTGCAGATCGACGCCATCCTCAGCTCGATCAACCGCATCGCCAACTCCACCGAGTTCCAGGGCCGCAAGCTGCTCTCCGGCGACCTCGGCTACAACCTCTCCGGCGTCAACAACACGTCGCTGGCGGGTGTGCAGGTCTATGCCGCCAAGGTGCCCAACGACGCCTTCCGCAGCGTTGTCGTCGAAGTCACCGGCTCGGCCCAGCTCGCGCAGCTCAACTACAGCGGAGCGACGGTCGGCACCGCCGGAGTGACCCTCGAAATCCAGGGCGCGCTTGGCACCGACACCGTCAGCTTCGCCGCCAACGCGGCGATCTCCGCCGTCGCCTTCGCCATCAACCAGACCACCAACGTCACCGGCGTCACCGCCTCGGCCGCCGGCACGTCTCTGGTCTTCAACAGCAGCAAGTACGGATCGTCCCAGTTCGTCTCGGTTCGCGCGCTGGACGGCACCTTCGCCGTCACCGGCGGCGACTCCGGCTCGAACAAGGACTACGGCCGCGACGCCACCGTCACCATCAACGGCACGGTCGCGACCACCGACGGTCTGCGGGCCAGCGCGCGAAACGCGAACCTGAGCATCGACCTCGATCTCTCTGCCGCCTTTGGCACCCTGGCCGGCTCTTCGTCCAGCGAGACCTTCCAAATTCTCGGCGGCGGCGCAAACTTCCAGATCGCGCCGCGCGTGACGCTGGCCGGACTCGAGAACATCGGCGTCGCGTCGATCTCCTCCGGAAACCTCGGCAACTCGACCGTCGGCTACCTCTCCTCGCTCGCCAGCGGTCAGGCCAACCAGCTCAGCTCCGGCAACTACCAGGCCGCGCAGGACATCGTCCGCGCCGCACAGGATCAGATCTCGACGCTCCGCGGCCGCCTCGGCGCCTTCCAGAAGAACACGCTGGAAACGACCGCCAACGCCCTGAACGTCACGCTTGAAAATACCACCGCCGCGGAGAGCGCCATCCGCGACACCGACTTCGCGCAGCAGACCTCCGACCTCACGCGGTCGCAGATCCTCGTGCAGTCGGCCACCAACGTGCTGCGGCTGGCCAACACGTCGCCGCAGAACGTGCTGGCGCTGCTCGGATAAACCCGCCGGCGGCTTCCACCGCCGACAGCCTCCTCGAATCGACCCGCACCGGGGCGGACCGCGACCAACGCGGCCCGTCCCGGTTGCGCTTGCGCCATCGCTGTGATATCTTGTGCCCGCTGCCCCGTGGCCGCGCCGAATGTCACCGCCCGCGCCTCAGTCATCTGCCGCGCTGGCGTCCTTGATCACAAACCGCGCTTCGAGCCGCGCCACCTCGCTCGCCAGCCCCGCCAGCTTCACCGAGCGCAGCACCTCTTCAAAATCCTTGTACGCCGCCGGCGCTTCATCCCGCGGATACTGCCGACAGTTCGTCAGGATGTCGCATCGCTCCAGAGCCGCATCGATCTGTTCCTGGTCCAAAGTGCGCATCGCGTGCCGGCGCCCCATGGCCCGCCCCGCGCCGTGGTTCACGCTGTAGCAGCTTAGCGCTGCGCCCGCATCCGCGACCATCACCGCCGACCCGCTCTGCGGATTCCCCGGCAACAGGATCGGGTGCCCGACCGCCTCGAACGGCGTGCCCGCCAGCGCCGCGTGCCCCGCCGGAAAGGCGCGCGTCGCGCCCTTGCGCATCACCCACGCCGGGCGATTTTCAACGATCTCGCGTCGCGCGATGTTATGGCTGATGAAGTACACCAGTTCGCCGCGAACCCCGGGGATCACCTCGTTGAACGCCTCCAGCACCAGCGCATTGATCAGCAGGTGGTTGATCGTCGCGAAGTTCGCACCCAGCGCCATGTCATCCAGGTACGCATTCGCTTCCGGCGTCCCCAGCGGCGCATAGCAAAGCTCGCGGTCATTCCCCGGATAGCGTGTCCCCCAGCGCTCGAACATCGCCTGCAACCGCTTGAACTGCCGCGACGCCAGCGTGTGCCCCAATCCCCGCGAGCCGCAATGCGACAGGAACGCCGCGCAGCCGTCCCGCAGGCCGAACGCCTCCGCCGTCGCGCGCGCTCGCTGCGACTCACCAATCCGCACGATCTCGCACTCACCGAAGTGATTTCCGCCCCCGTACGACCCCAGTTGGCCGGCCTTCTCGGCGAAGTTGCCCAACTCCGCGCCGCGCAGAAGCAGGTCGAGCCGCGCCCAGAGTGAGTCATGCGTGTCATCGTGCCCGGTGTGCGCACTATCCTCGCAGCGGGCCGCCCATTCCGGCGGAATCCCCAGCGCCTCACACACCGCCGGGGTCGCCCCATACGTCACCGCCTGCTTGCCGAGCGCCGCATCCACCCGTCGAGCCAGCGGCGCATGCCGCTGACCGCGCCCCGCACCGGTCGGCACGCGCTTGCCGATCGCCTCGATCAGCGCGCGGCGCGCGGATCGCCCGTGCAGCGCATCGCCTGGCAGGTCGAACTGCAGCAGGCTCATCGAGCACTTGATGTCCACCCCCACCGGACCCGGGTAGATGTGCGACGGCGACGCCATCACGCACCCGATCGGCGCTCCAAAGCCCACGTGCGCATCGGGGTTCAGCACCACCTGTGTGACACCCGGCCCGCTTCGCGAATTGAGCGCCTGTTGCAGCGTCTGGGCGTCGAACGACTCTCGAATGGCCGGCGTGCCGATGACGGTTACGGGCGAAAGGCGCCCACCCGCGACCGGCAGGATCGCGGTCGCCTCGCCGGTAGGGATCAACTCCGGGCGGACTGTATCAGGCATGGCCGCTGCTCCGAACAATTGCGAGCATCGTGTGGAAAAGCCCATCGGCCGCGCGCCCGGCCGAGGCGGTGCGACCGTGGGCCGAAGTCATTGAGCGGTGCGCCGGCAAATCGCCGGCGAACCGCACGCGAGGATGACCAAGGGGGAAGTATCGAGGCCGACGGGGCTCGAACCCGCAACCTCCGCCGTGACAGGGCGGCGCTCTGAACCAATTGAGCTACGGCCCCGGACTTCGGGAGCCGCCTTGCGGTCAGCTCCCGGCCGAGATGGGGCATTTTAACCCGCCCGTCGGAGGTGTCAAACGCCCGCCGCCGGGCCGGCGCCCGGAAACCGCCCGCCTTGACACACCCCTCCCCGCGCAGTGCAGTGCAGGCATGAGCCGCACCGGAGCCATGCGCCTGTTCGTCGACGAAGTCGTCATTCACGTCCGCGGTGGACGCGGAGGCGACGGCTGCGTCAGCTTTCGCCGCGAAAAGTATGTCCCCAAGGGCGGGCCGGACGGCGGTGACGGCGGTCATGGCGGCTCGGTCTGGCTGCGCGCCCAGGCCGGCCTCGATACCCTGCTCGACCTCGCCGGCCGCCACCATTGGTACGCCGAAGACGGCCGCCCTGGAAGCGGCGCCAACCGCCACGGACGACGCGGGCAGGATCGCATCGTCAATGTCCCCGTCGGTACGCTGGTCTTCGATGACCAGACCGGGCAGCTTCTCAAGGACATGGTCGAGGACGGACAGACGGTTCGCGTCGCGGCCGGCGGCCGTGGCGGCAAGGGCAATTCACACTTTGCGACATCTGTAAACCAAGCGCCCCGCGAGGCCCAGCCCGGCCGAATGGGACGCGCCCGCATCCTGCGGCTTGAGCTGAAGCTTATCGCCGACGTCGGATTGGTCGGCCTCCCCAACGCGGGAAAGAGCACCCTGCTCTCGCGCGTCACGCACGCCCGGCCAAGAATCGCCCCATACCCCTTCACCACCAAGGAGCCGCAACTCGGCATTCTCGAACTGCCCGGATTCCGCCGCCTGGTCATCGCCGATCTGCCCGGCCTGATCGAGGGTGCGCACGAAGGCGCCGGTCTCGGTGACATATTCCTGCGCCACATTGAGCGCACCCGCCTGATCGTCCACTTGATCGACCTCTGCCCGCCCGAGGGCAGCCCGACGCCGGTCGAGGCCTACGCGATCATCCGCCGCGAGCTGGAAAAGTATTCCTCCGCGCTGGCAGCCAAGCGCGAAGTCATCGTCGGCAACAAGCTCGATCTCACCGACGCCGACGCCGCCGCCGATGCGCTCGCTGCGCAGATCGGCCGGCCCGTGCTGCGCATCTCCGGCGTCACCGGCGCCGGCCTGCGCGAGTTGAGCGAGCAGTTGTGGACGCTCATCGCCGAGATCCGGGCTGACGAGGAGCGCGAGGCGCGCGTGCTCGCCGCCGCCGGTCCACTGGAGCTGCTCGGGGTCTTCGACGATGACGAGCCGCACGACGGAGAGGAATCGGGCCACGACCCGCGGGACGACGAGCGCGCGTCTCCGAATCCGCCGGGCTCCGGCCCCGCCGGCGGTCGCGCGTCCGCGCTCGACCCGTGGGGCGGGTGCGACCCCCTCGACGATCCGCCGGTCGGCGCCGACCCACCCCCGGAGAAATCATGACAAAACTCCCGCCTGTGGATGGCCTGCTGGTCATCGACGTCGGCAACACGCGCGTCGCGATGGCGGCCTGGACTCCCGGTGCGCTCGGTCCGGCGCGCCGCGCCGCCGTTGAGAACGAAGCCGAGTGGACCGAACAATTGCACGCCGCCTGGGATGAGCTGCGCGCTGCGCGCTCCCGCGCCGTCGTCATCGGCAGCGTCAACACCCCCGCGCTCGCGCGCATCCGCAGCGCCGCCGACGAAGCCTTCGCCGACGACGTGTTGCTGGTCGGCGACGACGTTCCGCTGCCGATGCCCATCGACACCGATCCCGAGACGGTCGGCCCCGATCGCGTCTGCTGCGCTGCCGCAGCCTTCGAGCAGGTGCAGGGCGCGTGTGCAATCGCCTCGTTCGGAACGGCCATCACCGTCGATTGCGTTTCCGCCGAAGGACGGTTCATGGGCGGAGCGATTCTGCCCGGCTTTCAGATGTCGCTCGACGCGCTGCACGATCACACCGACCGCCTGCCGGCCGTGCAGGCCGCCGCGCCAAATTCCGCCTGCGGACGCAGCACCCCCGAGGCAATGCTGGCCGGCGTCGTCTATGGCGCGGCCGGCGCATTGCGCGAGATCGTCGAGCGTTTCGCAACCGAGTTGCGAAGCTGGCCTCCGCTGGTCGTCACCGGCGGAAACGCCGCCCTGATCCACCCGCACGCAAACTTCATCGACGCCGTCGTACCCGATCTCTGCCTGCGCGGCATCGCGCTGGCCTACCGTCGCGCCGCCGGCATCCCGTGACCCGCGAACCGGACCAAGCCCAGGCTCCGACGAACCGCTGCTCGCGGCTCACCGCCGTCGGACCGGCCGCCATCGCCATCCTCCGTATCACCGGCCCGGGCGTAGCGGAACTCGCCGCGCAGCACCTGCGCAGCCCCGCCGGCCGGCCGATCCGCCTGCCGGAATCCGGCGAAATCCGACGATGTGCGCTCCTGGACGACAGCGGCGCACCGATCGACGACATTCTCGTGTCGCGCGACGCCGTCGGCTTCCGGCTGCACCTGCATGGCAGCCCCGCTGTGGTCGAGCAGGTCGAGCGCATGCTGGTCGCAGCCGGCTTTGTGGAGGCTGCGGTGCACGCAGCCGAGTTGTGGGACGTGCGTGACGCGGTTGAGGCCGACACACTCGCAGCGCTGCCGGCCGTCCGCACGACCGCCGGAGCGCGCTGGCTGCTACAGAATGGCGAGCGCCTGCGCACGCTCCTGCACAATCTGATCGCCCGTCCCGATTCGCCCGACGCCGCCGATCGAATCGCCGCGATTTGCGCCGACGGCGCCGCGATCCTGCGCCGGTTCACGCATCCGCGCCGCATCGCGATGATCGGCGCACCCAACGCGGGCAAGAGCACGCTGATCAATGCGCTTGGCGACTCCCCGGTCAGCATCGTGTCAGATCGCCCCGGCACCACCCGTGACTTCGTGGAGTTCGGCGCGGAATACGACGGCCTGCCACTGGTGCTGGTGGACACCGCCGGCCTGCGCACCACCGCGGACCCGCTAGAACGGGCGGGCATCGAGCACACGCAGCGCGTCGTGGCCGAGTGCGACGTCGCCGTGCTCGTGATCGACGCCTCGCTTGGCGATTCGGCGGCGACTTCGGCGCGTGCGCTGGTCGTCGGCCGCGGCGATCTCCCGCTCGTCGTCGCCGCCAACAAATGCGACCTGCCGGGCGCCGCGGTGCTCGCCGCGCGCTGGGTGGATTCGCGACCGCTCGGGCCGCATGTACCCGTGATCCCGGTATCGGCGAGCAATGCAACCGGCCTGCCGGCGCTGCTCGCCGCGGCGCTGTCGAGCGGCGGCTGGTCAGGGCCGCCTGCCAGCCCGTGTGCTGTATCAGAGCGCGATGCGGCATGCCTGGCCGGGTTGCGCGCCGCCCCATCACCCGTCGCGATCCATGCCGCTGCAATGGATTGGCTCGCCCCCCGCCAGACGCACCTCTGATCACCGGTCGCCGCCGGCCCGTTCGGGGGCTTGAAGCGCGGCGAAATTACGCGGACAATGTGGAATTCGCGAATTCCGGCCTGTCGGGGATGACCGGGCGGTGATTGCGGGCCGCGCGCGCCCGCATCGCACGGCATCCCGCGACCAGCGCCGGTTCTTCGCCGGGAGCAATCTCAGATGACACGGATCAAGGCGTGGGCGTTCGCCGGTTTGCTGGTCGCGGGGATGTCGGGCGCGGCCCTCGCCGACACGATCGAGACGGTCAAGAAGGCCGTCGTCGACAAGGCCGAGAAGATCACCTCGCTCTCCTTCAAGATGACCTCGAAGATGGAGACCGACGCCGGCGGCATGAAGATGAAGATGGACTCCGAGGGCACCTACGAGTGGATGCGCAAGGACGGCAAGATCTTCTCGCGGATGGAGAGCCGCCAGAAGATGGCCATGGGTGATCAGGCGCCGCAGGACTCCAAGACGCTGATGGTCACCGACGGGCAGTTCACCTACATCTACTCCGAAGCCATGGGCCAGAAGAGCGCCATGAAGCAGAAGGCCGACAACTCGCAGAAGATGTTCGGCAAAGAGGCCTGGGACCAGATGGAAAAGGACTACAACCTCGCGCTGGTCGGCAATGACAAGGTCGATGGCCATGACTGTTGGGTCATTGAGGCCACCCCCAAGAGCCCGCAGCCGGCCGGTCCCGCCAAGCTCAAGATGTGGTACGCCAAGGACACCACCATCGGCCACAAGACTGTGATGCTCGATGCCTCCGGTAAGGAGACGATGACCGCCACGATGACCGATGTGAAGCTCGACGCCAGCATCCCGGCGGACCGCTTTGTCTTCACCGCCCCGTCCGGCGTCGAGGTCATGGACCTCACCGGCGGCGCAGGCGGCGGCGCTTCGGCCAGCAGTGAGCCCAAGGCCGATGAACCCAAGAAGGAAGAGCCCAAGAAGGAAGAGCCGAAGAAGGACGAACCGAAGAAGGAAGAAAAGCCCGGAATCAAGCTGCCCGGGCTGCCCAAGTAACGAGCTGCGCGGCGTCCTCTGTGCCACTGCTCTCGCGCAGCGCCTGACGCGCGGCTCAGCAGCGTAACCGAGGCGCTTCATGCTCAGTGCGGTTACCCGTAGCAGCTACCCGTAGGCTGGGTCGCAGCGCAGTAGGCTGGCGCTGAGCGCAGCGAAGCCCAGCACTACCGGTTCGCCGCATCAACCGTTCGAATAAAACTACGCCCGGCACAAAGACCGGACGCCATGCGCCGCGCCGCTCCCGGAAAACTGACCGGGTGTGGCGCGGCGCTTTTTCTGACCCGCGCCTCGAACCCGGCGCGCACCGCCCCCCAACCGATACACCCCCTGCGCACATCAACTCGATCTCGGAAACTGGGCGTTACAGGGCTCGAACCTGTGACCTCATCCGTGTGAAGGATGCGCTCTAGCCAACTGAGCTAAACGCCCGTCGCGCTCATCACGCCGTGTCCGCAGGCTTCACCCGCGGCACGTATTCACCAGCCGCCCCCCGATCGAAGCACCGCCGGCTGATCCTGATCGGATTCTCGCACCGACAACCACCTTCGTCAACCCGCCTCCGCCGTCGCGCGCACCGCCTCCAGCACATCCCCCGCCGTCACCCGCTGCATGCACGACTGGTGCCAGCATTCCCGCCGATAGCACCTCGCGCACGGCACCCGCCCGCTCACCACCCGTAGCGCCGTCCCCTCCACCCGCTGCTGCAGAACCGCCGTCCGCCGTCCGTCGCGTTGCGCCTCCTCGACCAGCGAGTACCCCTCGGCCACGCCATCAGCCGCCCGCTCCGCGCCCGCCCCCTCAGCGATCGGAACCGCCTCGCTCAATCTTGCCCCTACCGACCTCATCCCGCGCGCGCCCGCGGCCGTCCCAACGACATCCGTCGGCGAATATGGCCCGCATCGTCGCGGATCGGTCGGACCGAATACCGCCACCACCGGCCGACGCAGTGCCGCCGCGAGATGCATCGGCCCGGAATCCGTGCAAATCACCTGCCCGGCCAGCGACAGCACCGCCGTCAGCTCGCGAAGCGTGGTGCGCCCGGCCAGCGACGCCACCGGCCGGCGGACGTGCGCCTCGATCTCGCGCAGCACCCCCGTATCCCCCGGCCCCCCCAGCACCACCGCAGTGCGCCCCTCCAGCGCCAACCGATCGAGCAGCGCGGCCCAGCGCTCCGGCCGCCACAGCTTCGATCGCCACCTGGCCCCCGGCAGCACTGCCACAAACTCCCCGTCGCTCGGCATCCCAACGCCGACGCCGCGCAACAGCACGCGCGCCGCCTCCACTTCCGGCTCGCGCAGACCCAGCGGAAACTCGACCGGCGCCGCGGGCCAGCCCAGTCCGTGCGCCACCCGCAGGTTGCGATCCACCGCATGCACGACGGAATCGCACGAAATGCGATGCGTCAGGAAGATCGGCGCAAATTCACGCCCATCCGCGAATCCCACGCGCACCGGCGCACCGCTCACCCAGCTCATCCACCCCGAGCGAAACAGGCCCTGCAGGTCCAGCACCAGGTCGAAACGCGCCCGGCGGATGCGCGATAGCAGCCCGGCCAGTTCGGCCGCCGCCGGCGCGCTGCGCCAGGCACGTGCCAGCCGGGCACGGTCAAACCGGATCACTTCGTCAATGAGCGGATGCCCCTCCAGCAGCGGCGCAAAAGCCGTCGCCGCGAGCCAGGACACGTGTGCATCGGGCCGGGCGCGGCGCAGCGCCGCCAGCAACGGCAGCGCGTGCACGACATCGCCCAGAGAACTGGGCTTGAGGATCAGGATCCGCCGGGCGCTGCGCCCCGCTTCGGGCAGGCCGTCCATCCCGCGAGTATATCCGCCAACAGCAGCTCACCCGCGCCAACCGCCCCCACGCGTACTAACCGCCCACGCGCGCCAACCGCCTACGCGTGCCAACCGCCCCCACGCGTGCCAACCGCCCCCACGCGTGCCAACCGCCTACGCGCGCCAACCGCATTCCACCGGTACTAACGCCGGGTGCCTCCAGAACAGCGCACGGAGTGTTCCGTCGCTACTGGCCCTTTGTTGATACCCATGTTTGCCCCGAAGGGGCAGGGGGGATGTAGCCACGGGTGGAGACGCCGCGCAGCGGCGACGAAACCCGTGGATACCCTCGTAGAAACTGGAAACCCCGAAGGGGCGTAGGAAAACTACCCCAGCAGCAGTACCACGAACGGATCGATGTCGAAGTTATCCACCTGCCCGCTGCCGTCAATGTCGCCATTGCCGTCCGGACAATCCGGATAGAGCGCGAAGTACCCAGCCGGGTCCACGACGCGCAGCACAAACCCGTCGATGTCAAAATTGTTCACCTGACTGTCGCAGTTCATATCCCCGAGCAGCACCGGCGAGCAGTTCAGCGTCACCACGCTGAACGCATCCACCGCCGCCTCGACCACCGACGCCCCCCCCGTGTCGGACGCGATGAACCGGACGCGGACATCGGCCGTGGGCGTGATGAAATCCCCGACTCGGAACTGGCTCACTACCCAGCCGCCCGAGGCGCCGGTCGGACCGACCGTCTCCACGACCGTGTACGGCCCCGCCGCCGACGGCGCGACCTCGACCAGAAAAACGTCCTGGTTGGGGGTGCCGCCAAAGTTGTTCGCGAACCAGCGGGCGTAGCGCACAACGGCGTCCTGCCCGGCCAGCGGCAGCGCCGGCGAGATCAGCCGCGTTGCGCCGTTGTCGACGTCGGAGTTTCCGGCGAAGTTGCCGGTCAGCCAGCAGGCGCCGGAACCGTCATAATCGGTCGGCGGATCGCTGCGCGTGCCGCCGCCCGCTGGAATTCCGCGTTGCCAGATGCCCTGGCTCACGCCCATCCCCGCGTCGCTCACCACGCTCCAGCCCTGATCCGTCTCGAAGTTGTCGTCAAACGTGATGATGCTGTCGAACGCCGAAATCACGCGCGGTCGCGCCGTCGCGGCATGCGACACCGCCGGCCCGACCGTCGTCTCGGTCGAGAAGTAATACTGAACTGACGTTCCACACGCATACGACGCAAACTCGCCGACGTACTCATCGCTGCCCGCCGGCGTCATCGGCGATGAAACAAAGCCCGATCCGCTGTTTACGAGCATCACTTGCGTACCGGGCGCCGGAGTGCCGCCGATCGGCTCAATGCGCACCCGCACCGTCGAGCCGCCGGTCGGAATGACTTTCTCCGGCAGCCCCTCGGGGTACACGAACCGCACCGGCGCAATCGGCGGCGCCGTCATGTTGTGCTGGTTGAACGCGCTCGCGATCTGCGGATAGTGCGGCGTGCCGTCGCCGATGTCGCCGTTGTCGTCATCGAGCGTCAGGAAGTCCACCGTGATCTGCGGCGTGATCAGCGTGCCGGTGTGCAGCATGATGCTGTTGAGCGTCAGCGGCGCGGCGACCGTCTGCCAGTCGGGCGTCCCCGAAGCGATCAGCGCTTCGCGGAAGTCCCACAAGCAGCCTGAAATCAGCGTGCCGCAGGTGTGCACGCCGTTCTGAGCGTCGCTGCACGGATACTGGCGCGTATTGTCGGCCGAGCGGATGCCTGCCCCGCAGTTGTTCTGAAAACCCTGCCCCAGGATCGAGCTGTCCGACAGCAGGATGCTCATGCAATCCGACATGCCCTCGCCATACTGCCCCTGCCCGCTGCCGCCGACCCGAACCAGATGATGCCCGTACTCGTGGTGCACCACCGGCGCAAAGGCGCTGTTCACGCAGCCGCTGCCGGCGCGGAAGAACTCGATCGCGGTCTGGGTATATCGCGCGTTGCACACCAGCGAGCTGGAATTCACGATCACCGGGAAGTTCTGTTCCACGTTCACGACCGGGTACAGCGGGTTCAGTTGCAGCACCAGGTCGCGGATGCGGTTCGCCTGCACGTAGGCGTTGACCTCGGCCCGCCCGAACTCCGTCGCGTTCGAATCGTTGTGCGGGATCACGAGCGGTACGCCGGGCGTGCCCGTCGGCGAGAGCGTCGTGTTCGAGCCGCCGTTGTTCGTCACCGTGAAATACAGCCCGCGAATCATCGACGTCACCACCACCGGATCCGTCCCGGGCGTCGGCAGCACGAAATTGCCGTTCGCGTCAGCATGCACGGTCTCCGCGCCGCTCTGCACCCGCGCATAGGGCATCGGCTCGTGCAGCTCCTCGGCGCAGATGTCCGCGGCAAATCCCTGCGTGATGCGCGCCGTCACCTGCCCATGCACGTCGGCGTGCACGATCAGGCTTTCATCCGAGAGGATCAGCCCGGTTGCTGCGTCGGCGATGATCTCACGCGCGTCATAGTCCTCGAGCTGCTGCCGTCCGTTATCCACCTCGAACCGCAGCGCCAGCCGCGCCGCCGCAATCTCATCCGCGCTGCCCGCCCACACCCGCAGCTCCGGCGGCGAGACGTTCAGCATCTGCGGGTGCGCCGCCAGCGCCGCCGCATGCGCCAGGTCCATCCGCGGGTTGGCCGCCAGCTCCGCATCCACGCGAAAATCCGCCAGCGGGCGCAAGGTCGAGATCGCCAGCACCAGTGGGTAACCCGGCTCCTCGCGCACCAGCAGCCGCAACTCGGCCGCATGAACCGGCAACCCGTCGCGCACCTGCGAGAAATAGACCAGCGTGAAGCGGTATGCTCCGGTTTTCTCGTCAAACATCAGCGGCTGCGTCTTGGCCCCGCTGAACCACGCCCCAGGCGCAAGGTCGCTGGTTGTCACGCCGAACAGGCCCGCGTGATCGCGGATGAACTGTTCCGCCGACTCCACCGCCGACGCTCCGCTCGAGAACGCCTTGCCGTAGACGCGCGTGATCCAGCCGTCCGCCTCGTAGAAGTGCGCCTGCGGATGCTGCGCGCGAAAGCTCGCCCGCACCGCGGTGCGATCCGTCGTCGTACTCGCTGTCGCTCCGGTTACGAAAAGCAGGCACACCGACACGCACAGGCAAACGCGAAGACGCATGATCACTCCACGGTGCGATCGTTCGAAAAATCCCGCGACAATCCGGCGCAACGGACAGCCGCGGAGCGCATCTTGCAACATGGCGCCCCCGGCTGCCCCGCAGCGGGACGGCCGAGCCTTGGCCGGCCCACAAGCCGGCGCTCAGCTCCGCCCCGAGGGACATCCGCGCGCACCCTTACCGCTAGACAGTACCCCCCGGACCGGGCGAATTCAAACGGAAACAGTCCCGGTCCGATACGACCAGCGCATTATCAGAATCTGGCAAGGCCAGCCGGTCCCTCGATCACTCCCCCCCGGCGGGGGAATGGCATTGCAGCTTGACCGGCCCGCTCGATCGCCGATAGATTGCCTGTGTAGACGGTGCGCCTGAATTGCGTCCCGTCGCACATGTCGTGTTCGCCGTTCGCCCCGATTTACCGGCGTCCTGGAGCATTGCTGGCGCTACCTCCGCACACTCGTCCCAGGGCGTTGTGAATAGCGGAAAAGCGCTCAGTGTGGTTGCGCGCTATATGCAGACGGGCCACGTTCAAACCGCCTCCAATGCCACGGCGCGAGCGAGCGTCCTTTGCACGCCTGTTCCCTATGCGCTGGCGTCACGGGTACGCTCCACGACCGCGTATTACGCCATCTTCTTCGCCGGCGGCATGCCGGCGCTGGTATATCAGGTGGTCTGGCAGCGCGTCCTCAAGCTGTACGTCGGCGTGGACATCTACGCCGCCGGGATCATCGTCGCATCATTCATGCTCGGGCTGGGCCTCGGCTCGCTACTGGGCGGCCTCATCGCCGACCGGATCCGCCGGCCGGCCGCTGGTTACGCCGTGTGCGAACTACTGCTGGGCGCCTTTGGAGTGCTCAGCATCCCGCTGTTCTCGTTTGTCGGCACGTGGCTTGCGCACGCCTCCCCCGGCATGATCATGCTCATCACGTTCGCCCTGCTGCTGATTCCCACCGTGCTGATGGGCGCGACGCTGCCGCTCATGTGCAGCGCCCTCACGGCACACGACGCCCACATCGGCGGACATCTTTCGCGGCTGTACGCGTGGAATACGCTCGGCGCCGCGCTCGGCGCGCTGCTGACAACCTACCTGGTCATCGGGTTGCTCGGCCTGACCGGGGCGACGCTCATCGCCGGCGCGTTCAACGTCGCGCTGGCACTGCTGGTCTTCGGTCTCTGCCGACTGGATGCGCCGAGCCGCACGGCGGCGGAGGCTCCCGCGGCCGCGATGGTCCAGGCATCCTCGAGCATGAGCGTGCTCGGCTATCGCGACGTCCTGATCGTGGCGTTTCTCTCCGGGTTCACCGCGCTGGCGTACGAGCTGATCTGGTATCGCATCCTGGGCAACCTGCTCCATTCCACCGTCTACGTCTTTGGAACACTGCTGTTCTTCTTCCTGCTCGGCATCGGAACCGGATCCCTGCTCGCCCGGCGCACGATTGACCTGCCCGGCGCGGCGACGCGTTTCGCGCTCTGCCAGTTGGGGATCGGGGGCTGGGTGCTGCTCACCGCGGCCTTTCTCAGCAACGGTTCACAGTTGCCGGGGATTCGCCATCTGCTGGCAGCGGCGACGTTCACCAGCTTCCACCCGGCGCCGTCGCTGATCGCCGGGCACATCGACACTTATTCTGTGTATTCACTGCTGGGGCTGATCTTCTGGATGGCGGTCATCCTGCTGCCGCCGACGATCCTGATGGGATACGGGTTTCCCAATCTGCTGCGCGAGGGCGCGACCAGCGTCCGGAAACTCGGCAAGGACCTCAGCGGCGTGCTGTTCCTGAACATCGTGGGCGCCACGACCGGCAGTCTGGCCGTTTCGTTGGTGGGCCTGCGCTACTTCGGCACCGAGCGGACGCTGACGGTGCTGCTGCTGATCGGCTGTGCCGCGCCGGCCATCGTCTTCTGGCGCAAGTGGCGGAAGGCCTGTCCGATCGTCGGCGGCCCGGCGGCACACGCACGGCGGCTCACGCTTACCGCATCGCTCGCGGTGCTGATCCTGTTCGCGGCCCCCGGGCCGCAAGCGCTGCTCCGCGCTATTCACTATGCGGACCAGCCCGGCGTCGAGGCCATCATTCGGGAGGATCACACCGGCACGGTCGTCCTGCGCAGGCAGTCCGAGGTCATCACGTTCGAGCTGGAGCGGCGCATTCTCGACAAGTGGCGGCTGCACATTGACGGCTCCGTGCACGGCGAGCTGCGCGGCGATGGAAGCGCGATCGTGCCGGAGGCGGAACTCCAGTGTGCGCTTGGCGTCGTTCGCGAGCCGCGGCGGGTGCTGAGCATCGGGCTTGGGGACGGCGTCATGTGCGCCACGGCAGCCGCCTGCCCGCAGGTGCGCGAGCTGCTGGTCGTCGAGCTCAATGGCGCGTTGCATGACGTCCTCACACTCACGGCCTACGGAAAGGCCATTGACGAGTCCGGCAAGCTGCGGTTCGTACGCGACGACGGACGCCGCTGGCTGATCGCCAACCCGACGGAAAAATTCGACGTCATCATGATGTGGCCGCTGCACGCGGCGCACGCTTACAGCGGGGCCATCTACTCACACGAATTCCTGGCGTTGATCCGCAGCCGCCTGAACCCGGGCGGATTGCTCTATACCAAGACTACCGACGCCTACTCCACCGCACGCACCATCGCCGACGTGTTTCCCCACGTGGTGCGGCTGGACGAAGGCGTGTACCTCTGCTCGGATCAGGCGCTGAACCTTGAATCGGCCCGCGAGCCGCAGTCGCCGGAATGGCTGGCGGAAAACGTCCAGGCCAATCGCGACTTGATCCTTGAATACACCGCCGGATCCGCGATCAATCGCGATTTCTTCCCGATCAGCGAGTTCTACGTCACCTACAGCCATGTCGAGCAGCTCATCACGCGCACCGACCGCTACCCGGTGACGCGCTACCGCATGCCAACCTGGCGCTCGCTGAAGTAGCCTCGCCGCGACACCCGGCTTCGCCACGCGACACCATCCCGCCGGTACACTCCCAACCGTCCGATTCGGAAACTTCGCGCGCCGGTTTCGCCGACGCGCACCGTCCAGGAGCGGTCCGCGCTATGCCGCGTTGGCTCATCACCGGCGCTTCCGGCCAGCTTGGCGCCCGTGTGCTGCACGCGCTTCTCGCGCGCAAGCACGCCGATCTGCTGGCGCTGGTCGGGACGCGCGAGCCGCCGCCGGGAGCCGCAATCGCGCGCATTCCGCTCGATGACGTCGAAGCGCTGCGCCGCACCGTCCGCGATTTCGCTCCCGACTTCGTCATACACACCGCCGCCATGACCGCCGTTTCAGAGGCTTTCGCGCGCCCCGACGACGCACGGCGTCAAAACACGCTCGCCACGCGCATCCTGGCCGAATCTGCGGCAGAATGCGGCGCGCGCTTCCTGTTCACCAGCACCGACATGGTCTTCGACGGCGCAAACGCCCCCTATACCGAGGACGCCGCACCCACGCCCCTGTCGGTCTACGGCCGCACCAAGGCCGACGCCGAGCGCGCCATCGCCGACCTGCCGCACACGCTGACCGTGCGCATCCCGCTGCTCTTCGGCCTGCCGGCGACGCCTCGCCCCTCCACGTTCGCAAATCAGCTTGCCGCGCTGCGCGAGAATCGCGAGCAAACCCTGTTCACGGATGAATTCCGCACGCCGATGTGGAACCGCGACGCCGCCGAGGCGCTCATCCGGCTGGCCGAGTCCGACGTTGCGGGCGTGCTGCATCTCTGCGGCCCGCAGCGCCTCAGCCGAATGGAGATGATCGTTGCTGTCGCGCGCGCGATGGGAATTGCAAGCCCGGCCATCCGCCCGATTTCGCGTCTGGATGTCGCCGGACCCGAGCCGCGACCCGCGGATCTCTCGCTCCGGGCGGAGCGCTTCGGCCGCCTGTTCCCGGATTTTTCACCCACACCGGTCAGCGATCCGCGCACCTGGTCATGACCCGGGCAGCGCCTCCGAATGCCCCTCCAGCCACGCCGCGATCTGCTCGACCTGCTGCTCGCCGCGCGCGATCGACCAGAAGTAAGGCTCGACCTCCAGCGTCGGCGCGAGCCGTCGGCCATTGAGCCGCAGGCAGACATCCGCCGCCACCAGCGCCACCCGCTCATTCGCCTCGCGGAAGGGGTGGTAGGCGATCAGCGCGTGCACCAGCGCCGCCAGCTTGTCAAACATCCCCGGAAACAGCGCTTCACCGCCGAAAGCGCGAAACGGACGCGCCAGCGCGGACATCAGCCCCGCGGGATAGACCAGCCCGCGCACCGCCCCGGTTTCCTCGCGGATCATCGCGTGAATCAGCAGTACGTCGGAGAGGTTCAGCCACTTCACGCGGATAGCCCGTGAATGGCGTCGCGGTGATCGGACATGGATTCCTGGATCACGGACTTCAGCGCCGCCAGCCGCTCGATATCCGACGGCGGCAGGCGCAGCACACCCGCCTGCGGCTCCACGTTTGTGCGCAGCAACGGGTGCAGCCGCTCATCATCGTGTGGAAGTGCATCCATCCGCGCAACCCGCCTCGGACGACACCATCCGCCGGCACATCCGAGCGCCGCGCCCCGCGCCGCCGCTGCCGGTCGTCGTGAGTGATTGTATCCGTCGCGTGTGCGCGGGCGATCAGGACTTTGCCGACAACCCGTTGCGGGCCGCCTCGGCCAGGCGCTCCAGGGCCGCGAGCTGCCCGTCAAAATCCTCCGCGGCGAAGCGCCGGAATCGCTCCTCCATGCTCGCCGCGACGTTCGACAGGGCCGGGTAGCCATACGACCCGCCCGCCCCCTTGAGCCGATGGGCAAGCGCCGCGAGCTGCTGAAAATCGAGGCGGTCGTAGGCCGCCCGCAGCTCGGCCAACCGCCCGTCGAGGCCGCGCACGAATTCCTCCACTACGTCGCGCAGCTCGCCGTCGCTGATCAGCAATTGAGATTGCAACGATTCGGGCAGATTGGCGGCGTCCATCCCCGGGGCTCCGAAATCCAACTCAGATATCGGACCGCACCCGCGCGGCCCGTCGCTCTCCTGAAGTGTGCAATTCGGCGGCAGCCGGCGGCTGGTTTTGTTCAGCCGGACGAACATTGACGCGATACGAACGTAGCGAGACTGCGGTGTCGCTATAATCACCGGTTATCGGGGCTCCATTCGCGGCCGTTCGGCTGAAAGAGGCGCTGACACATGTGCGGAATCGTTGCCTATATCGGAACTCGCGATGCGCGGCCGATCCTCATCGAAGGGCTGAAGCGGCTCGAGTACCGCGGCTACGACTCCGCCGGCCTGGCCCTGATTCACGACGGTGAGTTGCTCGTCCGTCGTGCCGTCGGCCGAATCTCGGCCTTGGAAGAGCGGTTGGAGCCCGCGCTCGATCGCGCCACGATCGGCATGGCCCACACGCGCTGGGCCACGCACGGCGCCCCGACCGAGCGCAACGCCCACCCGCATCGCGACGCCAGCGGCAAGCTGGCGCTGATCCACAACGGGATCATCGAGAATTACCGCGTCCTCAAGACCTATCTCGAAAACGAGGGACTTCAGCTTGAGAGCGAAACCGATACCGAGGTGCTCGCCAAGCTGGTCGGCCATCTGTACGACGGCAACCTGGAGGACGCGCTGCGAAAGGCGCTGCGCGAGGTGCGCGGCACTTTCGGCATTGCGGTCATGCACGCCGATGAGCCGGGCAAGATCGTCGCAGCGCGGCGCGGCAGCCCGCTGATCGTCGGCGTCGGGCAGGGCGAATTCGTGATTGCCTCGGACGCCGCCGCCATCGTTCAACACACGCCTCAGGTCATCTACCTCGAAGACAACGAAGTCGTCACCGTCTCGCGCGACGGCTTCCGCACCATGACGCTCGACGCCACGCCCACCACCAAGAAGATCAATGAAATCGAGCTGACGCTCGAGCAGATCGAACTCGGCGGGCATCAGCACTTCATGAGCAAGGAAATCTTCGAGCAGCCCGAGGCGCTCCGCACCGCCATGCGCGGCCGCCTTGACCTCGAGGACGGTCGCATCGTCCTCGGCGGGCTGACCGGCGTCGCCCGCGAGCTGAGCCACGTCAAGCGCATCATCCTCACCGGCTGCGGCACCGCCTGGCACGCCGGCCTGGTCGGCGAGTACATCATCGAGGAACTGGCCCGCATCCCCTGTGAGACCGAGTACGCCAGCGAGTTCCGCTATCGAAACCCGATCCTCGAGCAGGGCACCGCCGTCATCGCCATCTCGCAGTCCGGCGAAACGGCCGACACGCTCGCCGCCATCCGCGAAGGACGCGAACGCGGCGCCATGGCCCTCGGCGTCGTCAACGCCGTCGGCTCCACCATTGCCCGCGAAACCGACGCCGGCGTCTACCTCCACGTCGGACCCGAGATCGGCGTCGCCTCCACCAAGGCCTTCACCGGGCAGGTCACGCTCCTGACCATGCTCGCCCTGATGCTTGGCCGCCGCCGGCACCTGTCGCAGTCTGACACGCACAACTACATCCGCGCCCTGGACAGCATCCCCGCCGCGATCAGCCGGGCGCTGCTGCTTTCTCAGCAGACCCGCGAGATCGCCGAGCGCTACCTTGACTCACCGAACTGGCTCTATCTCGGCCGTGGCGTGCAGTACCCCGTCGCACTCGAGGGCGCGCTCAAGCTCAAGGAGATCAGCTACATTCACGCAGAGGGCCTGCCCGCCGCCGAGATGAAGCACGGACCGATCGCCCTCATCACCGACGGCATGCCGGTCGTCATGATCGCCCCGCGCGGCGCATGGTACGACAAGATCGTCAGCAACATCGAGGAGGTCCGTGCCCGCGGCGGACACGTCATCGCCGTCGCCACCGAGGGCAACGACGAAATCCAGCGATATGCCGAGCACGTCCTTTATGTGCCCGACGTGCCTGAGCTGCTGGCCCCGCTGCTCACGGTCATCCCGCTGCAGCTGCTCGCCTATCACGCCGCCGTGCTGCGCGGCTGCGACGTGGACAAGCCGCGCAACCTGGCCAAGAGCGTCACGGTGGAGTAGCCGCGACGCGGCCGCCGTCCCGGCCTGCGTCAGCGGCGAAAAATGGACACCGCGCAGACGGAGCCCGTGGCGGGGCGCCCGAGCCGGCCCGGCCCACCGCGACGACGGAAGGCAGTATCCGACCGTGACCCGATCGCCCGTCAGCGCTTCTCCGGCATGACAGCGATGACCTTCAGCTCGATTGCGATCGGCGTCGGCAGACGTGAAATCTCGATCGTTGTGCGCGTCGGGTTGGGCTTTCCCGGCCCGGCAAAGTACTCCGCGTAAAGCCGGTTGTACGTGGGAAAGTCGCGGCGCATGTCCGTCAGAAACACCGTGACGTCCACGATGCAGCTCCAATTCGCGCCGGCGTCCTCCAGCACGGTGCGGACATTCTCGAACACGCTCCGACACTGCGCCTCAATGTCATGCGAAACGATGTTTCCTGCCGCGTCCAGCGTGACACCGGGAATCTGCGCACTGCCACGCTGCCGCGGGCCGACGCCGGAGAGAAACAGCAGGTTGCCGACGCGCTTGGCGTGCGGATAGGCCCCGACCGGCTCCGGTGCGCTGCGACTGACGACATCCTCAACCGACATGACGATCACCTCGCGACCTACAGCCTGCTAGTGACGGCCGAAGCGCTACCGCGCTCGCACAAGCCCCCTGCCGGACGGTTCGCCGACCCGGGCGCGCCGCGCCTCGGCTAAGGAGAGTTGAGCCCGATGGTAACGCCGGGAGCACCGCCGACAACCCGACGGTGCTCCCGGATTCAATCCCAGTCGCGGTCCGTGCGGACGAACGTCACACGGAATCGCGCGTGCCCGCATCAGCGAATGAAGAGCATCTCCGAATACGTCGGCAGCGTCCACAAGTCCGCCGGGCAGACCAGTTCCAGCGAGTCCGAGGCGGCCCGCGCCCGCTGCATCGCGGGCACCAGCCGATCGCGGATCCACTGGGCGTGCTTTTCCGCGTCCGCGTCGGAATGGGCCTCGGCCCGTTCCACCTCGCCGATCGCGGCCGACAGCTCCTCGATCCGCCCGACCAGGTCTGAGAGCTGCCGCTGTGCGTGCGCGACCGGCACGCCGGCGGACTTGGTGGCGCTGACGGCCTGCGCCAGCTCGGACTGGTAGCGCACCGCGGCCGGCATGACGTGCTGTCGCAGCATCGCCGTGAGCGTGCGAGCCTCGATCGCCAGGATCGTGTTGTACTGCTCGGTGAGCACGTCCACGCGGGCCTTGAGCTCGCGCGGAGTGAGCACGTCGTACTTGGCGAAGAGCTGCTGCGCCTTCTTCTGGTTCAACACCGGGATCGCGTCCGGCGTCGTGCGCAGGTGCGGCAGACCGCGCTTCTCGGCCTCGGCGTGCCAGGCGCGGGAGTAGTTGTCGCCGTCAAAGACGATGCGGCGGTGCTTCTTGACGCTCTCCTGCAACAGCTTGCGGACCACCTGCTCGAGCTTCTTTTCGTTGTACTTGCGTCCGAGCCGCGCCTCCAGCTGCGTGGCCATGAAGTCCAGCGACTCGGCGATGATCGTGTTGAGCACTGTGTTGGGCCAGGCGACCGACTGACTGCTGCCGACCGCCCGGAACTCAAACTTGTTGCCGGTGAAGGCGAACGGGCTGGTGCGGTTGCGATCACCGCTGTGCCGCGGAATCTGCGGCAGCGTGTGCGCCCCCAGGTGCAGCGTGCCGCCCTTCTTCGTACTGCGCGGCGTGCCGCGGGCGAGCTGATCGAGGATGTCGCTGAGCATCTCGCCCAGATAAATCGAAATGATCGCCGGCGGCGCTTCGTTGGCGCCCAGGCGGTGATCATTCGCCGCGCTGGCGATCGACGCGCGCAGCAGGTCGGCGTTGAGGTCGATGGCGCGGATGACCGCCGTCAGGAACACCAGGAACTGCATGTTGGTATGGGTCTCGTCGCGCGGATTGAGCAGGTTCACGCCCGTGTCCGTCGCGAGCGACCAGTTGTTGTGCTTGCCCGAGCCGTTGATGCCGGCGAAGGGCTTCTCGTGCAGCAGGCAGTAGAAGCCGAACTGCTCGGCGACGCTCTTGAGCACGTGCATCGTCAGCATCTGGTGATCGGCGGCGACGTTCGCGTTCTCGAACGTCGGCGCGATCTCGTACTGCCCCGGCGCGACCTCGTTGTGCCGCGTGCGCACCGGCACGCCCAGCTCGAACAGCCGCCTCTCGACCTGCGTCATGAAGCCGACCACCCGCTCCGGGATCGCCCCGAAGTAATGGTCATGCAACTGCTGCCCCTTCGGGGCGAAGGCGCCGAGCAGCGTGCGGCCGCACAGGCGAATGTCCTCGCGGCGCTCGAAGTGCTTGCGATCGATCAGGAAATACTCCTGCTCACAGCCGAGCGTCGCCTGCACGCGCGACACGCCGCGGTCGGTGCCGAAGATCCGCAGCACGCGCATCGCCTGCTCGCTGACCGCCTGGATCGAACGGAGCAGCGGCGTCTTCTTGTCCAGCGCTTCCCCGGTCCACGACACGAACGCCGTCGGGATGCACAGCGTCGCGCCGTAGCGGGTCTTGAGCACAAAGGCCGGGCTGGTCGCATCCCAGGCGGTGTAGCCGCGGGCCTCGTACGTGTCGCGAATGCCGCCCGAAGGGAACGAGCTGGCGTCCGGCTCGCCGGCGATCAACTGATCGCCGCTGAGTTTCTCAATCGCGTTGCCGGACTCATCCACCTCCAGAAACGCGTCGTGCTTCTCGGCAGTCGAGCCTGTCAGCGGCTGGAACCAGTGGCAAAAGTGCGTCGCGCCGTGCGTCAGCGCCCACTCCTTCATCGCCTCCGCAACCGTGTTCGCCACCGCTGAGTCCAGCGGCTTGCCCTCACGGGCGGTCTTCTGCAACGCGCGGTACACATTCTCCGGCAGACGCTTGCGCATCGTCTCGCCGCTGAAAACGGCCTTGGCAAAAATGTCCGAGGCCGGGTGTTGCGTCGCGTGCGGCTCCATGGGGCTCTCCGGGGGCCGCGACGAGCCGTTGGTGAACAGTCCGGCAATGCGTCCGGCATTGTGTGTGGCTGGCATTTCCTGCGCCTCTCCTGCTGAAGCCCCGACCCCGCACTCCGACGCGCCGCGCCGCGGAACACCCGCAACGGGGACGGAATTCGACAAGCGCCGCCGGCTTGGGCGCGCACTCGCGACTCTGCTATCGGCGCTGCGTGCGCTGCGGCTGAACGGCGGTTCTGCGGTCCGTACGCGGCGCGACGGGCTCTGGTTCAGGCGGGAACGAAATGTACGACGCTCGCGGCAAACCCGCAAGAACCGCACGATGAATGATGCACGCTTGTCGCATAAACTGTCATGGTCCAATAACCAGTTGTCTGCAATCGGTATTGACAACTCGCGAGTTGCACTAACTGGCACAAACTCAGGCGAAAACACGCGAATCGGCGTCGCCGCACGCCCTGTCGCGGCAGCGCCCGCTACTTGCTCTCGAGCCAGTTCTCTCCGCAGGCCACATCCACCTTCAGCGGAACGCGCAGCGCCATCGCCCCGCTCATGACCTCGCGCACCACGCCCGAAAGCTCCTCCGCGCGGGAACGCGCCCCTTCGCACACCAGCTCGTCATGAACCTGCAGCAGCAGGCGCAGCGGCAGCCGCTCCTGCTCGATCCGCGCCTGCAAGCGCACCATCGCGACCTTGATCAGGTCCGCCGCGCTGCCCTGCATGACGGTGTTGACGGCCAGGCGCTCGGCCTGCGCCCGCGCGGCGGCGTTGCGAGATTCAATGTCCCAGATCGGCCGCCAGCGCCCCAGGATGGTGCGCACGCCGCCGTCGCGGCGCGCGTCGGCGATGATGCGATCCATGAAGCCGCGCACGCGCGGATAGCGGGCGAAATAGTCGTCGATGAATCGCTGCGCCTCAGGCCGTGACATGCCCGTGCCGCGCGCCAGGCCGAAGGCCGTCTGCCCGTAGATGATGCCGAAGTTCACCGCCTTGGCGCGGCTGCGCATCTCCTTCGTCACCCGCTCGATCGGCACGTTGTTCACCTGCGCCGCGACAAAGATGTGAATGTCCGCGTCCTGCGCGAAGGCCGCGATCAACTGCTCGTCCTCGGAGAAGTGCGCCAGCACGCGCAGCTCGATCTGCGAGTAATCCGCGACGATCAGCAGCTCTTCGCGCGAGCGCGGCACGAACGCCCGGCGGATCTCGCGCCCCAGCTCCGTGCGGATCGGGATGTTCTGCAGGTTCGGCTCGCTGCTCGACAACCGCCCCGTCACCGCGCCCGTCTGGTGAAAGCTGGTGTGCACGCGGCCGGTGCGCGCGCTGCGCGCCGCCGGCAGCGCGTCCACATACGTCCCCCGCAGCTTTTGCAGCTCGCGATACTCCAGCAGCAGCGCCGGCAGCGGGTTGTCGCCCTCGGCGGCCAGCGTCTCAAGCACCTCCGCGTCGGTGCTGCGGGTGGTGCGGGTGCGCTTCACCACGCGGAATCCGAGCTTGTCGAACAGCACCTCGCCCAACTGCTTCGGCGAATCCACATTGAACTGCACGCCCGCCAGCGCGTGAATCTGCGTCACCAGCTCGTCCGCGCGGGCCGCCATCCGCCCGCTCAGCACCCGCAGGAATTCCGCGTCCAGCGAGATGCCGGCCTCTTCCATCCGCGCCAGCACGTGCATCAGCGGCATCTCGACTTCATGAAACAGCCGCTGCACCTGCTCGCGCTCCAGCCGCGGCTCGTAATGCCGCGCCAGGCGCAGCGTGAAATCCGCGTCCTCGGCCGCATACTCCGCGACGTGCTCCACCTGCACCTGGTCCATCCGCAGCTGGTCGCGCCCTTTTCCGATCAGGTCGGTGATCGGAATCATCTCGTGATCCAGCACCACCCGCGCCAGCGAATCCAGGCCGAACGAGTTGCGCAGCGGGTCGCACAGGAACGCGGCGATCATCGAGTCGAAGAGCGGGCCGCGCACCTCCAGCCCGGCCTGTTCCAACACCAGCAGGTCATACTTGAGGTGGTGCCCGATCTTTCGAATCCGCGCGTCGGCCAGCAGCGGCCCAAGCCGCGGCCGGACCTCCTCGATCGCCAGCGGTGTGCCGAACGACGTGAGGATCGGGATGTAGCAGCCGCTGCCGACGCGCCACGACAGCGCGATCCCGACCAGCTCGGCGTCGATCGGGTTGACCGACGTCGTTTCCGTATCGACGCAGAACTCGCTGCAATCCGCCATTTCGCGCACTAGGGCGTCAAGATCCTCCAGATTCGCAATGAGCTTCCACATCGTGCGCGACGGCTCGCGCAGCGCCGCGTCGGCCTTTTCGACCGCACGGGGATCCTTGGCCGCGACGGCCGCGGCCATGAACTCCGCACCTGCCTGATCACCCGAAACGTCCGAATCCGACTCATCCGCGTCCACGCTCGACGGCACGGTGCGGCCTGCGTCGGCGGAGCGCGGACCGATGGCCGCCACCGGCGGCGCTGGCACATCCGCGGCGGTGGACGGCGGAGCGCCGCCGTCAGCCGCAACTGCGCGCCCTGGAACCTGCTCGACCAGCCGCCGAAACCCGAGCTGCGTGAAAATCGGCTTGACCGCGTCCCAGTCCAGGCGGTCGCTGCGCGCATCCTCCAGCTCGAAACGCAGCGGCACGTCGCGCCGCAGCGTCACCAACTGCCGCGTGATCGGCAATTGCGCGGCAAATGCCCGCACCGCGTCGCGCTGCTTGGGAGTCAGCTCATCGGCATGCGCGACCACCGCATCGGCCGTTCCGTATTTCTGGATCAGCTTGGCGGCGGTCTTGGGTCCGATGCCGGGAACGCCCGGCACGTTGTCCACCGAGTCCCCCATCAGCGTCTGCGCCTCGACCGCCTGCTCGGGCGTCCAGCCCTTGGTCTCCAGCAGCCGCTCCGGCGTGGTAACCTCGTTCTTCAGCGGATCAAACAGCGACACCCGATCCGACAACAACTGCTCCAGGTCCTTGTCGCGGCTGACAATGTAGACGTGCAGGTCCGGCGCTGCGGCGGTCAACTGCGCACACAGCGTCGCGATGATGTCGTCCGCCTCGTGGCCGGTCTGCCGCAACGTGCGCATCCGCAGCGCTTCGAGAATCTGCACGATGCGGCGGGACTGGATCGGCAGGTCCTCGGGAGCGGGGTCGCGGTGCTCCTTGTAGGCCGGATAGAGCCGCTTGCGCTCGAGCTTGTCCTCATCCGAGTCCAGCACCATCGCGACGTAATCGGGCTTCCGATCACGCACGAGATTGATGAGCATCTGATAGAAGACGTGCGTGGCGCGGGTCGGCTCGCCGGTCGGCGAGCTGAGATTGCCAAACGGGGCGAAATAGGCGCGGTAGATCTGCGCGTGACCGTCAATGATGTAGAGCGAGCGGGTCATGGGCGACATCGTACAGACGCGCCCACCCGCCCGCGCGGGGGTCTATCGCCCCAGCGCAGCCGCCCGAAACAGCTGCGCGTCGCCGCCGCTGGTCATGACGCCGCCAAGTCGCCGCGGAACCGAGTTTGCGCCGATGTCCGTGGCGAACAGCTCCACGACGTCGTCGGTGCTGCGGTCCGCGAGAAAAAGCACCCGCGCACTGTCGGCTGTCCATGCCGCGCCGGCCGTGACGTCGGCATTGCCGCCGCTGACCATCGACCCGCTCAGCAGGCCCGGCGCCTCGGACGCGTCCGCCGGGACGTACCACGCCTCGTACGTGCTCGGCGTGGCCGTGTCGCCGATGAAGGCAATCCATCGCGAATCCGGCGACCAGGTGAACGACTCCACCGCCTGCCCGGTCGTCAGACCGCTGGTGAGGCGGGTCGGCGCCGCCCCCGGCACGGCCGTCGTGACATACAGGTCGTACGCCCCGTCCACTTCTGCGTCGGCGACGTACGCGAGCTGCCTACCATCGGGTGACCAGGCCAGCAGCAGCGCGGCCTCACCGCTGGTGAGATTTCCGCTGGCCTTGAATGGCTCTGCGCCGGCCGTCGGCGTTGTGACAAAGACCTCGATCTGGAACAACCCGTCAGGGTCTCCGAGATAGGCCAGTCGTGCCCCATCCGGCGACCACTCCCAACCGAAGATGCCGCTGGTGTTGGGCGTGGATCCGCCGACGTCTTCCACCATCGAGCCATCCGGCGTCGCAACATAGAGCGAATAGGGGGTTCCGGATGCGGGTGTCGATACAAACCCAACGAATTTCCCGGTCGGCGACCACACCGCCGAGGCGACCGTGCCGGTGGACGTCGTGAACGTGTCGAGCCGCGTCTTGGCGGAACCATCGGCGCGGAAGACGTACAGGGCGGTCCGCCCCAGCACGTCCACATCGCCGCGCGCCAGGATCTCATCCGACGTCGGCGACCACGCCAGCGACGTCAGCCCGCTCGTGGATCCGCTCGCAGCGGTTGAAATCCGCACAGGGGCTGTCGCCCCGTCAACACCTACAACGTACAGATCTCCGAGACCGTCGGTGTGTGCATCCGCGAGATAGGCGAGGCGTTTGCCGTCGGGCGACCATGCGAACGCGCTGACGTCCGCCAGCCCCGGCAACGCGCCGCTGACGCGGTTCGGTGGCTCCGCACCGGTCGGATCGACAACATACAGCTCCATCACCGAGTCCGTGTGCCCGTCGGCGATGAACGCCAGGTGCGTGCCGTTTGGTGACCAGGCGAACGCCGTGACGTCGGCGTTGCTGCCAAACGGCGTCAGGTCTGCCGGCGACGCGCTGCTGTCGATCGGCAGCGCGAACAACTCGTCCACCCCGTCGGTGTTGCGATCCGCGCGTAGCGCCACGCGCGAGGTCGTATCCAGCGGCAGCTCGCCCGACAGCGCTCCCGCCACTCCGGTATAGCTCACCGCACGCACCCGCACAAAGCGTGCGCCACTATCGGCGTGCAGCTGGATGGGAGCCTTCGTCGCCGCACCGGGAACCACAGCGATGATGTCCGACTCGGACGGCGAGAGTTGGCTGACGAATGAGGCGTACACCACGAAATACGCCACCGTCACGTTGGTCGGGCGCGACCAGCGCACTTCGTAGTGCGGCGGGCCGGCGGGGGCACGTGCGATACGCACCTGCTGTGGCGCGGCGGGCGCCGTCGCATCGGGCGTAGTGGAGCCGGAAGACCCCTGTGGACCGGCGGGGCCGGTCGGACCCGCCGCGCCGTTCGACCCCGGAGCGCCGGGATCGCCCTTGTCGCCCTTGTCGCCTTTTGGCCCGACCGGACCGGTGTCGCCCTTCTCGCCCGGCGGCCCCTGGATGAACTGCGTTGCATCCAGCGGGCTTTCCAGTACCTCGCCAGCAGTTTGCGGCTGATTGGGGCAACCGCCTGTAGTCAGCGCAGCCAGGATCGCCGCGCAGAGGGTACCGGACACAAACAGGCTCAACGGGCGGTTCATCAGCGCACTCCGCGGCGCGCGGGGATACGCGCAAACGCTGCCGCCCAGCGTCATCCGGGCGCGGCAGCCCCCGCGGGGGCATCGGTCCAAAATGCCGCAGTGATGAGCAAATCAGCGAGTGTCGTGCTGCGAGTCCGCCAAACGCCGCGCTACTGCGCGATCAGCAGGTCCACGAACAGGTCGAGGTCGAAGAGGCGAATGGTGCCGTCGCCGTCGAGATCCGCCCGCTCCAGTTGGCACTCGGGATGGAGCATCAGGTAGGTGGCGGGATCGACCAGTGCCAGCGTAAAGGGGTTGATGTCGAGGTTGGTAATGTAACCGTCACAATCCATGTCGCCGATCAGGTTCGGGTCACGCGGCACGCCGCCGCGGAACACCTGCGAGTGAAACAGCGCATAGTCGTTGCTGGTCACGACGCCGTCACCATCCATGTCCGCCGACAGGCGGTCGCAATAGGGAAATTGTTCGTCGTACAGGTACGGCTTGGTGACCGCGAGCACGATGGCAGTGTGATCGCCGCTGTTCACCGCGCTATCGCAGTTGCAGTCACCGCGCGTGATGGCGGCGTGCAGCGGCCAGCCCTGGTAGCGGCCGGCGCAATCGCCGTCCGCGGAGGCGGCGCTGCAATCCGACACCACCACCGCGGCGCTCTTGGCGCTCAGCGACAGCGGCGCGCCATATGCGCCCAGCCCGGCCGCCGCATGCTCCGCCGCCGTCAGCACGGCCCGCCGCTCATTCGAATTGACCAGCACCACGCCGTTGGCGAAGCGTCGGGAAAAGACACCCGCCTGCGGCTCGCTGTACGGCCCAAGCGGGTCGCCCAGCCAGGTCGGCAGCAGGAAATACTCGGGGTAAAAGGCGAAATAGGCCGGGTTCCACAACATCGGGTCAAAGCCGAAGCGCCCATCCTCGTACACCAGCATCGCCGCGCCGAGGAAGTACATCAGGTCCGGCAGATTGGCGTCAAGCCGACCGATCACGTCTTCGCTGTGGTAGCGGTGGATGACCCGCGCGCCAAGCGCCATCGCCGTCGCCGCGTCGTTCAGCAGCCAGCGGAACTCCGCCGTTGTCTGCCGCCGCTTGAAGCTGTGCTCGTAGAACACGTAGTCCGCGTGCGGCGCCAGCGCCGCCGCCTGCCCGGTATTTACGATCAGCTTCCCGCCCACGGCGTTCAGCGCCGCGCGAACATGATCCAGGTACGCCTTGAAATCCGCGTCCGGTGGGTTCACCGCGTAGCGCGACAGCGGCTGTCCCTTGCCGGGCCAGTGATCAAACGTGCTGCGCAGCAACGCGGCATTGTCGAACGCGATCGCGTTGGCATACGGGTAGTCAAGCGTCAACGCGCGCACCAGCGCCTGCGCCACGAAGTGCCGAACCTGCGGATTGGCGACGTCAATCACCGGTCGGCACAGGTACGTCGTCTGGCGCAGCATCCAGCCGCGCGACTGGAACTCATAGAACGGCCAGCGCCCGAACAGCCCCGGCCCCCACGGCTGCCAGTCGGCACGGTCTGCCAGGTTGCGCGGCGAGTAGTAGCCGAAGTTGTCCGGCCGCGGGTCGTACAGGTTGGCGTTCGTGCCGTGCAGGCAAACGAACTGCCCGTTGGAATAATCCGTGCTCGGATACGGGTAGTGCTGGGGCTCGGTCGGGCTTTGCGTCGTGATGGCGCTGAAGTACACGCCCAGCGCCGCCGACGGGTTCACCGCCCGGACCTGCGCCCGGTAGGTTTCCCAGAACTGGAAATAGCCCGGCGACGCCGCCGATGTCGGCGCGGTGTTGTAGTGCAGCACCAGCACCTCGTAGAACCGGTTGCGGTCGGCCCGCTGATAGAGGTCGGCGCTTGCGAATGAAAATGCGATAAACGGCCGGCGGCGCAATCCCGAACCACCACCCGCCAGCACGTCCTCCGGCGGATCGGTCAGCCAGTCATCGCTCCAGTCGGCCGGCTGAACGATTGGAACAAACGGCCCGTTGTAGCCGGTCGGCGGTGGAGCTTCGTCGCTCATTCCGTCATCGCCCGCCGGGGCGGGACTCGCGCCGGCGTCATCCGGACCGCCGTCTTCCGACGGCCCGTCATCTCCGGAGCCGGGCAGCGCACCGGGCGCTGTTGGCGGCGGCGCCGCCCCAAGCGTTGCGCCGCCGTCCTGTGCTTCTGTTCGAAACGCGCCGAAAACGAGCAGCATCGCGCAGCAGGCGGCAGCAAGCGACAATGCACGACGATTGGCGATCGAGTGAAACGAGCGCCGCGCGCGGCACAGCGCCGCCGCGACGTGAGACTGGTCCGAGAGCATGGCGCCTCCATCCATCCCGCGCGCGGCGCGGAGGGGTTGATCGCCTCACGACGGTTTCGTTAATCCAGATGGCGACATCGGCCGGCCCAGGTGACCCGTCGCGCCCAATGGCGCGCAGCGCACCCAAGGCAAAGGACGCCCCATGCCCAATGGGCGTCACGTCCGAACTCGCACTCACTGAGGAATCGCACCGACCGCAGCGCATACGCGGATCGAAGCGCGCTTCCCTCCTCCGTGACCGATATCGTAGCCGGGTGTCCTGATACTTGAAACCCCCGAAAAGAATGCGGGACGCGAGATTCTGAGGCCGTTATTATCGCAACATGAACCCCATCACCTTTTCTCGGCGCGCCGCATGGCTCATCTCATTGGTGAGCCTGACCACGATCGTCCTCGGTTGCGGCAGCGCTGATCGCGGCTGGCCGCCCGCGCCGCCGCTCGAACCCGAATCCACCGCTCGGGCAGTGATGATGATCGGCTCGGTCCGCGCTGCACCGCGCGCTGAGGGCGGATGGGACGCGACATTCCGCTTCGTCGGGCCGCGGTCGGCCAGAAGCGTGTCTGTCGCCGGCAGCTTCAACCGCTGGGATCGCGAAGCGATGCCGCTGGTGCGGGACACCGGCGACCTGTGGACCGGCACGCTGGTGCTGGGCTCGGGCATGCACGCCTACAAGTTCGTCGTGGACGGCGAGCACTGGATCGCGGACCCGCGGAATGACGACCGCGAGCCGGATAATCACGGAGGCTTCAACTCGGTGCTGAGGCTGGGGGCGCTCGCGGGATTGCGCGAGTCCGCCGCACAGCGCGGCGACGGCGTGATCGACGCCGTTGGCGTGGAGCATGATTCGGCCCGTGCCCAGTACTGGCAGCGCCTGGATGACCGGCACGCACTGGTGCGCATTCGAACCCTGGCGCGGGACGTGGAGGGTGTTGAGCTGGTGATCCGCGGCGGCGCGCGAACGGCGATGGCGCTGGCGGACGAAGGACCGCTGTTCTCGACCTGGGAAGCCCACACGCCGCTTCCGCGGCGCGGGGCGGTCGAGTATTCATTCGTGCTCACGGATGGCGCGACGCAGCGCAGCACGGCCCGGACCTATCAATCCCCATCGGAAGCACGCGGCATGTTTCAGACGCCCGACTGGGCCAAAGACGCGGTGTGGTACCAGGTCATGGTGGATCGCTTCCGCAACGGCGATCGCGGCAACGATCCGCCCCATGCCCATCCGTGGACCAGCGACTGGTTCGCCACGGCCGATTACGAGGCCCGCACCGGCGAAACGTTCTACGATTCATTCGTGTTCCGGCGGCTTTACGGCGGCGACATCGCCGGTCTGGAGCAGTCGCTCCCCTACCTGCACGAGCTGGGCGTCAACGCGATCTACCTGAACCCGGTCTTCATCGCCGAGACCCACCACAAGTACGACGCCACCAACTACCTCCACATCGACCCGCACTACGGCGCCGGCGCTGCGGACGACTACGCCGAGATCGCGGCGCGCGAAGACCTGCTCGACGCCCAGACCTGGCGCTGGACCCGCAGCGACCGGATCTTTCTGGCGTTTCTGAAGAAGGCCAAGGCGCAGGGATTTCGCGTCATTCTCGACGGCGTGTTCAACCACGTCGGCACGGCCCATCCGGCGTTCGCGGACGTGCTGAAGAACGGTCGCGGGTCACGCTACGCGGATTGGTTCGACGTCACGAGCTGGACGCCGTTTGAGTACAAGGGCTGGGGCGGATTCGGCGGGCTGCCCGCGTTCCGAAAGACCCGCGACGGCCTGGCCAGCGAATCGCTGGTCCGCCACATCTTCGACGTCACACGCCGCTGGATGGACCCCGACGGCGACGGCGACCCCTCCGACGGCATTGACGGCTGGCGGCTGGACGTGCCCAACGAAATCCCGCTCCCCTTTTGGGAAAAGTGGCGGGCGCACGTCAAGTCGATCAACCCGGACGCCTACATCGTGGGCGAGATCTGGGATCGTGCCGAGGACTGGCTGGACGGCCGCCACTTCGACGCCGTTATGAATTACGAGTTCGCCCGTCCCGCGATTGACTGGGCGCTCTTCCGCGAGCGCAAGATCACCGCCAGCGAGCTGGATCGCCGCCTGCGCGAGCTGCGACTGGCCTATCCGTGGGCGGCAACGCTGGTGATGCAGAACCTGGTCGACAGCCACGACACCGACCGCGTGGCCTCGATGGCGCTGAATCCGGACCGCGCCTACGACCAGGAAAACCGCGTTCAAGACAACGGGCCGAACTACAGGAACGACAAGCCCGACGCCGTGTGCTATCAGCGTGTCCGCTTGCTGCTGTTGCTGCAAATGACTTACGTCGGCGCGCCGATGATCTGGTACGGAGATGAGGTCGGCATGTGGGGAGCGGATGACCCCACCTGCCGCAAGCCGATGTTGTGGAAGGATCTAGAGCCTTATGAGAACCCGCACGACAACTTCGTGATGGCGGATCACCGGGCCTTTTACCAGCGCGCCATCGCGCTGCGCAACGCGCAGCCGGCGCTGCGGCGCGGCGCGTTCCGCACGCTGCTGACCGACGACTTTGCCGACGTGTGGGCGTTTCTGCGCAGCACGGACGATGAACAGGTGCTCGTGGTGCTCAACGGCTCGGTCAATCCGCGTGCGGCGCTGGTTCCGCTCGGCGTCGGCGCAGCACAGCGCTGGCGGGTCGTGTTCTCAACACCGACCGGGGCCGACGACGAAGCCCGCCACGCCGACGGAGAGACGATCCGAGCGGATGCGGGCGGGATGCTGACCATCGAGATCACGCCGTACAGCGGGGTTGTGCTGCAGGCCCTGCCCTAACGCCGCCGTTCTGCGAAAGGCGATCGTGCGCGCGGCGGGACGTCAAGCCCCGTTCGAGTCGAGAAACTCGAACGGGCGCGGCGTGTGGCGCAGGATCCAGTCCATCGGCATGATGCTCTGGATCGACGGGTCGATCGTCGCGGCTTCGTCAGATAGCGCTTCGGCCAGGCGGCGAACATCCGCCTCGCGCCGCAGCAACGCCTCGCCGATGATCGGATCAAACTGCGTGCCGATTCCGTGGCGGATGATGTCACAGGCGGCCTCGTGCGTGACCGGCGGCTTGTAGATGCGGCGGCTGGTCAGTGCGTCATAGACGTCCGCCACCGCCACCAGCCGGGCCGCCAGCGGAATCGCCGGCCCGGCCAATCGATCGGGGTAGCCGCTGCCGTCGTACCACTCGTGGTGATGCCGGGCGATTTCCTCCGCTATGCGGGCGAACGTCGAGCCGGGCATGCGCGCCCGCACGCTTGCGATCGCGTCCGCACCGATGGCGGCGTGCGTCCGCATCACCTGCATCTCCGCATCCGTCAGCCGCCCCGGCTTGAGCAGGATGCTGTCCGGAATGGCGACCTTACCAATGTCGTGCAACGGCACGGCGCGGCGCAGCTCGCGCACGAAGCTGTCGTCGATCTGCGGGAAACGCGCGTGGCCACGCAGCTCCTCCGCCAGCAGCAGCGTGATGGCCGTGACGCGGTCCAGGTGGCGGGCGGTGTCGTGGTCGCGGCGCTCGGTGAGCCCCACCAGCGCCAGCACCAGCCCGTCGCGCGCCTCTTCGCGCCAGAAGCGCGAAAGCAGGCCGGCAATCGCCGTACCGGCGAAATTCCCCACCAGCTCCAGCGCCTGCTCCGTGCCCGCGCTGAAGCGCCCCTGTCCGGGGCTGCCCACCAGCAGCACGCCGCGAAAATCCGCGCCGTCCGCGGCGCGACCGGCGCTAATCGGCACGGCCACGTACTCGCCGGGAGAGCTCCACGGCAGGCAATACGCCTCCGCGCTGCGCCCGCCGATGCTTCGCACGCGCACCGCGCGACCCGTGGCGATCGCCTCCGCCGCCACGCCGCGATCCCGCGGCAGGCAGCGCCGTCGCACGTCGGCATCGGCGCCGACGGCTTCGGCCACGATGAACTCGCGCCCCCCGGCGGCGGGTAGCAGCAATGCCGCGCGCTGCGCGAAGGCAAGCTGAGCGGCCGCGCAGGTGATTCGCTCGATCACCTCGTCGGTCGATTCCTCGACCGCCCCCGCCGTCGAGATCTCCAGCAGCGCCAGCAGCGTCTGGGTCTGCTCGGCCCGCAATCGGCGGCTGTTGTTCAGTTCGGAGTTCGCCACGCCCAGCCGCTGCAGCGCCCGGATGCGCGTCCGCAGCTCCACCGGGCGCAGCGGCAGCAGCGCCACCTCGTCGACCCCGGCCGCCAGCCAGCGCTCCGCGATCTGCGGGGTGCCGCATATGGCGATCGTGGGCACCACCATCTCGCGCTCGGCCCACAGGGATTGCAGCAGCACGAGCTGCGCTTCGGCCGCCTCCGCCAGTTCGTCGGATCCGAGAATCGTCAGGTCGAAGGGCCTCAGCAGGTTGCCGGCGCCCTCACCTAGCTCATCCGCATCGACCCAGGTCAGCTCGGCAAACTGATCCAGCGCGGCCGACAGCTCCAGGCGCAAGGGCAGCGGAGCGCCGATCACGAGGATCGACGCGGAATCCGGTGTGGCCGTCGGACCGCCTTCCTGTCGAAACATCACGACTCCCGCAGCCCGCCGCCCGCCTGCCGGCGGCGATCGGTGGACTCGCAGCATTCATCGACGTGGACGGCCGGAGTCTGCATGTCGATTGTGCGGGCGCGGCTTCTGCCCGCCTACCGCGAAAGCCGCCGCTAAATGGTGGGTTTGATCTACCGGGAATCCGGCCGCTACTCGGAAGCGCGCGGCGCGCGATCAGGTGCGCCAGGGAAGGCGGGCGTGGAAGTGCCGATAAAGCAGACCGACCGTGCGGAACAGCGCATAGCTGAAGTACAGGCTGACGAGCGGCGCAATCAGCAGCCGCACCACCGCCACGATCATGTCGCCCGTCACCGAACCGGTACGAACGTTCAGACCCAGAAACGTCGCCCAGCCGGCCACGACCACGTACAGCATCAGACAGGTGACCAGGTACTTCGGCCCGATGCGGACCACCGCATGGATCAGAACGTCCGGCCGCAGGCAGAGAATCGTCTCTTCGAGCATGACGGCCATCATGGCGATCGGCCACAGCAGAAACCCTGCCGCGATCAGGCTGTAGTAGATCGCCCATTGCGCATCCGACGGGTTTCGCACGAACCACAAAAACACGATTCCCGGTAGCGCGCAGAAGAACGTCACCACCACCATACGAACGAGCGGGGCGACGATGTCTTCAAAGACATTGAAATCGGAGAGAAACCACGGCACTTCGTCCTCGCCGCGCACCGTGCAATCGAACACCGAGAAGTTGAACTGCACCGTGTATAACAGCACGAAGAACTGCACCAGCAGCCCGGCCAGCGGAACCGCCGCCGCCAGCGACGTCAGCACCGCGACCATGCCGGCGGTGAGCACCAGGTTGAGCGCGTTGTTCCACACGCCCGCGAAGTAGAAGCTGGCCAGCAGGTCCGTCCAGAAATCGCGCACCACGCGCTGACCCGCGCCGGCCGCTCCATACCCCAGCGCCGCCGATCGCGGGGTGGTGGAGTATCCACCCAGCGCCGAGCTGAGCGCCGTCTCCTCGTGCGCAAAGTTGACAACCTGCGCCAGGCCGAGCCGCGATCCCGCGCGCGCCGGGCGGATCGGCGCGTCGTGGACGACCAGCCCCGCCTCCGGCGGCGGAACCCCGTGGTCATCGTCGGGCGCCACGAACAGCACTTCGTCCGGCAACGCGCCCGCAGCCACGTCGGATGCGCTCAGCGCGACCGATCGCCCGCAGCCGGGACAGGTGATGTGCGCGCCGGCGTGAGCATTGCGGATGCGCAGGCGGCGACCGCAGCCGCAGCGACCGCGAACAACGCCTTCGGCGGGCGGGTTCATGGGCGGGTTCCCGAAACGCCAACCCCGGGTGTGGCCGGGAGCGACTACGGGCGGATCAGCAACTCGATCGACTGCGTCGCGGCGATGATGTCCAGCTCGTCAATCGTGATGATGAAGGCCTCGCCGCAGTCGAAGTCGATGGTGCGCTCATACACGCTGAACAGGTCGAACCCCTGGACGAATTCGCCGGTGAACGGGTCAATGTCGTCCTCGCTCAGCAACTCGATCTCGTCAAGGCACGGATACTCCAGCAGCAGCGTCTCGCCGCTGAAGATGAAGATGCCCTGCAGTTCGCCGTCGGCAAAGTACTTCAGGTATACGTCAAACTCGGTCAGGTTTTCGAATCCGACGATCAGCCGATCCGGCACATCCTCAACGATGATGTCCTGCTGCGCGTTGACGATCACCGTGACGTTGTTATTGATGATGATCGTGTCGCCCTGGTTCACGATCGCCGGCGGCAGCACCACCTCGCGCGGATCCTCAATCTGGATCAGCCCGATCGCGGCGGCCAGCCCGGCCAGGTTCAGCACGAACCCGCCGTCATCATCATCGTCCACGTCGATGTCGATCCGAAATTCCTCCGGGCAGCCGCCGAGGCTCAGGCCTGCGGCGAGAAGGATGCACAGCCCGGTGCTGAATGATCGGCGAAGCATGACGGCTCCCTGGAGGCAGGCGGCAGGCGGTGACGAGGAGCAGGCCTCCCCGCTCCACCGTCGTATAACAGTCTATGCGGGAGGCCGGGCGCGTGAAAAGCGGCGGGCGCCGGCGCCCGGAACCCGGTCGCCGACGCCCGTCTTGCAATCCACAAAAGCCGACGGCCGATTCGCGGGTCGCCGTTCAGCCGGCCGCTGCGCACCCGCCCGGATTTTTCACCGGCTTACCGTCGCGGGCGGCGGCGGTGCCACCACTTGCCCGAGAGCAGACCCGCCAGGACCAGCGGCATGGCCGCGATCACGCCTGCGCCGCACGGGGCGCCGCAGGTCACGAGCCGCTCGAAGCCGTCCGACACGCCGTCGTTGTCCGCATCCGGATCGCAGGTGTCGCCGATGCCGTCATTGTCGATGTCGGACTGCTCCGGGTTGAACCGCACCGACGTGTTGCTGGCCGCGTCCGTCAGGTCACCGGGGCAGTTGTCCACCGGGAAGGTACCCAGCGTGATGACGCTCTCGAAGCTCTGGGCCTCATCGACCTGGTCGATGCGGCCGTTGCCGCGGCGATTGATGATGCGCTCCGCCGCGTCACCGGTCGGGCGGCGCATCAGCGGGACACTGGCGATGCCCTGTGCTGTAGCCTCCGGCGTCTGGCCGAAGACGACTGCGACGCGCGCCACCTGGGCGTAGCGCGCCGCGTTGCCGCTGCCCGACTGGAACGATCCGACACGGAACGAGCCGAACCGCGGTGCCAGCGTGCGACGATCCACGCCGCTCAGGCCCGCGAAGGTGCGCTTGGCCGGATCATCCGAGGTGGCCACCTGGTCGGCCGTGACGCCGAAATCCGCCAGGTAATCCTTCTCGATGCTGTCCGCCACAACGCCACCCAGGTCGAACCCGTCGCGCAGCGTCCCGTCATTGCTGAAATCGATCCCGAACAGGCCCTCGATCGTCAGCTCGTTGAAGCGAGTGAAGTCAGGCACGCCGTCGCCATTCGCATCCGGTGCTTCCAGGAACCCGTCGCCGTCCTGGTCAAAATTGAGCAACCGTGCCTGCAACTCGACGTCACCATCGGCCCCGGCCAGCGCCACGTTGAACAGGGACGGGCGGATCTGCGGCGCCGGGTCAATCGAGTCCGGCAACCCGTCACCATCGGTGTCCGCGCGGGTCGGATCCGTGCGGATGCCCGCAAAGGGCTTGCCGCTGAAGATGCGCAGGGCGCGGAAGCGGGCAAAACCCTCGCCGCCAACCAGCGGCTCGGTGCCGGACTGCCCAGCGCCCTCGACCCGCCCGGAGGCGTCGGCCGCGATGGCGAAGGTCACGATCTCATCGAGATCGCTGATGCCGTCGCCGTCGGTATCCGGGTTGAGCGGATCGGTGCGGACCAGGCAGCGCCAGCGGAACAGGCCGTTGCCGAGCCGCCCGTCCAGTTCACAGGCGAAGCTCTTGAGCCGCTCCTCCGGCGTCAGCGGCTCCTCGAACTGCGACACCGTGTAACGCGACACGAAGAAGCCGCGGACCTCCTCGGCGTCGGTCAGTCCGTCGCCGTCGGAATCCACCGCCAGGTTCGTGCCGACCGACTGTCGGCTGACCTCGTTGTTGCGCTCGTCGATTTCGCGAATGGCGCCGTTGCTGAACTTGCCGTCCGCGTCCGGCGCGGCGTCGAACCGCACCAGCACGATGAAGGTGTCCGAAGCGACCTGCGCCACCGACGGCCCGAGCACTACCGCCGTCAGCGTGTGCGCACCGACCGGCAACGCTCCGCCCAGCGGAGCGCCGTTGACCTGCGTGCTCACCATCGTCAGTTCGACGAACGTATCGTTCGTCTCGCCCTGCCCACGGGTCACCGCAAAGGTGCGCACCTGGAAGGGCGAATTCAGCGTGTTCTGCGTCACCTCAAATGCGACCTTGACACCGAAGGCGGACTCGCGTCCCGCGTCGGCCTGCTCCTGGTCGAAGTTCGTCGCGCTCGTAAACGTCAGTGAAATCGCCCGCAGGTCCACCGGGTAGATGAAGTCATCAACCCGCGCCTCGTTGTTGGCCTCGTCGCTCTCCGGGATTTCCGCCGTGGCGTCAATCCGCGCGATCAGCGTCAGCGGACCGGTGGCCGGCGCGCCCAGCGCGGCCAGCGCAGCGCCGAACTTGATCTCCAGCGAGTGCGTGCCCGGCGCCAGCACCAGCGGGCTGTTGACGCGCTGCAGCGCCACGCGCTTCTCCGCGCCGCCGTCGAGCAGCACGATCTCGATGTTGAACGGCGCAACGCTGGCCGGACCGTCGACCGCGTAGGTCACGCGGCCCACGGCGCGCTCGTTGCGCTTGGCTTCGCTCGGATCCACCGCGCCCGCGCCGGCCTCGACCAGCGACGTGACGGCGAAGCTCACCGCCCGCAGATCGACGCGCACCAGCGCACATAGCTCCGTCGGCGCGACGAACTGGTCCGGATTGGCAGGATCGGTCTTGAACAGCCGCACGCACAGCGTGTCGCCGTCGCGGAGGTCCACCGCCGCCGCCGAAAGCGAACTGGTCAGGTTGTCAGAGAACTGGAACTCACCCGCGTCGCGCACCGCCGGATCGGTCACCAGGCGGGTGTACACCGCCCGCACGCCGCCGTCGCGGATCAACCGGAACTCCAGCCCGAAGGACTTCGCCAGCGACTGCGTGACGCGATAGTTGACCAGCGCCAGGCGATCGCCGTTGGGCGCGGTGCCCAGCGTGAGGCTGATCAGGCTTACCCGCGGCGTGATCGTAAACAACTGGATGTTGTCGTCCACGTCGGCGTTGATCCCGACCGCCGATTCCGGTACGGCGCTGACCTGGTTCTTGTCCAGATCGAGCGTGGCCACGTAGTTTTCCGTGCGGATCGGATCCATCAGCGACTTCGCGAACGCCAGGTTCACGACATTCGACCCCGGCAGCACCGCCGCCGCTGCCAGCGTCTCTGCAGCGAGCACCTGCGAGTCATCCGCCGTGCCGGGCAGGTCGTCGAGACCGGGGTTGAGCGGATCCGTGTCGCTGCCAACGCGCGCTACAAAGTTCTCAATCCGGCCCGGCGCCAGGATCTCGTACGGCATCGCCACGCTGACTCCGGTCGGATCAACCGTCAGCGGCAGCAGGCGAATTTGAACCGCAGCAACCTTCCCGCCCACCGACTGCACCGCAGCATCCGCCGTCGACGGCACGGCGAACAGCCGCTGCCCGTCAGCGACGCGATTGCCCGGCGTCAGCGCGTCGAGCACGCCGCGCAGATTCTCAATCGATACGTTCAGGTGCGCCCCGAGCGTCAGCAGGCTCTCATCCGCGGCGTTGCCGCCATTGAACGACAGCGCGCCGAGCGTCGCGTCCGCGCCGTCCGCCGCTGCGTTTCCGTTCGCGTCGCGGACAAGGTTCAGGGCGAAGCTGTTGATCCGGGCCGGCGCGGACACGTTGTAGGAGAACACCGCGCCGGACCCGTCCGTGTTGCTGAAATCGAAGTTTGTGACGTTGATCGTCACCGCCGCGGCGCCGGACGCCTCCTGCGTGCCGAGCGTCCCGGGCGGCACCGTCAGGCGCCCGGTCAATAGCTCGCCGTTGCGAACCCGATCGCCGTTGGCCAGCGCGTTGAGCGCTGCGGCGAACTCCGGCGAGGAGAGCGGCCGATTCGCATGCGGCCCCGGCTCAAAATCTCCCGCACCATCGTTCAGGCCGCTGAGCGTGCCCAGCAGCACGCCGCCGCGGCGAAGCTCGACGCCGAACGAGTTGATGATCGCCGGGGCGTCGATCTCGTAGCTGATCCGTACGTTGCGGCTCGCGCCGTCGTCGCTAACGCTGTCAAAGGCGAATGCGGTGGCGTTCACCGTCACCGTCACCGGCGTTTCCGGGCTGGGCTCCGGGGCATACCCCAGTCCCCCCGGGATCTGCACGCGCAGCGTGTCGCCGTTGCTCACGCGCGAACCGTCCGGCAGACCCGACAGCGGCGCCTGAAACGCGGCCGCGTTCAGCAGCACGTCCCGCGCAGCGCCCGGATCAAAATTGGTCGCGCCCGGCGCCAGCGGGATGCGCTCCGGCGGCGTTGTCACCAATCCGCCGTTGCGGAAAAGGTCCAGCGTGAACGAATTCACGCGACCCGGTGAAAAAACGCGATATTGCAGGCGCGGCGTGGCGCCCGGGATCAGCGCCGTGATGTCCACGCTGACGGCCGCGGCGACGTTGCTGCCCACCGGCGTAAAGGCTGGCGGCAGGTTCGTCGCCAATCCGGCCGCGATGGTGTCGCCGTTCGCAATCCGCCCGCCGTCGCCAAGATTGTCGAGAAACGTCCGCAGCGACTCCGGCGGACCGGCGTCGGCCAGCGTCACCACATGCGGACCCGGCGTCAGTTGCGACAGATCGCTGAGAACCTGCGTCGGGCCGGGCGCGCCGCGCACCGTCCAGCCGACGTTGATCGGCGGAACCGCCGCGGGTGCGGCAATCGCGTACCGGATCACCGGCGCCGCCCCGTCCGGGCTGAGCGTCAGCGGCGCCACCGCGTCGAACGTGACCGTCACCACCACGATCGCGGCGTTGCCCGCTTCATTGTTCGTGTTGTCGTCATCCGTGATAACGGCGCGCGCCAGCAGGCGGTCGCCGTTGCGGAGACGGTTGTTCGGCGGCAGCGTGCTCAGGGCGCTCGAAAAGCCGGTCAAGTCCACGATCGTGGCGCCGACGGCCGTTGGGGCGACGAAGTCGCGCGGGTCGCCGGGAATCGCCGGCAGCAGCTCCTTGAGAAGCTCATCCGTCCCCAGATCGATCGTGTCATTGCCGTTCAGATCACGGAAAATCTGGATGCTGAAATTGCCGCAGCCCGTGCAAGTCACGCCTGCGCAAGTGGTTGCAGGACCCTGATAAATCCCGCCCAGGTTCGTCGTGCAGAAGTCGCTGGTCACGCCCTGCGTGCACGTGCCATCCGGCAGGCAGCAGGCTCCGGTGCCGCCGCCCGGCGACGAAACGCACGGGTTGGCGATCGTGACCGTCACGCGCGGCGGAACCAGTTCGAACGCGGAGAGCGCGACGTCGCGCGCCAGGGCAGGAGCGGCGGCCGCGACGACAAAGCACATCGCAACCAAACCGCCGATAGGACAGGATCGAAGCGGGCACATGGCCGACTCCCCGGGTCAGAGACGGTCGGGCGGTGGAGGCAGCGCCTCCGCGGATCGCCGCGACGCGAAAGGAAATGCGCGGAAGCCGCGCACGGTTGCGCGGTAACGGCGCTTCTCCAGTAGATGTTGGCCCGCGCGCCGACCAGTGTCAAGCTGAATCTCAGCGAGCATAGTCGATTGCTGCGCCGCGGGTTATACTCGCGCAGGCGACGTGCCGCGACGAGATTCACGGCCCATCTGATAATTTCGGGGCTGCCCTTGAGTGCCGACGGAAACCGGGACGCGGACCTTCGGAAAGTGCTGTTCGGGCTGCCCCCGGGAGAGCGCCTGCCGGCCGTCGTGCGCCTGCTGGAGGGAATCGCCGCCGAGGACCGCGCCGCCGCCGGGGCGGCCCAGGCGGCCGAAGAGCTGCGCCGAAAATTCACCGCGTTACAGGACGAGACCGCCCAACTCAGGCTTCAGTTGGCCGAATCCCAGAGCGAGCAATCCCGCCTCGCGGCCCGCCTCAAGGGCGAGGAAGAGGCCGCCCGCACCGTTCAGAACTCGCTGCAGCAGACCCGAACCCAGCTCGCCGAGGCGCAAAAACGCGTCACCGATCGCGACGCCGAGATCGAGGCCCTGCGACGCGACGCCGAAGCCGCCCAGCGCAAGGTAGACGAGGCGCGGCTCACCGCCGCCCAGAGCGCCGGCGGGGCGGCCGCGCAGGAGGGCCGCGTCGCCGAACTACAGCGGCGCGTGATCGAGCTTCAGCAGGCGGCCACGGCCCGGGAGGCTGAATTCGCGACGCAACTGGCCGAGGCCCGCGGCGCCGCCGGAGCGGCGCGTGAGACCGGGGCCGGATTTGACGCCTCCGGCGTGCCGGTCTGGCTGGCGACGCGCATCCGCGACATGAAGATCAAGCCGGTGCTCGAAACGGAGTCCGTGGATCAGCCGATCGTGGTGCGCCTGGTGAACCTGTTTGAGCTGATGGCGGATGCGGCCTCCAACGTGAATGAGCTGGTGTGCTACGTGATGCGGCGGCGCGTCGAGGACCTGCCGCAGTTCAAGGAGCAATGCCAGGCTTACTTGAACCCTAGCGCACCGCCGCTCGGCGACCTGATCCGCAATGCGATGTCTCCCAAGGCTGGCGCGGAGCGCATCGTGCAGCAGCGGCTGCGCGTCATGCAGCAGTGGCTGCGCGCGGCGCTGATCGGCACCGATGCCGTGCTGGACGGCGACTTCGTGTACAAGACGCTGCGCGAATTCCTGACCGACCGTCAGCGCGAGTGGCGCACGGCGACGCTGGCGAAGTTCGCGACCGAGCTGAACGGGCCGGCGTTGATCGCCCGGGAGTTGGCCCAGCATCGCGGCAAGAAAATCGCCGAGACCTTTGAATCCATGACGAAGGGAGCCTGACAAACCATGAGGAGCCGGACATTGCTGGGCGCCGCCGCGCTGCTGGCGCTGGTCAGCGGCTGCGCCGAAACCGTGAACATCCAGTTCACCCGCGAGGAGCGCATCAACACGATCGACGAAAAGTCCGCCGGCCGGCCGCTCGACGTGGCGGTCGTGCTGGTCACGCCGGACGACGTGAAGCGCAACCCGCAGCTCGATCCGAAAAGCGCCGCGATCAACTCGCTTGAGTGGTTCAGCGCCGCTGAATCCAACCGCGGCACGACCCCCTACAACCTGCCGCTCTCGCAGGTGCGCTACTTTACCGACTCCGAATCCCTGTACGGCACGAAGCTCGGCCCGCCGCTGCCGGGCTTCCTCAGCCCGGCCGAACCGCGGCTGGTGCGCTGGGGCAAGGCTCCCGAGGACTCCTCGATCTTCATTTTCGCCCGCTACCAGGATGAGCGCAACGCCGTGCGCCCCACGCGTCCGGTCATCCTGGAGATCGAGCTGGGCGGCCCCGACCCGTACGTCGTGCACGTCGGCGGGCGCGACCTGTCACGATCGAAGTAGCGCGAGCACGGGCCTTTCGGACGGAGCCGCTGATGTCGCAATGGAACGCGGTGCACTGGCACGAGGGGATGTTCCTCCGGCCGCAGCACATGCAGCTCGACCGGCGCTGGGTCGATGCGCAGGCCGACCTGGGCGTGCGGGCCTTCCGGGCATTCGGCTGGGGCATCCTCGAGTTGGGCTACGCCGCCGACGCGCTCGAGAGCTTCACGCTGCGGCTCGACGAGTGCATCCTGCGGATGAAGGACGGCACCTGGATCCGCGTCCCGGAAAACGCCGGCGTTGAGCCGCTGAACTTCCAGCAGCCGCTGGAGGACGCCGGCGGCACGCTCGACATCCTGATCGGCGTGCCGCAGTACGACCCCGTCCGCGCGAACGCGGTCTCGATCACGACCCCGCAGGAAACCACCGGCAACCCACGCTTCGAGGCCGTGCCCGTCTTTGCCCGCGATGAGAACGGCGGCGACAACCAGCAACGCATTCTCGTCCGCCGCCTCCGCGCGCGGCTCTTCACCGGCCGCGACGACCTCACCGGCTACGACGTTCTGCGGATCGGCGCCGTGCGCCGCAGCAGCCGCTCCGGCTCGCCGCCCGAATTCATCCCCGAGTTGACAGGCCCGCACCTGGCCATCCAGGGCAACCCCGAGCTGAACCGGCTGTTCATCGGCATTCTCGGCTCGGTCGAGGGCAAGGGCGACGAACTGGCCCGCCAGGCCCGCGAGCAGCGGCTGAGCCTCAGCGCCGCCGGCGGCGGGCACGTCGATCACCTGCTCAAGATTCACATTCTCAACGGCGTGCGCACGCGCCTGCGGGCGCTGGAATCAGCCCCGCTGCTGCACCCCTACGACCTTTACGTTGAGCTGAGCGCCGCGGCCGGAGCGCTGTCGATCTGCGACGAGACACAGCTTTCGCCCGAGAGCATCCCGCCCTACGACCACGATTATCCCGGCCGGGCGCTGGAGGCGGTCCGCGACCGCGTGCGCCGGTTGCTGGAGTGGCTCAGTCCGGAGAACTGCGAGGCGATTCCTTTCGTGCGCGTCTCGGATGCGCGCGGGGTCGAGGGGCTGTCTGTCGAGCTAAAGCCCAGTTGGATCGAGCAGAAGCTGGACATGTACATCGCGCTGGAGTCCAGCGAGCACGAGCGGGCCGATGATCTGCTCCAGTTCATCTACCAGAGCTTCGACATGAAGCTCGGCTCGCCGACCCGCGCGGCGCAACTGGTGCTCGATGCGACCCAGGGGCTGGTGCTGCGAGCGCGGGCGGCGCCGGCGGGCGTGCCGCAGCGCCCCGGACGGCACTTCTTCTGGATCGACAAGGCCGCCGTCACCGGAATGCGGAATTACTGGCTGGAGTGCGAGAACGACCGCGCCATCTGCCTGACCATGAAGCGCGGGCAGCGCGAGGCCTTCGAGAACTTCCGCCCCACCCTTTATGTCCTGTTGCGCCGGGGATAGCGGACGATGGCGACCGATCAACTGCTCTCGAAAGCGTGCTGGCCGGTCTTTGCGGCCACGATCCAGGTAGCGCGGCAGGTCCGCGCCGGGCAGGAGCTGCGTCCCGAAAGCGTGCGGGCGCAGATTCTCGCCGCCTTCCGCGAGGCCGAGGACATCGTCCGCGCCGACGGCGACGCCGAACGCGCCTGGATCGAGCGCATCCGCGCCATGCTGACCTACTTTGTGGACCGGCGGATGGTGCACCTCGAGTGGCCCGGCCGCCACTACTGGCTGGAGCACCGGCTCGAGACCTCAAAGGACGGCCTCGCGCATCCGCAGGCCCTCGGCGGCAACCTCTTCTTCCGCGACTGCAACGAGCTGCGCCAGCTGTATGACACCGCTTCGCGAATGAAGCGCGACGACGCCCCGCTGCTGGCCGAGCAACTGGGGCTGTATTACACCTGCATGCGTCTGGGTTTCGCCGGCGAGCTCGAAGCCGAGGCGCTCGAGGACTACGCCCGCCAGATATACCTGATGCTGCCCGGGCAGCGCGACCTGCGCGACGACCGCCTCTTCCCCGAAACCTACGCGCACACCGTCGATCGCCCGGCGCAGTACGACCTCCGCACGCCGCTGGTGCTGGTGCTCAGCGTCTTCGCAGTGCTGTTGATTGGAACCGTCGTGGCTTACCAGGTCGCCTGGCGATCGGCGACCGGGGCGATTCAGACCGCGGCGCAGACCTGGGACGAGGCGGCCGCCGCGGACGCCGCCCGCTGACAGATGCGGCCGCTCCGCCGGGGCGGCCGGGCGTGACGGGCGGAGACGCCGCCCGTGAAGAACGGCTCTCGAAAGGACGGACGACCGTGCTGGACCGCATGCGCTCGATGCTCAACGCCTACCGCGAGCTGCCCGGCGAGCTGCGCGCCATCACTTCCGTGTTCCTGGTGGCTGTGCCGCTCGGCCTTGGCGTCGGCGCGTTCGCCATGTTCCGCCAGATGTTCGGCCTCAGCACGGTCGGCGCCATCGTGGCCATGGTCATCGTTCTGGCAGGCCTGGCGCTGCTGGTGCTGGGCATCCTCGGCCTGCGCCGCTGGATCTCGCGCCGCCGTCACGAGCGGATGGCGCGCGCCCTGCGCGCCGCCGGCGCGGATCGCCCGACCGCGATGGGTGCGGGCGACGGCGACGTGCGCGAGATGAACGACAAGTTCCGCCGCGCCGTCGAGGAGATGCGCCGCCACGGCTACCGCGTCTACGACATGCCGTGGTACATCGTCGTGGGCGACTCCGGCTGCGGAAAGACCAAGCTGATCGACGAATCCGGGTTGCAGTTCCCGCTCGGCCGGCCGGAGGAAATCAGCGACGGCGGCGTGTCGCTCGGCACCAAGGACTACAACTGGTGGTTCACCGAGAACATGATCTTCATCGACATGGCCGGCAAGCTGGTGAACCCGCAGGAAGCCGCCGGTCACCGCACCTGGCTGGGCATGCTCAAGATCATCGCCCGCGGCCGCCCGGCCTGCCCCATCAACGGGGCGCTGGTGTGCGTCTCCGTGGAGGACCTGCTCGGCAACCCCGAAAAACGCCGCCGCGACGCCGAAAACATGCAACTCCGCCTGCGCGAGCTGCAGATGCACCTGGGCGTCACCTTCCCGACCTACATCATCGTCACCAAGTGCGACCTGCTGCCGGGATTCGTCGAGTTCTATCGCAAGGTCGGCCGTGACCTGCTGCTGCGAAACCAGATCAGCGGCTGGTCCCGCCCCGGCACCTTCAACGCCCCCTACGACCCCGACGGCTTCCGCAACGACTTCGCCGACCTCGAGCGCCGCCTGGCCGCGCTGCGCCACAAGCGCCTGCACGAGGCCGACGACGACCGCTCGCTCGAAAACGCCTACTGCTTCCCGGAGCACTTCCGCGAGATCGGCGGTCCGCTCCACGAGTACATTGTCACCGTCTTTCCGCAGTTGCGCAACACCCGCGGCGTCAGCCAACTGTTGTTCCGCGGCGTGTATTTCACCAGCGCCACGCAGGATGACCGCCTGCTCTCGCGCGAGGGCGGCGTTTCGGACGTGCTGCGCGGCCTCGAGAAACTCTACGAAAAGCCCGAGCCGCACTTCCTGAAGGACCTGCTCCAGAAGAAGGTCGCCCCCGAGCAGGGACTCGTCTATCGCAACGAGGCGCAGCTCCGCCGAAATCGCACACTGGCGATCGGCCTGGGCGTCGGCAGCGTGCTGATGCTGGTGCTGGGCATCTGGGGCTTCCTCTGGAGCCACCAGCGCTTTGCCGAGATCATCGCGCTGCCGCGCGAGCACGCGCTGGCCAACCGCTTCGAGAAATCGCGCGACCTCTCCCCTGTCGAAGCGCTGCGCCAGGCGGCCCTGCTGACGCGCGACGAGGAGCGCCTCCGCGAAGCGCGCTGGGCCGCCCGCATCCTCTCGACGTTCATCTCGCCGGAGCGACCGCGCCGTCACCTGCAGCGAATCCGCGCCGGCCTGTTTGATCGCGTCCTGATGCCCGCACTGGCCGAGCAGACCGCCCGCGCACTCGAGGACTCCGCCGCCGCCGAGGGCCGCGTCCCCGATGACGCCGTCGTCGCCGCGGCGCGCGCCTTCGTGAAGTGGCACGCCGCCGGAGATGCGCCGCGCAGTGCGGAGTGCCTCACCTACGACGACTTCGCCGGCATGGCCCGCCTGGCCGGAGCGCCCGACGGCTCGGGCATCGCCATGATCGACTGGGCCGCTCCGGTCGAACCGGACGCCCCTGCCGACGTGCCCGCCGCGGCCGCCGAGGAGCGCCCGCCCGAGGCCGCAAACGCCGCGCGCGCCGCCACGACGGCGCCGACCGCCACACCCTCCGGTGGCATGACCTTCGCCGCCGTGGCGCGCGCCTGGGTCGAATCGCTCTCGTCCTCCGATGCCCGCGTCGGCAATCCCGCGGCACCCTTCCGGCGGCACGGCGCAGACGCCGCCGTGCGCTCACTGCGCCGCGTGCTCGAGGGCCGCGCCAGGCTGGAGCGCTTCGGACGCAGCGCGCCGGCCGAGCGCCTGGGCCGCTACGCCGGCCTCGCGCGCGCCGCGCAGGCCGCCCGGCAGGCCTACGACGATTTCCTGCGCCTTGCGCAGACCCACGAATCCGCTCGCGACGTCGAGACCGCTGACGAGTTCTCTGCCCGCTACCGCGAGCTGTACGCGCGCTTCAGCCGCGCGCTCGAGCGCGTCAAGGAGGGCGAAGCGCGGATCGAGTCTTCCGAGCTGTGGACGCTGCTGATCCAGCACCGCGAAAGCGGCTGGCGCTCGCTGCTGCGCGAGCTTGCCGACGGAACGAGCGCCTGCGGCGGCAAGTTGCCCGAGCCGGTCGCACGGCTCGACGCCGAACTGGACGCCGCCTTCGCGACCACGCTCGGAGACGTCGGGGTCGCCAAAGAGGCGTTCGCCGTCGCCGACCTGCCGTCCGCCGGCGCCGCGCGCCCGCCCGACACCTTCGTCGGCCTGCCGGGCGAGCGGCTTCGAAACATCCTGAATCTCGCCGACAACGGTCGGCTGACCTGGACCGTCGAGGCCGAGAAGGTGCGCGACCGTCTCGGCGCCTATGACGCCCAGTTCGCCGCGGCCGCCTCCGCCGATCCGCTGCCCCTCGCAAATCTCGAAGACGCCATCCGCGCCTGCCGCGCCGCCCTGCTTCCGGCCGGCGAAGATCGACCGGCCGGCACGGGCGATCCGCTCCGCCTCCGTCCGACGCTCACCGGCTGGGACGCGCGCGAATTGCAGGAGCGCGGCGACCAGGTCTATGCGGTCGCGTGGCGGCTGCGGGCGACGCGCCTGCTGCGCGCCTTCGTCGCGCAGGCCCCCGCCCAGCGCGATTGGGGCCTTGCCGAAGTCGTCGCTGACTGGAACACGCCGCTCAGTTCGGTCTACTCCATGAGTTTCGCTCGCGGCGCGCCCGCCCCGACCACCCAGCCGCGCCCGGAAGCCTCCGGCGACGCGCGCGTTGCCGGCCCGGACGATGACCCGGTCAGCGATGCTCCGGCCGTCACGGACCGCGCCGTCCCGCGCGCCGCCACCTCACAGTTCCTTGGCAACGTCGCCGTGACCACGGCGCTGCTGCTGGACCGGAAGACCGGAATCCCGGACGACCTGTTCGACCTGCAAATCGCCGACAAGGCCCGCGCGCAGCTGGAGGACGCCTTCGGCGTCTACGCCCGCGCCTACGCCGCGGCGTGGCGCAAAGCCGTGGATACCTGGGCCGCGCCGGTGCTCGCGCCCGATGGCGACGCCGTGATGCCCGGGCCCGACCGCCGGGCCGAGTGGACAACCGCCGTCGCCGAGTTCACGCACCATGTGCTGCGGGCCGGCTTTTACGAGCGCGACGCCACCAGCGGCAGCGGCTACTGGATCGAGCATGCTACCAATCCGCCGACTTTCGCACCGCTGGCGCGACCGATCAACGACAACCTCAACGCCGTCTTCGCCGGGCTGCGCGTGGTGCGCTCCAAGGATGAGCGGCGCGTGCCCTTCCCGGAAGTGGAGGCCGACCTGCGTACCGCCTGGGGCGAGCTGGCGCGCGACCTCGAAGCCGCCATCGCCGCCCGCGACGGCCGCAGCGCCGCGCCTGCCGGCGGCAGCCCTTTCGCCCGCTTCGGGCGCTTCCGCGAAAAGTTCGGCTGGCAGGAGCTGCCCGCGCTTCGAGCCGCGGTGAAGTACGAGTCCGATTGCTGCAAGCGCCTCGCCGACGGCATCACCCGCGAAATCGCCACGGCTGCCGCCAAGCCGCTCTCCGATCGCTGCCGCGAACTGCCCACCCTGCAATCCCGCGCCGAGAAACTCAACGAGTTCCTTGGCGGCTGCGGGGGCGTCAGCGTCGGGGCGGACGTCAAGCGCGTGTGCGAGTTGCGGGCCATGCTCAGCGCCGCCACGGTCGAGATCGAGCCGCTGACCGAGGATTTCGGTCGCACGCAGGTGGTCGACCTCAACAGCCGACTCGCTGCCCGATTCCCCAATCGCAAGCAGGTAAACGTGGCTGACTGCACCTCTCAGTTCACACTCACCGTGGGCGCCGAGAGCGTCACCATCCGCGCCGGAGACGTGTACCAGGCGCTCAAGCCGCAGCCGGTCAGCGGCGCGGGGCGCTTCAGTCTTCAGTTCGTTCCAAAGGCCGGTGTGACGCTCAAGCCGGCCGGGCTGGAGGAGCCGTTCGCCGATCCGCCTGTGCATCTCATTACGTTCATCCACCGCGCAAATGAGCCTGGCGCGGACGGCCGAAAGTTCGATTTCGTCACGATTCACGCCTTCGAAGTGACCCGCGAGGGAAACCAGGAATTCTGCTTCCTCGGAATCGGCTGGACACTGCGCGGCGTCAGCGGACCCGACCTCCGCGACTACCTCGGACGGCTGCCCTAGCATGTGTCCCCATTCGGGATGGACCCCGTGAAGCGCGTCTTTGAAGGACTCGGGCGGCTCTTCGGCGGCGGCCGTGGCGGGCTGGACGGCCGCGTGCGCTGGTTCGGCAAGCTGCCGGCCCACGCCGACTACGTCGCCGCGCCCGATCCCGCACCCTTCGCGCACGAGTTTTCAGATTGGCTGATTCAGGGATTTGCAAAACACCAGGCCGCCGCCGGCGGCGGTGAATATCGTCCACTCGGCTGCTCGGTCGGGCTGCTGCGCGTGCCGCGCTCCGCCACCACCGTTGGCTTCGTCCTTTCGGACTTCGGCGGCGACGCGCGCGGGCGGCGCTTCCCCTTCGCGCTCTTCTTCGGTCTGCCGACGGCCCAGCTGCCCGGCCCCACCGCCGCCAATTTCGAGTGCTTCGCCCCCGCCCTGCGAGATCTGCACGGCATGCTGGGCGCCGCGCGCAGCGCCCTCGCGCGCCCCGACGCCGGCGCCTGGCACGCCGGCACGATCGAGCCGGCCGCGCCGGCCGACCCGGCGGCGCTTGCGCGGCGCTGGGCCGCCATGCCCTGGCTCGATTGGCGCGACGCCGTGCTCGGCGCCGCCGCTCCCACAGACTCGGCGACGTGGCTGGCCGCGATTCACGCCTGGGGTTCGCGAATCGCCGCCCACGAGCAATCCGACTTTCCGTTCAACCTCAGCTTTCCGCTGGCCGCCCGCTGGGATTGGGGCATCCAGGCCCAGGGCTGGCTGGCCTGGCTGGCCCGCCGCATCCGCCTCGACCGCCGCGCCGCCAGCATCATCGTGAACTTTGCCCCGGATTCCGCCCAGCCGCTGGGCACGCGTCTGCACGTCATCGCCCGACCGATCGTCCCCGATGATTTTCTGTTGCTGGGCCCCGCCGCCGACCGCCTGAAGTACATGGACGCGCTGCCGCTCACCGCCGCCGATGCCACGCCCCCCGATTCACCCGTTTCGATCCCGCCCGACTTCGCCGCCTTCGTCACGGCCGGCCCTGAGCTCGACGGCGCCACCCGCTCGCGCTCCGGCTGAAGCGGCTCATCCGATCCGCACGGCCGCCAGCGCCCGCCGCTGCAGTTCGAACAACTGCATAATTCCTGAGCGCGCCACTTCCGTCAGCTCGCGCAATTGCGCATCGCTGTAGGTGCCGCGCTCCGCCGTGGCCTGCACCTCGACCCACTCGCCGCGATCGGTCATCACCAGGTTCGCATCCACCTCGGCGGAAACATCCTCCCCGTAGTCGAGGTCCAGCAGCGCGGCGCCGCGCACCACACCCGCGCTCACCGCCGCCACCGCGCAGGTCAGCACGTCCTCCGCCCACAGCCCCCGCGCCGCGCCGACACGTACCGCGTCATGCAGCGCCACGAACACGCCCGTGATGGAGGCGGTGCGCGTGCCGCCGTCAGCGCTGAGCACGTCACAGTCCAGGTGAATCGTGTTGGAACCCAGGCGCGACAGGTCGATGCACGCGCGGATGGAGCGCCCGATCAGCCGCTCAATCTCCCGCGTGCGCCCGTCCAGCCGATTCCGCGCGCGGCGCGTCGGCGTCGCGCCCGGCAGCATGTCATACTCGGCCGTCAACCACCCCTTGCCCGAATCCTTGCGCCACTCCGGCACGCCCGCGGCGATTGACGCCGTGCAGATCACGCGCGTCTCGCCCGTGCGGATCAGCGCGGAGCCGGCCGCCTGCGGCGCGATGCCGCGCACGATCTCGATCTCTCGCAACTGGTTCGCGGCGCGGCCGCCCGAGCGAGTCATCACCGGCGGATTGTACGGTCAGTTACGGCAGCCGTTGACGATGCATTCCACAAACAGGTCTATGTCAAAGTTGTTGAACGCACCGTCCAGGTTCATGTCGCCGATCAGCAGGCTGCAGCCGGGATACTCCGTCCCGTACGATTCGGGGTCCGTGAGCGCCAGCACAAACGGGTCAATGTCAAAGTTGTTGAGCAGGCCGTCGCAGTTCATGTCGCCGGGCAGCCGCGGCATGGCGGTGAGTGCCAGGTGCGGGTGCTGATCCGGGTTCCCGTAATTGCGCGAGTGAAACGTAAACCCCAGCGTGCTCGTCACCGGCGAGAGCCGCAGCGAAACCACCGTCCCGCCCTCGACATCCGCGGCCAGCCCCGCCGTCGGCGTCAGCGTAAACGTCTGCAGGTCAAACACGCCCTGGTTCTGAAACCGCCCCAGCGACTGCTGAACCGCCCCCGGTGCGATCGCCGACAGATAAGACCACGTGATCATCGTGCCCGTGCCGGTCACCGACGAATTCGGCGTGCCCGGCCCCTCGGTCCAGTTGTCATTGCTGAACCAGAAAATGTCGAACTCGCCCACCCCGCGTGGAAAGATCGCGTTGACCGGCTGATCGATCTCGCTCAACGTCAGCTTGGCCGTCGCCAGCCGCCAGTTGCCCGCGCCGTACACCGCGTCAAACGCCGCCTTCGTGTCCGCGGTCGGGAACTTGATCATCGTGTCAAATCGCCCGCGCGCTGCGCCGCTGCCGTTCACCGAGCTGGTGCCGGCCACGCACAGCCCGCCCGCGGCGCCATAGCTGCGGGTCGGCACCGACTGCCGGCAAAACGCATCCGCGCTCGGAGTCGTCACGACCACATCGCCGCCGAGAGCCGACAGGGCGGTCACTCCGACGCCCGCAATCGCCGCAAACATGATTTTCGGACGCAGCACGTTCGGTGTCTCCCATCCCCCGCAACCTCCCCCCAGTATATGCGCCCCCTGCCGGAATCGCGCATCCGGTTTGCGCGTGCGGACGTCGGCGCACGCCTTTTCGCGGCCGGGCGAGAGGTACAATGAGGCGCGGCGGCGTTGGCACGCTGATTGCCGCCCGACCCGCAGCGTGAACGCGTGGATCACCGGTGTGCACCGCCCGCCGCAGGGACCGGCCCTCCGCACAGGAATTCATGATCGACCCGAAGGACAAGCCCTCCGCGCCACCGGCCGCATCGCCCCGATCCGCGGCGGATGCCCCCGACTCACTGCGCCCTCCCACCGACGACGGCCTGGAGGCCATCCGCCCGATGGTGGCCGACCTGCGCCAGCGCCTGGCGTCGATGGCCGCGCAGGAGCTGGAGGTGCAGCGGCGCGAATCCGAGATCGCGCAGCAGCGCGCCCTGCTGGAGCGCCGCGCGCGGGACGCCGCCGAGCAGGAGCTGCACGCGGCGCGCGAGCGGCTCGAGCGCCGCAGTAACGAACTGGATGCCCAGGCGGTCGAGCTGGCCACCCGCCGCTCGCAGCTTGATCGCATCGAGGCCCGGCTGGCCGAGCGCGAGCGCAAGCTCGACCTGGCCCAGCGCGAGCACGACACCGCCGCCCGCCGCCTGGCCGAGCGGCTCGAGGAGGAGCGCGGGCAGCGCGCCGCCGATCGCCGCGTGCTGGCCCGCCGCATCGACGTGATCCGCGAGCGCGAGCGCGAGCTGGAGCGGCGCGTCAAGCTCGCGCGCGACGACATCGTTCAGCAGCGCGCCGACCTCGACGACCGCCTTGCGCTGATCGAGCAGCGCAGCGAGGAAGCCGAGGCGCGCCGCAACGACATGGACGCCCTCGAGGCTCAGCGCCGCCGCAGCCTCGACGCCGCCCTGCAGCGCGAGGCGGAGCTGGCGGCCGAGCGCGAAGCGCTGGAGCGCGAGCGACAGGCGCTGTCCGCCCGCGCCCGCTCGTATGACGGCGTGCGTGACGAACTGGAGGAGGAGCGCCGCGCCCTGGCCGAGCGGCAGCGCGAGCTGGAGGAGGAGTTCCGCTCCGCCCGCGAACATCGCGCCCGCGCGGGAGAGCAGGGGGAACGGCTGGCCGGGCGCGAGCGCGACCTGCGCAAGCAGGGCGAGGAGCTGGCCGCCCGCCGCGCCGCTCTTGAGGCCGCCGAAGCGCGCGCCGCCGAGCGCTGGGCCGCCGTTACCACCGAGGAGCGGTCGCTGGCGGAGCGCGGCGAGTCCGCTGCGCGCCGCGACGAGGCAAATGACGCCCGCGAGCGCGAGCTGGCGCGCCGCCAGCGCGAACTCGAGCGCCATAACGATCAACTCGCCGCGCTGCGCGAAAGCGCCGAGCTGCGCGACGCCGAGACCCGCCAGGCGGCGCTCGCGCTCGAACTGGAGCGCGCCGGCCTGGACCGCGAGCGCGCCGGCTTTGAGCAGCAGTTCAACGACCTGGCCTCATTGCGCGACCGCGACGAGGCCACGCTCCGCGAGCGGACGCAGGAGCTGGAGCAGCGCTCCGCCGCCCTGCTGCGCAGCGAGCAGGCGCTCTTCCGCGGCTCGCGCCGCTGGCCGCTCCGCGCCGCGCTGCTGTCGCTCTGCATCGGGATCGGTGCAGCCGTCGTCGCGCTGCGCCTTGACCCGCCCCGCTATCGCGCTTCGGCCGAGTTGAACCTGACCTCCGCCGCGGACCCCGCCGTGGCCGCCCGCCAGCATGCTGCCCGCCTCCTGACACCGGACGATCTGGAATCGCTGGTCGGCGAGCCGCTCGCGACGCGCGTGCGCGCCGCCCGCGACCAGGGCAGGCTCTCCGCCCGGTCCGGTCCTGACGGCGCGGTCTGGCTGGACATCGCCGACGACAACGCGCGCAGCGCCGCCGCGCTAGCTCTCGAAGCCGCGCGCGCTTATTGCGACGCCCTCAACGCCGTTGCCGCCGGTCCCGCACAGGTGGCGACCCTGGCGGATCTCTCTGCCCGCCGCAGCACTACCCATGACGCCCTCCTCCGCCTGCGCGCGGACGCGGACGCCCTGGCCGGCAGCATCTCGGCTCTGCCTCCCCCCGGCGGTCGCGAGGCCGCCGTCGCCGACCTGGTCGGCCATCGCGCGCGACACGCCGAGCTGATCGATGCGCTCGCCGCCGCCCGCACCGCGCTGGCCGGCGCAATCGACGGCACGGACGCGCGCGGCATTGTCGATCCACAGATTCTGAATGACGCCGTCCGAGCCGACGCCGTGCACTCGGAGGACATGAAGGAACTGCGAATCGCCGCCCGCGAGTACCAGGGCGAACTGGCGGTCGGCATGGTCCTGCTCGTGGACCCGCTCGGCCAGTTGCGCGATGCCCTGCAGGCGACCTCCCGCGCCGTCTCGGAACAGCGCGAGCTCCAGCCGCCGCCCGACATCGCCGCGGCCCTCGAGCCGATCGCCAACACGCTCGATCGCGCCCGTCTCGCCACCGCCACCTTCGCCCAGGACTGGGAGCGGCGCCGCCTCGATATCGAACGCGCGCGCGGCGAACCGGACGTGATCGAACTGGTTCGCCAGCAGTCCGAGGCGGCTGAATCGGTGCGCCGCTTTTCCACCGAAGCGCGATTGGCGATGGACGAGGTGGCGGCGATCGTCGAGGGAGTCGGCGCAGCGGGCGGCACGCGCGAAATCGTCGTCGCGACATTGCTCCGCAGCGAGCTGGCCCGGTTGCGCGAGAGTCTCGCCGCCGTGGATTCCGCCGCCCAGTCGGTCGACACCACCACCAATTTCCGGCTCGACGCCGCCGATACCCGCCTGCGCGGGTTGCGCACACGCCTCGCCCAGCGCGAGGCCGCCGTGCTCGAGATGCTCCAGTCCCGCGCCGACGCGGAGGCGCGTGACGCGCGCGGCACGCAGACCGAGGAGCTGCGCCTGCGCGTCCGAGCGCTGGAGCAGGACCGCGACCACGCCGTTCTACGACTGGCCGACGCTGCCGAGGCGCTCCGGGCCGCCACGGAGCGCGAGGCAGAGCGCACCGTGATGACGCGGCAATTGCAGCTGCTCCGCGACGAGGCCGAACGACTCACATCGCAGGTGGCCGCGCTGGACGAATCGCTGGCCCAGGTCGACCGCAGCGGCCCTCGCCCGGATCGCGCCGCGCTCGGCGCTACCGCCACCGAGCAGATCAGCGGCCGCAACCGTGTCGCCAGCGCCCTCTTCGCACTGCTCGGCGCCGCGGCCATGACCTTCGGCGTCTGCGCCCTGCTGCTGATTCAGCCCCGCCGCCCCGCCGCCCGCCGCTGATTCGCGCGGTCAGGAAGAAACCGGCCGCAGCCTTCTCTCGATCGCACCGTCTCAAAGCCGTCGCCAATCTCAAGCCACGTCCGATAGTTCGAGGCACGCCCGCCCGCTGCAAGCCTCACACCGCGCGAGCGGGGCACCGGCAGTGACGCCGTTTTGATCCAGCACCCGGCCGCTGCTTATCATGAGTGCCGAAGCTTGGGGTTTGGGCAGCGATTCAGACCGGCAACTGGAAAATCCGCGCGGAGCGCGCGCCCATCCGCTCTCGCTCGATCGGCCCCGCGCGCCCTGCAGTGCGCGAGGCGACGAATTGTTGCACCGCACGAGGTGGAGAGAAGGCGCCCATGCCCGACGCAATCCGCGTGCTGCACGTCGTCGGCGCCGATCGCCGCACGGCAGAGCACGTCGAGTCCTGGCTCGCGGAGAATGGCGCGGAAAGCGTGCGCATCGACAATGTCTACACCCTGATCGCACACGCCTTCGATCCGCCGGCGAGCGGCCCGGAGCGCCCGCCCGCGCTGGTGCTCGTGAACGCGTCGCGGCTCTCGCGGACGGAGCGCGGGATCGCGCCCATCGCGCGCCGGCTATGGCCTGATGCGCTCTGCGCGCTCTATGACGCCGAACCGCTCGATCCGGCGCTGAATAGCGCCTCCGAGCGCGATTCATGCGAGTTCGTCGCGTTGGATCATCTCTTGTCACGCCCCCTGACCTCGCTGATCCAGGTCCACGCCGATCACGCACCGCAGCAGTCCCCGCCAGGCGCGGAACCGGGCACTGACTCAGCCGGTCCGGCGGCAGCGGACCAGCACGGCCGGCCACCGGCAGTCCGGCAGCATCTGCCCAGGCCCGCGCCGCGCACACCGCCGCTGGGGGCGAGCAGCCTGTCGGCACAGGAATTGGCGCGACTGATGGGCGAGGCGTGAATCACGAGGGCGCGCGCAGCGTGGATGAAGCAGGACGACCGGGCGGAGAAGCGAACGAATGGCGGGGACACTCACAGTGCTGGTCGTTGGCGACGTGCCGCTGCGCGACGCGTCGACGCGCGCCTTGCCGGGCGCCGTGGCGGAGCACTGCACGGACCTGCTCAGCGGGGTCTTGCAGGCCGGTCGCGTGCGCGCTTCGCACATCATCCTGTCCGCCGAGGCGGACGGCGACCTCGCGCCGGCCGTCGCGGCGATCCGAAAAATCGCGCCGCACGCCCGTATCGTCGCTGCCTGTCCCCCACGGCTCGAACCGCGGGTGCGCCTGGCGCGGAGGCATGGCATCGATGATTACGTCGTGACCCCCATAGCAGATGAGGAACTGCGCCGCGCCCTGCGATGGAGCACCCCCGAGGAAGCCGGCGCCTCGCACCCCCCGCCTCCGCCCTCTCCATCTCCAGCCGATCGCGAGGCGTGGCAGCGATTGACGCATGTGCTGAACCAGATCGGCGGCTCAAACGGCGGCCTGATAGAGGGTTGGGCCCACTGGCTGCGCGGCGTGGCGCGCGCCTCCGGGGCGACCGTCGAGTGGAACGGCTGCGCCGTCCGGACGGGTGAGTCAGACCCGATTCGGGTCGAGCGCCTGATCCAGCGCGGAGTGGAAGTCGTCGGACGCATCGTGCTGGACTTCCCGCAACTGGACGCGGCCGCGGCCCGGGAGGCCGAGACGTGCGCGGCCGACTGGGTGGCCGTGATCCTGGCGGGAATGGCCGCCCACGACGACCTTGCGGCCTGGCGCCGCCTGGCGCTGACGGACGAGCTGACCGGCCTCCATAACCGGCGATTCTTCGAGCGCGAGCTCGACGCGCTGCTCGAAACCGCGATCGAACGGCGTCAGCGGGCCACCCTGCTGCTCTTCGACATCGACGATTTCAAGCGCTACAACGACGCGCTGGGCCACGACGTGGGCGACGCGCTCCTCCGCGAAATCGCCATGCTGCTCATGCGCTGCTCGCGCCGCGAGGACATCGTCTGCCGCTATGGCGGAGACGAGTTCGCCGTGGTGTTTCGCGATTCCCCGGAGCCGCGGGTCGTCGGCTCCGGACACCCGACCGCGGCCGATGCGCTACATGAGCGCTTCCTGCGCGCAATCGCTGAACACAGCTTCCGGTGCCTCGGGCCGTCCGCACCGGCCACCGTTACAGTCAGCGGGGGCTTGGCCGGATTCCCCTGGGACGGGCGAACTCGCTCCGAACTGGTGCGCGCCGCCGACGCGGCATTGATGCGTGCGAAGGCGGCCGGCCGGAACCGCATCGTGCTGGCCGGTCCGGACGCCGCGGATCCCGGCGGTCCGGGTTGACCGGCTGCGCCGCGCCCCGTAGCATCCCGGATCTCGGCGTGCCGCGGACGGCGCGCGGGACGACAACTCGGCGGACCGCGGCAGCGCGTGGCGACAGGTGGATGCTTGGCCAAAGAAGATGCGATTCAGTTCGAAGCGACGGTGGTGAAGGCCCTGCCCAACGCGATGTTCCTGCTGGAAACCGAGGTCGGCGGTGCGAAGCACGAAGTACTGGCGCACGTCTCGGGAAAGATGCGGAAGAACTTCATCAAGATTCTTCCGGGAGATCGGGTCACGGTCGAAGTGTCGCCGTATGACTTGAAGCGCGGCCGGATCACGTACCGGCAGCGATAGCAGCGCGCTGTGCTCCGAGCATGCAGCTCGATTGGCAGCGGCCGGCTGACTTCCCACAGTCGGCCTTGGCACCGACCGTAGTTTGCGCACGCCCCACGAACCCGCAAACGTGCATCGACACCGGGGCCTACTTCCTCACCCGACGGCCCACCTGCCATCGAAATTAGTGACCAGCTCGCGAAAATTGCGCGGAACTTACCCCGCTCGGACGTGATTCATCGCCAGTTCTGAACATCGCCGTAATGGCGGACGCCCCGGTCTCGCCACCCGCGCGCGGTGCCGCGACAGAAAAACAACATAAAGCCATCATAAGCAGAGGTTTATGATTCTTTTGCGATTCACCGTCCATGCCGATCACGACACCGGCTCCTCGCCCAAAAATAATCCGCGGGTTTTTCTTGACTAGCGCGATCGTCCCGGGCTATTATGCCCCCACGTGGATTAGGGCGCGCGATTGGTCCGTGGCGTGGAGGCCGCGAATTGGTTGCGAAGCCCTGTGGAGGTCGGAAAAGAGCTTCTGCGTCACCAACGACACAAGCTCCCGTTTCCGCCCTGTGTGGACGGCCGCATCGCAAGGAATTCTGAGCCTTCGATTCGGTCGGAGTGAGACGGACGAGCTTGGAGGAGGACTTGTGAAAAGGATTCTTGCTGCGTTTACGATGGCCGCTGTCGTGGCCTCCGCAAGCGCCGCCCCGATGACCCCGACGATCCTTGCCCATGACTGGGCGGTCGGCGCGTTCAACGCGGACGGCACGGCGGAGTACTCGACCAACGGCATCGCCCCCGACACGCTGACCTACACGCGTAGCGCAGCGAACGGGGAAGTGGTCGGCTACTGGCCGACGTGGCCGGCACCGGCTGCGTTCCCGGTGCTGGACCTGGCCGGGTTCTTCGGCGGCGATTTCGCCATGAGCGTCCTGTTCGACGCTCAGGATGCGCCGTACGTCGGCGCCCCCTCGACGCTCGATGTCAGCCTCACGGGCACTGGTGCCAATGAGCTGGGCAACGATCTCGAGTTGTGGGGCCGCGTGTCCGCTGGCGGTGCTCCGCCGGCGGGTCTGATGTGGGGTATGGAGATCGAGCGCGTCTCGCTGTACGGCTATTCCGACTGGAATTCGTACATCTTCGAGGCGGCCGGCACGATCACCGGTGGCTCGCTCGCCCAGCTGTTCGGCGTGGTCGGGTTCACCGGCGTGGTTCGCGGTTCGATCGACTTTGTCGAGCGCCCCGCTGGCCTGTTCCGCCCTGAGTACGATCCGTCTGATGACATCAACCTCGACGTCCGCGCCGGCTTCTCCGGCGAGGTCGGCGAAGGCGTGGTGATTCCGGAGCCGATGACGGCCGGCATGCTTCTGCTTGCCGCCGCGGCGCTGGCTCGCCGTCGCTAGTCTGTAGTATCCGCTTCGAGCAGCTCACCGTAGCTGCCAGTTACCCTCGGTGCCCGCCGGACTCCCTCCCGGCGGGCACCGGCTTTTTTTGGCAGGCCCACTCTTCCCATTCATCCGCGGCGCGCGCCCGAGTCATCCCCTTCGGCGACCGTCCGGCCGCGCTCCCGCCCCATGCGGATGAAAGCGGGCGTGTTCATCCGCCAGACGCTCGGTCTGCACATGCGTGTAAATCTGCGTCGTCGCGATGTTGGCATGCCCGAGCAGCTCCTGCACCGTCCGCAGGTTCGCCCCTCCCTCAAGCAGATGCGTCGCGAAGCTGTGCCGCAGCGTGTGCGGGCTGACTTTCGTCGCGATCCCCTTTCGGGTCGCCTCACGCCGAACCATTCGCCAGACAGCTGTCCGCTCGATCGGCCCGCCCGTCCGCGACAAAAATAACGGGTACCGCGCTGAGGCGCGCGGTGAAATCGGACGCTCGATCCGCCCACGATCCGCCGCGAGGTCCAGCAATCCGGAACGCAGCGACTCGATGTAGGCGGTCAGCGCCTCCAGCGCCGCCCCGCCGATTGGCACGATCCGCTCGCGTCTTCGCTTGCCCATCACGCGAACAAACCCGCCCCGCATGTTAACGTCCGCCGGTGTCAGCCCGCACAGCTCGCTGACCCGCAGGCCGCTCGAATAGAACAACTCCAGCATCGCCCGATCGCGCAGGTGCAGCTCGTGCTCCGGGTCCGGCGCAGACACCAGCTCCACCGTCCGCTCGATCGACAACGTCTGCGGCAGCCGCTGCCACTGACGCGGCGACTCCAGGAATCCGGCCACGTCATCCGTGATTCGCCGCGTTTCGTGCAGCCAGCGCAGCCAGACCCGCAGCGCGGCAACGTGCCGGGCCAACGACGATTCCCGATAACCCGCCCCCGTCATCTCGACCAGGTGCCCCTGCAGCAGCATCGGCGTGATGCGTTGCCATTCGTCGATTCCGCGCCGCCGCAGAAAGTCCCCCAGCCGCAGCAGATCGCGCCGGTAGGCATCGAGCGTGCGCGGCGAGAGGCCTCGCTCAATGTTCAGATGAACGCGAAACTGTTCCAGATCACGCTGAAATGCCGCGGAACACTCCGGATTGTCGCGAAACGCGCGGGGCTTTCTGGATCGCCCGCTGCGGCGCAGATCGTTCGTGGCAGCGGCGGGCGGTGGAGCGGACCTGCGCGGAAGGGTTGAATCAGAATCGGCGGGAATTCGTGCGGGCATCGCGCCTCCGTGCGCGGCCGCCCGAGGGCGGCGTCAGGCCTCCGCCTGCTCGTATCGGGCGATGGCGGCGTGCAACTCCTCGGCAGTGCCGGCCTGCTCGGCCGCCTGCCGAAAGCCGGATGCGTTCATCAGACGGGCGATCTGGGCCAGCGTGCGGATGTGCGGCCCGGTGTGATCCGGCGGGCTGACCAGCAGCATGATCAGAAAGACCGGCTGACCGTCGTGGCTCAGGAAGTCAATCGGGGCGGCGGGTTTGCCGGCCGCCAGAACCAGAGATTTCGTGCCGTCGCTCTTGGCGTGCGGGATGGCCAGTCCGCAACCGATGCCGGTCGTGGCGTCCGATTCCCGCTTCAGCACCGCCGCCAGAGCTGCGTCACGATTCTGAAGCGCTCCCCGGGTGGCAAGCAGGTCAATCAACTGCGTGATGGCGTCGAACTTATCGCGCACCTGCATCGGCATCAGGATGCGGTCGAGCGTGAGAATCCGGGATAGTTCCATGCGAGTTCCGTCGCGGGCCGTTCAAAACTCTGAATAGGCGAGTATAGCAGGCACGCTGCGCGGCGACAAAGGCGGCCGGCGGGTTTGTCGGCGTTCCAATCGGAAAGATGGCGGTGGGCAGCAGGCTGGCATGCCTTCGCGGTAGGGTGGCATGCAACGCCGTTCACTAAGCCGCTCCTTTTTCTTTTCTGAATGCCTGTGCTTTGCGGATTTCGGCCGTGGTTGCGGTGCGGATTCTGGGGGTTCCGGGGGGTGGTTCGGTTTTCTTGTGCGGCCAATCGCGGGCGGTCTTTGGTCGTCTGCGGAGGTAGAAGTCGGGCACGGCGGTGCGGAGTTGGCGCTGGAGCCAGTGTTTTCCCGTTGGGCGGCGGCCGCGCCGCATGGCGGTGCGGATCACACGCAATGCCGCGGCGGGTGAGATCAATCGCGGCGGCTGGGCGGCGTTGTGCGTCAGCAGGCTGATGAGCCACAGACCGGCCATCGACCAGTCGAGTTCGCACGCGGCCAGCTCCGGCGTTTGGGCGCGAAGCTTTTGCTTGCCCAGCGTCTGCTTCAGCGTGCGATGCATCACTTCCAGCGACCAGCGCTGCCGGTAGAGGGCGGCAACATCCGCAGCGCTGAGCCGCCGCTCGTCCAGCACGTTGGTCAGCAGCGCGCCCATGCTGTCGCCCCGCCTGCAACAGCACGAGTCGCAGCGTCAGCGGCGGCGTGCGGCGCTGCGTGTCGGGCCACAGATACACCACGCCCGCGCGCGCGCGCAGGTGGTAGCCGAGCTTGCGCAGCAGCGTCACATTCCGGCCGACGCGCACGATGAACGCATGGCCGCAGTTCTGCAGGCGCGTGAGCACGCGGTAGCCCACCAGCCCCGCATCGGTCAGCAGCAGCGTGCGCTCCGGCAACTCCGGCAGCATCGACAGCAGCAGGTCGCGTTCGCTGCCGTCGCCGCGCGTGCGCCCGCGCCCAGGGCAGGTTGCTGGCCACGTGATAGAGCGTGACCAGCAGCTGCTGCGCGCGCGGTGCGCTGCTTTGCGCGCCGCAGCCGAACGCCTGCTCGTTCGCCCGCGTGCGCGGACAATTCACCCGCAGAACCGTCCACGCCGAGCACCACCCAGTTCCGCCAGCGCCCAACAGCCCGCGGCCGAGCGTTGCGTATGAGACCGCAGCGTCGCGACGAGTGGCCGCAGCAGCCGCGCGAACGCGTCCGCCGTGCCTTGAGGAAGCCTTCGAGATGAGCGCCGGCCGCCGCCGCCGCGTCGGATACATCGCGACGATCTGCTCACGCATCGCCGCGAAGGCTTCGCGGAAAGAGGAGACCGGATGCCAGACCATCAGCAACAGGCCGATCAGCAACATCCGGTCGCTCCACCGAACGCGCTGATCCGACGAGCACAGCGGCAAACCGCTGACCGGGAGAAACTGTCGAATGGCGGAACGCAGCTGGGTGCAGTACGCTGAAGAACGGGTGCTCGTCCGTGAGCATTCCATCGCGGCCTCCGTTTGCTTGGTGGAAACCAAAGCCTAACGGAGGCCGTTCAATTTGGCGCGCCATACACCCGCTATAACTACCATGAATCACAAAGACTTATGAGCCGACTATCGGGCGATTGGTGAACGGCGTTGGGTGGCATGCCTTCGCGGTACTCCGCGTAGGCATGCAAGGCGCGCTGGATGGCACACCAAACCTCCGCTGCATGCTCACGCTGAGTACAACGAGAGCATGCCACCCAACGCCGTGCCCGACTTCTACCTCCGCAGACGACCAAAGACCGCCCGCGATTGGCCGCACAAGAAAACCGAACCACCCCCCGCAACCCCCAGAATCCGCACCGCAACCACGGCGGAAATCCGCAAAGCACAGGCATTCAGAAAAGAAAAAGGAGCGGCTTAGTGAACGGCGTTGCATGCCACCCCTTGCCACCCGCCAACGCGCCCTGCTTCTGTCATGCGTCTTCGTGGCATGCCTTCCGCTTGTGCGAGGCTCCTTTCTCGCACCCCAGCTCCGGGGATCCAGTCCCCCCTGTCCCGGAAGGCGACTCCCACACCAGCGCAAGCGGTATGGGAATCTCGCTCGACCGGCATATGATGGATCCAGGCGAACGCGCCATAACAAAGATCGGTCTCCCCGGGAGCGGAACCCGTGAGCCGCGAATCCGATCCATCCCCCGAGCAGGCATCGACGCTGGTCTACCTGCGCGTGCCGCCTCCGCCACCGGGCGCCGATGCGGGCGGTCCACGCGCGGACGATCCGACCGCCGATCTTCCTCCACCCGGCTTGCGGGGCGCCTGGTCCCTGCGCCACCCCGTGCTGTACCCGTGGGTCTACATCTGGTTCGTGTTCCTCGCGGCGCTGGACATCATCTGCACGTGGAAGATCATCTCGCTCGGCGGGTCGGAGGCCAACTGGCTGGCGGACCTGGTCATCCGCCATGGCGGAGTCGTCGGCACCAGCGCCTATAAGTTCGGGCTGACGGTGGTGATTATCCTCGTCTGCGAATACGTGGGCCGTCGCCGCTATACCACCGGCCGGCGACTCGCCAAGACGGCCGTGCTCATCACCTGCATCCCGGTAGTCGTCGCGCTGGTGCAGATGATCGCCGTGCTGCGACACGGCACGGAGCCGCATTGACGACGCGCGCCGGCCGCGCTCGCCGACGTGATTCCGCGGCCGATGGAGCTTCAATGACCTCGGATCGAGCCGGCGCGCTGCGCGTCATCGACGCCAATCTCAACCGTGCCGCCGAGGCGCTGCGCGTGATCGAGGATCAGGCGCGCTTCATCCTGCGCGACGCCGACTTCGCCGCCGCCGCCAAGGCGCTTCGGCACGCGGTGCGCACGGCGCTCGCGCCCGCCGCCGCCGCCCTGCTCGAAGCGCGCGACGCGGAGGGCGACCCGGGTCGTGAGTTGCGCACAGACGGCGAGCTAGCCCGCGAAAGCAGTGAGGCCGTTCTGGATGCCGCGTTCGGCCGTCTGGCCGAGGCGCTGCGCTCCATCGCCGAGCACGCCAAGCGGCTCGAGCAGACCGCGTCGGCCGTGGAGATCATCGAGAACGCCCGCTTTCGCGGCTATGCACTGCACCAGGCGATGCGCCTGCGCGGCGCGCCGCGCAGGCGGCTGCGGGCGGCGCGCCTGTACGTCCTCCTCACCGCCGATCTCTGTCACGATGACTGGTACCGCACGGCCGTACTCGCGATCGACGGTGGGGCGGATTGCATTCAACTGCGGGAGAAGTCGCTCTCCGACGCCGAGTTGGTCCGCCGAGCGGCGGCCCTCCGCGAGTTGACAGCGCAGCGCGGCGTGTTGCTGATCATCAACGATCGACCGGACATTGCCGCACTCTGCGGGGCGGACGGCGTACACGTCGGGCGGGCGGATCTGCCGGTGGGCGATGTGCGGCGCGTGCTCGGCCCGCGCGGACTGGTTGGGGTGAGCACACACACCGTTGCGGAGTTTGAAACGGTGCTGCCGAGTGGTCCCGACTACATCGCGGTGGGAGCGATCTTCTCCAGCGGCACGAAGCCGCAGGTCGCCCCGGCGGGCGTCACGCTGATCGAGCAGTGCCGCACGCGAACTGATCTGCCGCTGGTCGCCATCGGCGGGATCAATGCCGAGAACGCGGCGCGGGCGGTGCGGGCGGGCGCGGACATCCTCTGTGTGTGCGGCGCCATCATCGGGGCACGTTCGCCCCGCGACGCAGCGGCGGCGATCAAGGCGGCCGCAGCGCCGCCGGCCGAAGCGCAGGGAAGCACTCCGGCCGGTGGGTTGCGAGTGTAGCCGTTTAGTTAGAGGCAACCGCTGTTCAACACGCACTGCACGAACGGGTCGATGTCGAAGTTGTTGGTCGCGCCGCTGTAGTCGATGTCGCCGTTCATCACGTCGCAATCCGGGTGCGCGGCCCAGTAGCTGGCCTGGTTCAGAATTGCCAGTACGAACGGGTCGATGTCAAAATTGTTCACCATGCCGTCGCAGTTCATGTCACCGCGCAGCGGGGCGCGCAATTGGATCGAGTTGAGCACAATCCCGTGCAGGTTGTTGCTCGTGACCTCCATGCTCGCCGGCGCCCGCGGAGACGACGGCGCGATCGGTCGCAGCGACACGTGCGACACACCCGGAACCGAGCCGCCGCCGGGCAGAAACACCTCCATCGGGCCATCACAACCGCCGTAGACGTACACGATGCCGCGCCACTCCATTGTCGACGCCCCACCCGGACAGCCGGCGTGATGCAGCGAATCCGACGCGGAGAGCACCGCGCCGCCGATCACGACGCCGCCCATGTCATGCAGCAGCGCCTCCACGTGCGTGGAACCCATGCCGTCGGCAGACACGCTCACGTCAATGTCCCCAGACGCCGGATTCTCCATCTCCATCACGCGCATCACTTCCGTGCTCGCGTCGTCATACGCCTTCATGAGAGTGACGTGTCCAGGCGGGCATTCCGGGCACTTCTTGCTCTTGGCCACCGCACCACCGTTGGAGCCGCTCGAGCCGGACGTCGATCCGGGCGCTCGACCGCGGATCTCAACGCCGTCCTCACCACTGTGCCCGAGATTGCGCACCTCCAGTCGGCGCTCCGACGGAGCGCAGCTCGGGATGCCCGGGCCGCACGTCTCTTCCAGGTGCGCCGCCCCGACGCCGTAGCACTGCGCGCCGAACGGACTCAGGTGTGCGTCCAGCAGGTCCAGCTCAGGAATACCGATCGTCTCGATCTCCAAGGATGCGATGTCCAGCCATGTCGGCGGGCAGTCTTCCGGCAACCCGGCGCACGGCTCCGGAGAAACCACAATGCTGTGCACGCCGTTCACGGGCGGAGTGCCCATGCCGCTCACGGACACCGCGATGTCAAAGAACCCCTGTCGCGCGTCACGCATGATCCCCGCCGACCCGCCGCCGCCACCGCCGCCGCCGCCTGGGGCGCGCTCCATACTCGCGAAGCACTTGTTGCAGTCCGCGTCTGCCGGAGCCTGCACGGTCCAGGCCAGCACCGGGCCGGCCACCGTGCCGTCAGCCAGCACCCGGTCATGTTCGTCCAGCAATTTCCAACTGACGGCCGAGGCGTCGATCGCCGAGAAATCGTACTCCTCGTGGATCACCCCGCCCGGGTTCGTCATCACCCGCAGCGTCCCCTTGATCGTACCGTCCCAGCCCTTGTACCTGATCTTGATCTCACCGGACGTGGAAAACGTGCCGATCAGCGGTGTCAGGTCAGCGCTCACGCCCCCGCCCCAGGCGCTGAAAGTATGGGCTTCGAGGTGCACTCCCCCCGCGCCGCTTGTATCGGTGCAGCGAAGACGCGATGACGAGATGGGCGTCAGGTCTGTGCCGCCGGCAGCCGCGTGCAGAACGCCGCTCGAATAGACCTGTCCAACCGCCATCAGCGGCGTGGCCGCCGCAATCAGGACGCCCACGACGCGGGACTGACGAATCCATCGGGAACTTCGGAACCGAAGCATCGGACAGCTCCTGATCGGCCGGCCCCCGCCCCGCGGTGGCGAAAGTGCCCCGGGGCGATCAGACCGGTCCTCACGCCTGCATCCGTTCCGGCGAGTCGATTCTCCAAGTTCACGGCAGGGAGTCACTCGGAATTCTGAAGTGGAACCGGACCCGCACCCGCTCCTGACTCAGGAGCAGGCCAATTATCGGGCGAGTGTTCCCGTCCCCTGGGCTCCCCGCGATCGACCTGAATCCCACGGCCGGCCGACGGCGGCTCGGTCGCTACCAGTCCCGCTCCGCCGGCTTGTACCGGGCGGCCTCGCGCTGGAGCTTCATCTGCCGTCGCTGGCGCTCCACGTCGCGAATCTTCTGAAGCAGCCGCGCGGCCTGTTCCGGCGTCAGTTGGATGGCCCGCGTCGCGCCAGTCGCCGATACCGGCGAAGTAGCAGGAGTGCCTTGGGCGCCGTTCGCGCTCTCGCCTTCGGCACGATCACCAGGACCGGCGGAGTTGCCGTTTGCCTGATCCGAGTTCGCATTCGGCGTTTGGCGGTCGGACGCGTTGGCATTTCGTGCATCCGCCGGGTTCGATGGATCCGGCGACGGAGCCGCGTTCTGATTCGCGGACGCATCGCCGTCAGACGCGTTCCCGTTCCGGTTGAACGGGCTGTCGAGCGGAGGAGCGCCCTCCGACTGATTCATGTTTGAATTCTCACCGGATTCCCGCCGATCATCGCGGCGCTCGCTCGCATTCCCGCCGTCATTCGAATTCTCATTCCGCGCGCGGTCGGAGTCCTCCCCCTCGGATTGCGACGCCGATCCCTCTGCGCCATCGTGCGGCTGCTGCTCGCCCGGCCGCGTGTTCGATCCATCCGATTGCGGAGAATTCTGGTTAGGCGAGTCTCCCGACTGCCGCGACGGATCGGACGACGAGTTCTGATTCTGTGAGTCGCTCGAGTTGCGGTTGGCGCTGTTCTGATTCTGCGAATCGCTCGAATTCTGATTCTGGCTCGAAGAATCCTGCTGCTGTTCCTGCTCATTCTGATTCCGCGATTCGTTCGATTCCGAGTCCTCCGACGACTGCTGATCCTGTTGCTGCTCACACTCGTCCGGCGTGCAATTCTTATTCTCGTCCCGGCTGGTCCCGCTCTCGATGTCCTGCGGATCGGGTATGCCGTTCTGGTTGCAGTCCTCGCACTCATCCGGAATCTTGTTGGCGTTGCAATCCCGCGACGTGCCGCTTTCGATGTCGCACGCATCCGGAACGCCGTTGGCGTTGCAGTCCGGCGCCGCACCCGCGGCAACCGCCTCCCCGTCCGGCAGCCCGTCGCGGTCGCAGTCATCGGCCAGCCGCTGCACAAGCTGCCGGCGCAGTCGCGCCGCGAGCTCCAGGTTGACCCGCGCATCTTCGATCGCCCCATCCAGGCGCAGCGCATCGCCATAGGAGGCGATGGCGAGCGAAAGCTCGCGGACGGCGTTCTCCAGCAGCGCGCGGCGCTGCTCTGCCTTCGGATCCAGCGCCTGCTGCAGGTTTTGCCAGGCCGCCGCGTAGGCACAATTCCCGAGGTTGAAGCGCACCCGTGCCTCAAACGCGACATCCGAGCTGGACGCAATGCGGGCCCACAGCTCGCGCGCCTCCGACACGCGACCGAGCCGGTAGCGCGCCGCCGCCACGTTGTGCAGCACCAGCGGGCGAAGTGCCGCATCCGCCAGGTCGGCGGCCCGCTCAAATCGCTCCAGCGCGCCGCCATAGTCCTGCCGGTCGTACAGGGCGCGCCCCTCGTGGATCATCGCCCGGGCCGCCGTCGGATCCGGCGCACCGGCGCCGCCCGAGCGCACGGCCGCCGCCGGGCTCGAACGCGGATCGCTCGTCTCCGCGGGGCGCGACGCTGGCGAGTCCTGCGGTCCCGCTGCGGCCAGCGCAGAAAGCAGCAGCGCGCTCGCCACGGCGATAACACCCCGCCTCCCCGCAGCGCACCAACTCGCCTGTCGCCTCATGCAACACTCCGATCCGCCCGCGCAGCGCCGGCCCCGGCACGGCTCACGCCCGCGCCACGCTCGGGCCGGCCGTCACGCAGCAGCAATTCCGCCAGCACCAGCACCAGCGCCAGCAGGGCAAACGGATGGAACTGCGAGGGGCGAAGCTGCGCGACCGATTCGCCGCCGAGCTGCTCTCGAATCGTTGGAAGAATGCGATCCGCATAGATGCGCCCGAGGTCGAAATCGGCCGTTCCGACCGGCACGAAGCCGTGGGCGGGCGAGATCGACGCGATCTCGCGCAACTGGTCAAACCGCGCCCGGCTCTGCACCACTTCACCGCGATACCGCTGAAATCCCTCGCCCGGATCGCTGGAAGGCACCGGCGCGCCGACCGACACATCCCCCAGCGCCACGGCGATCACCGGGATGCGCCGCTCGATCCACAGGCTCCGCGCTGCTTCGACCGGATAGCTGTCGTGATCCTCGCCGTCGGTAATGAGCAGCACCAGCTTGTGCGTGTGCGGCGCGTCATCAAACCCATCCTTCGCCTGGCGGATCGCATCGCCGATCAGCGATCCGCCCTGCGGCATGCTCTGCGGCTGCACATCCGCCAGCGTCAGCCGGAAGAAGCCATAATCATTCGTCAGCGGGCAGCGCAACTGCGCCGCGCCGGCGAACGCGATCAGCCCGACGCGATCTCCGCCGAGTTGCGGCAGCAAGTCCTGTGTGATCGCCACCCGGGCGCGCTCCAGCCGCGACGGCGCCACATCCGACGCCAGCATCGACCGCGAGGCATCCAGCAGCACCATCACGTCCACGCCGCGCGTTCGGATGCGCTGCTCCGCCTGGCCCCAGCGCGGCTCTGCCACGGCAATCGCCAGAACCGTCAGCGCGCCGCAGCACAGCACTGCCCGGACCGCTTCCCGCCACGCCGCCGGCGCGGGCGCCAAGCGCGGTAGCAGGTGCGCATCCGCAAGCCGCAGCCGCAACCCGCGCCGCCGAAGCACCGCCCATGCGCACGCGGCAGCCGCCAGCGGCACGAGCCATAGTAGGTGCAGGGCTTCGGGCCTGGTGAAGCCCACGCCGGAAAACAGGTTCACGATCAATGCGCCTTTCTGAGCCAGGTCGAGCCCAGCAGCGACTGTGCCCCCAGACAAGCCAGCGCCGCCATCAGGAACGGCGCGGCCAACTCACCCATCTGGATGAAGCTTCTCTCCTCGACGCGCGTTCGCTCCAGGCGATCAATCTCCGCGTAGATGTTTGCCAGCGAGCGCGGGTCGCGCGCCCGAAAGAAGCGCCCGCCGGACAGTTCCGCTACTTCCCTGAGCGTCTCCGTCGCCCGGGCGAAGCCCGCCGCGCCGGCCCGATCCGCCTCCTCCCGCCCGACCAGCACGCTGTACACGCGAATGCCGTGCAGCGCGGCCAGCTCCGCAGCCTCCTTCGGCGACAGATTGCCCGCGTTGTTCTCGCCGTCGGTCAGCAGCACCACCACGCGGCTGGCGATTGTCAGCTCTGTGTTGCTGCCGGTGGCGCGGCGCAGGTCGCGCAGCCGCTCGACCGCCAGCGCCAGCCCGTCGCCGATCGCCGTGCCGTCCTCGCGGGCGAACTGCTCCCAACGGGCGTACGCGCCGATCATCGCCCGCAGATCGGCCTCGGAGGCGCCGACCTGCCCGGCCAGCGCCTGCAACTGCCCGGGATCCGGCTGATGCTCGCTCGATAGCAATTTCCGCCGCAGCATCTCGCGATAGAGCGCCTCGGGATTCGCCGGGTAAGTCCGCCGCGCCAGGTCGGCAAACTCGCGCTGCGCGCGATCATGCTGCTCTGAGATCGTCGCGATCGGCTGCGTCAGCTTCTGGAGTGCATCGCGATCAAGCGTCAGCGGGCAGACGTGATCCGCATAACGGGCGAACGTGATCACGCCGATCAAGTCGTTGGGCCGCCCCGCCAGCTCGCGCCCGTCGCCGTTCACGAAACGAAGAAACACGTCCTTCGCGATCTCCAGCCGCGACCGCCGCGCCTGTCGATCGAGGTCCGGATTGCCCATGCTGCTCGATACGTCCAGCACGAACTGGATCGCCACGCCCTCTGCGTAGGTCACGCTGGATTCGCTCACCCGTTGCGGCCGCGCCGCCGCCACGATCAACGCGGCGAGCGCCACAACCCGCAGCGCGGGAAGCACGCCCATCAGCCGCCCGCGCCAGGCCCCCGCCGCCCCGGCAAGCACCGACACGCCCGGCAGTCGGAACGTGCGCTGTCGCAGCGGGTGCCGCAGCCACCACCACGCCAGCGGCGGCAGCACCGGCAGCAGCGCCAGCAGCCATACCCACGGCTGCGGCCAGAGCAACCAGTGCGGTGTCAGCGGCAGATGCAGGTGAGAACTCATGCGGCGCCCCCGCCCGAACCTCGATCGGGCGACGCGGCCCCGCCTGCAGACACCACGAACGCCCGCAGCACCGACATCAGTTCCTCCGTCGCGCGCGGGTCAGGAGCGCCCGCAGCATACTTCACCGCATCGCACGCCGTCAGGATCAGACGAACCACGCCGGCATCAAATCCGTGCTCCGCCGCCCGCGATTCCGCCTGCGCCAGCAGCTCATTCGTGGTCATGTCGGCCGCCCCGATCGAGAAGCGCCGTTGAAGAAACTCTCGCAGAATCGCCGCGATGCGCCCATGCGCCTCCCGCAAGCGGCTCTCCTCCCAGCGCCCGCCCGGCGCCAACGCCGACAGCGCTCGCAGGGCGATCACGTCCGGCGGCAGCGGCGCAGGTGGCCGCCGCCGCGCTCGGCGGATCAGCAGCGCCGTCAACCACAAGCCGCTCACCGCCAGCACCGTCCCCCCGGCGATCAGGCTCCACTCCCCAACGGTGAGTGGCCGCAGCGGAGCGGGACGCACTCCGATGATCTCGCGCGGCCGATCCGGCGCATCCGTTTCGGACAGCACCGACCGGATCCGCAGCACCGGACCCTCCAGCCTTAACTCGGAGTGCGGGCCGACCGCTTCCGCGAATCGCGGCCGCGATCGCAGCACCATCGCGGGCAATACCATCTCACCGCTCTCAATCGCGTCAAACTCGTAGACCCGCTCATGCGCCGAGATCACGACTGGCGGCCTTGCCAGCCCGGGCACGTCGCTTGGGAACTCGACCTCCGCATGATCCGACTGCGGCGCCGCCAGCGTCACGCGGATCACGTCGCCCACGCGCGGCTCGGTCGGCCCGACGCGCATCTCGATGGACAATTCGCCCAGCCGATGGTGCGTCACAAGCGCTGCCGACTCCGCCCCATCCCGGACCGGCGACTCGCGTGTGCATCCGGCCAGCAGCAGCAACGGCGACAGCGCCACCGCGCCGATCTGCGCCGCGCGAAACGCAACCCGGTACCAGCCCGTGCGCATCAGCCGCCCGGTCGGCGTCATCGGCGCACCTGCCGGTCTGCGAAGTAGCGCCGCAGCGGGTGGACGAACGATTCGCCGGTGCGCAGCTCGATCGAGCGAATCCCCAGCCTGCCGAACTCGGATCGCAACCGCTCGCGCCGCTCCGCGGCCGCCCGGGCGACGCCGCGGCGCAGCGCTGCGCTGCGCGTGTCGATCACGCGCTGCATGCCGGTCTCGGGATCAATCACCTCGATCAGCCCCACTGCCGGCAGTTCGCGCTCCAGTCGATCCTCGACCATGATCGGGATGACGTCATGCCGCCGCCGTAGCACCCGCAGCGGGGCGGAAAAACCCGGGCTGGCAAAGTCCGACAGCACGAACACCACCCCCCGCCGGTTCAGCACGCCTTCCGCCGCGCGCAGCGCCAGCGCCACGTCCGTGCCGCGCCCCTGCGGCTCGTGATAGAGCAGTTCGCGGATCAGGCGCAGCACGTGCCGGCTGCCTTTTCGCGTCGGGATGAAACGTTCGACGCGATCCGAGAACAGCAGCGCGCCGACCTTGTCGTTATTGCGGATCGCCGAGAGCGCCAGCGTAGCCCCGATCTGCGCCGCCAGTTCGCTCTTGAACTCCGAGTGCGTGCCGAACTCCAGCGAGCCGGAGACGTCCACCACCAGCAGCACCGTCAGCTCGCGCTCCTCGCGAAAGCTCTTGATGAACGGCCGCCCGGTCCGCGCCGTCACGTTCCAGTCAATCGAACGAACATCATCTCCCGGCTGATACTCGCGAACCTCCTCAAACTCCATCCCCCGCCCCTTGAACGCGCTGTGATACTGCCCCGCCAGCACGTCATTAACCAGCGCGCGGGTGGTGATCTGGATGCGTCGGACTTTCTTCAGAATCTCGGCCGGGACCATATCAGCGGCTGGACCTCTCGTCGGCGGTTGGCTCTTGCAACGTCTGAATCATACGCGCGTCGCCGATCGCGGGCGACGCAGGGCGGACGCTGCTCACCACGCTGGCCGGTCAGAAACCGACCATCATTCGACGCCCGATGGCCCGTCCCTCGCCCGCGGATTTCCGCGCCGTGATCGGGCCGACGACACCTATACTGAAGTCGATGCACACACGCGCAAATCGATGCAATAGCACGCGGATTGCCGCACGCATGCGACCGTTGGCGGCCCTTGGCGCGTTCTGCCTCATTCTGTCGCCCGCCGTCGCCGACGGGCCGCTGACCCTGAGCTATCGGAACCAGCTCGCGCTCACGACCTCCACGACCACCGACCAGCACGGCATGAGCTTCACCATCACCGGCATGAGCGGCATCGCCTGGCTGGGCGGCGGATCGTTCGCCGCAGTGATGGACAACTCAAACCGGATCGTGTTCCTGAGCGTCGGGTTCAACGGCGTCGGCGCCATGTCAAGCGCCGTCGTGACCGGCGGCCTCCGCCTGGCGGACACCCGCGATTTCGAGGGCATTGTCTGGATGGGAGCCGATCGCAACAGCGTGCTGCTGAGCGAGGAAGGCACACCGGCCATCCACGAATACCGGCTGTCGGACGGCGCACGGCTCCAGACGATCGCGGTGCCGCCCGTCTTCGGCAACCGGCGCTCCAACTTCGGCCTCGAGTCGCTGGCGCGAACGTGGGCGGATGGGGCACTCTGGACGGCCAACGAGGAAGCCTTAACCGTGGACGGCGCCATCTCGACACAGAGCGCCGGCACGGTCGTGCGGCTGCTGCGCCTGACGCCCGCCACCGGCAGCGGCTACGACGCGGCCGAGCAGTTCCCCTACCGCACGCAGCCCTGGCACGGCAGCTCAGTCAGCGGCGCGCGCAGCGGCATGAGCGAACTGACCTCGCTGCCGGATGGCCGCATGCTGGCCCTGGAGCGCTCGCTGGCGTTTTCGGTGAGCGGGCTGTACCAGTCGCGCATCTACGAGTTGGACGTCAGCGCGGCCACGCAGGTCGCCGGCACCCCGCTCGAACCCGGCCTCAACGGCCAGACCTTCACCGTCGCGGCCAAGTCCCTGCTCTGGACCGGCAGCGTCACCAACCTCGAAGGCCTTTGCGTCGGACCGCCAACGACCGCCGGGCGGCGCGTGCTGCTGGGCGTCGTGGACGACGGCGACCCGCTGAGCATCAACACCCTGGTCGCGTTCGAGCTGGATGGCGTGCGCGTCCGCGGCGACCTGAACTGCGACGGCGCGGTCAACAATTTCGACATCGACCCTTTCGTACTGGCGCTTACCGACGCCACGGCCTACGCCGCCGCCTGGCCGCTGTGCGACCGCTGGAACGCGGACGCGAACGCGAACGGCTCGGTGGATAATTTCGACATCGATCCCTTCGTGGCCTGCCTGCTCGCCGGCGGCTGTCCATAACATCCATCGAGCGGGTCGCCGCCGCCGGCATCATTTCACCTCATCCCGTACGGGCCGGCCGGAACGCCCGGCTCCCGCGCAATCTATTTTCTTCGCCTTCGCTTGACCCCCGCCCACAACCGAATAATAATACATCTTGCTGAATGAATATCCAGGTTGAGCGAGGCCCATGATCCCCAAGGCGGAACGTCAGAAAGTCCTGTTGACCATCGTGCGGAACCACCGCCCGGCCAACCAGCATGAGATCGTCGCCCTGATGCGCCGCTCCGGCTGGAAGGTCACGCAGGCGTCGGTCAGCCGCGACGTACACGAGCTGGGCGTGGTCAAGGCCAACGGCCACTATGCCGTCCTCAACGATCTGCCCGCCGGCCCCGCTTCCGCCGCCGCCGCAGAGCAGGCGCAGCGCATGCGCGGCCTGATCACCGGGGCCAGCGCCGTCGGCAGCCACCTGCTGGTCGTTCGCACCGTTGTCGGCGCTGCGAGCACCGTCGCGGCCGCCGTTGATGACCAGCACCTTCGGGAGGCCGTCGGCACACTCGCCGGCGATGACACGATCTTCGTCGCCGTTCGCAGCCGCACGGCCCAGACCCGCGTGTTGAACGTGTTGCGAAGCTGGATGCGCTGAACCGCGTCCCGGCGCCGGCTTCACCGGCCGCCCCTCCCGACAGGAGCCCCCATTGCCCGAACGCGTGACGCTTGCATTCTCCGGCGGACTCGACACCACCTACTGCGCCGTGTGGCTGCGCGAGCAGGGCTGGCGCGTCGATGCCCTGACCGTCCAGACCGGCGGCTTCGACGCCGACGAATTGGCGCTGATCGAACGCCGCGCCCGCGAGGCCGGCGTGGCGTCGTTTCAGGTTGCCGACGGCCGCCAGCGCCTCTACGACGAAATCCTTCGGACACTGATCGCCGCTAACGCCCTGCGCGGCGGCGTCTATCCGCTCTGCGTGTCGGCTGAGCGGGTCGTCCAGGCGGCGCTGGTCGCCGACCATGCCCGACAAAGCGGCGCCACGGCCGTCTGCCACGGCTCCACCGGCGCCGGCAATGACCAGGTCCGCTTTGACGTGGCCCTGCGGGCGCTGGCGCCGCAGCTTCGGATCCTGACCCCCATCCGCGACCAGGCCCTCTCGCGCGAGGCCGAGACGGCCTTTCTCGCCGAGCGCGGCATTCACATTCCGCCGCGCACCACCCGCTACTCCGTAAATCGCGGATTGTGGGGCGTGACCATCGGCGGCGGCGACATTCACCGCAGCGACGCCGAAATCCCCGAGTCCGCCTGGTGCCTCACGGCCGCGCCGGAATCGCGCCCCGCACAGCCCGAGGAATGCACGATCGCATTCGACGCCGGCGCGCCGACGTCGCTCGACGGCCGGGCGCTCGGCGGTGTCACGCTGATCGAGGAATTGAACGAGCGCGCCGCGCGGCACGGCTTCGGCCGCGGCGTGCACGTGGGCGACACCATCATCGGCATCAAGGGCCGCATCGCGTTCGAGGCGCCCGCCCCGCTGACGCTCATCACCGCCCACCGCGAGCTGGAAAAGCTGGTACTCTCGCGCGGTCAATCCTTCTGGAAGGGCGTGCTCGGCGAGCTGTACGCCGCGCAGGTGCACGAGGCGCGTTTCTTCGATCCGCTCACGGCCGACCTCGCCGCCTTCCTGCACAGCTCGCAGCGACGCGTGACCGGCGATGTGCGCGTCCGCTGGCACCAGGGCGCGCTACAGGTTGTCTCCGTGCGCAGCCCGTTTTCGGCGCTGGGAGCGTCGTCCACCTACGGCGAGGCCTCGCAGCTCTGGAGTGGCGAGGAGGCCGCCGGGTTCGCGAAGATCTACGGCGTCGGTGATCAACTGCTCAGCGCCGTGGCGCGGCGGCAGGTCGAATGAGTATCTCGGGTCGAACGCAGGGAATTGAGGGAGCCGCCATGCGATTATGGGTGGACAAGATCGCCTCCGCGACGCGGAACGTGCCGCTGCGCCGCGACGTGCGCGTCGGCAGCGACATTGTCGCGCAAGCCGGGTACCTCGTCGCCGGCACCGTCCGCGGCGAAAAAAGCGTCTACAACCAGTTGGAAGACCTGCACGGCCGGATGGTCACGCTGCACGACGGCGACGTGATCGTCGGCGTGCTCGGCCACCGCAACGCGCTCCACGGCTACAGCGGCCACGTGCCCGACGCCATCCGCCCTGGCGACGTGCTGCAACTGCTCAACCTCGGCGGCGTCATCGGCCGCTGCACTTCACAGAACCCCGACGTCGGCCGCCCCTTCGACGTGGAGATTCTCGGCGCCGTGCTGGTCTTCCCGGAGTTCGAATCCCGCGCCGGCACCCCCGCGCACATCGGCATGAACGCCATCCGCTACGACGGAAACGGCGTGCCGGACGTGCCGATCGTCTACGTCGCGGGAACGTGCATGAGCAGCGGAAAAACCTCCGCCGCCTGCCGCCTGATCCGCCAGCTCGCACTGCGAAACGTCAGCATCGGCGCCTGCAAGCTGACCGGCGTCTCGCTGCGGCGCGACACCCTCCAGATGCTCGACTACGGCGCGCGTTGCGCCGCCAGCTTCACCGACGCCGGCATCGCCACTACCAGCGCCGGGCACAGCGTCCCCGTCGCGCGCGGCATCATGCAGCACCTGGTCCGGGAAGGCGCTGGCGTGATCGTCGCCGAGCTGGGCGACGGCATCCTCGGCGAATACGGCGTGCAGGACATCCTCGCCGACGCGCCGCTGGTGTCGCGCAGCGCAGCGCTGGTGCTCTGCGCAAACGACCCCGTCGGCGCGTGGGGCGCGCAGCGCGTACTCGAGCAGGAATACGGCCTCAAGATCACCGTCGTCAGCGGACCCACCACCGACAACGACGTCGGCGTCCGCTATGTGCGCGAGAAGCTCGGCCTGGCCGCGATCAACGCCCGCACCCACGGCCGCGAGCTGGGCGACCTGGTCGCCTCCGTGCTGGACCCGCGCGCCGCCGCGACTCCGCCGGCGACCAGCCCGGCCCTCATCCCCTCGGAGCCGCGCGGATGAGCACGGCGCAGAACACGCGCTCCGCCCCTGGCGGCGCAGCGCAGACGATCCACGTCGGCATCCTCGGCGCCACCGGCTACGGCGCGGGAGAGCTGCTGCGCCTGCTCACGCAGCACCCGCTCGCGCGGGTCGTCACGCTCGTCAGCTCCAGCGCCGCCGGCGGCGCCGTCGCGGACGTTCATCCGCACCTGCGCGGCTTCTACGACAGCGGCGACTTCGCCCTGCGCCTCACCCCTGAGGCGGACCTCGATGCCCTTGCCGCTGCGCCGCGCAGCGTCATCTTCTCCGCGCTGCCGCACGGCGAATCCGCCGAGGCGCTGGTGCGATTGATCACGCGCGCCGAGGCGACCGGCACGCAACCCCCGCGCGGCATCGACCTTTCAGGCGACCTGCGCCTGCGCAACCTCGACGCCCATCGGCGCTTCTACCCGGAAAGCCCCGACCTGGCCGAGCGGCGCGGCATCTTCGAGTATGGATTGCCGGAGCTGTTCCGCGAGCGCATCCGCGCCGCCCGCTGCATCGCCAATCCCGGTTGCCTCGCCTCCGCCGCAATCCTTGCCGGCGCGCCCCTGCTGTCAGAGGGGCGCTTCCGCGGCGACGTCGTGGTGGACGCGATGACCGGGTCCTCCGGCAGCGGGCGAACCCCGCGCGACACTACCCACCACCCGACCCGCCACTCCGATTTCCGCGCCTACAAGCCGCTCGTCCACCAGCACGAGGGCGAAATCCTCCAGGCCTGGGGCGATCCCGTCGGCGAGCGCATCCAGCTTGGCTTCGTCGCCCACAGCATGGCCGTCAGTCGCGGCGTCTTCGTCACGCTGCACCTGTCCACACCGGAGCCGATCAGCGCTTCCGACCTGGAGGCACGCTACCGCGCGTTCTATGCGGGATCGCCCTTCGTTCGCGTGGTGCCCGGCACGCCCACGCTGCAGGACGTCGTCGGCTCGAATTTCTGCGACATCGCCGTCACCGCCCGCGGCCGGCAGGTCGTCGCGATGGCTGCGCTGGACAACCTCGTGAAGGGAATGGCCGGCGCGGCGATTCAGAACATGAACCTGATGTTCGGGCTTCCTGAACAGACCGGGCTGTGGACGCCCGCGCTCCGCCCTGTATGACCCCGAGCTTTGCAACTCCGCGAGGAGTCCGCGCGTGACCGTGACCGCCCACGTCGCCACCTACGCCCAGCTTCCGCTCCGTATCGTCGGCGGGCGCGATTGCCGCCTGTTCGCCGCCGACGGGCGCGAATACTGGGATTTCTACGGCGGCCACGCCGTCTGCATCGCCGGGCACAGCCGCCCGGAAATCCGTGACGCCCTGGCCGCCCAGGCCGACGCACTGGCGTTCTATTCCAACGTGCTGCCGCTGGAGGTCCGGGATCGCGCCGCCCTGCGTCTGACGCGGTTCGCCGGCGCAGGGATGCAAAGCGTCTTTTTCTGCAACAGCGGCGCAGAAGCCAACGAAAACGCGATGAAACTCGCCATTCAGCGCACCGGACGCACGCGCATCGCCGCGCTGACCGGCGGCTGGCACGGCCGCACGCTGCTGGCGCTCTCGGCGACGACCGACGCGAAGCTGCTCGCACCGCTCGCCCCGCTGCTGTGCGACTGTGTGAAGGTCACGCCCAACGCCATCGACGAATTGGAGCGCATCGACGAAACCGTCGCCGCCGTGCTGGTCGAGCCGATTCTGAGCATCGCGGGAATTGTGGAACTAAGCGCCGAGTTTTTGAAACGGCTGCGCGAACGCTGCACCGCCGTCGGTGCCATGCTGATTTATGATGAGATCCAGACCGGCATGGGCCGGCTCGGGCGACCGTTCGTCGCCGGCGCACACGGCGTGCACCCGGATATGCTCACCAGCGCCAAGGGGCTGGCCAACGGCGTGCCGGCGGGGGCACTGTTCATGAGCGCCGCGGTGGCGGCGGGCGTGAAATCCGGCGACCTCGGCTCGACCTTCGGCGGCGGGCCGCTGGCCTGCGCGGCGATTCTGGCCACGCTGGAGATCATCGAGCGCGAACGCCTCTGCGAGCGCGCCGCGCGGATCGGCGAATCCTGCCGTGAGCGCCTTTGCGTCGGGCCGGTGACCCATGTGCTGGGGCGCGGCTGCCTGGTCGGGCTGAAGATCCCGACCGGCGCGCGACCCGTACAGGAAGCGCTCCTGATGCGGGGTTTCATCACCGGCACCAGCGCGGACCCCGCCGTCCTGCGCCTGATGCCGCCGCTGACGCTGCCGGAAGCGGCGATTGACGCACTGGCGGCGGCGCTGGCGGCGCTGCCGGGTGAGAATACCGCGAATGTGTCACCGCCGATCGCGGCCGTCGCAACGAGGGAGCGGCACTGATGCGTGAATGGCTGTCGATGTTCGAGGAGCGGCCCAGCGCCATGCACCAGCTCATCACGCTGGCGCGCCAGATCAAGGCCGGCCAGGCGCGCGACGCCACGGCGGCACTGCGCGGAAAAATCCTGGGGATGGTCTTTTTCAACCCGTCCCTGCGGACGCGCGTGTCGTTCGAGTCCGCGATGGCCCGCTTCGGCGGCCACGCCATCTGTCTCAATGTCGGCGGCGACGCCTGGGGGTTGGAACACCGCGACGGCGTCGTGATGAACGCCGACAAGGCCGAACACGTGCGCGAGGCGGCCCCGGTGCTCAGCCGCTACTGCGACGTGCTCGGCGTGCGCACCTTCGCACAATTGCGCGACGCCGGTGAGGATTCCCGCGACGCGCTGATTCGCGCCTTCGCGGCGCACGCGACCGTGCCGGTGATCAACCTCGAATCCGCGATGGAGCATCCCTGCCAGGCGCTGGCGGACTGGATGACGATGGAGGAAAAGCTTGGCGACACCGCCGGCCGACATTTCACGCTCACCTGGGCGCCGCAGGCCAAGGCCGTGCCGATGGCCGTGCCGCACTCGGCAGCACTGGCGGCCGCGGCGGCCGGCATGCACGTCACCATCGCGCATCCGCCGATCTACGAGCTGAACGCAGGCGTGATGGACCGAATCCAGACGCTCTGCGACCTGCTCGGCACGCGCTTCACCATCACGTCGGAGCAGTCCGCCGCCTGCTCCAATGCCGATGTCCTGTACGTCAAGAGCTGGGGCAGCACCGCTTTCTACGGCGACGCCGCCGCGCAGCAGGCCAGCTTCGCCGAGCACGCCGACTGGATGGTGCAGCCGCGGCACCTGCACAGCCGCCGCACGATCCTGATGCACTGCCTGCCCGTGCGGCGAAACGTGGTGATCAGTGACGAGGCGCTGGACGATCCGCGCTGCGTGGTGGTGGACCAGGCTGAGAATCGCCTCTGGACGCAGGCCGCCGTGCTTGCGAAGCTTTTGTCGTAGCAGACCGACCGGGTGCCCGCGATCCGGGCGCTGGAGTGAACAGACATGGCCCAGCCGCAAATGGCGACCCGCGCGCTGCGCACCGCCATCCCCTATATCCGCACCTACGAGGGGCGCGTGTTCGTCGTCAAGCTCGGGGGCCGACTGTGCGACCCCGGCCCGACGCTCGACAACGTCGTCGAGCAACTCGCGCTGCTCGCCACCCTCGGGATCCGCATCATCGTTGTGCACGGCGGTGGCGAGCAGGTGAACGTGCTCTGTGAGCGGATGGGCATCACACCGCAGTTCGTCGCCGGGCGGCGCATCACCGACGACCAGACGCTCGAACTCGCGAAAATGGCCTTCGCCGGCACGATCAATACCGATCTGGTCGCCGCTTTCCGCCGCTACGACGTCCCCGCCGTCGGCATGACCGGCGTCGACGCGCGCCTGATCACCGTCGTGCGCCGCCCCGTCCGCCCCGTCACCGACCCCTCCACCGGCCAGACGCAGTCCGTGGATTTCGGGCGGGTCGGCAACATCGTCGCCTCGCGCACCGACGTGCTGGAGCACCTGCTCGAGAAGCGCTACGTCCCGGTCATCGGCTCGCTCGCCGCCGATGCACAGGGCGTGATCTACAACGTCAATGCCGACACCGTCGCCGCGCACATCGCCATCGGAATGCGGGCGGTGAAGTACATCCTGCTGACCACCGTCGACGGCGTGATGCGTGACGTGAACCAGGCCGGCTCGCTCCAGCCCTACCTCGACCTCGACGACGTCGAGCAACTCACCCGCGACGGCGTCATCCGCGGCGGCATGCTGCCCAAGATCACCGCCTGCGCCGACGCCCTGCGCGGCGGAGTGCCGCGCGTGCACGTCGTCAACGGTACCACGCCCGACTCGCTGCTCGCCGAGGTCTTCACCAACGAGGGCAGCGGCACGCTGATCGTCGCCCGCAGGGAGCGCTCGCGCCCGACCATCGAGCAGCCCGCCTGACGCGCACGCGGCCATCGCGGGAGGGTACGCATGTCGCAGCGACCGCTCTTCGACCCGTCACGCATCCCGCCACAGCCCCCCACCAAGCGCGGCCGGCCCGAAGAGCCGCTGACCGTCCGCCAGGTCAACGAGTTGGTGCGCGCGGCGCTGCTGGACCGGATCGCCCCGACGCTGCACGTCGTCGGCGAGATCGGCGACGTCTCGCGCCCGGCCAGCGGGCACTGCTACTTCACTCTGAAGGACGACGGCGCGGAGATCGCCTGCGTGCTGTGGCGCAGCGCCCTGGCGGGTGCGAAGATCGCCCCGCAGCAGGGACTTCAGGTCGTCGCCAGTGGATCGCTCGACGTCTACGTACCGCGCGGCTCATACCAGCTTGTCGTGCGCCGGATCGAGCCGCGCGGCGCCGGAGCGCTGGAGCAGGCCTTTCGGAAGCTCGTCGCAAAGCTCGAGCAGGAAGGACTCACCGACCCGCGACGCAAGCGCCCGCTGCCGGCCTATCCGCAGCGCGTGGCGCTCGTCACCAGCCCCGACGGCGCGGCGCTGCACGACATCCTCCAGACCTTGCGACGGCGATTCGCCGCCATGGACGTGCTGCTGCTCCCGGTCCGTGTGCAGGGGGAGGGAGCCGCCCGGCAGATCGCCGCGGCCCTGGACACGATCAACCGCAGTGCTGATGCGCTCGGCGGAATCGACGTCATCATCGTCACCCGCGGCGGCGGCTCGCTCGAGGACCTCTGGGCCTTCAACGAGGAGATCGTTGCGCGGGCGATCGCCGCCAGCCGCATCCCGGTGGTCAGCGCCGTCGGCCACGAGGTGGACGTCACGATCAGCGACCTCGTCGCCGACCTGCGGGCCGCGACCCCCACCGCCGCCGCCGAGCGGATCACGCCTGATCGCGCCGCGCTCCAGGAGCGCCTCTCGCGCGACGCCGCCCGGCTGGCGCGCGCGATGCGCCAGCACTGCGCCGCGCAGCGCGCCGAGCTGCGCCGCCTGCTGGCCGCCTACCCGATCGCACGGCCGCTTGAACCCCTGCGGCAGCGCGCCCAGCGGCTTGACGAAGCGCTGGCGGCGCTGGCACGCGCCGCGGAAGCGCGTCTCGCGCTGGCTCGCAAGCGCGTGCGTGATGCCGCCGCATCGCTGGAGCGCGCCGCGGCCGGAACGCTGCGGCGCCGCTGGCTGGCCCGGGTGGAATTCGCGCCGCGCCGTTATGAACTGGCGCATCGAAGAATGCTGTCGCGCGCCCGGCGCCGACTGGAGGAACTGGCAACCGCAGCCACCCGACGCGGGCCGCAGGGTCTCAGCGCCCGCGCCGACGAGCGCCTGCGCCACCTGCTGCATCGCCTCACCCTCGCGGCCGCGACCATCGTGCCGATCCGCCGCGCGCGGCTGAGTCAGCGCCTCTCTGCCGCCGTCGCGCTCGACCCGTTGCACGTGCTCGAGCGCGGCTTCGCGGTCGTGCAGGACGCACGGACCGGCGGCATCCTGCGAAGCGCGGCGTGCGTGCGCGAAGGATTGAGGATCCAGGTGCGCCTGGCCGACGGGGAATTCAAGGCCACCGCCGACGACCCCGCCCAGCCGCGGCTGTTCGACTGACGCGGCTTCGGACGTGACGTGCCGCTATGTCCTGTGACACCGCCCTTGAGCAGTGCCAGGTTTCGCCGAACGTCCTCACGGTGCTGAAACCGCCCCGATCCAAAGCAACCGGGCGCCGTCGCGCTCTCGCACGACGACGCCCGGGTCATGAACTCACATCGCTCTCACCGATCTCACCCGCGGCCGGCTCACCCGCCGGCGCCCGGATTGATCATCCGCCGTCTGCGACCGCTCACCGCCGCGGCCGCCGAACACCCAGCCGACGCATCCCGCCGATGCCGATCAGCGTCAGCAGCAGCGGCATGAAGCCCGCCGGACCACAGCCCGCGCCGCAACCGCTGAGCTCCGGCGCCAGGTCGCCCGGATCAGGCTGTCCCAGGCCGGAATCGCCCGACGCCGTAGTCACCGTGATGACAACCGTCGTCGCGCCTGCCAGCCCGAACGCATCCTCGACGGTCAAGACCGCCGTGTAGCGACCGGCGGCCTCGTAGGTGTGCGTCACCGCGACACCCTCGCCGTTCTTGCCGTCGCCGAAGTCCCACGCGTACTTGAGCGAGCCGCCCTCGGGATCCGCCGAGCGCGAGCCGTCAAACGTCACGGTGAACGGCGCCGGGCCCTGCGTGCCGGAGACCGAGATGCGGGCCACCGGGCTGCTGTTGTTCGCGGACGACGACACAACAATTGCCACGACCGCGGTATCCACCTGCTCGCGATCATCGCGAACCGTAAGCACCGCGTTGAACGTGCCCGTCTTGGTGTAGGTGTATTCGATGACCGGCTCGCGCGAGATCGCGCTGCCGTCGCCGAAGTTCCATTCGTACGTCAGCGCACTGCCTTCGGGGTCGAAGGACGCGCGTCCGTCGAAGAGCACCCGCAGCGGGGCCTGCCCGAAGCGCGTGCTCGTCACGATCGTCGCCTCCGGCGGCAGGTTGCCGCTGGTGCCGGTCGCGCGAATCTCGACCGTCTGCGACGCCGCCTTGCCGTACGGGCGGTTCGTCACCGTCAGCGTCGCGCGGTAGTTGCCGGCCCGCTGATAGGTGTGCGTCGTGTTCGCGGTCGTGGCGACCGGCGTGCCGTCGCCGAAGTCCCACACAAAATCCAGCCCGGTCGTGCCGGGGTTCGGATCAGTTGTGAGTGACCCAGTGAACTCCACCGTCAGCGGCGAAGGCCCGATGGACGGGTTTACCGCCACGCGAACCGTCGGCGCCACCGCCTCGCGAACCGTGACCAGCAGCGTCTGCGTGGCGCTCTGGCCGAACGAATTCGTCACCGTCAGCGTCGCCTGATAAGGCGCAGCGCGCGGCAAGTTGTACGTATGCAGCACCGGCTGATCGAGGCGATCCGTGATGAACGGCGGAGAGCCATCGCCGAAGTCCCACTGGAACGTCAACGCCGCCCCGCCCGGATCGATCGTGCCGTCGTGCATGAAGACCACCTGGAATGGCGCAAGGCCGCTGTTGGGGCCGTCGATGCGACCGCCGGGGACCGGCGGCTGCGGCGTGATCACCTGCAATTGCTTCACCAGAACCGCCGAGCTGTGCGGCGTAAAGCCGGTCGTCAGGAAGTTGAACTCATCGCCCACCTGGAAGGGCACGCTGCCGCTCTGGATGATGAACGACACGCGGTTGTGCGTGTCGCCGGCGAACGCGACCCCGTCAGAGAGATACGGCAGGCCGGTCGTGGCCTGCGCCACCTGCGTCCCTGTCACCGTGCCGGTCACTTCCCACTGCTCCGCGCCGGTGACCTGCGCGTTGACACAGCGCACCGTCCATGCCTCCAGCCGCGAGACGTCCAGATCGACGCCCGTCACGGTCATCAGGCCGTTGCCGCGGTTATTAATGCTCGGCCGCGGAGCTGAAGCGCTGTTTTCCAGACGGTTGTCCGCGCCGACGCCCGGCATGAGCTTGGCGAAGAAGGTGTACGTGCCGTCCAGCAGCAGCAGGTTGGCCAGGTTCACCGAGTAGACCCCGTCGATCTCGCCCGGGAACTTCGTCGCCGCGGGGTTGATCTGGATGACGTTCGCCGGGTCGTAACTCTCCATCGTTCCCGCGGCCGGCTTCTGCGGCTCGTTCTTGTAGACGAAGAACTGCAGCCGCGTGCCGCCGAACTGGTCATAGGCGATGTACTGCAGCTGATACTGGCTGTTGACGGAGATGCCGCCCGGCGGCTGCTTCCACTCGAAGCTCGGAACGTCCTGCGGCGTCCAGCGGAAATCCACTACCGTGGTGTTCCCGACCTCGCGCATGCCGACGATCGACAGCCCACTGTTCTGATTGTTGTACCAGCGGTTGTTCGGCGACGAGTCACGGTTCCACTGCGTCTTGTTCGTGACGCCCGGCCACGGGTCGCCCGCGTCGCCGTTGTTGTCGCCGTTCTCAAGAGACGCAAAGCCGTCCGCCTGCACGATGCGGTACGTGAAACGGCTGCCGGTGCGCTGCTGCTGCGGCAGGCCTTCCGGATCCGCCTCGCGATCGACGTGCATGATCATCAGGCCGTGCGCCGGCAGGTACTGGTCGAACGTGAGGTCCGTCTGGCCGTTCATCTTGGTTGCGCTGTTGGCCGTCCGCCACAACCAGAACTGCTCCGCAGGGAACAACTCGTGGTTGTAGACAAACACCGTCTTGTCGCGATCAAACTCCCAGGGCTTGAAGGTCAGCGCGGTCACCGACGCCGGCTTCAGCGCCGTCGTCAGGTCTACCGGCTTGATCCAGCCGCTGTGCCCGTTCCGCGGATCCGCCTTGAGAACCGGCACGGGGTGCACCGCACCGCCGCCCGCCATCACGCACCAGCGCGAAATCGGGTTGTTCAGCAGCAGGCTGTCAAACGTGCGATACACGTCATAGTCGTAAAGGTCGGGGAAGCCTTCCCACGTGTGGGCATACTCGTGGCAGGACCATGGCATCTGGAACCCGAGGCTCGGATTCGTGATCAGCGCGTCACCCTCAATCGGGTTGCCCTGATCGTTGCCGAACGAACTGATCGTGATACCCAACCCGTCGAAGAATGTCAGCGGCTGATAGCTGCTGCGGAACGTCTCCGGACCGATGATGCGGTCGCGCGTGCGGATGGGGTAGTTGAGCGACGCCGCCGGCAGGCGGAACATGCGGCCCGGCGTGCGATCCGAACACAGGATCACGCCGGACACCACGTTGCCGAAGGGCGGCTGCCCGCCGAAGAAATTGTCCCACCGGGCGATGTCGTCCGTCGCCTCAACCGCGTCCTCCATCAGGCGCATGCGGTTGAAGGGATACGGCTGAGCCGGACCGCCGTCACCGCCGCCCGAGTCCGCCCGCATGCCGTAATTCGGTACATAGTCGCGCTCGCCGTTCGGCAGGCCGACCGCACCGGGCAGATTGGCCGCCTCACCGACGTCAATCAGACCGTCCAGGTTGGCGTCGCGCTTCAACAGCGCGAAATCCGCCACGCCGTCGCCGTCCAAATCCAGAATCTGGTCCGTAAGCGACTGGCCGTTTGTGCGCCAGGTGATCGCCTCGATGTTCTGCTGATTGCCCGCATCCCATCCGCCGTCACCGTGAATGTTGAAGGCGACAGGGCCGGCGGCCACGATCTCGTCATCCGCTGTCGGACCGTTCGGGCCCGCGCCGACGTCAAAACCCCACGGACGCCAGCCTTCCGGGCCGGTCACTTCACCAAACTGCGTGTCACCGCCCGCGTGATAGATCGACGACGGCAGATCCCAGAACTCAGCCGGGCCGTCATACATACCCTGGCCGCCGGCGATATCCGGCTTGACCTGGCCCGCGCCCGGCGCAAACTCCGTAAACCCGAAGTTCAGACCGTTATTGAACGGCCCGCCGCCCGTAGCCAGGAATCCCATCGGCTGCGTCGGATTCGGGTTGCCCGAATTCGGCGGCGTAGGAATCGCCTGGTTGAAGCTGCGGTAATACGTGATTGCCGGATCCCATTGCGGCGCGAGATTTCCGAACTCCTCGAACCACCAGGCCACGTACCACGCCGGCTCCGGCGTGGTCTTAGCCCCCATCGCATTCTGCTCGCCCGCCTCGACGCCGTCCTGCACCTGCGCCGTGATCGGCTGCATCTTGCTCGAACCAGTGTTGGTCCAGCCGTCCGGGGCGTTGTAGCGGCCGTTGCCGGTGCGATCAAAAATCGCCTGCGGATCGCCGGCGAAGTTGTTGATCACATACTGACCATCCGCGTTGGTCGGATCCGGATTGAAAATGCGGAACGAACCACCCGCGGACCAGATTCTCAGGAAGTCTTCAAACGGCTCCGGGAAGTCAAACTGCCCGTTGCCCTGCTCGTCGTAGTAAACGTTCTTGTCGTCCGGCAGATTTCCTTCCCCATCCGGGCCGAACGACTCAACGATGATCATCCAGATCGACGCACGCGCGAAGCTGCGGTTCCGCTGCCCCGGCCAGCGCTGCTCGCCGGTGCCGACTGCTGCGGGGCTTGCTCCGAGCCCGACGAGATCGATCCACACCTCTGTCCCGCCCCAGTCGCCACGGAAAACGTTGAACGTGCCCGTGCCAAGCGCCTGCGTCGCGGGGTTATACGTGTCAAACGTGACCGTCAGCGGCCCAGACTGCGCCCCGTCCGCGTTCCACTGCCCGTCGCCGTTGCTGTCAAACCACTCGAAGGTGTTGGCCCACTGGATCGGCCCCGTCTGCGAATTCACCGCCACCGGGTGCTCGGCCACCGGCGGCTCCGGCGGTGTCGCCGTCGGGTTGCCGTCGCTCTGCCCCTCGGCCGGCAAAAGATTGTTGACCTGGAACAGGTCTATGAAAGACGGCGCAGACGGACCCGTGATCTGGCCGTCGCCGTTCTTGTCGATGCCCCACTCGCGCACACCGGCGTCGTAGACGTTGTTGCCATTAATGTCGAAGAACCGCTCGCCGGGCGTCCACACCGGAATCGGCGGGTTGGCGCCTGGAGCAAAGCGGTTCACCTGCTGCGCGCCCGCAAAATCCGCCGGCTCACAGTTATCCGCGGTGCAAAGTCGATTGCCACCCACGCCGTCCAGGTCATACTGGAATCGCGCGAGCGCGTTGTTGAATCCCTCACCGGTCCCCGGATCTAGCGGCCCGCCGTTCAGATTCCGGAAACTGCCGCCCTGCCCGCCGCCCGGCCCGCCCGGGAGCGTCGAGCGCCACGGCATCTGCACCCAGCCATACACGTCGCCCGAAACCGTCACGTTGCCGTAGGAGACTTCCTCCCACCACTCGGCGAACGAGTCCACGCGCAGCGTCCCACCCTGCCCGTCCTTCACCTGGTCGAAGTAGGCGTCATACACCTGCACTCGGTTCGGCAACTGCCGCGGACCGGGCTCATCCTTCGGAAGGTCCGCGAGGATGATCACGAACTTCCGTTCCTCCGCCGCTGCGGAAGAAACGAACCACGCCGTCGGGAACACCGCGGCCAGTGTGAGTAGCGGCAGCCACGCCAGGGACCGACGAAACGGGTGTGCCATGACTTGAGAACCTCCAGGCAGAAAGGTCCGCCCTGCGAACCTCGCGTGTGTCGTGCGGGGTCGGGACGGTCGGACGCCCGCGCCGCTATATCGCGCAATACTACGAGCGCGGATCAACCCCCCCGCCGCGAAGCGGGAGCCTGATCCGCTGACGATCCGCCAATGTTAGCACGCCCAAGGGCCGATGGTAAGTGCCATTTTGAATCAATCCGTGAATCGTAACCGTTGTATTTTGCTACTCTTATCGGCGTCATAGCACCGGATGCAGCCGATTTTGAGCCGCCCGCCTCGGCGGCAACCCGATTTCGGGGTACCGGCCGATTTCACCCCGGGACCGCGGAGTGTCCTTCCCGCCCCCAACAACCAGCCGGCCGACGCGCGGATTCCCGGACTTGGAATCCCCCCGGTGGCACCACCCCACTCATTCGGCCAAGGGCGGTCTCCGGCCCGGCCGCAGTTCGTCACCGTCCGGCCGACTCAAAAACCGGCTATCACGCAAAACGGTGACTCATGCGCGCCGCTACGGCCCGCCCACCGCCGACGGCCCAGACGCCCCCCGCGGAATCGGCGTGAACGTGATCGTCACCCGACTGGCGGCGAAATCGAGTTGCGTGACCGAAAAATCGCGCCGCCCGTTCGACCAGGTAAAGCGGTTCTGCACCAGCACCTCGTTACCAATCACACGCAGGTTCGCCGACGTGCTGCCGCCCGTGCGAATCATCCCCTGCGGCAGCCCGCTCCACATCAGCCGCAGACCGCCGACGTACAGGCTGCCCGGCGATACGCGGACGTCGTCCCCCTCCAGGCTGGCCGCAATCCCCAGGCGCACCACGGGACGGAAGAACCCCGTGTCAAATTGCGCCGCCAGCTCGAACATCCCACGTTCCGAGATGCGAATCTGCGGACCCTGCACCTCCGGCGGCAGGTCGAGCTTCGTATCAATGAACAACTCATCCCGCGCCGCCAGCCAGCGATTCAACTGCGCCTCTTCCAGCGAAAACGTGATCGCCCGACCCTCGTTCAGCGCAGCGCCGATCCGATCCAGCAGGTTCACCAGGTCGCGCTGATCGTCCGGCAACCGGGCGCGATCAATCGCCGGCGGCTGATAGGTTGTCGGTCGCCAGCTCGCGATCAGCGCCAACACGCCGATCGTCATCACCCCCAGCGCGGCGAGCGCATAGAGGACATGACGAAGTCGCCAGCGCCCGCGAACCGGCTGCGCGCGTCGAGTAATGCTACTTTCCACCTTTTCGAGGCGGTGCAGCGTCGTCGTCATCTTCTCCCCCACCCGGCGGCCATGAGCCGTCGTTCAGATCAAACTCAACGTCATTGAGATCGAACAGGTCGTCCTCGGTCAGCTCTTCCGCCGGCCCGCCGCCGGCCGGCCCCGCCGGCGGTTTTGCTCCCGCCGCGGGAGCGAGCCGCGTCGCGGCGTCGCCGCCGCCCTTGACCGGCGCCGCGCTCTTGGCGGGCGCGGCCTTCGGCGGCGTCGCGGGCGGCGCGCCTTTGCTCGGCGCCGTCGCCGCGCTCTTGGCCGCCGGTGCCGATGCCGATGCGGACGGCTTCGATGCGGGCTTGCCCTCGGCGCCGCCGGCGGGCGCGCGTGCCACGTTCAGGTCGTGCGGCGTCACCACCGCGGGCTTGCCGTCAATCTGGGCTAGAAACCGCACCGGGCCCACCTCAATCACATCGCCGGCGCTGAGCACCAGTTCCGCCACCCGTCGGCCGTTCACATACGTCCCGTTCGAGCTGCCCAGGTCCTTCACCGTCAGCGTGTCCGCGCCGAGTTGAAGCTCGCAATGGCGGCGCGAGACGTCCCGCAGCGGAATCCGGAGCGTGCACTCCGGGGCGCGGCCGATCGTGACGCTGCGCCCTCGCAGCGGGAAATTGCGCCGCTCATCGTCCTTGAACATCACCAGGACCACCTTCATGGATTCCCGCCTTGCTTCCGGATGTTGGGGACGATGCCGGTTACCGATTCACCTTTGCCGCGCTGCAGGTTCCCGGTCGCCGCCGACGGGGCGCGAACCGGGACTGCGCTGCGCGGGGCTATCATAGCCGCGGGCATGCACGGTTGTGGAGCGCTGTCGGTCGTCGACCCGCGGCTCGCGCACCCGCCTCGTACCAGCCCTCCGCCGGAGCCTGCCGCGTGCGCGTGGACCCATCAAGCAGCGCTGCCGAACCCGCGGTTGTCCACTCGCTCTATGTACACGTTCCCTTTTGTCACACCATCTGCGGCTACTGCGACTTCTACAGCGAGGTGCTCGACCGGCGGCGCGTCACGCCGCTGGTGGACGCGCTGCTGCGCGAGCTGGACCAGCTCACCGCCCGTTACCGCCTCGCGCTCGACACGATCTTCGTCGGCGGCGGCACGCCCACCGTACTGCCCGCCCCCGAGCTGGAGCGCCTGCTCACCCGCGTCGCCGCCCTTGCTTCCGCTGAGTGTGAATTCAACGTCGAGGCCAACCCCGCCACCGTCACCGATGAAATCGCCGATGCGCTCCAGCGCGCCGGCGTCAACCGCGTCTCGATTGGCGCGCAATCCTTCGACCGCGGCGAGCTGGCGGTCCTCGACCGAATCCACAACCCCGAGCAGGTGCCGCAGACCGTCGAGCGCGTCCGCCGCGCCGGCATCCCGCGCATCAGCCTCGACCTGATCTTCGCTGTCCCCGGACAATCTGTGCAACGCTGGCTCGCAAACGTGTCGGCCGCCCTCGCGCTCGGCCCGCAGCATCTCTCCTGCTACGGACTCACCTACGAGCCCGGCACCCCCCTCTATGACCAGTTGCGCACCGGCCGCGTGCAGCGCGTCGATGAGGATCGCGAGGCGGACATGTTCGAAGCGACCATCGATCACCTCGCCGCCGCCGGGTTCGAGCAGTACGAAATCAGCAACTTCGCCCGCCCGGGCGAAGCGTGCCGCCACAACCTCGTCTACTGGAACAACCTGCCCGCCCTGGCGATCGGCCCTTCCGCCGCCGGCTTCGACGGCTCGCTCCGCTACCGCAACGTGCCCGACACCGCCGCTTACGTCCGCATGATCGAATCCGGCGCCGCCCCCCGCATCGAGGAGGAGTGCCTCAGCTTCGACCGCCGGATGCGCGAATCCGCCATGCTTGGCCTGCGCCTGACGCGCGGTCTCGATCGCGCCGCCTTCACCGAGCGCTTCTCGCACGATCCGCTCACGCTCTTCCCCGACCGCGGCGCCGACTTCATTCGCGACGGCCTGCTGCACGCCGACGCCGACTGCGTCCGTCTCACCCGCCGCGGCCTGCTGCTGGCCAACCGCGTCTCCGCCGCCGTCCTGTAACCCCACGCGCCCACCCGTCGAATTCGTGCCGGCCGCCCCCGCCGCTCGGTTCGCCCGAATTCACCCCCGAGCCTTTTCGATTCCGGCCGTCTCGGCTATCATCCGATACCGTGGCGCAATCGCACTAAAAACCCCCGGAACCCGCGCCGCACACCGCGGCCAGCGAGCACCCCAGGATGAACTTCGAGCTACCCGAGGATATCGTCGCTCTGCGGGATGTCGTGCGAAAATTCGCGGCCGAAGAGATCCGGCCGCATGCCCGCGAGTGGGACGAAAAGCAGTGGTTGCCAGACTCCGTGATTGCACAAATGGCCGAGCTGGGGTTGCTCGGCCTGACCATCCCCACCGAGTTCGGCGGCAGCGGCCTGGGCTACCTCGCCAACGCCACCGTCATGGAGGAAATTGCCCGCCAGGACGGTGGCACCGCCCTGATGCTGGCCGCCCATAACGGCCTGTGCATCGCCCAGCTCATGCTGGCCGCCAATCCCGAGCAGAAGACCCGCTACTTCCCGCGGCTGGCTGCCGGCAAACTCATCGGCGCCTGGGGCCTCACCGAGCCGAGCTGCGGCTCCGACGCCGGCGCACTCAAAACTCGCGCCGAGAAGGACGGCAGCGGCTGGCGCATCACCGGCCATAAGCAATTCATCACCAACGGCGCCCGCGCCGGCGTCTTCGTGATCGTCGCCATCACCGACCCCGCTGCCGGCCCGAAGGGCATCTCCGCGTTCATCGTCGAGCGCGACGCGAAGAACTTTTCAGTCGGCCGCAAGGAAGACAAGCTCGGCATGCGCTGCAGCGACACCGTCACGCTCAACCTCGACGGCGTTCCGGTCGGACCCGAGGCGCTGCTGGGCAAGCTCGGCGAAGGCTATCGCGACGCACTGCGCGTGCTGGAGCGCGGCCGCGTCGGTATCGGTGCGCTTTCGGTCGGCCTCGCCCGCGGCGCGCTCGAGGAATCGCTCGAATACGTCAAGCAGCGCCAGGCCTTCGGCAAGCCCCTCTCAGACTTCCAGGCCATCCAGTTCATGCTGGCCGACATGGCCACCGAGCTGGAAGCCGCACGCCTGCTGGTGTGGGACGCCGCCGCCTCGCTCGACCGCGGCGAGGGCGAGAAGGTCAAGGCCTGCATCGCCAAGATGTTCGCCAGCGAAATCGCCACCCGCGCCGCGCTCAACGCCATCCAGATCCATGGCGGCTACGGCTATACCAAGGAAGTGCACGTCGAGCGCTACATGCGCGACGCCAAGCTGTGCGAGATCGGCGAGGGCAGCAGCCAGGTGCAGCGCATCCTGATCGCGCGCGAGCTGCTCGCCGCCAACCCGGTGTAGCGGCCCCGCGCCGCGCACCCGATCGGAGCCGTCGTGGACTACCGACTCAGCGAAGATCAGCAGTCACTGCTCACCGCCCTGGGCGACTTTTGCCGCGAGCAGATCGCGCCGCTCGCGGAGCGCCGCGACCACGAGGGCCGCTTCGAGGAGGGGCTGGTCGCGTCGCTGGCCGAGATGGGGCTGATGGGGTTGTACGTTCCCACCGAGTACGGCGGCGCAGGAATGGACGTCGTCACCTACGCCTGCGCCGTCGAGGAGTTGTCGCGCGCCTGCGGCGCAACCGGCATACTCATGTCGGCGCACCACTCGCTCTGCGTCGATCCGATCCTGCGCTTCGGTTCCGAGGCACAGAAGCGCCGCTACCTGCCGATGCTCTCCAACGGCGCCGCCGTCGGCTGCTTCTCGCTCACCGAGCCGGGCAGCGGTTCTGACGCCGGCGCCGCGCGCTGCGCCGCGGTCGAGCGACCCGACGGCTGGCTCATCAACGGCACCAAGTGCTTCGTCACCAACGGCGTCGAGGCGAAGGTGGTCGTGCTGTTCGCCGTCACCGACCCCGACAACCCCCGGCACCGCCTCTCCGCCTTCATCGTGGACAAGGATGCGCCCGGCCTGCGCGTCGGCAAGATCGAAAAGAAAATGGGCATCCGTGCCAGCAGCACCACCGAGCTGGTCTTCGAAAACTGCCTCGTCCCGCGCGACGCGTTGCTCGGCGAGCGCGGCCGCGGCCTGCGGATCGCCCTCTCCACCCTCGACGGCGGACGCATCGGCGTCGGCGCCCAGGCGCTCGGCATCGCCCAGGCCGCCCTCGACGCCGCGCTCTCCTACACGCAGACACGCCACCAGTTCAATCAACCGATCAGCAACTTCCAGGCCATCCAGTGGAAGCTCGCCGACATGGCCACGGCGCTGGCCGCCGGACGATTGCTCGTCCGCCGCGCCGCATGGAACAAGCACAGCGGCCGCCCCTACGAGACCGAAGCCGCGATGGCCAAACTCTTCGCCAGCGAGATGTCCTCGCGCGTCACGAACATGGCCGTGCAGTGTTTTGGCGGCTACGGCTACATCTGCGACTACCCCGCGGAGCGCTTCCTGCGCGACGCGAAAATCACCGAGTTGTACGAAGGAACCAGCGAGATCCAGAGACTGGTCATCGCCCGGCGGATTCTCTCCGAGTCCGGGTGGGTGGCCCGCGGATAATCGGAGGTCGGAAGAATGGCGGATGGGAATACATATCTGGTGGCCGCGGCGCGCAGCCCGATCGGGCATTTTCTCGGCGGCCTTTCCAAGCTCCCCGCGACGGCCATCGGCGGGCAGGTGGCGCGGGCGCTGCTGGAGCGCGCCGGCGTCTTGCCGGCTGACGTGGACGAAGTGCTGATCGGGCAGGTTTTGCAGGCCGGCTGCGGGCAAAACCCCGCCCGCCAGGTCGCGCTGGCCGCCGGCCTTCCGGACACCATCACCGCAGCCACCATCAACAAGGTCTGCGGCTCGAGCCTCCAGGCGGCGATGTTTGCCGACCAGATCCTGCGCGTCGGCGACGCCGAAGTAATCCTGGCCGGCGGCGTCGAGAGCATGAGCAACGCGCCGCACCTGGTCCGCGGCATGCGCAGCGGCCACAAGTTCGGCAACGTCGAGATGGTCGATTGCATGGCCTATGACGGCCTGACCAACGTCTACGACGGCGAGATCATGGGCGTCATCGCCGAGGAGAGCGGGCGGCGCGTCGGCGCGACCCGCGCTCAGCAGGATGAGTTCTCGCTTCGCAGCCACCAGCGTGCCGCCGCGGCCGAAAAGGCTGGCGCATTTGACGCCGTGCGCGTGCCGATCAGCGTGCCCCGCGCCGCCGAGCCGGTCGCCCGCGACGAGACCATCCGCCACGACATCAGCATCGAGAAGCTCGCAGCGCTCAAGCCCGCCTTCAGCAAGGACGGCGAGATCACCGCCGGCAACGCCTCCACCATCTCGGACGGCGCGGCGATGGTGATTTGCGCCAGCGCCGCCGGCCTGAAGAAGTGTCGCAGCGCCCCGCTGGCCCGCGTCGTTGCCCATGCCACCGCCGGCGGCCCGCCGCGCGACCTGTTCTTCGCCCCGATCGCGGCCTGCCGCAAAGCCTGTGAAAAAGCCGGCTGGCCGCTGCGCTCGGTGGACCTGTGGGAGATCAACGAGGCCTTCGCGGCCCAGATGCTCGCCTGCATGAAGGGGCTGGAGCTGGACCCCGAAAAGGTCAACGTCCACGGCGGCGCCATCGCCCTCGGCCACCCCATCGGCGCCTCCGGCGCGCGCGTCCTCGGCACGCTGATGCACGCGCTGAAGCGCCTGAACCTCAAGCGCGGCGTCGCCTCGCTCTGCCTGGGCGGCGGAAACGCGGTGGCCATGGCGATCGAGGCAATGTAGGGAGGGTCCGGGCGCGGCCCGCGTTGACCGACACCCGCGATCCCCCGACAATTTCCGCATCCCCCGCCGTTTCGCCGCGCGGCGCTGCTCCGGGGGGTCAGTTCATCACCAGACCGGTTTCCGGGAGAGAATGATGTCCGTCGCACTGATCACCGGCATCACCGGGCAGGACGGTTCGTACCTGGCCGAGTTGCTGCTGGCCAAGGGCTATGAGGTGCACGGCATCATCCGCCGCAGCAGCTCCTTCAACACCGGCCGCATCGACCACCTCTACAGCGACGTGCACCAGTCCCCCGCCCTGCGCCTGCATTACGGCGACCTCGGCGACGGCACCAGCCTTCGCCGCATCCTCAGCGAGGTGCAGCCCACCGAGGTCTATAACCTCGCCGCACAATCGCACGTGCGCGTCAGCTTCGACCAGCCCGAGTTCACCGCCGACGTCGGCGGACTCGGCTGCCTGCGCCTGCTCGAGGCCATCCGCGACGTGAACCCGCGCATCCGCTTCTACCAGGCCAGCAGCAGCGAGATGTACGGAAACGCCTCACGCGAGGCCATGAACGAAACAACCCCCTTTGACCCGCGCAGCCCCTACGCCGCCGCCAAGGTCTTCGCCTTCCACGTCACGGCGAACTACCGCGAGGCGTACGACATGTTCGCCTGCAACGGCATCCTCTTTAACCATGAATCCCCCCGCCGCGGCGAGACCTTCGTCACGCGCAAGGTCACCCGCGCCGCCACTCGAATCAAGGTCGGCCTCCAGCAGGAGCTATTCCTTGGCAACCTCGACGCCAAGCGCGACTGGGGATTTGCCGGCGACTACGTGGATGCAATGTGGCGCATGGTGCAGGCCGAAAAGCCTGCCGATTACGTCATCGGAACCGGCGAGGCGCACAGCGTCCGCGAGCTGTGCGAGACCGCCTTCGGCCTGCTTGGGCTGGACTATCAGCGCTTCGTCAAGATCGACCCGCGCTACTTCCGCCCCACCGAGGTCGATCACCTGCTGGCCGACTCCACCCGCGCCCGCAGGGAGCTGGGCTGGAAGCCGCAGGTGCTGTTCACGGACCTGGTGCGGATGATGGTCGAATCCGACCTGGAGCTGGCCAAGCGCGAGCTGCGCGCCGACGGCCGCCCCGTCCCCGCCGACGCACAGACCCTCGTCGGAGTCTGACCATCGGATCGATCGCAGCGCGCCATCCCCACAACAATATGCTGGTGCGACGTCCTATCTCGCACCCCGTTTGGGGAAGTCCTTTCCTTCCTGAGCGGGATGGGAATCCCGCGCCAACGCGTGCGAGATGAGAATCTCAACCGAGCCGCGGGTGGCATGCCTTCGCGGCGGGTGGCATGCCTTCGCGGCGGGTGGCATGCCTTCGCGGTACTCCGCGTAGGCATGCTCAGGACGCGCACGGCCCCTTTGGTCGCACTGGGTCACGCCCGCGCGACGCCGCGCATGCGCACGCTGACTACTGCGAGAGGACGCCCCGCCGCGCAAAAACGTTGACGCGGTGGCGCAGCAAGCCAGGGGCACAGAAGCGCCGACATGATCATCCACATCCGAGTCCGCCCAACGTGGCACGCAACTCAATTCGCCCTACGGGCGACGATGCAGGAGCGGACACGCGGCCCCACAGACCAGTGATGAAAGTCACCGGCTACGCCGGCGCGCCGTGCGGGCGAAAGCCGCGCCGGCCGTCGCGCACCCGCCACCTGCCCCTTACGGGTGCTCCCCCGCCGGAAACAGCCGATCTATCTCCGCCAAATCCTCCGCCGTCAGCCGCGCCTCCACCGCGCCCACGTTCTCATCCACCTGCGACGGGCGCGACGCCCCGATGATCACGCTCGACACCGCCGGCCGCCCCAGCAGCCACGCAATTGCCAGTTGCGAGAGCGTGATCTTGTGGCGCTCCGCGATCGGCCGCAGCGCGTCCACCTTCTCCAGCAGCGCCTTGTTCTCATGCAGCTTGCCCCAGTAGCCGTTCATCTTCCGGCTCGCGCCGCGGCTCTGCTTCGGCAGCTTCCCGCCGCTGTATTTCCCCGACAGCACCCCCTGCTTCAGCGGGCTCCACACCACCATTCCCACCCCCAGTTCCGCACACGCCGCCTGCACGCCGTTGGTCTCTACCCGCCGCGCCGCGATGCTGTATTCCGGCTGCTCCGACACCGGCAGCGCCGCCCCGCTCCGCCGACACAGCTCGCACGCCTCGCGGATCTTCTCCGCCGGCCACTCGCTCACCCCCCAGTACAGCGTCTTCCCCTGCCGCACCAGGTCATCCATCGCCCGCACGACCTCATCCATCTCGACCTGCGGGTCGTAGCGATGGCATTGCATCAGGTCGAGGTAGTCCGTCCGCAGGCGCTTCAGCGAGTTGTGCACGCTCTCAAAAATGTGCTTGCGCGACAACCCGCGATCATTCGGATCGTCGCTCATCGGCCAGAAGCACTTGGTCGCCAGCACCAGCTCCTGTCGGCGCACCCCCTTGAGCATCCGCGCCAGCGCTTCCTCCGCCTCGCCGCGGTTATACACATCCGCCGTGTCGAAAAAATTGATCCCGGAGTCCAGCGCGCGCTTCACGCACGCGCGCGCCTGCTTCTCCTCGATCCCGCCGCCGAACGTCAGCCAGCTTCCCAACCCGATCTCAGAGACGCGCACACCCGCGCGCCCCAGCCTGCGATATTCCATATTCGCGCCCTCCTGAAATTGGCGGCGGCATTGTAGCGGCCCACCGTGCCAGCCCGTTAAATCCGTTGCCGCCCGCAACGGCAGCCCGCTTGAGAAGCTGATCCCGCGCTCATACAGTGAACCCGCCGGTCGGCACGCCCGTCCAACCCGCCGATAGAACCAGCGGCTGCGAACCCGTGTCCCCCGGCAAGGCGAACATGACCGCTCACGTGGAATCCGCGCCCGCCTCCGACTCCGGGGAACAGGCCGCGCGACCGCCCGCAACCGCTCACACCGCCCCGCACACACCCTCCACTGCCGGTGATTCGCCGCGCCGCGTCATCGTGGTCATCACCGAGGATCACTACGTGGCCTCGCCGCAGGGCGTTTTCACGCGATTCGGCCTCGATTACGACTATTGGACGCAATACCTGCGCATTTTTGATGAAGTGCGCCCGCTGGCGCGCGTGCAGACGGTGGAGTCGGCTGACCCCTCCTGGCGGCGCTCCGACGGCCCGCGTGTGAATTTCGCGCCAATTCCGTTTTATCAGGGCATCGCGTCGCTTGCCAAAAGCCTGTCACGCGTGCGACGCGCCGTCCGCGACGGTTTGTGCTGCGATGCGCCGGAATCCGACAATACGCGCTACTACTACGCCATGCGCGGCAGCGGCCCGCTGTGCGTGCTTGCGTGGCGGGCGCTGCGCAGCCGCGGCCGACCCTTCGCACGGCAGATCGTCGGCCACGACCGCGAGGGCGTGCACATGGGTACGAACCTTCGCCCGGCCTTCCTGCGCGACTGGATCGCCCGCGGGCTGTACTCTGTCAGTCGCCGCATGGTCCGCGAGGCGTCGGCCGTCGCGTATGTCTCGGCACATCTGCGCGAGGCGTACCCCGAAAACCCCGGCACGCCGGTCTTTTTTTTCTCTGACGTCAATCTGAACGCAGCCCTCATCACCCGCCCGCGCCGGGCGGACGAATTTGCCGCCGACACGCTGCGAATTGTCTCCGTTGGGCGAATGAACCCCGAAAAGGGCTACGACGTACTGCTGGACGCGGTCGAGCGCCTGCTCGCCGAGGGCGAGGCGCGCTGGACGCTGGAAGTGATCGGCGTCGGTCCGCAGCTCGATGGGCTCCGCGCTCGCGTCGCCACCGGCCCGCTGGCCAGGCGCGTGCGGTTCAGCGGCTGGGTACCGCTGGGACCAGAGTTGTACCAGCGGCTGGATGCCGCCGACCTGTACGTTCTGCCTTCACTGACGGAGGGCACGCCGCGAGCGCTGCTGGAGGCGATGGCCCGCGGCCTGCCGGCGCTGGCGTCGAACGTCGGCGGCGTGCCGGCGCTGGTTCATCCCGACGCGCTGCTGCCCGCCGGGGACGCCGGCGCCTGGGCGGCGGCGCTGCGCGGATTGATCGGCCGGCGCGACGAACTGTCACGGCGCTCGAGCGCCGGCTTCGAACTGGCGATGCGATTTCACCCGGACGTCATGCACGCCCGCAAGCGTGAATACTGGACCGCTTTGCGCGAGATCACCGACCGCCGCCGTGCGCCGGCGGTGCAGCGGCGCGGCAGCGCCTGACGAGGAGCCGAGCCTTGTGCGGCATTGCCGGTATCTGGGGCGGCGCGGAGGAAGGGAGGCTGCTGCGCGCTGTGCGCGCGCTGCGACATCGCGGACCGGACGACGAAGGCGTCTGGTTCGACCGCGCCGCCGACATCGGCCTCGGGCAGCGCCGCCTCTCGATCATCGACCTGGCCGGCGGCCACCAGCCGATGAGCAACGAGGACGGCTCGATCTGGCTGGTTTTCAATGGCGAGATTTACAACTATCTCGAGCTTCGAGACGAGTTGATCGCCGCCGGGCACCGCTTCGCCACCAACAGCGACACCGAGACGATTGTTCACCTCTACGAGCAGGACGGCATCGACTTCCCCAAGCGCCTGCGCGGCATGTTCACCGTCGCGATATGGGACGGACGCCGCCGCCAACTGGTGCTGGCCCGCGACCGCCTCGGCAAGAAGCCGCTCTACTATTCCGAAACACCGGACGGCTTCGTCTTCGGCTCGGAAATCAAATCGGTCGCCGCGGCGCTCTCCGGAGCGCTCGACATCGACGATCAAGCCCTGACCGACTATCTCGGCTGGGGCTTCGTCCCCGCCCCGCGCACCATCTACCGTCAGGTGCGCCTGCTCGAATCCGCCAGCGCCATCGTCGTCCGCGAGCGGCGAATCTCCGCCCGGACGCGCTACTGGCACTTCGACGTGCTGCAAAAGGACCGCTCCATCACCGCCGCCGAGGCCGTCGAACGCGTCGACGCCGCTCTGCGCGAATCCGTTCGCCTGCGCCTTCGCGCCGATGTACCGGTCGGCGCCTTTCTCTCCGGAGGCATCGACAGCGGCCTTGTCACCGCCATGGCCGCGCAGCAGTACCCCGGCAAGCTGCTCACCGTCTCGATCGGATTTGAGGAAGGCGGCTTCGACGAGCGCCCGCTCGCCCGGCTCGTCGCTGAGCGCTACGGCACCGACCATCGCGAGGTCGTCGTGCGCTGCGAGGCGGGCGACATCCTGCCGCAGATCGCATCCGCATTCGATCAGCCCTACGCCAACACCAGCGCAATCCCCAATTACTACGTCGCCCGCGAAGCGCGCCGCCACCTGAAAGTCGTGCTCACCGGCGACGGCGGCGACGAGATCCTGGCCGGCTACCGCCGCTACTTCGCCGCCCGCCTCAACGCGGCGCTGGGGTTCACCGACAACCCGCTCGGCCGACTGGCCTGGCAGGGGCTGCGGGCCGTCCTCCCCCGGCCGCGCAGCTTTCGAACGCCCTACGCCTTCGCGCAGCGCATCGTCCGCGGCATGGCCGTCGATCCCGTCACACGCCACTTCCTGTGGGGCAATGACATGCTCGGCGCCGCCGACCTCCCCGCGCTCTGCGGCGGACGAAGCTGGGCGCGACAGACGCAGCCCGCCGAGCGCATCGTCAGCGAGCTGTTTGCCGAGTACGCCGGCGCGCACCCCGTGGACCGCATGATGGCCGTCGACGCCCGCACCACGCTGGTGGACGGCCTGAACCTCAAGCTCGACATCTGCACGATGCAGCACTCGCTCGAAGCCCGCAGCCCCCTGCTGGATCACGTGCTGATCGACACTGTCAATCGCTTCCCCGCTTCCGTGAAGCTTCACGGAAGAAAAACGAAACCGCTCCTGCGAACGCTCGCCGAGCGCTATCTGCCGGTCGAGGTCTGCACCGCCCCCAAGCGCGGCTTTGAAGTCCCGCTGCTTCACTGGTTGGAGAATGACCTGCGACAGGTTCGCGACGATATCATCCTCTCCCCGTCGGGGCTGCTCGCCGAGCGCTTCGACCGTGCCGCACTGGAACGTCTGGTGCGCCGGCAGACGCCGATCGAGTCCGGCCGCTGGGCCACGCAGGTGATCGTGCTGCTGATGCTGGGCGTCTGGGACCGCTACGTCCGCCGCTCACATGCCGCCGAGCCGCCCCGCGGCGCCGCGCTCGGCGCGCCGGTCGGCACCGCGTGACCGCGATCGGCAGCCCTTGCGCGTGTGATTCGCACGGCGGCTTGCGCCCACGTTGCGGGTCGGCGCGGCCGATGGAATGGTGAAGCGTCGCGCCGCCCGTTCGGCGCTCCCCGAACCCGGAGTGAAAGTCCTGCCATGCCTCAATACGTCCTCGGCGTCCATGACGGCCACAACTCCGCCGCCGCCCTGATCCGCGACGGCGAGATTCTCTTCGCGGTGCAGGAAGAGCGGCTCGTCAATCAGAAGAATTACTACGGCTTCCCGCACGAGGCCACGAAGGCGGCGCTGGCGCACGCCGGCATCCGCCCGTCGGACGTGGCGCAACTCGCGCTCGTCACGATGCGCCGGACGCCGCCCGGGCGCCGCACCACCGATCAGTCTTACGCCGCCCGCCGCGACGCCTCGCTGTGGGGGTTCTTCCGCCGCACGTGCCTGTGGTACCCGGCCTACCGCTTCAACCCGAACCTCGGCTGGAGCGAGCGCCTGGCCGAGATTCAGCGCGCCGGCTTCTCCGAGAAGCAGGTGCAGCGCTACGTGCATCACCTCGGCCACGCCGCGACCGCCTATTACTGCATGCGCCAGAATCCGCGCGACAAGCACCTGGTCGTGACGATGGACGGCTCCGGCGACCTCGAGTGCTGCACCGTGTGGATCGGCGAAGCGGGGAAGATGACGCAGATCGCCAGCACGCCGCTCGGCAACTCGCTCGGCTCCATCTACGCCATGGTCACCGGCCAAATGGGCTTCGTTCCGCTGGAGCACGAGTACAAGCTGATGGGCATGGCGCCCTACGCCTCCGAGAAGTACGCGCAATCCGCCGCAAACGCCTTTCGCGCGCTGCTGCGGGTTGATCCGCAGAGCCTGCGGCTGGTTCGACAGACCCCCGAGCCGACCTACGCCTTCCCGCGCCGCCTGCGCCGCATGATCAGCGGCATGCGCTTCGACAACGTCTGCGCCGGGATGCAGGTCTTCTGCGAGGAGATCATCGTCGAGCTGGTCCGCGCCGCGATCGCCAAGACCGGCATCCGCCGCGTCGTCGTCGCCGGCGGCGTGTTCATGAACGTCAAGGCCAACAAGCGCCTGATGGAATTGCCGGAGGTCGATTATCTCGGCATCCCGCCAAGCTGCGGCGACGAGTCGATGTGCTTCGGCATCGCCCAGCACGCCTACGCGCAGGTCGGCGGCGGCGGCGCCAATGAGCGCATCGCGCCGCTCGGCCCGGTGTACTTCGGACCGGACATCACCGAGGACGACGCTGCGACAATCGTCAAGGCCAGCGGGCACGCGTGGAAGCGCTACGACGACATCGAAAGCGAAATCGCCGCCGTGCTGTCGAGCGGCCACCCGGTGGCGCGCTGCAAGGGACGGATGGAGTTCGGCGCCCGCGCGCTGGGCAACCGCTCAATCCTGGCCGACCCGCGCGACCAGGACGTCGTCCGCGTCATCAACCAGATGATCAAGAAGCGCGATTTCTGGATGCCGTTCGCCCCGGTCGTGATGCGCGAGCGCGTGCAGGAATACTTCGTCAACCCGAAGAACTTCCCCAGCCCCTACATGATGCTCACCTTCGACACGCACCCGCACAACTTCCGCGACCTGCTCGCCGCCGTGCACAACGCCGACCTGACCGCCCGCGCCCAGGTCATCGAGCAGCAGCACAACCCCGAGTATTACAAGATTCTCAAGGTCTTCAGCGAAAAGACCGGCCGCGGCGTGCTGCTCAACACCAGCTTCAATCTGCACGGCCTGCCGGTGGTGCTCGGCCCAAAGGAAGCGATGTACGTCTTTGAGAACAGCGGCCTCACGCACCTGGCCGTCGGTCAGTACATGGTCACCAAGCCCGCCTGACACGCGGCCGGATCGCGGTCAAAGGTCCATGAGCCGCCGCACCCGCCAGGCCGTGTCCGCGAGGTCGCTCGTCGGCCCCTCGTGGACCAGCGGCCCTTCATAACGCACCGCGCGCAACGCACGCATCACCGCCGGCCAGTCCACGCTCCCCTCCCCCAGCGGGCAAAACCCCGCCCGACCCGGACGGCTCAGGTCATAATCCTTGACGTGCACGCGCGCAATCCGCCAGCCGAGGATCTCGATCCAGTCCTGCGGATAGCCCGTCGCCATCACGTTGCCGACGTCAAAGCACACCCGCACGCGCGGGGAATTCACCGCGTCGATCAGGTCCGCCACGTCCACCGGCGACAGCAGGAAGCGATTCCAGGCGTTCTCGATGCACAAGGTCACGCCGCACGCTTCCGCCCGCGGCGCAAGCTCCCGCAGCGCGGCATGCGTGCGCGTCAGCGCGTCGAGATATCCGCACTGCATCGTCGAGTCCTGCGCCCCGCCCACGATCGCCGGGATGATCACCAGCGCCTCCGCCCCGATTGCACCGGCATCGTGCAGCATCCGGCTCACCAGCTCGATTGCAAAGGCGCGATCGCCCGGCTCCGACGAAGCAAAGTGCCGCGCGCGCAGCGCGGCGGTCGCGACGCCGCTGGCGCGAACCCCGGCCTCCACCAGCAACGCGGCGACCGCGCCCCCGTCCTCCAACCCGCTCGGCCCGATCAGCTCGATGTCCTCAAACCCCCCGGCAGCCGCGGCGCGCGCCTGCTCGGACACAGGCGTCTGCGACGGAAAACAGAAGGCATTGAGGGCGGCGTGCATGCGCCGCGAATTGTATGCGCTCGTGGACGAGCCTTCGCGGCCGAGGAATCACCCGCACGATCGTGATAACCTCATCAAGCGCTTCTGATTGGACCGGTGAATTCCCGTCGCCCGCTCATCCCGGGCCTGACGAACGCCCGCGACCGAATAGCCCCTTCATCGCTTCGGCTTCCCCCGACAAAAAAACCGCGGGGCGACCCGGCATCTCGCCGAGCCGCCCCGCAGCGGTCTCAATCAGGCAGCGCCGATTCAACGACGCTGTCGTACAGCGCTCTCGTAATTAGGCGCCGGCCGCCTCGGCCAATGCGCGCATCGCGGCGTCGATCTTGCCGCGTGCCACATCGACCTTGCCGGCCGCCTTCTCGCAGCAGCCGATCTTCTTCTCATCGGAAACCTTCGCCACCGTGGCGCCCTCGCCGCCGGTGCACTCCTTCTTCTCGCCCTTGCTGTCCGTCGCGGAGGCCGTCTGGCCCTTCTTCGCGCAGCAGCCCTTCGCCGCGCCCTCGCCCTTCGCGCAGCAGCCGCCGTTGACGGCCTTCTTCGCCGCCGCCAGCGCCGCGTCCGCCTTCTCCTGGCTGTCGAAGCTGAACGACGCCACGCGATAGGTCATCTTCTTCTCAGACTTCGCCGCCAGCTCCTTCGCGGTCATCGGGCACGGAACGCACTCGTCGCCGACCGCGTAACGGACCGACAGGACGTTGTCGTTGAGATACTTGTCGAGCGTCGCGGCGTACGCATCCATCGCCTCGGACTTCGACTCATACGTCTTGCCCGCGACCACGAACTTCACGGCCTTCTCATCGCCCTTCGCGGCTTCCAGGGCCGCCTTCTCGCACGGCGTGACGGTCTCGCCGACCTGGTAGTTCATCGCCGGAATCTCGTACTCGACCTTCTTGCCCTTCACCTCGCAAGAGGCCTTCGCCACCGCGCATTTCTTCGCGCAGTCCGCCGATTTCGCCGCCGCCTTGGCCGTGCAGCCGGCCTCATCACCCGCGAACGCAGCCAGCCCGCCGAACAGCGCAAACAGCACCGCACCAAAAATCAACCAGAAACGCATGAAGCTCTCCATTCTCTCTTGAGTTCCAGGAATTTGCGGCCGCACGCACCCGGCGCAGCCGAGAAGCCACACATTATAACCACAACACTCTCAAAGGACTCACCGCCCCCTCACGCATCGGGCGGATCATCGCGCTCCACGACCGACACCGGCTCAATTCCCCGATCGCTAACGACTGTTACGGCAGCAGGTTCCGATAGCGCGTCTGACCCGCTGGGAACGGAAGGCCTCCGCGGTACTCCTTAGAGTCATCAAACCCGCCGCAGGATTGCACCCGATTGTCAGTTTTTGTCGCCCCGCCGCCCGATGAATGCCCCCATCACTGCCCCGCACGTCGCCGCAATCGCGGCGAGGAGCAGGCACATCGCCGCCACCTGCGCATCCCGCCCAAAGTGAATCGCGTTCAGCAACGTCACCGCAATGTTTCCAACTCCCGGCGGTCGAACGAGTTGCGACGCTGACGCCTCCATCAGCAGCAACACCCCGACCGCGATGAACGAACCGGCCAGCGCGCCGGACGCCACCAGCACCCGGATCCGCCAGAAGGCGACCGTCGGCGACGCTCCGTCAGACGCAGCCAGCTCGGCGCCGGTGCGGCTCATGCCGCCAATCGCGAGCCGAATCGCGAGAATTGGGATCAGGACAAAGCGCCCGACGCCCACGAACGCCACCAGCCACTCTGAATCGCGCACCCACAACGGCCACTGCCACGCGGCCGCCAGCGCATCCCCCACGACCGCCGGCGGCGAAATCGCGCCGATGACGGCAACCAGCGTCAGGGCGCCGGCGAAGCGCGCCGATCGGCGGTTTTTCTCGCCGCAAACCGCCAGCCACGCCACCCCGAGCGCCGCCGCCACCGAGAGCGCCGCGCCGAGCGCCGCGCTACGCAGGGCACCCGGCCACTCAACCCCGTATCGCCGCCACGATTCCCACACCGAGGCCGGAGAGTCAATCGCCGCGACCAGGATTCCGATCGGTGCGAGGATGAGGGCCGCTGCGAGCAGCCCAAGCACTGCACCGACAGCGCGGGTCGGTCGACCCGCGCGCCGCGCCGCTGGCGGATCATCCGCCAGTTGCGACATCTCCGCGATCACCGTCCGCAATCGCGGAAGCAGCGGCCACAGCGCCGCGCAGAGCAGCAACAGTACGGCCAGCAGCGGCCACGCGAGCCGGGCCACCGCGCCGGGCGCGTGCAGTTGCTGCGCCGCGATCAGAATCTGCGTGTTCCACGTCAGCACCAGGCAGAGGTGACAGATCGTGAACTCGGAGAGCGCCAGCAGGCCGGTCGTGAGCAGCGCGAGCAGGATCCACGGTCCCATCGCGCGCAGTCCGAAGCGCACGAACGCACCGGGTGCGCTCAGGTCCAGCGCCGCCAGCGCGACCGCGCTGCGCCCGGCGCTGCGCCATCCAGCGGCGAGGATCACGGCCGCCAGCGGCGCGAGCCAGGTGGCCAGGCACAGCACCGCCCGACCGTGCAGCAGCAGAATTGCGGCGGCGCCGTCCACGTCGAGCGCCGTCGCCACCCCGCCGCGCAGCAGCAGCAGGCTCCAGGCGTAGGCATAGACGTACGGCGGCGTGAGCAGCGCAGCGAGGCCCAGCGCGGGAAGCCATCCGCGCCACCACCGCGGTGCACAAAGCAGCCCCGCCGCCAGCCCCGCACCGAGCAGCAGGGCCGCCAGCGCCGCGGCGACCGCGATGCCGGCGCCGCGCAGCAACAGCGCGAGGCGCCCGGTCGCGAGCACCGGCGCCGGCGGGTCTGCGTGAAGCGCTTCGCCCACGGCCACGATCCCGGGCCACACGATGGAGGCCGACAGAATCGCCACGGCCAGCGCGGGCAGGAGCCGGGCCGTCAGGCTGCGCTCGGCGCCGCGTGCGATCATCCGTGCGTGCGGGCCGGTCGGCGCAACCCGCTGCGCGGCTCAAGATCCAGATCGACCGTGCGGCCGGCCTTCCAGAGCTGATGCCCCAGCAGCGCGATCATGGCCGCGTTGTCGGTGCAATAGCTCATCGGCGTCAGGATCAACTCAAGCCCGGCCGCCGTGCAGGCGCGGGTCAGCCCGCTGCGCAGGGCGCCGTTGGCCGCCACCCCGCCGCCCAGCACCACCCGCGGCGCCGCGACACGCTGCGCGGCTTCGATCGTGCGCTCCACCAGCGGCTCCACCAGCGCGGCTTGAAAGGAGGCCGCGACGTCCGCCAGTTGTGCCCGGCTCAGGTGCGCGACCGAGCCGTACTTGCGGCCGCGCCCGTACACGTGATAAAGCACCGCGGTCTTCAGACCGCTGAAGGAGAAGTCGAGCGAATCGCCCTCGGGTCGCGTGCGCGGAAAGTGAATTGCCGCGGGATCGCCCTCACGCGCCAGCCGGTCAATCAGCGGCCCGCCGGGGTAGCCCAGTTCCAGTATCGCCGCGACCTTGTCAAACGCCTCGCCCGCCGCATCGTCGATCGTCTGCCCCATTAACTGCACGTCCAGCCAGTCGCCGACGTGATAGAGCGACGTGTGCCCGCCGCTGACGACCAGCGCCACCGCCGGCCAGCGCGCAGCCCCGACGGCCGGCGGCGTCAGCGCGGCGCTCACCGCGTGCGCCTCGATGTGATCCACCGCCACCAGCGGCCGATCCAGCAGCCACGCCAGCGTCCGCGCCGCCGCCACGCCCACCAGCAGCGACCCGACCAGGCCCGGCCCATCCGTCACGGCAATCGCGCTCACGTCGCGATACGAAAATCCCGCCGTCGCCAGGGCGTGTTCCGTGATCCCGCGAATCGACTCGACGTGCGCCCGCGCCGCCAGCTCCGGCACGACTCCCCCGAAGCGCGTATGCAGGCTTTCCTGCGACGCCACCACGTTCGAGCGCACGTCGCAGCCATCGACCAGAACGGCCGCGGAGGTCTCGTCGCACGAGGTTTCAATCGCAAGCACGACGTCGGCCATGCGGGCGATTGTATCCCGCCCGCCCGTATAATCCCGCGGCATGTCGCCGCGCCTGCACGTACGCACGATCACAGACCCCGCCTTCGCCGAGAACTGCTACGTTCTCTGGCTGGACGGCTCGCCCGAGGCGTGGATCATCGACCCTGGCTTTCCGCCGACGCCCCAGGAAGTGGAGTCGCTGATCGAGCAAGCGCGTCTGGCCCCGGCTGCAATCGTTCTCACCCACTGCCACGTCGATCACATCGCCGGCGTGGACCCCCTGCGAACGTCCCTGCCCGGAGTGCCGCTGTTTGCGCCGCGGGCCGAGGCGCACATGCTCGAGTCCCCAATGGCCAATCTCAGCGTCGCGCTCGGCGCGAGCATCTCGACCGATCCGGCCGAGCGCTCACTGGATCCCGGCGACGAGCTGCCCTTTGCCGGCGACCAATGGCGCGTGCTGGACGTCTCCGGCCATTCTCCCGGCGGCCTGGCGTATTACTCCGCGTTGCACGGCGTCGTCCTCGGCGGGGACGCGCTCTTTGCCGGGAGCGTCGGCCGAACAGACTTTCCCGGCAGCTCGTCGGACCGACTGCTGAAGAACATCCGCGATCACCTGCTCACGCTTCCGGATGGCACCACCGTGCTCAGCGGCCACGGCCCACCGACGACGATCGGCCGCGAGCGCGCGAGCAACCCATTCCTGCAACCGGGAGCGTCGTGGTGAACGCACTGAACGCAGCTGCTGTCGCCTGCCTGCTCGTGCTGCTTCCGCTGGCCGGCTGCTCCGGCGGTAGCGCGTCGATGCGCGACGCCATTCCGATCGGTGAAATGGCGACGCCGTGGGTGCTGGTCGGCGAGGTATGGGAGGGCGATCTCATCGATGCCATCGACGCCACGGGAGAGGACGGCGCGCGGTGGCTGGAGCGCGGCGCCCGGCGCGTGCACCTCGCGAAGTACGTGCATCGCGACCACCCCGTGCAGCGCCTGACCGTGCGCGCCTTTGAATTCCCGGATGGGGCCTCCGCCCGAGAGGCGTGCGCCGCCGCCCGCCCGGCCGGCGCGGAGGAGTACCGCTGCGGCGACAGCGGTTTCTGGACGGACGACGGCGTCACCTGCGCGCTCGGACCGCACGTACTCGAGGTCTTCGGCGAGGATGGCGAAATGCGCACGCAACTCGCAGCCGCTTACCTCGCCGGGATTGTCGCCTCGCGCCGCGACAGTCCCTCCGCCTCGGAGAACTAGGCCGGTGCTGCGCCGCGCGCCATTCGCCGCTCTCATCGTGGCAGCCGCCGCGCTGATAACCCCAGGCTGCGAACGCCGCCCGCAATCCGCCCCGGACTCCGCCCCCGCCGCGCCAACCGCGACATCGGGCGCCGGCGCGCAGCAGCAATCGCAGCCCGTGCCACACGCGGCCCAACCGCCGCCCCCGTCCGGCACCGCCGCCGACGCCCGGCCGACCACCCGCGACGCGGATCCGCCCGATTCGCCGTTCAATGCGCTCGACCTCCGCGATTACGTCCTCCATCCCGACGTGCGCGACGAGGACGGCCCGCGTACATCGCTGCGCATCCTCTGCACCGGCCCGAATCTCACCGAGATCTGCTGCGCCCTCGGCCTGCGCGACCAGCTCGTCGGCCGCACCCGCTACTGCAACCATCCCCCCGGCATCGAGTCGCTTCCGTCCATTGGCGCGCTGGTCGATGCCAGCGCCGAGCGCGTCGCCGCGCTCCGCCCCGACGTCGTGCTCGTGCCCGGCGAAAGCCGCGAGATTCAGCAGCGCCTGCGCCCGCTGGGCGTGCGGATTGAGTCGCTCGGCGACACCTCGCTCGAGGACCTCTATCGCTCCATCGAGCGCGTCGGCGCGATCAGCGGACGCCCGCGCACCGCCGCGGCGCTGGTTGAACACCTGCGCTCGCAGCACGATCGCGTCACCCGGCACTGCGCCGGCGGAACGCCGCTGCGCTTCCTGCTCGTCACCGGCACGCTGGCCGAGCCGCCCACGCCCCCCTTTGTCGCGGGTCCAGGTTCCTTCTACGACGGCCTGCTCACCGCCATCGGCCACCGCAACATCCTGCCCGCCGATCATCGCCCATTCGGCAGCGTCTCGCTCGAGTTCGTCGTCCGCTCCGACCCAGACGTGATCATCGAACTGGACCCCGACGGGCGCAGCCGCCCGAACGGCCATGCCGATGCGCTGCGCGCCTGGCAGCGACTCGGCTCACTGCGGGCCGTGCGCGAGCGGCGGGTGGTCGTGCTGACGGGCCCGGAACACTACCTCATCGGCCCCCGCATCATGCGCACCTACGCCGCGCTCTGCGAAGCCCTGCGCCAGTAATTGCGGCGGCTGTGACCCCGCATCAGCATGAAGCATCAGGCATGTAGGCTGGCGCCGAGAGGTATGCTAGTGCCGAGAGGCAGGCTGGTGCCGAGCATCGCGAGGCCCAGCGCCGCCGCTCTGTTGCACCCCCGCGCCCAACGCCTCGATCGCGCTCCGATTTTCGGCCCCGCAAAGCGGTAGGCTGGTGCCGAGCATCGCGAGGCCCAGCGCCGCTGCTCTGTTGCACCCCCGCGCCCAACGCCTCGATCGCGCTCCGAATTTCGGCCCCGCAGGGGCCGCGGACTGTAGCCACGGGTGGAGTCGCCGCGCCGCGGCGACTCCACCCGTGGACCGGTGCGTACGAACCACGCCCCGAAGGGGCGTCGGAATCCTCCATTCAGCGCCGATGAGAAGCAACACGCGCTGTTCAGCGCCATAATCGCTCGTTACACGCCCACCGCGCCATACCGTCGCAACGACGCCGGCCACGCCACCCGAAACACCGCCACGGCCGCCAGCGCCCACAGCGCCTGACAGATCAGCCCCGCCACGACGTCCACGCCGCGAATCCGCCCCATCGCCACCTCAATCGGAAAGCCGATGATCCACTGAAACGGCAGCATCGCCGCCACCCCTTGCAGCAGCGGCGGCAGCAGCGGCAGCGGCGCCATCAGCCCGCCGAACAGCAGCTTCCCGCCGAACCAGAATTCGCCCACCGCGTTCGTGCGCGTGCTCCAGAACGCGATCAGCGCCAGGTTGTATTGCCACAGGTAGTGAATTGCCGCACCGAGCAGCACCGCCGCTGCAGCCGCTGCGTAGTCCAGCCATCCACCCTCGAACCGCGGCTGTACCAGCCACGCCACCAGCACCCAGATCGGCGCGAGGATGACGAGCGTCACCAGCTTGTACGCGATGTTGTCGCTCAGGCTGCCCCACATCGGCAGCAGCGGCCGCAACAGCGCCGGCGACAGTTGCCCGGTGCGCACCTGCCAGCCCATCTCATGCACGTCCCACGCTGCCGTCAGGTGCTGCACGATCATCGACAGCAGGAAATAGGTCGCGAACTCCGAGGGACCGAAGCCGCGGATCGCGCCGCCCTCGGCGTCGCGCGCCGCGGCATTCCACATCGTCAGCGCCACGGCGGGGTAGATCACTCCCCAGATCGCCCACAGCGCCACCTCGCCGCGGTACTGGATCATCCCGGCGATCGAGCGGCGTAACAGTGCCAGCCACGCCCGCGGCAGCCCGCTCATGACGCCGACGCCCCGACCGGCTCCGCCGCCGGGCGCGCACTCTCCGCAAATACCCGCCCGATCACGTCCTCGATCGGCGGATCCTGCACGGTCAGATCGAGCACCGGCAGGTCAGCCAGCAGCCGCGACGCGACCCCCGCGGCCGCTTCGCGCGCCACGCGCAGCGTGACCTTGCGCGCCTCCTGCCCGATGAGTTCGCCATACCGGGAAAAGTCGCTGCCGTTGGCGTCGCGCTCCAGGTCGATCGTGATGACCTTGAACGGCGCCAGCCGCTCCGCCAGCGCCGCCAGCGGCCCGTCAAACAGGATCCGACCGTGGTCGATCACGATCACCCGCCGACAGAGCGCCGTTACGTCGGCCATATAGTGCGACGTGAGGATCACCGTCGCCCCGTGCGAGCGGTTGTAGCCGGCGATGAACTGCCGGATGCGGGCCTGCATGGTGATGTCCACGCCGATCGTCGGCTCATCCAGGAAGAGCACCCGCGGCCGATAGAGCAGCGCCATGCACAGCTCGCACTTCATGCGTTCCCCGAGCGAGAGCGTGCGCACCGGCTTCTTCAAAACCCCGCCGAGGCCCAGCAGCTCAATCAGCTCGTTGAGAACGCGCCGCCCGTCCACGCGGTCCACGCCGTACACGGACATCTGCACTTCAAACGAGTCCGCCGCGGGCAGATCCCAGTAGAGCTGGCTGCGCTGCCCCATCACCAGGCTGATCTGTCGCAGGTAATCCGGGTGCCGGCGCCACGGCACGCAGCCCAGCACCGTCGCCGATCCGCCGGTCGGGTGCAGCAGCCCCGTCAGCATCTTGAGCGTGGTGGTCTTGCCCGCACCATTCGGGCCGAGAAACCCCACGATCTCCCCCGCCTCGATGGAAAAATCAACGCGATCGACCGCCGTCACGATGCGATGCCGCCGCCGCACCAGACTGCGCAGGGCAGCCAGCAAGCCCGTCTCGCGCTCGGCCACGCGAAACGTGCGGCTCAGTTCATGGGCCTGGATCTGCGGCATGGCGGTGAATCGTATCCCATCCGCGGCAGCGCTCAGCGTCCGCGTTTCGGCCGCAACGAGCCGGCCAGGCGGCGGATGTGCTCCGGCGACGCGCCGCAGCAGCCCCCCACCACGTTCGCCCCCGCCTCGATCAGTGTCGCAAACGGTTCGACGAATTCCTCCGGCGAGACGCGATAGACCGGCACGCCACCCTCCAGCTCCGGCGGGCCGACGTTCGGCTTGACCCACACCGGCCGCCGGGTCGCGCTGCGCACGGCGAAGAGCGCCGGCAGCGCCTCCGCCGCGCCCGCCCCGCAATTGCAGCCGATCACGTCCGCCTCGGCTTCGTCCAGCGCCCGCGCGCAATCGCCCGCCTCCTGGCCGGTCATGGTCCGAGTGCGCTGCGGCCCGGAGTCAAAGGACATGCACGCGATCAGCGGCAGCCGCGTCACGCCGCGGGCGGCGCGCAGTGCGACGACCAGCTCCTCGACCTCCGAGAAAGTCTCGAACAGCAGCGCATCAACGCCCGCCTCGGCCAATGTGCCGGCGGCATCCGCAAAGCAGGATTCCAGCTCCGCCACCGGCGTCTCCCCCACCGCCATGATCGTCCCGCTTGGCCCGATCACGCCGATGATGAACGCCGGGGCGCCGTCGGCGGCGGTCGCCGCGCTGCCGCGGGCGGTGCTGCGCGGGGCGGAATCTGCCCGAGCACCGCGCGCTGCGCCGCTGCGCGCGGCGGCAGCCGCGGGCGCGGCCGTCCGATGCGCCTCGCGCGCCGCCAGCGCGATCTCCGCGGCGCGGCGGCAAAGCTCGAGCGGGTCGGCCTCGATGCGGCGGCGCGCCAACATCAGCCGATTCGCGGCAAACGAATTGGTCGAGAGAAACTGCGCGCCGGCCGCGAGATACTCTTGCGCAAGCTGGGCCACGAGTCCGGGGGCTTCGACGCACGCCAGTTCGGCGGGTGTCCGGCTCGCGAAGCCGCGAGCATGCAACTCCGTGGACCAGGCGCCGTCCGCGACGCGCACCGCCGATCGTACCCAGTCCATGTCCAGCGGCATTCAGGCACCGGTCAGCGGAGCATTCGCTCCAGTTGCTCATAACGCTCGCGCAGTTCCGCCAGCGCCTCGCGCAGCGAAGAGACTTCGCCGCGCAGCGCGTCGATTTCCTCGCGCAGCGCCGTATCGCCCCCGCGCGCCGCGCCCGGCCCACCGCCCGCCCCGGACGCGCCGCTGCCGCCGACGACGGACGAATGCGCCCCGTCGCCCGCCGCGATAACCGGCGGCGACTCCCCCGGCGGATAGAGCAGGTGCGTCCAGCGGATCGCCGATTGCCCCGGCTGGCGCGGCAGCGCGCGGACGTGCGGCGAATCGCGCGTCTCCAGCGCCGTCAGCACCGCCGTCAACTCATCCTGCGAATCAATCGGCGACATTCGAGAAGCGCGGGTTCGCAGCTCCGCCGGCGTCTGCGGCCCGCGCAGCAGCAGTTCCGCCATCACGGCCCGTTGCCGCCCATCCCAGCCGAAGGCCTCATGCGCCAGGTGTCGATAGCGGTCGGTGCGCCCCCCGGAGGTTGAGGCGCGGACCACCAGCCCCATCTGCCGCAGCTCCTCCAGCGTGTCGAAGACCGTCTCCTCGGCCAGCTCCATCTCCGGATCGCGATTGCTCTTCTGATTGCAGGCCGCCACGATCGCGTTGAGCGTCATCGGGTAGTACGCGGGCTGCGCCAGCGCCTTTTCGATCAGGACGCCCAGCACGCGGCGCTGCAGCAGCGACAGGGACTCGACCACGCGGATGAACTCCCGAAGCCGGTGTGCGCAAGTGACCTGCGGGATTCTGGCGGGACAGTGGACACGATGGGAGTTGAACCCACGACCTCCGCATTGCGAACGCGGCGCTCTCCCAACTGAGCTACGTGCCCGATTTTTCGAGCCGTGGATTATACCCTCGCCGACCCGCTTCGCAACGCCCGCCCTTCTGCAGCCCGGCCCCGCGGCAGCGGCTGGCACCGCGGGCAGATGTGCGTCCCGCGCTGTCCCACCCGCAGCGCCACGATCGCCGAGCCGCACGCCCGGCAGGCCGCCCCCGTCCGGCCATACACCCGCAGGTGATCCTGCATCGTCCCGCTTGGATAAACCCAGTCAAACGACGTGCCGTTGCGCCGAATCGCGTCTCGCAGCACTGCTCGAATCGCGCTGCACAGCCGCTTCACCGCTTCCGGCTCCACGCGATCGCTCGGCGTGAGCGGGTGCAACCCGGCCCGATGCAGCGCCTCATCGGCATAGATGTTGCCGATGCCCGCCACCAGCGACTGATCGAGCAGCAGCGGCTTGAGCGCCCGCGACCGCGATTGCAGCAGCTCACGCAGCATCGCCGGGCGGAACTCATCGTCCAGCGGCTCCACGCCGAGGTGGGCCGTGACGCTCGTCAGGTCGCGCGTCCAGGCGATCCGCCCGAACTTCCGCGCGTCACAAAACAACAGCCGTCCGCCATTGTCAAACTCAAACTCGGCCCGCACGTGCGCGGGCGAACCAGCCGGCCACTTCGCCGCCGTCGCGCCATCGCCCTTCGGCAACGTGAACCACTCCAGCCGCCCGCTCATGCGCAGGTGAATCAGCAGGTAGCCCGCGCTTTGCTGCGCGGAGCGCCGCCCGGAATTCGATGCAGACCGCGAACCCGCGCTCGCTTCGGGCCGCCTGCTCGATCCGGGCCGCGCCGCCTCATCCTCCGCCAGCGTGACCACGATGTACTTGGCGCGCCGCCAGACGTCGGCCACCATACGACCTACCAGCGCCTCGCGCACGGCGGCAGCACTGGGGGCGGCGTTTCGTGGCCAGTGGGAAACAAAATCTACAAACCGCCGGCCGACCAGCCACTGGCGCTGCGCGCGTACGACGGACTCAACTTCGGGCAATTCGGGCATGTGACGCTCGCGCCGCTTACAGCCGCTCCGCGAACACCCGCGTCGCAGCCGCTACGCCCGCGCCCAGCGTGAACCGGTGCCCCAGCCGGTGCAGCGTCTGCTCGATCGCGCTGATCGCCCCCAGCGTGTCCACGCTGTCCACGAATCCCATGTGCGACATCCGCACGATCTTGCCCTCGAGCTGATCCTGCCCGCCGGCCAGGTGGATGCCGAAGCGCTCGCGAAGCTGCTTGCGGAAATCCTTCTCCACCACCCCCTCCGGCACGCGCAGCGCCGTCACCGAATCGCTCGGCCGCTGCGAGTACACCGCCATACCCACCGCCTCGCCCGCGGCGCGCGTCGCCGCCGCCAGCGCCGCCACCCGCTTCCAGCAGTTCTCCATCCCCTCGGCCAGCAGCATGTCCAGCGTGACTTTCAGCCCGCGCACCAGCAGGTGCGCCGGCGTGAACGGCGTGTCCGAGTCCTTCGCGCTCTTCCGCGCCTTGTTCAGGTTCACGTAGAACGCGTGCTGCCCCTTGTTCGCCTCGATCACCTTCCACGCCCGCGGGCTGACCGACACGAACCCCAGCCCCGGCGGCAACATGAGCGCCTTCTGTGAGCCGGTGATGACCACGTCCACGCCCCACTCATCCGGCTTCAGCGGCAGCGCCCCCGCCGACGTGATGCAGTCCGCGATCAGCAGCTTGCCCGCCGCGTTTGTCACCCGCCCGATCCCTTCCAGGTCCGCCGCCGTGGCCGTCGAGGTCTCGCTGTGCACCACGATCACCGTCGTGATGGCCGGGTCCTGCTTGAGCAGCGCCGCGACCGCCTCCGGCGTCACCGCGGTGCCCCACTCCACCTTGTGGCGCAGCACGGGGATGCCGAATTGCTCACAGATCTGCCCCCAGCGCTCGCCGAACTTTCCGCCCTCAATCGTCAGCACCTTCGACCCGGCCGGGTTGCAGCCGACGATCGCGCCCTCGGCCGCCGCCGTACCGGAGCCGGTCAGGATCAGCACCTCGCTCTGCGTGCAGAGCACTTTCTGCAGCTTCGCCGTGCAGTCCTTCATCAGGTCCTTGAACCAGGCGGTTCGGTGATGCTCGAACGGCCGAGCCATTTCGAGCAGCGCTTCCTCGGGCACCATGCACGGACCGGGCGTAAACAGGCGGATCTTCTTCATGATCGAGCTTCCCTTGTCGCGATTCAGCTTCTGTTGTGGCGGCTGAGTTTCCCTAGTTGCGTTCTAGCGTCCATTGCGGCGGCTTAGCGTTCCTTGTCGCGAGTTGGCTTCCCCGATCGCGATAGGGCGCGGACGGCCCTCATTCGGCGTCCAGCGCGGACCACCCGCCATCGACGTCCAGCGCGGCTTGTCCTCGACACGCGCCGGCCGGAATAATACCCGACAGAACCGCCGCGCCGCCCGCCCCGTGCCACCGCTCTCGATCAGCCCCGATGCATGCCTACGCGGAGTACCGCGAAAGCATGCCACCCGTCGCCCCCCGTACCCCTGCTCATGCGCAGTGTCTTCGCGACCGCCGATGCGACAGTCCGCTGACGCGAGCACTCGCTGGTGCGAGAATCCTATCTCGCACCCGGTCGCGGGGATCCCTTCTCCGCTGGTGCGAGAATCTTTTCTCGCACCCGGTCGCGGGAGTCCTTCCCGCCTGATGCCGCCGCTCTTGCGCAGCGCACCGCACCCCCGCCCTGTCCCCCCCGCCCCGCCGCGCGTATAGTCCGATCGGCGGACAGCGGGCGCCCTGCCGAGGAAAACCCGTGGGCACATCCCCCAGCGCACCCGCGACGCACGGAAGGCAGCCGCGACCATGGAAAACCTGATCGGCGCGCTGATCCGCAACTGGGCCATCGTGGTCATCACCCTGACCGCGGTGGCGCTGGTCTTTCTGCCGTTGCTGGTGCTCCTCAAGTACGTCCGCATCTCCCTGAACATCCTCCGCACCACGCAGCCGCCCATGACCCGCAACCCGCTCGACTACGAGCGCCTCACCGGCGACGCCGTCACCTTTCCGGCCTATGACGGCCTGCCGCTGGCCGGCATGATGATCCGCGCCGCCGCCGAGGTGCCGCGCCGCGGCATGATCCTCTTCGCTCACGAATTCTGCTCCGACATGCACTCCTGCGCCCGCTACTGCCGCCCGCTGGTGCAGGCCGGCTACGACGTGCTCACTTTCGACTTCCGCGGTCACGGCGACTCCCCCGATGAGCCCGGCTACACGCCGCGCCAATGGGTCACCGACCGCGAGCTGTCCGACATCCGCGGCGCGATCGCCTTCGCCGCCGCGTCGCTCGAGGAGCGCCGCCTGCCGCCGCAGGTCGGCCTGTTCGGCATCTCGCGCGGCGCGTGTGCCGGACTGCTGCTGGCCGCCGAGGACCCCCGCGTCCGAACCGTCGTCGCCGACGGCGCGTTCAGCACCGACACGACCATCGAGTATTTCATGAAGCGCTGGGCCTACATCTTCGCCCGCGTCCGCGTCGTGTATGAAAATCACCACCCGGCCTTCTGGCGCTTCCTGCGGTGGGTGATGATCCGCTTCGCGCAGCGTGAGTTCCGCTGCCGCTTTCCCTCGGTCCGCAAGGCTATCCAGCAGATGAAGCCGCGCCCGACGCTCTTCATCCACGGCGAGCGCGATTCCTACCTCCCCGTCGAGCAAAGCCGCATGCTCTACGCCCTGGCCGGCCAGCCCAAGGCGCTCTGGATCGCCCCCGGCGCGCGTCACAACCAGGCCGCGGTCATGCACCCGCAGCAGTACGCCGCCATGACGCTCGATTTCTTCGACCGCCACCTGGCCGGCATCCCCGCACCCGCCGGGCGCGGCGATGCCCTGCCCCCGCAGCGCGCCAGCGCATGAACGTCCTTCGCACCCGAGTCCGCCGCGGCAATCGCCCATGCCCACGCTGATCGAACGCATCCTCGCGCGCGTCGCCTTTCACCACGCGCGGCGCACCTTTCGCAACTTTGAGCGCGCCTGCGCCGACATCGAGCGCGCCCAGCAGCATGCGCTGCAACGGGCGCTGGAACAGGTTCGTGGCAGCCGGTTCTGGAACGAGCACCGCCTTACCGCCGTCCGCACGCCCGCCGATCTGAAGTCGGCCCTGCCGCTGCACACCTACGAAGACCTCCGCCCGGTGCTCGAGCGCGTCGCCGACGGCGACGTCGCCGCGCTGCTCGCGCGTCGCGCCGCCCCGCGCATGTTCGCCACCAGCAGCGGCACGACCGCCCGAACCAAGCTGATCCCCGTCACCCCGGCCTTCATCGCCGACTACCGCCGCGGCTGGAACACCTTCGGCCTCAAGATGCTGCTCGACCACCCGGACGCCGTGCTGCGCCCCATCCTGCAAAGCAGCGGCCGCTTCGACGAGTCGCGCACGCCCGGCGGCACCCCCTGCGGCGCGATTACCGGCCTGCTGGCCCGCTCGCAGAAGCGCATCGTCCGCCGCTTCTACGTCGGAACCCCGACCATCGCCGCGATCCGCGACACCCGCACCCGCCAGTACGTGCTGATGCGCAGCGGCATCGCCCGCGACGTGGCCTTCGCCGTCACCGCCAATCCCGCCACGCTCGTGCAACTGGCGCGGCTGGCGGACGAACAAAGTGAAGCCATCATCCGCGACGTGCGCGATGGATCACTGGGCATCGACCTCGGGCCGGATGAGCCGCTTCGCAAGGCTCTGACCGCGCACCTTCGACCGGATCCTGCCGCCGCGCAGCGCCTGGAGCGCCTGCGCAGCGAGCACGGCGTGCTCTGTCCGCGCGATTACTGGCGGATGTCCTTCGTCGCCTGCTGGACCGGCGGCAGCATGGCCCACTACCTGCCTCGCGTACGCGAGTGGTACGGCAACCTCCCCATCCGCGACGTCGGCCTGCTGGCCAGCGAGGGCCGCGTCAGCCTGCCGCTCGACGACAACACGCCGGTCGGCGTGCTGGACGTGACCAGCGCCGTCTTCGAGTTTCTGCCGATCGAGTCCGCCGGGCAGGCGCCGACGAACCGCGCCCTTCCGACCCTCGCGCCGCGCGAGCTGGAGGTAGGCCGCGACTACGTCGTGATCCTCTCAAACACCACCGGCCTGCTGCGCTACCGGCTGGACGACGTAGTGCGCGTGCACGGCTGGTGGGGGGCGTCGCCGCTGATCGAGTTTCTGCATCGCGCCGGCCGCGTCTCGAGCGTCGCGGGGGAGAAGCTCACCGAAAACCAGGTCGTCGCCGCAGTCGCCGCCGCATCCGATTCGCTCGGAATCCCCACTCCGGACTTCATGCTCGCCCCCGTCTGGGACGACCCACCCTTCTACAGACTCTCAACGTCCTCCGATCACCCCGACCTCGGCTCCGCGGTCGATCGGGAGCTGGGGCGACAAAACACGGAGTACGCCGGGCGGCGCGAGGGCGGGCGGCTCGGACGGATTTCCGTCCGAACGCTCCCGCACGCTGTGTTTACCGCGATGGATGCGCGGCTGGTCGCTCGTCAGGGAGCGACCGCCGAGCAGTACAAGCGCCCGTGCCTGGTTCCGACGGAAAGCGGCGACGACGCGGCCCTGGAAGGCCGATGAAGCGGCACCGCGGCGCTGACCCCGCACTGCCCGCATCGATCGCATCGCAGCCGGTTGTTGCAGCCGGGGCCGGGCGGTTGCGGCCGTAGTAACGGCTGGCCCCCGTCCCTGCTGTACGCCGCCCCGGGCCACCCCAGCCTGCCTGCTTGCCGGTCGAGCCCCTCCCAAATCCAGCCGCTCCGCCGCCTGCGCCAAAACTTGAGCCGCATTACCAGGATTGCACAAAAAAAGTTGAGCCACCGTCCAGCACCGCAGCCGCTCCGAAGCCTCGCATTCGGAACGACTTGCGCCATAATCACGATTTTGTAGTAAATTAGATAAACTATCGGTATCGTTCACGGTCAATTAATTGAGTAAAGAGGCAATATAGGCCGGATCGATAAACCCTGCGTTCCAACAGGAGAGGCAGTCGCGTCGGCCCTCCCCATCTCGCCGATCGACACTTGCAGGAGCCGGTCTGATGACCACCACCGTCCCGCGGCAACGAGCTGACATCGAATCCGTCTGGAAGAAGTTTCATCGCACCCGCAGCGTCACCTACCGCAACCAACTCGTCGAGCACTATGTCGGAATCGTCAACAAGCTCGCCGAGATCATGGCGCGCAGGCTTTGGCCGCGGGTGTCGGCGGATGAATTGGCCAGCGCGGGGTATGACGGCCTGATTGCGGCGGTGTCGGCCTTTGATCCGGCCCGCGGGGTGAAGTTCGAGACCTACTGCCGGCAGCGCATTGTCGGCGCCATTCGTGACTGGCAGCGCGAAATCGACCCGCTCGGCCGCAGCGGGCGCAATTTCGAGCGCACCATGAACTCCGTCGAAGAGCGCTACCAGGCCGAGGCCGGCCATCCTGCCACCTCCGTCGAAGTCGCCAAGCGAATGGGCCTCTCCCACGGCAAGTTCGTCAAGATGAAGAAAACGGTGCTCGCTTCGCACTGCGTGCCGCTCGAGTCCGCGACCGAGCGCTTCGACGACTCACGCGTCGCCTCGCTCGTGCCCGCCGATCCCAATCCCGGTCCGGTTCATCACACAGAGCGCGAACTGATCCGCGAGTACCTGACCCGCGGATTGAAGGAACAGGACCGCCTCATCATCACCCTCTACTACTACGAAAAGCTCACCATGGCCGAGATCGGCCAGGTGCTGGGCGTCAGCGAGTCGCGCGTCTGCCAGCGCCACGCGGACATCGTCGATCAGCTCCGCACCCGCTTCGCCGACGTGCCCTGCGACATGGTCGCCTGACGCCGCGGCAGGTGGACGATCGTGCCGCGGGTTGACCCAACCGTGAGTTGATCCACGCGCGGGTTGACCGGCCGCAATCGCTTCAACAGGCTGCAATCGCTTCGACCGACTGCAATCGCATCGACCGGCCGCAGTCGACTTGAAGCGCAGTGCGTCACAAAGTCGAACGCCGTCGCACGCGGACACAGCGCGTTCGACGGCGTCCGCTCTTATTGAACCCCTCATCGCGATTTGTTGCAGCCAAACCTCTTGGTGCGGCACGAGTCCGTCGGCTCGTGCCCCCCTTGCCACGCTCGTGCCGCCCCTCAGTAGGCTGGTGTCGAGCAACGCGAGGCCCAGCGATCTTCCGCTCGCTCCCCACGGTGATTCCGCGCGCGCTCCTATAACCCCGCCCCGGACATCAGAATCGCCGGGATTCACTGCGCGTAGCACCAGGCTTCGCTGCGCTCAGCACCCGCCTACACACGACGCATTACGCACGGCGCACCGTCCCGCTTTCGGAGAAACAGGACACCCCCCGGCTGCCGTCGCTCAGACCTTGCGATTCTCGGTATGCGCCACCTTCGACCCATCGGGCAACGTGCGAAACTCATAATCGCCAAACAGGTTCGGCGATTCTTTCTGCAACGCGGTCAGCGCCGCGACGGCCACGGCGCGAATCTCCGTTTCGGCGTGCTCACTGGCCCGCATCTCGATGAAATGCCGCCATGCGCGGGCGTTGCCGGTGACAAAAATCTTCGTCTCCGTGGCGTTGGGCAGCACGCTCCGCGCCGCCTGGCGCGCCAGCTTCCGCCGCAGCGTGGCCGACGGTTCGCTCGCAAAGCGCCGGTCCAGCATCTGCACCAGCCGGCAGTACGCCTCGTGCGACTGGCGGATCGACTCGAGCCATACCGTGTGCATCTCCGCGTCGGCGGCAATGCAATCCGGCTCGACAAAGTCGGCCGTACTCTCATCCACATAGCGCTGCGAGAGCTGCGAAAAGCCGAAGCCGGCGCGATGCCGAACCAGCTCGTGCGTGAACGCCCGCGACACGCCGGTGATCAGCAGGCTCCAGACCGCGTGCTCCAGCACCGAGCCGTGCTGCATGCCGATGATGTTGGACAGGTACTCGTGATTCGTCTTGCGGCCCTTGCCGAAGGACATGTAGCAGACCCGGCCGGCCACCTCCGAGAGGCGCTCGCCCCCCACCGACGTGTCGGTCTCCCACGTCACGCCGCTCTCCGCCAGAAAGCGATTGATAGCGGCTTCGTCCGTCACTTGGCGACCGACGACGTGCACACGCGGCTCAAGAATGATCTTCAAGGGTGGCGCTCCTCCGGTCCGGCGATTGTACGGCGGCCTGCAATCGGCGCGATAGTGCGCCCCCACGCTGCCCGGGGCCGGATAAGTTATGAATCCTATGGGCAATGCAGGCGGTTCAAGCAGTCCCGGACGCGCAGCGCGCACGGCGCCTGAGCCCCGATGCGCCGCGCCCGCTGGCGGCGACACACATCTGCGTGGCGTCGCCCGTGGTGCGATGACGTCACTCCTGCTTCTGACAATCGCTTCGACCGGACACGCCGCCGACCTGCTGCGCTACCGCTTCGAAACCGGCGATTGGCTGACTTACGACCGTCGCGTCACCGCCGTTCATGACGCCGAACGAACCGCTGGCCGGGCCACGCCGGCCGCGCCAACCGAGCGAATCGACCTGTGGTGCCTCGATTCTCGCTTCGGTGAGTTTCAAATACTGCTGAGTCACACGACTGAGGACGCCGGCGGCGCGGTCAGCCGCGGCGTGCTGTTGCGCGTGGACGCGCGCGGCCTGCCGACCGGCGCGAACGAGATGGCCCGCAGCGCCGCCGACCTGGACTTCCTCTTCGACGTACTCCCTATCCTCCAATCGCCGCTGGACGACCGCAGCGCCTGGCGCACCACCGCCGTTCCCGGCCGCCTCGCGCTGGACTGCCGCATCGCCGAGCGTACCGATGCCCCCGGCGGCGGCGGGGCCACCAGCGACCGGATCCGGATCGAGTTTCAGAGCGCGAACTCCGGTCCGGCCGCTCCCGGGCGCAGCGCGCGCAGGGGCGTGTTCGAGTTCGATGCCGCGCGCGGGCAGATCGAGCGCGCCGCCGGCACATTCACATCCGCCGACGGCGCAACAGGCGAGACACAGGTCACACTGCGCCGCAGAATGCGCCACGACGCCGGCTGGTGCGCGCTGCGAATCGAGGAGGCGGAGTCTTTTCTCCGCGCGACCCGACGGCAGGAAGCGCTGCTCGACGAGATCGTCGGCGGAACCCTGCGAGTCGAGGATGCCGTCGCCGAGAACTCGCGCCTCTGGGCCGCCCTGCGGCGCGACCTGGCCGCCCGGGGCCAAAGCCCCTTCGACGCCATCGCCGCCACCCGCGCCCGCCGCATGCGCGACGCAGCCGGTACGCTGCAACGTCTCCGCGGATACGCCGACGCCCAACGCGGACGCCCCGCCTCCGGCTGGTCGCTGCAGGATGCCGAGGGGCGGACACACGACAGCGCCACGGCCCGCCGTGGTTGGACGCTGGAGTGCTTCTGGAGCATGCACCAGCCCGTCTCGGCCCAGATGCCTGAAGCGCTGATTCGTACTCGCGCCGAACTCGTCGCCGCGGCGGCGGCGACCCCGGGGCAACGCCCCCCCGCGATCACGCTGATCGGCCTGAACATCGACCCGGAACTGGAGCCGGCCGCCCGTGCGATGCGCGCCGCGCCGTCGGGGATGCTGCACGTCCACGCCGACTCACTCGCGGCGCTGGCGCCGCCGCCTGAATTGCCCTGCACCCGCCTGATTGACCCCGACGGCGTCGTCCGCGGAATGTACTTCGGCTGGCGGCCGTCGCTGGCCGAGCCGCTGGGGTCTATCATTGGGGGACGAAAGTAATTGCGGGTGGGCTGCGCCGACCGCACGGACGTATCCGGTCGCGGCCGCCTGATACGGAGAATCAAGCTGTGTCGCTTTTCACTCGCAGCGCCGCCGCGGCGCTGCTTCCGGGGTTCGTGTTTCTCGCAAGCTGCTCCTCATCCGGGAACAAGCTCGCCCTGCCCGGCAAGGGCGGCGAGCCGGTCACCGAGGCTCACGCGGACGAAGCACGCCGGATCAGCGCCGATCCGCGCGGCTTTCTGCTGGACGTCGAACGGCGCGCCGCGGCGCTGGAGCAGTACACCGTGCAGTTCACCCGCACCGAGCGGCGCGGACTGCTCCGCACGCTCGAAGGCCCCGAGCGCATCGCCTGCTGGTATCGCAGATCGCCGCTGAGCATCCGCATGCAGTGGCTCGACGAGGAGGTGAAATACGGGGAAAGCGCCTACTCCGCGAAGGCCGCCCCGGATCGGATTCGCTACATCCCGCGCCGCGGCCTGCTTGGACTGCCCCCCAGCGTCAGCGAGGTGAGCCTGCAAACCCCGGTAACATGGGGCGAGTCACGCTACCCCATGACGGACTTCGGCCTGGCCCGGATGATGGCCCGGACGCGCGAATCGATGGACACGGCCGGCCCGGACCTCAAGCTTGAATATCGCGGCCTGACGAAGATTCCCGAGACCGGGCGGGACGTACACCACTTCCACGCGCTCTTTCCTCATCCGCGCTTTCCCAATCCGTACCTCGACATCTATGTCGACCGCGAGACCGGGCTGCCGGCGGGCTCGGTGGTGCGCCGCGCCGATGAAACGCTCGATGCCGCCTATTTCTACACCGACTTGCGCACCGGCGTCTCGCTCCGCGACGAGGACTTCCTGATCGCCGCCGACCGCGCCAGGGTCACCGCGCTTGGCGCGCCGCCGGCCCGCTGATTCGCCCCGGTTGAGCACGAATGCCGCACGCCGACGACCTGCAACACATGAAGCGCGCCCTCGCGCTGGCCCGCCGCGGGCGCGGCACGGTTGAGCCGAACCCGATGGTCGGCTGCGTGCTGGTGCGCAACGGCCGCGTGATTGGCGAGGGCTGGCACCGCCGCTTCGGCGGGCCGCATGCAGAAATCGAAGCCTTGCGCCGCGCTGGGGATGCGCGTGGTGCGACGGCCTACGTTACGCTCGAGCCCTGCTGCCATCACGGGAAAACGCCGCCGTGCACCGACGCGCTGCTGTCGGCGGGCGTCTCGCGAGTCGTCGCCGGCGTTCGCGACCCGAACGCCCCGATGCGGGGCCGCGGGTTTGCCGCACTGCGACGGCACGGCGTGGAGGTTGAAGTCGGCGCCTGCGCGGAGCAGGCGGCCGCGCTGATCGCTCCATTTGCAAAACTGATCCGAACCGGGCGCCCGTGGGTTACGCTGAAATGGGCACAAAGCATTGACGGGCGGATTGCCACACACACCGGAGACTCGCGCTGGATCAGCGATGACGCGTGCCGCGCCCACGCGCACCGCGTCCGCGGACTGGCGGACGGAATTCTCGTTGGAGTCGGAACTGTCCTGCGCGACGATCCGCAACTGACCTGCCGCGTCGGTCGCGCACGCCGGATCGCGACGCGCATCGTTCTGGATTCCCACCTGCGCACACCGGATTCCGCTTCCCTGACCCGCACGGCCCGCGAGATCCCCACACTGATCTACTGCGCTGCCGCGGCGCCGGCGCAGCGCCGGCGTCGATTGGAGGCGCTCGGCGCTCAGGTGCGGCCGATTGCGACGGCCGCACCGAAGCGGACCGTTTCCGCCAGGCGCCGTTCCGTGTCGAAGCCGATCAGCGGACTGCCGCTGGACGCAGTGCTCGACGACCTCGGGCGGCGCCGCTTCACCCATCTCATTGTGGAGGGTGGATCGCGTGTACTCGGGGCGTTCGCGGACGCGCAGCGCGCCAACGGCGGATTCGTGGACGAGATCAACGTCTATTGCACCCCGATCCTGATCGGCGGCGAGTCGAGCCTCGCCGCGCTGGGCGGCGTCGGAGCGGGCCTCGTTGCGGACGCCATGCGCGTGGATCCATCCGCCGACTGGCGACGAATCGGTGGCGGCTGGCTGCTGGACGCGCGTCTGGCTGGCCGGAAGTAGCTTTCGAGAGTCGATCGCGCCGCCCCCTGCCACAGGGCTTCAATCCACGCTTCAGGTTGATTCCTGCTCCGGATCGCGCCAACGATCAGTTGGAGTGTTTCCGCGGGGATTGAAGCGTTGCCCAATTACTTCGATATTCTGGGACTTCCGCCCGGTCGCTACTCGACCGCCGTCGTCCGCCGGGCGTTTTTCGTCCGACGGCGCGAGCTGCTGGAACAGTTGGCGGGCGGGCAGCCCTACGCCGACGTGTGCGCCCGACTGGACGCACTGCACCTGGCCGACGCGACCCTCTCGGATGAGAACCGACAGGCCGAGTACCTCGCATCGCTCGACGCCGACCAGGGCGAACTGACCCGCTTCCGCCAGCGGATCGCCGCCAGCCTTGAAGACGGCCTGCTGCGCTGCTCCCGCCGATCGGCCATCCTGGATGACGGCCGGCGGCTCGGCCTGAGCGATTTCCAGACACACCTCCTGATCGCGCACGTTCAGTTTGGTGATGACACGCTTCCGCTGCCGGAACTGCGGCGCGGCAAGTCCGCTCGCGGAGCCGCCGCCAGGGCGACCGCCCGTTTTGCCGCCGTCGGCATGCTGGCATTCGCTCTTTTCCTGGTGATGGTGCGCTGGCTGGCGCCGTGAGGTGCGATGGCTCCGGCCGCGCCGCACGCGATGCGGCGGCGCAGAACGGCTCGTAGGGCAGCTCCCATCCGGATCGGGACCGATTTCGCCTGCAAATCGTCCGAAAATGCAGCCTTGCGCCCATTCTCACGAAAGGTTTGATATTGCGTGCATCGCGGATTATGATGAGCGGCACGGTAGAGGAAAGATCGCGACAGTTCTCACTTTGTTTTGCGCGTAAGTTCACATTTGGACGCGCTTTGTCGCCCGTGGGCCTGCGCTAGGTCCGGGCGATAATTCGGGCAGTAGCAGGCCGCGTCAACCGCGCGCCGTCTCTGTCGCGCCGCATGCAGGCGTTGTTTTCTTCCACAACGGGTGCCGCACACCCCCGCATGCGCGCGACAGAGACGGCGACGGTTGCACTCGCGAACCCTGTCAGCCTGATACGCCTCTCGGAGTCGGCGAACCGGTCGCCTGACTCGACGTTTCGTCCGACCCGCGCCGGTCGCCGCAGGATCGGGCGTGGGTCGCACAGCCGCGGACGCGCGGTACGCCAGTGAAAGGAGCCGATTGTGAGGAGACTTCTCGGATTGTCCTTGCTGTGTTTGGGAACAGCGACGGCGCTCGCCGTCGACTTTCCCGAGACAGAGGACAACAACAACAAGGGTGCCGCCAACGCTGTGACGCTGGCGGCCGGCGACTCGGTTTCCGGTACAACCACCGGAAATTCCACCACGGTCGCGGGTCTGGGTTCCGCGGACTATTTCCGCGTGACGACCTCCGGCTTTGCGGCCGGCACGATTCACCGCCACCGCATGCGCCTGACCTCGGGCGATGTGTCCGGCCATGCCCCGACGATTCGCGGCCTGACGCAGACGGCCGGATCGATCAACGCCGGCACGGACGCGGCGCTGCAGTCGTCCTCGACGGCCACCACGCCGCAGCGCTTCGTGCAGTGGTACGGCTTCGGCGCTGCGGAGCAGGTCTACGTCCGCATGACGGGCACGGCCTCCACAACCGGGCAGTATGTCTGCACGCTGGAGTCCAGCACCGTCACGTCGATCGACGTCGGCTCGCGGCTCGAAGGCCCGATCACGATCGCGCGCGGCACGGGCAACACCACGCCCGTCGATTTCTGGCTCTACGACGGCTCGCTGAACGCGATCGTCGACGCCGGAAACGCCGGCAACAACACGCTCTCGCGCAACCTCGGCGCGGGCACCTACTACGTCGCGTTCTCCAACGTCAACACGGCGAACAACCTCGCCAGCCCGCCGGATGACGCCAACCGCGCCGGCAACGTGATGGATTTCCCGAACGCGATCCTGAACTCGACGACGACCACGGTGGCGAACATGAACATCGCCATCACCGACGTCTCCGGCACGGTCGAAGGCACCGGCGCCAAGAGCGGCCCGTACGACATCGTGTGGTACCGCTTCACGGTCATCGCGGCCGACGTGGCCTGCTGCTTCTCCGACGGCTCCTGCCAGTTCCTCGGCGTCTCGGCCTGCCTTACGGCCGGCGGGTTGCCGCAGTCAGTCGGCTCGAGCTGCTCGCCGAACCCCTGCCCGCAGCCGGGCGCCTGCTGCCTCGCGGCCGGCGGCTGCGCATCCCTGCTCGAGTCAGCCTGCCTGGCCTCGGGCGGCCAGTTCCAGGGTCAGGGTTCGGCCTGCCCGTCGACCTGTGAAGCCGCTCAGGCCTGCTGCCTGGCGAACAACAGTTGCATCGACGCGGCGCCGTTCTCCTGCGCCGCTCAGAACGGCACGGCTCGCGGCCCCGGCTCGAGCTGCACGCCGGGCCTGTGCATTCCGCCCGGCGGAGATTGCGAAAGCCCCGAGGTGATCGGCGCACTGCCGTTCGACACCAACTTCAACAACTCGACCAACAGCAGCGATTTCCCGCCGGGTTCCTGCAACGCTGCGGCCGCGCCGACGATGGACAACTCGTACTGGCTGCGCTGGGACGCTGACGAGGATTGCGAAGTCCTCGTCCAGGCCACCGGCACGTACGACATCGTGTTCTCCGTCCTCGACGGCTCGTGCGGATCGCTGAATGAAGTGCTGTGCGTGGACAACACCGTCGGCGGACTGGAGCAGGGTACGTTCCAGGCCGTCTCAGGCACGACCTATTGGTTCCAGGTGGGCGACTGGGGCACTGGCGACTTCGGCGGCGCCACTGCGTTCCACGTGGAGTGCATCGCGCAGGGCGCTTGCTGCCTGCCCGACGGCACCTGCCAGGACATCAGCTCGCTCGGCTGCACGACCGCCTTTGGCGCGTTCCAGGGCGACGGCAGCGAGTGCGCTACGACGGCCTGCCCGCCGGCCGAGGGCTGCTGCTTCAACAACCAGACCTGCCAGTTCCTGACGCCGGCCCGCTGCTCCACGCTGGGCGGCACGTCGCTCGGCGCCAGCTCGGATTGCAACGTGACCTGCGTTCGCGGCGCATGCTGCATCGGCCTGGTCTGCACCCGACAGTTCGAGCAGCAGTGCATCGCCAACGGCGGCTTCTACCAGGGTGACGGCACGAGCTGCGACTCGGTCGCCGGCACGCCGACGACCTACTCGTCGTCGCCGAACCTGGTCATCCCGGACAGCCCGGCCCCGGCGGTGACGGACACGATCAACGTGGCCGACACCTACGCAATCGGCGATGTGAACGTCCGCGTCCAGATGCTGCACACCTTCCTCGGCGATCTCGACATGTTCGTCTCGCACAACGCGACGAACGTGATCCTCTGGAGCCGGGATTGCGGCGGCAACAACGACATGAACGTCACCTTCGACGATGAAGGTGTGGCCCTCATCTGCGGCCAGCCGACCACCGGCACGTTCACCCCGACCAGCATCACCGCCGGCCAGACGCTGGACGTCTATGACGGCCAGAACGTCAACGGCGATTGGATCCTCAGCATTGAGGACCAGGCCGGCGTCGACACGGGCGTGCTGCAGACCTGGGAGCTGATCATCGACCAGCAGGGCATCGGCATCTGCCTGCCCGATGAGCCGCTGGCGTGCTGCTTCGAGAACGGCTCGTGCCAGGTTCTCACTCCGATCAACTGCCAGACGGCGGGTGGTCGTGTGCTCGGCCTCGGTACGAACTGCTCCCCGAACGAGTGCCCGCAGCCGCAGGCCTGCTGCCTGCCGAACGGCACCTGCCAGACGGTTCTCGTGAATACGTGCACCTCCCAGTCCGGCCAGTCCGCCGGTCCGGGCACGAACTGCACGAACTTCACCTGCCCGTCCGCCCAGGGCTGCTGCTTCGGCACGGCCGGTGCGTGCTCCGACCTCGTCCCCGCCGCCTGCGCTCAGCAGAACGGCGTGGCGCAGGGCGCGAACACGAACTGCGGCGGCAACGTCTGCGATCGCGGCGCCTGCTGCCTCGGCGTGGAATGCACGATCAACTACGCCGGTTCCTGCGTGCTGGCTGGCGGCACGTTCGTCGGCGCCAACAGCAACTGCGGCGCTGTCGCGGGTATCCCGACGACCTACACGTCGAACCCGAACAGCATCATCGCCGACAACCAGACGATCACCGACACGATCAACATCACCGACACCTACACGGTCGGCGATGTCCGCGTCGGGATCCTCATTCAGCACACGTTCCAGGGTGACATCATCGCCCACCTCACGGGTCCGAACCTTGTGAACGTGCTGCTGATCAACCGCCCGAACAACCCGCAGACCACCTTCGGGTTCGGTTCGGACAACTACGGCGATCCGCTCAGCGGGACGTACTTCGTCCTGGATGACGACGCCACGCTGCGCTACGACGTGCCGGATGTGGTTGCCACGGGCATCCCCAACCCGACCGGAAACTGGCTGCCGGATAACGGCGTCCTCGCCAACCTCGACGGTCAGCCCGTCACCGGCGACTGGGTGCTCACGGTATCCGACAACGCCGGCGGCGACACGGGCTTCCTCGTGTCGTGGCAGTTGATCATCGATCAGCCGGGTCCGGGACCGTGCACCGGTCCGTCCTGCCTCGTCGGCGACGCGAACTGCGACGGTGTCGTGAACAACTTCGACATCGACCCGTTCGTGGCCGGTATCGTCAATGGTGCGGATCCCACGCCTCCGGCGGGCTACTCCGGCGACCAGGCGTGCTGGGATGAGCGCGAGTGCTGGGGCGATGTGAACCGGGACGATGCGTTCAACAACTTCGACATCGACCCGTTCGTCAACTGCATCGTCAACCAGCCGGATCCGGGCGACCCCTGCCCGCCGCCCGTTCCGTAAAGCGGACGACTTCGGCAGTGTGATTTGAGTGTCACCGGCAGGCCGGCGGGAACCTCCCGTCGGCCTGCCTCTTTTTTCGCGCCCGTCGCGCTGATTGGCGCTTTTGCGCGACCGAAGACGCCATCTCGCGCGACTTCCCGCCTAATCGCACCATTCCAGCACTTTCCCTTCTCGATCCCCCCGCGCGCATGGACAATACGGGTATGGCGAACCCTCATCCCGCAGATACGACGACGACGCGCCGCACGCTGCTTGCCGCGCCGCTCGTGCACATTCATCCCCCGCTGACGGAACAGGTCCAGCGAGCGCTCGCCGATGGGGCAGATCTCGTCGAGTTGCGGGCGGACTGCATCGACGATTCCGGTGCGATTGAGGATTTTCTGCGAGCACCCAGCCGCCCACCGTGCATCCTCACGCTGCGCAGCGCGGCCGAAGGCGGGCGCTTCGACGGCACCGACGCCGACCGCATCGCCCTGATGGAGCGCCTCGGATTGCTCATCCCGGGCTACATCGACGTGGAGCTGGACACGTGGAATCGCTCCGCCAACCTGCGCCAGAAGCTCGGCCTGGTGTGCGACATGGGGGGCCCGCAACCCCTGCACGCACTCGACCGACCGCGCAACCGCCTGATCCTCTCACGGCACGACTGGACCGGCGCGCGCTCTGACGATCCCGGCCGCACGATCGACGAGCTGCTGAATATTCAGGGAGCTATCGCCAAGGCCGCGTTCACGGCGCGCGACGCAACCGACGCGCTGCGCGTTCTCGCGGCCCTTCACGCCCGGCGCGGCACAGGGCGCGAGATGATCGCAATCGCCATGGGCGAGGCGGGAATCGCGTCGCGCGTGCTGGCGGGAAAATTCGGCGGTTTTCTCTCTTTCGCCGCGCTGGATCAATCCGCCGCTTCGGCGCCCGGACAGCTCGCGCTCCGACGGATGGGCGATGTCTACCGCTGGAACTCGATCCGCGCGGCATCACGGGTTTTTGGCGTGGTGGGCTGGCCGGTGTCGCACTCGCGCAGCCCGCAGGTCCACAACGCCGGTTTCGACGCCGCGGCAACGGACGCGGTGTACGTGCCGCTGCCGGTCGAGCCGACGCAGGCCGCCTTCGACCGCTTCGCGGACTATGTCGATGTTCACCCGGAGCTGGACATCTCCGGCCTGAGCATCACGATCCCGCACAAGCCGCACGCGCTCCGCTGGCTGTTGGATCGCGGATACGAGATCAGCACGTTTGCCCAGCGGGCCGGCGCCGTCAACACGCTGTCGCGCGCCGCGGACGGTCGGTGGCGCGGCGACAACACCGACGGAGTCGGTGCGGTCGCGGCGCTGCGGGCTTCGCTGGGCGCAGCGGCGTCGCTGGCCGGGGCGCGCGCAGCGGTGCTCGGGGCGGGCGGTGCGGCGCGCGGCGTGGCCGCGGCCCTGCTGGCTGAAGGCGCTCACGTCACGATTTACAATCGCACGCACACGGCGGCGGACGCGCTCTCGGCGGACCTGGGTTGCGCGTCACAAAGCTGGGAGGAGCGCGATCGGATTAGCGCGAGCATCATCGTGAACTGCACATCGGTCGGGATGGGCGCTGCTGCGGGCGAATCACCGCTGCCGGCGGGCGCTCTGCGCGCTGGCATGACCGTGCTGGATACGGTGTATTCACCGCGCCGCACGGCACTCCTGCGAGACGCCGGGGCGGCCGGGGCGGCGGCAATCGAGGGGACCGAGATGTTCCTCGAACAGGCGGCGGCGCAGTTTGAACTGTGGATCGGCCAACCTGCGCCGCGTCAGGCGATGCGGCAGGCGTTCGAGCAGTCATGGACATGACAACGCCGCTGCAAAGCGATCAGCGGAAGCCCGAGCTGGAAAGCTTGAGAATCGGCAGCAGCAGCGCAATGGCCACGAAGCCTACCAGCACGGCCATCAGGAACAGCATGATCGGCTCGAGCAGCCGCACGCCCAGATCAATCTGTCGGGCTGTGCGGCGCTCCTGTGTGTCGGCGATTTCGACCAGCACCTTTTCCAGCGTGTTCGACTCCTCGGCCACGGCCACCATGCTCAAGATCGCCTGCGGGAACAGTCCGCTGGCCGCGAGCGGCGCCGCGAGCGATTCGCCGGCGCGGATGTTCTCCGATGCCGCTTCGATGCTCTCCGAGAGAATCACGTTGCCGGTGGAGTCCTTCGCGATGCGCAACGCCTGCAGAATCGGAATGCCGCTCGCCAGCAGCGTGCCGAGAATCCGGCAGAAGCGGCACAGCGCCACCATCGTGTAGATCTTGCCGTAGCCGGCGGCGCGCAGCTGCGCCTTGGCGATGAAGCGCTGTCCGCCAGGCGATCGTACCGCCAGGTACACGCCGCCGAGCAGAGCACCGAGAAGCACCGCCGTCACCGCGTAGTAATCCGTCACCATGTCGCTGACGAAGAAGACGATCCGCGTCACGCCCGGCAGGTCCGGCTGGTTCTGCAGCATCGGGCGGATCTTCGGCACGACGAATGACATCAGGAAGATCATCGCGCCAATCAGCGCCAGCAGCAGCACGCAGGGATAGACCATCGCGCCGATCAGCTTGTTTCGCAACTCGTCCGCCCGTGAAACGAAATCGCTGAGACGCGACAGCACGTCCTCGATGAACCCGCCGGCCTCGCCGGCCCGCACCATCGACACGTGCAACTCGGGGAATGCGTGCGGATGCTGCGACATCGCGTCGGCCAGCGTGTCGCCGCCGGCCACGCTGTCATGCACCTCCTTGAGCACGCGCTGCACCGCCGGCTCCGATTGCCGTCCGAGCACGTCCAGCGCCTTGAGCACCGGAACACCGGACTTGAGCAGGTCGGCGAGCTGCTCATAGATCACGCCGATTTTTGACGCACTGATCCGCCGAGTGCCGCCCGCGAGAACGAAGCGCTTTCGCTCGACCGCCTCGGTCAACTCCACCGGCACGAGCGCGCGATCATCCAGCATCCGGGCCGCGGCGGACTGAGAGTCCGCGACGACGGAACCAGAGACCGCCTCCCCGCTGCGATTACGCGCCCGGTAATTGAACGTCGGCATTCAGTGCACCACCTCAGCAACCCGCGTCACACGGATCGATGACGGAAGAATATCAGGGCGCATGAGCGCGGGGCAGGCGCTTCGGGCACAACCCAGCCCCGAAATCGAGCTGGTGTCCGGGCCACCGTCACGGCCGAACCTTTTACCCGTCCGCGAATACAGGGATGCGATGGCGCGACTCCGGCTGTGCGTACGCGTCGCGCGTCGCCGCGATCAAGAAAGAGCACGCAGGAGGCGCTCCCCTATCTGCTCGGGAAGGCTGAAGCAGCGCCGCTACCTGCGGCGGGATTCCGGAACGGCAGCCGAAAAAGAGAGAAGCCGGCCGCCCGTTGGGGCGACCGGCTTCCCATTGCTTTCAGTCGAAGCAATCAGCCCGAGGACTGATTAGCGGCGACGCAGCGCCAAGGCCGCGAGGGCCAGCAGCGCGATGCTCGCCGGCTCCGGCGTGACGAACGCGTCAGCGCTCGGAGAAGCCAGGCCGAACGAGTTACCGCGGAGACCCGCGGCTTCGTCGCCGGCGCCGAAGTAGACCGACTCGGGGGCCGGGGCGCCCGAGCGGGCGATGCCGCCGGTGCCGACCTTGAGGAACACTTCGGCGAGCGGGCTCGTCGCGTTCACGACGATCCAGCCGAGCAGAACGCTCTTCGGCAGCGCGCGGCGCTGAGCCGCGGTGCCGACGCCGACCGCGGTGCCAATCTCGGACTGGTCGTCATAGACCGCCGAGTTGACGCCGTTGTTGACGCCTTCGCCACGAACGACCGCGGCGAGGTTGATGCCGGTCACGTTGGACGTGCCCTGGCCGGCGCCCTGGTTCACGCCCTGCCAACGCTCGTACAGCACGTCGCCGAAATCAGGATCGACGACGTTGTAGTTGTACATGAGCGTGCTGGCGATGGTGCCGCCGTTGACGCTGATGTCGAACGCGATGCCGTTCCACTTCTGGCTCGTCGGCGGTCCGATCATCTGCGCCCACAGGTAGAGCACCTGGCCGTTGCCGACCGTCGGGTTACCGATGCCGCCGTTCGCGGCGGGAATGTCCGCCGGCGCCAGTGCGACGTCGTTGATCGACGTGGCCGAGAACGCTCCGCCAGGCGAAAAGAACAGGCGCAGAGCCGCGCTGGCCGGCGCGGCCAGCAGCGCGAGTCCTGCTGCCACAGCAACAATACGCTTCATAAAAACACTCTCCTCAGAAGGTGCGATTGGAGGTTCTTCCCGCCTCCAGACCCACAAAATGCCACTTGGGTGCCGCTCACCCTCACTCCACAGGGGTCTTTATACCGGATGCCCGTGGGCCACGCAAGAAAAAACACGCGCCGGGATCGCGGAAAGGCGGCCCGGAAGCGATCCCACGACAACTGTTACACCGACAACCCCGAGGACGAGCGATCATAAATGCTTGTATATGCTTTGTTTATGGATCATCTGCGCGGTAGGCGCCAGCCGGCGGCGAGTCCAGTCTTAGCGCAAAAAAATCGACGGACGCCGACCTTTCGGTCAACGTCCGCCGAATCATCGCTGATGAGGCGCCGCGAACGGCGCTTCGCGAGAGAGACTTTAGCGGCGACGCAGCGCCAGGGCCGCGAGGCCGAGCAGGGCCAGGCTCGCCGGCTCAGGGACGATCGTCGCGTCCGCGGTCGGGCTGGACTGACCGAACGAGGAGCCGGTCAGACCCGCACCCTCATCACCCACGCCGAGGTAGATCGGCTCAGCGCCGGTCGCACCAGAGCGGACGATACCGCCATTGCCGATGCGGATGAAAATCTGGGCGCTATTGCTGCCCGGATTCAGCGCGACGTCGTAGAAGCCCAGCAGCGTGGCCTTCGGCAAGGTGCGCGAACCCGCCACCGTGCCGAGAACGCCGATCTCGCTGTGCCTGTCGAAGTCATCCGAGTTGGCGCCGTTGTTCACGCCTTCGCCGCGGGTCACGGCCGCAAGGTTCGCGTTGGTGACCGAGCCGTCCGGCTGGATTGTGCCGCTGTTCACGCCCTGCCAGCGCTCGTAGAGCACGTCGCCGAAGTCGGGATCCACAACACGGTAGTTGTAGAGCGAGTTCGACGTGACGCGGCCGCCGTTCACGACGACGTCAAACGAGATGCCGTTCCACTTCTGCGCGGCGGGATTGGCAATCATCTCCGCCCACAGGAAAATGCGCGCCCCGCTGTTCACAGACGGGTTACCCAGGTTGGTGCGCATTTCCTGGATCTGCGCGAGCGACAGATCCGTCGCCGCGTCCACGCCGGTCGTGGAGAAGAACATGCGGAGCGCGGCGTTCGCCGGCGCGACGACCAGCGCGACTCCTGCAAGCACTGCAAAAAACTTTTTCATGACCGCAATCTCCCTCACTTCACTTGGTAAGGACTCGGCTTGGAGGTGCTTCTCGCCTCCGGACCAGTTACCACTTTGTCGAGATTCGTGCGGGTGCCATTCACCCGTCTCTCTCTCTCGCGACACCTGCTTCTAGGCAGCGATTACCGGCGATATCAAATGCCAGCCGGAAAAAATCCCCGGCGCCCCTCCCGCATCGAGTTGTTCTCGGGATCCCGAACCGCAGCGGCGCGGCGGCCGCCTGCTTTCCACCCCGCCGGCACAGCCGATCCAGCGGTCGGACCAGCAGCGCGGGGACACCCCCGGCAGGCCGCCGAGCTCCCAACGTCCGGAAAACATCTTGTAGCGCCACCCTGTGATCGCTACCATGGCTTGTGGACGCTCATCTCGAGCGCTGACGCGGCCTGTCGGATTCCGCGAATCGTGTTCCTAAAGAAGATCGCACTTCACGGCTTCAAGAGCTTCGCCGACCGGACCGAGTTCGAGTTCGGCGCCGGGATCACTTCGATCGTTGGCCCCAACGGCTGCGGGAAAAGCAACATCCTCGATGCGCTGCGGTGGGTGCTTGGTGAGCAATCCGCCCGACAACTGCGCGGCCACAAAATGGCCGACGTGGTTTTCAGCGGCTCCCGCGGCCGTCGCCCGGCCAGCTTTGCCGAGGTTGAGATCACCTTTGACAACTCGCAGCGCGTGCTGCTGGTAGATGAGCCGGAAGTGACGGTCGGGCGCACGCTGCTCGCCAGCGGCGACAGCGAGTACCGCCTCAACGGAAACATCTGCCGCCTGCGCGACATTCGCGAGTTGTTGCTGGACACCGGCGTGGGTGTCGACGCCTACAGCATTATTGAACAGGGCCGCGTCGACGCGATGCTGCAGGCCAACCCGATCGAGCGCCGCGAGATTTTCGAAGAGGCCGCCGGGATCAGCCGCTACAAGGTCCGCCGCGTCGAGGCGCAGCGCAAGCTGGAGCGCACCGAGCAGAACCTGCTGCGCCTCAATGACGTGATCGACGAGCTGGACCGCCGGCTGCGCAGCGTGCGGCTCGCGGCCGGCAAGGCCCGCAACTTCCAGCAATACGACGCGCGGCTGCGCGAGCTGCGAGCGGTGTTCTCGCTCGCCGAGTATCACGACCTTGAGCAGCGCCGCGAGCGCGTCGAGGCGGAGCTGCGCACGCACGCCGACCGGGCCGCCGGGAAGCGCGGCACGCTGGCCCGCTGCGACGCCGACGCCGCCGAGCTGGCTCACGCTATTCACGAGCAGGATGCGCGCATCGCCGACGCGGAACGCGCCCTGCAGACGATCCTGACCGAGCAAAGCGCCCTGCTGGAGCGTGCCGCTGCGCAGGAGCGCCGCGCCGCCGAGCAGGATGCGCTGGCCGCCTCGCGCCGGGCACACGCGGCAGAGCTGGAGGCCGGGGCCGGCGCACTGGCCGGGCGGCTGGATGTCGCCGCCGCCGCGCTGCGCGCGCTGAGCAGCGAGGAGTCTGAGCTTCAGGAGCGGGTTGCGGCGGCCCGCCAGGCGGGGGAATCGGCCGAGGCGCGCCGCGATGAAGCACGCCGCGCGGTCGATCAGGAGCGACAAAGCGCGTTCGACGTGTCGCGCCGCTGCGCCCTGCTGGCAAACGACATCGCGAACATCGAGCAGCAGCAGCAGCGGATCGCCGCCCAGCGCGGCCAGTTGGACGGTCGCCGCGAGGCCGCCGCCGCGACGCGGGTCGAATTGGTTGACAAGCACGCCGCCGCCGCCCGCGACCTGGCGCAGGTGGATGAACTCGCCGCCGCCGCGAGCGAGCGCGTTCGCGAAGCCGATGCGCGGATCAGCGCCGCCGGCGCGCGGGTGGAGACGCTGCGGCGCGACGCCGCGGCACAAACGGAGGCGCGCGCGGCACGGCTGAGCCGGCTCGACCTGCTTGAGGAGCTGGAACGGAACTGCGAAGGCGTGGATGCCGGCGCGCGGTCGGTGCTGGGTTGGCGACAGGAAGCGCCGGAGGCGGGAGTGCTGGGCCTGGTCGCGGATCTGCTGCGGCTCGATGACGAGCCCGCGCGGGTGCTGCGCGGCGCGCTGGCCGAAATTGAATCGCTGGTCGTGGTGCGCTCCGCGCATGACTTTCTCGCGGCCCTCGCGCGGAGCGGAGCGCCCTCGGGTGCGCTGCGCGTCATCGCGCTGGATCGACTCACGCCGCTGATCGAGCGCAACGACTACGCGGGCGCGCCTGGCGTGCGCTCGCGCGCGGCCGACCTGGTGCGCTGCGACGACGCATTGCGGCCGCTGGCCGAGGCCTTACTGGGGCGGGTGCTGCTGGTGGACGAACTGGAGCGCGGCCTGGCACTGGCCGGCGGTGCAGGACCGGGCTGGCAATTCGTCGCGCCGGACGGCCGGCGGGCGTGCGCCGACGGGCGGCTGCACGTCGGCGGATCGGAGGGCGGCGGCGGACTCATCAGCCGCAAGGCCGAGATTCGGGGGCTGCGGCTGGCCTGCGACGAGATCGAGGCCGAGCTCGACCTGCTCAGCCGGGCGCTGGTCGACGCGCAGCGCGAGCGAGGCGAGGCGGAGCTGCAGCGCGAAGCGCTGCTCAGCGAGGTGGCCTCCCTGCAGCGCCGCGGCGCCGAGCTGCGATCGGATCTCTCGCGGGCGGATGATGAAGCGCAGCGCGTCTCGCGCGAGCTGGTCTATCTCGACGGCGAACTCTCCGCGGCGCAGGTGGCCCTCGAAGAGCTGGAACGGCGGCTGCTCGCGGCGCGTGCCGAGCGCGACGAGCGACTTGGTGAAGCGCAGAGCGCTGAAGCGCGGCTGGGCGCGTGCGACGACGCGCTGCGGTCGGCCGCGGCTGCGGCGGATTCGGCTGCGCGGGAGCTGACAGAACTGCTGGTCGAACTGGGGCGCGCCTCCGAGCGGCGTCGAGCCGCGGACGCGGCGCTGGAGCATCTGCGGGCGCAGGCGGCCGAGCAGGCCCGCCAGGCCGGCCGCGCCGCGGAAGAGGCCGGCCAGGCGGTCGCGGCCGCGCATGATTCGCGCGGCGCCGCGGAGGCGGCCCGATCGCGTCACGCCGAACTGGACACGCGGCGGGAAATGGAGGAGCGCGGCGCGGTGCAGTTGCGCGAGGCGCGCCTGGCGCTGCGCACCCGCCTGGAGGCGTGCAGCGCGGCGGTGAAGGAACTGCACGCCGACATCGAGGAGTGCGAAGCGCTGGTGCACGAGAGCCAGGCGACGCTGCGCGAGACGGCGGTGCGGCGCGAGGCGCTGGCGTCGCGGGTGCAGGACGAGTTGGGGGTTTCGCTGGCGTCGCTCTACGAATCCTACGAGCATGCCGATCAGGACTGGGAGGCGATCAAGGCGGAGATCGAGGAGCTGCGCGGAAAAATCGCGCGGCTCGGCAACGTCAACCTCGACGCCATCGCCGAGCTCGAGGAACTTGCGCCGCGGCACGAGAATCTGGTGGCGCAGCGGCAGGACCTGCTCGACGCCGTGACGCGCCTGACGGCGCTGATCGAAGAGCTGGACGCCGAATCACGAACCCGCTTCGCCGCCACGTTCGAGACCATCCGCGGGCATTTTCAGGAATTGTTCCGCAAGCTCTTCGGCGGCGGGAAGGCCGACGTAATTCTGGAGCAGCCGGAGTCGCCGCTCGAATCAGGCATCGAAATCGTCGCGCGCCCGCCCGGAAAAGAGCCGCAGAGCATCTCGCTGCTCTCGGGCGGCGAGAAGACGATGACGGCGGTGGCGCTGCTGCTGGCGGTGTTTCGCAGCAAGCCGTCGCCCTTCACCGTTCTCGATGAAGTGGACGCGGCCCTTGATGAAGCGAACGTGGGACGATTCAATACGGTCCTGCGTGAGTTTCTCGATCAGACGCAGTTCGTCGTCATCACGCACCACAAGCGGACGATGCAGTCGTCCGATGTGCTGTATGGGATTACGATGGAAGAGCCGGGAGTCAGCAAGCGCGTCGCGGTGAAGTTTGACGACGCGACGTTCACGAGTGTGTGATTCCGCCGGCGTTCGGCGGAATCGTTTTGTGTCTCTCTCATTGTGAGGTGCCAGATGGCCAAGAAGGCAAAGAAGGCGACGAAGAAGAAAGCCACCAAGAAGAAGGCCACCAAGAAGAAGTAAGCGGCCTGAAGGCCCGGCCGCGCCGGCGCGCCTCTGCGACATTCAAGGCGCCGCGACCGGGAGGGTCGTCTGACCCGCCCGTCCCCGCGCCGATCTTAGCGCCACCAAGTTCGCCGTTCGCGGCGGACAAGATCAGAACAGTCGCTTCCGACGCGCAGCGCATCCTCCGGGCCGAGTGACTTTCTCGCGACGCACACAGCGTCCATCGCGCCGCCGGCGCGGGTTGCCAATCACTTCCGCGGACAATCCGTCCGGCCGGAAGGCGCAACCGGGGACGTTGTGTGCGTCGCCGCTTTCCCCACATCTTCGCTGGCGCGCCGCACGCTGGAAGCTTCCCAATCCCTGTCCGCCCACAGCACGTGTCGCCCAAACGCCACATGCCGCGTTGCTCTGACCCGGCGTCCCGTGCGCACCGGACCGCACCGCGTCGGATGGGATTTTTATCGGATACCGACCGAAATCGAACCAAGCGCAGCTTCTGCAAGGACTTAGAAAAAATCGACTTTTGGCCAAAAGAGGGTAGAAATCGGGGGCAGGGGGGGCCTACTATTGGATGCAAGTGGGATCCTCGCCCAACGGGAGCCGGGCGGGGTGAGCACGAACTTGTCCCTCTCTTTTACGGGAGCCGAAAGGGAAGGGAGCAGGACAAGGGAACAAGGGAGGATCGTCCGAACAGGGTGATCCTCTCTCTTTTTTTGGCGTGTCGCCAGGCTCCCCAACGATTGGCGACACCCAAGGATGTCCAGCGGAGGGCAGCGATCCGTCGCTGTCCCTCCGCTGGCTCGTTTTATGAGCGCGAGCGAGGATTTCGCCCGCGAATACGGCTTGATTCTGTGCGAGGGGTGGGAATTCGCCGACGGCGCTACGCCTGACGCCATCGACTCCGACACTTCACGAACCGCAGACTCGCTCTCTCCACCTCAAGAGCGACACGATACCCAAACGCACCCGGTTCCGGCAAGATCGAAATCGTGCGCGCGACGGAATTCCAAGGCGCCCCCGCCGCCCTTCGACTTATCAGACGATGAGGGTCCTTCATCGCCCCGTGCCGCACGATCCCGCCGATGCGGTTAGACTCTTCGCCCGACACCGGGCGCGGAGCCGCAACCCGCCATTCGGTGAAGAAACAGGGAGCAACCCCCGATGTCCACCAAGCTGATGAGCGGAAAGAAGGGCTTTGTCTTCGGCGTCGCCAACGACCACTCGCTGGCCTGGTCGATCGCCCAGGAGTTGCACAATCACGGGGCACAGCTGGCGTTCAACCACCTGCCCAACCCGAAAATGGAGCGGCGCGTCCGCCAACTGGCCGAGCCGATTGGCTCAAAGGTGATCGTGCCTTGCGACGTGCAGGACGATGAGCAGGTGCGGAGCGCCTTTCACCAGGCCCGTGAAACGCTCGGCGAACTGGATTTCGTGGTGCACTCGATCGCCTACGCCAACCGCGACGCGCTCTACAACCCGTTCTACCGTACCAGCCGGGCTGACTTTCTTCAGGCCATGGACATCAGCGCCTATTCGCTGGTCTCGCTTTGCCAGCACGGCCTGGCGCACATGGCCGAGGGCGCTTCGGTGCTGACACTGACGTACATGGGCTCTGTGAAAATGGTGCCGGGCTACAACGTGATGGGCGTCTGCAAGGCCGCGCTCGAATCGTCGATGCGCTACCTGTCGGCGGAGCTGGGCCGGGAGAAGAAAATCCGCGTCAACGCGCTTTCCGCCGGGCCGGTTCGGACGCTCAGCAGCGCCGGCATCGACGGCTTTGCGAAGATCCTGGAGCATTACCCGACCAAGGCTCCGCTGGCGCGGAACGTCACACACGAGGAGGTCGGGCGCAGCGGGTTGTACCTGCTCAGCGACCTGTCCACCGGCGTGAGCGGCGAGGTGCACTACGTGGACGCCGGGTACAACATCATCGGCTGGTGACGCGCGCCGTCGCAAGGCCGCACTTCGTTTCACCATTCCCGCGCTGCGCTGCTCGTTCGAGGTTCGCCGCGCTGCATGCGCGGCCTGCCAGGAAACAACCGGATGGATCCGCGTTCCGCTGCCTCTGATCCCCCACTGCCCGCCGCCGGTGCGGCACCACCGAAACGCCGCGCCGGGATCCACCGCCGCATGTACGACTGGGTGCTGCATTGGGCGGCCACTCCGTACGGAGTCGCGGCGCTGTTCCTGATCGCGCTGGTGGAATCAAGCGTCTTTCCAATCCCTCCCGATGTGCTGCTGATCGCGATGGTGCTGTCGGCGCGAACGCGCTGGCTCTGGTTCGCGACGGTCTGCACAGTCGGCAGCGTGCTGGGCGGACTGCTGGGCTACCTGATCGGCATGACGTTGATGGACACCGTCGGGCAGGCGATCATCCGCTTCTACCATGCCGAAAAGTACTACGCGACGGTCGAAGAGTGGTACAAGCAGTACGACTACTGGATCGTCTTCATCGCGGCCTTCAGCCCCATCCCTTACAAGGTGTTCACGATCGCCTCCGGCGCGTTTCACATGAACGTGCTCGGATTCGCCGGTGTCTCTCTGGTCGGGCGCGGGGCGCGATTCATACTGGTCGCGTTCCTGCTGTACCTGCTTGGCGAGCCGGTCAAGCGCTTCATCGACCGCTACTTCGATCTGCTGGCGATCCTGTTCGTCGTCCTGCTCGTCGGCGGATTCGTCATATTGAAGGTGCTTTAGCAGCGGCCCACCCCGGCCGCGGAGGTCACGGCCTTGTCCAGTTCACTGCAATCGGCGCCGACGCGCTCGGTCTGCCGATTGACGCTGTTCCTGTCGGCAGGGTTCACACTCGCGGTGGTCACGGGTTGTGCCGGCGGCGGGGCGGCCGAGCTGTCGGCGCGTCCGCGCCCGCAGGCGCTGACCGCGGCAACGGTGTCCGTCCCGCGCGACGGGCGTTTGTCGATCGCACTCAGCGCGTTCAGCAAGCGCGCCGGCCTGAGCGGCCAGGTCGCCGGCGACGCCACCGCCGCCGCCGAGGGCCGCGGTGAGCTGACGCTGAACGTCACCGGCGGCGGTTCGGCCGATGGCGCGCTGCAACTGGGGCACGCCTTCTCGAACGATTCGGATCGACAGGTCGAGCTGGACCTTGCCATCCGCTTTTCCATGGAGCTGTCGACCACCGTCGAGACGGCTGCGATCGAGGGCGATGCGACGCTCCGCGCGCGGCTCTACGTCCGTGACGGCGCGAACCGGCTGCTGCGCGCGATCGACGTCACCGGCTTCGCGGCCACGCACGGATCGCTGAAGCGCACCACGCGCGAGTCCCAGCAACTGACGCTCACGCTCGGCCCCGGCCAAGGCGCCCAGGTGTTCCTGGGAATCGACGCGGCGGCCGACACGCTGCGATCCGAGCGCAGCGCATCACTGACCGTCCGGATCACCGATTTCGTCGTCGACGCCTCCACGCGCCCCGCCCCCGGAGCCGCCGGCGATGGCCGCTGAGCAGGATCACCGCCGGCGCATCGAGCGTCTGCGCGAGGAACTCCGCCGCCACGACCACCTCTACTACGTCGAGCACGCCCCAGAGATCAGCGATGAGCACTACGATCGCCTGCTGCGCGAGCTGAGCGATCTGGAGGCCGCCCACCCCGACTGCATCACCCCGGACTCACCGACGCAGCGCGTCTCCGAGCGCGCCACCGAGGGGTTTGCGCACGTCACGCACGCCCTGCCGATGATGTCGATCGACAACACCTACTCGGCCGGCGAGCTGCGCGATTTCGACACCCGCATCCGCCGCGCCCTCGACGGCGCTGCGCCGGCGTATTACGTCGATCCCAAGGTGGATGGCGTGGCGGTCTCGCTGCGGTTCGAAGGCGGGCGCTTCGCGGTAGGTGCAACCCGCGGAGACGGCGAGACCGGCGACGACATCACGCGCAACCTGCGCGCCTTGCGCAGCATTCCGCTGCGGCTGCGGGGCGACGGCTGGCCGCCCGTACTCGAGGTGCGCGGCGAGGTCTACTGGCCGCGACCACGCTTCGACGCCTTTACGCACGCGCAGCGCGCGCGCGGTGAGGAGCCGTTCAAGAACCCGCGCAATGCCACCGCCGGCACGCTCAAAAACCTCGACCCGCGCCTCGCTGCCGAGCGGGGGCTGTCATTCGTCACGCACGGACTGGGGCAGGTCGAGCCGATGCCGCGCGACTGGCGAACCTACAGCACCGTGCTCGAATCGCTGCGCGGCTGGGGCCTCCCGGTCAGCCGCTACGGGCGCACCTGCCCCGACATCGAGGCGGTCGTGCAGTTCATCGAGCGGTGGGACACCGAGCGCCGGGCGCTGCCATTCGACACCGACGGCGTGGTGATCAAGGTCGATGACCTGGAGCAGCGCACGCGGCTCGGTACGACCAGTCGCGCGCCGCGCTGGTGCATCGCTTACAAGTATGCCGCCGAACAGGCCGTCACGCGCCTGCTTGGTGTCGATTTCCAGGTGGGCAAGCTCGGCACCATCACGCCGGTCGCAAACCTCGATCCCGTGCTGCTGGCCGGCACCACCGTCAAGCGCGCCAGTCTGCATAACTTCGACCAGGTGCGCCGCCTTGATCTGCACGTCGGCGACCGCGTCACCGTCGAAAAGGCCGGCGAGATCATTCCGCAGGTGGTCGCCGTCGATGCCGCCGCCCGCCCGGTGGACGCCGTCGCGATTCAGCCGCCCTCGGCCTGTCCCGCCTGCGGCGGCCCGGTCGCGCAGGATGAGGGCGGCGTCTACCTGCGCTGCGTGAACGACGCCTGCCCTGCGCAGTTCGTGGAACGCCTGCGCTTTTTCTGCGGGCGTGACCAGATGGACATCGAAGGCGCGGGTGAAGTGCTCGCCGAGCAGCTCGTGCGCTCCGGGATGGTGAGACATGTCGCCGATCTCTATGCCCTCAAGGACCGCCGCGGCGAGCTGCTGCAACTGGAGCGCATGGGCGAGCGCAGTGCCGACAGCCTGCTGGCCTCCATCGACGAGAGTCGCAATCGCCCGCTGGCGCGCGTGCTGGCGGCGCTGAACATCCGCCACGTGGGCGCGACGACCGCGGAGCTGCTGGCGGAGCGCTTCGGCGACGCCGACGCGCTGGTCGCGGCGGACGAAGCGGCGCTCCAGCAGGTCGAAGGTATCGGCCCGGAAGTCGCCGCGTCCGTTCGATCATGGTTCACCAGCCCCGCCGGAATCGACACAATCGCGCGGCTCAAGGCCGCCGGCCTCACGCTCACACAGCCGCGACGCGGCCGGCGCGACAACGGACCGCTGGTAGGGAAAACCGTTGTCGTCACGGGAACGCTCCAGCGCCGCAGCCGCGCGGACGTCGAAGCCGCCATCAAGGATCACGGCGGCAAGGTTTCCGGCAGCGTCAGCCGCAAGACTGACTTCCTCGTCGCGGGCGAAGAGGCCGGCAGCAAGCTCGCCAAGGCGCTGGAGCTGGGCGTGCGCGTGCTGACCGAGGATGAACTGGAATCAATGCTCGCGGAGTGAGTTACTCCAGGCGCAGTGCCCCGGTCAACTCACTGACGCTCTGCACTCCGTGACGATCGAGATACGCCCGCACGCTTTCGCATACGCGCACCGGCAGCGTCGGGTCGAGAAACAGCGCCGTCCCGATCGCCACTGCCGACGCCCCCGCCAGCAGGAATTCGATCACATCCGCAGCGCTGCGAACCCCGCCCATCCCGATGATCGGCACACCGGCGGCCCGCGCCACTTCGCGGTAAACGCGATGCACATTGAACAGCGCCAGCGGCTTGATGGCCGGTCCGGACAGACCGCCCGTGACATTTCCCAGCAGCGGCCGGCGCGTCTCGGCGTCGATGGCCAGGCCGACGTAGGTGTTGATCGCGCTGAGTGCATCAGCCCCCGCGTCGATCGCAGCCGCCGCCAGCGGAGCGATATCGGTGACATTCGGCGACAATTTCACGATCAATGCGCCGTTTCGCACCACGCCGCGCACGGCTCGCACCACCTCGCGCAGCATCGCCGCGTCCGTGCCGAACATCAGGCCCTGCGCCACATTCGGGCACGACACGTTCAGCTCGATGCCGGCCAGCCCCCCGGCCGCATCCAGTGCGCCCGATACGTGCACATAGTCATCGATGGAGTAGCCGGCGACGTTCGCAAACACCGGCGTCGGCATCGAGCGGATGAAGGGCAGCTTTTCCGCGATGAATCGCTCCAGGCCGACGTTGGCCAGCCCAATAGCGTTCAGCATCCCGCCGGCGACCTCGACGGTGCGCCAAGGCGGATTGCCCGGCCGCACAAGCCGCGTGACACTTTTGGTCGTAAACCCACCGAGGCGGGCGTAGTCGAGCACGCCGGCGTACTCAGGGCCGTAGCCGCAGGTGCCGGAGGCCGTAAGCAGCGGATTACGCAGTTCCAGCCGGCCGATCCGCACGCGCATCCGAGCGTCGAGGGCCGGATCGCCGGCGCTGCCGGGCGAAGCCGGACCGAGCATCCGGGCATCAGGACGAGGGTGGTGATTGGCGCTCACGAGCGGGAGTGTATCGGCCGTAGTCGGTCTTCGGGCAGCGTGGTTGCGTCGAAGGCCCGATCGCGTATAATGCATGCTGAATGAATGTCGCTTCGCCAACAAACCCTGATGTCGTATCGACTGACCCGGCCAACCCCTTCGCTCCGTCCGAAGCCAAGCCAATAGAGGGTCCACCGATCGGCTTTGACGATCTGGGCCTCGACGAGTCGATTCTTAAATCGCTGCGAGAGCTGAAGTTCCAAACCCCAACGCCGATCCAGCGCGAGTTGATCCCGCATGCGCTGGCGGGGAAGGATTGCCTGGGGCAGGCCAAGACCGGCACCGGCAAGACCGCCGCTTTTGCGATTCCGCTGATCCAACTGGTGCAGACCGGCGGCGGATTGCAGGCGCTGGTGCTGGTGCCGACCCGCGAACTGGCGGTGCAGGTGCACGAGCATTTCGAAAGGCTCAGCAAGCACCACCCGGTGCAGGCGGTGGTGGTCTACGGCGGGAAGGAAATCCAGAAGAATATCAGTGCTCTCAAGCGCAACCCCGAGATCATCGTGGGTACGCCGGGGCGCGTGATGGACCTGATGCGCCGCCGATTGGTGGACATCTCGCACATCAGGCTGGCCGTGCTGGACGAAGTGGATCGGATGCTCGACATCGGCTTCCGCGAGGACATCCGCCGCATCCTGAAATCCATCAAGGGTCCGCACCAGACCATTTTCGTGTCGGCGACGATCGACCCCGACATCCGCGCGTTGGCAACAACGTACATGCGCGAGCCGATCGAACTGAACGTCTCGCGTGATTCACAATTGACGGTGACGGGGGTGGACCAGGCGTACGTGTCGGTGGAGCGGCACGACAAGGTCGCGTCCCTGGTGAACTGGCTGCGCGCGGAGACTCCCAAGCTGGCGCTGGTCTTCACGAACATGAAGGTGACGGCCATGAAGCTGGGGATGCGGCTCAAGAAGGCCGGCGTGAACTGCATGGAAATTCACGGCGACCTGACGCAGCGCCGCCGCGACGCGGTGATGAAGCACTTCCGCGCGTCCAACGTGCACGTGCTGGTGGCGACGGACCTGGCGGCGCGCGGGCTGGACGTGCCGGAGATTTCGCACGTCATTAACTACGACATTCCCGAAGACCCGGCCGTGTACGTGCACCGGGTCGGCCGCACGGCGCGCGCGGGGGCGGCCGGCACGGCGATCACGTTCGTCGGCCGTGAAGAGGGCAAGCTGCTGACCGGCATCGAGATGCTGATCAACAAGGAAGTCCGGCACATCACGCCGGAATGGGTGGTACGGACGGACATGCCAGCGGACTCGCGCGGCGCCGCCGCCGCCCCGGCTGCGGCCCCGGCCGCGCCGGCCAAGAATCGGCTGTCGGATGCGCTGCATCGCGACCCGGCGCTCGACTCGATGGGGTTACAGCCGGTGCGCCGCACGCTCGGGAGCCGGTTCCGCACGCGACGCGGACGATAAGGGCGGGGCAGGAAAGTCACGAAAACGGCACCCCGGGCGTCGCCCAAGGCGGAGGTTGGGACGCACCTTCGGTGCGACCGGAGAATCCGCCTCGGCCGCGCGACGCCCAACCATCCACAACGGCACGCGATGCCCAACCATTCACAACGGCGAGAGGCGCCCAACCGTCCGCAACGGCGCGCGACGCCCATTCATCCACGACGGCGCGCGACGCCCATTCATCCACGACGGCGCGCGACGCCCATTCATCCACGACGGCGCGCGACGCCTTGTGCCCCAACGGGGCACTTTAGCCATAGCCCAGGGCAACGCCCTGGGTAACCGCCGCGCCGTGCGTTGAAGCCCTGAAAGGGCGCGTTAATCCCAGACATATCGTTCGTCGTAGGAAACGCGGTGTTTTTCGAGGAACGCACGGTACTCGTCCTGGAACGACGTACGGCGATGGTGTTCACGCTGGTCGGCGATGTACTCACGGACGGCGGCGGCGTTGGATTCGGAAACCGCAAACGCGCCGTACCCGGCCTGCCACGCGAACGCGCCGAATCGCTCGCCCTGGGTCTTTATCCAGCGCGACGACGCCTTTTTGACTTCTTCGACCGCGTGGCTGATCGCCACGGTGCGACTGAGCTGAAACAGGACGTGCACATGGTCTTCGACTGAGTTGATCAATTCCGCGGGACAGCCGAGGGTTTGGAGCACCACGGCCATGTAGCGGTGCAGCGACTCACGCACCGCATCATCGAGCAGCGCCTCGCGGTTCTTCGTGCTGAAGATCAGGTGGATGTGGACGCGGGCCAGTGATTGCGGCATTAAAGCGCCCTTTCAGGGCTTGAAAATGCTGCTGGACATGATACCCAGGGCGTTGCCCTGGGCTGGAGCTGAATTGCACCTTCGGTGCGGCCGGAGAATCAGCCTCGGCCGCGCGCGGCGCCCAACCGTACGCAACGGCGCAAAGCCCAACCATCCACACCGGTGCGCGGCCCACCCATCGACAACGGCGCGACGCCCAACCGTACGCAACGGCGCAAAGCCCAACCGTCCGCAACGGCGCGCGACGCCTTGTGCCCCAACGGGGCACTTTAGCCATAGCCCAGGGCAACGCCCTGGGTAAACGCCGTGCGACGCCCAACCATCCACAACGGCGCGCGGCCCACCCATCCACAACGGCGCAACGCCCACCCATCCACAACGGCGCGCGACGCCCAACCATCCACACCGGCGCGCGACGCCCAACCATCCACACCGGCGCGCGACGCCCAACCATCCACACCGGCGCGCGACGCCTTGTGCCCCAACGGGGCACTTTAGCCATAGCCCAGGGCAACGCCCTGGGTAGTGGCAACACCCTGGACCATCGCAAACGCCCTGGGTAAACGCCGCGCCGCGCGTTGAAAAGCCCTGAAAGGGCGCGCGACGGCCCGCCTACTCGACCAGAAGTTCCACGAACGGATCAATGTCAAAGTTCGTGAACGTGCCGTCACCGTTGACGTCGCCGTTGAGGATCGGGCAGTTCGGATAGGCCGCCATCCATGCCTCGGGATCGACCAGCGCCAGCACAAATGGGTCGATGTCGAAATTCGTCACGACACCGTCGCAGTTCATGTCGCCCGGCAGCAGCAACACCGGCGGCTGCCACGTCACGATCGCCTCGGGCCGCGTGCCGCCGGTCGATAGAAGCTCGCCCTGCTCCGTGAACGTGCCGTCAGCGTTCAGCCTGAAGCAGTAAATTCCGGTGATTCCGTCTATCGCCGAGCTGTCATCCGTGATCATCACGAGGTCGCCCAGCGTGGCGATGTCGCCGATCGTGCCCTGCAAGCCCACGTCGAACACGAACCCTGTGTCGGTCAGCTCGCCGGCCGCGTCCGCGAGGAACGTCCGCACCGTCGCGTCTGTACCGTGGCCGAGGATCAGCCAGTGCGATCCGTGTGCGAAAGCCGTCGCAATGTTCGCCGGGGAATTGCCGCTGGAGATGAACGGGCTGCCCTCCAGCGGTGACAGCAACCCGGTGTTCGCGTCGATCGAGTAGCCCAGCACCTTGTTCCGGCCGTTGCTGATGCCGCCCGCGGAATAGACGTACTTCCCATCGACGCTGAAGCCGACATCCACCGAAAACGTGGACGCATCCGGCATGGTCTGCACCGGCACGATCGAAGTGCCCAGGTTGCGGAACACCCGCAGCTCGTTGCCGCTGGAATTCGTGTTCACCAGCCATTGCAGGTCCGGCGACGTGGCCAGGTTCGCGACGAACAACCCGGCCGGCTCGGTCTGTAACGGCGTGATGACGTAGGGCACGCTGGTCATGTTCACGTTGTAGACCGTGATCATGTTGGTCGAGCTGCGCGTGATCGTCACCGCCAGCGTCGTGTTCGACAGCCACGCCACGTCCAGCGGGCTGTCCGGCACGTAGACGAACGCGACCTGCGTCAGCGATGCGTCCTCTGCGATCTGAAAGATGCGCAGCTCCTCATCGGTGATGCTGGCCGTGCCGTGGCCGACCGCCAGGTGCCGCCCGTCCGGGGAAATCGCGATGGACTGGGGGCCGTCGCCGGTGGTTTCTGCCTCCACGAACAGCAGCGTGTTGTCCGGTGCGACGCGGAACGCAGCCACGGTGTCCGACACGTTGTTGACGCAGAAAACCGCCCGCGTGGTGGGCTGAGCGCCGGCCGTTGAAACAAGCGCCACCGACGCGAGCAAAGCCAGCGGGCGATGAGCAAATGGAGAAGCGTTCCAGGCAAGAACACGCAGCATGACGGTCTCCCACGAAATCCGGCTTGCCCCGAGGCCCGCACTGAACCGCCGTATTGTAGCGTCGGAGGCCCTTATTCGAGCTTGAAAACGCCTTTATCATTCGCCGAATCGCGTCAACTGACGTCGAACGACAAGGAGTGCAAGATGATGCGGCGCGCATGGATTTTCGGAGTGCTGGCGGCGACCTGTGCCGCGGCAATCGCTCAGGATGCGAAGCAACGGCAGCTGGGCCAGGTCGTCCTCGACGGCGTGCCGGAAGTCGATGCCGCGGTGCGCGAGCGGGCGATGCAGTATTTCGAGGTGCGGCCGACGGCGCTCGGTGACGTGCACCCCGACGGGCGGTCGATCCTGATCCGCACGCGCTTCGGCAACACCAACCAGGTGCACCTCGTCACGCAACCGATGGGCATGCGCAAGCAGATCACGTTCTTCGACGAGCCGGTGGGCGGCGGCTGGTTCATGCGCGGCTCGGGCGGACGGCACGTGCTGTTCTCGAAAGACCGCGGCGGCGATGAGAAGAACCAGTATTACCGCCTGGATCTCGACAGCGGCCGCACGGCCTGCCTGACCGACGGCACATCGCGTCACGGCGGCGTCTCCTTCTCGCGCTGCGGCCGCTGGATGGTCAGCAGCAGCACCGCCCGCAACGAGCGCGACTTCGATCTATACCGCACCGACCTGCAGGCCGCCGACGCGCAGACCGGCGCGATCCCGGCAGACGCGCGGAAGATGATCTGGCAGGTGGAGGGGCAGTATTACCCCGGCGGGTTCTCACCCGACGGCAGCAGACTGCTGGTGATGCGGTTCCTGTCCGAGCGGCAGACGGAATGGTTCATCGTCAACCCGGCCGGCGAGAACGGCGAGGCCGAGCGGCTGCCGCTGCCGGGGCTGGATCCACAATACTACTACGGCGGCGGGACGTGGAGCGCCGACGGCAAGTCGGTGTTCATCTACAGCGATCGCGACGGCGAGTTCCGCAAGCTCTATCGCGTGGACCTTGACTACGGCAGGTGGATCTGCCTGACGCCGCACCTGACCTGGGACGTCGAGGACATCGCGGTGGACGAGACCGGCCGCGGCATGGCATTCGTCACGAACGAGGACGGCATTTCGCGCCTTCACTTCGCCGACGCTGACGGATCGAACATCCGCGGCGTGGGCGGACTGCCCAACGGCGTGATCGGCGGGATGAGCTTCAACGAGCAGGGCGGCGTGCTGGGACTGACAATCAACACGTCCACCTCACCGTCGGACGTTTACCTCGTTTCCTTCCCGGATGGCGCCGCGACGCGCTGGACGGAGAGCGAGGTCGGCGGGCTGAATCCCTCCACGTTTGTCGAACCGTCCCTGATCCGCTACCCCTCCTTCGACCAAGGCCCCGACGGTCAGCCGCGCCAGATTCCGGCGTTCTACTACCGCGGCCGCGGCGAGGGCAAGCGCCCGGTCGTGATCTTCTGTCACGGCGGGCCCGAGAGCCAGACACTGCCGACGTTCAGCAGCCTATTCCAATTGTGGGTCAACGAACTGGGCGTCAGCGTGCTGGCCCCCAATGTCCGCGGCTCGACCGGCTACGGGCGCAGTTTCCACGAGCTGGACAACGGTGTGAAGCGCGAGGACTCGGTAAAGGACGTGGGCGCGCTGCTCGACTGGATCGAGAAGCAGCCGGAGCTGGATGCTTCGCGCGTCGGTATCTTCGGCGGCTCGTACGGCGGGTACATGGTGCTCGGCTCGCTGACCAATTATCCCGAGCGCTTCCGCGCCGCCATCGACATCGTCGGCATCACCAGCTTCGTCACCTTCCTGGAGACAACGCCGGAATTCCGCCGCGACCTGCGCCGCGCGGAATACGGTGACGAGCGGGTGCCGGAGGTTCGGGCGGTGCTGGAGAGAATCAGCCCACTCAACAACGCGGAGAAGATTCGTGCTGCGCTGTTCGTCGCCCACGGAAAGAACGACCCGCGCGTGCCCTACACCGAGGCCGAGCAGATCGTATCAAAGGTGCGGACGCTGGGCCGCCCGGTCTGGTATGCGCTGGCGCTCAACGAGGGGCACGGATTCGCGAAGAAGGACAACCGCGACCTGATGCAGGTGCTCTACACGCAGTTCTGGAAGGAACACCTGGTCGGGAAATAGTCGCCGATCGGGAGTGCGATCGTCTGTTGCGAGAGCGCTCCGGCGCTTCACCCCGCGGAGCGACCGCTCCTCGCGGATGAACGTTCCCGGCGGGCGATGATCCGGTTGCTTACGGCGCTCCCGGATCCGCCGGAGACTCGCCCTCCGGTCGCGGCGGCTCGGCCGGCTCGCGCTTCGCCTCCTGTGCCTCCGGCGGCGGTGTCGCAAAGGCGCTCTGCGGGGCCAGTGTGAGTTCAGCCTGCTGGGCGGCGCCATCGCGGACAAATCGCACGCGCACGGAGTCACCCGCAGCGCGCGCCCACAACGCACGGCGCAGCTCCGTCATCCGCGGCGTCGCCTCCGCGTCGAGGTGGGTGATGACGTCGCCCTCCACCAGCCCCGCCGCGGCCGCCGGGTCGCGCGGGTTCGGCCCGACGCGCATTCCGCCGCGGACGCCCAGCGACGCCGCCAGCGGCGCCTCAAACCGAACCTCGCGCGGTGCGAGCGCAACGCCGAGATACCCGCGCTCGACGCTCCGCCCGGCCGCCAGCGCCGCACGGTGTCGCTCAATCCGATCCACCGATGCGGCGAAACCGATGCCCGAGTCGTACATCTCGATGCCCGCCAGTTCGTCCGCCCCCTGTCCCATCGGCACGCACACACCGCAGATCGCACCATCGAGATCGAACAGCGGTCCGCCATAGTTGGCCGGCGAGGTCTTCGCGTCGGTCTGCACCGTCAGGCCGTTGGTCCGCTGCACGGCGCTGATGATGCCGGTGGAGATCGCCGGCTCAGCGGTGCCGTGCCCGAAACCGGCCGTCAGCGCCCATTGTCCCACCCGCAGCTCGGAGACGGGCCGCAGCCGCGGCAACGGCAGATCGGTCGCGTCGATCTTCAACACGGCGATGCGCGCCGGGGCGTCGCGGGCGAGCAGCCGCGCGACGAATCTTCGCCCGTCGTGCAGCGTGACCGTGATGACCGACGGATCGCGGATGAAATTGAAGCTGCTGGTGACGATCAAGCCGTCGGCGCTCCACAGCACACCGGTCGTCGGACCATCCGCCTGGCGGAAGCGCGCCTCCACCACGCGCTCCTCGCCGCGCTCGCCGCTCTGCACCGGTTGTGCGCCGCCGATCGTCTCGATCCGCACAATCGACGGCGCCACGGCCTGCAACGCCGTCCGAAACGCGACTTGATGATCGCCCGGCGCCGGCGCGGCAGCCGGAGCATCCGCTGCGACGACACCCGCGCAGGGAAGGCCCGCAAGCCACAGCAGTGCGACATGCAGCGCCGCCGCACCGAACGGAGCTGCGCGAGTCATGGTGCTGCTCCGGCGGTCAAAGTGACGGTCAGAATCTCCTCGCCGCGCTTGATGCTCAGTTCCAGCGCGTCACCCGGCTGAATCCCCTTGACCGCCGCGTCGTACTGCTCGCAGGTTCCGACCGCGCGGCCGTTGACGCCGACCACCAGATCATTGGCCCGCAGCCCCGCCGCGGCCGCAGGCGAATCACGCCGCACGCGCTCGATGAACGCCGGCTTGGTGCGGCCGCCGACCGAGAACAGCCGGATCCCGAGGTCGGCGCGAGTGCTCGCGACCGCCGGCGCCTCGCCGGCCGGCGCACGCCCGGGCGATTCCGCCGGCGCCGAGAGAAACGCCGCCACTTCCTCCACCGGCAGCGCATAGTTCGCCCAGGTGTTCGTGCGGGTGCTGAGCACCGGCCGGCCGATCACGCCGACCAGTCGGCCGCGCCCATCGACCAGCGCGCCGCCCTGCGAACCGGGGCTGGACACGATCACGTCGGTGAAGAGCACCGGCCCATCGTAGGGAAAGTCGCGGGTGCGCTGCCGGGCCTCGAGCGTGCCGCGTGCTGAAAGCACGCCGACAGTGGTCGTAACCGGCTCATCTCCGGCCGCGATGTTGAAGCAATTGGTGGCTGCGATCACCCAATCTCCCGGAAGAAGCGCGACCGAGGCGCCCAGCTCGAAGTGCGGCGCGTCCGCGATATCAGTTTGCAGCAGTGCCAGCCGCCGCCGCGCGTCGCGCGCGATCACGCGCGCCGCCGAACGGCGGCCATCCGCGAACACCACCCGCAATCGCTCCGACTCCAGCAGCCCTCCCAGCGCCGTCACGACCCGTCCCTCCGATATCACCACGCCGGAGGCATACCCCTTCTCCATACCGACGGTCGCGCCGTATACCTTCACCACCCGCTGCCGCGCGACTTCGATCGCGCCGGCAAACGGGCTGTGCACGCTGCCGCTCGCCTCGACAGGCTCCGCGGTTGCCGCCGCGGCCGGGGCCGGCTCCGTGCTGCCCTCAACGCCCAGCGCCAACGTGGACAGCGCTGCGGCAGCGATCGCGCCTGGCCAGCCGGAGCGACGCGGCGGCCTCAGCCGCCGATGACCCGCTCGACGGCCTGTCATTGTGCGCCTCCGTTGTTCGCCGACGCCCATTCCACCTGCTGAAACTCGAAAACCGCGCCATCGGCCACCCGCCAGCGGCGCGGCAGCGCGACGTCGCGCGCCATCGTCGCGGACTCGGCGGACCCCGGCTCCGGCCCTCCCGCACCGGGCCGATCCGGCTGCGCTGCCTCGCCTGTCGGATCGGGACGCCACGACTGGCGCTCCGCGCCCGTATCATCCACAAGCGTGATGGCCCGAAGTTCGCCGCCTTCGGCGTCGAATTTCCAGCGGATCGCCCCGCGCGGTCCGCCGCCATCCCGCGCGCGACGCTCGATCAGGATCACCGTGCGGCCATCCACTTCGTCCCCGCCGCGCACCTCCCAGCCCACGCTGATCCGCGGCGGCGCCACCAGTGCCGCCAATCCGCTCAACAGCCCCGCGGCCGGCACGGATGCGGCGTCGGCGCCGCCGCCACGGACGCTTTCCTCGCCCGTTTCCGAGATGCGCAGCTCCACCGAGACCGGTGCGGCGTCCGGGACGGTCCAGAGCCCGCGCAACGCGACCGGCCGCCGATTCAGGTCGATGCCGCGCAGCGCCGCGTTGCCGGCGAAAACCCGCCGCGCGAAGGCGTGATTCTGCTTCCAGTCCAGCAGCCACGGCGACTTCTGGCGGATCATCAGGCGATCCAGACGGTCGGCCAGCTCGCGCACTTCTCCCTCCCGCCGTACGCGGATGCGCACCGGCCAGTCGGCCGGAAGAATCGCGAGGCGATTGTTGACCTCGTTCGCGGTGCGCACCGTCGCGCCGCCCAACGCCAGCAGCTCGTCGCCCAGTTCGACGCCGGCGCGATCCGCCGACGCTCCGGTTTCGACCGCGTTGAAAATCAGCCGCCCGCCATCCTCGATCACGGTCGCGCCGAGCGTGCCATGCTCACACAACCGCCCGGCCATCAGGCAGGGCAGAAAGCGCTTCACCTGGTTGATCGTGACGGCGTAGCCGACCCCGACGTTGACCCGCCCGCGCTCCTCGAACGAGGCGCGGCCGTTGATGCCGATCACCTCGCCGCGCAGATTGAACAGCGGCCCGCCGGAATTGCCCGGATTGATCGAGCTCGACACCTGGATGCAATCGGCGTACTCGAGCATGTTCCCCTGGCCGGCCTGGTAGCGATGCAGGCCGCTGATCACGCCAAGCGTGACCGTCGGCGTCAAGTCGTCGGCCAGCAGGAAGGGATTGCCCATCGCCGCAACCCACTCACCCGTGACCAACCGATCCGAATCACCCAGCGGGGCGAAGTCGAAGCGCTCGCGCCCACCCAGACGGAACAGGGCGATGTCGCCGCCGGGGTCGATACCGATGACCTCGAGAGGATAGAGATCTCCGTCGGATAGTCCGCCGAAACCGCGCCGCGTTTCAAGGAAAGAGGCAACCACGTGCACGTTCGTCAGGCCGTATCCGTCCGGCGAGATCAGCACGCCGCTTCCGCCGCCGCCGCGCTGCTCGTCGTCAAACACGCAGACGACCGTTCTCGCAGCGGCGTCAAAGACGGCGATGCGGGCCTGCTCCTCTGCGCGGACCCGCGCGATCGCCGCGGCGGGATCGTCCGTGCCCGAAGCCGGCGCCGCAGGAAGCCCGACCAGCACTCCGATCAGCGCCATGCCGACGGGAATTCGATTCATGGTGCATCCGCCCGGATCAGGCGCGCCGCGGCAAACGCTGCGTGATCGCCGATGTCGAGGTCGTCGTCGTAATCGACCTCCAGGATCAGCTCGTGCACGCCGCGGATGCGCACCACCGCCTCGCGCGGCGGCTGCCCGCCGCGCACGCCCGCGGCTTCCCAGAGCGTGCGACCGTCGCCGATGACGCGCAAGGTGACGACCCCGCGCTCCCGAACCTCGTCTACGACGCCGGTGGTCGCTACAAATGAATCGAAGCCCCCATCCAGCGCAAACACCAGGCTCGATCGACTGTGCATCACCACGCCGCGTTCATACGCCCGACCGCCGATGCGAATCGGCCCGCCGCTGATTGTGCGATCGAAACGATAGGGCCAGGGCCGGTCAAACAACGGCGTGTGCTCGTAGCGGGCGGGGCGCAGCGTCGAGAGGTACACCAGTCGCTCGCTGCGCCACTCGATCCGCTCGATCTGCGACCACTCCAGCACGACCTCGCCCAGCAAACCCGACCGCAGCACGACGCGCTGACCATCCTCGGAGGACGCCCGCCCGGCCAACACATCGCCGCCATGCAGCACCACCGCGCCCGAGGCTCCACGCACCGTCGGCCTGGCGAAGCGAACCCCCGCGACGCGCGACCAGGGGACCGCTGTGTCCTTGTCATTCCAGGTGAACGTGATGCGCTCAGCGTCGATCTGCTTCACCACACCGCGCAGCACGACCGACTCCGCCCCGCGGGCCGCCACCAGCACATCCTGCGCCCCTTCCGCCTCGGCCCGCAGCTCCGCCAACCTGGCGCTGGCGGAGGCCGAGGCGCCGGTCGTGCGTATCTCCGACAATTGACGCGAATCCAGCCGTACCGCGCCGCCGAAGAATTCGAGCGCCGCGCCGTCCGGGCGATCCACGATCCGCCCGGTGATGATCGAGCCGTCCGCCAGCTCAACCGTCAACGCACCCGGCGCCGGCGCGGGCGTCGGCGCCAACGAAGCCGGACGCATCGCCATCATTTCGTCCCACCCGAGGCGCAGCGGCCCAGCGTCGGTCTGCAGTTCCACCGCGTCCGCGATGCGCGTGACGCGCCCCTCCGCCGTGCTGCCGTCGATGCGCTGAACATGAACGAGCTGAGCCGCCGTCGAGGGCAATGAGACAGCCGCCGCGGCGAGCAGAGCGGCGCGCAGCCGCCCGCTCGCCGCACCGGACGCGCCGCCCATGCTTCGAGCACGCGCAGGACCGCCAATCGCGGGCGCACGACTCGGTACCGGCCGACCTCGTTCAGTCTCACGCCGATTCATGCAAGGGATCCTCGAACAGCATTCACGAGCAAAGCGGCCGAGCCGACGGCCTGACCCACTGCGGGCCGCCACAACCGGGCCGCGGCTGCCGGTCAGCGGCCGGCGCCGCCGTCGGCCAGCGATCGGTAGTACTGCTCGACCAATTGACGATAGCGCGACGGAAACCGCTCGCGCAGCGATTGAAGGATCTTCTCACGCTCCGCCGGCGGCAGCTTTCCCCACACTTCGCCGGGCGTGGCCCGTTGCGCGCCGCGCAGGTCCATGCCGGGATCGCCTGCGGACGGCGGCGCCTCGGACTGCTCCCGTGGACGGGAGGGGCGCGCCGCCTGACGCGATTGCCGTCCGCCCTTGCCCTGCCCGCCGCCGCTGCACTGCCCGGATTTCTCGCGCTGCTCCTCCTCCTGGATCATCTGGTCGAGCTTCGCGATGGCTTCATTCTGTCGATCACGCACCCGCGTCCCGCCGTCGGCCACGCGCAGCCGCGCACCCGCATACGTCATCAGGCTCGCGACTTCGTCCAGCGTGCCGATCTCGCGCCGCTCAAGCTCCAGGCGAAGCTGACGCGCCCCGACCGCGACCGCCTCCGGCGCGGACGGGAACAGCGAAATCACGCGCCCGAGCGATTCGTTGGCCGCTTCAAATTCCAGGTTGCTGGCCTCGCAGAATCCGCGCAGGTACCACAGGTGCGGCGCGTACGGTGTTCGCATCGCGAGCGCATCCGGTTCGCCGCCGGTCGACTCGCGCAGCGCGGCCTGGGCCTCCTCCAGCCGACCTTCCTCCACGAGACTGCGTGCGTGGTAGTAGGCCGCGGTCGCAGACAGAAACGGATCCGTCCCCGATCCCAGCGCCGCTGCGCCGCGGGCCGCTTCGCTGAAGCGCCCCTCATCGAACGCCGCAAGAACGGCCCGGAAATTCGGGTAAATCACCGCCAGCGCATCGGGCACGAAGGCGTCGGCCGGCTCGGCTGCATCGCGATCCCGCCAGGTGCGCTCCACGAACTCCCGCGCTTCCGCACTGACCTCCGTCAACCCGCGCACGTGCTCCACAAACGCGTTTCCCAGGCGGACCGCGGTGTCATCAGCCCCGGCCAGCGGCGGCGCGCACACTCCGACAATCAAAGCCAGCCGGACGATCCGGCGGGACCAGGGCATGGACCACTGCTGTCCGGTCATGTGGATCTCCTGCTGCGCTACTCCGCCCGCTCGTGCATCCGCCGCGTCAATTCCGCCAGCGCCCGCTGCCGCTCCGAGAGCCGCCCGAACTCCGCAACCGCCGCCGGTGTCTCCGTCTCGGTCAGCGCCGTCGTGCGATCCCGCAGGCGCACCTGCGACAACCGCAGCATGCGCAGCTCGGCGGAGCGCGGTAACAGCGGCTGCGCCGCCTGCTCACCGGATGCCTGCTGCTGGCCGTCGTCCGGCGGCTGGGCCTGGTTCTCATCGCGCTTGCGTTCGATCGCTCCGAGCATTTCCTTCAGCAGTGCGATCACGTCGTCCAGCAGCGCCTGCACGGGCGCGCCGGTCTCCGGCTTGGCGATCAGCACCGCCGCCTCGCGCATGTCTGCGAGCGCGTCGTCGATCAACTCCGGAATGATGACGGTCGTGCCCTCCTCGGTGAGGATGCGCAGCACCGCCTCGGCCTCCCCCACGGCCTTGCCGTGAGTCACGCCCGCATCCGCCAACCGCAGCTCCTCGGCCCGGGTCCACTGCCGGGCCCCGGCCGGGCCGAGCGCCTTCAACGCCTCCTGCACGCTCTCCTCGCGCGCCAGAACGCCGCGCAGTCGCGACTCGATCGCTGAGAGCGTTTCTTCCTGCTCCTCCTGCCGCACCTGCCGCAGCGCTTCTTCCAGCTCGTCGAGCGATTGCTGAAGCTCGCTGAGAGCCTCCTGCTGCGCGCCCTCGGCGTCCTGCTCCCGGCCCTCGCCCATTCGATCGGCGGCGCGCTGCATGCTTTCGCCGGCGCGCCCCAGCGGCGCAGCGCCCGGCTCGGGTCGCTCCTCCGGCGGCGCCATCTCGCGGTGAAGGTCCTGCGCGCGGCGCTGCGTTCCACGCTGCGACTCCGCCGCCCTGCGCGGATCGGCCGACTCGCGCAAACGGCGCTGCTGCTCCTCCAGTCGACGCACGGCGCGGTGCAGGTCCGCCTCCGCGGGTCGCTGTTCGGCCTGCACTTCAGCGACCGGGCGGCCGGCCTGGTATTTCTCCGCGGCGCGTTGCATCGCCTCGGCCGCGGCGCGCACGTCCTGCTCCGCCGAGGCCACCGCGCTTCGGGCGCCGTCATCCTCCTGGGCCTGCGCCGCGGCCGCCATCGCCGCGGCCGCCTCCGCGGTGCGTTGCTGCAGATCGGCCTGTCGCGCCGCCAGCTCGCGCGGATCACCCACCTGCCGGCGCAGCTCCTCCTGTCGCGCGACCAGCTCGCTCAGTCGCTCGGCCAGCGCCGCGAGCTGCTCGGCCTGCTGCAGCGCCTCCCGACCCAACTGCGCCGACAGGCGATGCTCGTTTTGCTCATCGAATATCTGTCGCACGGCGCGGCGCCGCGCTTCGAGCCTCTCACGCTCGCGGCGGCGCTCCTCCATGCGGTTGGCCGGATTGGCCAGCACTTCCAGAATACTCTCAAGGTCGCGGATCACGGCCGCCTGGTCGCGCTCCGCTTCGCTGAAGCGCGCCTCACGCAAGGCCGCCGCAAGCTGCTCCAGGCGCGTCGTGACGCGCTGCGAGCGCGTCCGCTCCAGTGCGTCGCGCAGCCGCTCCGCCTGCTGCGGTTCGCTCTCGGCCAGCAGCGCCGCGAGCTGCTGCATCCGTGCCTCGAAGCGCTCCACCCGCTCTCGAATCGCCGTTTGGCGCTCCGCCAGCGGCGCCAACCGCGCGGGCCTATCTCCGCTCGCTGCGATGGCGTCACCCGCCGGGCCGGCAGATGCGGCCGCAGCGTCAGCGGTCGCCGGCGGCGCACCCTGTCCCGATGCGCCGGGTGCGATCGAAGCCACCGCGCCCAGGGCGAGCAGCAGCGGCAGAATCTGCGCGAGTGAAACGCACCCGGACATACGCTCTCCCGCCGGACGGACCGGCGTCCGGCCAATCTAATAGTACGGCTTCATGGGTCTAGGGCTGTATGGATTTGTCCGCACCTTCCGCCGGATCGCCCAGAATCGCGTCCAATTGCGCCTCGATCGCCCGAAGCGTGTCTTCCCGTACGTCTCCCTGCGCGGCGATGATCTCCCGCAGCAGCGCCAGCGCCTCGCGATAACCCTCCCATTCCAGCATGTTTGCGAGCAAAGCCTGCATTTTTCGCACGATTTCCGCCTGTCGGGTGCGCACCGCCGCCACCCGCTCCGCACCCGCATCGCCGCGCAGCGCCGCCACCGCACTGGCCGCCTGCGGAATCAGCTCATCGCCCAGTTCGCCCAGCGGGTCAATGATCAGCTCGCCCAGGCGGCGCTCCTCGCTGCTGCGGAGTACGCGGCTGGTGCGCAATTCGGCGAGAATCTGCGCAAACTGGCGGCGCATCGCGACACAGCGCGAGGCCTGCGTATTCTGGCGACGGGCGAGCGCTGAGAGCTGCTGTCGCACCGCGTTCTGCGCGGATTCATCGCCAATGGTCGCCAATACGCGCTCCAGCGCGTCACCGTAGACGCGCTGCTCGCTGACCAATCGCTCGAACTCGCGCCGCAGCTCCATCTCGCGCCGCGCCATCTCCGAAAGAAACTCATCCGCCGTGACAACGCGCAGCTCCAGCGGCGGCGCTGCGCCGACGTTTTTCGCAGGATCCCGATCCACCGCTTCCGCCAGCAGTCGGATGCGCTCCTGCGGCTCCGCACCCAACCGGGGAACTGAAAGGACGGCCGCCCCGCGATAGTCGCGCTCGAGGTTGTCGGCCTCGGGTAACGGTATGGCGGTCGGTACGCCATCGCCCCGCTGCGCGTTCAACGAAACGGCGGCGAGGCCGTAGGCGTCCTCGGCGCGCAGCTCGACTTGCACCTCCGCCAGCGGCGTCACCATCGCGCCGACGCCCTCGGCCCGCAGCTCCACCATGGGCGGGCGATCGGCCACGACCTTGATCGTGAAACGCACCGGTCGGCTGTCGGTCAGCCCGTCAGTGTCGCGCAGCTCGAAGCGATAGACGCCCGGGACGAGCGGCGGCGCAGCGGTCGTGTCTGGCGGATCGGGTGCGACCGTGCTGAGGTGGGCAACGATGCGATCCGGCGCGAGCAACTCGCAGGGCACGCTGAATTCGTCCGGGCCGACGAAACGCGCTTCGGCGATCGGACGATTGGTGCGGGCCTCGATCTCGACACGAGCGCCGCGCAGCACGTCCAGCACGGTCTGCTGCTCCAGCACCGCCGGCGGCAGACCGGTGTACGCCGGCGGGGTGATCCGCGCGACCGTTCGATGAACGTGCGGGCGCTCGACGGCGTCGATCAGGTACTCGCGCGTGCGCTCATCGCCGCCGACAATGCGAAACTGAACGGACTCGGTCAGGACGCCCAGCGACACCTCCCAGCGCTGCCCGCCGCGGCGCGTCATCGGCTCCGCCCCGCGCCGCCCGCCGGCAGTCCACCGCTGCAACGTGGCGGTGTCGGAGGGTTCGCCGTCAATCCGCGCGACGATCCGCAGTTCGTCGCCGATCGGAAAGCTGCGCCGCCCGCTCTCGATGCCCTCGGGAATCACGGGCGTGATGTAAGTGCGCTGCGGCCAGGGCACATCCTGAAGCAGCCAGTTGCGCGCAAACCACGTCCGCAGCGTCTCGGCGACGACGGGCACCGCGGCGGATGCGGCCGTCAGTGCCGCGATCAGCACCAGCAGCAGCCCTTGCCGCTGCGCACGGCGGTGGTCGAGCACGCTCATGAAGGAGATGCGCCGCGCCGCCGCACAGGCGTCGTGCACCACGGCGCGGATGAGATCGGGTGAGTTGAATTGCTGATCACTGCGTCGCTCATCCGTCAGTTGAACCGCAATGGCGATGTTCTCGTGCAGCTCCGGGTGGCGAGCGTCGATCCAGCGGGCGAGCAGGTCCACCGGCAGCGGACGCTCCAACGGCAGCACCAGGTAACGGTGAAGCACCCAGAGCCAGAAAATGGTGAGCGTGCCATTCAGAAAGGCGCGCTGATCGACGGTGAAGCGCAACCAGCGATCCAGCATGAACTGCAGCACGCAGGCCGCCAGCACGGCCAGCAGGAACTGCAGCGCCGCGCCGATCACGACGTACGCCCGCAGGCGGGCGCGCACCGCGCGCAGCGGCGCGAGCAGGTCGCGCTGCGCATCCGCGCCCTGCGGTTCGAGCGAGTCCGGCGGGATTCCGGTCAGCGTGCTCACAGCAACTGGCTCCGTCGGCGCAGCGCCCACTCCACGGACAACAGGCCCGCGAGGACCGCCAGCAGCCAGCCGCGGTCCCACAACTCCACCGTGCCGATCCGCACCGGCGGACGCACTTCCGCGCCGCTGCCGATGATCCGCGGCAATCCGGCGGCGCTGTCGAGCGTCAGAAACTGCCCGCCGGTTTCCTGCGCAATGCGCTCGAGCGTCTCGCGCTGCATCCGCAGAGTGCTCAGCTCCACGTCCGGGCGATGCACGCGCAGCCCGCGCCGCGCGCCGGCGCCCGTGTCGCCCGGCAATGGCACACGCACGGTCGCCAATCCTTCCCGGTCGGCCAGCACGCGCCCGGCGTACCAGCCGTCGCGCCCGGCCTGCGCGGCGAGCACGATCTCGCGGCGCGCACCGTCCGAAAACTCAATCGCGGCCGCGGCCTCCGGCTCGTGCCAGGGACTGAACGACGGATCGAGAATCTGGGCCTCGATGCGGACGTAATCGCCGACGTTGACCGTGTCGCGATCGAGCGTCAGCGAGGCACGCCGCCCGCCGCCCTGCCGGCGCGCCTGGGCGAGGTAGCGAACCGTCTGAATCCAGAAGCGGTTGAAGTAACGCTCCCCGACGCTGCGCCAGCGCCAGGTGCTGTCGAACCCGAGAAACGCGGTTCGACCCGCGCCGAAAGGCTGCGCCGCCAGCAGAACCGGCGCGCCGCGCCCGCGCAGCAGCACCGTCGCCAACTGCTTCTCGCGCTGCACCGGCATGTACCACCAGGCGCCCGGCAGCGCCCGCCAGATGCGGCTGCTGACCTGCGGATCGCTGTGCAGCGCCAGCAGCGGGTGGGCGATCGATTCCTCCGGGACTTCCAGCGGCGTGGCTTGCGTGCGATACGTTCCCAGGTCGCTGAGACGCACCTCGCTGTCCGGGTCGGGGGCGACCGGCAAAACGCCGACGAGATCGACCAGCCGTGGATCACGCAGAAAGCGCCCCGTGTACTGCGGACCGGCCTGAAGCAGCACGCCGCCGCCCAGTTCATCAACCAGGCGGCGCACCGTGATGGCCCAGGCGGAATCCAGGTCGGCGGGATTCGGGTCGATCAGCAGCACCGCGTCATAGACGAAAATATCCTCCGCGCGGCGCGGCAGCTCGGTGATGACGGTGTTGCCTTCGCGAATCGAGTCCGCGTCGGCCGATTGCAGCCAGCAGCTCAGATCAATGGTGCGATCCCGCTCCAGCAGCGCGACGAGCTGGCGATAGTCGTAGGTTGGCCGACCCGCCACGATCAGCACGCGCGTCTTCTGATCCAGTACATGCACCGCAGTCTCGCGGGCGTTGTCCAACGCCAGCACTTCCCCCGCGGCAGGCTCGATCCGCGCCCGGTACAGATACTCACCCGCGCTCGCCGGCTGCACCCGGAACAGCTCGACTGCGGACGCGCGATCCCCGCCCAGCTCCACCGTCCGGCCGGCGACCACCTGCTCCGACCCGCCGCTGGCGTCGTCCAGGCGCTGCGCGCTAAGCTCCACACGGTACGCGCCGCGCTCGACACCCGACGCCGCCAACTCGACGCGCACTTCGAAAGGATCCTCCCGCGGCACGCCGGCCGGCGCGGAAACACTGACCACCCGCAGATTCGGCGGCTCCTGTGCTGCGCCGACGCCAACCGCGTAGATCGGCGCTTTCATGCGCCGCGCATACGCGATGATCTCATCCGCAGACATGCCGGCGTTCGACGCGCCGTCGCTGATCAGGATCAACGCCGCGGTCGGGCTGTCGGCCGACTGGGCCAGGGCGCCGGCAATCGCCTGTCCGGGATCGGTCCGGTTGGCGACGTTCGCGGGAATCGTGCCGGAGCCCGGAAGCACGCCCGCCAGCGCCGTCGTGACGCCCTCGGAGGGCACGGTGGCGGCCTCGGCCGAATCCGGAGCGGCGACACCGGACGCCGGCGCGCCGGCCGGATCCACCCAGGGCAGCGCCAGCGGCACGACCCGTTCGCCGAACGCGTACACCGCCAGGTCGTTCTGGGCCGCGAGCGCTCGCAGCCAGGCATGATCCTGATCGCCCAGCAGGGACGCAACGCGTTGTGCGCGAGTGGGCGGCTCGGGCTCGCCGTCGGCGGCCGGCGCGGGACCATCCGGGATGCTCATGCTGGCCGAGACGTCGACCAACACGTGCACGCGCGCCGAAATCACCCGAACCGCCTCGGTGGCGATGGACGGCCCCAGCCACACCACCACCAGGACCAGGACCACGGCGCAGCGCAGCGCCGCCAGACCGCCGCGGAGCCACAGCGGCGCACCGACGCGCGCCTCGCGCCGATACATCCACACCACGGCCCAGCACAGCGCCGCCACCGCGAGCAGCCCGACAAAACGCAGCCAGCCCCCCGGCAGCCCGGGAAGCTCGAACGTCTGCCGTTGCGTTTCTGTCACGAGTGCCAGCAGCATCTCATCAGCCTGTTCACAGGAAGCCGGGCGTCAATAGCATTGTCTGGCGCAACCGCGGCACGGCGCGCCGCCCGCGTCAGGGGCCGCTTCGCAACGACCGATTCGTGGCGCCCGCCGCCTCAGCCCGACCGAACCACCACGCCATCCACTGCTCACCCATCAGTAGTGCGATCACGACCAACAGGATCGTCCGCCACAACTCGCGGCGGCTCTCCTCCGCCCCGCCGTCGAACGACTCATCCATCGCCATCAGTTCGTGCGGGATTCCCGCAAGGGCGGCGGTCAGTTCCGACGCCGGAGCGGCGCGCAAGTCTGATTCGGCCGGATCGAGATTCACCGCCAGCGGACGGAGCGTCTCGGAGCCGTCGCGCCCGGTGAGCACGAGCTGATAGGTTCCCAGGCGCGACGGCGCCGGAATCTCGAAGCGAAGCGGCGCGCCAACCGCACCATCGGCCGCGCGCCCCACCACGGCCACGTCGGGATCGATCGGCCGTGCCGGCGATCTCAGCGTGGCGCGGGTCTCGAATTGATCGGCCGAGGCGGTCAGCGTGATCGGCTCGCCAGGACAGAGGGACGGCAGATGGTCGTCGCGGCGCCCCGCGTATTGCACGGATTCCAGCATCGTGACGACATAGCTGCCGTCCGCGGCGCGGGCCCAGTCGTTCCAGTCAAGATCAACCGTCGACGTGAACAGCACCACCCGCCCCGCTCCGAAGCCGCGCTCGACGATGGCCGGCGTGGAAGCGTCATCCGAATAATGGGCGAGCACCAGGGCCGTTTGTGTCGGTTCCGGCCTTGCGCCGCCAGCCGGAGCCGCCGAACTCACGTCCGGGTCGTTGCCCACACCGGCGTCCAGCCCGGCCACGTTCGGCGGTGCGCCTGCCGAGCCGCCGGGCGGCGCCGGCTCCGCAGCCGGCGCTGGCGCGAGCGTCATGTATCGACGAAATCGCACGTACTCCGATAGCCCCTCGGCATCCGCCGGAAACACGGTCGTCAGCGGATGGACGGCGCTGCGAATCAGGCCAACGCCGCTCGAGGGCGGCGGAATCACCACCTCACGCTCCAGCGCCAGCGGCAGCAGACCCGCGCCTCCGCGGTGCAGCGCGGCGTTGTAGGCATCGACGTCGGCCGCCTCATGCCCGAGAAAGACGATCAGCCCGCCCCCGTCCCGTACGAATCGCTCCAGCGCCTGCACCGCGCCGTCGGATGGCGGCGGGACATTGCAGAGAATGACGCAGTCGTAGGGGTCGAGCGGCGCGCCGTCCAGTTCGCGCGGGTCGATCACCTCGACGCGATTCCCGGAGCTGAACGGCCCCGGCGGCGCCAGCGCGCTGCGAAGCAGGTGCGCCTCATCGGCCTGTGGGTCGGCCGACGGTGCACCGTTGACGATCAGCACGGAGACCGCGTCCTGCACGCGCGTGGTGATGCGCCGTACGTCGTCGATCGGAAATCCGTCCGAACCGCGAACACTCAGCGCCAATTCGCGATAACCGGCGTCAGGAAACGTCACCTCGAGCGAAACGGCGACCTGCGCACCGGGGTCGATCGGCGGCACCGGCACGGGCGGCATGCCGGCCCCGTCGATTTCAATCCTCGCATCGAGCGACTCGGCCCGCTGCGGGCCGAAATTCGCGACGCTCGCGCGCAGCACGGCCGGCAGGCCGGCGACACGATGCGGTCGCTCAAAATCGACGTGCGTGACGGCGACGTTTGGTCGCGGGGCGGAATCGAGCCGGATCAACACGGCCCGCACGTCCCGGGTGCGACCGCCCGACTGAGCCAGGCGCGCGAGCGGCTCGAACGGTCCGCGCCCCGTGCCGCCCGGCGGAACCCAGTCCGTTTGCTGGAAATCCGAGAGAATGAAGATGTCGGCGCGGTCGATTGAGGGGCGCGCCGAAAGCGAGTCCGCCACGGCGGAAACCACGTCGCGCGGGCGGGCGGGCGACACGGTCGGCCGGATTTCCTCCAGGCGTCGATCAATCTCCTGCACTACCGGCAGGCTCAGGCGCTGGTCGGCGATCAGCGGACGCTGTGGCTGCGAGGCCAGATAAACGGTGACGCGCGCCGCGGAGGACTCGCGGCCCAGCCAGCCCAGCAGGCGGCGCAGGCCGTCGCGCAACCGCGAAAAATCCTCGACGGCGCCGCGGCGATGCGCCAGGCTGGCCGAGTCATCCAGAATGATGATTCGCTCGGCGGCGGTGTTTCCGCCCAGCAGCGCCGCCAGCGCCCCGGGTTGCAGGAAGGGCCGCGCCACCAGCAACACTAGCAGGCCCATGGCCAGGCAGCGCGCCGCCAGCAGCAGCCATTGCTCCAGCCGCACGCGACGGCGCGTCTCGCGCTCAGCCTCCAGCAGCCAGCGGGTCGCGGCCCACTCGATGCGCCGATAGCGCCGTCGCGAGAGCAGATGAATGAGGATCGGCACGGCGACCAGCGCCAGCCCGCCCAGCAAGGCCGGATTCACGAACCCCATCGCCAGCAGCGCCGCGCCGCTCATGCACGCCCCCGGATGGCGCGCTGCGTACGGGCGCCGAGGTATCCGCCGAGCACGACCGCGGGCGCATCGGCGGTGTTCACCGCGACGTAGTCCGCGCCGTGGCGCAGACAGGTGGCCCGCACGCGCGTGACGAAACGCTCGACGGCGGCGAGATAATTCCGGCGGAGCGATTGCGGGTCGGTGAGCAGCCGCAGATCGTCCTCGATTCCCTCGAACAGAATGTTCTCGGAATAAGGGAAGTTCCATTCTGCGTCGTCGAGCACGTGCAGCACGATCAACTCGTGCCCGGCCAGGCAGATGTGCCCGATGCCGCTGACAACGTCCTCGATGTCCGTGAGCAGGTCGCTGATGAGCACGACGGTGGAGCGGTGCTGAAGCTCCTCGGCGAGCCGGTGAAAGAGCACCTTCACGTCCGTCTGGCCGCTGGGTGCCAGCCCCTCCAGCGTGTGCAGCACGTCGGCCAGGTGCGCGCGACCGGTCCGGCACGGCAGCCGCGCCCGCACGGCGGCGTCAAAAGTGACCAGACCGGCCGCGTCGTGCTGCTGCGTCAGCAGGTAGGCCAGACAGGCGGTCAGCGTGCAGCCGTATTCAAGCTTGGAGCGCCCGCGGCCGGCAAAGCCCATCGAGCGGCTGATGTCGAGCAGGACGTTGCAGCGGAGGTTGGTCTCCTCCTCAAACTGCTTGATGAAGAACTTGTCCGCGCGGCCGAAGATGCGCCAGTCCAGATGCCGGATGTCATCGCCGGGCGCGTATTGCCGATGCTCGGCGAACTCGACGCTGTAGCCGCGGTAGGCGCTGCGGTGCATGCCGGAGATGAACCCCGCGACGACGCCGCGGGCGCGCAGCTCCAACCCGTGCAGCCGGGCGATCGTCTCAGGATCCAAGTACTTTCGCGACGTCGCCATGCACGGCCTCCTGCACCTCGCGCGCCGGCAGCGCCGCAAGCACCTCGTCAATCAGCCGATCGGCGTCATACCCCTCGGCTTCGGCGGTGTAATTCGTCACGATGCGATGCCGCAGGATCGGATGCGCCAGGGCGCGGATGTCCTCGATCGCCACGTACTTGCGGCCCTGCATCACCGCCCGCGACTTTCCGCCCAGCAGCAGGTACTGCACCGCCCGCGGCCCCGCCCCGAACGTGACCATGCGATCCACGATATCCAGCGACTTCCCGCCGCCGGCCGACGCGGCGGAAGCGGACGAGGCACCATCCGTGCCGCGTCGCGCCGCCCGGCCGTCATACGACTGGCCGCTGCGCGCCGGACGCGTCAGGCGCACCAGCTCCAGCGCGTAATGCACCACCTGCGGCGCTGCGGGCACGCGCCGCACCACGTCCTGCAGGGCCAGGATTTCGTCATGCCCGAGCACCGGCTGGATCTGCGGCTTGGCGGCGCCGGTGGTGCGCTCGGCGATCGCGTACTCGTCCTCGTAAGAGGGATAGTCCACGAACACCTTGAACATGAAGCGGTCCTGCTGCGCCTCGGGCAGCGGATACGTGCCTTCCTGCTCGATCGGGTTCTGCGTGGCGAGCACGAAGAAAGGCGGGTCGATGGTGTGATTGACGCCGCCGACCGTGACCTGGTGCTCCTGCATGGCCTCGAGCAGCGCGGCCTGCGTCTTGGGCGGTGTGCGGTTGACTTCGTCCGCCAGCAGCACGTTGCTGAACACCGGGCCGGGGAGGAAGCGGAACGAGCGCTGCCCGGTCCGGCGGTCCTCCTGGATCACCTCGGTGCCGGTGATGTCCGACGGCATCAGGTCGGGCGTGAACTGGATGCGCTGAAACTTCAGCCCCAGGCAGCGCGCCAGGCTGCTGATCATCAGCGTCTTGGCCAGGCCGGGCACGCCCTCCAGGATGACGTGACCCTGTGCGAAGAGGGCGATCAGCAACTCCTCGATCACCTCGTCCTGCCCGACGATCACCTTGCCCATCTCCGACCGGATGGCGTCGTGGGCGCGGCGCAGCCGCGCCACCGCCTGGACGTCGTCCAGCGGCGCTGGTGTCGCCGCCGGCCCGTTCACCTGCGTCTCTTCACTCACGCGATTCTCCGCTCTGGTCGATTCGGGCGGCGCTAGCGCTGCACGATCGGCAGATGCTTGTAAGGAATCTGCAGAATCACCAGCGCCACCGCGGTGCCGTAGGTCGTCCCGACGTGATCACCGTCCCACGAACCGTCATCCGCCTGCTTGCGGATCAGAATATCGCGGATCGCAGGGTAATACTGCCGCCACTTCTCCTCGCCGGCCAGATACATCACCTGCGACATGTAGAGATGGGCATAGAAATAGTGTCCGAAGAACATCCCCTCAGGCGTCGTGCCCGGCGCCAGCGAGCGCTCGCAGAAGCGCAGCGCCTTGACCACGTTCGGCTCGTCGTAAATGCCGGCGTTGTACCAGCACACCACCGCCGCGGCCGTGATGGCCGGGCGGCTGGGGCCGCTGTCCGAATACTGGTAGCGAATGCCGCCGTCATCGTTCTGCGACTTGTCGAGATACTTCATCGCCGAGTCGATCAGCTTCTTCGACACCGCGATGCCCGCGTTGCGGCAGGCCCGCAGCGCCTGCACCTGCGTCACCGTCACCGAGCCTTCATCCGCCTGCGCCGTCGGCGTGTACAGCCACCCGCCCGCCACGCTCTGAGAGCGGCCGGTCAGTTCCACCGCCCGCTGCAGCGCCAGCCGAAGCTGCCCCTGCCGCTGCGCATCCTCCTCCACGCCCAGGCACTGGGCAAGGAACAGGGTCGCGAAGCCGTGCCCGTGCATGCAATGGGCCAGTTCCTCCTCCTGTGCAATCAACCCGTCGCGCCGTGCGCCGCGCAGCAGGTACGTCAGCGCACTGCTCACGTTGCGCGCGTACGGCCCCTGCGTCGGCGTGTTGCCGCCCGACAGCAGCGCCATTCCGGCCAGCGCCGTCATCGCGGTCGGGTATCCGCCCGAGCCACCGGACGTGCGCCAACTGCCGTCGCGATTCTGCGTCTGGGCCAGGTATCGCAACCCCTTCTCGATCGCCGTGCGCGTCGCCGGCGTCACCTCGCGCGGCGCCTCCGGCAGCAGCGCTTCAATCGCTTCCGCCTCCGCCGCGGCCGGGGCAGCCGACGTCGGCGGCGAAGCATCCTGACCCGAAGCGGTGCACGCCGCGATCAGGGCAGCGCAGAGCGCCGCGACGTGAACCGTCCCCCGCGGCTGGCGGCTAGTGCGTTTCAATTCTGCGAAGCGCGTCTTCATCGCTCACCGCTCCGAGCTTCCGAAGGCCACCGTCGTGCCCAGGGCATGCACAACCATCCGCGCCGGCGACACCAGCAGCAGCGGCGTGCAATGATGCACCGGTACGCGCTGCTCACGCAGCAGGTCGGCCGAGAGGTCGCGCGCCGGCGTGACCCGTCCGTCCTGCTTGTCGATCAGGATCAGCCGCAGCGGCGGCGCGCCGGAATCCTCGCGGCCGCGCTCCGTCCGCCCCACCGACAGCAGGGCTGCGAAGCGATCGTGTCCGGCGAGCTGCGTCGGGTTCGGGGCCAGGCCGCCTGAAACGGCCTGCGACCACGCCGGCGCGCCGTCCGCCAGCCCGAACGCCTGAACCTGCACCTCAAGACTCGTGCCGTCGCCGCGCTCGGACACGGTCGTCACGAGCAGCCGCTCGGCGTCCACCGCGGCGCAGCCCAGCCGGTCGGACATCTTCACTGCCGGCCGCATCACCACCGTCCCGCTGTGCACGTCCACGACGCTCCACTGCTGGTCGCCCGGCCGGATCAACACCCACGGCCGCCCGATCACCGGCTCGCACTGCGACATCTCGACCGGGATCGTCCACTTGCGATCCAGCGTATCGGGGTCAAAACCGCCGACGGCGGAATCCCCCCGGATCACCAGCACGTCGTCGATCAGCAGCGCCCGCAGCACCGTGCCGTGCGACGCCGGCCAGAGCGTTTCGCGCTCGCCGTAGCGGGCATCGATCGATATCAGCGAGCGATCATCCGTGACGATAATCGCCGATCGCTCCGACAGCAGCACGCGCGTCGGCGTCGAAGCCGTCATCTCCCGAACCCATCGCGGCCGGCCATCCGACCACGAAAGCAACTCAACCGCGCCGCCCCGGGCCGCGATCAGCACGCCCGCCGTCCCGGCCGCTGCGCGCGCGTGATAATCCTCCGGCACAGGCCCCCAAGCCGTGCTGCGCGTCCACAGGCGTCGCCCACCGCCGCGCTCAGGACCCATCCCTACGCCGATGATGCCGCCTTCAACCGCCACCGCGGCGCGCGTACCGTGCCGCACGGCGGGCCAGGCCGCCAACCTGGGGTTCTCATCACGCGGCGCCTCGTTAAACCCCCATACCAGCCCGCCCAGCGCTGCGCCCGGCACGTCGCTCCTGGCGGGCAGCAGCCCGGCATCCACCTCGCGGCGGCGCTCCCCCCCGGGGCCGCGCAGGACCAGCCGGGGCTGTTGCACGTCGCGCGTGAGAAAGAACTGCCCCGGTGGCACGGACGGCGGGGAAGCGTCGGCGACCAGTTCACACCCGGACTCCGCCCAGGCGCGGAAGTACGTCTCTCCGAATGGCGGCTCCTGTCCCTGCTCCAACTTGCGCAGCGAGCGGCTGATGCGCTGCGCGCGGCGCTGCTCCTCTTCCGAAGGCGGCGCGACCGCTGCAATCGGCGGCTCATCAGCGCCCGTGACGACCGGCGCTTCCGCCGTCGCCCGCTCGGCCCGTCCGGCATCGCCGCCCACCGATCCGCCCGCGACGGACGCCTCGGCGGCGGACGCGGCTGCGCCCACCGGCACGGAGCCTGACGGATCGGCTGCCGATGCGGCCGTCAGCGCGGCCCACGCTTCGGCATCCGCCCGCGCGGGCTCCATCATCCCAAGCGCGACGTGAATCTCCCAGCGATCCAGCAGCAGCCCGCGCTGATCCGAGTGAGAAGCATCATCCGCGCGGGCCTCATTCACGTGATCAATCAACAACTCGGGAGACCAGCCGGTCGCCAGCAGCACCCGCGCCAGCTTCCCGCGCTCGGCCTCGCGCGGAAGCACGAACAGCGCCCGCTGCATCAGGGCCGCCGACCCGCTGCGGATCGCCCCATCGGCCAGCTCGCCGTAAAACGCGGCGGCCGTCCGCGGATCGACCCGTGCCAGGCACTCGCCGATGCGCAGCGCAGCATCCACCCACGCCGCGCGCCGGCGGCCGCCGCCGGCCGGCACCAGGCCGACCGCGCTCTCGCGCAGCAGCGCATCGCGATAGTGTGCCAGCGCCTCGTTCCAGCGCCCGGCCTCCTCCAGCGTCCGACCGACCAGCACGGCCAGGTCAGAGGCGGATTCCTCGCCAAGCGGCAGCGCCGTGGCGCGGCGCAGCCACGCCAGCCGCTCCTCGGCGGAGCCGGAGTCCCGCGAGAGCGCCACGAACGTGCGGCTCAGCAGCGCGTCGCGGGCCGCTCCCAGCGCGCGATCGGACACGTCGAGTTTTTCCAGGATTTGCAGGGCCTCGCCGAGATCGCCCTCCTGCGTATGCACCCACGCCAGCGCCAGCGCCCCGCGCGGGTCCAGGCCTCCATCCGCGCCGGGTCGCCCGGAAAGTCCGCGGACCCGGGCCGGGTCGGGATGCTTCCAAACCGTGTTGGGCGTGACCGCCAGCAGCGCGTGATCGGTCAGCACGAGGCTGGCCACCAGCGGGTCCGAGGCGGGCGAGACGCGGTGCGGATCCTGGGCCGCGACGATCCGCCCGTCGCGCGCCCCCAACGCCAGCACGCCGCCGCGGGTGGGAACATAGACGCGCTGTCCGTCGATCGCCGGGCGCCCGGTCAGCTCCAGCGGCACGGATCGCCACAGAACAGTCACCCCGTCGGACGGATCAACGCACTCCACGTGACCGCCGGCCAGCAGCACGCCGTCGGAGGTGGCGCCTAACAACGCGAGCGACTCGCCCCGCGGAATTCGCCAGCGCACCCGACCGTCGAACCGATCAAACGCGAGGATTTCGGCCGCATCCACCGGCGCGGCCACCAGCACGTCCGCCACCAGCACCGGGCGATCCACGCTGTACTCACGGGCCGGCAGGTCAAAATCCCCGCGCCCCCGCCACGGCATGAAACCGCCGCGTCGCGCGTTTCGCGTCGAGTAGGTCGCGGCCCAGCGCCAGCCGTAATCCGCCCGTGAGATGGCCGCGACGACGCCGTTGCCGGTCGTCACGTAGATCGTGGTCTCATCCGCCGCCAGCAGCCCGCGACCGCCATCCATCGGCAGATGGGTTGGCGGCCCGGCGATCGGCGTTCGTGCCAGTTCGCGCCCCGTCGCCGCGTCCAGGATCAGCAGCACCAGTTCCTGGCGCACACGCACCAGCACCGCCAGCCGCCCAGCGTCCAACGGCAGCGGCGCGTCCTGGAAACTCGCGCCGTACAAGGGATCCGCCGCGTCCGCGCCGAGCTGCCAGACGTCCGTCCCGCTGGAGACGTCCCGCGCGACCAGCGTGTTCGGCTGGTTCGGTTCGATCGTCGGGAACATGAAGCCCGGTGCCAGCGGCTGCGAATCCGCCTCCGAGCCGCCGCGCGGCTCCAGCGTAAACACCAGCCCGGCCGCCGCGGAGATTGCGTGCTGCGTCGCGCCGCGAAGCAATTGGCGCGCTTCCGGAGGATAGTTCGGATCGGGAGTCGCCTCCTCGTAGTCGTGATCCCAGGTGGCGTACTCTGAAATCACCTCGCGGAAGCGCGGCTCCACCACGTGCCATTTCGGGGTCAGCGCGACCGCGTCCAGCGCCCAGAGCACTCCCCGCGCGCGAAACAGCAGCGTCTCCCGCTCGACCACCGGAGTCAGCAGCGGCAGCGACCGCTGATATCCGACGCTGTTGGCGGCCGCGTCGTCTGTGAGCTTCTGCGCGCCGGCGGCCGAATCCAGCCCCGAGCGCCACGGCAGACGCCCGCCAAAGAGCGGCTGTATCGCGCCGGCCCCGGCCGGGGCGATATCGGTTGCACCGCGCTTCAGCCAGGCCTCGATCACGGCGGCGCGCTCGCGTTCCGCGGGCGTGCCCTGCTGAGCCGCCGACGTAAGCGACTCCAGTCGGCGCCGCGCCTCGGCGACCGACCCGATCATGCCCAGCGCGACGACCTGCTGCGCCCGAAGCCCGCTGCTCAGCACCGCGCCCTGTAATTCCATTTCGCGCAGCACGGCCAGCGCCTCGGTGGCCTGGCCGAGATCCAGTCGCAGCGCGGCCAGCTCCTGTCCGATTGCCGGCCAGCTTGTCGCGATCGGGAACTTGCGAAAGAGCAATTCCAGCTCGGCCAGGTCTCCCGACGCCGAAGCCGCCGCGAATCGCGCCGTCACCTCCGCGTCTACAAGCTCTCGATAGGCCTTCACCCCTTCGGGCGGCAGAGCGCGGAGCAACTGCACCGCCCTACGCCAGACGGGGTAATAGACCCGATGCCGCGGATCGGCGACCAGCTCACCACTGAGATCCATGATCTGGCGCACCAGCCGGATCGCGAGCGCATAATCGCCGGCCGCGACCGCTTCCTCCACCCGACTCGAGAGGATCATCGCCTCGTTGCTCTCCGGCAGCGTGGCGTTGGACGTGCCCTGCGCCGAACTCCGCGAGGAGAACAACGGCAGGAATAACAGCGCAACCAAGAGCGGGGTAAGCCGGCGGGTGCGACGTGCGGCGAGGATCGGCATTCCAAACCTCGAAAGCGCGCGGCGCCGGCCAGGGTTGGATCAAACCGGCACACGAGTGCGGGACCGTGCGCGGGCGCGGCCGCTACGTGCCGCGCCGATAATTGTATCGGCCGCACGCGCCTCGGTGACGGCAGCGTTACCGGGTTTGACAAACTTCAGGCAGGCGCAGGACCTGCCGACCGGGTCGGCTCGGCGCCGCCCGCCGGATGGACACCCGCCGGCCGCGGCGCCGAACGTGATTCAGAATGTAGCGGGAGGGATGGCCTGAATCAGCCGCCGCCGCCGTTCAGTCCGCCGACGAACGGATCATCGCCGGGAGCGCAGAACGGGGGGAACGAGCAGGCCGGATCCACGGCCGGGTTGAAGCCCGGACCCTGGTAACCCGACGTCAGGAAGCGATACTCGAGCGGGTCGCACGCCAGGATGCTGCCGCACGGGTTGAAATTCGAGACAAAGTTCGTCAGGCCGCTGAAGGAGCAGGATCCGACCTGCATCATCGCTCCGCCGGACGCAATCAGCGCCGTGAAACGGGCGACGCGGGAGCGCAACGAGCGACGCATGAGGATTCCCTTTCTGAGGGGGGGGCGGACCGGGTTCATTACGGCAGCGGGCAGTCCACCAGCAGGAACTGCGGCGTGCAGAAGTTAAAGAATGAGCCGCCCGTGCAGTTCAGCACCGAGCAGAAGTTCACGGCGCTGGCCGCGAATTCCGTCAGGTACTGTCCGCAGCCGGTCGGAACGAACTGAAAAACGGCGCCGGCGATCAGTGCCGCGCTGAGTGCGAAGGCTTTTCGCTTGCTTGACGTCATGGCGGGGAACTCCAACTGGCCGGGGGGACGGAATGCCTCGCGGCGGGGGGAGTATACGACTCTCCCGAGAGGGGGATCAAGGGGGCCGGCGGGGCCGGTTTGAAAGAAAACGGGAGCGCGACGGCAAGCCGGCGCGCTCCCGGAATTCAGATGCAACGGCCGACGCCGTCACGGGCCGAAGCCCGCGGGACGTGCCGCCGCGTTCCGTCGTCGGGTCAGTTCGGCAGAAGGTTGCCGAACAGACCGCTGAGCGACGTGCCGATGTTCGGCAGGCAGTTCAGGCCGAGGGCCATGACGCAGCCGCTCGACAGAACCAGCAGCGCAACTCGCTTAAGCATTTGCTCTCTCCAAACTTCGATGAATGATTCCAAGCTCGGCAGACCGTCGCCGGAGGCGGACGTCGCCGATTTCTGACCGCGCCAATGCGGACTGAGGGGCCGAACGGCGGCGGCGATCGCCGCAGCCCGAACCCTATCCACGGCTACCCGCCGAGCTCTTCCTTGAGGATGTCGATGCCGAGGTTGATCCAACGGTTGCCGGTCGGCCAGCCCGTGTTGAAGAACCCGTCAAGGAACGCACCGAGGCAGCCGGTCTGGAACAGCGTCGCGCCGCCCACGAGGGCGCTGATCGCGATGTACTTCGCCTTCTTCATTTCAAGATCTCCATGAAGCCGCGGCGCTGCGAGGGCGACCGCGGCGAAACTCACTTGTCCGCCGGCACTTAGTCGATCGCGCCGAGCCACAGGGCGTCGCCGGCGATGTCGCCGAGGAGACGCATCAGGTTACCGGCCGAGCAGCCACCCAGCTGCAGCATGCCGCCGGCGGCCACGACCGCCAGAATCAGCTTTGCACGAAGGTTCATTGCAGATACTCCGTAGTCTTTCAGGGGTTGTTGAATTCGAAGTTGCGTAAACGACGGATTAGTCGAAGTTAACCGCGACCAGAATCCGCTGCACGACCGCCGACAGGCAGCCGCCGCCCAAACCGAGCGCCAGCGTGGTTCCGCTGAGAACCAGCAGCACGCTCTTCACGAACACCTTGCTCATCGCGAGCCTCCTAAGCGAGAAACTCTTCTCCGTGCCCCTCATCCTGAGGGACCACTGCGCCGCCCGGCAACGCGCCGCGCGACGCGATCGACAAACCACAAACGCCAGCCGGCTCACGATCTGTGGATCGGATCGACCCACTGCGCCACCAGAACCCAGATCGGACCGCGCCGTAAAAACAAGTGAAGCAGGATACGGATCACCGCCCGTAATGCAAGCCCCTAGCCCAAGATTCCTCGAATCCCCGCCTCCGTAACCGGTTTTATTAGCCCGACTTCCGTCAAAATCCCCGTAATGAGCCCCGCCGGCGTCACGTCAAACGCCGGATTCACACAGCGCACGCCCGGCGGAATCAGTGCCCGGCCGAACATCGATCCCACCTCCGACTCCGAGCGCTGCTCAATCGGAATCCCGGACCCGTCCGGGCACGCCGGATCAAACGTGCTGCGCGGCGCTGCGACATAAAACGGAATTCCGTAGTGACGCGCAAGAATCGCCACCCCCAGCGTGCCGATCTTGTTGGCCGTGTCGCCGTTGGCCGCGATCCGGTCTGCCCCGACAATCACCAGTTGCACCGCTCCCGACGCCATCACGCTCGCCGCCGCATTATCGCAAAGCACGGAGACATCGATCCCCGCCGCGGATAATTCATACGCGGTCAGTCGCGCCCCTTGCAGCAATGGGCGCGTCTCGTCCGCGAACACCCGGAATCGCCGACCGCTCGCGTGGGCGACGTACATCGGCGACAGTGCCGTGCCATACGCCGCCGTGGCCAGCGACCCGGCATTGCAATGCGTCAGCACGCCCCCGCCGTCGGGTATCAGTGACGCCCCGTGCTCGCCGATCCGGCGGCAGACGGCCTCATCCTCGGCCGCAATCCCGACCGCCTCGCGCAACGCCCGCGCGGCGCTGGCCGCCGGCATCGTCTCCTGAAGCGCCGCGCGCATCACCCGCCGCACGGCCCACGCCAGGTTCACCGCGGTCGGCCGTGCCGCGATCAGCTCCGCCGCAACCCGCTCCGCTTTCGCCCGATAGGATTCGGCATCCGCGGCCGCGGCCGCGCGCACACCAATGTAGAAGCCGAAGCCCGCCGCGACGCCGATCGCCGGGGCGCCGCGCACGCGCAGCATGCGGATCGCCTCAATGACCGCCGGCACGTCGCAGCAACGGACATAGCGCACTTCCCCCGGTAGCGCGACCTGGTCCAGCAGCTCCAGTTCGCCGTCTGTCCCGCCCACCCAGCGCACCGCCCGCGGCACACGCGCCAGCAACGACTCGACGCGGCCGGTCGAGGGAGCGATTGGAGCCACCGTCGCACTTGTCTTGGCGCTGGATTGCATGAGCGAGGTTATAACCGGGCTGGGAGGGCAGCGGGACCGCACGGACACCCGGCGTTTAATCCGAAACGATGATGCGCTCCACAGGGCTGGCCATCGCCACGTCGAACCGCTCCCCCTCCGCCGACCGGATTTCCGGCCCGGGCAGCCGGCACGCCCCCGGCCGAACAGCCAGTAGCACGAACTCATGCACCCGCTCGCGCATCGCCGTCGTCGTGACCGCCCACTGCAGGCGATCCACCTGTGCAGGGCGCTGCTGGCCGATCGTGGCCAGCCCCTCCACCGCGCGCCGCATCGACAGGCACGTCGGCGGAATCGCCTGCACCCAATTCGCCCCCGCCGGCAACGGCACATCCCCGACCGTGTCGCGGATCAGCACCAGCGTGCCGGCCGGCAGTCGCTCGGCGGGATCAAGCTCCGCCAGATCCCACTCGCTTCGATCCAGCGGTCCGATCAGGCGCGGCGCAGCTTCGGCATCGATTCGAGGAATCATCCGAAACATACGGCGCTGCACCGAGACGGCTGCGGGTCGCCGCCCACGAACCGGTTGATCCTCGAACCCCTGCACGACGTGTCCCCGCTCAACCTCGGATGCCGGCGCGCCCGATTCCGGCTCGAAGCGCACGCGCATCCGGCTCTCGCACGCCCGCGCCGCTTCGATGACCAGCGCCAGTCGCGCCGTTCGGCCGCGCTGCAGATCCACGTGATATGCCCCCTCCGCATCCGGCGCGATCGGCGCGCCATCCGCGCCGCGCAGTCCCTCCGTCACCAGCGCCGCGCCCGCATCCACCCGCAGCCGCCCGCGGGCGGATTCCGTCCCCGCGGTCAGCGTGATCGCCGCCACCGTTCGGTCGCCGAGGTGCAGCAGCGCCGGCACGTCGAGCGACAGCCCCAGTCCATCCCGCACGTCCAGCGCGACTGCCGCACGCGCATCCCGCTCCCGCGAATCCGAAAAGCCCGTCAGCAGCCGATAGCGCCGCGCTGCCGGCGGCAGCGGTACGTCGATCTCCGCCCGCCCGTCACGCACCTGCGCCACCGCGGTCCACAATGTCCCCCCCTCCAGCAGCGTGACCGGCAGTTCCGACCGCGAGCGGAACAACTCGGCCAGGTGGCCGCGCCCGGCCGCATCCGAATCCAGCAGCGCCCGGCCGGCGGTGCGCTCCGGGGCATCCTCCGAATAGTCCATGCGATCTCGATCCGCGAACCACGGCAGCGTGCCGACGTCGGCCGCGTCGATCAGCCGCACCAGCAGCACCCCGTCGGCCGGCTCACCATCCGCGCCGCGCACGATTGCCGTCACGGCCGCCGTCGCGCCGGGGGAGATCGCGGCTGGAGCGATCAGTTCGACCGTCGGGACCGGGCCGCGCACCTCCACCATCGCTAACCGCTGCATGCCGCCGGTTCGCACCGCGACCAGTTCCACCCATGCGCTGCCCGATACCGCACCGCTCGGGAGCGAAAGTTCCAGCTCCCCGTCGTCGCCGGTCGCCATCCGGACGCCGCGCACTCCGTGGTCATGCAACACCACCAGCAGCGGATCGCCGACGCGCTGCGCTCCCCAGGTCACGCGAACAGCCTCGTCAGCGTGCAGCGCTTCCGTAGCCGCACGAACCCAGGCGCTGCCACCGACCGGGCACTCGCCCAGCGCGAGGGTTCGAACCGCGCGTAACGGGGCGCCGTGGCCCGAGAGCGCCGCGACTTCGCAACGCAGTTCGACGTGGCGCGCCGCAGGCGGCGCTCGCCAAGCCGGCGTCGAGTACCCGCGCGGCGTCGGCTCGGTGTCCAGCGTCTCGACCGGCACCCCGTCCACGACGAACTCCACCCGCGGCGGAGAATCCACGTACCGCCCCAGCGGGTCCAGCACGCCCACGATCGCCGACAGCGGCGCTCCGGCTCGCGGCTGCGGCGGATCCGCCAGCAGCCAGGCATGCGCCCGTTCCGGACCCGCCACAATTCCGGCGGTCGAGACCGAATTTCGACCGTCGAGCGACAGCACGCTGACGTGGAAATTCACGCCCAGCGGCGGCGTGACGCCCCGCAGCGTGCTCAGCGGCATGCCCAGCATCGCCGCCCCCTGCGGGTCCAGCGTCGCCTTCATATCCCGCGCCAGCGCCGCCAGCGGCAGCCGACCCGCGTCTAGATCGGGAACTTGCGTCGCCCGGACAAACGCGCGCATCTCGCCGCCCGCCACCGGCCCACCCCACGGATAAACCGCCCGCACCCGCGCACTGAGCAGCCCCGGCCCGGCCACCCGCTGCTCCGGCGTGGAAAGCGGCACCCAGCCGGGATTCTGCAACTCCACCTCAAAAGGGCCATCTTCCGGCGAGAGCGCTCGCAGCGCCAGCGTGCCCCCGGCATTCTCAATCTGTCGATCGCCCCGGCGCAGGACCACGAACAGCTTTCTCGCCTCCGCGCACTCGGATCCCAATTCAAACGCGCCCGAGATCGCTCCACCGGCGTGAAGCTGTGCCGGGCTGGAGAGCAGCGTCCGGCTCTCGGCATCGCGCAGCTCAAACCGCCACGACTCCGCGTCGCGCTGCGCCGCAGCGACCGCCGAACCGAGCAGGACACCGGAAACGCTGATACTCCCGCCGGGCCGGACAAACGCCGGCCCCGCCGCCAGCAGGCAGGCGCCGGGGTCGGCCGTCTCATCCGCATGGGGCAGCACGCCGGCGCAGATCGACAGGCCGGATGCGCCGCGCAATAACGCCCGCCAGCGCCGCACCCCCGCCAGCCGCGCTTCGTTGGGCAGGCGCAGCAGTGCTGCCCCGTCCGTGACGTGCGCTGTCGCGGGCACAAACGAGACCCCCTCCATCCAAAAAAGCGCTTCCCCGCTGACCGGCCGGCGCTTGCCGTCGGCGAAGCGAGTGGCCGCCAGCACCGCATTCTCCCCGCGAATCGCCACATCCAACTGTGCATCGCCGGCCACCAGCACGCGCCGCTGTGTCTGCGCGGAACCGTCGTGCAGCACCGCGTGCGTGACGATCACGTACGCATCCGCCTCCGGCGTGAACGACAACGGGGGCGTCAGCGTGCGGCTGTCAAACGCGTCGAAGGCATCGTTCGCACCCGCCTCGATCCGCCGCGACATCCGCACGGCGCCGTCGATCGGCAGCAGCGCTGCATCCATCCGCCCGCGCCGCTCACGCAGAAATCGCTCCACGTCAAATCGCCGGATCTCCAGCTCAATCGAGCGCACGCCGCGCGCCGTCAGCAGCAGCGGCGTCTCGCGACCCGCCATCACCCTCTCCGGCGCTTCCACGATCACTTCGGGCCGGTGCAACTCCGCGGCGCGCCGCGCCGCCGCTTCGCCGATTTCGCCGCCCTGCTCCGCCGCCAGCGCGTACCAGCGGGCCGCCTCGCGCCAATCGCGCCGCTCGTCCAGCAGTTCCGCCAGCGCCCGCGCCGCCTTCACGGCCAGGGTGCCGGTCGGCACTTCGCCCGCCAGCGCCCGCAGGGCGTCCAGCCCCTCGTCCGCGCGATCCGCGCTGCGCGCATCGAGCAGCGCCAGTTCGAGTCCGGCCGCGCGTCCAGCGCCAGGCGCCTGGAACCAGCTCGCAGCGCGTCGCTGCAGCGCCTCGATCCGCGCGCGGCGCACGCGGGCCGCCTGCTCGGCCGAGTCGATCGGCGGCACTCCGAATCGCGGCGGCGTCATCGGCCATTCACCGTGCACGGCCCACGCCTGGGCAAGCTGTGCGACGACCGCCTCCATCCGCGACCAGCGCTGCTGAAGCTCAAGCGTCGCCAGCGCGTCGTCGAGCAGTTCCAGCGCCAGCGAAGTCTCCCGCAGCGTGAGCGCTGCCGTGCCGGCCGCCAGCAGCACCTCGCCGCGACGCGCCACGTCCGGCCGATCGCCGGCCGCCGCTGCCAGCCGCGCTCGACCTTCCTGCGCGTCGGTCCGCCCGGGGCTGCGCAGAAGCACCATCGCCTCCACCAGGGCGGCGTCGCGAAGCGCATCGTCGTCACGGCTGCGGCGAACGACGTCCTGCGCCAGCAGCAGCGCGCGCTCATCCGCGCCTTCCGCGTAGGCGCGCAGCGCCTCCGCGAGAAAGGGGGAAAACTCCGGGTCAACGTCTGCCGGACGGGGTTGCCCCCGCGCCCCGGGGCCAAACGTCAGCAAAGCCGCGACAAGTGCCGCGGCGCAAAGGGGGAACGTCGCCGCGGCGGTGGAAGGCTTGATCATCTCGCGACAATTGTACGCGCGCCGCAAAGTCCGGCCGAGTGCCGCGACGGGCATCCGTCGGCGACAAGCCGTATTCCGCAGGCCGACACCCGGCAGACAGACCTGCGTTAGGCGGCATGATCGCCGCCGGCGGGCCGCGCCGGCCCGTTGAACGCCAGCAGGCGCAGCGCGTTGAGAATCACCACGATCGTGCTGCCCTCGTGCAGCACCACCGCCGGACCGATCGTCGCCAGCCCGGTCGCCCCCGCCACGATCAGCACGCCGATCACGCTCAACGCGAAGGCGATGTTTTGACGGATGATGGTGCGCGCGCGGCGCGACAGCGCGACCGCGAATGGCAGGCGCATCAGGTCGTCGCCCATCAGCGCCACGTCGGCCGTCTCCAACGCGACCGCCGTCCCCGCCCCGCCCATCGCGATGCCGACGGTCGCCTGCGCCAGCGCGGGAGCGTCGTTCACGCCATCCCCCACCATCGCCACCGGTCCGTGTGTCCGCAGCGCGTCGCGGACCCTGTTCACCTTGTCGTCCGGCATCAGGTCCGCGGCGAATTCATCGACTCCCACCGCGCGCGCCACCACCTCCGCCACGCCGCGATTGTCGCCGGTGAGCATCAGCAGGTGCGACACTCCGAGCGCGCGCAGCGCGTCGAGCGCGGCAGACGCGACGGCGCGCGGCCGATCCATCGCCCCGATCACGCCCAGCCAGCGGCCGTCGTGCCGAACCGCCAACGTCGTGCGCCCGATGCGCTCGAGGGATTCCACCGCGCTGCGCACGTTGTCAGGCGGCGCATCACCACCATCCGCCCACAGGCGCAGGCTGCCGACTTCCGTCACCCGTCCCTCCACGATGCCGCGCACGCCGCGGGCGGTGACGCTCTGCACGTTCTGCACTGCGGGCAGCTCGATCCGGGCGGCGCGCGCGTGCCGCATCACCGCCGCCGCCAGCGGATGCTGTGAGCGCTGCTCGACCGCCGCCGCGATGCGCAGCAGTTCCTCCGGCGAGACGCCCGCACTCGGCCGTACGTCCGTTACTTCCGGATGGCCGACGGTGAGAGTGCCGGTCTTGTCGAACGCCATGACGCGCACGATGCCGAGGTTTTCGAGATGCACGCCGCCCTTGATGAGCACGCCGCGGCGCGCGGCCTGCGCAATGCCGGCCAGGACGACCGCCGGCGTGCCGAGCGCCAGGGCGCACGGCGACGCCCCGACCAGCACCGTCATGCCGCGGTAAAAGCTCTGCTCCCACGTCAGCCAGCCCGCCAGCGCCGGCACGACGATCAGCAGCGCGTCGGCCAGCAGCACCAACGGCACGAAGACGCGCGTGAACCGTTCCGCGAAACGCTGCGTCGGAGCGCGCTGCGCCTGGGCCTGCTCCACGAGCTGAATCACGCGGTCGAGCGTACGATCTCCGGCGGCGCGGGTGGTGGTGATCTCCAGCGCCCCGTCGCCGTTGATCGTGCCGGCGAAGACCGGGTCGCCCGCCCACTTCTCGACTGGCACGGACTCGCCCGTCAGCGGCGATTGATCCACCGCCGAGCCGCCATGATGAACACTGCCATCGACCGGGATGCGCTCGGCCGGCCGTACGATCACGAGGTCTCCGGGGCGCACGCTCTCGATCGGCACAACCGATTCAACCCCGCCGCGCACCACGCGCGCCTGCGGCGGCGAGAGGTCGGCCAGCGCGCGGATGGCGTTCCTGGCTCTTCCCAGCGCATAGCGTTCCAACGCGTGCGCCAGCGAAAAAAGGAACAGCAAGAACGCTCCCTCCGCATATTTCTGAATCACAGCCGCCCCCGCCGCGGCCGCCAGCATCAACAGGTCCACGTCCAGCCATGGGGCGCCGCGGCGAATCGCCTTGACCAGTGTCCACAGCGGCATCGCCGCTCCGAATACGTAGGCCAACGCGTAGGACGCGCCGGCAACGGGCGAGAGCGGTGCATCCTCCGCGTGCAGCAGCCATCCGGCGAGCAGCAGGACTGCGGTCGCGATTGCACAGAGCAGATCAACCTGGTCGGCCAGACGCGCCAGCCGCGAGCTTTTCTCGCTGCGCCGCGAACTCGCAAACGCGCGCGGTGGCACGGAGTGCGGTGGGCGGGGTCGGTCGGAACCTGGGTGAGCGGATGTTGACACGCGGGAACAAGTGTATGGTCCGCGCGGCTGCTCGGGGTCCGCCGCATCCCGCCGGGATCGCGTAAACTGCACGGCCAAGGCGGGTGCCGAGCCGCGCCGAATCCGCGAACCGAGAAAGGAGCGTCATGCCATGACGCCGCAGGATGCGATCAAGCTGGGCCTGGACAGCGCCCAATTTCTGATGACCACCTACCTGAGCGACCTCAGCGACGACGAGCTGCGCATCCGCCCGCTGCCGGGCATGAACCACATCGCCTGGCAACTCGGGCACCTGATCGTCTCCGAGCGGGACATGGCCAGCGCCGTCGGGGCGAAGATACCGGAACTGCCCGCCGGTTTCGCCGACGCGCACACGATGGACGCCGCCAAATCCGACAATTCGCAGCAATTCACGACCAAGCAGGCCTATCTGGAGTTGTTCGCGACAATCCGTGCTGCGGCGCTCGCGTCGCTCGCTGCCACGCCGGCATCGAAGCTTTCAGAGCCGTCGCCGGAGAAGATGCGGTCGTATGCGCCGACGGTCGCTGCGGTGTATACGCTGCTCGGCACGCACCAGATGATGCACGTGGGGCAATGGGTGGCGCTGCGCCGCAAGCTGAATAAGCCGGTGGTGATCTAGGCGGGACCGACGGTCGGCCGCCGGCCGCGCGCAGCAGAACGGGGATCGGAGAGGGCGGGATTCGAACCCGCGGTACACTTGCGCGTACACTGGTTTTCGAAACCAGCCCCTTCAGCCGCTCGGGCACCTCTCCAGGGAGCGGGGATTTTGCGCGAAACCACCCGTTTCGACCAGCCCCCGACCCCCGGTTTCCCGCTCGGCAGATTCACCGGGAGTGTTGTTGAATGAACGCGCAGCGCGCCGTGATCTTCGATCTCGATGGCGTGTTGACGGACACTGCCGAGCTGCACTACCGGAGCTGGCAGGACGTGACGGATGCCCTCGGCGTGCGCTTCGATCGCCGGATCAATGAGCAGCTGCGCGGACTGTCGCGCGAGGAGAGCCTCCGAATCGTGCTGGCCGACCGCTGGGAGCACACGCCTGAGCCGCGCCGGGTTGAGATCATGCGTGAAAAGAACGACCGCTATCTCGCCCGCGTCGCCGAAATGACTCCGAATGACGTGTTTGAGGGGATTCCGGCGCTGCTTGCCGCCCTTCGACAGGCCGGCGCGGCGCTGGCGGTCGCCTCCTCCAGCCGCAATGCGCGGGTCGTGCTGGAGCGGTTGAGCCTGGCTGGCGTCTTTGACGCGGTGGTGGACGGCAATGACGCCCCGCGCTCCAAGCCCGACCCGCAGGTCTTCACGGCGGCGGCGGCGCAGTTGGGTGTGCCGACGACTCGCTGCGTCGTGGTCGAGGACGCTGAGGCGGGCGTTCAGGCGGCCCGGGCGGCCGGAATGCGGGTCGTGGGGGTCGGTCCGGCTGAGCGGGTCGGCGCGGCGGACCTGGTGGTGGCGTCACCCGGAATGCTGCGGGCGGATGCCCTGCTTGGGTTGGTGGCGGTCGTATAATCGCGTGTCATGTCGCGCAACGCGCTCATTTCGCTCCTGCTGACGCTGGTTGCCGGCGGCTGTCTGCCGCGCGGATCAACCGCGAAGCTGAACTCGCCGAATGCCAGGGAGCGGGCGGTGGCCGGCGTGGCGCTGGCATCCGGCGGGGATCGCGCCGCGGCACATCGCCTGGTGCCACTGCTGGAGGACGCGGATTCGGCCGTGCGGATGATGGCGATTCTGTCGCTGGAGCGGCTGACGGGGGAGACACTGGGCTATCGCTATTTCGACACCGAGTCGCGCCGCGCGGAGGCAGTGGAGCGTTGGCGCACGGCGCTGCGCGAGGGGCGCTTCGAGGCTACGGGTGGCGGTGGAGCGGCAGCGGCCTCGGCGGCGGGCGCGGAGTAGCCGGCGGTTGACACGTCAGGGCAACATCGGACAGTTTGCGTTTTGGGCGGATTGTGGTAGAAACGGATCGCATGAGCGCTGCACCGGATAACCTGCGAATTCGGGTTGAGACTTCCGATGGCGTGTCGGTGCTGTCGCTGGAGGGGGAGATCGCGTTTTCCAACGCACCGGCCCTGCTGGAGCAGGCGGCCCGCGTGGCGGGAGCCGGCGCGCGGCATCTGATCGTGGACCTGTCGCAGGTTTCCTACCTGGACAGCTCCGGCGTGGGGACGCTGGTGCAGATCAAACGGATGGTGGAGCAGGCCGGCGGGGGGCTGGCACTGGCGGCCTTGCAGCCGCGCGTGCTGGGGGTGTTTCAGATCACCAACCTGACGCAATTCTTCCGCATCGCGCCGACGGTGGATGAGGCACGCGGCGGATGAGCGTCCGCCCGGCCAATGCGCTCGTCCGCGGGGTGAGCGCGGTGGGGGCGCTGGTGCGCTATCCGATCGAGCGTGCGCTGGACGCCGTGATCTACGGCGGCGGATTGACGCGCCTGCTCGGCAGCGTGCTGGTCCGGGTGGGAGCGGTGCTGATCGGGCGCGGCGGGCGGCGACGACTGGACGCGCTGGTTCGCCAGATGATCCGCGTGGGGGTGCGCAGCATTCCAATCGTCGTGCTGGTGCAGACATTCATCGGCGTGATCCTGGCGCTCAACATGGCCCCGACGCTGGAGGCCTACGGACAGCTGGAGCGCGTGGCGGACGTGGTCGCAATCGCGATGTTCCGCGAGCTGGGACCGCTCTTCACGGCCATTCTGCTGAGCGGCTTCGCGGGCGCCTCGATCGCGGCGGAGCTGGGGGCGATGGTGGAGGGGGAGGAAATCAAGGCGCTGCGCGCCCACGCGCTGGACCCGATTCGATTCCTGGTCGTGCCGCGCGTGGTGGCAACCGCCACGATGATGGTCGGGCTGACGGTGCTGGCGGACCTGGTGGGGCTGCTGGGCGGATACCTGTGCGCGACGCTGAATCTCGGACTGAGCGGAACGCTGTACATCGACGCGACGCGCGCGGCGCTGTCGATGAGCGATTACCTGACCGGGCTGGTCAAGGCGGCCGTCTTTGGCGTGCTGATCGCGCTGCTGGCGTGCCATGAAGGGTTGAGCGTTCGCGGCGGAGCCGAGGGCGTCGGGCGGGCGACGACGACGACGGTGGTCAAGAGCATCGTGGCGATCATCATCGCGGACGTGATCTTCGCGGTGGTCTTCTACTCGCTGGGGTGGTGACGTGCTGCGGCTGATCGGGATCGACGAAGCGGGGTATGGGCCGGTGCTCGGCCCGCTGGTCGTGGCCGCGACGGTGTGGGACATCGACGGGGAAGCGTGCGCCGACGCCGATCGCGAGGCCGAGGCGCTGCAGCCGCCGGACCTCTGGCAGCGGCTCGCAGCGTCTGTCCGCCGCACGGCGCGCGGCGCGGCCGGGCGGCTGATCGTGGGCGATTCGAAGGAGGTCTTTGATCGCAAGCGCGGCGTCGGAACGCTGGAGCGAACGGTGCGGGCGTTTGCGGCGGCGGGCGGCGCGCCGGTAGATCGATTGGCGCCCCTGCTGCGGCATGTGTCAGATCGATCCGGCGAGGGCGGGACGCGCATGCCCTGGTATCGGGCGCTCGATCGCGCGCTGCCGGTGGACGGGGTGCTGGGGTCGATCGGCGAGATGGGGCAGCGCCTGGGGGATGAGCTGCAGCGGGCGCAGGTCACGTATCGCGGAGCGCGGGTCGAGATCGTGGCTGAGGACCGCTACAACGACCGCGTCGCGGCAACGCGAAACAAGTCGGTAGTCGTCGTCGAGCAGGTGCTGCGGCTGATTGAGCGCGGCATCGGCGATTGGGGTGGCCCGGTGTGGATCGTCGTGGATCGCCTGGGCGGCCGGGCCAATTACCGTTCCATCCTGCGGGATGCGTGGCCGGATCGGGCGCTGAGCGAGACGGAAGCGACGGCGGAGCGATCGGCATATCAACTTGCACCGGGCGGCGCTGATTCAAAATCCTCACCCTGGAGCGTCGAGTTTCGGGTCGGCGCGGACGAGCACCATCTGCCGGTGGCGCTGGCGAGCATGACGGCCAAGTACATCCGCGAGCTGCTGATGGGGGCGTTCAACGAATTCTGGGGGACGCGCCTGCCGGGGCTGCGTCCGACGGCGGGATACTACACGGATGCACAGCGATTTCTTGCGGAGATCGCGCCGTGCAGCGCCGAACTCGGGATTCCGCAGGAGCGCTTTGTTCGCGCACGCTGAGCGGCCTGCAAGCGGCCGGACATCGCGCCGGTTGCTGGCGTCCGGATTCAGGACCATCGACGGTTCGAAGCGGCTGCCCGGGTTCGCGCGCATCTGGCGCGGATCACGCGGGAAGCGCAGCGGAGGGCGGCGCGTTTGGCACGCATGCCTACGCGGAGTACCGCGAAGGCATGCCACCGGTCGCGAAGGCATGCCACCGGTTACAGGCTACCGACTGCGTGGCGCGCGGGCATCCGCTGTTCGGAACGACCGCTTGCGCCCCCGGGGCTGGCTTGCGGATCAGCACGCGCTCCAGCCGCAGCCCAGGCACTTCTTGCAGCCTTCCTGCATCGCCAATTGGCTGTCGCATTGCGGGCAATGCAGCTTGAAGAACTGGGCGTTGTCATGCACGTGCAACAGGCCCGAGCCAACGTCCTCGCCGGCATCCGCGGCCTCGGTGCTCTCACTCCGCACCGACTCGCGTGTCTCGACCGCGGAGATCGAAATTTCGCCGCGCACCAGCAGATCATCCAGCTCCGCGTTGATCCTCGCTTCGAGCGCGTTGAACTCGACCGTCTCCTCGATCGTCGCCGTCGCCAGCGCGCCGTTCCGCACATCTGTTCCGTTCGCGGCGCGCTGCACGGTCTCGCGGATCGACTCCGACGAACCCGCAAGCGAGCCGCCGCCGTTGAGACGCTTGCTGAGCAGCGTCACCTCCGAGGCCGTCGCGGTGCGCGTGGCGCTGGAGATCGTGACGGACGGCGCGGAGATCACCGGGTCGCCGCCGCGCGGCGCCGCCGGCCCGCCGTTGCGCGGACCGTCGTCGGTCGCGGGGCGCGACGGCGCGAGGCGATCGCCAACGTCGCTGCGATGATGCGGCGCCGGGCTGGATTCATACAGCTCGCCGAGGTCAATATCGCCCAGCAGCATCGCCCGCAGGCCGAACCGCTCCTTGGCGCGGGTGTACTTCTTGAGCGCACAGGCCAGGCCGTCGCCCAGCGACATGATCCGCCCGGCGCGGGTCGGAATCTGAAGCGAGCTGCCGATGCCCTCAAGCTGCTTGATCACGTGCCGCAGCGAGCCGCCGGCCCGCAGCCAGAGCGAGATCATCCGGCAGATGGCCTCGAGGTCGCTGGTGGCGACGTCGCCGCCTTTGCCGAGCTGGGCGAAGACCTCCAGCTCGGTCTCGCGGCGCGGATCGACCGTGATCTTGACGTGCATGTTGCCGAACGGCGTGAGCTGGCGGATGCGCAGCCCGCTGACGATCTCCGGCAGGTCGCGCGGCTGAAGCGACGGCACGGCGGCGCCGCTCGGCACGGATGGCACGGATGGCACGGCGACCGCGACGGCCGGAGCGATGCCCGCCAACGTCGCGGGCGCGACCGTCTGCGGCGGCGCTTCGGCACCCCGGGCGGCAGGCCGCGCCACCGCGGGCGCAGCGAACGTCGCGGGCGACGCACTTGCGACGACCGGGGCTTCCGCCACGCGAGCGGCGGGCGACGCGGCCACGCTCGCGGCAGACGGAGCGGCGGCAGCGGCCGGCTTCTCATCCTTGAGCGCCATCGGCTGGAAAGCGCGGCAGCCGTCGCGATAGACGGTGACGCCCTTGCAGCGCATGTCGAAGGCCAGGCGGTAGATCGTGTCCACGTCCTCGACGCTGGCGGTGTGCGGGAAGTTGATCGTCTTGCTGATGGAGGAATCGCAGTGGCGCTGGAAGGCGGCCTGCATCTTCATGTGCCACACCGGGGCGATGTCATGCGCGCAGACGAACACGCGCTGAATGTCCTCGGGCACCTCGTCGATGTGAGCCACGGTGCCCTCGCGGGCAATGCGCTCCATGAGCGCCTCGCTGTAGAATCCGCGCGCCCGGGCGACCTGCACGAACGTGTCGTTGGATTCGACCAGCGGGCGCTCGCCCTGCTTCTGCCCACGCAGCACGTTGCGGATGAAGGCCAGCGAGAACATCGGCTCGATGCCGCCTGAGCAGTTGGCGATGATGCTGATCGTGCCGGTCGGCGCGACGGTGGTCGTGCAGGCGTTGCGCATCAGGCGGTTGTGGAGCGTCTGCCAGTGACTGCCCTTCCAATTGGGGAAGCAGCCGCGCGTGCGGGCGAGGTGCTCGCTGTAGTTGTGGGCTTCGTCGTTCACGAACTTCATGAACTTCTCGCCCCAGGCGACACCCTCGTCGCTGTTGTAGGGAACGCCGAGCTTGTAGAGCGCGTCGGCGAAGCCCATGATCCCCAGGCCGATCTTGCGATTGGCCTTGCAGATGCGGTCGATTTCCTCGAGCGGATACTCGTTGGCGTCGATGACGTTGTCGAGAAAGCGCGTCGACCAGTGCACCGCCTCGCGCAGCCGGTCCCAATCGACCCGGGCATCCGGCGTGCAGGCGTCGGTCACGAACAGGCCGAGGTTCACGCTGCCAAGGTTGCAGGCCTCGTAGGGCAGCAGCGGCTGCTCGCCGCAGGGGTTGGTCGCCTCCATCCGCCCGATGTGCGGGGTGGGGTTGGTCTCGTTGATGCGGTCGATGAAGACGACGCCCGGCTCACCCGTCTGCCACGCATTGCGGATGATGAATTCCCAGATGTCGCGCTTGGCGATCACGCGACCGCGCAGCGCCTCGGGCAGCGGGGAGATCTGGCGCGGCGAGGTGAAATAGCGCTCGGGGGCGGCTTCGTCGATCCGCTCACAGCAATCCACGTCAATCAGTGTGCGGACGTCGTACTTCCAGATGTCCACGTCGCGCGGAATGACCGAGACGCGCCCGTTGCGCGGGTTGCGGACGAAGTGCGGGGAGTCGGCGTCGGCCAGGAATTCCTTCATCCACTGGTCGGTGATCTTGACCGAGATGTTGTAGTTCGTGAACTGGCTCAGATCCTGCTTGGCGTGCAGGAACTTGAGGATGTCAGGGTGATGCACATACATCATGCCCATGTTCGCGCCGCGCCGGAATGCGCCCTGCTGAATCGCGTTGGTCGCCTCGCTGAAGGCGCGCCAGAAGGTGATCGGACCGCTGGTCGTGCCGCCGCTGCTGCGGATGAAATCCCCCGTCGGGCGCAGCTCGTCAAAAGCGAAGCCGGTGCCGCCGCCGGCCTTCTGGATCAGCGCGGTGTGCTTGATGCTGTCGAAGATGCCGCTGATCGAATCCCGCACCGGCAGCACGAAGCAGGCCGACAGCATCCCCATTTCGCGCCCGGCGTTCATCAGCGTCGGCGAATTCGGCATGAACGCGCCGCTGACCATCAGCGAGTAGAACCGCTGCGTCCACAACGACTGCTCCGCCTCGCTACCGCCATACTGCGGCTCGACCGCGGCAATCGCGGCGGCCACCCGCTGAAAGAGCGCCCCCGGTCCCTCGACGCAGTCCCCCTGTTCATTCTTCTTGAGATACCGCGCCTCGAGAACCTTGCGGGCATTCTCCGAAAGAGTCGGCTCATCCATGAGCGTGGCGGCGGGGCGATGCGACGACAGAACCATCCCTGGACTCCTCTTGCGTGAAGCTTCCAGATTCAAGAAGGATCGAAACCGATTCCGGACCCAACAAACCCGATGACGGACGACTGGCGCCTGACACAGTGTACGAACACCACTCGCTTGAGTGCGGGGGGAGATCGTATCACAACAGGTAGTGGGTAGCAAGCAAATGGTCAGATAATCCGTATCCTCTATTAGCACAATATGTTGTGTAGTTTCATCGAATTCCACCTTGTTAAGACGCCGTGTATGCCCCTCGCGTCACCGCCCCACGGCTATATGCTAACATTATACGAACATTGCGGGCGAAATCAAGCCCCAATTGCCGCCAAAACCGATCCCATTTTTGATGCGGCTCGAGCGCCGCTCGTCTTGCTCCCGGATCCCCCGCCGAATTCCCCGCGCCGGCGACGTCGCTATTCCCCGGCGATCAACCCTGCCCTGACTCCACCCGCCCATCTCGCAGCGTCACCACCCGATCAGCCTGCGCAGCGACCGCCATGTCGTGCGTGACCAGCAGCGTCGTTCGCCCACTTTCATGCGCGGTGGTTCGCAGGAAACCCATGATCGATTCGCTCGTGGCGGTGTCGAGATTGCCGGTCGGCTCGTCGGCCAGCAGGATCGACGGCTCGACCAGCACCGCCCGCGCGATCGCCACGCGCTGCATCTCCCCGCCTGAAAGCTGATCCGGATAGTCGCCGGCCCGCGAACGCAGGCCGATCCGATCCAGCAACTCATGCACCCGCGGGCGCACCGTGCCCAGCCGCCGGCCGTCGAGCAGCAGCGGCATGGCGACGTTCCATTCGATCGGCAGCGTCGGCAGCAGGTTGAAGAATTGAAACACCAGCCCGACGCGATGGCGGCGGAGCGTGGTGCGCTGGGTTTCGCTCATCTCGCTGGTGGCGCGGCCGTCGATCCGCACGATTCCGCCGCTGGGCAGGTCAAGCGCCGCCGCCAGGTGCAGCAGCGTGCTCTTGCCGGAACCGCTGCGGCCGATCACCGCCACGAACTCGCCCCGCGCCACGCTCAGCGTGACGCCGCGCAGCGCGTGCGTCGCGGCCGCTCCGCGACGGTGATACACCCGGCTGGCATCGAGGAATTCAATCACGCGGGTTGCGGCCTATCGCTTGTAGAGCAGGGTGATCGCCTCGTTGCGCGTGATGTCGCAGGTTCGCATCTCGCCGCGCACCGCGGACGTGACCATGACGGCCCCGGGCTTCATGACGCCGCGGCAGGTCATGCAGGTATGCGAGGCCTCGATCACGACGGCACACCCCTTGACGTGCACGCGCTCCGCGAGCAGGTCGGCGACCTGGGAAGTCATCCGCTCCTGCACCTGCGGGCGGCGGGCGAAGACATCGACCAGGCGAGCCAGCTTGGACAGGCCCACGATCCGTCCGCCGGGGATGTACGCAATGTGGGCGCGGCCCTCGAAGGGCATCAGGTGGTGCTCACACGTGCTGGAAAAGGGAATGTCGCGCAGGACCACCATCTCGTGATGGTCCTCGTCGAACGTGGTCTCGAGATAGCGCTCCGGATCGTCGTGCAGACCGGAAAAAAGCTCCGCGTACATTCGCGCGACGCGGTCGGGCGTCTTCAGCAGGCCGTCACGATCGGGGTTCTCCCCGACGGCGAGCAGGATCTCGCGCACGGCGCGCTCGATCCGCGGCAGGTCCATCTTCGCGCGTTCGGGACTCGCCCCATCGGGCATCATGAACCTCCATCGCTCGCCCAGGCGTCGCGGATTCAGCCGCCGGAGCGGCGGTTGTTCGAGCGATCCACGTCCGGCAGCACGTCACCCGGATCGACTATCACCTCGCGCACCCGCCGGCCGCCGGTCGCCCACGACAGCTCGCAACGATCGGAAGCGTACCACACCTCGACGCCGGTGGTGCGCGTCTCGCTCGACCCGTCGGAATAGCGGACGAGAAATTCCAGCGGCATCACCATCTCACCGCGATTCTCAAACGTCGCCGTGGCGTTTTCGCCGCGCTGGCGAACGCCGACCACCGCCTGATCCAGCCGGGCGTCTTCATACAGCCAGCCGCGCCAGAACCACGCCAGGTCGCACCCCGCGGCGTCCTCGATGACGCGGAAAAAATCCGCAGGTTGGGGGGACTTGTAGGCCCAGGTGCGGATGTACTCGTGCATCGCGTCGTCGAAGCGCTGCGGACCGAGCACCTTCTCGCGCAGGCAGTACAGCGCCCACGCCGTGCGATCATACGCCAATGCACCATAGGCGCCGCTGTCAATCTCGTCCGAGCGCGTCGCCGCGGGCTGGCCCCCACGACCCAGGTCATCGGCAACCCGCGCGGCCCACTCGCGCGGATCAAACCACGCCGCGCGACGCTCGCGCATGGCGTAGTTCGTCATGAACGTGACAAAGCCCTCGTCGAACCAGGCGTGTCGGCGCTCGTCGGTGTTGACCACCATCGGGAACCACCAGTGTGCCGCCTCGTGCGCCGTCACCTCGAACAGTTCGCGCTCGTTCATCCGCTCCGAGCAATACACGATCATCGGGTATTCCATCCCGCCGACGACGCCGTTGACGTTCGTCGCCGTCGGATACGGATACACCCCCCACATCCCGCCGAAGTGCAGCACCGCCATCCGCAACATTGTGACGTTGTCGAACCACAGCGGCGTCGCCTCGACCGGGTAAAAACTCTGTACCAGCGTGCCGGGCGGCAGCGCCACCGTACCGTCCCGCTCAGACGGAACACGGCCGCGCTCGGTGATTCCCGCCGCGTCCCAGATGAACGCCGGCGAAGCGGCCCAGGCGAAGCTCCGCACGTCGTCCGCCACAAAATGCCAGGTGAGAGGCCCTGCGCCGGCGGGGCGCGAAGCGGCGCTGCCGATCTCGTCCAACCCGCGAATGATCACGGCGGAGGGCGACGCAGCGGCCCGAGTCAGACGCACGCGCTGCTCGGCCGTCAGCACTTCCTCGGGGTTCATCAACACGCCCGTGGCGGCGACCAGGTGCGCGCGCGGCACGGTCAGGCGCACGTCGAACCGGCCGAAGTCGGAGTAGAACTCGCCCTGCCCGAGATAGGGCAGCGTGTTCCAGCCGTGCACATCGTCATACTTGCATACCGCCGGATACCACTGCCCGATCTGGAAAATCGTGCCGTTGCGGGTCTGCTCCCAGCCCATGCGCGCGTCGCCCAGGCGCGGCACCTCGAATCTCCAGCCGATTTCGATCTCCAGCATGCCCTCGCGCGGCGCCAGCGGCTCGGGCAGGTCCAGCCGCGCAACGGTGTCGTGCACGCGCAGCGGAACGTCGCGCCCGCCGATGCGCACGAATGACACCTCCATGCCGTTCGTGTTCACGTCCCGATTCGGGATCGATGAACCGCCGACTCCGCGCTGACCACCGCGACTGTCAGGGCGGTAGAGATTCTGCTCCAGATGCAGCCAGAGATAGCGAAGCTCATCCGGCGACCGGTTGTAGTAGCGAATCACCGCGGTCGCGCTCACCACCCGCGCGTCGGCGTCGAGCGTCGCGTCGATGTCGTAATCCGCGCGCTGCTGCCAGTAGTCCGGGCCGGGCCGGCCGGTCTGCGTGCGAATCGCGTTTGGCGGCGGCAACGGCAGCGGGCTGAAGATCGTCTCCGGCGTCCGCGGCGCGGCGGCTCGAATCGTGATCTGCGACGCGCAACCGACCAGCGTTCCCAGCAGGACGCCCGTCATCGCCATCCGGATGCAACGAACTGACAGTGGCACGAACATGTCCTTTCCTGAGGCGCGGACGTCGCCGCGCTCGAGTGTGCGAGTGCCCCCGGTGCGGTCGCTTCGGGCGCCCGAATCGCGTCCATGAGCACCGATCACGCCAGCAGCAGCACCTCATTCTGCACACAACTGGTGACTGTCGGCCCGGTGGTGGGATCGTAGTGCACGTTGATCTCGAGTCGCACGCCGAACTCGGGCAGGTACACCCCCGGCTCGATCGTGAAGCCGACACCCGGCAGCAGCTCGCGCGTGTCGTGCGTTTCGAGGTTGTCGAGGTTCATGCCGATGCCGTGAACCAGCGCGCCCGGACTGAGACTGTGGCCGGTACGGTGACGGATGCCTTCGGAAAAGCCCGCGTCTCGAATCACGCGCATCGCGGCCTCATCAAGCTCCCAGCCGCAGATGCGCCGATCGCCGCCGCCGGCGCTGCGGGCCAGCTCCAGCGCCGCGTCGCGCGCCTGCTTCACCACGCTGAATACCCGCGCATGCGCTGCCGGCACGTTGCGGCCCGCGAATCCCACCCAGGTGATGTCTGAATAGATGTTCTCATTTCCCGGCACGCGCGCCCAGAGATCGATCAGCACCCAGTCGCCCTTCCTGATCTCGGCGGGATTGGCGGCCGACACCTCGAAATGCGGGTCGCCGCTGTGGGCATTGGCCGCGACGATCGGCGGATCCGGATACTGCAACCCCGCTTCGTCGAAGCGCTGCAGGATGAAGCGCTGCACGTCATACTCGGTCACCCGCGCGCCGGCGGCCAGGCGCTCGGCGATCAGCCCAAAGGCGGCGTCCTTGATCTCGGCCACCGCTTTCGAAGCCGCGGCGTGCGCCTGGGCGGCGGAGGCTGACCAGCGCGCTGCGCCGACCTGCACCAGGTTCGCCGACGACACCACCTCCCCACCCAGCCCGCGGATCAGCTCGATCGTCCCGGCGTCCACGTACGCAACCGCCGGCAGCGCGTTGCCCGGGGAGTATTCCATCGCGATTCGCGCGCCGCTGCTGACGCGACCGGCCAGCCAGGTCTGCATTTCGCGCCACGAGGTGTAATGGTCCTGATCCATCGGAGCGGCCGCGAAGGCCGGGCGGTCGATGCGGCTGCACAGCAACCGCGCCGCGCCGCGCGCCGGAATCCACAGAAAGGCCCGGCGGGTGGTGTGTCCCAGTGGAGGCATCATGCGGGCGAAGACGGGGTTGCTGCCGCGGAAGTCGTACAACAGCCAGCCGTCGATGCGCTGGTCGTTCATGTATGCCTGCAGCGAGGCCAGCTCCATGATGCCGCTCCGTGAATGCGTGTCAGGGTCGAGCGCCGCACGGAAGCGCTCGGAGACGGGCGGATTGTACTGCGCTCGCGCCGGCTCGCGCGCGGCGGCGCGGCGCTACGTCGCGGCAAGTGCGGGCGAGTCGAACACGGTCTGGCGCCGCCACGCTCCCGAACGATAGCGCAGCCACAGCAGCGCACCCAGCACGATGATGTAGAGCGAGCACACCGCCCACAGGCCGTCTGTCCCGAGCGACGGCAGGAAGCGCACGATCAACAGGCCGCCGCCCACAAAAATGCCCCAGCAGCAGGCTGCGAACAACAGCGCCGGCACGCGCGTATCGCCGGCGCCTCGAAAGGCGAAGCTGTACACGATGCAGACGCCGTCCGAAATCTGGAACAGCGCGCACCACAGCAGCATTTGCGCCGCCGTTCGCACCACCTCGGTCCGCAGCGCTTCATCCGACTCAAAGCACAAGGACGCCGCCAGCGGCCTGCCCAGCAGCAGAAACACGATCCCCATCACGCCCATGTAGCCCATCACGATGCCCAGCGCCACGCGCACGCGCATCTGCGCCACGTCCGCGCGGGCCGCTCCGATCGCGTTGCCGACCTGCGTCGAAACGGCCATGCCGATGCCCAGCGCCGGCATGAACGAGAGGTGCATGAACTGGATCGCGAGGTTGGACGCCGCCAGCGCGACCGTGCCGTACTGCGGCATCAGCAGCACCAGGAACACGATCCACGCGCCGATGTCCACCAGCCATTGCAGCGCAATCGGCGCCCCCATGCGCATCAACTCGCTAAACCGCGCCGCGTCGAACCACACGCTGCGGCGGGTGTGATAGAGATGATCGACCGCCCGCGACGCCAGCGGCAGCAGCAGGATCGCCAGACGCACGCCCCACGCCAGCACCGTCGCCAGCGCCGCGCCGCGCATCCCCATCTCCGGCGCGCCGAGCTTGCCGAAGATCAGCATGTAGTTGCCGACCGCGTTGGTCACCAGCGACGCGATCACCGCCGTCAGGCACACGCCGGGGCGGCGGATGCCGTTGTAAAAACTCTCCAGCCCGGCCGACGCGGTCATCAGCCCGATCGACCATAGCCCGATCGTGAGGTAGTCAATCTCCATCGCCGCCACATCCGGGGCATGCTTTCCCAGCGCCGCCACCCAGGGGAACCAGAGCGGCGTCGTGATCGCCAGCGGCGCGGTGGCAAGCGCTGCGAAGAGCGCCAGGTACTGCGTCTGCCAGGCATAGGCGCCGGCCCGTTGCGGTTCGCCGCGCCCCACCGCCTGCGACACGAACGTCTGCGCCGCCTGCGCCGCCCCCATGAACGCGCAGGCCACGGTGAACAGCAGCAGCGTCACTGGCGAAATGGCCGCCTGCGCGCTGGTGCCCAGTTGCGACACCATCGCGAAATCAATGAACCCCATCAGCATGCGCGACAGCGTTACGCCGATCATCGGCGCAGCCAGGCGCAGCAGCTCCCCCAATGGGGAGCCGCCCGGCAGACGGGCAAAATCTGGGACGGCGGTACTCATGGCGGATCGGGGTTCTGCGCTTCCCCCAGGCAAGAATCCGCGCCGAGCGGACTCCCAGGCCCGGGGGTTATACCCGAAACCGCCGATCGGGTCAGTGCGCCCGCGCTCCCGGCCGGGCGTACAATCGCACAGTGCGCGACCGCAACTTGCGGCCGGCCGCGCACGACACCAGAATCGCCATACGCCGCCCGCCGGGGGTCGGCGTCCCCGCGCCCGGGCCGACCGTGGAACCCTTGCATGACCCGCCTGCCCGCGCTGCTGCTGCTTCTCGCGGTCGCGTCCACCGCTTTCTCACAGGGGCGAATCGACCTGAAAGTCCGCTCGATCGGCTATCCCGTCGCGGCGGACGTGGACGCCGCCGTGCTGCGCGACGGCCAGTGGACGCCGATCCGCGTGGAGGTGACCTACGACGGCCCCGCGCCGCTGCAGGGCGAACTGCGCATCGACGCCCCCGACCTCGATGGCGACGTGGTGAGCTACATCGAGTCGCCGCTGGTGCTGACGCCCGGCGCCGGGCCGCGCGTGGTGTGGTGCTACGCGGTGGTGCAGGCGCCGATGTCGCGCCCGTTGCGCGTCTCGTTCTATGCCGATGGGGCGCGGCTGGCCGGCACCGATTCGCCGACCGCGGCCTGGCTGCCCAACCGCAAGCACCTCATCCTGGACATCAGCGATTCGGCCGTGGTCTCGCTGCGCCGCGCGGCCCTGGCGCCCGAGCACGTCTCGGACCTGTCGATCGGCGTCGCGCGGCCCTTTGTCATCGAGTACGTCGTGGCCAGCATGAGCTGCGAGCAACTGCCCGACCGCTGGATCGGCCTGGAGTCGGTGGACACGCTGGTCTGGGACGATCCCGACCCCACGCGCCTCAGCGACGCCCAGCTCGACGCGATCAAGACCTGGGTGCGCCACGGCGGCCGGCTGGTGCTGGGCGCCGGCGACAACTGGCAAAAGCTCGCGCGCAGCCCGCTGGCCGACCTGCTGCCCTTTGATCCCGCCGCCACCTCCGAGGTCGTGCGCTCGCTCCCGCAGTTTCTCCGCCAGATGGCCGGAGAGGAGAGCGGCAGCCTGCCGCGCGAGATCACGATCGTGGCCGCCCGCCGGCTGCGCCCCGGCGCGCTGCGCCTGGCGGCGGAAAGCCTGCCGCGAATCGGCGCGATTTCGCTGATATCGATGGGTTTTCACGGATCCGGGCGCGTGATCGCGTCCGCTGCCCCGCTGCGCGTGCTCGCCGCGGCCGCCCGTCCCGAGACGCGCTTCCTGCGCACGATCCTCGATGCCCTTCCCGCGCACCCGAGGTTCCTCGAGTCGGAGCGCAGCCAGGCGTTCGCCATGACCATGGCGCGCGGCGTCTCCACGCACGCGGCGGTCACCGCGCCGACACAATTCACAGGCGCAGGCCGATCGCTGCTCTACCTGGCCCTGCTGTTCGTGCTGATCTACGCCGTCGCCGCGGTCGGCAGTTACGCCTGGCTGCGGCGGCGCGGCCTGGCGCACCTGAGCTGGAGCGTATTCGCCGGGTTCGCGGTCGCGGGCGGGGTGCTGTCGCTGGCGATGGTCGGCGCGTCGCGCGGATTCTCGCGCGGCGTGAAGGCGACCGGCATCATCGATATCGATGCGGGCACGTCGGAGGCGCGCGGCGCGGTGTGGTTCGGCTATTCCAGCCCGACGCGCCAGTTCGTGGACCTGTCGCTGACGGGCGCGGGCAGCTACCTGCGGTCGATGACGCGTTCCGGCAGCGACGTCGCGACCTACGCCACGCCCGAGCGCTATGCCTCGCTGCCCGGCAAGGGACTGCTGCGCGACGCGCCGATGCGGGCCACGCTCAAGCAGTTCGAGGGCTACTGGACGGGGCAGGTGCGCGGCGCGCTGCGCAGCGAGGTGCAGGTGAACCGCGGCAGCGGGCGGATCGACCCGGCCGCCTGGGTTCGCAACGATCTCGACGTGCCGACCACGCACGGATTCCTGCTCTACCTCGATCCACGCGTGCCGGCCAATCGAACGCTGCCGCCGCGCGCCACGGACTACGCAGCGGGAGATCGCCGACGTCCCGGCACGCCGCCGGCGGACCTGGTGCTGGTCGTGCCGCTACCGGCGCTCAAGCCGGGAGAAACGGTGAAGGACTGGGCCCGGCCGACCTACGTACAGCACGACGCGGCCATGGCAAGCTGGGACGCCAACCCGCAAGGCCCGCGGCCGGACCTGCCGACGCTCTTTGACTGGCAGGCCCGCTGGAGCGCGCGCTCGCTGGGCGACATGGTCGCACCGGTCTCGGACCCGCTGGAGACGCTGCTGCTCTCCACCCGCGCGATCTATCAGCCGGTGCGGTCGGCCAATCCGGATCAGTTCCTGCAGACGGCGGTCGTGGACTTCGAAGGCGTCGTCAGCCGCGACATCTCGCACTGGCTGGCCCGCGGTTACGGTGTGCTGCTGCTGCTCTCGCCCACCCCGCCGCCGGCCGTGTTGCAGCGGGACGGCGAGCCGATGCCGGCGCGGGACGGCTTCACGCTCTACCGCGTTCGCATTCCGATCAGCTACGTCGGGACAGCGCTGGCCGGGGACGGAGCTGCGGAAGAGGCTCCGCCGCAGGAGCCGCCCGCGCACGATGCGGAAATCGACCCGGCCGCCGACCACCCGCCGGGGGAGAACCCGTGATTATCCAGACGATCAACCTGACGAAGCGCTACGCCAAGCTGGTCGCGCTCAACAACCTCAATCTCAACATCGAGGAAGGGGAGTGCTTCGGGTACATCGGCCCCAACGGCGCGGGCAAGACCACCACGATCCGCATCCTTGCCACGCTGCTGCAGCCGACCTGGGGCGAAGCGCGGGTCTGCGGCCACGTCGTCGGGTATGAGAGCCGCAAGATCCGGCCGCTGATCGGTTATGTGCCCGATTATTTCGGCGCATATGAAGACATGGTCGTGCAGGAATACCTGGAATTCTTCGCCAGCGCCTACAACATCACCGGCAAGAAGCGCACGCAAATCGTCGGCGACGTGCTGGAGCTGACCGACCTGACCTTCAAGCGCGACGCGCTGTGCGATTCGCTGTCGCGCGGCATGAAACAGCGCCTGTCGATCGCGCGCGTGCTGCTGCACGATCCGCGCGTGCTGCTGCTCGATGAGCCGGCCAGCGGCCTCGACCCGCGCGCCCGCATCGAAATCCGGGCGCTGCTCAAGGAGCTGCACCGGATGGGCAAGACCATCATCATCAGCTCGCACATCCTGCCCGAACTCGCCGACCTGTGCAGCAGCATCGGCATCCTGGAGCGCGGCGAGCTGGCCTATCACGGCTCGGTCTCCGAGGCGATCCGCCGCGCACGCGTCGGCACCGTGCTGCACGTCGCCACTCCCGACGACGGCGAACGCGCCCGCACGCTGCTGCGCGACCTGCCGGGCGTGCGATCGGCCGAGCCGCAGGACGGCGTGATTGTCGTCAGCCTCGAGACGGAGACGACCGACTTCTCCTTCATCGCGCGCGCCATGCTGGATGCGGGCCTGCGCATCTCCGAGATCAAGCCCGAAGAGGTGAACCTGGAGACCGCGTTCATGCGCTTGACGCGCGGGGTGGTGCAATGAGCCTCGGGGAGCGACCCGCGACAGACGGGGATCGTCAAGAGCGGAGGCGCGGATGACGCTGCTCAACGACCTGTCGCATACCCTCTGGCGGCTGATCCCCGCCAACCCGATCCTTGTCAGGGTCGTTACGACCGGCGGTCGCCGCCCGCGGCAGGCGCTGATTCGCGGCGTCTATCTCGGGCTGCTGATCGCGGCCACCTTCTGGGGCGGCATGTCCATCGCCGGGCAGACCTCGCTCGCCGAACTGGCCAAATCGTCCACGCAGGTGTTCGTCATCGTCAGTGTGCTGCAGCTCGCGCTCACCTGCCTCATCGCCCCGATCTTCGCCGCCGGCGCCATCACGCAGGAGAAGGACAACAACACCTTCAGCATCCTGCTCACCACGCCGCTCTCCAACGCCCAGATCGTGCTCGGCTCGCTGCTTTCGCGGCTCTACTTTGTCTGGGTGCTGTTGCTCTCCGGTCTGCCGATTTTCTGCATTTCCATGATCTATGGCGGCGTCACCACCCGCGAGGTCTTCGAGAGCTTCGCCCTCGCAGCCGCCACCGGGCTTGTGACCGGCGCGCTGGCGATCCTCGTCGGCATGGCCCGCGTCGGCACGCGCCGCACCATCTTCTCCTTCGTCGTCGGCGTCGCCGCGTATCTGCTGGCTGTCGGCCTGGTCGGCATCTCTCCCTGGGGCGCACTGCGCGAGGCCACCCCAGGTGTCGGCGGCGGCGTGATGAGTTGGCTCGCACCCGTGCACCCCTTCCTCGCGCTCGGTGTCGTCACCGGCCGCACACCCGCCCCCGACCCCGGCGAAGTCGCCCATTACGGCTGGCCCGCGTCCTGGCTGCTCGCGGAGCCAGCGCTCGGCTATGTCGTCATCACGGTGCTGCTCAGCGCAGTGTTCATCGTCATGAGTCTCGTCTTTGTGCGACGCGGACAGTCCGAGGGCGAAGCGACCCTGCTCAACCGCATCTCCGGACTGGTCGCCCGGCGCGACGTCGGGGAGCGCCGCCGCAAGCCGCGCCGCGTCTGGAGCAACCCCATCGCCTGGCGCGAGGCCGCCACCAAGGCTTCCGCCGGCGGTCGATCCGCCTCGCGCTGGGTATTCGTTGCAATCGGCGCCGTGGCCGCCCTCACCGCGCTCGCGGCCATTCGCGGCCGCTGGTGGGGGCTGTCGCCCGCCGCCGCCGGACCGACGCTGACCGCGCTGCTGTGGATCGAGTTCGGCGTGATCCTGCTGGTCGTCACCAGCACCGCCGCCAGCGCCCTGACACGCGAAAAAGAGTCGCAGACGATGGAGTTGCTGCTGGCGACGCGCCTCACCAGCGACTACATCTGCGCCGGCATGCTGCAGGGGCTGGTGCGATTCGTCGTGCCGATGCTGGCCGTCCCGGCCGTCACCGTGCTGCTGTTCACGCTCAACGATCTGGTCAGCCCCGCCGCCATGCGCCTCGGCACGCCGCTCGAATCGGTGCTGACCGTGCCCGCGCTGATGGTGAGCGTCACGGCCCTGGCGGCGATCATCGGGCTGCAGTTCTCGCTGACATCGCGCCGCACGATCCAGGCCGTGATGTGGAGCAGTGTGATTGTGATGGCCGCCGCCGGGCTGACGTGGGCCTGCGGGTTCGCCATTCGCGACGCCGGCCCCAACGTCGACGCCGTGCTCTGGCCGCTGCTGCCGTTCCCGTCCATTCAGGCGTCGGTGCATCCGGCGTCGATGTTCCCGGCGCACCTGGGCCCGCCGCAGGCCCATGAGCTGACCAGCGCCCGCTGGATCCGCGCGGTCTTTGCGATCGTCGCGGCGGTCCTCTATTCCGGGCTGACGTGGGTGCTCTATCGCAACATGGTAAAGAACTTCGACATGACCGTGCGACGCCAGTCGGCCTGACGAGTCCGTCGCCCGCTTTCTGTGCCGCCCGCAAGTGGTGGCACAAGCGGCGAATCGGAGCAACAGCGCGTAGCCGCGCGCTCCTGCTCGCGCGTTCCCGCCGCGCTCCGCGCCCCCCGGAAGCTACTGCCGCGCTTCCTCCACCACGCGCCCGCGACCGCTGATCGCGTACTCCGTCGCGCGCACCTCGCGAAGCACCGTCACCTTGATCTCCCCCGGGAACTGCATCGTTTCCTCGATCCGCTTGGCGATGTCACGCGCCAACTTCAATGACGAGCGGTCATCCGTCCGAACGGCGTCCACGATCGCCCGCACCTCGCGACCCGCTTCAATCGCATACGCGCTGCGCACGCCCTCAAAGCCCGTTGCGATCGCCTCGAGATCGTGCAGGCGCTTGATGTAGCGCTCCAGCGATTCACGCCGGGCGCCCGGCCGCGCCGCGCTGATCGCGTCGGCCGCCGCGACCAGCGGCGTGTAGGGGTGCGTTGCCGGCACGTCGTTATGGTGCCCGGCGCAGGCGTTGATCACGGCCGGGTGCTCATTGAAGCGCTTCACGAACTCCGCGCCGATCTTGGTGTGGCTGCCCTCGACCTCGTGGTCCATCGCCTTGCCGATGTCGTGCAGCAGTCCGCAGCGCCGCGCCAGCGCCCCGTCCAGCCCCAGCTCATCGGCCATCATGCCGCACAGGAACGCCACCTCAATGCTGTGGCGCAGCACGTTCTGCCCGTAGCTGGTGCGGAACTGCATCCGCCCCAGCACGTCCGTGATCTTCTTGTTCAACCCGTTGACGTTGGCCTCGATCGCCGCCTGCCGGCCGGCCTCGACCACCACCGCGTCCACTTCCTTCGTGCACTCCTCGACGACTTCCTCGATCCGGGCCGGGTGAATCCGCCCGTCCTTGATGAGCTTGTCCATCGCCCGCCGCGCCACTTCGCGCCGCACGGGATCATGCACGCTGACCGTCACGATGCCGGGCGTGTCATCCACCACGACCGTCACGCCGGTGGCTTTCTCAAACGCGCGGATGTTCCGACCCTCGCGCCCGATGATCCGCCCCTTCATGTCATCGGACGGCACGTCGATCGACGCCACCACGCTCTCGCAGGTGTGCTCCGCGGCGTAGCGCTGGATCGCGCCGATGACGATGTTGCGGGCCCTCTCTTTGGCGTTCTCGGTGGCCTCATCGACCAACCGCTCCACCAGTTGCCCGCACTCGCGCTCCAGTTCTCGCTCGATGCGGTCGAGGCACAACTGCCGGGCCTCATCGGGAGTCAGCCGCGCGACCCGCAGCAACTCGTCCCGCTGCTGCGCGCGCAGCTCGTTGATCTCCGTCTGCGTGTCGGCAATTTCCTTCTCGCGGGCGGCGATGCGCTGATCCGCGGCCTCGATCTTCTTCTCTTTCGTGGTCAGCACGTCCAGCTTCTTGTCGAGCTGGTCCTCGCGCTTTTCCAGACGCTTCTCCGACTCCTTCAACTCGCGCCGCGTGTCGGCGGTTTCCCGCTCAAACCGCTCCAGCGAGTCAACGAACTTCTTTTGGGCCTCCGCCTCGGCCTTCTTCACAATCGCCTCGGCGTTCTCCCGGGCGACCGCCGCCTCCTTTTCGATCATGACCCGTCGCGCCGCGGCCGCCGACCGATCGGCCGCCCGCATCGCCGCGAAGACCAGCCCGCCGCCGATCAGCAGCGCCCCCAGCCCCACCGCAATCGTCATTCCATCCACAGCCGCCAGGATCATGGCCCCGTTCATGGCGATCCTTCCGAATCGTGAAGGTCAGCGGATCGAGCGATGACCGGCGCGCAGCACCGGAACAGGCTCGGCGGGACAACCCAGGATCGGCGGAAGATTCAAAGCTGGCGGGGGCACGCCGAGCGCGCAGAAAGCGCCCGGGTTCAAATGCGCACTGTCCCGCGGTGCTGCGTGTCGTCAGAGGGGGCGGAAGTACGAATGATTCAGCGGATAATCGTCGCCCCTGGATGAAATTCGCGGAATTCCAACACGCTTGCCGTAGGTTGCTTACAAAACACTCCGTCTCCTCGACGGCGTGCAATCAAGACGGTCAGTGCCCATCACGGGCCTAAGCTCAATCGCCAGCCGAAGCCGCCGGCCGTAGCCGTATGCCCCGACTCATTTTGCGGAAAGTATATCCGCTTCCCGAACCGCCCGCCACCCCAGGATGCCCGTCGCTGCCCAGAGCGCTCTCGCCGCCGGCCGCAAAGCACCGGAACGGGTTGCGTTCCAGCGTCATCCAGCTACCATCACGATGCATGGGTGCCGGGCCGCACCCTGCGGATTCCCGAGATCCGCTCGCAACCGACGACGAACCCGACCGCCCCCTGCACTCGTCCGGACCCTCCTCGCATGGCCGTCGAACCTCGAGCTCCGGTCCCGCTGGTTCAGTGGGTGATTGCTGCGCTGCTGGGCGTGATCGCGCTCATGCTCTGGGTCCGCACCCCGGACGGCGGCTCAGCGTTTGCGCAGAACCAGCCGATCGCGGGCGCCCGCGGCATCTACGCCTTCACCGGCCAGCTTGACCACAACCGCTTCGGGCTCTTCATGCTCGACGTGGATCAGGGTACGATCTGGTGTTACGAGATCGACTCATCCGGGCCGAACCGGCGCTTGCGCCTGATCGCGGCCAGGACGTGGATCTACGATCGGTACTTGCAGGATTTCAACAGCGCGGCGCCGGACTTCAGAGCCGTGCAGGAGTTGGTCGCACAGCAGCGGCGGCAGGCATCCGGGCGCGTCGAGGACGATCCCGCTTCCCGACCGGCCCAGCCGCCGGAAAACCCCTGACCCCCGTATAACCTGAAACCCCCAGCCGCCGAGGATCACGTCGATGGCCAAGCCGTTCTACACGATGGATGAAGTCGCGGCCCTTCTGAAGAAGTCCCCCGACGAGATCAAGGCCCTGGTGCGCGACGGCAAGCTCCGCGAGTTCCGCGACGCCGGCAAACTGTTCTTTAAAGCCGAAGACGTCACCAAGCTGGCCGGCCCCGGCAAGGGCGACACGGGTGAGCTGACCCTCGACGCCGCCGATGACGAGCTGCCCACCATCGCCAGCAGCGGCAACACCAGCGTGATCGGCCTCGAAACCGTGCCGCGGCCCGGCGGAAAATCCAAGGAGGACACCGCCGTCCCGGGCGGTATCGGCGTCTTCGACGACGACGAGCTCGAGGTCGACGCCGACCCGATGGCCAAGACCACCATCACCAGCGCCGCGCGCGACCAGGTTTCGCTCGAGGGAACCGGCAGCGGCTCGGGCCTGCTCGACCTGACGCGCGAGGCGGACGACACCTCGCTCGGGGCGGAACTGCTGGACGAAATCTACCCCGGCCAGGAGCAGGAGGAGGCCGCAGCGCCGGTCGCCCGCTCCGCTCCGCCGCCAGCGGCGGAAGAGGTCAGCGCCGACCAGGGCGAGGCCATCGCGCCGCCGCAGTACATCCAGGTCGGCGACCCGGCCGAAGGGCTATTTGGCGGGATGCTCGTGGCCGGCATGGTGATGATGGCAGTGGCCGGCTTCGCCGTGGCCGGCGCGATGCAGGGCTTTGTTCCCGGCTTCATTGAGAGCATCGCCGGCAGCCTGATGATGCTGCTGCTGATTCCTGTCGGCGTGCTGGGCGTGTCGGTGCTGGTGGGCTGGTTGATCGGTCGGGCCACGTCGACGCGCCGGGCCGCGTAGCGGCGAGGGGTTTCTGAACGAGCGGGGCGACGGCAGCGCTTGAAAGGCCGGCCGCCCCGTCCGGCTGGCTTGCGGTCTCAGCGGGCGGGCCGTGCCCGCCGAATTCATATGCCCGCGGCTTTGACGCGCCAGCCGCTTTCTTGCGCACGTCGCTCTCGCGTGCCCGCGGTTCTTACGCCGTCGCCAATTCCATCTGACCGCTACCGTCACTCGCTCCACCGAGCGTCGCCTGCCCTCCATTGCCGCGCGCCTGACCGCCCATTGACGCGCGCTTACGGCCCGTTGACGAGCGCTTCGACGAACGGGTCGATGTCGAAGTTGGTCAGGACGCCGTCGCCGTTCATGTCGCCCAGGATGTCGATGGCCTCCGGCGGGATGTGCGGGAAGGCGGCCTGGTACGCTTCGCGGTTGGTGAGCGCGAGGACAAAGGGGTCGATGTCGAAATTGGTGAGGCGGCCGTCGCCGTCGAGATCGCCGGGGGGCAGCGGCCGAAGCTGAGAGAGGTAGCTGCGGATCCCGCCCTCCGTACTCTCAAACGCCACCCACACGGTGCCATCCGCGTCGTAGGCAACGCCCTGCGTCGTCAATCCCCACTGCGATTTCCGCGGCGGAGCGAGCGCCGGGCCGGCCGGGTCGATCCAATCGCTCACCGCGTTTCCGTCGGCGTCGAAGAGGCGCACGCGGATGTCGAGAGCACCGTTGGGGACACCCGCCAGCGCGATTCGGCCGTCCGGTGCGGATGTCCAGAACCCGGTCTGCAACGGCAGCTCAACATCCGGCCCGACTGTGTTCAACTCGAAGTCAAGCTTTCGAAGAATGGTCGCGACGCGCTGGTAGCCGCTCGTGATGCGCATATAGACGACCGACAGGCCACCCGAGCGTTGCAGGATTGCGCCGCCCTCCGACGGGAGCGAATCAAGATCCACTGTACGGATCACCGAACCCGTCGGAGAAAGGAGTTTCACCCATGCGCGCATTGAATCCCACGTCCGTGTGCCCTGCGAACCCAAGACCAGAGCATTTCCCGAGCCGAGTACGTGGGAATCATAAACGCCCTCGCTCATGTGCGGCGCAAGCGTCGAGACCGGGAACTGGGGTGTGAGGAAGCCGCCGTTCAGCGCCAGCCAGCGGCCGTGTAGTTCCTGGCGGGTGTTACCTTCGACGTTTCGTATCCCAAAGGCGACGAACGTACCGGACTCTCCCACGGCTACGGATGTATAGCCCGCCTGAAATCCCTCCGGCATCACGGCGACCGTCGCCGGGGGATCGATGATCGGCGAGCCGGTCACGTCAATGCCGGAGAGCATTACCTGCCAGTATCCCGCGGTCGGCATCCACACGACGTAGGTACCGCCAGACCCTCGCGCTGCGGAATACACGTTCGGCGGATCGACGGCGACGAGCGCGTCGTCGTGCAGCGGCTGCATGTCCGGGCCGAAGTGACGCAGCAGCAGCGCGTCGTCCTGCACCGGGGCGTGGCCGGCGAATGCGATATACGCGCAGACGCCGTCCCGCACGTAGACGGAGCGATCGTCGTCTCCCGCAGCAGACAGCAGCGGGCGGATCACCGTCCGTAGATAGGGCCGGCCGCCCACATCGATCACGTCTCTGAGCAGCGGCGCGCCGCCGGCGATGGACGGACCTGTGTTCATCGCAACGACGGCGCAGGCGACCGCGGGAAGGCACCAGCGGATCACAGCGCTCTCTACTCGGCAAACTGCGCGCGAAGCCATGTGATGGTCTCCCAGAAAGCGGTCCACTCGTCTTCGGCCTCGCCGATGTCTGCGACGAATAGGGCCTCCGATTCGATTCCCCCCAGCATCAGCAGCTCATCACAGTATCCCTGCACGCATGTGTCCCCTGAACCGCCGGGCGCGCCACAGTCCGCGGACGATCTGCTTACGGTCCGTTGACGAGGGCTTCGACGAACGGGTCGATGTCGAAGTTGGTCAGGACGCCGTCGCCGTTCAGGTCGCCGAGGATGTCGATCGCCTCCGGCGGGATGTGCGGGAAGGCGGCCTGGTACGCTTCGCGGTTGGTCAGTGCGAGGACGAAGGGGTCGATGTCGAAATTGGTGAGGCGGCCGTCGCCGTCGAGATCGCCGGGGGTGAGCGGTGTGATGGCGGTCAGGTAGTCCTCGAAGGTTTGGAATGCGGATGTTGTCGCGTACCAGGAGATCCAGAGGGTACCGTCGTCGCTGTAGTCAGCGTCGGCGATGCGGTGGACCGGTAGCGTCGCGCCGATGGCCAGCGCCGTCTGCGCGTGTTTCGGGTGCCACTGATTATCAAACAACTGATATGTGGCGACCCCGTTGCGCGCAGCGGCGACCCCCATTTCGGCGTGTGCGTTAACCGGAAAATGCTCGCCGCTGGGCAGAATGTCGAGCGGTACAGGATCGCCAATAAACGTGCCGTTAAAAGCCGCTTTCTGCAACGATACGCGATTCGCCACCTGATCGATTCGCCACAACACCAGGTTTCCGTCAGGCAGCGCTCGCCAAAGACCGACCTGCACATCACCAAGGAACTGCCACGGCGACATCGTCCATTCGCCAGAATACACATTGCGAATGTATCGCCCAGGCGGAACCCGTCTGAAGACCACCGCCGCACCTTCAGTCGTGAGAGCCGGGTTTCCGGAGTACTGCGGTGTGATAGGGCCGACGGCCAGTCGAAGGCGTGGCGTGAGCGGCGTTCCGTCGTAGGTCAGGATGCGGCCGAACACGCCGAACTCGTCACCGTCGGTTTCATTACCGCTGATGACCACGAACAGCACCCCGTCGCGCGCGTCGAGGCCGAAACGCCCCTCCCAGAAGATGTTCGAGATTGCAACAAAATCCAGATTGGGCGACTCGCGACGCGGATCGATGCGGCGGACGCTCAACACCAGATCATCGTACAGCATGATCCAGACAAAGCCGCCGCGCCACAGCGTGCTGCCGGCATAGGTGCCCGGCGGCGGCACCATTCCTCCGTCGATCGGGTCGCCCAGGCGCCGCAGCCAGCGATCGAACTTGTGAACAAACAACCGGTCCTGGTCGTCGATCGTGACCGTGATGCACTCACCGTCCGCGGCCTCGATGCCGTGCCCGACGCCCGAGACGTTGGCCGCATCGGCCTTCAACTGCGTTCGCAGATAGGGCTGACCGCCGATCGTGAGAACATCGCGCAGGATCACCTCCTGCGCCACGGCGGGAAGAGGGAAGGCGAGCAGCAGCGCCAAAAGAAGCGGAGTGTGGCGTGTTCTCATGGGTTCATCCCGAAATGCGCCCGCAGCGCCGTCACCATGGTCCAGAAGTGCTCCATGTCCGTATCGGTGACCTCGTTGCAATCATCCGACTGGGAGGATTCCATCGCCGCCACGCCGCCGGAACCGGAGGACTCCCCGCCGCCGCTGAGCATTTCGCCGCAGCCTTCCGGCTCGCCTTCGCAGATGGTGTAGCCCTCGTCACCGCAGGGCGTGGCGTCGTTGATCAGAAGGTCGATGATACAATCGATGTCGAAGTTGTTGAACACTCCGTCTTCGTTGCAGTCGCCGATGCCGAGTAGATTCAGGCCGTACTTGTCGCCGAAGTCGATGTCCCACTCCGGGCGGTCCGTCAGTGAGAGAACAAACGCATCGACATCGAAATTGTTGCGGCAGCCGTCACCATTGAAGTCGCCGCGCAGCGGACGCAGGGCAAAGATCCGGCCATTACTGACACAGTAAAATGTGCCGTCCACGTCGATGGCTGGCGCGCCGCGGAAATGTCCGTTGAGAAGGCCGGGCGGACGCCAGCCCCAGGCCAGGTCAATATCGGCAGGACACTCAGGGTCGTTTGACGTAACGCTCCGCTTCAACACCCGGATACCACCATCCACATGCGGCTGATAGAAGCGCAGGCGGTCGACGACCGATGTACCCAACACTTCATGGGAATCCCGTTGCAGTCGGCCCACGAGCGAAGCCGCCTGCGAGCCGGATGGTAGCGTCATTGACCCAATCAACGAGAGTCGGCCAAACTCATCTCGCACCATCATCAGATCGCCCTGATACAGCGCGATGGACGCAGAAAATGACCAGGAGAGCCGATCGCCGCAGGCATCCAATGGCGTGTTCGGAGTCCGACCCGGGGGTCGATAGTTCCAGACCAGCCCCAGCGAGCTATCGTTCTTGATCTTGTAGATCGTGTAATCATCGGATGCGACAGCGACGTTTCCGCTATCCATATACTGTCGCCACCCCGGCAGCCCCAATGGGGATGCCCGGGCCATCCGCGACCGAAGTCGAATACGACGTCGACAGGTTCGCAGCGTCGAACGCAAACAGCGTGTGAAATTCGGACGCGCAGGAAGCGCCAATGGGGGTCGCGGCAAAAACCGTTGCGTACACGAACTTGGCGTCAGGATTCCCGCCGCTCACCGGCCCGATCGTCGGCATGGAAAACGCCGGATCACAGGGGACAGTTGCGCCACTGTCGACCTCGTCGCCGGTATCGGGATCCAGAGCCACGACGCGCCCGAAGCCGTGAACGAAGACGCGGTACACCCACCCCTCGCCGGTTTTCACGGCCGCCAGCGTCGGCGAAGCATTGGAGGAGCGGAAGCAATCCGATGCGGCCTCCGGGGGATACTTCCAGCAGATGGTCGGCTGGGGAACCGAGCTGCTGCAGGCGTTGGTGGCGTTGATCCCGGAAAAGTCATAGCAGTAGACGCGGCGCGTGGACTGGATGATGACGCGATCATCGCCCAGAATCAGTGGGGTGGAGCCGATCAGCTCGCGCGGGCCGCGCACTAACTGGCACGTCAGCGAGTCTGGTAGCTCAATCGTGACGATCGGGTCGGCCTCTGTTGACAGCGAGTATGCCGACGACGGGTTGCAGGGGTGAAACCGGTAGACCCAGACATGTCCGAGGGGGTCGGCGCTCTGTGGGTTCGCATCATTCCCGGTGACGAACACGAGGCGCACCCTGTTTTCAGGCGGGCCGAAGTACCCGATGGCCACTCCACCGCGGACGTTGGCCGCCGTGTCGTCCCCCGACGATCCACTCTGATTCGCATGGAACCCGGCATACCCCCACCACCGCAACTCCGGCCGGGAGTGAGGACCACACACGGCTGACCGACAGTTCCCCCGCTCATTCTGCCCAAACATCGGCCACGGATCCGCCGGATCAAGCTGCGCTAGCGCGCGGCTGCCCCCCCCCACAACCCGAACAGAACAAGAACAACGGGAGCGACGCAACGAAACCCCATGACACATCCTCCCTGAACGCGCCGCCGGGTCGGGGCAGCGCTTGACATCGCAAGCGACCGCTCGGGCGGAACCGGCAGTCGCCACATGCCCCACCTGAATTATCACACCGATTCCGGCTGATGCAAGAAAAACTCCGGTTTTTATGTCGCGAACGGCACGTGCGGTGACCACGGTGGCGAGTGGAGGGATCGAGGTCGGGCACGGCCCGCCCCGCGCGCTCGCACGAGCGGCGCAGCAGAAGGGCGTGATACCTCCCTGTCGCTCGGGGGCTGTGCGGCGGAGCCGCGCCCACCGCGTCCATGCGGCCCGCTGGAGCGCAAGCGCGCCAGCGGGTACCATCCCACGCTTGATTTTCAACAGCGCTTCCTGCGCCTTTGCGCTCCGCTTGTCGCGGGTGCGCCTCGGCGCTGCGGGTGTCATCAGCCATGCTGCAGCCGAACCTCCCCCACGGGGACTTTGATCCACGCGAAACTCAGGACTGGCTGGATTCCATCTCCGCCGTGGTGGGCGAATCCGGCCCCATGCGGGCCGAATTCCTGCTCTCCCGCCTGCATGACTGGTCCGACCGCCACGGCGTGGGGGTGCCGCTCGCGGCCAACACGCCGTACGTCAACAGCATCCCGCGCTCGCAGCAGCCGGCCTACCCCGGCGATCGCGCCATCGAACGGCGGATCAAGAGCTTCGTCCGCTGGAACGCGATGGCGATGGTGGTCCGCGCCAACAAGGCCCACGAGGGTATCGGCGGGCACATCTCGACGTTCGCCTCCAGTGCCACGATTCTCGAAGTGGGCTTCAACCACTTCTTCCGCGGCAAGACCGACGACCAGCCGATCGGCGACCAGATCTTTTTCCAGGGCCACGGCTCACCCGGCATCTACGCGCGCGCTTACCTTGCAGGTCGCATCGACGAAAACCACCTGCTGAAGTTCCGCCGCGAGGTCGGCGGCGGCGGGCTGTCCAGCTATCCGCACCCGTGGCTGATGCCGGAGTTCTGGGAGTTCCCCACGGTGTCGATGGGCCTCGGCCCGATCACCTCGATCTACCAGGCCCGCTTCAACCGCTACCTGCATGACCGCGGCCTGGCCGACACCAGCGGCTCGCGCGTCTGGGCGTTTCTCGGCGACGGCGAGATGGATGAGCCGGAGTCGCTCGGCGCGATCACGCTCGCCTCGCGCGAGCGGCTCGACAACCTCACCTGGGTCGTCAACTGCAACCTGCAGCGCCTCGACGGTCCGGTGCGCGGCAACGGCAGCATTATCCAGGAGCTGGAGGCGGCATTCCGCGGCGCCGGCTGGAACGTCGTCAAAGTGATCTGGGGCAACGACTGGGATCCGCTCTTTGACGCCGATGCCGACGGCATGCTCATCAAGCGGATGGGCGAGTGCGTGGATGGCGAGTATCAGCGCTTCAGCACCGCCGACGGCGCCTATGTGCGCAAGAATTTCTTCGGCAAGTATCCGCAGACCGCCGCGCTGGTCGAGCATCTCAGCGACGCGCAGATCGAATCGCTGCGCCTCGGCGGCCATGACCCCGAAAAGGTCTACGCGGCCATGCACCGCGCCACCACCACCGTCGGCCGTCCGACCGTGATCCTCTGCCGCACCATCAAGGGCTATGGCCTGGGCGAGGCCGGCGAGGGCAAGAACATCACCCACCAGCAGAAGAAGCTCAACGAGGAGGAGTTGCGGCAGTTCCGCGACCGCTTCGACATCCCTGTCCGCGACGCCGACATCGCCGAGGCGCCCTTCTGCCGCTTCGCCGAGGGCAGCCCCGAGTTTGAGTACCTGATGCAGCGGCGTCGCTCGCTGGGCGGGTTCGTGCCCAACCGCCGCGTCCGCGTCGGGGCAATGGCGCCCTCCGCGCCGGACATGTTCGACGAGTTCCGTTCCGGCAGCGAGGGCAAGGAAGCCTCCACGACGATGGCCTTCATGCGCATGCTGGGCCGCATGCTGCGCGACAAGGAAATCGGCAAGCTGATCGTTCCGATCGTGCCCGACGAGGCCCGCACCTTCGGCATGGAGGCGCTCTTCCGCACCTACGGCATCTACGCCCACGCCGGCCAGCTCTACGAGCCGGTCGATGCGCACCTGCTGCTCAAGTACGAGGAGCGCAAGAACGGGCAGATCCTGGAGGAGGGCATTACCGAGGCCGGGTCGATGGCCTCCTTCACCGCCGCCGGCACCGCCTACGCCACGCACGCACTGCCGACCATCCCGTTCTTCATCTACTACTCGATGTTCGGCTTCCAGCGCATCGGCGATTCGATCTGGGCCGCCGCCGACATGCGCGCCCGCGGCTTCCTGCTGGGCGGCACCGCCGGCCGCACGACGCTCAATGGCGAGGGACTCCAGCACCAGGACGGCCACAGCCCGCTGCACGCGGCCACCGTGCCGAACTGCGTGACCTACGACCCGGCCTGGGCCTACGAGCTGGCCACGATCATCGAGGACGGAATCGAGCGGATGTACCGTCGCGGCGATAACGTCTTCTATTACATCACGCTCTACAACGAGCAATACGAAATGCCCGCCATGCCGGCGTCGGAGAATTTCCGCGAGGGAATTCTGCGCGGCATGTACAAGTTCCGCGCCGCCGAAAAGCCCGGCAAGCTCCCGCGGGTGCACCTCTTCGGAAGCGGGCCGCTCCTGCGAGCGGCGCTGCGGGCGCAGGAAATCCTGCGCGAGAAGTTCGAAGTGGCCGCCGACGTCTGGAGCGTCACCAGCTACAACGAGCTGTATCGCGACGCGCTCCGCTGCGACCGCCACAACCGCCTCAACCCCGAGCAGCCGCCGCAGATTCCCTTCGTGTTCCGCTGCCTGGCCGACGAGCCGTGGCCGGTCGTGGCGACCAGCGACTATCTCAAATCGATGGCCCACCGCATCGCGCCGTGGACGCCCAAGGGCCTTACCGCGCTGGGAACCGACGGCTTCGGCCGCTCGGATACGCGTGAATCGCTGCGCCGCCACTTCGAGGTCGATGCTGAGCACACCGCCTACGCGGCGCTGTATGAGTTGTCGCGCAGCGGGCAATATGACAAGAAGAAGCTCGGCGCGGCGCTCAAGACGCTGGGATTGAAGGCCGACGCGCCTGACCCGGCGTACGCATAGAGGCGGACGAGGCGCGATGGCCGATGAGCGACCACCGAGCGCAGCGCGCGATGATGCGCGTCCGTCTCATGCCGGCGCTGCATGCGGCCCCGTCGCCGAGAGTCGCGCCGCCCGCCGCCGGCGCTTCGGCGCCTTTCGCTGGGGCGTTCGTGCAGCGGCCGTGCTGGCCCTCGCGGGGATGTTCATGTTCGGTCTTGACGGCTGCTTCTACTACCCCAGCCGGGTCATCGAAGACACCCCGGCCGATTTTGATCTCGCCTTCGAGGAAGTTCGCTTCCCCTCGCGCGACGGCACCATGCTCTCCGGCTGGTTCCTGCCCGCAGCCGGGGAGCCGCGCGGCACGATCGTCCATTTTCACGGCAACGCCGAGAACATCTCCACCCACGTCGGATTCGTCGCGTGGGCGCCCGCCGCCGGCTATCACCTGCTGGTCTTCGACTATCGCGGCTACGGCAAGTCCGAGGGCCGCACCACCCGGGCCGGCACGATCCTCGACGGCCACGCCGCCATCGACTACATCCTCACCCGGCCCGAGGTCGACCCCCGGCGGCTGATCGTCATCGGCCAGTCGCTCGGCTCGGCCGTCGCCGCGGTTGTCGCGGCGGATCGTCCCGAGGTACGCGGCGTGATCCTCGAATCCCCATTCTCGCGCTACCGGGACATCGCGACGCATCACCTGCGCCAGGTGTTTCAATTCGAGCTGCCCAGCCGGACGCTGGCCGCGTCGCTCGTCAGCAGCGGCCACGAACCGATCGACGCCATCGCACGAATCGCTCCGCGCCCGCTGCTGGTGATCGTTTCCGGCGAAGACCCGATCTGCCCACCGCACCTCGGCCAGGCGCTCTTCGCCGCCGCCGCCGAGCCGAAGAGCCTGTGGAAGCTGCCGCACGGCGGCCACACCGAGGCATTTGTTTCCCACACGGCTGAGGCCATCCGCCGCGTGAACGAACTGGTCGATCGCGCCGCCGGCACGGACTGACGCTGTCGGCAGGCCGCCCCCGTCGCATCGGGTACACTGCGGCGCCATGGACACCTCGCCCTACAACTCCACCATCGTCGAGCGAATCGACCTCAACGACACGAATTTCATCATTCGCGTCCGCTCCGACGCCGCCCCGGTCCCCGCCTTCACGGCCGGGCAGTTCGTGATGCTCGGACTGCCGCACGAAGGCCCCGATCCTTCCGAGGAGAAAGCGGCGGCAGCCGCTGCCGCCAACCCCGCCGCCGCCGCCGCCATCGCAGCCGCGCGCGCCCGCAAGGGGCCACGCATGGTGAAGCGCGCCTATTCAATCGCCTCGCCGCCGCGCATCCGCGACTACCTGGAATTCTTCATCGTCCGCGTCGACGAAGGCCGACTGACGCCGCGCCTGTGGAAGATGAAGCCCGGCGACCCGATCTGGATGGAGTTGACCGCCAAGGGCGAGTTCACGCTCGACGAAATCCCCACCAACGTGGATCTCGTCACGGTTTCGACCGGCACGGGCATCGCCCCCTTCGTCGCCATGCTGTACGAACACCTCGAACGCCCGCGCTGGAACCGCTACGTGCTCTTCAACGGCTGCCGCCTGGCCTCTGACCTGGGCTATCGCGACGAACTCGAAGCGCTCGCCCGCCGCGAGCCGCGCTTCGTCTACCTCCCCAGCGTGACGCGCGAGCCGGCCGATTCACCATGGACCGGACTGCGCGGCCGCATTCCCGCACAACTCGAAGCCGACCGCTTCCGCGAGCTGGCCGGTTTTGAGCTGAACCCAGCGTCGGCACACGTTCTGCTCTGCGGCAATCCGGACATGATTAACGACGTGCAGAAATCACTCGAAGCGCGCGGCTTCGTCACCGCCACCAAGAGCACCCCCGGCAACGTCCACTACGAGCGCTACTGGTAGCGCCGGGCGATAGCGGCGCGATCCTCGGCGGCTGTTCTCGCCTCAGCCGGTCAATCTTCGCCCTGGTCCTTCGCGAAGGCCGGCGCGCCGTCAAACTCCTGCAACTTCTCGACGTGCGCCCAGCGGAACTTCGCCCCCACGCGCTGCAGCAGCTCCAGCGCCGCCGAGTCCGACAGCTCGCCGCCGTCGCGCAGCAGGAAGCGCGCTCGATAGGCGTCCACGCAGTCCGGCGTGCGTCCGCGCAGCGGATACACCTGCACCCCGCGATTGGCCAGTGAGCGCATCGCCACCGGCGTGCCCTCGACCAGCGCCTCCAGCGCCGGGCCGATCGCGTGCGGCATTTCCCCTGACTCCAGAAACACATCCAGCCCCACCACTCGCCGACTGGCCGGCCGCACCATGTCGGGCCGACGCTCCACCTGCGGCAGGCGGATCGGCCGATGCTCGCGCGCCACCCAGCCGTCCGGGCGTCGGCCGAAGTTCTCGATCACCGCCTGCGTGAAGCGCGACGTCGTCACCGCGAATTCCTGCGCAATCAGGTCGCAGGTCAGCGTCTTGCCCAGCTCGATGGTGTACACCACCGCGTTCTCGATCGTGTCGGCCGGGGCGAACTGCCCGATGTGGCGCAGCATCATGCATGCGCTCAGCAGCAGCGCGGTCGGGTTCGCCAGGTCCTTTCCCGCGATGGTCGGCGCGCTGCCATGCACCGCCTCGAACATCGCGACGTCGTTGCCGATGTTCGCCGACGGCGCCAGCCCCAGTCCGCCCGTCAACCCACTGGTCAGGTCGCTGATGATGTCGCCGTTCATGTTGGTCGTCACGATCACGTCGAACTGCTCGGGGTAGCGCACCAGTTGGTGCGCGCAGTTGTCGATGATGATGTGCTCGGCCTCGATGCCCGCGTACTCCGGTGCGATTGCTTCGAACGTGCGCTTCAGCAGCCCCTCGGTCATCTTCATGATGTTGGCCTTGGTGGCGCAGTGCACGCGCTTCCGCCCCTCGGCCCGCGCCAGCTCGAAAGCCAGCCGCACGATCTTCTCACAGCCCTTTCGCGAGATCACCTTCAGGCACTGCGCCACGCCCGGCGTCTGCATGTGCTCGATGCCGGTGTAGAGGTCCTCGACGTTCTCGCGCACCACCACCAGGTCGATCCGCCGACCCGCGAACACGCCCTGCACGCCCGGAATCTCGCGCGTCGGGCGCACGTTGCCGTATAGCTCGAACAGCTTTCGCAGCGTCACGTTGGCCGACTTCTCGCCGAAGCCCACCGGCGTCTCGAGCGGCCCCTTGAGCGCCACGCGCGTCCGCTCGATCGACGCGATCGTCTCGGCCGGCACCCCCGACGACAATCCGCGCCGAAAAACCTCCGCCCCCGCCTCGCACACCTCCCAGTCGATCTTCGCCCCCGCCGCCGCCAGGATGCGCACCACCGCGTCGGCGACCTCCGGCCCGATCCCGTCGCCCTTGATGAGCGTCACCGTCCGCTTTGAGTCCGTCATGGTCGTCACCCTTGCAGGCCCCCGCAGGCGTCAATCACGCGCCGGCGCGCACCTTGCGCACCCGCGGCGCATCGCGCCGCCTCGTTCCTTGGAAATATCGTCAGCCCGGGATATCAGCCGAAGCGGCCGCGTTCGCGCGGAACCTGCGCCCCGCCGCGCAGCAGCTCCGGCTGGAACTCGCGCAGATAGCCCTTTTCCTGGAAGTGCCGCATGGTCTCCTCGACGCTGCGGAACACCCGCGTGGCCGTCTCCGTGATGAACGGCGACGGCTCGGCCCGCGGCTTCCAGACGACGTACACTTCCTTCGTGATCTCGTAGGCGTGCTGCAACTCGCGCTCCACCCCGCTCGAAAGCCCCGGCTTGCCGCCCGGCAGCTCCGGCACCAGCGAGACGATCATGTCCGATTGGTCGATCAGCTTGAAATCGCGGGCATAAATCTGCCCGTCGATGTCCCGCGCCACGCCCGTCACCTCGCGCGCATCAAATACCACGTCGCGGTCGTGCACCCGGATCGTGAACGTGGATTCGCCGCGCTGCGTCGCCGCCCCCGCCTCGAACAGCAGCCGCTTCTCATCCAGGTCGCCGGGATCAAACGTGATGAAGTGATCCGCCAGTGCCGCGCGGAACGAGTCAATCTCCGCCAGCGTCTCCGGAAGGTCCATTACGTGCGTCATCGGGAAGGATGGGTACACCTTCTTCGTCTGCGGCTTGAAGATCAGCCGGTAGAGCGATTCCAGCGTGTTTTCCTCGATCCCGCGCGCAAAGACGTAAAAGCAGCCGTGCCCGCGCACCGCCGACGCCAGCACCTCCGTCGCCAGGATTTCCTCCTCGCGCCAGACCATGATGTCCTTGAGCGAATGCGAAACGTCATGCTCGCGCGTCAGCCGCTCGTGCACCGCGTCCACGTTATCCACCAGCGCGATGTACAGGTCCGCGTCCAGCTTCAGCATCTGATCGTGATCGAACGCCACGAACAGCCCATGCTTCCAGCGAAAGCTGGCGTGCGTGTTGACGATCACCGTCTCCTGGCCGTCCAGCTCGGCCAGCACGTCCTTGAAGACGCTCCGCCGCAGCGAGTTCAGCCGCTGCAACGGCAGGTCCAGGATCCGCCCGCGGACCACGTCCGGCGCCTCGGCGTACATCATGTCGCCGATGTGAAAGACCCGCACCCCGTGGCCGCGCGAGGCCGCCAGCGCGCTGAGACGCTCCAGGAACGGCTTCTTGTCCACGCCGACCTGGCCGGTGACGACGACGCGCCGGCCGCTCCGGGCCGGTCGAAAGAGCGAGGCGGGGCTGTCTGCCATGTCGGCTGTCCCTTCAACTTGACGCGGGAAATCGCGGACCTATGATGATGCGTTCCGGCCGGGTTGGCAATTGCGCCGCCCGACTCGATTCTGCGGCTGTGGCGAAATTGGCAGACGCGCAAGATTCAGGTTCTTGTGGGAGCAATCCCGTGCTGGTTCAAATCCAGTCAGCCGCATAACGCCCGTCCAACCACCCCCCGTACCCGCACATCAAACAGTTCGGATGCAATTCCGCTGCTTGCTGTCACGCTTCGAGCAACGCTCGTCCTTGAAGCGGCCTCGAACGGCTGCGGCGTACCGATGCGGCTTGAGTTTTTTCGCCGTCTAAAAGCAGCACAGCACGTCTGAACCCGGGCCTGTCGTGCCGCGTTGCCCGCCCCGCTCACCCCAGCAGCACCCGATACCCGAACAGAATGTTGTACACCCCGTTCAGCGAGATGTTCAGGAAGAAATCCAGCGCCAGGATCACGATAAAACTCGCAACAAACGCCTGCGTGCAGGCCTGGCCCACCCCCTCCGCCCCTGCCCGGCAATGAAACCCCTTGTAGCACGCGATCAGCCCGATCGCCCCGCCGAAGAACACCGACTTCAGCAGCCCCACCCCGATGTCCCACCGCTCGATGATCTCGCGCGTATACGCCCAGTACGGCTCAGACGCCGCCTGGTACACCCCTACGTAAATCGCCCACGAGCCCACTGCCCCCATCAGGTTCGCGTACGCCGTCAATAGCGGCGCCAGCAGCAGGCACGCCAGAAACCGCGGCGTGGCCAGATAGCGGACCGGATCACAGCCCATCGAGCGCAGCGCCAGCAACTGCTCCGTCACGTTCATCGTGCCCAGCTCGGCCGTCAGCGCCCCACCGACCCGACCCGCCAGCATCACCCCTGCCAGCACCGGCCCCAATTCCGCCACGACCGAGATGTTCACGATCCCGCCGAGCCGATCCTCAAAACCCGTCGCAACGAACTGGTCATACCCCTGCACCACCAGCACCATACCCACGAACATCCCCGTGAGCATGATGACCGGAACCGACTGCGTTCCGATCACGAAGCACTGCGGCAGCAGCCGGCGCCAGCCGCGCCGCGTCATCAGCTCCGCCGGCGCGTGGCTGGCAGCCGCGTACCCGAACTCGCAGAATTGCCCGAAACGCTCCACCGCCCCCGTCGCGCGCGCACCGACCCCCGAGAGCATCCCCAGCAGGCCGGTGCTGTCCATGGTGCGTTTCATGCGGCCGGGAATGATACCCCATCGAGGCACCAGCGAGCGTCAGGCCCCGTCCGGCCCGTCCCGCTCCGACACGCGGATGTCGTGCCCACCCAGCTCCTTCACGTACGCAGCCGTGGGCAGCACCTGCTCCAGCGGACGCGCCCCGGCCGGAATCATGCCGCGCGCCTGAAAGTACGCGACCAGCGCCGTCGGAAACGCGGTCGTGCGCTCCATTGCCGTAAACCCGGTCCGCTCGTCGTGCAGGTCGTGCAGGTCGTACGTCACGCGGCGGGCAATGCCGCCGCTCCGCCCGCGCACCGTCACCCGCAGCACCACCAGATCGCGCACTTCCGGCAAAGCCAGCCGCTCCTCGAACAGCCGCCGCGTCAGCGCGCGCGGCCGCAGCTCACCCCCGTCGCTCGTCCTCACGCTCTCATCAAACAAACCCAGCCCGAACATCGCCCGGATGACCGCGAAATGCCCAGGATAACGGACCGTCTTGTAGTCAAAATTCTGCACCCGGCCGGCAAACGACTCCGCGCAGGTGCTCGTCCCGCCGCTCGTCACGGCCGCCTCGCACCGCCCGATCGGCTCCGGAAACTCGATCGCTTCCAGCTCGGTCAGCGTCGGTATCGAAATCGGCGCGCCGTCGCGCAGAAACTCGCCGAATCCGCTGTATTCATTCACAAGCCCGTCGAAATTGAACACCAGCTTGTACGCCAGCGGCCCCTCGCGCCGCTGCGGCAGCCCGCCGCAACGCACCTGCACCCCGATCGGCGGCTCCAGTCGGCTCACCCCGTCCGCGGCGAGGATGTTTCCCAGCCCCGGCGCCAGCCCGCAATCCGGCAGCACGCTGACACCCGCGGCGCGGGCCGATTCGTGCAGCGACAGTTGCGCCCGCACCACCGACGTGTTCCCGCCCAGGTCGCAGAAGTGCGCCCGCGCCGCGATCGCCGCGCGGGTCAACCCCTCGTTGAATCGGTACGGCGCCGCGCTGATGACCACCTGCGCATCCGCCGCGGCGCGCTGCACGGAAGCCGCGTCGGCCGCATCGCACCGCATCGGGACCAGGTCGCCGCCGCGCGACGGGTGCAGCGCAACCAGCCGCAGCACGGATCGCCGCGCCGCCGTCTCATCGGCGTCGGCCAGCACGACGCGCGACGCCTCGCAATTCAGGAGCAGGTCGTGGGCCAGCGCCACTCCCTGCCGTCCCGCCCCGATCACGCAATACCGATACCGCATCAGATGGGCCTTGTGCAGCGATTCACGCAGCGCAGCGAGCGCGAACGTCAGGAGGCTTCGGTTGCGGCTTTTTTTGCCTCAAACTCGCGGATCGGGTGCGGAAAGCCGCGCGCCTCACAGAGCCGGTCGATGATCTCGGTGAACTTCAGGATTTTTTCGCGGTCGATGCGCAGCCGCACATCCCCGGCGCCGACGTTGTAATACAGATCGACCCAGCCCTTCGGGCTGTAGTCCCGCAGCGAGCGCATCGCGTCGAACGGGATGCGCCGCCCACCGAAGGTCATGCCGGTGTCATCGATCACCGCCCGAAGTGTGGCGGCTTTGTAGACGCGATAGAGAAAGTACAGGCTCAGCACGCCCGTCAGAATGGCAAAATGGAACTGCCCGTCGATCTTGTTGCGCGGATACTTCCAGTCCCGCCACTCCATATTCGCCGCCACCACTCCGCCACGGATCGTCACGAGGGCGCAACCGTACAGGGATGGAAAGTACTCGACCAGCTCATCCGGCCCGTTCTGTCTACGCAGCGCCGGCGGACCGCCCAGTCGCTCATGAACCTCGTCCGGCCGCGTCGGCGGCGCCAGGCGCAGCGCCTCGAACATCTCCTTCGACGGCCGCTCGTCAAACATCTCTTCCGTCACCTGCGCGCCGGGGATGTTCTGTTGCAGCCACTCCGTCCCGGACTTTCGGTTCGCGGCCGGGTAGCCCACCTGCCAGTCATAGATGAAGTACACGCAGAACCCGACGCACATGGTCAACACGATCAGCCAGTAATTGCGATCGCGCGACGCCGGTCCGCTCTCGAGAACCATGCTCCGGACTCCTCGTTCGCACCGCCCCCGTCCGCCATTGCGGCCGCCGGCTCGGTCGGGCGGACATTATGACGCCGACTTGCACCCCTGTCGCGGCCCACGGCGACCACCCTGCGGTTTCGCGGACACCCCTCTTCGCCGCATAATGACCCGCAATGGCCCTGAAGATCAGATGTCCGCATTGCAACGGCATCCTCCTGGCCGAAGACTGGACCGCCGGCGAAGGCCGGAACTGTCCTCGCTGCGGCCGCGGGTTCACCGTGCCGCTGCCGGCCACGGCGGCCCCCGCGGAACGCGCCGCCACCGCGGTCAGCGGCGTGACCTGCGCCCGCTGCCGTGCTGCGCTGGCCCCCGGAACGCGCCAATGCCGCCACTGCCTCAGCGACCCGACCACCGGCGCACGGCTGCCGATGGGCCGCCGACTGCGGCTGCTCTCCGCAAAGTTCTGGTTCGGGCTGAGCCTCGCGGCTGTCGCGATGATGATCGCCGGATTCCTGATTGTGCCGGCACTTCGCCGTGCGCCGCCGGAGGTCGTTTCGAGTGAACCGATCCCGCCCCCCACTGTCGACGCAGAGGGTCACACCCGTGCGCTCGTGCAACGCGTTCTGACCGCGCGCGACGCACCGACGCGCGAGGCCGCTGCCCGCGAGTTGCAGCGCGCCGGAGTTGTGGGGCACGCCGCCATCGCGTCCGCAATGAGTGAAGCGCTGTCCGGCGGCGCGCCCGACCCGCGCAGCCTGCGCGGCATGCTTGGCCTGGTCGCCATCCTGTCGAACGAACCGTCGGCGGCCGGCCGGCCGGCACTGGCCGCCGCCGCCCGTAACCCCGCGCTGCGCGATGCGGCACTGCGGGCACTGGTCCGCAGCGGCGACACCGACGCAGTGGCGCCTGCGGTCGAGCAATGGCTGATCCACGTGAAACAACTTTTGGCGGCGGAGCGAGGATCGGCGCTGATCGGCGACGAATTCGCGCAATCCGCGATAGCGGAGGCGCGCCGGCGCTCAAATGAGTGGCTGGCCGCGCTACGTACACAACCCGATGCCGTCATTGCCGAGGCGCTCCGGCATTATTGGACGACGCTCGGCTGGCTTGGACAACCGGCCACAGAGGGCGTCGGCCGGGCGATCTTTGACCTGGCGCGTCCCTCCGCGCCGGCCGGCGCATCGGCCGCGGACGTGGTCAGCGGCATCCGCGCTGCCCGCCGAGCGCTCGAAGGCGCGGCGGCCGCCCCCGCTGCGACGGACGTGCGCGCCGCGGTACTGCTGATTCTGGCGCAGAACGTGCCGCAGTACCGCTCGCTGCACGAGCGGCTGCTCACCGAACTGCTGCCCGGGTTGCTCGATCGCGACCCGCTCGTCCGACGGCGAGTCGTGTGGACAATCGCGCGGGTCGGCGGTCCGGTACTCGGATCAGGCGCCCGGGCGCCGCACCCGCAGATGGTGGACGAGGAAGCGGTTCGCGCGACGACGGAGTGGGCCGTCGGCCTGGGGTTGCTGTCGCCGGGTGGGGATCGCTCGCGGGGCGGAGCTGCGTCCGACGAAGCGCCGCTGACGGACCCGACGCTGGCGCTTGCTCGGCGAGTCGTGACACCGCGCCGGCAGCTTGAGCACGCTTTGCTCTCGGGGTTGCACGGTGAGCCGGGTTCGGCCGTCGCGGCCCTCCGCCGCTGGCGCTCCGAACGGATCGGCTATTCGCCGCGGGCTGCCGCACTGCTCGACGCCGCTCGATCGGGCGTTTCGCCCGCGGCGCGACTGGCGGCGGCGCTGCTTGCGGCAGAGGACGGTTCACCCGGCGCGGAATCGTCGCTGGAGACGCTGCGCGCGAACGCGGGCGGAGAACGGTTGCCCGGCTTCGCGGCCGACGCGGCGCTGGCGGTGCTGCGGGCGCGCCGCGGCGATACGTTGCGCGATTGGCCGGACAACTCGCGCCTGCTCGAAGCGGACCTGCGCGACCCCGCGATCGTGGAGTTGCTGGGCGGCATTCTCGCACTTGGAGGCCCGCCGCTACGGGCCCGGCTGGTCGAGGGCGCCCTGCCGGACGAACGCGTGCGAGCGCTGCTGGTGAACGCGCTGGACGCCCATCTGCGGTAGCAAGCATCAGGCGTGGGCACGGGCCTGCATTCGCTGCGTTCAAGAAGCCGATCGTGGTGCGTCGGCACGGCTTCCTCCAGGCGATTGCACCGGCGCAATCCAGTTTCTTTCGCGCCGCTCGAGAGGCGCCGCGCATCGGTCACCACCACACACTTAGGCATTGACCTTTGTATTTGACGTGCTATACTTAGGTACATGGCAAACCGTTCCGCAACGCTTGACCGCATTTTTCACGGCCTCGCTGATCCCACGCGCCGGGCGGTGCTGCACCGGCTGGCGCGCGGGCCCGCTCCGGTTTCCGACCTGGCAAAGTCGTTCGCCATGTCGCTCCCCGCATTCACGCAGCACCTGGGCGTGCTGGAGGCAAGCGGCCTGGTGCGTTCGCGCAAAAGCGGGCGCGTGCGCACTTACTCGCTCGCGCCTCGCGCGTTCAAGCCCGCCGAACACTGGCTTGCGCAGCAACGACGAATATGGGAGTCCCGCCTCGATCAGCTCGACACGTTTCTGACCACCCTCGTTCAACCGGAGAACTCATGAGCCTCGCATCGCCGCCACCGCTCGCGTATCAGCCGATCGATCACACGCCCGATCCGAAACTGGACTTGCTGCTCGAACGCCACGTGGACGTTTCGCCCGCCCTGGTATGGGACGCGTGGACGAAGCCCGATCTCATCCGACGGTGGTTCACGCCGGCGCCCTGGAGAACGGTCGAATGTAAGATCGATCTGCGGCCCGGCGGAGTGTTCCGCACCGTAATGGAGTCACCGGAGGGAGAGCGGTTTCCCGGCGACGGGTGCTACCTGGAGATCGTCCCGCAACGCAAGCTCGTGTGGACCAGTGCCTTGCTGCCCGGCTACCGACCCGTCAATCCGGCTGGCACGAACGACGCCCGCAAGCCCTGCGCCGAGTTTTTGTTCACTGCGGTCATTGCAATGGCACCCCAAGGCAACGGTACGCGGTATTCCGCTCTCGCGATCCATACGGATCACGACAGTTGCAAGCGCCACATGGAGATGGGCTTTCACGATGGCTGGGGGAAAGCGCTGGATCAGCTTGTTACGCTGATGAAGGGAACATAACGAACCGAATGCACTGTCTCAACATGCGGACGTCCACGAGCGCCTCCGCAATCGGATGCCGCAGCATCAACCGGGAGAAAGAGGGGAAGGGAGTTCACACCCGGGTGAGGATCCGCGCGGCCCACCCTGAACGCCTGGCACGGGTAAGACATGGACCGCGACATGTATCGCCGCGTGGAGAGTAACGATGCTGCGAGTGATTGCGGGAGAGTTTCGAGGAATGCGCCTGGCGGCGCCGGAGGTGGGGCAGACCCGCCCGATCACCGACCGGGTAAAGGAGACACTGTTCAACATCCTGGGCGCGCGCTACGCGCTGCCCGGCGGTCTCCCCCCCTTCGACGCGCTGGACGTCTTTGCCGGCACGGGAGCGCTCGGGATCGAAGCGCTTTCGCGCGGGGCGCGCGGCTGCGTGTTTGTGGAGCGCGATCGGCGCGTGCTGCCGACGCTGCGCTCGAATGTCGAGCGCATCGCCGACCGGGCGCGCGTGCTGGTCCGCACCGACAACGCCTGGACCATGCGCTACGACACGGCCGGCGCACCGCCGCCTCGCGCCGCCGCGGTGGGCGCTATCCCCGCCCCCTCGGAGGAGCGGCTGGGCGCGTCCGGGTTCGGGCTGATCTTCATGGATCCGCCATACGCCGACACGCGCGACGAGCTGCGGATCGTGGACATGATGGATCGCGCGGCCGCGGCGCTCGCGCCGCAGGGCGTGATCGTGTTCCGTTTTCCGGGGAAGACCGATCTCTGGGACTTGCAGTACACCGAACTGGTGTGTGTCGATCGCCGCGACTTTTCGAACATGCGAATCGCGCTGCTGGCGCGGCGCGGCTAGCGCGCCCGGGCCTTGCCGCCCTTGCGGGCCGGGCGGGCCGCGGGCTGCGGCAGGCGGGTGCGCAGGTTGTCCAGCACATTCATGTAGTTGATGTACGAGTCGTAGGGTGAATCGTAGGGGTTGAAATACTGGTGCACCGCGCCGTCGGCGAAGGACTTGGTGCACATGTAGTAGAAGTGATCGCTGGTCTGCAGCCGCCGCCAGTCGGCCAGCAGCGCCTCATCGCCCGCGGCGCGCACCTGCGCCTCCACGCGATACACCTCGTGCAGCGCGTTGGACTGCATCGCGTTTCCCAGCCAGGCGGAAAGGTCGCGCTCCGAATCCGCCCACGAAATCATGAAGGGCACGTCGTACTCGCCGTGCGATGGATAACGCGCCGCCACCTCGCTGGGCGTGAGAAAATCGTCGCCGGGATAGCGAAACAGCTCATGCGGCAGCCAGCGCAGGAACTCGAAGATGCCCGTCTCGGCCCGCTGGTGCTCGCCGAAGGTCTCGTAGTCCATGAACAGGTTGACCACGTCGCCCGAGCCGTTGACGTTGTGCAGCCAGAGCGCGAACTTGTCCGCCATCAGCGGCCAGTCGTGCCAATCGCGATTTGAGAATCGAAAGGCGATGTCATCGCTGCGGCGGTAATCCTTGAGCAGCAGCTTCATCTGCGGCTGGCCGGGCGGGTGATAGAGGTACGTCGGCGTGCGCACGCCCAGCGTGTGATCCGCCCCTTCGCACAGCACGGCCGAAAAGCCCAGTTGCTGCGCGACACGCGCGACGTCGTTGTTGTAGATCAACTCGGTGTTGCGGAAGACCTGCGGTCGCAGTCCGAAGAGCGACTCAATCCGGGCGCGATGCTGCGCCACCTGCTCCAGGAACTCCTCCTGCGAGTACAGGAACGCCAGCGAGTGATGGTGCGTCTCGCTCAGGAACTCGACCGCGCCTGTCGCCGCGAGCTGCTGAAACGATTCGATCACCTCCGGAATCCAGCGCTGCAACTGCTCGATCACCGTGCCGCTGAGCGAATAGGCGACGCGAAATCGCCCCTCGTATTTTCGCACCAGGTCCAGGATGACGCGGTTGGCCGGCAGGTAGCAGCGCTCCGCCACGCGCGCGATGATCGCGCCGTTGGCGGCGTCGTCAAAGTAGTCGGGCCGGGTGTCGAAGACGCTGTAGCGCCGCAGCCGGTAGGGCTGGTGAATCTGGAAGTAGAAGCAGACCGATGCCATCGATGCCCTGCCGAGCGCGCTGTGATACCGAACGGCGCAAGCCGACGACGAGACCGAGCGCAGCGAATCTCCGCGTGCGGGGAAAGATACCCGATCCGCCGCGCAACGGCGCGGCGCGCGTGCTGACCCGGGCCGCCACGCCGCCGCCAGCGCGGTATACTCGCCCGCCCGAGCGAACAGGGACGCATGGCCCAAACCGGCTTCGTGCTGATACTCACCGACGACGAAGACCAGGGCGCACGGCTCCGCGACGAGCTGCGCCAGCGCGGACACTCCGGCGTGGTGATGTCCTCGCTGGCCGACGCGCAGGACTCCATCCGCGCCCGCGCCCCGGACGTGGTGCTCGTGCAGAGCGCCGCCGGGCACGCCGCTGCGCCGCCCGTGCTGGCGGAGTTGCTCGACGGCGCCGCCCGCGACGCCACGCTGCTGATCGACGGACCGGTCGGCGAACTGCCGGCGGTTCGCCACGTCCGCATCCAGCGGCTTGATCCCGACGCGTCGCTGAGCACGCGCGCCGCCGCCGTTGCCGCGGCCGCCGCCAAGGCTGTCGCGCGGCGCGAGGATCGCCTCCTGCGCACACAGATCGAGGAGCACCGCCAGGAGAGCTTCCTGGGCATCGTCGGCACGGCGCCGATCATGCAGAAGATCATCGAGCGCATTCGCAAGGCCGCCCGCACCAAGATGACGGTGCTGATTTACGGGGAAACCGGCACCGGCAAGGACCTGATCGCGCAGGCGATCCATGCGCATTCCGATCGCGCCCGCCGCCCCTTCAAGGTCGTCAACTGCGCCGGCCTCAACGAGAACCTGCTCGAAAGCGAGCTGTTCGGGCACGTGAAAGGGGCCTTCACCGGCGCAGTTTCCGACCGCAAGGGGTACTTTCTCGCCGCCGACGGCGGCACGCTCTTCCTCGATGAGATCGGCGACATGCCGACCTCCATGCAGGCCAAGCTGCTGCGGGCGCTGGAGCGGCGCGAAATCACACCGGTTGGATCGACAGACGTGCGCCGCGTGGACGTGCGGCTGGTCGCGGCGACGCATCGCAACCTGAGCAAGCTGGTGGAGGAGGGCCAGTTTCGCGAGGACCTGTTCTACCGGCTCAACACGTTCGTGATCGAGGTGCCGCCGCTGCGCGAGCGGCCGGCCGACATCCCGCTGCTGGTGGATCACCTGCTGCTGCGGGCCAACGAGGAGCACGGCACGCACGCGCCGGGCGTCTCCAGCGAGGCCATGCACGCGCTGTGCAAGCATTACTGGCCGGGCAACGTGCGCGAGCTCAAGAACGTGATCGAGCGCACCGCGGTGGAGGTCGCTGACCGCCAGATCGAGCTGGAAGATCTGCCGGAGGAGATCCGCGGCTCACGAGAGCTGGCGCCCGCCGGTCACGGGCTGGCCGGCATGACCATGGCGCAGATCGAGCGTCGCGCGATCGAGCTGGCGCTGCGCGCGACCAACGGCAACCGCGAGCAGGCCGCCAAGATGCTGGGCATCGGCGTTCGCACGCTCTATCGAAAGATCAAGGAATACGGGCTGTAGGCGAGCGCATGGCTTCCCGGCAAGCGTCGGCGGGAGGGTCGAGGCGCCCGGCGGGTCACACCAGCCTGCGATACTGCTCCAGCGCCTCCGGGTTGGCCAGCGCATCCCGGTTGGCCACGTCCTCCCCATGCAGCATCTGCTGCACCGCCAGTTCCACCTTTTTCCCGCTGATCGTGTACGGAATCGCGGTCACCTGCCGGATGTAACGCGGCACGTGCCGCCGCGTCGCGCCCGCGGCGACGGCCTCGCGAATGCGCTGCTCCAGCGCCCGATCGAGCGCCAGCCCCGCTCGCAGGACCACGCAAAGCACGACCTCCTCATCCTGGTCCGGCGTGCGGCGGGCCGTGACCACGCTGTCCACGATCTCCGGCAGCGCCTCGACGATGCGATAGATCTCGGCGGTGCCAATGCGGATGCCGCCGGGGTTGAGCGTGGCGTCCGACCGGCCGTAGACCACCACGCCGCCCGTCTCGCGAATCTCGATGAAATCGCCGTGACGCCAGACGAGCGGTTCGCCGAAGTGATCGAAGTACGCGGCGCGGTAGCGCCGTCCGTCGGGATCGTTCCAGAAACCGACCGGCTGCGACGGAAAGGGCGCGCAGCAAACCAGCTCGCCCTTGCGACCCGTGACCGCGTGGCGCGGGCCGTCCCACGCCTGCACGTCCATCCCCAGCCCGCGGCACTGGATCTCGCCCGCCCACACCGGCAACAGCGGATTCCCCAGCATGAAGCATGAAAGGATGTCCGTTCCGCCGGAGATACTGGCCAGTTGCACGTCGTGCTTCACGTCCGCGTACACATAATGGAACAGCTCATCGCTCAGCGGCGAGCCGGTGCTCAGGATCGTGCGCAGCGCCGACAGGTCATGCTCCGCGACGGGGCGTAGATGCGCCTTCTGACACGCCGCCAGGAACTTTGGAGAAGTTCCGAACACGGTGACCCGTCGAGCAGCCAGCAGTTCCCATAGGCGGTGCACGGTCGGATGGGTCGGGCTGCCTTCGTACAAAACCACTGTCGCGCCGACGCCCAGCCCGCTGACCAGCCAGTTCCACATCATCCAGCCGCAGGTGGTGAAATACAGGATCGAATCGCCTTCGCGCAGATCGGTGTGCAGCATCAATTCCTTCATGTGCTGCAACAGCGAGCCGCCGTGGCCGTGCACGATGCACTTGGGCACGCCGGTCGTGCCCGAGGAATACATGATGAACAGGGGGTGATCGAAGGGCAGCGGCTCGAACGACAGCGGCTGCGCCGCGCGCTGCGCACCCAGATACTCCTCCCAACTGCTGATCGCCAGCGCGTCGCCGCGCTCACGACGCAATGCCTCGATCTCCGGATGGCGCAGGGCCGCTGCCGCGTCGCCCAGGTAGGGAACGATGACCAGCCGCCGCAACGATGGCAACCGCCGGACGATGGCGGCGGCGCGATCGAGCGTGTCGATCCGCTTGCCGCCGTAGGAATAGCCGTCGGCCACCAGCAGCACCGCCGGCTCGATCTGCGAGAAGCGGTCCAACACGCCTTGTGGGCCGAAGTCCGGCGAACAGCTTGACCAGATCGCTCCGCGCGCCGCGGCCGCCAGCATCAGCGTCACGCACTCCGGACGGTTCGGCATGTACGCCGCCACCCGATCGCCGACTTGCACACCGTCCACGATCAGCGCCGCCGACGCGCAGCGCACCGACTCGCGCAGGGCGTCGCGCGAGAGCGTCGCCGTCGCACCGGTTTCACTCTCGAAGAGGATCGCCGGGTCGCTGCCGCTGAAACGCAGCAGGTCCTCGGCATAGTTCAGCCGCGCCTCGGGGAACCAGCGCGTGCCGAGCATCCCCGATCCGCTGAACGTCGCGGAAGGCGCGTGGCGCAGGCGCACCTGCGCGAACTCCATCATCTCCGCCCAGAACAGGTCGCAGCGCTCGATCGACCAGCGCCGCAGAGATTCATGATCTCGCGTGACGCCGTGCCGCTCCGCGACGCGCTCCAGGAACGCGTGCATTTGCGAAGCGCGGACGCGATCCGGATCGGGCCGCCAGAGCGGGGCAGCGGTCATCGAGGATTCCCGTCGCGATGGGGCCTAGCGCCGCGCCGCGGCGAACAGCTCGCCGGCGCGATTCCAGTTCACGACGTTCCACCACGCCGCGACGTAATCGGGCCGGCGATTCTGGTAATTCAGGTAGTAGGCGTGCTCCCAGACATCCAATCCGAGAATCGGCGTATGCCCCTGCATCAGCGGCGAGTCCTGGTTGGCGGTCGACTGCACGGCCAGCTTGCCGCCGCCGTCGATCACCAGCCATGCCCAGCCGCTGCCGAAGCGCGATGCGGCCGCCGCGGCGAACTGCTCCTTGAACTTGCCGACCTCGCCGAAAGCGGCGTTGATCGCTTCGAGCAGCGCGCCCTTCGGCTCACCGCCCTTGCCCGGCGGCGCCATCAGCTCCCAGAACAGCGCGTGATTCGCGTGCCCGCCGGCGTTGTTGATCAGCACCTGGCGGACCGAGTCCGGCACGGTGGTGATCTTTCGCAGCAACTCCTCGACGGAGAGCTTTGCAAGATCGGGGTGCGCCTCGAGCGCCTTGTTGGCGTTGTTGATGTACGCCTGGTGGTGCTTGCCGTGGTGAATTTCCATCGTGCGCGCGTCGATGTGCGGCGCGAGGGCGTCGAAGGCGTAGGGCAGTGCGGGCAGCGTGTATGCCATGAGACGGGCTCCTGAAGACGGGGACGGTGGGACGAATCGGCCGCGGAAGCGCTCTACCGACTCGGGCATCGCACGACCGCGGCTGAGCCCGTGATTATCGAAACCCCCGCCCCCAGCGTCAATCCCGCCTCATCCGCCCTCGCGCACCGCGGCGCGCGACCCAAGCGTCACCCGTCCGGCGGCCCAATCCACCCGCAGCACGCCGCGCTCGAATTCTCGCGTCATCTCCCGCCCCTCCACCCGGTAGCGCCCCTGCGCCGGTCCCAGTCGCGCCGGCCACTCCATCCAGTCCGCCGGCGTCGGTTGATACAGCGTCTGCGCAACGAAGATCGCATCGCCCGCCTCACGGACCAGCATCGCCCCGGCGGCGACGAGCCGCTGCTCCTCGAGCTTCTGGGCCAGCGTGTGGTTGGCGGGCGTGATCGGGATCAGGCACACCAGCTTGCCCGCGTCCAGCGCGGCGCGATAGGCCGCCATCTCCCGCTCCAGCAGCGCCGGATCGCGCCGCATGTTCGGATGAAACGGCATCTCGAACAGGATGCCGTCGCAATGGGCCGTCACCCGTGCCCAGGTCTCCTCCGGGCGCGTGGCCGCGTTGAGGACGACCGGCAGGGCCGCCCGGCGCGCCTGGGCGTAAATCTCCGACAGCAACGCGTAGTTGGCGTCGCTCCACTCCTGACGGGTGGTGCCATCGGGGTTGCCGCCGAACTCGAAGATGAAATTGTCCAGCGCCAGGAAGTTCTCCCGCCGCGCCCCGCTCACCAGCAGCCCCGCCAGCCGCCGGCGCACGTCCTCGCGCCGGATGTCGATGTAGCGCCGCCCCGGCTCCTGCGGCGACCACGAGGCATTCATCAACATCCCATCCAGCGCCTCGGCCGGTACGCTCTCCGGCGGGTGATAAAGCGGACGCGGACGGATGGTGCAGCAGGAAAAATACCGGCCGATCCGCGCTCCGGGGTTGCGCTGCCGGATGAACCTCAACAAGCGCTCCTGCCCCGCCGCGCCGCCTTCCTCAGCTGACGCCTGCGCCGCCCAGATGATCGGCGGCGCGAGGATCGCGTCGGTCCGCGGGCCGGACCACTTCAATGGGCCGGGCGTTGCCCCCGCGGAAAAGTGCAACCAGCGATCTGACGTGGGCCACGTCACCTGAGCCGCGGGCAATGACGCTGCCGGAGGCGCAGGCTCCTGCGCGGCGACTGGCGCCGGCAGATTCCCTTCGAATTCAGCACTCGGGTGCTGCGCGTCCTGGTCCTGTCCACTCGGGCCTTGCGCACTCGTGGCGACCGGCTGTGCTGCGCGATCCGGCGCGACCGGATGCACTGGGGGATGCACGGCTGCCGGCGTCGGAGGGTCTATCGCCGATCCACCCGATCGCGGCGCCTCCGAAAGAAACAGCACTCCCGACGCGACCAGCAGCGCCGCCGCCACACACAGGACGACGACGTGGCCGCGCGAGAAGCGCTCCGCAGGCACGGCGTCCGTCCAGTGTCGCGTCATGAGCGGATCCTGTTCAGCAATCGAGCGAGCGAGGCGCGTCATGCCCGTCGTCGTGCGAGCCGGGCCGCGCGCGGACCTGCTATCTGCGCAGCGCAGTCGCCGCGCGCACACTGCCCAGCACCACCACCAGTGTCGGCAGCGTGCCGTTCTTCAGCAGGCCGAAGATCAGGTTGTCCGAATCGGCGAAGAAGGTGAGGATCAGCGCCAGCGAGAACATCGGGACGATGAACAGGCGCGCGTCATCCGCGCGCAATGACGACAGCTTCCGTCGATACCACCCCACCAGCCAGCCATACACCGCGAACATCATCGGAATTCCGAAGGTGCCGAAGTTCAGCATGGCCTCACCCGCCAGCCCGTACACGCGCGTGGATTTACTGACGTTCAGGCGGAAGGTTCCTTCGCCGTACTGCAAATTCGTGCCGGCCTCTTCCTTGCCGGGCGGCTTGTCGGGCCAGATGGCGCGCGGAATCACGGTCAGCGCGGAGCGCCAGTAGGTCTGGCCGTAGCGCAGCCGGTATCGATCCGAGTGGTTATAGAGACGATGCAGCATGAACGTCTGCATTTCCGCGCGGGAGAGATCGCCCAGCAGGATGCCGGTGAAGGTGATGCCCGTCCGCGCTTCGAGCGCCAGGCGCGCCTCGGTGCTTTGCAGCGCCTGGAAGCCCTGTGCGCCCATGCGCTTGAAGAATGCGTAGTAATAGACAAACGCCAGCATCAGCACGCCGCCGAGCAGCACCCAGCGAACCTTGATCTTTCCGAGCCGGTAGTGGCACATGCCCGCTACCATGAACAGCACGTACAGCAGAGCGCTGCGGCTGCCGCGCAGGCCGAGGATCAGGAACTGCGCCACCGCCAAAGCCACCAGCACGACCGCGATCGTCGCGATCGACTTGCGCCGCCGCGGATCCGACAGCGCCCGCACGACTCCCATCGCGATCAGCAACCCGAGCGGGTCGCCCAGCATCAGCACCCAGCTTGTGTGCACCAGCGCGTCGCCGCCGGTCTGAAGGAAATCCGAATCCCGCTTCAGGCCGCCAAACCGCAGGATGATGAACGCCGTGGCCACCGCGGAGACGGCAATCGCCCACAGCAGCACGTTCAGAAAGCGACTGTCATCCACCTGCCACGTCGTGCGTAGCGGGCGGGTCGCGCGATAGGTGCGGGCCTGGACCAGGTGAAATATCACGAGTCCCAGCGCGTTGAAGCCCGACATCACGCCGAACCAGTAACCCCAATCCTCTATCTGGCTGTTGAAATACGGCGTGAACGCGTCGTTCCCGTGGAACATGTGCAGCAGCGGGGAGACGGCGCAGCCGTGATAGGCCAGGATGCCGATCATCGCGCGCGGGTCGAAGTTGTCGAGCTGACCGCGGATCCACGCCACGATGTCCGCCCCGGCCAGGATCCCGCAGATCCACAGCGGCATCACGAACCAGTGCCGACACCCGGGTGCGAGAATCGCAAAGCCCAGGATCATCAGGAACGTAACCACCGCCGCGGTCGCGTAATTCTCGACCATCGAGCCGCGCGGCGCTGCACGCGCTGCGAGCACGGCCCGCGCGTAGTCGGCGCTGATCGGCTGTCGTGCGACCTGGTCGGCCATCGAGAATCGGCTCCGCGCACGCGCCCCGACCGCCCACGGACGCGCAATCCCTGCGCGGCAGCTTGCGGGCGGCGATACGTCTCCAACAGCTTATCGGCGGGAACGCCCCACCGGCTGCCGCAACATTCCGGCAAGCGCTCCCGGCCGCGGGCTTACCGGCTGCCGCGCAGCTCATCCACCAGCGCCGGCGCGTCATAGATCACGCGCAGCGCCTCGACGATGCCGCGCGAATCGACACATACTGCCCGCGCCTGCTGATCCGTGTAGCGCATGTCCCAGATCAGTGATTGAATGTTGCCGTCGAACACGACGCCGACCACCTCGCCCGCCCGATTGAGCGCCGGGCTGCCCGAGTTGCCGCCGATGATGTCGGCCGTGCATACGAAGTTCAGTGGGGTCCGCGGGTTCAGCTTGTCGCGCCGCTCGCTCCACACCGCCGGCAGCGCGAACGCGGGGTCGCCCGCGCGCAGCGCCTGCTGCTCATACAGCCCGCCATAGGTGGTGAACGGCGGCACGTCGCGCCCGGACTCCTCGTACCCGCGCACCGGCCCGAAGGAAAACCGCAGCGTGCCTGTTGCATCCGGGTACACCCGGTCCCCGTCCAGTTCGAACCGCGCCGCCGCGATGCGGGCGTAAGCGGCGTCCAGCACCGACCCGACCTCGCGATCAAAGCGCGCCCGCAGGCGGCGCTCCTCCGCATCCCACGCCCGCACAAACCGCAGCAGCGGATCCTCCGAAGCTTCGATCGCCGCGCGCCCGCCTTCCGCGAGTCGGCGGCGCTCGGCGACGTCGGCCAGCTTCGTCACCCCGACCAGTTGCTCCGCCCGCGCGCGGGGTGAGCGCCCGTCCAGCAGCGCCGTCACCAACGGATCCTCCGCGCCGAACAACTCTGCCAGGTACGACAGTCCCGCCGCGATGCTCTCGATCTCAAAGGGCGGGTAGATCGGGGCGGGCGAATACAGCCCGACATACAACCCATCCAGCGCCGTGTCGCGATACTCCACCAGCCGCTCGCCGCTGGGCTTGGGCAGCTCCTCCGCAAGGCGCACCAGGTCCAGCGCGATGCTCGCCAGCGCCGAACGGAACGGCCGATTGCCGCCGGTCGCCACATGGCGCGCGTGAAACGCGCGGTACCGGTCGCACGCCTCGCCGATCTGCCGCCACGGATCGGCCGCGTCCTCGACAACCGTCGCCGTCGCGCGCACGCGATGTTCTGCGGTGCGCAGCGCGTCCATCACGGATGGATCCAGCAGCCCGGCCAGCACCCCGGCCCGCGCCTTGCGACGATTCTGCACGCCGCCCAGCGCCTCCATCCCGATCCGCCGCTCCTCGGACCCGCGGTTGACGTACTGCTGCCAGATGGATTCGCGCCGCCAGGCTTCGAAGAGTGAAAGCGGCAGATCCACGTCGCGGACGAATCGCACGTGATCCACCGTAAGCAGGCGCTGCGTCCGCCACGGATGACCGGCCACCAGAATCAGGTCGCCGTCGGCGGCGCCGGACTCCGACCAGCGCAGGTGGTGCTCCGGCTCGAGCGGCTTGCCGTTCTCGTAGACACGGAACAGGCACATGTCGAGGTTGAAACGCGGGTAGCCGAAGTTGGCGTGATCCCCGCCCCAGAACGCGACCTGGCTGTGCGGCGCGAACACCAGCCGCACGTCCGTATAGCGCCGATAGTGGTAGAGGTGGTGCCGCGCGCCGTGATAGAGCGTCACGACGCTGGCGTCCTGCGAGCCGGCCTCGCGCGCGGCGCTCTCGATCCGCGAGACCGCGGCCCGCCGCGCAGCGCTGGCTTCCTCGCCGCTGAGCCCCTCCGCGGCGCGCTTCACGTCGGCGGTCACGTCCTCGATCCGCGTGAGCGAGCGCAGCACGAGGTCCGCACAGGGGATCTCCTCTGCGAGCGAGCGCGCGACGAAGCCGTCGCGCATCAGATCTCGCTCCGGCGTGGAGAGCTTGTGTATCTGGTCGCTGCCGACGTGGTGGTTCGTCAGCACCAGCCCGCTGCGCGACACGAACGAGCCGGACGCGCCGTCAAACTGCAGCGCCGACTTCTGCACGCGCTCCAGCCACTCGGCCGACGGCTCGAAACCGTAGCGGCTTTGCAGCGCCTCGCGCGGCAGGCCGTTGAACAACCACATGCCCTCATCGGCGGCCGCCGGCGCGCCGATCACGCAGGCGCCCAAACCGGCCAGCAGCGCCGACCTCACGCACAACCCGAAACGCATGACGACTCCCATCTCAGCCATCCGGCCTGCTCGATCCTTTCGCGCCTATTCGATCGACGGGGGATCATCATCCCGCCCGGTGCCGTCGAACGAGCGATTCGTCGTGTCCACTCCGTCGAACGCGATACTGCCGTCGGAATTCTCCGCGTACCCCAGCGACGAATACGTCTCGCGCGAGACATGCCCGTCGCACCACAGCACATTCGCCGCGCCGCGATGCCGCATCTCGACCGCCGAACGGTTTGCCGGACCGCGATTCGAGTCGTCGCAGGTGTCGCTGGTCGCCGTCAGCCGCGGCGGATCGAGCGACCAGGCGTGATTGCCGACAGCGAACAAATCCCCCGAGCCATTCTGCCGATAGGCCGTGCGGGCCGCCCTCGCCTTGCCCGCCGCCGTTCCCAGTGCATCCGCCGCCATCACCGTCCGCGGCCCGATGATTCGCTCGATGCGCACCGGCCAGCGGATGAACCCGGCGCCCTTGCCGCCGGTGCGGAAGCGCGCGTTTCCGAGGAACTGGTAGTTGTAGCCGTAGGCGTAATTGCGGTTGTTGTCGCGCTCGGGGGTCTCCGGATCGAGAAACACGCGGTTGCCGTCGACGCGCTTGATGTTGTCGTCCGCAGGGTCGGTGCTGGGCGTTTGAAACGCATAAAACCCAGTCTCCGCACCCAGCCGCACGAACCAGCGCGGCCGGAACTGGTAGCCGTTGCCGACCCAATAGGAATTCTGCGCGTTGTCCACGAATCGCCCCGGCCGCCCCGGCACAATCGCGCCGTTGTTCTGATCCGCGTAATAGGTCCAGCCGACGCCGAGCTGACGAAGGTTGGCCGCACAGACCGTCCCGCGGGCGGTCGCGCGCGCCGCCGACAGCGACGGCAGCAGGATCGACACCAGCAGCGCGATGATCGTCACCACCACCAGCAACTCAATAAGCGTAAACGCGCATTTGCGGTGAGACACGACGATGTTCTCCACGGTTGCAGATAAACACCAGGTGCGGCGAAACAGCGCCGACTGACGCATTTTGGCACTGAACCCCGCCGATCGCCCGGCGCAGGGACCGGTCAACGACGATTGAACTCGCCACGCGCCTCCGCGGCGCGCGGCATGCCCGTGTTCAGGTCGATCTCAAACCGCGGGCCGACCGCGGGCTGGTCGTAACGGTTGGCGGCCACGTTCAGGAACTCGATCCGCGCCGGTGAACCCATGACGCCGACGATCGCGCGGGCGCGATCAAATTCCAAGCGGTCGCCGCGGACCTCGCGGACGCCTTCGCCCTGCCGATCCCGCAGAAATACGTTGTCATGGGCGACGAGCCATTCGAGCTGCAGTCGATCCGCGGACGCGGACGCGGAAGCGGACGCCGCGAAAGTGGCCTCCAGCCGGGCGCACTCCAGCAGCGTCGCGCGACTGCGTAACCGCGCGAGCGCCTGTTCGTCCTCGACCAGCCCCGGCAGCATCGACGGCAGGTCCACCATCTCGCGCCCCGCACGATGGGCAAATACGACGCCGCCTTCGAACAGCACCGAGTCGCGACGCACGCCATCGCGATCGGCGCCGATGGCATAGGTCATTCCGCCCTCGGACTGCATCGCCGTCTGGTTCGGCCCGCCCGACACCAGCGCCGACGGCAGCCCCAGCCCCTCCGGCGCGTCGTCCGGCGAGTCGGACAATCGCCGATTCGTGAGCAGCAGCGAAGTTTTTCCGACGGCGTAGATCACGCGCGTCGGCACGTCCACGCGGATCTGCGGGGCGCGAATGCTCGAGTGCACCAGCGGCGCGCCGCCGGCCGGATCGGGCGATTCGCTCAGCACCGCCGCGTTCGATGCTTCCAGCAGCAGCGGCTCTTTCGCAGCCGGCCGCTGTGAAGATGCAAAGGGCGCGGGGCGCGGCGCGGTAATCCAGCCGACGCGCTGCAGCTCCTCGCGCCAGCGCGACACCAGCAGCCCGATGGTGCCGGGGGGCCGTGCCACCGGTTCGGCGTCGCGCAGCGTCAGCGTGAGGCGATCGGCCAGCAGGGATTCCTCGCCGGAGCGCGCCTCGACATCCCCCGCGAACGTGACCAGGTTGCCCTGCCCATCGACGTGCAGCGAGCGCGACGAGCGGATTGTGAGCCGCTCGCGCGTGGCGCGGCGCTCGCCGCGCAGGCCGACGCTGGAGCGCAGCTCGAGGCGCGAGGGACCGTCCACCCGCAGCGATTGCGCCGGCTGATTGATCAAAATCTCCTGCCCGGTGACGGCGTATTCTCCCGCGCGGACGCGCCCCGGCTGGGCCGCGTCGCCGCGGACGACGGCGTGATGCAGCTCGCTCGCGCCGGAAAACACCGCCTCGATCTGACGACCGCGGACGTTGACGCGCTCCCCCGGAGCGCGAAGCTGCGCCCGCCCCTGCACGGAAAGCGCCTGCAGCACGAACGCCGCCGAACCATCCGCCGGCGGCGGCCCCAGATCGGCGACCACGCGCTCGCCGCGGATCGAATTCCGCTCCTGGCTGATGTCCACTGCGCCGTTGGCGTCGAGCATCCGCGGATAGAGCGCGCCGCGCCCGTCATTGGCGAAGACGACGCGAATCTCCTGCGCCGTGAGAGACTCCGCAGCACCCGTGAGCGATGCGTCGCCGCCGGCAATCGCCTCGGTCAGCAACGCCTCGAACGGCTCATCGCCGACGCGCGGACGGAATTGCGCGTCGATGCGTTGAGCGGTCAGCCTCTGACCTCCCATGCCGACGACCACGTCTCCCGCGAACACGGCCCGTCGAATCCCACCGCCGCCCAGCAACGGATCAACGCCGCCGATCGACGCGCCACCCGCGACTTCGGACGCCGGACGCTCCGCCGCCACGCTGGAATCCGTCGCACGCGGCTCACCGCTCCCAGACGCGGCTGCCTCTTCCGCGCTGCTCGGGACCGCGGCGCTGTGCGGCTGGAGATACAGCTCGGCCCAGAGCGCGGCGCGAATCCCCGACGGCCCGGAGGCGCCCGGCGTGGAACTGCGCGAGGCACCCGCCGGATCCGCGCCGCCGGATCCGCCGACGTCCGCTCGACGGTCTGAGTCAATCGTGACATTTCCGATCAGCTTCACGACGTCAATGCTGCGATCCACGTACACCGCATCGGCCCGGACGCGCGTCGAAGGACCGATCTGAAACGCGATTGGTCCGTCCTGTCGCTCGCGCAGCCACACCTGCTGCGTGTCGTCAAAATACTCCAGCCCGCCGCATTCGATTCTGGCGTCGCCGCGTCGCAGTTCCACCCGCGGGCCGTCGGCAAAGAAGCGCCGCCGCGCGCGCGGGGCGGGAGCCGCGCCCTCGATCGGGGTCATCAGCAGTGGACCGCCCCACTTCAGCACCATGTGCTCGCCGCCGGCCGGTCGCGAAGTGCTGCGCCCGGGCAGGACGCCCGCGCCGCCGCCGCCCATGTCGAACACGATCCGCAGCGCGGAGGCGCTCAGTCCGCCCACCGAGTTCCCATCCAGCCGTTGGTCCGCTTCCACTCCGCCGCTGAGGCTGAATTCGTAGGTCGTTGGCTGCCGGCGCGACACGCCGCGCTCATCGAGCGCGACCGCACCCGCCGCCGGTGCGCTCGCCGGCGCGCCGACCGTCTCTCCCACCGCCGGTGTCGCGGGCTCGGCCGCTCCGAACAGCCCGTTACCGCCCAGCAGGACCAGCTCGTCGCCGCGCTTGAGCTCCAGCCGTTCAAGCCGGTTGGCGGCGCGGTTCCACTCCAGGCTCAGCCCAGCCCCCAGGGCGGTGAACATCACCGATTCAATTTCGACCTTGCCCTCCGTCGCGAGCCGCCCCAGCTCCAGGTCAAAATCCATGTCCGACATCGCAATCGCGATGCGGTCCTCCGGGCGATCGGCCAGCGGCGTGCGCTCCGCGAGCGTTTCGCGGTCAATCTCGATCTGCACGCCGCCGCTGAGCCGCCCGAGCTTCGGCTCCGCCTGTCGGTTATTGACGCGGTCGATCCGCATCTGCGCTTCGCGTGCGCGGATGGTCGCGAGCATGCCGCTGGGAAGGCGCAGTGTCAGTTCCGGCTCAATGACAAACACCTCGTCGCGCGAGCCTGGCACGGGACGCCATTCGCTCCCGCTGATGCGCTCGCGCGGCTTGCCGGAGTTCGGGTCGTAGCGCGTGAAGTGAAACCGGCCACCCGGCGGCACGGTCACGTCGCCGATGGTCAGCGGCTCCCCGCCGCCGCGCGCCGCCGGCAGCGCCAGTTTTTCCGCGTCGCGGGCCTCATCGTGCCGCTGAGGATCGGAGACGATCCGCGAATACCCCAGAAAGATCAGCGCCAGCACCGCCACCGACCCGATCAGCAGCACCAGGTTGCGGATCATTCGCCCATCCCCCCGCTTCCCGCCTGCCGTTCGTAGTGCGCGATCACCTCATTCCAGCGCCCCTCGCGCGACAGCAGCAGCTCAATCGCCTCGCGCACCGCTCCGCCGCCGCCGCGCTTCCGTGTGACATATCGTGCGGCAGCGCGAACCGGCGCACTCGCGTTCGCCACCGCGATGGGAAAGCCGCAATTCCGCAGCATGGGCAGATCGGGCAGATCGTCACCGATCGCCGCAACCTGCTCCCGCGGAATCTTCAGGCTCTCCAGCACTTCGTCCATCACCGCGCGCTTGTCCTCCACCCCCTGTCGCACGTGCCGGATGTCCAGTTCGCGGGCACGCGCCGCGACGCCGTTCGATTCCTTGCCCGTGATGATCACGCACTCGCCACCGAGTCGCTGAAACCAGCGGATCGCCAGCCCGTCCTGCACGTGAAACGCGCGCAGCGGCCGACCCGCATCATCCACCCACAGCCGCCCGCTGGTGAGCACGCCGTCCACGTCCAGGCACAGGCAGCGGATGGGCATCTGCGTCGATTTCGCCCGGAGCGGGGAGGGTGCCGACCACGCAGTTCGCGCGCCCGCTCGGCACGCCGAACCACTACGCCGAGCCGTATGATAGCCGCGATCCGTCCGCCGGTCGCATCGGCCCGCAGCGGCTCACGCACAACTGCCGACAAACGTAAGCAAAACAGCGCATTACCCGCCAATCGGCGGTATCCGGAGCGAATATGACGATCGACCTCGGCGGCATCCGCATCACGCTCATTCCCGGTGGAGCGCTGAGCCTCGACGGCGGCGCGATGTTCGGCATCATCCCCAAGCCGCTCTGGACCCGCTCCACGCCCGCCGACGCTGAGAACCGCATCCGCCTGGCGTGCAACTGCGTTCTGATCGAGACGGACGGGCCGACTGCGCGACGGGCGCTAATCGAAACCGGCCACGGGGCGAAGTATGAGGCCAAGGAGCAGGCCATGTACGCGATCGACGTGCAGCACTGGCTCCTGCACGGCCTGCGCGCCGCCGGCTGCCGCCCCGAGGACATCGACGACGTGATTCTCTCGCACCTGCATTTCGACCACGCCGGCGGGTTGACGCACCGCGCCGACGCGGACGAGACGCTTCATCGCTTTTTTCCGCGCGCAACGGTGCACGTGCAGCGGCGGGAATTTGACGACGCGCGCGCCAACTTCGGCATCATGACCAGCACCTACCGCGAGGAGAATTACACCCCCATCGACGCCGCCGACGCCTGGCGGCTGCTGGACGGCGACGTTGAGATCATCCCCGGCGTCCGCGCTCGCCTCACCCCCGGCCACACCCGCGGCCACCAGTCCGTCCTCATCGAGGGGCGCGACCGCACGGCCGTCTTCGTCGGCGACGTGCTGCCCACCGCGGCCCACGCCGGCGCGGCCTACAACATGGCCTACGACGTGCTGCCGCTGGACAACCGTGACTCCAAGCGCGCGCTGCTGGCCGCAGCCGCGGAGCGCGACTGGCTGTTGATCCTGGACCATGAGCCGCGAAACCCGCTGGTGCGCGTGCGGCCGGAACGCCGGTGGTTTGTGCTGGAGCCGGTCAGCGCGGTGTAACCCCGCGTGCTTCGGGGTCTAATGCGGCCCGATCCTCGCCGCCGCCTCATCCACCCCGCGCGCGAATGGCGTTCGGACCTCGACCTGTTCGTCCGCATGCACTCGCACCTCAATCGCTCCCATCTCGCGCGTGCTCAACACGCGGACACCTTCTCCCAGCGTCTCACGCACGAGGTCGCGGAATCGGTCGCGCGATCGACCCGTTGAAACCAGGATCACCCGCGGATTCACCGTCCGCAGAAACTCCCCGGTTACACGTTCGATGCTCCCATGATGCGGTGCAACCAGCACGTCCGACGCCAGCGCCATGTTGCCCCGATCGTCTGCGTCGAGCAGCGCCTGCATCGCCGCCGCCTCGATATCCCCCGTCACCAACAGGGACCGCGACCCGATTGTCACGCGAAACACCAGCGATTGATCGTTGGCCGAGAAGCCCGGCGGCAGGTCCGCCGGCGGCCACAGCACGTCGCACCGCGCCGCGCCGACCATCAACTCATCATCCGCGGCCAGCAACTGAAAACGCTCCAATCCGCCGCAATCCTCGATCAATTGCGCCACGCTTGCCGAATACTCCCGAGCGGCCAGGAACCCCGCCGGCGCCAGCACCTGCCGGGCGAGTTGCGACGCGATCAGCGTCGCCGCGCCGCTGTAGTGGTCGAAGTTATCGTGAGACACGGTCAGCGCCACAGGGCCTTTTGCCCGCAAGTGTCGCAGCGCGCGGCGTGTCACCTCGCCGGCGTCGAAGTTGTGCAGCGTCCCACAGTCAAACACTGCCGCCGATCCATCCGGCGCGGTGAGCACCGCCGCGCTCCCGCTGCCCACCGCCAGCACCGTCAGCGCATGCCACGACGGCCGCGCGCCCCAGCCGGCGATCCACCACGCCCAACCGCCGCCGAGCAAGAGAGTCAGCCCGCCCGCCAGCAGCGCCCCGCTCCGACGCACGCGCGGCATCCGCGGCTGTTCATGCCGCTCCCGCGCATGGCGCACCGCTGCGTCCGCGAGGCGCTCGCGGCGCAGCCCCATCCACGACAGCCCGCCCAGCACGGCGTAGCTGCCCAGCACCAGCCACCCCGGCGGACGAGGGATCTCCACCAGCGCCCCCGGCCACGCCGCCAGCGCCTCCACGGCCTCCAGCAGCCATCCCATCAACGTCACCACCACGCCTGACGCGATCGGCGCGACAACCGGAATCAGACCGCCCAGCACCAGCCCTGCGAACCCCAGCACGATCACGAACGCGAACAGCGGCGACAGCAGGAACGACTGAACGCTGCCCAGCGGCGTGATGAAGCCGAAGTGCCATGCCGCCAGCGGCACCGCGAATACCCACGCCATTACGGACACCGCCGCCAGCGCTGCAAGCGACTGCCGCGCGCGGCGCAGCACGAGCGCTCCCAGCGTATCGGCGTCCGTCGGCGCCAGCCCCGCCACCGCGAGGATCCGATTGCCCGCCAGCACGCGATAGACCGTCGGTACAACCGTGAACAGCACCAGCACCTGCACGAAGGAGAGCTGAAACCCCGCCCGCAGCAGTTCGCGCGGCTCGATCGCCAGCACCACGATCGCGCTGGCCGCCAGCCAGTTCAGACTCGCCAGCGTTCGCCCGGCCAGCAACGCCATCGACGCGAAGAGCGCCATCAGCGTCGCCCGCGAAATCGGAGCGCTCGGCTCCGCCAGCGCTGCGTAGAGCAGCACGGCGACTGCCATTGTCACCGCCGCGGTCTTGCGGCCGCGCCGCAGCAGGTAGCGCACCACCAGCCACACTGCACCGCCGATCATGGCCACATGAGAGCCGCTCACCGACAGGATGTGTACCGTCCCCGTCCGGATGAACGCTTGGTCCACCCGCGCACTGACCGCGCTGCGCTGCCCCAGCACCATCGCATCAACCGCCCGAAGCGCCTCGTCCGCGTCCACGTGCACCACCGGGTCAAGCAGCACCGCGGCAGCCCGGCTGCGCAGCGCATGCCGAAAGCTCCCCCACCTGCTCGCTCCGCGGTGCTCCACTCGACACAGCGCATCCGAATCCGTTGTCAGCGCGGCGTGAATCCCCTGCAACGCGAAGACCGACGCCCAATCCGCCTCACCCGGGTTCTGCGCCCCGCGGGTCCGCGACAACCATCCGGTGATCTCGACCCGGTCGCCGATCCGCCCGGCGAAGTTCTCGTCGCCCACCGTCACGCGCAGGTCCCCGACGATCGCCGTCGGCGGCTCACTCGTCCGCAGTTCATCGGCGCGGAGCACGAAGCGCGTCCGTGCGGTCGACGGAAACGGCGTGTACGGATTGTGCCGCTCGACCGGGTGCGATTGCGGCGACGTGATGATTGCGCCGCTGATGCGCGTCAGCATCCGGTCTGCGCCTACCAGGCGCGCGACATGGTTGGCCGGCAGCGCGGTCACGTGCTGATAACGGGCCGCCCCCGCCGTGAACACCGCCAGCAGCAGCAGCACCCGCGCCGCCGCAATCCACGGTCCTCCGAACCGCCATAGCCAGAAACTACCCCCCGCCGCTGCACCGCCCGCGACGGCCCACGCGGCGGCGCCGACGGCCTCGGCTCCAATTTGCCGAGCGGCGAGGATCCCCAATGTCAGCGCAATCGCGAGCGGCAGCAGTGGCGCCGGCGCCGAGCGCCGCTGCGGCGCATCGTAAATCGGTCGATAAGCGGCAGGCGATTCGCCGGCAGACATGAGTGCAGGAGTGTACAGCGCCCCGGACGGTACCCGTGGCGCGCCGGAACCCGGACGGTTTTCCGTCGCATCGAAGTGGCCTGCGCGTCACCTACGACCATTGATTGCGCCGGCGTCACGCCGAAACGCGCCATACCGCGCTGAAACGCGCGAGAAAACTCACTTGAATTTGACGCGGCCCAAAAGCGCGGCTACGTTTCAACCGTCCGGTAGCGGGTGGTCCCCCAGGGCACTGGGTACCCACCGGCTGCCGTCGATCCGATCGAACCGACGCCCCCAGCTCGCGATCGTCCTAATAATGCATAACTCGCTGAAAGACAGTATCTTGGAGGCGATCGACATCGTCGACGTGATCGGCGAGCGCGTCTCCCTGGTGCGGAAGGGCAAGGATTTCGTCGGCCTGTGTCCGTTTCACCCGGACCATACGCCATCCATGTCCGTCAGCCCAAAGAAACGCATATTCAAATGCTGGTCTTGCGGCGCGGGCGGAGACGTTATCAAGTTCGTGCAGATGCGCGAGCGGGTCGAGTTTCCCGAAGCGCTCGCGATTCTCGCCCGTCGGGCCGGCATCGAGCTGCGACCCGGCAGCGTCTCATCGGCCAACTCCGCCGCCCGCGACGCGGTTCGCACGGTTATCGACTGGGCGGTCGAGCATTTCGCCCGCAACCTGCAAAGCCCCGAAGGTCGCAGCGGGGCGGAGTACGCCCGCCGTCGGGGGCTGAGCGAAGACCTGATCGCCACCGAGCGCCTCGGCTACGCACCCGATTCCTGGAACGATCTCGTACGCGCCGCCGCCCGTGTCGGCGTCTCTGAGGACTCTCTCGAACAGGCCGGCCTCGCCACCCGCGGCGAAAAGGGAACCCTGTACGACCGCTTCCGGGATCGCCTGATCTTTCCCATTCGCGACTCCTTCGGCCGTCCGATCGCCTTCGGCGGCCGAGCACTAGGCGCGGACCCGGCCAAGTACCTGAACTCGCCCGAATCGCCGGTTTTCAGCAAGTCGCGCGTGCTGTATGGCCTGTCAGCCGCGCGCGATGCGATCGAAAAACAGCGCAGCGTTGTGATCGTTGAAGGTTATCTGGACGCGCTGCTGCTCCGTCAGCACGGATTCGCAAACGTGGTTGCGACGCTCGGCACCGCCCTGACGGATGCCCATGTAAAGCTGCTGCTCCCAGTGGCGGACCGCCTGATTTTTTGCTTCGACTCGGACGCTGCCGGGGTAAAGGCCGCCGATCGTGCCGTTGAGACCGCTCTGCGGCATCGCACCGAGGTCCGCGTAGTCGCATTACAGGGCGGGAAAGACCCGGCCGACCTGGTCGTCAGCGAAGGCGGGGCCGCATTTTCCCAGCAGTTGCAATCAGCAGTTGACGCGCTAGAATTCAAGTGGCGTCAGATGCTTACCGGATTCGACGGCGCTTCTACGCAGGCACGTCGCAGCGCGTCTGCCGCCTTTGTGGACTTCGTGGCGGCGTCCACTTCCGCCGGCAGCATTGACCCCCTCGATCAGGGGATGCTTGTCGGCCGCTTGGCGGAACTGCTTTCGCTCCCGGTCGGCACGGTCCATGACCTGCTTGCCCGGGCGCGCCAGCGCCGTCCCGTTGCGGCATCGCCGCCGGCGGCGGAGCGTGTCGCCGATGAACGGTCCGCCTATGATTCACAGACGCGCAACTTGCCGCCGGGCCTGGTCGGCGCGGTGGAGGAGTTGCTCGGCTTGATGATCCAGGAGCCGGGCGCATTCGGCTGGCAGGACGACGCCTTCGCGGAAGCGGTGGCGCTGTGCCCGGCATGGTCGGCGCTCGAGTCTGCGGCGCACGAGTTGTTCGAGAGCGACGGGCCGTTCCGTCGCGAGGAATTCCTGGAGCGCTGCGACGACCCGCTGCTCCTGGAACTCGTAGCCCGGGTCAGCCGCTACGGCGCGTTGCCGTCGGATGCGGCCATGGCGTTTGACGCCTGTCGTTCTCGACTGGTGACCGAACTGGACGCTCTCCAGATGGACGAGGTCCGCGGCCGGTTGCAGGGCGTCAGTTCCGTGTGTGAGAGCGGCGAGCGCGATTTTCTGACGGCGCTCGACGCGGCACGTCGTCAACAGGGTTTCCGTTGGCACGCATCAGGCGGCGCAGTCGGGTAACCGCGAAGCGGTCTGGCGCACGGGATGCCGTGCGGCAGAGTCCCGCCCGGGGCGGCGCTGCGCCGAAAGGCGCCGCCGGCTCGCAACCGCCGCGTCAGAAAGAGAGTCGTACGGTCACGCCGCCTCGCGGACGTGCGAGAGGCGGATCGGTCGCTGCGCCGGCGGGCGCGGCGTCAACCCCAACAACGAAGGACGGGCCGTTCATGGCTTCCAATACGAACGCAGCCGACCCGGTGACAACCCCCGTGGACTTTGACCCGATCGAGTTGAGCGTCACAAAGCTCATCGAGCAGGGCAAGACCCGCGGCTATCTCACCTGGGAGGAGCTTAATGAGACGCTTCCGGACGAAGCCGTCTCGCCGGAAAAGCTCGAAAGCGTGCTCAACCGGATCGAGTTGAGCGGCATCACGATGATCGACGAGATCGAGGCGGAGCGGATTCGCGCCGCCGGCGCCAAGCGCGGGGTGAAGGCTGTCACTCCCGAGGAAATCGAGAAAGAGGCCGCCGCGGTCGATCTCAACGCCGAGGCGACCAACCGCCGCATCGACGATCCGGTGCGGATGTATCTGACGCAGATGGGCGAAATCCCGCTGCTGGCGCGCGAGGAAGAAATCGCGCTGGCCAAGAAGATCGAGCTGACGCGCATGGCCTTCCGGCGCAAGGTGCTGGAGAACGATTTTGTCGCCCAGTCGGCGGTGGACATGATGCAGGCGGTCGCCGACGGGCGCATGCCCTTCGACCGCACCATGAAGATCAGCACCACCGAGAGCCTCGCCAAGGCGACGATCGTCAAGCGCCTGCCCGCGAACCTCGCCACCGTCCGCAAGCTGCTCGAGCTCAACCAGGCCGATTGGAAGGTCGTTCGCGACGGCCGCTCCACCGCCTCCGCCCGCAAGGCCAGCGTCGATCGCATCAACCAGCGCCGACGTCGCGCCACCACGCTGCTCGAGGAACTGCCGCTCCGCACCAGCCGCATCACCCCGCTGATGCGAAAGCTGCTGGCGATTATCACGAAGATCGAATCGATCCAGAACGACCTCACCCGCCGCGCCAAGGCCATCCCCCCGGACGAGGCCGAGGCCATGCGCGAGGAGCACGAGGGCCTGATCGATCTCGCGATGGAGCATGGTGAGGATCTGCGGAAGCGCGTTGATGACGCCCGGCGCGTCTTCGGCGAATACGAGGACGCCAAGCGCAAGCTCGCCGGCGGAAACCTGCGGCTGGTCGTCTCCATCGCCAAGAAATATCGCAATCGCGGCCTGAGCTTCCTGGACATCATCCAGGAGGGCAACACCGGCCTGATGCGCGCCGTGGACAAGTATGAGTATCGCCGCGGCTACAAGTTCAGCACCTACGCCACCTGGTGGATCCGCCAGGCCATCACCCGCGCCATCGCCGATCACGCCCGCACTATCCGCATCCCGGTGCACATGATCGAGACGATGAGCAAGCTGCGAAACATCAGCAAGCGCTTGCTCCAGGCGCTGGGCCGCGAGCCGACGATTGAGGAGATCGCCGAGGACGCGAAGATGCCGGTCAGCGAGGCGCGGCGGGTGATGAAGATCAGCCGCCACCCGATCTCGCTGGATCGCCCGGTCGGTGAATCCGAGGACAGCTATTTCGGCGACTTCATCGAAGATGAGAAAGCCGAAAGCCCCGTCAGCACCGCCACCAGCGAGATGCTCAAGGACCGCATCGAGGCCGTGCTCAAGACACTCACCTACCGCGAGCGCGAGATCATCAAGCTCCGCTACGGCATCGGCGACGGCTACACGTATACGCTGGAGGAAGTCGGGCGCATCTTCAAGGTGACACGCGAACGCGTGCGGCAGGTGGAGGCGAAGGCCATCCGCAAGCTGCAGCACCCGGTCCGCGCCCGCAAGCTCGAGGGCTTTCTCGACAAGATGAAGCTGCAGTAGCGCAGCAAATCGACCGGCTCAAAAAGACACACCGCGACGACAGTCGGGCGAGAGCGCCCGGCGGTCGTCGCGGTGCTTCTGTCATCGAGCCGTCATGCGAGTCGGCGTACGCCTCACGCACCGCACAGCAGGCCGCTACTCCAGGTACCCCAGCTCGCTGAGCCGCTTTTCCAGGATCTTCTTGTCCTGCTCGCTGTACACCACCCCGTGCTCCTCCATCACCTTCTTCACCGGCGGCTCACGCTCCACCACCGGCTCCAGTGTGAACGGCTCGCGTAGCACGCGCCCCTCCATGTCCACCGGAACCGGCAGCCCCAGCGCCGCCAGCAGCGTCGGCGCCATGTCCACGATCTCCGCGTTCACCCGCGCGCCGCGCTTCACGTTCGGCCCGCCCATCGCGAAAATCCCCTCCACGCGGTGCGTCCCCTCCATCCGATCCTCGCTCGACCAGCGAACCGAACGTCCGCCGCGGATCTTTCGTACCACCGCCAATCCCGGCGCCGGCGACAGCAGCAGGTCCGGCAGGTCCGGGTTCTCATCCCGCCGACAGCCGTAGAGCTGCTCCGTGCGATACACCTCCGGGAAGATGCGGATCGACCGCCCGTGCCGGTCCTCCGCCGTCACCGTTGTGAATTTCTCCACCAGCTCATCGCGCACGCGATCGTAATCGCGCGGCTCGACGATCCCGTGCGGCTGCCGCCCCTTGAGATTCAGGTACAGGAATCCGTAAATCCCCGCGTGCATCACGCACGCGCGCGTCCGTGACCAATCCACCGCCAGCTCGGACTCGATCCCCCGATTGCCCTGCTCGAAGCGCGTCACCTTGCCCTTGGTCAGCCTGTGTACCCAGTGCGCCGCCCGCTGCCCGGCCTGCTCCCACGGACTGCGCAGCGTCAGGTAGCCCCAGCGCTTCAGCAGCAGGTTCGGCTGCGCCTTGCCCTCCAGGCTTCCGTGCCCGTGGTCGGACATGATCATCACGGTCGCGCCGCGATCAGCCGCGTACTGCAACAGCTTGCCCAGCGCGTCATCCAGCCGCTTGAAGCACTGCGCCGCCCATTCCGCCCGCTCTCCATAGCGCGGAGCGGTGCGCGGATCCAGGTATTTCCACGCCTTGTGCTGCAGGTTGTCCACCAGCTTGAACACCACCATCAGCACGTCCCAGCCATAGGCGTCGCCGCAGTGCTGCGTCAGAGTCCAGCCCTGATCAAAGCTGTTGCAGATGTACTCCAGGTTTTCCCGAAGCACGTCGTCCCCGCCCAGCGCCTTGCGCTTCCAGTTCGTCCGGTAGTTGTAGTTCGGAAGAATCCTGAAGATGTCCTGCTTCAACTCCGGCGGCCAGGTGAACTCCGCCTTGACGCTGGGCGTCTCAAACCCGCTCACCATGAACCCGTTGATCGGCTTGGGCGGATAGGTCATCGGCACGTTCACGCTGCCGACGCGCAGCCCCTTCTCCGACAACAGCTCCCAGATCGTCTTTTCGCGAATCTCGTACGTGCTGTTGAAGCTCAACTCGTGTCGGCGCGGATCGTACTTCTCGAAATCGAGAATGCCGTGCTTGCCCGGCCCCTTGCCCGTCATGAACGTCGTCCACGCCGCCGGCGTGATCGGCGGCCGCGTCGACATCAGCGTTCCGGCCACCCCCTCCGCGATGAACCGCTTGAGGTTCGGCATCCGCCCGGCGTCCATCAGCGGGTCCAGCACGTCAAATGTCGCCCCATCCAGCCCGACGATCAGCACCCGATCCGCAACCGGACGAAGCGGCCGCACCACGGACCCACCGCCGGACGGACCGACCGCTGCAACGGGCGAAAAGTGCGGAGCCTGCGATCGCGTCATTCTGGTTCCTCAATCCTGACAGGACGACGGCTACAACGGTCCGAAAACCCCTAGCCCCGCCCGCGCCGAAGCGAGTCGGGAGTATAACGGAACCGACCGCGGCAGTCAGAACCCCGCGACCCCCACATCGGCGGCGGACTCGCAGCAACGCGCGGCCGGCGCGTGAGGGACGGCCCGCCGGCCACCGCTGAAGCGCGCAGGATTTTCGGGCCGCCCTGGCGCACAGTGCGCTGCGTGAGGACGCCCGGATGGATGGACTGCAGTCGGTCGGCGCGGCTGGGTGGGCCTGTGGCGTGGGCGGAGATGCGGTTGAGCGGCTACGAGTGAGTCGTGCCGGCCGCGGACATCCCGGTGACCATGCTCGGCCCGATCGGAGGCGAGATGCGATCGGCAGGCGCTGATTTTCGACAGATCGCGCCGGAACCGGCGAAGCGGCGCAACCCGGCGTCATCCGCCGCCAGAAACCGCACGGCGACCTCGCGCGTGGCGCCATCTTTCGAAATTCGCAGCACGCGCGCCACCTGCGGCAGCAGTCGCCGCGCGTCGGCGGGTGCGTTCACGTCGCCCTCGATCGCGCAGAGATCGACGGTGCTGTCGAGTCGCGGAACCCTCTCGGCCGGACAGAGGAACGCCGCGCCGCCCTCGGACTGGTTCACCATCCACGCGGCGGTGTCGACGCCCTCGCCGGCCAGGCGGAACACGAACGCCGTCGGAATCCGCGGGCTGGTGCGCCGATCCGCCGAAGCCGCCGGTTGCGGCATCGGGAAGCCGGTGCTAATTCTTCGGGCGGATTCCGGGCGATGCGGGTCCATACGCAGGGCATCGGGCGAAACGGAGCGGCGATGAACCTAACGAACGCAAATCCCGCGCCCGAGGGCCCAGCCGCCCGGCCGTCCGACCGCACCTCCAGCTCACGGGTGACGCACGAATCGGCGCGGCCGCCCGGCGCACAACTCGAACTCTCCGACGTGACGGTCGAACCGGCGCTGCTGGACGGGTTCGGCTGGGAGCGCGTTTTTCCCGGACGTGGAGACCGGCCGATCGAGCTGGAGATTGGCACAGGCAAGGCGCGATTCCTGCTGCATCGCGCTCGATCGATGCAGCAGCACTGCTTCCTCGGCATCGAATGGGCCAACGAGTTCTATCGCTTCGCCGCCGACCGCATGGCCCGCTGGGGCGTGCGAAACGTGCGGATGCTGAGAACCGACGCGGGGGTCTTTGTCCGCACCGTCTGCCCGCGCCGGTCACTCACCGCGCTGCACATCTATCACCCGGACCCGTGGCCCAAGGCCCGGCATCACAAGCGCCGCCTGTTTCAGCCGGCGTTTGTCTCGGCCGCCGCGGAATGCCTGGTGGATGGCGGGCGGATGTTCGTGCAGACGGATCACGCCGAGTATTTCACGATCATCGCCGGACTGCTTCGCAACCATCCGGACCTGGCGGCGGTGCCGTTCGAGCCGGACCTCGCAGAGCGCCCGGGCGCTGCGGCAATCGGCACGAACTTTGAGGAGAAGTACATCCGCGAGGGCCGGTCGATTCATCGCATCGCGGTGGAGCGCAGGCCGCGACTGTGAACAGCGGCGCGTGCAAGGAGTTGTAGACCGGCAGCGCCACCCCCCGCCCGAACGTATCATGGGAGTCGGGATCTTGTCCGGGAGGCTCGCATGCCGACCCGGCGCCGGATCGATTCGGCGAGAGCGGCCGAGAGCGTGGGCTGTCCCCCGGGCGATACGCGGTCCGCGTCTCGACAGCGGGATGATCCACCGGCAGAGGCTCCAACCCGGCCGTGCAAAGCAGAAGGGATCGAGGGACGTCGCAGAAGTCACACTCAGGACAATCCACCTATGAACCGCGCATCTCAGGCGGCGCTGCTTGCCGCCCTCGTACTCTCGCCGTCCCTGTTTGCACAAGGCGTCGAGCGACTGTGGACGACCAATTGCAGCAACTGCCATGGCGCCAACGGCCAGGGGGGAGGTGCGGGCACGCAGACGCTGCTGACCGAAGAACTCATGGAGCAAAACCTCGACCGCCGCTTTTATGACGCGATCAAGGCCGGCGTCGAGGAAAACGGCATGCCGCCCTTCGGAGAGACCCTGACGCCCGCCCAGATGTGGGCGCTGGTCAATCACATCCGCGCCCTCCAGCACGAGTCCTATCGAAGAAACGGAGGCGGGCCGCGGGAATCCAAGGGCGTCTATACCTCCGCACACGCCGACTACAAGCTCGAAACCGTCATCGCATCCGGACTGAGCACCCCCTGGTCCGTCGATTTTCTTCCCACGGGCGAAATGCTCGTCACCGAGCGTCACGGCCCGCTCCGCGTGTTCCGGAACGGGAATCTGAGCAAGCCGATCAGCGGCACTCCGAAGGTCCGCAGCGGCGGACAGGGCGGGTTGATGGACGTCGCAGTGCATCCGGACTACGACAGGAACGGATGGGTGTTTCTGTCCTACACCGAGTCCGCCACGCAGGGTTCCGGCAGCTTCACGAAGCTCGTTCGCGGAAAGCTCGAGGCCGCCGGCGGTGACTGGACCTGGACCGACCAACAGACAGTTTTCGAGGCACGGTCGGAGCACTACACCAACAGCGGCCTCCACTTCGGCTGCCGTATCGTCTTTGATCCCAAGGACTCCGACCTCGTCTATTTCTGCATCGGGGACCGCGGCAACGGCAAGCGTGCTCAGGACCTCAATACGCCTAATGGCAAGGTCCTCCGCGTCAGGACCGGCGGCTCGATCCCGGACGACAATCCCTTCGCAGGCCGTACGGACGCCTACGGCCAGGTCTGGAGTTTCGGCCACCGCAATCCGCAGGGGCTGTGCTTTGATCTCGCGGGGAATCTGTGGGTCACCGAGCACGGTCCGCGCGGCGGCGACGAATTGAACCTCGTCCGGAAAGGCGGCAATTACGGCTGGCCGCTGGTCTCATTCGGCATTGATTACAGCGGCGCGCCGCTCACCGCCCCGTGGCCTGACGTCGTTCCCGCGGCGAAGAAAATGGACATCGTGATGCCGACGTTTCGCTGGATGCCGTCCTGCGCTGCCTGCGGTCTGGACGTCGTCCGCGCGGGGCCGAAGGGCGAGGCGTTTCCGGGGTGGAAGGGTGATCTTGTCGCGGGCGGGCTGGCCGGCACGAACGTCGATCGCATCCGTGTGAAGGTGAACGCCGACGGCAGTTCCTCGGTTCTCGAGCGAGAGGAACTTCTCATCGGCAAGGGCCGCGTCCGCGACGTGGTGTGCGGACCGGATGGTTCCGTTTATGTCGTGCTGAACGACCCGCACCGGGTGGTGCGCCTGGTTCCCGTGCGGCGCTAGCCGGCGGCAAGGATTCGCAGATGCGCTCCTCGCGCCCAACTCATGGGGCATTCACGCTCATCGAGCTGCTGGTCGTGATCGCCGTGATCGCGCTGCTGCTCTCCCTGCTGCTGCCCGCGCTGGGGCGGGCGCGCGAAGCCGGACGCTCGGCGAAGTGCCTGTCCAACCTGCGACAAGTCCTTGTTGCGTGCCGGGTGTACGCGGACGACAACCGCGGCTGGGGTCCGGCGCTGGGCGAGCCATATCTTGCGCTGCCGAACTGGGCACTGGTCGTGCAACGGTACTCGCTTCGAGAAGGCGCTACGCCGGAGCAGCTCTACTCCGCCGCCTCTGTGCTGGTCTGCCCCGATACCGCGCTGCTGTATGGCCGCGAGATGACGCGGACGTATGCCGCCAATGCGACCGGCCTGGCCGGCCGGGCGGGCGACCGCGCGAGTTTTGACGATCCGACCGCTCCGGCACATGTGCGCTACGACCGGGTTCCATACCCATCGCTGACACCAATGGCGTTTGACTCACTCATCGCTGTTCCGGCCGTCGGCGGCGCCCCGCCGCCCACGCGCACCGCCAGCGTGCTCGACCTGCGCAACGAATCCCATCGCACGCTGCGCCTCGGCGACAGAGGCGCGCGGGTTCATGGTGCACGCCGCTCGTTCCAGATGACGATGTTCGACGGTTCCGCCGGGGCGGCGGACCGGGTGGAGGAGGAGTGGCTGGCCGCCTTGCCTTGAGGATGGCGACGGTGGGCAGTCAACGACCGCCTGCACTGCAATCGCTACGCGACTATCCACGGTCGTTACGCCCGAGGACGCGGGCGCGGCCGGGTTCCGCCATTCCTCGTCACCCTCGTTCCATTGTCTTACGCGCGGCGACATGCCTACGCGGAGTACCGCGAAGGCATGCCACCCGCCGCGAAGGCATGCCACCCGCCGCGAAGGCATGCCACCCAACGCCACTTAGTTCGCGGCGTTGCATGCCACCGGCCCGCGGCGTCCCTTCTCGCTTTTCTCCCATTTCTCCCGCCTTGAGTTCGGCTATGATTCCGGCAGCGCGGAAGGAGTCCGCGCGGGGCGCGGCATGGCAGCGACTTCGGCCGCCCGCTAGCGGCCCGGATAGCAACGTGGACGGCCCGCCAGGGTGTCTGAAGGTGACGTCGGCAGGCCGCGCGCTGGTCTGAGAACGACGTCGGCAGGCCGCGCGCTGGTCTGAGAACGACGTCGGCAGGCCGCAAAGCGGCCAAAGCGCGTGGTAGTGGCGCGGGCCGGACGTGGTCTGAAACTGTCGGTCGTTCCGCGGATTGCTCCGCATCCGCCATCTGTTCACGGATGAACGCATGGTCCGAACCGAACACCGTCTCGCCGCTCTCCGCTTCTGCATCACCATCTTCGGCTGGGCCGTGGTCATCTTCGGTTGGGCCTGCCTGCTGAGCTTCAGCCCGGCGGATCCGCCCTCGACCTCCGTCTGGCCGCCGAATGACCCACCGCACAACCTCTGTCGCACGATCGGCGCCTATGTCGCGTTCGTGGCGTTTCATCACCTGGGCGTCGGCGCCTATCCGCTGTGCGCGCTGCTCACGCTGTTCGTGATCGGCCAGGCGCACGGCGTCCGCGTCGGCGATCGGCTGCTGCGGGCGATCGGGCTGCTGATGGTGGTCGCATCGGTCGCGGCCGGCGGCGCGATGTTCATACCGCCGTCGGACGGCTACCTGCTCTCCGGCCCGGGCGGGACGCTCGGCACGGTGCTCGGCGCGCTGCTGGCCGCGAATCTCGCCACGCTCGGCTCGGTGATCGTGCTGACATCGACGTTTCTCGTCGGCATGATCCTGGCGGCCGACGAGATCGTGCTGCACGCGCTGCGCGGCGCGCGCTGGGCCGGCCGCAACAGCGGGCCGGTTCTTTCCGCCTCCGGCCAGGCGCTGGCCACCGCCGGCGCAGCGCTGCGCGACGGCGTGCAGCGCGTCACCGATCGCATCAGCGCCGGCGCCGCTCCGACCGCCGCGCCGGCTCCCGGCGGGCGCATTCGGCAACTGCTGCTCGGCACGGGCGAACCCGAGGCGGAACCCGCGGATCGAAAGCTCGCCGCGGCGCGCTCCAAGCGCTCCGTCGTACGGCCGGCCGAGGAGCCGGATGAGGACGCGCTCGACACGGATGAACAGGATGCGTCCACGGCCGCCGATTCCGCGCCGTTGAGCACAAGCGGCGACAATCGACGGCAGGGCGCATCTGCTGAGCAAGATGAATCGCTGCGGGCCGCGGCGCGGGCGGCCATTCCCGACGACGACGATGACGACCTCGTCGCCGATGCTCCGGGGGCAATCGCCGCGGAGCGGGCGGCGGACGGTGCGGCGCTCAGCGCTGCGCCGCTGCTGGTGCGGCCGATGCAGGCGAAGCCGGCGCGCGGCATGCCTGCGGCGGACCTGCCGAAGCCGGATGAGAACTACGAGCTTCCGCCGCTGGCGCTGCTGGACGAGCTGGTGCCGGTGAATCGCGACTCGATCGAGAGCGCCTGCCGGGAGAAGGCGTTTGTGCTGGAGCAGACGCTCAACGAGTTCAAGCTGGAGGTGCAGGTCGTCGCGATCGAGACCGGTCCGGTGATCACGGTGTTTGAGCTGCGGCTGGCGCCGGGGATCAAGGTCAGCCAGATCGTGTCGCTGTCGAACGACCTGGCGCGGGCGCTGCGGGCGCCGGCGGTGCGGGTGGTCGCGCCGCTGCCGGGCAAGAACACCATCGGCATTGAAGTTCCCAACATCGACAAGGAGAAGGTGCGGCTGCGCGAGCTGATGCTGGCGACGCCGCCGCGGAGCGAGTCACACGCGATTCCGCTCTACCTGGGCAAGGACGCCAGCGGCGCGCCGCTGGTGGGCGACCTGACGAAGATGCCGCACCTGCTGGTCGCGGGCACGACCGGCTCGGGCAAGTCGGTCTGCATCAGCTCGATCGTGATGTCGATCCTGCTGTCGCGCACGCCGGGCGAGGTGAACCTGATCCTGGTCGATCCCAAGGTGGTGGAACTGAGCGTCTTCAAGGACGTGCCGCACCTGATGTGCCCGATCGTGACGGAGATGAGCAAGGCCGAGGGCATCCTCGACTGGGCCACGACCAAGATGGACGAGCGCTACGCGCTGCTGGCCGAGGTCGGCGTGAAGGACATCCGCTCGTACAACCGGCTCGGCGCGGCGGGGCTGAAGGAGCGGCTCGGCGCCGGCGACGATGAGATGTCCAAGATCCCGGTGCAACTGCCCTACATCGTGATCATCATCGACGAGCTGGCCGACCTGATGATGACCAGCGCCAAGGAGGTCGAGTTCTATCTCTGCCGCCTGGCGCAGAAGAGCCGCGCCGTCGGCATCCACCTGATCGTCAGCACGCAGCGCCCGCAGGCGAACGTCGTGACCGGCCTGATCAAGAGCAACCTGCCCAGCCGGATCGCCTTTCGCGTTTCGTCGCGGCTGGACTCGCGCATCGTGCTCGATCAGAACGGCGGCGAGGTGCTGATGGGGCAGGGCGACATGCTCTACCTGCCGCCGGGCAGCGCGAAGCTGGTGCGGGCGCAGGGCACATTCATCGGCGACGACGAGCTGCGGCGGATCGTCAAGCACGTGCGGCAGTTCGGCGAGCCGCGCTATCACCCCGAGCTGGTGCGACTGCCCGACGCCGGCGCCGCGAACGCAACCGAACGCGACGAACTGTTCGACCAGGCGGTCGAGATCATCCTGGAGACCGGGCGCGGCTCGGTCAGCCTGCTGCAGCGGCGGCTGAACATCGGCTATGGGCGGGCGTCGCGGCTGGTCGATCAGATGGCGATGGCGGGCATCGTGGGCGACTACAAGGGCAGCCAGGCCCGCGAAATCGCGATCACCAAGGAAGAGTGGGCCGCGATCAAGCGGCAGCGCAATTCCGAGGAAGCCGCCGAGGCGGCCGGCGAGTAGCGCCCCGCGCCGGGCGGCGGCGCGGCGGTTTTCTCGGACGTGCATCGCGCGGGTGCATCCGCGCGGCGCGAATCGGAGAATAACCCGGTGAGCGGCCGCGTCGGCCGCGGGCAATTGTGTCGGAGCATCCCAGTTGGAGAGGTACCGGTCCATGATCCCCAGAATTCCGGCCCTGTTGGCGGTGATCGCCGTCGCCGGCCTGAGCGCATCCGCGCTGGCAGGCGGCGAGTGTTGCGAGCGTGCGGCGAAAGAGGACGCCTGGTGCGGCGCGTGCAAGCACGGCTTCTTCGGCGGCGTCAGCATTCACAGCAAGAAGCTGCACGATGCGCTCTCCGGCAAGGAGATCGATCGGGCCAAGCTCGAGTGCGCCGGCTGCAAGGAGGCGGTGAAGGAAGGCGGCAGTTGCGCCAAGTGCCGCGTCGGCGTGATCAAGAACCGCGCCTACCCGCTGGCGGCGTACGCGGTGCTGTCGGGCGAGCGGGCCGACATGGACAAGATCAAGTGCGAGGGCTGCCGCAAGGCTGCGAAGGAAGGCGGCTGGTGCGAGAGCTGCGCGGTCGGCTACGTCGGCGGGCGCTCGTTCAAGGATCGCGCCGCGTATGGTCGGGCGGTGACGTCGCACAAGGTGATCTCAGAGGCGGCCCGCACCAAGTGCGAGGTGTGCGCCGTGGCGATGCTGACCGATGGCGCCTGCCCGGCTTGTAACGTCACTTTCCGTGACGGGAAGGCCGAGCGCGAGACCGCCCCGCCAGAATAAACCGGCCGCTGAACTTGGCCTTCACGCGCGCGGCAGATGCGCTCCGAGCTGCTGTTGCAGCCAGCGCAGCCGCCGCGCCGCGTGCAGCGCTCCCCCGCCCTCATGGCCGTTGAACTCGTACACGCACATCTCTTTCGCGCCGGGTGCGCGGTTGAACGCCGCGAAGACCGTGCTGGGTGGGCAGACCAGGTCCATCAGCGCCGCCGACCAGAGCGACGGGGCGCGGACGCGCGTCACGAGATTGGCACAATCGAAATAGGCCAGCGTCTGGAAGGCGCGATCGGTTCGCTCGCGCTGGGCGCGGGCGTAGGCCGCCAGCTCGGAATAAGGCGGTTGATCGGTCAGGGTGGCCGCGCGGCGCACGTGGCACAGGAAGGGCACATCCGCCAGCAGCGCCGCGACGCGCTGCGGTGCGAGCGCTGCGGCAGCGATGGCGATTCCGCCGCCCTGGCTGGCGCCGCCGACGGCGATGCGGGCGGGATTGACAAGCGGATGCGCCGCGGCGGCCTCGACGGCGCGCGCGGCGTCGGTGAAGACGCGGCGGTAGTAGTACGTCTGCGGCGATTCGACTCCGCGGGTCAGGAAGCCCGTGTGGGCCGGACCGCTGCCGACGTCGTCGGGCGTGTCCCCCATCGACCAGCCGGCCCCCTGCCCGCGCGTGTCCATGACGAAGTGCGCCATGCCCGCGACCGCGGGAGCGAGGTGGTCAATCGGCAGTGAGCGCCCGCCGCCGTAGCCGACAAAACTCACGAGGCAGGGCAGGCGCTCCGGTCCAGCCAGCGTGTTCTCCGACGCGAACGCCGAGTCGGCCGGAACGATCATCCAACCGCGGACGCGCGTGCCGCCGAAGCCGCTGAAGCTCACGTCCTGCACGCGTACGAGGCGATAGGCCGGGTCCGGCAGGTCGATGAACTCCGCCGAAAGCGGAGCGCACCGGGCGGTTTCCTCCAGCGTTTGACGCCAGAAGGCGTCGAAATCCGGCGGAATCGCGATCGACGGCGCATATTCGCGCAGCGCGTCGAGGGGGAGATCAAAGTAGGCCATACGTGATCGATCCTCGCGAGTCCGGTTCACTCATGAACGCACTTCTCTCAGTTTGGACAGCTTGCTGAACTTCCTGTCATCCGCCGCCCGATCACGCAGGCAGACACGAACCCTGGGAAGCCTAGGGTAACGGGTGGCCGTGCAATAGCGATCCTCGCGCATCCTACGCCCCTTCGGGGCGTCTTTCATGAGCACCTGTCCACGGGTTCCGTCGCCGCTGCGCGGCGACTCCACCCGTGGCTACAACCCGCGACCCCTTCGGGGCCAGAACTCCGGGAAACAACCAACAGCGTCATCGATAAAGGTCTTCGGCAATCGGCACTGCTCAGGGGCAGCGGCACAGGGGGAGCGCGTGTTCGCTCGTGCGTGATTCCCATCTCGCGCGCGCTGGAGCGAGATTCCCATCCCGCTTAGGAGGGATAGGTTGCCCCAAACGGCGGGTGGCATGGCGGCGGGTGGCATGCAACGCCGTTCACTAAGCCGCTCCTTTTTCTTTTCTGAATGCCTGTGCTTTGCGGATTTCGGCCGTGGTTGCGGTGCGGATTCTGGGGGTTCCGGGGGGTGGTTCGGTTTTCTTGTGCGGCCAATCGCGGGCGGTCTTTGGTCGTCTGCGGAGGTAGAAGTCGGGCACGGCGGTGCGGAGTTGGCGCTGGAGCCAGTGTTTTCCCGTTGGGCGGCGGCCGCGCCGCATGGCGGTGCGGATCACACGCAATGCCGCGGCGGGTGAGATCAATCGCGGCGGCTGGGCGGCGTTGTGCGTCAGCAGGCTGATGAGCCACAGACCGGCCATCGACCAGTCGAGTTCGCACGCGGCCAGCTCCGGCGTTTGGGCGCGAAGCTTTTGCTTGCCCAGCGTCTGCTTCAGCGTGCGATGCATCACTTCCAGCGACCAGCGCTGCCGGTAGAGGGCGGCAACATCCGCAGCGCTGAGCCGCCGCTCGTCCAGCACGTTGGTCAGCAGCGCCACATGCTGTCGCCCCGCCTGCAACAGCACGAGTCGCAGCGTCAGCGGCGGCGTGCGGCGCTGCGTGTCGGGCCACAGATACACCACGCCCGCGCGCTCGCGCAGGTGGTAGCCGAGCTTGCGCAGCAGCGTCACATTCCGGCCGACGCGCACGATGAACGCATGGCCGCAGTTCTGCAGGCGCGTGAGCACGCGGTAGCCCACCAGCCCCGCATCGGTCAGCAGCAGCGTGCGCTCCGGCAACTCCGGCAGCATCGACAGCAGCAGGTCGCGTTCGCTGCCGTCGCCGCGCGTGCGCCGCCAGGCCCAGGGCAGGTTGCTGGCCACGTGATAGAGCGTGACCAGCAGCTGCTGCGGCGCGGTGCGCTGCTTGCCGGCGCAGCCGAACGCCTGCTCGTTCGCCCGCGTGCGCGGACAATTCACCCGCGAACCGTCCACGCCGAGCACCACCCAGTTCCGCCAGCGCCAACAGCCCGCGGCCGAGCGTTGCGTATGAGACCGCAGCGTCGCGACGAGTGGCCGCAGCAGCCGCGCCGAACGCGTCCGCCAGGCCTTGAGGAAGCCTTCGAGATGAGCGCCCGGCCGCCGCCGCGTCGGATACATCGCGACGATCTGCTCACGCATCGCCGCGAAGGCTTCGCGGAAAGAGGAGACCGGATGCCAGACCATCAGCAACAGGCCGATCAGCAACATCCGGTCGCTCCACCGAACGCGCTGATCCGACGAGCACAGCGGCAAACCGCTGACCGGGAGAAACTGTCGAATGGCGGAACGCAGCTGGGTGCAGTACGCTGAAGAACGGGTGCTCGTCCGTGAGCATTCCATCGCGGCCTCCGTTTGCTTGGTGTGGAAACCAAAGCCTAACGGAGGCCGTTCAATTTGGCGCGCCATACACCCGCTATAACTACCATGAATCACAAAGACTTATGAGCCGACTATCGGGCGATTGGTGAACGGCGTTGGGTGGCATGCCTTCGCGGTACTCCGCGTAAGCATGTCGAAGATCGGCATTGCGCAAATGCAGTCGTACAAGGCGGGAAGGGATTCCCGCGGACGGGGTGCGAAAAAGGATTCTCGCATCAGCACAGAACGGATTCTCGCACCAGCATATGCACCAGCACATACACCAGCACATGAAAGGACTCCCGCACCAGCTGCGGGCTGCGGCGGGCCTACAGCGCGGCTTGTTGCGATGGCAGCCTGTCAGCCCGTTGAAGAAATCCATTCGGGGCATTCTCGACCCCGCTGGCGCTATCGATAACGCGGTTTTTCAGAGCCGCGGCGACTTTATCAACGGACTGCTATGGCGCGCCCTGCTGCGGCGGCTCCAGCAGCACGTACGCCACGCCGCCCGTCGCGCGCATCCACGCCCGCTCGAGGTCGTCGCGGTGATAGGCGAGTTGGCCCGCGGCCGCGTCCGGAGCGGCGGGATCATTCACCAGGACGCGCCCGTCCGCGTCAAAACCGCACAGAACAAGCAAATGTCCGTCGGTCTGACGATACGGGGCGCCGCGCAGCGCGCCCGGCTCGGCCGAGCGCACCGAGATGATCAGCGGCTGGCCGGCGATGATGCAGCGCTCCACGTCGGCCCAGTTCGAGAAGCGCGTCAGGATACCCGGCACGCCGAACTCGAAGGCGGCCTGCACGTTCAGCGGCCAGTTGCCGTAGATGTCATTGGCGCGATCAAAGGCCCGCTCGCACACGGCCTGCGTGGGGTGATTTACTCCGCGATATTCCATCACCATCGCCAGCGAGGTCGGGCTGCACACGCGGCCGGCCAGCTCCTTGCGCTCGACGCGCTGGCTGCGGAAGGGCACGGGCAGTCGGCGGACGGCCTCCGGCGCCGGCTTTGCGTCATTGCCTGCGTCGGTCACGCGCGGTGCGAAGGAGCGCGGGATGCCGCTCATGTCGCTGAGGCAGACGGTGACGCGGTCGAGCTTCACCAGCGCGGGCGTCGCGTTCTGAGTCGCGGCGCGGATGCGGACCTGGTAGCCGGAGAACTGGTCGTCGGAGCGGAAGTAGTCGACGTCGATGCGCCCCGCGCCGAGCGGGTTTTCGCCCTCGCGCAGCGAGAAGCTCGTCTCAGGATTGCCGGACGGCAGCGGCGCGCCGACCGTGGCGAGGCGCAGCCAGGGCGACCAGAGATTTTCCTCGAAGCGGCCGACGCGGAACTCGATCACATAACCCACGTCTTGCGGCGCGGTGACGTTCCATGAGACCAGCGCCTCGTTGAAGGGGGATTCGGGCTGGATCGCGGCGAGTGTGTAGTGCTGCTCGCCCGCGGCGGGGCGGACCGTCATGTCTCCGGCGGGAGGAATGTGGCGCCTGACCGGCAGACCGGATTCGACCGACTCCAGCGCGTGGACGTAGAGGTCGTGGCTGTAGGGCCAGGGCTTGTCATCGGGGACGCAGAGGTGCTCGTCGATGCGGGCGGCCACCTTCGCGAGATAGTCCTCGCCACGGGGGTGGTGCGTCGCGCCGGCGACCAGGTACGTCCGACCGTTGTGGCGCACCCGGGCGGTGTCGAGGTGCCAGTCCTCCCAGGTGCCGCTCTTGCGGATCAGCGTGGCGTTTCGGCCGCGCAGCCCGGCGACGAAGTTGTGGTTGTGAAACGCCAGCATCGGCGACGCGAAGAGCGCTTGCAGCGTGGCGCTGAGGCGGGCGTTGACCAGCTTGCCCTGCTCCATCAGCAGGTAAAAGCGCAGGCACTGGCGGACGGTGACGGCGTGCGAATGCCCGCCGACGGGGTCGCCGACGCGCGGCGCGTCGACGCCGTAGTGCTTGCCGGTCCACAGGCCGCCGTGGTCCTTGTCATAGAAGCGGTACTTGTCGCCGCACTGCAGGTCCATGATGTATTCGAGCGTGACGCCCTGGCTGAACTCGGCGGCGATGGCGTTGTCGGAGCGCTTGAGCATCCGTCCCATCTTGTCGAACAGGAGCTGGTCGTACTCCATGAATTGATGCCCGAAGCGCTCCAGCATGGCGTGCGCGATGCTGATCTTCGGCACGCTGGCGCCGTAGAAGATCGCGTCCGGCCGCACCGCCGCAAACGCCCCGGTCTGCAGGTCCAGCACGCCGATGGCGCGCTTCTCGTCGGGAATTCCCAGCTCCGTCGCGACCTCCGCGTCGATGCGCTCGATCACCGCCTGCAACGCCGGCTCGACGGGCGTGTCGACCTCCAGCCGCAGCGACTGCACGCTCATGGCCGCCCTCCAATCCGCCTTGCAGCGGCGGGTGTGATCCACCCGCAGCGACTCCATCGCCGGCTTCATCAGCACGCGCCGCGCGTCGCACAGCGCTCCGGCCAGCGTCTCCTCATCGATCGGCGTCGCGGAGGTCGCTTCGCGCAGCGCCGTCGCCATCGCCGCGACGGGATCATCCTTCAACCGCAGCACCTTGATGCCGACGCTGCGGGCGTCCTTCGCCAGGTAGTCCGTCAGCGGCTGCTCGCGCACCTGCGGGCTGGCGGAATGGAGGAAATTGGCCGATCCATCCGGGCCGCGAACGAAGAAGCCGGTGTGCCCCACCCATTGCGACGCCTCCGTGCCGCGGACGATCTGAATCATGTCCGCCTCGCGCAGCGCATCGCTGATGCGCGGCACGTTGGCCGACGGGATGTAGGTGTCGGTCAGTTCCTGGTCGGGGATGTCCTGGCCGATGCGGAACTTCGCGAAGAAGGCGGCGCGGCGCGTGACCTGGGTCAGCGGGACGTGGGCCGGCTCGGCCTCGGGGGCGAGCGTGGTGGTGACGTCGGTCAGCAGGTACGCATTATTCGGGTTCCAATCCGCTTCCGTGAAATGGTTGCGGGTGAGCATGCCGATCACGCCGTCCTTGTAACGGATGCGCTGCAAGGCCCGCAGGTAGGTCATGAAGTCAGTCGAGAGCGCGGCGGCGTAGGCATGCTCGACGAAGGTCAGGCAGTCGCTGCGGGCCAGGTTGTAGATCGGATCGGGGTCGTACAGCTCAAAGGGGAACTCTCCGAGCAAGTAGATGTCGTAGGGTTGTCCGAGCGATGCGCGGGCGATCTCGACGACGCGCTTCCGCGGGTCGCTCTCGCGCTCCGCGAGCCGGCCGATGTAGTCTCCAAACTCCGATTCGCCCAGCGTGTACAGCGGGCGCGCCGCGGGCGGCGCCTCGGTCACGCGCGGCGGGGGAGTCTCGGCGGGCGGCTCGGCCGGGGATTCGGGCGCCGGGCGCGGCTTTTCCTTGTGCGTCACCGGCGGTTGCTGCGAGCGCGGCGGGGATTCACAGCCGGCCGGGATGAGCAGGATCGGCAGCAGCAGGACAGCCAGTCGAATCCGAACGTTTCGCATGGGGGTCGCTCCGAAAAGTCGCGGACATTGTACTATCGACGGACCCTCGATCCGGCCTGTTGCGACCGCCGCCGGGCGGCCCGGCGATCGGAGAGCGAACCGTGCGAATGCCCGGAGGCGGACCATGCCAAAGTTTGAGCGACACGTCTTTGTTTGCGGCAACGAGCGGCCCGACGGACATCCGCGCGGCAGTTGCACCGCGCGCGGCTGCGCCGCGGTGCGCGACGCGCTCAAGGCCGAGGTGCGGGCGGCCGGGTTGAGCGGCCGCGTCCGCACGAATCATGCCGGGTGTCTCGATCAATGCGAGCACGGGCCGACGCTGGTCGTGTACCCGGAGCAGGTGTGGTACGGATTTGTCCGGGCGGAGGACGTGGCCGAGATCGTGCGCGAGCACCTGGTCGGCGGCCGGCCGGTGGAGCGGCTGGCGCTGCCCGAAACCTGCATCAACGCGCCGGATTGCCCGCACCGCCGCCCAACGGGGAAGTGACTTTGCGGGGGGTCGGTCGCGCGGCGTCCGCGGCGGATAGAATCGTCGCGTGATCAGGCTGACGCGCGAAGTTCGATTCTCGGTTGATCGCGACTGGGCCGGACGGGTGGACCTGGACCGCCCGATCAGCAATTCGTGGGGCGGCTGGCCCAGCGCCGTCGGCCTGGTTCCCTACCTGATCCTGCGGGCCACAGTCGTCGGAACCCCCGATCCGCGCACCGGTTATCTCTGCAACATCAAGCGGATTGACGAACTGCTGCGGCGGCACGCCATTCCCCACGCGGCCGAGCAGTTGCAACGATTCGGATGGCGGATGCCGGCCGAGCGGCTGCTGACGGAAGTCTGGGGCGCGGTTTCCGCCAACGCGCCGCCGGAGGCTCCGCTCGTTCGTCTGGAGCTGTTGCCAACACCGACGCTGCGCTACGCCCGCACACGGGAGAACCCCGCAATGGTCACGCTGACCCAGCAATTCGAGTTTTCCGCCGCTCACCGGCTACATTGCCCGGAACTGTCGGAGGCGGAAAACCGGGCCACCTTCGGCAAGTGCAACAACCCCAACGGCCACGGCCACAACTACATCATGGAAGTGACCGTCAGCGGCCGGCCCGATTCACGGACCCAGGTGCTGATTCCCCTGCCGCGGCTGGAGACCCTGGTTCGCGAACTGGTGGTGGACGTACTCGATCACACGCACCTGAACCAGGACACGGCGCAGTTCCGGACGGTCAATCCCAGCGTGGAAAATATCGCGCGCGTGATCTGGGGAATGCTGGACGGGCGGCTATCGCCGGCGACGCTGGCCAATGTGCGGGTGTACGAGACACCCAAGACCTGGGCGGACTACGCCGGCGAGTCGCGCGATTAGGCCGACCGCGGCGCAGGCGCAATGCGAAAAGGCTTGTCAGGGCTTCGCGGGGAAGGGGGTGATCGCGTCCGTGCGGTCTACCACTCTGCAACCGACGACATCACGTGATGACGTCGATGAAGTCCTTCGCCGTGTCAAACACCGCCTTGGAGAACAGGTCGGCGATGCTCTGAAGCGCGAAAGTCAGCAGGTGAACCACGATCAAACTCCGCTCGCAATCCGCAGGGCCGGCACGAACGCACAGGCCACCGCGACTGCCTCAGGTTTTCGGACGATCCGATATCGGCCACGCGCAGGACTGAAGGTCTGATAGACGCGCTGCCGATAAAACTCACTCGATAGCGGAAACGTTACAAATAATCTGGGACGTGCGTCAAGCACATTCCGGTAATTCCTGCGCCAATAGGTGACAGAATGCGCCAATAGGCGACAAAGGTCTCCCATTTTTGTTTTTGGGCGGCCAGTGATGTGAAAATGGGTGGTTTGAGCGACTATAATTCGACGCGATGAGTGCCACCCTGCCAGCTAGTCCGCACCCGCCGCCGGCCCCGGTGGAGACCTGGACACCACCGACGACGGAGATCGGCGCGCTCTTTCCCGACGGAGTCGTCGGCGAACGTTATCGACTGCTGTCGCAACTCGGGGCGGGTGCACACGGCTACACCTGTCGCGCGCGGCACGAACTGCTGAACTTCGAATGTGCGGTGAAGCTGCTGCGCGATCCGGCCGCCCAGGCGGATGGTCCGGATGCGCGGCTGGCCGAGGCGCGGGCTGCCTTTCGCATTCGCGATCCAAACGTAGTGCGGCTGCTCGATTGCGACCGTGCCGGGCCTTACTGGTATCTCGTGCTCGAGTTCGTGGACGGGCCGGATCTGTTGTCGCTTCTGGAGCGCGGCCGTCCGCCCCTGCCCGATGTACTGCACTATTTCGCCGACGCGGCCCGCGGATTGCGGGCGATTCACGAGCGCGGGCTGGTGCATCGCGACGTGAAGCCGGCCAACCTGCTGTTGGGGCGGGATGGGCGGGTGCGACTGACAGACCTCGGAGTGGCCGCCCTGCTGGATCCGCACAGCGGCGGCGCGGAGGGCTGCGCCGGTACGCATGAGTATGCCGCGCCGGAGTGCTTCACGCCGGGAACGCCGCCGTCCGCCGCGGCTGACCTCTACGGCCTGGGCGCGACGATGCTGCACCTGCTGACCGGGGCGCCGCCGTTCGCGTCGTTGGGGGCACTCGGCTCGCTGCTCGGTCGCCACGGGGCGGCGCCCGAATGGCCGGACAACGACTCGTCCACACCGGAGTGGCTGCGACGACTGGTGCTGGGGCTGCTGGCTCCCGACCCGGACAGCCGACCCGCGTCGGCCGCCGCGGTCCTCTCGGAGCTGGCGCGAGCCGGGGTGGAGCGTGCCCGCGAATCCGGCGGCGGCGGAGCGGTCGCGGAGCCTGCGGCTGCACGCGGAATCGCGATGCTGGGTTTTGCGTCAGAGGGCACGGGCGATGGGGATGACTCCTGGATCGGACTGGCGCTGTCGGACGCGGTCGGGCGGGCGCTGGCGCGGTTTCCGGACTCGCACATCGTGGACGGGCAGATGGTGACGGAGCTGGCCGAGCGGCTGGGCGGGCCGGACGCGGACGCGGCGCTTCGCCGGGCGGCGGAGCTTTCCGGCGCACACGTGCTGGTGGGCGGCTGGGTGCGACGCGACGCGGACCTCATCGAGGTGGAGCTGCACAGCGCGCGAACGGACGATGGCGCGATTGCGCGGGCGGAGCCTGTCTGCGGGCACCTGACCAACCTGCCGGGGCTGACCGATCAATTGCTGGAGTGCGCGGTGCGGCTGCTGGGGCTGCCGGAACACGCCGGCGCGCCGGGCGTTGCGCGGACGCTGGCGCTGGAGGCGCACCGGCACTTTGCGCTCGGAAAGCAGGCCTATCAGCGCGGACGATTGGCGGAGGCGCTGGACCAGGCCGAGGCGGCGCTGGCGCTCGATCCGGACTACGCCGATCCGCTGCAATACGCGGGCGCGGCGTGCGCGCGGCTGGGCCGCTACGATGACGCCGAGCGGTATCACCGGCGGCAGGAGTCGCTGGCGCAGGCGCGCGGCGACGTGCGGCAGGCGGTCGAAGCGCGTGCGAATCTCGGCGTGATGCACTATTACCGCGGCGCGTACGCGCAGGCGCATGAGCACTGCCTGCGCGCTGCGCAGACCGCCGAATCGGTCGGTCTGAAATCGGAGCTGGCGAACATCTACAGCAATCTGGGATTCTCGCTGTTCCAGCTCGGCCGGCTGGATGAGGCCCGCGGCGCCTTCGAGCGGGCCGTGCACGCGCACCGATCGCTGGGCGCCCTGGTCGGGCGGATCGGGCCGACGACGGGGCTGGGACAGGTTCTGCAGTCGCAGCAGCGCCATGACGAAGCGATCGACTGCTTCCGCCGGGCGCTGGCGCTGGCCGAGGAGGCCGGCGACCGCATCAACGTCGGGGTCAGCCACATGAACATCGGGCGCACGGCGGCGCTGGCCGGACGGCCGGAGCCGGCGCGGCTGGAACTGGCGTCGGCGCTGGTGATGCTCTCGACCACCGACTTCTGGAACGGGCTGGCGCGCGTGTATGAATACATTGCGGACCTGAACCTGCAATGCGGGGACGCCCCTGAGGCACTGCGCTGCGCGCAGATGCGCCGCGAGCTGGCCGAGCGTCATGGCAACGAGCGGATGCAGCGGAGCGCGCTGGAGCAGGAGGCGCAAGCGCTCGACGCGCTGGGGCGCGGGCAGCAGGCCGCGGCAACGCGCGCACAGGCGCGTGCGGGGAGCGAGGGGGGGCGGGCATGACGGACTGGGTGATCGTGCTGGTGAACGTGGCGGTGCTGGGGGCGCTGCTGGTGCTGCTGCGGCGGACGCGGGCGGCGCAGACGAAATCGCCGTCGCTGGCGGCGGTGGCGCTGCCGAGCGCCGTGGTCGTGGTGGACCGCGAGCTGCGCGTGATCGAGAGCCGCGCCGCGGCCGACGGACTGGATGCGGCCGAGATTCTCCGCACGCTTCCGGACGATGCGGCCGCGACGCTGCGGCAGACGGCGCAGGCGGCGGCCGACTCGCGCACCTTACAGACGGTGCGATTCACGCTGCAGGATCGCTGGTACGCGGCCGAGGTGACGCCGATCGCGAATGACCCGGGACGGGCGGCGATCTGGCTGCGCGACGTGACCGAGGAAAAACGCGCGTCGCTGGCGGCGGACTCGGTGTCGCGACGGAACGAGGCGATTCTGCGCAGCGCGATGGACGGGTTTTTCGTGGTATCGGCGGACGGGCGCTTCGTGGAGGTGAACGACGCCTTTTGCCGCATGCTGGGCTACAGCTCGGCCGAATTGTTGCAGATGCGGCTGCGCGACGTCGAAGTTCCCTCCACGTCGCAGACGGCGGCCTCGCGACTGCGGACGGGGCATCATCACGTTCCCACGGGACATCGCCACAAGGCCGGGCACGTGCTGCAGCTCGAGACCAGCGTGATCCTGCTGCCGGATGAGGGGCGGCGCGTGATGGTGGGATTCGCGCGCGACGCGACCGAGCGGCTGCGCAGCGAGCAGAGCCTGATGCGGGCCAACGAGCGCTTCGCGGCGCTGGTGGCGCGGATGCCGCTGGGCTACGTCGCCTTTCGCTCGGACTGGGCCGTGCAGGAATGGAACGCCGCGGCCACGTCCATATTCGGACACGTGGCGGCCGCCGCCATCGGGCGCGACGTGCGCGAGCTGCTCACGGCGCCGACGGATCGCGGGGCGCTCGAGGAGATCCACGCCCGGCTGACCAACGGCGAGGCCGGCGGGTTCGCACTGCTGCGAAACCTGCGGGCGGACGGCAGCGACATCCGCTGCGAGTGGTTTTTCACGCTGATCCGCGGCGCGCCGGGCGAGAGCGACATCATCGCCGCGATGGTGCGCGACGTGTCGGAGCGCGAGCGGCTCGAGGAGGCGCTGCGGCGCTCGCAGAAGCTCGAGAGCCTGGGCATCCTGGCCGGCGGGGTCGCCCACGATTTCAACAATTTCCTGGTCACGATCCTGTGCAACACATCGCTGCTGAACGAGCGCGTCGCCGCGGACGGCGAGGCGGCCCGCTACGTGCAGCGCATCTCGAACGCCAGCCGCCGCGCCAGCGACCTGACGCGGCAGATGCTGACCTTCGCCGGCGGGGCGCGGATCGACGCCCGGCCGACGGCGCTCAATGAGCTGATTCGCGAGGTGGTCGAGTATGCCGCGGCGACGCTGCGGCCAAACGTGAAGATCGTGACAGAGCTGGCGGACCCGCTGCCGGCCATCGACGCCGACGCCGGACAGCTTCACCAGGTGGTCATCAACCTGCTGAACAACGCCGCGGAAGCGATCGGCGACCGGCCCGGGCGGGTGCGCTTCGTAACCGCGATGCGCTCGCTCTCCGGGCGGGAGATCGCGGCCGAGTTCACCGGGTTCGACGTATCCGCCGGCGAATTCGTCGAGCTGCGCGTCACGGATGACGGCTGCGGCATGACGGCCGAAACCGCCGCTCGAATCTTCGATCCGTTCTTCACCACCAAGTTCACCGGACGCGGCCTGGGGCTGGCGATGATCCTGGGCATCGTGCGGGCGCATCGCGGCTGTGTGCGGGTCGCGTCGCAGCCCGGCAAGGGGACGACGTTTTTCGTGCTGCTGCCGGCCACGCGGCGGGTGGCGATCGCTCCGACGGCGGCGCCCGCGGCCGCACCGGCAAACCTGGCGGGCGCGCCCGCGCCGGCGCGGATTCCGGGCGGGGCGACGGTGCTGGTGATCGACGACGAGCCGGACATCCGCGACGTGGTTTCGGAGTTGCTCACCAGCCGGGGTGCACAGGTGCTGCAGGCGGCCGACGGCGCCGGCGGCGTAGCGCTCTTCCGCGAGCGGGGGAACGAGATCGACGTTGTGCTGCTGGACCTGACCATGCCGGGCATGAGCGGACAGGAAGTGCTGTCGCGGTTGCGCGAGATTCGGCCGGACGTGCGGGTGGTGCTGTCGAGCGGCTACAGCGAGCACGAGGCGGTGCAACGCTTCTCGCGCGATGAAATCGCGGGGTTTGTGCAAAAGCCGTTCGGGGCGGCGGCGCTGGTGCAGGGGGTCGGCGCGGCGATTCGGCCGGGACGGCGCCTGCAGCCGCGACAAACACAGGCGGTGGCGGGCGACGGCGAGTGAAATGGTGGGCACGGCCCACCCTGCACGCTAAAGACATTGCTCAAGAGATGCCACGCGGCCGGTTCGTTAGTGCCCACCCAGGTAGTCCTGCAACGCGGTCGCGGTCAGCGGCCGCTCGCGCAGGGCGCGGATCGCGCCGACGGCCGCCTTCGCGCCCGCCACGGTCGTGATCAACGGGATGCCGCGCTGGATCGACGCCGATCGCCAGCGGCCCTCGTCGCTGGCGCTGCCGGTGTGAATCGGCGTGTTAATCAGCAGATCGAGCGTGCCGCCGTTGATCAGGTCGAGCAGGAAGGGGTGCTGCTGGCCAGCGTGCTTTGACACGATCGTGCTGGGCACGCCGCCCTCGCGCAGCACCTCGTGCGTCTTGAGCGTGCTGAAGATCTCGAAGCCCATCTCGTGCAGCTCGCGGGCCACCGGCAGGATGCGCGGCTTGTCCGGATCGTTGACGCTGACCAGCACCCGCCCGCGCGTCGGCAGGCGAATCCCGGCTGCCAGCAGCGCCTTGGCGAAGGCGGTCGAGTAGCTGTCGTCCACGCCCATCACCTCGCCGGTGCTGCGCATCTCCGGGCCGAGCACCACGTCCACGCCGCGGAAGCGCTTGAACGGAAACACCGGCGCTTTCACCGAGATGTGCCGCGGCGTCTTCACGTCGGCGTGGCCGACGGCCCGCAGCGCCTCATCGAGCGTCTGGCCCAGCATGACGCGCGTCGCAACCTTGGCCCACGGCACGCCGGTGGCCTTGCTGACAAAGGGGATGGTGCGGCTGGCGCGGGGGTTGACCTCCAGCACGAAGACGCTGCGGCCCTGCACGGCGAACTGCACGTTCATCAGGCCGCAGACGCCCAGCCGACGGGCCAAGAGCTTGGCCTGGTGCTTGATCTCGTCGATCAGCCACGGCGAGAGGGAATAGGGCGGCAGCACGCAGCAGGAATCGCCGCTGTGGATGCCGGCCTCCTCGATGTGCTCCATCACGCCGCAGATGTCGCAGCGGCCGTCGGCGGGATCGCGGCCGGGATAGCCGTAGTCGCTGATGGCGTCGACGTCGATCTCGATCGCGTCGAGCAGGAACTTGTCGATCAGGATCGGGTGCGCGTCGTCGATCGAAAGCTGCCGATCGGTGGCCTGCAGCGCGTCGTCGATGTAGCGCTCCAGGTCGGCGCGGTTGTTGCAGATCTGCATGCCGCGCCCGCCCAGCACGTATGACGGCCGCACCAGCACCGGGTAGCCGATCCGCTCGGCCGCCTCGACCGCCGCGCCGCGGCTGGTGGCGGTGTCGTTGTCCGGCTGGCGCAGCCCCAGCTCGCGGAGCATGCGCTGAAAGTGAGCGCGATCCTCCGCGACGTGGATGTTCTGCGGCGACGTGCCGAGGATGGGCATGCCCGCGCGGCTCAGCCCGGCGGCGAGGTTCAGCGGCGTCTGGCCGCCGAACTGGACGATCGCGCCGCGCACGCGGCCGGCGCCGCCCTCGCCGCCCTGCGGTCCAAAGTGCCGGCCGTTGAGGCGGGTGGCGATGTTCATCACGTCTTCGTGCGTGAGCGGCTCGAAGAAGAGCAGGTCGGAGGTGTCGTAGTCGGTGCTGACGGTCTCGGGGTTGGAGTTGATCATCACCGTCTCGAAACCCAGCTCGCGGGCGGCCATGGCCGCGTGGACGCAGCAATAATCGAACTCGATCCCCTGCCCGATGCGGTTCGGCCCGCCGCCCAGCACGATCACCTTCGGCCGGTCGCTGACGCGCAGCTCATCGTCGTGGGCCTCGACCCGCAGGTGCCGATCATCCAGCGCGTGGTAGCGATAGGGCGCGTCCACTCCCAGCCGCTCAAGCAGCGGCCCCACATCCGCGCTGCGGCCCTCCGCCGCCGCGGCGCGGACGGCCGTCACAGCGGCGGCGTCCTCGGCGATCACGGCGTACGCGGCTTCGTGCGTCGAGTAGTAATAGGGCGTCTTCGCCTCGAACTCCGCAGCACAGGTGTCCACCAGCTTGAACTTCGGGCGGTCGAGCTGCGCCTTGACGCGGCCATAGCGCTCCCCGTCAAGCCGCCAGGCGGTCTGCACCTGCACATCGCTGTAGCCGAGTCCGCGGGCCGTTTGATACAGCTCGATCAGCTCGGGCGTGAGGCGCAGCGCCGCGCCCGGCGGCGGCGCGGATTGCACCAGCCGCGTCTCGAAGTCGCACAGCTCCTTCATCTCGTGCAGAAACCAGGGGTCGATGCCGGAGAGCTTGGCGATCCGCGGCACGTCCCAGCCGAGCTTCATCGCGTAGCGGATGTAGTAAATCCGCCCCTGGCAGGGCGTGCCGATCTTCTCGGTCAGCACGGATTCGGGGATCGGCCAGTCGGCGCTGGCCTGCTCCTGCCAGTCGGCGTCGGGTTCGCCCAGCGTGCTGCCGGCGACGCTGTGCAGCACCGCCGCGGCCGGGCGGCCGAAGGCGTCCAGCCAGGTCTCGCTATCCGCCCGGCGGGCGGCGCTGGACGGCCGCAGCGACTCGAACCACTTGTCGTTGGCGTGCAGGCCGTAGCCGGGGCGCTTGATCTCCATCGAGCGGATGCACTTCTGAAAGGCCTCCTTGAAGGTGCGCCCGATGGCCATGGCCTCGCCGACCGATTTCATGCTGGTCGTGAGGGTCTCATCGGCCTCGGGGAACTTCTCGAAGGCGAAGCGCGGAATCTTGACGACCACGTAGTCGATCGACGGCTCGAAGGAGGCGGGCGTCTCGCGGGTGATGTCGTTGCGCAGCTCGTCGAGCGAATAGCCGATCGCGAGCTTGGTGGCGATCTTGGCGATGGCGAAGCCGGTGGCCTTGCTGGCCAGGGCGCTGCTGCGCGAGACGCGCGGGTTCATCTCGATCACGATCATCCGCCCGTTGGCGGGGTTGACGGCGAACTGGATGTTCGAGCCGCCGGTTTCGACGCCGACGGCGCGCATGATCGCGATGGCCGCGTCGCGCATGCGCTGGTATTCCTTGTCGGTCAGCGTCAGCGCCGGCGCGACCGTGATCGAGTCGCCGGTATGCACGCCCATGGCGTCGAGATTTTCGATCGAGCAGACCACGACCACGTTGTCCTTGCGGTCGCGCATCATCTCCAGCTCGAATTCCTTCCAGCCGGTCAGGTCCTCCTCGATCAGTACCTGCCCCACCGGCGACGCCGCCAGGCCGTCGCGGATGATGGTCTCGAACTGCTCGGGCGTGCGCGCCATTCCGCCGCCGGTGCCGCCGAGCGTGTAGGCCGGGCGCAGGCAGACCGGCAGGCCGATCTCTGCCACGATCCGTCGCGCTTCGTCCAGCGAGTGCGCGGTCGCCGAGCGCGGCACGTCTACGCCGACGCTCATCACGGTTCGCTTGAAGGCCTCGCGATCCTCAGCGCGCTGGATCGTCTCGCAATCCGCGCCGATCAGCCGCGCGCCGTAGCGCTGCAGGATGCCCGCCTTGAACGCATCCACGGCGGTATTGAGTCCGGTCTGGCCGCCAAGCGTCGGCAGCACGCTGTCCACCGGCGTGCCGCGGGCCTGCTCGCGGGCCAGCACCTCGCCAACCATCTCGGGCGTGATCGGTTCGACGTAGGTGCGATCCGCCATCTGCGGATCGGTCATGATCGTGGCGGGGTTGCTGTTCAGCAGGACGACCGCGATGCCCTCCTCGCGGAGTGCTCGACAGGCCTGCGTGCCGGAATAATCGAACTCGCACGCCTGCCCGATCACGATCGGGCCGGAGCCGATGATCAGAACGCGCTGGATGGACGGGTCTCTGGGCATAGGGTGGCCGGGATGGGTGGCTGGGCCGAATTCGTCCTGGGATCGTCCGTTGCGCGACGCTCCGGTCAGACGCCACGAGTCGCGATCGTTCGTGACCGGGTCTGGCGGCCCGCGCGGCGGCAGAATAGCGGATCGGCGGCGTTGCGCCCAACGCGGTCCGCACCGACGAATCGGGCGCTTCGGCGCGGAGCCGATATCAAAGGCGGCAGGCCCGCCCCGATCCCGCAAGGGACGCGCGGCAGGCCCGCCGATGTTCGGAATCACCCCGCCGAGCGCGCCGTGGCGCGGATCGACGCGAATGGTCGCGTTATTCGCTCGTTTCGTCGCCGGTGGTCGTCGCGGCGCCGTCCGGCGTGATCCGCGTGCCGCCGGTCTCGGCGCGACGGGCCGAACCCTCGGTCGGCGGACGAACCACGGCCATGATCTGCACGCGGCGGTTGATCGCCTTGTTGGCGCGGCTGTCGTTCGCGGCCTTGGGGTTGAACTCGCCCTGGCCGCCGGCGACCACGCTCTTGGGATCAAGGCCGAGGCGGTACAGCTCGCGGGTGACCGCGGCGCCGCGGTTGATGCTCAGGTCGAGGTTGTCGATCCACTTGTCCTTGGTGACGCGGATCGGGTCGGTGTCGGTGTGGCCGATGACGTAGATGCCGCGCGAGGACAGCTCGGCGTCGTTGCGGATCGTTCCGGCGATCTCGCTGAGCTTGGCGAGGCCCTCCTGCTTGATGACGGCCTTGCCGGAATCGAACAGGATGCCCTCGGAGACGTCGATCCACGCCACGCCGCCGCTCTGCTCCCAGCCGGGCGGCAGGCGCTCGAGCGTTGCCAGCTGATTGCGGGCGTTTTCCAGCTCGGAGCGGAGCTGCGCCAGGTCGCGCTCGTTGCGCTTGAGGCGGATGATCAGGTCGTCAATCTGGCTCTTGAGCAGCGCATTTTCCTTCTCCAGCGCCATCTTGTCGCGCTGCAGCGCCGCAATCTGAAGCGCCTGCGGGTCGGTGCAACCCGAACCGAGCAGAAGCGCCGCCACTCCCAGCATCGCCACCATCGACCCACGCGCTCGCATCGCCATCTCCTTCGCCGCTCATGGAACCGCCGACGTCCCGTCAGCGGCCGTTTCGCTCCCGGCGTCCGTGTCGGAAGCGGGTTTTGTGTGCCATCCCGCGGGCGCGCGCCCGGCGCATCGCCCGATCAGGGGCAGCATACGACGCCGCTGGCAGGCTTGCAATCCGCCCGGGAATCAGCCGGCCTGGCGGCCGGAGCCGCAGCGCTGCGGGCCGAGGTGCGGCGGATCCAATCCTCCACCCGCTTCTCCAGAATCGAGAGCGGGATGGTGCCGCCCGACAGCAGCACATCGTGAAAGGAGCGAATATCGAAGGCCTCCCCCAACTCGCGCTCCGCCCGCTCGCGCAGCGCGCGGATGCGGATCTCGCCGATCTTGTAGGCAGTGGCCTGGGCCGGCCAGGCGATGTAGCGATCGACCTCGGCGTTGATGTTCAGCTCGCTGAGGGCGGTGTTATCGAGCATGAAGGCCACCGCCTGCGCGCGCGTCCAGCCGTGCGCGTGCATCCCGGGATCGACGACCAGCCGGCAGGCGCGCCACATCTCGTACAGCAGGCGGCCGAAGTCGTCATAGGGGTCGGCGTAGAACCCCATCTCGATGCCCAGCCGCTCGGAGTAGAGCGCCCAGCCCTCGCCGAAGGCGGTGTGCCAGGCGTCGCGGCGGAACTCCGGCAGCCCGTCCAGTTCGCGCGCTATCGCGATCTGCAGGTGATGCCCGGGCACGGCCTCGTGCAGGGCCAGCGGGATCATCTCGTAGCGCGGCCGCTGATCGAGCCGATAGGTGTTGGCGAAGAAGACGCCCGCCTGCGCGTTGCGCAGGTCGCCGGGCTGGTAATAGGCGGTGGTCTGCGTCGGGGCCATGAACTCGGGGATCTTCTTCACGCCGTAGGGCTGGCGCGGCAGCAGGCCGAAAAGCTGCGGCAGCTCGGCATCGACGCGCTTGCAGATGTCGCGGTAGCCGCGGAGCAGCTCCTCCTCATCGGTGTGGTAAAAGCGCGGATCGCGGCGCAGATAATCGAGAAAGGCGCTGAACAGCGCTGGATCGTCGAGTTCTTTCGCGTTTGGATGCTTCTCGAGGAAATCGCTGCGGCGGATGACCTGCATCATTTCGGCGCGGATTCGCGCCACCTCGCGCTTTCCCAGCTCGAATATGTCGGACGCCGTCATGTCGGTGGTGGTCATCTCGCGCAGCGCGTGGGCGTACATGGCCTCGCCGTCGGGCCAGTCGTAGGCGGCGATCGACTCGCGGCAGCTCGGGATGTACTCGTTCACGACGTACTTGCCGAGCTTCGCCAGCGCCGCGCGCACCGCCGGCAGCGACTGCTCGTCGAAGCGCTTTCGCAGCAATTTACGATCATTCTCCGCGATGGACGCCGGAAAGCGATCAAAGGGCTGCGCCAGCGCGGCCAGGCCGCCGTCGGCGGTCAGGCGGTCGAACTGCGCCCCGAGTCCGGCCAGCGCGATCCGCGGCGCCGTTCGCCGCTCGCGGACTCCCGTGGCCAGCAGCTCGAGCACGTCATCGACGGAGCGCGGAGTCTGCTCGAGGCGGGAGAGGTAGTTCTCATAGTCGGTCCTGGTGTTGAAGCGGACGCGATCGGCCATCTGCGGGATGCGCTGCTGCGGGCCGAAGCGCCCGCCGACGGGGGCGAGGAAGCGGCGGAAGCGGCCACCGTCGACCTCCTGCGACAATTCCAGCTCGAAGAGGTCATAGTTCAACTGGTCGGCGGCGGTGAGGGCGGCGCGGTCGAGCTTGCGCAGCCGCTCGAGATAGGCGGCCGTCTCGACCAGACGGCGCTCGATCGCGGCCAGGCTCTGGTCGGCGATGCGATCGGCGTTGGAGTAGTCGCCCTTCTCCATCGCCAACTCGGGAAACTCGCGCTTCTGCCAGGCGAGGTGCTCATCAAAGAGCGCGTGCAGCGACGCGGCGACGTCGGCCTGTGCGGAGAGCGTCATGAGCGACACCGTCAGGAGGGTGATCGAACGAAGAAACCGCAGGGGGATTAGGAGGTTCATGATGCGCCAGCGTAGCGGAGCGGCCCGCGGCTGGCGACGGTTGGGGGGTGGCCGGCGGCGGCCGCGCTGCCGATCGCGTCCACGGGTTCCGTCGCCGCTGCGCGGCGACTCCACCCGTGGCTACAACCCGCGGCCCCTTCGGGGCCCAGAATGCGGGTAATCGCAAGCCCTTGAGCAGTAGCTGTCCCCGACGTCTTGCGCCGTAGCTGTCCCCGACGTCTTGCGCCGTAGCTGTCCCCGACGCCGGGAGCTTTCGCCGTAACCAGCGGATCGGCTCTCCGGTCCTTCAGTTCGACCTCATTTGGCTGACGGCTCCTTTGCCCCAAAGATCACTGCTCAAGAGCAGTGGCACAGGGGAGCGGCTGCGGGTGGTGGGTGGCATGCCTTCGCGGTACTCCGCGTAGGCATGTCGAAGATCGGCACTGCTCAAGACCAGTGGCAGCAGACGCGAAGGAATCCTGTTCGCCGCGAACCTGCGGGCCGGCGTGGACGATCACTCGTTCAGCGCTCGACCTCGCTGTAGCGGTCCAGGATCTCGCTCGGGCCGGTCAGCGCGTAGTACTTGTCGCCCCACTCGCGCTGTTGCAGCGTCTTGATGATGAACGTGCGGCGGACGCTGCCGTCGACGAACAGGAAGTTGGTCGTGCCGCCATATGCGTCCGCGCCGGGGTGGTGCCGGCCGACGGCATTGAGCTGCGACCCGGCGCCGCCCTCCAGTACGCCGGCGAGGTTCGCGGCATCGAGATTCCTGATGAGGCCGTAGGTGCGGTCGTTCAACTGGCGATAGCGGAAACCCGAGACGTTGGCCTGCGCGTTGTACTCGCTGCCGTAGCCGACCTGCAGGTGATAGAACGGGTTCACGGGGCGGTGCGACTTGCTGAGGATCAGCCCGCCGCGCTCCTCGCCGATGGCGCGCCAGTTGCGGTTGAACTCGGTCGCCATGATGGTGCCGGCGGGCGACTTGATCTCCGATTCGGTGACCAGGCGGTTGAGCCGCTGGTTTCCGCCGCCCTGGATGTCGAAGCTGAACTTGTTGCGCGGGAAGATGGCGGCGTTGCCGGTGTATGCGACGCGGCGGGCCTGCTTGTCGGCCAGCAGGCCGGGCGGCGAGGAATCGCCGCGGTCATCGACCTGCCCGCCCTCCCAGTCGCTCGAATCCTTGCCGGGGTTCGTGCGTGGCGCGCCGCCCTTCTCGAAGGACGGGCACTGAAACGCGGTGTCCGGCACCTTGCCGCCGCTGTAGAGATAAAACGACCAGTGCAGGTAGCCGAACTCGCGGTTGGGGTTTTGATTGTTGCGCAGCGCGTCGGGCGTCAGCTCGAACGACGTGACATCGCCCTCGGGGTAGACATACGAAGGCGGGAACCACTTGCTCTCGGCGAGAAAAGCCGCCATCGCCTGGCCGACATGGTGCAGGTTCGCAGCGCACTTGGTGGAGCGCGCCTGCTCGCGGGCCGCGGTGAGGCTCGGCAGCAGGATGGACACCAGCAGGGCGATAATCGCCACCACCACCAGTAACTCGATCAACGTAAAGCCGCGCCGCGCCGCCATGACTCGCTCCCACTGAGCCATCGGGACGGACCGCCGCAATCCGCCGCCGAACGGCTTGTCACCCAAAGCGGGAATGCTCGCCCGGCCGCGCTACGGCGTGATTTTCTCCGTGCGAAGAGGCTGCAAACCCCGGGCGCGCTGCGCTAAGACCCGGGAGCGCTGCCGAATCCGCCGCGGCTCAACACCTCGTCGCGGCTACAATCGGGAAATGCCAAGCGCTGCCGGAAATCCCGTCGGCTCCCGTCGCGTCGGCGGCACGGGGCGGCCTGTTCACGCGGGCTTCACACTCATCGAGCTGATGGTCGTGATCGGGATCATCTCGCTGTTGATCTCGATGCTGATGCCGTCGCTGTCGCGGGCACGGCAGCAGGCCAAGGCGACGGTCTGCCTGGCGCGGCTGAACGAGATCATGAAGCTGACCGTGGCGTATTCAAACCAGTTTGAGTTCCAGTTGCCGCCGCTGATGTATGAAGGCCGCTATCCGCGCGCGGCCGGGGCGCCGATCCCGCCGGGCGGTCCGCCGCCGCCGCGGCACGGCTGGGCCGAAGCGCTGTATCGCATCACCTACGACGACACCGACTATTCATTCGAGCGCGATTACCCCGTGCAACGAAATGAGGAGAACCGCTTCGGGCTGTTTGTCTGTGCCGATGCGGAGCCACGGGCCGACAGCAGCGGGCACTACCGGCCATATGAGCTGTCGTGGGGGCGCGGCTCGCTGGATCGGGTGCGGGCGAAGATGCCACTGCTGATGGATGCCAATCCGCGGGTGGTGCACCCGGCCGACCTGCTGCGGAGCGACATCCCGCGCGAGCACGTGGCCGGGCTGGCGGGCGAGGCGTACGTCGATGAGCGGCATTACGGCGGTGCGAACTTCGCCTTCAACGACGGGCACGCCGAGCGCAGCACGACGCTGCGCGAAGCGCTGGCGGCCGACTGGGATCTGAACCCGGAGACGCCGAACGAGTAGACGCCGCGTGCGGTGGGATGACGGCAGGAGCCGACGTGGGCCGCGTGATTTATCTCGACAACAACGCCACCACGCGCGTCGATGAGCGGGTCATCGAGGCGATGCTGCCGCTGCTGCGCGAGCGCTATGGCAACCCCTCCAGCACGCACCACTTCGGCGCGCAGGTCACCGCGGACATCGAGCAGGCCCGCAGCGCCGTCGCGACGCTGATCGGCGCGCGAGATTCCGAGATCGTCTTCACCAGCGGCGGCACCGAGGCCGACAACGCCGCCCTGCGCGGCGTGCTGAGCGCGGTGCCGCAGAAGCGGCACCTGGTCGTGTCGGCGGTCGAGCATGCCGCGATTCTCGACACGGCCGCGGCGCTGGAGCGCGAAGGCGTGCGCGTGACGCGGGTCGGTGTGGACAAGGCCGGGCGGGTCGAGCCGGAGGCGGTCGCGGCCGCGATCACGGACGACACGGCGCTGATCTCGATCATGCTGGCCAACAATGAAACCGGCGTCATCGCGCCGCTGGACGACATCTGCAAGGCAGCGGCGGCGCGCGGCGTGCCGGTGCACACGGACGCGGTCAACGCGCTGGGCAAGATGCCGGTGGACGTGCAGGAGTTGGGCGTGTCGCTGCTGTCGCTGTCGGCCCACAAGATTCACGGGCCAAAGGGGGTCGGCGCGCTGTATGTCCGCCGCGGGACGCCCTTCCGGGCGCAGCAAGTGGGCGGGCACCAGGAGCGCGATCGCCGCGGCGGGACGCTCAATGCGCCCGGAATCGCGGCCCTTGGCGCAGCCTGCGAGATTCTGCGCGATTCGAGCGCGGCCTGCTGCGCCGCGATGTTGAAGCTGCGCGACCGGCTGGAGCGCGGGCTGCTGGAGCGCTTTGAGCGGATCATGATCCTGGGGGAGTCGGCGATGCGGCTGCCGAACACGACCTGCGCGTGCATCGCGGGGGTGGAGGCGGAGGCGGTGCTGCTGCTGCTGAGCGAACGGGGGATTTGTGCGTCGAGCGGAGCGGCGTGCAGCAGCGGGTCGCTGGAGGCTTCGCACGTGGTGCAGGCGATGGCGGTGCCGGCCGAGTATGCCCACGGGCAGTTGCGGTTTTCGCTGGGGCGGGAGAACACCGAAGCGGACGTGGACGCGCTGCTGGAGACGCTGCCGGCGGTGGTGGAGAAGGTGGCGGGGGCGAATGCGTAAGAGGGGACAAACGGGCCTGAGGCCCGGAAGTGGGTCTACTGCGGAATGCCTGCCGCATTCGGTTGCGTCCAGTTCTGAAGCAGCAGCGGATTGGTCATGTCCCGTGCGACAACGCAGATTTGCGTCATGCGGTCGTTCGTCACAAGCACCATTCCGTGCGCCACGGCCTGCGCACAGAGCCACAGGTCATTCTCCTGAATCTGCAACTCTCTGTCGGTGGCAGGATCCACCAACTGCTCGGGGCGCATCCTGGGCTTACGTTTTTCGCCGGGCGCGTACCTGTTGAAGAGTCTCGCTCGTAACTCGCCGTAGGCCGTCGCCGCGTCGGACGATACTTCAAACGACTCCGGCAGTTCCTCCCGCACGAACTTCATGTACGCTGCCTGAGCGGCGGGATTGGGGGTCAGCGCGACGCGATGTCCGAACTCGATCTCGCCGAGCGTGACGACGGAGACGAGCAGCCGGGGCTTGATTCTAAGCGGCGCGGCCAACTTCCGAAGCGCGGCGACATTACCCGTCACTGCGGCGTGCTGCGAGCATGCGCTGTCGTGCCAGTACCGGATCGTCTGGGTGTCGAGGAGGAAGTCACGCACTTAGTCGTCACCCCCGAACGCCTCCGCGGCGGCGCGCAGGGCGGCAGTGCCCGCAGACGACCCATCGGGCTTCATCCGGGCCGCGACCTGATCGACCGTCGAGCCGCGATACCCCGCCGAAATGAACTTGTGCAGCGGCACAAGGGACTTGAAGTCGGCGGGGTAGTAGTCGCCGAAGGTGCAGCCGACACCCTTGCGCCGACGTTCCTTCTTCTTGAGCGCGGGGAGGTTGAACAGATCGAGCAACACCCGCTCAAGCCGAACCGGGAGGCCGTAGGCCTTGAGTACCGTCGCATCGAGCGCCAACAGCAGACCCAGCACCTCCGCATCCTCGTCGGCCTGGAGCGCAAAGGTGTTCTGTGGTGCCACTCTACCGAGGTAGTTTTTGGCGGCGCTGACGATCGCGTCCACATGCTCCCGCCACCGCACGGGCAACGGTATCTTCCCGATAAGGCTGTCGTAGTTGTGCTTCTGCATCGTGTTGCAGTGCGCGAAGGCGTTAACGACCGGCGAGTTGAGCAACGCCCACAGGAACACGGCGGGAGGGCCGCCCGGTTTGGGCCTCACGGTGTTGTAGGTGTTGATCGCCGCGTGGCCGGCACGGTCGAGGAACGCTTTGATTCGCCAAGGCCCACGCATCGCACGGACATAGTTCACGAGAACTTGTTCGGTTTCTATGGCATTGCCGTTGCGCCACGGCCCAATTGGAGTCCGCGTTGGGCTCAACCAGATTGCCCTGGGCACCTCCCAGATATTGGTGTGCGTGTGTCCGTCGATGAAGGCCCGGACCGCGTCCGCAGTCTGCCTGTTGCCAAGACGCCGCGCTTCCGCGATCAGGCCCCTCCGCGCAAAGGAAAAGCCCTGTCCTACGTCCGCCACGTCCGACAGTCGCGGGTTGGAGCGCAGCGCCGCCCACACCTCGGGCAAGTCCGGCGATCGCAGCGCCTTGTCGGACGATGATTGGAACTCGGAGACCGGCACATCGGCCTCTGAGTCCGGTGCGTAACTCGACGCGAACCGTTCCACGCCGCTTTCGCGGACACGGCGGTACTTCACGGTGGGCGCAGGGACTTCGCTCGCCTTCCGGCGACGTCCGATGATGACCACCGACTCGGGCTCGCCCTCCTCAAAGACCTTGTCTGCGAACAAGCAGACCTCGCGGATGTCGAAGTCGCGCAACAGCTCCACTCGTGTCGCCCTCGCGTCGGTGCTGTGGAGCACGCCCTGCGGAACCACCACGGAAAAGACCGCCCCATCGGGCAAGTTCTGGATCGTTCGATGCAAGACCTCAACCGCCTTGGCTTGTTGGGTGGGGCGATGGCCTTCGGGGTACTTGGCGAGGTCCGTCCTGTCGAACTCCTCATACGGCGGATTGCTCAGCAAAATCCTGCACCGCTTCGCCTCGCGCATCAGCACGTCCGACGCGAACATGTCGCCGCTCTGCAAATCCCAGCCGTTGGGATTAGGAATATCCGCGAGCGTGAGCGAGAGCCGGGCGATCTCGCGGGCGAAGTCGTCGATCTCCACGCCGTGGATGTGCTTCTTCAAATAGTCGTGGACTTCCTTGTCTTTCTTGCCTTGCGTCTCCATGCGGAGCAGCCGCATCATCGACAGGAGGAACGGCGCGTGCCCGCAGGCGGGCTCGAAGACGTGGCGGTCCTCGACGGGAATCTCGCGCACCCAGTCGTACAACTGCCAGACCATGTAGTCCACGAGCCAAGGCGGCGTGGCGTGGATGCCGAGCTGCTGGCGCAGCTGCTTGGTCACGAGCGTGTGCTCGTAGACGTATGCCAGCGATTCGGGAGAGACGACCGCGAAGCTCCCGGCGCTGGCGAGCAGGGCCGCCGCATCCTTCAGTACGTCATAGCCCGACGCGGGTTTTTCGGGCGTCGTATTCGTCGTGTCATAGTGCGCCGCGACAGCGTGCAGCACCTCCTTGGGCTTGCTCAGGTCGACGGATGGAAAGTTCCCGATGCCCTTGTCCTGGAGAATCTTCCCCGCGAGCATCCGAAAGACCGACGTGAACACGTCACGGAGCGCTTCTTTGCTCGGCTTGGACCGCCGCATCGCCTTCAGCGTCGCGGCGATCATCGACTCGACAGTGTCGTGCAGTTTCCTGCCCGCTTCTTCACGTCGGAGCGGTAACAGCCCGGCGTCCACGAAGTCGAGCTGCTTCGCTGGGTTGATCCGTGCCAGCGTCCGGCCCTGATAGATGCTGATCGGGTCGAGTTTGTCCTTGTACTGCCGCACGAGCGCGGCGAACTGATCAACGGGTGTTCTCTGAAAGAGCGCGGGTGTGCTTTGTTTCTGAATCCACCACTCCACCGTGCCGTTGTGGCGTACCCATACCACCGGCGCGGCCAGCTCGTAGCACGACCGCACCGCCACGATGGGGTCGCTGCCGCCATCGACCACCGCGATGCACGCCGAATCCATGTCGCGTTCGCGCGTGGCGAACCCGACCAGTGGAATCTCCACGTCGCCCATCCGGTACCGAGCCTGCAAGCGCGCGCCGGTGTACCCGCACTCCGTGAGGAGAGTCTGCATAAAGTCAGCAGAACCAGCAGAATTCCGCGCGATGACAGGCGCCTCGTGAAAGCCGCAGGTCGGATGGTCGGCGCGCCGCTCCAATCGGCTGCCGCCGGGATCTTACCGCGAACGAAATGCCGCGACCTGCCCCCTCCATTCCTCCCCGCCCCGTTTCGCCCTAGCATGATCCCCGAACACGTGCGGCCGCGGCCGCGCTGCACCTGCAGAGCGGCTGCACTGCACCCGGAGATCGGCCGCATCGCACCTGGAGACATGATCCTATGAAGCCCCTCGTCCTCCCGCTTGTCATCATCCTGCTCGCAGGCTCAACCGCCGTCGCGCAGACCGCCGCTGGTACGTCCGCCGCGGTGCAGACCGGCGCTGCGGGCGATGCCGACCTCTCCAAGGCCGAGCGCGCCGCCGGCTGGAAGAGCCTCTTCGACGGCAAGACGCCCAGCGCCTGGCGGGCCTATCGCAAGCCCGATTTCCCCGACAAGGGCTGGATCGTCGAAGGCGGCCTGCTCAAGTGCACGGCCGGCGGCGGCGACATCATCACCCGCGACAGCTACTCCGATTTCGAGTTCGCCTTCGAGTTCAAGGTGTCGCCCAAGGGCAACAGCGGCGTCATGTATCGCGTGGCCGAGACGCACGACGCCACCTGGAAGACCGGGCCGGAGTACCAGGTGCTCGACGACGCCGGCCACGCCAAGCAGCCGAGCGACTGGCAATCCACCGGGGCGCTGTACGAACTGGCCTCGCCCGCGGCGGAGAAGAAAGTGCGGCCGGTCGGCGAATTCAACGAGGGCCGCATCCGCGTGCGCGACAACGTGATCCAGCACTGGCTCAACGGGCTGAAGGTGGTCGAATGCCGGATGGACACGCCCGACTGGCGCGATCGGATCAACGCCAGCAAGTTCAAGGCCTTTGACGGGTTCGGCGTGCAGCCGGCCGGGCACATCGCGCTGCAGGACCACGGGAACGAAATCTGGTACCGCAACCTGCGCATCCGCGACCTGGCGGCCGCGCCGGCCGGTGAGATTGCGCTTTTCAACGGGCGCGATCTCGACGGCTGGAGCTTCGCGCCTGGCGGGGAGGCCCCCTTCCGGGTGGAGGAGGGCGTGCTGATCTGCGCGGGCGAGCCGACCGGCTACCTGCGCACGAAGGCGGCCTACAGGAGCTACATCCTGCGCTTTGACTGGCGCTGGAGCCCTGTGACGCGCAGAACCGGCAACAGCGGCGTATTGCTGCGAATCAGCGGGGAGGATCGCGTCTGGCCGCGCTGCGTCGAGGCGCAGTTGCAGCACGAGCGGGCCGGGGACTTCTGGAACCTGGGCGGGGTGCCGATGAAAACCGACGCCGGACGCACGAACGGCGGCAATACCCGCGCCCGGCTGAACGCCGAACGCGCCCCGGGCGCATGGAATGATTACGAAATCGTGGTGGACGGCGGGCGGATCGCGCTGTGGGTCAACGGCGAGCTGGTGAACGAGGCGACCGAGGTCGAGCAGATGGCGGGTCCGATCGGGTTTCAATCGGAAGGAACGGAGATTCACTTCCGGCGGATCCGGCTGATCCCGCTGGAATGAGGCGCGGAGAACGCGGTGAAGACCAACCAGGACGTCTACACCACCGTCGAGTTCGACCAGTGGGCCGGCCGCGAGGAGCTGCTGCCCGAAGAGCGGTTTCTCATTTCGAAGTATCTCGCCACGGGCGGATCGACGCTCGAGGCCGGCACCGGCGGCGGGCGGATCATCCTGGCCTGTGCCGCGATGGGCTTTCAGCGATTGTCGGCGTTTGACTTTGTGCCGGGGTTCGTCGAGGCGGCGCGGCGGCGCGACACGGCCAAGGCGGTGGACTTTCGCGTCGGCGACGCGCGGCGGCTGGAGTACGCCGACGGCGCGTTTGACCAGATCATCTACCTGCAACAGATCCTGAGCCTGCTCGAAAGCGCCGAGGACCGGCAACAGGCGCTCCGTGAGGCGGCGCGGATCGTTCGCCCCGGCGGAGTCGCGCTGTTTTCATTCCTCGGCTACGAGGCGCGGCTGCGCGGCCGGTCGTCGGCCATGATGCTGCGCTACCTGCGGTTGCTGCGGGCGATCAGCGGCGCGAAGCGCAGCCCGCAGACGCTGCCGTGGCTGAACCTCGGTGGAAAATGGAACTACGGAGCGCTGCTCGACCGCGGGCCGTATGTCTACTGGTATCGCATTCCCGAGGTGCACGAGTTCCTGTCGTCGGCCGGGTTTGAGATCACAGCCGCGGGCGTGGGGCACGAGGTCGCGCGCGGGCGGATTCACGAGAGCTGCGCAGCGCTGGCGGGCAGTGGAGCAGCGGGGACGATCTACGTGGCGTGCCGGAGGCGCTGATCCGCTAGCAGCGCGCTCGGACAGGATTGTGACGAGGCGGAGGGGCGGACCGGGCGTCGGGAACGCGTTTCCTACGCCCCTTCGGGGCGTCATTCACGAGAACCGGTCCACGGGTTCCGTCGCCGCTGCGCGGCGACTCCACCCGTAGCTACAGTCCGCGGCCCCTCCGGGGCACCAATCGCAGGCCCCTCCGGGGCACCAATCTCGGGGTACTGCAAGCTTACGAGCCACCTGTTCTCCGCATTCTCACCCCGGCAGGGGTGACGGGTTGTAGCCACGGGTGCAGCGCAGCCCGGCTGACGCCGGGCGGAGCGAAACCCGTGGAAAGCGGCGCGCGGGAGGCTGCCCCGAAGGGGCAGAGGAAGCAAACGGCCCCTTCTGGTGCCATAGCGCTTGCAATCCGGGCATCGGTCGCGGGACGTACATTCATCGCGCCGGCAGCCAGGGGTGATCGCGCCGGACTACCGGCTCGAATCAGGGGAAGCTGGGCGTTCGACGTCAGTGGCGCTTGTTGACGGAGCAGCGCCGCGGGGCACGTCGGCGGATGACGGAGCGGTTGCGCCGCGCGGATCACCAGTCGGCGGAGCAGCGCCGCCGCGCGCGTCGCCTGCTGACGGAACAGCGCCGGTGTAAGGAGCAGCACCGCCGGATTGCGGCACGTGCCAGTTCTCATCGCCCTCCAGCCGGCGCAGCAGGTGCGGCTTCTTCCACGCCAGCATCCGGCGAACCATCCAGCGCAGGGCCAGGCGGGTGGGAAAGGCGATCGGCTCGAAGCCCAGCGAGCGCTTGAACGCCTCCAGCGACGTGACCGAGCTGCGGAGCGAGTAGTGCGCGTGGCGCACGCCCGCGGCTGCGGCCGACGCCACCGCCGCGTACACGATCGCGTCGTTCGGCCGGTTGTCGAGCCGCTCGGTGTGCGAGGCGAGCGTGTCCATGTAGGCCACGTCGTCGATGACGCGCACGATGAGCCAGGCGCACAGCACGCCGCTGATGCGGTCGCGGGCCGCCAGCACGGTCGTGCCGGGCATCTGCGCCAGCTCGCGCCAGGACGAAGTGAACTCAGCCGCTTCGTATCGGCGGTTCCAGCCGGTGCGCTCGACGTGGCTGTTCCACACGTCGCGGGCCTCCGCGGCGAACTGCGGGTCGGCGGGGTTGCCGGGCGCGATCGACAGCCCGCGCAGCCCCTTTCGGACGGCGCGGCGCTTGTCCGCATCGACACGCGACAGGTCGTAGCCCGCGATGTCGCGGGCGACGTTCATCCAGACGCGCGAGTCGGCGTGCTGCGGTTCGACCGGCCACTGCGCCCCCAGCAGCGGACGCCAACCCAACGATGCGGCGTCCGGCGGGAGATTCGCAAAAAAGTTGACCGGCCAGATGAACCCCGGCTTGATTGCATACCACCAGCGGCCGGCGGAATCGCGGAAGGGTCGCGTGGTGCCGCGCCGCACGAGTCCACCGACGTACCACCAAAGCTCGCCGTGCCGCAATTGCGCGGCCGAACGCGCGTAAGCGTCCTCGCCGCAGCGCGCCAGCGCGAGCGGGACGAAGCCCTCCGGCGGCGCAGCGCCAGGGGACGCGCGACGGTCGCCGCGGGTTTCCGGTTCCATGCTGTCAGCTCGCATCGTGCCCGCTGCTTGCAGTTCCGAGACGTGCGGGTGGTTACGCCGATCGGTCCGCACCCCGCGTTGCTATCACCACGATCGGCAGTCGCCCTGCCATCGGCGCCATAAGTGTAGCATAACCCACACCGAATTCGAAGGCTTTGTTGGCCGTAAAGTGTTTACTTTAAGGGGCTTATGTAAATTATAACGGTGCGCGGATTTCGTCCACATGCGAAGCCGTCGCGACAATCAGGATTGGGTCGTGCCGGCGGGTGCTGCCGCTTCTAACTCGTCGGGCGGGCGGGACTTCCAGCGACGATGCATCCACAGGTATTGCTCGGGGTGGGCCCGGATGGCGGCTTCCATCGCAAGCGCGTACTGCTGCGTGATCCAGGCCAGCGGGCGGGGTGTATCGACCCACTCGTGTGGATGGATGACGCGCTGCACACAGACGCGGTAATGAAACCCGTCGCGGGTGCGGGCGGCGGAGCCGCAGACGATCGGCACGCGGTGACGCATGGCGAGCAGGCCGATGGACTTGTAGTGCGAAGCGCGGCGGCCGAAGAAGACGGCGAAGTTGCCCTTGCGCCCGGCGTCCTGGTCGGCGATGAAGCAGACTGGCTTTCCGGCGGCGAGCAGCGCGTCGGCCTGGTTGGCGGCGCCTTTCTTGATGAGCAGCGACAGCCCGCCGGCCTCGCGGGTGGACATGACGTGCTCGTTGAGCAGCGGGTTGTCGAGCGGCCGCATGACGGCGTTGAGATGGAAGCCGAGCTGCGCCAGCGTGTAGCCGAGCAGTTCATAATTGCCGAAGTGCGGTGTGACGAGAATCGCGCCGCGATCGGTCAGCAGCTCGCGCAGCCCGGAGGAAAGATCGTCCAGCTCGACGTAGCGCGCCCATGACCACTCGCTGACCAGCCGCGGCGCGAGGCACAGCTCGACCAGATAAACCCGCGCCATGTGGCGGAAGGAGTGCCGCGCGATGCGGCGCAGCTCGGTCTCGCTGTACACATCGCCGAGCGCGTGGCGCAGGTTGTCCAGGGCGCGCTCGCGGTGGCGGGCGCTGATCAGCCACCAGATTTCGCCGAAGATGCCGGCCGTGACGAGGTTGGCGGACATCGGAAAGACGCTCAGCAGCGCCACCCAGGCCCGCAGCGCGGCATAGGTCGCGACGTACCCGAGCGCCTTGAACGGGCGGCCCGGCGCGTCCAGCGACGCCGCCCAGCGATTCACGCGCTCGCGCCATTCGCGAAACATGTGTGTGTTACTCCGCTCCGGCGGTGGCCGGTGGGCCGGCGGCCGCGGGCGTGTCGGATTCCGGCTCGCGCGTGGCCGTTGTGAGCAGGTCCCGGGCGCTGGCCCGCACCTCGTCGAGCTTGTTCGCGAACTTTTCCGGAAACGCCGGCGCCGGGGCCGGCCACGGCGGCGGGCGGTTGCCGAACACTATGTAGCGATGATCCCAGCGCCCGGCGCGAGAGACGATCCAGACGTGCGTCGGCGGCATCTCGCGCCCGCGGCGGGCCAGCTCGAGCGGGGCGCGGGTGAAGAACAGCAGATAGTCAATGGGGGTGGCGACGAACAGGGCCAGCGGTTCGGATTCGAGCCGCTCGATCATGGCCGCGCCGATCAGCTCGATCTCGCGCTCGCGGCTGCGTGTGCCGCCCTGCATCTCCAGCAGATCGAGCTGGTCAATGACGCGCGGGTAGCGCACGTTTGAATACCAGATGACGCGCGAGTCCTGCTGCGCGACCTGGCGCAGGGCCGATTGCTGGTCGGCGTCGAGCCGCGTGGCGAGCTGCCCGGCGAAATCGCGGAAGGGCGCCTGCGAGTTGATCAGCGGCAGCAGCAGCGCCGCGGCCGCGACCCAGGCGGAGGCAGTGCCGAGCGTCAGCAGGCCGAAAGCCAGGTGCTCGCGCCGCCGGGCGTGCAACCACGCGCAGCCGATCGCACCGGCGCAGAAGAGCGCAGCGGCCAGACCGTAGCCCAGCAGGATGCTGCGCAGCTCGCCCACACCGTCATCCAGCCCGCGGCTGCGCACGACCCAAAGGCCGACGGCGCCCGCCGCGGCGACCAGCGGAGCCAGCACGCTCACGGCGCCCAGGACGGCGCGATCGCGCTGCGGCGCGGGTTTTCGCCGCGGATCGAAATAGGCGGCCAGCTCCACTCCCAGCAGCACCAGCAGCGGCGGCAGCGCCGGAAGGAAGTAGCGCGTCTCCTTGCCGGCCGCGGCGGTGAAGAACGCGAACAGCACGCCCGCCCAGATCAGCAGGAAGGCGGCGCTGCGCGGGGCGAAGTCGCCGCGCGGACGAAGCGCCCGCACGATCGCCCCGGGAAGCGAGACGAAATAGGGCGCACAGAACGCCAGCGCCACGCCGAAGTAGAAGAAGTGCCAGTACCAGCGGCGCTGATCGTCCACGTTGGGCAGGTCGCCGGTGGCGCGATCCCAGTATTCGACCCGCCACTTGTGCAGCGCCGTCGGCTCGATCTGCACGGTCGCAATCGCCCAAGGCAGCCACGGCAGCAGAAACAGCAGCAGGCCGAGCAGGTGCCAGCGGCTCAACACTAGGCGCCATCGGCGGAGCAGCACGACATACGCCGCCGCCGGCAGCGCCACGCACACCAGCGGCATCGGCATCTTGTAGAGCATCGCCAGTCCGGCCGCGAACCAGGCCAGCAGCCACAGCCGCCCCTGCCGCGCGCCCGTCGCGCGCTCCGCGCCGATCCAGAAAGCCGAGAGCGAGAGCGTCATCAGGGCGGTGACGCCCAGGTCGCTCGCGCCGCGGCCGGACCAGTACAACACCGCGCCGCAGGTGGCGGCGACAAAGCCGGAAAAGACCGCAGCGCGCAATCCGCCGACATGCCGCGCCAGCCAGAAGACGCTGCCGACCAGCAGCATGGTCCAGAACGTGTTGGGGATGCGCACGGTGGTTTCGTCGAGCACGCCGCCGCGCAGCCAAGCGGTCAGGCAGACCACCCAGTAAGGCCCGGGCGACTTCTGCATCCGCGTCTCGCTGGAGAAGGTCGGGATGACGTAGGAGCGCCAGTCGCCGCCCTCGTACATCTCGCGGGCGGTCTGCGCCACCCAGCAATCAATCGGCTCAAACCCTGCGGTGCTGCGCCATTGCGACGCGCCCAGCGCAAGCGTCAGCAGCATCAGCAGCGCGAACCAGCCCGTTCCGGTCGGGCTGAGGGCATGGGGGAGGTCACGGGCTCCCGACGCCGGCGGGGCCGGTGAATCGGGCGGCGCCGTTTGCGGCGCGGTCGGCGGGCCGCTCACCGCGAATTCTCGTGCGCCTGCTCAGCCACCTTCGCCAGCGGCTCGTGCATCGCGCGGGTCACGCGGTCCATCACCTCGACGTAGTCGGCCTGCGCCCGGCTGAAGGCCTTGACCAGCTCGTGGCCGGCGACGCGAGACTCGATCGCGGCGAAGCGCTGCTTGTCGGCGACCTCGACCGGGCGGCCGGACATCTCGCGCTCGCGCAGCGCCTGGGCCTCGCGCTGATAGTCGGAGAGCAGTTGCCGAGCGCCCGCGTCGGACTCGATCCGCCGGGCGGCTTCGAAGTACAGGCTGACCGCGGGCAGCGTGGCGATGAGATTGCCGACGGCGCGGGCCTGCTTGAGAATGTCGTCGAGCTCGGGCATGAGCAGGCTCCGTGCGCCGGGGTGTGCGGCGCTGGCGGGCATCTTACGGGCGACTGCGGCGGCCGCGCGCGCCGCGCGGTGATTTCGACCTGGCCGGCGGCGCGGCGCCCGCTCTGCGGCCGGCGGCGCGCGAGGTCTGCTGGTCCGCCTGCCGACGGCGAAACTCGCAGAGCGCGTTCTTGTTGACCAGCTCGGCCAGCTTCCCGCAAAGCACGGCGGACATCGTGCGACAGATGCCGGCGGTTTCCGCGGGTGGAAACGCGGCGTGCGGGCAATCAAAGCCGCACAACTCGGGGATCTCGGGGTCGATCGGCATGGTGCGCCTCCGTCGTCGGGTGCAAGCGGCCCCGCGATTGGGATGGATCAGCGTCGCGACGAGCGGCGCTGCAACGCCTGCGTCGCCGCTTCGAGCCGCTCGATCTCGGCCGGGGTCAGCGCGGCGCGTCCTTCGCGACGAATTTTTTCGAGAATGTCATCAATATCCGGAACGTCCTGCACGTCCGGCTCAGCGCCGGGCCGCGGTGCATCCGCCTCCGCAACTCGATCCGGAACGGATGGGCGCACCGCCGCTGCGCCGCGCCGCGTCGCACGCGGACGGGCGGGCTCCTGCTCCTCCACGCGAAGGCGCAGCCGCGGCCGGCCGAGGCTCGCGAGCAGCCGGCCGATCGACGCGCCCAACGGCGCGCCGGCCAATCCGCCGATTGAGGCGCAGGCTAGCATCGCGCCGCCGGCGCGGTTGAAGGCCAGCATCAGCAGCGTCGCGGCAACGAACACCACGGAGATCAGCGTCCGCGCCGGGACAAACCGCCCGCCCAGGACGACGCCCTCGAAGCGGGCGACGAGCCACAGCGCCATCAGCCAGGCCGAGAGCGCCCCGGTGGGCGAATTCAGCGGCAGCAGCGCCAGCCCGGGTGCGCCGCGGGCGACGATCAGGCCCGCCAGTCCGGCGGCCAGGTTGCCGGCCAGGTAAGTCAGCAGCGCGGCGCGCGTGCCGATGCGCTCCACGACGTGGGCGCCGAGCAGATAGAGCAGCAGGCTGGTGAACAGCACGTCGAAGGGGCTGACGGTCGAATAGGGATGCGTGAGGATGGCGTGCGGAGCGGCGGATTCGGCGCTGATGGCCAGGCGCTGCGGGATGCCGGCGCCGGACGCATCGGACTGGAACATCAGCATCAGCACCCACGCCATCAGGTGCGCGCCGATCAGGCCCATCACCAGCGGGCTGCGGCGAGGCAGGCGCGGCCGGTTGTGCTGGAACGACTGGCGGCTCTCCCAGCGCTCCCAGGGGTGCGAGTAATCGCGGTCCTGCCAGCCCATGCCGATGCGCCTCGTTCGCCCGGTCGGTCGCCTGCGCGGCAGGCGAGCCGCCGACCGGTCGATTGTATCCGTCGGGGCGGCGTAAAAATGAGGGGCGCCCCCGGGCCGCACAGTGGCGGGCGGGAGCGCCCCGGTCGGAGACTTCGGTTACACATCGTCCGCATGCGCGGCCGCAGGGCGCTACACGCGGAAGCCGGACAAGTCGGCTACTTCTTCTCCTCTTTCTGGCTCTCGCACCACTTCACCAGGTCCGCGTAGAACGCGATTTCCTTGGCGAGCTGCGACGCGCGGGTCTGGACCTCGTCGCGAAGCTGGCGAACCAGGTCGCGCATCTTCGTGATCATGTGGTCCTGCTCCTCGGGGGTGAGCTTCTCGAGCTGCTCCCGCATCGACGCGATCTGGGCCTGGAGCTTGGCATGCTCCTCGGCGGCGCGCTTGGCGTCCGCCTCGGCGGCGACCTTTGCGGCGTCCAGCTTCGCGCGGGCCGATGCACACGGCTTGACGGCCAGCTCATTGCGGACGGACTCGACCCGCGACTTGATGTCGCGAATCGCGATGCTCTTCGGCGCCGCCGGCGGCCGCGCCGTGATCGTGCGGCCCGAGAACTTCTGGATTGCACCGGAGGTGGCGGCCCGACTCAGCAGCGCCTCGTTGGCAGGCTCATCCTCGAGCGCCCGGTTCAGCGCCAGCAGGTCGAAGAAGTGCTGATCCACCTTCGGGGGATCGCCGACCTCCTCCTTCCACTGCTCGCGCTTGGACTCGAGCAGCGTGATGGCGTCCGGCAGAACCGGGCACAGTCCCACGATCGCGTCCAGCACGAGTGTGTTCCGCAGCGACTCGAACTTGGGGTCGTCCTTCGCCCCGTTGTCATAGCACCAGGAGAGGTCGGCCAGCGCCTCCTTGTACTGCTGGGCCGAGATCTTGATGTACGCGTCGCTCAGCCTGGCGCTGGCCTGGCTGACGACGCGATTCTGGGCGAGGGCCAGGCTGCCCGCCGCCAGGCCGACCAAGACAATGCACAATCCGCGTTTCATGGGAGTGTCCTTTCGGTGTCCCGAACCAACTGCCGCGCCGCGGCCCGCTGCCGGGCGACGTGTCATCGATATGGCCGACAAGACTGTGCGACGTGCGACCCCGGCGCTCGGCCGGTTTCATGGCTGCATCGTAGCACGGCGGCCAGCTTCAGACTCCCTCACAAGCGCTAAAGCGGGGATTTACTAACGCGGCGTCGCGATTATTTCTGACGCGGCGGGCCGGGCGCTAGCTCGATGCGGCACAAACGGTTACGGAACCGCAAGGCGGAGCCGTGGAGCGGCGGATACACTTTCCGCACCGGGGCGGTTGCGCCATTGACGGCGCTCCCGGGAAGTCAGGAGCTGCCCAGACATGCCGTATTCACGCTCAATCTCCATCTCAAGCCGAATCGCCCTGGCGCTGCTGATGATGGCCGGCGCGGCAATCCCGGCCTGCGACGCGCGGCGGAACGAGCCGGTGGCTCGAACCTTCGTGGCGGAGCCTCCTGCCGTGACCGCAGCGCCGGAACCCGCCCCGCTGGTGATCGACATTCGGCCACGGGCCGAGTTCGAGCGCGAGCACCTCCGCGGGGCCGTCTGGCTCGATCGGGCTGAATGGGTGGCCGCCGCGAGCGCGGACTCGGAGAGTCAGGATGGCTGGGCAGCGCGGATCGGCCGGGCCGGCATCGACGGCAAGTCGCCGGTGGTCATCTGCGACGGCGGGGAGATGACCGAAGCCGCCCGTGTGTGGTTCCTGCTGCAATCGCACGGAATGCAGGACGTTCGCGTCGCCAACGGCGGCTACCCGGCGCTGCGCGCCGCGGCGAGCGCCGACCGACTGGTCTCCGGCCCGCCGCAGCCGGTGGAGCCGCGCCGATTTGATCCGCCGCGGGCGAAGCAGCGCGGGGTGGTCGGATGGGCGAAGAAGGACGACGTGAAGGCCGTGGCGCAATCGTCCGCCGGTGCGGCACCTTCCGGATCGGTGCGGCCGCAGGTGTGGGATGCCCGGACGCGCGGCGAGTTCGAGGGCGCTGACCTGAGAAAGAACCCGCGCGGCGGGCACGTTCCCGGCGCGATCCACCTGCCGCACGCAGACCTGCTGGATGAGCGCGGGATGCTGCGCCCGGCCGCGGAATTGCGCCAAATGCTGCTGACTGCCGGGTTCAGCCCGGATCGACCGATCATCGCGCATTGTCAGAGCGGCGGGCGCTCGGCACTGGCGACGCTGGCGGCGATCGAGGCGGGCTTCGGCGAGGTGTCGAACTACTACGGCAGCTTTTCGGAATGGTCCAGGGATGAGTCCTGTCCGGTGGAGCGCTCCGGCAGCGGGGCAGCCGCCAAGTCGAGTGAGCCTGCGACGGACAGGCCGGCGACCGGCGGGGCTTCGCCGTCGTCCGGCGGCGCGGCGCGCGAGCCGCGGCGGGACAGTGAATGGAAGCAGACGTTTGACCGGCGGTGGGGTGAAGCGCTGGAGGCGGAGGCGGCGCGCGACTGGCGCCGCGCCGCGGAGGCATATGAGCACCTGTCAGCGCTGACGCCAACGGAATGCCTGGTTCGCTACAACCTGGCGCGGATGTACGCCTACATGGACGAGGCGCGGCCGGCGCTCAACGCGCTGGCCGAGGCGGTGGAATATGGCTGGTGCGACGGCATCGCAATCGTGAAGGAGCCGGCGTTTGCGCGGCTGCACAACGACCGCGATTTCGCTCGAGCGGTGCGGCGGGCGTCGGAGATCAGCGACGAGCGGCAGTTGGTCTATGTTCCGCCGACGCTGGATCGCGAGAAGCCCGCGCCCGTGTTGGTGGCCTATCACGATCGCGGCGGGAATCCGCAGGGGTTCATGCAAATGTGGCGGGCGGCGGCGGACGCCCTCGGATACGTGGTGGTGGTGAACCGCGGCTGCACGCCGCTGGCGAGCTGCGGCGCGTTCACGTGGGACATTTCGCCGCCCGCGGTGGATGGTTCCCCTGGAACGCCACTGGGGATCGACACCGTCGGCGCGCGCAGGGCGGCCGACGTGGGCGTGGCGATGGCGCGACAGCATGTGACGGTGGATGATGAGCGGATCGTGCTGGCGGGGGTGGGACAGGGCGCCGGCGCGGCGCTGATCACGGCGATTTCGGGCGGACGCCGGTATGCGGGCGCGCTGCTGCTGAGCCTGCACCTGCCGGATGCGGACCAGCTTCGCATCGCGACGGAGGAGCCGGGCACGCTGCGGATCGTGCTGTACTCGGGGGAGCTGGACCGTCGGCGCGAGTCGATCGAGCGCGTTGCGGATGAGCTGGGGCAGTCGGGAGCCAACGCGAGATTTGAGCTGATTCCGCAGGCTGGATCAGAGTTGCCGCACGACTGGGGCAAGCGGCAGCTCGACGCGATGCGGTTCATTCTGCGGCGCGAGTAGGCCGGCGTTGGAATGGCGTGGTCGGAAGTGTTGTTGTGGTGTGGTGGTGGGGCGTTGTGGCGTGGAGCGTTGTGGCGTGAGGCGTTGTGGCGTGGGGCGTTGTGGCGTGGGGCGTTGTGGCGTGAGGCGTTGTGGCGTACGGCGTTGGGGCGTGAGGCGTTGTGGCGTGAGGCGTTGGGGCGTGAGGCGTTGGGGCGTACGGCGCGCTTCCAGCGCCCCTCCGGGGCTTGAATCTTCGTTAACCTGCGTCCACGGGTTACGTCGCCGCTGCGCGGCGACTCCACCCGTGGCTACAACCCGCGGCCCCTTCGGGGCCCGGATTGCGGGCGAGGCATAACAGTCCGTAGACGAAGTCCGTTCGGGGCATTTTCGAACCCGCTGGCGCTGTCGATAACGCGGCGGGTGGCATGCTTTCGCGGTACTCCGCGTAAGCATGCTGAAGATCGGCACTGCTCCAGGGCCAGTGGCACAGGGGGGATCGTTCTGCTGCAACTGCACTTCTCAAGAGCACTGGCACGGAGCGCAACGGCGGCGGGTGGCATGCTCTCGCGGCGGGTGGCATGCTCTCGCGGTACTCCGCGTAAGCATGCTGAAGATCGGCACTGCTCCAGGGCCAGTGGCACAGGGGGGATCGTTCTGCTGCAACTGCACTTCTCAAGAGCACTGGCACGGAGCGCAACGGCGGCGGGTGGCATGCTTTCGCGGCGGGTGGCATGCTCTCGCGGTACTCCGCGTAAGCATGCTGAAGATCGGCACTGCTCCAGGGCCAGTGGCACAGGGGGGATCGTTCTGCTGCAACTGCACTTCTCAAGAGCACTGGCACGGAGCGCAACGGCGGGTGGCATGCTCTCGCGGTACTCCGCGTGAGCATGCAACGGGCGCTGTGCATGCCTACGCGAGACGTGAACTGGTGGACATGGCCTATCTTGCGACCTCGCATGCCTACGCGGAGTACCGCGAAGGCATGCCACCCAACGCCGTTCACTAAGCCGCTCCTTTTTCTTTTCTGAATGCCTGTGCTTTGCGGATTTCGGCCGTGGTTGCGGTGCGGATTCTGGGGGTTCCGGGGGGTGGTTCGGTTTTCTTGTGCGGCCAATCGCGGGCGGTCTTTGGTCGTCTGCGGAGGTAGAAGTCGGGCACGGCGGTGCGGAGTTGCGCTGGAGCCAGTGTTTTCCCGTTGGGCGGCGGCGCGCGCATGGCGGTGCGGATCACACGCAATGCCGCGGCGGGTGAGATCAATCGCGGCGGCTGGGCGGCGTTGTGCGTCAGCAGGCTGATGAGCCACAGACCGGCCATCGACCAGTCGAGTTCGCACGCGGCCAGCTCCGGCGTTTGGGCGCGAAGCTTTGCTTTGCCCAGCGTCTGCTTCAGCGTGCGATGCATCACTTCCAGCGACCAGCGCGCTGCCGGTAGAGGGCGGCAACATCCGCAGCGCGCTGAGCCGCCGCTCGTCCAGCACGTTGGTCAGCAGCGCCACGCTGTCGCCCCGCCTGCAACAGCACGAGTCGCAGCGTCAGCGGCGGCGTGCGGCGCTGCGTGTCGGGCCACAGATACACCACGCCCGCGCGCGTCGCGCAGGTGGTAGCCGAGCTTGCGCAGCAGCGTCACATTCCGGCCGACGCGCACGATGAACGCATGGCCGCAGTTCTGCAGGCGCGTGAGCACGCGGTAGCCCACCAGCCCCGCATCGGTCAGCAGCAGCGTGCGCTCCGGCAACTCCGGCAGCATCGACAGCAGCAGGTCGCGTTCGCTGCCGTCGCCGCGCGTGCGCCGCCGTGCCAGGGCAGGTTGCTGGCCACGTGATAGAGCGTGACCAGCAGCTGCTGCGGCGCGATGCGCTGCTTGCCGGCGCAGCCGAACGCCTGCTCGTTCGCCCGCGTGCGCGGACAATTCACCCGCGAACCGTCCACGCCGAGCACCACCCAGTTCCGCCAGCGCCAACAGCCCGCGGCCGAGCGTTGCGTATGAGACCGCAGCGTCGCGACGAGTGGCCGCAGCAGCCGCGCCGAACGCGTCCGCCGGCCCTTGAGGAAGCCTTCGAGATGAGCGCCTGGCCGCCGCCGCGTCGGATACATCGCGACGATCTGCTCACGCATCGCCGCGAAGGCTTCGCGGAAAGAGGAGACCGGATGCCAGACCATCAGCAACAGGCCGATCAGCAACATCCGGTCGCTCCACCGAACGCGCTGATCCGACGAGCACAGCGGCAAACCGCTGACCGGGAGAAACTGTCGAATGGCGGAACGCAGCTGGGTGCAGTACGCTGAAGAACGGGTGCTCGTCCGTGAGCATTCCATCGCGGCCTCCGTTTGCTTGGTGTGGAAACCAAAGCCTAACGGAGGCCGTTCAATTTGGCGCGCCATACACCCGCTATAACTACCATGAATCACAAAGACTTATGAGCCGACTATCGGGCGATTGGTGAACGGCGTTGCATGCCACCCGGTCGCTCCAAGGCGTGCGAGATAGGAATCTTGCACGAGCGGGATAGGAATTTCGCACAAGCGGCCGAGCGGTGCGGGGATCGAAGGCGGCATGCGCATGGTGGACCGACGACCTGCCACCTCTACCAGCGAATGGCGTCCGTCGCGCCGGGCCAGGTGTCCGTGCGAAACGGCGCGGCCGGCAGACCGGCCCCGTTCACCAGGTTCGGGATGCATGCGTCGCACCAGCCGAAGCGCACCGCGACGATCTCGCGACCGTCAGCCGCACGGACCAGCAGCTCTGATCCCTCGATCTTCGCGACCGCCGGCACGAACTCCCGATCCTCCCCCGCTGCGACGAAGCCGCTCAGCTCCGTGCCGTCGCGCGTTTTCAACCCGTCGGAATCGTGCAGCCGGATGCGGATCCCGCCCGCCTCGCGGTTCGCCTCGCGGAAGCGCGGGCCACTGTGCACGAGCTTCCGCCCGTACGGATCCGCCAGCGCCAGGCCGGCCAGTCGAGCGCCGACGTCCTGCTTGTTGGCGGGATGGATGTCGCGGACGTTGGAAGTGATGTCGCTGGTGACGACCATGCCGGTGTGGGGCAGCTCGAGCGCCAGCGCTTGCGCCTCGCGCAGCTCAGCGCTGGCGCAGCCCGGCGCGAGCGACGCATTCGCGAGCAACCCGCCATACTCAAACGGGGCGATCTGCACAAAGTGGAAGGGCAGCGCGTCGTCGCCGAAGGCGCTGCGCCAGTCGCGGATCATGGCGGGGAAGGCGGCGCGATACTGCCGCGCCCGCACCACGTTGGACTCACCCTGGTACCAGATGAAGCCGCGGATGCGCAGCGGCGCGAGCGGGGCGATCATCGCGTTGTAGAGCGTGCTGTGCTCGCGGACGATGGCGGCCGGCTCGCGCGGGGCGTCCTTCTGATCAAGCCCGATCTTGTAGCGCCATTGGGTGGGCTGTACCAATCCGCCCGCTTCCGCGACCAGCGCCGGCTGATTCGGCGCCAGGCGAAAGCCGCCGTGCCAGCCGCGGTCGCGCACCCGCACCACCAATCGGTTCACGCCCGGCTTCAGCACGCCCGGCGGAACCGCGTAGACGCGCTGCGTGAATGCGCCGCTCGATGCGCCGATGCGTTCGCCGTTGAGCCAGGTGATGTCCTCGTCGTCGATCGCGCCCAGTTCCACGCGGGCGGATAGGTCGCGCCACTCGGGCGGCAGGTCGAGCGTGGCGCGATACCAGACCACGCCGTCGAAGTTCGCCAGCGCCTCATCCCACAGTCCCAGGTTGCGCACCGGGGTCCAACTCGAATCGTCGATGCCGGGGTCGTGCCAGCGGTTCCAGCCGGCGTCGAGCGCCTCGAACTTCAACCGCCACTCGGCGTGATCCGCCTCGTGGATCTTCTGGTCCTGCGGCAGGCGATCAATCGCCTCGCGGAACTCCGGCTGGGCGCGCATCGCGTCGCGGCTGGTCCACAGCTCGATCTCGGTGCCGCCCCAGGCGGACTGAACCAGGCCGATCGGCACGTCCAGCTCGCGGTGCAGGCGACGGCCGAAGAAGTAGCCCACTGCGCTGAACTCGGCGACTGACCGCGGGGAGCAAGGCTGCCAACGGCCTTTCACGTCGTCCAGCGGCGCATCGGCGCGGGCGCGCTCCACGTGAAACAGCCTGATCCTCGGATAGTCCGCGGCCGCGATCTCGGCCTCGAAATTATCAATGCCGGGTGCGCCGCGCACGCGCCCGATTGGCCACTCCATGTTGGATTGGCCGCTGCAAATCCACACTTCGCCGATCAGAACGTCGCGGAGCGTGACTTCGTTCTTTCCGCGTATGGCGATCTCGAACGGTCCGCCGGCGGGCGGGGTGGGCAGCGTCACGCGCCAGCGGCCGGCGGCGTCGGCCGTCGCGGATGCCGGGACGGCGTCGGGCCAGGAGGGCTTGATGGCCACGGTTTCGCCGGGATCGGCCCAGCCCCACAGGCGCGCCTCGGCCCGCTGCTGGAGGACCATGCCGTCGGACAGCACGGCGGGCAGGCGCACGTCCGCACTCGCGACAATCGGCGACAGAACACAGCAGAACGCAATCAGCGGCGACAGGCGGCGCTTCACAGGAACACTCCACAAGAGCGGTGTGGCGAAGGTTCAATCCGCGTCGATCCGCGCACCGGCGGACGCGACGACGCACAGGATAGCGGGATTCGCAATCGCCGCGATGGAGCGGACGATCGGCTCGACGGCGTGGACGGCGGAATTGCGAACCAGCGCCACGACTGCGCCGCCGAAGCCGGCGCCGGTCACCCGCGTGCCCAGCACACCGGGGAGCGATTGCAGTGCTGCGACAACGCGATCGACCTCGGGCGAGGAGGACTCGAACAGGTCGCGCAGCGAGGCATGTGATTCGTTCATCAATCGGCCGAGGGCGACCTCGTCGCCGCGACGGAGGGCGTCGGCCGCTTCGAGCGTGCGGCGGTTCTCTTCCACGACGTGCATCGCCCGTGACGCCAGCAGCGGGTCCAACTGAGAAGCCTGCGCCCGGGCGGATTGCGGCGTTACGTCGCGCAGGGCGCGGACCTGCGGACTGAGTCGGCGGAAATGGGCGAGGGCGGATTCGCACTCGGCGCGGCGCTGGGCGTAGGGGGAATCCGCCAGGCGGCGCGACGGGGCGGCAGAGACCGCCAGAATGGCACAATCCGCGAGCGCCAACGGGATCTGCTCGGTTGAGACGCTGCGGCAATCGAGCAGCATCGCGCAGCCGCCGGTCGCCAGCAGCGCGGCGGCGGGATCCAGGACGCCGCAGGGAACGCCGGCGCGGGAATGCTCGACTTCGCGGCACAGCTCGATGCACTCGCCGCGATCGAGCGCGTCGCCGACGGCGTAGCATATGGCCAGGGCGGTTGCGACGGTGAGGGCGGCGCTGCTGGAGAGGCCGGCGGCGCGCGGCAGGTCGCTGGCGATGAGGACATCCCAGCCGGGGGGATAGCCGCCGCGGCGGGCGAGCAACTCGGCGACGCCGCGGACGTACGCCTCCGCGCCGGGATCGGCGTCGCGGGCGGCGGCGGCGTGTGCGAGGTCGGCCGGCGCGGGGGAAGGCACGAGGTCGTTCGGCGCGGGGGGTTGCGCGGGGGCCGCAGGTTGCACGGACGGATCGAGGATGTGCTCTGAAATGACGCGGATCAGCGCGTCCTCGCGCGGCGCGACGCGGACGCGCGTGCCCCACTGCACGGCGACGGGAAGCGCGAAGCCTTCGCAGTAGTCGGTGTGGTCGCCGATGAGGTTGACGCGGCCTGGCGCGCGGGCGCTGCCGGCGGCGGGTCGGCCGAAGTGCCTTGCGAACGGGTCAGGGCTGGACAACGGCGGATCCCTGCTGTCGGGCGCGCTCGCGCAGGCGCGGGAGCAGGTTTTCGATCTCGTGGGCGAAGCGGCTGTTGGGGAATTCGCGCATGAGGGCCAGGCCGACGTCGATGGCGCTGTCGTAGCGCTTCTCGCTGACGGCGATGCTGAACTCGACGCCCATCTGCTGCATCTTGGCCTTGAAGACGCCGCGTGCGGATTCTTTCAGGGCGGCGGCCTCGCTGGCGGAGAGGTAGTGATCCAGCTCGAGCAATAGCGTGTGCGCCCGCTCGACCTCGCCGTGGCGGACGGTCTGCTCGTAGTCGCGGAGCAGGCGGCGCTTGTACTGATTGCGGCGCAGCTCGATCTCCTGCGGCAGGCCGGCGATGCGCGCGTCCTGCGGGAAGAGCTTGGAGAGGCGGTCGCACTCGCGCCGCGCCTGGTGCCATTTCTGGGCGTTGCAGAGGGTGTCGAAGCGCTCCAGCGCGGAGACGACCTGCTCCTCGTGGGTCAATTCGCGGCGGCGGGCCATTTCCTCGCGCAACTGGGCGGCCTCGGCGGGGAAGCCGAACTCGCCCTCCAACTCGCCGATCAGGTGCTCGGCCATGGCCCAGTCCTGGCGGACGAAGGCGCCGAGGATCGTGTCGCGCAGGAACTCATAGTCCTTTTCGCGGTAGACGATTCGCTTGGCCCAGTCGGACATGGCGCTGGTTTCCGCGGTGGCGCGGGCGTGCTCGACCTGGCGGCGCATCAGCTCGCTGACGTCGAGCAGCGCGTTGTAGGCGCGGAAGGAGTTGGCGCTGGACTTCAGCAGCGCCGACGCGATCACATGCAGCATCGCCCCGAGGCCGCCGGCGGCCAGGCCGGCGGCGATCAGCAGCAGCGCGGTCGGTGCTTCCGCGGGGTTCAGCCCCCACTGATATCCGCCCAGCGCGACCAGAAGCAGCGCCACCGCCAGAAGGCAAAGCAGCGCGGTGGTGGAGACGGCCCGCAGCCAGGGATGATGATTCAGACTGTTCATGTCGCACCTGTCGACTTGATCGATGCGGATCCGCCATCCGCGTCGCCGCGCGGGGGAGGCCTTTCGGACCATTCTAGCGGCCCGGATGGCCGCATCGGGCTTTTACCGGCGTGCGGCGAAGAGGTTTCGTTGCATGGGCGTCGGCGGGTAACTACACTGAAAATGACCGGTGGATGGTGCGTCCGCGCCGGCGCGGCACGCACGACACCGCTTCCGGCACTGGATGGGAACCCCGCACATGATCGTCGGAATCCGCCGCCGCGCGGTCGCACTGCCGTTGTTCGTCGCCGCGCTGGCGCGCTTCGTCGTGCCGGTCGCCCTGGCGACGCCCGAGTTCATCGAGCATCACGCCGCCACGGCCGTGTTCGGCGAGGGGCCGGGCATCACGATGCGCGAGCCCGAGACGCCGCGCGAGGGTGAGGCGGTCGATGTATGGCTGCGGATCGGCTACTCGTTCTTCTATACCGACGTGGCGGTGTATTACACGACGGACGGCTCCGAGCCGACCGGCAGCTTCGGCACGCCCGCCGGCTCGACGCAGGCGCTGCGCGGTAACGGCGGAGCGTTCAACGACGTGCTGTTCGTGCGGAATGAGCCGAGCGGATCGGGCAACATCGACTGGTGGCGGGCCGTGCTGCCGCCCGCGACGCGCGCGTACGGCACGCACCTGCGCTATCGGGTGAGCGCCTGGCACAGCGGCGGCGGCCCGGAGATCTTTGGCAACAACTACGGCTGTTCGGACAACATCTGCGACAATCCGGCAGCGCCGGCGACAACGCACACCGCCACGGTGCGGCTGGCGTGGCCGGGGGCGGGGGCCGGCCAGGCGAACCCCGGGGCGGGCTATCCGCCGGTGTCCTTCTGGAAAGAAGAGGCGGTTTTCGGCAACACGTTCACGGCCGGCATGATCGATCAGAACGGCTCGGTGTACGACATGCACTTCCCGACGCCGGGCGGAATCTATGGCGTCGGCACAAAGAACGAAGGCTACGTGGACGGGCTGGACACGTTTCCGCCGGGGCTTCCGCTCGGCTGGCGCGGGCAGATGCATTTGAACCAGGCCATGCCGGGCATCCGGGTGGACGGCCTGACGCACTGGCTGAGCAACCCCAACGGCGTGTCGTACTCCCATGTGCAGCAGGCGTATCACCCCACGAGCAACACGGTCATTACGTCGCAGCGGCTGCCGACCGACGGCGGCAACGGGCACATCGACGTGCAGCAGTTCGACTTCGCGCCCTATGGCGTGACGTTTCCGACCGGGGCGGGCGGCGCGCCGCAGCGGCACATCTACGTCAAGCGGATGCGACTGACGTACAGCGGGCCGCAGCCGCAGCGCGAGGTGGACGTCTACTGGTACATGGATCCGGCGATCAACGGCGGTGACAACTACGACGTGATGTCTCATGATGCGGCACGGGGGGTGATGTGCGCCTATGACAAGACCACTCGCACGGTGACCGGAACGGGGGCGTTCTTTTCCGATCCCGAGGAATACAACCCGACCACTGACGCCGGGTATCTGAAGAATGTCGCGCTGTATCTCGGCGCGGGGATGAAAGTGCTGAACGCCGGGCAGGCGAACGGCCCGGCGGCGACGGAATCGTGGCGCGACAGCAGCACGGATCACGATCGCGGCTGGATCGGCGCAAAGCTGACGCTGGCGGCTGGGCAGACGCGCGAGGTGCAGTTCTACATGGTCGGGGGGCACCTGCGGCCGGAGCCGATCAGCGACCCGATGCCTGGGGCGGACGGCGTGTATGACGGGCAGATCGCGCCGGCGATAGATTGGCTGCTGGCGTCGGACCTGGCGGCGGTGATGGCGCAGACGGATGCGGCCTGGGCGGCGTGGCTGGATGAGGGCGTGACGATCGACACGCCCGATGATCGCTATGACGAACTGATGCGGCGCGGGCTGCTGGGGACGGCGCTGCACGTGGACGGCGTGAACGGCGGCGTGATCGCCGGGTTTCACAATGGGGCCTACCTTTACACCTGGCCGCGCGACGCGGCCTACGCGGCGGTGACGCTGGCGCGGACCGGCCACTGGGCGGAATCGGAGGCGGTGTATCGCTGGATGCGCGAGACGACCTTCCGGCCGTTCGAAGGCTGGGGACGGAAAGGGTTTTGGCGACAGAAGTATTCAACGGACGGATTCGTGATCTGGGGCGCGCCGCAGATTGACGGCACGGCGGTGTTTCCGTGGGGGGTTTACTACCACTATCTCTGCACCGGGGATGCAAGCATCCTGGGCGACAACGTGGAGCAACTTCGCGACGCGGTGGAGGCGATGACGCGCGATTCGGCCGATCCGCGGCTGCGCTACGAAGAGTCGTTCAACCTGGTCTATTCGAACAACGTCTGGGAGGATTCCTACGACACGTTTGTTTACAGCAATGCGAACGTGTGGCGCGGGCTGGAGGATGCGCGCGCGGCGTTTGCGGCGCTGGGGCTGTTCGGCGACGCCGCGCACGCGGCGGGCTGGCGCGACCTGGTGAAGTCGGGGCTGGACGGGCGGCTGGACTGGGACGGCGAGAACACCGACATCAGCCAGCTCGGGATCTCCTATCCGTTCGAAGTGTATGGGCCGACGGATTTCCGCGTGGCGCGGGTGGTGGATCGCATCAACGGCGTGAAGAAGCGCTTCAATGACACGTTCTGCTGCGCCGAGCCGCTGGTCAATTTTTCGGGCGAGTTTGAGGGGCTGATCAACCGCTACTGGGGCGACAGCTACTGGAACGGCGGGCCGTGGTTCCTGACGACGGCGTGGTACGGCATGTACTACGCGCAACGGCAGGACTTCACCGCCGGCAAGGGCGACATCGACAACTTCAAGGACCGGATGGACCTGCTGATCGACCGGCTGGGGCCGGTGGGGTTCGGCGCGGAGCAGATTGCGCCGGCGAGCAGCCTGCTCTATCCGGGCCAGGGCGACTTCGTTTTACAGACGGCCTGGCCGAACGCGTGGGAGTCGATGTCCACGTTCACCGATGCGCTGATGCTGTTCCTGGATTTTTCGCCCGATGCGCCGGGGAACGTGCTGCGGATTGCGCCGAAGCTGCCGAGCGAATGGGCGACAATCACGTTCAACAATCTGCGGCTGGGGGCGCACCGCGTCAGTGTGACGGCCGCGGAGGCGGCGCGGCAGGCGAGCCACACGTTCACGCGGCACACTCCCGGTGCGCTGGATTTCGACACGCAGGTGCGCATCCCGAGCGGCTATACGATCCGCGGCGTCACGCGCAACGGCGCAAGCTGGCCCTACAGCTTTGACGGCGCGACGGGGCGCGTGCACGTGACCGGGCCAATCGGGGCGGGGTTGACGACGGTGCGGGCGGATTTCGGGCGCGGGGCGGGTCCGGGCGACATGAACTGCGACGGGCTGGTGAACAACTTCGACATCGACCCGTTTGTGCTGGCCATTCTGAGCCGGACGGACTACGAGAACGCCTGGCCGGAATGCGACTATCAGAACGCCGATGTGGACGGCAGCGGGCTGGTGAATAACTTCGATATTGACCCGTTCGTGGCGCTGATTCTGTCGGGGCCTTGATAGACTCTGCATTGCAGGGTCGAAAGGAGCCGGCGACATGAAAAACATTCGATATCGCGGGGTGGCCGATGCGGCGGCGGTTGTCGGCGCGCGGTGCGTGAACGAGAGGTCGCGCGCGGCGGCGGGTCGGTCGTGGGTGTTGGTTGGTGCGCTGCTGGCGCTGGCGGTTTTTCCGACCGCGAGCACTTCGGCGCAGACGCCGGGGGCGAATTGCGCTGATCCGCTGGTGGTAACGGTGCCGGCGCAGCTTCCGTATCTCAACGCGTTGTCGGTGTGCGGGCTGGGGAATGATTCGCCCTGCCTGGGTACGGCAGAGGATGCGGTCTACAAGCTGGTCGTGACGGAGCCGGTGTGCCTGCGAGTTGTGGTGACCGGTGGCCCAACGAGGCGGTTCTACGTGGGATCGACCTGTCCGCCGTGCGGTGCGGCCGGAGCGGTGGAGCAGGACGGCGTCTCGCTGGCGGTGGGTGAGCATTTTATCGTCGTGAAGTCGCCCACCTGCGACACCACGCTGCGGCTGGAGACCTGCCCGTTGCGCCCCTGCTGCCTGATCACCGGCGATTGCGCCATGCTGAACGCGGCTGAGTGCGCGGCGGTCGGCGGCGTGGTTCGTGAACTGGGGGCGACCTGTGCATCGGTGCAATGCCCGGAGCCGTACACCTGCTGCCTGCCGGATGGAGGCTGCCAGGCGATCACGGCGGAGGCATGCCGGGCAGCGGGCGGAGCGCGGCTGTGGGGCGTTGAATGCTCCGCGGGACTGTGCGGGCCGAAATCCTGCTGCCTGCCGAACGGCACGTGCAGTGACGCCACGATGGTGCGGGATTGCCTGGGGCTGAGCGGCACGCCGCTGATCGACGGCGGCACGTGCGCGACGACACCCTGCAACCTGGTCTGCCTGCGGGGGGACGTGAACTGCGACGGGCGGGTGGACAATTTTGATATTGATCCCTTCGTACTCGCGCTAATCGATGGCTCGGCGCCACTACCGCCGCCAAACTGGGTGTTCGGGGAGGGTTGCTGGGCAATTCGCTCGTGCAGTTGCGATATCCATCGGGACACGGGCTTCAACGGATTTGACGTTGACCCGTTCATTTCGTGCATGGTGGTATTGCCGCCGGTCGGGGAGGAGTGCTCGGAGCCGTGATGACGGGCGCAAGGCCGCCGTTTGTCGCCGCGCACATGCCGGCTGTTCGTCGCCGTGCGCAGGCCGGTAACGAGCGCATTCCGCAGCGAATTCGCTGGGCCTCGCGATGCTCGGCACCAGCCTACGCGCTCGGCACCAGCATCCCGTAGGCTGGTGCTGAGCGGAGCGAAGCCCAGCTTGCCCGTCTCGCGTCACGACTTCCGTCGTTCGTCAATCTCGCCCGGGCCGCGACGGCCACCGGAAACCAAACGACCTATAATGCCGGCGCGCCGCCGCGAGGGCGGCCGCGAGCGAGTGGAGACGCGAATGTCCGAGCCGCGCGGCGTCGCACGACCGATCGACTGGCACGCCTCCTTTCCGATCCTGCGGATGCTCACGCAACTGCGGTCGGCCGCGCACCTGTCGCGGCTGCTGATCGGGCTGGTGGCGGTCATCACGCTGTATGCCGCCGGTTCGCTGCTGGACCGCCTCTGGCCGTCGTCGGGACGCGTGCTGGGCACGCCGGCGGCGGACAGCGGGCAATCCGAGATCGCCCGCTTCGCCACGCTTTCCCATTCCGCCTTTGAGCTTTGGCGCGTGGGTCGAGCGCTCGAGGCGACGCGCGGCGACGGCGGCGCCGGCTGGTCCACGCTGGACGGACCCTTTACCGCCTTCATCGACTACCAGGGACGCTGCCTGGCGGGTGCGGGCCGCGGGCTGCTGGCGGGACGAATCGGCTGGAGCGGCGGCGCGTTCGACTCGCAGCCGTCGCTGATCGGTTCCGTGGCGAGCGGCGTGTCCGGCGTGACGTGGCTGCTGGTGACGCGCCCGTGGTTTGCGGCGGTGTTCGTGGTCGTACTCGCGCTGGTGGTCGGATTGCTCGGCGTGGCTCTTTCGCGGCACGCGGCGGTTCAATCCGCGCGCGGACTGGCGCCGGATCTCTCCGAATCGCTCGCCTATGCGTGGGAACGGCGCGGGACGATCGCGGCGCTGGCGCTGGGGCCGGCGGCGGTGCTGGCCGTGGGCGGGGCGCTGCTGATGATCCCGGGGTACCTGCTCGGGGCGCTGGCGGCCGTGCCGGCGCGAGGCTGGACGCCGCTGCTGCTGCTGCTGCTGGGCGTGGCGCTGGTCGCGCTGGGGATTCTGCGCGGAAAGCAATCGCCGACGCCCGAGGGGCGCGGCGGGCGAAAGGTGCTGGCGGCCGGTGCGGTGCTGGCGGTCGCGGCGGGGATCGGTCTGATCTTCAACGTGTCGCTGCTGGGGTTTGTGGGATACGCGCTGGCCGGCGTGGCGCTGCTGCCGGCGCTGCTGGGCGGGGCGCTGCTGGCGCTGGTGCTGATCGTGGTCGTCCCGTCGGGACCGCTGGCACGGGCGGCGCTCGCGGCGCGCGGATCCGATGCGCTCGATGCGCTGCAATGCGGCGCGGCTTACCTGCTGCAGCGGCCATGGAAGGCCGCGATCTACGCGCTGATCTCGCTGATTTTCGCGACCGGGGCGCTGCTCGTGGCGCGCGGGGCGGTGATGGTGACGCTGAAGATGACGCACGCGACGGTCGTGGCGCGGTTCGACGCGGCGCGGGGCGTGCCGACTGATTCAGCGCTGCGCGGCGAGGCGGGACGGGCGTCGGAGCGGGTGTGGTCGATGCCGGCGTGGAGCGAGCTGTCGTGGCTGCCGGGCGAGGCGATCGGGGGGGTGATTCCGCACGACGCGGCGCCGGCGGGCGTGCGGCTGATGCGCTGGTTCGCGGGGCTGTGGGTATTCCTGCTGGCGGCGCTGGTGCCGGCCTACGGGTTCAGCCTGTATCACACGGCCGCGGTGCAGGCGTACATGCTGCTGCGGCGGGACGTGGACGGCGATGACTTCGAGGATGTTTTTCTGCCGAGCGAGCCGGACCCGCTGAACTTCGCGCCGCTGGAGCCGGCGGATGATCCGGCCGGCGGGCCGGAAGCTGCCACGACGGGCATCGGCGAATCGAAGGGTCCGCCGGGGGGAATGTCGCTGCCGGTGATGCGCTGAGCGCCCGATGAACTCGTTCTGTCCCGCCCGTTGAATTCGTCGCGGGCGGCGGCGCGGTCAGCCTTCCTCGGCCAATCGCTCGCGGACGCGCCGTTCGGCCTCGTCGGTTGCCTGCCGCGTGTCGGCGATCAGGCCGTTGTCCATGTCTTTCCAGACGCGCAGCAATTCGCCGGCGGCCGGACTGACCACCACGCCGCTCTCGTCGGCCTCCAGTCCGGCCCGCAGGATGGCGTCGAGCCGCTCCTGGTAGACCTCGGCGCCGACGCGCTCGTTTTCGATCAGGCGCTCGATCAGCGCCAGCTCGGCGTCGCCGATCATCGCCTTGCGCGAGCCGGCGCCGGCGCGGCCGGTATTCTCGCGCAGCATGCGCAGCCGCGCGACGGTGATGTGCTCTTTCGTGCGGGTGGTGAGCTGGCGGGCGAGCATCATCTGCTCGGTGTGCAGCAGGTCGAACTGCTGCGCCAGCGCGTTGCGCAGCTCGGGGGTGCGCTCCTTCGCGCCATCAGCGACGATTTTCTGCTTCTGCTCGCCGAGCTTCGCGATGCGCGCGTGGGCGCGGTCGCGTTCGTTTTCGAGCAGCATTTCCTGGGCGCGCAGCTCGGCCACGCTCATCGTCGCCAGCGTCTTGCGGCGGGTCAGCAGCCACTCGAAGAAATTCACACCGGTCTCCACGCGACCATGCCGTTCCCGCCGTTCAACCCGCTTCCGGCCGGGCCGGGTCCGCGCGGCGCGGCGATCCGCGCTGCGCATCAGCCTCTGCGCCGGCCGCCGGCGCGCGCGGCGCGTCGATCGGCGCGGCCGAACCATCCGCCCGGGCGGCGGCGCGATCCGTGCCGGACGCGCGGTCGCCGGTTGCGGCGGTGCGGGGATCGGCCTGCGCGGTGGCGGCGCGGTTTTGACGGATCTGCTCGAACTCGGCCAGGATTTCATCTTCGCGCTCGGCCATCCGCGGCGTCTGCGAGGCGACCTCGATGTTGCCGGCCAGGTCGGCGCTGACGGCCAGCTCGTTGATCACCGCTTCCGTCTCGGCCGCTTCGCGCGTCAGCTCCTCGGGGCGCGGCAGCGGCGTGCGCCGCACCTGCTCCTTGATCGTCATGTGATGGATCTGGGTGCCGATGACGGTGATCTGCTGCGTAAAGACGTTGGCTTGCGCCCGCACGCGGCCCAGCTCCAGCCGCAGGCGCGCCAGGCGCCCGGCGACCTGACGTTTTTCGGCGTCGCTGGCAGCGGCGACGCCGCGCTCCAGCAGCGCGCGTTCCTCGGTTTCGAGCGTGTTGAGGCGGGCATCCACGTCGTGGCGCTGCTGCTCGATGCGGATGCGCTGCGTGGTCAGCTCACGGACGCGCTCGGCGGGCGTCGGCGGCAGGCGCAACAGGCGTCGAACGCGATTCCAGAGGCTCATGGATCGGCCCTCTTCCGGCAGCGGCGTGCGATACACGCACAGCGCGCCTTCATGCTCCAGCGTGAGCAACTGCGGCTGCACCCGGCAGGCCTGGCGGACCAATGCTTCGATCCGGCCGGGGGCAAGCCCCATCTTTTCGGCCAGGTGCTGGATCGACACGCCGCGCGTGTCCAGCGCCGCTGATTCCTGCTCCAGATGATAGAGCAGGCGGCGCAACTGCTCGTCCTGCGTTTCAAATTCGAACAGCCGCATCCAGGGCGTTTTTTTCAGCGCGTCGGGCGCGTCCACGTCCCAGCCGCCGTCGGCGCGGCCGCCCATCAGCACCAGCTTCGCGCCGCCGGAGCGATTCACGAGCGCCCGCGCGGCCGAGGAGAAGCCGGTCGGACTGGCCAGCACGATGGCGCTGGGGCGGTCGGCGGCGGGCAACAGCTCGTAGCGCGCCAGGGCGTCCAGCACTTGCTCGCGCGAACCGGGCGCGGCGGGTCGGTCGTGCGCCAGCTGCTCGACGTTCACCAGCACCGCCGCCCGCAGTCGCGCTACCGTCGGGCGCAGCAGCCCGCCCAGCATCGAGCGCTGGAAGCGAATCAGCACGTCGCGCGTGCCGGGCATCTCGTCGAAGAGCTTGCGCCGGTCGATTCCGCCGCCGATGCGCGAGAGATCCGTCCGCACGGCGTCGGCGCGAACGGCGCCCTCCTCCCAGACGGCGCGATCCGCGGGCAGCCGTCCGCGCAGCAGGCCGGTGGCGCGGGCGCGCAGCTCCGCCAGGAAGCGCTCCTCGAACTCGCGCTGCCGCGCTCGCTCATCCATAGGCGTCATAGTCCCGCCCGCGGTCCGGCGGGTCCAGCCTTCGGCCGCAACGGCCGCAGAATCGCGCGTCGGCGATGTTTCGATGGCGGCACTCCGCGCCGCGGCAGGTGCGGAACTCGCGGTCGAGGATCAATCCGCCGGTGGCAGGCGTGCGATTGCCGCCCAGCATCCAGCGGAAGAGGCCGAACACTGCCGAGACAAACATCCAGACCGCCATCGCGACGAAGCCGATCAGGCCGAGCGCGAATAGCAGGCCGAAGAGGGCGAATCCGCCGTCGAACATCAGGCCGACCTCCCTTCGGTGCGATCCGAGAGGCGGCCGCCGCAGCGGATGCAGTAGCGATCCGATGGATCAGGAAACGCCCCGCAACCCGAGCAGGTTCGCAGCGCCGTGTGCACCGGCCGCCCGCAGCGGGTGCAGAAACTGTCACCGGCGGGCGTCGCGCGGCGGCAGTGCAGACACCAGCCGGACGGAGGACGCGATCCGGGCGGAACGGCGAAATCACGGCGGGCTTCGACCGGCTGCGCCATCACCGCCGGCGACGGCCGCAGCATCGCGCTTCGCAGGGCGCGGAGTGCGTCGGACGCACTCGCAAAGCGGCGCTCGTGGCGGGCGTAGAGGCGCTGAAAGACGGAATCGACGGCGCTGGTGACGTCGGGGCGAAGCGTGCCCGGCAGCTCCGCACCGACCGGGCGGCTGCCGGTGAGCAGCTCGAACATCATCACGCCGACGGCGAAGAGATCCGAACGCTCGTCGGCGGGCAGGCGGCGGTCGCGGACCTCGGGCGCGAGATAGGCGGGCGTGCCCAGGATGCGGTCGTCGCGGGCGAGCGACGCGGATTGCTCGACCCAGTCGGCGGCCGCCGCGGCCGGCCCACCGAAGCCGAAGTCGCCGATACGGACGTCGGCCGGCGTCACGGCCGTGATGGATCGCCCGGCCAGGTGGAGCAGGATGTTTCCGGGCTTGAGGTCACGGTGGATGACGCCCGCGTCGTGCGCGGCGTGCAGCCCGTCGAGCAGCCCGGTGAGCACGGCGAAGGTCGCGCCCAGCGGCATGCCGCGGGGGTGCTGCTCGATGATGGTTCGCAGCGAGGGGCCGTCGATCAGCTCCATGACGAGGTAGGGCGGCGAGGCGTAGGGGTCCAGCCCGAGCACGCGGATGATGTTGGGGTGCAGCAGGCCGTGCACGAGCGCGCCTTCGCGGTGCAGGAAGCGCAGGGCGTCGGGACTGACGGGCAGCTTGATGGCGACACGCTGATCGGACCAGATGTGATGGCGGGCGCGCCAGACCTCGCCGTGCGCGCCGCGCCCGAGCTGCTCTTCGAGCAGGTATTCACTGATGCGCAGATGCGGTTCATAGCGCATGGTCCACAACCCCTGCCGCTGCGGGAGGCGTGACAAACCCCCGGGCGGCCGATCGTCACGGCTCGGCGCGCTCGGCGAGATACTGCGCCACCAGGAAATTATAGGTGCCCGCGCCGACCAGCGCGGCGACAGCGGCGCTCCACCTCCACGCGCCGGAAGGCCAGCCCGTGAGCAGCATCACGCCGGTGAGGATGTTGACGAGCGAAAGCCCGGCGAGCAGCGCGGCGGCGGCGGCGTTTGTGCCGGCGGAGAGGATGCGCCCGATGAACAGGGCCGCGGCCCAGGGGGTCGCCAGCGCCAGCAGCAGCCAGGCGGTCGAGCGCCAGATGCCGCTGAGAATCGCCGAGCGCGTCTCGGGGGACATCTGCCAGATCAGCACGCCCAACCCGATCAGGGCGGCGAGGATGACCCAGCCGATGGTGCGCTCGATCAATCGACTCAGCATTCCGCCGGCGGTTTCCATGGTCTCATCCAGTCTATCCAGCAGACGCCCGGGGGCGGGCCGAAATTCGCGCCGGGGGCTGACGGGCCGGGCGCGCTCCGCCATTCGTATTCCTCCGGCGGGGGGAAAGATTGCGGGAGATTAGACCGGTGAGGTTCGCCACGGCCGGACGCCGAACGAGGTCTGGTTGAGCCACGGTGGCGTGTCGCGCGCCGGACGAATCGGCAGAATAAATTGACACGAGAGGCCGCGACCGATAGGATAACGGGGCTTTGGACTACCCTCCCGGCGGAATCCCAGCGACCACGGACAGGCCGTGCCGCTTCCCGTCGGCCGCGCCGTTGCAAGGCATGGCGCGGAGTGGCCGTTTTTCCGCGCGGAGAGCCGGCGGTGCCCGAAAAATCTGCTGCCAGGAAGACCTCCGCCGCTCGGCGCAGCTCGACCAAGCCCGGGGCGCGCGCCGGCAAGCCGGCTCCGCGGCCGGGCAAGCCCGCCGCCGCGAAGTCCGCTGCTGCGCGTGACACCAAGCCCGCTCCCTCCCGAAACGGAAAACCCGCGGCCGCTCCCGATGCGAAGCGCGCCGCCAAGCCGGCCGCGCCGAGTTCGAGCGGTTCGGCAAAGCCCTCGACCAACGCCAAGCCCGCCCGCAGCGCATCGCGCCGGGCCGACACGCCGGTACGGCCCGCGAAGCCCGTGACGCCGCCGCGCGAGAAGGCCGTCGGAGCAGCGCCCGCGAACATCAAGCCGGCCAAGGCGCCGGCCGTCTCGCGCGGAAAGGTCGCCGCCCGGCGGCCGGTGATCGCACCCGAGCCGGTCGTGTTTTCAGGCGACAGCGGGCTGAATCGCAAGGACCTCGAAATGTTCCGCGAGATGCTGCTGGAGAAGCGCTCGCAGCTCGTCGGCGACATGAGCACCATGCGCGACGAGGCGCTGCGGAGCAACAGCCAGTCGTCGGGCGATCTTTCGAGCATGCCGATCCACATGGCCGACCTGGGCACGGACAATTTCGAGCAGGAGTTCACGCTCGGCCTGATTGAGGGCGGTCAGCAGGAGCTGCGCGAGATCGACGCGGCGCTGGACCGCATCGAGAAGCGCACCTACGGGCTGTGCCTCGCGACGGGCAAGCCGATCGGCAAGGCGCGGCTCAAGGCGCAGCCGTGGGCCAAGTACTGCTACGAGTACATGCTCGAGCAGGAGCGCGGCAAGATCCGCCGCTATTAGGGCGGTTGCGCCGGCGCTTCGCCGCTAGAATCCCCCGCCAACGTGGACCCGCTACTCACTCCCGCTGATTCCGCCGCCCCGCCGTCGTCGACCGCTCCGGTCGCGGAGGTTGCCTCGGCTCCTGCGCCGGCCGAACCGACGAGCTGGGCAAACCCTGGCGCGCACGCGCGGTTCTGGGTATTCGCGGCCTTCGGCCTGGCGCTGGACTTGTGGTCCAAGCAGGCGGCCTTTCACTGGCTGCGGCAGGGCAACGAGCCGGTGGTGCTGATTCCGTACGTGCTGTCGTTCACGACGATGTTCAACCCCGGCGCGCTGTTCGGGATCGGGGCGGGTCGCACGACCGTTTTCCTGGGTGCGTCGGCGCTGGCGCTGGTGCTGGTGCTGTGGATGTTTCTGAACAGCTCGCCGCGGCGGGCGATGCTGCAGATCGCCCTGGGGGGGATCCTGGCGGGTGCGCTGGGGAACATGTACGACCGGCTCTATGTGCAGCTTGTGCGGCTGGACATTCACGAGCAACGGCGATTCTACGAGCGCGAGGACCAGGCGGATCGGATCGTGCTGCGCGAATATCCGCCGATCGAGGGCGGCGCGACGCTGAGCCTGCCGCTGGGCGCGCCGATTGACGCGCCGATCGGGCACGTGCGCGACTTCATCAAGATCAACTCGACATTTTTCGGGCGGGAAATCTGGCCGTGGGTCTTCAACGTGGCCGACATGCTGCTGGTCGGCGGTGTGAGCATCCTGATCTGGAACATGTGGCGGGAGACCCGCCCGCGCGCGCGGACGTAGGGACGGCGCGAGGCGCCCGCCTCAACGCCGATCGTCGTCGTCCGGCTCCACATCCGGGATCACTTCGAAGTCGATGCGGAACCCGCCGGGGGCGTCCGGGTCTTCCTCAAACGTGAAGATCAACGTGTCACCGCAGGTGAAGTCCACGCCCAGGCGCATGTTGCGACCGTTGGCCTCTCCGGCCGTCGGCAGCGATGACGCATCCGAATTCGCCGGCGCGGTCGAGAAATGCACCGTCTCGCCGAAGGCGTCCGCGATGAAATTGGTGAGGTTGCGGTCGGCGTCGGTGTCGATCGCGCGCTTGATGAGCGCCGCGGTCGCGACGGCGATGTCGCGCCGGCAGGGCAGCGTGACCTGCGCCGCGCTGCTGTTGGCCTCGATGCGAAGCTGCTGGAGCGCCACCGCTCCCGGCGGATTGCGATCCAGCGAGTCGTAGCTGCCGAAGGTGAACGCCGCCCGCGCGGGGGCGTTGTTCACGAAGATCACGAAGACGTTGCCCTGGCGCTCCTCGGTGATGTAGCTCAGGAAACCCGCCGTGCAGGAGCACAGAGACAGCATCGCCGCCGCCGCGACCCACGCGGCCTGACGCCCGAACCTCGAAATCGCGTTTCGCATCGTTCCTGCACCTTCGCTGTCGGCGGTCCGCCGGGGGTTGAGTGCTCTTCGGTCGGCGCACCCGTTTCTATCGGCTGCGCGGGGGGCGGCCGGGACTTGCCGGCCGCACGCAGGCGATCGTAGCCGCGTTCCGGGTGTCCGCCAACGCGAGCAGGCGGCGTTGACGGACAAAGCCCAGCCGCGACAATGGGTTGGGAACGGTTTTGGGCGCACCGTCGGGGGCGGAACGGGCGTAGAATCGGCCGATCGGCGACGGACGGCGCCGGGGCGGATCGAGCGGTCAGGGCCGGCTCGGTCGGAGCCGATAAGTACGAGGATGGGAGATTCCGCGCCGATCAGCGCCCGTGGGCGCTGATTCGCGGCAAAATCGGACGTCTGGCGAACAGGATTCCGCGATGATTCGAAAGTCGGTTTTGCTCTGCGTGCTGATGCTGCCGGTGCTCGGGGCGACCTGCCTGACGCCGGTCGAGACGCCCGATCGCATCACCAACGCCGCGACGACGGTGGACCTGACGTTCGTGCGGCCGGCGACGGATCGGACGGTCGCGCGCGGGGATGTGGTGGCGGTCGAATTTCTCGCCACGAATCGCACCGGCCAGCCCGGCCTGGCCACGATATTCGTTGAGAACCGCTCGAACCTCGAGCAGAGCATCCTGGCCGCGGACGTGGAAATCAGCGGCACGGGGCGATCGATCACGGTGAACTGGGACACGGCGACGTTCCCGCCGGCGCAGTACTCGATCCGCGGGACGCTGCGGGCGGGCGACCGCAACCGCACGGCCAACTCCGCGGGGCGCATCCGCGTCGACGGCCCGCCGACGCTGGTGTTCACCGCCCCGACCGAGGACACGACGCTGCCGGCATCGGGCGAGGCGACCATCACGATCCGCTGGACGGTAAATGATCCGGAGGGCGACGGCACGATCCGTATCGGGCTGGACACGGACCTCGATCACGGCAGCGGAAATGAGATCTTTATCCTGCAGAAGGCGCTTGTTCGCGACGAATTGCGCGATTCGCTGGAGTGGAACGGCGAGGACGTGGACGGCGACAAGGTGCCGGAGGGCACGTACCGCATCTTTGCGCTGATCGAGGACAAGTTCAATCCGCTGGTGACGGCCGAAGGGCTGGCGCGGGTGATTGTGCCGACGCCGACCGAGCCGGAGGAAAACGTCACCGCCGGAATCATCAAGCCGGACCTGCCCAGCGAGTTCGCGATTTTCCAGCCGGTGTTCCCGATCGAATTCGGGATCAATGACTCCTCCGACGTGCTGCTGGACCTGAAAATCGACAGCGACGACAACCACCAGAACGGCAATGAGATCACGATTCTCTCGCAGCGCTTCATTCGCGCCGGCACGAAGAAGGACACGTTCAACTGGGACGGCAAGGACACGGCCGGCGATTTCGTGCCGGACGGCATCTACACGCTGCTGGTGGTGATCAATCGCGGCAGCGGCGCGCCGCAGACGATCGCGAGCACACACTCCGTCACGCGCCGCTCGACCGCGCTGCGGGTGGACAGCCGGCAGACGTGGGAGCGCGGCACGACGGAATGGTCGCTGCTGGAGCCGACCGAAAGTCCGTCGCCGCGGCGCGACACGCGGGCGGCCTACGACGTAGTTCGCCAGAAAGCGGTCGTATTCGGCGGTCAGAGCGACGCCGGCACGCCGACGAATGAGACATGGCTCTTTGACCGGGCCAACTGGCAGCGCGTCAATCCCACCACGTCACCGCCCGCCCGTTATGACCACGCGATGGCCTATGACTCCGGTGTGGATGAGACGATCATCTTCGGCGGATACGACGGCACGACCGTCATGAACGACATGTGGGTCTTTGACGGCAGTGAGTGGACCGAGCGCACGCTGACGACCGCGCCGTCGCCGCGCTACGGGGCGGCGGTCGCGTATGACGTGGATCGCGGCGTGACGGTGCTGTTCGGCGGCACGGATGACGTGTCGATTCTGGACGATACGTGGGAGTGGGACGGTCTCGACTGGCGGCAGATCATGCCGTTCGCATCGCCGCCGGCGCGATACATCGCCGCGATGGCGTATGACGAGGAGCGGCAGGTGATGATCCTGTTCGGCGGCGCCACTGACGCCGGCCTAGACCAGGAAACCTGGGAATATGACGGCGACACCTGGACCCGCCGTCAGCCGCTGCTGGTGCCGAGCCTGCGCGCCCGGCACGCCATGAGCTATGACGTAGAGCAAAAGAAGATCGTGCTCTTCGGCGGAGTGGCGGAAATCGCGGCCAACGGCGAAACCTGGACCTGGGATGGCAGCGAGTGGACGCTGGAGAAGCCGTCCATCCGACCGGCGGCGCGCGACGGGCACTCGATGATCTACGATCGCGGGGCGAAAAAGACTTTTCAGTTCTTCGGCCTCACGGGTGTTCCCGTAATTTCGCTGATCGAGCCAGCCACGAACGTCACGGTGACGGCCGGACAGTTCCAGACCATCCGCTGGCGTGACGACGACCCGGTCGGCACGTCGAAGATCCGGCTGGTCATCGACGACGATCCGAACCCGGCCGAGTCCACCGAGACGGGCGCGGCCGAACTGGAAATTCTTGCGGATCGACCGGCGTCGCCGGATGGCGTGCAGGACACCTTCAGCGTGCAGATTCCGGCGTCGCTCGTGCCCGGAACCTATTACGTCTTCGCGTATGTGCAGCGTGACGGCGCGACGACGCCCGACAGCCGATCGGTCGCACCCGGTCGATTCATCATTCGCGACCCGGCGCAGAACTGACGCGCCGTCGCGGCGGAAATGACCGCGCTCGCCGGTGGATCCCCGCGCGGACGGTCGGATGCTGGCAGCCGCCGTCGCATGGGAGTCGCGCTCCCGGCGGCGCCGCGGTCGGATGGGACAGAGGCTCGATCATGCAACGCTCGATCCGTCGAACCGCCCTCGCGGGCGTGTCGGCGGCCCTGCTGCTGCTCGCCCCCGTCGCGCCCGCGCTGCGCGCGGCCGCTCCCGCTGCGGATCACTCGCGCGGCAGCGCCGGCGAAACGGCGGCCGTTGTCGAATGGCGCGGTGGCGCTCCTCCACGCCTGGCGGTCATGAGCGACGCGCAACTGGTCGAGGCGGCAGCCGCATTGCGCGGCCGCCACGCGATCGGCGTGCTGCGGCACAGCCGCTCGGCCGACCACCCGCCCCCCCTGCCCGTGAGCGACTCGCGCACCGCCGTGGGCGGCCTGCTGGTCGGCGCGCCGCTGGGCGGTCGAGCCGCTTTCGTCCACGTCGATCCCACCGCCGATCCGCGCGAGCTTGCCGACGCGCTGTCGTACCTCGGGCCGATCGACCCGCTTCACAAACAGCATCCGCTGGTGGCGGCCGGGGAGTATCCGGCCTACGCGGTGGTCGCCGCCGGCGACGATCCGCGGGTGGCGCTGCTGGCGCTCTTTCACGCCGACGTAGCGCCGGAGGAGCGCTTCGCCGCCGCTGCGGAGGTGAATGCCGAGATTGTCCGCGCGCTCGACCTGCTGCCGCTGCTGGTGCTGCACGTGCAGGCGTCGGCGGTGTCCAAGCTCGTGGCGGATGATCGCGTGCAGTGGGTGGAGCCGCCGCTGCCGGCGCTGAGCGAACTCAACGCGGAGAATCGCGGGCGCGTACAGGCGGACGCGGCGCAGATCGCCCCGGCCGGGCTGGACGGCGCGGGCGTGACGGCGTTCATCTACGACGTGGGTCGGGCGCAGCCGGCGCACGCCGACTTCGCCGGGCGGCTGGTCGCACTGGACGCGTCGGGCGTACTGGATCACTCGACGCACGTCGCGGGCACGGCGGCGGGCGACGGGTCGGCGTCGTTCGGCCTGCAGCGCGGGATGGCGCCGGGTGCGACGATTCTCTCCGCCGGCTTCGAGTTCAACCCGGCCGCGGGCGTGCTGCTCTACACCAACCCCGGCGACGTGGAGGCGGACTATGCCGCGGCGATGGCGCACCCGCAGCATCCGCCGGACGTGGCGAACAACTCCATCGGCAGCAACATCGAGACGAATTTTTATCCCTGCTCGATCCAGGGCGATTACGGTCTCACGGACCAGTTGATCGACGGCATCGCCGCGGGAGGATTCGGGCGGCCCTTGCCGCTGGTGTGGGCCGGGGGCAACGAGAGGCAGGCCAGCCGCTGCGACGTCGAGGGGTTCGGCGACTTTTTCAGCATCGCGCCGCCGGCCGGGGCGAAGAACCCGCTCGCGGTCGGTGCGGTCCACGCCGACGATGACTCCATGACGCTGTTCAGCTCCTGGGGGCCGTGTGACGACGGGCGGCTCAAGCCGGACTTCGTCGGACCGGGGTGCCAGACCTTCGGCGACCTGGGCGTCACATCGGCGAACGTCAACGGCGGCTATGGCGTCCGCTGCGGCACGTCGATGTCCGCTCCGACGGTGGCCGGGATGATCGCGCTGCTGATAGAGGAACACCGGCGACTCGAGCCGGGCGCGCCGACGCCGGATGGGGCGGCGTTCAAGGCGCTGCTGGCGCACACCGCGGTCGACCTGGGTGAGCCGGGGCCGGACTACCGCTTTGGTTTCGGCTCGGTGCGGCTGACGCCGGCGCTGGCGGCGCTGCGTGAGCGGCGCTTGCACCAGGGCGAGATCAGCAGCGGGCAGGTCTGGTCGGCGAAGATCGCGAGCTTCGGCGGCGGGCCGCTCTCGGTGACCCTGGCGTGGGATGATCCGCCCGGCACGCCGAACGTGTCGCCGGCGCTGGTGAACCAGTTGGACCTGCTCGTGACCGGGCCGGGCGGCAGCACGCATTTTCCCTGGACGCTCAATCCGGCCTCTCCCTCCACACCTGCACAGCGCAATGCCCCCGACACGCGGAACAACCTCGAACAGGTGCGAATCGACGCTCCGGCCCCGGGCGTTTACACCGTGACGGTGACGGGCACGAACGTCCCGATCGGACCGCAGCGCTTCGCGCTGGTCGCGACGCCGGCGGCGGCGCGGTGCGCACCGGCGGCGTTGATGTGGGTCGATGCCGTGATCGCCGGCTGCAACCGGCTGCTGACGATGGAACTGTCTGACTGCGATTTGAACACCAGCCCGCAGTTCGTCGACCAGGTGCAGGTGCAGGCCGTCAGTACCAGCGATGCGGGCGGAATCTTCGTCACGCTGACCGAAACGGCCGCGGATACCGGCGTTTTTCGCGGCAGCGTGCTGCTCACGCCGGCGCCGCTGCCGGGGGCGCTGCTGGTCTCGCACGGCGACAGCGTGCAGATCACGTATGTGGACGCGGATGACGGCGCGGGCGGATCGAACATTCCACGGATCCGCACCATTCCGGTCGATTGCGTCGCCCCGCTTGTCTCGAACGTGCGGGTGGAGCAGGTCAGCGCGTCGGCCGCGGAGATTCGCTTCGAGACCTCCGAGCCGGCCAACGGCTCCGTCACGCTCGGCGTGACGTGCGGCGCGGCCGCGGTGACCGGCCGCGAGCCGGGGCGTCCAACCTCTCATCGGGTGTTCGCGACGGGGCTGGCCGCGGACACGACGTACCTGTTCCGCGGGCACGCCGAGGACGCGGCGGGCAACATCGCGACGGCCACGGCCTCCGGCGGCGCGTGCTTTTCGCTGCGCACCACCGCCCCGGTGGACTACTTCACGGAGATTTTCCAGTCAGAGGACAACGATTTGGGTGCACGATCAGTGCTGTTCACGCCGGACGGTTCGTCGAACACCTACCGCGCCTGCCGCACCACGATCAACGCGCTGCCGACCAGCCCGGTCGGCGGTGCGCCGCTGGCGCTGCTGAATGACGGCAGCGTGATGCTGTCGCCGGCAGCGGGTCGGCCGGTATTGCTGTACGGGGTCGCCCATGACGCCTTCTGGGTGAACGCCAACGGCACGATCACGTTTGACGGGCCGGACGCGGAGCCGCGTGAGTCGCTGTTTGCTCACTTTGCGCGTCCGTCGATCGCCGGATTGTGGGACAACTTTGATCCGGCGCTGGGGGGCGTGGTGTCGTGGCGCGAGCTGGCGGACCGTGTCGCGGTCACCTGGGACGACGTGCCGGATTTCGCCGATTCCTCCGACAGCACGTTTCAGATCGAGATGTTTTTTGACGGGCGCATCCGGCTGAGCTGGCTGGAGGTCGGGGTTTTTGACGGGCTGACGGGGCTTTCACGCGGCGGCGGCCGGCCGGATGACTTCGCCGAATCCGACGTGACCGCCTACTCGCTCTGCGGCGGGGCGCGACCGCCAGGGGCCTCGGACTTTCGGCTTGAAGCGCCGACGCGGACGGCGGTGCGCATGCGACTGCCGGCCAGCGATGAGAGCGGCGCGCCGCTTTCATTTCGCGTGACGGAGGCGCCCGCGGGCGACCTGCGCGACGATGCGACGGACCAGCCGATCACGGCGGCGAACACGCCGTATGAACTGGCGCCGGGACATGACACGGTGCGCTATTTCGCGCATTCCGACGCCGAAACGGAGGTGGAGTTCGCGTTTATCGCGCACGACGGTGCAACCGCTCCCCAGGGCGGAGACTCGAACACCGCGCGCGTCACGCTGCTGCTGCAAGCGCCGATCGATCCGCCCTTCTTCGACGCGTTCGAGGTGACGGACTTTGACAGTGCGCGGTGGGTTGGCGCGGGGGGCGCGACGATTGACGGGCAGGGACTCGACCCGCCGTCGCCGCCCTTCTCGGCGCGGCTCAACGGCGACCCGCGCGGCGGCGACGTGTTGACGACGCGGATGGTGAGCCTGCGGGCTGCCGCCGGCGCAACCGTCGAGTATCACTGGCAACGGCGCGGCGGCGGGGAAAGCCCTGATCCGGGCGACGATCTCGTCGTCCACTACTTCGCCGCCGACGGGGTCTGGCGCGAGCTGGCGCGTCACAGCGGCGCGGGCGCGGACATGACCACGTTCGACACGGCGGCGCTGCCACTGCCGGATGATGCGCTTCACCCGGCGTTTCGACTGCGCTTCGCGAGCTACGCCAACCAGGTCGGCATGGTGGACGACTGGTTCATCGACGATGTTCGAATCGACGCGACATCGCTGCCGGTGGTGTCGGGCGACGTGGATTGCGACGGGGCGCTGACCAACTTTGACATCGCGGCGTTTGTGCTGGCGCTGGTCGATCCAGCCCAGTACGCGGCGGATTATCCGCATTGCGATCCGCGCCGCGCGGATTTCGACGGGGACGGCGCGCTGACGAACTTCGACGTGGATCCGTTCGTGGCGTGCCTGATTGCGCTGGGGTGCGACGAATAGACGCCGCGAGACGCCCGGCTGGCGCGCAGCGAGGGCTACGACCCGCCCGCGCCGTCCGAGACGGCCGATTCCGCGATCGCCTCCAGTTCGGCCGGCAGCGCGCCGGCCGCCTCGGCATAGCGCCGTGCGAAATCGTCGAGCGCAGCGCGAGTCACCAGCTCGCACGGAATGAGGCGCCGCTCGCCGGCCGGCCGGCCGTTGCACAGGCCGATCGCCAGGTCCAGCGCTTCCGTCGCCAGGCGCGGCTCGATCGCACCCACCAGCGCAAGGGCGGCTCCCTCGCGCAGCGGCCGCCAGCGACGCGGATGCGCGCCGAGAAGCGCGACGCGCCCCCGCACACCCGCGACCGCCGCCGATTCCGGCGCGGCGAGCGGATCGCACGGCTCGCCTGTAATTGCTGCGATCACGCCCGCGTTCGGGAAGGTGGTGAGCATTTCGCCGATCAGCTCGGACGCGGCCGGCCCGGCGGTACGCCACTCGCGCTGGTCGAGCAGGCGCAATCCGGCGCGGACGCGCTGATGTTCGATGAACCGCTCGTAGCGCCCAGCGGCGGCCGCGTCGCGTCCGCGGTCGTGCAACAACAAGGCGGAGCGCGCGTCCGGCGCGATCTGCGCCAGCGAGCCGCCCAGCAGCGCTGCGCCCTCGGCCCAATCGACATCCACGCTGCCGCTGGGGGTGATGTTGTCAGGAACCGGCCCGATGATCACCAACGGACCGCTCAACCGGGCCAGGCGCGCGGCATCGTCCGCGGACAGTCCGCCGGGAGGAATCGCGATCACGGCCGCCGCCGGTTCGGCGCGCAGCGCATCGTCGATCAGCGGACCGAGCGCTTCCGGGGTATCAGACGCCGGCCGGGAGAAACGCACCCGTGGCAGTGCTCGGCGCTCGGCGAACGCGCGGGCGCCCAGCTCCAGTGCGGCGGCCTGTGGCGAGCCGGCCGGCCGGCCGATGAAGGCAATGTGGGCGTCGTGGGGCAGACGGGCCTGCGGCGCCGGTGGGGGTTTTCGTTCGCAGCCGGCGGCGAGGCATAGCCCGATAACCATGAGGGCCATGCGGCCGACGATGATGGAAGCGCGCTGCGGGCACTTGCGCCGAAGGCCGTCGGCGAGTCCGTGGCCGTCATATGCGACCGACACCCGGCCGGCCGGGTATAATGTCGGGCGGTCGGCCGAATCGGCCATCGAAAGGACGGGTCGCATGGTACGCATTCTCGCGGCGGCTGTGGCTGTGGCGGTGTCGGTGTTTTCGGTGCTGGCCGTGGCGCAGTCTACCACTTCGACGGGAACGCCGACGACCACAACAACGACAGCGACCATTGCGGAGAATGCTCCGAATGAGAATGCGCGCGGCGGCGCCGTTCGGGCGCGCTCGCCGGGGACGTGGGTGCGGAACGCGATCAACCGGCACACCGGGTTGATCGGACAGCGGATCACGGCCTATCGCACCGGCTCGGGCGAGACGGCGGCGATGGCGGCGGCCGCGGCGGGCGTGGGCAGTTCAAACGCCGGCGGATCGAACTCGACACTGAACGGCACACTGAACTCGCTGCTGGGGGCGGTCAGCCCATTCCTGAATCTGGCGGGCGGCAGCAGCGGCGGGCTTGGCTCGCTGCTGGGTTCGCTGGGCGGCAGCACGGGGACAACGACCGGCGCAACGACGGGTACGGGCGGCGGCTACACGCTGGCCGACCTGATCGCGCTCAGCCCGACGGGCGGCGCGGGAGCGGGAGTCGGGACGCAGAAAGCGCTCAGCGGCGCGAGCGGCGAGGTGAACAAGCCCGCGACCACGAGCGACGGTGGAGCGATTGCCCGGCTTCAGAAGCCCGAGGCGCGCTCGCAGACGACGACCCCCACGCCGGCGCCGGCGGAGCGGAAGTTCCGGGTTCGCTGGCTCGACGCGGTGCTTCAGACGTCGTTCCTTGCGGCGACGGCGGCGCTGACGACGCAGGACTTCATTGACCTGGTGAAGGACGCGTTTCGGCCGCTGCTGATTCCGCAGGACGAAGAGACGAACACCAACGCGAATTCAAATACGAACAGCAACTCGAACTCGAACAACAACTCCAATACGAACAGCAATACAAACAACAACTCCGCGATCTGATCGTCGCCCGCGGAGCGGGTGAGGCAGGCTGTTTGGGGGGTAGGTGCGACGCGATCCAGTGACTGAAGTCACTGGCTACGATCGTTCGCCCTGCGGGCGAAATGCGCGATGGTCGCCCGGGGACTTAGGCCGCTGTTCATGGAAGGACGCTGTGGAGAGGGCCGCTTCGCGCGCTGGGGCACGGGGGATCCGTTCGATGAGGGATATTCGCGGGATGGGAATCCCGCGATAGCGCGTGCGAGATAGGAATCTCGCACGAGCGGGGTGGGCACGAGCGCGAGTTGGGAACTCGCACGAGAGAACCGGTCGTCGCGCGCCCCGAGCTATCGACGGCGGCGCGAAGCGGCCATGCCCACCATCGCCAGGCCAAGCAGCGCGAGCGTCGTCGGCTCCGGAATCGCATTGGCGGTCGTGCCGGTGAGGGCGTCGACGTTTGTGCCATTCGCCAACGCGCCGTCCGCCGCAGTAAGCGAAGCGAGCGTGGCGTCCGACGGCGTCAGCAGCGCGCTGATTACGTCCTGCCCCTCGGCGGTCATGCCGTGCACGGGCGCGCCGTCGAGCGTCAGGCCGGCGGCCAGCGTCTGCTTGCGGAACTGCTCCACCAGCGAGTCGGTGATGTTGCCGATCGGCGACTTCGGAAACAAGCGCTCGATGACGTCCGTGTCCAGCCCCGCCCCGCCGAGCAGCGCGGTCAGCGCGTCGACGAAGATGTTTCCGCGAACGGTGACCGGCCCGATGTCGAAATCCGTGTCGTCCTGGGTCTCGACCACCACGCCATCGAGGCGCAGCTCGGAGTTGGCGTTGTTGACGTTCAACTCGACGGTGTAGAAACCGAGCATGTTGATCTCGGTCGTTCCCACCATGCTCATCGAGCCGACCAGCTCGGCGTCCTGTGCGCCGCTCTTGGCGCGCAGCGCGTACTGAAGATTGTTGGCCGCGATCTCGGCGTTGCCGGTGTAGAAGCCGCGCCGCGCGGTGAAGCCGCCGCGGGTGTAGCCGAGCGTGGCCTGCGTCTGGCCGCTCAGCTCCAACTCGTACGGGCCGAGGTCGAGCACCTCGGGGCGGCCGCGGGCATCGACGCCGAAGGTGCGATCGAACTGCAGCTCGTAGCCGCGGCCGGCGCGATTGTGCTCCAGGCGCATGCGCCCGAGTCGGGCGCCGTTGACGCGCGTGCCGTCGGCGGTGGTAGTGACGAAGCCGCCGCTGGGCGTCGCCAGCAGGTCCAGGCCGCGATAGATATTGTCGTACAGACCGGCGGCGGCCGGCGCGGTGAGCGCCAGCGCGCAAGCGCCGCCAATGACACACTTCCGGAACATCCGCGACCTCCCACTGGGAACGCCCAATAGCTTCATCGGAGGATATGCCCGGCGGCTCGCGGGAACAAGGCCGATGTGGCAGAAGCCGCGTACTTGTCGTTACTTAGCGCGAATTGCCGCTCCGTGAGCGATTTTGCCGCGGGCGCAACAACGGCGCGGCGTTTTCAGATTGTTTTCGGACGCTGCCGCGGACGCCGCGCTTGAACCGCCATCCTGCGAGGATTTACACTTGGGGGACGCGGGGGGACAGCGCTGTGCCGACATCCCCGTCGGCGCTTTTCTCACGGTGCCGCGCGGCGGATGGAGCAGTGATGACGAATCGAGCGAGTCGGCGGTCCTGCCGGCTGATTCTGCTGGGCGGCGTGCTGACCGCACTGGTCGCGACGGCGGTCGCGCACGAGGGCGATCACGAGACGGCGCAGTATTTCCGCGAGCGGATGGCGGGGATCGAGCTGGACGTGGACTCGCCGGCGACAACGGACACGCTCGTGACGCTGGTCGGCATCGCCGCGGATGCGCAGACGCAGTTCGGCATTCCGCTGCTGCCGCCGGGCACGCTGGTCGATCGCGCCGAATGGCACGACGACGTACTGGAATTGGACCTGACGCTCGGCAAGATTCCGCAGGAGGGGCCGATTGCGCACCCGTGGCGGATCAGCGAGATTGACGCCGAGACGATCTCGCGCGCGATGATCTCGCCGTTTCTCTGTGACCCGCGCTGTGCGGGAGTGCGAATCGCAGTGCGCGAGGCGGGCGAAGCGGGTTATGTCTCGCTGGCCGCGTATCTTTACACAAAACCGGTCGATCCCGAGGAGCCGTCGGATCCGATCGACGTGCACGGCATCCCGAACAATTTCGGGGAGTCGGCGCTGGCGAGCGGGCCGACGGCCAACGCGACTCGTCAGCCGACGGGCGCGCTGAGCGGCGTGACGGTGTACATCGCGGCCGGGCACGGCTGGACGGCCGGCGCGTCGAGCTGGTTCCTGCAGCGGCCGGTGCTGCTGGGAATGTGCGAGGATTACGGCAACATCGACCAGTTGAACTATTTTGCCGCGTACCTGTTCAACGCCGGTGCGACGGTGGTGCCGTTGCGGCCGCTGGGCTGGCAGCCAATCGAGATCGTGCTGGATCAGGATGATCCGGGGGTGACGTACACCGGCTCGTGGTCGAACAGCGGCAACCCGAAGTATTACGAGAACGGCGTGACGAACTCCGGCGTGGCCTATCGCTTCGCGAACACGGCCGCTTCACAGAGCGCGACCGCGCGATACGCGCCGACGATCACCACGGCGGGCTTCTATCCGGTATACACGTTCGTCATCACCAGCTCGAACCGCGTGCCGCAGCGCTATCGCATCAGCCACACCGGCGGGATCAGCGAGGTGCTGGTGGATCATCGCGAGGTCGGCAACGGCTGGGTGTGGCTGGGAAATTACTACTTCAGCGCCGGCTCATCGCACTACGTCGAGATATCGAACCAGTCGCCGATTTCGGGGGTGGTGATCGCCGATGCGATTCGCTTCGGCGGGGGCACGGGCACGGTCTCGCGACCCGGCCCGGGTTCGACCAGCGGCTATCCGCGCGACGAGGAGGGGCAGCGTTACTGGGCGCACGGGGAACTGGGGCAGACGGCGGTCGGCTTCAGCTCGACCATCTGGGACGGCGCAGGCGACGACCTGAGCGACAACGTTGGCGCGGGGGCGCGGCTGGCGGCGGAGATGAACGTCGTGCCCGCGGGCGGCGTGCAGGTGGATCGCTGGAAACGCGTCTACCTCGAGTTTCACACCAACGCGTTCAACCAGACCTCGCGCGGCCAGTTGTGCCTGATCACCGACCTCGGAGCGACCACCAACCAGAACGCCTTTGCGCTGACGCTCTCGAACGAGATCGACAACGACATGCTGATTCTCAGCAGCCAGTTCGAGCATGCGTGGGTGGATCGCGCCTCGGCGACGCTGACCGGCTCCTACGGCGCGATTGCAACGGTGAACAACGGCAACGAGTTTGACGCGACGCTGGTGGAACTGGCGTTTCACGACAACGCGCAGGACGCCGAGCTGCTGCGCGATCCGCGTGTGCGCGATGCGATGGGCCGCTCCTGCGTGCACGGGATCATCCGATTCCTGAACACGCTGCCGGGCAGCGCTGTGCCGCTGGCCTTCGCGCCGCACACGCCGCGCTCGCCACGAGTGATCGACCAGGGCGGCGGCAACGTGCTGGTGTCGTGGACGGCGCCGCTGGCCGACGGGGCGCGCGGCGACGCTGCGACCGGCTACGTGATTTACCAATCCACCGACGGCTACGGGTTCGGCGATCCGATCGTGCTGGGCAACGTCACCTCGCACACGCTGACGGGGGTGCCGACCGGGCAGACGCGCTACCTGCGCATCGCCGCGACGAACGCGGGCGGCGAGTCGATGCCGACCGAGGTGCTGGCGGTGCGGCGACCGACCAGCGGCACAGCCGACATCCTGATCGTCAACGGCTTTGATCGGCTACGGCGACAGACCAACCCGGTGCAGACGTTCACGCAGCCGCCGGCCTACTCGGGCGACTCGATCGAGCGGCAGATCTGGCTGCGCAGCAACGCCTTCAACTACGTCGTGCAGCACGCCGAGGCGCTGGCGGCCAACGGCCACGGCTTCGCCTCCTGCTCGAACGAGGCGATCATCGACCTGGTCGTCACGCTCACGAATTTCAACGTGGTGGTGTGGATTCTCGGCAACGAGAGCAGCGCGGACCAGACGCTCAGCGCGGGGGAGCAGGCGGCGCTGAACACGTACCTGGCCGGCGGGCGCGGGTTGTTCATCAGCGGCGCGGAAATCGCCTTCGACCTGATCGGTCAATCCGCCGGCGTGACGTTTGCAACGACCAAGCTCAAGATCGGCTACGGCGCGGACAACGCGAACACATCCAACGTGACTCCGACGGCGGGGGGCATTTTCAACGGGCTGGCCGCGTTCTCGTTTGACGAGGCGAGCGGCGCCCCCTACCGCGTGCCGACGCCGGACGTGCTGACGTTGCAGAGCGGGGCGGTGGCGGCGCTGAATTACGTCGGCGGCGCGGGCGGCATCGCGGCCGTGCAGCAGGTCGGCCCGAGTTTCAACACCGTGACGTTCGGATTCCCGTTTGAGGCGATCGGGTCGAGCGCGTCGCGGGCGGCCGTGATGCAGCGGATCATTCCGTTCCTGCGGTCGGCGGCGGCGTCACTGCCGTTTGACCAGAACAACGACGGCGACGTGGATTTCGCCGATGCGCAACTGGCGTTCTTCTGCCTGCGCGGGCCGGGCACGACCTACCCGCCGGGGAACTTCTGCCGCACGAAGTGCGACCAGGACGGAGACGCCGACGTGGACATGCACGATATCCGCGTGCTGCAGCAGGTGTTCACCGGCCCGCTGGTGCCGTAGCGGTCCGCGGCCCGGCCAGCGGGCGGCGGCGCGGTTCAGGCCCCCCCGGCGTTCGGCTGCGCGCAGTCGTATAATCCCATCCTCGGGCGTGCATCGCCCGCCGGCGGCTCTCGACGTGCGGGAGCGCGGGCGGGCGGATGCGCGCACCAATCAGACACAGGCGGAGCATCATGCTGCATCGACATGCGCTGGGCGTTTTTCCCCCCAAGCCGCACACGGCCTTTTATGAGAACGGCAAGCTGCTGATGGAGCAGATGATCACCCGCGAAGGCTTCAACGGCCCGTTCTCGATCCTCTATTACCGCACGCCGCCGACGGATGAGTTCGAGGTGGCCGGGCTTGAGCTGCCGGGCTATTACCCGTTCCAGCCGCTGGAGCGGCAGTCGCTGCACCGGCGCCACATCCGCTCGCAGGACGTGAAGCCGGGCGGCGACTTTCTCACCGGCCGGCGGATGATGCTCTTCAACCCCGACGTTCATATCTCGATCGCCAAGCCGACGCAGCCGGCCGGGCGGTTCTTCTGCAACGGCGACGGGGACGAGCTGTTCTTCATCAAGTCCGGCAGCGGGCGGGTGGAGAGCATCTTCGGCGATCTGCCCTTCCGCGAGCATGACTACGTGCTGATCCCGAAGGGCACGTCGTATCGCATGCACTTCGACGGGAACAAGGGCGTGTTCATGCTGTTCGAGGGGCGGCCGTATCTCGGCATTCCGGGGGAGTATCGCAATCGCTACGGGCAGTTGACGGACTACGCCCCCTATTCGCACCGGGACTTCCGCATTCCGCAGGAAATGCTGCGGTTTGACGCCAAGGCGCACGGCAAGCCGCCGTATGAACTGGTGGTGAAGGCCGGCGATGAGCTGAGCGTGCACAGCTATCAGCACTTCCCGTTGGACGTGGCGGGCTGGGACGGCTGCGTGTACCCGGTGGCGTTCAACATTCACGACTACCAGGCCAAGACCGCGCTGGTGCACCTGCCGCCGACGATTCACACGACCTTCTCGGGCAACGGGTTCGTGGTGTGCTCGTTCGTGCCGCGCGTCTGCGACTGGCATGAGAAGGCGATTCCATGCCCCTATGCGCACGCCAGCGTGGACATGGACGAGGTGCTGTACTACGTGGATGGAAATTTCATCAGCCGCAAGGGCATCGAGAGCGAATCCATCTCGCTGCACCCGCTGGGCGTGACGCACGGTCCGCACCCGGGGATGTATGAAAAGAGCATCGGCGCGACGCGCAGCTCCGAGCTGGCGGTGATGTGCGACACGCACAAGCCGCTGCGGCTGACGACTCTGGCGCACGAGGTGGAGGACAAGGACTACCACACGTCATGGGTGCGGAAGGAGACGCCGGTGGAGATCGGCTCGACGACGTGGACGAGCCATTAGCAGCGCAATCGCGTCACGGAATTCGCACGGAATCAGTCCGGCAATCAGCTGTAGGCTGGCGCCGAGCGAAGCGAGGCCCAGCATCGGTGCTCGCGGCGAATAGCGTCACGGACAAGCCGAGTACAGCTTGTCCGTGCCACCCGATCCAACCCAACCCAACACCCCGACCCCACCGCCAGTATCAATTCGCGATCACGCGTGCTGGTGGTCATCTTCGCCCGCAGGGCGCACGATCGTAGCCAGGGGCTTTCAGCCCCTGGTGGAATCCACCCCTACCGCGTGTTTTCGTTCGATCTCCCGGCCGCACTCGCCGCTACGGGAAGGTCACGCCGACCCAGTTGAAAAACTCCGCGCCAGCCGACTTGTAGTAGGGCGCCAGCGGCGGCTCAAACACCCGCCCGAAGAGCCGCACGAATTCTGCCCGCAGCTTCGCATCCACCGTGCCGGAGGCGCGGCTATCGGCGAAGGCCGGCAGCAGCTCGTCATACACGGCAAAGAGCCGCTCGAGGTCGCGGTTGAACTCCTCCAGCGTGACGCCCTGCGGCAGGCTGAAGGGGCCGATCGGCTGGGCGGGATCGTGCGACTGGCCGAAATCCGACGGCGTCACTTTTCGCAGCAGCTCCAGCGCCCCGTTGCGCGGGTCGAGCGTCGCCAGGTATTGCGGCACGCCGAGCATCTGCACGTTCGGACGCGGCACCGCGGCGAAGAATATGAACTGCACGCGCATGCCCTCACGCGTGCGGATCGGGATCGGCAGCGACTGGCGCGATTCATCCGGCACCGCGCCGCTGGCGTTCATGCGGGCCAGTTGAAACAGCTCCTTGGCGGCGAAACGTCCGGGGGCGATCGGCATGGCGGTGTTTCCGTTCGGGGGGGCGGATGTCGGATTCCGAGTCTGCGCGTCCTGCGATTGCGCGTCGTGCGGCCGGGTGTGAGGCGTTCGCGAGTCCGGGGGCGGACCTTCCCGCTCCTGCGCAGCGCCGGACTGAGACGCGCTCGGCGTCGAGGCGGCGGGCCGATCCGGCGCGGAGCGCTGCTCGCAGCCCGGCGCAACCGCGCCGAGCAGCGCTACCAGCATCAGCGAGAGTGCGTGTCGAGGCATCCTCACCACACCTGCGCATTGGTGACATTCAGCCGCGAGGCCGGGTGCGCCGACGTGGCGGCATTGAAGGTCGCGATCGGCACGGTCTGTCCGCACTGGCCGGTGCCGGTGTCATTGATGACCACGTCGGTTACGTTTCCGGCGTCGTCGTATACGACGCCGGTGACGACCACCGCGTGCAATGACCCGGCCGGCGTCGTGCCGCCCCACAGCGGCGCGGCATCGAGGCTGACGATCTGGCCGCGGCCGGCGGATGCGTTCAGCCCCATGTTGGTCAGCGTCGTGTTCTGGACGGTCGAGGGTACGCCGTTGGCGGCGAGAATCGCCTGGCGACCGGCCGGGTTCGTGCCGCCGTTGGCGAAAACCGGCGGCGAGCCGGGCGTACCGCCGGCCTGGCCGCTGTTGATGGCCTGCTGGAGCAGCGCGTTCTCACTGATGCCGCCGGGATTGCCCCGGTTGATGAGCTGCCGCGAGGACTCGACGCCGCAGTTGTTGTAGGTCTGGCTGGTGGTGTTGCTGGTTCGGCCGGCAGCGGCGGCGTTGCAGGCGGCCGTGCCGGCCATGATGTTGCCCGCGGTTCCGGCAAGGCCGATCAACACGGTCGGGCAGCAGGGCGGCAGGATCACGCCGGTGTGCGGGGCGGTGCCCATGTCGGTCATGCGGGCGGCCGGCAGGTTCATGATGGGCACGGGAAACGCGCCGCGCGAGATCAGGTTCGGCACCGGGACCGGCGACGGACACAGGCTGAAATCGGTCATGCGCGCCGCGATCTGGTTGCCGATGAACACGGTCGCCGCGCCGACGGCCGAGATCGGCATGCCGGCCGGGGCGTGCGGCAGCGCGGCGGGGGTGGCCTGCGGCGTGGCGCAGGCGAGCATGTCGCCGATGCGGGCGGCAGGTTGTCCGGACATCGCACACTCTCCGCGGCGCCGTCAGCGCCGCCAATCCGCGTCACTCTGCGTCCGTGCGCGTCATTCGGCGTTGATCAGCAGTTAATTCGCACGAACGGCGACTTGATCTCGATCATCGCGGGCGTCAGCTCGATCTTGCTGCCGCCGCAGACCAGTGTGAGCTTGGTCTTGGCGGTGAGCGTGATCTCGGTGGCGCTCTCCTCCTGCTTGCCCTTGACGACCTGCTTCTGGTCGCCGCGGACGTCGATGTCGCGCGTGCCGCCGACGATCTCGGCCAGCACGCCGCCGACCTCCAGCGCCAGCGCCCCGCCGACGGTGTGGTTCATCGCGCCGCCCACGGAGACCTGGTACGCGCCGCCGATCGACAGCGCCTTGGCGCCGCCGATCGTCTCGGCCTTCGCGGCGCCGACGGTCTCGGTGTGATTGGTGCCGACGGTGACGCTCTTGGCGCTGCCGACGGTCTCGGTGTCGTTGACGCCGATGGTGGTGGTGCGGCTGCCGAGCACGGTTTCCTGCTGGTTGCCGCAGACGCGCATGGTCTCGTTGCCGCTGACGTGCGTTTCGCGGTTTACGCCGACGAAGAGCTTCTGGTTCTTGCCGACGGAGATCTGCTGGTCATTGCCGATGTTCTTCTTTTCGTTGTTGCAGATCGTGATGACCAGGTCCTTCGACGCGTTGATGTACATCAGCTCCTTGCCGGAACTGTCGTCGAAGCACAGCTCATTTCCCGCGCCGCCGCCGGGGGTGGTGCAGGACTTGAAGGTCGAGCGGGCCTTGGCGGCGGGCAGTCCGCCGGCGCGGCCCTGCATCTCGGGGATGGGCTGCGGCCCCGTCGGTCCGGCGATCTTTGATTCCGGCAGCGTGTCGGACTGCATCTGGGCCGAGTTGTAGACGCGGCCGGTGATGATCGGCCGGTCCGGATCCCCTTCGAGGAAGTCCACGATCACTTCCTGGCCGATGCGCGGGATGTTGATCCCGCCATACCCCTGGCCGGCCCAGGCCTGCGAGACGCGCACCCAGCAGGAACTGCGGTCGTCGCCGGGGGCGTAGCGATCCCAGGGGAACTGCACCTTGACGCGCCCGTACTTGTCGCAATGAATCTCTTCGCCCTGCGGGCCGACGACCTTGGCGGTCTGCGGGCCGCGGACGATCGACTTGGGGGTGGTGCGGGCGGGGCGGAAGGTGACGGAGGCGGGGATGCACTCGAACTCGTTGCTGTACCCCTCGGGCGAGCCGCCGCTGCCGGGCAGATAGTCGCCGGCGGCGGCGCGGTGCAGCACCTTGGTGATGAGGTAGGAGCGGCCCTCCTCCTCGGCCTGATGGTGGGCCTCGACCTTGAAGGTGCAGCCGGGGCTGAAGCTGCGGCACTTGCTGCCACCGACGACGATGTCGTGCGCGGCTTCCTCTTCCTGCATGCGCAGGCGGGCGCGGCGATCGGCGCCGCCGCGCTCCAGGAATCCGCCGGGATATTCGTACAGCTCGAACTTGCTCGAGTCCGGCACGGGCATGAGCGTCCGCTCGCGCGACGGGACCGGCGCCTGCGGCGTTTCGAAGTTGTAGTCGCCGAGGGCGATCTTTCCGCTGCGGAACTCGAAGCGGTGCTCCCAGGCGGTCAGGTCGTCATCCACCTCGCTGAAGCTCAGCGGCCCGGAGTAGCGCACGCTGGCATGCTTGCAGGGGCGATAGGCGGCGGTGCTGTCGGCCATGACCAGCACGTGCCGGCCGAGGTCGTGGCGGAAGAAGTAGAAGATGCCTTCGCTCTCCATCAGTCGGGAGACGAAGTTGAAGTCGGATTCGGCGTATTGCACGACGTAGTCGCGCTTGTCGTAACTGCCGCTCAGCCCGCTGACGTCGAAATCGGTGAAGCCGAGCTTGGTGAAGACCTCCTGCACGATCTGCGGGATGGTCATGTTCTGGAAGATACGGCAGTCGCTGCGGCGGGTGAGGAACCACAGCCACGGCACCACCTCGGCGTAGTAGGTCGTGGCGCGATCGCCGCGCCCGCGGTTGACGAAATGGCGGACGAAGCCGTTGAGATAGCGCGGCTCGTCGTCCACGTCGCGCAGCACGATGGTGACGTTTTTTCCGACGATCTCTGCCGGCTCGATCCGCTCGCGCTCGGAGATCATCCGCACCTGGTAGGTGAAGAGGCGCGAGATTTCCTCGACGCCCTCGACGCTGGTGAGCAGCAGCGCGTCCGTCCCCAGCGGGGTTTCGATCGCGATTCGCCGTTCTTCCTGGGTAAACGACACGTCACACCCTCGCCTTCCTCGATCTCTGCGCGGCTCGGGCGGGGGCGGCGCCAGGCGTCGCTCTCGCAACGCCTCGCACGGCCGACCCGCCCGTCCGCGACCCCAGCGCTCGTTCGTTCATGTTCGGGCGATTGTAGTGCCCCGCTCGATCCGCCGCGGGAAAAGTGGCAGGGTCGGCCGCGGCCCCAGCGACCGACCCTTGCCGTGTCAACCTCGCGATCAGCTTCGGCCGGTCGCGGGGTTGTACTTCGCGGGGACCTGCCCCTTCTTGTCGCCGGTGTTCGGATCCACGACCACGTAGGTCCACTCGACCTCGGTGTAGCCGAACGAAATCTGCTCGGTCGGCAGCGGGCTGCCGGCCGCGTTGCCGTGGAAGCTGTAGCTCGTGACGATCACGTTCTTGAGCTTGTACTTCAGGTACGGCTCCTGCTTGTTCTTTACCGTGGTGCACAGGTGGATCTCCACCTCGTTGAAGAACGTGCCGTTGGCGCACGCCTCCTGCAGCTTGGTCGTGCTCTTGTCGAGCTGCCGCACCACCACGATGTCGCCCAGCGTCGTCTCGCCGCGGGCACGCTGCTGATCCTTGGCACCCTCCGGAACCGACCGGAAGATCGGCGAGCTCATCGACTCGATGATGATCCAGTCCTTGTGATCCGAATCCGTCGACTCGCCCTTGATGTCACCAAGCTTCATGTACGCCGGCATGACTCTCTCTCCAAACGTGTGAAAAGTTTCTCGTGATCCCGCCGGCGGCCGCCTTTCGCCGCCCGTTCTTCAGGACCACTGCTGCCTTCCGCCACCATCTTCGAAGCATCCCGCCCCGCGTTGCACACTTTCCTGAATTTCTTTTGATCCCGGCCGTCCGGCACAACACCCCCGCGCCAACCGCCGCCCGACATCGCGGGGGAAGCGGCTCGCCGGTCGCGATGCACCGCAATGCCGCCACCCCCCGGCCGGGGGTCAAGTGCGATGCCATTGGCCGCGATTGGAGGAAAACCGCCGGGCAAGCGAAACCGGGCGGCGTCCCTGGCGGGGAGAGGGTGGATCCGCTCATTCTGCCCGTGCGCGCTCCTGCCATTCGGCAGCCTCGTCCGTCCGGCCCAGTCGTTCCAACAGCTTCGCCAACTGGCGGGCGGTGGATCGGGCCATTCGATTCTGGGCGCTGGTGGCCTTGACCAGGGCCTCGTAGCCGGAGCGCAGCCGCGGCTCGGCCTCGGCGTCGCGCCCGGCCTTGAAGAGCGCGTCGCCGACGTGCGTTTCGAGCATGGCCGGCCACCAGTGCGAGTCGGGCAATTCCGCGCGGACCAGCCGCAGGGCCTCCTCGAACTCTGCGATTGCGCGGTCGTGGTCGCCGGCGGCCTGCGCCAGGCGGGCCAGCGTGACGAGCACCTCGGCATCCCGCGAGGTGGGCTTTCCGTAGGTTCGGCGCTGCAGCTCCAGCGCTTCGCGCGCCAGCCGCTCAGCCTCTTCGACCTGGCCGGTGAACTGCAGGGCGCTGGCCAGCGTGGCGAGCGTTCCGGCGAGCTGGGCCGGGTCGTTGTCGGGGTCGCTGCGGCGATGCTCAACCGCGTCACGCAGTAACGGGATGGCCTCGCTCTCGCCGTTCACGTCGATCAGTACCCTGGCGAGATTCTCGCGCGTGCTCAGCGTGACGGGATTGTCGGACCCGAGCCGGGCCGTCTGTATCCGCAGCGCCTCGCGCAGCAGCTCGACGGCCCCTTTCGATTGGCCCATCGCGCGGCGCAGGGCGGCGATGTTGCCGAGCATGGTCGCGACGTCCTTGTGCTCAGCGCCGCGCGTGCGGCGGAGCAACTCCAGCGATTCCTCCATGACGCTGGCGGAGCCGTGCAGATCGCCGGCCTGGTAGAGCGCCATCGAAAGGCTGTTGAGGCTGTGACCGACGAGCGGATGATCCGGCTCCAGCACTCGCCTGCGCAACTCGAGCGCTTCTCGCAGTACCGGCTCGGCCCGGTCGAGGCGCCGCTGGGCGACGTACATCCGCCCCAGCCCGTCGAGACAACTTGCGACGGCGGGATGTTCCGCCCCGCCGGTGGCGCGCAGCGCCACCAGCGCCGCCTGGTACATAGGCTCCGCCTCGTCATACTCGCGAATCTTGACAAGCATGTCGGCCAGGTTGGTCTGGGCGGCCGCGGTCGGGTAGGCGTTGGGGCCGAGCATGGACACATACGCCTCGACGGCCACGCGTTGCGCATCGAGCGCCTCGGCGGTCTTGCCCTGTGAATCGAGCACCAGCGCCAGGTCGTTGAGGACGGTGGCGCGGCTGATGGGCTGAATCTCGGGGTGGGCGTCCAGTTCGCTCATCGCCGCGCGGACCAGCCGCTCAGCGCCGGACAGGTCGCCCTCGGTGCGGGCCAGGCGGGCGATGCCGACCAGGCATTCGATCCGCAGCACGGCGTCACGCGGGCCGCCCGGCGCGTCCAGCGCCGCGAGCACCTCGGCGAACAGGGCGTCGGCGCGTTCCCGTTCGCCCGCGCGGGAGAGCGCCTCGGCGATTTCCGCCTGCGTGCGGAGATGCTCGATCGTCTCGGGCTGTGCGACCTGCGCGTTTGCGGCGGCGGCCAGCTCCAACTGCTCCAGCGCCTCGCGATGCAGGCCCAGCGAAAGATAAGTGCGGGCGATTGCGCGCCGCACCTGCAATTGCACTTCCGGCTCACCGCGCAGGCCTCCGGTCTCCAGGCGGCGGACGGCCGCGTCGAGCGCCTGGCGGACGGTGATCCCCGCGCCGGAGCCGGTCACCGGACTGGCAGCGGCGAGCATTTCGGCGAGAAAGCGGCTTACCGCCTCGGCGCGGCGCGAGGCCCGGTCGGCGCGATCAGCCCGCTCGCGGGCCAGCTCTTCGCTGTTCTGGGCTGCGATGCGCTGCAGCCACTCGGCCTTGCGGGCTGACAGCGCGTCGCGCCACAGCCCCAGCGTCACGATCAGGCCGATTGTGACCGTCAGCACGAACCCTGCCGCCGCCGCCACCGGCAGCCGGTGCCGTGCCAGTTGCTTGCGCAGCACGTACGAAAACGAATCGCGCTTGGCCGAAAGTGGCTCGCCCGCGAGGTAGCGCTCTACGTCGCGGCCAAGATCGCCGGCGGTTTCGTAGCGCTCGGCGGGGTCTTTGCGGAGGGCCTTGAGGACCAGCGTGCTAAGCTCGTCGTCCAGCTCGCGGTTGAGGGTGCGCGGATCGACGGGATCGGTGTGCTGAATGTGGTTCAGGGACTGGCTCAGCGAGCCGCGCACGTCATAGGGGAACTGCCCGGTCAGCAACTGGTAAAGGATCACCCCCAGCGAGTAGACGTCGCTGCGCAGATCCAGCGAATCGGCCTTGCCGGCCGCCTGCTCGGGGCTGGACCAGGGCAGCGAGCCGAGAAACTGGCCGGTCATGGTCAGGGCCGCGTCGCCGTCGGTGGAATCGAGCAGGTCGGATTGCTTTGCCAGGCCGAAGTCGAGCACGTGCGGCTCGCCGGCGGAATCAATGCGAATGTTGCCGGGCTTGAGGTCACGATGGATCACGCCCCGCAGATGCGCCGCGTTCACGGCGTGACAGATGCGGGCGAACAGCCGCAGCCGGTCGGCCAGCGACAGGCCGGTGATCGCGACGTGCGCGTCGAGGGGCTGCCCCTCGATGCAGTCCATGACGAAATATTCGGAGCTGCCGGAGACGCCGCTGTCGTGAACGGTCACGATGTTCGGGTGACGCAACTGGGCGAGGATGTGCACTTCCCGCAGGAATCGGCCGCGCTCGGCCGGCCCGGCGAACGGTCCGCCGAGCATGACCTTGATCGCAACGGTGCGGCCGGTGGATTCCTGCAAGGCCCGGTAGACCACCCCCTGGCCACCGCGATGAATCTCGTCGAGAAGTCGATAGCCGGGAATGGCGTCCGGCGCGGCCCCGCGAACGCGCGGCCGCCCGGCGAGCGGCCGCTGAACGGAGCTGCCGGTGCGTGCCGATCCCTGCATCTGCCGCAGGGCGGCGTCGATTAAGCCGCGCTGGTCCCGGGATGACCCGGAGTCGCCTGATACGCCCATGCCGCACGTCCTCCGCAGGCATCCCGACGCCGAGCGCGCGGCGCCTCATCAGGAAACGGGCGTCAGCGGCCGGGCCGGATTCACGCCGTGCGGGTCAGAAAATCGGTGTGTTCCAGCAGCAGCTCGCGCAGCAGGTCATGCGCCCGGGAGCGCAGCATGTGAACCGCGCCGGCGGATCGCCCCATTTCCTTCGCCACGGCGGCGATGTCGCGGCCCTCCAGGTCGTACATGCGGACGACGCGGGCGTAATCGCCGGGCATGCGGTCGAGCATGGTTCGAATGGTCTCGGCCGCCTCGCGCGAGGCCACCACCCGGCTGGGCGTGCCGGTGGTCTGTGCCAGTTGCTCCAGCAATGCCAGTGAGGAGGCGTCGCCGTCGGCGGCGTGGACGCGCTGGGCGGGCGAGGGTCGCTTCTGCCGCCCCAGTTCGCGAATGGCGTCGCGCAGATTGTTGCGTGCGATGCGCGTCAGCCACGAGACGAAGCCGGGTTCGTCCGTCGCGGCCAGCCGGGCGACGTTGAGGAAGGCCTCCATGTAGGTGACCTGCATCACGTCGTCGGCGTCGAGCGCCGCCCGCCAGGTGGGGCCGATGTCGGCGTGGATGGCGTTCCAGACCTGTCCGCCGAAACGCTCCAGCAGCGCGCGGAGCGACTCGGCGTCTCCCTCACGCGCCTGGTTCAGCAGCGCCGGGATGTCCGGGAGCGTGGTGTCAGGGTCCGGTGTCACGATTGTCGCCATTCTACCGCCGATGACGATCCACAGTGACCGGCGGGAGGCCTGGCCGCGGTGGGGGCGTACAATGCGGGCATGTTGGCACGGATTCGCGTCATCCTGGTGCGCCCTTCGGGGGAGACCAACGTCGGCTCCGTGGCACGGGTGCTGGCCAATATGGGGCTGGGGGAGCTGGTGCTGGTTGCTCCGCGCTGCAACCCAGTCAGTGAGGCGGCGCTGGCGTATGCCGTGCGCGCGGCCGACCGCCTGCACGCCGCGCGGGTGGTACGCTCCATCCCGGAAGCGCTCGACGGCTGCGTGCGAACCATCGCCACCACCGCCAAGCTCGGTATGTACCGGCGGCAGGCGGCCATTGCGATTCGCGAGGCGGCCGAGCTGGCCGTGGCCGACGCCTGCGGCGGGCCGGTGGCGATTGCGTTCGGGCCGGAGGATCGCGGATTGCTGCTGGAGGAGACGCTGCTGTTTGACCGGATTGCTTCGATTCCCACGGATGACGGCTATCCGGCGTTGAATCTCGCGGCGGCCGTCACGATCGCGGCGTATGAGCTGCGGCTGGCTGCCTTCGCCGCCGAGGGGCGACCGGCGCTCGTGCACGCCCTGCGAGGCCCGCCGGCGACCGAATCACACAAATCGGCGATGTTTTCGCACCTCTTCGCCGGGCTGGATCGGATCGGTTTTTTCGCCGGACCGGGGGGGAATTCGAACCCCGATCACCTGAAGTTCGCGCTGCGCCACATGCTGGGACGGCTGGACATGACCGAGAACGAGGCGGATATCCTGACCGGCGCGGGGCGGCAGATGCAGTGGTTCGCGGAAGCGGCGAAGCCGGGCGGCCGCCCGGCCACCGGATCGGAGTGAAGATCAATGTTGAAGCGAATGAGCACGTGCGCTGCGCTCGGCGCGATCGCACTCAGCGCGCTGGCGGCTGCAGCGCAGCAATCCGCCGCGCTGAATGAGATCAAGACGCTGGCGGAGGATTTTGCCCGGGTGGATCAGGTCGTGAGCGTCGCCGACGCCGAGCGCGTGCGTGGTCGGCTCGCGGCGCTGAAGCTCAACCCGGCCGATCTTCAACCGCGCGAACAGGAGCAGTTGCTGCGAGTGGAGCTGTTCGCCGCGCTGGGGACGGGGCAGGCGGCCGCGGCGGGCAGCGCCGGGGATCAACTGGCGCTGCTGGCGCCGAAGAAGCGGCAGCCGCTGGAGTGCGCCTACGTCGCGGCACTGGTGAACTGTCACGCAGCCCGCGCCGACGAGCGGCTGCGCGAGCTGATCTCCTCGGCCACCGGCGCGGAGAAGGAGCAGCTGAGCCGCCGCCAGCGCTGGCTGCGAACGATCGGATCGGAAGCGCCGGATCTGACAATCGAGGCCGGCGACGAGCGCTTCGCGACCCGCGACCGGCGGAAGCGGGTGCTGGTGATCGACTTCTGGAGCGTGCTGAACACGCCCAGCGATCTGCACGTCTCGACGTTGCTGAGCGTGCATGACGAGTTCAAGGGCACAGCGGCGTTTCAGATGGTGGGCGTAAACACCGACGCCGAGAACCGCGTCGAGCGGGCGAAGTCGTTCGCGGCCGAGAAGGGCTGGGTGTGGCCGCAGCATTATGAGCGGGTCGCGGCGGGCGCGCCGATCACGCACAAGGCGTTCCGGGCGGGCGCTGCGCCCTACCAGGTCCTGATCGACGGGCGCGGGATCATCCGCGCGGTGGGCTCAGCCGCGGATCCGGGCTTTCGCTACGCCATTCGCGCGGCGGTGGCCGAGACGCTCGGCAAGGCGCCCGCGCCGCAGCCGATCGACGTGAGCGGCAAGACGCCGGCGGAGTTTGCGCCGCCCAAGGCGCCGGAGGCGCCACCAGTGGCGACGCACAATGAGCCGCCACGGGCCAGCGACCCGGCCGCGGCCGACCTGCTGCGGCAGGCGCGGGTCTTTCTCAAGACCGGCCGCAAGACGGATGCGAAGGCGATGCTGCAACGGATCGTCAACGAGTATCCGCAGTCGCTCGAAGCCCGCGAAGCCGGCGACCTGCTGATCCACCTCTGACGCCGACGGGCCGGCCCGCGCCGGCCCTCACACGGGACCGTGCATGGCGTACCAAGGCGCTTTGGGAATCCTCGCCCTGCTGGGGATTGCCATTGCCTGCTCACAGCATCGGCGGCGGATTCGCTGGCGGATCGTGGCGAGCGGCATGGCGCTGCAGGTCGTGATTGCGACGCTGTGCCTCTCCTTTCCGCCGCTGGTGGCGGCGATCGAGGCGGCGGCGCGGGGCGTGACGCTGGTGATCAGCTTCTCGGCGGCGGGCTCACGGTTCATCTTCGGCGAGCAGCTGCTCGATCCGGGCGGGCCGTGGGGGTTCGTGTTCGCTGTGCAGGTGCTGCCGATCATCATTTTCTTCGCGGCGCTGATGTCGGTGCTGTATCACCTGGGGATCATGCAGCGGGTGGTCGGCGCGCTGGCGTGGGTGCTGCGGCGCTCGATGGGCATCAGCGGCACCGAAGCGCTCAGCGCCGCGGCCAACGTGTTCGTGGGGCAGACCGAGGCGCCGCTGTGCGTTCGGCCGTATGTGCCGCTGATGACGCGCTCGCAGATCGCCTGCCTGATGACGGGCGGCTTTGCGACGATCGCCGGCAGCGTGATGGGCGCGTACATCCAGATGCTCGGCGGTTCTGACCCCGATCAGCAGGCGCTGTTCGCCAAGCACTTCCTGACGGCCAGCCTGATGTCCGCGCCTGCGGCGATCGTCTTTGCGAAGATTCTGACGCCGGAATCCGAGGAGCCGCCCGACGAGCGCAGCGCTGTGCCGCTGCGCACGCATGACACGCGGAACATCCTGGACGCGGCCGCGGTCGGAGCGACGGAGGGGCTGCGGCTGGCGGTGAACGTGGCGGCCATGCTGCTGGCGTTCGTCAGCCTGCTGGCGCTGCTGAACTGGCCGCTGGCGGCGCTGAGCGAGAACGTGGAGCTGTTCCGCGGCCTGCGGGATGCGAATGGTGTTCCGCCGATCACGCTGGAGTACCTGCTGGGGCTGATCTTCCGCCCGCTGGCGATGCTGATGGGCATTCCGTGGGGCGAGGCGGGCGCGTTCGGGTCGCTGCTGGGACAGCAACTGATCGCGACCGAGTTCGTGGCCTACAAGTCGCTGGCGGCGATGACGCAGTCGGCCGAACCGGCGCTGTCGCCGCGCTCGGCGCAGATTGCGACGTACGCGCTGTGCGGATTCGCGAATCTGCCGTCGATCGCGATCCAGATCGGCGGGTTGAGCGCGATGGCGCCGCAGCGGCGCAGCGACTTTGCGGCGCTGGGGCTGCGGGCGATGGCGGGCGGGGCGATGGCCTGCTGGACGACGGCGGCGATCGCGGGGTTGTTCATAGCGGGATGAGCTGCCGCTTCACGGGGTTCGGAAAATGGAGAACGCGCACGTGCCCAGCCCCGCCTATTTCGCCGCCCGCCGCGCCGAAATGGTCCGCTCCCAACTGGCGGCCCGCGGCATCCGCGATGCGCGGGTTCTGGCCGCCATGGGCGAGATCCCGCGCGAGCGTTTTGTCCTGCCGGAGCTGATCGACGCCGCTTACGACGATTGTGCGCTGGCGATCGACTGCAACCAGACCATCAGCCAGCCCTACATCGTCGCCGCCATGACAGAGCTGCTCCGCCCGCTGCCGACCCATCGCGTGCTTGAGGTCGGCGCGGGCAGCGGATACCAGACGGCGGTTCTCGCGCGGCTCGTATCACACGTCTACGCAATCGAGTGGCACGCGCCGCTGGTCGAACAGGCTGCGCGGCGGCTGACCGAGTTGAACGTGCAGAACGTCACCTTCCGGTGCGGGGACGGCACACTCGGCTGGCCGGATCAGGCTCCCTTCGACGGCATCCTGGTCGCGGCCGGCGGCCCGGTCGTGCCCGACGCTCTCCGCGATCAGCTCGCGCCCGGCGGCCGACTGGTCATCCCCGTCGGCCCGCTGCAGGATCAGGCGCTGGTCGTCATCACGCGAACGGAGTGCGGATTTGAAACACAGGAAGCGATGAAGTGCCGATTCGTGAAGCTTGTCGGCGAGAACGGCTGGAAACCCTGAGCGCCGCGGCGGCGGCCAATCATGCGACGATCCGGCATGGCGCCGCGGCCCACGCACAACCGACCGGCGCCACGGCCCACGCGCAACCGACCGGCGCCACGGCTCCAGATGAGTGGCACACGGGGCGGGACGTTTGCAAAGCAGGGTGGCGTGCTTTCGCGGCGGGTGGCATGCTTTCGCGGTACGCCGCGTAAACATGCATCGGAACCGATCAAGATCTACGGCACGACGATGGCACGCCACCTGATTGCTCAAACCGCCCCACCGGCACCCGACTCCGCCTCCGTCGCCGCGCCTCACTTCACTCCGCGCGCCTTGCCGGTCCGGGGTCGGCTGCGGCGCGGCGTCGATGGCTCCGGCGCGCCGGCCGCCGATGCGCCATTGTCCGGCTCGTCGATCGCATCGATCCGCTCCACCGCATCTTCCTCGGCCTCCTCGCTCGAAAGCGCCGCGTTGAAATCACCCTCGCCGTTGCTGTCGAGCGTGTCGTCCTCATCCGGTTCGGGCAGTTCGCCCAGCGTCACCAGCGCCAACTTGGCGGCCTTCTGCTCGGCGTCCTTCTTAGACGGCCCCCACGCGCTCGGAAAGCGCTCGCTGCCCAGCGAGACGGCGATCTCGAAACACTTGCTGTGATCCGGCCCCTTTTCGTCGAGCAGCTCGTAGTGCGGGGTGGATTTTCGATGCCGCTGGGCGAACTGCTGCAACTGCGACTTGTAGTTGAAGTGATGCTCGGAGTCCGTTGCGGCGCGAATCTCCGGCCCCATGGTCCGCAGGATGAACTCGCGCGCCGCCTCCAATCCTCCGTCCAGGTAAATCGCCGCCACCACCGACTCGAACACGCCCGCCGCCAGCGACGACGGCAGCATCTCTCCCGCTTCCATCCCCTGCCCCAGCGTGAGTGCGTCGCCCAGTTCCAATTCAACCGCCACCCGCGCACACACTTTCCGCGACACCACCGCCGACTTGATCTTCGTCAACTCCCCTTCCGCGGCCCCCGGCAGCATCTCATACAGATGCTGACACACCACCAGCCCCAGCACCGCATCCCCCAGAAACTCCATCCGCTCATTGCTGTCGGCGCGCGTCGTCGCGGACGACGAATGGGTCAGCGCCCATCGAAGCAGCGACGGATCCCGGAACGTGTGGCGAATGCGCGCCTCACAGGCGCGCAGCCGCAAGTCAGATTCAGACATGCGCGAACACTCGGTTCGGCGACCGGCGGCGCACGGCGCCCGCGATCTGCGGCGACGTGCGTGGTCGGTCCGCCTCTGTTGATATCGGCCGCCCCCGCTCGGCCGCTCATCACTGGCGCATTCTACCCGACCCCCCCGGCCGGTTCTGCGCCCTCTGCGCGATCCGCCGCCGCGGCCACGGCTCGAGCGTTGCGCCCCCCGGTCCAGTGTCTGCGCAGCAGGTCGAATACCTCGATCCGCCGTCCGACCGTCAGGGAGAGATGCTCGGCCAGAAGCTCCACGGCCGCCAATTCAGGCGGTTCGCGCCGCTCGGCCGGGCGGTCGGAACCGGCCCGCTCCGAAGCCCGAGGCGTGCCCGATTCCGCTCCGCCGGGATCGGCTGCGACTTCCTGTGGCGGGCCGGCTTCGGTCGGCTGGTCCGCGGATTCGGCCGGCGTGACGGTGCCGATCGCTCGCCAGAGCCGATCGATGACGGTCCCGTGAACCCGCTTTGGGTCCGAAAACCGCGCGACACAGGAGCGGCACACCAGCCCGCCGGCGGTGAAGCTCATGTAGCCGGCTGAGCCGGGCGGACGGGCGCGCCCACAGGCGACACAGCCGCGCAGATTCGGGCAAAAGCCGATCGAAACCGCCAGAATCACCTGAAAATCCAGCACTCGGCCCGCGACGCCGAAACGCTCCGCCGGTTCGCTGCGCGACAGGTCTTCGAGCAGCCGATGCAGGCCGTCGTAGACCTCGGGATGGGGGTCATACTCTTCCATCAGCACCCGGCACAACTCGGCGGCATAGAGACCCGCGTGCAGCAGGATCAGCGCACGCCGCAGCCCGGCGAAGGAATCGCGCTGCCGCCATTCCGCGAGCGTGCCCAGCCCCGTCCCGCGCGCCGGCGGTGCGAACAGCAGGTCGCCATGCTCGAGCAGGTCCAGTCCCACGGCGACGCGCGCTGAGGTGCTGCGCCGCACGCCCTTGGCGATCAGGCGCACCAGCCCGCTTTCGCGCGCCAGCAGCGTCGCAATCTGCGAGGTTTCGGAATAGTCGCTGAGGCGCAGGACGATTCCGGCGTCGCTTCGAGTGGCCACGCGTTCCCCTGTGCGCTTCGATCGATCGCGCATAGTACAATGCGGGTGGCACAAGCGCCGACCGGCGGTCGGGTTCCGGCCGCCGGCGGCCGCGACTCCGCGCCGGGGGCGGCGCTGTCCCGGGAGAACGCGATGAGTGTTCCCAGCCTCACCGAGTACCTGCGGACGCGGGTCGTGATCGACACGCAAGGGCCGTTGATCTACATCGGCCGCCTCGATCACTTCGATGACAGCGGCTACTGGCTGGGCGACGCCGACGTGCACGACCGCAACGACGGCCACAGCGGCAAGGAGAGCTACATCAACCAGGCCAGCGAACTGGAGCGCACCGGCTCGCGCACGGTGAATCGCAAGCGCGTCTTCGTCGAGCGTCACGCCGTCGTCAGCGTCTCGGCGCTGGATGAGGTGGTGGCCGCGGCGGATGACGCCGACCTGGAGCCGTGGGTGCGCGGGTTGACCGGCGGGGGCGAGGCATGAGGGGCGTAGCGCGGTCGCGGCGGCGTACGCTGACTCGTCGCGGATGGAACTGGGCGGGCGCATGAAACTGAGCTGGTCGCGACTGCCGTTGAAGCTGCGCCACCGCTTCGCCACTTCGCAGGGCGGCGTCAGCGAGAAAGAGACGATCGTCGTGCGGATCGAGCACGACGGGGTCTTTGGCGAGGGTGAAGTGACGCCCTCGCGGCTCTACGGCCAGACGCTGGAATCCTCCGAAGCGGCGCTAGGCGAAATCCGCGGCTGGATCGATCGCTTCACGCCCGCGCGGATTCACGCCGTCGTCACGGAGCTGATTCGCCGTCATGACGCACAGCGCGCGGTGATCGCGGCGATCGACAGCGCCCTGCATGACTGGGTGGGCCGGAGGGTGAACCGGCCGACGTGGGAACTGCTGGGGCTGGACCCGCCGGCGTGTCGCACCACCTTCACCATCGGCATCGCCGACGCCGACACGACCCACCGCAAGACGGTCGAGGCCCTGCAGGCGGGCGCTACCGCGCTCAAGGCCAAGATCGGCGTCGAGGGCGACACCGCCGCACTGGAGATCATCCGCAACGCCTTTGAAGGACCGCTGCTGCTCGATGCGAACGAAGCGTGGACGCCCGAGACGGCCGTGCAGCGCGTCCGCGACCTGGCCCGCTTCCGGCCGACGATGATCGAGCAGCCCATGAAGCGCGAGTACGACGCGCACCTGCCGCGGCTGCGCGAGCTGGGGGTCGCGCCGATCTTCGTGGATGAGAGCTGCGAGCGGCCGGCGGACGTGGTGCGGCTGCGCGGGCTGGCGGACGGGGTGAACATCAAGTTCAACAAGTGCGGGGGAATCCGCGAGGCGCTGCGGATGATCGCGCTGGCCCGCGGGCTGGGGATGGGGGTGATGCTGGGCTGCTTCGTGTGCTCGTCGCTGGCGATTGCCCCGGCCCTCTCGATCGCCTCGCTCTGCGATTATTCGGACCTCGACGGCGCGCTGCTGCTGGCGGATGATCCATACGAGGGCATCCGGTTTGAGGGCGGGGTGCTTTCGTTCGGCGAACTGCCGGGAGTGGGCGTGCGGCGGCGGTGAGTCGGAGCGGCGCGGTCTGTTCGATTCGCGAAACGCGGATAGGGTATGAACGGGGTGGGAGCGCTGCGTTGCACCTGATTGACGGCGACAACCTGGTTCACGCGGCCCGCGCCGCCGGCGCGGGGGGCGGGGCGATCGGTCGCGAGGCGCTCTGCGCGCTGGTCGGCGCTTGGGCGAAGCGCACGGGGCGCCCCGTCTGCCTGGTCTTCGACGGAGCGCCGCCGGCGGAGGCATTTCTCTCGCAGATGGCGACCGCGGCCGGCGCTTCGGTCAAAGTTCGATTCTCCGGAGGGGGCGTATCGGCCGATCTGCGGATTTTTGAACTTCTTGAAAACTCGATCTCACCGCGGACGATCGTGGTGGTCAGCTCCGATGGCGACGTGCGGCGCGAGTCGAGCCGCTGGGGGGCAGCGGCGATTCGATCGGAGGAATTCTGGCTCGCGCTGGTCACGGCGATGGGCATGCGCAGCGGCGCAACGCGGAGCGGGCCCGGAACAGTGGGACGGGAGGGGCAGGGCGCGGCGCGGAAATCCCGCGACGGTTCGGTCGCGAGCGGCGGCCCCGACCGCCGGTCGGACAGCGATGCCGCTTGTGACGACCGGAGCAGCGCGGCCGGGGAGCTCTCGGCGGTGGACTGGCTGCGCGAGTTCGGTCTGGATGCGGACGACGCGGAGAGCATGGATCGATTGGATCTGCGCGAGGCGGGCGGGAGCGCTGCGCGACTGCGAGGTCGTGGCGACCCCGCGCAGGGTGACGCCGTGCGAGGCCAATCGAACCGCGAGGCCCCGGACACGATCCACGAACAATCGAGCGGCAGCGCGGCTGACGGCGACGCTTACCGCGCGCCGCTGGCTGGCGGACAGGGCGCGGGACCGGAACATGCGCCGGAGCATCTCTCCGCGCCATCCGAGAATGAGAGCGAATGGGGGATTGATGACGACGCCTGGCCCCCGCCCGACACGCGGCCGCTGAAATAGGCCGCGGCGTGCCGGACGCTTCGACCAAAGCTGGGCTTCGCTGCGCTCAGCACCAGCCTACGGAATGGATGGCGGCTTGTCGCAGCGGGTTCGGCTGTGACGTGCCGCATTCAGGAGTGCGCCATTGAAGATCGCGGGTTACGGATCAAACGCGCCGAACGTCAGCAGCAACTGCACCATCGGCGTGATGTCGAAATTGTCGAAGATGCCGTCGCCGTTGGCGTCGAATGCGCAGGTCGTCGCGAGGGCCGGGTTCACCAGCGCCGACGTGAACGGCTCGATGTCGAAATTGTCCACGCGCCCGTCGCCGTTGGTGTCGCCGACGCGCCCGTCGCCGACGGTCAGCGTCACCACGTTGGACGAGCGGGCGGCTTCGTTGTCGGACACGAGGCACGAGTACGCGGCTTCATCCGCCTCGGTGACGCTCGGCAGCAGCAGCTCCGGCAGCGTCGCTCCGGCGATGTTCACGCCGTTGCGTCGCCACTGGTAACGCACCGTGCCGATTCCCACCGCGCTGACGGCAAACCGCGCCGAGCGATTCGAGCAGAGCAGCAGTGACCGAGGCTGCTGCGTGATGACCGGGCCGAATCCCAGTTGCACCGAGGAGGCAGCCGTCGCGACGCACAGGCTCGCGCCCAGGTTCACACTCATCCGACCGCCGGCGAAGCGCCGCGTGAGCACGATCGGCGCACCGGCGACGTGCCCGCTGAGAATCTGGAAGTCCTGGAGCGGCGTGCCGAACTGCGCGGACCACGTCGCCCAATCGGGGCGATCGCGGAAGTAATCTCGCGCGACGAACACGGACTGCCCCGGCTGGCGGATCATCATCGCCATCGCGGCCATCACGCGCTGCTCATGCTGGTTGGCGGGAGCGGGCGGGCAGCTTCCGCAGGTCGGACAGGCCGGGCAGATCGCGGCGCTGTTGCACTGCGTCGGCACCCACAGAATCGTGTGGCCGGCCGCGAGCCATTGCTGCCAGAAGCCGATCTCGGTCAGCAGGTTGGCGAGGTTGTTTCGGCAGTAGTTTTTCTCGAACGGTCGTTCGTGCGAAATGCCGTGCGTGACGGCGATCATGTTCGTGACGTCCGCGGCGGGCCAGCCCCAGATCGGGCCGGCGACGTTGCACACCAGGCGCAGGCCGTGCGGGGCGATGCGTGTGCGAACATCGTTCAGAAAGCTGAGCGTGAAGGACCACGGCACCTCGGCGCAGAGGCAGTGCGGCGGGCGCGGATTCTGGAGGCAATCGCCGACGCTGCACGCGTCGTTGGCGGGCAGGCGATAGCCCGAGCCGGGATGTCGCACATTATCCATGTAGACGAAGGAAAGCTTTTGTTCCGGCAGGCAGGTGGTGCGCGCGATCAGCTCGTTGGCGACCGCGGATGCGAACCACGTGCGCGCCTCGGCCAGTTGGAAGTCAATCGCCTGGCGCGGCACGCCGTCCTGAATCGACCAGACCGTTCCCGCAAGATACGCCGACGTCGGCACAAGCGTCAGCGGCAGCGCGTCCACGGGGTAGAAGCGCAGGTTGTCGGTCGGACGCACGTCGCCGCCGGAGATGTACGTTCCCAGGACACCGGTGGGGCGAAGATTTCGCATCGCATTGGCGGCGGCCTGGTAGTTGCAGGTGGGCTGATTGGTGGGGAAATTCTGGTCCAACTGCGATTGAAGGAACCCGACGATCGGCGGATCGAAGACGCCGTACTGGGGAAACTGGCTGTAATGCGCGGCGGCCTGGTCAATGGCGACCCAGTCGAGCGCCGTGTCCGATGACGGCCACGCGTTAATCGGGCGCGCGCCGTTGGCGGGCGTGACGACGCAGGTGTTGTCCGGCGGGCCGCACTGCGCGCTGGCGCGAGTCGGTGCGAGGGTGATGAACGAAGTCGCGGTGATCGCGATCAGCGCGCGCACGACGGCGCGCGGACCCCCCGGTCGATTCGCTGGCATCTTCCCATCCTCTCCTTCAAGTCGCCGACGTGCGCAAGTGTCGGCTGCGTCGGCGCTGAGCCGGTCGCACAAGAGTGCGCCGGGAAGCCCGCCTGGAGCGGGGCGAATGTAGTCGATCGAGCGCGGTTGCGCCAAGCACGGGAGCGGTTCTCGTGGGCGGCGATGGCGGGGTTGACTGGCGCTACCTGAGCAGCGGCGGGGCTTTGCGCACGGTTGGAAATTCTGGCGGAGAGCACGCGCTCAGTCATCCAGAGCGGCGGCGGACTGATCCCACTCGTCGATTGCAATTGCAGGCTCAGGCAGGAAGCCGAGAAGCGCGGGTGGACCGGTGGTTGCGTACAGCAGGTCATCGAGCGCGGGGTGGGGCGCGACGAACGTGACGAACTCGCCGGCGAGCGTCGCTGGTCGCGGCGCGCTGCGCAGGCGATGGCGCGGAACGATGTAGACGCGCGGCAGCGGGCCGAGGATTGCATCCGCGTCGAGAAGCGCGGGCTTCGGGAGTGACATGTCGCATGACTCCGGTGGATGAAGGTAGGCGGCGTGGGCGCCTGGCAGTGCGGATCGTCCGCATGCTTACGCGGAGTACCGCGAAAGCATGCCACCCGTCGCGAAAGCAGGCCACCCGTCCGCTCGTGCGAGATTCCCATCTCGCAGGCGCGGGAGGGCGACGATTCGGCCATCGCTACAAACGACACGAGGGCAGGATCACGTGAAGGTCAACGCGGCCGAGTAATAGACTCGCGCGGTGCGCGTGACGGCCCAGCGCCACGACCGTGCGCCTGTGTATGAGACGCGCGCGGAGATGACGCCGGCAACGTCGGTGAGGACGATGAACTCGCTGCGGGCGGTCAGTTCGTGCACCACAACGCCGTCGGACCACTCGACGTCGTCGGGCGTCGCGGAGGAGGGGGCCTTGCCCAGGTCGTCGGCGAGCCAGCAGTGCAGCAGCGTGTAGGCGCCGGGGTGGACGCGGAAGACCGAGTCGATGGCGTTACCGTCCTCGTCGGCCACGTCGAGAAACACCTGCGAGGCGAACTCGGGCGCGAGACGGTCGGCGATCTCGCGGATGAAGTCGGCGTGCGTGCGGATTTCGTCATCTGAGCGGAGCAGCGGCGCCCGCAGCTGCGCGAGAGCGGCGGCGATCTGGACGGCGGCGGTGTCGAGTCGGTGGCCGGTGAAGGGTCCGCGACCGAAATCGGGGCCGAAGAATTCGCTGGCGGGCATTGGTGGGACTCCGGCATGGCGTCTCAGCAGCCCCCCGGGGGCGGCGTATGTATAGACAGTATAGCACATCTAGACGAGATTGCAAATTCGACCCGAGAATCGGCGGTACGTGCCGGCGAACGCGGATTCGCACGCCGCGGGCGACTCCACGCCGAACGCGGTTTTTTCCGACGCGCGCGATCTCGCGCCGATCGGCGCGATTGGGCGATCCTTCGCGCCAATCCGCACCAAGACATGCTGTTTTGCGCCAGGGCGGCGCTCCGGCGGTGCTTGGCCAGAGGGCGATGGGAGGCCGGGTTCAGGGTCGAGACGACACCGATGCGAAGTAGCCGACATTCGGCAGCAGCTCCGCGGCGCGATGCAGCACGATCTCGTTGTAGCCGACGTGACGGCAGAGCGCTGCGTAGCGCTGCGGCCAGGAGGCGGATTCGGCGATGCGCCGGTATGGGCGGCCGACCAACAGGCGCAGCAGCGGGTCGGCCAACGGCACGGGAAAATCGGAGCCGAACAGCAGCTTCGAATGCACCTCGGGCCGATCGACGACGCGCCACAGGTAGGGCGCCTTGCCCCAGGTGCCCAGCGCGCTGATGTCGGCGTAGAGCGGCGCGTCGGCAAATTCGCCGACGAGCGCGTCGCACAGCATGCGCCAGGATGCGTCGTCGCCGAAGGTCGTGACCGGGGTGGCGACGTGCGCGACGATGAAGGGCGGCATGGCGCGTTCGCGACGGAGCGCCCGCAGCACGTCCAGCGCGTCAATGACGTGCTCGTAGCCGCGGTGCTGCGTCTGAAGCGTGAACTCTTCGCCATAGTGGGCCAGGACGGGCAACCCCAGCTCAGCGCAGGTGCGCAGCACGGCCACGCTGCGCGGGTCGCGGATGTCGATGTTCTGGTGCAGCGGCAACCACTTGAGCAGGCACGCGCCGGCGGCGAAGACCTCGCGCACGCAGGCGGCGGCGTTGGGGCGGTAGGGGTGGACGGACGCGCCGAACAGGAAGCGATCCGGGCGCCTTCGGCAGACGTCGCGCACCAGCGCGTTCGACGTGTAGATGTCGCCGCCGCGGGCGAAGCGCGAGCGCGGCGGCGGCGGGACACTGCCGTCGTGGGCGTGGTAGTGGTCGAAGGCGAGCAGCACGAAGCGCTCGATCGGACCTTCGGCCAGCAAGTGCCGGTCGTAAACGGCGGCGAGCGCGGCGTCCAGCTCGTCGCCGGCGGGCAGCCGCGGGTCGATCTTCAACAGGCGGCGCAGCCCTCGAAACGAGAGCCGCCGCAACGCGCGCGGCGCAATGTACGAATCGGACGCGTGTCCCGGCGGCTCGAATGTGAAGCGCTCGATGTCGGGGCGCCGCGCGGCGGTGAGCGTGTAGTGGCAGTGCAGGTCGATGATCACGCGCCGCCGCTCCCGGGCCGTGGTCGATCGTCAGCGCCCGGCGCGGCCGGCGTCGATGCCTTTCGATCCGGCGGTTCCATACGCGACTCGCCCGGTGCGCGCGGCGCGTCCGCGGGATGCGGGGACGACGCGGGGTCGGCCGCTTCCTCGATCCAGGTGTCGTCCTCGCGGGTTCGCAGCGCGGCGGCGAGGCGGGTGGCGGTGCGACCGCGGGCGGCGCGGCGGAGCAGCAGCAGCGCGATCAGCAACCCCGCGGCGACGGCGGTAATCACGCCGGTAAGCGCATCGCCGCGGCCCAACAGAGGTGTGTTTGCCGGCGGAGCGGCGCGGAGCAGCGTGGCAGGACCGTCGGCAACCAGCAGCGCTGCCTGGCGCGTCTGCCCGCCGGTGGTGAGGTAGCTGCGCATCATGACGAAGTAGCCGGTGAGGGTGATTTCGGATGCGATCGGGATGTCCTCGGCCGCGCCGGTCAGGATGGCCGTGATCGCGATGGGCTGGCGCGGGTCGAACAGCTCGAGCTGGTGCAGCGTTCCGAGGCGCGGGCGGGAAGGCAGCGCCCAAGCGCGGTTATGGCCGACGCGGGCGGTGATCGTGACGGGTTGGCCGCGGAAGGCGCGGGGCCGCTCGGCCAGTTCGCGCCAGTCGGCCAGCGGCTGGACATCCGGCGTTGCGCCACGGACGCCGTGGCGGCGGACGTGCTCGACCACGGCATAGAAGCCGGGGTGATCGAAATCCAGCGTGTAGTCGCGGATGGCGGCGATCTGCGCGAGGGCTTCCGCGGGCAGCGCTTCGACGGCAAGCTGTTCGGGCATGGACGGTTTGTCGGACGGGGCCGGTGCGTCCGGATCGGAGCGCACACTCGCAGCAGCGGCCGCCTCGTTCGCGGGGGGCGTCACGCCGGCGTCAGTAGGCGGCGCTTGCGACGGTCGGCCCATCACGGTGAGCGCACCGCAGAGTGCTAGCAGCATGGAGAGGCTGCGGCACGGTGAAAGCCAACGGGCTGCCTTCGCAAGTCGGTCGCGGGGCAGCGAGTGTGGGCCATGCACTGGCGCGCGCGGGTGTGTCATCAGTAATCGACGCCGACGTCCCACGGATAACTCGGGGCTGTGGTGGGCGCAGATGCCGGGTGAAGCTCGTCCTCGCGGGCGGGTTGCAGTGACGCGGGCGCTGGGGCCATCCGCCATCCGCCATCTTCGCGAAAGATCAGCAGCGCGATGCGCCGCTCGCTGCCGCGCACCGCGACGCGGGCGGCGGGGTCGAAATCGACCGTGGCAGTGACGAGGAAGGCCTCTTCGGCCAGGTCGCGAACGCTTTGCGTCGCCACGTCGTCGATCCGCACGCTGCGAATGGCGTAGTAGATCGCCTGGAAGCGCTGGCGGGTCTCAGGCTCGCGACGGCGGGTGACCATGCGGCGGTAGCCGTTGTAGTCACCGGCCAGACAGGTGTTGAGGAACTCGGTCACGAAATCGCAGACTTCCGGGTGGGCGGAGCGCAGGCCGGGGGCGAACTCGTAAACCGGACGAGTGGCGGGCGGCGGGATGACGGGTCGATCGCCGTGGGCGGTCATTCCCGTCCCGCCGCCGGTCGGCTCGCGCTCGCAGGCGGGCAACGCGATGAGGGCGAGCAGCGCGGCGGCGCTGACCGCGCCGCGGGTGAACGGGTGCGCGACGGCGCGGAGCACGGGACCGCGGCGATTCCGCCCGGATTTCGCGATCGCCGGACGGCCGGCGGCGGGGAACGCATCGACGGGGTGAGCGCAGCGGGAGCCATTCGAACGAAACATGACCTCATCGTAGCGTCGGGGACAGACGGGGGATATCGCCGACGGCTCGTGCGCTGTTCCGGCGGCCGAGGGCGTGGGTTGATGAAGCCGGCGCGCGAGCGGGATGAAGGACTGGTTTGCAGCGCGCGTGCAATCCAACCGGATGCCGAGCGTACGGGGGGAGAGTGGTTCGCACATCTTGCGCCGCGTCCACATGCGCGCTTCATCCGCGGCGCGTAGCGTCTCCGATCGAGCGCGCGGTTTCTTCCCCCGCGCGCCGGCGCTGCGCGTGTCAGCGCCTGCCCGCTCGCCGCCCCGTCCGCGTCGTGCGGCGGGGCGCCTCTTGCCCCACACGGTGGCATGATCCGCCCGCGTGATTTTCGGAGAGGATTGCGATGATGATTCACAAGCGTCCGTTCGTGCGATTGTTGGCCAGTGCGGTCGTGATTTCGACCAGCACGGTTCCGCCGGCGCTCGCCGGCCTCGGCAGCGACCCCCCATACCAGATCAACGGTTCGGGCGCCACGCTGTTCGTGGATTTCTCACGCTTCGCCGCGGCGACCAACGACTGGATCGACTGCGACGGCGACGGGTTGTGGGGCTTCTACGACAGCGACGGCGACACGATCCTGGATGCGACGGATCAGTTGGCGCCGACGAACCCCGGGAATCCGAATCTCTACTGGATCTACCAGTACCGCTCGGTGGGTTCGGTCGAGGGATTCGAGGAGTTCGTGGTTTGGCAGACGTGCAGCCAGCTTCCGGAAGTCGTTCCGTCCGAGCGCGGAACTCTGAACACCCTGGACTGGGCAGTGACCGGCGTGCCGAACAACGCCGCCTCGTCGGCCGGCTGGGGCGGGGCCTGCACGGATGACACCGACGGCGACGGCATTCCCAACGCCAGCAATACGCCGGTGTGCCCGACGCAGATCGACATCGCGAACGTAGACGTCCCGTCGTTGTGGGCAGTTCGCGCCGATGGAGCACCGGCCTGGTTCCGCAAGCCTGGTCAGTCGGGATATGGGGACAATTCCGAGGTGTCGGCGGGAAATCCGTCACAGGTCGGCGAAAGCAACAAGCTGCCTTCTCTGACCGGGCCGTGCGGCACGGCGCTGAACACGAACTTTTCGAACCCGGACAACCTGACGATCTATGACACGGGGATCGCCTGGTCCACGGTCGCGGCGATCGCCAATATCGGCACCGATCTGTGGCTGGACCTGAACAACAACGGCATTCGTGAAGCGGGCGAGGTCGGCGCGATCCGCCATTCGGATCTTCAGCACGGGTACGTGACCGGCCGTCGCAAGAACGGCGAGAACCTGGCGTTCAACTGCCGCGACGTCGGCTCGGGCACGCGCAACGCGCACATGAACGGATTGGGCATTGATCCAAGCTGGGGCGTGGGCGACCACGTCGGTCGGCGCATCAACCAGGACACGCTCACGCGCCCCGGTCCGAATCACCAGGTAAACAACTGCGGCGGCTCCTCGATCTCCGAGAGCGCCGTGCAGAACCGTCGCATCTGCGTCGGCTATACCGGCACGGTGGGTCCGTCGCGCGCGTTTGAGGACAGCCGCTCGGGACGCTACGAGCTGGTCGGAATCCTGCGCGACATCGACGGCGACAACAACGGGTCTGTTGACGGCACGCAGATCGTGCGGCCGACGCTGGAGTCGATCGTCAACAACTGCGATCCGAACACCGGGTTCCTGATCGGCGGAATCCAGACGCTGGTGACGGTGGGCAATCCGCGGGCGATGAACCTCGGCCGCGTGACGGCGTTCGAAAGCGGTCCGGGGGTGTTCAACGTCGAGGCGGCCAAGTTTGTCCGCAACATCGAGGAATCAATCGCGGCGTTTCAGCCGACGCTGCCGCCGGATGCGTTCTTCATGCCGGGCGACCTGCTGGCGACGCAGTTCGTGCTCGTCGCGGCGACGAACTGCCTGCCAAAGCCGGGCAATCCGACCGATTTCGAGTTCAACAACGACCTGAACGTGGACGCGCAGAACTACCTGCTGGCGAATAACGTCTATCGCGTCGGCGGCGCGAATGAACCCAAGCAATGGGGCGAGGTGGACGGCACGACCAGCCGCCCGGCCGGACTGGTGCCGCGGCGACGCGCTCCGTTGGCGGGCAGCTATCTCGACGGCGGCGACGCCACGAACGCCGGTTATCGATACTACGACGGAACGACGATCCAGATCATCGGCACGGCCGACGGGCAGGCGCTGTCGCGCCGCAACCGGGTCGCCGGCGACTTCAACAACGACGGCTTCCGCAACATCAACGACATCGAGCGGCTGGTCGACGCTCATCACCTGTGGAGCGGCGCGGGCACGCTGCTCACCAAGCTCAATACGTTCGAGGCGATCCAGTCGACAGCGACCACGGACCGCGGCTCAATGACGGTCGATCGGCTGGTCGTGCACATCAGCGGCGACTTCAACGGCGACGGCGAATACGACGCCGAGGACATCCGTTACTTCAACGACGGCCTGGGCATCGATCCGGCCACCGGCGAGCTGAGCCGCAAGGCGAGCTTCGTGCGGGCCGACCAGCGCTGGCAGACGCTCACCGGCTCGGTCAGCGGGCTGTACGGCGCGCTCAGCAAGTCAACCGGCACGGCCTACAAGGCCGGCGACGCGCGCGGCGATGTGGCCGGCAGCGTCAACGGCCCGACCCGCGGCGCCGAGCCGCGCGGCCACGACGGCGTGATCAATTGCGCCGATGTGAACTACGTCTGCGCGAACTTCATCAGCGACTGGTCCGACACCACCGCGGCTGCGACCAAGGATCTGAGCTGCGACATGGACGGCGACCTGGACGTGGATTTTGATGACGTCCGCGAACTGGTGGAGCAGATCCTCGACACGCAGATCGGCGACGTGAACCTCGACGGCGTGATCAACAGCGCCGACGCGGCGATCGTCACCGCCAACCTCGGCAACGCCGGCTGCTACTGCGACGGTGACGTGAACGGCGACGGCGTGGTGAACGATGACGATCTGCGGATCGTGCTGTGCGGGCAGACGCTGGTCGGCGACGCCAACTGCGACGGATCGGTGAACAACTTCGACATCGACCCGTTCGTCGCGGGCATTCTCGATCCGCTCAGCCCGACGCCGCCGAGCGGCTATGCGCCGAGCGCGGACTGCTGGAACCGCCGCCTGTGCTGGGGCGACGTCAGCGGCGATGCGTTGTTCAACAATTTCGACATCGACCCGTTCGTGGCGTGCATCATCTCGTCGCCGCTGCCGGGTGAGAGCTGCCCGTAAGGGTTAGCGCACGGTTGCTGCCGGCGGCGAACCGCTGGTCGTGATCCGGCTCCGAAAATCAATCCACGTCGCGGGCCGTCGGGAAACCGGCGGCCCGTGCCTTTGTGGTGCGGCGCCGCGGAATCGGGACGGGACAGACGAGCGGCGGGGCCGCGGGCGCTCAACCGCGCCGATCAGCCGTCGCCAGCAGCCAGAAGAAAAAGCCGGCCCCGAGGATGTTCGTAATCACGCCGACGGGGACTTCGTAGGCGCTCAGCGAGCGCGCCGCCGCGTCACAGACCGCCAGAAAAGCGGCACCGGCGGCAATGGACGCCAACAGCAGCGGCGCGGTGCGCGGTCCGACCCACGCCCGGCAGAGATGCGGAATCATCAGACCTACAAAGCCGATCGGCCCGCAGTGGGCGACGACCGCGGCCGTGAGCAGGCCAACCGAGAGCAGGCAGCTCCAGATCACCCGGCCGACGGCGACGCCGCGGGCAGCCGCCATCACGTCGCCCATGGCAAGCAGGTCCAGCGCCCGGTGCAACATCAGCATGAGCGCCGCGACGGGGATCAGGATGGCGGTGATTTCGAGGACGGCGGCGGGCCGGTGGCGGGCGAGCGAGCCCATGATCCAGTAGAGAATCTCGTTCGTGATCGCGCGATTGGCGAGGTAGGTCGCCAGCATGATGCCCGCGGCGGCGAGATAGGAGATACAAACGCCGCCCAGCAGCAGGCGGGTCAGGTCGTGCCCGCCGCGCAGCCGCGACATCAGGTACACCAGCGCGATTGCCCCGATCGCGCCGGCGAGCGCCAACAACGTCAGCCGCGAATACTCGAAGGTGACGCCCCACAGCGTAAACGCGGCCAGCGTGGTGGAGGAGAGCGTCAGGAAGCCGATGGCGGCGCCGAGCGCAGCGCCGGCGTCGATGCCGAGCGTATAGGGGGTGGCCAGCGGGTTGCGGAAGATCGACTGGAAGACGACGCCGCCCAGCGCCAGTGCAGCGCCGGCGACCGCGGCCAGCGCGGCGCGCGGGAGGCGGAAGCTATACAGGATCTCGGAGGGTGGAACGCCGACGGAGGGGCTGCGCGTCTCGGGGGAATAGCCGACGAGCGTGGTGAGTGCGACCAGGACGGCCGACGTCAGCAGCAGCGCCGCCGCCCGCGGCAGCGCACCGGCGAAGGATGCCCGCTGAATGGGAGGGAGCGGACCGGTCGCGGGCGCGGCGATGGGTCAGCGCTCCTTCTTGAGCGGCTCCTCCGAGTCGTAGTCGTGGAAGAACCGGGCGATGATGTGTGCGAACTCGCGGCCCATCTTCGTGGCTTCTTCGTCGAGGGCGCGGGGGTCGGCGGCGTCGCGGGTCTGGCGCGACAGGCTCAGCTCGCGGCCCTCGATCGCCTCCGGCCAGAGGCGCGGCTTGTCGGCCGGGGCGCTGACGCCGACGACGATCACGCTGGCGGCGACGCGCGGCTCGATCAGCGGCGCGCCGGGGAACTCCTGGAATTGCAGCCGCGCCAGGCGGATGTAGAGCACCTGGTCCGCGCCGAGCGCGTGGCCGATGCGCTGAATCCCCCAGGAGGCGAAATCGGGATTGTCCTGCCGAAGGCGCTGGAACTTCTCGAGCGGGACGGCGTCGATGGCGGCCTTTGCGGCGGTCAGGTTTTCGCAGAAGGCGTCGTAGAGCGCTTGTGAGAAGAGCGGGCTCTCCTCGTGACTGCGGACGGCCTCGATGACGATCGCGACCTTGCCCTTGAAGCGGAACTCGGCCTTGGTGGTGACGGGCGGGCGGAAGAAGTAGATCGCGGCACCGAGCCAGCCGCAGCCGGCCGGCGCGAGCAGCGCCAGCAGCAGCGCCGTGTGCAGCAGGCGCGCGGGTCGCGGCATCTCACTTCACCTTGATCTTGCGGTCGTGGAACTTGCCCGCCACTTCGGAAGCGAAAAGCTCCATCGCGCCGCGGCGGATCTGCGTCTCGGGCACGCCCCACGAGCCGACCGAATCGGGGGGATAAGCGATTTCGACGTTGCCCTGCCACAGCCAGCGCGATTCGGGGCTGGCGGCGTCGTAGACGCGCAGGTTGGCGGCGATGCGCCCACGATAGAGATGCGGATTGTCCGGCTCGCGCATGGTGTATTGCGTCAGCTCGATCGTCAGCACGCGCTCTGCGCCGAGCTTTGCGCCGAGCCTGGCGGGCGGCTCGCGCTCCCAGCGCGGCTCGCGCGACTGCAGCTCGGTCACGCGTCGATTGGAGGTGAAGGTGGCACCCTTGACCGCCGCCTTCATGGCGAAGGCGACGTATTCGGAGACTTCCAGCCGCACGTTCGGGTACTCGAATAACGTGTCCGAGTCGCACCAGACAACGATGCAGGTTTCGCGGTTCTGGAGGTGCGGAAACTCGGCCGGCACGTCCTTGGTCGGCTCGGCTCCCCACATGATGAAAGGCATCGCGACCAGCTGGCAGCCGGCCGAGGCGGACAGCAGCGCGGCGAGCAGGATCGCGGGCGCGACCGATCGAATGGTGCGGGCGAGTGTCATCGGGGGGGCTGGCTCCTGCGGCGCGGCGACGACGGCGGTCGGACGGCGGAAAGTCGCGGCTGCGCCGATCGGGCGGCGCACCCCCGCTTCCCGGGAGGGTAGGATACGACCGCTGCGGGCGGTGTACAAGCGCTGCCCGCGTCGATCGGCATGGCGATTGTGGGGCTGATGCATGACGACCGCGTTCACCCAGGGGCGGTTCTCGATCAGTTGCGTGCACTGCAACCGGCCGATCACGGTTCGCGCTGATTGGGTCGAGCGCGACGTGCGCTGCCCGCTGTGCGCGGGGGTGGTGCGGGTGCCGGAGCCGGGTCCGCCGGGGGTGGTGGTCCGCGGACGCCGGCCGCCGGGGGGTTCTGATCGGGCGTTCAATTTCGCCTGCGGGCGCTGCCGGGCGCTGCTGGAGACGAACACCGGGATGTGCGGCCAGGGCGGACGCTGCCCGACCTGCGCTGCGACGTTCATCGTGCCGCATGTGGATCCGGAGACGGGGCTGCCGCTGGGCGATGCGGAGGTCAGCCCGGACGGCGAGAACCCGACGCCAATGCACGCGTACGCCGCCAGCGGCGCGCAGGCGCCGCAGATCCTGAGCGGCGCGGATGGCGCGCTCTACATCGAATGCCCGCGCTGCGAGAGCCGCTGCGACATCGACGCCAACGCCTGCCGCGAATGCGGCGTGCCGTTCACGATCGAAGCGGCGCCGACGGCACGGGATTCGGACGTGCGCGGGCTGGCGATCACGAGCGTGGCGCTCGGTGCGATTTCGCTGGGGTCGGCGCTCAGCGGCGTGCTGCTGATCTGCGCGATGATCTCGCTGGCCTGCGGCGCAATGGGAATCGCCCGCGCCGCGCGACCGCTGAACAAGGCGCTGTCGGTGGCCGGATTGATTCTCAGCGCGGCCGGGATCGGGCTGTTCGTTTACTGGCGGTTATGAATCGACCGGCGGCGGAGCGTGGCGAAGATCCAGGCGACGACGCCCAGCACGATGATCGGACCACCGATCAGGGTCGCGCTGCCCGGGGCTTCGGCGACGACCAGCCACGTGAGCAGCGGGTTTAGAAACACTTCCAGCAGCGTGATGAGCGAAGCGCGATGCGCCTCCACGTGGCGCACGCCGTATGAGAAGAGCAGGTAGGGCGTGGCGAACTGGGCGATGCCCAGCAGCGCCAGCATGGCCAGTTGGAAGGGCGTCACGGAAAACGAGCCGTAGAGCGCCACCAGCGGCAGCAGCACCAGCCCAGAACAGAGCGTGTTCAGCCCGACCACCACCCGCGCGTCCACCTCGCGCAAGCCGCGCAGCGCAACGGTCAGCGCGCCGTACCACAGGCCGCTGGAGAGCGAGATCACCAGTCCCAGCGTGTCGCCAGCCGGCCCGGCGAAGAAAATGACCGCGACGCCCACCAGCACGATCAGCAGCACCCAGCCTTCGCCGGCGCTGGGTCGCTCCCCCAGCACCAGCGGCGAGAGCGCGAAGACCACCAGCGGCGCTGTGTACTGCAGCACGATCGCGTTGGACGCCGTGGTGAGCGTGTTGGCGACGACAAAGGTGGTCGTCATCAGGATGAACAGCACCACGCCGGCAATGACCCAGCGCGGCTTCACGCGCCGCAGCGTGCCGCGATGCGGCCACGCCAGCGGCACGAACACCGCCGCCCCCAGCAGCGAGCGGAACGAGGCGATGGTCCAGGGCGAGACCGGCCGGACCTCGGCGCCGCCCGCTTCGGCCAGCGTGACCCCTTCTCCGCCGGCCGGGGTGGGGACCGCCGTGGATTCGCGCGGCTCGGCAGGCTCGGGGGAGTGAGTCGATTTCACGGCGCGATCCGCGGTCGCGGGCGGCGGCGCCTCCACGCCGGTCGCGGAGACGCCGAAGAGGCGCAGGGCGCGATCCATCGCGTCCGGGCGGTTGAGGATCTTGATCAGCGGCCCGTTCATGCTCCAGAGCGCAGCGCAGGCCAGCAGCGCCAGCACGCCGAGCCAGGGGCGCGGGATGAATGCCGGCGTCACGGAGCGAGCGCCTCCGCACTGCCGGAGGTCGGCTCGGGCGGCGGCGGATAGACCAGCACCTTGTCCACGCGGTGCCCGTCCATGTCCACCACCTCGAACTTTGCCTCCAGCCAGGTGAGCGTGTCGCCGACCCGCGGAATGCGCCCCAGTCGGGCCATCAACATGCCCGCCAGCGTGTCATACAGACCCTCGTCCTCCGGCGGGACCTCGTCGATGCGGCAAAGCTCCATCACGCGGTCGATGGTGATGCCGCCGTCGAAGAGCCAGCTCCCGTCGGGCCGCTGCACAGCGTCCTGATCCTCGGGGCGGTTGCTGGCGGGAATGTCGCCGACGATCGCCTCCAGCACGTCGTTGAGCGTGACCAGCCCGCTGACGCTGCCGTATTCATCCACGACCAGCGCCACGTGCCGCCCGGCCTGCTTGAACTGCTCCAGCAGCCGCAGCGCCGGGACGTTTTCCGGGACGAACAGCGGCGGCATGAGCGTGGCCTTGATGTCGGGCGGCTGCTTGTTGACCATCCGCACCCACTGGTCCTTCACCGACACCATGCCGACGACGTGCTCGACGCTGCCGCGACAGACGGGGTAATAGGTGTGCGGGGCCGAGGTCATGGCCCGCATCACGTCGCCGATCGGCTCCTCGACGTCCACCCACACGATCTCGGTGCGCGGGGTCATCACGGCGCTGACGTGCCGATCGCCGAGCCGAAAGACGCGCTCGACCAGCTCGCGCTCGACCTTTTCGAAGATACCGGCCTGCTGCCCCTGCTCGATCATGATCGAGATTTCCTCCTGCGTGACAGGCGGCGCCACCACGTCGCGCAGCCGCATCGAGCGCAGGATCAGTCCGGTGGATTGGCTCAGCAGCGTCACGGCGGGACCGGCCAGGCGCGACAGGCCGCGCATGGGGCGCGCGACATGGGAGGCGATTGCCTCGGGGTTCAGCAGCGCGACGCGCTTGGGCACCAGCTCGCCCAGCAGCAGCGTCAGGAAAGCGATCAGCACGACGACGAGCACGAAGCCGATCGCGTCCGCCCAGGCGCTGAGCCACTCGATCTCGCGAAACAGGTCGCCGACCTGTCCGGCCATGGTGGCCCCGCCAAAGGCGCCCGACACGACGCCGATCAGCGTGATGCCGACCTGGATGGTCGAGAGGAAGCGATCCGGATTCTCCACCAGTTCCAGCGCGACGCGCGCCCCGCGGTCGCCGTCGTCCGCCCGCTGGCGCAGCCGGGCCTTGCGACTGGAGATGACGGCGATCTCGGACATCGCGAAGACGGCGTTGAACAACGTCAGCGCGAGGATCACCGTGACCTGGAACCAGAGATCAAACATGGAAGCCCGCCTGCACCGCGCTACCGGTGACGCCGACCCGAGGGGCGGGGCCGGCCGCTGAACCGCCCCGCCGCGTGCGTTCCGCCGGGCGCGGCGGAAGAATCGGCCCAGAGCTTACGCGCTTCAATTCGGCGGGACAACGCGGAGAACGCGCGGCAAGGCGCGGGCACGCGCCGGTACGCACGCCGGCGGGCTACGCAGCGCCCTTGCCGTGGCACTGCTTGTACTTCTTTCCTGAACCGCACGGGCAGGGGTCGTTGCGCCCGACCTTCGGGATCGTGCGGCGGATGGTCTCGACCGCACGCGGCGCCTCGCCCGACGCCTGCGCTCCCGCGCTGGCGGGCGCTGCGGCACCGGCGGCGACCGGGGCGGCCTCGGGCTTCGACTCGCGGGTCTGCTGATAGGCGGTGCGGCGCGGCTCCTCATCGTCCGGCACGGCAGCCTGCACCTTGAAGATCAGGTCGGTGACGCGCTCGCGGATGTGGCTGAGCAGTTCGTTGAACAGCCGCGTGCCCTCGCGCTTGAACTCGACCTTCGGATCGCGCTCGGCGTAGCCGCGCAGGCCGATGCCGCTGCGCAGCAGGTCCATCGCGTACATGTGATCCTTCCAGACGGAATCGAGCGTCTGGAGCAGCACGATGCGTTCGAGGCGGGTCAGTTCGTAGCGCAGCATCTCGTAGCCGCACTGGCGCAGCGTCTCGCGCAGATCGCCGGTCACCGCGTCCAGCCGGCCGACGGCGGCGGGGCCGAAGCGCTCACGGGCCCACGCCAGCACGGCGTCGCCGGGATGCGCGGCCATCGCGGCGTCGATTTCGGCGTCGAGCTTGCCGTTCTCCAGGTAATCGCGGTTGATGGCCACCAGGTCCTCGAACACCTGGCGCGGAGTCTTGCCCCGGAAGTTCTCAAAAGTCCAGTTCAGCCGGTACTTGAGGTTCACCCAGTCGGCGATGCGCGCGGCGATCTCGTTCGAGTTCTGCCCGCCGCGGGCCATGGCGACTTCGATCACCGCCCCGACCGGATATTCCGCCTCGCGTCGGCGATAGGCCGCGCGCATCTGTTCGCTGATCAGGCGGACGGCGTCGTCGCGGGTGGCGCTGGCCAGGGACTCGGCCGGAATGGTCACGCCATACTTGTTATGCGCCCACGCCACGAGCTGCTCGCGGGCAAAGCCGGGATCGGTGAACAGCCGCAGCGCCGACAGGTCGGCCGCCTCGATCCGCTCGATCGCGGCGTTGATGATGCGCTCGCGCAGCGCGTCGGGCTCGATGGCGCCGGCTTCTGCGGGGGTGATCGTGAGACCGAACTGCTCGACCCAGCCGCACAGGCCGCGGAGATCCCAGTCCTCCTTCTCGGCATCCGGATCGACGTACTCGCCGAAGGCGCGTTCGATGCTGCTGCGGGCGTCATGCGCCCCAAGCTCGCGGACCTGCTCGACCAGCCCGTCGAACTCGCGGGTGTCGAGCTTGTCCGGCTCGATGGCCACGTTGAGGTGCTGCCCGACCCATTCGACGACGCACAGCGCCGGGAAGCGGCGGTCGTAGAAGCGATCGACGGCGTCCTCGACGGAGCTGTCGATCATCTCCCAGATCAACTCCGAGAGGCCCTCGCCGCGCAGTACGCGCTGCCGCATCTCGTAGAAGCTCTTGCGCTGAAAATCGGGGACTTCGTCGTACTCGAGCAGGTTCTTGCGGATGCCGAAGTTCCGCTCCTCGACCTTGCGCTGCGCGCGGGCGATGCCGCGGGTGAGCTGGCGGTTGTCGAGCGACATGCCCTCCTTGAAGCCCATCACGTCCATCATCTTCCGCACCCACTCGGGCATGAAGAGCTTGAGCAGCTCATCGTCGAGCGAGAGGAAGAAGCGCGAGCTGCCGGGGTCGCCCTGGCGACCGGTACGGCCACGGAGCTGGTTGTCGATGCGCCGCGACTCGTGCCGCTCGGTGCCGACCACGTGCAGGCCGCCGATGGCGGCGATGCCCGACCCCAGCACGATGTCCGTCCCGCGGCCGGCCATGTTGGTGGCGATGGTGACGTTGCCGCAGAACTCGCCCTTGCGGCGCGGGTTTTCATGCTGCTGGCCGGCCTTCTTGACGATCTCGGCCTCGCGGGCGTGGTTCTTGGCGTTGAGCACCTCGTGCTCGATGCCGTGGCGGCGGTTGAGCGCCTGGCTGAGCTTTTCGCTGGCCTCGACGCTGACGGTGCCGACCAGCACCGGCCGACCGCCCAGCAGCTCCGCCCCCATCAGCTCGCAGAACGCAGCCTCGATCGCGCGGGTTTTTTCCTCGAAGGCCGCGTCGGTCTTGGCGTCGCCGTCGCCCCAGGCGCGCAGCGCCGCGCTGACCTGCTCCAGCATGGCCGGATGCTTCGGATCGGCCTTGCCATGCGACACCGCGTCCGACAACAGCCGCTTGATGAGCCGCAGGTTCTCGGCGATCGAGAACGGATCGGCGGGATAACCCTTGCGGCTGTAGGAGTGAATCTCCTCCACCGTGGCGTCGAACTTGTCGGGGATGGTGCGGAAGACCTTGTCGTTCCAATCCACGCGCCGGATCGGGCGGTTGGTGGGGATGGCGACGACGTCGAGCCGGTAAATCTTGAGGAACTCGTCCGCCTCGGTCATGGCGGTGCCGGTCATGCCGGCCAGTTGCCCGTAGAGCTTGAAGAAATTCTGCAACGTGACGCTGGCGAGCGTCTGCGTCTGCTGCTTGATCGTGACGCGCTCCTTGGCCTCGACCGCCTGGTGCAGGCCGTCGGACCACTGCCGCCCGGTCATCAGGCGGCCGGTGAACTCGTCCACGATGACGATGCCGTCCTCCTGGACGACATACTCCTTGTCGCGGTGATAGCACAGGTGCGCCCGCAGGGCCTGGTCGATGTGGTGCGGCCAGTTCATGTTGCGGGCGTCGTAGAAGGAGCCCAGCCCCAGCTCGACCTGGGCCGCCTTGGCGCCGTGCTCGGTCATGTGGGCCGAGCGGCGGTCCAGCTCCACCACGAAGTACTGCGTGAAGCCGATCATCTCGGCTTCATCGCTGGTGAGCGTCAGCGGATCCGAGCGGAACTTCACCAGCCCCGAGCGGAACTTCGGCTCGCCGCGCAGGTGCGCGGGCGGGTTGGTCTCCAGCTCGCCGATCCGGGCCTGCATGTCGCGGACGGACTGCTCGTGCTTGCGCTTGAGCAGCTGCGCCACACTGTCGGCGGTGCGATACTTGTTGACGTCGTCGTTGGCGGCGCCGGAGATGATCAGCGGCGTACGGGCCTCGTCGATCAGGATCGAGTCCACCTCGTCCACGACGACGAAATCCAGCCGCTCCTGCACCTGGTCCTCGACCCGCTGCTTCATGTTGTCGCGCAGGTGGTCGAAGCCGAACTCGCTGTTGGTGCCGTAGGTGATGTCGCAGGCGTAGGCCGCCTTGCGCGGCTCGGCCTCGGGGCCGTAGCTGCCCATGTCGGCGGTGATGAAGCCGACCGAGACGCCCAGCAGCTCGAAGATCGGCCGGCAGAACTCGGCGTCGCGGCGGACGAGATAATCGTTGACCGTGACCATGTGCACGCTCTGCCCGGCGAGCACCTTCATCAGGTTCGCCGCGTAGCAGACGATGGTCTTGCCTTCGCCGGTGCGCATCTCGGCGACGCGCCCGCCCTCGAGCACGGCGGCGCCGATGACCTGGCACTCGAACTGCCGGTGCGCCCGCGCGCGGCGCGACGCCTCGCGGACCAGGGCATAGGCTTCCGGGCGGACCTCATCGAGCGTCGCGCCGCCGGCCACGCGCTGCCGCAGGGCGCGGGTGCGCTCGGCCAGCGCTTCGTCCGGCAGCGCCTGCAGCTCGGTCTCGAGCGGATCGACCCTTGCGCGCGTCCAGGCGCGCAATCCGATCACGATCCGGTCGTTTCGCGAGGGGATGAACTTGAAGGCCAGCCACCCCACGTAGAGCGGGGTGATCATGAGCATCAGCGCGACGCCGACGGCGCTGGTTTCGCGGCCGACGTTCCAGCGATCCGGGCCGCCGACCAGCAGCGTGACGAAGCCGGCCAGCAGCAGCAGCAGCAGCAGCGCCGCCAGCAGCAGCCACCAGCCGCGCCGCGCCCGGTAAAAGAACACGTCCGACGGCGACGACGCGCTTCGCAGGATGTCCGCGTCGCCTTCGCTCAACAGCCAGGTCATGCATCTTCCTCAGCAGACCGCGCTCGCACGGCCGCGGAGGCCGTGCCCTGCCCCAACCGGGGTGTCAGCTCTTCGCGCGCTCCAGGTATTCGCCGGTGCGGGTGTCGATCCGCAGCACTTCGCCGATCTCGATGAAGGGCGGCACGCGCACGGACAGGCCGGTTTCGAGCTGGGCATCCTTGGTCTGGTTGGTGACGGTCGCACCGCGCATGACCGGAGGCGTGTCCACCACCTTCAACTCGACCGTGTTGGGCAGCTCGATCGCGACCAGCGCCCCGTCGATGAACTGGCAGGTCACAACCTCGTTGCCGCGCAGGTACAGCTCGGCCTCGCCCATCACGTCGCCGGAGACGTGGATCTGCTCGAAATTCTCCTGGTCCATCAGGATGAATTCCTGCCCGTCGCGATAGAGATACTCGAACGGCTTGGTTTCCACGAAGGGGGTTTCGAGCCGGTCGTCCGGACTGAGCCGGACGTCCACGATCTGCCCGGTCTTGATCGACTTGAACTTGGCCTGCAGGTAGCTGCGCCAATTGCCCTTGGAGACGCGGTCGATGTCCACCACGCTGTACAGCGTGCCTTCGTGGAGGACCACCTTGCCCTTGCGAATTTCCGCTGCGCGGATCATGCCCTGCTCCTGTGCCGAAAACCATCGCGCCGCGGGCGCGCAGCACGGCCGGACGCCTTCCGGCCGAGCCACGCAGTATACGCTGGCGGTCGCGTGACGGGGCGAGGGACACCTCCGGCGGCCAATCTCCCGCGCTCAGACCGCGGCGGGCGCATGTCGTGGCCGGACGCACCTCGCTGGGGAGTTTCACATTGGGGAACCGCTCGGGACCAGTCACGCCCAATCGAGTTCCAAGCGGCGGACGAATTTGTTGATTATTCGACGCCGTACTCCACATTGTCTTGACAGATTGTAATTATATGACAATTATTCCAAAACACCGCTTGCGGTTTGGAGTGAATCGTGGACCCGATTGCTTTTTCTGAGTTCAAAACCGGCAATCTTGTCCCGATAACAATCGGGGGACGGGAAGACTACGCCTTCGTACCCAGAGAGCTGCCAGCGCTGCAATCGCTTCCGCCGGAACTGTTCCCGCTGCAGCAGGACGCGCGAATCCGGATCGAGCGCCTGGATGGGCGGGTCCGTGCCCTGGGCGTCGGCGATGGACGTCTTCTGATCCGGCCTTTGCAGCGACGCGAAGCGCTGACGTCCAACCGGATCGAAGGCACGATCGTCACGCCGACGGAGCTGCTACTGTTTGACGCGGCAAAGCGCGACGACAATGCCCCCAAAGTGGAGAGCGCGCGTTCCAGGGATTGGGGGGAAGCGCTTGCCTATGACGTGGCCCTGAGAACCGGCTGCCAGTGGATCGATGATGGACGCGCGCTGGACCAAAGCCTGATTCGGCAACTGCACTCGGAGTTGATGTCAGTCAGCGCGCGCGGGCGGGAGAAAAGCCCCGGATCAATCAGGATCAGGCTGGTCACGATCGGGCATGATCGCCGCTACATACCTCCACCGCCCGAAGAACTCGGCCGGCTGCTGACCAACCTCGAATCGTACTTTCTCGAGCCGAAGGACCAACTGGACCCACTGCTCCGCGCCTTCGTGGCACACTACCAGTTTGAGGCGATTCACCCGTTCGAGGACGGAAACGGGCGGATCGGTCGCCTGTTGCTGGCGCTGACCATCTACAAGTGGCTCGGCCTGACCACGCCGTGCCTCTACCTGAGCGAGTTTTTTGACCGGCATCGACGGGATTACATTCAGATGCTCTACCGGGTCAGCAGCCACGGCGAGTGGACGGAGTGGCTGGAGTTTTGCCTGAAAGGAACCATCGAGCAGGCCGAGGAGTCGATCCGGCGGTGCGACGCGCTGGAGACGCTTAGAACGGAGTACCGGGATACCGTTCCGAAGAAAGGCCGCCCTCGAATGCTGATCGACGATCTGTTCGTCGAGCCGTTCATCACCGTCGCGGACGTGATGCGCAAGTTCCAGGTTACCTACAAGACCGCGAAGGCGGATCTCGAAACGCTCAAGAGCTTGGGAATTCTGAGTGATAAGAAGGATGTGTATCCCCGGACGCTGGCCGCCAAGGATATCTTCAGGATTGCCTACGGCGAATGACGGCACCGTCTTCCCACTCGCGCCGACCGCGACAGTGCTTGGCTTGACGATGCCCCCGACTGGGCGTAGTGTTTCTCGGCTCGCGACCGGGCCGCCATGCGCTCTCCGGGTCGCCTCTGTCGGTCAGGTAGCTCAGTTGGTAGAGCAATGGACTGAAAATCCATGTGTCGCCGGTTCAAATCCGGCCCTGACCACTGCCGACCGAATCGCGGGCCGCGTTGTCGCCCGCGCCGGTCATTGATCCCAATCGCCGGGGCCGTAGCTCAGTTGGGAGAGCGCTTCCATGGCATGGAAGAGGTCGTGAGTTCGAATCTCATCGGCTCCACTGCGACCCGTCGGCCGACCGCCGGCGGGTCGCCCGTTTCTGCTGACCCGTGGCACGGGTCGCGTGTGATGAACGGCAATCCCGCGATTCCTCCCGCGAGCGCCGTTCCGGGACTGCGGCCCTGATGAGCGATCCCCTGGAGCGCCCGCCGCTGGGTGACCTCCCCACCGACGAGTTCCGGCGGGCACTGCACCGCGCCGCCGACCTGATCGCCGACTACGTCGACAACCCCCAAGCGCACCGCGTCACGCCGCGGCTCGCGCCCGGCGGACTGCGTGCGCTCCTGCCGCCCGCGCCGCCGGCACAGGGCGAAGCGCTCGATGCCCTGCTCGACGATTATCAATCGCTGATCGTGCCGAATTCGACTCACTGGAACCACCCCGGCTTCCTGGCCTATTTCGCCAATAGCGCCACCGCTCCCGGCATCCTTGGCGAAATGCTCGCCGCCGCCCTGAACGTCAACGCCATGCTCTGGCGGACCGGCCCGGCCGCGACGGAGCTGGAGGAACACGTCTGCGACTGGCTGCGGCAGATGATGGACCTGCCGCCGGAGTTCCGCGGCCACATCAACGACACCGCCTCGATTTCCTCCCTGCTGGCCCTCGCGGCGGCGCGGCAGCGCGTCGGCGATCCATCCATGCGCGAAGCCGGAATGAGCGGGCGCAGCGACCTGCCGCGGCTGACGGTCTATGCCAGCGACCAGGCGCACTCGTCCATCGACAAGGCGCTGATCACGCTCGGGCTGGGGCTGAATTCGCTGCGGCGCGTGCCGGTCGATGACGCCTTTCAGATGATCCCGGCCGCGCTGGCGGAGCGGATCGACGCCGATCGGCAGGCCGGCATGCGCCCCTTCGCGGTGGTCGCAACCGCCGGAAGCACGTCGACCACCAGCATCGACCCACTGGAGCGCGTAGCCGAAGTCGCGCGCTCGCGGGGCGTGTGGCTGCACGTCGACGCTGCCTATGCGGGAAGCGCCGCCATTTGTCCGGAGATTCGCGCGCGAATGGCGGGGATGGAGCTGGGCGACTCGATCGTTGTGAATCCGCACAAGTGGCTATTCACCCCCGTCGACTGCTCGGTGCTGTTTCTCAGAGATCCGGAGTCGCTGCGAGCGGCGTTCGCGCTGACGCCCGACTACCTGAAAACCACCGAGGCGGGTGTCACAAACCTGATGGACTACGGCCCGCAGCTTGGCCGGCGCTTCCGGGCGCTGAAGCTCTGGATGGTCATTCGCGGGTTCGGCGTGGAGGGGTTGCGTGCCCGCATCCGGCGACACGTCGAGCTGGCGCAGGAGTTTCGCGGCTGGGTAGCGGCAGATCCGCGGTTCGAAATCTGCGCCCCGTCGCCGCTGAGCGTGGTCTGCTTTCGGCTGCTGCGGGGAGCCACGCCCGAGGTGCAGGATGCCGCGAATGATGCTCTTCTGGCGTCGGTGAACGCGGACGGCGCGGTTTTGCTCTCTTCGACGCGCCTGCGTGGTCGGGTGGTGCTGCGGGTCGCGATCGGGAATGTCCGGACCGAGCGGGAGCACGTTCACCGGGCGTGGGAGCTGATTCTCGCCGGGGCCGGCGGTCTGCCGGCGTAGGGGTCAGCAATCCACGAATCACGGCTGGTCTTCCTCGAATATCGGACGCCCGTTCGATTCACTCGATTTCCCGGGTCGATCACGGTCAAACCGCGGGATTCAGACACCCCATCCCGGCTATAATTCCCGCGCGATGGGTCGGAACGGGTGCGCGTGCGCCGCCCGGGGGTTTTCGGGCTGACCGCCGACCCGCCCCAGTTCAATGAATGCCAACGGGCGTCTGCCGCCTCGGAGTCACACCATGCGTGACCGCGCTTTCCGTCTCATTTCCCGGATCGGGCTGGCGGCTCTGGCCGCCGTCGGCGCATCCGCCGTCGGCCAGGATTTCACCGCCATCCGCATCCAGGCCGGGCTGGTGCGGCCGATTTACGTGACAGCGCCCGCGGGTGATTTCAATCGCCTGTTCATCATCTCGCAGCGCGACATCGCTTCGCAGACGCTCTCCACGTCGGGCCGGATCAAGGTGCTGGACCTGACCACCAACACGATCAAGCCCAATGACTTTCTCGTCGTGGATAACGTCTCTGCCAACAGCGAGCAGGGGCTGCTGGGCATGGCGTTTCACCCGCAGTACGAGGAGAACGGCTACTTCTACGTCTGCTACACGGAGTGGCCGTCGCCCGGCGTCAGCGTGATCGCCCGCTATCAGCGCAGCGAGACCAACCCCGACATGGCCGACCCCGGCAGCGCCGCAGTCGTGCTGCGGCTGGCGCAGCCCAACAGCAATCACAACGGCGGCTGGATCGGCTTCGGACCGGACGGCTACCTGTACGCCGCCTTCGGCGACGGCGGCAGCCAGAACGATCCGGGCAACCGCGCGCAGGACATCACCGACCAGTTGCTCGGCAAGATGCTGCGCATCGACGTGGACGGTCCGAATGACATCGTGGGCGACGAGGACGACGACGCCTTCCCGGGCAACGCCGACCGGAACTATTCGATCCCGCCCGACAATCCGTTCGTCGGCATCACCGGCGACGATGAAATCTGGGCCTATGGGCTGCGCAATCCGTGGCGGCCGGCGTTCGATCGCGGAACCGGCGATTTGTGGATCGCGGACGTCGGCCAGGACGCGATTGAAGAGCTGAACTTTCAGTCGGCTGGGACGACCAGCGCGCTGAACTACGGCTGGCGCTGCATGGAGGGGCTGAACTGCACCGGGCGGACCGGCTGCACCTGCAACGCTCCGACGCTGACGCTGCCGATTCACACGTATACGCACGGCGGCGGGCGCTGCTCCATCACCGGCGGATATGTCTATCGCGGCTGCGCGATTCCCGCCCTGCGCGGCACCTACTTCTTCGCCGATTACTGCTCCGCCAACATCTGGACGCTGCGGTACTCGCCGGGGGCGGGCGTGACGGACCTGACCGATCGCACGGCCCAGCTTGCGCCGGTAGGCTCGACGATCAACGCGATTGCATCCTTCGGCGAGGACGCACGCGGCGAGTTGTACATCTGTGACCAGGGCGGCGAGCTGTTCAAGATCGTGCCGGCCAACGCGCCGGATTGCAACGAGAACGGCATCCCTGATTACGCAGACATCTCCTCCGGTGCGGCCGCGGATTGCAACTGCGACGGCATCCCGGATACCTGTGTGCCCCCCGGGCCGACCATCCTCGTTCAGCCGGTCAGCGTGGTCGCGTGCGCCGGCGAGACGGTGACGCTCCAGGTCGCGGCCAACGTGACGGGCGGCGCGGCATACTCGTGGATGATGGGCACCTGGCCGATGTCCGGCGGAAACGGACCGGTGTTTGTGATTCCCGACGCCTCGCCGGCCGACGGCGGGCCGTATCACGTCATCATCACGGACGCCTGCGGCACGACGAACAGCGAGACGGTCCACGTGACGATCATCGCGCCGGGCGACGCCAACTGCGACGGGCGGCTGGACAACTTCGACATTGACCCGTTCGTGTTGGCGTTGGTGGAAGGCGTGGCGGCCTGGCAGGCGGTCTATTCGTGCGACCCGACCTGCGCGCTCGACGTTGATCGCGACGGGGAACTGACGAACTTTGACATCGACCCGTTCGTGGCGCTGCTGGTGCAGTAGCCGGCACCCCCCGGCGCGCGCCCGGCGGGTGGCGTGGAACGCCGCATGGTTCGCGGCGTTGGGTGGCATGCTCTCGCCGTACACGGCGTGAGCATGCGCGCCAGGCGTGCTTTCCCAGGCGCTTCAAGCAGCCATGTGAGTCAGAGCATGCCTACGCGGAGTACCGCGAAGGCATGCCACCCGACGCGGCGAGCGGAGCGGCGTTGAATGAAACCCAACCATCAAACCGCTCAACCACTGCACGACCACCCCACCCCACCACCAAGCCGCCCATCGCAGCGACGGCAGGCAACATCACCGCGGCGCGAAGTCACTCGCTGATCGTTACAATCCCCCGCGTCACCCTCAATGCACCGCCGCACGGACTCGCCTGCTCGCGCGCCGCGCAGGCCGACGGAGCCAGACCCGCAATGCCCAGCAAGTCCCGCCCGCACGCCGTCGCAACCCAGCGCCGCTCCGCTCCCGCCCCGGAACCCGCGATCGTGCGTAACGTCGCCGAGGGCCTGCGCCGCACGCGCGCCCCCGCCGCTTCCCGCGGCGCGGGCATCCGCATGCTCGATCTCGACTGCGGCGCGCAGCTCGCCGCCGAAGTGCTGCCGGAGCGCGACACCGTCGCGCTGATCTTTCGCATGCTCACCGGCGCGGCCGACGACCCGCCCCGGCTGGCCGGGCTTTCCAGCATCGTCGAGCGCACTCTTTCCAAGGGCACGCGCGCCCACAGCGGACGCGGCATCGCCGACGCCTTCGACCGGCTCGGGGCACAGTGGACCACCGTCAGCGGGCGGCAGTCCACCGTGCTGCGGATCATCTGCCTGCCGGAGTTCGTGCACGCCTGCACCCAGATGGCGGCCGAGCTGCTCACGCGCCCCTCGTTCCCGGCTGACGCCGTCCGCGTGAACGTCGATCACGCCCTGCTCGATCTTCGCCACATGCAGGACGATCCGCAGGACGTGGTGCGCCTGATGATCCAGCGCCTGGCGCTGGGGCCGGTATATGGGCGGCACGTCGGCGGCGCCGCGGGCACCCTGCCGCGCATCACGCGCGCCGCGGTGCTCGAGCACTGGCGGGCGCACTACGCCGCCGGGCGGATGCAGATCAGCGCCGCCGGCCCCGTGGACGCCGACGCGCTGGCGCGGGATTGCGAGCGGCTCTTCGCGCGCTTCGGCGACGCCGGGCGGGCCGGGCGCGAGCGCGTCACGCCGGTTTTTTCGCCGTCGCGGGCGCACCGCGCCAAGAAGCTCAAGCAGCAGTACATCGCGATGGTGCTGCCGGGGGTGGAGCGCGGCGACCCGCGCGAGCCGGCCGAGCAGGTGCTGCTGGGTGTGCTGAGCGGCGGGATGAGCGGGCGGCTGTTCACCGAGGTGCGCGAAAAGCAGGGGCTGGTGTACTGGGTGGGCGCGTGGAACGAAAACCCGCGCGGCTGCGGGGTGATTCACCTGGGGGCCAGCACCACGCCGGAGCGCTGCCGCACGACGCATGACACGCTGCTGCGCGAGCTGCGGCGCGTGGGCGAGGACCTGACCGAGGAAGAGACGGGCCGCGCCCAGAACCAGCTCATCGCCCAGATGCACACCGAGAGCGACCTGACCCGCGCCCGGGCCGCCAATCTCAGCGACGACCTGTTTCATTTTGACGCGGCGATCGGCGCGGAAGCGCGGATCGAGGCGCTGCGCGGCGTGACGCGCGCCCACGTGCTGGACTACGCGCGTTCGCTCGATCTGTCCCGGATGTGCACCGCCACCATCGGACCGACGCGGCTGTGACGCGCCGCGCGGAATCGGCGAGCGCGTCCCGGCGGATGGCGCGACGGGTCGCGCCATCCCCTGCTGCGGAGGCCGGTCAGCTCTTTTTCGTGTCGCCGCGGGCGAAGATGCTGGCGACGTAGTTGAGCACGTCGGTGGCGCTGGTCTCGTTGTAGCCGAAGAACTTGATCAGCCGCTGCTTGACCACGTCGATCTTGGCCTGCGTCTCGTCGTCCACGACGCCCGACACCACGTTCTTGAGCTTGATCGTGTCGCGGCTGTCCTCGAAGAGCTTGAGCTCCAGCGCCTTGTGCAGCCGCGCGTTCATGTGGTACTCGAACTTCTTGCCGTCCAGCGCCAGCGCGCCGATGTAGTTCATCACCTCCTGGCGGAAGTCGTCCTTGCGGCTCTCGGGAATGTCAATCTTCTCCTCGATGCTGCGCATCAGCCGCTCATCCGGCTCCTCGTCACGGCCGGTGTACTTGTTCCGCACCTTCTCGTGCTGCGTGTAGGCCCGCAGGTTCTCGATGTAGTTGGCCGCCAGCCGCTGAATCGCCTCCTCGTCGGCGGAGATGGCCCGCTGCACCTCGCCCTTGAGCACGTCCTCGTACTCCTCGCGAACCACCGAGAGCAGCTCCTTGTAGCGCTTCTTGAGCTCCTCGTCGTTGATGAGCGAGTGATGCGACAGGCCGGTCTCCAGCTCGTTCATCACCATGAAGGGGTTGACGGCGCGGTCCTGCTGGGCCTGCTCGCTGACCAGGCAGTTGGAGATCTTGTCCTGGATGTAGCGCGGGCTGATGCCCTGCATGCCCTCGCGCGGGCTTTCCCCGCGCAGCTCCTTGATCGAGTCCTCGGTGAAGCCGGGGATGTTTTTGCCGTCGTAGAGCTTGAGCTTCTGCATCAGCGTCAGGCCGGCCTTCTTGGGCTCCTCCAGCCGCGTCAGCACGGCCCACATGGCCGCCACCTCGATCGTGTGCGGGGCGAGATGGATTCCGCGGACGCGCTCCTTGTTGAAGTCCTTCTCGTAGATCTTGATCTCGTCGTGCAGGCGAATGTTGTAGGGCACGTCGATCTTGATCGTGCGGTCGCGGAAGGCCTCCATCAGCTCGTTGTTCTGCAGCTTCTTGTACTCGGGCTCGTTGGTGTGCCCGATGATCACCTCGTCGATGTCCGTCTGCGCGAACTTCTTGGGCTTGATCGCGTGTTCCTGCGACGCGCCGAGCAGGTCGTAGAGGAAGGCCACGTCCAGCTTCAGCACTTCGATGAACTCGCACACCCCGCGATTGGCGATGTTCAGCTCGCCGTCGAAGTTGAACGCGCGCGGATCGGAGTCGCTGCCGTATTGCGCGATCTTGCGGTAGTTGATGTCGCCGGTCAGCTCGGTCGAGTCCTGGTTCTTTTCGTCCTTTGGCTGAAACGTGCCGATGCCGCGGCGATCCTTCTCCGACAGCACCAGCCGCCGCACCACCACGTGATCCAGCACCTTGCGCCACTCGCCGTCGTAGCGGACCAGCAGGTCCTCGAACATCCGCCGGCAGAACGGATCCAGGTCGCCCTCGACCCGCACCTGCCGATCCTCGGGCAGCTCGGCGTTGAGCTTCGCCAGCACCTCGCGCCGTACGCGCCGCGGAATCAGCTTCAGCGGCTCCTCATGCATCGGGCAATGATGCAGCTCGGCCGTGCCGTCCTCCGCGTCAACCTTCCACGAGAACGTGTGCAGCGCCCCCTGGTCCAATTGCGAATAATGCTCCAGCCCCTTCTTCAGCAGCCGAACGATCGTGCTCTTCGACGAACCCACCGGCCCATGCAGCAGCAGGATGCGCCGCTCACTGCCGTAGCCGCGCGCGGCGGATTTGAACACGTCCACCAGCCGCTGGATCGGTCCGTCCAGCCCGAAGATGCCGTCCGCGCCGCTGTCGATCGGGTCGTCAAAGAAGTTGTAATGCACGTAATCCTGCTTCAGGTACGAGTACTTCCGCGTCCCGAAGTGCAGGATCATGTCGTAGATGCGCTGGTACGCATTCCGCGCGACCGCGGGGTTCTGCGCCACCAGGTCCAGATAATCGTGAAACGACCCCTCCCAGTGCTGCTGACGGAAGCGCGACTTGTCCAGGTGCTGATCGACAATCGTGAGCAGTTCGCTGCGGTCGGGCATCTCGGACCTCCCTCCGCGACAGCCGCGGGTGAATTTCGGGCCCCCGCTGCGGCGGCCCATCTGATGCTACGAACGTCCTATAGCATCGTCAAACCGGCATCGCGAAACCGGTCAGAGCAGAATTCTCGCTCCCGGCGCGCGGCACGACCCCGCCGGCGCCGCTCAGGTCGGCGCGGACTCCGGCATCTGGTCTGTATCGACCGCCCGCCGCGCGCGGTTGCGTTGGGTCACCATTCGTGATTTTCGGAACCGCCACTTGCGGAATCCGCCGGAATCTAACATTATCCTAACTAAGGTGGCGGAATGGCGGCCGCGGAGCGGGCAGGACGCTCGGCGGCGACATTGCACGACGGACGCCGTGCAGCGCTGTTGCCGGGAGCGCCGGCCGCGGAGCTGGCTCGAACAGGGGTTTTTTTGTGCGCAGGCTGATTGCCAACCCGCCGAATCCCTTCGTCGCGGCCCATCGCGAGTGGCTGGGTGAGCCGCCGCGCGCGGCGCTGCGCGTCTATGAAGAGACCGCGCGGTCGATCCTTTCGGAAAATGACAGCCCCGATCTCTCGTTTCGATGGAGCGTCAACCCCTATCGCGGCTGTCAACACGCCTGTGCGTATTGCTATGCCCGGCCGACGCACGAATATCTCGGCCTCGGAGCGGGGACCGATTTTGATTCGCAGATCACGGTCAAGGTGAATGCGGCGGTGCTGCTGGAGCGGGTGCTGTCGCGACCGGCGTGGTCACGCGAGCGGATCGTTTTCTCCGGCGTGACGGATTGCTACCAGCCGCTGGAGGCGGTGTATGGATTGACCCGCGCGTGTCTCGATGTCTGCCGGCGGTTTGAGACGCCCGCGGGGATCGTCACCAAGTCGTATCTCATCGTCAGGGACGCCGAACTGCTCGCCGCGCTGAATGAGGCGGCGGGGGTCCGGGTGTTTCTGAGCATTGCTTTTGCGAAGGATGCGAGTGCGAGAAAGATCGAACCGGGAGCGCCGCCGCCCTCGCGCCGATTCGAGGCGCTGCGCCGCCTGCGCGAGGCCGGTGTGCCGACCGGGGTGATGGTTGCGCCGCTGATCCCGGGGCTGAACGATCGCGAGGTGCCGGAGATCCTGGAGCGCGCCGCGGAAGCGGGCGCGCGGACCGCGGCAATGACCGCGCTGCGGCTGCCGGGAAGCGTGCGGGACGTATTTCTGTCGCGGCTGCGCGAGGAGCTGCCGCTCGCGGCGCGGGCGGTGGAGCTGCGGATCCGCGGCATGCGGCGCGGGGAGCTGTCCGACCCGCGCTTTGGCGAACGAATGAAGGGCAACGGACCGTACTGGGAAGCGATGCGTCAGCTGTTCCTGAACTCCGCCCGCAAGGCCGGGCTGGATACGGACGTACGCATGGCGCAGCGTCCGCAGCGCACGCCCGCGGGCGAGCCGGCCAAGCCGCAGAGCCTGGCTCGCGCGACGATGATGCATCAGCCCAAAGGCAAGCGGCGAGGCGCGGATGATGGGCAGATGAGCCTGTTTGAATAGTGCGACGGAGGATGTACCAGTCGCATGGAGCCGCTTGGACCGCTTCCGCCAGCCCCCTACACTTCCTCCCGATGAACCCGCCGCGCGCCGTTGTGCTGCTCTCCGGTGGCCTGGACAGCGCCACCATCCTCGCCATCGCCCGCGCGGATGGCTTCCGCGTTCACGCGCTGAGCTTCGACTACGGCCAGCGGCACGCCGACGAGTTGGAGGCCGCGCGGCGCTGCGCCGCGGCGACCGGCGTGGATGAGCATCTGATACTGGAGCTCGATCTGCGGCCGATCGGGGGTTCGGCGCTCACGGCTGACATCGCCGTGCCCAAGGACCGGGCCGGGCTGTTTGACCCCGCGAAGCGGGAAGTGCCAGCCACCTACGTCCCGGCCCGCAACACGGTCTTTCTCGCGATGGCGCTGGCGCTGGCCGAGGCCCGCGGCGCATCGGACATCTACATCGGCGTCAACGCGCTCGATACCAGCGGCTATCCGGACTGCCGGCCGGAGTTCATCACGGCGTTTGAGGCGCTGGCGGCGGTCGCGACCCGCGTCGGCGCGGACGGCGCTTCGCCGCGGGTTCGCGCGCCGCTGCTGCACATGAGCAAAGCGCAGATCATCCGCCGCGGGCTTGAGCTGGGAGTGGACTATGGCGTGACACGAAGCTGCTACGACCCCGACGCAACGGGTCGTGCCTGCGGGCACTGTGACAGTTGCCGGTTGCGGCTGGCGGCCTTCGCCGAGGTCGGGATTCCCGACCCCGCACCCTACCGCTGACCGATCCGCTCCGTTGCGCCGATTGTCAGGAATAGAGCTGAATCCGGCGGGGATTGTCGCCAAGCGGCAATAATCGGGCAGGGTTGAGAATTCCATGTCGCACCGAGCAGCCCGCGACGAGGCGGCGACACCGCAGCCCCGCGCTGCCCTCCGCCGCCGCACCGTCCGATAGGTATGATACGCAGGATGCCATGACCGGCGTCGCGCGCGTCGCAAGGAGTGCTCATGAGCGCTGATCCGAACGTTTCCCCCACAACTTCCACCCCTTCGCAGGGCCCGGCGGCATCGCCTCAAAGTGGCGCGTCGACCGGCGGCGGGCTGGCCGCCGCGGGTGCGATTGCCGGCGTAGCGCTATTCCCGTTGATCTGGCTGGGGCGGATGTTCATATTCCGCGTCAGCGAGCGGCAGGGCAATCAGGTTGCGACCTTCACGAACTTTTCCAGCATGGTGTATGTCTGGCCGATCGTCGTGGTCGGCTACCTCTGCGCGGCCGTGTCGAATTTCGGCTTCTCGCCGGCGGTGCTGGGTTGGATCTGGATCGCAACACTGGTCTATGTGCTGATCGTGCTCGGCACGGACATCAACCGCAACCTGGCGCTGGTGTGGGGGTTGATCGCAGCGTTGATTTTTACCGGCGGCGCACTGATCCACAGCAAGTACAGCATTCCGGTGTTGGGCTGGGTGTATGACTGGTTCGCCGCTCTCAACGTCGGCTTCAATCCCGGCATCGCCGTGGCCGTCAGCACGATCCTGCTGATCACGCTGGTTGTCGTTCTGATCCACGCCATGTTTGACGGACGCCATGAAATCAGCTCGCGCGAGGTCACGCATCGCCGCCTGATGCGCACCAGCGAGTCCCTGCCGCTGACGATCAACCGCGTTCGGCTGGACTGGCCTGACATGCTCGAGATGGTCACGCTATTCGGGGCCGGGCACCTGGTCGTCACCGACAGTCACGGGCGCGAAATCATGCGCATCGCAAACATCCCGTTCCTGTGGTTTTACCGCGACGAGGTGAACCGCATCCTCGACATCATGGCGACGACCGAGGTCGCGCCGCACGTGCTCGACGCCAGCCCCTGACGACCCGGCGCGCCGATCGCCCTCCGGCCATCAGGCGATCCGCGCGATCACCGTCGCCCCGTACGCCGCGTCACCGGCGAAGTCCTCCGGCAACGGGGGCGACTCCACCCCCTCCACGCGGCGTCCTTCGCCGCGCGCCGCCTGCTCGATCATCCGGCGCAGCGCGACACCGGGCGTCGCGCGGTGGTTGGTCGAAAAGAGCAGCCGCCCCCCCTCCGCCAGCACGCCGATCGCCGCCGCCGCCAGCCGCGGCGCATGCTCGACAAACGAAAAAGTCTCTCCATTCGGACCGCGCCCGAATGTCGGCGGATCGAGTATCACCAGGTCAAACCGCTCGCCCCGCCGACCTGCGCGCCGCAGGTAGTCCCCCACGTCGGCAGTCAGGAATCGGTGCCCCGCGCGCGACAGCTCGTTGACCTCGAAATTCCGCTGGCCCCAGGTGATGTATCGCCGCGACGCATCCACGCTCACCGTCTCCGCCGCGCCGCCCAGCGCGGCCGCGACCGTGAACCCGCAGGTGTACGCGAACGTGTTGAGCACGCGCAGTCCTCGCGCGCCGGCGCGCACCCGCGCGCGGTTGTCGCGCTGCTCCAGAAACAGCCCGGTCGAAAAGCCGTCATACGGCCGCACTGCGAATCGCGCCGATTCCTCACGCACGATCATCTCAGGCGGCGCGGGCGTTCCGATCCAGGGTGTTGCGTCGCGATGCATCCTCGCCAGCCGCGCGTCCTCTCCTCCGCGGGCGCGCGGAAACACCTTGCGGTAGGCGGCCGTCGCACCAGCCCGCGCCACCAGCGCTGCGCAAGGCTCGCGCAACGCCGATTCGGGAGTCGTCAATCGCCCCTCGTGCATCTGCACAATCAGCACGCTCGCCAGCTTCTCGATCACCAGTCCGTCGATTCCGTCCGCCATTCCATGAAACAGGCGCACCGCGTCCGTCCGACCGCTCTCCGGCAGCGATCGTCGCCGCTCCAGCGCCGCCATCAGCCGCTCCGCGATCGACGCCCCGGCTGCGCCGCCGGAGGAGCGGCCGCCCAGCGGCGCGGCGCCGGGGCCGTCCGCGCGCGGGCCCTGACGCGCGGGCCGCGGGCCGCCACCCGCCCCACCGGCGCGGGATCCGCGCGATCGAACCTTGCTCGCGCCGAGGGCCGACCGCGCCGGTCCGGCGGCCGGTGTGCTCCGCGGCGCGGCGCGCGCCCCGTCCGTTCGCCCGCTCCCGGCGCCCCGATCCCGCCGTCGCCGCGACATCATCGCCGCCGCCCTCGACCAGTGCGTCGCCCTCGACCGAGGCGCTCTCGGCCGGCCCGTCCGCCCCTATGATTCCGGCCATGCAGGATCATGGTTTCACTCTGCTTCGTTCCGGCTGCGAGCACGTCTACACCGACGACGAGCTGCGCCGCAAGCTGGCCCGCTCGGCCGCGGCCGGCCGGCCGCTGCGCGTCAAGCTCGGCATGGACCCGACCGCGCCCGACATCCACCTGGGGCACTGCGTGCAGCTCTCGAAGATGCGCCAGTTCCAGGACCTCGGCCACACGGCCGTGCTGATCATCGGGGACTTCACCGCGATGATCGGCGACCCGACCGGGCGGAGCAAGACGCGGCCCGTCCTCACCGCCGACGAAATCCGCGCAAACGCGCAGACGTACATGGCGCAGGCCGGCCGCGTGCTGGACGTGCGCCCGGAAAGGCTGGAGGTTCGCCATAACTCCGAGTGGCTCTCGAAGATGGACTTCGCCGACGTGGTGAAGCTGGCAGGGAAGATGACCGTCGGCCAGATGCTCAAGCGCGATGACTTCCGCAACCGCTTCGAGAGCGAAACGCCGATCAGCGTGCACGAGCTGCTCTATCCGCTGGTGCAGGGCTGGGACTCGGTGAACATCCGCGCCGACGTCGAGCTGGGCGGCACCGACCAGACCTACAACAATCTCGTCGGCCGCGATCTACAGTCCGACGCCGGGATGGAGCCGCAGGTGGTCATGATCCTGCCGCTGCTGCGCGGCACCGACGGCGAGAAGAAGATGTCCAAGAGCCTGGGCAACACGATCGCCGTGCAGGACTCGCCGCGCGACATGTTCGGCCGCACCATGAGCATCCCCGATTCGCTGCTGGAGGAATGGTTCCGGCTGCTGACCGGCGTGCCTGCCGAGGAAGCGCGGGCGCTGATTCGCGAACACCCGATGAAAGCCAAGCAGCGCCTGGCCGTCGCGGTCGGAGCGCGCTTTCACGGCGCAGCCGCGATGGAGGAAGCTGCACAGTGGTGGCGCTCAAAGTTCGACCCGCGTCTTCGCGAGACCGAGAGCATCGTCGTCCGCGTGCCCGGCGAAGAAATCGCCGATGGCGCGATTCAGGCCTGGAAGCTGGCCTGGCTCGCGCACGAGGGTGAGATCAGCCGCTCCGAAGCGCGGCGGATGGTCGAGGGCGGCGCGTTCGAGTTCGACGGGCAGAAGATCACCGACCCGAATAAGCCGCTGCCCGTCCGCGAAGGGGCACCCTTCCGCGCCGGGCGGCACCGCAAGGGCGAGCGCGTCAAGCAGCCGCTGATGGCGATCATCTCGCTCGAATCCGCCTGACGGGCTGCCGCCGGCTAATAGCAATAGCCGTTCAGAACGCAGACGACGAACGGGTCGATGTCAAAGTTGTTGGTGGCGCTGTCGAGATTGATGTCGCCATTGGAGATCGGGCAGTCGGGATACGCGAGTGCGTAGTCCGCCGGGCTGAGAATCGCCAGCACGAACGGGTCGATGTCAAAATTGTTGACGATGCCGTCGCAGTTCATGTCGCCCTTCTCGCACTCATCGGGGCGCTGATTCGCGTTGGCGTCCTGGCTGAAGCCCAGCAGGATGTCGCAGGCGTCATGACGCCCGTTGCGATTGCAGTCGGGCGGCTCCACGCACGCGATGTTGATCGCACAATCCGCGCAATTGAGAACGCTCAGCGTACGAGAGTGCGCGTCGGCGAAGGCGAGCGGCGGCTCCGGCGGCTGGTTGAGCACGCTGAGCGCGCGGCTGGCCGCGTTCGCGAAGGTAAGCGGCGCCTCGGGCGGCAGGTTCTGCACGCTCAACGTTCGCGACCACGCCGAGCTGAATTGCAGCGGTGCTTCGGTAGTCAGGTTCGACACCGTCAGGATCCGCGACGCGGCGCTCGTGAAAGAGAGCAGCGGCTCGGGCGGCTGGTTCCGCACGGAGAGCGTGCGGCTGTGCGCATCGCCGATGGATTGAGCCGCGACCGGCAGCGGAAGCGCGAGGCTGACCATCAACGTCACCGCGGTGCATAACGCCGCAGCCCCGACATGATTCCGGCGCCGGCGATGCGGCGCGCTGCCGGAACCGCAGCGCGCGGCGCTGCGGAGCCGAGCGCGGCGCGACAGGCGCGAACCAGGGACAGGCGCAATCGCTCTCATGCGGCGGGTTGCTCCGCGGGATCGGTCGATCAATCAGCGGCGCCGCGAAACGCGGAAGCGTGTGCAAACGTGCCGGCCGGGTAGGCGGCGCGGTGGCCGGAGCGCGTGACGTACGTCAGCTCCCCGTCGCGCGGGCCGGTCTCAATCGCCACGATCTCGTGCGCTCGCGCCCCGCGCGGCGCGTCGGTTTGCGCGACCTTCGGGCTGATGCGGCCCTCGCGCACGGCCTCGGCCACGCGCAGGTCGCCGAACCCCGGTCGCGGCGGGGCCAGCGCGATCGGTGAGAAGCTGGCGGACAACTGCACGTCGGATAGCCCCGATGGAAACACCACCGACGCCGACGCGGTCGACAGCCCCAGCGTCCCGGCCAGGGGCGATGAATTCACAACGAAGGCGTTGGCAGCGCGCTTCGGCGTGACGCGCACCTGGACAATCGTTCCCACCGGAATGTTGGACGCCTCGATCTCGACAGTCTGCGCCACGTCGCTGCTCAGCAGCACGTCGGCGCTGTTCGGCGATGCGTCGGGATTGGACGGCGCCGACTGCGCACCGATCGAGACGACCCGCAGCAGCGGCCGCGTCGCGGGAGGAAAGACCAGCCCGGGCGAGCCGGACGTGAACGGCGGCGTGCCGGGCGAGGTGAGATTGATGGATTCGGCCTCGACGCGGATGCGGCCATTGCCCGCCTGGGCATAGGCCGTGTTTCCGTCGGCCAACATGGAGCCGGTGCCGGTGACGGTGTTGGCAATCAACCGGATCGCGCCGCCAGTCCCGCCTCCTCCGCGCTGCCCGGAGTTGGTCGCAAAACCGCCCGCGCCGCCGCGGGCCTGGATCTCACCATTGAGCGTGATCGAACCGGATGCTGCGATCAGGATCGCCCCGCCGCCACCACCGCCGCCACCACCGAACAGGTTGCTCTGTCCCCATCCGCCCGCGCCGCCCGATCCGCCGATCAGCGGCAGGCAAAAGATGTTGCCGTAGGTTGGGCCGAGCGTGATGCCGGAGGAGCTGGAGCCGACCACGCCCAGCGTGGCGTGGCTGGCGCCGGATCCCCCGCCGAAGGAATCTGAATCGACATTCGGCCCGCCCGGACCATAGCCGCCCGAAGGCCAGCGGGTGGACGACAGTGCCCCGCCGAACCCGCCGTGAAAGCCTCCCGGACCTCCGAGGGCGGCGGTTCGCTCTGTGCTACCAGCCGCCTCGGCGTTTGCGCCGTTGAGGTTGATCGTGGCGGTGAACGGAATGGTGACGTTCCCCTGCACCAGCCAGATCACCGGGGCGTTCGAGGGGTGTGGCAAAAATGTGATCGTCGTGCCGGAGAGCAGCGTCACGCTCGTGTAATTGAAAATCACGGCCCACTCAGCTTCGTCGAAATACCCCGCGCCAGAGCCGGGCGGGCCGTTGGCCGCCGCGGCGAGATCGATCACCAGCGGTCCTGCGGGCGGGGCCAGCGCCCCGTCGCTGCCGTCAGAGCCGGAGTCGAAGGTGCCGGCCATCAGCGGCGGTGCGACGAGGAGCACCGCGAGCAGGGAGCCGGTACTGGGCCGAATAACGGTCCGAATCATGGCAGTTCACCCTTTCGCAGATGGGGCGGTATCGCTTTATCGCTTATAGCAACCGCGACGGCGGCGATCAACAATCCAGGGGCGATAACCGCATCAGCGTCCCGACCAGACCACGATCACGCGCCGCACCACGCCGCCGTCTTCACGCGCCCGCGGACGAACCAGAGGATTCGCAAGCCACGCCTCCAGCTCGCCGTCCCGCAGCGCAGGTACCAGCCGCGGCGAGCCGCCGGTTCCGGCCGGCGGATCCAGGGTGATTCCGCCGATCAGTCGCGGCGGACCTTCCGCAGAGAGTGCCCACTCCGGCGCGCCCCACAGCAGGTCGCGCGCCAGCGCGGTGAGTGGACCGTCGGCCGTCGCCGACGGGGCTAGCGCCCGGGACAGTGCCTGCCACTGCCCGACTGTCGGCAGCGCAATTCGCGGTTGCAGCACCGCCACCGCGGGCAATTGGCGCGCGGCTGCGTCACACGACGCGGATACGCGCGAAACTGCGTCAGCCGGCGTCACTGCGCGATCGGCGGCGGTCACGTCGGTCTGCACATACACGATCGAAAAACTCGTCGCCGTCACTTCGCCCGCACCCGAAGAAACGACGAAGCCGCGATAAACCTCCCCGCACAGCTCAATGCTCAGCGGGAGCCGCGGCAACTCGGCCGAGAGCGGACTACCGGGCGGCTCGCCGGTGACGGCGTCCATACCGCGCGCCGCCACGTCGCCGAGCTTCGCCAGCATCCGAAGTTCTTCGACCAGCGCGGGCGAATAGACCCGTCCGGCCAGCGCCCATTGATCGTCCGTCGCGGCGCGGCACCACTCAATCACCGCGGATAGTTCGCGGGTCGAGGTCGGGCGCTCCGGCGGGCATACCGCGCAGAGGCTGGAATCACCCGCGTAGAACCCGCCGCGCGCCTCACAATCCGCGCGAGGGAGGTCCGCGGTGCAGGTGCTGCCGCCGCCATCGGCGATGGGAACACAGCAGGCGCCGGTCAGGGCCGGCGGAGGAGGCGGAAGGACGGTCTCGACCTTGCACGGCGACGGCGTGCAGGTTGTGTTGTCACCGACATAACGGCCGCCGGCGCTGGCGCAGTCGGCGGATGAAAGCACGCGGCAGGTTTCCGCCGCGGCCGCGTCGGCGCCGGCGATGCAGCAGGCCCCAGTCGCGGGAGGAGGAGGAGGAGGAGGAGGAGGAGTGACCGACTCGACCTTGCACGGCGACGGCGTGCAGGTTGTGTTGTCACCGACATAACGGCCGTCGGCGCCTGCACAATCGGCGGATGAAAGCACGCGGCAGGTTTCCGGTCCGCCCGCATCCGCGCCGGCGAAGCAGCACGCGCCGGTCACCGGCGGTGGCGGAGGTGGTGGCGCATCGCCCTTGCCGCCTCCGCCGCGCAGCGCGAAGAACAGGATGAGCGAGACCACGAGAACGCCGCCGCCCGCGCCGCCGAGCATGATCGCGCGACGACGGCGACCGTCGGCCGTACCGGGTTCGGCTTTTTTCGCGACTGGCGGGTCGATGCCGCCGGTCGGGGGCGGCTTCGCGGCGGGAGCTGCCGTCCGCTTCTGAGCGGGCGGTGGATTTGCACCCGCGGGCGGCCGTTCACCTGAGCGTGGCTTGCCCGCCTGGTCAGCATCCGGCCGGGCGCCGGATGCAACACCCTTCTGCTTGGGGGCGCTGCCAGCGTCACCGGGCTTGGAAACAGCGGGCTTCGACTCTGCCGGCTTGAGCACGGGCGCTGCAGCGCCCGCCCCTGCGTCGGGCGGCACGCCGCGGGCGGCCTCCGACGGCCTGGAGTCTGCGGCCCTTGAGCCGGGATTGTCGTGGGCGGCCGCTCCGGTCGCGGCCTTCCCCGCGGCTGGCGGCGCGGCCGGTTTCGACGGTTCGGGCGCGGGTGGCGTGACCTCGCGCGTCGGCGTCGGGCCTGCCGATGGGTTCGCGGGCTGCGATGGCAACGACGGGGGTGGTGCGGGCTTTGAAGAAGCGGGCGGCGTTTTAGGCTCTTTTGGCGCGACGGTGGCCGGCGGGGCAGCCTCCGGCTTTGCAGGCGGCGCGGTTGGTCCCGCGGGCGGCGCAGCGGTCGCAGACGGCGGTGTGGGCGGCGGGGGAGGAGGAGGAGGAGGAGGACGAAGCGCATGCACCGCGGCCGCCAGTTCACTCGCGCCGCTGGTGACGGTCGCCGCGCCGGCCGGCTCCAGCGTCACCGTCGCGCGGACCGTCTTCGGCGATGCGCCCGGCGCTGCGCGCGGCGACGCCAGCGTCACCGTGCCGGAAAGCGCCACACGCTTGACCAGTTCATCGACACCGCCGGCAAGCGCCACCCACGCGACGCCGCTCTCAATTTCCCCGAGCGTCGATCCATCCGTGGCGGCGCTGTCGCTGCGCGCAGCCGCCGTCGCAACGGCCGCCTGAATCGCCGCCTGCGCGGTGGAGCGCAGGCGCTCCGTCAACAATGACACCAGCACGCGCGCGTCCGCCCATTCCCACGCGCGCTTGGCGTCACTCCAGCGCAACGACACCGGCGCGGGCGGCGCGTCCCCGCCCAGCCGCAACTCCGCCGCGGCGGTCGCGCGCGGCAGGGCGTCCTGCACGGCCATTTGCGCAGCGGCATAGCGCGGGGCAAGCGTGGCGGACAGAGAGGCCAGCGCCCCCTGTTGCACGGCGCCGCCATAGTTGCGAAACCAGGACGACAGCGCCTTGCGATCCTCCGCAGAAAAGACCAGGTCCGCGCGGTCGCTGGCGCAATCGAACTCAAACGGCGCGTCGATCGGTGCGATCCCCGGCAATTCCTCCTGCGTCGTGATCCGCACCCGCCCGCGCAGGCGGTCCTGCTGCGCCGAGGTGAACACCAGGTCGGACACGGCGGCCGTCAGCGCCCGCGTCCCGCCCAGCTTGGCCGATGGATCGGCCTCGATCAGCAGCCATAGCCGGCTCTCCAGCAGCTTCGTGAACTCGGCCGGGTCGCGCTTCTGCACGCGCAACGGCTGGAGATCCTTGAGCAGGTCCGGCAGCGTGGGGCGCTCGGCCTCGGTGCTGCGGCACATGCGATCGACATGTCGCCGCCACTCGGCGATGGCGCCGCTGGTCGCGGCCCGCAGGTCGGGGCGCGCCACGGGCTGCGCCGCCGCGCTCGTGATCAGCTCCGACAGAATCCCCGGATAGCGATGATCTTCGGCGTCGGCCAGGTACGGATGCCGCCGATGCGCCATCAGGTATATGACGATCCCCAGCGCGTAGACGTCATTGGTCCGACGAAACGTCGTGAAGTTCCGGGAGTGGTGCTTGAGGTAATCGACGAACGGCCCCAGGCGATCGTCGCGCGACTCCTCGGAATCCGGCAGGCATTCCCACGTCACCGTCGCCGCCTCGGTCCCCGTGCCCGCGCGCACCGCCAGCGCCTGATAGGCCGAGGACGACGCGCGTGCGTAGGCGGCGGCTACGCCAAAATCCGCGACCAGCAGCGCGCCGGTTTCCGCGTCGCGCAGAAACACCGCCGGGCAGACGCCGCCGTGGATGGGCGACCGCGGGTGTTCGTGCGCCGCCCGCAGCGCCGCCGCCGCATCAAGTGTGAACGCGAACAGCTCGTCGGCCGGCGCACCGGAGCCGGCCCCGCCGAACAGGGCGTCCGCGAAGGCCGGCGCGGCCGGAGCGTGCGCGACGACGACCGCGTCCTCCTGCTCGACCGGGTCGGCCGTGGGCCGCAGGATGCCGGGGATGGACTCGGCGAGGACGCGCTGCCGGTCAATCGCCTCGCGCAGCGCATCCACGAACTCGCGCAGCGACGCGGCGCCAAGGTCGGGCGGTTTGCGGTAGACGCGCAGGCAGGCCCGCTGGGTCACATCGGCCCTCGCGTGAAAGCTTCCACCGTCGCGTCAGAATCGTGCAATGGGCGGCCGGATGAAACAAACGGCGGCCGGATCGCGCCGGACGACGGCAGGATCGAGCGAACGGGCGTATTTAGATGGTGGCGCTCGATTTATCAAGCCGCGACGGACCATCCCCCGCCCGCGCCTGCTTTCGCGCGGCCTCCACCGTATTCCGCAGCAGCATGGCCACCGTCAGCGGCCCGACGCCGCCGGGCACCGGCGTGATCGCCGCGCAGAGCGGCGCGACGCGCTCAAAGTACACGTCGCCGACGGTGCGGCGCTGCTCCACGCCGTCCGGCCCGCGCTCGACGACGCTGTTGATGCCGACGTCGATCACAATCGCCCCGCGCCGCACGTGCTCCGCCGTGATGAAGCGCGGGATTCCCACGCCGACCACCAGCAGGTCGGCCTGGTTCGTGTGCGCCGGCAGGTCGCGGGTGAGCTTGTGGCAGGCGGTGACGGTCGCGTTCTGCGCCAGAAGGAACATCGTGATCGGCTTGCCGACGATGCGGCTCTGGCCGACGACCACGGCATTTCGCCCCTCGGCCACGAAGCCGCTCCGCCGGATCAACTCGTTGACCGCCAGCGCTGTGCAAGGGGCGATGATCGGCTCGCCGTAGAACAGCAGCCCGATGTTGGCCGGATTGACGCCCTCCACGTCCTTGTATGGGTCGATCCGCCACTGCGCCAGGGCCGCGTCGATGTGCGCCGGCAACGGCATGTGCAGCATGACCCCCGTCACGGAGCGATCGGCGTTCAGCTCGTCGAGTATCGCCAGCAGCGCCGGCTGTGATATGTCGGCCGGCCGCTCGATCAGGCGATAGGAAATGCCCACCTTCTCGCATTGCCGGGCCTGTGAGCCGGCATACTGCCGGCCGGCCGGGTCGCTGCCGACCAGCACCGCCGCCAGGCAGACGTCGCGACCGCCGGCGCGCAGCGCGGCGACCTGCCGCGCGACGTCCTCGCGGATCTCGGCTGCGTAGGCGGCGCCATCGAGAATGGTCGGCGTCATCGCGAAGGCGGGCAATCCGGATCGGCGGCGGCACTCGCGCCGGTGCGAACGTCGCACCGCCCGGCGCCGCGCTCGATGATACCCGGAAGCGCGCAGCGCCGTTTCGCGGCCCCCGCGCGGGCATCTCCGCCGCTTCCCTCACCCCGCTCCGCCGATGCTCGTACAATCGCCGGAATGCACACGCGATTTGTCGAACACACGCTGCCCAACGGCCTGCGGGTCGTCTGCGAAGCCATGCCGCGCGTCAGCTCCGCGGCCGTCGCCATGTTCGTTCGCACCGGATCGCGCCACGAGCGACCGGGGGAGCACGGCGTGTCCCACTTCCTGGAGCACATGTGCTTCAAGGGCTCGCACCGCCGGAGCTGCCGCGAGATCAACGTCCGCTTTGACGAACTGGGCAGCATCTACAACGCCTTCACCGGCAAGGAGCACACGGTCTATTACGGCTGGGTGCCGGCCGATCGGGTCGAGCCGCAGCTCGATCTGCTGGCCGACCTGGTGCGGCCGGCGCTTCCGGCCGCGGATTTCGAGACGGAGCGGAAAGTCATCCTCGAAGAAATCGCCATGGGGGACGACGCCTTCGAGCGGCACGTGTCCAACTACCTGCACCATGTGATCTTCGAAGGGCACCCGCTGGCCCATGAAATTCTCGGAGACCGCGAGACGATCGCCACGCTGCCGCGCGAGAGGATGGCGGCCTACGCGCGGGAGCGCTACGCCGCCGACAACATCACCCTCGTGGCGACCGGCGCTATCGACCCCCAGAGCGTGTTTGCATGGGCGGCGCGGCAGTGCGGCCACTGGCAGCGCGCCGATGCAGACTGCATCACACCCCACTCGGCCACCGACCCGGCTCTCCCCGCCGCCGCCTCGGCGCTTCACAGCCGCCGGAACGGCCCAGCCTCCCGAAACGGCAGCCCGCCCCGCGCCGGCGCGTCGGCCGCGCGCGCCACAGGCGCTACGGACGCATGCACGATCGGCACCCCGGGCGTATGCACGATCGGCGCTCCGGACGGGTTGGCCGCACTCGCGACTCCAGGCGTTGTCGCTGCGGTCGGATCCTCCGGCATCGCGCCCGGGTCTGCCCCCACGGACTCACAGCCGAACGACGACGTCGAGTCGTCTTTCGCGGCCGGCCGCGACCGCGTTCTCTCCGCGCCAGCGCGGCGCGTCTTTCCGCCGCCGCCGCCGATTCCCCGTTCGGGCGCGCGCTCGCTCCGCCTGCCGCAGTTCACACAGCAGGAAGTGATGCTGGTGTATCCCGGCCCGGCCTCCGGCGCGCCGGAGGAGGAGGACATCGAGACCTTCGCGTCGCTCTTCGGCGGCCACAATTCGCGCTGCTACTGGAACATCGTGCAGAGGGGCGTCGCGGCCGGGGCGGGCGCGGCATGGCTGGCCTATGGCGGCTGCGGGGCGATCGTGCTGTGGGCCACCGGCGACCCTGACAAGAGTAAAGAGATGCTGTCGGCTCTTCGCCGCGAGGCGCGGCGCGTGATGCGCGACGGGTTCACGGCGAGCGAGGTTCAGCGCGTCCGAAACCAGAGAAGAATGCAACTGGCGCTGGAGGGCGAAAGCCCCCGAACCCGCGTGATGCAGATCATCGACGACCTGGAGACGCGCAACGCCCCGCGCACGGTCGGGCACTGCATCGCGGCGGTCGAGCAGGTGACGCGCGAGAGCGTGCAGCGCAGCCTGCGGAAGTGGCCGATCGACGGTGAGGGCCTGCTGGTAACGGTCGGCCCGCGGGGGTAAAAAAAGACGCGCCGAATGGCGCGTCAGGGGTTGAACCCGTCGTGGCATAAGCCAACTTACTGTGATAGTCGGCAAACGCCGCTCTGATACACTGCCCGTAGTTTATCACGTCAACCGCGTTTTGCAACAGGGGAGTTTCGCATGTCTGATGAAACCGTCCTGGGATTGGACATCGGCTCGGAGAGCATCGGCTGGTCGATGAGCCGAGTCGAACAAGGCGTCGCGATCGGCCTCCTCGCCTCGGGGTCGCATGCGTTTGATGCCGGCGTGTCAGGATCGTCGGTCGAACTGGAGAAAGGCGCCGACGAGTCGCGCGGGATCGAGCGGCGGGTGGCGCGCCAGGCACGGCGTCAGTTCGACCGTCGGGCGCGCAGGGCGCGTAAAGTCTTCCGAATTTTGCAACGGGCGCGTCTCCTTCCCGACGGCCCTGCGGATACCCCCGCCGAAATTGACGCGATCATCAAGGCACTCGACACCGCGCTTCGAAACCGCCACTGCCCCGCAGGAGACCATCGAGCCGCACAGGTCATGCCTTACCGCCTTCGCGCACTGGCGATCGGAGAGGTCGCTCTCGAACCGTTCGAACTGGGGCGCGCCCTCTACAGCCTGGCGCAGCGGCGCGGCTTCCGAAGCTCCCGCAGGGACGCCGCAATCGACACCGACGACGGGGATGGGAAGAAGAAGCCCTCGAAGGATCAGAAGGACAAGGCCAAGGAACTCGAAGGTATGAAGGCCGCGATTCAGTCGCTCCGCACCGCGATCGACGCGTCCGGCCTCAAGACACTCGGCGCATTCCTGGCCGCGCGCGATCCCGACCGGGAACCGATTCGACGACTGCACACCGATCGGCAGATGTTCACCGAAGAGTACGACCGGATTATCGACTCCCAGCAACGGTATCATCCCGCGCTCGCCGAGATCCGCGCAACCCTCGCTGACGCAATGTTCTATCAGCGACCGCTCAAGTCGCAGCGCCACCTGATCGGCCGCTGCTCGATCTACCCGAACCGTCGCCGAGCTCGCCTCTGCACGCCCCTGGCGCAGGAGTTCCGAATCCGCCAGAAGCTCAATGATCTGCGCATTCTCGCGGCAGACGGCGTCACGGAGCGCGTTCTGGAGCCAAAGGAGCGGGAAATGCTCTACGGCCAGCTGGACCTTGAGGGCGACATCACGCTCGCCAGGGCGAAGAAGTCACTGAAACTCGCCACGAAGGAGAAGCTCAACTTCGCCTTTGCGGGCGAGGAGGAAAAATCGCTCCCCGGCAACCGCACCGGCAAAAAACTGCGCGGCATCTTCGGCCCGAGATGGGACGCGTTCTCAGACGACGAACGCCGCGCTGTCATCCATGACTGGCTGAGCATCCAGGACGAGCAGGAACTGCAGCGCCGCGGAGTCGAACACTGGAAGCTCAGCGAGGATGACGCACGCCGCTTCGCCTTCGAGGTGCGCCTCGAGGACGGCCACGCCGGACTCTCCGAGCGCGCGATGTCGGAATTGCTGGAGCAGATGCGTAACGGCGTGCCCTATATGACCGCCCTTCGCGCTCTCTGCGGCGAGCCGCCGCCCGTCGAGCCGCTGGAGCTGCTTCCCCCCGTGCTGCAGACCGACGTCGGACGCCGCCTGCGAAACCCCGCCGTGCAGCGCGCGCTGACCGAACTGCGGAAAGTCGTGAACGCCGTCATTCGCCGGTACGGGCGCCCGGACCGCATCCGCATCGAGCTGGCGCGCGAGCTGCGAACCCCGCGCGCCCAGCGCGCCAAGCAGTTCAAGGAGAACTTCGCCCGCGAGAAACTCCGCCTCGCCTCCAAGGAGCGCATCCTCAGGGAGTGCGGAATCCAGGAACCCCGGGCGGACGACATCGAACGTGCCCTGTTGCACGAAGAGTGCCAGGGACTGTGCCCCTACACAGGCCAATCGATCGATTTCGCCTCGCTCTTCGGGCGAAATTCGACCGTAGATGTCGAGCACATCATCCCTTTCAGCGTCTCGCTCGATAACTCGTTCGCCAACAAGACGCTCTGCCTGCGATCGGAGAACCTGCGCAAGGGCCGACGCTCGCCGCGGGCCGTCTACGAACACGACGAGCAGGCGTGGCACGCAATCCTGCAGCGCGTGAAGCGCTTTCGCTCCGACCACGCCCACGCCAAACTGCTGCGCTTCCAGATGACCGACGAGGACATCCGCGAGCGCTACGGCGAAAATTTCTCCGAAGGCCAGCTCCAGGCAACCCGCTTCGCCAACCGGCTCGCGCTGGAGTACCTCGGCCTGCTCTACGGCGGCGTGATCGACACCGACGGCGTGCGCCGCGTGCAGCCTGCGCCCGCGGGCGTCACCGTGCACCTGCGGCGCGAACTGGGACTCGAAACGCTCTGGGAAGAATTCGCACGTCTGCTGCCGGGCGGCGAGCAGACACTCCGCACCACCCCCCGCCACAAGACCAAGCGCCTCACCCACCTGCATCATGCGGTGGACGCCCTGTGTGTCGCGATGGCCACCCCGGCCATGGTCAAGCGCCTGTCCGACGCAGCCGCCCGCGCCGCGGATGCCCACCGCCGGAACTTCGCCCAGCTTGCCGAGCCGTGGCCCGGCTTCCTCGACGAAGTGCGCACCAAGATCAGTGCCATCATCGTCTCCCGTCGGCCCAATCGGCGCGTCCGCGGCGGCCTGCATGACGGGTCAAACTACAGCCGGCCGTTCATCCAGGTCGATGAAAAGGGCAAGCCCGGCCAGGTTCACCGCATCCGGAAGCCGGTCACAGCTCTGACCGCCTCATCCATTCACGACATCGTCGACCCGTGCATCCGCGAGATCGTGATCGAGAAGGTGCGCGAGGTCGGCGAGCCGAAGAACCTCGAAGGCAACTGGCCGATGCTGCCGACCCGCGACGGCCGGCTGATCCCGATCAAGCGCGTCCGCCTGAACATGGGCGTCAAGCCCGTCCGCATCGGCCGCCCCGGCCACGAGCGCTACGTCGCCACCGGCTCGAACCATCACGCCGTCATCTACGCCGATCGCTTCGGACGCTGGCAGGATGAGGTCGTGACGCGCTTCGAGGCCGTACGTCGTCTCAAGGCCTCGCCGCGCGAGCCGGTCGTGCGCCGCGAGCGCGGCCCGGACGAGACATTCATCATGTGGCTCGTGCCCGGCGACTACGTGCGGATGGAGGATCCGAAGGGCGTTCCTCACATCTATAAGGTGCTCTCGATCTCAAGAGGCGATCATGAACTCTGCGAACACCTTGACGCTCGACCTGATCAGGAACGTAAGGCAACCAAATCGAGGATTCGCGTGAGCGCCGATAAACTACGACAGCGATCCGCACAGAAAGTCCGCGTGACGCACCTCGGCGAGGTGGAGCCGGCGCGTGACTGAGCGCATCCTCGATCTCTCCACCGAGCCGGCGCTGCTGCGGACCGAGAACGAGCAGCTCTGCATCGGTCGCGGCCGGGACGAGATCGTGCGCACTCCGCTCGCGGAGCTGGCAGCCGTCCTGCTCACGCACCCGCAGGTCACCTGCACCCAGCCCGCCCTGGCAGGAATCCTCCGTCACGGCGGCGCCGTCATCGTCTGCGGCGCGGATTCCCTGCCGGTCGGCATGATGCTGCCGCTGGTCGGCCACTCCACGCACACCGAGCGCGTGCTCGCCCAGGCTGCCTGCTCCCGCCCCCGCGCCAAGCGCCTCTGGCAGCAGGTCGTCCGGGCGAAAATCCGTGCACAGGCAGCACTGCTTCGCGACCTGCGCGGGGACGACGCAGTGTTATCCGAGATGATCCGCCTGGTGCGCTCCGGCGACTCCACCTTCGTCGAGTCGCGCGCCGCGCAACGCTACTGGCCGCTGCTTTTTGGCGACCCCGCATTCGTTCGCCGGCGCGAAGCGCACGATCAGAACCGCTACCTGAACTACGGCTACGCCGTCCTCCGCGCGATCGTGGGACGCGCAATCGTCGCGACCGGGCTGCACCCGGCGCTCGGACTCCATCATCACAACCGCTACGACCCCTTCGCCCTCGCCGCCGATCTGATGGAACCGCTCCGGCCCTGCGTCGATCGCGTCGTGTGTGAGGTCGTCGGCTGCTTCGGTCGCGATTCCCCGCTGCAGCGAGGCGTAAAAGCCGCGCTGTTGGAGCCGCTGCTCGGGCGCTGGAACGACGGCGCGGAGGCCCGCACCCTTTTTGACTGGTCCGCCCGCCTCGCGCAGTCGCTGGCGGCTGCACTGGCCGGCGGAAACGACCGATTGCTCCTGCCGGACGAACTGCTCCCGGCGGGGGCTTCCGATGCCCAGGGGTGAACTCGCACTATCCGGTTATCGGCCGATGTGGCTCTTCGCGATGTTCGATCTGCCGGTGCTGACCCGCACGGATCGGCGGGAGTACGCGCGCTTCCGCAAGCTTCTGCTCAAGCAGGGCTTCTGCATGCTCCAGTTCTCGGTGTACGCCCGCTACCTGCCGAGCGAGGAGGCCGCCGAGCCGCACAAACGCACGATCGAAGCCGGGCTGCCGCCGACCGGGCAGGTGCGCCTGCTGGCCGTTACGGATCGACAGTTCGGGCGGATGAGCGTCTTTTTCGGAAAAAAACGCGCTGCGCCCGAGGCGGTTCCCGTGCAATTGATGCTCTTTTAATCAAGCTCCTTTCTTACAACCGCGGCCGGGGAAACGACTTGTGCCGAGCGTAGTGTATCAGAGCGGCGTTTCCCGGCGAACCACAGCGGCCGGTGTGTCGATAGGCTCGGCTGCCGCAGTGTATCAGAGCGGCGTTTCCCGGCGAACCACAGCACGCCGTACTGCGTCGTGCAGACGAAGTGGAGTGTATCAGAGCGGCGTTTCCCGGCGAACCACAGCCCCTCGCGGCCGAGTATGCCGCGAGGGCGAAGTGTATCAGAGCGGCGTTTCCCGGCGAACCACAGCGGCACACCATGCCGAGCGAGGCGATCGAGGAGTGTATCAGAGCGGCGTTTCCCGGCGAACCACAGCCTACCCGTGTTCGCGTTTCGCGGAGGCGCAAGTGTATCAGAGCGGCGTTTCCCGGCGAACCACAGCAGTCTCACGCGATAGCCGCATTCCCGCTCGAGTGTATCAGAGCGGCGTTTCCCGGCGAACCACAGCGAACTGCTCGACTCGTATCCCATCGCCGCGAGTGTATCAGAGCGGCGTTTCCCGGCGAACCACAGCAAGGAGCGCGAGCTGAACGCATGGCTGGCGAGTGTATCAGAGCGGCGTTTCCCGGCGAACCACAGCGGCGACGGCGGCGTCGCGCCACGCAGGCACAGTGTATCAGAGCGGCGTTTCCCGGCGAACCACAGCATACTGGTGCGGCGAGACAGCGCTCCGTGCAGTGTATCAGAGCGGCGTTTCCCGGCGAACCACAGCGATGCGGCTCGAGGCCGTCGCCTCGTCCCAAGTGTATCAGAGCGGCGTTTCCCGGCGAACCACAGCCAACAGCGCCAACTCGCCGATCGTATCGCAAGTGTATCAGAGCGGCGTTTCCCGGCGAACCACAGCGAAGTCGCCTGCTACGCGCGCAGACTGACCAGTGTATCAGAGCGGCGTTTCCCGGCGAACCACAGCCAACCCTAGCGACGCGCACACGTCGCGGTAGTGTATCAGAGCGGCGTTTCCCGGCGAACCACAGCGCCCGGCTACGGGCGTTGGCCGAAGCCGCACAGTGATAAGATAGGTAAGAAAAACACCCTAACAAAACCAGAGGTGCATCCTACCCCCAGGGCGCAACACCCCTCCACAGCCGGAAATCTTAACACTAGATTACCAGAGTCAGCCCGTTCACGATAGCCTGAACAGCACACGGGCGATGCAGGAACGGCTGCTGCCTCAACGCCGGCCGCGACAATCGCACCTCACCGCATCGCGTGCGTCGCCACCCCAAATACCGACTCCGCCGCCTCCATCATCGTCTCGCTCGTCGCCGGATGCGGGTGAATGCTCATCGCCAGATCCTCCGGCTCCGCCCCCATCTCCATCGCCAGCACCGCCTCCGAGATCAGGTCGCCCGCATTCAGCCCTACGATCCCCACTCCCAGGATCCGCCGCGTCTGCGCATCGGCAATGATCTTCGTCAGCCCTTCCGGCCGGCCGGCCGCGATCGCACGCCCGGATGCCCCCCACGGGAACTTGCCCACCTTCACCTGCAAGCCCTTGCTCTTGCATTCCGCCTCCGTCAGGCCGCACCACGCCAGCTCCGGCGAAGTATAGACAACCGCCGGAATCGCCCGCACGTCAAACGTCGCATTGTGACCCGCGATCACCTCGGCCGCGACGATCCCCTCGCGGCTGGCCTTGTGCGCCAGCATCGGATCTCCCGCCACGTCCCCGATCGCAAAAATGCGCTTCTCCGCGGTGCGGCGCTGCGCATCAGTCTCGATGAAGCCGCGCTGATTCACCACCACCTTGGTGTTCTCCAGCCCCAGCCCGGCCGTGTTCGGCGACCGTCCCACCGACACCAGCACCTTGTCGAACTTCAGCGACTGCTTGCCGCCGGCCTTGTCCGTGAACACCAGCTCCACCGTCTTCCCGCTGCGGCGGGCGCTTTCGATCTTCGCCCCCAGGTGAATCGCCGCGAACTGCTTCTTGAGCCGCGCCTCCAGCGGTCGCACCAGGTCCTCATCGGCCCCTGCCAGCAGCCGATCCAGCGCCTCCACCACCGTCACCTTGCTCCCCAGCGCCGCGTAGACCTGCCCCAGCTCCAGCCCGATGTACCCCCCGCCGATCACGCACAGCGTCGGCGGAATGTCCGCCAGGTCCAGCGCCCCTGTGCTGTCGATCGTGCAATCCGCCGGAATCAGCGATTCCGGCAGCCGCTTGGCGCTGCTGCCGGTCGCGATCACGCAGTGCTTGAAGCGGATGCGGACCGCCGATTCGCCGTCCACCTTGACCGTCTTGGAATCCTCAAACCGCGCCCGGCCGGTCAAAACGCGAACCTTCCGCTTGCCGGCCAGCGTCTTGATCCCGCCGCAGAGCTTGTCCACCACCGACTGCTTGAACCCGCGCAATTTCTCGATGTCGATCTTCGGCGACCCGAACGATACGCCGTAGGCCGACGCCTCGTGCGCGTGCTCGATCAGGTGCGCCACGTGCAGCAGCGCCTTCGACGGGATGCACCCCTCCCGCAGGCAGACGCCCCCCAGCAACGGATTGGCGTCCACCAGCGCCACGTTCTGCCCCAGGTCGGCGGCCTTGAACGCGGCGACATAGCCGCCCGGGCCGCCGCCAATCACCAGAACGTCCACTTCCTCGGTAAGTTCGCCGACGACCACGTTGCTCTCCCTTCGCCGGCTCAGGTGGGCCTTTGCCCCGTTCGGCCGGGCGGCGCGAGTGATGAAAATCGGACCGGGGATGGTATCGACAAGGCCGTTCGGCGTGTAGGGGGCGGGTGGTGGATGGCATGCCCGAAGGGTCGGCATCACCGCGCCGACGTGCTTTCCGTCGCGCGGATGCCGTGGAGCGAAAATTGACCTGGCCGGTCAGAAATCCGCCAACCGCGCAGGCAGTCGAAACAGCAATTGCCCAGCCCACCCGACGTGCATTTCCAAATTCGCCTTGCATCCTGAAAATCCGGTGCGATAATTCAGTAGGCCGAGTACCGGTCGCAAGGGCCGCGAAGAAGGGTTGTTCCGACCGACGATATCAAGCGCTGCCCCGACTCGGCGGCGCGTTCAGGGAGGATGTGTCATGGGGTTTCGTCGTGAGTTCGCCGTTGTTCTTGTTCTGTTCGGGTTGGAGGGGGCGGCCGCGCGCTAGCGCAGCTTGACCCGGCGGATCCGTGGCCGAAGTTCGGTCGTGATGAGAGAAACTCCAGCTTCAGTCCGTCGCCTGGTCCTCACTCCCGGCCGGAGTTGCGGTGGTGGGGGTATGCCGGGTTCCATGCGAATCAGAGTGGATCGTCGGGGGACGACACGGCGGCCAACGTCCGCGGTGGAGTGGCCATCGGGTACTTCGGCCCGCCTGAAAACAGGGTGCGCCTCGTGTTCGTCACCGGGAATGATCCGAACCCACAGAGCGCCGACCCCCTCGGACATGTCTGGGTCTACCGGTTTCACCCCTGCAACCCGTCGTCGGCATACTCGCTGTCAACAGAGGCCGACCCGATCGTCACGATTGAGCTACCAGACTCGCTGACGTGCCAGTTAGTGCGCGGCCCGCGCGAGCTGATCGGCTCCACCCCACTGATTCTGGGCGATGATCGCGTCATCATCCAGTCCACGCGCGCGTCTACTGCTATGACTTTTCCGGGATCAACGCCACCAACGCCTGCAGCAGCTCGGTTCCCCAGCCGACCATCTGCTGGAAGTATCCCCGGAGGCCGCATCGGATTGCTTCCGCTCCTCCAATGCTTCGCCGACGCTGGCGGCCGTGAAAACCGGCGAGGGTGGGTGTACCGCGTCTTCGTTCACGGCTTCGGGCGCGTCGTGGCTCTGGATCCCGATACCGGCGACGAGGTCGACAGTGGCGCAACTGTCCCCTGTGATCCGGCGTTTTCCATGCCGACGATCGGGCCGGTGAGCGGCGGGAATCCTGACGCCAAGTTCGTGTACGCAACGGTTTTGCCGCGACCCCATTGGCGCTTCCTGCGCGTCCGAATTTCACACGCTGTTTGCGTTCGACGCTGCGAACCTGTCGACGTCGTATTCGACTTCGGTCGCGGATGGCCCGGGCATCCCCATTGGGGCTGCCGGGGTGGCGACAGTATATGGATAGCGGAAACGTCGCTGTCGCATCCGATGATTACACGATCTACAAGATCAAGAACGATAGCTCGCTGGGGCTGGTCTGGAACTATCGACCCCGGGTCGGACTCGAACACGCCATTGGATGCCTGCGGCGATCGGCTCTCCCGGTCATTTTCTGCGTCCATCGCGCTGTATCAGGGCGATCTGATGATGGTGCGAGATGAGTTTGGCCGACTCTCGTTGATTGGGTCAATGACGCTACCATCCGGCTCGCAGGCGGCTTCGCTCGTGGGCCGACTGCAACGGGATTCCATGAAGTGTTGGGTACATCGGTCGTCGACCGCCTGCGCTCTATCAGCCGCATGTGGATGGTGGTATCCGGGTGTTGAAGCGGAGCGTTACGTCAAACGACCCTGAGTGTCCTGCCGATATTGACTGGCCTGGGGCTGGCGTCCGCCCGGCCTTCTCAACGGACATTTCCGCGGCGCGCCAGCCATCGACGTGGACGGCACATTTTACTGTGTCAGTAATGGCCGGATCTTTGCCCTGCGTCCGCTGCGCGGCGACTTCAATGGTGACGGCTGCCGCAACAATTTCGATGTCGATGCGTTTGTTCTCTCACTGACGGACCGCCCGGAGTGGGACATCGACTTCGGCGACAAGTACGGCCTGAATCTACTCGGCATCGGCGACTGCAACGAAGACGGAGTGTTCAACAACTTCGACATCGATTGTATCATCGACCTTCTGATCAACGACGCCACGCCCTGCGGTGACGAGGGCTACACCATCTGCGAAGGCGAGCCGGAAGGCTGCGGCGAAATGCTCAGCGGCGGCGGGGAGTCCTCCGGTTCCGGCGGCGTGGCGGCGATGGAATCCTCCCAGTCGGATGATTGCAACGAGGTCACCGATACGGACATGGAGCACTTCTGGACCATGGTGACGGCGCGCTGCGGGCGCATTTCGGGATGAACCCATGAGAACACGCCACACTCCGCTTCTTTTGGCGCTGCTGCTCGCCTTCCCTCTTCCCGCCGTGGCGCAGAGGTGATCCTGCGCGATGTTCTCACGATCGGCGGTCAGCCCTATCTGCGAACGCAGTTGAAGGCCGATGCGGCCAACGTCTCGGGCGTCGGGCACGGCATCGAGGCCGCGGACGGTGAGTGCATCACGGTCACGATCGACGACCAGGACCGGTTGTTTGTTCACAAGTTCGATCGCTGGCTGCGGCGCCTGGGCGACCCGATCGACGGAGGAATGGTGCCGCCGCCGGGCACCTATGCCGGCAGCACGCTGTGGCGCGGCGGCTTTGTCTGGATCATGCTGTACGATGATCTGGTGTTGAGCGTCCGCCGCATCGATCCGCGTCGCGAGTCGCCCAATCTGGATTTTGTTGCAATCTCGAACATCTTCTGGGAGGGCGTTTCGGCCTCGACGCGCGCGACGGGGTGCTGTTCGTGGTCATCAGCGGTAATGAAACCGACGGTGACGAGTTCGGCGTGTTCGGCCGCATCCTGACCTACGACGGAACGCCGCTCACGCCACGCCTTCGACTGGCCGTCGGCCCTATCACACCGCAGTACTCCGGAAACCCGGCTCTCACGACTGAAGGTGCGGCGGTGGTCTTCAGACGGGTTCCGCCTGGGCGATACATTCGCAATGTGTATTCTGGCGAATGGACGATGTCGCCGTGGCAGTTCCTTGGTGATGTGCAGGTCGGTCTTTGGCGAGCGCTGCCTGACGGAAACCTGGTGTTGTGGCGAATCGATCAGGTGGCGAATCGCGTATCGTTGCAGAAAGCGGCTTTTAACGGCACGTTTATTGGCGATCCTGTACCGCTCGACATTCTGCCCAGCGGCGAGCATTTTCCGGTTAACGCACACGCCGAAATGGGGGTCGCCGCTGCGCAACAACGGGTCGCCACATATCAGTTGTTTGATAATCAGTGGCACCCGAAACACGCAGACGGCGCGCTGGCCATCGGCGCGACGCTACCGGTCCACCGCATCGCCGACGCTGACTACAGCGACGACGGTACCCTCTGGATCTCCGGTACGCGACAACATCCGCATTCCAAACCTTCGAGGACTACCTGACCGCCATCACACCGCTCACCCCGGCGATCTCGACGGCGACGGCCGCCTCACCAATTTCGACATCGACCCCTTCGTCCTCGCACTGACCAACCGCGAAGCGTACCAGCCGCCTTCCCGCACATCCCGCCGGAGGCGATCGACATCCTCGGCGACCTGAACGGCGACGGCGTCCTGACCAACTTCGACATCGACCCGTTCGTCGAAGCCCTCGTCAACGGACCGTAAGCAGATCGTCCGCGGACTGTGGCGCGCCCGGCGGTTCAGGGGACACATGCGTGCAGGGATACTGTGATGAGCTGCTGATGCTGGGGGGAATCGAATCGGAGGCCCTATTCGTCGCAGACATCGGCGAGGCCGAAGACGAGTGGACCGCTTTCTGGGAGACCATCACATGGCTTCGCGCGCAGTTTGCCGAGTAGAGAACGCTGTGATCCGCTGGTGCTTCCGCGCGGGCGTCTTCGGTGAAGCCGACGGCCCGACCCCCGACGCGCACTTCTGGCAAACCATCGCCCAAGTGCGGGCCTACTTCGGAGACTGACCATGACGACTACAGACTTGTTCTGCTCCCGAGCGGCGCAGCCTGGCGCTGCACTTGGCCCCGGCGCCGCGGCATTGCGCGCGGCCATGCGTTCCGCAACGGGTGTCGCGGTCTGGTGTGCGATGATCGCCCCTTCGGTCGCAAGCGCCCAGTTCGTACACGAGAAGGTGATGGTCGGCGCGCGGGCCTACTACCTGTACCAGCAGCCTTTCCCTGATCCGCCGGAGTTCGTGGACGAGGTGCGCGTGGTCGCGACTCCTGACGGCGGCTGTGTCATGGTATACATCGCCGAGTCACTGATCCCCATCAAGCAGATTCTGCTTCAGGCGATTGACTCCTGGGGGCGTCGCACGCTGGGCCCGATCCCGGTGGACTTTGATGAGTATCGCTATGTCTCGCTGACCGTTCTGCCGGTCGGCGAGGATTACTGGGTCGCCTGGGGCAACAGCGGCGGCGCATGGTTCAGGATTGTGGACTCCGATGGTGCGGTCACGCCGCGCCGCCAGTTGGATGCATCGGTGGAGTATGCGGAACAGATCGCCCTTGCGACAAACAACACCATCGTGGCCGCCGTGTACGACAGCCTCGACGACCCGACGCCTCCCTTCGGCGTTTCGGGGCGGCTCTTCACTCCCGACGGCACGCCGCTGACCGGCACATTGCCGATCGGGCACGACGCGGGCGGACAGGCGTTCTGGGGCGGGACTCTAGCCTTCGGCGCTGACGCCACAATTCTCTACGCATATGACTGCTTCTTTCCTCATGCGGCCAGGGGAACGCGTTTTCGATTTGGCGGCAGCGACGGCTGGCTCGATGCGCCGTTCGATGCACCGAGTCGATTCCCGTATGGGTGGATAGTATCTCCGTGGCACGGTGGGTACATGTTTGTCTCGGTGGATGAACGCGGGAGCCTGTCGACGGGTGTAACCGAAGTGTTCTGGCTTGACCCCAATGCTGCTGTTCTTCGCCAGACCAACCTGGTCTCGGACTATTTTGGACTGGCATCCAACGGTGCGGGTGAGTTTGCCGTAATGTACGCCCGGAACCCATTTAACGTCCCGGAACTGCTGGTATCGCTCTACGACTCTGACGGAACGCAGATCGTCAATCGCCTTCAGTTGTTCCGTCCGCCGGCAGTGCGAACCTGGTCCGCCTCGCGCTGCTTCGCGCTCGCTGACAACGGCGCGATGTGGATCCGCTGGAGAAACCCTGCTGAGATGAATGAGAACTACATTACTCTCTTGCGCCCCATCTCGCCGGGGGATCTGAACGCCGACGACCTGACCAATGGGTTCGATGTTGACCCCTTCGTCCTTGCACTGACCAGCCGCGAAGCGTATCAGGCCGCCTTCCCGCACATCCCGCCCGAGGCCATCGACATCCTCGGCGACATGAACGGCGACGGGTTGCTCAATAACTTCGACATCGACCCGTTCGTCGACGCGCTCGTCAACGGGCCGTGAGCCATCCTCCGAAGCCTGCGGCACGCGCGGGCAGCAGGCGTTACATCGCATCGACGCTCGGAGCGCTCCCGCAGTAGGCGATCTGATCGTCGGTGTAGGGCGGAGCGCCTCGCAGTGCCACCCGCATACAATCCGCCCCGTGAACGACCAGCCGACCAACCCTTCCATTCCGACGCCGCGGCACAGCGGAGCGCCGCCGAGCGCAAGCATGCCGCGAACCGTCCGCGTACCCCCACACGACGATGCGTTTCAATCCGGCCGCGGCGCGACAGCCGCCGGCCTGCATCGGGTCCGCCGGCTCTGGGTCGTCGTCGCGACAATCGCCCTGGCGCTCATCATCGGGGCGCTTGTGCAACTTCGCCTGCGCTGGGTGCGCCACCAGGCACAGGACTTCGAGTTCTTCTACCACGGCGGAGCAGCGCTGCTCGACCGGGCCATGCTCGACGACGGACTCGACCGCCATCCCGACGGTGCCATCGAGCGGCGCGGCACGATCGAGTGGTACCCGCCCTTCGTCTCGCGCCTGATGACGCTGCCAGTCTGGCTGGGCCGGATCATCGTGCCCACCTCCAAGCCTGCCGCCGAGACCGCTACCGAACCCGCCACCGGCGTTGTTTCCGCCACCGCAGAAAGCGCGGACAGCGGCATCGGTCACGCCGGCGCGAGCGCACGGCAGCCGCCCGCGAAGCCGGATTCAACCTCGCTCATCCCGAATACGCCCTTCCGAGCCGCGGACCTGATCTGGCTCGCCGCCAGTGCCGCAGCCCTGGTCGCGGTGCTGCGGCTCATCGGCCGCCGCCTGCCGGGGCTTGCCGCCGATCAATGGCCGGCGTGGGTGCTGCTGCCGCTGCTGGCCGGCGGGCTGTTCGTCCACTGGGAATTCCGCCTGAACCAGGTCAACGTGCTGACGTTACTGCTGCTCGCCGGATCGCTGGTCTGCTGGGAGCACAACCGCCGCGGCATCGCGGGCTTCTGGCTCGGGCTGGCCGCGCTGCTGAAGATCACGCCGGCCGGCCTGATCGCCTGGTTCCTGCTGAAGCGCGAGTGGCGGACGGCCACGACCGCGGTGCTGACGATCTTTCTGCTCGGACCGTTGGCGGATGCCGTGGTCCTGCTCGACGGCAGCTATTACCGCGACGTCTACCGCCAATGGCTCGGCGGAATCTCGCGCTCGTCACAGACGGCACTCATTCGCGACGACCGCGAGCTGGACTGGCGAAACGCGGCCCTCGGCGCATCGCTGGCGCGAACGCTGACGCACACCAGCTACGCCACCCGCATCGAAAACGACCCGCGCGCCGAACGCTGGAACGCGCCGCCGGCCTACGCAAACCTGCTGGCCCTGCCGCGCGGCGCCGTGGCGCTGGCGGCATCCGCGCTGACCGCGGCGCTGCTGCTCGGACTGATGTGGCTCACGCGGCGGCCGGCCGCGTCCCTGACAATCGAGCGCATCCGCGTCGAATGGGCCGTGTGGCTGCTGCTGCTGCTGTGCATCATGCCCGTGATGCGCCGCTATCACCTGGTCTGGGCGCTGCCGGCGTTTGCGCTGCTGGCCGCGCAGGCATATCGTGCCGGTTCGTGGCGCCAGGCGCTCGCGCCGACGACGGCGCTCGCCCTGGCGGTGGCTGTGCAACTTTGGGCGCTCTTCGGCTCGATGAGCAGCCCGGCCGCACCGGAGATTTTCGGCATGTTCCCGCTGGCGCTGATCGTGCTGGGCGCCGTGCTGCTGCGCTCGACGCCGGCCGGCTCACCCGCGTCCGCGCGCATCACGCCCGCAATCGTTGACCGCGCGGCGGCCAGTGTCGCGACCCCGCACCCCGCGATGGGGACGGCTCGTGAATAACGGCGGTGCGATCGCGCACGCGCGCCCGACCGGCGCTGTCTCGCGCCGCCTCGCGGCCGCGTTTCTGATATGGCTGGCCGCGTCGGTCGGCGTCATCTCGGCCTGGCGCGGATTGAACCTGAAGTTCGACTTCCAGCATTTCTACCTCGACGCCGCCTACACCTGGGAACACGAAGCGCTCAACCCCGACCTCGACAATCCCGACAAAACCCTGCGCCGACAGCTACCGTTCTACCTGCCGGTGGTTTCGCTTGCGATTGCGCCGCTGGCGGCCGGCGGGCCGCAGGCTGCCGCCCTGCTCTGGGCCGCCCTGCACGTTGCCTGCCTTGCGTATTGCCTGCGAGTGGCGGCGGCGCGCGTGATTCCCGCGATGCGCAGCCCGTCTGACTCGCGCGCCGCTTCCGATGCCCCGGTCGCCGGGGCCTGGATGCTCACCGCGCTGGCGGCGCTGGCCTCATTGCCCGCGATGTACGAAGCCGCCAAGTTCAACCAGGTCAGCTTCATCACGCTCGCACTGGTCGCGGCCGGCGTCGCCGCCGTGCTTCGACGACAACCCGTCAGCGGCGGGGCGCTGCTGGCCGCGGCGGCCATCCTGAAAATCCTCCCCGGGATCATGCTGCTGTGGTTGATCGCGCGCCGCGAATGGCGTGCCGGCGCCTGGTTCATTGTCTGGGGACTGGTGCTCACGATCCTGCCCTGCGTCATTGTGTTCGGCTGGGAAGCGACGCAGCGCTACCACCATGAGTGGGTCGAGTACAACGTCCAGGGCGCACCCGCCCGCGGGCTGGTCGATGACACGCTGGATGAGCATTTCGTGGATCGCAGGAATCAATCCATCGAGATCGTCGCGGCCCGCTGGCTGCTGGATGGACACGCCCACCGCGTCGGCCTTTCGCCGGTCTCGCTCGACGAGCCGACCGTGATGCTGCTGGCGCGCGGCCTCAAGGGGCTGCTGCTGCTGGCCTTGATCGCCATCGGCTGGCACATCGGCCACGCCGGCGGCGCTCGCGGCCAATGGTGCCTGGCCGGCGCGTTCATGCTCGGAATGCTCGTGTTTTCGCCGCTATTGCGCCAGTATTACCTGATCTGGGCCTTTCCGGCGGTCGCCGCCCTGACCGCGGCCGCACTGGATAATCGGGCCGCGCGTTCCATCCGCACCCTCAGCATGGCCGGCCTGGTCGTCTGGCTGCTCGGCATGGCGCTGTGGATGCTGGAATCGGCCCGCAGCGCCGGCGCGCACCTGCTGATGCTGATCGTGATTGGCGCGATTCTGCTGTGGATTGCGCTCCACGACGCTCGACTGTCGCGAATCGCGCTCAGGGAGTCCGCGCGATGAGTGTTCCACGTGAAATGGCGCAGCGCCTCCCCCCCGCCGGCGCGTCGATTCCCCCGGTCGCGCCGGCGGTGCGATTGCATCTGTTGACCGCCGTCGGCGTGACGCTGATCGTCCTGATCGCCTATTGGGCCGCGCCGAGGGCGAGTTTCGTCTACGACGACAACTACGAAATCCTCCAGAACCGCCTGATCCAGGACCCGGCGCTGCTTTGGAAGGCGCTCACGTCAGACGTCTGGGCTTTCAAGGGGGATCGCCAAGCGGCGTGGAGCAACTACTGGCGACCGACCACTGTGTTCGTCAAGGCCATGTGCCATCGAGCGTTTGGAAATGAGCCGACGGGCTGGCACGTCGTCTGCGTGCTGCTGCACTGGACCGCGAGCCTGCTCGTGTATGCGACGGCGCTGCGGCTCGCGGCGGGCTGGGCAATCGCCACCGCAACGGCGCTGCTGTTCGCCGGGCATCCGGCACACGTCGAATCGGTGGTGTGGATCGCGGCGATTCCCGATCCACTGATGACCTGCCTGTTACTGGGATCGTACCTGGCCTATCTCGCGGCGCGGTCGCGTCCGCTGCGCGGGGCTGGCGGGGCGCTCTGGTCGTTGGCGCTGCTGCTGTACCTGCTGGGGCAGGGTTGCAAGGAGAGCGCGATCTTCTACCCCGCCGCCGTGGCGCTGACCGAGTTGATCCTGCGGAGAGCGGATCGGCGCCCGGCGATGGCGGCGGTGCGAAGCGCCGTGCTGGCGACGATTCCCTTCGCGGCGACGGCGGCGATTTTCATGAGCGCGCGCGGCGCGATCGTCGGCTGGTCGATGCTGACGCCGCCCGGCGCGGCGTCGGTCACGTCGATGGTCCTGAGCGCGCCGTACGTGCTGCTGTTCTACCTGCGACAGGCACTGTTCCCGCTGTGGCTGGCGCCGATGTACCCGCTGCGCCCGCTCCACGAGGGCAGCGCCGAAGCGCTGCTCGGAGTGGCGGCCGGCGTGCTGCTGCTGGGAGTCGGCGCAGTTCTTTGGCGGGCCGGGCAGCGCGACCCGCTCTACCGCCTCGCGGGAGTCTGGTTCCTATTGCCCATTGCGCTCGCACTCAACACGCGCGTATTTCTCCGCGAGGACATGGTGCACGACCGCTACCTGTACCTCTCGATCTTCGGCGCGATGCTGGCATTGGGTGCACTCATCCGCGACGCGCTGGCGCGCTGGAAGCCGGGCGACGAACGGCGCGTGGCGGCGATTGGGGCGGCAATGGCGACGCTCTTCGCCGTGCGCGCGGCGGTCTATGTGCCCGTCTGGAGCACCGACACAGCCCTGTGGGAGGCCGCCACGCGCGCCGATCCGAAATCCGCCAAAGCCTGGACCGAGTTGGGCGAGGTCTATCGCCAGAGCGGCCGCACCGCCGACGCGGCGGCGGCGATCGAGCGCGCCGCGGAGCTGAACCCGCTCGTCACCAATCAGATTGTGATCGCCGCCATGCTGGCGATTCAGGAGGGGCGCTACGCGGAGGCTGAAAAGCGCCTGCGCGACATCCTGCGTCAGTATCCCGATTTCGTGCTGGCGGTCGATCAGCTCGGCAACGCGCTCGAGAAGCAGGGCCGCTTCGACGACGCCATCGCCGTGTTCGACCAGGGGCGGCGCGACGCGCCGTATCGGGCGGGTGTGTACTCGGTGAACATCGCCGTGCTGCACAAGCGCGCGGGCCGCGAAGGCGAGGCGCTGCGCGAGCTGGAGGCGGCTCTGCCGGCCATCCGGGCCGTTTCCGACCCCGGCGCGCTCAACGGGCTGTACTTCCTCGGCGAGCTGTATCGCGCGCTGGGGCGATCGGCCGATGCGCGCGGGGCCTATCGCGAATATCTGGACCGCACCGCGCCGCTCATGCAGGGAGCCAGCGGCGGCGGCCGTGAGCCGCCGGGATTGCGCGACACGCGCGGACGGCGCGAGCTGGCCCAGCGGGCGCTGGCGCAGTTGGGAGAGTAGCGCCGCCGGCCGGGCAAATGTCGTGGTCGGCCGGTGCATCGGCGGGTACGATCCCGCCGATGAGTTGGAGCGGGCGCGCGGGATGCGCGCTCGCGGGAGCGCCGGCGGAGGACGTGCAGAAGCGCCGGTCGCACAATCACTGGTAATGCGTTCGCAGCCGCTTCGGATCGAAGGAGCCTGAGCATGTCCTTGTCGCTGTTTCCGCGCCTGGCGCGTCGTTTCGGCAAGCCCATGGACGAACTGACCCGTCGCGACGTGCTGCGCGCCTCGATCGCGGCCGGAGCGGGGCTGCTGCTGTCGAGCCGCATGACCTGGGCGCAGGAGCGGCGCGGCGGCAAGCGCGTGGTCGTGATCGGGGCGGGCTTCGCCGGGCTGGCCGCGGCGCATGAACTGATCGCCGCGGGCTACGACGTCAGCGTCGTCGAGGCCCGCAAGCGGCTGGGCGGGCGCGTGCTGACCTTCACGGACTGGCTCAGCGGGCGCGTGATTGAGGGCGGCGCGGAGCTGATCGGCGACAATCACCCCGCCTGGCAGGCCTACGCCGAGCGCTTCAAGCTCAAGATGCTGCCGATGACCGATGATGAGGAGCTGTCCTACCCCGTCTACCTGGATGGCAAGCTGCTCAGCGACGAGGAAGCCGAGCAGGTCTACGAGGAGCTTGAGGCGCTGCAGACGAAGATGAGCGGCGACGCCGAGCGCATCAACGCCGATGAGCCGTGGGACAGCCCCGATGCGCAGTCGCTCGATCGACGCTCGCTGGCGGACTGGATCACGGCGGCGGAGGGCAGCGCGCTGGTCAAGAAGGCGATGACGGTCGAGTGGACCGCCAACAGCGGCGTGCCGACCGCCCGGCAGAGCTACCTCGGCTTCCTGGCGACGATCAAGGGCGGCACCGTTAACGACATCAACAAGGACTACTGGAACCTCACCGAGACCTGCCGCTGCGAAGGCGGCAATCAGCAGCTCGCGGCCAAGCTGGCCGACGCGATCGGCGCAGCCCGCATCCAGCTCGGCCTGGCGGTGACAGGAATCCAGATCAACGCCGGCGGCTGCAAGGTGCGCTGCGCGGATGACCGCACCTATGAATGCGACGACGTGGTGCTCGCGACGCCGCCGGGGACGTGGAAGAAGATCAAGATCGAGCCGGGTCTTCCGGACGCGATCAAGCCGCAGATGGGCGTGAACGTGAAGTACCTGGCAAACGTGAAGAAGCGCTTCTGGCTGGATCGCAAGCTCTCGCAGTATGCGCTGGCCGACCTGGACGTGGTGAACATGACCTGGGACGCGACCGATGCGCAGGAGGGCGACGAGAACATCTGCCTGACGAGCTTTTCGGGCGGACCGACCGCGGAGGCGGCCCGCGCCAAGCCCGAGGGCGGGCGCGACGCGGCCTACAAGGCTGACCTCGAGAAGGTGCTGCCGGGCTTCGGTGAGAACTTCGTGCAGTCGCGCTTCATGGACTGGCCGGGCGAAGCGTGGACACAGGCCGGGTACTCCTTCCCCGCGCCGGGCGAAGTGACGACGGTCGGGCCGCTGCTGCGCAAGGGTCACGGCGGGCGGCTGCATTTCGCGGGCGAGCACACCTGCTACAAGTTCGCGGGCTACATGGAGGGCGGGCTGCACTCCGGCATCAGCGTCGCGGCCCGGATCGCGAAGCGCGACGGGGTGACGAAGTGAGCGACGGCGCCGCCGCGCGAACCGGCGCGGCGCAGATCGTGAAGCTCTCCGGCGATCTCCGCGACGGTGAGTGCCTGGCGGACCTGTTCAGCGCGGTGACGGGCGCTTCCACGCGCCTGGTACTGGACCTGTCGGACGTGAGCTTCGTGTCGTCGGCCGGGCTGGGGGCGCTGGTGCGACTGGTGGCCTATGCCAACACGCTCGAGGCGCGAGTGGCGCTGGCCGCGCCATCGCCGTTTGTCGCCAACCTGCTCGAAGTGACACACCTGAATCGATTCTTTGAGATTCATGCCGGCGCGGAGGCGGCGGCCGCCGCTGTCGGCGGATAGAGCGTCACCGCCAGACGGGTGGGTTCATGGCTGGGTGAGCAGCAGCGTGACGAACGGATCGATGTCGAAGTTCGTCAGCGCCCCGTCGGCGTCGATGTCGCGGTTGGAAAGCACGGGTGCCACAGTAAACGACCTCCGTCGCAAGTCCGACTGGTGCCACTGCTCTTCCTGGAGCAGTGGCCGGGGGCGCGGCACGCCCGCTCTCACGCGGGACTGTCGTGACCAAAATGACTCGTCTCCGGCATCTGAAACTGCGACCACAGCATTCGACACGCCGAAACGACTCAATCGTGCGGATGATCCATCCGCAGCAACACATCCGTCCGACCCGCCCAGAAGCGCGCGCGCTCGACCATTCCCAATCCTCCGGCGTCGCGACCAAGCCGCGCCGGACGGGGTTCGCATGCAGATACGCCATGACTTCGGCAGCGTCGCGCTCGCGAAAAATGTTTCGATCATGCCCGCCGCCCGGCTGCCAGAATCGAATCCCTTCGCGATCCGGATAGCGCACTGTGAGCTGCGCGAGCCAGCGCTGCTCGTCGATTTCAACGAGATGCCGCCGTGCCGCGGTGGACACCGGCCGCTTGAGCGCCGCGAGTATCCGCCGCATTTCGTAGCGCGGCTGCCGCGGCAGAACGAGCGCATGCACGTGCTCCGGCATGATGACATATGCCCATAATGCCAAGTGATGTGTGCGGCGCGCCTCGTCCAGCGCCTGAACCACCCAGCCCCGCGAGCGCGGTCGCGTCAGCAGCGGCAGCCGGCGGTAACAGGAATAGGTCAGGAAATGGGCATCGCCCGCCTCGTTCCACGCCTCGCGCGTCTTGCGAAGCGCCGCCATTGCCGAGTCATAATGCGCCACGCTGCGCTCCGCCCCCACGCCGCGATCTCACGCGTGCGATCGTCAAGCCACTGCTCCAGGAAGAGCAGTGGCACCAGCGCATTTTCAGCCCCGCTGGCGCTGTCGAAAACGCGTTTTTTCAGGGCCGCGGCGACTTCATCAACAGACTGATAGACCGGCCGGTCGCCGCAACCAGCGGATCGCCTCACCGCCGTCTACGCACGCCGCGTCGCCCCGCGCCCAGCGCGAGCAACAGCGCAGCGGCCGGCAGAACCCCCACGCCGCACAGTCCGCCCGGGGCGGCGATCACGCCGGCGGTGCGCGTGACGTGGATCGTCAGCGTGGCGGTGGCGCTCTGGCCGGCGGAATCCGACACGGTCAGCGTGTACGCCGTTGGCGCGCGGGGCATGGCCAGCGTGGCCGGCCCCTCTGGCGCGGAGAGCGAAGCGGCCGGATCCCAGCGATAGGCGTAGGGCGCAGCGCCGCCCGTCACGAGCGCCGACAGCGTCACGCTCTGCCCATCTTCGATCGTCATCTGGCTCGCGCCGATCGCGACACTCAGCCGCGGAATCACAACGACTCGCGTCTGCGCGACTGCTTCCTGTCCGAAGGCGTCGGTGACGCGCAGCGTGTAGAGCGTGGTCTGGCGCGGCGCGAGATTGGCGAACGCTCCGAGCGCTGACGTGCCCAGCGCGGGCGACCACTCATACAGATAGGGCGGGTCGCCGCCGCTGACGGTCGGGACGACGTCGGTGCTTTCGCCCAGCCGGATCGTCACTTCCTCGATCAATGTCGCCGTCAGCTCGCCGGTCGTCGCCACGATTACGCGGTCCTGCGCTTCGCGCCCGGCAGCGTCGCGGACCGTGAGGGTATAGACCGCCGTCGAGTTCACGAGGCCGTTGACCTGCTCGCCGCTGGTCACGCCCAGCCCGGTGGTGGGCGACCATGAATACAGATAGGGCGGTTCGCCGCCGGAGGCCGCCGCGGTCAGTGAGAACGGCTCGCCGGGCCGCACGAAGCGGTTGGGTCCGGCGTCGGCTGTCAGCGGCGGTGCAACGTGCACGGTGACGCTGTCGGTCGCCGCCGCGCCGGCGGCATCCGTCACGGTCAGGGTGTAGCCGGTGGTCTGGGTCGGGCTGGCGAACGGGTGCGCGGTGCGGTCATTGTTCACGCCGGCGGCGGGGGTCCACTTGTAAGAATAAGGGATGGTGCCGCCGCTTACGGCGCTGAACAGACGCACCGATTCACCGGCGACAATGGTTGCGTCGGGGCCGGCGCTGACGGTCAGCGTGCCGGCGTAGAGCGCCTCAGCGTGTCGATCTCCGAACATCACCAACGTGATGTTGCGCTGGCCGTCGGGCTGAGCAATACCATCGAGGGTCCAGCGCACGAAGCTGGCCGTGCCGACGTTGGTCGCGGCGGTGAGGGTGACGGTCTGCCCGTCGTTGAAGGCCAGCTCGTTCGGTGCGGCCACCGACGTCTGCCCGAGGTTGTCCATTGGCGAGGAGGTCACCTGCGCGCCGCTGGGCAGCGACGTCAGCGCCAAGCGCCGCGCCGACGGGCCGCTCTGCGTCTGGCGCAGCGTGTAGCGCTGCACGTCGCTCGTGGTCGCCGAGGTGCTGACGCGCGCGAACACCCGTGTGACGCCGGCCGGAATCGAGATCAGCGAGGAAACAGCCGTCTGGCCGGGATCAGCGTTGCCGGCGGCCAGCAGCGTGACGGCGTCCGGCCGATAGACCGCGACGCGCAGCGGCATGCGGGCCCGCGTGTCGATCGTCACGGGCGTGCCGGGATCGGGGCTGACCGGGTAACTGCCGCCGACGGGCGCGGCTTCGAAAGCCAGAGTTGCGCCGGGGGTGACGCTGACGGCGTACCAGTCCACGTCAGTGTGAGCGTGCAGCGACAACTGGGTCGTGACGGTGCCGGGCGCGAAGGCGCCCAGCTCGGTCGCGGTGCCGGAGTGGTTGTTCGATTCGAAGCGGTCGCCGTAGTAGGCGTTCACGCCGCGGATGTCGTCGTCCTGCGGACCGGCAAAGCTGGTGTTGAGAAACGCTTCCATCAGCTTGGTGCCGTCGCGCGGCAGGACGTGCTCCAGACCCAGCCCGTGGCCGTTTTCATGCAGGACAATATTGCGCAGGAAGCGGTAGTTGTTCGCGGCGGCAGCCCAGTTTTCGTCGCGATCGAGCACCATGTCGCCGACGTCGGGGTAATAATTGTAGGCCAGCGTGCCGGATGGTCCGTCGATCGGCAGGCACAGGATGCGAATGTCGCCGCGCACGCCCGCTGCGCCGATCGACCCCGGCCACGCGGCGCCGTCGTCGGGCACTTCGACGTACTGAATCCCGCTGACGGCTGACCAGCTGTCGAATATCTCGCGGAACAGGTTTTTCCACGCCTCTCGCGAGCCGAACAGGGCGTCGAAGCGCGCGTGCATGACGTTGCTGGTGGCGGGGTTGCCGGTATTCGAGTCCGGCGGGAACGAGTACGTCAGCGTGATTGGCGTGCCGGCCGATCCGGTGACGCCGTTGGTGGCGGTGTAGCTCCAGCGGCCGTACTGCGCGTAGGCCGCGCCGGGCGCCGCGGGAATTGCCGCCAGGGCCTGGTTCATCTGCTCGATCGGCGTGCCGGGTGCGAAGCAGGCGGAGACGCCCACGGCGCGCGAGCCGGCACAGGCGAGTTCATCGGGGCGGGTGATCGTGCCGCCGGGGGCGGAGATACCTGCCGCGCTACTCTCCCGCGCGCGCTCACACGTCGCGGCGCAGCGCGGCACGTGCGCGCTGTCACGCGGCGCGTTGACCGAGAGCGCGGTCGGAGCGGCGGTGCTGGAAGCGGCATGGAGCGCTGAGCCATCGGACATGCCGGACCAGGAAACGACCATTGCGCACGCGGCCAGCGCTGCCCAGGCGTGCGTCGCCGCCGAACCGGCGGCGGACCGTGGCGCATGGAGCGGCCTGCGATTGGACGGATTTCGATCGTGTGCGCTGGAAGCCGACATCGCACCCCCTCTTGGCGCAGGGAAACCGCGCCGCCGGCGCGCTGCGGCGCGCCCCCTCATCCTGGAAGTATTCGATACCGGGCGCCGTTTCGGCAACTCGGACCGATCGCTGTAGCGCCGAAATCTCGGACGAACGGCGTCCGGTTTGATAACGCGCGATTGGACATCGTTTCGCGTTAATCGGCGGCATTCCGTCACGCGTGACGACAGGGCAGCGCGCGCCGGAATCCACAGGCTTCAGCGGGTCGCCCGACCTGCCGATGCACTGCTGCGCCGATGCTGCGCGCCGAGCGGGTGCGCGGATCGTCACAGGCGGGCGTGGGATTCGAGCTGCCGGTTCGGACCGGTCGCGGACACACGCCCGAATCAGCCTGAACGCATCGAGTGACCGGGGAATCCGACGTGAGCGAGAGCACGACGCCGCTGGTGACGGACGAAGAGCTTCAGGCCGCGCAGGCCGAGGCGGTCGGCAGCGGTCTGCCCGATCTCGGTGAGGGCGACACATCGGCCGCTGAAGATGACTCGGCGGATCGTCCGCTCAAGACAACCGGTCCGGCCGCGGTGCCGATCGTGGTGCCGCAGCAGCAGGATGCGCTGCGCGGCGACGCGGTTCGCCCGGACGCGGCTCCGCGAAAATTCAGCGTCCGGTCCGGCACGCCCGCGGCAGGCGCGGCCGCTGCGGGGGGCAGCGCGAGCGCGGCAACGCCGCCCGCTGCGGGTGACGAGGCGGCCGGGAAAGCGGCGGAGTCTGACGCGGCGACCACGGATTCGGCGTCCGGGTCGGGGGGATCGGTCGCGGCTGCGCTGGTGGCGCACGGCCGGCTGTATGTCGCCGCAGACGCGGCGCTGGCCGCGATTCACCGGCCGTTCGGGTGGGTGTCCGCCTCGGCGCGGAAGTGGATCGGCATCTCGGCGATCATCACCATCGCGTTGTCATTGCTTGCGCTGCTGATACTGCCGGCGTGGTTCACGCCGCTGAGCACGGCCGAGCAGATCAAGGCGCGGCGGGCCGCAGCGGAAGCGGCCGGCGGTTCGACAACGGTGGCTGCGCCGAGCGCGGAGTGAAGCGCGATGAAGGGACGTGCGACGAGCGCAGCGCGCCCCGGTGGTGGCCCGAGGCGCGGCTGATCACGTGACGGCCGATCCATGCCCGGGAGTCAGGGAGAGGTACAGATGCGTGAAGCCCTTGTACTGCACCATCCGCAGCGGCAGATAGCCCGCCCGGATCGCGACCCGCAGCGACGCGACGTTTTCCGGGCGCACCAGGCAACTCGGTGAGTCGATGCCGCGCTCGCGAGCCCAGCCGATCACGCCGCGCGCCGCTTCGAGTGCCAGGCCGCGGCCGTGGTGCGACGGCATGAGCATGTAGCCGATCCCCGCTTCGCCGGCGCCGTCGATCTCCATCCACAACAGCCCGGCCTGCCCGATCGGGCGGCCGTTCTCACGATCGATCGTCAGCCAGTAGCCGAACCCGTCGCGGCCGTAGCGGGATTGGTGATCGGCCAGCCAGCGGGCCGCTCCGGCGCGATCCAGCGGCCCCGGCCAGAAGCGCATGACGACGGGGTCACCGAGCATTTCGGTCAGAAAATCGAGGTCGCTGCCGGTCAACTCGCGCAGGATCAAGCGCGGCGTGCGGAGAACCTCGGCCATGACGCAACTCCGAGGGCGCCGCTACGCGATTCGTTCGCGCAGCCACTCGACAACCTGGTCCTTCGCGACGCGCACCTGCGCCAGCGAGTCGCGTTCGCGGATGGTCACCGTGCCGTCGCGGAGCGTCTCGCCGTCGACGGTGATGCAGAAGGGCGTACCGGCCTCATCCTGACGGCGGTAGCGCCGACCAATCGCGCCGCCGTCGTCGTACACGGTGTTGAAGTGACGGCGGGCGGCGCGATGCAGCGCGTCGGCGATCTCGGGCATGCCCTCCTTATTGACCAGCGGGAAGAAGGCGGCCTTGACCGGCGCGAGGCGCGGGTGGAAGCGCATCACCACGCGCGTCTCCATCTGCCCCTTGTCGTTGGGGGCGCTGTCCTCGTGGTAGGCCTCGCACAGAAAGGCCAGCGTGGCACGGTCGGCGCCCGCGGACGGCTCGATCACCGTCGGCAGGAACCGATAGGGCGGCTTGGCGCCCAGCGCGCTCTTCTGCTCCTTGGTCAGCTCCGGCTCACCGGCGGCCTTGCGCTCCGCCAGAAATTTCGCCCAGGCGCCCTCGTCGAAGTAGCTGAGGTCGGCGCCGCTGTGCTGCTGGTGCTGCGCCAGGTCGAAGCAGCCGCGGTGCGCGCAGCCCTCCAGTTCCTGGAAGTCGTCCGAGAAGGGGAAGCGGTACTCGATGTCGGCGCAGGCGCGGGAGTAGTGCGCCAACTCGTCGCTGGCCTGGTCGCGCAAACGCAGCTTCTCGCTCTGCAGACCCAGCCCGACGTACCAGCGATAGCGGTGATTCCGCCAGAACTCGTACCACTTCATCGAGTCCTCGTCGCGGCAGAAGAACTCGATCTCCATCTGCTCGAACTCACGCGAACGGAAGGTGAAGTTGCGCGGGTTGATCTCGTTGCGGAAGGCCTTGCCGATCTGGGCGATGCCGAAGGGCACCTTGACGCGCGAAGTGTCCAGCACGTTCTTGTAATTGACGAAGATGCCCTGGGCCGTCTCGGGGCGCAGATAGGCCTTGGAGGATTCGTCCTGCAGCGCGCCGACGTAGGTCTCGAACATCAGGTTGAAGCTGCGCGGCTCGGTCAGGTCGCACTTGTCGTGCGCCCCCGGGCACTTGCTGGGCCGCAGTCCGCACTCGCTGCTCTGCAACTGGTCGGCGCGGTAGAGCTTGCGGCAGCCCTCCGTTTTGCACGTCACCATCGGATCGGAAAATCCGCCCGCGTGCCCGCTGGCCACCCACACGCGCGGGTTCATGATGATCGTGCAGTCCACGCCGACCATCTCGATCGGCTGACCGTCCGGCCCGTCGGGCGGATTGACGACGTGGTCCTGCCACCAGGCGGCCTTGATATTGCGCTTCAGCTCGACGCCCAGCGGACCATAGTCCCAGAATCCGCCGATGCCGCCGTATATCTCGCTCGACGGGTAGACAAAGCCACGGCGCTTCGCCAGCGAAACGATCTTTTCCATCCGCGCCGCATCGGCCATCGTCAGGCTCTCCAACAGGTTCGGGCTGGTACGAGGGGCGAAGTATACCGAGCGCAGCCGCCGCGGCGGCCGCTCGGCGCGAAGCTCCGGCCGTGCGATTTCATCGGCCGATCGGGCCGGCCGGCGGATCCAGCACTTTTCGCCAGCTTTCGATCAGCCGCTGCGCCGCCGGGCCGTCCAGCGCGAGCGCTGCGCTGCCGCGCAGCTCGCGGATGACGACCTCCTCCGGTTCCTCGAAGAGGCGCAACTGGCGCGTTCGGCGGCGCTGCGCGGCGGCCAGCACGGGCCGCTGCGCTTCGCGCGAGAAGTGCCGCTCGAGGTCGTTCAGCACGGCGTTGGCGCGCTCCAGCACGTCGCGCGGCACACCGGCGATCTTCGCAACGTGCAGGCCGAAGCTGCGGTTGGCGGCCCCGGGCAGAATGCGATGCAGGAATACGACCGCCTCATCCGATTCGCGGACTGCGACGTTGAAGTTCTCGATACCGTCGATCAGCTCGGCCAGCTCGGTGATCTCGTGGTAGTGGGTGGCGAACAGCGTGCGGCAGCCGACCCGCGCCGCCAGGTGCTCGGTAATCGCCCATGCCAGCGCCAGGCCGTCGAAGGTGCTGGTGCCGCGCCCCACCTCGTCGAGAATCACCAGGCTGCGGGGCGTGGCGTTGTGAAGGATATTGGCGGTTTCGATCATCTCCACCATGAACGTCGATTGTCCACGGGCCAGCTCATCGGCCGCGCCGACGCGCGTGAAGATGCGATCGACCGCGCCCAGCGCCATGCGCCGGGCCGGCACGTCGCAGCCGCAGTGCGCCAGCAGCGTCAGCAGCGCGACTTGCCGGATATAGGTGCTCTTTCCGGCCATGTTCGGGCCGGTGATCAGCGCCAGCGTGGGGGCGGGACCGCCGTCGGAGGGCGTTGTCACGGCGGATTTCTGCTCCGCGCTGTCGCGGGCGGCGAGTCGCGTGTCATTCGGAACGAACGAGCCACTCGCGCCGACCGCTTCCACGACCGGATGCCGGCCTTCGAGGATCTCCAGTCGCGGGTCGTCGGTAAACTCGGGCGTGCAGTAGCCGCGGCGGACGCTCAGTTCCGCCCAGCCGGTCAGCACGTCGAGCCGCGCGATGGCGGAGGCGGCCGCGGCCAGCCGCTCCATCCACGGCAGCAGGCCGTCGCGCACCTGGCAAAACAGCTCATATTCAAGCTCGCGGGCGCGTGCGTCGGCGGTCAGCACGTCGGTCTCGAAGCGCTGCAGCTCGGCGGTAATGTAGCGCTCGGCGTTCTTGACGGTCTGGCGGCGGGTGTAGTCATCCGGGACGCGGGATGCGTGCGTCTGCGTCACCTCGATGTAGTAGCCGAAGACCTTGTTGAAGGCGACCTTGAGCGTGGGGATGCCGGTGCGGCGCTGCTGGGCCTGCTGATACTCGGCCAGCCAGCGCTGCCCGTCGCGGGCGATCACGCGCAGGCGGTCCAGCTCGGCGTGATAGCCATCGGCGAAGATGCCGCCGTCGCGCATGGTGATGGGGGCGTCCGGACGCAAAGCCCGATCGAGCGCGGCGGTTTGCTCCTCCAGCCCGGCCAGCTCGTCGCGCAGCGCGTCCAGGTCGTCGCAGCCCGATTGGTTGAGCAGCTCGCGCAGTGGAGCCAGGCGGCGCAGGCCGTTTGCGAGCGAGCGCAGATCGCGTGGTGTGCAGCGCCCGACGCCGACGCGGCCGATGATGCGCGACAGGTCGCCGACGTGCAGCAGCGCCTCGCGGATGGCGCTGCGCCGGCCGGGATCGGCGCGCAGCGCCGCCACCGCCCGCTGGCGCGAACGGATGGCCGACAGGTCGCGGAGCGGGTAGCACAGCCACTCGCGCAGCAGGCGCGCCCCCATCGGGTTGCGCGTGCCGTCCACCGCCGCCAGCAGCGAGCCTTCGCGCTGGCCGCTGCGGAGGGTCCGCTCGATTTCCAGCGACCGCAGCGTCGCGGGGTCCAGCCCGAGAAACTCCTCCGCGCCGCGTCGTCGCGGAGGGCGAATGTGTCGCGGGTCACAGCGCTGCGTCTCATTGGCATAGGCCAGCAGGGCGCCGGCGGCCTGCAACGAGGCGTCCATGCGGTCGAAGCCGAATCCCTCCAGCCCGCGGGTTTCGAACTGCGCCGACAGGCGCTCGGCGGCGCGCGACACTGAAAAATCCGCCGCGGCGCGATAGGTCAGGACCGCGTCGAATTGCTCGTGCAGCGCGTCTTCCAGCGCAAGGCGCTCGCCGGGCGCTTCATCCGCCAGCAGCACCTCGGCCGGATCGAGCCGCCCCAGTTCCGCCGCCAACTGTGCCCGCGGACAGACCTGCACCCACATCTCGCCGGTCGACAGTTCCAGCGCCGCCAGGCCGGCGGATGGCCCGTCGATAAACGCGGCCGCCAGCACGTTGCTCTCGTCGCCGCGCAGCAGCGCATCCTCGGTCAGCGTGCCCGGCGTCACGACCCGCACGATCTGGCGGCGGATCACGCCCTTCGCCTGGCGGGCGTCCTCAACCTGTTCGCTGATCGCGACGCGATGTCCGGCGGCGACCAGCTTCGCGAGATAGCTCGGCAGCGCGTGATACGGAATTCCGGCCAGCGGCGTTTCTCCGCCGTCGCGGCTGGTGAGGGTCAGACCCAACACCCGCGCTCCCAGTTCGGCGTCGCCGTGAAACAGCTCGTAGAAGTCCCCCATGCGGAAAAGCAGAATCGCATCACCGGCAATTCGCTTCTGCTCGTGCCATTGGCGCATCGCGGGCGTGAGTCCGTCGTCGGGAACGGACGCGGCATCCGGCCCGGTTCCCGCTTTGCGTTTCGCGCCGACCTTGCGGCGACGGCTCACCGCCGGCGGCTCGGGGATCAGCCGCTCCGGTAGCGGCGGCGGCACGGACTGCGAGTTCGCGGTTGCCGGGGGCGCCTGGCTCGCATCCGGCGCGGCGCCGGCGGGAAGCGCCGGATCGGCGGGTGGTGTATTCGCGACGGGATAGTCGGCCTCTGAACCCACAGTGCAGAGAGTAGCCCGGCGAAGCGCGCCCCTCAATCCCGGATGAAGGGCGCTTGACGGCGGCGCGGCGTCCGCGATGATCCGGGCGGCGGCGGCGCGACAGGGCGCGACTCCGCACCCAGGAATCCCCCATGCGCGTCTTTGTCACCGGCGGGGCAGGCTATGTCGGCAGTCACTGCGTGCGGGCGCTGCTGGCAGCCGGACACGCCGTCACCGTGTTCGACAATCTCGTCAACGGCCATCGTGCCGCAGTCGATCCGCGCGCTGAACTGGTGGTGGGCGACCTGCTCGATCCGGTCGCCATCCGCACGGCGCTGCAGCGGGCCGCACCGGAGGCGGTGCTGCACTTTGCCGGGCTGATCAACGTCGGCGAATCCGTGCAGCAGCCGCTGCTCTATTATCGCGCCAATGTGCTCAGCTCAATGAACTTGCTCGAGGCCGTGCAGGAAGCGGGCGTACGCCGAATGGTGTTTTCCAGCACCTGCGCCGTGTACCGCCCGCCGGAGCGGTTGCCGCTGGTCGAGGACATGCCGCGGGCCCCGATCAGCCCCTACGGCGAGACCAAGCTGGCGGTCGAATGGCTGCTGGCCGACTGCGCCGCCGCGTGGGGGCTTGGCTCAATATCGCTGCGCTATTTCAACGCCAGCGGAGCGGCGGCCGACGGCACGATCGGCGAAGGGCATCAGCCGGAGACGCACCTGATCCCGCTGATACTGCAAGTGGCCCTGGGCCAGCGCTCCGAAATCGCCATCCTGGGAGACGACTACCCCACGCCGGACGGCACGTGCATCCGCGACTACATTCACGTCGAGGATCTGGCCGCGGCGCACGTGGCGGCGGTCGGGGCGATTGAGCCGGGGCGGGCGGAGTTTCTGAACGTCGGCACCGGCATCGGGCACTCGGTGCTGGCGGTGATTAAGGCAGCGCGTTCCGCAACCGGTCACGCGATTCCGGCGAAGGTGGTTGCTCGCCGGCCCGGCGATCCGCCGGCGCTGTACGCGGATCCGCGGCGCGTTCGCGAGCGGCTGGGCTGGGCCCCTCGATGGACCGACCTGCAGGAGGTGGTTGCGTCGGCGTGGCGCTGGCATCAGGCCCACCCACAGGGATACGCGAAGGGCGGCTGACGGGTTATCCGGACCATGCGCGGCGGGCGCGTGGGACCCGAAATAGCGGTTTGATTCTCACGTGGGGCAGGGTAGTATCAGAACAGGCGAGCGGCGTCGATCATTTATATCGATTGCTCTCATAGTCTTATTCGGATTTTTCTGACTGTAATCCGCTTTCATCCGATTCAGACCCGCCCGCCGCGACATCTACCCATATGAAAATTTGACGCGCTAGCGCGGCTGCTCATGCTGCGCGCGGACGTTGGGGCCGCGCGCTGGGATGTGTGCGCCTCGCCGGCGGGCTCGCGCTGCGCCTGGCCGCTCACCATGCAGCTGTCGAACCGCCTGCGCGCTCCGATGCCACGGCGGGCAGAAGCTGTCCGCCGTGGCGACTTGTCCTTATCCGGGCGATCTTTCGCCCGACTTTTTTTTCGTGCGTCCTGGGAGATCGCGATGTTCGGATTCATGAGAAAGTCGTCGGACCCGCCGGCGGCCGGAGCGCGCGCAGCGCCCGTGCCGCGAACGGTGGCCGACGCCTTCGGGCCGCCGCTGGCGCCGGAGGAAACAACCGGGAACCTGACGGTTCTGCAACAGCGGATGGACCGGGAGATGAAGTGTCCGGCCGGCAAGGGCCAAGTGTACCTGCGCTCGCTGCTGACCGGCAAGGGCACGACCAAGCCGCGGATCGCGCTGCGCTGCTCGCTACGAAAGGACGTGAACCTGCCGCGCGAGGTGTTTTTTGAGCACATCCGCGACGTGTGTTGCAGCGACCCGGAACAGTGCGAAGCGTTCAAGGCGTTCAAAGCTCGAGGAGGGTGAGAGGCGCCGGCGACCGACGGATCGTCGGCCAGTTGACCGGCTGGTTGAACGGCAGTCTGCGAACTCTCGGCCCGGGACCGCTCCGCCCTCCTCCGGAGCGCCCGAGCCGGGTCGGCACGGCGTGACGTCGCTGGGATCACGCCGTGCCTCTTTTTTGCGCCGGACGATTGCGCGGCGGCGGTCGCAAATCCGTCCCGGTGCGGAGTCGCTACAATGCCGCTCCGCGGTGCGGAGCCTCGCGCGGCGATGCCGTTGGTCGGGCGCTCGCGGACAGGGACTCAGCAGGATCTCGCCATGCACTTTCGAGTTCGATTTGCGGGCGCATTCGTCGCCCTGTGCGTCACCACGGCCGCGGTTGCACAAAGCCCGCTGGACGAACTTCGCAGCGCTCCCGATCGCGACAAGCTGGCCACCTGGATCCAGGGGCGGGTGCAGACAATCGTGACCAGCGGGGCCACCGCCGGCCAGGCGGCGCTGGAGCTGCGCAGCGAGTTCAACGGACCCGATCCCTTCCGCGCGATGTACGCCCAGATTCTGCTGGAGCAGACCCGCGCGCGGTTGCGCGAGACGCGCGGGCCGGCCGCGGCGCGGCTGCTGGCGGCTGCCGCGGGTCTAGGTGAAGGCGCCGCCGCCGAGTTGACGCCGCTGTTGAGCGAGGCGCTCGCACATCCCGACGCCGGCGCTCGGGCGGCCGCGGCCGCGGGCTTGCGCTCGCTGCGGGCGCGGCTGGCCCCAGGCGGTCCGGCCTTCGGCACGGCGGTCGCAGCGCTGCGCAAGGCGGGGCGAACGGAGGCTTCGCACGGCGCGCTCAAGGCAATCTATCTCGCGCTGGACTACAGCGACGCCGGCGCCGCGCCGGCCGAGCCGCGCGTGCTGGCTGAGGCGTTGGCCGACATCCTGGATGCCCGTGCAGCGCGGCTGGACGCCAACTCGCCGCTATGGGACTCCGCCGATCCGGCCGGGTTACGGGCGCTGCTGGCGGTTCGCGCACATCTGGATGACGCCGGTCGCAAGAAGGCGGCGCTGGCGGCGGGGAGGATGCTGCGTCACGCGGCCGCGCACTACATCAGCGGCGCGCGGCCGTTGATCGACGTGAAGGATGATGCCGGGGCGATCCTGGTGACCGCGCGCGATGCGGCCGAGAACGTGATCGAGGATGCCGACCGCGCGCTGCGCGAGCTGCTTGACGCGCCGACCGGGCCGAACGTCGCCAACGGCATGAAGCGTGGGCGACGGGAGGAAGTGCGCGACGAGTTCAACCGCTGGAATGAGCTGCTGCGAACGGCGGCCGGCTCGGACGTGGGCGCTCTGCCCTGACGTGTTGCAATCCGGCCAATCGTCCGATAATTGTCTCTCCCAGAGCAACGGGCGGCCATGCAGGCGCTGAATGCAATTGACGGGCTGTCACTCCGTTATGCCCCGTAGAGGAATTCGTGGAGCAGTCGGATCTGGACGCGCTGCTGGCCGACGCGCGAGCCCGCCGCCCTGCGGCGATCGATCGTTTGTACCGCCTGTTTTCGCCGCGGGTATATGGGTTTCTGATGCGGCTGCTGCCGAGCCGCGACGTTGCCGACGACCTGCTGCAGGAGACTTTTCTGCGGGTCGTTCGGACGATTGAGACGTATGTTCACGATGGGCGTTTTGAGGCGTGGATCTTTCGAATCGCGGCGAACCTGGCGCGCGACCACATGCGGCAGCGCCGGCGGCGCGGATTCGTCGCCCGACTGGACGAGATCGACGCAGACGACGGCACGGTGCGTGACACGACGGCGGACCCGCATGCTCGATCCGCGCTGGATGTGTTGATCAGCGGCGAGCAGGCGCAGCGGCTCGAAAGGGAGTTCGCGGCGTTGCCGGAGATGGACCGCGAGATATTGGCGCTGCGTCATCACGCGGAGCTGTCGTTCCGCGAGATCGCCGAACTGCTGGGCGTGCCGCTCGGGACGGCGCTGGCGCGGGCACATCGGGCGCTGGGACGGCTGCGAGGCGCTGTTCGCAACGCGGATGGCGAGTGACCGATTCGGTGACGCTGATCGGCGACGTACGCCGGGCGACGGGAACGGTTTTCGGGTTGGGCGTTCAGGACGGCAAGATGTCGGTAAGTCAACCGGTTCAGGACATGCAGCGGGCCGTGGACGCGGAGTTGGCGCTGTTGCGCGGACTTCCAGCGGCGCTGGAGCCGCCGGCGGCGCTGTCGGACCGGATCCGCGCACGGCTGGCGATCGAGGCGCGGCGTCAGCAACGTCTGGCTCGGCGGCTACGCACCCTCGGACCGCTGGGGGCGGCCGCGGCGGCGCTCGCCATCGCGGTCTTCGGCACCGGCGGCCCGCCCGTTGCGCCTGGCGCCAGCGGGTTGCTTGAGGACTGGTCGGCGGCGATCGTCCGCTCACAGGAGCGCGTCCGCAGCCTGTGGCTGGACGAGGGACCGGATTCCGGCGGCGACTGGCGCGACACGTTGGAAGATTTTGAACGCGCGCTGCACGCGCTGGATGCATTGGGGGCCTGATGACTCGTCACGTCTTGGCGGCTTTGTGCGCGATGTGGCTGGGGGCGCTCTCCGGAGCGGCAGCGCCGGATGACCCTCCCGCGCGCCGCGACGGCGAGCCGGCCGCGGCCAGCGCACCGGTCGTGGACGCCGCCGGCGAACAGGACGATCGTCCACGGCGGATGCGACGCTGGGGCGGCGAAGGAGCGCCCGAGCGCGGCATGTTGTCGATGCTGCGCGGCTGGCCGATGCGGCCCGGCCCGGAGGATGAGGGCGAGCTGCGCGCCGGCGAAGAAGCCGAGCTGCTGGAGTTCACACGACAGACGCTGCCGGCGCTGCACGCGGTACTCACTGAGGAGCAGGGCCGCGACGCAGAGCAGTTCTCTCAGCGCTTCGCGCACATGGCTCCGCGGCTGCGCTTCCTGCGGCGGATCTCCGCGGCACACCCGGACGCCGGGCGTGTGCTGGTCGCCCATGCGCAGCAGCAGTTCCGCGTGGAGCGCTGCCGCCGGATGCTGACCCGCGCATTCACCGCGCAGATGCCTCCCACGTTCAATCGCGATCGCGTGGAAGAGGAGCTGCGCACGGCACTGGTGGAATCGGTGGCGACAGAGGCGCGCGTGCTGCGAATGCAGGCGGACGCGATGGAGCGCGAGCGCGACCGACTGATCGAGGAGCGCCTGGCCGCGGTGCTGGATCCGACGTCCGACCCGGCGGTTCACCCCGCGCCCGTGCGGGCGCTGATCGCGGACATCCAGGCGGCGCGCGAGGCGGCGGCGGGCGGCTCGACGACCCAGGCAGACGAGTTGACGGCCCTGTTGCGCGAGTTGCTAGTACAGAAGATGGATCGCGACGTGGCATCGCGCCGTGAGCGCGCCGCCGACCAGGAAGCCCGCAGCGCCGAGATCGTGGACGAGCGCTTCGCGGCCGTGATTGCCGGCGCGGAGGCCGACGGCAAGCGGATGCGCGAGGAGCGCGGTAAAGGGCCGGGCCGGCCGCCCGGCGGGCCGGAGCGTCCGCGCCGCGGGAAGTAAGCCGCAGTACCGCCCGGTCGAGCGCCATTCCGCCGGGGCGCGCCACCCCCCCTGACGACCACCCGCGCGGCTGATCGGACTGCGGCGTTCCACCCCGGCGAATCCGCGCACACCCCCCTGGCGCTTTCCCATCGCGTCCATTCAAGGGTCGATTTGACCCTCCTGATCGACCGTGGCGGGTGATTCCCAGATTTCAGGTCCGAAATAAAAACCCCACTGCGGCCCTGATATCACCTTTTCTGGCGCCTGCGGGTGGAATTCCGAGAACTCGACTCCATAAACCTATCGGGAGCCGGTCTCGCCCCTGCGCGGGGTCCGCCGACAGCCCACCTGGCAGCGAAGGGAATCGCGGAGCGAACAGGCAGGAGCGGAGCATGCGGGCGCTTGTAGCGGTGGCGTCGCTGAATTCCGGCGGGGGGATCGAATCGGCGCTGATGAACTTCCTGCGTTCCCTGCGTCACCCCGACGTGCAGGTGGACGTATGCGTGTTCGATACGCCCGATGGCGACCTGATCCCGGCCGTGGAGGCGCTGGGCTGCCGCGTGTGGCACTGCCCGCTCTATAAGAACCCGCTGAAGTTCGTGGCGCAGTTTGAGGCGGCCCTGCGCCGCCAGGGGCGCTACGACGTGATTCACAACCACGCGGGCGACTTCGCCGGCCCCATGCTCACCGCAGCCCGTCGCATCGGCATTCCCGTCCGCATCGCCCACTACCACAACGTCTCGGCCGGCCATCGCAATGACTGGAAGCGCCGCGCGTATCACGCCTGGATCCGCCGCTACGTGCTCCGCGATGCGACGGCTATCGTGGGCTGCTCGTGGGCGGCGCTCAAGAGCTGGTTTCCGCGCGAGTGGGCCACCGATTCGCGGATGTGCGTGGTGCGCTGCGGCATTGACCTGGATCGCTTCAGCGCTCCCGCCGACGGCGGCGCGGTGCGGCGGTCGCTGGGCATTCCCGACGACGCGGCGGTGATCGGCCACGTGGGGCGGTTCGTGTGGCAGAAGAATCACCTGGGGCTGATCGAAGCGGCGCAGCGCGTAGTCGCGGAGCGGCCCGACGTGCGATTCCTGCTGGTCGGAGCCGGGCCGCTGGAGGCGCAAGCGCGCGCCCGTGTGGCGGAGCTGGGCCTGCAGGAGCGGGTGATTTTCGCGGGGCAGCAGGCGGACGTCGCGCCGTACCTGGCCGCCATGGACGCCTTCACGCTCCCGAGCGTCTCCGAGGGCTTCGGCCTGGCCGCGGTGGAGGCACAGTGCGCCGGGGTGCCCGTGGCCGTGTCGCGCCTGCCGGGTCCGCTGGAGGCGGCCGCCCCAGCGCTGTTGCGCTACGCCTTTGCGGCAAGTAACGCGGATGAAATGGCGGAATCGCTCCTGATGCTTCTGGACGATGCGGCGCGCCTGCCGGCACTGCGGCGGGCGGCGCGACTCCACGCGGCGCGCTTCGGCCTCGACGCGACCACAGATCAGCTGCTTTCGGTCTGGGGATATGAAACGGCGACCGTCGCGGAGCGTGTGGCGGTTCCGGCAACGGAGACGGAAGCCGCCGCCGCGGCGGGGGAATCCGTCGCGGAAACTGCCTCGGCTGGGGCGGTTGCGCAGCCGGCAGGCGGATTTGCTCCGCCGGCGCCGGCGCCGGCGCCGGCGGCCGCGGCGCCGCCGACGGCCACTCGTCCGCGCCGTGCGGCGGCGTAACCGCCGGTAGTTTCGACGGGGATTAGCGCGCCGCCGGCGCTGCGAGGATCGACAGGTATCGCTCCCACGGCCCCACTTCCACGCGATGCTGATAGGCCATTGCCTTGCAGACCTGCGCGACGTGATTCAGGTCGTGCACGACCCAGGTGCTGAGCAGTTGCCCGAGCGTTGCCTCGCCCAGCACGGGATGCCGCGCACGGCGAAGCAGGTCGGCCTTTCCGAGATTCAATCCACGCAGCTCCAGCAGCCGCGCCGCCCGCTCAGCCGCAAAAATGTCGAGCAGTTCCGGCAGTGATTTCTCGCGGCACAGCGCGGCATGTCCCGCGCGATCAAATGGCTCGAACACGCCGCCTTCGCCCTGCTCGAGGATCACGCGCGCCCGCGGCAGCCAGTCGGTCCGCTCGCCGTGGATCAGGTGGCCGATGACCTGGTGTACGGACCAGGTGCCCGGACCGTAGTCGGGCTGCGTCCAGCCATCGTCCAGGCCTAGGATTAACGTCTTCAGCACGGCCGGCGTGCGCTCGAGAATCGGGACGTCGCGGGCGAAATCGAACTCCATCGGCCTGTTCCTGTGAAGGCGGCGCGACGCGCGCCGAAGAACCTGGGCTTATCCGTCCACCCGTGCCGCGGCCCGGCTGGCGCGCTTGCGGTCGGCTTCCTTGAGCAGCCGCTTGCGCATGCGGATCGCCTCGGGCGTCACCTCCACGATCTCATCGTCCTCGATGAACTCCAGCGCGATCTCGAGCGTGATCTGCCGCGGCGGGCGCAGCACGACCGTCTTGTCGGCGCCGGCGGCGCGGACGTTGGTGAGCTTCTTCGTGCGGCAGACGTTGACCTCGATGTCATTGTCGCGGTTGTGCTCGCCGACGACCTGCCCCTCGTACACAGGGTCGCCCGGGGAGATGAACATCACGCCGCGATCCGCCAGCCCCTCGATCGCATAGGCCGTCGCCGGGCCGTTGTCGGTCGAGATCATCACGCCGTTGGCGCGACCCGGAATGGCGCCGCGCAGCCGCTCATACTCGTAGAAATTGTGGTGCATGATGATGGTGCCCTGCGTGGCCGTGAGCAGGCGGCTGCGCACGCCGATCAGTCCGCGGGCGGGAATCGTGAACTCCAGGTGGGTGTGGTCCGAGCGGGACTCCATCTTGTTGCAGACCGCCCGCCGGTTGCCCATCAGCTCCATCACCGGCCCGAGGTGCGCCGTCGGCACGTCGATCACGCACAGTTCGATCGGCTCGGTCTTGTGGCCCGCATCCTCGCGGAAGATCACCTTCGGCTTGCCCACCCCCATCTCAAATCCCTCGCGGCGCATGTTTTCCACCAGCACCGACAGGTGCAGCAGGCCGCGCCCGGAGACGTGAAACTCCTCCGGCGTCGGACCCGGCTCGACGCGCAGCGCCACGTTTTTCTGGAGCTCCTTCTCCAGCCGGTCGCGGATGTGGCGGCTGGTGAGATACTTGCCGCTGCGCCCGGCGAAGGGCGAGTCGTTGACGCGGAAGGTCATGTGCAGCGTGGGTTCGTCGATCCGCAGGATCGGCAGCGGCTCGGGATTCTCGAAATCGGCGATCGTGTCGCCGATGTCGATCTCCTCGAGCCCGACCACCGCGCCGATGTCCCCGGCGACCACCGCACCGGCCTTGGCCCGCCCCAGCCCGTCAAAGACGAACAGCTCGTTGATCCGCTCCTTCACGTGCCGCCCGTCGCGCCGAATCACGGTCACCTGCTCGCCGGCGCGCAGCGTCCCTGCAAACACGCGCCCGATCGCGATGCGACCGACGTAATCGCTGTAGTCGAGCGTCGTGACCAGCATCTGCACCGGCAGCGTGTCGTCCACCTCGGGCGCGGGCACATGCTTCATGATCGCATCGAACAGCGGAAAGATGTCCTCGCCGATGCGCGAGACGTCGGGCGTGGCCCAGCCTGCCACGCCGGAGGCGTAGATCACGGGGAAGTCCAGCGCCGCCTCATCCGCGCCCAGCTCGATGAACAGGTCCAGCACCTCGTCCAGCACCTCGCGCGGCCGGGCGTCCGAGCGATCCATCTTGTTGATGACCACGACCGGCCGAAGGTGGTACTCAAAGGCCTTCCGCAACACGAAGCGCGTCTGCGGCATCGGCCCTTCAAAAGCGTCCACCAGCAGCAGGCAGCCGTCGGCCATCTTGAGCACGCGCTCCACCTCGCCGCCGAAGTCGGCGTGGCCGGGCGTGTCGATCAGGTTGATCTTGGTGTCCTGGTAGCGGATGGCGATGTTCTTGGCGAGGATCGTGATGCCGCGTTCGCGTTCAAGATCATTGGAATCGAGAATACGCTCGCCGCGAAGCTGCGACTCGCGAAACTGGCCGCACTGGCGGAGCATCTGGTCGACCAGCGTGGTCTTGCCGTGATCGACGTGGGCGATGATCGCGATGTTTCGGACGTTGGATAGTTTCACGCGCGCTGCTTTCGACTGGGGTCAGGGGGGGCGGTCAGGGCCGACCGCTCATCGGCGGTCGCCCGGCCCCGCCGGGATCGATCCCGATCCGGCGCGGACGGACCGACCGGACGGGGGCAAACCCGTCCTTGTAGCGGGCGACGGATGGTAGTGCAACCACGGGCGGAAGGCGTGTTCACGCTGCGCGAGAAAACCGCAGCCGATCGAAACGCGCGCCCGGAATGACGGCTTCGGCGATGGTCGTCGTGATCGCGGAGCCGCCCGCCGCCGTCACAGGTTCCCCCGCCGCGCCTGCTCGCGCTCCAGGCTGACAAACAGCGCCTTGAAATTCCCCTGCCCAAAGCCGCGGCAGCCGTGCCGCTCGATCACCTCGAAGAAGAGCGTCGGCCGATCCTGGATCGGCTGCGTGAAAATCTGCAGCAGGTAGCCGTCCTCGTCGCGATCCACCAGGATGCCCAGCTCGCGCAGCTCGGCATAATCCTCGTCGATCTTGCCGACCCGCTGCTCCAAGTCCTCATAATAGGTGTCCGGCACGCGCAGAAAGTCGATGTCGCGCTCGCGCAGCGCCCGCACCGTCTTGCAGATGTCCTTGGTGTTCATCGCGACGTGTTGCACGCCCGGGCCGCAATAAAAGTCCAGATACTCGTCGATCTGGCTCTTGCGCCGCCCCTCGGCCGGCTCATTGATCGGGAACTTCACCTTCCCGCTGCCATTCTCCATCACCTTGCTCATCAGCGCGCTGTACTCGGTGCTGATGTCCTTGTCGGTGAAGTGCGTAAGCTGTGAAAAACCCATCACGCGCTCGAACCAGCGGGCCCAGTAGTCCATCTCGCCGAGATAGACGTTTGTCACGATGTGATCTACCGCCGCCAGCCCGGTGGGGGCGGCCGCGCCGCGGGCCTCGATCGGCGCGAAACCGGGCATGAAGGCGCCGCGGTAGTCCTTCCGCTCCACGAACTTGAACACGGTGTCGCCGGCATACTTGATGACGCCGCTGCGAATCGTCCCGTGCGCGTCCTCCTGCGCCTGCACCGGTTGCAGCACCGTCGCCCCGCGGGACTTCGCCTCGCGCAGCGCAGCCTCGCAGTCGTTCACTTCCAGCGCGATGCACTTCACCCCGTCGCCGCGCAGCGCGCAATGCCGCGCGATCTCGTGATCCGGTCGCAACGCGCTGGTGAACACGAAGCGGATGTTCCCCTGCGCCATGACATAGCTGGCGCGATCGCGCGAGCCGGTCTCCAGCCCCAGCTTCGCAACCGGCCGGAAGCCGAAGACCTTGTCGTAAAAGTGCGCTGACTGCTTGGCGTTGCCGACGTAGAACTCGATGTGATCCCAACCCCGCAACGGCATGAAATCGCTGGACATGGCTCGCCGAGCCCTGTTCTTCCCCGGTTTTCGCGCCGCCCGCGCGCTGATCTCGCGCATCCGGGATGCCGGCACCCGCCGCGGACGGGGGAGGCGTGCCGCGACCGGCTGATTATCCCACCCGCACCCCCGAAAAACAAACCCCGCCCCGTCAGGGCTGCATCAGCAGCGCGACGAACGGGTCAATGTCAAAGTGATCCACCCGCCCGTTCAGGTTCACGTCCGCTCGGCCGATGTCGCACCCCGGGTACGCCGCCGCATAGGCCTCCGCATTCACCATCGCCAGCACGAAGGCGTCGATGTCGAAGCCGTTCGTTTCCCCGTCGCAGTTCAGGTCGCCCCGCGCGCGGATCACCGCCAGTTGCTGATCGAGCCGGTCGAGCACTCGACGGAGCGACTGCCTGGCCGCCAGCTCGCCGTTTGCCACCGACACCGCCGTGCCGACGTGGATGTGACCGGCGCAGATGCACAGCGCCGGATCGGTGAGCGCCGAGTGCATGAGCCGGTACCAGTTGCCGTGATAGCCGATGTAGTTCGAGAGAAACGTGCCGTCGTCCACAGGCGAGATGTAGACATTCAGCCCCAGCCCCAGTTGCTGCACCGACGTGCGAATTTCGGCCATCGGATGGGTGGAGTAGCGCACTGTGCCGGGCGTCTCGCTCATGATCGGCAGGTCTGCGGTCGGGCGCGTCGGCGCGAGGTAATCGGGAGTCCACGCCGCCGACGAGTAGGTGCGGTTGCCGCCCTCGATGTCCCACTCGACGCCGACGTTTCCGCGGCTGAATGTCACGATTCCGACCGGCTCCAGCGCCGGCACCAGCGACCAGAAATCCGCCGAGGTGTCCTGGTAATCCACCTCGAAATCGCCGACGCCGCGCCCCAGCCCACCCGGAAACTCGGGGAAGAACGCATAGACATCGTAGCCGCGGCCCTCCCAGTTCCGCCCGATCCAGCCGGCCGGGTTTTGCGTCGCGTTGTTGCTGAAGCGGCGAAGCATCTCGTTGGTCGGCGGCCAGTAGCCCGTCAGCACCACGATGTTCGTGTGCGACCCGCCGCCGGGCAACGGAAACCTGCGTTTCTCGATCGGGCCGAGTCGATCCAGGGGCGACGTCGCGGCGAAGTCGTGCCAGCCGGGCGCGAGCTCCACCGCTTCGGCCGGCACATCGATCCGCACGTCCTGCCCGAGCGCCGGCGCGCACGCCAGCAACAGGACGACGCTCAGCCCGTAGAGGTGTCTGGCGCGCGACATCATGAGGTTCACCGAACGAGGGTCGTGCCACGGAGCGTACCGACAGGCCGACGTGAGCTTTCCTGATTGTACTCTCGGGCAGGCGAAAACCGGTCCGAAATCTCCGCCGACCCGGCAGACGCGCAGCGCCGCTTTTTCCCACTCGGGGGGACGCTACACTGATACCGGCGGTCCGGCGGCGCCCGCTCGCGCCCCACCGGACCGACGCACCTCCGCCCCGACCGGCGGCCTGCTCGATCGCCCGCTCCGCACGCCGATGGCGAGACGGGCTTCGGAGCCGCGCATGCCTTCCGTTTTTCGCCCCGCAGCGCTCGTACTTGCGCTTATCGCGCCGGCCGTCGCCGGCGCGGACGATGTCATCATCACCGGCGGCGGCTGCACCGTGACGCCCGCGCCCGCGTGGAAAAACACCCTCGACGGGCCCTACGACCCCTTTGTCGTGTCGCCGTTTCAATCGCCGGTGTGGGTCAAGTTCACGATCCTGCTTTGCGATCCGCAGCGGGTCTACTTTCAGAACAGCAACAGCTACGCATTCCATCACCCGTTCGCGTCGCAGCACCTCGACCCGTTCATCGGGCTTTCCGTCGCGCAGTTCGATCAGCTCACGCTTCACGCCGCCGGTCAGCAGGCGGTGCTCGGGGCGGTTCTGTTTCCGCCGACCTTTCACGCTCAGAACGAAATGGCCGTTCAGCTTGTCCGGCGGGACGCGTACACCCGCGAGCAGGTGCGCGATTTCATTCAAGCGGTGCGCAGCGCCGTCACCTCGGCCCCGTTCGCGACGACCTACTACTTTCCCACGTTTGAGCAGCAGGCCTCCGCGGCCAGTCATGCGGACTGGCTCGCCGCCCAGGATCCGCCCATCGTGGTGGGCACGGCCGATCGCTGGGTGAGCGGTGCGGAGTGCTACAGCAGCGGGTGGACGATCGGGCGACTGAGATTCGTCACCGCGTCGCAGGTGCCGTTCGCATTCCTCAATGGAACGCTGACCCCCGCCGACGTGCTGCTCACGGACGCCGTGCCGGCGCAGCTGCCGCCGCTGGCCGGCATCATTTCGCTCACCGCCGCGACGCCCAATTCGCACGTCGCGATCCTCGCCCAGACGTACGGCGTGCCGTTCGTTCATCTGCCCGATTCGGTGGATCAGACCCGCGCGCGCTCGTGGGACGGCCGGAGAGTGATCCTCAGCGCGTACCCGCTGGTTCAGTTCGGCGGCGGCTGCGACCTGCGCCTGCTCGACGCGACGCCGCTGGCCCCCGAACAGAACGCGGAGCTGCTGGCGCTCAAGCTCCCGCCGCCGCTGAACATTGAGCCGCTGGCAGACCCCGGGAGCTACGCGGCGTCGACCGCCGGCATGACCGTCGCCGACGTCCGCTTCTACGGCGGAAAGGCCGCCAACAGCGGCTACCTGCGGCGCGGCATCCCCGCACACTCGCCGCCTTCGATCGGCATCTCCTTCCGCCTGTGGAGCGAGTTCTGCGAACAACCCTTCTTCCTCCAGGAAGGGGCGTCCACGCTGCGCGACGCCATCGATCTGCGCCTCGCGGGACATGCCTGGCCGCCGGACATGATCGCGCTGGAAAACGACCTGTCGCTGATTCGCGGGTGGTTCACGGATGCGGGTGCGACCCACTTCACCCCCGCGCAGCAAGCCGCGCTGCTCGCGATCCTGGCGGATCCGCAATACGGCTTCGACGCCGGCCGCAACCTGCGCTTCCGCAGCTCCACCAACGTCGAAGACACGCAGTCCTTCAGCGGCGCGGGGCTGTACGACAGCTATTCCGGCTGCCTGGCCGACGATCTCGACGGCGACGCGCGCGGCCCCTCGATCTGCAACCCCGCCGAATCGAGCGAACGCGGCGTGTTTCGCGCCATCCGGAAGGTTTTCGGCAGTTTCTACAACACCAACGCGTATCTCGAACGCCTTCGCCGCAGCGTAGATGAGCAATCCGTCGGAATGGCGCTGCTGGTTCACCACTCGTATCCGGATCCGATCGAAATGGCCAACGGCGTCGCGACGCTCCACCCCACGTTCGCGGATCACTACGACATGCGGCTCGTGACGCAGCTCGGCGCGGTCTCGGTCACCAACCCGGATGGGGGAGGCGCAGCGCCGGAAGTGGTGCGGATCGAGATGATCGGCGGGCAGGTCTACCCGACCATCGAGCAATACTCCAATCTTGTCCAGCTCGGCGTGACCGTGATGCCGTGGGACGGCCACTACCGCGCGCTGGCATCCTATCTCCAGGCGGCGGCGCTGCAGTATCGCAACGAGACCGGCCGACACGGCGCGGTGCTGGACTTCGAGTACAAGCGCGTCGCCCCCGACGGGCGGATCGAGATCAAGCAGATCCGCGAGATCCCGCAGCCCGCCCCGGCCGCTCCGATCGCGCCCTTTCTTCTGAATGAGCCGCGCATGCTCTGCACCGAGCAGGGCGAGCACGGCGACATCTTCGCGCTGCATCGCCTGAAGCTGCGATTCCGGGCGACGACGCGCAACCTGCGCCTCACCGCCGCCAACCTCACGGAGTCCATCTATTCGGATTCCACGCTGGCGATCGTGAGCGGCTGCGACGTGCGTCGCCTTGCCGGGCCGCCGGGCGGGTGGCCGCTGGCCGACTACGAGGGGGACGTGCAGCAGACGGTGGACCGCTGGCGCTGGGCGCATGCCCCGAGCGCGGCGCAGTTCGCGCTGACGACCTATCTGCCCGCGCCCGTCTCCAGTGCGCAAAGCCCGATCAAGACGTTGCGAGACCTGGGCATCTCCAACAGCGGGTGCCTCTATGTTTCCGCCGACTATGCTGCGCCGCGCCGGTCAATGCTGTGGGACGGCTCGCTCGGAACGACCGTCAACGACCTCGTGGCTGTCTGTCCGTGTCGCGCGCGGGTGAGCGGGGCGCGGACGCGCGACTTCGCCGGCGACGACGGCGTGCGCGTGGAGACGACGTTCTACTGGCCGGCCGGGCCGTCGGGCATCGTGGCCGGCTATACCGCGCCGCTGGCGGAATGGGAGCAGACGGTGATCGAGGGGTTGACCAGCCGGCCGATGGTGCTGCGCGATTACTACGCCCAGACGTACCGCCCCGGGCATCACAACTTCACGGAGGATTTTCTGTTTGAACCGCGGCTGGACCCGGGTGTGCCTGCGGACCTGATCGCCGAGCTGGAGGCACAGGGCGTCGCGCAGGTGCTCGTGATCGAGACCAGCTCGCTGATTTCGCCGCAGGTGCTGCTGCTCGGACCGGAGGACCCCTGTCCGCAACGCCGCTGCGCCGCCGGCGACATGAACTGCGACGGCCGCTTCGACAACTTCGACATCGACCCGTTCGTGCTGGCGCTGACCGATCGGACGGCCTACCTGGCGGCCTATCCGCAGGTTACGGAGGAATCGCTGGAGCTGATCGGGGACGTGAACGGCGATCTGCGCTTCGACAATTTCGACATTGATGCGTTTGTCGCGGCGCTGCTGGCCGCGCCGTAGCATGACGCCCGAGGCGCCGTGCGCGGGACTGTCGCCCGATCAGTGATGATGGAACATCATCGCTACGCCGCAGCCGGCCACCGCCGCACCGGCCAGCGCGGGGGTGAAGCGCTCGATCGTCGCGGCGCGTATCCGCGCCAGTCCGACGTGCCCGACGGCGACCAGCGCCAGCATCGTCAGCAGCGTCAGCAGCGAGTACACCGCGCACACAATCATGGCGCCGAGCACGCTCAGCTTTGCCGCGCCGGCCACCAGCAGCGGAATCATCGGCTCGCACGGCCCCAGCACGAACACGAGAAACAGGATCCAGGCCGCCAGCCCGCGCTTTTCGACGACATCCGGAGCGATTTCCGCACGATTCCGCAGCGCCCGGCGCAACCCCCACAATCCGTACGCCGCTCCAAACGCGATCAACAGCCAGGCCGCCAGGTGCCCGCGCTCGTGATCCACCCAGCCGACGGCGTCCAGCGCCGCCCGACCGGCGAACAGGACGACCAGCCCCAGCCCGACGGCCGCCAGCAGGTGTCCGGCACCGCACAGCGCCGCGACGCGCAGCGTGCGTCCGAGCGACCAGCGGCCGGCCCGCCCCATCGCGACAAAGGGCAGATAGTGATCCGGCCCGGCCGCCGTGTGCAGGACCGCAAATCCCGCCGCTGTCGCCAGCAGCATCGCAAATGTCGTGTTGACGTCGATTTCCACGGAAACCGTCTCCGGATTCAGGTCATGCGCAGCGCGCCATGCACCACGCAGCGTGAAAGGCACGATAGTGCGCCCGATCCCGGCTTGCAAAGGACGACACGATTCGTCGCGGCTCCGTCGGTGGTGACTCCCGCCCATGACGGCGCACATTGCACATCGCGTGCTTCCGCGTCGCGGGTTTCATCCGCAGGCCGTTAGAATCCCGCCCATGCCCGGCAGCCCGAACAATCAGCCGCTCAGCGCGGACGCCGTGACGCACCCCGACGCACCGCGCCGCGCGGGGCTGTGGCTGCTGCTCGCCGCCGCGGTCTACACCGCCATTCTGGTCACGCCGTGGCACGAGGATTCCAAGGTGCGCGCCGCGGCGGCGCTCGCGGCCGGCACGCTGGTGCTGTGGATCAGTGAAGCCGCGCCGCTGGGCGCGACGGGGCTGCTGATTCCCGCGGTCGCCTGTGCCTCCGGGCTGCTGAACTGGAGGGATGCGGTCGCCAAGTGGGGCGATCCGATCATCATGCTCTTTCTCGGCGCGTTCCTGTTGGCCCGCGCGCTGGAGAAGCACGGGGCGTTCGACAGGCTGGGCGACTACGTGCACCGCACCGCCCGCACCCGCGGCGATGCGCTGCTGGTGCTGGTGCTGATGCTCGGTGCTGGCGCGCTCTCCGCCGTGCAGAACAACACCGCCGTGACCGCGATGCTGCTGCCGGTGGTGATCCCGATCGCCCGCGGCGCGGTGCGGCCGGCGATTCCATTGCTGGCGCTGGCCTACGGCGCGAGCTACGGCGGCATGGCGACGCCCGTCGGCACCGCCCCGAACTTCATCGGGTTCGCCGCGCTGCGTGACGTGGACCCCAACGCATCCTTTCTCTCCTGGATGCGCGTCGGCGTCCCGGTCTGGCTTGGCGCCACCGCCATCGGCTGCTTCGCACTGTGGGTGTCGCGCAAGATCACGGCGGAGCCGGCCGCGAGCGACGCACTCGCATCCGTCGCCGGCGCTGCGTCCGCGGTGGAACCGCCCCGCGCCCCGGCTCCCGGGCAGACCGTTTTCCAAGCCGCTTCCGCGGCCGGCTCCGCCCGCACCGGGCGGCAGCCACTGGCCGCGCGGGCCGCGCTGATCGCACTGGGGCTCACCGCCGCGGCCTGGCTGACGGTCGGCGCGATTCACTCCATCTATCCCGAGGGTCACGCGGCGCGGGTGTGGTGCAATCGCTACGTTCCCGAGTCCGTGCCGCCGGTGATCGCGGCCGTTGCGCTCTTTTTCGTGCGGGTCGGACGTCCGCAACGGGCGGTGCTGGAGCGGCGCGACATCAACACGCTGGATTTTGACACACTCTTTCTGGTCGCCGGCGGGCTGTGCCTGGGGCAGGTGCTGGAATCCAGCGGCGCGGCGGCAGAACTGGCCGGGCTGATCGGCGGGCGGCAGATGCCGCTGCTGCTGCTCTACCTGACGGTCAGCGCGGTGACGGTGCTGATGAGCGAAATCGTGAGCAACACCGCCACGGCGGCGATGATGGTGCCGATCGTGCGGGCGCTGGCGGTGTCGCAGGGCGTCGAACCGGGTCCGCTGATCATGCTGGTGGCGCTCAGCGCCAGCCTGGGCGTGTCGCTGCCGATCAGCACGCCGCCGAATGCGATTGTGTACGGCAGCGGGCTGATGCGGATGCGTCATATGATCGTGCCGGGCGTGATCGCGGACGTTCTCGGGATCGCGTGGGTGGTGATGTGCGTGCGGATGCTGGCGTGAATCCCCGCGCGCATCCGCGGAGTGGTCCCGGGATGCCGATGTTGTTGGGATGACGATGATGATGCCAGGTGAAACAACCGCTCCGCCGCCGCTCGGACCGAGCGAGCCGCTGGGCAGCGGCGACTGGCGGCTGGAGCGCTTCAATCAGCTCATGCCGCGGCGGGTCGAGGAGATTCTGCTCGTCTCCAGCCCCTACGACTCCTTCATGCTGGAGGAGGACGGGCTGCTGACGGAGATGATTTTTTCCGAGTACCAGGACCTGGGCCTGTCGCATGCGCCGCGCGTGGCGCGGGTCGGGAACGGCGAAGAGGCGCTGCAGCTCCTGCGCGAGCGCAACTTCGACCTGGTATTCACCATGCTGCGCCTGGGCGGCATGGACGTGCAGCGTTTCGGCGCCGCCGTTCGCGAAATCCGCCCCGACCTCCCGGTGGTGCTGCTGGTGGCCAACGACGGCGAGCTGAAGCGCTTCAACCAGGACTCCTCGCGGGCGCTGAACGTCGACGCGGTCTACGTCTGGCACGGCAACGCCAAGCTCTTTCCCGCGATCATCAAGGCCTTTGAAGACAAGTGGAACGTCGCCTCGGACACCAAGCTGGCGCGCGTCGGCACGATCATCCTGATCGAGGATTCGGTGCGCTTCCGCTCGCAGTTCCTGCCGATGCTCTACACCGAGCTGGTGCGCCAGGCGCAGTCGGTGGTGGCTGACAGCATCAACCGCGCCCACCGGCTGCTGCGCCTTCGGGCACGGCCGAAGATCCTGGTCTGCGAGGATTACGAACAGGCACTGGAGTATTACAACACCTATCGCAAGTACCTCTTCGGCGTGATCACCGACGTGCGTTTTCAGCGCGGCGGGCGCGAGGACGCGCACGCGGGGCTGGAGTTCGTGCGTTTTGTGAAATCCGACAATCGCGACCTGCCCTGCCTGGTGGTCAGCAGCGAGACCGAGAACCGGCCGGTGGCCGAGGCGCTGGGGGCCGGATTCGCCGACAAGCACGCCCACACGCTGCACGCCGAGATCCGCGAGTTCATGCTGCACAATTTCGGCTTCGGGGACTTCATTTTCCGCATGCCGGACCAGCAGGAGGTGGCGCGCGCATCCGACCTTCGCTCCATGACTCGCGCGCTGGAGCAGGTACCGCTCGCCAGCGTGCTCTACCACGCCTCGCGCGACCACTTTTCGAACTGGCTGCGGGCGCGCTCGGAGTTTGATCTGGCCGCCCGGCTGCGGCCGCGGCGGGTCGAGGAGTTCCGCGACCTGGAGGGGCTGCGGCGCTACCTGATCTGGGCCTGCATCGAGGCCATGCGGCGCAACCGGCAGGGCACCATCGAGGATTTTTCCCCCGATCGCTTCGACGCGGGCAGCCGCTTCGCCCGCATCGGCGCAGGCTCGCTCGGCGGAAAGGCCCGCGGCCTGGCGTTCTACGACTCGGCCATCTCGCGCCATCGCCTCGACCGCGCGTTTCCCAATGTGCGGATTCAGGTGCCGCGCTCGGTGGTGCTGGGGACGGACGTCTTCGACCAGTTCATCGACGGCAACGGCCTGCGCGACAAGCTGCCGCACGCCCGCCACGACGCCGACATCCGCGCGCTGTTCCTGGCGGCGGATCTGCCCGACTGGGTCATCGAGCACCTGGCCGCGTATCTGGCGATTGTGCGCTACCCCGTCGCGGTGCGGTCGTCGAGCCTGGCCGAGGATTCGCTCTATCACCCCTTCGCGGGCGTCTATAGCACCTACATGACGCCCAATAACGACGGCGACATGGGGGCGCGGTTGCGCCAACTCGGCAACGCCATCAAGCTGGTCTACGCGTCGATGTATTACGACGCCGCGCGGCGCTACCTCGCCTCAACGCCCTATCATCTCGAAGAGCAGAAAATGGCCGTCCTGCTCCAGCAGGTGGTGGGCAAGGAGCGCGACGGATACTTCTACCCGAGCATTTCCGGCGTCGTCCGCTCCTACAACTTCTACCCCTTCGGCCAGATGTCGCCCGAGGACGGCGTCGCCTATGTCGCCCTCGGCCACGGCATGACGGTCGTCGAGGGCGGGGCGGCACTGCGCTTCTGCCCGGCGCACCCGCTGGTGCTGCCGCAGCTCGGACATCCGCGCGAGTTCATCGGCCAGTCGCAGCGCACCTTTCTGGCCATCGACCTGTCGCGCACTTTTGACGTGATCGAGGAAGCCCATGGCGGTGTGGTCGAGATGGGACTCGACGTGGCGGAAAAGCACGGCACGCTGGCGCCGGTCGGCTCAGTCTGGTCGCCGGAAAACGAAGCGCTCTACGACGGCATCTACCGCCCCGGCGTGCGGGTGGTCACCTTCGCGCACGTGCTCAAGTCCGATTTGTTCCCATTGGCGCCGATCCTGCAGCGCGTACTCGAAATCGGCAAGCACGGCATGAACGCGCCGGTCGAGATCGAGTTCGCCGCCAATCTCGACACCGAGCCGCGCGAGTTCGCGGTCCTGCAGATCCGCCCCTATTCCGTCAGCGGCGAATCGCAGGTGATTGACCTGGGCGAGCTGCCACACGAAAGCGTGTTGTGCTATTCGGCCAAGGCGATGGGCAACGGCGCGACCACCGGCATCGCCGACGTCATCTACGTCAAGCCGCGCGCCTTCGACGCCGCCAAGACCGGGCTGATCGCCCGCCAGATCGGCGACGTCAACGACGCGCTGCGCGAGGCCGGGAGAAACTGCGTGCTGCTGGGGCCGGGCCGCTGGGGCTCATCCAACTCATGGCTGGGAATTCCAGTGCAATGGGGGCAGATTTCGACCGCCAAGCTGATTGTCGAGACCAGCCTCGAAGGCTTTGCTGTTGACCCCTCGCAGGGCAGCCACTTCTTTCACAATCTGACGTCGTTCGGCGTCGCCTATTTCACGGTCAACCAGGGCACGGGAGACGATCGCGTGGACTGGGCCTGGCTGGACCGTCTGCCGGCCGTCAGCGAGACCGATTTCATCCGCCACGTCCGCACGCCCGAGCCGCTCGAAATCCGCATCGACGGGCGCGAATCCCGCGGCGCGATTCTCAAGCACGGGCCGCGGGTGGAGTGACCGCGCGCCGCCGAAGCCGCTCCCGCGTGGCGGCTATGGACACGGTTCTCCGGCCGGCGGCGTCGAGATCAGGCACGCCACGAACGGGTCGATGTCGAAATTGTTGAGCGCCAGGTCGCGGTTGACGTCGCCCCAGCAGAGCCGCTGATCCCAGCACTCCTGCGTGCCGCCGAGCGTCAGGTACGCCGCCGGCGCAACGCTCGCGCTCGGATCCAGCACGCCCTGCACGAACGGGTCGATGTCAAAGTTGTTCACCGATCCGTCACAGTTCGCGTCGCCCGCCAGGCACGGCGCCGCACAAGGCGACGGCGTACACACACTTCCGTCACCCTCGTACGTACCGCCGATCCCGGCGCATCCGACCGACGAAGTGACCTGGCAGGATTGATCCGCCGCGCAGCACGCGCCGACCGGCACGACGGTGAAGCGGATAAACACGACGTCAAACGGCGATACCTTCGTCGCCGCTACGTCCTGCGCAGCGGCGGCATCCGTGAAGCGCGTCGATACGTCCAGGTTGACCGAGTTGCTGCTGTTCACCAGCGCGTCGGCGAAGTCCGTCACGCCGGCGGTCAGGTTGGTATCGCCGGTCGCCGCCGGCTGGTTGTTGGCGAGGTTCGAGTTCGAAATTGCAAGCACGTACGTGCCGGGCGCGAAGGTGCGCGTCAGCGTGTCGGGATTGTCATTCCCGAAATCGGGAATCGCGTTGTAGTTGGCGTCGTACACCCAGAAGTCCGTATTGGTCGTGTGTCCCGCCCGGGCGATGGTGATCGGCCCGGCCAGCAGCGTCGGCCCTTCGATCGGCTCCACCGCGGCGCAGTCCAGCACGGCCGTGTAGTTGTACGGCAGGGCGCTCGACCCCGTGACGCGGAAAAAGATCGACTCCTCTTTGCCGAAGCCGTACCACTGCGTGTAGCGCGGCGGCGACGTGGCAGTGCTGCCGGTCTGAATCGCAGTGTCAGAGGTAGTGTTGATCACGCCGCCGGTTTGCGTACGGCCGCGCAGCGACGGCGTGTGCGTCACCGGCGTGGCGCCCGTGTACCCGGCGCTGTGGTAGAGCAGCCGATGCCGGTAGATGCCCAGCGGTGCGGCCGTCGTCTGGATACGGAACGTGTCCAGCGAGTTTGTCCCGCCGCCGCTCGTCACGGCTCCGGATGAACGTCCGCCGATCGACTCACCGCAGTCAAGCTGCACCGCCGTCGCGGTCGCCTTGGTCTCGTTCGGCTCGGCCTCCACGACCGGGCAGATGACCGGGCAGGTCGATCCGTCGCCGAAGTAGTAGCCGCCGTTGAAAGCACAGTCGCTTTGGCGCATGAACGAACACGCCTCGTCGACGCAGCAGGCGCCGGTCGGGACCACGTAGAACTGGACCCAGCGCACCTGGCGCTGGCCGAAGACGGCGGTCGCAACGGGGAATTGACCGACTCCGTCCGTGAACCGCACCGTGATCGGCGTGTTCGCGAAGTCCGGCCGCCCTCCGCCTGCAACCCAATCCGGCGAGTCCGCCACGAGGCCGTCGCGGAACAGGTCATCCGCAGGACTCGGATGGGCGACGGCCAAGTTGCGTTCGCTGATGGCGAGCAGGTATGAGCCGACCGCGAGACTCCTCGTCAGCAGGCTGCCCGGCGCTGCCCCGCCGGGCCCGTCGTCGTTTCCGGCATCGGGAAGGGCGTTCAGACTCGAGTCGAACAGCCAGATGTCCGTGTCGAGCGAGTTTCCGGCCGAGAACGTTTCGATCGTGATCGGTCCCTCCGCCAACGACATGAACGAGTCATGGACGATGACCGGGTCGCAGTAGTACCACAACAAATACGGATCGACGGACCCCGGCGTGCCCGTCACCTTGATGACCACTTCCTCCTGCCGGCCAAACCCGTACCATCGGACTGTCGGACTCATGCCACTGAACGACGTGCCGTCCATCTGGATCGCCTCGGACCCGACGTCGATCACGCCGCCTTCCTGAGCAAGGCCGAGCAGCGAAATCTTGTGCTCCGCACGTCTAGAGGTCAGGAAAATGGTGTACTGCCTGATACCGGTCGATGCAGGAACGCGGAAGCGCCAGTAGTCCGCCGATTCCGCGCCCGGCGTGGCGCTGGAGTCGCCCTGGGAATAGCCGGCCGCAACGATCAGCGCAATACCGCCGGGTGAGCATTCCGGCAGCATCGTCAGCTGGGCCGCCGCCTTCGTGTCGTTCGGCTCGACCTCGACATCGACGTCGCAACTCCCGCTGAAGCCGCAGCTCGAGCCCTCCCCGAGGAAATACCCGCCCATGGCACGGCAATCGTCGGGCATCTGGATCGAACAAGCCGCGCCGCTCGCCGTGCAGCACGCGCCCGGATCGGCCACCTCGAACCGCACCCACATCACCTCATAGGGCGTGCTGGTGGTCAGCGGCACGGGCACCGTCTCAGCCGAATCGGTGAACGCGACGTTCAGCGGAACGGGCGACACGGTTGAACTGCACAGCACCGCGTCCGGCAGTTCCAGCACCGCTCCGTTGCGGTGCTGATCATCGGCCGGGCTGGCGAGGTTGTTCGCCAGGTTGTAGCGCGAAATGGCCAGGTAAAACGTGCCCGGGGCTCCGTAGGTTCGCGTCAGTGAGCTTCCGAGTCCGCCGCCGGCGTCGTCATTACCGTAGTCCAGGATCGGCCCGAAGCCGCCGCCATAAACCCAAAGGTCCGTGTCCGTGGTGTGACCCTGCCCGATCGTCGTGATTGTGATTGATCCCGGTCGGAATGCGCCGGCATCCACGATCGTCACCGGCTCGCACTCGTGCGTGACGATGTACGGGGCGGTCGTCCCGGCCGTGCCGGTGACGTAGCAATAGACTTCCTCTTCGCGTCCGAAGCTGTACCACTGGATGAATCGTGGCGGCGTGGTCGCCGCGCTGCTCAGTTGAATGGCGGCGTTCGACGCTGTGTCGATCACGCCGTTGTTCTGAAGCAGCCCCAGCAGCCAGATGTTGTGCCCGGGCGTGTCGCTGTGCAGCACCAGCCGGTGCCGCCACACCTTTCCAAGCGGCAGCGGCGCCGTCTTGACGCGCCAGTAGTCCGCCGAACCCTGTGACGCAATCCCCGTCCCATTGGTACTGCCCGTGGTCACGCCGCCGAACGTGCCGCCACAACCCAGCGTCACCGCCGTGGCCTGGGACTTGACACTGTTCGGCTCGACTTCGTTGAAGTCCGGGCAATCGACCGCCGCGCACAGGGTGTCTGCTCCGAAGAACAAGCCGCCGGTCGCTGCACAGGTTGACGACGCCTCGATCTCGCACGATCCACCGATGCAGCACGCGCCGAAGGCGTCCACCGTGAATCGGATCCACACCACGTCGAACGGCCCTTCCTTGGTCGCCGCGACGACGTCCGTTCCCAGCGAGTCCGTGAAGGACATTGTCAGGTTCACACCGGAAGCGCTGCTGCCCCCCACCACCGCGCCGGCAGAATCCGTCACTGGGCCGCCGCCGAAGAACTCATCCGCCATGTTGCTCGCGAGATTGTTCGCCAGGTTCGTGTCTGAAACTGCCAGATAGTAGGTGCCCGTGAGGAAAAACGTCCGCGCCAGCGAGTTCGGCTCGTCATTGCCGAAGCCCGCGATCGGATCGAGGTTCGCGTCATACACCCAGAAATCAGTGTTTGTCACGTGCCCTGAACGCGCGATGGTGATGTTGCCGGCCCGCAGCACCGGCCCCTCGATCGGCGTCACCGGCTCGCACCGCAGCGTCGCCGTGTAATTCCCCGTGGTCGAGGTGTTGCCCGCCACTCGGTAGTACATCCACTCCTGTTTTCCGAAACCGTACCATTGCGAGAAGCGCGACACGCAATCCACACCCGCCCCCGCCTGCAATTGCGCGTCAGACCCCGCGTTGATAATCCCACCGCTCTGCGTCAGGCCGCGCAGGGTCACCGTGTGCTGATTGCAACTCGGCCCAGTGGTGGCGTACTCGAGGCGATGGCGATAAATGCCCAATGGCGCAGCCGGTGTCTCGATGCGGAAGTAATCCCACGAGGCGGCTGTCGATCCGCTGGCGGCGCCGGTGCTTGTTCCGCCAATCGATCCGTTGCACGAGAGCGCCACCACCTGCGCCAAGGCCTTGGTGCTGTTCGACTCCACCTCCGGCACCGGCGGGCACTGCACCTGCACGCACGTCGTGCCATACCCATAGAAGTATCCGCCCGCCGTGCGGCACTCCTCCTGCGTCCTTTCCGAACACACGCTGCCGACGCAGCACTCCCCCAGTTCTGACACGACGAACATCACCCAGCGGATGTCGAATGGTCCATCTTTCGCCAACGGGATGCCGCCGCCGCCCACCGTGTCCGTGATCTGCACGTTGATCGTCAGCGGCGCCGACACGCTGCTGTTCACCGCGACACCGGCGAAGTCGGTCACGGCGCCGCTCCGGAAGTCGTCATCCGCAGGGCTGGCCAGCGAATTGGCCACGTTGAAGTTGCTGATCGCCAGGAAGTAGGTTCCGGGTGCAAACGTCCGCGTCAGCCGCGATTGAAGCGTCGAACCAGCCGGCTCATCGTCATTCCCGAAGTCCACGATCGGGTTGAACTGACTGTCATAGACCCACAGATCGGTGTCGGTGGAATGCCCCTGTCCCACCGTCGAGATCGTGATCGGCCCCTCTCGAAGCGCGTCCGGATATACCGTCGTCGAAGGTGGCTCCACTTCATACGTCACCACATACGGCGCCGTCGTTGCGGCCGTCCCGTTCACGCGGACATACAGGTCGCTCGGTGGGCCCAGGCTGTACCACTGCACAAACCGCTGCGGCGTAGTGGCGGTGCTGCTGGTCTGAAGCGCGACATCCGACAGCGGGTCGATCACGCTTACCGACTGCGACAGCCCCCGAATCGCCATGGTGTGTCCCGGCGTCGCACTGGTCAGGATCAATCGGTGCCGCCATGGCCCGATCAATGTCGCCGCGCTGGTGAAGCGCCAGTAATCGGCTGAGCCGTCCCCCGGCGTCGAGGTCGACGCGCCCGTCGTGATCCCGCTGAAGCTGGTCGCGTTCACCGGCGTCGCGGTCGCCTTGCTCTCATTCGCCTCGATCTCGTAGACCGGGCAGGACGGCGAGCCGCAGCTTGTTCCCGCTCCCAGGAACACCCCGTTGGCCGCCGCGCACCCGGCTGCGAACGTCTGAAAGCACGACGCGCCGAGACAGCACGCGTCGCCGGCGACCACGCTGAACTGAACCCACAGTACGTGGAATCCGACCGCGGTGGACAGCGCAACCGGGTTGGCGCCGATCCCGTCGATGAAGGAGACCGAGCAGTTCGTCGGAAACGAAAGTGAGTTGGACGTCACCGCGTTGGGGAAATCGAGCACGACGCCGTTCTGATTCCCCTCGTTCGGCCCGGTAGAAGGCAGGTTATTCGCGAGATTCGCTACAGAGATGGCCAGATAGTAGGTGCCCGGCGCAAAACTCCGCGTCAGTGTCGATTGCGTCACGCCGCCGGCCAGATCGTTGTCGTTGCCGTAACCCGCTACAGCGTCCAGATTCGCGTCATACACCCACATATCCGTATTGGTCGTGTGCCCCTGTCCGGCAGTCGTGATCGTGATATCGCCGGCCAGCAGGACCGGACCCGCCGTCGGCGTGACCGGCGTACACGTCAATTGCGCTAAATACGCCGCCGTGGTCGTGCTGCTGCCGTTGACGCGGTAATACACCTCTTCCTGTTTGCCGAATCCGTACCACGCCGACACGAGGCGCGGCGGCGATGTCGCCGGTGCTCCCGCCTGGGCGGTGGTGAAGGAGCCGGTGTTGATCACGCCACCCGATTGCGGCAGCCCGTTGATCGCCGTGCTGTGTCCGAAACCGGCGGTCGTGAATAGCGTCAGGCGGTGTTCGTATATGCCCAACGGCGCCGCGGCGGTCTTTATGCGGAAGAAGTCCGCCGACCCCAGCGCCGACGTCGCCCCAAAGCTCGATCCCGTCGACGTCCCGCTGATCGTGTCGTTGCACGCCAGCGTCACCGCGTTGGCGTCGGCGTGCCGGCTGTTCGGCTCCACCTCGGGAAAATCCGCGGCATCGGTCGCACGCGCCCCGAGAACGAGCCCGATGAACAGGATCACCGCCACGCCGATGCCGCGAAACGCGCCAACGAACAACTGAACCGTGCTACCAACCCGGCGGCGAAACGATGACATGGTGACTCCGGGAAGTGGTCATTCGCACGCGAAGGCGAACCTTCGCGCGTCTCACACCAACTGAAGCGGAATTCAAGCGCCGGGCGCCTGTACTTTCCGCCCATTTGGACGGTAAGCGACAGATTTCGTGATTACTAACGAATTTCCCGATTATTTCGCATCACGCCCCGCCGGTTCAACCGCTTACGCATCGACCCAGGGTTATCGGCACCCACCCAACCCGCCGCATTACCAGCCCCCCCCGGGTCCAATCCGACGTTAGCGCAAAGAGACGACCGCGGCGTCATCAACGGCGCAGTCCCGTCGTGCCCACTCGGTCCCGCCTACGACCGAAGGCGCGACGCACCCGGGGATCCCCCGTGAATCCGGCTGGCCCGTTCGGTCGATAGCAGACCGCAGGCTGCGCGGCCGCGCCGCCCACATTGTCACCAGCGGAGCGCCGCCGACCATGTCCTGCATTCATGACCTCGACGTCGACGCCCTCCGCCGACAATACGCCCTGCGCAACTTCGTCGAAACCGGCACACACTTCGGCGACAGCGTCCAATCCGCCCTCGACTGCGGCTTCGAGCACGTCTACTCCTGCGACCTGATGGAGCACGTCCATGACGCGGCCTGCCGCAGATTTGCGCAGAACCCGCGCGTTTCGCTCCATCACGCCGATTCGATCGCGTTTTTGCGCGAAATCCTGCCCCGGCTCAGCGGCCCGACCTTCTTCTGGCTCGACGCGCATTTCCCTGACCACTACGGCTACCCCTGCCGGCCCGAGCATCGCTTTCCACTGGCCGAAGAGCTGCGCCTGATCGCCCGCCACCGTCCACCGACCGACGTGATCGCTTGCGACGACATTCGCGTCGTCGCCGACCCGCACAATCCGGCATTTACACCCGGCGCGCTGGAGCGCGGCGGCCACGCCGCCCTGGTCGTGCCGGATGTGTCCATCGAGATGCTTGCCGCGCCGCTGGCCGCAACGCACGATTGGCGGGTCGATCTGGCGGGTGAGGGCATCCTGCTGTTCGAGCCACGCCGCGCCTGAACCGATTGCCTCCGACCAACCGACGCGGCCCAGTGTGGGGCTTGGGACGTGGATACTCAGGACTCCATGCGCGCCCCGCGCTCCCACCCTTCTCAAGGCTGCTGCGAGGATTCCGAACCGGCTTCTGCCGGCTGCGTCGAACCCCAGGCTGCATCTGCCGGCTGCGTCGCGCTCCCCCGTTCCGGCGCGAGCGCCTCGCGAATTCCCGGAATCTCCGCCTCGATCCGGGCGATCTGCACCGCATCCCCGCGCGCCCGCGCCACGCGATACGCACGCTCGGCGAACGAACGCGCCTCCGCCTCACGCCGCAGCATCGCCAGCAGGCACGAGTGATCGTAGAGGATTTCCGCCTCATTCTCGCCGCCGCGCTCCACGGCGCGCGTCGAGCACTCCATCGCCTCGGCGACGTCGGCCTCCGTCGCGCCGCTGCGCGTGGCCAGCAGCACCGCCAGCCGATGCCAGGAGGCGTGATCCTGCGGCGCGAGGCGCACCGCTTCACGATACTCGGCGATCGCGTCGTCGATCCGCTCTGTCAACTCCAGCGCATAGCCGAGGTTGAAGCGGATCGTGGCCCCCAGCGGATCCTGTCGAGTCGCCGTGCGCAGCACGCTGACCGCCTCGGCCGCACGGCCCGCCGCAACCAGCGAGGCCCCCAGCGCGTTGTAGGCCGAGGTGTCGTGCGGCGACAACTCCACCACTCGCGCAAAGCTGGCCGCCGCGTCGGAGTGACGATCCTCGCTACGTGCCAGCTCGCCCAGCGAGCGGTGCGCCGCCGCGTGTCGCGGATTGAGCCGAATTGCTTCGTTTAACGCCGATTTGGCGTCGGCAATGCGCCCCTGTCGTGCTCGCAGCACGCCCAGGTTCGCGTGCGCCGCTCCGAAGCCGGGACGCAGCTCGATTGCCTTGCGAATGTGCGGCTCGGCCTCGTCCAGCCGCCCGGCAATCAGGCGCACCGCGCCGAGATTCTGGTGGGCCATCCACGCCTGCGGATGGCGGCGGACGTTTTCCTCCCACAGCCGCTCCTGAACGCCGAACAGCGCCGCCCGCTGCCAGGTCAGTCCGCCGAAGACGATCAGCACGCCGGTCGCCGCGACCAGCGCGGCCGATCGCGCGGCCGCCGCACCGCGCAGCGCCGTCCCCAGCCCCCACGCCGCCAGCGCCGTGACGCCCGGAATCGCCAGATGTTGCAGATGATCGGATACGAGCGAGATGCGCGAATAGGCCATGCTCGCCAAGCCGAGCACCGGCGCGAGGATCACGATCACGTACGCCGTCGCGAAGAGCGGCGCGCGGCCGACAAGACCGTGGCGCGCTCGCCATTGCAGCAGGAGCGCCGCGACCAGTGCTGCGAGCGGCAGCCAGTGCATCAGTTGCGCCGGGTTCACATCCCAGCGCGGATAGACCATCGCCAGGTCCGTGGGCAGCAGAGCCGTGCGGAAATAGAACCATACCACCCAGCCGACGGACGCGATCCGTGAAAGCAGACCCTCCGGGCGGACGATCTCGGTGCCAATCGCGTTGGCCTGTTGATAATGCACGCCCACGGCCGCCAGAATCGCGCCAATCACGACAAACGGCGCAATCGCGGCAACATCCCGCCGCGCGAAACGTCCCCGTTGCACGAATCGGATCGCCAGCAACACGGCCGGCAGCATGACGACCGATACCTTGCTGAGCATCGCGGCGGCATAAGCGGCGATGGACAGGACCCACCATCCCCACGTGCCGCCGACCTGGCCTGCCGAAAGCTGTCCAGCGCCGGCTTTGGATCCGCGCGATCTCGACGCACTGCCGATCGGCTTCGGCGGCGCCGCCGCCGCGTCATCCGCCGCCGTTGCGGCTGAGGCGCGGATCCACGCCAGCGCACTAAGCAGAAAAAACACCATCGACAGCGTGTTCTTTCGCTGGCTGATCCAGGCCACCGACGCGACGCAGACGGGATGAACGGCAAACAGCGCCGCCCCGAACCATGCCGCCGGCACTCCCAATCGCAGCAGCACCCGCCAGAGCAACAGCGTGGCGAGGGCGTGCAGCGCGAGATTCGTCGCGCGGTATCCGACCGGATTTTCCCCCCACAGCCGCCACTCCGCCCAGAAGCTCGTCCACGTCAGCGGGTAATAGTCGAGCAGCTCGCCGGAGGTCCAGAGCTGCGTCAGCCCGCCCGGGCGGCGGACATGGGCGTTGTTGAAGACCAGCTCGTTGTCATCCCACAGGCGTTCCGGTACGAGCGATGGCGCGTAGGTGATCGTGGAGAGCAGGATCAGGGCCGCGGCCGGCAGCAGCGCGAACCGCGTGACGGGCCGATGTGAGTCGCTCAATGCTCGCTCCTGCGGCTGCGCGAGTGGCTCCGTCTGACCGAAAAGGGCGATTCCATGCGGATGATACCCGCGTGCGTCGGCCGCACCGCGGGTCGGCCGCACCGGCGGATAGAATGTCCGCATGAACGAAGAGACGCGCCTCTCCACCCCGCGGCCGCCGCCCCGTGTCACTCCCGCCGACCCCCATGGCACTGCTGCTCATGAACCTGTGTCGCATAGCGCGCGCGCTGACGGCGCGCACGTGCTGGTGATTGAAGCGAATCGCCAGTATCGCCCGCTGTTCAGCACGTCCGAGACTCTCAACGAGTCGGATCGTGCTGAGCTGCACGCCGCGGCCGGAAGCTGGCGCGACCTGAAATACCGTGCCCGCGACGTGCGGGCGGTTGCGGATCGCCTCAAACTGGGCGGCATCGCCATCTGGTATCGCCAGCACGGCCGAATCAAGACCATCCCGCAGGGCGAGGAGCATGGGCGCGAACTCTATCGCACGACCGGCGCCAAGCCCGCTCCGATCCCCGCGCCGATTACCGTGCCTTTTGAGCCAGTGCCGCTTGAAGAAGAGTTCCCCGGATTGGAAGAACTGCTGCACGCCAGCGCCGAGCCGCCCGGCCACGGCGGCGAGGCCGCCGGTGAAGCGCCGATTCGAAGGCCGAACTTTCTGCGACGCTGGGCGCTACGGACGTGGGTCGGCGTGTTCATGTTGCCGATCCTCATCAACGCCACCGTGCAGACCATTGTTCACAAGCAGCGCTGGATGGCGCTGGCGGTGTGGCTGCCGATCCTGGCGTTCGTGATTCTCGGGGCGGTCGCCATCGCGGCGTTATGGGATCGCTGGATGGTCGTGCCCGGCGGTGTAATCGTGCGGCGGACCATGTTCGGAACGGTGCGGCTGAACCTGCAGTTGTTCACCGCCGGCGACGCCGTCCTGCTGATCTATCCGCATCCGCACGGCTGGGTCGCGCGGTTGCAGCAGCCGAACGGGCCAGCGCGAACGCGCACGGTGACCGACGTCGAGCTTCAGGTGCTGCTGGCGGCGTGGCAAAGCCCGCTGCCGCCACCGACTCCGGCGCAGGTGCGGTCGCTGATCGGCGAGTGACGCGCGGTGCCGCTGCCCCTGCGCCGGAAGTTGATGCTGACGGCCGCACCCGATGTCACAATCCCCCTCGGCGCGCCGTGGGATCCCGATCGATCCAAGCCCCACTGTCGCTACCGCACTCCGCCCGGCGTCGTCGGTGCTGGCCGCGCAGCGCCGGAAGCTCGCGCGGGCGGCGCCGGCGGCTCCACGGGTTGATGGGTCGCGATGGCCGCCAGCGCTGCGGCGGCCTGGGCATCGACCCGCACATTCACATCGCGCTGCGGGAAGGCGATCTCGATGCCCTCTTCGCGCAGCGTGTCGTCGATAGCCGTGTTCAGCAGGTTCCGCGCCGGCACCAGATCCTCCGGTGAGCCGACGAATACGCGCAGCTCGAAGTTCAAAGTGGAATCCCCGAAGCCGACGAACACCGCGCCCGGCTCCGGATCCGCGAGCACACGCGGGTTTTCGCGCGCGACGCGCAGCAGCGCACTGCGGACGCGGCGCGTGTCGGAACCATAGGCCACGCCGAGCGGGATCGTGATGCGGATCACGGAATCGTTCAGCGTCCAGTTCACGATGCGGCCGGTGACCAGCTCGCGGTTGGGGACGATCAGCTCCTTGCGCTCCCAGTCGCGGATGGTGGTGGCGCGGGTGCGAATCTGCGTCACGACGCCGGTGGTGTCGCCGACCGTGACGATGTCGCCGATGCGGATCGGCCGCTCAAACAGCACGATGATGCCCGAGACGAAATTCGCAAAGATCTCCTGCAGGCCGAACCCGAGGCCGACGGTCATCGCGGCGACGAGCCACTGCACGCTGCCCCACTCGACCCCCAGAAAGTTGAACGCCGTGACAATGCCGAAGACGACGATCAGGTAGCGCGAAATGGTGGTGTAGGCGTAGCGCACGCCCTGATCGAAGGGCAGATGGCGCAGCACAAGCATCTCGATCATGCCCGGGATGTTTTTGGCGGCGATCAACGTCAGCAGGGCGGCTGCCAGCGACAGCAGCAGATCCGCCAGGGTTGTCCGGCCCCACACCGCCACGGAACGCAGCATTTCCAGCGCCGGCAGCACGTTGTCCCAGATCATCCACAAGCCGCCGAGCATCGCAAACGCGCCGATGCTGCGTACGAGCCGCTGGGTCTGGTGGGAAATCTGAGAGAGGTCGGCCTCCGGCTCGGGCGGGGCGGCGCCGGTCCCCTCGGGCGGCGGCGCCGCGGCGGCACGGGCGGCCTGCTCCAGCGCCAGCCGCCGATGCGCCAGCACCATGAAGCGCAGCAGGGTGGCGTTGGCGACGGCCAGGAACATCAGCATCCACACGGTGGCCTGTACGCACCACGCGATCCGCCCGGCGCTGTAGAGGTAGCCCCAGGCGGCCAGCGCGACCAGCCCCGCCAGCGAACCCATCCCCGCCACGTACCACAAAAATCGCATTCGATCGAACATCCCGCCGGGGCGCAGCGAAAACAGCACCGCCAGGGTGCCCGTCCGCGGCCGGACCAGCCGGTGCATCAGCCAGGCAAACACCACCACCGCCGCGATGAACGTCAGCCGCCCCAGCGAGGCGCGATCCGTGTCGCTGCCGCCTTCGCCGATAGCGCGGCTGATCAGCACCAGCGGGATGGCCGTTGACATCACCAGCACGAGGTCGGTGCGGAAGCGCGCGGTCATGTCCCGCGCCCAGCCGAAATGCGCCTCCCCCAGGCCGTTGCGCGAGAACACCAGCCGGAAGAACTCGACGATCGCCAGCATCCAGACGGTGTAATACAGCGCCGCCGCGACCGACTTTTCGACGTTGGTGCTCTCGGCAGCGCCCAGCCAGGCCGCGGCGATGTACACCACGATCGGCCAGTAGGCGGCGCACAGGGCCGTCAGCAGCAGCGCGTGCAGCGTCGGCAGGATCGACGTGGACGACGATTCGGCTGTCGCCGCGCCGTTCTGCGCCAGTGCGCGGCGCAAGCGCCAGCGCACCATTCCGGCCAGCAGCACGCCGGCCGCGACGCCCGCAAACTCCACGGGGTAGGTGGCCAGCCCGGTCTGAAGGCGCTGCACCATCCGCTGCGGGGCGTTCGCCCCGGCGAAGAAGCCCAGCGCCTGCACCGCTGCGGGAACGTCCGCGAAGGAAACCGGCGGGTCGCTGCGGACCCACAGCACATGCTCATCAATGAATTTCGAGAAGCGCTCGGTCACGACCAGCAGCTTGGTCTGCGAGGTGTAGAACCGCCCCTTGGCGGACACCAGCGATGACAACTGCCGCGACAGCTCGGTCATGGCCTCGCGCTGCGCGGTCAGGCGCGTGCGCAGCTCGGACTCCAGCAGCGCCACTTCCGACGCCGAGGGCGGCGGGCTGAGCGTCGCCATCGCCTCGGCCACGGCCGAGTCCATGTCGGCCAGCGCGGCGCGGCGATCCGACAGCATCGCCCCCTCGAAGTGTGCATCCGCAATTCCGCGCTCGGTCACGGCCAGCGTGCGGCGCAGCGCGCCCGGCCGGTCCAGCTCGCGCTGCTGCTTGCGCAGCAGGTATCCGATCGCGGGCGTCAGGCCGAAATTCTTCACGGTCTCCTGCGCCTCGCGCAGCCGCGGCTCAAGCTCGGGCAGGCGCGCATCGAGCGCGGCGCGGCGGCGCTCGAGATCCTCGAGCTGCGCCGCGACGGCCTGCCGGCGCGTGGCCAGCACAAGCGTCTCATCGGCGACGCGCTTCACCAGCGGGTGCGCCGTGGCGGCCGCCAGCGCCGCGTCCGCCGCGGCGCGATCACGGGCTGCCTGGGCATCGGCCTTGCGCTTCTGCCCGGCCGCCTCGCGCAGGCCATCGACCTGCGCCTCGTGCGCCAGCCGCCGCAGCCGCGACAGCTCGCTTTCGACCGCGAGCTGTTCATCGACGGCGTCCAGGGCGCGCAACTCGGCGGCCAGCGCCGCGGTCTGTGCCTCCAGCGCCGCGCGACTGGCATGCAGCGCGGTTCGCCGCGCTTCGGAAACGACCGGCGTACCCTCACCGATTGCGGCGCTGAGCGCCGTGGTCACCGCGTGCAGCCGCGCCGCCACATCGGCTTGTTCCTTCGGAATCTCCAGCCGGCGCAGGATGCGCACCCGAACGCGCTCATCGGCCTGCTCGGACTCCTTGCGAGCGGTGTCGTACTTTTCTTCCGCGGCCGCCAAGCGGGCTTCCAGCGCCGCGAGCGTTTCCTGTCCGTCCAGCGCGAGCGGCGGCGGCGCGCCGATGCCGTCCAGAAGTGATTGCGCCGCGGCCAGCCGCTCCGGGGCGGCTTTCGCGGCCGCGTCAAACTCTTCGCGCGCGGCGCGCCGGCGCTCGGCCTGTCGCAGTTCGGCCAATGCTTCATTCAGCAGCGCGAGGGCGCGCTGCTTCACGCTCTCCTCGATGTCCGTGTCGGCCGTCACCCGCTGGATTTCCGCCTCGACCGCCGCGGCCGTGGCGCCCTCTCCGAGCCGCAGCGCCGGCGCTGTGCTCGGCGTCGGACTATCCACGGGCGGCGCGCTGTCGGCCGGCGCGGTCGCGGGCTGGGTGGTCGGGGACGGCGGCTCCGGCAGGGCGGGCGAAAGTGACGCGTCCGGGGTGTCGGCGACGGACGGACTTTGCTGCGCGGCGGCTGGCGGCGGCGTCAGAACCAGGCAGGACAGGATAGCGACCAGCGCCGAACAAGCGCCGGCGCGCCGCGGGGTCGAATCCCTGTGGCACGCAGAAATCAAATGGACGGTAAGCGATGAGCGAAGCGGCACGCGGTAATCCCGGTTGGCGGTCAGCGCCGCGGTTTTTTGCAGCGGCGGGGAGCGCGATGGGATTATATCCGGCGCGGTGCGTTCACCCCCGTCGAAACCGAACCGCGCGGCCGGCCGCCGGCGGCGGAGGCAATGCCCGCCTCATGCCAGCGACTCCAGCAACCCGCGCATCTCCCCCTCGGCGTGCCAGTCGCCGGCCTCGCGCGCCACGACCATGCCGGCTTCGAGCGTGCGGCGCGCTTCGTCCGGACGACTTGCACCGGCTTGCGCCCGGGCCTTGTGATAGAAGGCGGTCGAATAGCGCGGGTCGGCCGCCAGGGCGGCGTCGAAGGCCGCGACCGCCTCGTCGTACCGCTGCAGGTTCAGATACTCGATCCCCAGACCGTAGTGGGTCAGCGGGTCGGAAGGCTCCAGCATTGCCAGTTTGCGAAGCTGCTCCAGCCGCGACATCACCACGCTCCGATTCCTCGCTGACGACTCGATGCACGACGGGGCCAAGACAACCGTACCGCCATCACGCCGCGAACACTCGCCGCGCCCGGACGCACCACACGTCCCGGCTGCATTCAATTCTTGCGGTCGAAGCACTGATCAAACGCATAGCCGGCCTTCTTCGCGTACTCCTTGCCCGCATCGCGGACGCGGCGCTTCAGATCGTCGCAACGCTTCCGCTCGGCGGCTGCGGCGGACTTGTCCTTCTGATCGATCAGGAAGGAATCCGCGGCCAGCAGGCGATACTCGCCGGTCGCCTCGATCAGGATGGTCGGGATGCCCTTCGACGCGAGAAACGCGCGGGCATCGAGCGCATCCTGCCGGCGCGTTCGCCGAAAATATTGCACGTGCACATAGTGCCGGCCCTTTTCCAGCTTCGCATCGGCGGCCGGGATAATCGACCCATCCGCGGCGGGATCTCGCGCGGGGAGCGCTGCCGCTTCGGACGGCTTGCGATCCGCGTCGGGCGGCTTGCGATCGCTGGCCGCCTCCGGCTCGCGCACAGGATTTGCGGGATCGGGGCGAATCGGGGCGGCCGGCGATGAGCCTGAGCCAATGACCGGCAGCGGGGTATCTCTTCGTGGCAAGGCCGGCGTCGGACCGGACGGACGGGAAGCGTCGGGGATGGCCGGGCCGGCCGAGCTGCTGATCGGCGGCGACTGGGTTGGATCTGCGGGCGCAAATACGCGATAGACCTGGAAACTGAGCCACAAAAAGAACGCAATCAGCACAATCAGCGCCAAAGCGGAAGCCCACGGCGGCGCCGTTTCGATTCGGCGGCGCCAATGCCCGATTGCGGCGCGCAACCGGACCACGAGCGAGGGGGCTTCGCGCAAGCCGTACACGGGTGGGGCGCTGCGCGTAGCGGCGATCTCCTCCCCCGGCTGCGCGGGGCCGGTCGGCAATGCCGGCCTGGCCGATCCGCTGCTGGGCTGGGGCGGCGTCCGCGGCGGCGTGGCAGGCGTTCGCGGGGGAGCTGCGGGGGGCGTCGGCGGTGCGCCGGGTTCCCGCCCGCGGATGCGCACCGGCGCATCGCGTCCCGGCTGGCGACGGACCAGCTCGTAGAGAACAGGGCGGGTTCGCTTGGCCATGACGTTCCTTTGTCCTCGTCGCAGCGACTCCGTTGCTGCGTGCGCTGCGCGTCTCGGCGCGGCGCTCCCGGGGCAGGTTCGTCAATTGTAGTCGCGAAACTCAGGCCGTTGAACCACGCAGCGCCGCGGCGGCGGCCATGAACGCCCCCAGCCGCCGCTCGTCGATTCCGGCCGACCATGCCCCGCCGTGCTTGAGTGATGAGCCGACGATGAAACCGGCGGCGTGCGGCCAGAAGACGGGCAGGTTCTCGGCTGTCACGCCCGACCCAACCAGCACCGGCAGCCGGGTCGCCTCGGCGGCGGCGCATACTTCGGCCGGATCGGCCGCGCGACCGGTCGCCGTGCCGGTGATGATGATACCGTCGGCGCCCATCCATTCCGCGGCGTGCGCGGCTTCGACCAGCGACACGTCCGCCGTAATCGCGTGCGACGCGTGTTTTTTGCGAACGTCGGCCATCACCTGCACGTGCTCCGCGCCGATCCATCGCCGGTAGCGCAGCAGCGGACCGGCGGCGGCCTCCGGCATCAGCCCCTCATCGGCGACGTGTGCAAAGCAGAAGTTTTCCGCCCGGATGAAGTCCGCGCCGCCGGCGAGCGCCACGGCCAGCGCCTCGTGATTGGCGGCCGCCAGCACCTGCACCCCCAGCGGGAGCGACACGGCGTTGCGCACGGCAGCCGTGACGGCCGCCATCATGGCGACGATCTCGGGCCCGACCGTGCCGCGGAGGTAGGGCAGGTCGTGCATGTTCTCGATCAGGAGGGCATCGACGCCGTGTTCAGCGCAGAGCCGCGCCTCGTGCACCGCGGCGGCGATCAACTCGGCCGGCGCAGCGGCGGCGCGCGGCGTACCGGGCAGCGCGCCGACGTGGATCATGGCGATGACGCGCTTGTCGGAAAAATCCAGCATCGCCCGCTCCGTCAGCGCTGCGACCCGGAATAGTGATCGGAGGACATGGTGCCGCGGACGTTGCGGGTGGCGCGGCCCTCGTAGATCGGCAGTTCGTAGGCGGCCGGGTTCACACTGCGGATGCGCTGCGCGGCGGCCTCGGGCGCCTGCCGGTCGATGTGCGCCTCGAACTCGCGGCGGAATTTCTGCACCAGCGTGCGGATCGGGAACACGGCTCCATCCGGCAGGCCGCAGATGCTCATCCCGGGCATCATGCCCATGTTGGCGGTGACTTCGCAGAGGATGTCGAGATCGAGCTTGCGGCCGGCGCCGGAGTGAATGCGCTCGGAGATGCGATGCATCCAGCCGGTGCCCTCGCGGCACTGCGTGCACTGCCCGCACGACTCATGCGCGTAGAAGCGCGCCTGGTTCAGCAGCACGTCGCGCAGGTCCGTGTCCTCATCTACGACCACCAGCGCCGCGGTTCCCAACCCGAGCAGCCCGTATTTCCGCACGTCGTCAAAATCCATGCGGCAATCCAGCTCGTCGAAATCCTGTGCGGTGTCTACCTGCCCGGATGGGTTTTTCGCGAACAGGTCGCCGCGCAGCCAGCCCATGGACAATCCGCCGGGACTGACGGCTTTCACCTTTTTCCCGTTGCGCATGCCCTGGGCGAAGTCGCTGCCGTAGATCAGCTCGCGCACCGTCACGCCCAGCGGCGCTTCGTAGCAGCCGGGGCGGTTCACCGGCCCGCTGATGCAGAACATCTTGGGCCCGTGTGAGCCGGCCGGGCCGATCGAAAGCCACCACTCGACGCCGCGGGTGAGGATGTGCGGCAGGCAGGCCAGCGTCTCGACGTTGTTCACGACCGTGGGCTTGCGAAACGCACCTTCAACTGCCGGAAAGGGCGGCTTGATCCGCGGCCAGCCGCGCTTGCCTTCGAGCGACTCGATCAGGCCGGTTTCCTCGCCGCAGACATACGCCCCCGCTCCGCGATGGATGTAGCAATCCATCGAGTAGCCGCTGCCGAGGATGTTTTTTCCGAAGTAGCCCGCGGCGTAGGCCTCATCGACCGCCTTTTGCAGGATGTGATACTGCTCGGTGAACTCGCCGCGCATGTAGATATAGGCGGTGGTGGTGCGGGTGGCCCAGCCGGCGATCAGGATGCCCTCGAGGAGCATGTGCGGGTCGTGCTCCATCGTGACGCGGTTGCAGAAGGTCGGCGGCTCGGATTCGTCGGCGTTGACGCACAGGTAGGTGACGGTGCGTTCCTTCGGCAGGAACGACCACTTCATGCCGGCCGGAAAGCCTGCCCCGCCGCGGCCGCGCAGATTGGCCTTTTTCACCAGCTCGACCAGCGCATCGGGGGTCATCTTGAGGGCGATTTTCGCGCCCTCGTACCCGCCGCGCGACTCGTACACCTTCAGCGACGTGCTGTTGGGCACGCCGACGTTTTTCATCAGCACTTTTTCGAATGGCATGCAGCGCTCGCGTTCTGACGGCATTGAAAACCGGCCGGCAATCACGCCGTGCCGGGGGTGCCGGATTCTACGCGGGCGGGGGCGAGGGGTGAAACGAACGACTTGGGGGGCGGTTACGCTGGCGCCTCGCTTCCGCACGGCGTGCACCCGCCGACGCAGCCACCGGGCGAAAATTCCCCGCCGCTTGAGATTTCCGCAATGCCGACGGGCCGACGTCCCGTCTCACCACCCTCATTATCACCCCCGCGATTTTCTAATGGAGTCGATACCGGCGGCCTCGCTAGCATCGACGGTGGTCGCGTGCCGCGCGTCGGGCGACGCGCCCCGACCCCGCCAATCGGTGCAACCATGTCCCCGACATCCACTCGCGCCATTCCGGACCGCGCTGGTCGCGGCTCGCCTGCCCACGCCGATCGCGGCGCCTGCATGCGCTCCGGTTCCGCCGGCCCGGCTTCGTCGCGCCGCGTGCGCTTCGGCCTGATCGGGCCCTGCCTGCTGCTGCTCGCTGCGCTCGGCGGATGCCCCGCGCCGGACGCCGCCGGCGGCGACGGCGACCTCGCGCCCGAGACATTCCGCGGCTTGGCGCTTTTCCGCGATGCGCCCGGCGGGGTCGTGGCCTCGATGGATCTCTCCGACACCGTGCGGATGTACCTCTACGGGCGCATCGGCGATGACTACGCGCCGCGCGACATTTACCAGGCCGTGATCGTCGACCGCGCCAACCGGCAGAACGACATCGGCGTGTCGCTCGACACGCGCGGGCGGCTGAAGCGGCTGGTGGTCGGCGGAATGCACGTCGCCGATTACAGCTATTCGGCGGACGGGCGGACTGTCACGGAGACACAGCCGGGACGGCCGCCGCGGCAGCTCGCGGTCAACGGGCTTGAAGCGCCGCAGGACACACTGGACCGGCTGGCCGCCCGTACCGCCGTCAACCTGTTCAACTTTTTCGATCGCTTCCCGACGGCCGACGCCGACCTGCCCGCCAAGCGCCAGACCCGCGCCGAACGTGACGACGTCACCATCGCGCTGCGCGTCCTCAACGTCACCATCTCGACCGCCGGGCTGGTGCTGAGCGGGATCGGGTTGGTGAGCATGGGACCGGGCGCCGGTGCGGCGCTGATTCTCGTGAACGTCGCCGGCCACACGGCCTCGCTGCTCTCCCTCGGCGTCACGCTGTCGCAACTGCTCGACACCACCGACCGGCTCGGGCAGGACAGCGCTGCAAACGCCATCGCGCTCGGCTCATCGATTGTCGGGTTCAACGCGGCCCGCGCCGGGTTGACCCTGACCGCCGCCGAGAAGGGAATCGTGATTCTCAACGACCGAAAGGAGTGGGTCGGCGTGCTGGTCGCGGGAGTTGACGTCACCAACGGCCTGCTGCAGGCGACGATCCCGCCCCCCGGACAGGGTCTCAACGCTCCCGGCGTCAGCGGTGGGTCATCGGGCGGTTCGGGGGGATCGACCGGAGGCACCGGCGGCAGCGGCGGATCGGGAGGTTCAGGCGGTTCGACGGGGGGTTCCGGCGGCTCCACGACGCCGGTGCCCGCCACCGCGTTCACGGTCCTGCATTATCTCAACATCAACGGCGCCAGCGGCTCCAATGCCGCGCTGGCACAGCTCAAGATCACCGGGCCGCTCGCGTCGCCTCAGATCGGCTTCTCAGGCAGCGACGTCATTGCCGTGGCAGTCATCTCGCAAGCAGGCGAATACCAGTACGCCATCGGCTCCGACGGCGACGGATTCAGCGAGCCGGACGCGCTGCCCCGGATCCCGTTCCCCCTGACCTACGGAAACTACGCAATCGCGGGCATGTACCGCATCGACGTCGCGCCCCCGACCGCGCCGGCGCTCAAACCCGGCGTCATCTACACGATCACCATCTCGACCTACGACGGCAGCGGTGCGTCGCTGACGTTCCGCGTGAACTGAGTCATCGGTCACCGCGCTCCCTGCGCCCCGGCGCTTCAGCGCGCGAGGCACGCGCACTGGCGCTTCAGCGCGCCAGCCGCTGAGTGCCCGCTGGCGAAAGGCCGGCCGGCCGCGCCGGGGGCGGACTGCCGGGGCGCAGCGCCGAGCGCCGATCCCACGACAGTGCTTGAGTCAGCCGCGGGTCGCGAACGGCGCGGACCGCATTCAATCGCCCGCGGCCGAGCTGCCCTTCATACCCGGGGTTCAGCGCATCGATCGGGTCGCAGGCATCCAGCAGCGCGCTGCGGATCAGCGCCGGGCCGGCGTGCGGGGCGATCCGGCGCAGCAGCGCCGCCGTTCCGGCAACCAGCGGCGCGGAATAGCTCGTGCCGCTGGCGGCGACCCAGGCGGACACCGTGTCGGCGCTGGCAACGTCGACGCCGGGCGCGCAGAGCGAAACGTGCGGGCCGTAGTTTGAAAAATCCGCGCGCCGGTCCTCGTCGGTCGTGGCGGCCACGGCCAGTACGCCGTGCTGGACGTATCCGGCCGGGTAGCGGATCGGCGTCGCGTTCCCCTCATTTCCGACCGACGCGACGACGACGCAGCCGCGCCCGGCGGCGAACTCGACCGCATTCTCCAGCAGCGCGGAGGGTTGCGTCGTTCCCATGCTGATATTCAGGATGCTCGCGCCGGCATTGGCGGCATGATAGATTCCGGCAGTCAGCAGGAACGTGCTGGAAATACCCTCGTCATTCATCACGCGCACCGGGAGAATGCGGGCCTGCGGCGCCGCGCGCAGCACCAGACCTGCGATGAACGTGCCGTGGCCGACCATTTCGTCGATCAGGCCGTCGCCGTCGTTGTCGAGGCCGTCGCCGACGTCGGAGGTATCGGAGTTCTTTCCGACCAGGTTGAAGCCGCCCGGCGCGATCTGCGAGGCGATCAGCGGGTGCGGCGCGACGCCGGTGTCCAGCACGGCGACGACCACGCCGCGGCCACGGGAGTACGCGCCGGCCGTGTCGAGCTGCGCCAGCGAGGCCGCCGGCTGCGCCTCGAAGGTGCCGGGGGCGACGTTGAAGAAAAAGGAGCGCGTACCGCCCTCGGGGCTTTCGTCGCTCACCAGGCAGTTTTGCTCGATGCCCTGCACCTGCGGGTCGCCCGCGACGGCCTGCGCAAGGTCGCCGTAGTTTGTGCCTTCCGGAACGCTCACGAGATGGATCCCCCGACCCGGAATCTCATCCAGCGAGCTGGTGCCGTACTGCGCGTGAAACCCGACGACGGACGCGCCCGGCGCCAGTTGCACGATCGCCGACTGATCCTCGCAATCGCCGTCGGCGCGGGCGATCGGGACCAGCGCCGCGACCAGGCACGCCGCGGCCAGCATCCGGCGCGGATATAGAGCACTCATGACAATCCTCCCACTGTAAACAACCCGGCCCAGAGGGCGGGATGAACTCCGCGCGCGGCGCAGTCGCGCTGCACGTCCGCCAGGCAGCGCGCGGGATCGGCGGCGCCCCCCGCGTGCAATAGCCGATGCAAGGCCGAAAAGATTTCGAGCGAGGCGGCGTCATGCAGCGGCCAGTCGCAGGCCGTTACGGCCGAGGCGCCGGCGGCCAGGAAGGCGCGCACCAGCCCGCCGCGCTCCTCCGCGCCCTCGCCCTCACTGCGACCGGTCTCGCATCCCGCCAGCACGACCTGCGCCCCGCCCAGCCGCAACTGCGCGATCTCGCGCGCATCGAGCCAGCGGTCGGCGAACCGCAATCGCGATGAGTTGGGATTCTCCGGGGAAAAGACGCTGTGCAGCGCAACGTGAATCACATCCGCGCGCGCGGCGGCATCGGCGAACGCGGCGGCGGTCGCGGCGCTGTCCGTCAGCGCCGTCGCGCGCTGCCAGACGCGGGCAATCTCCATCGCCTCGCGCCCCATCCCCGGCGCCACGTCATCCGACACGCCGACCGCCAGCGCCCGATGCGCCCGGCTGCGCGGCGCGCTGGAGGGCAGCGTGACCGCCAGCGTCGCGCTGGGCAGTTGCACGAAGGTCGGACCATTGGCGTGCGGCGCCAAAGGCCCCAGCGCCAGTCGCAATCCCGGGGCCGCCCCCGGTCCAAGCACCAGCCCGACGCGCCGCACGTCGCCCAGCGCGTCCAGCAGCGGACGGGCGAGCCGCTCGTGAAGCGGGCCGGCCGCCCGAATCATTGCTTCGCCGGAGTCGCGCTGCGACAGGCCGGCGGCCGAGCGCATCAGCGCTTGTTGCACCAGGAAGAAGACCTTGCGCAGCACGGATTCCGCCTCGGCCTCCGCGACTAATCCGCGTCGGACAGTCACACCGCCCGGGCGCACGATGAGCGCACCGTACCCGCCGCTCTCCACGAAGACCTGCACAATCGCGGCTTCCGCCGCGAGACCCGCCTGAATGCCGGACAGTCGCATCGGGCGCAGGCACTCGGGCACCACGTCACCGTCGGCAAGCAGCCGGGCTTCGATCCGCTCCAGTTGTTCTTCAAGCTGCTCGAGCGTGCGCCCGGCGCCGCGGAGCCGTTCCACGTCGTGCACGCCGGTCGAACCCAGCCCGACGCGGCTGTATCCAATGCTGACCGCCTCGCGACAGCGATCCCGCTCCAGCCGCAGGCGATGCGATTCCGAAGTGCCCGGGCACTCCCCGTCCGGCGCGCCGGCCACGAGGTCGAGCAACCCCCGGGCGCTGGCGCTTTCAATGGCGTCGAAGGCCGGCTCGGCGCCCAGTTGGGGAAGCAGGTCGAGCGCGGTGGACAGCCGGGCGCCGTTCAACTCGCACGCCTCGGACAGATACGCGTAGCGATAGCGGTCGGAGGGCAGCGCCGCGTGCACACGCTCCAGCGCCTCGACGGCCGACCGAAATCGCTCCAGCGCCGTCGGAAGATCGCCGCGCGCCCTGGCACAGCAGCCCTCGGCGAAAAGTCGGCCCGCTTTCAGGGGGCCGGGAGCCGCGCCCTCCGGTAACGGATCTCCGGCCGCGAGCGCGGCCTGTGCCTCGGCGGCCCGATTGTCCGCGAGCAGCGCCAGCGCCAGCTCGGTGCGCAGCGCGTAGGCCGGCATCGGCCGCTGCGCGACCCGCCCCAGAGCTCGTTCCAGAAGCCCGACCGCCGCGGAAGCCTGTCCGTTACGTCGGTGCAGCGCCGCCAGTCCGGCTTCGCACTGCGCCACGCCGGCCGCGTTTCCCAGCGACTCAAAGCTGGCGGACGCCTCCGAAAGCGCCGCGGCCGCGCCCGGATCCCCCCGCCGCAGCAGCAAGCCGGCCGCCGCCAGCCGGCTGCGGGCCGCCTCGAACGCCAGCCCGGCCCGCTCGAGCGTCTGCGCCGCGGCGCGGAAGCGCGACATGCTTTCGCGCCGCGCGCCGATGCGGGCCAGGCACTCCGCCTCCTCAGACAGCAGCCGGGCACGCTCCGCTTCGGCGTCGTCGCCGATCGCCTCCAATCGCCGCCGGGCGCGCTCGAACAAGCGCAGGGCGAGGTCCGGACGACCCTGGCGGCTGCGCAGGTCCGCCAGGTTCCCCTCGACCAGCGCCGCCGCGTGGCTGTTTTCCGCTGCGTCAAACCCGTCGCGCGCGGCTTCGAACGCCACGAGCGCTTCCCCGAAGCGATCGAGGTCCAGCAGCGCCTCGGCGCGGTTGCTGTCGATCATCGCCGATCGCACCGGATCCTCCTGCAATACCACGCGCGCCCGGTCAAAGCAGGCCAGCGCATCCTCGGGACGATCCAGCCGTCGCAGCACGACGCCCAGGTTCGCCTCGGCCATCGCGGCCGCCACGTCATCGCCACAGGCGCGAAACGCATCACGGGCCGCCAGCGCCGCCTCCGACGCCCGCTCCATCTCGCCCAGCAGCACGTGCGGCTGCACCTTCGCCAGTTGCACGCCCGCGATCTCGCGCGCATCGCCGCCAGCGCGGGCATGCTCCAGCGCTTCGCGAAGCACCAGCAGCGCCGTCGCCGGCTCGCCGCGATAGGACAGCGCGTGCCCCTGTGCCGCCAACGCCCGGACCCGGGCGCGGCTCCCGATCGGAGCAGCGCTTACCACTGCCGCGGCGAGGCGCAGCGACCAATCCACGTCGCCGGTCGCCAGCCGGCGGGCGGCGTCCGCAACGGCCGACTGGGCGGCTTCATCCAGCGCGACAATCGCCGCTTCCAGTTCGGCCGACGACGCGTCGCGCAGCTCCAGCACCCGCGATTCGGCCGACGACGTCATGGCTCGACCGACACATCGAGCGACGGAATCACCACGCGCTCGTCCGCCAGCGCAAGCGACAGCTCATACACTCCCGACGCAACCTGGCCGTCAAACAGCCCAGCCTCGTCCACCGGCAGTACCCGCTCCGCACCGCCTTCAGCCGCGACCAGCCGAAGTTCCCGCACCGGCGCGGCGGCGTGCACCTGGCCGGTCATGCTCACCAGGCCGCCGGCAGCGGCATCGAACCGCAACTCAACTTCCAATCGCTCCGAGCGATAGAGCAGGTGGCGGCCACGCCCCGCACCGCGAAATCCGGGCATGACCTGTCCGCCGCAGCGGCTGTCCAGCACCAGCGCGGCGAACACCTCGCGCACCTGATCGACCAGCGCCGCCAAGGTGCTGCGCGGGCGCACGGGGTTCAGGCCCAGCAGGCGGGATTTTTGCGCAGCCGTGACATCCCAGAGCGCCGGCTCCGTGGCGATGGCGCGCATCGCCGCGGTGGTGCGGCGCGCCAGCTCAATCCGCCGGGCCAGTTCCGGGTCGCCCTCGGCGCGGCGGAGCCACTCGCGGGCTTCCGCGTCGGAAAGCTCGCCCGCGGACAGCGCCGCCAGCGTTTCCCATTGCTCCGATGAAGGTGTCGGTGCGCCGTTCATTGAGTGCCTCACCGGTCCTGTGGAGCGCGCGGCCGAGTTGATACATGTGGCCGCAGTTTTTCATCCCGGCCATCCCAGTTTAGCCCTTCGAAGGCTCCGCCCCTTCAAGAACCCGGAGCAGGCGGGCCAGGCAACGGCGGCGGGTCGGACCGATACTCCCCACCGCGATGCCCAGCTTCGCCGCCACCGCGGCGTAGTCTGGCGCCGGGTCCGAGAAAAACATCCATTGGATCAGTTCACGGCAGGGTGAAGTCAGCCCGGCGACGGCCGCTCGAACTTCGGCGGCCCGCTCCAGCAATTCTTCGTCCCTGCCGTGAGGCTCGGCGGGATCGATCTCGAGGCCTGACTCGCGCTCCGCCAGGGTTTGGCGGGTGCGCCGGGCGCGCCAGGCTTCGCGCCGTGCAACGACGCCGAACCATCCGGCCAGGCTCTCCCGATCCCGGATTCCGGCAAGCTGGCGGGCGAAGGTCGCAAAGACGATCTGCGCAACGTCGTCACAGATTTCCGGGGGCAAACGGCTCTTGCGGGCGACTGCGTACACCAGCCCGGAATAGCGATCAACCAGCGCGCCCCACGCGCCCTGGTCTCCGGACAGACATCGCTCAACCAGTGTGGAGTCGTGCTCAAGCATGCATCGCCAGAGTGAGTTTATCCGCGCCGCGCAGCGCGGACAACGCGAACGCCACGCCGGCCTCCGCGCGCTAATTTTTTTGGCCGGCTTGTCCGGTCCGAACCCTGCGCGCCCACAGGACCGATGACCGCCGGCAGGTGCCGAGCGGCGACGCCAACCCCTCATCGGAGATGCGAACATGAAGCGCTGGAACCAATTCAGCCGCTGTGCAGCCGTCGTCGGCGCGCTGGCAGCCACGGGAACGATGCCCCTCTTTGCCCAGACCAACTTCCAGACGACTGAGAGCCGGCAGTACATCGCCATCGGCACCGGACCCGAGAACATCTTTCTGGTCCGACCCGGTGTCGGACCCGCCGTCAGTGTCAGCGGCTATGAGCTGGGCGCAAACCGCGCGCCGGTGCCTTCCAGCAGCGACTTTCTCACCAACGGCAGCAGCGGCGGCCCTTCGCTGCTGTTCAATGTGCCGAGCATTCCGCTCGCTGCGCTCCCGGTCTTCGTTGGCAACTGCAACAACGGCAACATCGCCATCACCCACCCCGCCGGCGTCTTCACCCTGTCCGAGACGGGAATCTACGGAAACCTCGGCATTCGAACAGCGCAGCCCGCGCAGGCGGCCGACATCGGCGTGGGCAATTCCTTCTACAACGACCCCAACGGCTACCCCAACACCTTCACCAGCACCGGGCCGACCAACCCCGGCGTGAACAACAACACCGGCGGCTTCGGCACGTTCGTGCCGGCGCAGGCCGCCAGCCCGCTCGCGGCGATCGCCCAGCCGGTGGCGGCCGGCGTCACCGGCAACACGAACTTCACGGCGCTGCTGGCCGAAATTGCGGCGGCGCGCAGCACGATCAACACGTTGCCGCAGACCGCCGTGATGAACGTGCCCAGCGGCGTGCAGAGCACCGATCGCACGATCCTGCTGAACCCGGGCCGGAACGTGATCGACATTGTCACCAACGGCAACGATCTGCTGTTCGACACGATGACGCTGCTGGTGGACGGCCCGCCGGGTGCCTACGCGATTTTCCGCGTGCCGGCCGACATCAAGATGGGAATCTCGAACTCCAACCTGCTGATCGGCACCGGCGGCATGGACATCAACAGCGTGCTGTTCTATTCCATCCGCCCGGACAACTCGTCGCACTTTGAAATCAGCAACTCCATCATCAACGGCTTCGCCTTCTGGTCGCTCGGAGAAGAGGGCGCCTCGATCGTCGTCAGCCAGGCCCAGGGCTGCGCCCAGTTCGTCGCGGACAAGATTTCCATCGACGGCTCGCGCCTCTGCAACTGCGGCTTCGCGCCGGCGATCGTCGCCGCCCCCGTTCGCGGCGACGCCAACTGCGACGGCGTCTTCAACAACTTCGACATTGATCCGTTCATCCTGCGCCTGACCAACCCGGCCGCGTACGCCGCCGCCTATCCCGGCTGCCCGGCGGCCACGACCGACATCAACGGGGACGGCGTCGTTAACAACTTCGACATCGACCCGTTTGTGAACTGCGTCACGTCCGGCGGCTGCCCGTAATTCCCGCGGACAGCGTTCGGGAGTCCCAGTCGTCCTGCGCTCACATCCCGGCAGCCGGACCTGCGGCCGGCCGCGGCGCCCTTCATCGGGAGCCGCGGCCGTGGCTGCTTTACGGCCCGCCCGCACCGCACGGGATGCGCCCCCGGGGCCGGGTCAAGCTGCCGTCAATCGGGGAGCGTCCGACGCCATTTGCGGGGCGATAACTCGCAATCTGCGCAGAAAATAGACGAATACCTGTGATTCTGCGGCGGATTCTGATTGAGCCGTCCCTCTCGATTCGTTAGCATCATGCGAATGAGGCTCCGCCGCGCACCCGCGCCCCGGAGGAGAGGAGAATCCAGTGAAGCTTCGTTTCCGCACAGGTTTCGTCGCGGCGTTGTGCGCCGCTGTCCCGGCCGCTGCCACTCCGCTGTACAGCCAGAACTTCGAGGTCGATTCGACCGCGAGTTGGACGCTCAACGGAGGCCCCTCGGACGAGGCCGCCGACTTCTTTTTCGACTATTCAACCGTCGGCATTCCGTCCGCCCCGAATGGCGCAGGCACCCGTGGCATGAAGCTTCAGGCCAACCTGACCAACGGCATCTTCGGCGGCATGAGCGTGTCCCCGACCGGCCTGAACGTGGTGCCGTCCACCGATGACTACAAAGTCGAATTTGACTGGTGGAACAATTTCAACGGCCCCTTCCCCGGCGGCGGAAGCGGCTCGACCAACATGTCCACATTCGGCGTCGGCACTGCCGGCATTACTCCGCAGTGGCCCGGCGGCGTGCAGGACAGCGTGTGGTTCGCCGCCACCGGCGACGGCGGCTCGGCGAGCGATTGGCGCGCCTACTCGACGGCCGCCCCGACCGGCTATGCGAGCGGCAATGCGGTCTACCCGCACACCTCGAACAACAACACGAATGCCTACTTCGCGGCGTTCGGCGGACTCGCCGCCCCGGCCGCGCAGCTCGCCCTCTACCCGCAGCAGACCGGCCTGACCGCGGTCGGCACCTCGGGCATGGCCTGGCACCGCGTCACAATCGAGAAGGTCGGCAACTCACTGACCTGGCATGTCAATGGCGTGCTGATGGCCACGATCGACACCAACACCGTCACCATGGCCGGCGGCAACATCTTCTTCGGCCACACGGACATCAACGCTACTTCCTCCACCGATCCGAACGACGTGCACCTGCTGTTCACGCTGATCGACAACATCACCGTGACGCCGGAGCCGTCCAGCCTGGCGCTGCTCGGCCTCGCCGCGTTCGTCGCCCGCCGCCGCGGTCGCTGAGGAGGGGACCGTTTGGCCGGGCATGAAGCACATCGCCGGCTGCCCCGGCGGTAGCCGCGATTGAAAGACGCTCTCCGCGCCACGCGATGGATGAGCGAAGCCGCAAAGCACAAAGGGCCGGGTCTCCGCGAGCGCGGGCCCGGCCTTTCTGTTTCAGTTCATTCGTCGGGTCACGGGGCCGTCAGCCCCGCCCCACTCGACCGCGATCAGGCCGATTCCTTCCGGTACTGCACATCCGCAAACACGCTTTTCTCCCCCCGCACCACGTCCGCCGTCACCACGTAGCGCCCGCCCGGCTTGGCGTCCGGAAGCTCGAACATCGCCTCCAGCATGAAATCCTCGACGACGCCGCGCAGCGCCCGCGCGCCCGTGTCGCGCTGCATTGCCCGCCGCGCGATCTCCGCCAGCGCGTCGTCCGTGAAGTCCAGCGTCGCGTTCTCCAGCTCAAACAGTTTCTGATACTGCCGCACGATCGAGTTTTTCGGCTCCGTCAGGATCCGAACCAGCGACGCCTCATCCAGCGGCGACAGCGGGCAAATGACCGGCAGACGCCCCACGAACTCCGGAATCATGCCGAACTCGATCAGGTCGTCCGGCGTCACCTGGGCCAGCGCGCTGCCCATCTCCGCCACCGAGTCCGCGTCGCGAACCGCCCCTACGAACCCGATCGACTTGCGCCCCAGCCGCTTGCGGATGATCTTGTCCAGGCCCACAAAAGTCCCGCCGCAGATGAACAGGATGTTCGTCGTGTCCATCTGGATGTACTGCTGCTCCGGATGCTTGCGTCCGCCCTGCGGCGGAATGTTGCTGACCGTCCCCTCCAGCATCTTCAGCAGCGCCTGCTGCACGCCCTCGCCCGACACGTCACGCGTGATGCTGACGTTGTTCCACGTCTTGCCGATCTTGTCGATCTCGTCGACGTAGATGATCCCGCGCTGTGCCGCCTCCAGGTCGTAATCCGCGTTCTGAAGCAGCCGCAGCAGGATGTTCTCCACGTCCTCGCCGACGTAGCCCGCCTCCGTCAGTGTGGTCGCGTCCCCGATCGCGAACGGCACGTTCAGCACCCGCGCCAGTGAGCGCGCCAGCAGCGTCTTGCCGCTGCCGGTCGGCCCGATCATCAGGATGTTGCTCTTGTCGATCTCCACGTCGTCCGCGGCGCGCGAATCCGCGTGCGCCAGCCGCTTGTAGTGATTGCTGACCGCGACCGCCAGCGCCCGCTTGGCCGCATCCTGTCCCACGACGTATTGATCCATGAAATCAAACAGCTCGCGCGGCTTCGGAATCGTCTTGCTCGCGGGTCGGGCTTTTCCGCTCCGCCGCCGCTCCTCGCGCACGAGGTTGTGGCACATGTCGATGCACTGCGAGCAGATGTAGACGTCGTCCGGCCCCTCCACCATCGGGCCGACGTCGCGATGACTCTTGCCGCAAAAGCTGCACACGCTGCCCCGCCGCGCCCCGCCACGGCCGGTCGTTCCGCGTGATCCGCTCATGATTCCATCCTCAGGGTGTGTGACGGCCGCCGCGCGACCCGGATCCTCACCAGTTCCATCGGCAGAGTCAAACCTTCCGGATTCTACCCGCCTCACCCCGCACAAAGAAACGCACCCGGCCCCTACTGCGATTCCGGCTCGCCGCCGGTTGCGCTCCCGGCCGGACGCGAACCCTGACGGTGCATCGCCAGCAACTGGCCGCGCATCGCCTCAAATTCCGCCGGCGTGATCTCCCCGCGCTTCTGAAGCTCCCGCAGATCCTGCAGCGTGAACGGCTCCCCTTTCGGCTCATCCTCGGCCCGCGCCCACAGCTTCGCCGCCCGCGCCGTGTACAACAGGATCGCGGCCGCCACGCCGATGGCCACCGCCGCAATCACCATCAACACCACCCGATGATCCATGGGTGCTCTCAGTCGGAAGGGGGGTTCAGGCTTCCAGCCCGGTTCGCAAAAAAAGAGCATCCTGCCGAGGCCGCGTTGCCGCGGGTCTGGGCAGGATGCTCGCCGGTCGGTCGCGGCAACGCCGCCTCGATCATGCCGTGCGAAAGCGCCCGTCTACGGCGCTTCCACCAGCTCCTCGGTGACGTAGCCATTCAGCTTCTGATGAACCAGCAGTGTGTTGCGCACCACCAGCGACGTACGGAACGGGATGATCTGCCCGGTTCCGCCGTTTACTTCCCAGCTATCCGGGTCGATCGTCGAGACAATCAGCGCGATCAATTCGGCCGAGCCGGGCGCCGCGAAGGCCGCGCCCTGGTCATTCTCCTCGCGCTCGTCGTCGTTGGACTCGAACACGTTCCCGCCGCCGCCGCCACCGCCACCCGCGCCGCCCTGAAGAGCTTGCGACACGTCAATCCGCGGCGCGTTCGTGAAGCGCGGAATGTTGATCAAGAGATCCGTCACGTCATAGACGCGCACGATCATCTCCTGGCCGAGGTCCTCGACCGTCGAAATGATCAGCACGTCCTTGTTGGCCTTATACGCGAGCTTCACGTCATCCCCGCCCGCGTCGTTCAGCACCATCCACAGCACCATCGACAGCGTGACGTTGCGAACCTTGATATTGATCGCCTTGTCACGCTCGACGCCGTTATTCTCCAGCTTCTCCCACCGCACCACGACGTTCGACTTCGTGAATGTCTTGAGCCAATCCACCACGCGCTCCAGAGGGGCATCCTCAAACGCCACTTCCGGAATCCGCTGGTTCAACAACTGCAACGTCGGCGCCACCCGCGCGCGCGGCGCCGGCCGGGCCGATTGCGCCCATGCAGTCCCTGCCGTCATCGCCAGGATCATTCCAATGACTACCGCACGCTTCATGTGCAAACTCCCGCCTGAAGGAGGGACTCACGACCCGCCGACGCGGACCTCCGCGCTCGGCCGGCCGGTTGATTTCGGCCCGGGATCATCGCCGCGCTGCGGCTGTATGTCCAGTCCCGAGACGACAACTTCCGGAGCAGGTTCATATCCATTCCATCGGCATCCGCGCCGACGTTCGCGGTCGCGCCGCCAGTGAGGTCGAACCGCGCCTGGACCGAAACCGGTTTCTCAATCGGCCAATATAGCGTATCCGCCCAGCGCCTGGTGAACCGCCAGCGTATTTCGAACGACCAGCATATTCCGATAAACGCCGATCGTCCCAACCCCGCCATTCTGCATCCAACTGTCCGGCTCAACCGTCTCCGTCACCAGCCGAGCAAACTCCCGAACCCCCGACCGACCGAACACAACGACCGGGTCGCCCTCCGGAACTTCCTCCGTCACATCTTCGTCGTTTCCATCTCCGCGCTCCCGGAACCCCGCACCGCCGGCGTCGGCCAGCGAAAGCGTGTAGGCCGGCCGGAACCGCGGGATCGCCGTCATCAGGTCCGTGATGTCGTAGGCGCGCGTCACGATCTCGCCGCCGAGATCGTCGGCTGTCGAAATCGTCGTGACCCGCCCATCCGCCCGAAACGCCAGCCGCACATCCCCGCTTCCCACGTGCGCGAGCACCAGCCACAGCGCGTGTCGCACCGTCACCTGCCGCACCTGCAGCGATACCGGGCTGCTCTGCTCAATCCCCACCGCCGCCAGCCGATCCCACCGCACGACGAAATTTTGTCGTCCATGCTCTCCCAGCCACGCCAGCACGCGCTCCAGAGGCGCATCCTCAAACGCGGCCTCCGCGATCGTCCCGGAGAGCGGAATCACCACGCCGACCGCACCATCTGACAGATTCCCCCGGACCGGCACACGCGGATCCCAGCCCGGCTGGTGAGAATTCTGTCCGAGCGAAGGCTGCGCGAGTCCCGCGGCCACCGTGAACAGCAGCCCGGCCGCGACCACGGCCGCGGGAATTCGACCGGCAGAAGGCGAACCCGTGCTCGGGTGACAAATCCGGTTCATTGCAATCTCCCGTATCCAAGGCACGGCGTCGCGGTGCAGGCCGCCCGCCCGCAGTTCGTCCGGACGACGCCAGGGCCTGCGGGTTGGACGGCGCGACCGGCACTCCGGTTCCCGACATTCAGGACACGGCCAGTTGCGTTGTCCGTCACCGGCGCCCGGCTTGGAACGCGGGTGGAAGCCGCGAGGAATGAAAGCAATTTTCGAACTGCGCCTAGCCTCTGATAAACACGGTCGAAAATTACCACGCGGCGCACAGGGCTTGTAGCCACTCAACGCAAATAAGGCATGGATCCCGCGAGCGTTATGTTCGATCTTGCCGGTAATGTGCTCACCGCCGCACCGGGTGACTCGCTGGCTCACGACTGGGGTGGCATGCCTTCGCGGTACTCCGCGTAGGCATGCGCCGATTCGCAGGACCGTGACACCCGCCCCCGGATGGCTCCGGTAGCCCCATCCTCCACCCGACGTTCAGTTCATCCCCGCCAGGTCGCTCTCCACCCGCTCCAGTGACGCGCACACCGCCTCAAATTCCCGTGACCGTGGACAGCGATGAATGAAGGCCGCCAGCGCCGCATACGCCCGCCGAAGATCGCCCGAGCGCTTGTACACCATCGCCAGTTCCTGTGCGTGCTGCGCGTTGGTGGGGTCCGCCGCGATCAGCCGCTCCAGCACCAGCGCCGCCGGCCCCCAGCGCCCAGCACACAGGTGAATCGTTCGAAGGTTCGTCAGCATCCGGATCAGCACCGCGCGCGTGGATACCGGCTCCAGCATGGACATCGAGAACTTCAACCCCGGCTGGCGCGCCTCCAACAGCTCCCGACAGTCATCCAGCGACAGCGACTCCCCGCCCCGAAACGCATCCGCGATCACGAAGCGATCCGGATCGTCAAACCGCACCAGGAAGTGACAGGGAAACCCCACCCCGGTCACCGGCCACTTCAGCCGCCGCCCCACCTCGATCCACACCACCGACAGCGACAGTGGTATCCCCAGCCGCCGCTCCAGCACGCGGTTCAGGTAGCTGTTCTCAACGTCGTAATAATCCTCCTCGTTTCCCCGAAACTCCAGCTCCTCCACCAGCACGTCGCGCATCGCCGAGTAACGCAGCGGCGCCTCCAGCCCCGGCCGGCGCTCCGCCACCCGCGCTGCAATCTCATCCAGTTGACGCAGGCTGCACTCGTGGCTCAACCCCGGATAGGCATCCCGCGCGAGATGCAGCGCCGCGCAATCCAGCCGGATCAGCGGCTCATCGAGTTGCATCAGCAGGTCGAATGGATGCGTGCTCATGCGGGCCTGCCCCGCGCGCCGCGGAACCGTGCAGCGCGTCTCCTGAATGATACGCAATGATCCCCGCATGCACACCGAAAATCCCGGCGGGCCGCTCTCCCGCGATCGGCCGCCAGGGAGTCTGAGCCCCGAGAACGAGCGAAGAAAATTTCGGCTCGCCCACGCCCGTGCCCGGCGCGGACTAGAATCACGGCGCGTGGCGCGCCAGGGGTGCCCAACGAAGCTATTGAGAGGCGACGGCCGATAAGATGAAAGTCACGCTCGTTGCCGTTCTGCTCGCCTGTACCACCTGCACGGCCGCTCAGGTCTGCAAGCGCGGGGACGCGAATTGCGACGGCGTGATCGACAACTTCGACATTGACGCATTCGTCGTCGCGATCCTCGACCCGCACGCGGTTGCTGCCCCCCCCGACTATCTCGCGGTAGTTCAACCGGCCGCCGAGTCGTGCTGGGCGCTGCGAGCGTGCTGGCTTGACACGAACCGTGACGCGCTGGCCAACAACTTCGACATTGACCCGTTCGTGGATTGCGTGCTGGGCAATCGCCTGATCTCGGCCGACGGCTGCGGCTTGCCGCGCGGCCAGGTGCTGACTCGTTCCAACCCCCTGACCGGCCGCAACTTTCGCATGTACATTCCCGCAGACTTCAACGCCGCCTTCGATCCGGTCATCATTTCGCTCCACGGCACCGGCGGCGACGGCGCCTTGGAAATGGGCCCTAACGCCGACCTCTCGGGTTTTCCCGATTGCGGCGACCCATCGTGGCCGGCGCTCGCGGAGGATCGCGCCGCGTATCGCCCGTTCGCTGTCATCTGCCCGGATCTTTACTTCAATGGTGACCAGGCCTCCGGGCCGTGTAACCTGCTGATCGACGAACAGAACATCCTCAGCTTCCTCGACCTGCTGGTGCAATACCGGGAGATCACGCCAGGCACGTGGCGTATCACCGGCTATTCGTCCGGCGCCAGCGCCGCGATCACCGTCGCCATGCGCCACCATGAGCGTTTTATCCAGGCGGTGGCGCGCTATACGTCGCTCGATGATCCCGCGACGCTCGACTACACCTATGACACGATCCCGGCCTGCCTCGACCCGGCCACGGAGTGCACCTGGCGCCCGGCGCAGGGCGGGTTCTGGGAAGAACGGGCGCGGTGGGCGACCACCTGTGGTCACAACGGACCGAGCTGGCGCGATGACGTGGCGCTGCGGAGCCTTTCGGTGCAAATCATCAACAACCAGCTCGAACCGTACTACGTCAGCATCACAAACCAGACGATCGCGCAACTCGCCGCCCTATCGCCCCCGTTCACGAACATCTCGCACTCCGTGTTCCCCTCGTCAGGCGGCAGCGCGTTCCAGTGCAATCTGCCGCTGGGGTCGCACGAAGAAGCCCGCCGCGCGGCGGCCGACGCCATCGCGCGCTGGTGAACCGGGCGGGCAGGACTGATCGGCGGATGCGACGACCCGCCGTCCCACCGCTCCACTCCAACGCAGCCCCGCTCCCGACCGATAGACTCTCCTGCCGTGAACCACGTTCAAACCCTGCTCCAGCAGCTCACCCGCCGCGAGTCGCTCACGCGCGACCAGACCCGCTCCCTGTTCGAGCGCGTCGTCGCCGGCGAAGTCGAGCCGCCCCTGCTGGCCGCCATCCTCGCCGCCCTCGCCACCCGCGGCGAAACCGCCGACGAAATCGCCGGCGCGGTCGACGCCCTGCGCGCCTGCGTCACGCCTGTCCGCACCCCCGAAGGCGTCGAAGCCATCGACACCTGCGGCACCGGCGGAGACGGCAAGCCGCTCTTCAACGTCTCCACCGCCGCCGGAATCGTCGCCGCGGCCGGCGGCGCCACTGTCGCCAAGCACGGCAACCGCAGCCACGCCCGGCCCAGCGGATCCGCTGAAGGCCTCACCGCTCTCGGCATCGACACGCACGCGGAAGTGCCGCTGCTGGAGCGATGTCTGCGCGAATGCCGCATCGCGTTTCTGTACGCCCCACGGCTGCACCCCGCCATGCGCCACGCCGCTCCCGTGCGCATCGCGCTCGGCGTGCGAACGATCTTCAACCTCGTCGGGCCGCTCGCCAACCCCGCCGGCGTCCGCCGCCAGCTCGTCGGCGTCTCGCGCCCCGAGCACGTCCCGCTCATTCTGGGCGCGCTGCGCGAACTGGGCTCCATCCGCGCCCTGGTCGTCCACGGCCTGGAAGGTCTCTGCGACGTCAGTATCAGCGGCCCCACCCGCATCGGCCGCCTCGACACCGAGGCGAGCGCGCCCGACAGGCCCGCGGCCGGTGCAATCTCCATCCATGACGTGGACGCCGCGGATCTCGGCATTCCGCGCGCCCCGCTCGACGCGCTCTTCGTCTCCAGCCCGGCCGAAAGCGCCGCGCGCATCCGGACCGCGCTCGATCCTGCACAACCCGATACTCCCGTCCGCGACATGGTCGTCGCCAATGCCGCCGCCGCTTTGTGGGTCGCCGGCCGCGCGGCCGATCTCGCCGACGGTGCGCGCCGCGCCGGCGATGCGATCCGCAGCGGCGCAGCCGCCGACACGCTCGAACGCTGGCGGCGCCTCGCACCAGTCGCGACCACCGCCTGACCACCGACCGCCGCACCCGAAACCGCGCCGTGAACTGACGTCAACCCGTTGCCGGATTGGTCCCCGCCTGCTACCAGTCTGCCATGCTCAGCCCGCTTTCCTCGCTGGCCGCCGTGATCCTGCTCGGCGGCGCCGCCCAGTGGATCGCCTGGCGCCTGCGCCTGCCCTCGATCCTGCTGCTGCTGCCGATCGGCGTCCTCGCCGGCCCGGTCAGCGGGCTGATCAACCCCGACGCGCTGTTCGGCCCGATCCTCCTGCCGATCGTGGCGCTCTCCGTCGCCATGATCCTGTTCGAGGGCGGGTTGACGCTGAACTTCCGCGATATCCGCGATTCGCACCGCGTCGTCTGGAACCTCGTTTCGATCGGCGTGCTGATCACATGGGCGCTGGCGGGTCTCGCGGCGCATTTCATTCTGGGGCTGCCCCCCGCGCTGGCGGCGCTCTTCGGCGCGATTCTCACCGTCACCGGCCCGACCGTCGTCGGCCCGCTGCTCCAGCAGGTCCGACCCACCGGTCCCGCGGCCGGCATCCTCCGCTGGGAGGGCATTGTCGTCGATCCGATCGGCGCGCTGCTGGCTGTGCTGGTCTTCGAGGTGCTGATCTCCGGCGGGGCCGGCTTCGCGTTCGCGCCGATCGCAACGTCGCTGGGCAAGACCGTGCTCGTCGGCGGCGGGCTGGGCCTGCTCGCGGCGCTCTTCCTGCAATCGGCCATCGCGCGCTACTGGATCCCCGATCACCTGCACAACGCCGTCACGCTGCTGCTGGTCGCCGGGATCTTCGCCGCTTCGAACGCCGCCGCGCACGAGGGCGGATTGCTGGCGGTCACCGTCATGGGCATCGCGCTCGCCAACCAACGACGCGTAAACGTCCATCACATCCTGGAGTTCAAGGAGAACCTGCGCGTTTTCCTGATCTCCGCAATGTTCATTCTGCTCGCGGCGCGGATCAACCTGGCCGATCTCGCCGAAGTCGGATGGCGCGGTGCTGCATTTGTGCTGGTGCTGGTAGTGATTGTGCGCCCGCTCGCAAGCTTCGCCTCTGCCGCCGGCTCGCGCCTGAGTCTGCGCGACCGCATCTTCGTCGCCTGCGTCGCGCCGCGCGGCATCGTCGCCGCCGCCGTTACCAGCGTCTTCGCCTTCGAGCTGGATCGCAGCGGCGCGTTTCCCGAGGCACGCCTGCTCGTGCCGATGATGTTTTCCGTGATCGTCGGCACCGTACTGATCTACGGCCTGTGCGCCGGCCCGATCGCCCGCCGCCTGCGGCTGGCCGAGTCCTCCCCCGCCGGCCTGCTGCTGATTGGCGCGCAGCGGGCCGTTCGCGAAATTGCGTTCGCCCTCCATACCCGGCAGATTCCCGTCATCCTGCTGGACACAAACCGCGTCAACGTCTCGCAGGCGCACGCGATGGGATTGTCCGCCATCACCGGCAGCGTGCTGGACGACACCAGCCTGGCCGAGGTGAACCTGGCCGGCATCGGCCGCGCCCTGGCGCTCACGCAGAATGACGAGGTGAACCTGCTCGCCGTCACCCGGCTGGCGGGCGTCTTCGGCCGCGCCGGCGTCTATCGGGCGGCGCCGCGGACCGAGGCGGGCGGCGCGATCGGGCGCGTCTTGTTTTCGAGGGAGCGCAGCGCCGCCCGGATCGAACGCCTGCTGGACGAGGGTCAGCGGGTGGTCGAGCTTTCTGCCGCCGAATTCACCGAGCGCGCTCGCGGTCCAAATCCCCCGACCCCGCTATTCTATCTGATGAGCGGTCGCGCCATCCCGGTCGCGGTGGATGAGCCGACCCCGCGCGGGGAGTACCGCGTGCTGGCGCTTGCGGCCGTCGCCGCGGACGCGCCCGGCGCGGCGCAGCCGGCGGCCGGAGCGAGTCGCAGCGGGAACGGCGCATGGGCTTCCTGAACATCTGGGCGCTCTCGATCGCTGCGGCGGTGCTGCCAGCGCTGCTGCTGCTCTATTTCCTGAAGCTGCGCCGCCGCGAACAGCCGGTCTCCTCGACGCTGCTCTGGAAGCGCGCCGTGCAGGATTTGCAGGTGAACGCCCCCTTTCAGCGCCTCCGCAAGAACCTGCTGCTGCTTCTGCAAATGCTGGTGCTGATCGCCGCGATCTTTGCGCTCGCCCGGCCGATCGTCCGCTCCGACGTGGCCTCCGAGCGCAGTCTGGTGATCCTGATCGATCGCTCGGCCTCGATGAACACGCTCGAGGACGGCCGCTCCACCCGCCTGGACCTGGCAAAACAGCAGGCCGACCGCCTGATCCGCACGCTCAACCGCACCGGCGGCGGCTGGCTCGACCTCTCGTCGTGGTTCAGCTTCGGCGCCAGCCGGCCTCAGACCCGCGCCATGGTGATCGCCTTCTCCGACCGCGCCAGCGTCATTGCGCCCTTCACCACCAACGTGGACGAACTCACGCAACTGGTGCGCGGCATCGAGCCGACCGACGGTCGGACCAATCTCGCCGAGGCGCTGGAGCTGGCCGCCGCCTACATGCTTCCCACCATGGCGGGCGAACTGATGAACAACCCCGTCAGCCCCGAGGCCGAATCCAAGCTGATCCTGATCTCCGACGGCGCCGTCGCCGACCTCGACACCGCCGCGCTACGCACCGGCAGCATGGAGTTCATCCGCATCGGCGCCACGCAGGACAACATCGGCGTCACCGCCCTGCGGACCCAGCGGAACTACGAGCGCCCCGAGCGCGTCGATGTCTTCGTACAGGTGCACAACTTCGGCGCCGAGCCGGTCACGACCGACGTCTCGCTCTTCGTGGACGGTGTGCTCGAAACCTCGCGCGGCGCCGTGCAGTCCATCACGCTGGGCGCGGCGGCGGCGCTTTCCGCGCCGAGCACGACCGATGACTCCCCTGCGGCGGCCGCGCCCGCCGCCGATGCGGAGGATGCCTCCGCCAGCGCGGTATCCCTGAGTTACGAGCTGGTGCTGGATCGCGCCGCGCTGCTGGAGGTGCGCCTTTCGCGCAGCGACCGGCTCGACCGCGATGATCGCGCCGCGACGCTGATTCCGCCGCCGCGCCGCCTGCGGGTGCTGTGCGTGCGCGCGTCCAACAGCCTGATTCCCTTCGCGCTGCGCGGTCTGCCGTTGGCGGAGCGGGTCTTCATGACGCCCTCCGAATATGAAACTGCGCCGGTCGATCAGATCGAAATGGCGGGGCGATCAACCTTCGACGTGGTGATTTTCTGCGATCACGCCACGGCCCGCCTGCCGATCGGAAACTACCTGTTCCTGGGCGGCGCGCCGCAGGTCGAGGGCGTCGTCGTGGGGGACGCGCTCGATCCGTACTCGCTGACGTGGTGGGACGACACCAGTCCGATCCTGCGGAACGTGCGGCTGGAGCAGGTGCTGGTGCGCACCGGGCGCAAGCTGCAGCTTCCGGAAAACTCGTCGCTGCTGATCGAGGGACCGGGCGGGCCGGTACTGGCCCGCTGGACGCGCGGCGGCAGCCAGTATCTCGTGCTGAATTTCGCGGTCGAAGCCAGCACGTGGTGGCGCGAGCGGACCTTCCCGATCTTCGTCTACAACGCGCTGCAATACCTCGGCAGCGCCGCCGGCACCGCCGATGCGACCGTGCTGCGCCCGGGTGACGCGGTGCGCATCACCGTGCCGCCGCCGGCGCGCGCGGCGCGCGTGCGCAGCCCGGACGGCGCGACGACGACGGTGACGGCCAACGACGCGGGCGAGGCCCATTTCGGCGGAACGCAGCGGGTCGGCGTGTACTCGGTTGATCCCGCCGCGGCGGGGCGCGATCGCTTCGCGGTGAACCTGGAGGACGAGTGGGAGTCGGACATTCGACCGCGCAGCGGACTGAGCGTGGGCGGAACGCCGGTGGTGGAGCGCAGCGGAATTCGGACGGATACGCCGGAAATCTGGCGCTGGTTCATCGGCGTGGCGCTGTTGATAGTGTTCCTGGAGTGGTACATATACAATCGCCGCGTGATGGTCTGAGCCGTGCGGCGCGTCGAGTATCGAGTGCCGCGGAGCGCGGTGTGCCGCTGCCCGTTGAGCGACCTGGGCAGTGGTTCCTGGCGCGACGTGTGTCATTGCTGCTGAGCAGTGTTCTTGGAGCGCCTCGTACCGCTGCCCTTGAGCAGTGTTCAACGGATTGGATGATCGGCGCGCGAGCGCAGCGTTTCTTCGGAGTGGCTTGCAATGATCACTGAACTTACCCCCGGTCGACGGGTGCGGATTATCCAGCAGGTCCAGCGCCGCGAGGGTGACTGGCGGATGGAGGTCGTCGGCGAGGTCGTGGACGCCACGCAGGAGAAAACCGGCAGCTGGTACGCGCACTCGAAGGACGACAAGCTCTGGCTGACGCGCGTGCGTTTGCGGAAGAACGACGGTGAACTGACGACGATCTCGGTGGACCAGCACACGCAGGTCGAGTTTCTCTAGTCTCCTCGCAACCGGGTGAAGAGCTGCACTCCCGACCGGACCTGCGACGGTGCGAGGTCGTGCCGTGTCTGGCGCGAAGGTTGGCGGTCGGGGCGAAGAGTCCCTCCGCGTCGCCGATCGTCCGCCAATCCGGGCCTCGCCCCGGCAGGGGCGACGGATTGTAGCCACGGGTGCAGCGCAGCCCGGCCACAGCCGGGCGGAGCGGAACCCGTGGAAAGCGGTTGCTCCCTCATCTGCCCCGCAAGGGGCAGCGGAAAACGCGTGTGGTGCAAACCCTTGGCAGGTTGGCCGATTCCGGCGAAGAGCCGTCGCACATCCGTCAGCTCATCAGCTTCGTGCGTCTCCAGCGCCCCTTCGGGGCCGCACGCATAGATGACCAGGCTCCACGGGTTCCGTCGCCGCTGCGCTGCGACTCCACCCGTGGCTACAACCCGCGGCCCCTGCGGGGCCGAAATGCAATCGCACGGCCCATCTTCACAGCGCCGCACTTCACACCGCCGTTCCTCACACCGCCGTTCTTCACACCGCCGTTCTTCATGCTGCCGCGCTTCACGTCGCGCTCCTTCGCGTTGTGCTTCTTCGTGCTGCCTCTCTTCGTGCTCGCTTTGAGTTCGGGCCCGGCCCGTGCGCAGTTCGTCCCCCAACCCGCCGAACCCCCGCCGCGCCAATCCGATCCCGCTGTCGCGCTCGCGGAAGGCATCTTCGCCGACGACGTGCTGCGCGATCCGGCCGAGGCCGCCGCCTGGTTCCGCAACGTCATCGCCAGCGACGCGGCCCTCGCCCCGCAACGACAGGAGGCCGCCTGGCGCCTGGCGCGCTGCCTGCGACGCCTGAATCGCCCCGACGCGGCCCGACCGATGCTCGAATCGCTGCTGCGCGACGCCACGCTGCCCGAGCGGCTGCGGCTGTTGGCGCGCGAGGAGCTGGCCGCCATGCCGCTCGTCGCGCCGGCGCGACTGATGCCCGCCGACACGCTCTTCTACGTCGAGATCCCAAACCCCGGCGAAACCATCGCGCAGTGGAGCGCCGTCCTGCGGCGGGCCGGTCTCGAGACGCAGGCGCGGCGGATCCTGGCGCTCGCCCTGCGCGAGCGCGGCGCGCTCGAGGTCGGAGCACTCTTCAGCGAGGCGATGGAGGACGACCTCCGCAAGATCGACGCGCTGGGCATCGGCTGGCACAACTTCCGCGTCGAGGAGGTCAACGGCGTCCCCGCCATCCGCTTCGACAACCTGCTGGTGCTGCACACCGGCCAGAGCGCCACCGCCGCCAGCATCCTGCGCGGCGTCGTCGTGGCGCTGCTCGTGCCGGAGACCAGCGTCGAGGGCATCGGCTTTTTCGCGCCCGCCGGTCCCGACGCCGAGTTTCGCTACGCCATGACCGAGGGGCTGTTCGTGGCCTGCACCGACGCGCGCGCCGGCGCGGACGCGGTGCTGCGCCACAACGGCGGCCGCCGCGGGCCGACGCTCTACGCCTCCGCCGGATACAAGTCGCGCCCCAAGTCGCCCGGCAATCCCGGCGACGCACTCCTCTATGCCGACGCGGCGCGGCTGGTGGCGCTGGCGGAGCGCGTGCAGCCCGGCCCGGATGGATCGAGCTTCCTGGCCCTTTGCGCGCTGCTCGGGCTGCGTGAGCTGGGCCCGCTGTTTGCAACCGTTGGAGTGCAGTCCGATCGGCTGGTGCTGGATCTCACCGTCTCGACGCCGCGCGACGGACTGCTGCTGCGCCTGCTGCGCACCCCGGCGCCGAGCAGCGACCCCGGCTGGAGCACGCCCCGCGGCGCGGCGCTGACGGTCTCGGCCCTGCTCGATCCGGCCGACCGGCGCTGGCTGGATTTCGAGCGCATTCTGATGGAAGCGGGCCGCCTGTTCGGCACGCCCGAGGGCGAGCCACTGGCCGCGGCGCGATTGATCGAGCGCGGATCAGGGCTGCGCCTGGCGGATGACGTGTTCGCCCCGCTGTCCGGCGGAACGCTGGTGTGGATGGCCGGCGTTGGTGAGGACCGCAGCGAGGGCTTTCCGCCCTTCGTGCTGACGCTCGACCTGCCCGACCCGGCCGGCTGGGTGCGGCGCATCGAGCGCGGCATGCAGCGCTTGTTCTTCGGCGAAGGGGGCGAGACGCCGCTGGCGCGCACCGCCTACGAAACGCCCGTCGGCCGCATCGAGACGATCACCGTACTGGGGGTCGGTTTCGCGTGGCATGTGCAGGGACGGCGCGTGACCATCTCGACCAGCGCCTCAGCGGTCGTGCAGGCGCTGGCGGCGCCGAAGGTCACGCTGCGCCCGACGCGCTTCGGGCCGACGCCAAACAAATGGATCACGCTGCGGCTCGATGTGCTGGTGCAGCGCGCCTTTCGCGGCGCGCTGGGAGCGCAGGCGGACGTTCCAGCGCTGGAAGTAATGACCTGGGAGACCGACGACCGCATGCGCGTGCGGGTGGAGCAGGAGCAGGTGTCGCGGCTGGTGGAGCTGCTGGCGATTGGCTGGCTGGGACCGCCGTCCGAGGCCGGCGGCGGCCCGAGCGCTCCGTCACCCGGTTCAATCTCACCGTCACCCGGTGGCTCAACTGCGACGTCACCCGGCAGCCCATGAGATCAGCCGCGCCAGCGCCAGCGCGGCCAACGGACCGACCAGCAGCGCTGCCAGCGGCGCCCAGCCCAGCGGGGGGGGGGCGACACGACGCCGCACGGCACGACCGCCGCGCGCAGTCGCCTGCGGCCGGCCGGCGGATGCGGCGCGGCGCGCGGGAGCGCGCGTCGTCTCGCGCGTCATCGCTCGTCGCCTGGCTCGGCGCACCTTTTCACCTCTCAACATCCGCAAACCGCGCCTCGCATTCCAGTTGCGAGTTCTTCTGAACCGGACCGAGTATCGCGATGCCCAGAGCAGTCCCTGTAGGCTGGGCCGAGGATCGCGAGGCCCAGCGCACCATCGTCCGCCCGTCGGAGACGCCGGGCTTTCGCGGCGCTCGGCCTCAACCTACGGCCCCGTGCATCGCGAACGACGCCCCTGCCGGGCTTCCCTCCACCGTCGCAACAACACCGCGCCCGATTTCGCCGCGGTCTGCTCGGTCCGATGTTCAACTACCACGCCCGCAGCGCCAGCATCACCGCCGCGCCACCCAGCGCGACCGCCAGCGCTGAGAACACCACGCCGCCGACCACCAGCCACGTCCGCCGCTGCTGATCCCGCAGCAGCGCCGCGGTCTCGGCATGCCGCTGCGCGCCGGTTTCATGCAGCCGCTGCAGCGCGGCGACCTGCGCCGCGCCGGAGGCGTTCAGCGCGTCCGCGGCGCTGCCGAATTTCTGCAGCGAGATCACGAGCTGGCTGTCCGATTCCTGCAACCCCTCAAGCTGGCGGGCGATCGAGCGCAGCGATTCCCCTTGCGACGACAGGGCCTGCGGCAGGCGCGAGAGCGCCTCCGAGGTCGCGCGGCCCGAGGCCTCCATCTGCTGCACAATCGCGCGCAGCGAGCCTTCCTGCGACTGCTGCGTGCGCGCCAGCCCCTCCAGCAGCGCACCGACGCGCTCCACCGCCAGCGCGAGTTGCTCGGCCCGCCGATCCTGCGCATCGAAATGACGCTCCAGCGACGACATCATTTCACCGACGCGCTCGACGGCGTTGCGGCTGCGCGGCCGCAACAGGCCGCCGACCCCATCGCCGGCGTGCATTCCGTTGCCGTTCGTCGGCCGGAAAAATGAGCCAAGTCGGGTCCAGAGTGTCGAGGCGGCAGGCATGTGCGATCCTCCGTGAACGGTGCGGCGCCCGTCCGTGGGCGTCGGTCGAAAGTATAGAGCAGGCCGACCGCAAGCCCAAGTCCGCATTCCACCCGGATGCCAAATTGCGCCAAATTGCGCAATTGCGCGCCGATCGACCGCAGCCGCAGACAGTTTGGCGCGGGGTACCGCGGCGCTCGAATGGCGCGGCATATAATTCGTGGGCGGCGTCGGTCTGGTCGCCATTCGGCGGATCGGATTATCGGGGCGCCCGGCGCTCCGGGCGGCGGGGGATGCCGGGCGTTCGGAATGCGTCGTGAACGACCACGGGCAGCGCGCCGATACGCAGGTGCAGGGGGGTGCGCTGCGCACCTGCCGGGACGGCTCAGCTTGGAAGGACGTGGCGAAAATGGCCAACAAGCTCGAAACGGCGCTGGGCGACTACCTCAAGCAAATCAAGCATTTCGAGCTGCTGACGGCCGAGGACGAGCGCGAGCTGGGCACGCGCATCCGTGCCGCGACCGAATCCGAATCGCGGCTGGCGCTCGGCGAGATCAGCGTTCGCGAGCACGAGCAATTGCAGCGCGAGGCGGCGGCGGCGCGCGACCACATGATCCGCGCAAACCTGCGGCTGGTCATCAGTGTGGCCAAGCACTTTCGCAACCGCGGCCTGCCGATGGAAGACCTCGTCAACGAGGGCAACGTCGGACTGGTGAACGCGGTGGATCGCTTTGATCCGACGGTCGGCTCGCGCTTCAGCACCTACGCCAGCTACTGGATCGACCAGGCCATCCGGCGGGCGGTGCAGAGCGCCGGCCAGATGATTCACATTCCCAGCTACCTGATGGATCAGATCGCGCAGATGCGCCTGGCGATGCGCGAGCTGGAGGCGCAGCTGGGTCGTCCGCCGACGGCGGGCGAACTGGCGCGGCACATGGAGCTGTCGCCGAAAAAGGTGGCGGCCGTGTCGCAGGCGATTCGAGCGTGTGCGGGCTCCGGCTCGGGCAGCGGCGACGCATCCGCGCCAAGCGTGACCGATTCCCTGCCGGATCGCCGGACGCCTCCGCCCCACGAGGTCGCGGCCACGGAATCCGACGCGGATTTCGTCAGCCGCATCCTGGCTCAAATCACCGAGCGCGAGGCGGTCGTGTTGAAGCTGCGCTACGGCCTGGGCGGAACGAGCGGCCGCAAGATGACGCTCAAGGAAATCGGGGATGAAGTCGGGCTGACCCGCGAGCGCGTGCGCCAGATTGAAAAAGAGGCCAAGCGCAAGCTCGAGGCGTACGTCAAAGAACTCGCCTGAGCAGAGCCGAGGTCTGACCCGTCAGCCAGATGTGACCGCCGGTCACGCTCTCACGCCGCACGCACGCCGCGCCTTACCAGACTAGGCCGCCCGGCACCGCCCGCTGATGCAACGCGCCGCCGCGGATCAGCCCGTCCGGGATCCCAGCACGCCATGCGCTTCGATCAAAACAAGCGCTTACAGTAGCTTAACAATCACCTGACGTTTCGGTCGCACCCGTCGGATACCGTCCCGACCCGGGCGGCGGGCGTCGCTATGGCGGAATCCGGGCGGTCCTAGCTACAATCGTCCCGCCGCCGACATGCGTCGGGGCGCGTCCTCTCGCGGAGCGTGCAGGCCCGATGAACAAGTCGCTGGTTATCGGCGCTGTCGTCGCGGTGCTGGCCGTTGGAGGCTATTACGGCTACCAGTACTTCGGCGGCGGTGGATTCGCGGCGACGCATCAGTCCGCCTGCGGGTACGATGATTGTGACTGGACCGGCAACGCGGAAGTGCGGCTGGGTGAGCCGTTTCCGGCCAAGTGCCCGAAGTGCGGACGGAGTTCGATTCTGCCGGTTCAGAAGTGCTCGAAATGCGGACATCTGCAGATCGCCAACGAGCGTCTGCGGGCGTACATCGACGGCAAGGACAAGCTGCCGGCTCAGACAAAATGTGACAAGTGCGGCACGCCGATCCGCCAGGGCGGCTGAACGCCCGCCGCGGCGCGATCGATGAATGCGAGGATCCTCGACATGACCCGTAAGCACACGGCGTTTACGCTCATCGAATTGCTCGTCGTCGTCGCCATCATCGCCATTCTGATTTCGATCCTGCTGCCGGGCCTCAATAGCGCCCGCAAGCAGGCCCGCAAGGTTTCCTGCGGCGCAAATCTCAAGTCCATCGGCCAGGCGAACTACATGTACGCCACCGAGAACAACGAGTGGACCAGCGGTGTGCCCTTCGGCTCCGGGCTGGGCGCGATGATCACCAACGAGACGCAGTGGTACAATGACAAACCGGACGCCACCGTCGCCTTCGACTGGGCCAGCCCGCTTTTCCGCTACATGAACTACAGCAACCGTCCGTGGCACCGCCAGGTACGCATGTACGAGACGCGCCTGGGCGTGTTCCGCTGCGTCGAGAACGACAAGGTCACGACGCCCTGGAACTCGGCCGCCCGTCCGGGCGCCTTCGGACTCTCCGCCGACGAGTTGAACCGCACCCGCGTGCAGGTCGCCCAGAGCTATCTCACCATGTGGAAGATGATGCTGGCCGGTCGCAAGTACCAGGGCCGCGTCGCCGGATACGTCGGTACGACGCCGATCCCGTACATGGTCTACGCCGGCACGGCCTCCAGCCCGGGTTGGGAGACCGAAGCGCCGGATGACTACCTGCCGACCCTGTCGAAAGTCGGCTCGAACGCGCGCAAGATCTTCGTAATGGACGGCATCCGCTACGTCGATTCGCAGACCAAGGAAATCACCTACAACCCCGATCTCGGCACAACGCTCGGCTCCGGAAGCTACGCCGCCAGCGGCCCGGTTTACATCAACTCCATCGAGTACGCCGACCGCCGCTCCGACGGTTCCTACGTGCCCGAGGCGCCGGCATGGAGCTATCGCCATGCTGCCGGCCTTAACCGCGGCGCGATGGCCCTGTTCTTCGACGGGCACGCCGACTTCCTGACCGAGAAGCAGTCGCGCCGGCTGGTCTTCTCCAGCCCCAAGGGCTCGCGACTGGTCGACGCGGCGGATCTGCACCCCGACGCGCGTGGCGAGTACACCACCCGCGCTGGTGAAAACATCGTCGCCGAGTAGCAATCGCGCGTCCGGATCTGTCCGCCTGCTCTCGCGCTATCCATCGTCAGCATGCGACGCGGCTCCACGAGCCGCCGCGATACCCCGCTTTTCATCGGAACCCGTCGCTGGTGTGAGAATTCGCCGGTGTGAGAGTCCTTTCTTCGCTGGTGCGAGAATTCTTTCTCGCACCCCGTTTGCGGGAATCCTTTCCCTCCTGTGCGGGATAGGAATCCCGCTCCAGCTCGTGCGAGATGGGAATCTTGTACGAGCGGACTGGTGGCATGCTCTCGCTGTACTCAGCGTGAGCATGCAGCGGAAGCACGGCATGGCCGCCCGGCGCCTTGCATGCCTACGCGGAGTACCGCGAAGGCATGCCACCCAACGCCGCTTGGTTCGCGGCGTTGCATGCCACCCAGCCGCCCGCTCTTCGCTGCGATCCGCGTTCGCTCGTCGAAGCGCCCGCCACGCTCTCTTCGTCGCCCTTCGCATTCGCTCTTTGCCCGGCAGGGCGCTCGATCGTTGCCAGACGCTTCAGCCGCCACCCGTGACTGAAGTCACTGGCTACAACCGTGCGCCCTCCGGGCGAATAGCCCCGCGCCGCAGGAACGCACCGTCGCGCACGCAAAATCGACGATCGCACCGCAGAAACTGACCATCGCGCAGGCAGGATCGCCCACGGCGCTATCTCACGGCGTCACACTCGGAGTGCGCCATTTTCATCGGCCGAAACCGCGAATTTGATGCGGGCGGGGTGCGCGACGCGGTATCATCTGGGTTGATTCTGAGCGGAGACCCGGTCCGGTGCGCGTCGACCGCGGCACAGGGCCGCCCGCACGTCACTTCAATCGGGCAGGAGGAGGAACATGAATATGAGGGCGATCCAAACCGCCACTCGGCGGATTCACAGGCACGCGCTGCGCGCGTCCCTTCTGCTGATCCTCGTCGCGCCCCATGCGCAAGCGGGCGAGATCACCGGGCTGACGTGGCACTCCGGGGTCGCATCTGTCGCCGGTGAGTTTATCGTGGCCCCCTCTGCCCCGAACAACGACGACAACGTCGGCGTGTCGCCCAACGTCGTGTACGTGCTTCAGAAAAACTACGTCGGCATCGGCCCGGTGGACATCGAGTTCACTGTGGCCGACACCGGCGGCGTTACCGAATACCGCATTGAGGAAGGCGTCTTCAACGGCACCGGGCTGGCCTGGAGCGGCTATCACCTCGAGCTCGGGTTCGGCATCGGAAGCAGCTTCGTCAAGGCGACGCTCGGCAGCGGGCTGGACTTCGACGCACCGGACTTCAACTCCCCGAACACCTTCAGCATGTTCTTCACCGGCCTGCCGCCTTCGGAGCTGGACCTGATCGCGACCGGCATGATGCCGACGTTAGAATACGCCAGCGGCATCCTGTTTCACATCGATGTTCCGGACGGCCTGGGGACCTTCACGTTGCGGCAATCGCCGATTCCTGTTCCCGAACCGTCCACTGCCGCCGGTCTGCTGGCCGCGACGGCGCTGGTCGTCCGCTCGCGCCGCCCATCGTGGTGCAGGCGATAACCATCGGCGGCGCACCGGGTTCGGTGCCGACCCGCGGTTTTTGTTGACTTTCGAATCCGCGTCGCAGGACAATGAGCCGGGCGGAAAGAGACCGGCGGAGCGGCTGCGGCAGCCTCACACTTCTTTTGCCGCGGCACCTCGCTTCGCAGCCAACCCCGGCGAGCTTCGTCCGTCTGAGGAGGAGATCCGTGCCAATTCGACCCATGCCCAGTGGCGCTACGACCGTCGCTTGCTCTCATGTCGCACCTGAACACACGGCCCGCCGGTCGGTGGGCCGACCGCTCCGCCCTGGGGCTTTCGGCGCGGCCGCCCTGGGGCTGTTGGCCCTGGCGGCGCCGACCGCCCGCGCCACGTGGACGGTGACCAACCTGCACCCCGCGGGCCCCAGCCACAGCATGGCCTTTGGAAACGGCCCCGGCCAGCAGGTCGGCTGGGCTTTCACCGGCGGCACCTGGCAGGCCAGCCTCTGGAGCAACACGGCCGGCTCGTGGGTCAACATGCACCCCGCCGGTTCCGACGGCTCTTCGGCTTGGGACGCCTTCGGCGGACAACAGGTGGGCCGATCCAGCTTTGGCGGGTTCTACCACGCCAGCCTTTGGAGCGGCTCCGCCGCCTCCTTTGTGGACCTGCATCCGGCCGGGATGACGGAGTCGGAGGCACGCGGTACCGACGGCGTGCACCAGATCGGCTGGGTCATCGGCAGTGGCGGCGCGCGCGCGACGGTGTGGACCGGATCTGCGGCCTCGGCCGTTGATCTTGACCCCGTGGGCTCGATCGGCTCCGAAGGATTTTCCGTGCACGGCGGGCAGCAGGTCGGCGTCGCGCACGTCGGCGGCAACTACCGTGCCAGCCTGTGGACCGGCACCGCCGCGTCCTGGGTGGATTTGAACCCTGCCGGTTCCTCCCAATCGACCGCTTACTCCGTGCACTCGGCCAGGCAGGTCGGCTATGCCATGTTCGCCGGCGCGGAGCATGCCGCGCTCTGGAACAACACCGCCGCATCCTGGTTGGATCTGCACCCGGCAGGCGCGGCGACGTCGATCGCCTTCGGCGTGCGGGCCGGCAAGCAGGTCGGCTACGCCAGCTTCGGCGGGTTGGAACGGGCATCGGCGTGGAGCGGGTCAGCCGCGTCCTGGGAGGACCTGCACGCGGCGCTGCCGGCAGGCTTCCTGACCTCCCGCGCAACCGACATCTGGAGCGACGGCGTTTCCTATTATGTGGCGGGATTTGGATACAACGCGACCGCAGGCCAGAATCAGGCGTTGCTCTGGACGCAACCTGTGCCGGAGCCGGGCACGCTGATCCTGCTGGGCGCCTGCGGCGCGTGGCTGCTGCGCCGCCACAGATAACTCGGCCCGCACCTGCCAGCCCGCGCGAGCGCGCTGTGCCACGCGCCATCGGCCGTTCTCACCCATTGGAGCGATTGCCACCCGCTTTTCGTCCCGATCCGCGTTCGCTCGTCGAAGCGCCCGCCACGCTCTCTTCGTCGCCCTTCGTGTTCGCGCTTCGCCCGGCAGGGCGCTCGATCGTTGCCAGACGCTTCAGCGTCTGGATGGTCAGCCCCCCACATTTCCTGCCCGGCTGGTGGCATGCTCTCGCTGTACTCAGCGTGAGCATGCAGTGGATGCGCGGCACGACCGCCCAGCGCCATGCATGCCTACGCGGAGTACCTCGAAGGCATGCCACCTAGCCGCGAAGGCATGCCACCCAACGCCGCTTAGTTCGCGCCGGTGCCCCGCCGATGACGGTTCGCGCGTGCCGTGCATGGTGCACCGCCAGCGGCCGTTCGCGTCGGCACGTTCGCTGTCCGGCCATTGCCTCAGTCGAACCTACTGCTGCCCGCCTTCCAGCCCCAGATGCGCAAGGAACGCATCCATCTTCGGCTCGCGCCCCAGGTACTCGCGCACCATATCCAGCTCATCCAAGCTGCCGCCGCGGGCCAGGATCTTTTGCCGGTAATAGCGCCCCGCCTCCGGGCTGTTGATGCCCAGTTCGCGGAAGCGGCTGAACATGTCCTGCCCGTAGACCTGCGACCACATGTAGCCGTAATAGCCGGCCTGGTAGCCGACCAGGTGCCCGAACGAAGCGTGATACCACGTCTCGCGCACCGGCTCATACAGCTCGGTTTCGCCGAACAGCCGCTCCTGCACCGCGTTGGTGTCCACGATGCCGTCGGGGGCCGAGTGAAACTCCAGGTCTGTCATCGCGTAAAAAATCTGCCGCTCGGCCTCCAGCCCAGAAGCCACGTTCTTGGCCTTGAGCATGCCGTCGAGCAGCGCTGCGGGGAATTTTTCACCGGTGCGATAGTGCGCGGCGAAGGTGTTGAGCACGTCCACGTTCCAGACCCAGTTCTCGAACATCTGCGACGGCGCTTCGACGAAATCCCGCGCCACGTTCGTACCCGAGAGCGCGTTGTAACGGCAGTCGCTCAGGATCGTGTGCAGGCAGTGGCCGAACTCGTGGAAAAACACCTCCACCTCGTCATGCGTCATCAGCGAGGGCTTGTCCGGCAGCGGCTTGGTGAAGTTGCAGACCAGCGCCGCCAGGGGCGTCTGGCGACGGCCGTCGCCGTACACCTTGTGCTGGCGGATTCCCCACTGTGCCGCGTGGTTGTACTTGTTCTCGCGCGGGAACAGGTCGATGTAGAACGCCCCAAGATAGCGCCCGTCGGAGCGGTCGTATACGTCGTACACCCGCACGTCCGCGTGCCACAGCGGCCAGCCGTACTTCTGCCCGGCCTCGGCCGTCACCTCGCGATACTCGAGGCCGTAGAGCGCCTGCGTGGTCGCGAACAGCCCCTCGATCACGCGGTCCAGCGGGAAATACTCGCGGACGCGCTGGCCATCCACCGCGTAGCGGGCCTTCATCACGCGGTTCTTGTAGAAGGCCTGGTCCCACGGGTATAGCTTCGCCGCCGCGTCGCCGGTGTGCTCGATCTTCGCGCTGCGCAGCAGGTCAAAGTCGGCGCGAGCCTTCTTCCGCACGATCGGACGCAGCTTGTCATAAAACGCCCGCACGTTAGCCGAGTTCTTCGACATCCGCGGCTCGGTTTCGAAATCAGCCGTCGAGGCATAGCCCAGCAGCTTTGACGCCTGCGCCCGAAGCTTCAGGATCTGCTCCAGCGTCGCGACGTTCTCCTGCCCGCCGCGGCGCTTGTAAACCACCCACGCCCGCTTCCGCAGCCCCTCATCCTCGCAGAAATCCATCAGCGGAAAGAACGTCGGCCCGTCCATCGTGATGACGTACTTCTCGGCGTCCGCCGCCCCGAGCTTCGCGCGAATCGCCGCCGGCAACTCGTCGCTGTTGCCGCGCTTCAGGCCGCGCACGTACGACTCGTCCATCCCGCGCAGCTCGTCTGCCGTCGCCAGCACGAACGACGCGTCCTCGCGAATGCGCTTCTCGAAGCTCTGCGCCAGGTCCACCACCTGTTTCTGAAGCCGCGTCAGTTCCTCGCGCTTCTCCGGCGGCAGGTCCATCCCCGCGCGGCGGTAATCCCGCAGCGTGTTCTCCAGCAGCTTCTTCTGCTCGCCCTCGAGCGTCGGCTTCGTGTCGGCATAGGCTCTCACGGCGCGGTAGAGATCCTCCCGCTTGGCCACCTCGATCAGCCATTCCTGGATGTGCTTCTCGGCAAGCTGGCTGCGCTCGCGCTCGGCCGCGTCGGTGGAGACGTACTGCATGAACTGCAGCATGTTGGTGTCCACCTCGAGCTGCGCGAACAGGTCATCGATCGCGCCGAGCGTGTTATCAAAGTTCCGACCCGCGTCCGGCGTCGTGACGATCCGCTGAATCGCCGCCGCCGCCCGCTCCAGCCCCGCCCGCGCCGGCGAATCGGCCGGGATCGTCTGTGCCGTCGCCAGGGTCCAGCCGGCCGCGACCCACGTCGCCAGAATCACCCGCCTGATCGTCGCGCTCATTCGTTGTCATCCCTTCTTGCGACTCGCCGGTCGCGTGCATCGCGCGCAGCGCCGTCCGTCGGCGCGGGCGCACGTCAAGAGAATCTATCACTCCCCGCCGATCACCGCGAGCGCCGCCGCCCGCAGCACGTCCTCGCTCAGCACCACCGCCTCCTGCGCCCGCCCGATCCGATCCACCAGCGCCGCCCGCACCTGCCCGCCCCGCGACTTCTTGTCGCCGCGACACAATCGAACCACCGTATCCGCCTCCACGCCCGCCCCCGGCGGCACGCGCGTCGGCAAACCCATTGCCCCAAGCAGGGCCGAAACCCGCGCCGCCTCGGCCACGCTCATCAGCCCCAGCCCTGTTGCGGCGTGGTTCTCGGCGACCATGCCGATGGCCACACACTCGCCGTGACGCAGGGCATAGCCGGCCGCGTGCTCGATTGCATGGCCGACGGTATGGCCATAGTTCAGGATCGCCCGCAGCCCGGCTTCACGCTCATCCTGCGCCACAACGTCGGCCTTGATCTCGCAATTGCGCCGAATGAGTGATTCGAGCGCGTCCGGATCGCGCGCCAGGATCGCCGCGGCGTGCTGCTCATGCCACTCAAAGAACTCCGCGTCACGAATCGCCGCGTGCTTGACGCTCTCGGCCAACCCGGCCCGAAAATCTCGCTCCGAAAGCGTATCGAGGAACTCGGTGTCGATCACAACGGCCGCGGGCTGGTGAAATGCGCCGATCAGGTTCTTTCCCGCGGCGTGGTTGACGCCGGTCTTGCCGCCGACGGACGCGTCCACCGCCGCTTCCAGCGTCGTCGGAAGCTGGACAAAGCGCAGGCCGCGATGCCATGTGGCCGCCACGAAGCCCGCCAGGTCGCCCACCACGCCGCCACCCAGCGCCAGGATCAGGTCGCCCCGCCCGAGGCCCTCGCGCCCGAACGCGTCATAGAGGCGCTCCGCCGTGCGAAGCGTCTTGGATTCCTCCCCCGCCGGGATGACCTCCACGAACCCAACTTCGACAACGTCTCGAATCGCGTCCGCCCACAACGGGGCCACGTTCGAATCGGATATGACGGAAATCCGTCCAACCGCGCCAAAGGAAGCGAGCCGCTCCCGAAGTGTGTGCCGCGCTCCGCGCCCAATTGTGATCGGGTAGGTCGAGGAAGCCACCGCCACGGCGAGGGTCGAAAACTCCATGCGATCGCACCCGAAGGAAGTCTCGGACGTACATCAAACAGACGGTGACGGTAAGGCGTCTAATCAATGCGGACCAGATCAATCCGGAATGGCAGCACCGATCGCACGGCCAACAGCGAACGGGACAGAACTAAGGTGTTTAAAATAAACAACTTACGACGAACCATGTACACGGTTATCGGGCAAGGATCCCGCTCTTCCGGCCCGATTTGACGAAAATCCGCACCACCCTTATTCTAACGCGATCATGGCACGAACGATAACCAAGGCAAAGCGCGCCACGAAGGCCAAGCCGACCGCGGCTCGGACCCGCAAGCGCCCCGTCGCGCCGCGGGCATCGGTCCGCACGGCGCCTGGGACTGCCGGCGTCCCGATCCGCACCTACCGCAGCGCGCTGGCGTTCCTGAACAGCCAGACCAACTACGAGAAGATGCTGCGGGTTGGTTATAACAACACCAACTTCAATCTGAACCGTATGTTACGGCTTCTGTCGGCGCTGGGAAACCCGCACCGCAAGATCCGCACCATGCACGTCGCCGGCACGAAGGGCAAAGGCTCGACCTGCCACATGCTCGCGGCCATGCTGCGCAACGCCGGCCAGAAGGTCGGGTTGTACACGTCGCCGCACTTCGTGGACATCCGGGAGCGGATTCGCGTCAATGACGAGATGATCTCTGAGTCCGCCTTCACAAAGCTGATGGCCCAGATTCAGCCGGTGGCTTATCGCATGCGCCGCGACGCGCCGACCTTCTTCGAGATCATGACCGCCGCCGCCTTCCTGCAATTCGCGCGCGAGGGCGTGGACATGGCCGTGATCGAGACCGGTCTCGGCGGGCGCCTGGACTCAACCAACGTCATCAAGCCCGAGGCGGTCGGCATCACCAGCATCAGCTTCGACCACGTGCAGCAGCTCGGCAACACGCTCGAGCTGATCGCCGAGGAAAAGGCCGGCATCTTCAAGCCCGGCGTGCCGGCGGTCAGCGCTCCGCAGACGCCGGGCGTCAAGCGCGTGCTGCGCCGCGTCGCGCAGAAGGTTGGCTGCGAACTGAAATTCGTGGGCGACGATATCGAGTTCAGCTACCGCTTCGAGTCGTCGCGCACCACCGGCCCTCAGACGCGCGTCTGCATGACTACCTCGACCAGCCGCTTCGACCACTTGCACGTGCCGCTGCTCGGCGAGCACCAGGCGCACAACTGCGCGCTGGCGCTTGCCATGATCGACGCGGTGCGCCAGCGCGGCCGCGACATCTCCGAACAGGCCGCTATCGAGGGCCTCGCGAAAGTGCGGATCGAGGGGCGGATGGAGGTCATCCGCGAGAATCCGCGCGTGATCCTCGACGGTGCTCACAACGCCGCCAGCGTCGCGGCGCTGATGCGCGCCATCGGGCAGAACGTCGCCTACGACTCGATGGTGATGATCTTCGGCTGCTGCGCGGACAAGGACATCGACGGCATGCTGAACCAGCTCGAGCTGGGAGCGGACAAGGTCATCTTTACTTCCAGCGGCTCGTCCCGCTCGGCGCTGCCGACCGAGCTGCTGATGCGCTTCCAGGAGCGCAGCCCGAAGATGGCGCAGGTCGGACATTCCCTGCTGGATGCCTACCGTATCGCGTCCAAGAGCGTTTCCCGCGATGATCTGATTTGTATCGCGGGCTCCTGCTACCTGGTCGGCGAGGCCAAGAAGCTCCAGGCCCAGGGGCTGCTGGACTAACGCGGTTTTGTCGCGAAATAGCCACTTTTCCTGCAGCGCACTATTAATTATTGGACCCTTGTCGCAGCCGAGCGGTTGCCTGGCGGGGCGCGAGTCACTTTTTTCTTGACGAAACCCGTTAGCCGATAATACCTTACGGGATTGTGGGGATGGTTAGCGCGCCGGAGCATGTAACATGCCATCGCCGACATTTGCCGAGCCGCAAGTTGTTCGGGAGACGCGCACCCTGCCGCCGTATCGCGTGATTCTCCACAACGACGACGTCAACAGCATCGAACACGTTGTGCTGCGCATCCTTGAGTTGACCAAGTTGGCGGAAGCGGAGGCTGTCGACTGCGCGCTCGAAGCGCACAACACCGGCTCATCGACGCTGCTCCGAACACACAAGGAGCGCGCCGAGCTGTATTGCGAGCAATTCGCAACATTCACGATCACGGTGACGTGCGAGCCGGACGCCTGATCGCCCGTTCGCAGACCGATTGCTCTGACTTCGCTACAACAGACCAACCAAACCAGCCTCGCAACGCATCGTTCGCCAGGTTTCCGCGCGGGCGATCGGCGCGGGTTTCAGTATTGCGGGCGCGCACCGATTGCCACAACGGCGGGAAATCGGAGGGCCTCCCGCTTTCGCCCACCCGCTCGAATGTCGAAAAACATGGGTGTGTCCGACGCACGGAGGCTTCACAGCAACCGCGACCCGGACCGGGCGGTATCATGAGCGGATGCCGCCCCGATCAAACAGGATCGCCCGTCCGTCCCTTCTGCGATTCGGCCTGGCCGTTGCGCTGGCGTCGATACTGGGTGCCGGTTGCGCGCACAAGGAGTTGTCCGATCGCCGCTGGGCGGCCCGCGAGGGCGGTGTGCAGAACACGGTGGACGTCTGGCAGCGCGGTGAGGCCGATGCCCCCCGCCGCATGAACCACACGCTCGGCGTGGCCGACCGGCAGTTGGATCGCGACGTACGAACCACCGAGGCGGCGCCCGCCCGCATCGGCGGCTGGATCGACTACGACACCCAACGCTGGATGAACAATCAGCCGGTCTACCGGCGACATCTCGAAAACCAGCTCCGTGGCCGCCCCGAACGGGTCGAGCCGCACACCATCATCCTGTTCTGGTAACGATCTCGGCAACGCTCCTCCCTTGTACATTCCACGCCATTGGGATACACAACTCCCGCCGCCCCAGACGAGTGTTCGGCCCGGGGCCGGCCTTGCGTTGGATGGCCTGACCCGATGGATCTCTCGCCGCTGCAACTCGACATCCTCCGCCGACTGGCGGATGCGGCCGACGGCCTGCTGATTCCGGCGCTGGCCGCCGCGCTCGGCGCGGATCAATCGCCCGTGACCGCGGCCTGCGCGCCATTGGCCGAGGCCGGCCTGATCGAGGTGCAGAGCCGCGAATTTGACGAGGTGCGCCTGACGGAGGCCGGACAGGCAGCCGCAGCCGCGCCGCTGCCGGAGCGGGTGATCGTGGCGGCGCTACGGGCCGCCGGCGGTTCCTGCCGTCTCACCGAGCTGCCAAACCAGTGCCCGCTATCGCAATCGCAGGTCGGCCAGACGCTGCGCTGGCTCACCGAGCGCGGCTGGGCCACCAAGGCCGGCGACCAGCTTCAACTCACCGATGCCGGCAAGACACTCACAGCCGACCCACAAGCGGATGAAAAACTACTGAGCCGGTTGCTGGCCCAAGGCGGGGCGGCACGCCGGGATGAACTGGAAACCGGCGGCGGCTCAAGCGATCCGGCGCTCAAAATGTTGTCGGCGCGGAAGTTCATCGCCATCAAGCCACGCGCGGATCGCGTCGCGCGATTGCTCGACGCCGGGCGGGCGCTGCTGGCGGGCGGTGTACAGGCGCGGCGGACCGTCACGCAGCTCACACCTGAACTGCTGACCGAAGGCGGCTGGCGAAACGTCGCGTTTCAACCCTACGACGTCACGCTCGCGGCCCGAATGCTGCACCCCGGCAAGGAGCACCCCTTCCAACGCACGCTGGACAAGGTGCGCCGCGTCTTCCTCGAAATGGGCTTCTCGGAGATCGTCAGCCCATGGGTCGAGTCGAGCTTCTGGGATTTTGACGCGCTCTTCCAGCCGCAGGACCACCCCGCCCGCGACATGCAGGACACCTTCTACGTGTCGCAGCCGGCGCGGTGTGAGCTGCCGGACGCTGCGCTGGTCGATCGCATCCGCGCGGTGCATGAGGATGGCGGCGGCACCGGCTCGACCGGCTGGCGCTATCGCTGGAAGCGCGAGCTGGCCCATAAGCCGGTGTTGCGCACGCACACCACCGCGGCGACGATCCGCGCGCTGGCGAAGCACCCGGCCGGCAGCGCAGGGAAGTATTTCGTAATCGGGCCGGTGTTCCGCCGCGAGACGGTGGACTTCAAACACCTGCCGATCTTTCACCAGGTCGACGGCATTATCGTAGATCCGCACGCCTCGCTGGCGACGCTGCTGGGCACGCTTGGCGCGTTCTATGCCAAGATGGGCTTTCCCAAGATCCGATTCCGCCCCAGCTTTTTCCCCTACACGGAGCCATCGGCCGAGGTCTATCTCTGGCTGGAATCGCGGCGCGAGTGGGTCGAGATGGGCGGATCGGGAATCTTCCGCCCCGAGGTGACGCAGCCGCTCGGCGTGCAGCATCGCGTGCTGGCGTGGGGGCTGGGGCTGGAGCGGCTGGCGATGATGATTCATGGGTTAAAGAGCATCGGCGAACTGTATTTCGCGGCGATGCCGTGGCTGCGCGGCACGCCGCTCTGTCGCGCGTAAGCGGATCGCGCGGATTCGTCCCGCGGGCGGCCGAAGCGCCGCAGGAATCGCGTTATGCCCGTCATCAACATGCCCGTGGACCTGCTGCTGCGGCTGGTCAATGCCGACCGCGCCGTCATGGACGACGCGCGCCTGCCGCAGACGCTGCACGACATGGGCATCGAGGTCGATGAGCTGACGCGCACCAGGGCCTATGGCTGCCCGGCCTGCGAGAACGTGCTGGAGCGCACCGAGGCGCAGGGGCCGCCCGCCGCCTGCGGCCGCTGCGGAGCGGATTTCCGCGAGGCCGGCCGTGCGCCGCGCGAGCTGGGCGAGCGGCGCGTGGCACGGCTCGACATGCTGGCCGTCCGGCCGGACATTTTCGACGCTGGCGGCATGGCGCGCTACATGCGCGGCTATCTCGGCGTTCAGACCGGCCTGATCCGTTACGAGGTGGCGCCGCCGCAACTTTCGGTGCGCGTCGATCCGCGCCTGGGCCGGGATGATAGCTACCGCCCCTGCATCGCCTGCGGCGTGCTGCGCGGCCTGTCGCTCGATGACGATACCATCCGCCTGCTGATGAACATGCAGGAGGACCTGCACTGGGCGCTCGGGCGGGATCGCAAGCTGGCCTCGATCGGCGTCTACGACCTCGACACGCTCCGCACCGACGGCCCGTTTCAATATCGCGCCGTCGGACCCGACGAGCTGCGCTTCGCGCCGCTGGGCAGCCGCGCCGCCGACCCCGCGTCGCAGCTCACGCCGCGCGAGGTACTTCAGCAGCACCGCACCGGGCGCGAATACGCCCACTTGCTGGGCGGGTTCAGCGCCTACCCGCTGCTCGTGGATGCCGCCGGCACGGTGCTTTCAATGCCGCCGATCATTAACAGTGAATCGACGCGCGTCACCGCCAAGACCCGACAGTGCTTCGTGGACGTCACCGGACTGGCGCAGCGCACCGTCGATCGCGCCCTGAACATCCTGCTCAGCGGGCTGCGCGAAGTGTGCCCGTCTGTGCGGATCGAAGGCGTGAAGATTGAGTACCACGACCGCGCCATCACGACGCCGGACTTCACACCGTCGCCGATGACGCTTTCCGCCCGGACCGCGGCCGAGACCATCGGCGCACCGCTGGACGCCGCGGCGCTGACAGGGTTGCTGGAGCGGATGGGTCACGCCGTCCGCGCCGAGGGCGATGCGCTGCACGTGGGCGTGCCGGCCTGGCGAAACGACGTGATGCACCCGATCGATCTCGTCGAGGACGCCGCCGTCGCCTACGGCTATGACAAGCTCACTGCAGCGCTGGTGCCGACCTTCACCGTCGGCGGACCGCGCCTTATCGAGGAACAGTCCGCGATTGCACGCCGCGCGTTGGCCGGGCTGGGCTATCACCAGGTGATGACGCTGGTTCTGACCAGCGAGCCGGCCGCATTCGACCGCTGGCGGCTGGGGGGAGACAGCGAGTTCGGCACCGACCTGCGCCAGCGGCTCGTGCGGATCGAGAACCCCATCAGCTCCGAGCAGACCGTCGGGCGGATCTCGCTGCTGCCCGGGCTGCTCGAAACGCTCGCCCTCAACCGTCAACACGATCTGCCGCAGCAGATCTTTGAAGTGGGGGACGTCTGCACTCTCGATCCCGCCGCCGAAACCGGCGCACGGGAGGAGCGTTGCGTGGCCGCCGCCCTGATCGGAACGCACGTCGGCTACGCCGATGTTCGGGCGGCTTGCGACGCCTTCATGCGCGAGTTCGACCGCACGCCGGATCGGCACTATCGCATCGTCCCGCCCACCGCCGACGACCCCCGATTCCTGCCCGGGCGCTCCGGCCGGCTGCTGAATCAGCAGGGCGAATGGATCGGCGTGCTGGGCGAGCTGCACCCGGAGATCATCGAGGGGTATGGACTGGGCCACGCCGTCGTGGTGATGGAGTGGAGCCTGGAGCGCCTGCTCAACGACCCTGATTGACCGGCACTCCTGGCTTGGGTCCGGTGGTCCGACAGGGGTCCATTGCGTGCCAGGCCCCGGTACTCACCGAGCGATCAGCACATAGCTGTATGAAATCGGCGTTTTTATTGGACTATTTTAGTGCGGCCGGGCGTACCAGCGGGCGGGTTGGGCTTGTCGGTACCTGCCGTTCGCCGATATAGTTGCTGGGCCGGTGGGGATGAACCGCGTTCATCGCATCGGGTCGGCGTTTCGGAGAGACCGGGTTGCTACTGGTGCTGGGGCTGGCATTCCTGCTGGCCCTGACGGCCTACATTTCAACGCTCACTTACGCCCTGCGCGGCTACTCTCGTGCGCAGTTGGCTCAGCAGGCGATCGGCCCGGCCGGGCGGGCGTGGCTGGACTGGCTCACCCGAAACGAAAGCGAACTCCTTATTTCGCACGGAGTTGTGCGACTGTCGCTGTGCGCCCTGGTGTTGTTCGGCGTACCGATGGTGATGTTCGGGGAATCCGGCGCAGACGGCAATTTCTTCAAATTCTCCGCTCAGATGGGCGTTTCACTGGTGCTGATCGCGTTCTTCGCGGTCGGGTTGCCGCACGCGCTGTCCGCCCACCTGGGCGAAGCGCTGATCGCCCGCAGCCTGCGCGTCATCGCGGCGGTGCAGATCGTCCTCTGGCCGATCACCCGGCCGCTGCTACTGATCGAATCACTGCTGTTGCGAGCGTTGGGGCGTTCGCTCGGCGAGGATGCCCAGACCCAGTCGGACCGGATCGAGAAGGAAATCCTGGACGCGGTCGAGGCGGGGGAGCTTCAGGGCGCTGTCGATGAGGATGAGAAAGAGATCATCCAATCGGTGTTCGAGCTGCGCGATACGACGGTCAGTGCGATCATGACCCCGCGAACGGAGGTCGTCGCGCTGCCGGTCGAGGCGACCTTCGAAGAAACCCGCTCCATCATGAGACGGACCGGGCATTCGCGGATTCCGGTCTACGAGGACTCGCTCGACCGGATCATCGGCGTTCTCTACATGAAGGATCTGCTTGGCGTCGATTCGCCGCAGGCGTTCGACGCCCGGCGCCTGCTTCGCAAGGTGCCGTACGTCCCCGAGACCAAGCCGGTCGCCGAATTGCTGGATGAGCTGCGCCACGAAAAAGTGCACATGGCGATTGTGCTCGATGAATACAGCGGCACGGCGGGCGTCATCACGATCGAGGACATCCTCGAGGAGCTGGTCGGAGAGATCGCCGACGAGTTCGACCACAAGGCCCCGCCCGCGATTCGCCGGCTGGACGACCACACGCTCGACGTCGATGCGCGCGTTCACGTGCACGAGATCAACAGCGAGCTGGACGTGGCCCTGCCGGAAGACGCCGAGTACGACACCATCGGCGGGTTCGTCTTTTCCACGCTCGGCAAGATTCCTCGGGCCGGCGAGGAGTTCACCCACAAGAACCTGCACTTCCGCGTCATGGACGCCGAAGCGCGGAAGATCAACCGGCTCCGCATCAGCGTGGCGCGCGAGCCGCTGAGCGCCTGATCGATCCGCAGGCGACCGCTCCCATTCACGCTGCGGCGGGCTGTTTCCGCCGCGCGGACAAGCGGCCGACGACGGGTGCGACCCGCCGCCGGCCGAGCTTGTGTGACCCCGCGCCGCGAGCGACGCCGGATCGGCTCCCTTCTGTCTGCCCGCCGTCGCAGTCACGCCGGCGGGCGGCTCCGAGTGAAGGATGGCAATGGCGGCCGGCCCACGCGGAGGCAGCCGCAATCCGCCCCCGAATTTGCCCCGTCCCGCTTCGATTGGCAGTGCCGGGCGCGGGGTCGCTTCGCGGCATTCTTCGGGCGGCGCTGCCAATTTTTTCCGGGCGGGCCGCTTTCCATTGAGGGGCCAGCGCCAAACGCTATACTCCGCGTCCTTCGCGGGTCCAGTGCAGCCGGCGCGGTCGTCCGGGGCAAAGTCACCCGTTTCCCCGTCGCGGCGACGTGCGCCGCCCCAGGAGCCACCGGCAATGATGCCGCTCGTCCCGACGAGTTGCTTTTTCACGCGAGGTCACGGGATTCACCGCCAGAATCTGCAGTCCTTCGAGGTGGCGCTGCGCGACGCCGGCATTGCTCAATGCAACCTGGTGCGCGTGTCGTCGATCTTTCCGCCGGAATGCAGGATCCTCGCGGCGAAGGAGGGGCTGAAGAAGCTCGTGCCCGGGCAGATCGCGTTCTGCGTGATGGCCGAGGCCCGCACCGACGAGCCCAACCGCCTGGTCTCGGCCGGCATCGGCCTCGCGATTCCCGCCGATCGCGCGCGGCACGGCTACATCTCCGAGCATCACGGCTACGGCATGACGGAGAAGAAGACCGAGGAACTGGTCGAGGACCTGGCCGCCAGCATGCTCGCCAGCACGCTCGATATCGAGTTCGACCCGAACGAGGACTACGACCGCCGCCGCGAGGTCTACCGCATGAGCGGGCAGATCGTGCGGACGCGCTCCACGGTGCAGACCGCCGAAGGCGACAAGAACGGCCTGTGGACCACGGTCGTCGCCGCCTGCGTGTTCTTCTTTGACTAACGGGCCCGCCGCCGGTGCGCTAGCGGCGGCGCCGCGGATTCGATCGCGCTGCGGGGGCCGGAGATCTCATGGCCGGACTCGACAACTTTCTCGGGCTGGACGAGCGCAGCTCCGACTACGCCAACGCCCGTTTCGCCGTGCTGCCGATCCCCTATGACTCGACCACCAGCTTCGCGCCCGGCACGCGCGACGGCCCGCGAGCCATCATCACCGCGTCGCAGCAGGTGGAGCTGTATGACGAGGAGCTGGGCCGCGAATCGCATCGCGCCGGCGTGGCGACGCTGCCCGCCGTCGAAACGGATGTCTCCGCCCCGGAAAAGACGCTCGCCGCGGTGGAGCGCGCCGCACGTCGCATCGTCCGCGACAAAAAATTCCTCGTCGGCCTGGGCGGCGAGCACAGCGTCAGCGCCCCGCTGATCCGCGCCGTCCGTACGGCGCACCGCGACCTGAGCGTGCTGCAGATCGACGCGCACGCCGATCTGCGCGATTCCTACCAGGGCTCGCCCCACAGCCACGCCGCCGTCATGCGCCGCGTGCACGACATGAAGATTCCCGCCGTCGCGGTGGGCATCCGCAATTACTGTGCCGACGAAGCGCGCTTCATCCGCTCGGAACGCCTGCCGATCTTCCCGGCCCGGCTCTGTCGCCGGTCCGACACGTGGATCAACGAAGTCGTCGCGCTGCTCTCCCCGAACGTCTACGTCACCATCGACATCGACGGCTTTGATCCCGCCTATGCCCCCGGCACCGGCACGCCCGAGCCGGGCGGCCTGGACTGGTTCCAGGTGACCGAGCTGCTGGCCGCGGTCGCGCGGCAGCGCCGCATCGTGGCCGCCGACCTGGTCGAGGTGCGCCCGATTCCGCCCAACCACGTCACGGAGTTCCTGGCCGCCAAGCTGCTCTACCGGTTGATCGGGCTGGTGGCGGGAGCGCGGCGCTAGCGAACCGGTCGTTGCGGCCGTTTGCGGCACGAAGCACCGCGAAAATCCGCGCGCGTGGCATCCGACGCCGTCCTCACCGTCCGCGTACCATGCCTGCGGGCGCCAGGCGGACCGCCTGGTGCCGGACGCCGCGCCGAAGGCCGTTTCATCGGCATGGCGCGGTGATCGAGTCTTTCCCGGAGCGAACCCGATGAAGCCCGTCCTGCGCATCCGTCGTCGCGAAAACGCCACTGACATTCCGCTGCCGGCCTATCAATCCGCGCTGGCGGCAGGGATGGACCTGTGCGCCGCGGTCGAGCAGCCGGTCGAGGTTCATCCTGGCGACGTGAAGCTGATCCCGACCGGCCTGTTCGTCGAAATTCCGCCGGGGTTCGAAGGGCAGGTGCGGGCGCGCAGCGGCCTGGCGCTGCGGCACGGCCTCATGCTGCCCAACTCGCCCGGCACGATCGACGCCGACTATCGCGGCGAGTTGCAGGTGATCGTCGGAAACGTCAGCCGCCAGCCGTTCACCATCACGCGCGGCATGCGTTTCGCGCAGCTCGTGATCGCGCGGGTCGAGCAACCCGAGATCGTCGCCGTCGAGGAATTGAGCGAGACCGCCCGCGGCGCCGGCGGATTCGGCCACACCGGCCACTGAGCGGATTGTCTGCCGCCGCGCGTCCCTGCGCGGAGTCCCGCGACGGCATACCACCGGAGTCGCGCCTACTCCGGCAGTACCTTGTACACCTCGCCGCCCGTCCCCAGCGGACCGGACGTGTTGCTCGCCAGCACGTACAGCTCACCGGCCGCATCCCGTCCGAACGCGAGAATGAAGCGATTGATCCGGCCCGTGTCGCTGTCCGCGACGCGAATCTCGTCAAACGTCCAGCGCCCGTCCGCACCTTCCGTCGCGGCGAACAGCGTGCCGTCGGGCGAGGCGAAGCCGGCCGTGAAGTCGCCGAAGACGTAGCGGTTCTTCAGCACGCTCACCGCGCCGCCCTCGTAGAAGTATCCGCCGATCACGGCCTTGCCGAGCGGCCCCTCGCCGGTATGACCGTAGCTGAGAATCGGCTCGATCAGCGGCGCGCCGTCCACATCCACGCTTGGGCAGGTGCCGTCGACCGAGCCGAAGCACAACACGCCCTCGCGAATCCGCCAGCCGTAGTTCCCGCCGCGCTCCACCAGGTTCACTTCCTCCTGTTCGGCCTGCCCAACGTCCGCGACGAACAGCCGGCCGCGCGAGTCAAACGAGAATCGCCACGGGTTGCGAAACCCCAGCGCGTAAATCTCCGGCGCAGCGCCCGGGACGCTGACGAAGGGGTTGTCCGCCGGAACGGTGTACGGCTCCGCGGCGTTCACGTCGATCCGCAGAATCTTGCCCAGCAGCGTGCGCTTGTCCTGTCCGTTGCCCAGCTCAATGTCGTGCCCCAGCCCGGCGTCGCCCGCCGCTCCGCCATCCCCCGAGCCGATGTAGAGATAGCCGTCCTTTCCGAAGGCGATTTGCCCGCCGTTGTGGTTGGCCTGTGGCTGCGCAATGCGCAGAACGACCCGCTCGCTGCCGGGATCGGCCAGGTTCCCGTCGGCGGGATTCACGCGAAACTCCGCGATGATCGACTGCGAGTCAAAGCCCTCAGGCGTCTCGGCCGTTGGTGGCGTCGAGTAGCAGACGAACAGCCGTCCGTTGCTCGCGTACGCGGGGTGAAATGTCATGCTCGTCAACCCGCGCTCTTCGCCGAAGGGCCTGAGCGTCACGATCTTGTCGCTCAGATCCAGGAACGGCGTGTCACGCAGCTCTCCGGCTCCGGTCATCACCCGGATGCGCCCCGGCTGCTCGACGATGAACAACCGCCCGCTGCCGTCCGGCGCGGGAACCAGGTCCACCGGCGCGCTCAACCCCGTCGCGATCCGCTGCAACCGCACCGCCAGCGGCCCATCCGGCGGCGGGCGCCGAGGGCAACCGCCGGTTCCGCTCAACGCCGCCAGTGCCGTGGCGAGGGCGATCAGCGAAATGCGGCGTGTGACGGAGACGAGTGATAGCTGCTGCATCATGTCCTCCTGTCAGATCGGAATTTCAGAACCGGCGCCGGCCCGATTCTGATGTGCCGCCGATCGGCGGCCTGGCCGGCTGGGCAGCCCCTGAAAAGGGGGCGCGACACAGCGCGTGTCGCGAGAGAAACTGACGGGTGCGGCCTTGCGCGCCGGCCACCCGCCTCGTAGTGTAGAGCGACAAGGGTGACAGGTGAACCAAACTCCCGCTGCTTCGCTGTTGCTTCTCACCGACAAGCTCGGCGCGATTCGAACGCGATTTGACGCCGATGCGCGCCGCTCGCGCCGCTCCCTGCTGATCACCGCGCTCCGCGAGATTCGCACTGCCCCGCCGTCCCACGTCGGCGATGTGTTGCCGGCGCTGCACGAATTGCTGCTGTTTGCGCTGGCGCACCCGGATGATGCCAACCTGGCGCGATTGGTGGCGCGGGTGCTGGAGGCATTGCTCGTCGCGGCGCGGAGCGCTATCGCGGAGTCGCCGGCTGACCCCGGCTGGCGCGGCGTGATGAACCGTGGCGAGTTTTCGCTCGATCTGTGCGAATGGCTGGACAAACGACTCGGTACGCGAATCGACGTGGATTGGCCCCGATTGACGGATTCCAGCGCACTCGAGCAGCTCCTGACGCTTCTCGCGCCGCAGGCGGGAGTCGACGGCGCGATGGATGATTCGCTGGACTGTCCCGCCTGGCTGCGCATCGTCCGCGCCGGCCGCGCGGGAAGCGACCTGCGCTGGATCCTCCGCCGCTTGCGGCGTTGCGTGCCGACGATCGCCGCGGCCGACCGGCTGTTCGAAGGCCTGGCGCTGCCGGTCTGCTGGCGGCTGGATCGTCGGGATTCACGCAGCGACCTGCGCTTTCCGGCGCGGCCGTTATTTCCGCAACAGGAGCCGATCCTGCGACAGGCTGACCCGCAGGCGTGGATGAAGAAGCCACTGCCGCGCCCGCAAGCGCTTTCGCGCAGTGCGGCGCGGGAGCTGATCACGGTGGCGCGGCTGTCGCTGGCCGCGCGGCAGCGCGAGACCGACCCGGTGACGTATGCCGACGAGCGCGATATGGCGCTTTTCCGGCTGGAGCGCGGCGTGGACGTGGCGCTCTTTGGCATGACGCCGGCGCGGCGCCTGCCGATCGAGACGTACGTCGGGTTTGTGGCCGCGCGGAATCGCGTGCCCTGTGCCTATGGCGGCGGATGGGCGTTTCTGAATCGCTGCGAGATCGGCGTCAACGTCTTCGACACGTTTCGCGGCGGCGAGTCCGCGCTGTTGTTTTCACAGATTCTGCGCGTCTATCGACAGCAGTTCGACGTGCGGCGGTTCGAAGTGGACCCGTATCAGTTCGGCCGCGACAACGAGGAGGCCATTGCCAGCGGAGCATACTGGTTCTATTACCGGCTCGGATTTCGATCGGCCGACGCCGCGGCAATGCGACTGGCGGAACGCGAAGCGGCCCGGCTGGCGGAATCGCGCGAGGCCCGCACCGCGGCAACCGTCCTGCGCAGGCTGGCGCGCGTCCCGCTCGCGATGGATTGTGATGAAACGAAGGCCGCGGCGGAGTCCGTCCCGCTTGCGGCCCTGAGCCTGGCGGCGACCCGCTGGTTGGCCCACCGCTACGGCGATGATTTCGAGGACGGCGCGGCTGATTGCGCCGAACGCGTTCGGCGCATGACCGGTGTTCGATTGACCGGACCGGCGGCGGGGCTGGCGCCATTGCTGATGATGATCCCTGGCTTCGCACGTTGGACGCCCAGCGCGCGGCGATCGGCCGCCGCGGCGATTCGAGCCAAGGCCGGCCGGTCCGAACGGGTGTACGTCCGAAAACTGCAATCGCATAGGCGCCTGGGGGCGGCGTGGGCACGGCTTGCCCGGCAGGAACAGCGACGGGCCGAGAAGGAGGGGGAAGGCGGCGGCGGGATTCGAACCCGCGAATAACGGATTTGCAATCCGTCCCCTTGGGCCACTTGGGTACACCGCCATGCGGAAAGCGGGACGGGGATCATATCCCGCCCGCGCGGCCCGGAGCAAGCCGCGAATTGGGCGAACCGATTGACGCTGCCGCGGCGGGCGTGCGGATACCCTTTCGCGCCGCCGCTGCGCCCTGTACTCGATGGAGAGCCGCCGGCCGGGCGGCGGTGCGGAGACCCGGCAGCCGCCGGTAGGTGCCGTCGCGCCGGCGGTTGACACGTATCGCGGCGGCGGATTTACTACGTCTTCATACAGTGCCGCGCCGAGGTCGCCGCCGGGCGTCCGAGTGCGTGGTGCGCCCGGCGCGGACACGCAAAAGGAACCCGTTCATGGATACCTGGTTCAACAGCCCGATTTACTGGGTCGTTGTCGGCTTGCTCCTGGTCGTCATCATCGTGCTGTTCATCATGAAGGGCCGGCAGCAGAACTAAGTCTCGCTCATCGCAGCGCGCCAGCCGCTCGGTCGGCGCGTCTCTTCATCTCGTCGCCGGCCGCGCTGTTGCGCGAGCGTGGCACGCCCGCGAGCCTTTCGGTCGGGATCACCCCCCGGGCGAGGCTTGCTTCCCGCTTGCTCCCGGAACCCCCGATGCGCCAGACCCGCCTTCACGCCGTGCACGCCGAGCTGGGTGGGCGAATGGTGGACTTCGCCGGCTGGGAGATGCCGCTGCTCTACCGCGGCATCGTGGAGGAGCACCTTCACACCCGCACGGCCGCGTCATTCTTTGACGTCTCGCACATGGGCCGGGTGGGCTTCCGCGGTGCGGACGCCGCCGCATTTCTCGATCGCATCTGCACGCGGCGAATCGGCGACATGGCCGTCGGCGTCTCGCGCTATGGGCACGTCTGCCGCGAGGACGGCGGCATTCTTGACGACGTAATCATCTCGCGCGACGAAGACCACTATCTGATGGTTTGCAACGCCTCCAACCGCGAAAAACTGCTGGCGTGGTTCGGCGAACACAAGAGCGGCGCTGTCGAATGGGAGGATCGCACGCTGGAAACGGCCATGCTGGCCGTCCAGGGCCCATCGGCGATTCCCGTTCTCGAGCAGCTGTTGCCGCTCAAGCTCTCGGACCTGAAGCGCTATCATTTCCGCAGCATCTCGATGCTGGGGCAGACGGCATGGTTCTTTCGCTCCGGCTACACGGGTGAGGACGGCGTCGAGGTCATCGCGCCGGCACAGTTCGCCGAGATCGCCGTCCGCACGCTGATGGAGCGCTCACAGGCGCAGGGCACGCCGATCCTGCCGGCCGGCCTGGGAGCGCGCGACACATTGCGCCTCGAGGCCGGCATGCCGCTCTACGGGCATGAGCTCGATGAGGCGGTTGATTCGATCTCCGCCGGACAGGGCTGGGCCGTCGATCTGACCAAGGATTTCATCGGGGCGGCAGCCATGCGCCGCGTGCAGGAGGCCGGCCCGCACCGCCGGATGGTCGGCCTGGAAATCGAGGGCCGGCGCGTCGCGCGGCAGGGGGCGGAGATTCGGGCGGACGGCGTGGCGATCGGTGTGGTCACCAGCGGCGCGCCCAGCCCCACGCTCGGTCGCGTCATTGCGATGGGCTACGTGGACGCCCGCCGAGCCGAGCCGGGGGCGCGCGTGGAGATCGACCTCCGCGGCAGTACGGCGACGGCAACGCTATGCAAGCTGCCGTTCTACAAGCGGGGAATGTGAGGGCGGCTGCCGGCGCGAGTTCGCCTGACGCGTCCTCACCGGCGCCCCGTGCGCTCCGCGCGATTCCGGCGGAGGATGCACCATCCCGCGCGCTCCGGTTCGATCCAGCCCGGAGATGTGCTGGCAGCGACAAACCGGTGCCCGCCCGTCCCATCGGAACACATGCCGCGATGAATCTATCAACCCCGCGCCTGATTCTGCGAGACCTCACGCACGGCGACGTGACGCCGCTCAACCGCATTGAGAGCGATCCGCGCGTCGCACGCTACATGGCTTTTGACCCTCAGACGCTCGAACAGACGCGCGAATACATCGAGCGCGCGCTGGCTCAACAGGTTCAGCAGCCGCGCCTCACGTTCGACCTCGCGATCGTGCCTGTGGGCAGTTCGGAGCTGGTCGGCCGCTGCGGCCTGGAGATCCGCCGCCCTGAGCACCGCGAGGCGACGGTGTGGTACCTGCTGTCGCCCGATTGCCGTGGTCGCGGCTGGGCTGGCGAGGCGGTCGGCGGGCTGCTCGATTTCGCCTTCGGGCCGCTCAACCTGCACCGCGTGTGGGCGGACTGTGACCCGCGCAACACGCCGTCGTGCCGCCTGGTCGAGCGGCTCGGCATGCGCCTGGAAGGACGGCTTCGGGAAAACTGGTGGCTGCACGGAGAGTGGTGCGACTCCAACATCTATGGAATTCTGGCGGACGAATGGGCCGCCCGCGTCCGCGGATGATGCCCCGCTCGCCACATGCGGTGGACGCACCTAGTTCGCCGCCACCGCCGTTTCCCCGGCGTCGGCCCGTCCGTGGATCGTCACTGAGGCTCGCCGAGCTTTCACCCGCAGGGCGAACGGTCGTTGCCAGTGCCTTCAGCCACCGGATCGCGGCACACCCCACCCAATCTCGATCGTGCACCGCCTCCTACTTCGCGCCGCGCTCATCTCCCGCCGTCTGCACCTGCCCACCTTCGACACACAGGCAGGTCGCACCGATGCGAATATCGGCGCGCTTCCACGCAGCGGCATGACGATGGTCCGCCTCGCCGCCCTCAGCCTTCTTTCCCTGCGCATGCAGGCAGCGCGACAGCCCCCACAGCGACCAGCCGTTCTCCGGCAGCCGCCGCAGATCCTCCCGATACACCGCCTCCGCCTCCGCGAAGCGCCCGGCCTTCACCAGCACCGCCCCGAGAATGTGCCGCACCGGCTGCGGCCAGTCCGGCGGCTCCATGTATTGCAGCTCGTCCTCATACACGATCGCCTCGCGCAGCAGCTCCGCCGAGCGATCCAGGTCGCCCAGCCGCAGCGCGATTTCCGCCTCGAGCACGCGCTCCGCGATCGGCAGCACCTTCGACGCCGGATTGATCGCCATCAGCGCCCCCTCCGGCACCCGCGCCCGCGCCGCCTCGAACGCCCGCTGCTCACGCCGCGCGCCCGGCACATCCCCCTTGGCCGCAAGCGCCACGCCGCGCGTGAAATGATGCCACGCCGTCGTGATCGGCAGGTATCTCGGTGGTGGCGGCTCCCGCAAAATCTCATCCCAGCGGCCGAAGCGCATCAACGTTTCCAGAACGATCGGCGTGTAGCCGTCCACCAGCGCCGCGTTCTCCCGCAGGAACGATCGCGGAACCCCCGCCGCCATCGCCCGCGCCGCCCGCAGCGCGTCCGCCGATCGCCCTTCCATCATGGCCGAGTAGGCCAGGAAGTGATGATTGTGGGCCATGTACATGTGGTACAGCCCTTGTCGCGGCGATTGCTCCCGGTAGCGCCGATCCGCGTCGATGGCGCGCTCGTTGGCGTCCGACGCCGCCGCCCAGCGCCCGGTGCGCACGTCAATGTGCGACGGCATATGCACCAGGTGCCCCGACGCCGGCACCAGGTTTCGCAGCCGGTCCGCGGCCGCCATCGCCCGCTCCGGCCGCGGCGAAGCCTCGACCGCGTGGATGTAGTAATGCAGCGCGCCCGGATGATCCGGCTGCAGGCGCAGCACCTCCTCCAGCGTGGCGACGATCTCCTCGGTGCCCTCCTGCGGAGAACCGTCGCGCTTCCACAGGTCCCACGGCCGTCGATCCATCAGTGATTCGGCGAACAGCGCGCCGACGTCCGCGTCGCCGCGATGGGCATGCCAGGCGCGGCGCATCGCTTCGGCATACGCCGCCTCCAGCGCGCTGCGATCCTCCGGCGGCGGGTCGCTGTAACGGGCTTCGAGCGCTCGAATCAGGTCGCGCTCCGCCGGCGACGCGCGATCAATCCGCGCCAGCGCCTGCTGCAGCGCATCCCACGCCTTCTGCGACGCGTCAGCCGTCATCATCGGATTGTTGATGTGCGGGCCATGGCTGAGCGACACACCCCACCACGGCATCGGTGATTCCGGCGCAAGCCGAGCCGCATGCTCAAACGCCCGGATGGCCTCGTCATGGTTGAATGCGAACATCCACACCAGCCCCTGGTCAAAATAGCGCTGCGCCAGCGGCGTTGCAGCGCTGATCGGACGGGTGTGCGAACCCATGCCTTCGAACAGCGGCGGCGGCGCGTGCCGCGCGCTGCAACCCAGTGCGGCGGACAGACTCAGCATCGCGGTGATGAGTAAGATGGATTTGCGGGTATTCATGACTGGGCCTTTCCACTGCAGGGGGTGATCGCACGTCGCGACGGCGGGAATCGCCAACCCGACAGGCGACGCCCGCGGGCGTCGATTCACGCCAATCGGCTGCAATATCGCTTAATTCTCAACGGCATCGCCCGGCGGCAGCGACGGCGCGACCGCCGGCTCCTCGGGAACCTCCACGTCGGCCGTCATCGCGGCGACGCGGTTCTGATAGCGGCCCAGGTGCGTGCTGGCGGTGCTGTAGGCGTCCTGGGCCTTTTGCAGCGAACGCCCCAGCCCCTCGAACTGTTTCTGGAAAAACTCGAATGACCGCTGCGCCGCGGCCAGCTCGCGCCGCGTCTCCTCAAACCCCGCCGCGACGCGGTACCACTTGTACGTCAGCGAAATCGCGTGCAGCGCCATCATCAGCGTGTTCGGCGAGACGGGAAAAACGCCCAGTCGCGCCAGATGCTCCGAAAGCTCGCGATTCTGCACCACTTCGTACCAGAGCGTCTCGCTGGGGAGGTACATGAACGCCACGCTGGTCGTACCCTCGGCGACGTTGACATAGCCCGCAATGCCGCGGGCCTGCTCGCGAATCACGCGCGCCAGCTCCTCGCGCGCGCCCTTGAGCACCTCGGGATCCTGCGACTCGAACAGCGGCAGCACCTGCTCGCGCGGAAACTTGCTGTCGATCGGCAGCACGCGATCCCCGACGCGGATGATCACATCCGGCCGCCGGCCGTCGCCCATCTGCGACTGCCGCTCGTAGAGATGCGCAGGAAGAAAATCCGCCAGCAGGCGCTCAAGCGACTCCTCACCGAACCGCCCGCGCAGGTGCGGCAGCTTCAGCAGGCTGTTCAGGTCGTTGATCGAGCTGCCGAGCGCGCCGACGTTGCGCAATTGCTCCTCCGCTGCCCGCAAATGCGTCTGAACCTTCTCGAATTGCGCGAACCCGTCGCGGACGTTCTGATCCAGCTTCTCCTGCACCTGCCGCCCGATCTCGGACAGTCGCTCCTCCACCCGCCCGCGAATCGCCTCCAGCCCCTGCGCCGTGCGCGTCTCCACGCCCTGCAGCTTCTCCTCCAGCGCCCGCGTCGTGCGCGCGAGCGTCTCGGTCATCTCGCCGCGGCCGCGGGCCAGCGCATCGGCCAGCTCCTGCCGCGATTGCGTTGCCGATTGCGCTTGCACGGTCGCCAACGCGTCGAATTTCTGCTCCAGCCGCGCGACTGTGTCGCCCAATCGCGCATCCTGCGCGGTTCGCCCGCTTTGCAGCTCGGCCGAGACGGCCGATCGCAGCGCCTGCCCGTCGCCGCTGATGCGATCGGCGACTTCCTGGCGCAAATCAGCGCTGACGCGCTCCAATCGTGCGGCCAAGTCGGCCCCGGTCGCCCCCAACTGCTGCACCAAACGCGATTCGAGCGCCCCGATCGACTCCGCCGACCCCGGCCCCGCATCGCCCCGCGCGCGCAGCGCCAGCAACTGCACGACCAGCGACGCGGCCGCGACGATCAGGACGGCAATGAGAAGCCCCTCGATCACGCGCGTATTACACCTTCGCCCGGGTTTCGCCGCCAGCCGGGATCCGTGAGGCGGCCACGGCGGCGCGCGCACATCTGCGCGGACGCGGATTAGCGCGTAAGATCGCGAGATGATGTCATCCTGGCGCACGATGTCGCTGATTCGTCGGATTTGCCGCCCGCTGGCGTTGATCCCGATTCTGCTCGCAGGCGCAGGCTGCGCCGCGTCCTCCCGATCCGCAGGCGCTGCCGATTCGCGCGCAGCCGCAGAGACACTCGCCCCGCCATCGCACAACGACGGCTCGCGGACGAACCGAGAGGATTCGCAGACGCAGAGCGCGTCGATCTCCCCATCAGATATTCCGGCCGCCACACCGGCGACAGGTCCGGCGGCTGGCAATTCCGCCGCCGTCAGTGCAGCACCGCCAGATGGGTTGCGCTTCCGGCTGGCGTCCGGAGCGGAGGTGTTCGTCCCGACCGGGCTGGGCGGCGCGGGGACGGTGGACCTGGTGGTGCATTTTCACGGCATATCGAGTGTGACGGAGCGCGAGTTGGCGGCGGCCGGCGTGCGGGCGGTGCTGGTGACGGTGAATTATCGCGGGCTGTCCGCCGCGTACGAGCGGCCGATGAGCGACCCACGCGCGTTCGACGACCTGCTGGACCAGGTACTGGTGGAGCTCAAGGCGCGCGGGGTGCTGACGGTGTCGGGGCGCTGGCGGCGGGTGTGCGTGACGGCCTTCAGCGCCGGGTTCGGGGCGGTGCGGGCGCTGCTGGCCGAGCCGCGACACTTCGCCCGCATCGACGCGATCGTGCTGGCGGATTCGCTCTACGCGGGATACGAGGAGGACTCGGACGGCGTGAAGCGGCCCAGCCCACGGAACATGCACGGGTTCCGGCGCTATGCGACCGCTGCGGCGATCGGGCGGAAATCGCTAATTGTGACGCACACCTACCTGGAGCCGGGTACGTATGCGGGCACGCATGAGACCGCCGACGACCTGCTGGCGTTCGTAGGGGCGGAACATCGCACCGCGCGCGGGTCGGAGGATGAACCGTCGTCGCGGACGGCGGTTGAAGTGTCGCCGTTGCCGATCGTGCGGAGAGAGGCGGTCGGCGGGTTTGCTGTGCTGCGCTGCGCTGGCGTTGACGGCGAGGCGCACATGGCACACCTGCGAAATCTGCGGGTCGCGCTGCGGCTGTTGCCGCTGGAGCGCATGTTGCCGATGGAGCGCATTCCGAACGGAGAACCGTAGCAGCGCGCGAATTTTTCGCCCGGAGGGCGCACGGTCGTAGCCAATGGCTTCAGCCACCGGCGACGCTTCCGATTCCTCCCGCCCGGAGGACGGTCAAAGACGGGGCAGAAATGGGATTTACATCGAGGGGCGACCTTCGCCATCGACTGCTGCATCGCTCGTGCGAGATTCCCATCCCGCACCCACTCCGCCGCGATTCCCATCGCGCGAACTCGGGCGGAAACGAATTCTCGCGCCAGCGCGGGTGAATGAACCGGTTTGCCTGGGCCGGCATCGTGGCGGGAGTCGCGGTGGCGTTAGACCACGTCGTCGAGCATGCGAGAGGAAACCAGCGGACGATCGGCGGCGGCGCGCGGCGCGGGTGACCCGGCCCGTTCGATGCCGAGCAGCACCAGCGTCTCGCGCTCGACGATGCCGCGCAGGTGCTCGCGCGGAATGGGGCGCAGGGCCGAGCCGTGGCAGACCTGGTTGACTGAATAAAGCGCTTCGATCGCGGCGGCGGGAGACTTTGACGGGAATCCGCTGCCGAAGAGCATCTTCTGAATCACGCCAAACTCGAAGGCACTCACGAGCGCGTTGTAGGACAGCCAGGGAAAACGCAGCAGGCCGCCGACATCGGCATAGGCGTGCGTGTGCTTCGCGAGCACAACAACCGCTTCATCGACCCAGGGATACCCCAGGCCGCCGATGACCAGCCGCAGCTCGGGAAACTCACGGGCGACCTCGTCGAGCAGAGCCGGACGGGCGTACTCCATCTTCGACGCCGGGTTGCGGTGATGCTGCTCAAAGAACACCGGCAGACCGCGGCGAACGCACTCCTCGTAGAGGCGCATGGCGCGGGTGTCGGCCGGGTGAAAGCTCTGGAGAGCGGGTGACAACGTGACGCCCTTGAGATGATATTCCTCGTGGGCGGCGCGCAGCTCGTCGCGCCAGCCTGCATCCGTCGGATCGATGCCGGCAAAGCCAACCAGCTTGGGACTGCGGCCGACGAATTCGGCCACGGTGCGGTTGGTGACCTGCGTGGAGAGGTAGCAGCTCTTGAAGCCGTGCACGATCGCGCGATCGACGGGGTTCACGATCTCGAGGCTGCGAAGGGGATCGGAAGCGGTCGCGACGGGCATCGGGGGCTGACCCTGCCAGAGGCCGGGATCCCAAACCTGCGTATGGCAATCAACGATCATGAACAAGCATCTCGCCGGCCTGCGCCCGACCTGACGCAGGTCGCATGCGCACGGCCCGAACCCGGATGACCGTCCCGTGGACTTGCAGTCCCGACGACGGCTCGCTCACCAAGCGGGGCATGCTAAGCCCATGGGAATGCGGCGACAAGGGAATGTGACGATTATTCGTCAGTGGGGGCTGTTTCGGGTGGCGCGAGGATGCGCATCCGGGAGCGAGGCGACGGCGATCGGGCACCCAAGCCGGCGGCGCAAGTCGCTGAGGATGAAATGGTTGGCTGAGCCGACCGTGCGGACAACGCACCCCTGCTCAACGCGAGAACAGGAACGAAATCAATAAATTGTGGTCGAGCGGGTACTGTGGCTCCGGATATTGCGTTTGGCGATGTGTTCCTGAATGGCGGCGATCGCGCCTTCAACATCGGCAACGACGATCGGCTCGGCGGTGCGGTGTCCGCGAACGCGTTCGCAGACGGGTTTCCAGTAGTCGCCGATCAGGATGATGGGGCGCGCACGGCGACGTCGGCCGACGCGCAGGAGGGCGGCAGCGAGTTCGAGGAGCGTGCCGATCTCGCCGGGCAGAACGACGAACGCATCGGCGAACTCGATGAGCGCACGAATGCGATCGAACACGTCGGCGGCCGGGCGAAGGCGGGTGTTGAAGGGGTTGGGGCGCGCGCGGCGGAAGGCGCTGACCGTGATGCCCATCACGGTGCCGCCGGCGATGGTTGCGGCGGCGGCGGCCTGGGCGGCGGCGGACATGGTGCCCCCGTAACCGCCGTTGCAGAGCGTCCATCCGTTGCGGGCGATGGCGGCGCCGAGGTCGGCGGCGATGCGGAACTCAGGAGAACGCTTGCGGGCGGAGGAGCGGCCGAAGACGGTGACGGTGAAGGCGCGGCGCATGGCGGCGGCTCCGGGGCGCTGCGGCGCGAATCGAGGTCGGTCGGCGGTGCGCCGTGGCGCGGACGTGGGGGTAGACTACCGTGCGGGGCCAGTGGCCTGGGATCAGCAATGAAATCGCCTGACGGAGCAGCGGTGCCGATGCGCGACGCGGGAATCGCGATTGCGAAGGGCGGCACGGACCAGCCGTGGCAGCGGCACGGTGGCGCCGCGCAGCGCCCACGCGCCGCACTGCAGGTACCCGTTCTGTTCCTGGCCGTGGCGCTGGTCCTGCTTGCGGCATTCGGCCTGGCGTCCGCGGACGATTCCGGCCTCGAAGCCGCGGGGTCCGATGGGGCGGCAGCGCCGAACGGGCGCGCCGGTGCGGACGCCGGGACCGACGTGGACGCGCTGCTTGATGCGCTGGGTGCGAAGGGGTTTGCGGAGCGCGAGGAGGCGACGCGCGCCATTGCCCGCATGGGGCCGAGCATCGGACCGCGGTTGGAGCGGCGGCTCGAGACCGCGACCGACCCCGAAGTGATCTACCGCCTGCGCTTCATCCTGGAGAATATCACGCCGCCGGAGCGGGCGGTGCTGGTGCTGCGGAGTCATGGCGGGCCGCTGCTGGCGGGCGAGGTCATCACGCACGCCAACGGACAGCGCATCCGGCAGCTTGGAGACCTGCGGCCGCTGGCGACGCGGCATGACGTGATCGTGCGCGTGACGGGGGCAGGCGGGCCGCGGGACGTGGGGCCGCTGCGGCTGGATGACGAGCGCGTGCGGCTGGTGAATTTCCGCTCGCCGAGTGGCGAGCAGTTGGCGGCGGCGGTGCGGCTCTATGCCGAAGGGTTCGTCGAGCGCGCGTATGAGCGCATCGCGGAGGTGGGTGAGCCGCCGGAGGATGAATTCGACCGGCTGCTGCTGGCGATGATCGCGCACACGGCGGGCGATCGGGCGCGGGCGGAATCGCTGCTGCTGCCGGAGGGCGGCGACGCGGCGACGCGCGGTTGGTCGGATCCGTCGCCGATGGATCTGCGCGGGCCGTTCAAGGCGCCGTATCAGCTCGAGTGGGTGGACCTGACGCGAAATGACAATCGGCGGACGCGGCATGACCCGGACATGCGGGTGCAGCGCATCCTTGCGCCGGCGAATCGCTTCGTGGACGCACTGCTGATGGACGCGGGGTACTGGTGGAACGACTACCGGCTGTCGCTCGCGGATAGTGACGTGCGGACGCCGGCGGGGAACATGCTCGCTGTCGTGGCGTGGATGTTCCAGGAGCTCGATCTCGCCTCGGAATGCGCGCGGCTGATCGAACCGCGTTCCATCTTTCTGCAGAATGACCGCTGGCTGCGGGTGCAGACAGACGCATGGCTGCCGCTGCTGGCGGGCGACCCGGCGCGAGCGGTGGACACGATCTACGGCGATGCGGAGAGCATCCTGCGACAGCCGGAGCCGGACCCGTACCGGCCCTACCGCAATGCCGACGTGGCGGCGACCGCAGCGCTGTTCCTGTATCAGCAGGCGAATGATCGGCGGAGCGAGACGCTGCGGGACGTGGTGGGCATTCTGGGACATCCGGCGCTGCCCACCTACCTGCGGCATATGTACGCGGCAGTGCACGGGGAGAATCACTCGCGGATTCGCGATGACCTGGCGCGGATGCTGCCGATCCTGGTGACGGACGGATTCGCAGAGCTGCTCACCGGCGTTGCGGTGCTGGAGTACGTGCAGACGCAGCCCGGGGCCGAGACGATGCGCGACCTGATCCGCGGGGCCGACGCGCTCGATGCGCCGCAACTCGGGAGCCTGGCCGCGGCGCTGTCGGCGTTGCGCGACGGCCGCCTGGATGACGCGGAGGTCGCGGTTCGCGCGCTCGGCGACGCGCCCGGGGCACGGCAACTGGCGGCGACGATTCGATTTCGGCGCGAACAGGTGCAGGCGCCCGAGGCACTGCGCGCGGCGCTGATGGCGGTGCCGCTGGGGGAGAGGGCCTGGGCCGTGGTGACGGCGGATCGGCGGCTGGTGCGGTTCGAGCCGCCGTCGGAGGTGCGGGAGCTGGCAGCACCGGGTGCACGGAGCACGGGCTGGTTTCCCGGACCGGCCAACTGGCCGTGGCTGGACTGGGACGCGGCGTCGGGGCGGACGTGGGCCTATGACCGGCGACGGGTGTTCGAGCTGGACGGCGGGCCGGATGCGCTGTCGTTGAACCTGCGCCCGTCGGAGATTGCGGCGTTTTCGTCACTGGTGGGACCGATGTTCGACGGCTTCGCGCGCGAGCTGCGTGGAACACTGGCGGCGCGGAAGGCCGAAGCGCCGGCGGAGGATGGCGAGTTTCTGCGGCGCGAGCTGCTGGCGTTCCAGGAATTCGTCGCCGACCCGGACCTGCCCGAGATCGCACTGATCCGGCCGCTCGATCATGATCCGCGCGTGGTGCACGTGGCGGTGCGCGGCGGGCCGCAATGGCTGCTGCATCGCACGGGCGGTAGCACCAAGGGCATGATCTCGAGCGCGGCGATCGCGCGCGAGTTCTCGCTGCAGTCGCCGCTGCGGTTTCATCCGCAGGCACTGCGTCCCGGATCCGACACCGCTGCAGCGCCCGTGGTGTACCTGATGAGCACGGTGGGGTTGATGCGGGTGGACTTCGGCGAGACGGTGCGGGTGCGCCGCATCCGGATGCCGGGCGATTTTCCATTTCCCGAGCTGATACCGGAATCGACGCCCTATGACCGCCGTGACCCGCGGTTCGTCTACGTCGCCCGAACGCCGCGCGACGGCGGCGGCGTGTTGCGGGTGCAGACAGCGGACGACGGCGTGGCGGAGCTGGACATGGTGAACCTGGCCCTGCCGCCTGATTACTACCGGCTGATGCGGCGAAGTGAGCTGCGGGCACTGGTGGACGATCGATTCTCGGTAGCGCGCCTGCAGGACGCGGACACCTTCATCACGGACGCGGCGGCGACCGTGCGGGCGTGGAAGAGCGGGGAATGATGGACGCTGTGCCGCTGACGCTGGAGGAAGGGGCGGAGCTGTCGCTCACATGGCTGGACGGCGCGCTGGATCGGCCGCTGGCGGTCCGCCTTTCGCCGGGGGTCCGGGCGCGGATCGCGCGGGCGGCGGGGTGGGTCGCGAAACTGGCGGGCGGCGGGGCGGCCGTATACGGGGTCAACACAGGCTTCGGGCACCTGAAGAACCGGCGGATTGCAGCCGATCAGCTCGAGCTGCTGCAGGAAAACCTGCTGATCTCGCACGCGGTGGGGGTCGGCCCGGCCGCCCCGGCGGCGCTGGTGCGGCTGATGCTGCTGTTCAAGCTGCGGATGCTGGGGGTGGGGCACAGCGGTGTGCGGCCGGAGGTGGCCGAGCGGATCGTGGCGTGGCTGAATGCCGATGCGCTGCCGGTGGTGCCGACGCGCGGATCGCTCGGAGCGAGTGGGGATCTGGCGCCGCTGTCGCACCTGTTTCTGCCACTGCTGGGGCGGGGTGTGATGAGCGTGCCGGCGAATGCCGCGGCCGGGGACTCGAATCCGGCGGGAAGGCGGGAAGTGACGTCGGACGAGGCAGGGCGGCGGTTCGGGTGGTCGGCAATGGCGCTGGCCGCCAAGGAGGGGCTGGCGCTGATCAACGGCACGCAGTTCACCTGCGCGTACGCGGCCGGTATCGCGGTGCGGGCAGCGCGGCTGGCGGACCTGGCGGACCTGATCCTGACGATGTCGATCGAGGGCCTGCGCGGCAGCATTCGACCGGCGGATGAGCGGCTGCACGCAGTGCGGCCGCACGCCGGCGCGCAGCGCGTCGCGGCGACGATCCGCGGGCACCTCGAAGGAAGCGAGATCCTGGCGTCGCACGCGGACTGCGACCGCGTGCAGGATCCGTACTCGCTGCGCTGCGCGCCGCAGGTTCACGGCGCGTTCCGCGATGCGCTCGACCACTTCCGCGCGACGGTCACGCGCGAGATGAACAGCGTCACCGACAACCCGCTGCTGTTCGAGCGGGCGGACGGCACGGTCGAGGCGGTGAGCGGAGGGAACTTCCACGCCGAGCCGCTGGCGCTGGTGCTGGATTACATGGCGATCGCGCTGACGGACCTGGCGAACATCTCGGAGCGGCGCTGCTACCTGCTGCTCGGCGGCGAGGACGGGCTGCCGAAGCTGCTGATGCGCGACACGGGGGTGAACAGCGGGTTCATGATCGCGCAGTACACGGCGGCGGCGCTGCTCAATGAGTGCAAGGTGCTGGCGACGCCCGCGTCGGTGGACTCGATTCCGACGTCGCTGGGGCAGGAGGATCACGTCAGCATGGGGGCGACGGCGGCGCTCAAGTGCCACGAGGTGCTGGACCGGGTGGAGCATGTGCTGGGGATCGAGATGCTGCTGGCGGCGCAGGCGCTGGACTTCCGCGCGCCGCTGCGGGCGGGGAAGGGGCCGCGACGGGCGCACGAAGTAATCCGCGGCGTGATTTCGCACGCGGAGCGGGATCGCGAGTTCGGGCTGGACATTCGCGCGGCCGTGACGATGTTGCGAGAGAGTGCGGCGCTGCGGAAGTGTGCGGCGGCAGATCTCCGCTGACCGGGACCCAACCAACGGGACGTGCAGGGGGATTCGATGCTTCGCGCCTCTCTGTCGCCCGGGATTCGTCGATGCGCCGGGGCAGCCGGAACCGATTCAAATTCGTGAGGATTCTTCGAATCGGCGAACCGCGGGTTTCCGCGAGCCGAACATGCTCCTAGAGTACTGTGCTCGCGGGCAGGCGGGTCCGATAGGCGTTCGACCCGCTTGGGGTCGGACAAGCCCCGGTCGGTTGGAATTGTGGCGCTCTGCGCCGTCCGGGCCGCAGCCTGCGCGAAGATGGCCGCGAGGAACACGGAGGAGCGAACATGCAGTTTGTGAACAATGCCAAGACGGCGTTCCTGCTCGGCTCATTGATCGGGCTGTGCATGCTGATCGGCTATGGCGTCGGCGGGCAGATGGGGCTGATCTACGGCCTGATGTTCGGCGGGATCGGCAACCTGATCGCGTTTTTCTTCTCGGATCGGATCGCGCTGTCGGCAATGCGGGCGCAGGAGGTGCGTCGCGAAGATCTGCCGTGGCTGTATGACATGGTGGAGCGGCTGGCCGAGCGAGCCAACCTGCCCATGCCGCGGGTGTACGTCTGCCCGCAGGCGGCGCCGAATGCGTTCGCGACGGGGCGCAGTCCGCGCCACAGCGCGGTGGCGATCACGGAGGGGATGCTGCGCAACTTCCCGGCGCATGAAATCGAGGGCGTGATGGCGCATGAACTGGCGCACATCAAGCATCGCGACGTACTGATCTCGACGGTTGCGGCGGTGCTCGGCGGCATGATCAGCTACGCCGGGTACATGCTGATGTGGTTCGGCGGCGGCAGCCGCGAGAATAACAACCCGCTGGGGATCATCGGCGTGATCGCGATGGCGATTCTCGCGCCAATCGCGGCGGCGCTGATCCAGATGGCGATTTCGCGCTCGCGCGAGTATGTCGCGGACGCGTACGGCGGCGCGCTGTGCGGCGATCCGATGAAGCTGGCGGCGGCGCTGCGCCGGCTGCAGGCGGGCAACGAGCGGATTCCGACCGATACGCCGCCGGCGTTCCACAGCATGTACATCATGGAGCCGCTGCACGCGGGGGCGGTGATGAACCTGTTCAGCACGCATCCGCCGGTGGAGAAGCGCGTGGCGGCGCTGGTGAAGCAGGCGGAGGATTTGCGGGATCAGCGCTAGCCGCGCAGCGCTGACGGCTGATCCGGGGCGACCCGTGCAGCGCATCGGCGTGGCACGGGCGCCGCGGGATGCGCCGAAACCCGGGTTCAAGTGTCACGTGCGCGGCCCGCCGCCGCGCTAGGACTGCTGAAACAGCGCCGTCGACAGGTAGCGCTCTCCAAACGACGCCAGCACAGTGACAATCGTCTTGCCGGCGCTGTCCGGTCGCTGCGCGACGATGTTCGCGGCACACAGCGCCGCCCCGGAGCTGATGCCGCAGAGAATTCCCTCGTCGCGCGCGGCGCGGCGCGCCCACGAGAACGCGTCGTCGCTCGAGACCGTCACGACCTCATCGACCATGTCCAGGTTCAGAATCTCCGGGATGAATCCCGCCCCGATTCCCTGAATCTTGTGCGGCCCGGGCTGCGGCGGGTTGCCTGCCTTCACCTGAGAGATCACCGGCGACTCCACCGGCTCGACCGCCACGCAACGGAACGAGGGCTTGCGCTTCTTGATGACCTCGCCGACGCCGCTGATCGTGCCGCCGGTTCCGACGCCCGAGACCAGGATGTCCGCCTTGCCCTCGGTGTCGGTCCAGATTTCCTCGGCGGTTGTGCGACGGTGAATCTCGACGTTGGCGGGGTTGCGGAACTGTTGCGGCATGTAGGCGTTGGCGGTCTGGGCCACCAGTTCCTCCGCCCGGCGCACCGCGCCGCGCATGCCCTCGGCCGCCGGCGTCAGCACCAGGTCCGCGCCGAGCTGCCGCAGCACCGCGCGGCGCTCCAGGCTCATGCTCTCGGGCATGACCAACGTCAGCTTCAGCCGCCGCGCCGCGCACACGAAGGCCAGCGCGATGCCGGTGTTCCCGGAGGTCGGCTCGATGATCGTCGTGTCGGGCTTGATCAGCCCGCGCGACTGGCCGTCCTCGATCATGGCGACGCCGATACGATCCTTCACGCTTGCCAGCGGATTCTGAAACTCCAGCTTCGCATACACCGCGGCGGCCGAGTTGATGATCCGATTGATCCGCACGAGCCGCGTGCCGCCGATGGCGCGCGTGACATCCGCATACATTCGTGACATGGGTTTATCTCCGGGCGGAACGTTGCCGCAGGCGACAGATTGTACGATTCGGCGCGGCTGCGCGACAGGCCGCGTCAGGGCGGCGCAGAAGGCGTGAATTTCACACGGGTTGCATCCACGCCCTCGATAACCAGACGGCGCAGCCAGCGGCGTCGATCCGCATCGAGCGCGGCGCCCGCCCGAACCTCGACCACCCGCAGCGGCTCAAGCTGCTGCGCGATGCGCAGTCGGTCGGCGAAATCCGCCGGGTCGGCATATGCTCTGTCAATGCGCGCTGCGCCCAACGCGTCGATCTCGAATACGGACTGCACAGGCGCCGCGGCCACAAAAGCCACGCGGACGGTCGCTCCCAGCGGCGCGACGGCCTGCGGATCGGCCACGGCCCACAGTTCCTCGTTGCGGTCGCTGCGCGGACGAGAGAGGCACAAAAGGCTCTCGCCCTGATCCACAATGGCAATGCCGACACCGTTCATGTCGGCGGCCAGGCGGCCCTCGATCATCCGGGAACCGGCGAAGACGAAGGGCCGATCGGCGGCCGGACGGTCAAACTCGATCTCGCGCACCCAGTGCAGCAGCGGCTCCACTACGGTGCGCCCTTCCCGCTCGAACTCGACCCGCACGTCAACCAGGTCGCCGGTGGCCCGTTCATAGCGCCCGCCGGCGGCGTCCCAGCGGGGCGGGCTGCCGGGAGTTCGCCCGCTCAGCCCCAGCGCCATGAACAGGTCCGCGGCGCTGCACTCGAAGCGCAGGATGCTCTCGTGCTCCTTGCTGTGAAAGCAGGCCAGCAATTCCAGCGGCCCGTCATTGAGCACGACGCGCGCCTCGGCAAACACGGCGCCGCGCTGCCAGTCGATCCACACACCGGGGCGGAAGAGGCGGCGCTCGGAGGCCGGGCCGTCCGTCGCCGCTGCGGTCGATGGCCGGGTTGCGGGTTGCGTCGCGGGCGCGGCCGTGGGAGACGCGCTGGTGGCGCGGGTCGCCGAAGCCGCGGGCTGGGTCGATGGCGAAGCGCGCTCGAGCGGCGGTTGCTGCTGAATCAGTGTCGGCGCCGATGGTGAGAGGCCGGCGAGTAGCAGCAGGAAGGTGACGCCGATTGCCGCGCTGCGGATGCGGGCGGCGCGCCAGCCAGGGCCGTCGCCGCGCCATGGCAGGGCGACGCGCAGGCCGCGCTCGTCTGGTGGAATCGCGATCATGAAAGCTCCAGCGCCGGCGGATCTCCCGGCGGTACGTCCAGCACTTGGCGCGCTGCGAGGAAGATCAGCACCGTCCGCACGACCGGGCGATTCCAAGCGCATTGCAGCGCGGCACGGTAATGCTGCAACTGTACGCAGTATTCCTCGAAGCGGCGCTGCAGCGCGGCAGCGTCGGGCAGGCGGTCGGTCTTGTAGTCAAGGATCACAGCGCCGGCGTCCGTTTCCACCACGCAATCCACGATGCCGCGCACCAGCACGCTGTCGCGTCCGCCGAACACCGGCAGCGCCCGCACAAACGGCTGCTCGCGCCGGCACCGATCCGCATGAGCGGCCAGCAGCGCCGCCTCCGGCGTGCCGCAGAACCAGCGCAGGTCTTCGATCGGCAGCATCGCCGCTTCGTTCGCAGCAAGGCGGCCGTCGGCGACCAGGCCGGCAACGAGCCGCTCCAGCTCCGCCGGACGGATCAGCGCCGCCAGGTCGCAGGTCTCGAAGAAGCGGTGCACGGCCAGGCCGACGTCGCGCGGGTCCGGGGCACGCGCCTGCCGCGCGAAGGCCGGTCGGGCCAGCGCGGCCGCCCGAAACAGCTCCGCGTCTCGCTCGGCCGGCAGCGCGGCCGCTTCCTCGTGGGCGTCGCGCTGGAGTTGCTTGATCGCCGACACGCTCAGCGCCACAGGCGAAGTCGCAGCCGTCGAGACGACACCGCTGGTGATCCGTGCGCAGGCGGCTTGCGCCCACTCCTCGGCCGCCGCCGGATCCGCGGCAGGCCGACCCTCGCTCCCGCCGTGGCCGTCGCTTCCGCCTCTCTCTGCCGCGCCCTCGACCAGTCCGGCGCCACCGGCGTTCCTCGCCGATAACGCCGGCACCCACTCCCGCACGCAAACTGCCGCACCGTTTCCGTCGCGCGGCCGATCCAGCTCGGCGGAACCTACCCCCAGCAGCACCCAATCCAGCAGCGAGTTCGCCGCCAGGCGCGTGATCCGCGGGATCGGCTTGCCGCGAAATGCCTCGCGCTGCTCGGCCGCCGCGTCGCGATCCGCGTGCCCGACGATCCACAGCCGCTCACGGGCGCGCGTCGCGGCCACGTACAGCAGGCGCAATTCCTCGGATAAATGCCGCTCCCACGCCGCCGCACTCTGGCGCAGGTGCTCGGCCGTGCTGATCGGCCCACCAACGGCGCGGTCGTGGGTCCGCAGCCCCAGCCCGGCCGCATCATCAAAAAACAGGCTCTGCCGCTGCACGACGCGGTTGAACCGCGCCCCGCTGCACAACAGAAACGTGAACGGAAACTCCAGGCCCTTGCTGGCATGAATGGTCATGACGCGCACGGCATCGGCCTGCGGGGCGACGCCCACAGACGGCTCACTGTCGATCGCGGCGAGCGACTCCAGGTATTCGGAAAACTCGGCCGGACCGCGCTGCCCGGCGGCGGCGAAGCGATCGGCCAGCTCGATCAGCGCGTCGAGCGTCGCGGCGCGGTGCGCGCCGCCGCGCAGTCCGCGGACGAACAGGTCATAGCCGCTGTCACGGAGCATGCGGCGAAGCAGGTCGGGCAGCTCCAGCTCGCGCGACGCGCGGCGCCAGTCCTCCAGCCGCTCAAACGCGCGGCGAAGCGCGACGCGCAGTTCCCCCTCCGGTGCCCGGCGCGCGTAGCGCAGCACTGCCCGGTGAAACGGCCCGCGTGGGGCGACCGCCCGCAGCTCGGCCAACTGCGGCTCGCGCAGACCGACGAACGGGCTGCGCAGCCACGCCGCGAGCGCCAGGTCCTGTCGCCGGTTGCAGAGCAGCGCCAGCAGCGCGCGAACGTCGCGGCCCTCGACGGTGTCGAGCAGCGCCTCCTGCCCGCCCGAGACGGCCATGACGCCGTGGCGCCGCAGCGTCGCGGTGATTCGGCCGGCGTTCTGGCGGGCGGAACGCAGCAGGATCGCGAAGTCCGACAGTTGCGCAGGGCGCTCGCCGGCCCCGATCGGAACGGTCGCGCCACCGTCCAGGAGGCGCCGGATCTCATGGGCTGCGAAGATCGCCTCGCGCTCGGCGCGCTCCAACTCCTCGGGCGGCTCGTCTCCGACCGCCGTATCGTCCGACTCGTCGGTCGCGTCAACCGTCTCGTCGGTCTCGTCGGCATCGTCCGGCGCGTGGCGGGAATCCTCCGGGTCCAGCAGCACCACCTGCAGCAGCGTGTCGTCCGGCACCGCCGTCCCGGATTCGGCGGCGCGCGGCGGATCGGCCCGCCGCGCGATCAGCCGCTCGCGCGGCTGGTAGTCGGTTCCGCCCAGGATGCGATCAAAGAGCGACGCGAACAGCGCGTTGAGCGGGTTCAGCAGTTCGGCCCGGCTGCGGAAATTATCCGTCAGAAACAGCGCCCGCCCTTCGGCGCGGCCCGCATCCAGCTCAATCATCTGCGCCGTGAAGAGCGCCGGCTCGGCCTTGCGAAAGCCGTAGATGCTCTGCTTGACGTCCCCGACCATGAAGCGATTCGTCTCACCGGCGGCGTCGCGCGAGAGCAGCCGCAGCACCTCCACCTGCACCGGGCTGGTGTCCTGGTATTCGTCAATCAGGATGTGATGAAAGCGGCGCTGCAGCCGGCGGGCGACCTCCGTCGGCCGCCGACTTCCATCCGGCTGCGGCTCGCCCAGAAGGTCCAGCGCCTGCCGGAGCACGTCACCGAATTCCAGCGCGCCTAGCCGCTGCCGCGCCGCGCGCAAGCGGCGCTCGTACTCCGCCTCGAGATCGATCAGCGTGACCGCCCGGCGGGCGGCGACAGCAGCGCACGCCAGCGCCTGCCGGGCCGGCTCGCCCGTCCAGCGCCGCTTCAGGCGCGACTTCCACCACCGCTCGATCACCAGCTCCGCGCGCGGATCCTCCGGCTGATTTCTCCGCGCGCGCGGCGCCTTCCACGCCTCCATCCGGTCCAGCAACGCCGCCAGCGGCCGATTCGCCCGAAGCCCCTCCCGCCATTCCTCCAGCGCCGCGCAATAGGCGGACAGCTTGACGCCGATCGGCGGCGCATCAGCGAGCAGCTCAGCGAGCTGCTGCCATTGAAACTCGATCTCATCCAGCAATCCGGCGCGGAGGATCGCCTCCGCCCGCCGTACGGCGTCGTCATCGGCGAACTCCCTGCGCCGCCGCGCGAGGCTCGCCGCCGGATCGAGCAACTGCTCCCGCAACCGGGACAGTTGCAGCACCAGCGCCCGCAGCGGCTCATCCGTCGCCTGCGGCAGCGCGCGCAGCCATTCCCGCGCCGCCGCAGCCACACCCTCATCAGAAGTAAACACCCACTCGAAGAGCGCATCGAGCGTCTGAGCGCGCAGCAGCACCGCCTCCTGCTCTCCAAGCACGCGATAGGCGGGGTCTACCCCTGCTTCGGCGAAGTGCTCCCGCACGATCCGTCCACACCATGAATCAATCGTCCCGATCTGGGCGACGTCAATCATCGCTTCAGCGGTATGCAGGTGACGGCGGAGGTGGGCGTCCCGCTCGTCAGCCGCGCGCTGGCGCAGCATCCGCGCGACGCGCTCGCGCAGCTCGGCGGCCGCGGCGCGGGTGAAGGTGACGACGGCGATGGCGTCGATCGGACAGGGCTTCGCGGCATCGGCCAGCAGGTCCACCACCCGCCGCGCCAGCACCTCGGTCTTGCCGGAGCCCGCCGACGCGGAAATCAGCAGGTTGCCCCCACGATGTGCGACCGCCAGCGCCTGGGTTTCAGTCAGCCGCATCGTCGCCCCCCTCATCCGAAACGCCGATCGACGGAAGCACCGCCTCGGCGGCGCGGGGGCGGTTGTAGGCGCGGTCGATGCGGCACAGCGGAGCCATCTCGCAATAGCGGCAGGCCAGCGTCCGCCCCTCCACCAGCGGCGCTACCTCCGTGTCGCCGCGCACGACTCCCAGCGCCGCGACACGCAGTGTCTCGCTGGCGACCGTCAGCCATTCGGCCAGTACCCGGGCGGGCTTGCCGTCGCCGGCCTTGGTCAACTCTCCATCCTTTGTCAGGCGCAGCGCGGCGACCGGCGACTCCTCGTTCCCAAGCTGGGGCTCCAGCAGCGGCGCCGCTGCCGCGCTGATCATGCCTCGTGGACGAAACGCGCGCATCGCGCTGATCGGCTCGTGGTCCGAACCGAAGGGCGTTCCTTGGGCGGGGGCCAGCGGCGCAATTAACAAGCCACCGATTTCATCGCCGACGTGCGCACCCGCCAGCGCCAGGCCGTAGGTCAGCAGTTGCAGCCATTCCCCCAGCGCCGTGCGCCGCCGCCCGATCGATCGCGCCCGCGGCTTGTAGTCATAGGCGATCCAGAATCGGCGACCATCCGTGCTGGCCACGTCGGCGCGATCCATCCGGCCGATGATCAGCGCCGCCGTGCCGTGATCGAGCGACACGCGCACCGGCGGCAGGGCCGGCGGCTCCTGCCCCGCGCGCGGCGGCCCGAAGGCAGCCTCCGCCAATGCCGGCGAAAACAGCCCGTGTCGCCAGCGCAGCGCGTGTGCCCGAACGACCGGCGGCATCAGGTCATCCAGCCGCGAGAGCAGAAACACCATCCGCGGACGATGCGCAACCTGCGACGACAACTCCTCGCGCACCGCCGCCAGCGCCGCCGAGGTCCAGTCGCTCCACTCGCCGTCGGTGGCGGCGCGCGCTCCCCCGGCGCGGGCCATGGCGGCACGGGTCACGCGGCTCATCACGGCGTGCGCCGCCTCGCCCAGCAGGGCCGCGGGCGGTCGCGGTGAGACCGGTCCGCGCACCCGCAGCACGCGCTCCGCGTAGAAGCGGAACGGACATCGCAAAAAAGTCTCGACGTGCGAGATCGCGGCGACCCACGGCGTCGCCCGGCTCACCTCTCCGGCTGCGCTCCGTTCCGCCAGCACCGGCAGCGGCAGCGCCTCGTTCCGGTAGTCCAGCCCGCGCAGCATGCGCGCCGTCACGGCCTGCGTCGCGGCGTCGCGCTCGAGCAGCCGCCGCAGCGCCTCACTACGCGCAACCGCTTGTGCATCCGGCGTGTCGGGCGGCCCGCCTGCTCGTCGCGCGGCCGATTCACGCATGGCCAGGTAGCCCCGCGCGAATTCCGCCAGCGTCATCGGCCCCTCGTCGGCAACATCCTCGATCGGCGTGTCCGGCGACGCCTCGCGCAGCGGCCCCAGCAGCGGCGACGGCGCCAGCGCGCCTCCGTCCGCGTCGCGCTGCGCGAAGCTTACCGTGACGCTATGCGAGGGCCGCGTGAGCGCGATGTAGGCCAGCATGCGTTCTGCAAACACGTCGTCGCGCCGTGGCGACAGGGCGGCGATGCCGCGCTCCGAGATGGCCAGTCGCTCCTCGTGCGACAGCAGCGGATCATCCGCCGGCCGTCGTGGAAACACGCCGTCGTTGAAACTGATGATCCAGGCGTGGCGGATCTCCGGATGCCGGCTGCGCTCGATGGCGCTGACCAGCACCTGGTCGAGCGTCGGCGGCGCCAGCCCGATGGTCGCGTCGCCGATCGCGCTGGACACGACCTGCGCGGCCTCGGCAGCGGCGAGCGGTGCATCCGACAGCACACCGTGCATGTCCTCCAGCGCCGCAATCACCGCTTCCCACGCCAATCGGTGCGTTTCCGCGCTTTCCCACGCCTTTTCGCGCTGCGCCTCGCGAATCCACGCCGCCACGCGCGGCCCGACCCGCAGCTTTCGCAACATGCCGTACAGCACGCGCGCCCACTCGGCGCCGGAGAGCGACGGCGCCGCCGCCGCGCCGATCAACCCCTCCAGCCCCCCGACGAGCGTCCTTCGCGCGCCGGCCGATGGATGTTCGCGCCCCTCGCCTGCGAACGTCCACGCGTCCGCTCGCCACATTGCCCAGCCGCGAACCTCGTGCTCCAGCACCGCCGATTCGATCCGCTCGCGCTCCGACTCGCGCATCGGCAGCAGGCCGGTCCGCATCAGCCGCAGCATCGCCGCCGGATCCGCATCCGTCGTCACCGCGGCGAACGCAGCGCTGATCAGCCGGCCGAGCGGGTGCGCGTGCAGCGGTCTGCGGCGATCAACGAACACCGGGATGTCGAACTCGCTGAACACCTCGCGCACGCGGCCGGCAAACGGTTCGAGATCCCGCGCGATCACGGCAAAATCCAGCCAACGCAGCGCTCTGCCGCTTTCCTGGACGCGCCGCCGGATCCAGCGCGCCGCCGCGCGAAGTTCGTCGGCGTGCGTCGCGCAGCGCAGCAGGCGCAGGCCGTCACCGGTCGAGCCCGTGCGGGCCGGCACATCGGCGGCATCGCGCGCGGATCCGCGCTGATCGCCGTCCGGATCCGCCAGACGTCGCTCGATTTGCTGCAACGCCGCACTCTCCCGGAAGCGCGGCGCCACGTCGGGCGTCAGGCGCAGCGGCGGCGCCGGCGTCGCGCCAGCCTGCTCGAAGCGCCTCCACAGGCGCGCCAGCGACTCTTCCGTTCGGGCGAAGAGGCGAAGCGGGTCGATTGCTTCGATGCGCGGCGGAACAGACGTGTGCGGATCGGCCAGCAGCGTGATTTCCAGCGAGTCGGCTTCGACGCCGATGGCGACCAGCGTCTCGATCTCCTGCCCGGTGAAACCGGCGAAGCCGTCCACCCACACCCGCGCGCCGCACAGGAAGCCGCTCTCGGCAAGCCGCTCGCGCACCGTGTGGAGCCGCGCCGCGACATCGGTGCGCTGTCCCAGCCATGCGATATAGGCCGCGAAGACGCGCGCGATCTGCGAGAGCTTTTCCCGAACGGGGGGCGATTCCACGCCCGAGGCGGCGTCGAGCAATTCGGATGGAGCGACATTGTCCAGCAGCAAGGCGCCGATCGCGCCAGACAGCGAGGAGATGAACCCCGCGCCGCGGGCCGCGCCGCGCACCTTGGGGAGCAGCGACGCATCGCGCGCCAGCAACCCGCGCAGGGCCATCTCGCGGCCGCGCGCGTCGACCAACTCCGACTCGCCGCGGGCGCTCAACACACGCCGCGCGAGGCGCGAGAAGCTCAGCACCTCGGCCCGGGTGTAGGCTCCGCGCGGCGCCCGGCGCGCCAGGGCGCGCTCGGTCTGCAGGCTGGCCTGCTCCGGAACCAGCAGCACCAGCCGCGGGCCATCGCCCTGCGCGAGCGCGGCGCACACGGCTTCGATGCAATGGTGGGTTTTGCCCGCCCCCGCGCGGCCAAGCACAAACCTCACGCCCACGACAATCCCCGCTCGAATCGGCGCCACGACGTGCGAGCGCTCCGCGCGCCCGCCCCCGCAGACGTATCATGCTGCGGAGGCGCCGGGACGTAAAGATGCGTGAACTCCGAGAAAGCCGAGTAATCGGCGTGCTGGGCTGCACCGCGGCCGGCAAGGGCGAGCTGGCCCGCGCGCTGGCCAGCGCGCTCGGCGCGGACGTGCTCAGCATCGATTCAATGAAGGTCTATCGCGGAATGGACGTGGGCACCGCCAAGCCGGACGCGGCCCAGCGCGCGCAGCCGGTGCACCACCTGATCGACGTGGCCGATCCGTGGGAATCGTTCAGCGCGGCGCGATTTGTCGAGCTGGCGGACGCCGCAATTGACGCGGCGCATGCGGCCGGTCGCCCGGTGGTGGCGGTCGGGGGCACGGTACTGTATTTCCGCGCGTTGCATGACGGGTTGTTCGCGGGGCCGGGGGCCGATACGGCGCTGCGGGCGGAGCTGCGCGAGCGCGCCACGCGGCTCGGATCCGCGGCTCTGCACGCGGAGCTGGCGGCGGTCGACCCGGTCGCGGCGGCGCGGCTGCACCCGAACGACCTGCGACGCGTCGAACGGGCGCTGGAGGTGCACCGACTGACCGGCCGGCCGATCTCGGAACTGCAATCGCAGTGGGATGGCCCTGCGCAGCGCCGCCCGGACCGGCGCTGGGTGCTGATCGGCCTGCGCCACGATCGCGAGACGGCGGCCCGGCGGATCAACGATCGCGTGCGGCGGATGGTGCAGCGCGGGCTGGTCGATGAGGCGCGCCGGCTATGGTCGGATCCGCGCGGCATCAGCGCACAGGCACGGCAGGCGGTGGGGTACGCGGAGTTGTACGATGCGTTCGAAGGTCGCTGCGACGTGGAATCGGCGATCGAACGGATCAAGGTGAACTCGCGCCGACTGGCCAAGCAGCAGCGAACCTGGCTGCGGCGGACGGCGGGACTGCGCTGGCTGGACGCGGAAGCGCGCGCCGAAGCTCCGGTGAGCGCCGAGCGCACGGGCGGCTTCGAAGCGCTGCTGCAGCGCGCCCTGGAAATGGCAACCGCCGCGCCGGTCGATGACGACCAGCGCGGCGGTTGAAAAACCGTTGCGATTACAGTGCGAGCGCATGCCTGCGCGGAGTACCGCGAAGGCATGCCACCCAACGCCGCGAACTAAGCGGCGTTGCATGACACCCATCCACCCCGCTGCGAGGGCATTCCGCCCAGGCGCGCAGCCGTGAAGGCATGCGAGCCCGTCGGCGCGGAGCGGAAGCCGCTCGTCGCGGACCTCTTCCCTGCTAGGCTGACTTCTTCCGCGTGTAGGTCAGCTCCATCACCTTGATTTCCTTGCCGTCCATCGTGCGGAAGAACTCGAAGGAGTGCTTGTCCTTGTCGATGATGCGGATCAACTCGCGGATCTTGACCGTCACGCCCGGCACTTCCTCGCACTCGCCCACGTAGGTGTAGGTCTTGGAGGAGGCGTCGTAGGTGCCGGTGGTCGACATGATCGAGGTGCTCATGTTGTCGATCCACGCGCCGACGAAGCACTTCTTGGCGTTGTCGTAGCCGGTCAGCGCCATGCCCTTGAAGTCCACGTCCATCATGCTGCCGTCGGGTCCGGGCATCTTGAACTTGCCGCTGTGATCTGACTGGAAGAAGCGGCCGTCCATCAGCGGGCGGGTCACGCACACACCGGCGGACTCATTCGGCGGAGCGGCGGGGTCCATCCACATCTTGCAGGTGTAGTTCCACTCGCCCACCATGTACTCAAGCTGCTTGTGATGATCGCCCGGGATGCCCATCGCCATGGCCTGCGCGCAGTGGTCATCAGCCGCCTTGGCAGCGGCGGGCTTCTTGCCGGCGTCCTGCGAAATCGCCACAGCACAACACGCCGCGGCCGCGACGCCCGCGAGGGCGCCCCACATTGTCAGTCTGCTCACTTGCGAACTCCTCTTGCTGGGTTGGTTGCCGAACCGCGGCGCGGCATCGACCGCGCTGCGTTTGTTCCTGATGGATTTCGGTCGTTACTTCGCGCCGGGACGGGTATAGATGATTTCCATCTGGCGGTGTTCCTTGCCGTCCTTCATCACGACAAAGCTCTCAAACGTCGCGCGATCCTTGCTTTCGATCTTCAGCACGTTGCGGATTTTCTGAGCCTTCTCGCCGGTCATCGCGTCCGCGACTTCGCCCTTGAAGGTCAGCACCTTGCCGTCCTTGTCGCACTCGCCATAGAGCACCCAGCAGCCGGTGCCCATATTGTCGAACCACATGGAGTGGTAGCGCCCGGCGATATTGTCGTAGCCGTAGATGCCCAGGCCGCGGAAGGGCTTTCCGAATTCCTCGGGGCCTTCAACGTCCTGCATCAGCTGCATGCCGTCCAGCGCCCACTTGAATTCCGAAGTGCCGCCCGAGGTCTCCCCCTCCGGCACGCCGGGCATCCACCACTTCAGGTCATACTTCCACTTGCCGACCAGCGGCTCGAGATGCTTGTGATGCGGACCGGGCTGCATCCGGGCCATGATCTCGGCCATGGCCTTCTCATTCATCCCCTCCGGCGGACCCTTCTTCTCATCCTGCGACCAGACCGGCGACACAGCCACGCCGACCGCAACCAACGCCAACATTGAAGCGACCATCATTCGCGAACGCATACCTTCGATCTCCGTGATGCCTTCATGCCCATGCGGCACACCCGCACAAGGCCCGTGCATGCTCCACACCGGCGGAATCGCCCGCCGGATTGGGCACCGATGATACCACCAACCCACCGTCCAAACAAGAACCTAACTAAAGACTTTTCCGGCGCCGCGGGCGACCAATCGTCGGACCCGGCTAATACCAGCGCTCCCCGGGCACAGAAGCGGTCCCGGGCAGCCGGCGCGACGCTACGGCAGTCGCGACAGCTCAAACTCCAGCTTCTTGCGGCCAGTCGCGTCCTCAAGCCGCACCTTCATGCCGTCCTTGCCGGAGGCCATGTACGTGATCCGTCGTGGAAAATCATTCTCCGGCATCTCGAATACGGCCTCGCCGTTCCCCGAGCGGATGAGGTTGAACGCGACAACCTCACCCTTTCGCTCCAGCTTGAACTTGAAATGCTGAATGCGCATGGTCAGCGCACCGGCGGAATCCGCCTCGATCGTCATGAATTCGAGCATCTTGCCGCCTTCGATGCGGCTCATGCCGATCATGTGTCCGCCTTCGGCGTCACTCCAGTGCTCTTCCAGGCCTCGGCCGCGCCAGCCGCCGGCCATGAACTTCAAATCGTCGAACGAAGGGCGGGCGGGAGCGGGCGACGCCGTGTCCTGTGCACAGACGTGCAGACCTGCGCCGAACTCCACCGAAATCGCCACAACCGCCACCGCCGTCGCAAGCAACACACAGTTTGAAACACGGTTCACAACAGGCTCCAGCATGGAGACAAACAACACACACGTCAGCCCTGGGGCGGCATCTCGGTGACGACGATCTCCAGCCGGCTGATGCGCCCGTCCCGCAGAGTGTAGAGATCGTACCCGCGGATGGGGCTGGGCAGCACCGGCGACGTGCAGGTCCAGTCAGCGCGCACCAGCCCCGCCTCCAGATCCAATCGGTCCAGCTTGATACTCATGTCGGGCGGCATCGAATTGATTGCCTCGCGAAACCAGGTGCGGATGGCGGCGTCGCCGCGATGTTCGCGCACCTGCCCGCTGAACGGCTCCACCAGCACGCCATCCGCCAGGAACAGCGACGCCATGGCGTTCTCGCCGTCCAGCCCGGCGTGCATGGCGTCGAATACCTGCTTCACGATTTTTCGGTCAGATTCCTGTACGGGCATGTTGCTGCTCCACTTATGATAGAATTGGTGCATCCCGCTCCGCACTTGCGGGGGGATTCTCCGAAGCGGGTCAGACCGTACGCCGGTCCGACCCGAGCGTCGTTGGAAGAGACTCGCGATTTGCGGGGTGAACGCGGTGCCGGGATTTTTTCCCAATCTGGATGATGACGCCCTGCGACGGCTGCGCCGCCTCGTGGCGGGGCTGGGCGGCGATCATCGCAAGCCCGTGCCGCGCGGCACGATTCTGGAACTTGCGGACGAACTGGGCGGCGGCTGTGGCGTCACGATCGACTTCGCGGCGACCGAGGCGCTCGGCCAGCCGATGGTCGTCCTGCACGCACCCGCGTCGTCCGACGGCGGCGCCCGGGCTGCCGGCGTGTCGGAGAGTGACGCGGGCCCACTGCGAGTGCTCTCGCGCCGCGAGATGGAGATCGCCGAGCTGGTCGCCGACGGGCTGAGCAACAAGCAGATCGCCGGGCGGCTGCACATCGCGCTGTCGACGGTAAAGGATCATGTGCACCGCATCCTGGTGAAAACCGGCCTGCCCAACCGCGCCGCGGTCGCGGCCGCCACTTTCCATGCTTCCGCCGATCGCGTCGGCGCTACGAGCGCTTCCGCCGAGAACGAAACTTCCGATCGCGGCGCTCGCCGGCGCCCCCATCGCTCGCGCGCTGGTTCCTGAACGACCGGCGGATGCGATTGCCCCTCTCCCGCACAGCATTCCGCGGCTCCGCGCACGCCGCTCGCGTCGCGCGGCCCACGTCGCCAATCATGCGGCGACGGACCGCGATTCACAATCCGACCTTTGGATGGGATTTTCAGTGCGACACGGACGGTCCCCGCGCCCGGATGACCTGCCATCGCGGCATCAGGCGTCCGCATGCGCGCCCACACACCGACGCCGTACACGTGCGCGCGTCAGGCCCCACCCCCATAACGCCGGCAGCCGGCGACAAGCGTCACCGGCTGCCCGAGGGATCTGTTGGCTCACGCGATCGGATCGCGACCGTGGTGCGTAACCCTTGCGCGGCGGAGCTCCGGGCTTAGCCCGCGAAATCGCCCGTGGACATGGTCGGGAAGGCCTCGTCCTCCGCTTCCTTCTGAATCACGATCATCGCCTTCATCAGGATCAGCAGTGTCTGCGTGTCCTTCACCGTCGTCGAGTTCGTAAAGGCGCGCTTGAGGACCGGGATCTTGCTGAGCACCGGGATGCCGGCCTCAACTTCGATCTCGCCGACCTGCTTGAGACCGCCCATCAGCACCGTGCCGCCGTCGGGGATCGAGACCGTCGTGTTGATCGACGTCGTCTCCTGGTCCAGCAGGCGGATGAACACGCCCGGCGAGTTACCCGACGCGCGCTGCACTTCAAAGTCGGTGAAGCGCGGCTCCTTGAGCTGTGCGGTGCGCACCGTGACGGTCACGTACTTGCGATCCGCGCTGATGACGCCCTCCACGTCGAGCGACGTGCCGCTGAAGGCGTTGGCGGCGATCGGCGTGAAGCCGACCACGCCTTCGGCCAACTGCGGCCGGACGCTGGACACATACTGTTGATTGCGGCCCACGCTGATATTCGCGCGCTGGCCGTTGAACATCATCAGTCGCGGCGCCTGCACGACGCTGGAGCGCTGATTCGCCGTGGTGGCGCGGATCAGGAAGTCCACCTGCAGGTTGTCCAGGAACGAGCCCGACACGTTCAGCGCCGGGTTAAGGCCGGCTCGCTCGGCGAATGACCCCGGGACGCCGGTATTGACGTTTCGCGGGCTGGTGAGCGGCAGCGACCCGGTCTGCACCGGCACCGGCGTGAAGTTGTTGAAGTGCGGCGAGACGCCGGTAGTCTGCGGAACGGAGGCGACGTTTCCGTAGGGCTGCAGAATCGCCCGCCCCGGCGTGAGCGGCACGCCCACCGGCGGAATGGCCGGCAGGAAGCCCGCGCTGGACGAGCCGCGCGGGATCAGCAGCGGCGCACCGCTGTAGGGATCGAACAGCGGCACCGGGACGCCGCCCGCGCCGCTGGTGAACGCCCGGTCAAAGTCGGCCGTCGCGCTGTTGAGAACGAAGTCGATGTCTACACCGATTTCCTCAAGGTAATTGTTTGACACGGTGAGGAAGCGCGTCTCGATCGCCACCTGCAGCGCCCGCGACTCGCGCAACTGGCGCAGCAGGTTCGAGACCTGCTGGTGCGCATCCGACGTGTTGTAGACGACGATGTTGCCGTTGAGCTCGCGGAGCGAGCCGTCGCCGGTGCCCGTCTCGCGCCATGAATCCGGGGCGACGACGCTGCGGATCACGTCCAGCAGGCGGGCGATCTCTCGCGGGTCGCCGATGCCGGTGTGCTCGACGTTGTCATCCTCGGGCATGCGGCCGTCGCCGTCGGCGAACAGGCTGTTCCGGGAGCTTGCGCCGCCGAAGAGCGACGCGTTGTTGACGATCGCGGTCTGGTCCACCTTCGGCGCGTTGACGAAGCGCGGGATGCTGACGATCAGATCGCGCACGTCGTACAACAGGGCGTACTTCTCGTTGTCCAGCTTGTCGCGGGTCGCGATTCGCACCACGCCATCCACGATGCGATAGGCGATCGGGGCATCCTGTGACACCTGGTCCACGATTTCCTTAAGCACCCGCCCCAGCGCGATGCGCGTGAAGGACAGCGACACCGGCTTGTCACGCTGAATCCCCACCGCTTCCAGGTCGGACCAGTCCACCGAGATGTTGATCTGGCGATCCTCCTTCAGACGGCCGATCGCCAGCTCCAGCGGCGTGTCGCTGAATGTGATCTCGGCTAGTTCCTCGTTCAGCGCCCGGTTTAGCTCGGCGTCTTCCTCGCTGCCGGACAGCCGCCCGACCCCTGCCCCTGCTCGCCGGGCGGTGATCTGCAGCCAGTTCTTCGGGTAGAGCATGGTGTAGTCCCAGGCGATCTTGGCCTCCTGGGCCTTCACCAGCGCATTGCGCGCCTCGCGCCGCGCGTCGGCGTCCAGCGAGCGCTGATCGATCATCAGCGACTCCATGTCCTGGTAGATTTCAAGCTGATTCTGGGCCTTCTCGTTGCCCGGATCGATCACCAGGATCTCGCGCAGAACGTGAATCGCCTCGGCCAGGCGCTGCTCGCGGCGCAGCTGGGCCGCCTGGTTGAACAACTGCTCGAGCTGCTCGCGCTTCTGGCGCTCGTAAATCTCCATCCGCACGCGCTGCCGCTCAGCCACCTCGGCCCGCTGCGCTTCCGCGTCCTGCCGATCGGCGGCGCGCTTGGCGTCGTCCAGCTCGGCTTTCAGCGCGCCCAGGCGCACCCGCGCGGCCTCGTACTTCGACACCGGCTCGGCATAGGCCCGCGCCGATTCCACCGTCTGCTCGGCATAGCCGTAGTACTGGTACGCGTCGCTCCACGCCCGGGCGGCGGAAGCCTCGCGAACCTTCAGCGTCATCTCGGCCAGCACCGCCTCGGCCCGCTGCCAGAGCAGCGAGTCGCGCGCCTGCATCTCCGTCACCACGGTCAGCGGCTGCGGCTCAGTCTTGGGCGGCGCCTCGTTCACGCTGCCGACGGGCGCTGGCTCGGCCACCGCGACAGGCTCGGCCGCCGCCGCCAGGCGCCGCTTCTCGGCGATCTGCTCGATCGCGGCCGCGGCGTCGTTGCGCATCTGTGTGCGGGCGTAGGTGTTGCGCGCGACCGCGACGTACAGCCCCTCGGCCTTGTCCAGTTCCCCGGCGCCCAGCGCCGCTTCCGCGTCGGCGTAATCCTGCTCGCTCTTCTTGGCGGCGGCCACCGCCTCGGGCAGTTGCTTGAGCATCTGCTCGCGCTCGGCCTTCTCGGCGTCGTCGAGCTTCGCGGGATCGATCTTGAGCAGCACTTCCTGTGCCGCGGCGTATTCCTGCTGATCGAACAGGTCAACCGCCTTCTTCATGTCGGCGTTCTGACCCAGCGCCGTCGCAGCGGCCGTCATCGCGAGCAGGATCGCGCACGTTCGGGTGAACCGTCCAACCGTCGTCATCGGGGATTACCTCCGCGGGTTCGATGCAACGCACTCGCGCTGCACCTGCCGGTCGCGCGTCGCCCGGACGCGGCGTCGGCTCGTCACCATCCCGACCGATCAGCTTCGATCTCGGGATGAGGGTTTGAGGACTTCGTGGCTCGGGATTGCTCTCCGTGCGGCCGGCCCGGGCCGCCTGTTGCGGCGGGCAGTGTAGTCACCGGATAGCGGGTCCGCAACGCCCGATCTGGAGCTTGTCCGCCAGCCGGGCGATGCCCCCCGTTACCGATGGCGCGGCCATCCCGGGAATGGTCGCTCCGAGCGCCGGGCCCATCCCATCCGCCGGGGCGGACTGACCTGGTGCACACGCCCCACCCGCCGCGACGCACGCCATACGAGCGCGACCCGGCGCGTCCGGGCGTTGAACGGCGCAAAATGACGCGAATCGTTGTCAAAGCGCGTGTCCGGGGGCTATGGCGGGCTGTTCGGCAGAGAGCCGGGCGGCCGCGGAAACGTGTCCCGGCGGCAACACTCTGGGCAGACCGGGTCGGCGGTCCGCGGCGGGATTGACTCTGAACCACCTTCAGTTAGGGGAGTCGCCAAGTGTCCTGCCAACCCCGCACTACAATCCCGACATGCCCCGGCCGGAAACCGATTCCATCTCCATCCCCGTGTCCGGCATGCATTGCGCCGGCTGCACCTCCGCCGTCGAGGCCGCCGTCCGGCGCGTGCCCGGCGTTGTCAACGCGGTCGCCAGCCTGCCCACTGGCCGCGTGCTGGTGCAGACCCGCGCCGGCCCGCCGCCGCGCGATCTCATCCGGGCCGCCATTCGATCCGCCGGCTACGACACGCCAATGAACGACGCGACCCGGCCCGGCGGGGCTGGGGCCGATGCTGCCGAGGCCAGCACTGCGCGGCAGCAGGCCGATCTGATCCGACTGTTGATCGCCGTCGGACTCGGCGCCCCGATCCTGGTCACCCACGTTCTTCCAGCGCATGGGCAGCATCATGGCGCTTGGCTCCCGCTCCAGGCGGGACTTGCAACGGCCGTGCTGTGGGTCGCCGGCGCGGAGATGTTCCGCGGCGCGCTGCGGGCGGCGGGGGCGCTGCGGGCCAACATGGACACGCTGGTGGCGCTGGGCACGATCACGGCGTATGCCGCCGGCGTCGTAGGGGCGGCCACCGGACGACCGGAGATCATGCACTTCGACGCGGCTGTGATGATCGTGCTGCTCGTGGCGCTCGGAAAACACCTGGAACAGCGCGCCCGCGGGCAGGCGGGCGAATCACTCCGACTGCTGGCGGCGCGTGTCCCCCAAACCGCCTGGATCATCGACGCGGATGGCGCGGCTTCGCCCGAGCCGGTTGATCGGATCGTGCCGGGCATGCGCTTCCGACTCATCGCCGATCAACCCGTGCCGGTCGATGGGCGGATCACGAGCGGCGCCGTCTCGATTGATGAATCCGCACTAACGGGCGAGAGCCTGCCGGCCGAGCGCGGCGCGGGCGAAACCGTGCGCAGCGGAACGCGCGTCGTGGCCGGCACGGCGGAGGCGACCGCGCTGGCAACCGGCGCGGATTCCAGCGCGGCCCGCATCGCCCGGCTGGCTGAGATGGCACAGGCGTCGCGCACGCCCTGGCAGCGGCTGGCCGACCGCGTGGCCGCGGTGTTCGTTCCGCTGGTTCTCGCGCTGGGTGTGAGCACGGCCGTGTTTCACGTCCTCCGCGGGGCGGGAGCGGATGCGGCGCTCGAGCGCACGGTGGCGGTGCTGGTGGTCGCCTGCCCGTGTGCGCTGGGGCTGGCGATTCCAACAGCGGTGCTGGTCTCGGTCAGCACGGCGGCGCGGCGCGGCATCCTCGTGCGCACCGCCGGCGCGCTCGAGGCGGCGGCGCGAGTCGGTACGGTGCTGATTGACAAGACCGGGACACTGACGCTCGGCAGGCCGCGTCTGACGCGAATCGAGCCACTCGCCGGCATCTCGCAGATGGAGCTGCTGCGACTGGGCGCCGCGGCGGGGCGCTTCAGCGAACACCCGCTCTCGCAGGCGATCGCCACGGCCGCGCAGGACGCGGGGCTGGCGCTCGCCACACCGGCGCGGTTTGAGGCCCGCGCGGGACTCGGCGTCCTGGCACAATTCGGCCCGGCGGATCAGGCAACGCCGCCACAAGGCGAGCCATCATCATCGGCCGATCGGGCCGCTGCGCCGCCGCACAACGGGGCGGCTCCAGAGGGGGCGGCGGTCGGCGCATCGACGCTGCTGCTGGGCAGCGCCCGCTGGCTGCGCGACCAGGGCGTGACGACGGCGGCATGGGAGGGCCGCGCGGACGCGCTGACCGCCGACGGCTCGGCGCTGGTGTGGCTGGCGCGCAACGCTGCGCCGATTGGTGTGTTTGTGCTGCATGATCCACCACACCCCGACGCGGCCGCCGCCCTCGAACGCCTCCGCGCGCTCGGACTGCGAACACAGATACTCTCCGGCGATCGACGCTCGGCCGTGGCCGTACTGGCCGAGGCGCTGCGCGTGGACGCCTTTGACGCCGAGTTGTCGCCGGAAGAGAAGGTGGCGCGGGTTCAGGAGGCCGGCCGCGGCGGGCGACCGGTCGCGATGGTCGGTGACGGGATCAACGATGCGCCGGCGCTGGCGGTGGCGGACGTCGGAATCGCAATCGGAACGGGCGCGGACATCGCGCGCGAAGCGTCGGACATCTGCCTGGTCGGCGCTTCGCCGCGGGGGGTGGCGGAGGTGCTGGAACTGGCGCGGCGCAGCGTGCGCGTGATGCGACAGAATCTTGTCTGGGCGTTCGGCTACAACGCGCTGATGCTGCCGCTAGCCTTCTTTGCAAACGTCCCGCCCGCCGTCGCGGCGGCGGCGATGTCCATCAGCTCGCTCACGGTCGTGCTCAACTCGCTGCGCTTGGCGCGCTGGCGGGGAGACCGGCTCCGCCCGGAAACTGCCGTCGCCGGCCAGCACGCGGCGCCGGCCGCGTTGCATTCCGCCTGAAGGCGTTTCAGATTCGCTCGATCGCCCGGATCCCCAGCAGCTCCAGCGCCAGTCTCAGCGTGCGGGCGGCCAGGTCGCACAACCGCAAGCGGCTGCGGCGGGTCGCGGCATCCGGCGCCTTGAGCACCGGGCAGGCTTCATAAAACTGCGTCAGGTCAGCCGACAGGTCGTACACGTACGTACACAGCACGTGCGGCGATAGGTCCGCCGCCACGACCGCCAGCGCCTCGCGGAACCGCAGCAGCCGCAGCGCCAGCGCCCGCTCGGTCGAATGATCCAGTCTCACCGGCGCAGCGCCCGCGGAAGCGGCCGGCGTCGCATCGCTCGCATAGAGAGCATCCGGCTCCGCGTCGGCCCCCGCTTCGCGCAGGATCGAGCGCAGCCGCGCGTACGCATACAGCAGGTACGGCGCGGTGTTGCCTTGCAGCGCCACCATCTTGTCCCAACTGAAAACGTAATCGCTGTTGCGATCGTTCTTCAGGTCGGCGTACTTCACCGCCGCGACGCCGATCGCGCGCGCCAGCGTGCGCAGCTCTTCCTCCGGCAAGGCCGGCGCAGTCGCTTCGAGCGCGCTTTGCCGCTCTCGGATCACCGCCGCGACGCGCTCTTCCGCTTCGTCCAGCAGCTCCGACAGGCGGATCGTCGATCCGCTGCGCGTCTTGAGCGGACGGCGATCCTCCCCCATCACGCTGCCGAAGGTGACGTGCTCGAGCGACACCTCGTGACAGGCCCAGCCCACCGCCCGCGCTGCGGCGAAGAACTGCCGGAAGTGCTGCACCTGCCGCGCATCCGTGACGTAAATCAGCCGCCGCGCGCCGAGCTCCTCAATCCTGTAGCGCACCGCCGCAAGATCGGTGGTCGCATACAGAAACGCCCCGTCGCTCTTGCGGATCAGCAGCGGCAGCGGCTCGCCCTCGGGGTTCTTGAACAGCGGCTGGTGCGTCTCATCATAAAGAAACACGCACACCGCCCCCTGGTCGTCGCGCACCACACCGTACGGCGCCGACGCCGGCCGCGACGCGTCGCGCTCCGTCAGCCGCGACCGCAGCTCGGCCACCGTGCCTTCCAGCCGGTCGTGATAAAAGCTCTCGCCGCACACGTCCTCCGGCCGCAGCAGCACCCCCAGTCGGTCGTACATGTGCTGCGTCTCGCGCAGGCTCACCTCGCGGGCGATGCGCCAGGCGTGCAGCTCCTCCGCGTGACGGGCGTGCAGCATCTCCGCCACAATGTGATTCGACAGCCGGGCCAGCGGCACCGGCCGCGAACGCAGCGGATCCGCCACACCGATCCCCCCCGACTCCGGCGCGTCCTCCACCGCGTTCACAAAGCGATACGCGCTGGTCAGCACGTCCAGCGTCGGTGCGATCCGCGTCCGTCCCGCCTCGAACTCACCCAGCCACGCGCCCCATCGCCCCGACCGCTCCTTCGACAACGCTTGCGACATCTCCTCCGCCAGCGCCGCCAGCCGCGTGCGCCGCGCACCCGGCTCGGCATTCGCCCCCACCGCGGCCGCGGCGTCCTCAAAGTGCCGAACCAGTGCCGCGGCGTCCGTGACGCGCTCCTCCGCGTCGAGCCGGAACACGTGCCAGATCCCCAGGATCACCATCCCCATCTGCGTGCCCCAGTCGCCGACGTGATTCTGGCGGATCACGTCGTCGCCGAGAAACGCCAGCACCCGCGCAAACACGTCCCCGATGATCGTGCTGCGGATGTGCCCGACGTGCATCTGCTTGGCGATGTTGGGCGAGGAGTAGTCAACGATCACGCGCTGCGGCCGGGCCCGCGGCGGAATGTCCAACCGATCCAACGACCCCGCGGCCGGAATCCCCGCGACTCGCGCCGCGAGATACGCGTCACGAAAACGCACGTTGATGAAGCCCGGACCCGCGATCTCCGGCGGTTCCGCGACATCTTCCAGCCGCACGCCCGCCACGATCCGCTCCGCCAGCTCGCGCGGCTTGCAGCCTGCGGCGCGCGCCAGCGACATCGCCGCGTTGCATTGATAGTCGCCGAAGCGCGCCTCCGCCGACGGCCGCACCACCGGATCAACCCGCTCCGCCGGCTGATTCAGAATGTCGCCGATCGCCGTCGAAAAGCGGCTCTTGAGCAGTTCCAGCAGGCTTTCGGCGTGCATCAGGCGGAATCCTCACGAATCACGACACGCCCCGGAAGTCGGGCCGGGCATCTTACCGCGCCGCGCACTCGCGTCGCGCCGTACACCGCCGCGCAACTTGCGACAGCTTCCGACGTGCATTCGCACCGCTGTGCTGCGTAGGATGGCCGAAAGACGTGAACCCGGCCGCGCCGCCGCGCGGCGCGACCGGCATCCACCCCTCCATCGGAGCGCTGCATGTCCACCCGCCGTGATTTTCTCAAACTCTCCGCCGCGGCTTCCTGCGGCCTGCTGACCGGACCGACGGCTTTCGCCGCCCCACAATCCGCCCCTGCCGCCGCGAAATCGGCCGAGCCACGCCGCATCCTGATCCTCGGCGGAACGGGCTTCCTGGGACCGGCGATTGTCGAGGCGGCCACGCGCCGCGGACACACGCTGACGCTCTTCAATCGCGGTAAGACCAACCCGCACCTCTTTCCCGACATCGAGAAGCTCCGCGGCGACCGCGCCACCCGCGAACTCGACGCGCTGCGCGGGCGGCAGTGGGACGCCGTCTGCGACGACTGCGGCTACATCCCGCGCCAGGTGCGCGAAATGACCGACGTGCTCCGCGGATCGGTGAAGCAGTACATCTTCATCTCGTCCGTATCGGCGCTGGGCGACAAGCTCCGCCCCGGCCTGGACGAAACCGCCCCGGTCGCGACAATGGCCGATGAGACCGTTGAGAAGGTGACCGGCGAGACCTACGGCCCGCTCAAGGCGCTCTGCGAGCAGGCCGCCGAACGCGCCTTTCCCGGTGCGACCACCAACATCCGCCCCGGCCTGATCGTCGGCCCCGGAGACCCCACCGACCGCTTCACCTACTGGCCGGTGCGCGTCGATCGCGGCGGCGAAGTGCTCGCCCCCGGCGAGCCGGGCGATCCCGTGCAGATGATCGACGTGCGCGATCTGGGCGAATGGATCGTCCGCGTGATCGAAAACCGCACGCTTGGCGTGTATCACGCGCTCGGCCCGGAGAAGGAGCTGTCCATCGGCGCGATGTTGGCTGCCTGCCGCGCCACATCAAAGACCGCGGGCGAACTGACGTGGGTCAACGCGGAGTTCCTGGAGTCGCAGCGCGTCACGCCCTGGGGCGACATGCCGGTATGGGTGCCGCCCACCGGCGACTCGGCCGGATTCGGTCGCATCGCCAACGGCCGCGCCGTCGCCGCCGGCCTGCGCTTCCGGCCGATCGCAGACACAGCGCGCGACACGCTCGCCTGGTGGCGCGACCAGCCCGAGGAGCGGCGATCCAAACTGAGGGCCGGGATCAGCGCCGAGCGCGAGGCGGAAGTGCTGAAGGCCTGGCACGCGCGGACCAGCAGCCCGCGCCGCAAGGCTTGACCGCGCATCCGCCGCCGCACCGGCCCGCCCCGGCGGCGCTGCTGGCGCGAATCGTGGACATGCGCCCCGGCGAAGCCGCGCTGGTACTGCGCGCCTGGATCAGCGCGTTCTGCGTGCTCGCGACCAATTCGCTGCTCAAGCCGCTGCGCGACGATGTCGGCGTCGAGATCGGATCGAGCAGCCTGGCGTGGTCCTACACCGGCACCTTTGTGATGACCGCGCTGCTGCACCCGCTCTACGCGGCGCTGGTCCGCCGCTCCACCCGCCGCCGCCTGACCCCCTACGTGCATCGCGCCTATGCGATCGGCGTTCTCTGCGGGTTCGTGCTGCTGGAGCACGGACCCGCGACGCTGCGCTTGCCCGCCGCCTACGGCCTGTTCGCGTGGATCAGCACCCTGAACCTTCTGACGGTCTCGCTGTTCTGGGGCGTCATGGCGGACACGCTCCGCCCCGGCCAGGCCCGCCGCCTGTTCGGATTGATGGCCGTCGGCGCGACGCTGGGGGCCGCCGGCGGGGCGGCCGTCGTCTGGCTGCTGGCGCAGTCCACTGACGTACTCATGTTCGTCGCGCTGGCGGCATTGCTCCTGGAAATCGGCGCGCGCTCGGCGGCGGGAATGCGCGAGAGCGGCGACGCGGAAACGGACAGCGCTCTCGAATGCGATCAGCCGGATGCCCGGCGAGATACCCGCGCACCCGCACCCGCCCGCGCGGCCTCAGGCTCCGCAATGCCCGTTTCGATTCCCACGGCGGCCGCGCCCGACGAATCCACCGCCGATCGGCCGATCGGCGGCGGCGCCTGGGCGGGCGTGCTGCACACCCTGCGCTCCCCTTACCTGCTCGGCATCAGCGTCTACATGCTGCTGCTCACCACGGCCGCCACCTTCACCTATGCCGAGCAATCCCGGGCCGTGGAGACCTACGGCGGTGCGCCGGCCGAGCGGCGTGAGTACTTCGCCCGCACCGAGCTGGTCGTCAACTCGATCTGCCTGCCGGTGCAGGTGCTGCTCACCGGGCGGCTGCTGACGCGGCTGGGCGTCGGCTGGAGCGCCGCCATGCTGCCGCTCGTGACGGCGGCGGGGTTTGCGGTGCTGGCGTCCGTGGGAAGCGCCAGCGTCCTGAGCGTGTTGTTTGCCTTTCAGGTGCTGCGCCGGACGAGCGATTACGCCCTATCGCGCCCCGCCCGCGAAGCGCTGTTCTCCGTAACGCCGCGCACCGACAAGTACGCCGCCAAGGGGTTCATCGACACGTTCATTTATCGCGGCGGCGATCTGCTCGCCATCTGGGTGCATGCGCTGTGGCGCGACGCCGCCGGGCGCACGCTCACCGACACGGCGATCTGGATGGGCGCGGGCTGCGCGGCGTGGACGCTGCTGAGCGTCTGGCTGGGCCGGATCCACCGCCGCGCCGCGGGGGAAGGTTGACCGGCCGGGCCCGGCTTTCGGCGACCGATTATTGACCGCTCCCCACCGCGGAACAGCGCCCGGCGGCGGACCCCGGTGGCCGTGCTCCCGCATACTTTTTCATTGATTTACCCCCGGCTGCCCGCGACAATGGAGGGCGCTGCGCCCGCGGTAGCGCTGCCGAGCGCGGCCCGATTTGTCCAACTCTGCCCCCTTGGAGGTGCGCTGTGCGCTTTTCCGCTGCTGTGTGTCTGACTGCGTTGATGGCCTGCACCGCTCCCGTACTGGCCGACGAATCCAGGTATGAGTCCATCCCGGTGCAGATCAACCCGGCCGAACTCCCCACCATGCGCGTCACGATCCACGGCCGCGGCATCCCGCCGACGGTCGAGTGGATTCCCCCGGTCGAGGGGCAGGGCGGCATCGCCGGCTGCCAGAACGTCGTCACGCACACGAACGCAAACTTCAGCGGTGGGTCTTATAACGCACAGGCCGGTTTTGCCGAGAACGAGATCGCGGCCGTCTCCTACCCGATCCCCGCCGGCGACTTCCCCATCCGAGTGGACCTGTTTGAGTTCATCTTCGTCACGGTCAACGCCATCGAGCAGACCACCACCCAGTACAGCGTGCTGTTCTGGGATGGTGTTCCGAACAACGGCACGCTGGTCGCGACGTTCAACTCGGACAACAGCGGCACCGAGTTACCGCCCATCGTCCTCGGGCCCGGCACCGCCGGCGTAAACGTGCAGGTGCTCGTCGATCCGAACGACCCCGAGCAGATTTTCATGTTCAACAACGGCGGGTCGAACCGCTTTTCCTGCGGCGTTCGCATCAACGACCACCATGTGCAGACCGCCAATCCATGCCTTACGGCTCCGCCCTCCAACCGCAACGCGTTCCCGACAACCGACATCGGCGGCGTTGCCTCGCTCGCCAACAACTGGCTCTTCGGAATCAACTGCGGGACTTTCGGCTGCCCCTCGAACGGCGGCTGGGCCACATTCCAGGCCCTGCCGTCCTTCTGCCGCCCGACGGGTGACTGGGTCATGCGGGCCACCTACACCCCGGTGAATTGCCAGGTCGGCGTCGGAGCCTGCTGCCTGGCCAACGGCAGTTGCGAGCTGCGGCTGGTCGCCGAGTGCGACGGCCTTGGTGATACCTACCAGGGCGACGGTTCGCAGTGCTTCGCGGTGAACTGCCCCGCCCCGGTCGGTGCATGCTGCTTCCAGGCCACCGGCGGCTGCCTCAACCTGACGCAGAGCAACTGCGGAATGGCGGGCGGAAGCTGGCTCGGCGGCGGCACTGCCTGCGGCGTGGACATCTGCTTCCCCAGCGGCGCCTGCTGCCTGCCTGACGGCTCCTGCCTGCCGAATGTAAGCCCGGGAGACTGCACCGGCGAGGGCGGGAATTTCCAAGGTCACCAGTCCACCTGCGGCGGCGTGAACTGCCCGCTTCCGACCGGCGCCTGCTGCTTCAGCACCGGCTTCTGCCTGTCGCTGACGCTGCTCGATTGCTCCACCGCCGGCGCAAGCTGGATCGGCGCGGGCACGAGCTGCTCCACGCCGGACATCTGCACCGTCGCCCCGGAGTGCCTCGTCGGCGACGCGAACTGCGACGGGACCGTCAACAACTTCGACATCGACCCGTTCGTCGCGGGAATCCTGGATCCGGGCAATCCCAACGCGCCCGCGAGCTACCTGGCCACCGGCGCGACGCAGCAGTGCTGGGAGGATCGCGCCTGCTGGGGCGACGTCAGCGGCGATGAAAACTTCAACAACTTTGACATCGACCCGTTCGTGGACTGCATCATCAATCCACCGCCGCAGGGCGTGGGCTGCAACTGATGCGAGGCGGCCGCTGCACGACGCCCTTCGCACCTCGCGCGAGAGCCGTGGGCCGCAGGCAATCGTCCGCAGGCTGACGCGAGCCGCAGCGAGATCGGCCCGCGGACAGTAGCGTAAAAAAACGGGCCGCAGCGGAACGTCACGACCCCGTGACGCCGCGCGGCCCGATTCATTTGTTGGACAGGAATAACCGCACGAAGACCGCCCGCGACGTCTACCGCGTGCGCTACGGTCGCGGCGTGTGCACGAACGGTCGCCGCTCGGTGTACAGCGCCTCGCGGGCACGCGCCGCCGCCTCGCGCTCCGCGTTCCCCTCCCGCTGCGCCATCTCGATCGCCGAGCGCACCAGGCGCAGCGCCGCGCCGAAATCCCCGTCGGCCGCCGCCGCCGCCGCCAGCGCGTCCAGCACCGCCGACGGCGCTCCGTCCGTCCCGCCGCGACTGAGCATCGCCGCCAGCGATTGCGCCCGCTTCGCGTCGCGAATGTCCTCCTGCGGACAGACCGAGAGCATCCAGATCAGTTGTGTCATCATCCGCAGGTCGGACGGCCGCGACTTCAACTCCGCCAGCGCGCTCGAAACCGCCAATTCGTAGCGCCCCGCCTCAAACAGCGCCAATACGCGCTCATAGCGCACATCCGCCGCGTCCGGGCGCTGCGCCAGCGCTTGTTCATAGGCATCCGCGGCGTCCGCGTTTCGCCCGGCCTTCGTCAGCACCCGCGCGAGGTGCACCCGCAGGCCGAACGCCTGAGGAGCGAGCGAACAGGCCTGTCCGGCGGCCGTGGCCGCTTCGGCCGTGCGACCGGCCCGCAGCAGCACCGTCGAGAGATTGAACCACGTCGTCGGGGCATCGGGCTTCTCCCGCAAGGCCTGGTCCAGCATCGCCAGCGCTTCGTCGGTGCGGCCGGCGGCGTCCAGCGCCAGCGCGAGGTTGTTGTGCGTGGTCACGCTGCCGCGCGGCGCGACTTGCATCGCCTTCTCATAGTGCTCGATCGCCTGCGTCGGCATCTGCGCGTCGAAACAGGTCGCACCCAGGCCACTGAGCGCTTCGAAACGTGAAATCTCAAACGCCGCCGCCCGCTCAAACAACCCCATCGCCTCGCGCCGCAGCGCGTCGCGCGACGGCCCCGTGGCGCGGTTGGCGTCCTCGCGCAGGATGTTCGCATAGTTGATCAGCGCCAGCGTCGCATTCGGGTTGTGACGGAGCGTGTGCACGTAGAGGGTGCGCTCGCTTTCGTAGATGCGGCTCTGGGCAAACGTCGCCGACCCCAGCGCCGCGCACACCGCGACGGCAATGGCCGCTTGCGCCGCGATCGGCGCGGCGACCCGTGCCCGCAGCAGCCACGCGCCGATGCCCACGAAGAGCGCGATGAACCCCAGGCTGCCGATGTACTGAAAGTGATCCGCGACGAAGGAATAGCGATGCGGATACACATTGAGGAAGCCCAGCGCGGGGAAGAGGTTGAACGCCGCGAACAGAATCGCCACCAGCGGCCCGTTCCCCCAGCGCCGCCGGCCGACAACGGCCACGACCAGTGCCGCGACGCTCACGCCCAGTGGGACGTACCAGGTCGCGTCCGCCTGCGCCAGGTCCCAGCGCGGATAGACAAACAGCAGCGGGTGCGGCCAGAGCACCTTCTGGGCATAGAACACGTACGCCGACGGCGCGATCAGCGTCACGCGCTCGGCAATGGTCTGGCTCCATTCCGCCCCGCTCGCGCCGACCTTGTCCGCCTCCAGGTGGGCCGTCAGCAGCCCCTTGGCCGCGCCGATCAGGATCAGCGGCAGCACGCCCACCAGCGCTGCGCGCGACAGCCGCCCGCGCTGCAGCCCGAAGAGCAGCGGCAGCGTCGGTGCGAGCATGGCTGTGACGGACTTGCTGCCCAGCGCCGCGATGAAGCAGATCGTGCCCGCGGCGTAGCTGCGCCAGCCGCCGCCCTCATTCCAGCGCAGCATCGCCCGCAGCGCCAGCAGGAAGAACAGCCCGCTGAGCACGTTCTTTCGCTCTGTGATCCACGCCACCGACTCGACATGCACCGGGTGCAGCGCGAACACTGCGCCGATCACCGCCGCGGCGGGCAGATTCAGCATTCGCGCAATCCGCCACACCAGCAGCGCGTTGGCGGCGTGCAGCAGCACGTTCACGAGGTGATAGCCGAAGGGCGCCAGGCCCCACAGCTTGTGCTCGAGCCAGAAGGTGGTGAAGACCAGCGGGTAATACTGCGGAGATTCCGTGGTAAACCAGATCCGCCGCAGACCGTCCCAGCCCGCTTGCACCAGCGGGTTGCGCGTCAGGTACGAATCATCGTCCCAGATCACTCCCGCCTGCAACGCCGGGACATAGGCAACCAGCGTCGCGACGACGATCGCGCCGCCGATCAGCAGCGTCTGCCAGAGCGCTTCACGGGACTGCGTTGCGGCCGGTGCGTTCACGGCGTGGCTTGCCCCTGCCCCGCACCAGGCGCTGCGCCGCGCGGACCGCCCGGCTGCGCGCCATCGCCGTCATTCCCGCTGTCACCCTCCGCACCATCACCGGCCGGCTCGGCGGCGCTCTCATCCGCCGCGGCGGCGGGCGCATCGCCACCGGGAAGCAGGTCCGGCTTGAAATTGTTGTATCGCACGAAGTCCTGCTCGGCCTTGAGATTCGGCCCGCTGCTGCGCCACGCCGCGACGTAATACGCCCGCAGCGTGTCGGCCGCGGTGCAGAGCCGTTCGCATAGCAGCTCGCGCCCGCGCGGGCCGGTCAATTCGCCGGCCTTTTCCATGCGATACAGCGGGATGACGTGCGTGTTGGATTGCCGCAGATACTCCAGCGTGTCCGGCCACGGGTCACGCGGGTTGACCCGCGCGCGGCTGCGGTAGAGCGGCTTGAGGTCGGCGTAGGTCAGTTTGTGGTGCTCGATGCAGCCGCCGTCAATGTAGGCATGAAACGTCTTGGCGGTGGTGTAGCCTTCGGGGTTCGGCCCGTCCCAACCGTTGAAATGGCGGGTGGTGTGCAGCGGCTGGGCCAGGTCGCCGACGATGTGGCTGAGCATGCCCATGTGATAGATCACGTTCGAACGGGCCTGTTCCTGCTGATGACGTCGCCTGGGATCGTCCAGCTTTTCCAGGATGCGCCAGGTTTGCAGCGCCGATTGCAGCTTCACCCAGTGTTCCATGATCGAGTAGGGCGCTGCGCCGGGCCATTCCTTGCTGCGATCGGGGTCCTTCGCGGGGTCGTAGGGGTCGATCGCGTCGGGGTGCTCGTGCTTGGCGATGATCAGCGCCCGCAGGTACTCATTCCGCAGCCGCGGCAGCGAGTCGAGCGTCAGGCCGAACTGGTCCAGCAGCTCGACGTCGAGGTAGTGATCCTGGTTGTTCTCATGCCCCATGACCGGGTGGCGCGTGCCGCGCCAGCGATCGGCCTCGTTCGACTGGTAGGCGATCCGGTGCCGCGTATCCGCCTCGCGTAGAAACGCGGGCATCTCGGCAGGCAACCCGTCCAGCGCGAGATAGGTAATCATGCGGTGGCCGTGGGCGTCCCACGCCGCCGCGGTGGAAACCAGCGTCACCGCGACCCACGCGGCCATTCCCCGAGCCATCAGGCAACCTCCTGCGAACGGCATCCCGATCGAACGAACGCGGTTCGGAGCATACCCGCGCCGACCGCCCGGCGCAACATTGCAGCGGCATCCGTCACAGCGGCAGGTTCATCGGCCGGTCCGCCGCCAGGCGCTCCAGCGCCTTCGGGTTGACCGTCACGCCCAGCCCATAGCCGCTCGGCGGGGTTCGCAGGCGACCGCCGACAGAGAACATCAAGCTGCGCGTCGTGACGTCATCCCGCAGCAGAATCCGCCCGAATGCGCCCTCCAGGAACCGCACGCGCGGGCAGGCCTCGACAAACGCCGCGCCCGCCGCCGTCAGGAGGCTCGTCTCCCCGACCAGGCAGCCGAGCTGCACATCCAACCCGGCCGACAGCGTGGCCGCGGCCAGTTGCAGCGAGGGCAGCAGCCCGCCGTTCTTGGCGATGCGGATGTTCATCACACGCGACGCGCCGCCGCTGATGAGCCGGCGCGCGTCCTCCATCGTCAGAAGCGATTCATCCGCGATCAGGTCCATCCGCGTTTCGGAAGCCAGCAGCGGCAGGAAGTCGTCGTGCGCGTCCGAGAGCGGCTGCTCCAGCGCGCTGACGCCGAACTGCTCGAGCACCGGCAGCGCCGTGCGAACCGCCGCCGCATCCCACCCGGCATTGGCGTCCGCTCGCAGCGTGTATTGTCCTCTCTCCAATCCGCCCCGCAGCACCGCGTGCGCCCGCTGCAACTGCTCCTCCCAGCCATCGACCGCGACCTTGATCTTGAAATCTCGCAGGCCCGCCCAGCGCTGCAGCCGCAGCATCCAGCGCAGCTTCGAAGGCGAGCGCCCGACGACGATCCCCGAATAGCGCGCCGTGCGCAGGCTGCCGGGCGAGCCGAAGCCGGGCAGGCCCAGCCAGCCGGCGGCATCCACCGCCCGTCGGCGAAAGGCCTGCCCCGCCAGGTCCAGCAGCGCCAGCTCGACGGCGGCGCGTGCCCCGTTGATCACCCGCCCGGAATGCTCAAAAGGCAGCGCCTCGATGAACTCCAGCGCCTCGGGAAAGCTCGTTGGGCGGAAGTCGAGCAGCCGCGGCACGAAGACGGTGCGAATGTCGTCCATCGCCGAGCCGATCGTCTCCCCCGTGACATACACGCGCACCAGCGTCTCGCCGAAGCCAGCCAGCTGCGCGTACGGGGCGGCCGCCTGAATCTCGACGATCAGAGGGTCGGCGGAGCTGCGGGCGGCGGCGGCGTGCTCGAAACGCAGGCGCAGCGGGATTTCCAGCGGGCGCAGCGTGACCTGCCGAATTCGCAGCGGAGCGCCCATGCGATCGTTCGATCCCTCGGATTTCCGGGCGGCCGATCCGGCGGCCCCGCATGACTTCGCCAACCGCAGAGACACGTCCCGCGCCCGCCGACAAACCAACTTCGTCCCCCACCCGCAGCGCGAATCGACGACGCCGGTGCGTCACTCCAGCGGCGCCGGAGGCTCAACGGCCGAGCGGTCGGCCGGGATCGGCCAGATGTCCGTGCGCTGCAGCGCGGCCTGCCCAGCCTCAGAAAACAGGTACGAAACTGCGGTATTGACGGCAACGGACGCCGGCTCGCGCCAATAGACGTAAATCACCTTCGCCAGGCCGTAACGATCCTGCTCAATCGCCTCGATCGACGGAAACACCGGCTCCCCGCGGCGCTCCATCCGCAGGCCGAGGTAGCGGACCCCATCGCCGTCCAGCCCGACGCCGGCAAAGCCCAGCGCCAGCGGATCCTCTCGAACGCGCTGAATCACCGCGGCATCGCTTTCCAGTGCGATCCACGTCGGCTCGGAAAACCACACGCCCGCCTGCCGCGCCAGCAGCGCTCCGCCACGCGTGCCCTTGCCCGGTCCCAGCAGCGTGATCGCGCCGGCGTCGCCGCCCAACTCGCCCCAGTCAAGAATCCGGCGCTTGAACAGCAACTCGATGTGGCCGGAGAAGATGCTGTCGATGCGGTTGGCGTCGTTGACGTACAGCGCGTAGCCGTAGAATCCGACCCGCCGACCGATCGGCGGATTCTCGCCGAACTGCTCCAGCTCGGACGCGACCAGCGGCCGATCGGTGCAGGCGATGTCGCAATCCCCGCGAGCCAGCGCCCGGAATCCGTTCTGCGAGAGATAGACCGGCTCGGCGCGGGAGACGTTGAACGCCGGCTCGCGGCTGCGCTCCAGCCAGCCCTGCACGAACTCCAGCGGGATCTGCGCCCCACCGAGGCGCAGGCTGCGCGTCTGTGTCGCGTTTCCGCCGCAACCGGCGCAAGAAAGCAGCAACGCCGCACAGAACGTGAAAGCGGACGCGCGCGTCGCGGCGATCGACAATCGTGGGCGGGACGGGTGCAACGGACCTCCGGGGCGGGGGCGGTTCGATTCCGGATCGAGCGGCGGATACACTGCCGGGCTTCGAGCGCCGACGGCGGAGGAGCGTACCCGCAGCGCGGGTTGGTCTCAACCGCGCCGGCGCCATGCGGAGGTGCGGCGTGAAGTGGATGCGGGTCGCCGATGTGCTGGCGCGGCGCGGGATCGACGTGGGCGGCGCGGTGTGCGTGAAGGGCTGGGTGCGCAGCAACCGCGAGAGCAAGGCCGACGGCGGACTGTGCTTTGTGACGATCTCGGACGGCACCTGCTTCGATCCGGTGCAGGCGGTGGTGAGAGCCGATGCAGCGGGATTCGCGAATGCGCAGCGCCTGACCGCCGGCTGCGCGGTCGAGGTGGAGGGAACGCTGGTCGAGAGCCAGGGTAAGGGCCAGGCGGTCGAAATCGCCGCGACGGCGGTGCGCGTGGTCGGCTGGGTGGACGACCCCGAGACGTATCCCGTCAGCAACAAGCGGCACACCTTTGAGTACCTGCGCGAGGTGGCGCACCTGCGCGTCCGCACGAACACCTTCGGCGCCGTCGCGCGGGTGCGGCATTGTCTCTCCTTCGCGGTGCACCGCTTCTTCCACGAGCGCGGCTTTTACTACGTGCACACGCCGATCATTACCGCCTCAGATTGCGAAGGCGCGGGGCAGATGTTTCGCGTCAGCACACTGGACCTGCTCAAGCTGCCGACGCGCAGCCGCCCCGACGGGGGGCGCGAAGTGGACTTTTCGCAGGACTTCTTCGGCAAGGAAGCACACCTGACGGTCAGCGGGCAGTTGAACGTGGAGACGTACTGCTCGGCGCTGTCGCGGGTGTACACCTTCGGCCCGACCTTCCGGGCCGAGAACAGCAACACCAGCCGCCACCTGGCCGAGTTCTGGATGATCGAACCGGAAATCGCCTTCGCTGATCTGCACGCCGACGCCGATCTCGCCGAGGAGTTCATCCGCTTCCTGATCGACACGGTGCTGACCGAGCGGGCCGACGACATGCGCTTCTTCGAGGAGCGGATCGAAAAGGGGCTGATCGCGCGGCTGCGGCACGTGCTGGAGACGCCCTTTCGACGGCTGCCCTACACCGAGGCGGTGGAACTGCTGCGGCGCGCCGCAGACAAGGGCGCGAAGTTCGAGTTCCCGGTGGCGTGGGGGACGGACCTGCAGAGCGAGCACGAGCGCTACCTCACCGAGGAGCATTTCAAGCAGCCGGTGGTGCTGATGCACTACCCGAAGTCGATCAAGGCGTTCTACATGCGGCTCGACGACGGCTGTGCTCCGGGGCGCGAGACGGTGTCGGCGATGGATGTGCTGGTGCCGCGGATCGGCGAGATCATCGGCGGCAGCCAGCGCGAGGAGCGGCTCGATCGGCTGGACCAGCGGCTCGACGAGATGAAGCTGCCGAAGGAAGACTATGGCTGGTATCGCGACCTGCGTCGGTATGGCACAGTGCCGCACGCCGGCTTCGGCCTGGGGTTCGAGCGATTGATGCTGTTCGTGACGGGGATGCAGAACATCCGCGACGTGATTCCGTTCCCCCGCGCGCCGAAGCAGGCGGATTTTTGACCGAGCAACGACGCCGCCCGATTTGTGGACGATGCGCGACAGCCGTCGTTTCGCCAAAACAGGCCGGACAACTCGCAGCCAGGCGGATCGAGTACGGCCACGCCGCGGGCGGCCTGAGCATGAATTGCGCATCAACGCCGATACTGGATCCCAATGCCATTGACGCGCGGGGGTACAAGTTCCCTGCCAGCCGATCACAATTGGAGAACCGCATGCGATTTCCTGTAGCTGCAATACTGGCTTTGAGCCTGTCACTGGGAGCGTCGCGGAACGCAATCGGAAACGCCCCATGCAACCGACTGCTCGACGAGATGGAGCCTTGCCCCTCCTGTGACATCCAGGAGTGCGTCTGTCTGTTCACCGGGATGCCTTGTATGAACCGCATCGTGTGTCATTTTCGCCCGTTGATCGACTCGGGGTTCGTTTGGTACGAGAGCATTCCTACGTTCTGCCGCTGGGAGTATCCGTGCGCGAGCGAGAGTGGCGGCCTTTGCCACCCGATCTTCAACAAGTGCCGCGTCAGCAGCACGCCCTTTACGAGCGGCTCCTGGTGGGAATATCAACAGGTGGCCCTCTGCGGGATCTCGTGACAAGGAACCGACCCATGCGCCTTGCTCATCGCTGGTTGGTGCTTGTCGGTGCCGCCGTGCCGACCGCGCAACTTTTCGCCGCACTTCCACCCGGCATTCCGCCCGCGCTGGCGGCCGCTGCGGCCGCAAGATCGGTCGATCGTCTTCAGACTGCAAGGATGAACATCCTCATCCACGACCGCAACGCAGACGGAGAGGCAACATCTCATCACTACGAGTGGTATGCCGCGGGCGAGCAGTACAGGACGTCCAACTACGGCGACCAGGACGGCGTTTGTGTGCGCCCCGGCCCCGGATTGCGCGGCGAAATCGCTTATCCCGGGCCGTTCCATGCGTTGACACGCGAGGGCGAGACCTGGCTCCACGCCCAGAACGATCCGCTCACACGGGTGTGGGCATCCGATTCCGCCGCCGGCGTAACCATGCGCGAGTTCATGAATCTCGTCGATTTCCGGAAGATCGGCGTGGCCCCCAGCGGCATCGACGACGACTGGCTCGCGGACGTCGCCCGCCACGGAATGCCCGAGCCGGAGTGGTCCCAGCAGCCGGATGGCGTCCTGGTGCGCGTGACGGCACGACTGCCCGGCCATGGCGCGTTTGAATGGTGGATCGATCCGCTGCGCGATCACTCCGTAGTGCGCACACGCGTCGAACTGCTGGGGAGGATCATCGGCGAGCGCGAGTTCTCACTCAAAGAGGTAGACGGAGTGTGGTTCCCGGCGCGCGTCGATGTATACCGCTACGGCGATGGTGGCACGCGCGCAGACGGGCCGTCGCGCGTCATCGAATTTCTGGGCGTCGAGTGGAATCGTCCTGAGCACCCGCGCGAATTCCGCCCATCGGACATCGGCGTAGAGCCGGGCGCGCGGATCAGCGCCCAGGATCCCGGCGTTTCAAGCGGCACATGGAACGGCGAGCGGGTCGTTGACGCCCTGGAATTCCTGCTGGACGTGCGTGCCGGCCGCGCGCATTGGGGGCCGACGGTCGCGCACGAGATGAGGGCGCGCGGCGCTGTTTTGCAAACAGCCGATATCCCGGGCGAATCGAATGACGAGCCGCCCACGGCAAGGAATGCGGATGAGAGTGGCGGCGGATCGGACACAGACGGGCGGGGACGCCCGGCCGCGCGGGATGCGCTTCCGCCCGCCGCCGATCCCGCCGCAGTCGCGTTGACGGATCACGCGCAGGACGGTGAGCCTTCCCGAGTTGATACTTCCGGGCGGAACTCCGCATCCCGCCGAACCAGCCCGGCGGTGCGACTACTGCCGCTTTCTTTCAACGCCTCCAACAACCGCGTGTGGCACGTTGTGCGTGAGCGCGCTCCCGATCTCCATCGCCGCGCGTGGCTGCGCCCGTTGATGTCGAAGCGGCGATGAGCGCAGCACGCAGGGGGGCCGGCATTCACCTTCCCGCCCACTCCTGCTCCGCCTGCTCCAGCTCGCCCCGCGCCGCAGCCAGCTCCGCCTCCAGCCGACCGGCCGCCTCGCGATCCTGGTAGAGCGCCGGGTCGCCGAAACGCTCGTTCAACCCGGCGATGCGCCGCTCCTGCTGCTCGATGAACGACTCCAGCTCCGGCGTGCTCATCGCCGCGAAGCGCGATTTGCGCGCCTGCGGATTGACCCGCCGCGGCCGAGCGCAGTCCGTGCCGCCTCTCACCGGTTCGCCCGCCGCGCCGCCTGTTGCCGCAGCGCTGCGCACTGCCGCGCCGGTGGCCCGCGCCTCGCCGTCGCCGACACCCGCGGCGGCGGCCTCGAGTGACTCGATGTACGTCGTGTAGTTCCCGCGGTGCAGCGTCCAGCCGTCCGGCCGCAGCACCAGCAATTGCCCGCAGATGCGATCCAGGAAATAACGGTCGTGGCTGACGGCGATGATCGTGCCGGAAAAGTCCGCCAGCGCCTCCTCCAGTACCTCGCGCGAGGCGATGTCGAGGTGGTTGGTCGGCTCGTCGAGGATCAGCACGTTCGGGCTGTCGAGCATCAGCCGCAGCAACCGTACCCGCGATTGCTCGCCGCCGGAGAGCTGGCCGATGGTCTTGAAGGCGTCCTCCCCGCTGAACAGAAAGCGCCCCGCCAGCGAGCGCGCCGCGGCCTCGTTCAGGTCCGGCCGCAACTGCGTCAGCGTCTGCACGATCGTGAGCTGCGGGTCGAGGTCGCGCGCATCCTGCCCGAAATAGCCGACCGTCGCGTGTCGCGAAAAAACAAACTCGCCGCGGTCAGCGCGGATGCGGCCGGCAAGAATGTTCAGCAGCGTGGTCTTGCCGACCCCGTTGGGGCCGGTGATGCCGAGTCGCTGGCCGGCGTCGAGCCGCAGCGACAGCTCCGCAAACAACGGCCGCGTCTCATAACCCTTCGTCAGCTCCTTCACCTCGAGGATCGTGTGCCCGGTCGCGGGGTCGGCCCGCCCGTCGCCGAAGCGCAGCTTCAGCGTTTGCGCTTCGTTCGGCCGCGCCAGCTCGAACTCGCCGTCGCGGATGCGCCGCTCCAGCCGCGTGCGCCGGCCCCGGGCCTCGGCGGTGCGCTGCGACCCGATGTGGCGGGCGATGAAGTCGCGCTCGCTCTCGATGAAATCGCGATCCTTCTCGAACTCGCGCTGCTGCGTCAGGCGGCGCGTCTCGCGCGTGCGGACGAAGTTCGAGTAATTACCCGGGTACGACAGCACCCGCCCGCGGTCGATCTCCAGGATGCGGTCGCAGGCGCGATCGAGCAGGTAGCGATCGTGCGAGATGATCAGCGCCCCGCCGTGATGCCCGGCCAGGAACTTTTCCAGCCAGCGCACCGCGTCAATGTCGAGGTGATTGGTCGGCTCATCGAGCAGCAGGAACTCGGATTCATCCAGCAGCAGCTTGGCCAGCGCTGCGCGGCAGCGCTGCCCGCCGGAAAGCGCCTGAACCGGCAGCCCGGCGTCCTCCGGCCGAAAACCCAGCCCGCCCAATATCTCGCCCAGCCGCGATTCGTAGCGATAGCCGCCGGCCGTTTCAAACCGCTCGCGCACGCGATCGTATTCCGTCAGCAGGGCGGCGGCGTCATTCCCCGACTCGCCGGCCGCGGCGATCTCCTGCGTCAACTGCTCCATCCGCGCTTCGAGCGCCAGCACGTCGGCGAAGACGCTCAGCACCTCATCATGGAGCGTCGCGGCGGGGTTCATCCGCGGCTCCTGCTCCAGCGTGCCGACGTGCATGCCCTTCGACAACGTGACGCTGCCGATGTCCGGCGGGATCGTGCCGTTGATCAGCCGCACCAGCGTAGACTTGCCGGCGCCGTTCGGCCCAACCAGGCCGACGTGTTCGGATGAGCTGATTTCGACCGACACGCCGTCGAGTACGACGCGCCCGCCGAACTGCTTGGTCACATCCTGAAAGCGGATCAGCCCCATCAGCGCACAACGCCCTCGCAACCCCCAATCGTCGGGTCCAGTGTACTCGCGTGGGCGGGAGAGACGGCCCCGCCGACGATGGTCGGCCGGAAGTCGGACGGCCACTCAGACGCAGCGGAACCAGCATAAACATCCCAAATATTAGAATTGTGGTAGTTTGGGTATTTTGTTTGTTGACTGTGTTTGTGTGTTTGGGTAATATCGGTGTCGCGTTTGTGGGCGGCTCCCTCCGGTTCGCTCGCAAGGTGCCCCGGGTTTCGGTCGCGCAAGGACGGGCGGCTTGCTCGAGCGCATCGGCTCGCAAGGATGTCGGGCCGGTGCTCTCGACCCCGCGGGGCAGAGCTGGATCGCCGCCGGGCGAAATTCAGAAATCGCCGACACGGAATTTGGACCGGGTTCGCCGTCAGATGCGTCGCGCCTTTCGGGCCCCCAAGGCGCGACCGCGAGCGGACCGGCTCGCCGGCTCGATGCAATCACAAGGAGAAAAAAACCACGGAATGGGCGGATTCGCTCGTCGGATGCTCCGGGTCGCCAACGGTGACGCATTTGCGCTCTGCCAGCGGCGGCCAACTCGCTCGAACCCCTAACCACCCGACCGGACGCCGCGACGAATCCGCCTCCCTCTTTCGCCCAGTCCTCCGTCCCCCCGAGCGCCGCACCGCTCCCACCAACCGCCGCGCCCCGGCGGCCCCCCACCGGCCAATCGCTGCCACCCCTTTTCGGACCGCCGGGCGCAGCACCCTGCCGGATGAACCGATGGCCCGACGCCGGCAGCCGCGCTGATCCCGCCAAACAAAGTCACTCCGCGATCATGCCGATGACCGACGCAGGGACACTCGCGCACACGAAGTCATCCATTCGCGACGCGAGATCCGGGAGGGGGGCACATGGAACGCATCACCCCGCGCCGATCGGCGCTGTTCGGGAACTTTCTCACCCACAATCCGCGCCGACGCACGGCCGACCCGCGGCCCGACGCCGCCGGCGGCGCGGCACTGGCCGGCAAACCGCAACGGCCAGCGCAGCGCACACCGCCCGTCCAGGCTGCTGCAGCAAGCGCATCGCCCGGGGCGATGGTGCTGGCGATCATGTTCTCGCTGTTCGCCCCTGTTCCGAAGGCGGGCGCGGGCGATGACTTTCTGGCAGTGGTCGAGCAGGTGCGGCGGATCGGGGCAGAGTACTCCCGCGCCGCGTCGAACCCGCTTTCGGATCCGAGCGCCAGCGCGACATTGGCCCGACACGCCGGTGATACGAGCGCATGGTTGGCGCGGGTGGCCGAGGTCGCCCGCAGCGCGGATCCGCACGGCCGCGCCCGCATGCTGCACACCGCGATGGAGTACACGACAGCGCAAATGGGCCGGTTCAATGAGCGCATGGCGGCCTTCGCATCGACGTTCCGCGATGAATTGGCGGAGTTGGACACGCAGGCCCGCCGCCAGAGCGCCGACGCCATTCGAAACCGCTCGGGCGCCTTCGGCGACGCTGCGCGGCTCTCCATGCGCCGCGCACGCGACATGCTGATCATCGCCGAAGCGCTGCCGCAGATCGACGCTGCGCACAAATCCGACGCGGCACGGCGGGTGGATGAGCTGCGCGCGCTGATCGCGCGCGAAGACGCCGAGCTGCGAATCGCACTGGCGGACCTGTCGCGCCCGCCGGACCACGTCTACCGCGGGCCGGACGCCGAGGCGGTGATCGACTCAGTCCGCGAGGCGTGGAACAAGGCACATCCGGAAGCACCGGCGATTGCGGTGCGGATTCCGGCGTCGCAGTGGGAACCGACCCGGCGGCTGGAGTGGGACGCGGCCACGGCCTGGCGCATCCGCGACGAACTGGTTCTCGACGTGCGCATCATCACGCGGCACGCCGAGCGCGCGGCGGCAGTGCACGCCGCCTCGGTGCGAAAGCCCAACCTGACGCGCGGCAGTGCCACCGTCGAGCTGGCCGAGCCGGGCCTCGACGCGGGAACGTACTTCGTGCCGGCCGATCGGGTGCGATAGCGCCGCGCGCAGGAGACGGCGCTGCGTGCCAGCGGAGGCGTGGCATGCAACACCGCGAACTAAGCGGCGTTGGGTGGCATGCTTTCGCGGTAATCCGCGTAAGCATGCCGCTCGTGCGAGATTCCCATCTCGCACGAGCTGAAGCGGGATTCCCATCCCGCACAAGAGGGAACGGATTCGCCCAGACGGGGTGCGAGATAGGACTCTCGCACCAGCGAAAGCAACATCGACGGCGACAGCACCAGCGACAGCCGCAGCGACTCTACTCGCACAACAGGACACACGCGGGTTGCCAGGAGCTTATTAGCCCCTGGTAGCAACGGCACTGGCCAGGGTCGCGCCCTCCGGGTGGGGCTGCGCGGCTGGTCGCCCAAGAAAGGCGGGCGCGCCCGAGGCTCGGACGCGCCCGCGTCGATGTCATTTTTTCCCTGACGACGGCGGTCTGCCGCGGATCTACGCAGGATCCTTCGGCGCTTCCTCGCGCCCGCCACGGCCGCGACGCTCGCCGCCCTGTCCGTCGCGCGGCGCGCCGTCACGACCCCGGCCGCGCTCGGCGCCATCACGCCGACCGCGGTTGAGTTCCTGCTCGAGCTTGGCGCGCTGCTCCTCGGTCAGCAGTTCGCGAACCTGCGCCACGAGCCGCGTGCCGATCTCGGCGCGCCCCGCGACATCCTCGCGCGGCAGCGCCTCCATCTGTTCGCGGCCGGCGCGCATCAGATCCTCCACGGCGGCCTTCTGCTCGGCCGTCAGGTCCAGGTTGGCCAGCGCGGCGCGAATGCGGCGCGGATCCGCCGCCCCCCCCGGCCCACCCGGGCCGCCGCGGGGCGCCAACTCCATCTTGGCGAACTTCGCCTGCTGCTCTTCGTTGAGCAGCGGCATGATCTTCCCGCGCAGCGCCTCCATGTTCGCTTCCATTTGCGCGCGGCGCTCCTCCATTCCGCCCTGGTTGAGCTTGCGCATCTCTTCGCGCAGGACGGCGAGCTGCTCCTGGTCACCAGCCTCACGCGCTTCACGCATCTGCTCACGCAGCGCGCGGATGGCCTGGCCGGTCTCGGTCTGATCCTCCTGCTCGCGGATCGCGCGGAAGTGATCCGCGACGACGCCCAGCATCTCTTGCCGCTGCTCCTCCGAAAGCTGCAGCTCATCGGCGATGCGGGCGATCATGCCGGCGCCCGCGAACTGGCGACCCTCGCCGCGCCCTTCCGGACCACGCCGACGCTCGCCGCCTTCCCCGCCTTCGCCGCGCGCCCGGCGCGCTGCGCGCTCTTCGGCCGCGGCGCCCGGCTTCGCCGGTTCCGCCGGCTTGTCCTGTGCCAGCACCGGCGCAGCGAACACCGCCGCCGTCATGCCGATGATTCCCACTCGCAACATCGATCGCATGGTCATGATCCGCTTCTCCAGGTTGGGCCGCGCGCGCTCCGTCAATCGGAGGCCGATCGGCCGGTTTCTCGTGTTCAGGGGGGAAAACGCCCCGCGGCGACCATTATTGCCGATCGGGCGACGGCACACACTTCCCGACAGCCTCCCCAAACCGCTCAAAATCGCCCTATACTGCCCTCCGGAGTCGCGGCCGAAGGGTTTTGTTGGGGCACGCTCGGGGAGGCGCCCGGTGAAGAGCCACGTCCACTACGAAGCCGCATTTGAGGATTATCTGCGCCGCCGCCAGATCGCCTATGTCGCGGTGGATGAGGGCAGAAAGTCGATATTTCGGGACGTTTCGCTCAAGAGCTTTGATTTTGTGGTCTACTCGGCGGTCGGCACGAACTGGCTGGCCGACGTGAAGGGCCGCCGCTGGACACCACGGGGCGAGCGCGGCCGGGCCGGCTGGCAGACCTGGGCCACGCAGGGCGATCTCGACGGGCTGTTGCGCTGGCAGCGGGTATTTGGTGCGGGGTTTCGCGGAATGCTGCTGTTTGCCTATTGGATCGACGGGGCGGCCGACCCGCCGGCCGAGATCGTGCACGAATTCCGCGAACGTCGCTACGTTTTCGTCGCCGCCCCGCTGGACGAGTACGCCGCCTCGGCGCGGGTGCGCTCGCCCAAGTGGGGTACGGTGCACCTGCCCATGGAAGCGTTTCGGCGGCTGGCACGACCCGCGTCAGAACTGCTCCGCGGATAGCCGCGCTCAGGCGCTGTCGCGCGTCAGCCGCGGGAAGGCCTCGCGCTCACCCTTGCCGTGCAGCGGGTAATCCTTGCGCAGCGGGTGGTCCTGAAAATCCTCGGGCATCAGGATGCGCCGCAGGTCGGGGTGGTCGTCGAAGCGAATGCCGAACATGTCGAACACCTCGCGCTCGGTCCATTCCGCGCCGTGCCAGATCGGCCAGACCGAAGGCACGCGCGGATCCGGGTCGTTGACGAACACCTTGAGAAACAGGCGGTGATTCAGCGAGATGCTCAGCAGGTTGTAGATCACGCCAAAGCGATCCTCGGCGTCGGGAAAGTTCAGGTAGTCCACGCAGGTCACGTCGGAGAGCTGCTCGAATGCGCAGCGCGGGTCATCGCGAAGAAACCGACCGACCGCCAGCAGGTGCGCCGGCTGGACGCGAACCCAGAGCTGATCGCCGGCGCTGCCGTCCATCCGCGCGAGCAGCGGCTGCGGCTGGTAGCCGTGATCGGGAAAGCGGGTCTGAAGCGCGGCGATCGCGTCACTGACAGCCATGGCAACCCCTGCTGCGCCGCGGCGGGACGGCGCGACCCATTTCAACAGACAAGGCTCCCCGGCGATCCGCACCGCTCGGGAGCAACCGGCCCGGATTGTAACACCGCCGGCCGCGGCCGCGGCCGCCCGGCCCGCCCGGCCCGCCCGGCCGGGGCCTGATTCATGCCCCGCCCGACGCCGCTCGGCGATTCTCGCCGCAATTGACCTCGATCCGCAGCACACCGTCGCGCACCCGCGGCAGCGAGAACATCAGCGTGTCAGATGCGTCGCGCCACTGCTCCGGAATGATCCGGCCGTCACCGTAGACCCAGGCCGGCCGCCCGGCCGTTCCATGCACCCGGAACATCGGCCGATGGCGCAGCCGCCCGCCCGGATCGTAGCGCCAGCGGGCGACATGCCCGGCCAGCTCCAGCTCATGACAACCTTCGCTCTCGTTGTATCCGTCGGCGTTCAAATCACCGTCCACGTCCAGGCGAAGCGCCCCGGTGGTGACTTCCAGCCGCGCCGGCGCCTGGTAATCCGCGGCAAACGACGCCCCCTCCGGCCCGCCGTCGAGATCGTGCGGCCAGAGCACCAGCAGGTGCGCCGACTCGATCGCGCCGCGCGCCTCGCGGTCGCCGATCAGCACGGCCGCCTCGCGCTCGTCGATCGACTCCAGGTCGAGGCGCTGCGCCGCGTCCGACGGAAGATGCGGGATCCACAGCAGGTCGCCGCGATCGCGGCCGGGTCGGGCGAAGTGCACACATCGCGGCGCATCAGCAGCACCGGCCCCGACCACCATGGGCCGCAGTCCGCTGCGCTGGTCCACGAGCAGCGCGTAGCCGACGCGTGCGGCGAGCCACGGGCGCTCGCCAGGATCCACCCGCAGGCGGACGAACACCCGGCCGTCGGCGTAGACCGTCAGCCGCACGCGCGACACGGCGGCGCGACCATTCGCGCCGTGCTCCACTGCCGCGCCTCGATCGCCCGTCGCATCACCGAAGTGCCGCGCGCCCTGCAGGATGGCTCGCGCCGCGGTCGATTCCACCACGCCCTGCGATCCCTGGATGGCGGCGCCCCAGGCCTCAAACAGGCGCGGATCATCGGGCGCGGGCGGGCGCTCGCGCAGCGCCGTCCAGCCGTCCGGCAGCGGCACGATGAACGGCCCGCCGCCACCCGGCGGCGCGAGTGCCTGTCCCGCCTCGGCGAAAATCCCGCAGATCGCGCCCTCGCGCAGCGCCACCTGAAAGCGCTCGTTCGCCCCGCACACCAGCCGCCGGCCGCGCGAAAACAGCACCAGGTCACCCGCGGCGGCGCCCTGGCCGCGCTCGAAAAGCGTGTTGTCGGTGACGATCAGGTCGTCGAGGTACAGATCGAGCGGCCCGGCCGGACAGGACCAGGTAATCCGCCGCACGTCGGACAGGTCCACGACGTGCGCCAATTCGTCCAGGTCGATCCGCAGCGTGTTCCACCCGGGCCGCAGCGGCAGCGTGGCGCGCCACACCGCGGGATCGGCCGTTCCGGATTGCACGGACACCGACAGCGGCGCGCCGCCCTCCGGCCCCCAGGCGCTCATCAGCAGCAGGTGTTGCCCGGTCCAGTCGCGAACGAGGGAGCGCTTGTCGCCGAGCGCGCCATCAAAGACCAGTTGCTCATCGGCGCTGCGCAGCGAGGCCTGCAGGCCGCCCGCGCCGGTTTCGCGGCGATTTCGAAGAATCGAGAGCGACGCCTCGCGCCCGGCAGGCGGCTGCTCGCCGGGACGAAGAATGTGGAACATCTGAGGTTGATCGGGCGTCTCGAAATCGGCCAGCACCAGAAACCGTCCGGCCCGGCAATCGGGGTAAGTCTGCCCGAGCCGCACGAGGATCGGCGAGGCGCCGGCCGCCCGCGCTGCCGAGTCTCCCGCAGGCGACTCGGCGCAGCCGTTCGCGCCGACCCCAGCAAGCACGATGGCAGCGCCGAATGTCAGCGCCGCGACGCGAGAGGCGCGGGCCGCGTGACCACCGGGGACTCCTGCCCTCCCTGAGCTGCGCTGGTTCATGTCGCAATGATCCGCGCGGCGTGCGGCGTGTGCAACCCGGGTCTTCGAGGACCGCTCAATCCGCCCACGACCGGATCGTCGCCGCCGCTTCCCGAAGAAGCGCCGATTCCTCCGCACCGCCCGCCAGCAGCCGCGCCTGCTCCACCGCGTTTCCCGCGATGTGGCGGTCGTAGTACCCCAGGTTCCAAACCCCACCTCCCTCGCCGTAGCCGACGAACAGCCGATATCCGCCCGGACGTCGCGGCGCCGGCGTCTGCAACAAGCCGCCGGCCGCCGGCCTTTGATCCCCGTCGCTGCTCGCAGCGCCGATCCGTCGGGCGCCCGTGTCAACCGCTATTCCGACCGCCTCCGCCGGATCGGGGATAAACCGCAGCGCCTCCGCCCGGCCGCGGCGCGCATCGAGCGTCAGCAGGCACAGCCCGCGGCGCGGATCCCAGACCTTCACCAGGCCGTCCCCGCTGGCGCTCACCAGCTCCGCACCGTTCGGCGAAAACGTCAGGTCGGCGATGGTCTCCGTATGGCCCTCCAGCACGGCCACCAATCGGCAGTCGCGCCAGTCCCACACCTCGATCACCGGATCCCACAGTCCGATCGCCAGCAGGGATGAGTCCGGGCTGAACGCAATCGCCCAGGCCTGGGTGCCGCGGGCGAGCGGGATGCGCCCCAGCTCCTCGCAGGTCCGGGCGTCGTACAGCCGCACCAGCGGCTCGCGCGCCGCGCTGGCAAACATCCGGCCGTCGGGAGAAAGGACGGCGGCGAAAATGTCGATCGCGCCGGGTAAGGTCTGGCAGAACGTGCGGCCGTCCTCGGTGGGGCCGATCGCCAGCCGTGCCCCCGGGCGCGCGGATAGCATCAGCCCGCCCTCCGAGCTGAAGTCCTGGCTCGCCCCGCGCCCCATCCCCGAAAACAGCCGCTGCCATGTCACGACGGAGTAATCGGCCGTGTCGAACAGGAAAAACTCTCTGGCGCGCGTGGACACCAGCAGGCGCCGCCCGTCCGGCGACGCGCGCACGCGCAAGGCGCTGCCGCCCATCCCGAACGTCAGCACGCGCTCCAGCGTCTGCGCATCCCACGCGCGGATGCGGTCGTCGGTGCTGGCGGTCCAGATCACCTGGCCCATGCCGCCCACGTCCACCCCCGTGACGCCGGTGTCGTTCAGCTCAATCGCGGAGAACGGGCCCGCGCCCTCGCCGTCCCAGACGCGCACCACCAACTCGCCGGCGGTGATCATCCGGCCGTCGGGCGCAATGCAGAAGCGTGTCGTCCCCGTATGGGCCGGAATGCTGCGAATGAGCTGACCGCTGGTGGTGTCCCACAGCCAGACCGTCCACCATGCGGCCATGCCCAGCACGCGCCCATCCGGAGAAAAGCCGATCGCCCGAACCGTGTCGCGCGGCGACTCCAGCCGCAGCAGCGCATCGCCGGTGGCGGCGTCCCAGACAGTCACGACTGCGTCGCGTCCGGCCGTCGCGAAGCGCGTGCGATCGGCTGAAACCGCGATCATCGACACCGCCCGCCGCTCGCCGGGCAGCGCCCGCAGCGGATCAAGCCCCGCCGGCCGCCCGGCTTCGTCCGGGCGGATGCGCCAGGTGCGAACGGTGCGATCATTGGCGACCGTGACGACATGCTCCGCCGAGAGCACGGCCGCGTCCTGAAGGCCCGTGGTGATCGACGGCACGTCGAAGCGGATCACCCCCTCGCGCGGATCGACCGCGATCAGCCGATCCCCGTCGGCGGCGCAGATCAGCAACGACTCATCCGGCGTGGCCGACACGCTGAGCAGTGCCCCTTCCGCCAGTCGCAACCGAAAACGCGCCGTCCACGTCGCGACATCCCAGATCAACAGCTCGCCGCCGCGTGTGGCGACCGCCAGCGCGTCGCCCCCCGACAGCACGACCGCATCGCGCAATCCGTCCGGGGCGGCCTGGGCATCCGCCAGCAGCCTGCCGGAGGGTACTGACCACGCCCGCAGCCGCCCGTCCGCCGCGCCGGTGAACAGCCGCTCGCCGTCCGGGGAAAGCCGCATGACGTAGATCGGGGCTTTGTGCGCCGCGAATCGCGCCCGCACCGGGTGCCGCTGATACAGCTCCCACAGCGCCCAGCGCGCGTGCGTCGAGGTGGGGTCGCGCAGCAGCTCACGCCACAGCAGCGACTCTCCCGCAGCGGCATTACCGCCGGCCGCCAGCAGCCGCCCGCGCTCGATGTTGCTGATGGTGAGCTGCTCTTCCGCGCGGCGCTGGGCGATCTCGGCGTCGCGTAGCGAGCTGACGGCGGCGCCGCGGGCAAGCGACTCGCGCGCCGCAAGATCGAGGTTGGCCGCCGCCTGGCGGGCGGCATGCACGCCGAAGGCCGCCAGCAGCGCGACCGTCGCGCCCGCGGCCAGCACCGCCCCGCGATAGCGCCGCAGCGTTTTTCGCAATACGTACAACGCCGAATCGCGCCGCGCCTCGATCGGCTCGCCCGCGACGGCACGCCGCAGGTCGGCTGCCAGTTCGCCCGCCCCGGCGTAGCGCCGCCCGCGATCCTTCTCCATCGCCTTGGCGACGATGATCTCGATCTCGCCGCGCAGGTCGCGGCGCACGCCCCCCAGCCGGGTCGGCTGCTCCTCGCGGATCCGCCGGGCCGCCTCGACCATCGAGCAACCGCGAAAATCCAGCGGCAGGCGGCCGGCCAGCAGCTCATAGATCATGACGCCCAGCGCATAGACGTCGCTGCGCGTGTCGATTTCGCCGGGGTCGCCCAGCACCTGCTCCGGACTCATGTACGGCAGCGTGCCGACCAGTTGGCCGACGCTGGTGCCCATGGTGGTAATCTGCGGATCGGCGTCGGTCGTTCGCGCGACACCGAAGTCCAGGATCTTCGGCGTCGGGCCGGACCACGCGGGCGTGCCGCGGGCCGAGCCGGAGCGATGCGCGTCGCTCTGCGGGTCGGCCTCCGCCACCATCACGTTCCCGGGCTTGAGATCGCGGTGAATCACGCCGCGCTGATGGGCGTACTGCACGGCGTCGCACACCGCCGCCATCAGCCGCAGCACGTCCGGCGGCGCGAGAGACCGCCGACGGACATAATGATCGAGCCGCGCGCCCTCCACATACTCCATCGCGAAGTACGCCAGTCGCGCCTCTGGCGCGCCGGGCCGCTCCACCACCCCCGCCTCGTAGATCTGCGCAATGCCCGGATGTTGCAGCCGCCCCAGCAACTGCGCCTCGTGCTCGAAGCGCCGCAGCATCGACGGCGTCGCCAGGTGCGGCTTGATGACCTTCACCGCCACCGTGCGGCGCGGATTTTCCTGCTCGGCGCGATAGACCACGCCGAAGCCGCCCTCTCCGATCACCTCCAGGATGCGATACCGCCCAATCGCGGCCGGCAGCGGCGCCGTGCCGTCTCCGCCCGCAACGGTGCGCCCGCTGAGCCACTGAAGCGCCGCCCCCAGCGCCGGCGTGCGCAGGCAGTCCTGTGGCTCGGAGTCGTGCGCCAGCAGCGCCTCCACCTCCGCCCGCAGTTCGACATCCGGTCCGCAGCGGTCATGGAGATAGGCCGAGCGCTCCACCCCCGGCAGTCGGCGAACCGCCTGAAACAGCTCGTCGATCCGGCCGAATCGCTCCGGCGTCACGGGGCCGCCTCCGCCAGCTCCTTCGACAACCAGGCCCGCGCCAACCGCCAGTCCGCCTCGATCGTGCTGCGCGAGACGCCCAGCACCTCCGCCACTTCCTCCACCGCCAGCCCCGCGAAAAAGCGCAGCTCCACCACCCGCGCCTTGCGCGCGTCCAGCTCCGCCAGCTTGTTCAGCGCGGCGTCGATCACGATCGGGTCAAAGCCGGCCGCACCGTCCGCGATCGGCAGCTCGGCGATCGAGAGCCGCGCCCGGCGGCCGTGCCGCTTGGCGGCGTTGCGCGCCCGGGCGTGGTTCACCAGGATCTGGCGCATGGCGGTCGCCGCCACCGCGAAAAAGTGCGCGCGATCCTTCCACTCTGCGCCGCTCGCGCCGACCAGCTTGACGAATGCCTCGTGAACCAGCGCCGTCGGCTGAAGCGTGTGGTCGGAGCGCTGCCGGTTGAAGTAGCGTGACGCCAGCGCCCGCAGCTCGTCGTACACCACCGGCAGCAGCCGCGCGGCCGCCTGCGGATCGCCGCGGCCGGCATCGACGAGCAGGCGGGTGGTTTCCAGTCGCGGGTCGCTCACGACACGTCCTGTCCCCGGTGGTGAACATCGAGTGTACCGCCGACGGTTCGCCCCGGTGTCCGAAAACCGGCAGTGGCCGCCGGCCCAAATCGGCCCGGTTTTTCCAAGGGGTGCCCCGGCCAAGCGTGTGTAGGGGGGTGTTCGGGCGCTGGATCGTCCGAACCGCCACCCTGGCGGGCGGGCGACCGGGCGGCGGCCGAAATCGGGAAGGATCGAACCCGGCGAGCGGTCGCCGCAGGAAATCACGGGCATTCACACGCGAAAGGACACGAACATGCATCGGTTTCTAGGCGTTTGTGCGGCACTGCTGACCACGGCGGTCGCCGCGGCACAATCCATGAACATCGACATCAACCGCAACGGCAACCTCACACCGCTCTGGAGCTACGGCGCAGCCGCCGGGCAGATCGGAATGTGGAATAACGTGATTGCCGCAGCCAGCGGCAGCGTGTCGCTGGTCGGGCTGGACGGTGTCACCAACGGCTGTTCGATCGCCCGGGCGGGCCACTCGGCGGCAAACACGCCCATCGGCAGCGGCGAGTTCAACGCCCTGATGGGTGACTACGACCTCATTTCACTACCGTCGAGCCAGTCGGAATACACGATCACCGGCCTCTCGCCGGGCATCTACCGCATCTACATGTACATGTCGCTGCCGCCCGCGTCGGCCAAGTACTTCGACGGCGGCGTCGAGTACTCGTACAACCTCGCCTCGACGGTGCTGCTCAACAACGCGACCGTCGCCAACGCCTCCACCTCCGGGCCGATCACCCCGGGAACGTGGGAAGAGGGACGCACGCACGCCGCCATCACCTGCAACATTCCCTCCACCGGCATGTCCCTCAAGATCCGCACCTACACCAACGGATCCGCCAACGAGCGGGCCGCCCTGAACGGCATCCAGATCGTGAAGTACACCGCCACCCGCCTGTACGTTGACCGCAACGCCACCGGGCAGAACACCGGGTTGTCGTGGGCCGACGCCTTCAAAGACCTCCAGACGGCGCTGGGCCTGGCCAACGGCGCTCCCAGCCAGTTCCAGGAAATCTGGGTGGCCGACGGCGTCTATACGCCCGGCAGCAACCGCAACGCCACCTTCACGATCCCCAGCGGCGTGAAAGTGCTGGGCGGCTTCGCCGGCGGTGAGGTCAGCCCGTCGCAGCGCGACTGGACCGTCAACCGCACGTTCCTGAACGGCAACATCGGCGACCCGATCGACCAGCTCGACAACGTCTACCACGTCGTCACCGCCTCCGGCACCTCCCCCGCCACGCGGCTGGACGGCTTCGAGATCATCAACGGCCGCGCCAACGGCTCCGCCCCGAACGATCGCGGCGCCGGCATGTACATCGCCGATCACGGCTACCTGTCGGTCCGCAATTGCAAGTTCGGCGGGAATCACTGCTCGTTTGAAGGCGGCGCGGTGTGGATCGGCGGAACGTCGCTGCCGGATTTCGTGTTCTGTGACTTCGACACCAATTCCGCCGGCTCCTTCGGCGGTGCGATTCGCCTCACCGGCAACTCGCAGTTGTGGGTCTTCAACTCGACCCTGCGGCGCAACTGGGCCGGCAGCAACGGCGGCGCGATCAACTCCACCGCCGGCCACACCCGCCTGGTGAACTGCCTGTTCACCAAGAACACCTCGCAGTCCGGCTCGGGCGGCGCGGTGCAGTTCTTCGGCGCGAACGTCGAGGGCGAGATGCGCAACTGCACGCTCTACGGAAACACCGCCGCGTTCGCCGGCGGCATGAGCGTGCAGAGCGGCGCCGACTACTTCGTCACCGGCAGCAGCTACTACAACAACACCGACACCTCCGGAAACCCGCTGGAGCGCCAGCAGATCCGCACGACCTCCAACGGCACCGTCACCGTCTCCTGCTCGCTCGTCCACGGCTGGACCGCGGCCGGCATCGGCGGCACCGGCAACTTCACCGGCAACCCGCTGTTCATGAACCCGCTCGGTCCCGACGGCCAGCTCGGCACCACCGACGACGACTTCCGGCTGCAGATGAATTCCCCCTGCCTGGATTATGCCTCGTCGCTGCTGCTGCCGCGCGACACGGCCGACACCGACGGCGACGGCGATACCAACGAAATGACGCCCTGGGATCGCGCCGGCAACCCGCGCGCCGTCGACCTGCCGGGCGTGTTCAACACGTTCCAGTCGCCGGTTGATCTCGGTGCGTTCGAGACGCAGTTGCTGCTCCGCGGCGACATGAACTGCGATGGCGCGGTGAACAACTTTGACATCGACCCGTTCGTCATGGCGCTCACCGATCCGGCCGCCTACCAGGCGCTCTACCCGAACTGCACGCCGATCAACGGCGACTGCAACAACGACGGATCGTTCAACAACTTCGACATCGACCCGTTCGTCGTCTGCCTGACGAACTTCGGCTGCCCGTAAGGAGCCGCGCGACGCCACCCCGGGGCGACAACCCTCACCCCGGGTGGCACGCCCAGGTGGGATGCCAGGTGAATTGTCCGGGTGGCATGCCTTCGCGGTACTCCGCGTAGGCATGCTGCCCGAACTATCAGGCTATCACGAAAACCAGTGCGATCGATCATGCCGGCAGGCCGATGGGAAACACCCATCGGCCTGCCGCTTGCACTTCCGAGGCTTCCTGCCCGCCCGTGACTAGTGCGGCACGCAGGGACTTTCACCCGCGATGATGCACGCCACGAACGGGTCGATATCGAAGTTATTGAACAACCCACTCCCGTCGATGTCGCCCCAGCAGCTTCGCCGCTCCCAGCACTCCGGCGAAGCGCCGAGCGCCAGGTACTGCGGAGGCGGAGGCGTCCCGGGCAGCCCGAAAACCACGCCGACCACGAACGGGTCAATATCAAAGTTGTTCACCGTGCCGTCGCAATTCCCATCACCGAGCATGCACGGCGCACAGGGCGCCACCTCGCAGCTCGGGCCCGTCAACAGCCCGCCCGCCTCCGCGCACGCGACCGGCGTCGCCGGCATGCAGCCGCCGATCGGCAGGCAGCAGGCCTGTCCCGCAAGCGGGCAGATCCCCGGCGCACAGCTCGACCCATCGCCCTTGGCCACGCCGCCGGAGCCGCTGCAAAACGCCGGAGCCGCCATGAAGCACGATCCATCCGGCAGACAGCAGGCCTGCGGCTGCGCACAGGCCGCGGCCGGCGCCGTCAGCGTCAGCGACCAGCCTGTCAGCGTGCCGCTGTCGGCCGCAAAAACATCCACCACGCTCAGCGTCCACGGCCCATTCATCCCCATCTCGGCCAGCGGCGAAAGGGGTGTCGCCGGTGCAAACGAGCCAACCGTCGGCGAACCGCACACCAGCGGCGGCGCGCCGTCGCCGAACGTCACGATCAGCCCGTCGCGCGAACCGCACGAGCGATTCCACAGATCAGCCGTCACGCCGTCGCGCTCAAGCCGGATGATCAGGTCGCTGACCCAGGTGTGATCCGGGATGGACACATCGACCGAGATCCCGTGGATCGGCTGCGGATTCTCGATGTGCGCGAACAGCGTGCTGGATACGCCCGCCGGCGAACCATCCGGAATCGGCAGCGGACCCTCCTGCGACTCGAACACGTACGAATCGCCGCCGATGGCGCAGGTCGTTTCCTCGCCGAGGTCGATGCCGCCGATGGTCGCACAATCGGATGCCGGAAGCTGGGCGCACGAGCCGTCGGCCAGACAGCAGGCCGTCGGCAGCAGCACGCACGGGCTGGTCAGCGCGAGCGAGAATACGCCGCGATCCGAGTCGCCGTAGGCGCTGAGCATCACGTAGTAGGTTTCGCCCGGAGTCAGCCCGGAGACGCACAGATCCGACGATTGGCCGCAGGCGTCGTCATTGCACGCGATTTCGTGCCAACTGGCGCAATCGCCCTCCAGCACCGTCAGCATGGTGTCGGCCGGCAGGTCACAGGTCTGAAGCCGCGCACGGCTGCCATTGGCCACAAAGCGATACCACACCGTGGCCGTCGCCAGTCGCTGGAACGTGTTCATGCAGCTCGGGCGCGGGTCGTCGATGCTGGTCGTCGCGAAGGTCGTGTCCACGCTGATCACCGCGCCCTCGCTCAGCAGCGGGGCGGCGGCGCATTCGTCGTTGAAGGGCGGCGGCGGCAGACAGGTGCTCTGCATGCCGACGCCCAGCTCCACGTCGAGCGCAAAGGCGCGATCAGAGGTCGCGATGTAGTCGTAGGAAAGCACCGCGCCGACCGGCGCCTGCAATGAATGACCATTGCCGTCGAGGCCGTCTTCCCAGTACCAGCGGCAGGAATTGCCCACCAGCGCATTTGAAATCTCGATCCAGTAGCACTGCTGGGCGGTCACGCTGATCGGCGCGTGCTCGGCGACGTACTCATATTCATCGGCCACGCCCGCCACCAGCAGATTCGTCCGCTGGGAGATCAGGCTCAGCGAGCCGGCGCCCTGGCTGAACTCGGCCATCAATGCGCCCGGCAATCCGCCGGCGGCGGATTGGTAGTACCGCACAACGAAGCTGTCCGTCGGCTGCGTGCTGCAGTCATACGCGCCGTAATAGTGCACCTTCGAAACCGTCGCGTTTTGAAGCGGACGGAAGTCATCCACCACCACGTACGACATCGCCGTGGCATTGCGGGCCTGCACCGTCGAGCTGGGCCGCGGCGGAACCGTCGGCGGCCGGATCGGCTCGGGGCATTCCACCAGCCGAACGATCGAGGTGTGATCGTCGGTCTGCGGATGCACGTAACGGGCGGTCGGGCGCGTGTCGTGGAACCGGAAGTGATCGTTGTCATCCCAGACGTTCAGCGTGACGATATAGTCGCGCAGCTCGTTATACGTCCGGCTGGTGTCCTGGCTGTCCGCTTCCTTTTCGTCGTTCAGCGGGTCTTTGCCGATGTCCTGATCGGCGTTCATGTCGTCATTCGCGCTGGCGGCGTCCGCTGCGTTCGCCACCTCCCACGGGGCCTTGCACGCGGTGCAGCCGTTCGTGGCGTGATCAAAATCCCACATATAGTGCCGCGGCGGGTGCTCTCCCGTCCGCTCGCTGGTATCCGCGTCGGAGGAGCCTTTGCCGGTGAAGAACACCGTGCAGCCCGGCCAGATCTTGATCTCGTCCACGCCGGGATAGTCGCGGTTGGTCAGCTCGACCACCTTTCCGCGGCACTCGGGGCAGACCGCCTTGACGATCTTGTTGTCCGACACGGGGTGATAAAAGCGCTGCAGGAACTCATCCCACTGCGTGTCCTCGGGGAACTTGAAGTTCGGCGACGGCACCAGCGGCCAATCCGTCGGCGCGGCCAGCACCGCCTCCGTCTCCACGTCCCGCGCCTGCAACGGCAGATCATCCACGTTGCCCGCGTATCCGGCCCGCTTGCTGTTCGCGTCGCTGACGCGGCTCAGCGCCGGATAGTCGTAGGCGTCGCCGTAGCTGCTCTTGCGGTCGGTCGGCGAGCCGTACGTGCGGATCAGCGGGAAGTGAATCGTCAGGCCGTGGGCCGTGGACTTCGCGCCGCTGCCGTAGGCCGATCCGTGCCGCTCGCGCACCACCACCGGCCCCCCCGGCGCGCTGAGCCTGAGCACGTCGTCGATGCGCACCTTGTATTGCGCGGGAATCGCGCTGGCCTTGATGCGCTTGGCGAAATCGTGCAGGTCCATGTAATTCTTGTCGTGGAAGCGCGTCGCCTTCTCGGCGCACGTGCGGATGATCTCCTCCACATTGTCACGCCGGATATCGTGCTTCTGAAAATCGTCGCAGCCGGCCCGCAGCCCGCCCGCCAGCGCCGACACCGCGCCGACCAGCTCCGGCAGGTCGGCCGTCTTGATGCACGACGCGGTGCGGTCGTTCATGTTCTTCCAATCCTCGTCAAACAACTCGACCATCCGCTTACCGGCGGCGTCGCCGTCCCACTGCGGATTATTGCGAAGCTGGGTGATCCACGGCGTCGTGACCAGCGCCTGGCGGTTGGTGTTGTCGTTGTAGTCCACCTGCACCTGCATGACCTGCTCAGAGAACACGACGTACTTCGTGTAGGGCTGCACCTGGTACGCCACCTCGATCATCCCCATCAGGCAGGCGTTGAACACCAGCAGCTCGAGCTTCGTCGAGCCCAGGCCGTTCGCCAGCCCGTCGCGCAGCTCGCCCATGAAGAGTGCATCGCGCTTGCCGCCGACGTTGCTGGTGTCATCCAGGCAGACCCCCTTCCATCCGCCGCCGTGCTCAAACAGGATCAGCGCATACTTGTCCGCCGGGAAGTTCGTCTTGGACCACGCGATGAAACTCGACAGCGTACCCGGATCGGCCATGTTCACTTCCGCCAGCGGCAGCGTGTCCCCGCCCACCGGCGAAATCTTGACGAACGTGTCGTTCGAGTCATCCACGATGCGAAAGCGGAACGGCGCACCGGGCGGATCGCTCGATATGTTCACCTGACCATTCTGCAGAACCGCCTTCTTCGTCTGGCCGATGCCGTCCACCAGGCACACGAACCGCACGTTGGCCGTCGAGCCGCCGGCCTTCTCAATCAGGTTGATGTGCGCATACGCGTACTTTTCAAGATCGTTGTCGCCGTCCAGATACAGCATCACCGTCCACGTATTCCCTGAGGCGATCCCGCCCTCCGCAACTCCGCCGCCGGGCGCATCGAGATCCTGCAGGAAGAGCAGGTCCACGTAGTTGCGCGCGCCGGGCGACTGGCCGTTGCCCTGGCGGCCGCCGTCCGTATCCCAGTCCTTCGGCGTGTTCGTGTCCGTCGAGTCCCCGTCGCGGCCGATACTCTGGCCGGGATCTATCGTGCGAACCGCGTCAAAGAACTCCGTCGCGAAGCGCGAGACGTCGCAATACTCCCCCGCCGTCCAGATCATCGCCGCTACCGCGTGCGCATGCGCCCAACCCGGCACAAACCCGGCCGGTCCGCGATGCCACGCGACATAATCAACAATTCCCCCGCCGTCGTAGAGTCCGCAATCCCCGGAATCCGTGCCGAACACCAGCGTCCCAGCCGGATCCGCCGTGTAGTAATCACCGCGCCCGTCTGACAGGTCGAGATCGTTGACCCCCGGCGCGAAGTGCACAACCAGGTACGCCCCGGGCGGGATCGTGATCGGCGGAAGGCCGCGCAGCGTGTCCGCCACGCCGCCGTCATGGGCACGCAGCCACCACGCCCCGACCGAAATCGGCGCGGGATCGAGGTTGACCAGCTCGACCCATTGATGATCGCCCGGAACGGCCGGATTCACCGCGAAGTACACCTCGTTCAGCCGGATGTCGGCCGCTGCGAGCGCGGCGCAATGGGCGGCCAGAATGCCGGCCAGCGTGTTGGTCAGAGTTCGCGCGTTCATTGTCGATCCTCCACGGGACGGAGTCCGCCGGGGAATCCGGGGGGTCCGCAACGAGACGACGCACGACGCATCCGCGCGGCTGTTGAAATTGCCGAAAAATCAATCGGCATCCACCACACATGACCTCGGGAACACGCCCATGCACCAGGCTGCGCTTCGGCAACCACGCCGCACGATGGCGGGAACCCGCTGATTCGACATGCCGCTATGATCTCAGCATGGCCGCTCGCGCCCCCATCCGGCACCAGCTCCGTGGGCCGCACCCACTCCCCGCCCAGTGCGGAGCGACCTCTCGCCCGACACCCGGAACCGGTTTTAGCTGGTGTGCAGATGCGCGCCGCTAAGCCGCGGCACTGCATGGCCGCCGCTGTTGCGGTGCGCCCCGGCTGGTGGACCCGGCTGGCCCGCCGAAGCGTGGCGGGAACCCTTCGCCTGCTGCGCCTGCGCGAGAGCCGCGAACGGGTGGCGCGGGGGTTCAGCCTGGGGCTGATCATCAACTTTCTGCCCAGTTTTGGCTTCGGCGTGCTGATATCGGGGTTCGTCGCGCGCGCCTTTGGCGGGAACCTGGCCGCTGGCCTGGCCGGCGGGGCGAGCTTGACGTTCGCCTGGCCGTTGTTGTTCTACTTCAACGTGAAGGTCGGCTCGTTGTTTGCCCGCCCGGAGCGGGCCATCAACGACCTGGCGGACGTGACGACCGAAACGATGGACGCCATGATGTGGGGGCAGGCGTTCGTCATCGGGTGTGTCGTTAACTGCATGGTCGTCGGGCTGCTCGTGTACGTCGCCCTGCTGGTGCTGTACCCGCCGCTGCGCCCCCGCGTGATGCACAGGGTGCGTCGCCTGGCAATCGCCATGCGCCGAAAGCGCCAACCGGCGACAAGCTGACAGTCATCCGGCCGGCCGAAAAGCAAATTGGGCCACAGACCAGCCTAGCGACTAGTCCGTGGCCCATGCGCTGGGATGGGCAAATTGGGGGTACTACTGAAGGATGTAACCCCGACTCGCGCCGAAAGTGTCGCCGCATTTCCGAATTGCTGATATTTTTTACAACCCGTTGCCGATTATTGTCTTGCGCACGTTCACGGCGAGCGGCGAGCTTCCGTGCCGCGCCGCGCGGTACCAACGGTCCTTGGCCCGATCACTCGCCTGTATGTTCCGCAATCGGTGCATTCATCGAGCCGCCAGCCACGCGCTCGGATCGCGATAACTGCTGGACGTTCTTAGAGATACGCTGCAACAGCAGGCGCCCGTCCAGCGACACTTCAAGGCCGATAAACTGAATTGCGATGCACATCCGCCCCTGCTCATCCGGCCGCGAGCCGCGGTAACGCGCGTCGAGTGTGACCGGCGCCCGACCGTCCGGCAACTGCAGCTCGACCCCGAGTGGCGCATCCGCCGGCCACGCGGGCGGCGTTCCGAGGCCGGTCCGCACCAGCGTTCCGCCGCAGGATAGATCCATCATCGTCCCGGTCACCACGGTGATCTGACCGTGCTGCACCTGGTTTCGATCGGCCGCGCTGCCGGGCCAGATGTTCGCGAGCAGCTTGACGACGCCCGGGATCAGCGTGCGCTGATACGAGCGGCGCTGCAGCTCGAGCACCGTGTCCGGCCAGCGATAGCGCACCGCCGAGACGCTGGTCGCGTCGTTGAACATGAACTTGCCCTTGGCCTCCACGACGGTGGCGAAGAGCACCTTGCGGCTGCGATGACGAAAGCTGACGCCGGTGTATTGCCCCGGCGCCAGGGCCGGCAGCGCGTCGGCGTCGCATGGCTCGTGCTCAAGCACGAAGAAGCGGCCCTTGGGATCCGCCTCCAGGAAGCGGGCCTTGAAGCTCTGCCATGATCCAGCGCTCTGCACCGTCACGACGGCCAGCGCCCGCTGGCCGGCAGCACTGTCAAACACGTCCGTCAGGTCTTCGCGCGAGTAAGCGTTTCGCGTCTTCATGCGTCGTGCTCCGGGGCATCCGGCGCGGCGTCGTAGAGCACCGCGCGCAATCTGTGCAGGGCCGACTCGGCGGTCGCGCCGACGGCGTCAAACTCGAATCCGACGATCAGGTGCGAGCGGTCCGCGGGATCGGCCGCCTTGTTGCAGATCACCGCGGCCAGGTCGAAGGGCGCGCCATCCGCCCCCAGCTCAAACACCAGCCGGCAGGAGTCGCCGATCAGCAGCGCCGCGTCGACTTCCTCGCGCGGCGCGCGACAGGCCAGGCCGTCCGGGCCGATGTTCACCAGCTCCCCGACGTGCGTGGCGCCGTCCTCGGCCGGTCGAATCGACACCAGCGTCCCTTCCTGCGCAGGGTGCCGCAGAAAGCGCCGACGATTGGCCAGTTGCGAGGACTCCGGCGTCGCCAGCAGCAGCCGCGGCGCGGCGCCGTCCTCGATCACATCAATCACGCAGGTCGCGAACTGCACCAGGTCCGTCCCCAGCGTCATGCGCGCGTCGCAGAAGGCGCCGACCAGCGAAGTCAGCGGATGCGGCGGGGGCGCGGTCAGATCAATCCGCAAGGTCGCGCTGTCGCGCCCCGCCAGCCGACCCTGCAACAACTCGCCGGGCGACCAGGTGCGCGGCTCGACCTCGATCGATGCGCCGCTGCGCACCGCGTGCTCGAGGGCGCGGCTCTGTTGACGAGAAGAAAGATCGAGCAGCATTCGGAATTCCCCGTTCGCGCCGCCCTGCGGCGATGAAGCAACCAACGGCTCAGCGGGCGCGACGCAGTTGCTCGCGCTGTTTACCAGCCACGAATCGCTCGATTCGGCGGATGTTCTCGGCGTGCAGCGCCGCGTCATCCGCCGGGGCGAACGCCCACCCGAGCGCCGCCCCCCCGCTTCCATTGTTCAATTCGTTGCGATGGACCAGCCGCGCCACGAAGCCGAACGGCCGCGGGTCGCCCGGCAGGCTGAATGTGAGCCAGAACAGCGCCCCCATCGGAATATTGCGGGCGGCCCGATCATCGCTGAGCGTCAGCACGCCGCCGGCCGACAGATTGGCGAGCCGCATCTCGCCGAAGGGCGCATCCGTCTCCAGATCATGCGCACCGGCGATAATCGGCGTCCCCTTGTGCAGCGACACCCGATATCGGGCCCGCTGCTGGCGCTGCTCCACCCGCTCCGGCAGGTCCAATTGCATCACCGGCAGCGCCCCGAGCCGCACGTCCTGGCGCGTCACGCGGCCGCGCGAAATCGTGTCAAACACGTAGCTCAGGCCGTCAATCTCGAAATAGCATTCAACCCGTGCCGCAACGCCCGCGATCGGCCCGAAGCCCACTCCCGGCCACTGCATCAGCAGGTGTTCATCCCCGATCTCAAGCACCCGCGCGTACCCACTGATGACCCGACCATCCGGCCCGCGATAGGAGATGCGCACGCGTTCGCTGCGCTCGCAGGCGCGCTCCAGCGGCGGGAAGGTCGGCGATTGTTCCAACATCGACAGCAAGCCCATACCCGGTCCTCCCCGAGGCGCCCCTTCCGCACCAGTATTCGTCGATCCGCCGCGCATCCTTCACTGCCCGCCGCCGCGGCGCGGCGTCGGCCCGCCTGCACCCCGCCCGCGCGTATGGGGCGTTCGCGGAAACGTCCCGGAAGTGCGGCCCGCAATCGGAATCAACCCGGCGCTGGAGCGATATCGGCCCGGCGCCATTCGCCGTGCCGGTTTCCAGACGCACCGCGCAGCGGTTACGGAGGGAACGACGCGCGATCGCCGGGAGCCGCCCTCGAACGCGGGCCGTCGCGCCCGATCGCCCCATAACCCCGGAGAGTGACAGCGCGCCCCGCGTGGATTATGTTGGCCCCGCCGCCGCGCGGACGCCCGCCACGGGCGTCCCGGCGCAGCGCGGCCCGAGGCTCGTTCATGAAAACAGCGTTGCGAACCGGCCCAATGGTGTTCGTGCTGGCGGCAGTTGCGATCGCCGCCGGCTGCGTCGAGCGGGTCGTGAAGATCCGCACCGATCCACCCGGGGCGCTGGTGCTGATCAATGACGAGGAAGTCGGCGTCACGCCCACCGAGTTTTCATTCCTCTGGTACGGCGACTATGACGTTGTGATCCGAAAGCCCGGCTATCAGACGCTCAAGACCCACCAGCGCATCCGCGCCCCCTGGCACCAGTTCCCGCCGCTGGATCTCGTCGTCGAGCATCTCTATCCCGGGATGATCCGCGATGTGCACGTGTGGCCGACCTTCTCGCTGCAGCCGCAGGAACCGGTCGCCATCGAGGAATCCGTGCGGCGCGCCCAGGAGCTGCGCAGCCGGGCGCTCGGCGACGAACCCTGACGCCGTCGATCGTCGCGGGAGCGCAAGCGACCCCGCACGTCCGCCGGAGCGCTCATGCCGCGCGTTGGATCCCGCTCGTGGCCCGATGATCCGCCCGCACCACCATGCTCGACTACTTCCTCGTCGCCGATCGTCGATACGCCCGATTCCCGGCGCTGCTCGCGCACACCGGGCTGGTTCATGCCTTCTCCACCCGGCCCGCCGACGTATCCGCCCGCGCTGATACAAACGCGCCGCGCCGCGCCGAGGCCCGCGCGCAGATGGCGCGCGACCTGCGCCTCACGCCCGAATCGCTGCATCACTGCGCGCAGGTGCACCAGCCGCGCATCGAGCGCGTCCGGTCCGATCAGCCCGCCGCCGCGCACGCCGGGTGCGACGCGCTGTGGACCACCGATCGCGGCGTCGGACTGATGGTGTTTTCCGCCGATTGCCCGCTGATCCTCGTTCATGACCCGCGGCGCGGTGCGGTCGGCGTCTGCCACTCCAGTTGGCGCTGCACCATCGCCGGAATGACGCGCCTGCTGGTGGACGCGCTGGTCCGCGAAGGCGGCTGCAACCCGCCCGATCTCGTGGCCGGCATCGGCCCGAGCGCCGGGCCGTGCTGTTACGAAGTGAAGGACGATGTGCGCATCGCGGCCGGCGCGCTGCCCGACGCCGATTCCTTCTTCCCCCGCGTCGGCGATCGGATGCACTTCGACCTATGGTCCGCCAACGCGGCGCAATTGCAGCAAGCGGGCGTGCCGGCGTCGAACATCGAGACCGCCGGTGTGTGCACAATGTGCGGCGGTGACGCGTTCTACTCCTTTCGACGGGAAAAGGCCGGCTGCGGACACTTCGGCCTGCTGGCGGCGCTTTCGTGACAATCCGGCGCACTGGTGCCGCACGCTGCGGCGAATGGCTCTGAATGAACGCGTTCTGGCGCATCCTGCTGCTGGTGCTGCTGACGCGCGGCGCGGTGTGGATCGCCGCCTACGCCGGGGCGGCCGCCCGGGTCGCGCACGAGAGCGGACTGCCCGCGCCGCAAACCTGCTTCGACGCCGAAGTGCGCCCACAGGCGCTCGAATCCGACATTCCGGGTGAAATTCGCGCACGCGTCGCCGCGGCCCGCAGCGAGCACCTGCGCGGTTTCGCGCCGCTGCTTCGCTGGGACGCCGGCCACTACCTTTCCATCGTTGAGCACGGCTACCAGTTGCCGGCGCGCACCGGCGCGATGGGCGAGAAGCGCGCGCCCGCCGAACCGGCCGGGAGCGCTGCGCCGGCACTCACCGCGGGCGCCGCGGGCGCCGAATCAATCCCCCAGTCGCATGACTCGCTTCCTACGGGCCGTGCGCGCGTCGATCAGCAGTCAAACATCGTGTTCTTCCCGCTCTATCCACTGCTGTCCGGCGCGGTGGGGCAGCTTGTGGGGTCTCGGGCGGGGCTGGTGATCGTCTCAAATGCCGCGGCGCTGCTGGCGGCGGCGGCGATGTTTCTGTGGCTGCGGCGATCGATCGGCGAGCGGGTCGCCTCGCTGGCCGTCCTGCTGGCCTTCTGTTGGCCGCACTCGGCGTTCTGGAGCTTCGGATATGCCGAAAGCCTGACGCTGCTGCTGTTCGTGCTGGCTTTGGCTAGCCTTGAAACAGGCCGGCCGTGGACGGCGGCGGGACTGTGTGCGCTGGCGACGGCGGCGCGGCCGACGGCGATTGTCGCGGCGCTGGTGCTGGGGCTGGCGGCGATGGTGCGGCGCGCCGGCGGTCGGCCCGCAGAATCGACCGGCCGCGCGCCGGCCGCAGGGTCCACCCGCCGCGCAGTCGGCGACTTGACCGACCCCGCCCCGGTGGCGTCAACCAGCTTTCCGGGCCTGGCGTCCGTCAGCCAAGCGCTAGAACAGGCGGCGCCAGCCGTATCGGCGGATTCGTTCGGGCGTCGATGCGCACACGGGCTGGCGATCGCACTTGTAGCGTCCGCCGGGCTGATTGCCTGGCTGGGCTGGCTGGCGTGGACGACCGGCTCACTGCTCATCTATCCGCGCACGCTGCAGTCGGGCTGGTTCGGCGAATCCGGCCCGGCTCGCTGGACTTCGTTCCTGCTGGGCACACGCATCTGGGGGCAATTCAAGTACATCGGGCGGGCGTTGCGCGAGTTTCCAGACAATCTAGGCCTGCTGGCGTCACCGCTGGCCTGGCAAATGCCGCTGTCCCTGCTGCTGGTCGGGGCGAGCGTGCTGGCCTGGCGACAGGCAACGCCGCCGTGGCGGGCCTACCTGCTGACCGCGCCGCTGATCTTCCTGATGCGTTACGCGCAGAGTGGATGGAGCGATTTCGGATTGGAATCCATGGGGCGCTACGTCGGGCTGGCCGCGCCGGCGTTCGCGGCGCTGGCAATCGGAATGGCGAGCGTGCCGCGCTGGATTCGCGCCGCGCTGCTGACAACGCTAATCAGCGGACAACTGGCCCTGGCCTGGCGTTACGGCTTCGGCGGCTGGTGCGGGTGAGGCGGAGTGCGCTGATCGACAGGCACGCCAGCGCGTTCTTTCGCTGCCACAAAACCCTGCGCGCTCGGCGCCTCGCGAACATGCTCGCCGCGGCGCATCCCCATGCCCTCCAAGGTGAATTCCTTCTCCGAAACGGAAGCCTTGAAGTCGGCGGAAAGCACAGTCAATTCTCGCGCCAACTCCAGCTTGCCGTCGCGATATTGCTCTCGATAAACGACCGAGGGATACCACACCCCGCCGTACTGGGCAGGCGTCACGCTTCCGCGCGTGGAGTAGCGCGTGCCGTCCGCGTGCACGGTGTGTCGCTCCCACGCCACGACCGACCAGCCTCGATCCGAATCCACAACGACCGCGGTATCTCCTGTCGGCGTCTTCAATCGCACCGTGTGCAGCGCGCCGTCGATTGAATGAGAAATCACCTCGGCCTCCGGATAGAGCAGCCGCTTCAAATCCCCCAGCTCACCCGGAGCCGCCGGAAAGCCCATCTCCCGTCCGTTCTCCAGGTGATACATGCTCGGGACCTGGTGCCGCGAGTTCTGGTACGAGTTCTTGCCCATTCGCAATCGCTCGAGCAGAACCCCGTCGGCAAACGACCGCCGGGCAACCGGCATCGTGACCGCCGGCTTCTCTTTGAAGGAGGACTCGTGCAGCCGATCATGCACAGAGTGGGTAATGAGGTCGTGCCGAAACGCAGCGGGCGTGAAGATGAACTGCTCTTCAGAAACGATGTCCGCCCTGTCCGGAGCCGATGAAACCTGGCGTACGCGGACGATTCCATTGGAAATGGCGCTTCGACCGGCAACCGCCCGATCCAGAACCTCGCGCCCATCGACCGGGGCCGACAGCGCTCCAAGCATCAGCATTGCGGAAAACATGGTCGCGGCTCCCAATCATGCCCCGTCGGACAAACCCGCGCTCGATCAGTCACACGCGTGGCCGACCTTCGCGATCGTCACAGCCGAATCGACAACCGTATGAGTTACACATCGGGATTCCTCTTCCAGCCAAACACACGTCACGCGAACCCAGCAGATCAACTCATCGCTCTTGCAGTTGTAGCCCGCCAGGGTGCGGCAGGCCTGGGTCACCTGGGCCCTCATGGTTCGCTCGCCGCCCTCGCAGGCCTGTTTCGTCAGCGCGTCACTGCATTGGCTCGATGACACCCCTTCACACAGATAACTCTCATCGAGGTTCGGAGCGGTGTTCAGGCAGTCTGCACGAAGAGGAACAGCCGGCACACCCAGCCCAAGCACTGAGAGCGCCGCCCAAAGGCTGATTGACAATCGCTTCATTTGGCTGCTCCCTTGAAGTGAGTACAGAGGAATTATCGACCACGTTCGTGCAGAAGTCAAAAAAAAACAGATTGTTCGCAACTTTGTTCCCCGCGGCTACTTGCGCGGCCCGCGGCGCGGCCCCGCGGGGCGGATGCTCAACTCCCGGACGACACGAAGCGCCGCGATGCGCGCAACGAGGCGGCCGTTCGTGTCTCCGTCGGCCCGCACCGCCCGTCGGGCTACAATCGCCGCCGATGCTGCGGGCCGCGCGGGTGCTGATACCGGCTGTGATCCTCGTCGCGATCGTGGGTGTCTTCCTGCCCGCGGCGATGAACGGGAACTTCGTCGATTATGACGACGAGGATCTCTTCCTCTCCAACCCGCTGATCCGCTCCCTCGATCCCACACACCTGCTGCGGCTCTTCGGCACCTTCGCATTCGGCCACTACCAGCCGCTCACGTGGATCTCGCACACCATTGATTTCCACCTCTCCGGCACGCGCGCCTACAGCCATCACGCCGGCAATGTCGCGCTGCACGCGCTCAACGGAGTGCTGGTCTATCTGCTCTGCGCGCGGCTGATCGCCGCTGCACGGCGGATCGCCCCCTCCCGCCTGCGCCCCACCGACCTGCTCGCCGCCGGCGTCGCGGCACTGCTCTTCGCCATTCACCCGCTGCGGGCCGAATCCGTAGCGTGGGCCACCGAGCGCCGCGACGTGCTCAGCACGGCACTGCTGCTTGGTGCCGCCATCGCATACGTCCGCGCCGTCGCGGGGACCGCCGCGCCAATCGCCCGTCCGAAAGCACTCGTTCCCGCCGTCGTGCTGCTGGCGCTCTCGCTGACCGCCAAGGCCTGGGGAATGTCGTTCTTTGTGCTGGCATTGATCCTGGATGTCTTCCCGTTGCGCCGATTGCCGCCGAACCCGCTCCAATGGCGCACGCGGGCGCATCGTGCCGTGCTTCTCGAAAAACTGCCATTCGCGCTGTTGGGCATCGCCGCGGCCGTGACGGCCGCCGCCGCGCAGCGCGCCTCGCCGGACACGATGCGCTCGCTGGCCGACTGGGGGTTGATCGAGCGATTCGTGCAGGCGATCTACGGCCTGCACTTCTACCTCGCCTCGACCGTCTGGCCGACCGGGCTGGCCGTGCTTTACGAGCTGCCGTACCGGCTCAATGCGCTCGAGTCGCGCTTCCTGATCGCCTATGTCACCGTGCCCGTCGGCCTTGCCGCCGTGATCCTGGTCGCACGCAGGCGACCGGCGGTCGGAGCGGCGGCGGCGGCCTATATAACGCTGTTGCTGCCGGTGCTCGGCATCGCGCAGAGTGGGCCGCAACTGGCCGCCGATCGATACTCGTACGTGAGCTGCATCGGCTGGGCGATACTGGTGGGCGGGGCGTTGGCGGACAAGTGGCGGCCGCGCAAGGACAGAGTTCCTCGACGAGTCGGAATCGCCCTCTGCTGCGCGATTCTGTGCTTTCTTGGCGCACTCTGCTGGCAACAGGTGCGCGCCTGGCGCGATTCGGACACGCTATGGGAACATGCGTTCCGCGTCGGGGCAGAGAGCGCCATCGGCCACGGCAACACCGCACTGCGCCGACTTCGGGACGGCGCCCCGGACGCGGCACTGCACCATGCGACACGATCGGCCGAGATTCGCCCGGACTATGCGCCGGCGTGGGTATTACAGGGACGGGCGCTGCGCCGGCTGGGCCGTACGGATGAGGCGATCATCGCGCTGGAGCGCGGACTGGAGTTGGCCCGGCCGAAGCACCTGCTGCATGCCGATCTGGGGCACCTGCTGCTGCATGAGCGCGGAAACGCGGCCGCGGCCGTGAATCACTTTCGAGCCGCACTCGATATCTGCCGGGACAACCCCGCGTATCGAGCGCCGGCGGCCCAGCTTGGGTTGGGACAGGCGCTGCGCGCGTCGGGCGACCTGCTCGGGGCGCGTGAAGCATTGCGCTCCGCCGCGCGGGTGGAGTCGACGCGCGCGGCGGCCGAGCGCGAGCTGCAGTTGATCGATGGAGATTAGCACCATCTCGGGCGTGGCGCCGCGACAGGGGTGTCGCTGCGATCGAAGTCGCTTCGGGGGCATTGCGGAAACGCGTCCACAAGCACCGCCGCGGCGCCACCCGTTCCTATTTCATCAACCTTGACAGATGGGCTTCGAAGCGCGGCTTCTGCTCCGGCGTCAACAGCGCGTCAATCCGCTTGCGCAGCGATTCAGCAACCGCTGCCCGCTTGGCCCCATCGTGGCCCGCGGCGCGGCGCTCACCTGCGGTCTCGCGCTCGATGGTACGCAAGGCGGCACGCTGCTCCGGCGAGAGCCCGCTGCGACGCGCCGCTCGCAGGAGCGCCGCCGCGCCGGGGCCGCGACCACCCGCCGCGCCGTCCGCACCCGCTCCACCCTCCTCGCCGCCGCGCGTTGCCAGCCATTCGTCCAGCTTCGTGGCCTGCTCGGGCGCAAGCTGTGTGCGGAATTCGGCGATCAGGTTGGCGGTGACTTTTTCAGGATCCATTTCCAGCGCGTTGATCTTCGCCCGCAGCTCCGCAACCTTCACGAAGTCGCCCGCCTCGCGGGCAGCGCGCATCTCGGCCAGCAGCGGCTCGATGGCCGAGCGGCTGGCGGACCAGGCCTGTCCCATGTGTTTTCCGACGAGCTGATGAAAGCGGCCACGCGACTCGCCGGCCAGCTCCAGCGCCTGCGGCAGCGCGCCGATGACGCGCTGATTCCATTCCCAGCCGCGCCCCTGCGCCTCGACCCGCTCCACGGCCGCAATGAGCCGCCCGAGTTGCTCCGGCCGCAGCAGCGGCTCGACGCCCGAGACGGCCTCGTCGAAGAACGGGGTGGGGTTGCCCAGCTCGTGCATGGCCTCGTTGAGTTCGGCGGTGCGGGCGGGGTCGCCGCGGACGGCTCTCAGCTCGCGGAGTTTTTCGTTGAGCTGATCGCCCTGCGCCCTGGCGCGGGGCATGATGTCGGCGACGATGCGGTCAAACTGCTCCTGCTGGAGCTTGTCCAACCCGAGCTCGTCGGCGACGCCTTCGAGTGATTCCTCGACCCAGTCGGCCTTGGCCTTGCCGACGTCAACGTCATAGCTGCGATCCTGGGCGGCGACGGCGGCGCAGACCGCGGCCGTCATGACACCTGCGAGCCAGTTCCGTCTCACGGAGCATCTCCTTGTCGGCGGATCGTGCGCGGTCGGGGCCGATGATCCGCCTGGGGGGATTCGGGGCATGCGAGTGTTTATTTCGCGGTACCGGCCGGCTCTCCCAGGACAGGCCGGAAAATGCCCCGGTGCGGCGCCGGCGCAACGCTCTCGCCACACGACAAGGGAAACCACGGCACACCGGGGCATGCGCCGCTCGGCGCCGGCCCGCCCGCGGCACCGATCCCGCGGTGGTGGCGCAAGCGGTGGCTGGGGCCGGTTTGACGCGGTCGTGTTTTAGACATAGTCTATTCCGCCATGGACGTGCTCAACCTCATGCGCCGGCACGGCATTCAACCCACGCCGCAACGCCTCGCGGTGGCCGAGCACGTCCTGTCCGCGCGCGCGCACCTCACAGCCGACCGCGTGTGGGAGCGCGTCCGCCGAAAGTGCCCGACCGTGTCGCGCGCAACCGTCTACAACACGCTCAACCTGCTGGTGAAGAAGGGGCTGCTCCGGACGCAGATTCTCAAGGAGGGCACCGTCGTCTTCGACTCGCACGTCGAGGCCCATCACCACTTTGTGGACGTGCAAACCGGCCGGATCTACGACATCCCCTGGAACGCGATCCGGGTCTCCGGCCACGCCGCGCTGCGCGGTTTTGACGTTCGTGAGTACCAGGTAATCCTGCGCGGCCGCCGCCGAGCAAAATAGCGAAAACCGCGACCGGCCGCCGGAATAGCCGCCCGGCCGCGGAAACTGTGGCGAAAGATTGGATCCAGTCTCAAACGAGATGACATCAATACAGACCGGCGCTGCCAACCCCGGCGCCTTCAACGAGGAATCCACCATGCAGAGCGAATCGAAGTGCCCGTTCCACGCCGCCCCCCGCGGCGGCGCCTCCAGCCGCGACTGGTGGCCGAACCAGTTGAATCTCAACCTCCTGCGCCAGCACTCCGAAAAATCCGACCCCATGGGCCGGGACTTCAACTACGCCCGTGAGTTCGCCACCCTCGACCTGGCCGCCGTCAAGCGCGACCTCGCCGCCCTGATGACCGATTCGCAACCCTGGTGGCCGGCTGACTTCGGACACTATGGCCCGCTCTTCATCCGCATGGCCTGGCACAGCGCCGGAACCTATCGCACCGGCGACGGCCGCGGCGGCGGCGGCAGCGGCGCGCAGCGCTTCGCCCCGCTCAATAGCTGGCCGGACAACGTGAACCTCGACAAAGCCCGCCGGCTGCTCTGGCCCATCAAGCGGAAGTACGGCCGCAAGCTCTCCTGGGCCGACCTGATGATCCTCGCCGGAAACGTCGCTTTGGAGACAATGGGCCTCAAAACCTTCGGTTTCGGCGGCGGTCGCGAGGACGTGTGGGAGCCGCTCGAGGACATCTACTGGGGCCGGGAAAAAACCTGGCTCGGCGACGAGCGGTACTCTGGCAATCGAAACCTGGAAAACCCGCTGGCGGCCGTGCAGATGGGATTGATCTATGTCAACCCCGAAGGCCCCAACGGCAACCCCGACCCGCTGGCCGCCGCCCGCGACATCCGCGAGACCTTCGCCCGCATGGCCATGAACGACGAGGAAACCGTGGCGCTCATCGCCGGCGGCCACACTTTCGGCAAGTGCCACGGCGCGGGGGATGCGAAGCTGCTCAGAGCGGAGCCGGAGGGCGCCTCGATCGAGGAACAGGGGCTGGGCTGGCGCAGCGGCTACAAGTCTGGCAAGGGCGGCGACGCGATCACCAGCGGCCTGGAAGTCACCTGGACGCGCACGCCCACGCGCTGGAGCAACGACTACTTCGACAACCTCTTCAAGTATGAGTGGGAGCTGACCAAAAGCCCCGCCGGCGCACACCAGTGGCGGCCGAAAGGCAGCGCCGGCGCGGGGACCATCCCCGATGCGCACGATCCCGCGAAACGGCACGCCCCGACGATGCTCACCACGGACCTGTCGCTGCGCTTCGACCCTGCGTATGAGAAGATCTCGCGCCGCTATCACCAGAACCCGCAGGAGTTCGCCGACGCCTTCGCCCGCGCATGGTTCAAGCTCACCCACCGCGACATGGGGCCGCGCTCGCGCTACCTCGGTCCGGAAGTGCCAACGGAAGATCTGATCTGGCAGGACCCCGTCCCGCCGGTGGACCACCCACTGATCGACGACGCCGACATCGCGGCCCTGAAGGCGAAAATTCTCGCGTCGGGACTGCGCGTCGCGGAGCTGGTCGCGACGGCCTGGGCCTCCGCCTCGACCTATCGCGGCTCGGACCATCGCGGCGGCGCCAACGGCGCCCGCATCCGCCTGTCGCCACAGAAGGACTGGGAAGTCAATCAGCCCGAGCGGCTGGCGAAGGTGCTCGGCGCGTACGCGGCCATCCAGCGCGAATTCAACACCGCGGCCAAGGGCGGCAGGAAAGTCTCCCTCGCCGACCTGATTGTGCTGGGCGGCTGCGCGGCAATCGAGAAGGCCGCGGCCGACGCGGGCGTCCCGACCAGCGTGCCGTTCACGCCGGGGCGGATGGATGCGAGCGCGGAGCAGACCGACGCGGCGTCGTTTGCCGTGCTCGAGCCGGTCGCCGACGGGTTCCGCAACTACCAGAAAGCGGCGTTCGCCCTTCCGGCCGAGGCGCTGCTGGTCGATCGGGCGCAACTGCTGACGCTCACCGCGCCGGAGATGACCGTGCTGGTCGGCGGGCTGCGCGTGCTCGGCGCGAACCACGCCGATTCGCCGCACGGCGCCTTCACGGCCCGCCCGGGCGCGCTGACGACCGACTTCTTCGTCCACCTGCTCGACATGCGGACGGAGTGGCTGCCGGCCGGAGCGGATGCGCAGCGCATTGATGGTGCCGATGCGCAGCGCGCCGGCGGGCGCCATGCACATGGCGCTGACGGGCGAGCGGCGGAGCGCGTCGGGGGAGACGACGCGCAGTTCTTTGTGGGACGCGATCGTGTGACGGGCGAGCGGCGCTGGACCGCGACGCGGGTGGACCTGGCGTTCGGCTCGAACTCGCAACTGCGCGCCATCGCAGAGGTGTATGCCTGCGCGGATGCCGGCAAAAAATTCGTCCGCGACTTTGTGGCGGCCTGGGCGAAGGTGATGGACCTTGAGCGTGCAGACATCGCCCGCCGTGCATGACCGCTCGCACGCGACTGCGGCCCCAGTAGTCCGTTGAAGAAGCCCGCTCGCGGCATTCTCGGCCCCACTGGCGCTGTCGAAAACGCGGCTTTCTGGCAGTCCATTGAAAAAGTCCGTTCGGGGCATCTTCGAACCCGCTGGCGCTGTCGAAAACGCGGTTATTCAGAGCCGCGGCGACTTTATCAACGGACTGTTGGCAGCCTGTTGAAGAAGTCACAGATCGCCGAAAAAGCCTCGTGCTTGACCCCACCACTGGGGCGAAATCGACCCGAAGCGACTTTTTCACCGGGCTGTTAGGGCCGCGGCAGCTTTATCAACGGGCTGCTAGCCACAGCAGGCCGGTGCCGAAGCGGCCCGGCAAAGTCGCGGGGTGCGGCCCGGCAGTCGAGGGAAGCGGCCCGCAGGTCGCTGAAAGCCGCGATCGAGGTGAGGAAGCTGACCTATCCCGCGCAGGTCGCGAAGCAGGCGGAGGAGGAGGCGGCGGGCGCGACGAGGTTCCACGGCGGCGAAGCTCGCGGCACGCTGCAAACCGACTTTTCGACGGCCGAAGCCGGTAAGACGGCGTACTACGCCCTGCGCCGGCTCAGCACGCGCGGCGAAACGGGGCCGTGGAGCGAAGTCGCGGCGGCGACGGTGGGAGAGTGCCGTTCGACACTTCGGGCCGCAGAGGCGCAGCTTCGCGTCGAAGGTACGAGCCTTCGCCCCGGAGGCGCGCAGGAATGTAGCCACGGGTGGAGCGTAGTCCGCCGGCAGGCGGACGGAGCGGAACCCGTGGAAAGCGGATTCGTCTTTGGGGCCTGCCCCGGAGGGGCAGAGGAAGCGCGGGTGTCGAGACGCGCAGTGCACGCGCGCACGGCACCCTTCCTCCGCCCCCATCCGGGGCGGGCCGCGCTGCGCGACCAGGGCCCACGGGTTCCGGTCGCCTGTGCCGACCTCCACCCGTGGCTACACTCCGCCGCCCCTTCTGGGCCCTTTCGGGGCAGGAAGAAAGGAGGAGGATAATCCCGCATCCACGGGTTCCGCTCGCTCGCAGACTCGCTCGCTCCACCCGTGGCTACAGCTACAGCCCGCCGTCCCTTCGGGACGAACGCGCGCTTCGTCGGCACACCACCGACATCGCCCTCGTTCGGCAGCTTTCTCAAATCGGCCGCCGCGGTCGATGCCGACGGGCGACCTGACTCGCTCCGTCCTGCCGCACAACCGCCCCTGCGCCACGCTCCCGCGCACAGCGATCCCACCGCACGCGCCACCCGCCCGCCCGACCACGGACGCACGCCGCGCTGGTGTGGAACCCCGTCCCGCCCGCGGCTACACTCCCACCCGCTGCGCACCGGCGCATAGCCGCACCGGACCGCCGGCGGTGTCGTAACCGGCCGCGGCGATGAGCCTGACCCACGGCCGGTAGCCGTGTCAGGCCGCGGCGATTCGCCGGCATTCGTGAGCGCTTATGCCCAGCATCATCATCGACGGACGAACCATCCAATGCCGCGAGGGCATCCCCGTTCTGCGGGCGGCCCTCGAAGCCGGCATGGACATCCCGCATTACTGCTATCACCCCGGCCTCTCCATCGTCGCCAGTTGCCGGCTGTGCCTGATGGAGATGAAAGCACCTGACCCAAAAACGCGCGAGCCGGTCTGGAGCCCAAAGCTCATCCCCTCCTGCCAGACGCCGGTCAAGGACGGCATGGAGGTGCGGTTCAACTCCGAAGGCGTGTGGAACAATCAGCAGCACGTCATGGAGTACTACCTGCTGAACCACCCGCTGGACTGCCCCGTCTGCGACAAGGCCGGCGAGTGCCACCTGCAGGACTACACCGAGGATTACGGCCCCGCGACCAGCCGCATGGTCGAGGAAAAGCACAAGAACCCCAAGAAAGACATTGGCCCGAACACGCTGCTCTACGCCGATCGCTGCGTGATGTGCACCCGCTGCGTCCGCTTCACGCGCGAGGTCTCCGGCGACGCGCAACTGGCCGTCGTCGACCGCGGCAACCGGGCCGAGATCGACGTCTTCCCCGGCGAGCCGCTGGACAACCCGCTGCAAGGCAACGTCGTGGACCTCTGCCCCGTCGGCGCGCTGTTGGACAAAGGCTTCCTCTTCAAGCAGCGCGTCTGGGAGCTGCGCTCGCGCGACAGCGTCTGCCCCGGCTGCGCCCGCGGCTGCACCACGCACATCGACTATTCCGAGACCAGCGGCCAGATCAAGCGCATCCGTCCGCGCTTCAACGAGAAGGTCAACCATTGGTGGATGTGCGACGAAGGCCGCTTCGGCTGGACCCACGTCCACAACCGCCAGCGGCTGTCGCAGCCCCGGCTGCGCGACCCCGGCGCCGAGCGCCAGTTGCGCTGGGAAGAATTGCCTGCCTTGCTGACGCAGCGCTTCGGCGCGGCCGCCAAGGCCGATCGCGGCACAGGAACGGCCGTCGTACTCAGCCCGCACCTGGCCTGCGAGGAGGCGTGGCTGCTGGCGAAATTCATGCGCAAGATCGCGCCGCAGGCGACCCTGGTGGGCGGATACCTGCCCGTCACCGGTCAGGATCAAAAGTTCCCCGCCGGGTTCGTCATCCTGTCGGAAAAAGCCCCCAATCGGCGCGGAATCGAGCGAATCATCACCGCCGCCGGCGGGCCGCAGATGCGCTGGGACGAGTTCATCTCCGCCGCCGGCGCGGGGCGCTTCTCGGCGGCATATGTCACGGGCGGCTATCCCGCCTCGTGGGTCAGCGCAAGCGCCGCCGCGGCGCTGGCCCGGGTCGGCCTGTTGGTCATGCACGACCTGTTCACCTCGGCACTGACCGACGCGGCCGCGATCGTGCTGCCGGCATCCACGTGGGCCGAGCGCGAGGGCTGCTTCGTCAATGTCGACGGACTCGTGCAGGCTTTCGAGCGGGCCATCCCGCCGCTGGAGGGCGTCAAGACCGAGGGACAGTTCTTCGCGGAGCTGGCCGGCGAGAGCGGGTTGTACCGCGCCCGCAAAATTCGCGAGAAGATGTCGGCTCAACTGGCGGAATTCGGCTCGCCGTTTGTGCCGGCGAAGGAGCCGGCGCACGCGCATTAGCGCCTGCTGGCGAAAGCTGGCGGGCATTGTCGCTAAACAGCCGAAAAAGTAGTTGATCGGCGGCGGACCGCATCGCCGCGGCGGCGCTGATATACAAGCGCCCCAGGAGCAGCAGGCAGGCCCATGATCGAAGCGCTGATGGATTTCGGTCGCTGGTTTCTCGCGAACCAGTTCACGTTCTCGATCCTGATGGCGGCGATTGTGCTGCTCGGGCCGCTGATCAACGGCTGCGCGATCTGCATCCTCGCAGAACGAAAGCTCTCGGGCTACATCCAGGATCGCAAGGGGCCGAACCGCGTCGGCCCGTGGGGACTGTTGCAGCCGCTGGCCGACGGGATCAAGTTCATCCTCAAGGAGGATTACACCCCCGGCCACGTGGATCGGCCGACGTTTATTCTCGCGCCGGCAATCGCCTTCATTACCGCGCTGCTGGGCTTCGTGATCGTGCCATGGGCCGGCGAAATTCACTGGCCGTGGATGGAGCCGGGGCAGACGGTCAGCACGCAGGCGGCCAGCCTCGACGTGGGCTTTTTGTATGTTCTCGCAGTGGGGTCGCTGGCGGTCTACGGCGTCGTGCTGGCGGGCTGGTCGAGTAACAACAAGTACGCTTTCTACGGCGGCATGCGCGCCACGGCGCAGATGCTTAGCTATGAGGTGCCGCTCGGCCTGGCGCTGCTGGCGATGCTGCTGATCGGCGGGAGCCTGCGGCTGGAAGTGCTGGTGGCCGAGCAGGCCTCCACCGGCCTGTGGTGGGTGGCGTTTCAGCCGATCGCGTTCATCATGGTGCTGATCGCGTCGCTGGCGGAGGCCAACCGGGCGCCCTTTGACCTGGCCGAGTGCGAGCAGGAGCTGATCGCCGGCTTTCACGTCGAGTACGGCTCGATGAAGTTCGCGATGTTCCCGCTGGGCGAATACGCCCACATGATGACCAGCGCCGCGATCATGACGGCGGTGTTCTTTGGCGGCTGGCATGTGTGGGGGCTGACCGACCCGGCCGACACGACGCTGTTCGGAGCGCTGCTGAAATTCACCGTCTTCTGGGCCAAGATCGCCGCGTTCATCGGCCTGTTCATGCTGATCCGCTGGACCGTTCCGCGCTTCCGCTACGACCAGTTGATGCGCGTAGCGTGGAAGTCCATGGTGCCGATGGGATTGGGGCTGGTCATCGGCAACGGCCTGCTGGTCTACATGGGCTGGCACAAGCTGCTGGCGGCGAACCTGGCCGTCAACGCCGCCGTGTTCGTGCTGGCCGTGATCGTGTCGGCAATGGCCAAGGCGCCGGTCACGGGCCGGCAGGTCTACATGCCGGCAGTGCAGGTGGCCCCCGGCGGCGGGCGGTCGGCCGCCCCGCGCGCCTGAACAGCACAACGCTCCGCGCCGCGCCCGGCGCGGCCGCATAGGATGTAATGCATGATTCGCGACGAAGACCTGCTGATCCTGCATCCGCCGGAGCTGACCGCCGTCGAACGGCTCTACCTCCCGCAGATCCTCTCCGGCTTCCGGACGACGCTGCGCCACATGTTCAACATCAAGCGGCGAAACCGCGTGGTGGTGCAATATCCGGAGCAGAAGCGCGAATTGCGCGTCTCGAACTACCGCGGCGTGCATCGCCTGAACAAGGACCCCGACGGCCGGATCGCCTGCGTCGCCTGCTTCATGTGCAGCACGGCCTGCCCGGCGCACTGCATCCATATCGAGGCGGGCGAATCGCCCTGGCCCGACCGCGAGAAGTACCCGGTCAAGTTCGACATCGACGAGCTGCGCTGCATTTACTGCGGCATGTGCGAGGAAGCCTGCCCCTGCGACGCAATCGAGCTGACCCCGCACTACGACATCGTCGGCCGCACCCGCGAAGAGATGATCTTCGACAAGGAAAAGCTGCTGGACGTCTTCGATCGCACGAAGGACGCCAAGCCGCGCAAAAACCCAGCCGTCACCGACTACGGCCTCACCGGCGGACAGGACAGATCGGCCGGTCTGCCGACCGCTCATCCGAAGCTTTGAACCATTCGCGCCCCCCCCGGGCACGTCGCCCGGCGCGCGAACCATCGGGAGTTGACCATGACAACCCGCAATCGCTGGCTGCTGCTGATCAGCGCCGCGGCCGTCGGCACCGTCGCCCAGGGCGGGTGCGTCGCCACGGAAGTGATCGAGACAATCGCGCTGGCCTTCTCGATCGTGGACGTGTGGGTGTAAACACGCCGGCATGCCCGCGTACTGGCTGATCAAGGGCGACCCGGACGATTACTCGGCCGGGGATCTCGAGCGCGACGGCGTGACCGCCTGGGAGGGCGTCCGCAACGCCGCCGCGCAGCTTCACCTGCGCGCCATGAGCCGCGGCGACGGCCTGCTGATCTACCACACCGGGAACGAGAAAAGCGTGGTCGCGCGCGGCACGATCGCGTCCGCCCCGCGCCCCGACCCGGGCGATCCCGACGGACGGCGCGTCGTGGTGGACGTGCGCTTCGATTCATGGCTGCCGCGACCCGTCACGCTCGCTGAAATCAAGGCCGACCCGGCCTTCGCCGAGTTTGCACTGGTGCGGATCGGCCGGCTTTCGGTCATGCCGGTCGCCGGGTCGCTATGGAAGCGACTGCTGGCGTTGGGTGGCGCGAAGGCGGATTCGCACGCCAGATCCGGCGGTCCGCGGGGGGAGAGGCCGCGTCAGAAACTGTAGGGGGGGCGGGCCGTGCGTTGTTCGCGGCCGATTGGCGGGGTAGATTGTCGGAGATTCGGGGGGATGGGTGTCACCCGCGAGCCGGGCGAATGATCGCCTTGCGGCCGGCTCGCGCCTTTTCAATTTCAGGGAGCAGTGCACATGCGCATCCGCCCATGGTTGTCCGTCGCATCGATTGCGATGCTGTCGCTCGGCGCGTCCGTCGCGTCGGCGCAGGAGGCCAAGCCGGACGAGGCCAAGCCCGCCGAAGCGAAGGCCGCCGAGGCCCGCAAGCCCAAGCGCTTTCCGGACTTCGCCGAAGTCACCAAGGACATGAAGGCCGAGGAGGGGCTGTTCACCGTCTATCGCTACGACCCCTCCGACAAGGAAAAGGACCCGGAGAAGGTGCTGCTGCGCATTCCGCGGGCGCTTCTCAAGGAAGACCTGCTGTTCGCAACCAGCATCAGCGGCGGCGGCCCGCTCACCGGCTTCCAGACCACCGATTGGCTCGTCCGCGGCGAAGTGCTCGACAAGCACTTCAAGCTGGTCACGCCGGACATCCGCTGGATCACGAAAGACGACAAGCCCGTCGCCGACGTCATCCGCCGGACCTACTCGGAGAGCTACATCGCCTCCACCCCGATCGTCACGATGTCGGGCCAGGACCCGGTGATCGACCTCGGCGCGCTGCTCAAGGGCGATCTGATCGGCTTCGGCGATAACATCCGGCCCGACCTGAGCCGCTTCACCAAGGTCAAGGTCTTCCCGGACAACGTGCTGATCGAGGTCGAGCTGGCCGTGCAGCAGCGCGGCGGCCGCGGCGGGGACACCATCTCCATCGCCTACGCCTTCCAGCGCCTGCCCAAGCTCGGCTCGTACAAGCCCCGCGCCGCCGATCAGCGCATCGGCTACTTCATGACCACCCGCGTGGACTGGTCCAAGCCCAGCGAGGCCCGCGAGACGGCCGAGCGCTACATCAACCGCTGGCAGCTCGAAAAGCGCGACCCGTCGCTGGAACTCAGCCCGCCGAAGAAGCCGATCGTCTTCATCATCGAGAAGACCGTGCCGATCCAGTGGCGCCGCTGGGTGCGCCTGGGCATCGAGGAGTGGAACAAGGCCTTCGAGGACATCGGCTTCGTGGACGCGATCGTCGTCCAGCAGCAGACCGACGACAACGAATACGCCTCCTACGACCCCGAGGACGCCCGCTACAACTTCTTCCGCTGGATCGTCTCAGGCCGCGCGTTTGCCATGGGGCCGTCGCGCCCCGATCCGCGCACCGGGCAGATTCTCGACGCCGACATCCTGTTCGACGACTCGTTCGTCCGCGCCTGGATGAACAACCAGTTCGACATCTTCACGCCGCCCGCGATCGCCCGCGAGAACGCCCCGTGGCTGGGCCTTTACCAGCAGCAGTTCCCCGACCTGCTTCCGCACTTCCTGCGCGACCCGCACGTGCAGCTCGTGGATCGCTACGGGTTCGAGCGCGACCGCCAGATCGACAGCATGCTGCGCAGTATGAACCTCGACTGCGCTGCGCGCGGCTGTTCGCACGCCGAGGGCATGTCGCAGCAGCTTGCACTGCTGAACACCGCCATGCTGGCCACCGGCTCGGGGAAGAAGGTGCCGGAGAAGCTGATCGGCCAGGCCATCGCCGAGGTCGTGACGCACGAGGTCGGCCATACGCTGGGCCTTCGCCACAACTTCAAGTCGTCGGCATGGCTCAGCATGGAGGAGGTCCGCCGTCGCCGCGACGGGACGGACGAGCCTACCACCGCCTCCGTGATGGACTACAACCCGCTGCTGTTCTTCGCTGATGACGAGCTGGACAAGCTCCGCCACGTGGTCACGCCGACGATCGGCCCGTACGACCGCTGGGCGATTGAGTACGGCTACAAGGTGCCGGGCAAGGAGGACAAGGGCGAGGACGAGATGCTCAAGGCCATCGCCTCGCGTCACGGCCAGCCGGGCCTCGACTACAACACCGACGAAGACACGATGGGGATCTTCTCCCCCGATCCCTACACCAACCGCTACGACTTCTCCAACAACCAGTTGGATTGGGCGCGGGTGCGGATCGCACTGGCCGACAAGCTGCTGGCCGGCATCCTCGACTGGGCCGCCCGCGATGGCGATCCTCGCTACTTCACGACGCAGGCCTTCAACATCGTGCTCAACGAGCGGGCCCGCAACTTCGGCTTCGTGGTGCGCCTGATCGGCGGTCTATCCGCCAACCGCGACTACCACGGCGACCCGACCAAGCGCCCGGCGTTCGTGCCGATCGACGGCGAGACGCAGCGCGCCGCGCTGAAGTTCACGATCGAGAACGTCCTCAGCGACCAGTTCTTCAAGATCCCGCCCGAGGTGCTGAATAACCTGACCGTGCCGCGCTGGAGCGACTGGGCTACCAACGCCCCGATGCGTGTGGATTACCCCATCCACGAGCGCATCGCGATGCTCCAGACCATGCCGCTGGTCAGCCTGCTAAGCCCGATGCTGCTGCAGCGGCTCTACGACACGGAGCTTAAGAGCACCGACCCGCGCAAGTTCACCGCCGCCGAACTGATCGTCGGCCTGCGCGACGGCGTCTGGGCCAGCGCGACCCGCGCCCCCGCTGGCACCGCCAGCGACGCGCAGCCGATGATCCCGTCCACGGCGCGCAACCTGCAGCGCGAGCATCTGAACCTGATGCTCGGCCTCGCGCAGCTTCCGCCCGGCTCCGGCATGTCGGCCGACCTCAACGGAATGGTCCGCCAGGCGCTGCGCGAGTTGAGCGCTCAGCTCAACACCACGCTCACCGGCAAGTCGGCCGACAAGATCGACTTCGCCACCCGGGCGCACCTGACCGAGAGCCGCTCGCGGATCGAGCGCGTGCTCGAAGCACAGTTCACCGCCCGCTGACTTTTGGTGCGATGAACCGCGCCGGCCGACCGTGGCCGAGTGGATGAACCTCCGGCGGCCCCGGCGATTGCAGCGCAGTCGTCGGGGCCGCGGTGCGCCGCCACCCCGGAGCGCGGTACACTCCCCGCAACCCACACGAACGCGAGGCACCCCGACCATGCCGCACATCGTGATCATCGAGGACGAGCCGAACCTGGCCATGGGACTGCGCGACAACCTGGAGTTCGAGAAGCACACCGTCACGCACGCCGCGGACGGCGCCGCCGGACTGGCCGCCGTTGCCGCGCAGCCGACCGACCTGGTGCTGCTCGACATCATGTTGCCCGACATGGAAGGTTTTGAGGTTTGCCGCCGGTTGCGCGACAGCGGCGCAACCATGCCGATCATCATCCTCTCGGCCCGCAGCCAGGAGATCGACAAGGTCCGCGGCCTCGAACTGGGCGCCGACGACTACGTCACCAAGCCCTTCTCCCTGCGCGAACTGCTGGCCCGCATCAACGCCGCCCTGCGCCGCTCAGACCGCGCGGCGCCCGCCGGCGGGAAATCCGTCTTTACGATCGGCAAGCGCAAGGTGGACCTCATCCGCCAGAAGGTCACCGCGGATGACGGCGGCGAGCAGCCGCTGGGCTATTACGAGTCGGAAATCCTGCGCTTACTGGTCGAGCGCGCCGGCGAAGCCGTGCCGCGCACCGAGCTGCTCGAGCGCATCTGGGGCGCCGGCATCTCCCCGGCCGACCGCACCGTGGACAACCACATCGTGAGCCTGCGCCGCAAGCTCGAACCCGACCCGCGCAATCCCCGCCACATCCTGACGGCGCACGCCGTGGGCTATAAGCTCGTGCTATGACGAAAGGGGGAAATGCCTCGTCTAGGGCTCGAACCTAGGACCCGCTGATTAAGAGTCAGCTGCTCTACCAACTGAGCTAACGAGGCCGGATCGGCGGTCGCACACCCCGGACCGCCGGAACGGGGGATTAAATCCGCCATCCCGCGTCAATGCAAGCCGATCGGCGCAATTTTCGCCCGCGCCCCGCCCCTCACCACCTCGCGCCGTGCGTTCGACGCTCAGCCGCTTGCCGCGCTCACCGCTCCCGGTCGATAAGCCCGGCATGAACCCCCTCGAGCGCGGCGCCCCGCACCTGAGCATCGTCCTGGCGACCTGCAACCGCCTGCCCCTGCTGCGCGAGTGTCTGATGCACACCCGCCGGGCCATCGTCGAATCCGTCGGTGCAGACGATGCCGAGATCATCGTGGTGGACGGCGACAGCCGCGACGGCACGCGCGAATTCCTCGCCGGACAGCGCGACCTGCGCACGCACATCGAGGGGCGGCGCGGCGGCTGTTGCGCCGCGTATAACCTGGGGCTGCGCATGGCCCGCGGGCACTACGTGATGTGGCTCAATGATGACGCCTACCCGCTGCCCGGCGCCTTCGGTGCGGCCCTTGACCTGATCGAGCGGGCCGACATGACCGACGTCGGCATGGTCGCCTTCTACCATACGCATCACCAACCGTGGAACGAGCTTCACGGGATGGACGTGCCGTGGCCGCCGGCGGGCGTCACGCTGAGCGATCCCGCGACAACAGGCGCCAATCCGCGTCCGATGGAGCGATTCGGCATCCTGCATGTGCGAGGACGGCCCTACGCCAACTTCGGCCTGCTGCGAACCGCGCTGCTCCGCCAGCTCGGCTGGCTCGACCCGGAGTATGTCTTCTGCGCCTGGGATCCGGACCTGTCGCTCAAGGTGCAGGTGCAGGCCGGGCTGCGCGTGATCGGGGCGCCGGACGCGCGCATCTATCACGCGGAGCACCAGGACGATCGCAAGCGCGATGATGCGGCCCGCCTGCGCGACGCCGACAATGAGCGCCTGTTCCGCAAGTGGAACCTGCCGGCAAAGGACGCCTACCCCGATCCGCGACCGGAGTATCTCGCGCTGATGCGGAGCCGCGGGTTGCTTCCGACGCCGGAGCCGGTGGCGGCGCTGCGGTAGTCCGAGAACCGCCCGGCCGCCGCCGCTGAATTGCTTTGAACCCTCCCGCGGCGGATGGTAGCATCAAGGGCATGGCCACGATTCCTGATACCGAACCCGGTTGTTGTCCAGCCGACGCCCCGCAGACGCTCGGCGAGTTCCTCGCCGCGCTCGATGAGCACAGTGGGCGCATCCCGCTGGACGAGCTGCGCATCCGCCTCTCGAACCTCAAGATCAGCGTGGCCGAGATCCACCGCCACGCCCGCTTTGGCAGCGACCGCTATCAACGCAACCTGCTCCACGCCGGGCCGGCCTACCAGGCCCTGATCCTCTGCTGGCGCAGTGGCCAGCGCAGCCCGATCCACGATCACACCGGCTCAAGCTGTGGCGTGAAAGTACTGCTGGGCACGGCCACAGAGACCATTTTCGATCGGACACCGCTGGGGCACATTTTCGCAACCGGCTCCGGCCGCCTGACCGTCAACGGCGTGTGCGCGACGCAGGACTCGGACATTCACCAGGTGTCAAACCTGGAAAGCGGCGACCTGATCACACTGCATGTCTATTCGCCCCCGCTGCTCTGCATGAACACGTATTCGCTCACGGACACGACCATCGCCGCGTTCCACGACCCGGTCATGACCTGTTTCGACGGTGACGGGATCTGACGCGAAACCGGCGCACCACGCGGCCGCGGCCGCCGATTGTCGCGATTGGACGCCGCTGAGCGCCCCCGGAGCGGGTCGCGCCACGAACTTCAACTCCCGTTGACGCGAGCGCCGATGAATCCGCAGGCGCTTTCGGCTGTTGCATCCGAATCGGTCGAGCAGAAAGACGACAGCCGCGACAGAATTGACACCCCCTGCTTGCGCTACCTCTGAAATTATCTTCTGATATTCCCAATCAAGAGCGCTGTCACGTCAATCAAACTTCGGTCGGTCGTCCCGCATCGCTGACGATCAGGCCGCCGCGGATTCCTGCGTGCGCACGGAAGCGAGCACGTCGTTCAGCACCACGTCGGTCGACAGCCCTTCGGCCTCGCCCTCGAAGTTGAGCAGCAGCCGATGACGCATCGCCGGCAGCACCGCCCGCTTCACGTCGTCGAAGCTGACGTTGTAGCGCCCGTCCAGCATCGCGTGAATCTTCGCCGCCAGCGTGAGCGCCTGGGCGCCGCGCGGGCTGCTGCCCCAGCGGACATACTTGTTCACGGACGGCGTGGCGAAAGCGCCGTTGGGGTGGGTGGCCAGGACCAGCCGCACGACGTAATCCACGACGTGCGGCGCGATGACGACGCGCTTGACCAGTTGCTGGCAGGCAACGATCCGCGCCCCATCCATTACGGGGCGGATCTGCGGCCGCTCGCCGCTGGTGGTGCGGTCGAGGATCAGCTTCAGGTCGTCACGCCCGCCGTAGCCGACGATGAGCTTGTAGAAAAAACGGTCGAGTTGGGCCTCCGGCAGCGGATAGGTGCCCTCCTGCTCGATCGGGTTCTGCGTCGCCATGACGAAGAACGGCGGCTCCAGGCGGTAGTGCGTGCCGCCGGCGGTCACGCTCTGCTCCTGCATGGCTTCGAGCAGCGCGGATTGCGTCTTGGGCGTGGCGCGGTTGATCTCGTCGGCCAGCACCATCTGCGAAAAGAGCGGGCCTTTCTGAAACTGAAAACCGCGCCGCCCGGTAGCGGGATCCTCGGCGATGAGATTCGTGCCGATGATGTCGGCCGGCATCAGGTCGGGGGTGAACTGGATGCGCGAGAAATCGAGCGACAGCGCCTGCGACAGCGTGCGGATCAGCAGCGTCTTGCCCAGCCCCGGCACACCCTCCAGCAGCGCGTGTCCGCCCGCGAACAGGCACACCAGCACGCCGTCCACGATCTCGGTGTGACCGACGATCATCTTGGCGATCTCGGCCCGCAGCGTCTCGAAATCCTTGCGAAACTCGGCGACCTGCGCCTCGACCGTTGCATCCGCACCCGCCATAGAACACTCTCCTCCCGCCGGCTGTTCGCACACGGGCGACATCTGCCCCCAACGTACTCGTGCGGATTCTACTCCCGGCCCGCCGCGGCCGACCCCCGGCCAGGCGGAATCGCCGCCGGCCCGCGGTCGACATGAAAGAAGTTGGCCAGCAGGCTGTAGAAATAGCGCCGCGCATAGGGAGCGAAGCCGACGTGTCCGCCGTCCGGCAGGATCACGGCCGCCACGTTTGGATTGTCCAGCGGGGCCATGAAATCCGCGATCTCCTGCGCCGGCGCGAGCGGGTCATTCGCGGCGTGGATGATCAGCACCGGCACGCGCGCCGCCTCCAGCTTCGCGACGACCGGTACGCCGTTGTGCGGCATGAGTCGGACGTAGTGGATGCCGTCGTCCACGATGCCGTCATACAGCGACGGGTCAATGGCGGCGTCCATCTCGAGCAGTCGGCGCAGGCTGCGCGTCGCCTCCGGGTAGCCCTTGCGAACGGATCGCGCTTCAAGCGTGTCCTGCAGCGCGTCATAGACCGGGTGCTTGAGCACGCTCCACTCGCGTCGCGTCGCCTCAATCAGTTTTTCGAAGCGCAGCACCGGCGAGCAGGCCACGATCCCCGCAGAATAGTGCGGCCCCGAACCCGCCCTTCGCTGCAAGGGCGCCAGCCGCTCGGGCACGCCGCGATCGTCCGCACCGCGGCCGTCCTCCCAGGCCGCCAGCAGCGCGTGATTCGCCCCCCAGCAGAAGCCGATCAGCCCGGTCCGGCGCACCGACGGCTGGGCCGTCAGCCACTCGCTGACCGCCAGCAGTTCTCCCGTCTCCAGCGCCCCCCAGGTGTACGCCACGTGCCCGAAGCGGCGCTCGGTCTGCCCGTGACCGCGCTGCTCCAGCGCCAGCGCGTGAAAGCCGTTGGCCCGAAGCCCGGCGGCAATGTCGCGCGTCCGCAAAACGCCGTTATCGCCCAGCAGCCCCGGCAATATCACGATGCAGTCGGCAACGATTGGCGCACCGAATTCATCCCGCGCCAGCCCCAGCCGCCCGCACAGCTCCAGCCCGCCGCCCACGGGAATCCACACGTCCTCGAACCCGTTCCAATCCGGCGCCGGGGTCTCGATGTAAGACTTCGCCCCCGCCGCTTGCGCGGTGAATGCAATCCCGCGGCAGTTGCCCGCCAGCGTGTGCAGCGTGTCCGGATTCACGCGGAAGTGCGCGAACACGTCCGTCGGCCGGCCGTCGGCGTCACACAGATCCTGCGTCACAAGCGCGGGGCGCGAATGATGCGGCAGCAGTCCGGCAAACTCACGATGAACGCGGCGGAGCCATGTACGCGCGTCTGTGCGCTGTGACGGCGACACGTCCGCCGCCGCCGCCGGTTCGTCCGAACGCGCCGGCAGCATGCGCACATCCGCGGCCCGCATGACGAAGGAGCGCTCCGAGAAGCAGCCGCTGACCACCGAGAGCAGCGCCACGGCCGCGATCACCACGAGCGTCCCCAGCATCAGTGCACGGGCGGTGTCATTCATTCGGACGCTCCGCAGTCGGGCGTGTGCACGCCTGCCCGCCGCAGCGCTGCGCCGACATCGGCGTTTCGCAGCACCGGCGGCAGCGCTCCGGCGGTGGTCATCACGAACCCGCAGGAGCTGTCGTCGCGGATGCTGCCGTGCGTCGCGTTCAGCCCGACCACCGCCCGGAAGGTGGTCTCGCCGCTGAAGTGCCCGGGCGAGAGCGAGACGTACACGTCCGGCGGATGCGCGAACAGATCGTCCGCGCGGCAGAGCCTCATCAGCGAGTCGGGAAATCGATGCCGCGCCAGCGCCTCGAACAGAACAGAGTCATGAATCGCACCGTCCGCGCGCGCTTTGCCTGCGGCACACAACTCGGCCCATTGCGGCGCGAGCTGCAGCGGGTCACCCTGCGAAGTCTGGTAGCGGAACCAGCCGTCGTCCAGGCACTCGATCCGCGCCGACGCCTCGCCAGCAAAGACCAGCCGCGCAGCCGCTTCGCTCGGATCGCGGGCGAGCGTCAGCTCCACACCCTCCAGCCGCGCCGCCGCGGCCGCCGCTTCCACCGGCGCGGAGGTATAGATCGACGCGCACGAGATCATCCCCCACTCGGGAATGAACACGTCGCGCGGTCCCCGAATCCGTGATACCGGATGAAAGCCCGCCACGCGCAGCGCCTCACTCAACCGAACGCGGACGGGGTCCTCGTAGGTGTGACCATGGTCCGACATCAGCGTGATCCGCACCCGGCCGTGCGCGCGGTGGATCACCGCGCGGCACATGCGATCAAGCAGGTCCAGTGCGTACTCATGCCCCTTGCGGGCATACCGCGCACCAATGCTCGAACCGCCGACCAGGTAGGCGAGATAAGGGCGGGCGTCGCCACTCTCGTGCCGTTCATGAAACCCGGCCTGCACCCGCCCCAGCTCGTGCAACAGCCAGGTGCCCGGATCGAGATACGCCAGCCCGTGCGCCGGCGCCCACAGCCGGTAGTTCATCACCCGCGCCCACGGCGAGTTGCTCCAGTTCGAGTACTCGCGAAGCGCCGCGCTGGGCGCGCCGTTCGCGTAGTACATCGCCTCCACGCCCAGCGCTCGCCCGCAGCCGAGCAGATCGTTGATGGCCGGATCCGTCACCGCCGGGAAGGGAGCAATCGTGCGCGAGGGCGGCGCGAACAGCCGCAGTCGGCCCGAATTCCATGCCTGCTCGACCACCTCGAACGGAATGCTGTCAACAATGATGATCAGGTCGGTGACGTCGCCGCCGGTGGGCCAAGGCAGCGCAGCGCCTCCGTTCTGCACGTCAAAGCGGATATGGTGAACCTGGGAATCGGCCGCGTGGCGCTCGGCGAAATCCGGGCGGCCGTCGCGATTCAGATCATAGCGCAGCTCAACCTCGCCGCCCTCGAGCGACTCAGCACCAAGCTGCGGCGGAAACAGGCGCAGGGAGAACGCGCCGCAGCCGCTGCTCACGAGCGCCGCCGCAAGAAGCGTCAGAATCCGACAGATCGCGCCCCTACCCGCCATACAGCGTCTTCATCTTCAGCTTCTTTGCCTCGCGGCCGTCATGCACGACCATTTCGGCCTCCACCGGCCGCATCGCCGCGCCGCCGGTCAGGCCGTCCCGGCGCACGGCGTACAGCTTCAACTGATACCCCGGTTCGCCGGCCGGGTTGAGCAGCCGCTTTTCCGTCCGCCCGGCGATTCTACGCAGCACTTCGAAGCAGGCCTCCTCGGGCGTGCGACCCTGCCGCATCAGCTCGACGACCAGGAACGAGGAGCAGTTCTGAAGATTGGCTTCACCCCGCCCCGTCGACCCGGCCGCCCCGACCTGGTTATCCACGAACAGTCCGGCCCCGATGATCGGGGAATCGCCGACGCGCCCCGGAATCTTGAAGCTCAATCCGCTGGTCGAGGTGCAGCCGACCAGGTCGCCGGCGGGCGTAAGGGCTGAGACGTGGATCGTGCCATAGGTGAAATCGGAGCCGTCGATCCGCGTTTTCCAGCCGAATTCCTTCTTCTTCTCCGTCCCCTCGGGCGGCAGCCAGTCGTCATGCTCGCTGTGCTGCTCCTTCCACTCCAGCCACACCCGGCGAGCCTTGTCGGTGAGCAGATTTTCTTCCTGAAAGCCGTGCGCGCGGGCGAACCGCAGCGCCCCATCCCCGACGATCAGCACGTGATCCGTCCGGCGCATCACCAGTGCCGCGACGCTGGCGGGGTTACGGATGTGCCGCAGGCTCGCGACCGCGCCGGCCTTGTGCGTCCGCCCGTCCATCACCGAGGCGTCCAGCTCGACTTCACCGTCCTCATTCGGCAACCCCCCCAGGCCGACGGAATCATCGTTCGGGTCGTCCTCGACAAGGTTGATTCCGCGGATGACAGCGTCCAGCGGATCCTCGCCCTTTCGCATACCCCCCACCGCCCGCGTGGCGGCTGCCAGCGCGTTGCGGCTGCCAATGACGATCGGTCCGTTGGCGGGCTTGGGTAGCGCCGGTGCATCCTGGGCGGCGGCCGAAAGCGCTCCGCCGACCCCCATGGCCGAGCCGGCTCCGACGGTGGCGAGAAATCCGCGACGGGTCATGCTCATCGAGTCACTCCGGCGATACAAGGTGCAATTCTGCCCGAAATCTACCGGCACCGCCGCGCGCGCGATAGGTCCGCGCCCCTGGATCGGGAACCGCACATACCACCTGCTCGTTGCGAAAATCCGCGAATCGGGGCCGGAATCGGTTTGACCTGCGCACGGCCGCGCAGACACTATGCACACGGGCAAGTACCGCGAACCACGATCTCCCCCCAACTGGACACGCGAACGGAGCGATCATGAGTCGGACACCCGCACCGCAGCCGCCCCAGGATGCCGCCCCGCCTGTCGTGCCGGCCGACGCGGGACCCCCGCCATTGGATCATTTTTCGCCGCAATTGACGCTGCGGGCGGTCCTGACCGGCATGGTGATCGGCGGCGTTCTCTCCGCGTCCAACATCTACACCGGCCTGAAGATCGGCTGGGGCTTCAACATGTCGATCCTGGCGATGCTCGTCAGTTTCGGCTTCTGGCAGGCGCTGCGCACCGTCGCCGGGACGCGCCCGTGGGGAATGCTGGAAAACAACATCAATCAGACGGCCGCCTCGTCGGCCGCGCTGGTGTCGTCGCTGGGGCTGGTATCGGCAATTCCGGCGCTGATCCTGCTCGTGCCGGACATGAAGTTCACCTGGCTGGAGCTGACGACCTGGCTGGGGGGCGTGAGCCTGGTCGGCATCGCGGTGGCAATTCCCCTGCGGCGGCAGATGATCGAGGTGGACAAGCTGCCGTTTCCATCGGGAATCGCCAGCGCCGCGACGCTGCGCGAGATGTACGCGCGTGGTGCGGAGGCGATGGCGCGGGTGGCGATGCTGGGCTGGGCGGCGGCAGTCGGGATCGTCATGAAGCTGCTGGAAGCCACGCCCATGCCCGTGAAATGGGCGCTGGGAAAAGTCGGCGCCGGGGACTTCAAGCTGGCGGCGTGGGCTCCAACCGGGTGGGCCGTCGGAGAGGTGGCGCTCCGGCCGATCCGCTTCGCGCTCGATCCGTCGGTGCTGCTGCTGGGGGCGGGCGGCTTGATCGGGATGCGGGCCGGGGCATCGTTGCTGGGCGGCGCGGTGCTGGCGTGGCTGGTGATTTCACCCTGGCTGCTCGATCGCGGCGTGATGCGCGTCACGATCACAGAGCCGTTGGCGGTGTTGCCGGCCGAGGTGGTCGGCAAGCTGCCCGAGCCGCCGGAGGGCTTCGCGCTCTATCGTCGCGAGCCGCGCGTGCTGGAATGGCAGGGCGTAATGACGGTCGCCGAGCGCGACCAGTTGCTGGCGCTCAGCGAGGACGAATCCTATCGCGAGGCCGTGCAGCGGCTCTATCGCCGATCACAGCGCGGGCTGCGTGTCGCCCACGCCGGTTCGCTGACGGCGGCGATACCGGCGGAGTTTCCGGTACGACTGGAGGCCGGCGAACTGCGTGCGATGGGCGGGTTGGATGCAACGGCGCTGGAGAAGCTGCGCGCGCATCAGGGAACGTCGGAGTGGTCGCGGGCTATGGACGAGCTGGCCGCGGCATTCCAGTATTCGAGCAGCGTGCCGGTGACGACGCGGGTGACGCTGACCGCCGCGCCGCCGCCGGGGCTGAAGCTGCCATGGGAACTGTCCGGCTTCGCGAGCTTCAATGGTGCCACCAAACAGTTGAGCGTGCTCGGCAGGATGACTCCCGAGCAGCGCGATGCGCTTCTGGCGTTCGGGCGGGAATTGAAGCCGGGGACTTCGTCATTGGGTGAATCATTCGTGACGGAATGGGCGACCGCCGTCACGACGGCCTTTGATCGCTCCAACGCGCCGCGCGGGTGGAGCGACATCCCGCCGGCCTTCGCGGGACGCGTCGCGTATGACGCGGCCGCACAACGGCTGCGCGCGACGGGTGTTCTCTCCGTCGCGGACGCCAAGGCGCTTTCCGGCGCGCATCCGGACGACGCCGACTGGAAGGCGTCGATCGCCGCGCTGAGCGCCCGGACGGCTTACTCGCCGGCGGTGTTCACCAATGTGGACGGCGTCACCTGGTTGCTATGGCCGGGTGTGACGCTGATGGTGGTGGCCTCGCTGGTGTCATTCGCGTTCTCGTGGCGCTCGATCGTGCGGACGTTCACCAACCTCGGAAAGGCCGGCGGGGACAGTGCCGGCGGCGATCCGCCGATGCGCTACTTCCTGCTGCTTATGATCGTGGCCACGATCAGCGCCGTGGTGTTACAGATTACATTCTTCGGTATCGCCTGGTGGATGGCGATTCTGGCGGTGGTCCTGTCATTCATGCTGGCGATGGTCGCGGCGCGCGTGTCCGGCGAAACCAACACTACACCGGTCGGCGCGATGGGCAAGGTCACACAGCTCACCTTCGGCGCGCTCGCGCCCGGCAACCCCGTGCCGAACCTGATGACCGCCAGCGTTACCGGCGGCGCGGCCAGCCAGTGCGCCGACCTGATGCACGACCTCAAGTGCGGCAACATGATCGGCGCAACGCCCTGGAAGCAGGTGGTCGCGCAGATCTGCGGTGTGATGAGCGGATCAGCGCTCGGCACCTTCTTCTATATCGCGATGATCCCCAACCCGCAGGAGCAGCTCATCATCGGCGAGTATCCCGCCCCCGCCGTGGTACAGTGGAAGGCTGTCGCCGAGGTGATGAAGGTCGGCCTGCGCGGCCTGCCGGAAGGCGCGCCGCTGGCGATGGCGATTGCCGCAGTCATCGGCGTCCTGCTGCCGTGCATGGAGAAATTCTTACCGAAGCGCGGCGTAGCGCTGGTGCCCAGCGCCGCTGCGGTCGGGTTGGCCTTCGTGATCCCCGGCAACAACTCGATTTCGATGTTTCTCGGCGCGCTGGCCGCCCTCGTATTCAGTTGGCTGTCACCGTCGCTGGCGGGTCGATTCCTGGTGGCAATCTGCGCAGGACTGATCGCCGGAGAGAGCCTCACCGGCGTGACCATCGCACTGGGAGAAACCGCGCAGGGACTGCTGGGAGGATAGCCGCGCGCCGCGCGAACGCCCCTGCCGCCACGGTCGCCGGACCGCGACAAGGTCGGCCGGCCGTTACGGCGTGTAGGTCTGCGCGTGGTTGATGTAGCCGAACTGTACCGACCGGTTCTGGCCGTTGTAGACGTAGTCCCACGTGCCGGCCAGCATCAGCCGCCGGTTGTTCAGTTCGTAGTACACCATCCGCGCTGTCATCGGCGTCGGGCGCACCTGGTACGCGCGCAGCTCGACGTGCCCGTCGAGATGGGAGACAGCGCCCTTGCCGCGATGGCGGGTCGAGACCTGGTCGAGGCTCGACCAGGCGCTGTCCAGCACCGAGCCGAGATACCAGTTCTCATCCTCTTCCACCACCAGCCACGGCAGCGAGCGACCCGTCGCGCGGTTGTAATCCACGTTCTCATTGAACGTCGTGAAGCGCTCCGCCCAGCGCATCCCGCGCAGCTTCGCCATTGGCGCGCCGGAGATCACCGGCGGCGCGGTGTAGCTGTAGCGCGGCTTGAGCCGCTGGATGTAGTTGTTGTGCAGCCGCTTCCGCTCCAGCTTGTCCTCCGGGCACTTGTAGACGTTCTCGTCGTTGACGTAGCGGAAGATCGACCCGCCCGATGGAACCCGGTTGTACGTCGTCAAAACATTGGCGTCGCTGGCCGATCCGTCCGTCCACCAGTCGCGCCACGTGCCCAGCCAGCAGAACGTGCGAGCGCCGGGAGCCGTGGGGTTGGTTCCGGAAACGTCGTTCACACTGCCCGGCAGATGGTCCGACCACTCCGACGCATACATGATGAACCCGATTGTCACCTGTCGCAGGTTGCTCATGCACACCGCTTCCCGCGCCTGTTTGCGGGCGGTGGCCAATCCCGGAAACAGCAGCGAGATCAGCAACGCGATGATGGCCACCACGACCAGCAATTCGATCAGTGTGAATGCACGAGTCCGCGACATGACAGTTCCTTGCTTTGCGGCGACCGGCCGTCGTGCGGCGGAAGAACTCGACGCCGGCGCCGCGGGAGACCGCCCCGGATTGTAACCCGCGCCGCCTACGCTCCCAGCGGAAAACCATCCGATCGGGCCGCGACGGACGCAACCCGCCCCCCTGTACGAACCGGCCGGCGGAAGCCCCGTATTCCGATCAACCGCCGCCAGACCTATAATTCCGGATCGGCATGCATCGGCCTCGATCCCGGAATAGGCAGAGCTGCCCTGAATAATTCCGCGCCGCCGCCGCCCGGAGACACGGCATCACCACGCTTCCAATCCCGCAATCGCCCTCTACCGCGCCGGCCCTTCCGGCCGCGCTTCCGCAGACGTTGCGGGCGTACTACCTGACACTGTTCTGGACCGGTGCGGCCATCGCCGCCTGCGCGCTGGCCTACGTGCTGGAAAAGTACGTCATCCGCGACGCGCTCGGTTGGATCACGGCGGTCGAGTACCGGCTGTTCAAGAACCCGGCCGAGCTGCCGATGCGGATCTTTGGCGTGCCACACTTCCTGATCGGCACGGCCTTTCTGCTGACCTCGCGCCGCATGCGCGGAACGGGATCCTGGGCGCGATTGATCTGCCTGGCGGCTGCCGGCGTCGGGCTGTGCGTGCTGTTCGAGCGGTTCGGCTTTGACCCCGCCTATCCCGGCGAATTCAACCCCATCGCCCTGCTGCTGTTCTATTTCTACTTCCTGATCCACGGCTTCCGCGACGAGGCGTTCTTCTACAAGTCCTACGGCGACATGCCCGCCGACGCGCAGCGCGACCATGAGCGCATCATGGGCATCCTGCAGGCGCTGATGCTCGGCCTGCTGATTGCGCTGCTGCTGCCGGCGTATCTGCTGTACGGCGAGTTTTATCCCAAGTTCAAGCATCCGGCCCTCTCGGCCATGTTCCCGGCCGACTGGCCCTATGCCATGCGATTCCTCTCCACCGTCGGTCCCATGGCGCTGATCGCCGTCTATGCACTCTGGCGGATCTCGCGCAAGTTCGAGGACGGACTGGCCGGGCTGTGGCGCGTTCACCGCCCGATCCTGACCGTGTTCCTGATCTCGACCGGGATCATCCTGGTGGCGTTGGCCAGCGGGCCGTGGACATTCAATTTCGTCGTGCTGATGCACTTCGTGGGCTGGTACCTGTTCGGCCGCTACTCGCTCGGCCGCCGACCCGCACCCGCCGCCGTTCGCCCCTGGACGTGGAACTGGATGCGCGGCACCAAGACCGGCTTCACGGTTCTGCACCTCGGGCTGGCGGCGGTCATCGTGGGACTGCTGGCGCTCTCGACCTATGCGTTCGGCAAGCAGGACGTGATCGACCTGGTGATCGGCTCAAAAGCGTTCTTCTACTGGACGATCATGCACGTCACGCTCAGCTTCTTCCCGCGCTGACCACGCGAGTCACTCCAGCGGCACGTCCAGAACGGGATGCTCGCGCCAATCCGGTGCGTCGAAGTGCCACCACTCATCCTGGATGCCGATGAATCCGGCCGCGGACATCGCGCCCCGCAGCCGGTCGCGATTCGCGCGCGCCGCCGCGGAGCAACCCTCGTACGCGCTGTGCGCCCGCGCGGAGAACTCATCGAAGTCCGTCGGCAACTCCAGCAGCCGCCCATCCGAATCAGCGATGGCCACGTCAACGCTCGCGCCACGGTTGTGCCGGCTGCCGCGCGTCGGCGGCGCGATGAAGCGCTCATCCGGATGCGCGTCCCACATCCGCTGCTGCACGGAAGGCGGACGATACGCATCCCACACAATCAATCGCCGATGCTCCGCCGCCAGCTCCGCGATCACCCGCACCAATCGCATTGCCGCGGACGCCACCAGCCAGGCGCGCGCCGCGGGATAGAGAACGACCCCGGTAAAGTTGTTCGGCGTCGCGTAGCGCAGGTCGATCATCGGCGGCGTCGTCAGCGTCGCCAGGTCCACCATCCCGAACCGCTCCAGCATCGCCGTCCATCCTCGCCGTCAATCCCCGCCGCCAAAACCGGCGGCACTCCCGCCTTCGCCCCGCGCGCCTACGCCGGCAGCATTGTGTAGGCTGGTGCTGAGCGAAGCGAAGCCCAGCGCCCTTTACTACGGTGTCGCGTCGGTGTCGCTCGACGTCGGATCGCGCGCGTCGGCAATCGCGAACGCGCCGGATATCAAACCATCCGCGATAGCGTTGATGCCCGCCTCGAGTTGCGGAACCGCCGCCGCGCGAAACTCCTTCGCGATGTCGCTGTCGCAGCCCGCGGCCCCCAGCGCCAGAAGCAACACCCCACCCAGCCGCAGTGCTGCCGCCCGTCCGCCGCGAAAGATGCGCGTCGAAGTTGCGCAGCGACCGCCCGCATTGTGGCTCGCCCCCCGTGACCTGCCGCGACCGAGAATGTTCAGAAGCATGATTCCTGCTCCGCCGGAGATCATATTCGCGGACCCGCCGCAGGCTCCATGCACCGCAAGGCCGGTTTCCGCGTAGGGCCTGTTGCAATCGGCGGGCCAGCCGGCCTATGAATCCAATGACTGGGGCGCCGCTCCCGCCGCGTGGTGGCGAGCGGCAATTCGCAGGATCCGCTACGCTGCACGTCGGACGGATGGCAGGGCGAAGACGGTTGCCATGCACCCCATTGTCTGGATACCTGATGTCGAGGGCCGCGATTCGCTCGCGGTCGCGTTGCGAGCTGCGCAGCCCCCCTGCTCCAATCCTCTTACCATCGACGACGTGACCGCCCTGCTCGGCCTCGGCGCGGCTTTCGCCGCCGATCGCGCCGGCTGCGCCCGACGCTGGCCGCTGCTGGCCCGCGACGCGGCCATTCACCCGGCCGCGGCGCTGCTGGGCCTCCGCCTCCGCGATCTTCATCCGCCCGACGCGGCGGTTGGACTGGCCTCATCGGCAGAGTATCCCGGCCACTTCGCGGATAGCTACCTGCCGCTGATCCGCCGGGCGCTGCACGCGGAGCAGCCGGTGCTCTGCTGGGGTGGGTTCAGTCAGTCCCCGGAGCCGGGCGAGTGGGGCATCCTGTTCGAGTTGCGGGATGAAATTCCCTTCGGGCTTACCCCCGGTCAGGGTGAAACCACCGTCCCGCTGATCGGCCCGGCCCACCAGGTCTACGTGATCGAGTCCCGCGATGCGCACGATCCCTGCTGCGCCGCTCCGGCCGAGCGCCTGGCGTGCAGCGCAGCGGCGGCGTGCGTGTTCGCATCGTCGCGCATCGAGGCGCGGCACGGCATCTGCGGGACGCAGGCCGCCTATCGCGTGCTGATCGCCGGCGTGGAGAGCGGGCGGCCGTGCCCGCTCTGCCGCGAAGGTGAAGCGTGCGCAGCGGCCGCGGTGCAGGCGCTGGTGCAGGCGCGCCGCGGCCAGGCGCGCTGGCTGCGCCAATTGTCCGGCCACCTCGGTCGCGCCGACGGCGAATTGGCGCGTCATTGGGCCGCGGACGCGGAGCGCGTCGCCGACCTGCTGATGCCGCTCACGAGCGCAGAAGGAATCGCTCGCGGCGCGGCCAGCCCGGTCGAGCGCAGCCGCATCGGCCAGACGCTCTACTCGGCATCGCAGATCGAAGCGCGGCTGACGACCACGCTCGCCGCACCGCGGGCTGGAGCGCTTACTGCTTAGATTGCTCGCGCTCGTCGATCAGCGATTGCAGGCTGTCGGGGATCTGGGCGCAATCGGGATCCTGCTGGGCGCACTCGTAGAGCGCTTCCAGCTCCTCGATGCACTTGATGTCGTTGAGCTTCAGGAAATCCACCGCCGCCTCGGCTTCCTCCGCCGTCAGCTCGGTGTCGATCTCGTCGCTGGCCTCGTTGGCGACCTTCGACGCGAGCTGGATCTCGCAAGCCGTGATCTCAAGCATTCGGCAATCGGCGATCTTCTGCGCGAGACCGACCAGTGCCGCGGGGTCGCCGCTGGCGCAGTCCGTCGGGCAGCCGCCCATCATCATCGAGATACCGACTGTCGCCACGAACGTCGCCGTGGCCTGGAACATCCGCCGCATGAGCGTTCTCCATTCGAACGGGCGCCGACCAGGCGGCGCCGAATTGCGTGCGCGGCACGGAGCCGCGCTGCCGCAGGATCATCACGGGATCTGATCGAGCACCTCGTCCTCATCGAAGTCCACGAACAGTTGCTGCATCACCCCCGTCGGCACGTCATCGGGTACGACGTTGTTCGGATCCGCCAGAAACGCCGCCACGTCGTCCGACGTGTTCAGTCCCTGCACGCGAACGAAGTTCGCGATCGCCTGGGCCTGCGGGTCCGTGAGCGTGAAATTCGGTCCGCCCGCCGTGCGAGCGGCATCGCCGTAGAACTGAATCTCGTCCGGCGTGAGCTGGGTGAACGTTCCCACCTTCACCTTGTCATAAGCGCTGCGCAGCGTTCCGCCGAACTGGTTGCCGGTGCGCTCGTTGCGCAGCAGCCCGTTGATCGTGGAGTCCGAGAGACCCAGTTCGCGCAACTGCTCGCGCCGCTCCTGCGGCGTGAGACCGGTGTCCGCGCGGATGCGGTTGACCTCGGTGAGGTTGACGCCGACAGCGTCCGGCGGAAACTCCAGCCCGCAGCCCCACATGCCCGCCACCAGCCCCGCCACCAGCGCCGTCCATCGAAATCGCATCATGCACACTCCGGGGCCGGGCGCACGCAGAGCCGATGCTCGCGCGACCGGACACATTCTGTTCGCGGGCGCTCCGTTTCGCAACGCGCGGCCCGCTGTCGGGAGGGTAACAACACCGCTATTATCATCGGCGGTCGCGGCGGACAACCGCCGCGACGGGTCGATCGGGACATGCCCGGATCACCCGGTTGTCCGGGGTCGGCCAACCTTGCGCCCCCACCTTCCAAGCGAGTGTGTTCATGCGGGTCGGGATTGTCGGCTTTCCGCTGTCGGGCAAGAGCACGGTGTTTTCCGCGATCACCGGCCTTGGCCGTGACCACCAGCGCCCCGGGGATGAGCAACTCGCGGCCGTTCGGATCCCGGAACCGCGCCTCGATTGGCTCGAACAGGCGTACTCCCCCAAAAAGCGGACGGAAGCGACGATGGATTTCGTTGATCTGCCAGGAGCGCGCGAGGGCGAAAGCGAGCACGCCGGCATGGAAAAACACCTGCCGACCCTCCGCCAGGCCGATCTGCTGCTGGTCGTGCTGCGTGCCTTTGAGAATGAGTCCGTGCCCGCTCACGGCGGCAGTGTCAACCCCGAGCGCGACCTTCGCCTGCTCCGGGATGAAACCCTGCTGGCGGATCTGGCCATCTGCTCCAACCGGATCGAAAAGCTCGAAGCGGCCCTGAAAAAGCCGAGCGAAAAACGCGAGGAGCAGCGCCGCGAGCTGGAGCTGCTGCACACCTGCAAGGATGCGCTCGAAAGCGAGAAGCCGCTGAGTACCGTTGTGCAGGCCGGCGAGCAGGAAAAAATGGTGCGCAGCTTCGGATTCCTGACGCAGAAGTCGCAAGTCGTCCTGTTCAACGTGGGCGAATCGCGGATCGGCGCCGAGCCGCCCTTCCGCCCCGATCACGCCGTCGCGACGTTCGCGATCTGTGCCTCGATCGAGGCCGAGATCATGCAGGTCGATGCCGCCGATCGGCCTGAGTTCATGGCCGGATACGGCATCCAGGCGCTGGCCCGCGACCGGATCATCCGCGCCTGTTTCGACGGACTGAACATGATCAACTTCCTCACGGCCGGCCCCGAGGAAGTGCGCGCCTGGCCGATTCCGCGCGGCTTCACCGCCGTCGAGGCGGCCGGGAAGATTCACACCGATCTGGCCAAGGGGTTCATCAAGGCCGAGACCGTCTCGTTTGCCGATCTTCATGAAGCCGGGTCGATGCGCGAGGCCAAGGCGCGCAACAAGGTGCGGCTGGAGCCAAAGGGCTACGTCATTGCCGATGGAGACGTGATCCTCTTCAAGCACAGCGGCTAGCGCTACGCGTCAGATCGCGGCGCGCTTGCCGGGCTTGTGAATCTCCCAGCAGCCCTTGGTGTCCGGGAAGATCTTGTGCGGGTTGCAAAGGCCCCCCGGATTGAACGCGCTGCGCAGCCGCAGCATCGCGGCGAGGTCGGCCGGCGAGAACAGCAGCGGCATCAAGTCCATCTTTTCCACGCCGATCCCATGCTCTCCGGTGACAGTTCCCCCGCGGCGGATGCAGGCGCAGAGAATCTCCTCACCGGCGCGGATCACCCGCCGAACCTGCTCCGGGTCATTTTCGTCGTACATCAGGATCGGATGGATGTTCCCGTCGCCGGCGTGTACCAGGTTCGCGACTCGCAGCTCGTGCCGGGCGGCGATCGTTGCGATTTCACTCATCAGGCCGGGCAGCTCGCTGCGCGGCACGACGCCGTCCTGCGTGCAGTAGCTGGTGGTGATACGACCCAGCGCGCCGGCGGCACGCTTTCGCGACTTCCAGAGCGCCGCCCGCTCCTCCTCGTTGGCCGCAGCGCGGACACTTCGAGCGCGGTTTGACCGGGCAATCCCGGCGGCCTGCTCGGCCTCGGCATCCAGCCCGGCTGCCACACCGTCTACCTCGATGATCAGCACCGCCGCGGCATCGAGCGGCAATCCGACCTGAAACGCCGCTTCTACTGCCTCGATGACGCCCGCGTCCATCATCTCCATCGCGGCCGGCGTGATCCCGCGGGCAATGATGTCACTGACGGTCTGTGTTGCGTCGCCGATGGATTCGAATACGGCCAGCAAGGTTCGCACCGTCGGCGGCGTGCGCGACAGGCGCACCGTCGCCGCAGTGACAATACCAAAGGTCCCCTCGCTGCCGACGATTAGCCCGACAAGATCAAGACCGGCGCTATCGCCCTGCTCGCAGCCGATCCGCAGCAGGCGTCCATCGCACGTCACGAATTCGATCGCCAGGATGTGATTGACGGTGACGCCGCACTTGAGCGTATGCGGACCGCCGGCGTTGGTGGCGCAGTTGCCGCCGATGCTGCATGCCTGCTGGGAACTTGGGTCGGGAGCAAACTGGAACCCGTCAGCCGCGACCGCTCGGGTCATGGCGAGGTTTGCGACCCCGGCCTCTACCTCGGCCAGGCGGTTCCGCACGTCAATGCGCCGGATTCGGCGCATGCGATTCAGCCCGATCATGACGGCATCGGGGCGGGCGATCGATCCGCCCGCCAGGCCGGTTCCCGCGCCGCGCGGAACAAACGGAATGCCGCTACGGTGCAGCAATCGAACAATGGCCGCGACCTCATCGGCGCTTCCAGGCAGGACCACGAGTCCGGGGCTGTGCCTCACCAGTGTGAATGCGTCGCACTCATACGCGCGGCGGGACGTGGGCGAGTCGATCAGTGCGGACGAGCCGACGATCGAGCGGAGTTCGGCCACGACATCCGGCTGGATCATGAGCGGATTGTATCGCTCGGCACGGGTTGTCCGTGCTCGCGCCGTGGACGGGGTAAGATCAATGCATGACGCGATCACCCCGGGATGAGCGGCGCGAGTACTCCTCCGGCGGATTGGATGAGCGCAACGTGCCGGCGGACCCGCTGGCGCTGTTCGCTGAATGGTATGACGCGGCGGTGCGGTCCGGGATTCGAGAGCCGAACGCGATGGCGCTCGCGACCGCGGATGCGGGCGGGGCGCCGTCGGTGCGGATGGTGCTGTTAAAGGGGATTGATCCGGACGGGCTGACTTTTTTCACGCACTATCGAAGCCGAAAAGGGCGCGAACTGGAGCAGAACCCGAGGGCGGCACTGGTGTTCTGGTGGACGGAACTGGAGCGACAAGTGCGAGTGGAGGGGGCGGTGTCGCGGGTCAGCGCGGCGGAATCCGACAGCTATTTTGCCTCCCGTCCGTGGTATTCGCAGGTCGGTGCGAGCGTCTCGCCGCAGAGCGAAATAATTGAATCAAGAGAAATCCTAGAAAATCAAGTGCTGGCGCGGGTAGAATTGCTTTGTGGGGGCGCGGTGTCGCGCCCGGCGGATTGGGGTGGGTATCGGCTGGCGCCGACCGTGTTCGAGTTCTGGCAGGGTCGCGAGAGCCGGCTGCACGATCGAATCCGGTATCGCCGCGATGGCGGGTGGATCATCGAGCGATTGGCGCCTTGAAGCTCGCACCAGCCTCGCCTGCGCGAGCGAGTTTTCGATTGCGTTCACCGATCTGCTCGCTACACTTCCGGCTGCGCGGGATGCATCTCAGGCAACGGAGCTCGCGATGAGTGCTCGTCTGGTCGGGTTGGTTGGGGCGGCCGTACTGCTGTTGGCTTCGGCGGCGACCGTTGGGGATGGCGCGGCGGTCGCACCGCCCATCCCTGCCGCGTTTGACGCGAAGTCGGCCTATGAAGTGATTCGCATGGATGACGCCGTGACGCTGGTCGTGTCGCGAGGCGGCAAGCAGGGGCGCGTGCGGCTCGCGGGACTGATTGATCCGGCACCCCAGTCTGTTCAGAGTTGTCAGGCGTTCGCCGCCAACCTATTGGCCGGGGAGCTGGTGGCGCTCGAGTTTGTCGAGGACAAGGACACCCCCGAGCGAAGCGCGTATGTCTTCCGCGGTCCCGATGGATTGTTCGCCAACGTGGAGCTTATCCGTGCCGGGTATGGCGCCCCTTCATCGGACAAGCACGCGCACTTGGCGCTGTTCCGCAGCTACGCGGATCGGGCGCAGCGGCTCAAGAAGGGCCTCTACGCGGACGCGGCACCGCCGGCCGGCGCGGCGGCCGACACGGACGATGTGACCATCGCGCCAGGCGAAACGGTCGTGTACTCGACTCGCACGGGCCAGCGGTACCACAAGGCCGACTGTGAGCACCTGAAAAAGAGCCGCAAGGCGATCCCCCTGAAAGAAGCAAAAAAGCGCGGCCTGACGCCCTGCAACTCGTGCGATCCGCCGAAGTAGGGCGCGCGCCCCTGGAGTGTTCCACGTGAAACAAAACACCGGCCCGACAAAGCCCGCGACGAGTCCCGTTATCCGCCTTGGCCGCGGCCTCGGTGCTCTGATTCCGGCGAAGGGGCCGCAGGGAGCCAAAAACCCTGCGGTCTCCGCGCTTTCTGCGTCGTCAACAAAGGTGGCCGAAATCGCGATCGACGCGATTCGACCCAACCCCAATCAGCCCCGCCGCGAATTTGACGAGGCCGCACTGGCCGAGCTGTCCAACTCGATTCGCGTGAACGGCGTCCTGCAGCCAATCATGGTTCGCCCCCTCCCGGACGGACGCTATGAGCTTGTGGCTGGGGAGCGGCGCTGGAGGGCCAGCCAGCGGGCGGGGCTGAAAACTATTCCGGCAACGGTCCGCGAAATGAGCGATGCGGAGTCGCTCGAGATTGCCCTCGTCGAAAATCTGCAACGACAAGACCTGGGGCCGCTGGAGCGGGCTGAAGGGTATCAGCGCTACCTGGATCAGTTTGGTGGAACGCCGGAACAGCTCGCGGTTCGGCTATCCGAGAACCGCACAACCATCGTCAACTATCTCCGGCTGCTGAGGTTGCCGCACGAAGTGCGCGCCATGCTGGCGGGCCAACAGATCACGATGGGTCATGCCCGCGCGATTGCCGGGTTGTCGGATCCTCAGCGGCAATTGGCGGTTGCAAAGATGGCGGCACGACGAAGCCTGTCGGTTCGACAAGTCGAATCGCTCTGCCGCGAGCCGAGCTCGGATCCGTCTTCCGATCGGACGCCTACCGGCGCCGTGAGACACATGGAAAGCGTGGCGGACCAGTTGAGCCGGGCGATCGGGCTGCCGGTGCAGGTCATCACGGGTAAGCGGAAGAATGCGGGCCGCGTGATCGTATCATATGGCAGCATCGAGGATTTCGACCGGATTGCCCAGGCATTCGGGGCAGACTCGCTGATCGGATAGCGATTACTAGAAATTATAGAAACAGGCGCGCCCGGCGCGGAACACGTGCTGCGCCGCACACACTTCCAATGAAGGGACAATCTTGTGGGCCACCATTCCGGGCGCTTATCGCTGTTACTGCTGGCGGGCGTGCTATTTGCGGCGCCCTCCGAGGCGGATCTCCGAAAGCTGCTGGCGGCCGTGCCGGATGACGCCGAGGCCGCGCTGCTGATTCCCAACGTCAACGACCTGGCATCCGGCGTTTCAGCGTTCGGGAAGGGCGCCAAGATTACGGCGTGGGGCGGCCTGACCGGCCCATCGCTGCTGGCCGCGATTGATTTCCCTTATCCAACCGACGGTCTCGATCTCGCGGCCGGCCTGGTGATCTACACCCGCGAGGGTGACGATGAGCCAGGCGCGATTCTCTTTCCAAAAGACGTGGCTGTGTGGAAGCGCACGGTTGCCGCCGAGGACGCGGCCGATGGGCTCTTCCGGCTCGGCGATGAGCACTCGGGTTGGGGCGCCGTGCGGGATGGGCGGATCGTCGTCGCGGACGAAAAGGAGCGGGTCGCGACAGCGCGCTGGACCGGCAGGGTTGCAGAGAAGACCGGATCTATCGCGGCACTTGACCGTGCACAAGTCGTTGCAGTTGTTGATGTTCCGGCTTGGAAAGAGTCCGTTCGCGGGACCATCGAGCTGTTCGGTACGTTCGTAGAGATGGGCATGCCCGCCGACGGCGAGGAGAACGAAATCGCCGCGATGCGGGCCTTTTTCGGCGCGGTCGGCAAAGGTTTTGCGGACACGGTGGAAGATGCGGAGCGATTCGCGGTCGGTCTTCGCATCAGCGGTGATGCAGCCCGGCTCGACGTGCTGACTGAATTCGGTGGGGCGACCGGCAGCGCGATTGAAAAGGCCAAGGGATCGGGTCGCGAGTTGCTTCGGGGGTTGCCCGCCAGCGCCGCCATGGTCGTGATGGCGTTTGAGACCGCCACGCCGATCGGGGCTGGCAGCGCGTGGGATGAGCTGGTTCGCGAGATCATCAAGTTGGGCGCCTCGCCGGAGACTGCCGAGACCCGCGCGAAGGTGGACGAGGCGGTCAACGCGTGGTCGAAGGTCGCGGATTCGATCACAGGTTGCTCGCTCGCGGTAGGCGCCGCAGGATCGAAGTTTGCGCTGTTCGGGCAGTATTTCGCGGACAATCCGGCCGAGGCCGCCCGCCGTCTGGACGATTACAACCGCGTGACCATCGGGCTGAACAGCTATGTAAAGGGTGCGACGATCTCGAATGCGACGGAGGAAATCGCCGGCAAGCGCACGAGCATCACCTCGGTCACGCTGGATGACAGCCGTGAGGAGGCCGCGATCATCGCCGCCGCGTACGGCACTCCGCTCGTGATTGCGACGGCGGAATCCGCCGTGGGGGTGGGCCTGGCGATGGGGTCGGATGTCGCGGCGCGGCGCGGGATCAAGGAGTTGATCGAGATCAAGCCTGATGCGGGGATGGCGACCGGCACGATGGGGGAGACGGCTCGGCGGTCGCTCTCTCCGCGGCCGCTGGGCGTGATGTTGATTGACGTGGCGGAGTGCGCGCGGGCGTCGATGCGCGTGGTCCAGGCGATGGGACTTGCCCTTCCGAACATCCGCTTCGGTCCGGCCGGCCCGATTGCGATGGGGGTGTACATCGAGCGGCGCGTCGTGCGGCTGGAATTGCATGTGCCAACGTCGGCGGTCCGTTCCATCACGGAGGCGGTTGAGCGCCTGATGGGCGACGAGGGCGAAGCCCCGATCGAGCAGTAGGCTGCCGCCAGTCGAACCCGGTAGCCCGGCACGTCATTCGAGCCGACCCGCCACCGCGCGGGTCGGTTCGCTTTCTGGCGGGCGGGCGCGCGCGAGGATAAAATGACGCCAGTCAATTACGTCCCCTTCCCGGGCGTCGTCGTGGGTTGAATCGGCGGCGCGCAGGCGGTCATCGCCCGCGGGGTCCGGTGCTGCCCCGTCCGGGTGCCGATCGTCGGTTGGTCTGTGTGGATTGAGAGGTTCGGCGATGAAAGTCACGCTTCCCCGACAGGAGTTCCAGGACGCGCTCGCCGCGGTGGCGAGCCTCACCGGCGGGCGCACCACCCGGCCGATCCTGTCGTGCGTATTGCTGGAGGGCACGCCGGATGGGCTGCGGCTCTGCGCGACGGATGGCGAGGCCGGCCTGCGTGCGAGCCTGCCCGCGATTTCCATAAAGAAGCCGGGCAAGGCGGTGGTGACGGCGTCGCGGCTGCTCGAAATTGTCCGCGAGCTGCAGGATGTTGAGATCAGCCTGGAGTCGGACGATCGCTATTGCACGATTCGGGGGGCGGGCAGCGAGTTCAAGATTCTGGTCGGGAGCCCGGAGGATTTTCCGCCCGTTCCTGAGTTTGACGACGAACCGGATGTGGTTCTTGACGGCGCAACGGTCCGCCGGCTGATCGGGCTGACGCTCTATGCCGCGGCCCGCGAGAGCAGCCGGTTCGCGATCAACGGCGTGCAGTGGGAAAAGGACGGTCGTCGGTTGTACATGGTGGCGACGGATGGGCGAAGGCTGGCGCGGGCCGGCGGCCCGCTGCGTGAATCGAAGATCGCGGATTTTCGTTTTATCATTCCATCCAAGGCGCTCCAGGTGCTGGAGCGGGTGTTTGTTCCGCCGCGCGACAACGCGGATTGGACGATCGATGTGCGCGTGACGCCCAACCAGGTGCTGCTGCGTGCGGGGGATCGCGTGCTTTCCACCGTGCTGGTCGAGGGGCACTTTCCGGACTACGAGAAAGTCATTCCGACGGACAACGACAAGACGGTTCGCCTTTCGCGGACCGATCTGTACGCCGCGATTCGCAAGGCCGCACTGCTGACGACGGATGAGAGTCGGGCGGTGCGGCTGAGCTTCGAGAATGGCAAGCTGACGCTCACGTCGCAGGCGCCGGAGCAGGGCGAAGCGCGGATCGAGATCCCGGCCGAGTATGCGCAGGAGCCGCTGTCGATCGGATTTAATCCGACGTTCATCGGCGACGCGCTGCGCGTGCTGACGCAGGAGACGGTCTTCATGGATCTGAAGCTGGGGTTCAAGCCCGCGATCATCCATGTCGGCGACAAGACGGAATTCCTCTACGTCATCATGCCCGTATCGATGCAATAGCACAGCGCGATCGACGATCGCGACCGGAGCGCCGCTCGTGACGGAACGGCAATACCAGCGAGCCTTGCAGAATCAGCAGTTACGACGGCGGCCACGGCTTGCGGAGGCATCGTTCGCGGCCGTTCTGGAGCGGGCCGGGCGGACGGCGCGCGGCTGGATCGCGGTGGAGCGCGTCTGGGAGGCGGCGTGTCGGTGCGAGTGGCGCGGTCGGGCGAGACCGGCGTCGCTGGAGGATGGTGTGTTGACGATCGTCGCGGCGGATGCGCCCACGCGGCACGAGATTTCGGAGCGGCAGTCGCAGTTGGCGCGTGATTTTCGATCGGCCGGCGTGTCGCGGATTCGCGTGGTGGTGCGGTCGGACTTTTAGCCCCGGTTTGTCGGGCGGGCCATCCGGCCTGCTGTGGCGGGCCGTGCGGTGAGCGGGTGACAGATGTCGAGTGAGGTCATCATCGAAGAGCAGGATCGCACAAACCGTCCCGGGGTGCAGCCGGCCTATGACGCTGACAGCGTGCAGGTGCTGGAGGGGCCGGAGCACATCCGTGCCCGTCCGGGCATGTACATCGGCGACACGAACGCCTACGGCCTGCATCACATCCTGTACGAGGTGCTCGACAACTCAGTGGACGAGGCGCTGGCGGGGCATTGCCACAACATCCGCATCACGCTGCGGGCAGACGGCGCCGCGAGGGTTGAGGACGACGGGCGCGGCATTCCGGTGGGGTGGAAGGCCGAGCACGGGATGTCCGCGCTCGAGCTGATCATGACGAAGACGGGGGCGGGGGCGAAGTTTGACCGCGACTCGTACAAGGTTTCGGCCGGGCTGCACGGCATCGGCGTGACGGCGACGAACGCCTGCTCGGAATGGCTGGAGGCCCGCAGCATTCGCGAGGGGAAGGTGTGGGCGATCCGGTTCGAGCGCGGGCGGACCGTTTCGCCGCTGGAGGCGGTCGAGGACGCGCCCGGGCGCACCGGCACGATTGTCACGTTCAAGCCGGATCCGAAGCTGTTCTCGGTGACCGAGTTCAGTCACGAGACCATCGCGCGGCGTGTCCGCGAGATGGCGTATCTGAACTCTGGCGTGCGGATCGTATTGTGCGACGAGCGCAACGGGCAGACGGATGAGTATTTTTACGAGGACGGCATTCGGCAGTTCGTGCAGCACCTGAACGAGGGCAAGCAGGCGTATCACGACGTGATTCATTTCACGCGCGAGGACGCCGACGCGCGGCTGGCCTGCGAAGTGGCGCTGCAGTGGACGGACAGCTATGTTGAGAACTCGCTGAGTTTCGCGAACAACGTGAACACGAAGGAGGGCGGCACGCACCTGTCGGGGTTCCGCGCCGCGCTGACGCGCGTGGTGAACAACTACGCGAAGAAAGCCAACCTGTACAAGGCGAATGATCCGCCGCCGCAGGGCGAGGACATCCGCGAGGGGCTGACCGCGGTCATCTCGGTCAAGGTGCCGGAGCCGCAGTTCGAAAGCCAGACCAAGATCAAGCTCAACAACAGCGAGGTCGGCACGTTTGTCGAGGCGGTGGTGGGCGAGCTGCTCACGAACTTCCTGGAGGAGCATCCGCCGGAGGCCAAGCGCATCGTGCAGAAGGCGGTGCAGGCGGCGGCGGCCCGCGAGGCGGCCCGCAAGGCGCGCGAGACGGCCCGCAAGTCGGCGCTGGCGGGCGGCGGCCTGTCCCGGAAGCTGGTGGACTGCTCCTCGCGCGACGTGGAATCCACCGAGCTGTTCATCGTCGAGGGCGATTCCGCGGCCGGCTCCGCCAAGGGGCATCGCGACACGCGCACGCAGGCGGTGCTGCCGATCCGCGGCAAGATCCTGAACGTGGAGAAGGCCCGGCTGCACAAGGTGCTCAGCCACGAGGAAATTCTGGAGATCATCAAGGCGCTGGGCACCGGCATCGACCAGGATTTTGACGTCAGCAAGCTGCGCTACGGCCGCATCATCCTGATGACCGACGCCGACGTGGACGGGTCGCACATCCGCACGCTGCTGCTGACGTTCTTCTTCCGGCAGATGCGCGCTCTGATCGACAACGGGCGGATTTTCATCGCGCAGCCGCCGCTGTATCAGCTTGCGCGCGGGAAGCGCGTCGAGTACGTGCTGGATGACGCGGCGCTGAATTCACGGCTCAGCGCGCTCGGACTGGAGCACACGCGGCTGGAGATCCGCCGGCCCGGCGCGGCGGTTCGCGAGGTGAGCGGCGCGTTGCTGGCCGATCTGCTGCGCGTGCTGGAGGACATCGACCGGCAGGCGCGGGTGATGGGGCGGCGCGGCGTCGATTTCGCGCGATACGTGCGGCGCTTCGCGCCGGAGGGGCGCTATCCGGCGATTCGCGCGACGCGCGGCGCGGACGAGCATTTCTTCCACACGGATGCGGACTTTGCGGCCTTTTCCGGCGCGGGGGCGGACGGCGTCGCGCGGCAGGATCTTCCGGAGGTGCGGCGACTGGCGGACGCGTTCGAGCGGTTGACGGTATTCGGCTGCGGGCCGCTGGACCTGTTCCTCAAGCGGGAGGAGCGCGTCACCGGCGACCTGTCGGAGGCGGTGTTTGTGCTGCGCAACGGCGACGAGGAGCCGGTTGAGCTGGAAAACCTCGGCGCGGTCGCGTCGGGCGTTCGCGACATCGGCGGGCGCGGCTGGGAAATCAAGCGATTCAAGGGTCTCGGTGAGATGAACAAGGAGGAGTTGTGGGAAACCACGATGAATCCGGCCAACCGGATGCTGCGGAAGGTGGTCATCTCTGAACTGTCGCAGGACGCCGACCAGGTCGAGATTGACGCGCGTGAGGCGGACACGATCTTCAGCATCCTGATGGGCGAGAACGTGGATCGTCGCAAGCAGTTCATCGAGGCCAACGCGGTGAACGTCCGCAACCTGGACGTGTAGCGCGGGCCGGGCCGGTCGGGGCGGGTTCGGACATGTCGAACAGTGCGGATGTGATCGTGATCGGCGGCGGGCACGCCGGGGCCGAGGCGGCCTGGTCGGCGGCGCGGACCGGTGCGCGCACCATCCTGGTGACGTTTGACCCGGCCGCGATCGGGCGCATGTCGTGCAACCCGGCCATCGGCGGCATCGGCAAGGGGCAGATGGTCCGCGAGATCGACGCGCTGGGCGGGCTGATGGGCGTTGTCGCCGATCAGACGGCGATCCAGTTTCGCATGCTCAATCGCAGCAAGGGTCCGGCGGTCTGGGCGCCCCGGGCGCAATCCGATCGCGAGGAGTACGCGCTGGCGGTGCAGGAGCACCTGCGCGCGACGCCGGGGCTGACGATAGTCGCCGGCAGCGTGCTTGATCTGTGCGTCGGGCGCGCCTCGCGCGAGTTGCGGGAGGGGCGTTTCGAGGCGGAGTTCGTCCTTACGGGGGTGCGGCTGGGCGATGGGCGCGTGCTGCGGGCGGCGTGCGTGGTGGTGACGTCCGGCACGTTCCTGCGGGCGCTGATGCACTGCGGCGAGACGCGCACGGCCGGCGGACGGATCGGCGAGCCGGCCGCGGACGGGCTGAGCGGATCGCTGCGCGCGCTGGGGCTGGAGCTGGGGCGGCTGAAGACCGGCACGCCGCCGCGGCTGGCGCGCGACAGCCCGGATTACTCGGCGCTGGAGGAGCAGCCACCGGACGAGCGGCCGGCACCGTTCTCATTTCTGACGGAGCGCGTGACGCGGCCGCAGGTGCCCTGCTGGATCACATACACCAACCCCGCCGTGCACGAGCTGATCCGCGCGAACCTGCACCGCGCGCCGATGTACAGCGGGGCGATTGAATCGCGCGGGCCGCGCTATTGCCCGAGCATCGAGGACAAGGTGGTGCGGTTCGCCGAGAAGGACCGGCACCAGCTCTTTCTCGAGCCGGAAGGGCTTCGCTCGGACCGCATTTATGTCAACGGAATCAGCACGTCGCTGCCGCGTGACGTGCAGGCGCAGGTGATCGCGGGGATTCGCGGGCTGGAGCACGCGCGGGTGCTGCAGTGGGGGTACGCGGTCGAGTATGACTTTGTGCCGCCCGAGCAGGTGGACGCGACGCTGCACGTGAAGCGCGTGGCGGGACTGTTTCTGGCGGGACAGATCAATGGGACCAGCGGCTACGAGGAGGCCGCGGGACAAGGAATCGTGGCGGGGATCAATGCGGCGCGCTGGGCGGCGAAGCGCGCACCGGTGGTGATCCGGCGGGACCAGGCATATCTCGGCGTCATGATTGATGACCTGGTCACGCGCGGCGTCACCGAGCCGTATCGCATGTTCACCTCGCGGGCGGAGCATCGGCTGCACCTGCGATATGACAACGCCGACGAGCGCCTGACGCCGCTGGGGCGCGAGATCGGTCTGGTCGATGACCGCCGCTGGCGGCGCTTCGCCGAGCGAGCCGGTCGCGTGGCGCAGTTGCTCGAGCGGCTGGAGCGCGAGCGGGTCGAGGGGCGGCCGATCGCGGATTGGCTGCGGCGGCCGGAGGAGGACGGGGCGCGTTTTGCGGCGCTTCCGGCGGTGGCAGCGTTGGCCAGCGAGGCGGACGTGTGGGCGCGCGCGATCGTGTGCGTGAAGTATGACGGCTACATCCGGCGGCAGGAGCGGGCGATCGAGGCGCTGCGGCGGGTGGAGACGCAGACCATTCCGGCGGGGCTCGACTATGCCGGGATTCCGCACCTACGGCGCGAGGCGGTCGAGCGGCTGACGGCCATCCGCCCGATGACGCTTGGGCAGGCTTCGCGCGTCAGCGGCATCCACCCCACCGATGTATCTCTCCTGATGGTGTACTTGGCTTCCGGCGCGACCAGCCGCCCCTAACCAACTAGTTGACAGTTGTTTATAGTCTTCGTGTCCGGCCGATAAAGCCAAACGGCCCATCTTGCCAATATTATCAGGAGGCGCTATAATAAGTAGATTGGATAAAATGGAGAATGAAATTGGCGGTTGAAGGTTCCAGCCCCAGCAGTGCTCGTTCACCGCAGCTTATCTATAGCACCGGGGACGTGGCGGAAATCTGCGGGATCAGCCAGCAGACGGTGATCCGCTGTTTCGACAGCGGGAAGCTGCAGGGATTTCGGGTGCCGGGGTCGCGGTTTCGGCGGATTCCGCGGGATGCGCTGATCCGGTTCATGAAGGAGCACAGCATTCCGCTGGATCGCCTGGACATGGGGCGGCGGCGGGTGCTGGTGGTGGACGATGATCCGGAGATCGTCGAGATGCTGCGCGAGCTGCTGGAGCGCGACGGGCGGTTCGAGGTGGCGACGGCGTCGACCGGGTTTGACGCGGGCGTGAAGGTGAAGGAATTTCAGCCGGACGTGATCGTGCTGGATTACATGCTGCCGGACGTGAACGGCAACAAGGTCTGTCGCACGATCCGCAGCGACCCCACGCTACAGAACGTGCGGATCATCATTGTCTCGGGCGTGATCAATCCGCAGGAGCGCGACGCGCTGCGCGAGTGCGGGGCGGACGACTTTTTCCAGAAGCCGTTTTCGATCAAGAAGCTGGTCGATCGCATTACGGAACTCACCTGTGCCAAGGCCTGATCGGCCGCCACTGTCGATTCCCGCGGACGCCTCGCCGGAGCTGGTGCTGGCGCAGCTCGACACGCTGCCCACGCTTCCGGCGGCGGCGGTACGGCTGCTCGAGGTGACCGGCCGCGACGACAGCAGCGCGGTCGACGTGGCGGACACGCTGCGGGCGGATCAATCGCTGACGGCGCGGCTGCTGTCGCTGGCCAACAGCGCTGCCGGCGGGCTGCGCGATCCGATCTCGTCCATTGATCGGGCGATTGTGCAACTGGGGATGCGGGCGGTGCGGCGGGTCGTGCTGACGATGCGGGTGTTTGATTGCTTTGCGCGGGGGGATTCGGCCGAAAACGGGGCGTTTGACCGCACGGGGTTCTGGAAGCACGCGCTGGCGGTGGCGTGCGCCGCGGAGCGGCTGGCGGAGGGGCAGCCGCAGCTGGGGGTTCGGCCGGAGGAGGCGTTCGCGGCGGGGCTGCTGCACGACGTGGGCAAGGTGGCGCTGGCAAGCGTGTTTCCGCGGGCGTATGACCGCGTGGCGGCGCGGACGGCACAGGAGCGCGGCGACATCGCGGACAACGAACGGCTGATCCTGGGGACGGATCACACGCTGGCGGGGCGGAAGATCGCCGAGCGCTGGCGGCTGCCGAGGGCGCTGCGCGAAGTGATCTGGCTGCACCACCTGGCGGTGGACGGGTTGTCGGGCAGCGTGAGCGCCACGGTGCTGGTGGCGCTGGTGCAACTCGCCGACACGCTGGCGCGCGAGCAGCGCATCGGCTATTCGGGCAACCACCTGTTCTTTGATTCCGCCGCCGACCTGGCGCGGCGGATGGGTGTCGAGAGCGGCGCGCTGTCGGCCGTGGCGGCCGGGCTGGTGACGGCTGTTTCCGAGCAGGCGGCGTTGCTGCAACTGGATCGCGAGACGCCGCAGGCGCTCTATTTCGAATCACTCTCGCAGGCGAACGCGGAGCTGGCGCGGCTCAACGAGGAGTTGCAGGAGCGGAATCGGCGGCTGGCGGCGGCGGAGCGCTACTTTCGCGCGCAGGCGCGCTGCGACGCCGAACTGGACCCGCAGGCGGACCTGCCGGCGGTGCTGCATGCGCTGGCGAACGCCGGCATCGCGGCGTTTCAGCGCGGGCGGGTGGGGGCGTTTGCGCTGCGGCCGGACGGGCAACTACTGGTGGCGGTGCGCGGCTCGGACGGCTTCGGCGCGGAGCTGCGGCTGGGGCCGGATGAGGAGGGGTTGGCGGCGTGGCTGTCGGATATCGGAGCGCTGGTGCGGCCGGCGGTGATCCGCGCGCCGCGCGGCATGATGCGCCTGCTGGCCCCGCTGCGCGATCAACTGGGGGAGGGCGAGCTGTGGCTGGTGCTGATCGCCCATGACGACGTGCCGCTGGGGGGATTTGCGTTCGTGTCGGCGTCTGACGAGCGTGCCCGGCTGTCGCAGGAGGCGGATGAGCTGCGGGCGTTTCTGGGCAGTGCGGCGCTGGCGATCGGGCGGGCCTCGGCGCAGGCCGCGGCGCGGCGGCTGTCGGACGACCTGGCCGACGCGAATCGCCGACTGGTGCACATGCAGATGGAGGTGCTGCGCACGCGAACGCTGTCGACGATGGCGGAGCTGGCGGCGGGGGCGGGGCATGAGCTGAATAACCCGCTGGCGGTGATTTCCGGCCGTGCACAGATGCTGGCGGAGCAGGTGGAAAGCCCGGAGATTCAGCGCTCGCTGGGCGTCATCAGTGAGAAGGCGCACGAATGCAGCCGCATCGTCAGCGAACTGATGGACTTCGCGCGGCCGCGGCCGCCGCAGCCGGTGCGCACGAGCGCAGCGGAATTGCTGGAGGATGCGCAGCGCGAGTGGGAAACGGAGGGCGGCGCGCCGCTGCTGGGGGTGGATGCGCGCGATGCGACGCCGGACGTGCTGGTGGATCGCGGGCAGTTTCGAGTGGTGCTGCGGGAGCTGCTGCGAAACGCGTTGCAGGCGGTGGCGGATTCGCCGGACCCGGGCGTGACGATCCTGGCGCGGCGCACGGCCGCGGGCGATGCGCTGGAGCTGCTGGTGCGCGACAACGGTTGCGGGATGAGCGCAGCGGTTCAGCAGCGGGCGTTTGATCCGTTTTATTCCCATCGACCGGCGGGGCGCGGGCGCGGGCTGGGACTGCCGCGGGCGCATCGCATCGTGGAGGCGCACGGCGGGCGGATCTGGTCGGACAGCCGGCCGGGCGAGGGGACGATCATGCACATTGTGCTGCCGCCCGCGCCGCGCGACGGGCCGGAGCCGGCCGCGGAACAATCGGCTTCGCGGCCGCGCGATCCATGAGCGACCATGACCAAACCTGAGCTGCGATCGGCGGCGCGGCGGCGGGTGGACTTGCTGTCGCGCGAGGAGCGGCGAGCCGCGAGCGCGGCGAGCGCCGCACGGCTGGCGGGAGAGCCGGAGTTTCGCGCTGCGCGGGTGGTGCTGGCCTACCTGGCGCTGCCGGACGAGATGGACGCGGATGGCGTCATCGCGGCGGCGCTGGCGGACGGGCGGCGGGTGTGCGTGCCGCGCGCGGATTGGGGCTCGCGGGCGCTGGCGGCGGTCGAGATACGGTCGATCGGGGTGGATGTCGGTCCGCCGGGGCGGCACGGTCTGCGCGAGCCGCGGGTTGGGGAGGGGATCGACCCGGCGGAGATTGATTTCGTCCTGGCGCCGGGAGTGACGTTTGACACGCTCGGGGGCCGGCTGGGGCGCGGGGCGGGGTTCTATGACCGCTTCTTCGCCGATCCGAGGTTGCGGGCGGTGCGCTGCGGCTTTGCATTTGAAGTGCAACTGGCGGAGCGCGTGCCGGCCGAGCCGCATGATGCGCGGATGGACATGCTCGTAACAGAGCAACGCGTGCTGCGATTCGGGCGGTCGTGACGCGGCGAATGCCGGTGCCGGCGGTCGTGGCCGGTACAATCCGGCTTTTAGCGCTGGCGATTCATGCGCGGCTCGTTCTCCCCGCTGGCCTTTCTGCGACGCGATGATCTTCCGCAGGGGGTTCGCGCGCATTACGCGCCGGAATTCCGGCACCTGGTGGGGTGGGGGATCTTCGCCGGCATCGTCGAGGGGAATACGGCCAACATTGTGGCGATCAAGACGTTTGGCGCGACGCCGCTGCTGACGAGCATGGTGTATGCGACGCCGATGGTGGCGAACATCCTGGCGCTGCTGCTGAGCGCCTGGTCGCGCGGGCGGCCGAGGCTGCCGACGTTTGTGCTGTATGCGGCGATGGCGTGCGTGCTGCTGGCGTCGATCGCGGTGACGCCGGCGGGCGCGGGCGACTGGGCGGGATGGGTGTTCGCGGGGCAGATGGCGCTGTGCCGCGTGTTCGTGGCGGGGCTGGTGACGATCCGCACGACGCTCTGGCAGAGGCACTATCCGCAATCGCACCGGGCGCGCATCGCGGGGCGCTTGCAGACGCTGCGGTTCTTCATGGGGCTGCTGGCGGGAGCGTCGGCGGCGCTGCTGTTCGACGCCTCGGCGGACTTTTACCGGTTCGTGTATCCGATGACGGCGCTGGTCGGCGCGCTCTCGCTGCTGCCGCTGCGGCGCAGTCCGGCCGCCGTCGAGATCGGCGCGGCGGCGGGCGCGGTGGATGAGCCGCCGCCGGCGGGCATGCGCGCTGCGCTGCGCGAGGCGTGGGGCATCCTGCGGACGGATCGGCGCTTCGCGCGCTACTGCTCGGCGCAGTACCTGCTCGGCTCGGCGGCGTTCTTCCTGGATCCGCTGGTGATCCTGTTCATCTCGACGCAGCTCGGATTCGGGTACTTCACGGCGAACCTGATGCTGGACGTGATCCCGCGGCTGATCACGCTGGTGTCGATCACGCCGTTTGCGCATTACTTTGACCGCGTCAGCGTGCTGCGTTTCCGCGTGATCAACAGTGCGATGTGGCTGGTGACGTTTGTGGTCACGGCCGGGGCGGTGTTGCTGTGCGCCTCGTCCTCGTCGCAATCACTGGTGCAGAGCGACGCGTGGCGCGGTCTGGACTGGCGGGTCAGCTCGTGGGTGGCGGTGGTCGAGCACCCCGGCTTTGCGGCGCTGGCGGGAGGTATCGGACTGTTGGTGCTGGCGCGAATCGGGGCGGGGCTGGGGCAGGGGGGCGGATCAATCGCATGGAATCTCGGACACTTGCACTTCTCCTCCGGCCACCGCGCAGAGATGTATATGGGGATTCACGTGGCACTGACGGGGGTGCGGGGTGTGATGATGCCGTTCGTGGCGTGGACGCTGCTGGGGCTGATGGGCTGGTGGAGCCTGGCGCCGGCGATCGGGTTGGGGGTGTGGGCGCTGATCGCGTTCATCCGGCTGGAGCGTGATGAGCGCGCACCGGCGGCGGGCGCATAGGCGCGAGCGCGGCGCGTCCGATCACAGCCCGCGGCGCGCGAGGCGGCGGCGTGCATTGCCGGACGGGTGTGCCGGGGGAAAAATCGGTCACAGAAAAAACCGGTTCCGGCCCGGTGCGAATTTGCCGTGGCCAATTCGCGTTTCGCAGAGTTCTCACCAGTTGCGACCATAGACCTGCAACCGGGAGAACAGCCAGTGGCACTGACAGTCAACAACGGCAACACACTTAACCTGCTGAACATTCTGAATCGGACGTCGGCGGATCAGAGCCAGGCTCTGACACGCCTGTCGACAGGTTCGAAGATCAACCGCGGTGCGGACGATCCGGCCGGGCTGATCGCGCTCAAGAGCCTCGAGACCGAACTCACCTCCGTCGACGCCGCCCTCACTTCGAACCAGCGCACCGATGCGATCCTGAGCGTCGCGGACAACGCGCTGGGCCAGGTGTCCGGGCTGCTCAAGGAAATCCAGTCGCTGGCGCAGGCCTCGGCGAACTCGGCCGGTCTCTCGGCGGATGAGCTGGCCGCGAACCAGTCGCAGATTGACAACGCGATCTCGTCGATCGACCGCATCATTCGCACGACGTCGTTCAACGGCAAGCGGCTGCTGGACGGCTCGCAGGGCGTGAGCGTCAGCGGCGTGAACGCGGCGAACATCACCGACGTGAAGGTCTATAACCGTGATGCGGCCGCGACCAGCACATCGCTGACGGTGGCGGTCACGTCCGCGGCGGAGCAGGCGCAGATCAACAACTACGCCACCACGTCGGCGGCGTCGAACACGTCGGTGTCGATCAGCGGCAAGCTCGGCACGGCGGTGATCAACATCGAGGCCGGTGCGAACCTGTCGGCGGTCGCGGCGCAGATTAATGACGCCACGGCGCAGACGGGTGTGACGGCGGTTGCGTCGAGCACCGGGCTTGTGCTTTCGAGCCAGGCGTACGGCTCGGGCGCGTTCGTCCGGGCGACCGTGATCTCCGGCGATACCACGAATTACACGAACGCCGAGGACCGCGGCGTGGACGCGGGCGTCTCGATCAACGGTCAGGCCGCCGCGGTGGACGGTCTGAACGTCAATTACATCTCCGGCGGCACGAACGTGTCGTTCAACCTGTCGTCGACCTTCGGCACGACCGCCGGCGGCACCACGTCGTTCGCGATCGGGAACGGTGGAGCGACATTCCAGCTCGGCACGGACTCTTCGACGCGCGTGACGGTCGGCCTGGACGGCATGTTCAGCGCGGCGCTGGGCTCGGCCGGCACGGGCTACCTGACCTCGCTCAAGAGCGGTGGCGCGAACAGCGTGCTGCAGAATCCGAGCCAGGCGGCGGCCATCGCGACCGAGGCGATCAGCCAGGTTGCGAAGGTGCAGGGCCGCGTGGGCGGGTTCCAGAAGTTTCAGGTGCAGACGGCGATCAATTCGCTGGGCGCCACGAAGAAGGGCCTGGAAACGGCCCGCAGCGTGATCGGTGACGTGGACTACGCCACCGAGACCGCGAACCTCAACCGCCAGAACGTGCTGCTCCAGTCGGCGATCTCGCTGCTGGGCCTGGCGAATCAGCAGAGCTCGCAGGTGCTCTCGCTGCTGCGGTAAACACCGTCACCCGGCGGCGGCGCGGGTCGAATGCGGCCGCGCGCGCCGGTTCCGGATCATGCCGTCGGCCCGGCCGGGGGGCGGGCCGGCGGCTGACCGTTTCTTCCCGCGGCTGTGCTCGCCGGTGGGGGCAGGGTCAGACAGAAGCAACTCGTACCGTTCGAGCCGATGGGCTTGTTCTCCCGGTACGGCAGAGGCCGGGCGGCGCGGGGCGCCGTCCGGCCTCGTTCGCTTGTGTGGCCCGGTGCGCACATGCTTCGAGTTCGCCGGCCGGCGATCCTGGCCGCGGTTCAATTGCTCGCGGTGCATCGTGCGCATTCTCGCTCGAAATGCGCGATTTGGTGATGTCTTGGCGCCGATCGGCGCGAATCAGCGCAATCCGCCGGTGATGTAGAGCGATTCGCCGGTGATCCACGACGAATCCTGCGAAGCGAAATACACGATGGCGGGGACGATGTCCTCGGGCTGACCGATGCGGCCGAGCGGCGTCTGCGCCTCCACCTGCCGACGCATGTCACCCTCTGACAGGCCCGCCGACCGTACGCCCTCGGTCTCGACCATGGCCGGGTTGACGGAGTTTACGCGAATGCGGCGCGGCCCCAGCTCCGCGGCCAGGCAGCGCGTGATCGCGTCAACAGCCGCCTTTGTGGCGCAGTAGGCGCTGCCGGCGGGCATGGCGAGCTTTGCGGCGACAGAGCTGATGTTGATGATCGATCCGCCCGCGGGGCCGAAGCGCTTGACCGCTTCGCGCGTGACCAGCAGCAGGCCGGTGACGTTGATGTCGAGCATGCGCCGGATCATCTCGGTGGTCGTTTCCTCGATCGGGGCGAACTGGTACACGCCGGCGTTGTTGACGACGATGTCCAGCCCGCCCAGCGCGGTGTGCGCTTCGGCGACGAGCCGGCGGACGTCCTCCTCGCGACTGACGTCGGCCTGGATGGCGACGGACTTGCCGCCGGCTTTCTGAATGTCGGCGGCCACGGCTTCCCCGCCACGGCGATCCGACGCGTAATTGACGGCGACGGCGGCGCCGGCCGCCGCCAGGCCGCGGGCCGCGGCAGCGCCGATGCCCTTGGAAGCGCCCGTCACGAGGGCACGGCGTCCGTTGAGCGATGCGTGATTCACGGGGTGACTCCGGATGAGTGCTGATGAGTGTGGTGGTCGGCCGCGTTGACGAGCGCAGTCGCCGGCGATGCGCGGGGCGCGAGCGCCCGCGATATCGTCAGGGGAGTGTATCCGCGGAATTGTGGGCGGCGTTGCGGGGATCGAGTCGGCGCGTGTGCGCTGCGCCGCACGCGAATGGCGCACGTCCACGGTGCCTCGCCTCGCTCAGACCTCGAACAGGCCGGGCGGGGCGGGTTCGGCTGTGGCGCGCGGCGGCGGTGCGAGGCCGAGATGGGCGTAGGCGTCAGGACGGATGACGCGGCCGCGCGGCGTTCGGACGACGAAATTCCGCTGGAGGAGAAACGGCTCGACGACGTCCTCGAGCGTGTCGCGCTCGTGGCCCATGGCGGCGGCGATGGCCTCGATGCCGGCCGGGCCGCCGTCGTAATGGCGGATCAGCACGTGCAGGTATTCGCGGTCGAGCACATCCAGCCCGAGCGCGTCGATCTGCAGGATGTCGAGTGCGGCGTCCACGATGCGGGCGGTCAGGCGGCCGTCGCCGCGGACCTGGGCGTAGTCGCGCACGCGGCGCAGCAGGCGGTTGACGATTCTCGGTGTGCCGCGCGAGCGCTGCGCGAGGCACTGGAGGGCGTCGGCGTCGGCGCTGACGCGCAGCCGGGCGGCGGAGCGCTCGGCGATCAGCATCAGCTCTTCGGCGGGGTAGAAGCGCAGGTGCAGCACCTGGCCGAAGCGGCCGCGCAGCGGGGCGGAGAGCATGCCGGCGCGGGTGGTGGCGCCGATGAGCGTGAAGCGCGGCAGGGCGAAGTTGACGGTGCGGCCGCCGATGCCGCTTTCGGGGGTGAAATCGACGCGGAAGTCCTCGATGGCGGGGTAGAGGAACTCCTCGACGACCGGGCTGAGGCGGTGGATCTCGTCGATGAAGAGGATGTCGCCGGTTTCCATCTGCGTGAGCAGGGCCATGACGTCGCCCTGGCGGCCGACGGCCGGGCCGCTGGTGACGCGGATGGTGGCGTTCATCTCGTGGGCGATGATGTGGGCGAGGGTGGTTTTTCCGAGGCCGGGCGGGCCGTCGAGCAGCAGGTGGTCGAGCGGCTCGCGGCGCTGGCGGGCGGCCTCGAGCGAGATCAGCAACTGCTCGCGCAGGGCGGGCTGGCCGACGTATTCGTCGAGCGAGCGCGGGCGGAGCGAGAGCATGAAGCCGTCTTCATCGGGGACGGGCTGCGAGAAGACGCGGTCGATCGCCATGGCGGGGCATTGTCGGCTTTTGTTCGCAGGGGGGGAAGGCCCCAGTTCAGATGGGGGTTGATGCGGCGTGGGGCGCGTTCTTGTTCCGGTGTGCCGCCCCGGCGCGCTGCTGTGCGGCGGCGTGCGCCACATCGGCACTGCCCCCAGTGAACCCCCGCCGCCCTGCCGCGGCGGTCACGGCTCGACGTCGGCGCTCGGCGCGACGTATCGCGTCTTCAGCGCGAGGATGAAGCGCGCCCCCCGCGCGTCAGCGTCGCACGCGCCTCCGGCGCTCCCGTGCATCCTGTGTTGATCGCCGACCCAACCGGCTACGCGGCCTTGCCAGTGCCTCGGAATCGAAAGAGCTTCAGCAGCCGGGCACCCGTCGCGAGCATCACCAGCAGCCCCACGCCGATCACCAGCACGTAGTACAGGCGATAGTCCTTGCCCAGCAGCAGCGTCCCCTGGTGAATATCCATCAGCCATTGGGCCCGCGCCTTGGGCCAGCCGAGCCACGATTGTGTCAGCCGGTACCCGATGCCGCTGAGCGCGGTCACAGCCAGTGGAAGCACGAGGACCAGCGACGCGACGCGGTGGAACCAGCGTACCGTCCTGCGGGGCGGGTGTGATCTTGACGCACCCGCCCCGGCGCTCGCCTTCGTGCCGAACAGGTCGCTCCGCCGCCACATTGTTACGCCGCTGGCGATCAACAGCAGCAGTCCCCCACCGGTCAGCAGCACATAGCCCGGCGCGATCGCCGCGCCCAGATAGGCGCCCTCGTGGATGGAGCGGACCAGCTTGCCGGTCTCGTCGGACATCTGGAACCAGTTGCGGCCGATGCGGTACGTCAGGCCGGTGAGCGTCGACACCGCCAGCAGCGGGAAAAGGATCAGCGCGACGCGGCGATGAATGGTGCGGAAAAGCATGGGCTTCGTGCGAACCTCGGCCGGGCGCGCTGCATCAGCCGCCACGACCGCCGCGGCGGGCTGCCGCTTCGCGGGGAGTATACGGTCGTACGCGGGCTTTCCGGCGGTTGGCGGGGCGGGAGGATCGTCGGCGACCGACGCCGCGCACACCTCCGATCGCGGGCCCTGATCTTCGCGTGCTTCTCCACCGCCGGGCACAGCGCGCCGTCTTGCAACCGTCGGTGCGGGCGGCCCGCCGGTGTCGCGGACGCTAACGCGCATCGTCGCGTCGTCGGTTGCCCCCTCTGCCCCTCCGGGGCAGGATCGAGAAACGCATTCGTTATCCACGGGTTCCGCGTGTGCGGGCTGCGCCGCGCACACGCTCCACCCGTGGCTACACCCCAGCGCCCCTTCGGGGCGGTGTCGGGCGCGGTCGGCGCATTCGTCGGGTTTGCGTCGTCATCGCGTGCGGGTCGCGGTAGCGATTATGGTGTGTCGCCGGGCGCGGTTGGTGCGGCACCCGAAGGCGCGGTCGGTGCATCGGCCGAAGGCGTTGCCGGAGCATCGCCCGCGGGTGTTGCCGGTGCGCCCCCGGCGGGTACGGCATCGGAAGGCGCGGCCGGTGCAGTGCCGGAATCGGCGGGGGGCGCGGGGTCAGCGGGAGCCGGGGAAACAGGGGCCGGCGCGGGGGTTGGCGGAGCGGGTGCGGGAGTGGGCGGCGGCATGGGGATTGAGCCGCCGGGAATCGTCTCCAGAATCTCGCCGGTCGCCGGGTCGATCCGCATCATCGTGCTGGCCGGGGGGGTGTCCGGCGCTCCGGCCGGTGCGCCGCCCGGCGCGGATATCGCGGGTTGAGCAGGCGGGGTTCCCATCGGCACGAAGACGTAGTTCAACGAGATGCCCATCAGCAGAAAGATGCCGGCGCCGACGATGGTGACCCAGGTCAGTACGTCGCCGGTCTTCGCTCCGAACGCGCCGCCGGCCGCACCGCCGGAGCCGAACGCGCCGGCCAGGCCGACGCCCTTGCCGCGCTGCAGCAGGATGACGAGCATCAGCAGCAGGCAGAACATGGCGAAGACAAAGCCGAGGATGATTTGCAGGTAGTAGCCGAGAATCATCAGACCATCCTTCTGCGGATACGCACTTCCTCGCCGCCGGCGACGCAACCGGTCGCGGGTTCAGGCGGGGGCTGGATACGCCCGCGCGAATCGAAAGACCGGCAATTATACCAGCGTCCGCCCCGCGTGAGTAGGGCGGCGGTCCGCCGCGTGACGGAGGGCGGGCGACGAGGCGCTGGGTCGGGCGACGAGGCGCTGGGTCGGGAGGCGGGGCGGGGCATGGGGGGCGCGTGGTTGGGAGACCGGACACGGCGTTGGGGCAAGGGGCAGAGGGCGGGCGACGGGGCGCGGGGAGGCCGGGGGAAACTCTGGCAAGGTCGGTGGGTGGTTGCGAGGGCGGGGTCGCGCGGCGCCGGGGGGGAAGCTCCAGCGCGGTCGGCTGGTGGTTCCAGCGCGGGATCGCCCGGCGCCGGCGGGCGCTTGGGAAGGGGATTCTCGGCGCGATTGTCAGTGGCCCGCCGGGTTGAGGGGCGGCGGCCGGGTGGAGCCGGGCGACGGACGGCCGGGCGTGGCCGCCCACGGGGGTGGACTGGCGACTGCCGTTTCGGCAGGGCGGGTGACGACTGGGCAGGGGAATCGTGCCGGTCGGCAGCGCCGAGACGCACCATAAAACCATGTGATAGCTGGTATTGCGAATTGTCGCCGGGTGGAATCGGGATTGCAGAGGGAATGTCCGGGTGTCGTTCTGCAAAAGCGGATTCGGCGGGCAGTTTGCCGTCGTCGGCACCCTGAAAGGACTGTGATCCAATGTCCAAGATCATCGGAATTGACCTGGGAACGACCAACTCGGTGGTGGCCGTCATGGAGGGCGGTCAGCCGAAGGTGCTGATCAACGACAGCGGTGCGCGCATCACGCCGTCGGTGGTGGCGTTCACGGACAAGGGCGAGCGGCTGGTGGGGCAGCGCGCCCGGAATCAGCAGGTGACGAACCCGCAGCGGACGGTTTACTCGATCAAGCGCTTCATGGGCCGTCGACACAACGAGGTGGCCAATGAAGAGAAGATGGTCCCGTACAAGATCGTCGGCGCGCCGGATGAACTGGTGAAGGTGGAGGTGGACGGCAAGCAGTTTGCGCCGCCGGAGATCTCCGCGATGGTGCTGCGCGACCTGAAGGCCACCGCCGAGCGCTATCTGGGCGAGACGGTCGAGCGCGCAGTGATCACGGTTCCGGCGTATTTCAATGATGCGCAGCGGCAGGCGACCAAGGAGGCCGGGCAAATCGCCGGGCTGAAGGTCGAGCGCATCCTGAATGAGCCGACGGCCGCCGCGCTGGCGTATGGGCTGGATAAGAAGTCCAACGAGAAGATCGCGGTCTTCGACCTGGGCGGCGGGACGTTTGACATTTCGATCCTGGACGTCGGCGACAGCGTGTTCGAGGTGCTGAGCACGAACGGTGACACGCACCTGGGCGGCGACGACCTGGACGAGGCGCTGATTCACCATGTGGCGGAGGAGTTCCGGCGGAAGGAGGGCGTTGATCTCCGCAAGGATCCGATGGCGCTGCAGCGGCTCAAGGAGCACTGCGAGCGGGCCAAGTGCGAGCTGTCGGGCAGTATGGAGACGACGATCAACCTGCCCTACATCACGGCGGACGCCAGCGGGCCGAAGCACCTTCAGATGACCATCACGCGAGCGAAGTTTGAGCAGATCATCGAGCCGCTGGTGGAGCGCTGCCGTGGGCCGGTGCTACGGGCGCTGCAGGACGCGAAGCTGTCGCCGAAGGACATTGATGAGATCGTGATGGTCGGCGGCTCGACGCGCGTGCCGATGGTGCAGCGGCTGGCCAAGGAGATATTCGGCAAGGATCCGAACCTGACCGTCAACCCGGACGAGGTGGTGGCGGTGGGGGCGGCCGTGCAGGGCGCGGTGCTGACGGGCGAGAAGAAGGACATCGTGCTGCTGGACGTGACGCCGCTGTCGCTGGGGGTGGAGACGCTGGGCGGCGTGATGACGGTGCTGATCCCGCGGAACACGACGATTCCGACCAGCAAGTCGGAGGTATTCAGCACGGCGCAGGACAATCAGCCGGCGGTGGAAATCATGGTGTTGCAGGGCGAGCGCTCGATGGCGTCGCAGAACCGCACACTGGGGCGCTTCCAACTCACCGGCATCGCGCCCGCGCCGCGCGGCATGCCGCAGGTCGAGGTGACGTTTGATATCGACGCCAACGGCATTTTGAACGTTTCCGCAAAGGACAAGGGCACCGGGCGCGAGCAGAAGATCGAGATCAAGGCGTCGAGCGGGTTGAACGAGGAAGAGATCCAGCGGATGGTGCGGGATGCCGAATCACACGCCGAGGAGGACAAGAAGCAGCGCCGCCTGATCGACCTGCGCAACCACGGCGACCAGTTGATCTACCAGACCGAGAAGACGCTCAAGGACCACGGCGAGAAGGTCGGCGCGGCCGAGCGCGGCGAGATCGAGCGGTGCGTGAACACGCTGCGGGACGCGATCAAGACCGATGACGCGGACGCGATCCAGCGGGCGATGGATGCGCTGCAGCAGGCGACGTACAAGATCGGCGAAGCGGTCTACAAGAGCGCCGGTCCGGAAGGCCCCGGCGGCCCGGGTCCGGGACAGCCCGCCGCGGGGGGTGGGGCGGCGGGGAGCAGTTCGGCCGGCTCCGGCAAGGACGATGTGATCGACGCGGAGTATGAGGTGAAGAGCTAGGCGCGGCGTCTATCCGCAAACGACCAAAGACGCTGCTCAAGAGCCGTGGGACGTGGGGTCGCCCCCCAGGTCACGACGAACATCACTCATCGCGCGTCGCGGCGCTCCAGGGCGCCGCGCCGCGCGTTCTTTTTCTGTGCGGAGATACACGCGACCCGTCCTCTCGGCACCGAGTGCGGCGCGGGACGGCGGGCGATTGCGCGCGGCGACGCGCATCTGCGGTGCGGGATTGCTCGGGCTGGCGCTTCGAGCGGCGGGTCGTGCTATTGCGCACGGCCGGCGGTCGCTGAGTCGCCCTTGGGACGGAACGGCGTTGCCTTCGAGACGTCGACGTGCTGGACTTCGCCGGTCCTGGTGTCGATCAAGTACACCCGGCCGTCCATCGCGACTGCACAGCGGCCGGTGTCGATTGAAGCGTGCTTGGCCGAGACGGCCACGCAACCGGCGGCGCCGGCGACAATTGCGGCGATCAGGGCCGTTGCGATCCAGCGTCGGGGGCGGATTCGCGCCGGGTGGGTGGGCAGGTTGTGGGGCGTCGAAAGCGCGGATTGGTTGAACAACATGAATCGCTCCTGGTTCGTCGAAATGCTCGCCACGGGTGAAAGACAGTCGGGGTGCGGATTGGTTGGTGGGGCAAACAAAATACGGCTGTAGCGCGGCTTGCGGTCCGACTTCGGTGCACGTGCCGCGGCTCACCAGCGGCGCTGAGCGGCGCGGGCCTCGCGATCGAGACGCTCCCAGTCAAAGGCGGGGCCGGGATCCTGCTTGCTCTTCGTGAGGTGATAGTGCCCCAGCACGCCGCTGAAAGCGGCCAGCTCGTCGGCCGACAGCTCGCGCGGCGGCACGCGGCCGTGGTCGTCGCGGGGGAAGCGCAGCTCGATCCGCGGCAGCACGCGGTTGAGCGTCGCGGTCAGCCTGGCCAGGGCGTGGTACTGCTCGTCGGTGAAGTCGTACTGGGCATAGAGCCGACCGTGCATCGGGCCGATGATCGGCGAGCGCCGTGCCGGGCGGGCGACGAAGTCCGGCGTGCGCAGCCCGCTTTCCTTCATCCATCCCGGCAGCACAACGAACGGCCGGCCAAGCGCGTCGCTGTCGTACCATTCGTCGAGCGTGCGCGGCAGCTCGATGTTGCGCCAGCGTAGATCGGTGAGCGCGACCGGCGTGGTGATGCGGTCCAGCTCGGCGCGGACGTTTGCAGGCGAGCCGTCCAGGCGGAGCGGATAGGCGCCGATGTTGGCGATTTCCACGCCGACGCTGCGATCGTTGGCGCTGCCGGCGTGCCAGGCGCGCTCCTTGAGGTCCAGCGTCTGGTAGATCGTGCCGTCGAGGTCGATCATGAACTGCACGCTCAGGCCGCGGATGTCGTGCAGCACCTTGAAGCATTGCCGCGAGGTGCCGCAGACGTCGTAATGCAGCACGAACAGATCGACGTGCTCGCGCAGCTGTTCGTGTGACCAGCCGTGCTTCTGTACTGCTTCCATCACTGCCGACGGCACGTGCCTTCGCCAGGAGCCGTAGCGAGCGCCCTCCGGCGGCCTTGGCGCCGGTCGCGCGCGGGCGGCGGGGCGCGTTGCGGGGCTGGTGGACGTGGCGGGGGCGGTTGACGTGCCTGATGAGGCAGGTGCGGTCGAGGCGCTCTGGGCGGCGGGGGATTCCGGCGCGGCGCCGCTGGTCGCGGAAGGCGCGATGGTCGGGGCGGCCGCGGGTGCAGCAGCGGTGGTTGCATCCGGCGGATCGGCGTCGGCCGAAGCGTCGGCCGCCGGCGGAACGCTGAACCGCGGCTCGACGCGGTAGGCGTCGTAGCCGTGCGGATCGACCCACAGGATTACGCGCGTGCCGGTGTGATAAAGCTTGCCGCACACCATGATTTCGTCACCGCTGCGCGGCAGCAGCGTGCCGGGGCGGGGGAAATGCGAGCAGCCGACGGATAGCATCATCAGCGCGCTGAGAACACCTGCGGCGCGGGTCGCGCGGCGGAAGTCGTGAGCCGTGTCAGTGGATGGAGTGTTCTTCATGTCTCAGATCATAACGGCCCGCTGAAAAACTCGACCCTTTCGCAGTGCGATCGTTGTTTCGCGGAAGGCGGCGCGGCGCGCACGGCGGTGGTGGGCCGCAAGCGCTACTTTCGCACGAAGATCGTCTGGCCGCTGCACGGCGTCCACGAGGGGTCGGTGACGCTTTCGATCACGGCCGCGACGTCATCCGGCTGAAGGCACTGGCGCGACGGCAGGTCGGGCGCGATGCTGCGGAGCATGACGGTTTCGACGGCCGCGGGGGCGACAGCGAAAGCGCGGATGTTGCTGCGTCGCCCCTCATCCGCCAATGCGCGGGTGTAGGTGTTCACCCAGGCCTTCGTCGCGCCGTACACGCCCAGTCCCGGAAACGGATCCGTGGATGCGACGGACGACACGTTCACGATCACGCCGCCGCCTTGCTGACGAAACACGGGCCACGCAGAGCGAACCAGTCGCAGCATCGCGCCGCAGTTAATCGCGATCAGGGCGTCGAATTCGTCGTCGGACAGGGCGTCGGCCGCGGCCGAGGCGACGCGCCCGGCATTATTGACCAGCACGTCAATCCGCCCGAAGCGCTGCAGCGCGGTTTCGACGATCGCGGCGGCCACGCCGCGGTCGGCCAGGTCGGCCGGTACGGCCACCACGCGCCCGCCGAGGGCTTCCAGCTCGCGCTGCGCGGCCTGCAACTCCGTTTCGCTGCGTGCCACGATCACAACCCCCGCGCCGCGCGCTGCGAATCGCCGCGCCACGGCCAGCCCGATGCCGCGCCCCGCGCCCGTGACGATGCAGACGGGTGGAGCGGCGCCGCCGGCGGCAACCGAACCTGGCGCCGCACTCGTAGCGGACGGCCCGCCGGCCGAAATCTCGGTATTCATGTGGTGCTCCCGGCGCGAACGTGTGGATCGGAGGGCCGTCTGCGCCGGTGACGGGGCAGCCTCCGGGGTTGCCGGGTTGATTCTATCGCGGTCGGCCGGCCGGCGGCGCGGCGCACTTGGCCGGGTGTGCCCGCCCGCGTAGCATGGTTTCGCCGGAATCGCGTTCCCAGGGCGTGAGCGCACCGGAAGATCGGACCACCGCCCGGCCTCTGCGCAGGACTCGTCAGCATGTTTGAATTCAAGCTCCCCGACCTTGGTGAGGGTGTTCACGAGGGTCAGATCGTCAGCCTGCTCGTGAAGGAGGGGGACGCGATCAAGGAATATGAGCCGATGCTGGAGGTCGAGACGGACAAGGCCGCCGTCGAGATTCCCGCGCCGCGCACCGGCACGATCGCCAAGCTGATGTGCAAACCGGGCGAGACGGTGAAAGTGGGGCAGGTGCTGGTCGTGATTGACGACGGCGCCGGCGCATCGGCCGGTGCAACCAAGGCGGCGGCCGCGCCGGCGGCGCGCAGCGCCCCGGCAGCAGCGCACTCGGCTCCGACGGCGCAGGCACGGGCGGAAACGGCGGTGGCCGCTCCGTCGGTGGCGCGACAGAGCGCCGGCGCAGCGCATAGCGAGAGCGCGACGCGCTCCGCGGGGACGGCGGTGGCTCACGCCGGCGCCCCGGCGACGATTTCGCGCAGCGGACCGGCACCGGCGGCGCCGGTGGTGCGGAAGGTGGCGCGCGAGCTGGGGGTGGACATTGACGTAGTTCCCGGCAGCGGGCCGAACGGCCGCGTGCTGCGCGAGGATGTGGAGAATTTTGCCCGGGGCGGCGGCGCCGTTGCTCCGGGCGCAGCGGCGCACGCGGGCGGCGCGGCGCTGGATCGAGCGTTTGCCGGTTCGGATGGCGGCGGGGCGGCCAGTGGCGGGGTGTCGATCCCGTTCGAGCCGCTGCCGGACTTCTCGCGCTACGGGCCGATCCGCCGTGAGCCGGCGCCGCAGATCCGCAAAACGATCGCGCGGCAGATGACCCGCGCCTGGCTGAACGTGCCGCGCGTCACGCACGGCGATGTGGCGGACCTGACCGAGCTGGAGCGCAACCGCCGCAAGCTCAATGAGAACCTGCGTCCTGGCCAGGCCAAGATGACGGTGACGGCGATCATGCTCAAGGCGGTGGCGGCCGCGCTGCGTGACTACCCGATGCTCAACTGCAGCTACGACGCGGCGACGCAGGAGATCATCTTCAAGGACTACGTGCACCTGGGCGTGGCGGTGGACACGCCGCGCGGGCTGATCGTGCCGGTGCTGCGCGATGCGGATCGAAAGAGCCTGCCGCAGATCGCCGCCGAGCTCAACGCCCTGAGCGAGAAGGTCAAGAGCGGCAAGATCGACGTGGACAAGGACCTGCGCGGCGCGACCTTCACGGTGACGAATGTGGGAGCGCTGGGCGGGAACTTCGCCACGCCGATGGTGAACTATCCGGAGGTCGGCATCCTCGGGATGGGCAAGGCCACGCAGACGCCGGTGGTTTATGAGGGGGCGATCGTGGCGCGGCTGATGATGCCGGTCTACTTGTCCTTTGACCACCGCATGGTGGACGGGGCGGATTCGGCACGGTTCTGCCGCGAGGTGATCAGCTCGCTGGAGAATCCGCTGCGCTTGATTGCGATGTAAGCGGGCCGCGGCAGCCGGTTGAGCGGGGCGAATCCGCGGATAGCACGGGCGGGATTGCGGCGTCCTCGCGACTGGCGACCGGCGGCTGGCTCGAAGACCGGCGGATGTACATTCAATCCGCCGTCAGCTCCCGAAGCATTCCTTCAGAAACACCTGCATGTGTTCCCACGAGCGGCGCTCGGCGGCCGCGTCGTATTTCGCGCCCGGGATCTCGCCCGTGGCGGCGGGATTTGTGAAGGCGTGCACCGCGTTGCCGTAGTGCATCATCTGCCAGTCGGCCTTGAGGCGGCGCAGCCCGGCGAGAAACGCATCGAGGTCGGCGGCGGGAATGAACGGGTCGTCCGCGCCGTGCAGCACCAGCAGCTTGGCCTTCACCGGCCCCTTGTCCGCTTCGGGGACGGCGAACAGCCCGCCGTGAAAGCTCACCACGCCGTGCAGGTCCGCGCCGCCGATCGCCATTTGCAGAACGGTGGTGCCGCCGAAGCAGTAGCCGATCGCGGCGATGCGATCCGCGTCGACGCGCGCGTGTTTTCGCAGAACGTCCAGGCCGGCGGCAGCACGCGACCGCATCAGCGCCGGGTCCTTGTAGAACTGGCCGGCCAGGCGGGCCGCCTCCTCGCGGTCGGTGGTGGTGACGCCCTTGCCGTACATGTCCAGCGCGAACGCGACGTAGCCGAGGGCGGCGACGTCGGCGGCGCGCTTGTGGGCGTAGGCGTTGCAGCCCCACCATTCGTGCACGATCAGCACGGCCGGCTGCTTCCCGCTGCGCGCGTCGTCATAGGCCAGCAGCCCCTGTAGGACGACGTCGCCGTGGCGATACTCGATGGACTCGGTGATCACTTTCGCCTCCGCGGAAAAACAGGCGGCCAGCAGGCAGGACGTCACGAGCGTTGATTGGAACGGGTTCAAGCGGGATTCTCCGATTCGTGAATTCGGTCAGCATGGCGGAGGGCGCACGCGGCCGATGCCGCGGCGCCGACGGCACGGTTGCTGGGCCTCGCGTTGCTCGGCACCAGCCTACGGCGGCACGGCTCGGTCACGCCTTGGACACCAGCTTACAGCGCGGCGCGTCCGTGCGCGGCTGCACGTGCAGACAATCGAATCGCCCGTAGGCTGGCGCTGAGCGCAGCGAAGCCCAGCGCGATCGCCGGCGAGTCTGGCGGCTCGCGGTTGGCCGGTGAAACCGGCGGCTCACGGTTGGCCGGCGAAGCTGGCGGCCCGCAGCAGAGCCTGAGCGCTAGCTTATCAGCGAATTCTCGCGCAGGTATCCGAGCAGGCGCTCGGCCGCCTGTGTCGGCGTCAGCACCGCAGTGTCGATCGTCAGTTCGGGGTTCAACGGCGCTTCGTACGGCGCGGAGATGCCCGTGAACTCTGGAATCTGCCCGGCCCGCGCCTTGGCGTACAGTCCCTTCGGGTCGCGCGTTTCGCACACCTCGACCGGCGCGCTGATGAACACCTCGATGAAGGGCAGACCGCCCTCCTCGTGCAGCTTTCGCACCATGTCGCGGTCGGCGCGATAGGGGCTGATGAAGCTGGTGAAGGTCAGCACGCCGGTGTCGGCGAACAGCTTGGCGACCTCGCCGATCCGGCGGATGTTTTCCGTCCGGTCCGCGGGGGAAAAGCCGAGGTTGCGGTTGAGACCGTGGCGGATGTTGTCGCCGTCCAGTACGTAGGCCAGCCGCCCGCTTTCGACCAGCAGGTGCTCGGCCGTGAAGGCGATGGTGCTCTTGCCGGAGGCGCTCAGGCCGGTGAGCCAGATCGTGGCGCCGCGCTGGCCGAGCAACGCAAAGCGGCTCTCGCGTTCGACGTGCCCCTCGTGCCAGGTGATGTTGGTCGCAGATCGCTGATTCATGGACAGCCGCCGCGGGTGCTTGGGGGGTTCGTTCGCGGACGGTTCGCCGGCCGCGGATCGGACGCGGAAGGATACGGCGTACCGGCGGATGTGGGCAACCGGCGGCGCGTGGTTATGGGGCGTTCGCTCCGGACGGAAGCGAGCGGATGGGTCTGCACGGCTTGGAAGCTCTGGCGGCAGGCTGTTCGGCCGTGGCTGGGGGTGGCCGGCAGTTCCTGATTTTTCGTGACAATCTGCGGGTGAAGCGGCTACCCTCTCGGAACAGGGTTGAGCAGGTGCGTGCCATTCACGGCACGCACAACCGCGTCGCGGCCACATGTCTTACGGCCGTTCCTGTCGCGGCGGATTCTCGGTCAGTTTGGCGACATCTCGCAGTCCTGGAGCACACGAACATGTCTGGTTGTCGCACGTCCGAGACGTGCCCGCGTCGGCGCAACGCGTCGCGACGGGCGGCTTGCGCGCGGTTTGGCACCGGTTCTTCGGCGCGTTTCTGCGGAGGCCGTGGTCCGGGGTGGATCGGCCGTGCGATGATCGCGGCCGCGGGCCTGATGCTCTCCGCGTCGTCGTCGGCCCAGCCGGCGCTTGAGTTTGTCGCGCAGCACACGGCCTATGACTTTGACAGTGGGTTCCAGTCGAACCAGACGGCGGATCGCGCTGCTGTATTCGGCAACACCGCCGCGTTTCCCGGCGCGCATGCAGTTCGGCTGACGTTGGCCAGCCTCGCACTCAACGAGGGCGATGAGTTGCGGCTGATCTCGCGGCAGGACGGAATCGTGCAGGTCATCACCGCCGATGATCCGCAGTTTTCGCACCCGGGGTATCACGGTGAGTTTACGTCGATCATTTTCAATGGCGACGCGGTTGATTTTGAGCTGGTGCTGGCGCCCGGCAGCGCCGACGCGCGGTATCGGATCTTGAGCGCCGATTCCGCCCGCTACATCGAAGGGGGGATCGCCACGATCTGCGGCGCCGCCGACAATCGCACGCTCCAGAACGACACGTGCACCGTGCGAATCGTCAACTCCGGTTTCGGCTGGGGTACCGGCAACATGCTCGGAACGAACTGCATGGTGACGGCCGGGCACGTGATGGGCGGGGGGCCGTGGAGCGTGCAGCGGAATGTGCCGGCCTCCACGGCTTCGGGAATTCCGATCTTTCCGGCGGCGTCGGACCAGTTTACGGTTCCAGCTCTGACGCCGACGACGGGAATACTCGCGCCGGGTTGTCCAGGCGGCTGCGTGATCGGCAATGACTGGGCGGTGGTGCGCGTGCCAGACAACATCACCGGCGCCCCCGGCGCCGGCTGCAACCCGCAGTACAACTGCGCGTTCAACCAGAGCACGAACGCCGCACTCACCTCGCGCGGCTACGGGATCAGCGCCACCGCTACGCGCAATGGGGTGCTCAAAGGCGCCGGCGGTCCGTCGCACCCCGGCTCGCCGCCGCCGTTTAACAGTCCGCCCGAGTTCCGCCATCGCATCGACACCACCCGCGGCGACAGCGGGTCTGCGGTGCGCGACAGCAACAACAGGATCGTCGGCTTCCACACGTTCGGCGGATGCACGGCCAACAACAACGGCTACAACGGTGGAACCCTGCTCTCCAACCCGCAACTGCTGACGGCGCTGTGCCAGATCTGCGCGCTCCAGCCCTGCGGCGATCAACTGCCGGGCGCGTGCTGTTACCTCGGTAATTGCACGACGCTGGGACCGTGTGCGTGCGCCGCGAACGGCGGCACGTTCCTGGGGCCTGGGTCACCCTGCACGCCGAACCCCTGCCCTGCCGTCCCAGCCGCCGGCGCATGTTGCATTTCGGGAGCGCCGGGAACGTGCCAGGTCGCTACGGCGCAGGAGTGCGCGCAACTTGGCGGCGCGTACGCCGGCGCCGGCACGACCTGCGGCCCGCCCGCGCCGTGCCTGGGCGGCTGCTGTGAGGTACTCACCAGCACCTGCAACCTCGATACACCCATCGGCTGCATCACCAGCGGCGGCTCGTACCAGGGGGATGGCACGACCTGCGCCCCGAATCCCTGCAACTCAGGCGCCTGTTGTTTGAGCGGCCAGTGTTTCACGCGCTCGGCCGCGGATTGCGCCGCTGGTGGCGGCGTGTTCCAGGGCGCGGGTGCGGCCTGCACGCCGAACCCATGCGCAGCGCCGACAGCGGCCTGCTGCATGGGCGCCAATCAACAGACCTGCAACCTGCGCACGCAGGCGGCCTGCGCCGCCGCGGGCGGAACGTGGCTGGGCGTTGGTGTCAACTGCGCGATCAACCTCTGCCGCGTTCCGGGTGCCTGCTGTCTGCCGAACGGCACCTGTAACTATGTCATGCAGGCGGTCTGCGATGAGCAGCGCGGCAATTTCCTCGGCAACGGCTCGCTGTGTGCCCCCAACCCCTGCGCCGCCACTGGCGCCTGCTGCCCCGGAACTGGCGGTGGGTGCGTCGTGGTGACGCGTGCGCAGTGCTTTGTCAACCTTCAGGGGTTGTATTTCGGCGATGGCACGAACTGTGCGCCGAATCCCTGCACGGCGGCGAACATCGCCCCGTTCGTGCCGCCGAATGATTTGTGCGCCAACGCGGTGCCCCTGGCTGTACCGGGCCTGTCGCCGACGCTGCTCAGTCCGCCACGCTCGCACACGACGCGCTTCGCCGGAATCGACACTCCGCCGGCGTGCGCGGCGATCGCGCCGTCGGCGCCGGGCGTCTGGTTCCGGCTGACGGGCAACGGCCGTTCGATCACGGTGAGCACATGCGTCAACCCGTTCCCGTACCAGGAGCCGTACGACACAATCCTGAGTGTGTACTGCGGCACTTGTCCCGGGTTGACCTGTGTCACGGCGAATGACGACAACCCGAACTGCAGCGTGAACAATCGCCTGTCGAGCGTGACGTTCTGTGCGGAAAACGGCCAGACGTATTTCATTCTGGTGCATGGGTTCGGAGCTGGAGCAGCGGTCGGCGAGTTCCGTCTGCAGGTGACGACCAGCACGGCGTGCTGTACGTCCACGGTTGCCTGTGCGCCGCTCGGGGCATGCTGCTTCCCGGACGGCTCGTGCCTGCAGCGATCGGCCTCCGATTGCGCCTGCCTGGGCGGCGTGTTCCGGGGGGTCGGATCGACGTGCGCGCCGAACCCGTGTCCGGGCGCCTGTTGCATCGACGGGCTCTGCTCCTGGCGTACATCTCTGGATTGCGCGAATGCCGGCGGCGTCTATTACGGCAACGGCTCGACCTGCGTGCCGTCGCCCTGCGAGCATGCCTGTTGTTTTGAGGACGGCTCCTGTCAGATGCTGACGACCACGGCCTGTCTTGCGGCCAACGGCGATTCGTGGGGACCGCTCAGTTCCTGCACGCCGAATCCCTGTGTGCCCGTGACTGGAGCCTGCTGTCGATTTGACGGTGGGTGCGACGATCTGACTCAGGCGGCTTGCGCCACCGTCGGCACGTACATGGGCGGCGGCACGACCTGCGCCACCTTTGATTGCGGAACCGCGGTCGGAGCCTGCTGCTTCGGCGAGCAGTGCACCATCCTTTCGCAACTGGCGTGTACGTACCTGCTCGGGAACTTCCGCGGCCTGGGCAGCACCTGCTCACCCAATCCGTGCCTGCTTCCGACGGGCGCGTGCTGCTATGCGTTCGGACTCTGCGCGGTCGTCACCTCGACACAGTGCCTGAATGATGGCGGCGCTTACCTTGGTGACGGCAGCGACTGCGACGGGGACGAGTGCGATCCCTACTACGGCGCCTGCTGCCTGCCGTTTGGGCCGTGCACTGTTACCAGCAACGCGGACTGTGCAGCGCAGGGCGGATCCTTCCAGGGATTCGGCACGGATTGCGGCGGCGGATACTGCGAGCAGGTTCCCTGCTGCTTTGCCGACGGAAGCTGTGCCGAGTTGCATTACCTGGTTTGCGGAATGATCGGCGGGTCGCCGGGATTCCTGGGCGACACCTGCGCCCTGACGGCCTGCCCACAGCCGGCCCCCTGCGCCGGCACGCTCCCGGGCGACGCCAACTGCGACGGCGCTGTGAACAATTTTGACATCGACGGCTTCGTATACGGCGTACTGTTCACCAGCAGTCCGACCCCGCCCCAGGGATATCTCGACGTGGTCGCGGGCGGGCAGGATTGCTGGAAGGATCGCGTGTGCTGGGGCGACGTGAACTGCGATTCGCTCTTCAACAACCTCGACATCGATCCGTTCGTGGCGTGCGTGCTCGCGCCTCCGCCGCCGGGCTCAGGCTGCCCGTCCTGCATGCCGCAGGCGTGCTGTCTGCCCGCGGGTTGTATCGAGGCCGTTCCGGCAATGTGCCATTCGCTCGGCGGTGTGCCGGCCGGTGCGGGCAGCGATTGCGGCAGCACCGTGTGTCCGTAGCGGGCGATTCAGCTTCTGGGTGCGGTGCCGTTGCGTCCGGAGTTGAAGACGGCTATATCGCGCCGTGCGCACTCGCGTTATCGGTCGCGCCCCGACGCTTTGGATGCTCTAGCCCGGCACCTCTCAATGCCGCGGGCGTGAGTCCGTACGCATTTCGGCCGCATGGAAAGCAGCAGCGCAGCTGGGGTGGTACTCGGGCGCTGTCCAACGATGTGGCTGCGCGGGCGCATGTGAGAGGCGCCTGGCCGGCCACCTCTGCAAGGAGCGCCCCGTGTTGAGTTTGTTCCGGGCTTTGCCCGTCGGCGTCATTGTGTGCCTCGGCGCGTCCTCGGCGGCGCTGGCCGTAGACTATCCGGAGGTTGAAGACAACAACTCGAAGGCCGCGGCAAACGCGGTGACGCTGGCCGCGGGCGACAGCGTGAGCGGCACGACGACCGGCACGGGCACGGCCAGCGGGCTGGGTTCGCTGGACTATTTCCGCGTGAAGACGACGGCGGCGGCGCTGGATGTCTATCGTCATCGCCTGACGCAGACGGCCGGCAGCGCGACGCTGGCGCCCTCGATCCGCGGATTGAACCAGAGCGGCGGCGTGATCGGCACGGCCGACACGAGCATCCAGAGCGGCGCAGGTGCCCCGAGATTCGTGCAGTGGTACGGTTTCGGCAAGGCGGAGGAGTTGTACTTCCGAGTCGCGGGCGGCGCTACGACGACCGCCGGCTACCAATACGACCTGGACACGACGACGGTCGAGGTGATCGCGGGTCCGACCAACCTGCTGCCGGGCACGATCACGATTTCGCGCGCGGGTCACACCAACGACACCGATTTCTGGGTCTATAGCTCGAACTACGTCGCGGGTCTGGGCTACGGCAACGACGATCCGAACACGCTGACCCGCGGGTATTTCCCAGGCAACTACCTGCTGGCGGTATCGAGTTTCAACTTCGCGAACAACCAGCCGGCCGCGGCGGGCGAGACGTTCACATCGGGCGCGGTGATGGATTTTCCGAACGTGATCGTGTGCAGCGCCGCGACGACGAACGTCAACGTCGCCATGCGCTTCACGGATTCGACGGGCGCGCAGGACGTGGCGGCGACACGGGTCGGCATGTTCGACGTGGTCTTCATCTCGTTCACCGTTCTGGAGCCGCCGGTCGCCTGTTGCTTTGGCGACGGCTCGTGCGTAGACCAGCCGGAACAGGATTGCGCTGCCGCAGGGGGCGTCAGCGGCGGGTTCGAAAGCGTATGCAGTTCGAACCCGTGTCCGGCGCCGGAGGCGTGCTGCTTGGCGGATGGTTCGTGCTCGGACGTGGCGCCGGCCTTTTGCGCCGGTATCGCGCAGGGGATCGGCTCCACTTGCGACCCGAACCCCTGTCCGCAGCCCGAGGCCTGCTGCTTCCTTGACCAATCGTGCGCGGACATCGCCCCGGCGTATTGCGCGGGTGAGGGTGGCGTATCGCGCGGTGCGGGCACCAGTTGCGGAACGGATGGCTGCCCGGCGGCCGAGGCCTGTTGTTTTGCGGCCGGCGGTTGCGCCGACCTCTCGCCGCTGTTCTGCGACGGCCTGTCGCGCGGGATCGGCTCAACCTGCGAGACGGGCGCTGAGAGCTGTCCGCCGGTGGGCGCCTGCTGTCTGCCGCCGAATGATGTATGCCTCCAGGTGATCGAGGCCGCGTGTATGAATCTCGGCGGCACGGCACAGAACGGTCCGTGCCCGGTGCCGAGCCTGGTGCTGACGTACACGTCGAATCCGAATCTACCGATTCCGGGCGACGCCACTGTGTCGGACACGATTACCATCGCCGAGACCGGGATCATCGCGGATGTGGATGTCGCGATCGTCATCGCGCACACATGGGTCAGCGATCTGAACATCCGGGTTGCGCACAACGCCACGACCGTACAACTGTGGCGCCACCGATGCGTCGGCGACGCCAATCTGGACGTGACGATGGACGACGAAGGCGAGCCGCTGGTCTGCGCCCCGGAGATTTCGGGCACGATTACCCCGGACAGCGCCGCGCCGGGCCATTTTCTCAGCGCCTTCGACGGCATGGATGTCAACGGCGCCTGGGTGCTGACCGTGACCGACCTGGCCATCCTGGACTCGGGCACCCTGATCAGCTGGTCGGTGATCGCGACGCTGCAGGAATCCTGCGCCGTGCGCGGCGCATGCTGTCTCGAGGGCGGCCTCTGCCTGTTCTCGCTGCTCTCGGACTGCACATCGTTGGGCGGGTCGTTTGTCGGCGGCGACTGCTCCTCGACCGCCGGGGTTCGCGGGTACGAATCGACGCCGAACGCGGTCATTCCGGACAGCCCGGTCGGCGCCTTCCCGACGGTCGACGTCATCAACGTGCCGGAGAACTACGGCATCGCGGACGTGGACGTCGAACTGGACATCGACCACACGTACCTGGGCGACCTCGACATCCGCCTGTCGCACAACGCGACGAGCCTGTACCTGTGGCAGGATGCCTGCCCTGGGCGCGTGAACATGGTCGCGACGGCCGACGATGAGGCCGGTGCGGTCGTGTGTGGCACGCCGACGCTGGGTTCGTATGCTCCGAGCACCGCCGGCGGCGGTCCGCTGAACGCCTTCGACGGCCAGAACGCCAATGGGGAATGGACGCTGGCGATTGACGATGATGCGCCGCTCGACACCGGCGTGCTGCTGCGGTGGAAGCTGCTGATCACGCCGCTGGCGATCGACTGCACCGCGCCGGCTCCGTGCATCGACGTGTTCACCGGCGACGCCAACTGCGACGGCTCGGTCAACAACTTCGACATCGACTACTTCGTGGCCGCCATCGTGGACGGCCTCACGGATGCGACCCCGCCGGACGTTCCGCCGGCGGCGTCGGAGGGATACCTGGGCCTGGGCGGTAACGAGGAGTGCTGGGCCGTGCGCCGCTGCTGGGGCGACGTCAACTGTGACGGTGTATTCAACAACTTCGACATCGATGCTTTTGTTGGTTGCATCGTCAACTTTCCGACTCCGGGCGAGCCGTGCCTGAACTGTCCGCCGCAGGCTTGTTGCATCGGGAGCACTTGTGTCGAATTGCCGTACGCCCACTGTCATCTCAGTCTGGGAGTTCCGCAGGGCGTCGCCACGTGCGCGGACGCGGCCTGTCCGTAGCGTGCGGTCGATCCCGTAGAATGGTGCGGGTTGCGCCATCGCGCGACGATGGCGCCGGGTGTCGGCCGATCGGCGCGGCTGTTCGCGGCAGAGAGAGGAATCGATCGGCTTTTCGCGATCGCTTGGCTGGCGGACGTTGTTGTGAGGCCGGAGCCTAGCCGCAGACGAAATGCCGATGGCGCGAGTGCGCCGTCTATTGGGGCATTGCCGGACCGGATGTTTTTTTGGAGAACAGGTATTGAAAGGAGTCTCGGATGAGGGTCGCGCGCGCTGTATCGTGGTTATCAGGGACATTGTGCCTTGCTACAGCCTCGACGGCGTTGGCCGTCGACAATCCTGAGGTGGAAGACAACAACACGAAGGCCGCGGCGAACGCGGTGACGCTGGCCGCGGGCGACAGCGTGAGCGGCACGACGACCGGCACGGGCACGGCCAGCGGGCTGGCTTCGCTGGACTATTTCCGCGTGAAGACCACGGCGGCGGCGCTGGATGTCTATCGTCATCGCCTGACGCAGACGGCCGGCAGCGCGACGCTGACGCCGACGATCCGCGGTCTGAATCAGTCCGGCGGCGTGATCGGGGCGACCGACACGACGATCCAGACGGGCGCTCTGACTCCCGAACTCGTGCAGTGGTACGGCTTCGGCAAGGAGGAGGAGCTGTACTTCCGCGTAGCGGGTACGACCGCGACGACGGCCCGCTACCAGTACGACCTGAGCACCACGACGGTGGCGGTGATCGCGGGTCCGACCAACCTGCTGCCGGGCACGATCACGATTTCGCGCGCGGGTCACACGACCGACACCGACTTCTGGGTGTATGACTCGAACTACGACGCGATCGCGAACTTTGGCAACGACGATCCGAACACGATCACGCGCACGATGACGCCAGGCAGCTACCTGCTGGCGATCTCGAACTTCAACTTCGCGAACAACCAGCCGGCCGCGACGGGCGAGACGTTCCTGTCGGGCGCGGTGATGGACTTCCCGAACGTGATCGTGAACTCGAGCACGACGACGAATCTCAACGTCGCCATGCGCTTCACGGATTCGACGGGCAACCAGGACGTGGCGGCTACGAAGGTCGGCGCGTTCGACGTGGTCTTCATCTCGTTCACGGTTGCGGATCCGCCGGTCGCCTGCTGCTTCGGCGACGGTTCCTGCCAGGACCTGCTCGCATCGGCGTGCGCCGCAGCGGGCGGCCTGAGCGCCGGCCAGGGCAGCGTTTGCGATCCGAATCCGTGCCCGGAGCCGGAGGCGTGCTGCTTCCCGGATGGCTCGTGCACGGACATCGCGCCGGGCTTCTGCACCGGCATCGCCCAGGGACTTGGCTCGAACTGCGACCCGAACCCCTGCCCGCAGCCTGAGGCCTGCTGCCGCGGCGATACCAGTTGCTTCACCGCTCTCCCGGCTGCCTGCACGGCGGCGGGCGGCGCGCCGCAGGGCACCGGCTCGGACTGCCTCACGGCGGTCTGCCCGGACACCAACCCCGGCCAGAACTGCAACAACCCGATCGAAGTCGACATTCCGGGCGCGCTGCCCTATGTCGATCTGAACACCACGCAGGGCAAGGTCAATGAGTACTCGACGACCTGCATGGGTTCGTATGACGGCGGCGAAGACATCATCTACGAGCTGGTCGTCTCCGACCCGATCTGCGTGAACATCACGCTGAACGGCGGCGTGGCGGGCGGCTCGATGTGGCTGGGCATGGGTCTTGACGACACCTGCCCGCTGGGCGCTCTGGCGGGTGACTGCATCCGCCTGGCGATCACCTCGGCGACGGTCGACACGATGACGAATGTGTCGCTCGCGCCGGGCAGCTACTACCTGATGATCGACACGTTCCCGGCGCCGAACTTCGCGGCGTATGAGCTGACGATCGAAGAGTGCCCGACGGTGGCTTGCTGCCTGCCGGACGGCACCTGTGAGGATCGGTGCCCGTCCGACTGTGCGCTGCCTGGCGGTCTGAGCCAGGGCGCCGGATCGGACTGCATGTCCGCGATCTGCCCGGGTACGGAAGCCTGCTGCTATCCGGATGGATCGTGCCTTGAGCTCGCGCCGTTCGCGTGCGTGGCCCCGGGCATCAACCAGGGCGCCGGCTCGAACTGCACGCCGAACGTCTGCCCGCCTCCGCAGGCCTGCTGCTTCATTGACGGCAGCTGCTCGGATGTGATCCCGGCCATCTGTGCGGCCGGCGGCGGCATCTCGCGCGGCGCCGGCACGAGCTGCGGTGCGGGTGACTGCCCGGCGGTCGAGGCCTGCTGCCTCGCGGCCGGCGGTTGCGCCGACATTTCGCCGCTGTTCTGCGACGGCCTGTCGCGCGGCGTCGGCTCGGATTGTGCGACGGAAGCGGCGAACTGCCCGCCGGTGGGCGCCTGCTGCCTGCCGCCGGACAATGCGTGCATCCAGGTGATCGAGGCCGCGTGCGTCGATCTCGGCGGCACGTTCCTCGGCGGCCCGTGCCCGACTCCGGGCGGTCTGCGCACCTACACGTCCAACCCGAACCTGGCGATTCCGGACAGCCCGGCGGCGGCGGTGACGGACACCATCACGGTGCTCGACACCGGCACGATCCTGGACGTGGACATCGCGATGACGATCACGCACACGTTCCTGGGCGACCTGGACATTTTCGTGTCGCACAACGCCACGAACGTGATCCTGTGGAGCCGTGACTGCGGCGGCAACGACAACATGAACGTGACGGCCGACGATGAGGCCGGCGCGTTGGTGTGCGGTTCGCCGACGCTGGGTTCGTACAACCCGAACAGCGCGACGGCCGGCCAGGTTCTCAGCGCCTATGACGGCATGGACGTCAACGGCAACTGGGTCCTGAGCCTGGAGGATCAGGCCGGGGCCGACACCGGCACGCTGAACAGCTGGTCGGTGATCGCGACGCTGCTGTCGTCGTGCAACCTGGAAGGCGCCTGCTGCCTGCCGAACGGCGTCTGCGTGGAAGTGTTCGAAGATGACTGCCTTGACGCGGGCGGCACGTATCAGGGTGATGGCATCAGCTGCGACGATGTCAGTTGCCCGCTGCCGGCCTGCTGCTTCACGGACGGCTCGTGCCAGCTGCTGACCGGTCCGGACTGCGCCGCCGCGGGCGGTGTCAGCCAGGGCGCCGGTTCGAGCTGCACGCCGAATCCGTGCCCGCAGCCGGAGGCCTGCTGCTTCCTCGACGGTTCGTGCCAGGATCTGCTCGTGTCGCTGTGCGCGGCGGCGGGCGGTGAATCGCAGGGTCCGGGTACGGATTGCGATCCGAACGTGTGCCCGGCTCCGGGCGCGTGCTGCCTGCCGGATGATCTGTGCCTGTTCACGCTGCCGGGCACCTGCTCGTCGCTGGGCGGGTCGTTCGTCGGCGGCGCGTGCGGTCTGACGGCGGCGGTGCGCGGCTATGAGTCGTCACCGAACGCGGTCATTCCGGACAGCCCGATCGGCGCGTTCCCGACGGTCGACGTCATCAACGTGCCGGAGAACTACGGCATCGCGGACGTGGACGTCGAGCTTGAGATCAACCACACGTTCCTGGCCGATCTGGACATCCGCCTGTCGCACAACGCGACGAGCATGTTCCTGTGGCAGGACGCGTGCGTCGGCAACGACAACATGAACGTGACGGCCGATGATGAGGCCGGCGCGGTCGTGTGCGGCACGCCGACGCTGGGTTCGTACGCTCCGAGCACCGCCGGCGGCGGTCTGTTGAGCGCCTTCGACGGCCAGAACGCCAATGGCGCCTGGACGCTGGCGATCGACGACGACGCGGGTGCGGATACGGGCGTGCTGCTGCGCTGGAAGCTCCTGATCACGCCTCTGGCGGCGGTCTGCATCCCGCCGGATCCGTGCATCGACGTGCTCACCGGCGACGCCAACTGCGACGGCTCGGTCAACAACTTCGATATCGACTACTTCGTAGCCGGTATCGTGGATGGTCCGACCGGTGCGACGGGTCCGGACGTTCCGCCGACGGCGTCGGCGGCGTACCTGGGCCTGGGCGGCACCGAGGATTGCTGGGCCAAGCGTCGTTGCTGGGGCGACATCAACTGCGACGGTGTCTTCAATAACTTCGACATCGATCCGTTCGTTGATTGCATCGTCAACACCCCGGCGCCGGGCGACCCCTGCCCGCACTGCGTGGCTCAGGCGTGCGACCTGGGAGGCGGCCTGTGCGCGGACATCCGTCCGGCCGGTTGCATCCTGCTGGGCGGTACGCCGGGCGGTATCGGTTCGAGCTGCCCGGCGCCCGTTCAGGCATGCTGCTTCCCTGACGGAACCTGCCAAAACCTCCGTCCTCCGCTGTGCGTTCAGCAAGGCGGGCAAAGTCAGGGCAACGGCACGAACTGTGCATCGATCGCCTGTCCCTGGCCGCAAGCGTGCTGCCTGAATCCGTTCGACGGCTCATGTGCTTACGTCGCGCCCTGGGCCTGCACCGATGGCGTCGCGCTGGGGCCGGGAAGTTCCTGCACACCCAACCCGTGCGTTACGGAAGCGTGCTGCCTCCAGGATGGAACCTGCCTTACGCGCATGCCGAACTTCTGTTCCGGCGTGCGCATGGGAGCAAACTCGGTCTGCACCCCAAATCCGTGTCCGCAGCCGCCGGCGTGCTGCTTTACCGATGGCAGCTGCCTGCCGCGACCGCCAGCAACGTGTATACAAGACGGCGGCACTTCATTGCCGCCCGGCACCAACTGCGTGCCAAACCCATGCCCGCAACCCGAAGCCTGCTGCATCCCGACCAGCGAGGAGTGCTTCATGATCGCCCCGTGGGCTTGCGGCGGACAGCCGCAGGGGGCGGGGTCCACATGCGTTCCGAACCCCTGTCCGCCGCTGCGCGGCTGCTGTCTGCCCAACGGAACGTGCGTGAACTGGGCCGAGTGGGCCTGCAATGGAGCGGGTGGGCAACTGCTCGAACCCCCAAGCCGGCTGTGCTTCGCGCACGACTGTGTCCCGCCGCGCGCGTGTTGTTACCAGGATGGGAGCTGCTTGGAGCTATCCGCGTGGGCGTGTACAGCAAGCGGAGGTGTGCCGTCCGAGATTCCGGGTTCCTCGTGTACGCCGAATCCATGCCCACAGCCGTGATGCGGCACGGCCGGCGTTGATGGGGCGGACGGGTCCGCCGCGGAATTGACGTCCGCGGAACACGTACCTACGAATGGCCCGTCAGTGCCGGAAGTGACGCTCGGACGTGAAGATCATCGTGACGCCGGCATCATCGCACATCGCGAGGGTGTCGGCGTCGCGCTTGCTGCCACCCGGTTGAATAATCGCACGCACCCCGGCCTCGATCAGCACCCGTGGGCCATCCGAAAACGGAAAAAACGCATCCGACGCCGCGACCGCGCCGGCCAGCGCGTCATGATGGCCGTTCTCCCTGGCCAGCCATACAGCCAGGCGGCAGCTCATCACGCGGCTCATCTGCCCCGCGCCGTTTCCCAGCAGCGCGGCATCGCGAACGATGCTGATCGCGTTGGAGCGCGTGTGCTTGCAGACCAGCCACGCCACGCGCAGGTCGAGCCACTCCTGATCGGTCGGAGCGCGCCGCGTGACCACCCGCCAGCCGGCAGGGTCCGTGCCGAGCGCATCGACGCTCTGCCAGAGCGAACCGCCGGCAATGTCGCGGCGGCGCTCGGCGGAATCACCTCTCGCCGCGGTGGCATTTTGGGGCGACACGCCCGCCGGCGAATCGCCGCGCGGTGCGCCCATCGGCCCTACGGGCAGCAGCCGCACGCGCTCCCCCCAGCCGCCGGGCGGCCGCGCTGGGAGCGCATCGCTGCGCGTGGGGCCGCCGCCAGCGGGCGCGGTGTTTCCGCGAATCAGGGTGACGGCTTCCTCTGTGAACGACGGCGCGACCCACACCTCCAGGAAGAACGCGCCCGGGGCGTGTGCTGCGCCCGCGTCGCGGAGCGGCCGGCCGTAGCGCGGGAAGGTTTCCATCACCAGCCGCGCGAAGCCCGCATCCACCTCGTGGTTCACCGCCAGCACGCCGCCCATCGCCGCGTTGGGATCGCCCAGGTACGCCCGCCGATAGGCCGACTCGCGAGCGATTTCACGATCGGCCGCTACCAAGCCGGACGGGTTGGCTGGTGTGCCGACACCGATCGAGGAAATTGGCGCACCAGCGCCCGGTGGTGCCACGCCGACCCCGCACGCGTTCGAATGCTTGATGAAGCAACTGACGCTCGAAACGGCGAACGCCCGCGCCAGGTCGTCGCACAACTCCAGGGCCGCGTCGGCGTCGAGCAGGTTGTTGTAGGACACCGCGTCGGCCGGCTGGTAGCCGCGCGCAGCGGCGAGCGCGACGCCCGCCGTCAGGCTCGGGGCGAGCGTTTTTGACTCCAATGATTCCCGATTCTCTTCTACTCGCGCCGATTGATGCGGATTCTCGCCGTAGCGCAGCTCCCACGTGCCGCGCGGCGCCGGTTCATCAATTGTGCCGATCCGGCGCAGATAATCGCTGATTGTCGCGTCGTAGCGGCTGACGCGATCAAATGTGCGAATCGCCCACCGGCGGCGCACCGCGCCCCAGCCGCCCGCGGCCGCAACCTGCGCCGGGTCGCGCAACAGTCCCAGCAATTCATCGCGATCGGCCGGCGCGGAAAGCACCAGCACGTGCTCGTGATTCTTCGCGGCGGCGCGGAGCAGCGCGACGCCGCCGATGTCGATCATCTCGATTGCGCGTGCGAGATCGCAGGCCGGGTCCGCGGTGACGGATTCGAACGGATAGAGGTCCACGACGACCGCGTCAATCGGCTCGAATCCGGCGTTCACAAGCTGACGAAGGTGATCCGGGTTGGATCGATCGGCGAGGAGTCCGGCGTGGATGGCGGGGTGCAGTGTCTTGACCCGCCCGTCGAGCATTTCGGGCTGGCGCGTGAGGGTCTCGATCAGCGTGACCGGAAGCCCGGCGGCGGCAAGTACTGCGGCAGTTCCGCCGGTGGATAGCAAATCCGAGCCGAATTCCGCGTGCAGGGCGCGGGCGAAGTCGACCAGGCCGGTCTTGTCCCACGCGCTGAGCAGCACGCGCCGCAGCGCCGGCGCTGGTGCGTCAGCGCTCATCCGGATCGGCCGCGTCGTCGTCTGAATCGTCGTCGGGGTCGCTCGGCGAATCGGGGGAGTCTGCGGGCATCGGCGGGTCGGCGGCCCCGGAGGGTGTGCCGGCCGGGCCGGTGGCTGGAGGGGCGCTGCCGCCGCCGCGCGGCGCTGTGGCCGGGCTACGGCCGGTGCCGAAGTCGCGCGAGACCTTTGACTTGCCGCCGGCCGGCGGGCCGGCAGTCGAGGTGTTCAGTGCCGCGTCCAGGGCGGCTGCCGCGGCCGCGGCGGCGATGCCCGAGCGGGGCGCTTCGGGCAGCGGGGTCGTCGATCCGGGTAAAGCCGCCTCGCGAACCTGTGCCGCGGTCGGCAGGGCGGCGCCGCGCGGTCGGGCACAGAAAATGCGGCCATCCGGATGAGCGACGATCATCGCGGCGTTGAGTGCGGATGGAACCGCGATGCCGAACCCGCGGGCCGGAATGGCCCGCAGGAATTTCCCGTCCTGCAGCGAGACGGCGTCAATGGATCGGCTGTGGGTCAGGATCAGTGCGTGCTTCGCGTCGTGGGTCAGCGTGGCCCGGCCGCTGGGGTACTTCCAGCGGATGCGTCGGTCCTCACGGGCCACGTCGATTTCGATCGCGGCGACGCCGTCGTCGGCGCAATACTGGAATGCCAACTCCGCGCCCAGCACGGGTGGCTCGCGCAGCGCGCCGCTGAGTCGTGCCTGCCAGCGCACCTCGCCGTGCACGTAGTCGTACAGGTAGAGCGAGTTATCGCGCGAGGCGACGAACACTCCGGAATCATTTCGCACGAGGTCCGCGGTGATCGGGCCGGCGACGACCGCCTGCCAGCGCAGCCGCTTGTTGGCGGCGGTCATGGAGGAGATCGATCGATCGGAGCTGGCCACGTACAGCCGCGGTCCCGACACGACCGGTGTGGACTCGATCGGAGCGCCGCTGGAGGCCTTCCACAGCTCGAACAGGTGCTCGGCGTCGAAGGCGTAGAAGCGGTGATTGATCGAGCCGACGAACAGGCGGCTGCCGTCGGTCGCGACGCCGGTGGAGCAGGCGAAGCCGAAGTCCGCGACCGCTTTCGGCTCGCCGTAGATGCGGTCGAGCTTGAGCATGGTGGTCGGCGTAACGAACACGACATCCTTGCCGACGTGGCAGGGGCGGCGCAGGCCGTAGCCCGGGCGCGAGACCTCGCGCACCCAGCGGAGCGCGCCGGTATCGGCGTGAACGGCGAACACCATGCCGTCGCGGGTGGAGAAGTAAAGCTGATCGTCAACGAGGTAGGCGTCGTTCGAGAGCTGCTGGTCGGCTCGAAGCGGCAGCGCGAGCTGCCAGTACTTCGTATACCCGACAGCGCCCAGCGCCTCAGGATCGATGTAGTCCGGCTGCGCCGTCGCGAAAAGCGGCAGGCTGGCGACGAGCGCCGTGGTGATCGCCTTGTGAAGCATGGTGACAGCCCTTGCGGCAGCGCCGCGGCGGGGGGAAGGCGGGTCTGTAAGGCCGACAATCCCGGAAGGCAGCCCCTCCGGCCCGACGCGCACACTACTGCCCGCGCGGCGGGGCGTCAACGGACGCCCGGCGGCGTAAGATGCGGGAGTGACCACGGCGATTGCGGACTGGCTGGGGGCTTCGGGGCAGGTGGCGCGGGCGCTGCGCGGCTTCGAGATCCGGCCGCAGCAGCGCCAGATGGCCGAGGCCGTATGGTCGGCGTTCGAGGAAGGGGCGCACCTGGCGGTGGAGGCCGGAACGGGGGTCGGAAAGACGTTCGCCTACCTGCTGCCGGCAATTGACCAGGTGCTGCGGAACAAGCGGCGGGTGGTCATCAGCACGCACACGATCGCCCTGCAGGAACAGATCATTCACAAGGACGTACCGTTTCTGCAGGCAGCGCTGGGGGCGGATTTTCGGGCCGAGCTGGTCAAGGGGCGGACGAACTACCTGGGGTTGCGGCGGCTGACGCAGGCCAGCCGCCGGCAGCAGACGCTGTTCGGGTCGGGGCGGCTGTTGCCGGTGCTGCACCGCATTGAGGACTGGGCCTACCAGACGCAGGACGGCTCATTGTCCGATCTGCCGGATCCGCCGCCGTTCGAGGTATGGGAAAAGGTCCGCAGCGAGCACAACAACTGTCTCGGCCGGCGGTGCGAGACCTATCAGCAGTGCTTCTACCAGCGCGCCCGCCGTCGGGCCGAGGCGGCCGAGCTGCTGGTCGTCAACCACGCCATGCTGGTGGCCGACCTCGTGCTGCGCCGCGACAACGCGGCCGTTCTGCCCGACCACGACATCGTCATCGTCGATGAGGCCCACACGCTCGAATCGGTCGCGGCCGACTGCATCGGCGTCAGCGTCAGCAACCAGCAGGTTTCGCACTTGCTCAGCGGATTGTTCAGCGACCAGACCGGCAAGGGGCTGCTGGCCGAACTGGGCACACCCGAGCACCGCCGCGCCGTGCTGAGCGCGTCTTCCGCGGCGGCCGAGTTCTTCAACGGCATTTATTCGTGGCAGAAAACCCAGGGGCGCTCCAACGGGCGGCTGGTGCGGGCCAATCCCGTGCCGAACCCGCTCTCCGCGGCGATGCGCGAGATGGCCGAGGCGCTGACCCCGCTGCGCAAGTCGCTGCCGCGTGAGGAGGATCAGCAGGAGCTGGGCGCGGCGATCGAGCGTGCGACCGCTTCGGCGGACGCGATCGAGCGCCTGCTCGGCCAGCAGTTCGAGGATCACGTGTACTGGGTCGAGCCGGGCGATGCGCGCACGCGGCGCGTGACGCTGGCGGCTTCGCCGCTGGACGTGGGCGGCTTTCTTCGGACACAACTGTTCGAGCGGGTCAGGAGCGTGGTCATGACCAGCGCGACGCTGGCGGCGGACGACGGCTCCTTCGAGTTCATCGTTGATCGGCTCGGTGCGCCGGCGGCGCGAACACTGCAACTAGGCTCGCCGTTTGATTATGCCGCGCAGGTGACGCTGCACGTCGAGGCCGGGATGCCCGAGCCGTCGGACGCGGCGGCGTTTCACGAGGCGGCCGCGCGGGCCGTGACGCACTGGCTGCGCGAGAGCGACGGCCGCGCGTTCGTGCTGTTCACCAGCTATGACGGCTTGCAGCGGGTGGTGGGGCCGGTGCGGGATGACCTGGCCGCGGACGGCTTCACGCTGCTGGCGCAGGGGGAGGCGCTGCCACGCTCGCGGATGCTGGAGGTGTTTCGCGAAACGCCGCGCTGTGCGATCTTCGGGACGGACAGCTTCTGGCAGGGCGTGGACGTGGTGGGCGAGGCGCTGAGCAATGTCATCATCGTGAAGCTGCCGTTTGCGGTGCCGGATCGCCCGGTGGTCGAAGCGAGAATTGAGCGCATCCGTCGTAATGGTGGAAACCCGTTCAATGATTACCAGTTGCCGGAGGCGATCCTGAAACTCCGGCAGGGATTTGGCCGCCTGATCCGCAGTCGCAGCGACCGCGGGACGGTGGTGATCCTCGATCCACGGGTGGTGACCAAGGCCTATGGACGGCGGTTTCTGAGCAGCCTGCCGCCCTGCCGGGTCGAGATCAATCGCCGCGCGTGGTGAGCGCGGCGAACGACCGCGGCGGCGCGATTCAGCGGCGCAGCGCGGGATGCTCCGCGATCACGACGCTGCTCATTCCGCCGCGCGGCCGCCAGTCGGTGGTGACGCGCAGATGTCGCGGCGCCAGCACCGCCACCAACTCATCCAGCAGCCGGTTCGTAAGCGCCTCGTAAAAGATGCCCTGCTCGCGAAAGGCCTGGAGATAGAGCTTCAGGCTCTTGAGCTCGACGCACAGCTTCGCCGGGGTGTACTCGATCGTGACCGTGCCGAAATCCGGCTGGCCGGTTTGCGGACAGCGGCTGGTGAACTCCGGTGCGACGTGGCGAATGACGTAATCGCGCCCCGGCGCCGGGTTGGGAAACACGTCCAGACCGAACCGCGCCTGCTTCAGATTCGTGCTCTTGGCCATGCGGCGGAGTGTACCGCCAAGCGCTGATCCGTTGCCCGCCGCGCGGCGGGCGCTCACAATCCGGACGAATGAGCGCCGCCATTCTGCACCTGGTCAGCGCCGACCTGCCGCCGCGGGCGATGGAGCGCCTGTGCGCACTCGCCCCGCTGTTGATGCGACAGGCCGATCCACGGCACATGTTCGCGGAGATTCCCCGCCCGCCCGCTGCGGGCGAAGCGCCACCCCGCATTCTGGAAACGCTGCGTGTGCCCGGCACGCGGCTTCGCAGCCCGCTGGGCGATTGCTCGGCCGACCTGGCGCAACTGATGACGCGCCTCCGGCCCCGCGCGGTGCATGCGTGGAGCCAGACCGCACTATCCGCCTGTGTCGAGCGCGGGTCGCTGTCGCGCTTCCGGTGTGACGTCGGCGAGCGGCTGACGCTGCGCCCGACGCCGCTGCTGGTCGAGGCAGAAGCGGCGCTGGCCGCCCCGCGGCTGGTGACGCGCCCCGCGAGCCGCGGCTGGTTTTACGCGCCGACGTTTGTGTGTGAAGGTCCGGACGCAGACGAGCGCTTGCACCGGCTGTGGGTCGCACCGGAGCGACGGGCGCTTGTGCCCGGCGCCCTGCCCGCGCTGCCGCTCGCCGCGCCGGACGAGATTCGCCGGCGCATCGGGCTGGCGTCCGCGTCGCGGGCGGTGCTGCTCCTGCCGCCGATCGACCGTGCGGAGGAGTCGCTGCTGGGCTGCTGGGCCGTGCTGGTCTTGCAGAAGCTGCATCACGACGTGCGTGTGCTGATCCCGGGGGAGAATCGCGAGGTGCGCCGCATGCTTCGGCTGGTGGACGCCGCCCGGCAGGACCATGTGGCGTTGTTCCCGGGCGAGGAAGCCACCCTGGCCGAATTGCTGAGCATTGCCGACGCCACGCTGCTGGGCGGCTCGCGGCCCGCGGTGCACGCCGTTCTTGGAGCGGCGCTGGTCTCCCGAACGCCGCTTGTCGCGGATCGGCGCGCGGTGGCGGACTTGGACGCCGCTGACGACTTTCTGTGGCCCTCTGACCAGTGGCAGCCGCGGGCGCTGGCCGCCGTGCTGCGGCGCGTGCTGGAGGATCCGGCCGCGGCCCGCGCGCGGGCCGAGCGCGGCGCCCAGCTGGCAAAGGATCGCTTTGACTCTGACTCGATCGCGGCCGCCTGGATAGCGCTCTATCGCGGGCCGGCGGTGTCATTCCTCGGGCCGGCGGAGCGCGGCGCGCGCACGGTTGCGACAAGCCGGTGAAGGGAGCAGCCGTGGTGCGCGAGTGGGTCAGCATCAATGGGCGGCTGATGCAGCCGGAGCAGGCGCAGATCAGCGCGTTCGACGCCGGTCTGCTGCAGGGGGTCGGGCTGTTTGAAACCATGCGCGCCTACCAGGGGCGGGTATTTCGGGCGCGGCGGCACCTGGAGCGGCTGGCGAAATCCGCGCAGACGCTGGGCTGGAGCTCGATTCCGGAAATTGACCGGATGAACGAGCAATTATGCCAGGTCGTCAATGCCACCGAACTCGCGGATGCGCGGGTTCGCCTGACGGTCACTACCGGCACGCTGCGCCCATCGGAGCGCGAGACGCCCGAGCTTACGATCCTCGCGACGGCGGTTACGGGCGGGCTGTATCCGCCCGAGTTGTATGCGCGCGGCATCAGCATGACCGTCAGCCGCTGGCGGCAGAACCCGTTCGATCCGCTCACGGGGCACAAGGCCGTCAGCTATTTCTCGCGATTGGCGTCGCTGCGCGAGGCGCATGCCGCGGGCGCGATGGAGTCGCTCTGGCTGACGATCGACAACGAGGTCGCCGAGGGGGCGATCAGCAACGTGTTCATCGTGAAGGACGGCGCGCTGCGCACACCGCCGACGGATCTTCCGGTGCTGCCGGGCGTGACCCGGGCGACGGTGCTGGAGCTGGCAGGGCATCTCGGAATTCCGGCCGCCGAGCAGCGATTGCAGCTCGAAGACGTGCTCGACGCCGACGAGGTGTTTGTGACCAACAGCATGATGGAGCTGTTGTCCGTGATCGGGGTGGATCAGCATGCCATCGGCTCCGGCAAGCCCGGCGCGCTGACGCGCCGCCTGCACGAGGCCTATGGCGAGTGTGTGCGAAGGGAGTGTTCCAATGCCCAGGGGTAAAAGCTGGGACACCGGGATCGGGCGCGGGGCGTCGGACGGCTCCGTGCCGCGCGGCCCGGGCAGCGACGACCGCGGCTGGACCCGCAAGATGGTGCAACGCGGCGGCGAGAGCAGCCTGCCGGACGCGCCGCAGGAGAGCCTGCTCGCCAAGGGCGGATTGAACCGTCACGGCGTCTCGACCGGGCGCATGGCCGAGGGCGCCCCCGGCACATCTTCGGAACCGCGCGCCGCCGGCTCGAAGCCCGTTCCGCGCGCCGTGCGACCGGGGCGCACGCCGCCATCGGCCGATACCGCGGCGCGGGCATCACGCTCGGATGAGTCGCCGCGCGCGTCGCGGACAGACAGCGCCCGGCGCACACGCGCCGTCATCGGAAAGCGCTCCGGAAGGAGCGGCGCCGCGCGCGGCGCATCATCCGGCGCAGCGCGCAGCCGGGCCACGGTCGGCGACCTGCTCGCCGCGGTCGATCAGCTCGCGGCGCTGCGCTGCGCGGCGGAATGGGACAACGTCGGGCTGCTGGCCGGGCGGGCGACGCGGCGGGTGCAGCGCGTGCTGGTGGCGATTGATCTGACCGATGCGGTCGCAGCCGAAGCGCTGCAATCCCGCTCGGACGCGCTCGTGCTGTATCACCCGCCGATCTTCAAGGGCATTCGCGCCGTCACGGAGTCGGCACAGTGCCCCACGGCGGCGCTGGGCGAACTGCTCGCCGCCCGGACGGCGCTGCTGGCCGTGCACACGGCGCTGGATGCGGCCGTCGGCGGAACGAACGACCTGCTGCTGGACGCATTTGACATCGTCGAGCGCCGCCCGATCGAGCCGATCATCGAGGAGGGCCGGCTGTTCAAACTGGCGGTGTTCGTGCCGATGGAGCAGGCCGCCGAGCTTCGCGCGGCATTGGCGGCCGCTGGCGCCGGCCGGATTGGCAATTACGACGAGTGCAGCTTCGAAACCGCCGGCGTCGGCACCTTTCGCGGTAATGAGGCTTCCAACCCGCGCGTGGGCCGGCGCGGCCGGCTCGAAACGGTGGCGGAGTTGCGGATCGAGATGGTCGTGCCGGGCGCGGCGCTGGGCGGGGTCGTGCGCGCGCTTTATGCAGCGCACCCCTACGAGGAGCCGGCTTTCGACGTGTACCCGCTGCGCGGGGTGGTGGGCCGCGGCGAAGCCGGGATGGGGCGCATCGGTCGGCTGCGCGCCCCGGTCGACGGCCGCGAGCTGCTGGATCAGCTCGGCCGTCGCGTGGACCTGCGAAACGCGCGGGCGGTCGGGTCGCTGGACCGGCCGTTTGAGGCGGTGGCCGCGGCGGCCGGGTCATTCGGCGTAAACCACTTTCGCGACCCGCGGACGCTCTACGTCACCGGCGAGTTCAAGCACCATGATGCGCTGGAGCTGCTCAAGCGCGGCATCACCGCGCTGCACGTCGGCCACTACGAGAGCGAGCAGCCGGTGCTCGGCCGCATCACCGACTGGCTGCGAAAGCGATTGCCGGGCGTGACGGTTCAGGTGTCCCGGGCGGACGCATCACCCTTTACCTCGATTGGCCGCAACGGCGTGAAGCGCCGGGCACCTGGTCGGCGGAACAACGCACGCGCCGGCCGGCGGTCGTAATGGCGCGGGGCGCCGCCGACGTGCGTTCGTCCGGCCGCTTGCACAAGGCGCAGCGGGGGGGTAAACCCGTCTGTGGTGAGAAAAATCGTCCATGCCGGACTGCTGGTCGCCGCGATCGTGGTAGCCGTGGCGGCGGAATCGTCGCGGGACGCCGATCCGCAGCAGATCACGCTCGTTCGCGCAATATTGTTGCTGGGCGGCGCCTGCAACCTGCTGGGTCTATTCGTCGCGCGACCGGCGTTGCGCCCCGGCTTTCGCAGTACGGGGACCGCGGTGGTGCTGCTGTTCGCGGCCGGGGCGGTCTGGGCGGCGCTGGTAATCCGGGGGGATGCAATGCCCTCGGCCGCCCGCGACGACGTCGCGACGCGGGAGTGGCTGCTGGGGCGGGCGCGGCTGCTGCTGTGGTCGGCAGCGGCATTGTTACAGGTGGCGCTGTCGGTCGCGGCTTTGCCAGCGACGCCGGCGCGACCGTCTATTCGCTGAAATGGGAGCGTGGCGAAATGCCCGGCATTCTGTGTGAGCACTGCACCGCGGCCTGCTGCCGCTACATCGCTCTTCCTCTGGATGAGCCGCAGACGGCCAGCGACTTCGACGACATCCGCTGGTACCTGCTGCACGAAGGGATCCAGGTGTTCGTTGAAGACGGCGACTGGTACATCCTCATATCGACCACCTGCCGGCATCTGCGCAGTGATCACCGCTGTGGGATTTACGAAACGCGCCCGCGGATCTGCCGCGAGTACTCGACGGAGAATTGCGACTATCACTCCGGCGATTATGGATGGCAGCAGCACTTCGCCACGCCCGAGCACTTGGATGAGTACCTGGCGAAGCACCCGCCGCGGGCCAAGCGCCGCGGTCGCAGCACGCGGGGACGGCGGAAGAACCTGCATCGCCGAAGGATCGAGGCCCCGCGTTATGCCGATGCGGTTACAGACGTGCGCGGCGTGCCGTTGCCGCTGCTGATGCCTGGGCTGCGCGGGTAGCGCGGCCGCGGCGGTTCGCGAAGGCGCAGGATGCGAGAGGCCGCTACAGGTTCCGTGGACCGTCAGCCCTTCACGCCGCCGAGTTGGATGCCTGCGACGAACTGCCGTTGCGCCACGAAGAAGAGCACGATGCACGGGATCATCGTCACCAGGCTGGCGGCCATCAGCAGATGCACGTCCGTCACACCGCCATATTGATTGCGGAAGCTGTTGAGCGCGACGGCGAGGGTGGCCTGTTCTTCGCTGTGCAGGAAAATGAGGGGGAACAAGAAATCGTTCCACGTGCCGATGAAGGTGAAAATCGCCGTGATGGCGATCACCGGCTTGCACAGCGGCAGCATGATCCGCAGCCAGATGCCCAGGTGTCCCGCGCCGTCGAGGCGGGCTGCTTCGACCAGCGCTTCGGGAATCTGTGCGAAGAACTGCCGAAACATGAAGATGAAGAACGGCGTGCCGAAGAACACCGGCACCACCAGCGGCAGGATGCTGTCGATCCAGCCGACCCAGCGGAACAGGATGAACAGCGGGATCATCGTCACTTGCGCCGGCAGCATCATTGTCGAGAGCATCAGCACGAACAGCGGCTCGCGCCCGCGGAAGCGCAGCCGGGCGAAGCCGTATCCGACCAGCGAGCATGAGATAATCTGCCCGACCACCGCCAGGGTCGTCACGACGACCGTGTTGGCCGCCGCATCGACGAAGCCGCGCCACTCGACCGACCCCATCCGTCGCAGCGCGTCGGCGTAGTTTTCCCACTGCGGTGTCCACGTCCACAGCCGGATTGTTCCCGTGCCGAGCACCGCCTCGCCGGCGCGGTCGGGTGGCAGCAGGCTGATGATCAGCATCCACCATAGCGGGAACAGCATGGCCGCCGCGCCCGCGCACAGCAGCGCATACGCCAGCACGTCGGTCCAGCGCATTCGCCGGGGCGCCGGCGGCGCGGCGCGCGCAGTGCCGGGGCTGCCCGCATCGGGCGGTGGTGCGTGCGGCGTCGGGATCATGTCCGCAGCCCTTCGTAATAGACGAATCGCCGGCTGCCGCGCATCACCAGCAACGTGAGCGTCAGCACGATCAGCAGCAGCAGCCACGCCATCGCCGATGCGTAGCCCATCTCGTGATAATCGAACGCCTGGTTGTAGAGATAGAGCACATAGAATCGCGTCGCGTCGCCCGGACCGCCGGAGGTCATGACGAAGCTCTGCACGAACACCTGGAAACTGCCGATGATCGCCATGATCCCGTTGAAGAAGATCACCGGCGACAGCATCGGCAGCGTGACGCTCAGCAGCCGCCGCAGCCGCCCCGCCCCGTCGATCGCGGCCGCCTCGTACAGCTCGCGCGAGATGCCCTTCAGCCCCGCGAGATAGATCATCATCGAGCCGCCGATCGTCCAGAGCGACATGATCGCGAACGCCGGCGCTCCCCACGTGGCCGCGTCGACCGCCAGCCAGTCCGGCGGCGAAACGCCCAGCAGGTGCGCGAAGGGGCGCAGCAGCGTGTTCAGCAGTCCGCCGCGGCCGTCGAAAATCCAGCGCCACAGGACGGCCACGCCGACGCCGGCCAACACGCTCGGCAGGTACCAGGCGCTGCGGAACAGGCCGATGAAGCGCAGCTCCAGGGCCATCAGCGCCGCGGCGAACAGCGCAAAGAGCTGCGACGCCGGAACCGCCAGGGCCGCATAGGCGAGCGTCACGGCCAGCGCGCTGCGGAAGCGCTCGTCGTGGCCGATCATCTGCGTGAAGTTGGCGAGTCCGACCCAGCGCGCGTCGCTGAGCGGGGCGGAGCCGGTCCACCTGGAAAAGGCGAGGATCAGCGACAGAACGAGTGGAAAGGCGGTAAACAGCGCAAATCCGAGCAACCAGGGGCTGACGAAGCCCACGCCCGCGAGTTCCTCGCGCCGCGCACGGCGGCTGCCCGCGCCGCGCAGCCAGAGAATCGCGATCACCAGCCCGCCCGCGCCGGCCGCACCGGCGATGCTCCAGACGATCGCCCCCCAGGCGACCGGCGGGAAATCTCTCCGTGCCAGCGGCGCCTCCAGCTCGCGCCGCCAGGCGCGCTCGAAGGTCTGCAGCGCTTCGGGCACCGAGCGCGCCCCGGTCTTGATGCACAGTTCGAACGCCCCTTGCAGCAGCGCCTCAAACTTCAGCGTGTCCGGCCAGGGCATCGAGCGGGCCGCTTCGGCCGCAACGAGGAAGGAGCCGTTGCGGCGCGGCGGCAGCGACTCATCCAGAAACACCGGCCCGCGCGCGACGGATTTCATCGTCGGCAGCGCCAGCCCCGAGCGGGCGGTGTTTTCCTGCCCGCGCTGTCCGGTCATGTGCTTGATCAATTCCCATGCTTCGACGGGATGCGCGCTGTCGCGCCCGATGCACCACGCCACGGAAAACACCGCGTTGGCGGACTGTGTGCCGCGCGGCAGCGGGGCGAAATCCCACTCGAAGTCCCGGATGCGCCGATAGGTCGGAACCACCCAGCGGCCGAAGGGTCCGACCATCCCGACGTTGCCCGCCAGCAGCAGGCTGTCCTCAATCGTGACCTGCAGGCTGCTGTCGGTCAGCGTGCCGCGCTCGGTGAAGCGCCACGAGCGCAGCCGCTCCAGCGCGGCGATCACGGCCGGGTCGCGCGTTCGCAGCTCGTCGAAGTCGTCGCCGATGATGTCCAGTCCGTAGGTCCACAGGTACAGCCGCACCATCGCCGGCCAGCTCACGACATGCGCCCCGGTGCAGCCGGGCATCCGCCCGATCGTCCGCGCCGCGTGCAGGAAGTCGTCCCAGGTCCAGTCGTCGGCGGGTTCGGCCAGTCCGGCGCGGCGGAACAGGTCGCGGTTGTAGTAAAAGCCGACGGGCGTGAAGTCCTTGGGAATGCCGTAGAGCGGCCCGTGTCCGGTGCGGTTTCCGTCGAAGCGGAAGCAATCGAGCGTGGTGGGAAAAAACTCGTCGAGCGCGGCGGAGCTTCGACCCGCCGCCGCGTCGGCGTGGATCAGCGGCTCCACCGGGCGCAGCAGGCCGCGCGAGGCGAAGATGGCGACGCGCTCATGGCCGACGTAAAAGACGTCCGGCGGCGTTCCGGCGCCCATCATGGTCTGGAGCTTGGTGTAGTAGCTGGCCGCGTCGCCGGGGTTGATGCGCCGCACGGTGACGTGCGGGTGAGCACGCTCAAAGTCCGCGATCATCTCGGAGACGATGCGGTCTTCATCCTGCCCGCCGCCGCCGGCCCAGTGCATGACGGTCAGCTCGACCCGTTCGCCGATCCGCGCCGCGGTCCGCAGCGGGCGCGTCAGCACCCACGCGAATGACGCCAGCACGACCGCGACGGCGACGCCCGCGAGCGTCAGCCGGGCAGCGCGTGCCAGTGGAGAGCCGGGCCTGGGGGGCATGAAGGGTGCGCAGGGCCTCGTGCGATTCTCAAGCGCGGCTGCCGTCGCCACACCGCCATCCGGCTGGCAATCATCGAGCCGCTCAACGCGGCATCAAGTGTAGCCCTGCGGCCGCGGTCCTGCGACGGTCGGTCCGGCCGCCGTGCTATGATCAGGCAGGTTCGCGAACGGGCGAAGCCTGGCAGGCGGCACGATCGGCGGCCGCAAGGGGATAGACATGCTGGTCGTACGTTTCCTGGGGCCGGCGGCGCTCGCGGCAATGCTCTGCGCATCGGCCGCGGTGGCGGAGATTTTTCCCGAGGTCGAGCCGAACGACCGCCGCGCCGCCCCACAGGTCGTGGACCTGCAATGCGGCGACGGCATCACCGGCGTCTCGACCGGGCTGGATTCCTTCCTGAACCCCGGACCGACCACGGTCGATCACTACCTGCTGCGCACCCCCGCCCCCCTTGGGCAGATTCAACGTTACGAGTTGCACATTCCGCCTCCGAATCGCAGTTTCACGCTGCGTGGCCGGACGCCCGAGAGCGCCACCGCGGACGTGTCGCTGCAATCGGCGTTTCCCGCGGCGGATGGCGGGCGATATGTGGCGTGGTACGGCCTCGGCGCGGGCAGCCTCGACCAAATGGATGTGCGGTTCGGCGGCGACGAGACGACCACCGATCCCTATGTGGCGACGCTGACCTGTTCATCGGTGATGCCGGTGCTGCTCCCCGCGATTCTGCCGCCGGGCAGCATTCGGGCCGCGGTGCCCAGCGGCGGGAACGTCGTGCTGTTCGACTCGCTGTTCACTTCTGCGCCGGGCTGGACGGCCAACTCGTTCACGCTCACGTTCAGCGGTGGGGAGTACCTGCTCGGCGTCTCGACCGCGCAGATTTATTCGCCCGGGTCCGCTGCTGCGCGCACCGCATTCCCCGGGATGACGGTGGCGCCGAGTTCCGCCTCCAACACGACGGTACGAGCGACCTTCTCCTACGGGGCGATGCTGGCGCAGCAACTGGCGATCGATGTTCCGATCGGAGAGGGGCCCGCGATCGGCTGGGTGCGCTTCTACGTCGCGGGCAGCGGCCCAGGCGCCTGCTGCATCGCCGACGGCTGCAATGCCGACATGACCGTGGAAATGTGCGCGGCCGCGGGCGGCGTGTTCCTCGGCGGCGGCGTGCCGTGCGTTCTCGAATACTGCCCGCGCGCCTGCTGCTACGGCGACGGAGATTGCCGCGCCCTTTCCGCGTTGGCGTGCGCTTACACGGGCGGCCAGCCGCAGGCGCTAGGGACGTCGTGCGAGACGGCCCAGTGCCCCGCCCCGCTGGGAAGCGGCTGCATCAACCCGATTCAGTTGACCGTGCCGGCGCAACTGCCGTATACGGACACGAGAAACTCGTGCGGCATGTCGCGCAGTCTGAACTGCGCTGCGCAATCCGAAGATGTCGTCTACCGAATCGTTGTGACGGAGCCGGTCTGCCTGCGCGCCACGGTGACGGCCCCCGGCTTATCGTCGTTGGTGGGCGCATCAATGGCATGTCCTCCGTGCGGAGCCGCGACGAGTGGCGTGGTCGATCCAATTCAGTGGCAGCCGGGCGTTCATTGGATCGCCGTTCGGCCGTCGCCTTGCGGCGAATACACGCTCGCGCTGGAGAACTGCGCGCCGCGCGCGTGCTGCTTCATCGACGGCAGTTGCCAGGAACTGCTGCCCGCGGCCTGTGCGCAGGCTCAGGGCAGCCAGCGTGCCGCCGGCGTTGCCTGCTCGGCGGCCCTCTGTCCGCCGGCTATGACCTGCTGCATGGCGGATGGCACGTGCCGGCGGATTACTGAGATCGCCTGCGGAACTGCGGGCGGGCGGGTCTATTCCGGGCAGCCGGATTGCACTCCTGAACTCTGCTCAGAAGTGCGTTCCTGTTGCCTGCCGGGCGGCGGTTGCGTAGAGGCGCAAGTGGTGCAGTGCTTTCGACTATCCGGATCGATTCGACCGGCCGGCACGCCCTGCCCGGCGGATTGCGTCGCCGTGTGCCTGTGGGGGGATGTCAATTGCGACGGGGTCGTTAATAATTTTGATATTGACCAGTTCATACTTGCGCTCGTATCGAGTGGCGGTGGTGGTGGCGGCAGTCCGCCGACGGGGTGGACCGGCACCGCGGGGTGCTGGCAGATCGTGACGTGCACCAGCGATATCAACCGCGACCAGCAATTCAACTCATTTGATATCGACCCGTTTATCACTTGCATCGTCACGCTTCCATCCCCCGGCGATCCGTGCCCGGGTCCGGGGCCGTAGTCGCGCCTAACGGCCCGGCCCAGTGTGCTTGCGGTTTACAAGCCAGGTCGCGGGATCTCGCGACATCGCCGGCCGAGCTTCCCGCAGCGAGAAAGAGACAAGCGTGCGCGTAACGCGATTCCTGACGGCGGCGTTGCCGGCCCTGGGGTCAGTCCTTTCCGCCGCATCGGCCCTCGCCGCGGACTTCCCGGAGGTCGAGCCGAACGACCGCCGCGCAGACGCGACGCCCGCGACAATGCAGTGCGGCGACCGTGTTACCGGCATCACCACCGGGGCCGATCTCTTTCCGCTCATCGGGCCCGGCACGGCTGATTACTTCCGTATTGCCGTTCCCTCCACGCCGCTGTTGATTCGTCGCTACACGCTGACCATCCCGCCGCCGGTGCACGGCCTGTCGCTTCATGGGCACCCGGTCTCGGATCTCACTGGGGACTTTCTGCTGCAATCCGCGACGGAAACCCCCGACGGCGGGCGCCGCGTGACGTGGTATGGCGTCGGTTTCAGCGGCCTTGATCAGATTTCCGCGCGCGTGACCGGTTCAGCGGGCACGCCAGACCCGTATGCCGCCGCGCTCGAATGTTCGACCGAAACCGCGCTGTTCTTCCCCGCCATTCTCCGCGCCGGCAATATCCGCATTTCTACGACCACCGGCGCGCAGGTTGTTCTCTTTCAGGTTCCGCTGACGTCTCAACCCGGCTGGACGGGCAACCTGCTGAATCTCACCTTCGCCCCGGGGGAGTTCCTGCTGGGCGTGGCCGCCACCGTGCTGTACACGCCGGGGTCGGCCCAGGCGCGCACCGGCTTTCCGGATGTCGTTGTGCCTGCGAACGCGGTGAGCGCAGCCTCGGTTCGCGTGACGTTGGAAGACTCATCGGGCGTGCCGGTCACGATTCATGTGCCGCTCGGCGAAGCGCCCGCGGTCGGCTGGGTGCGCTTCCATGTCGCGGGCGGCGGCCCGGGCGCGTGTTGCATCGGCGCCGGCTGCATTGCCAACATGACCGCCGATATGTGCGCGGCCGCGGGCGGCGTGTTCCTCGGCGGCGGCGTGTCGTGCATCCTCGATTACTGCCCGCGCGCGTGCTGCTACGGTGATGGGGATTGCCGGTTCATCACGGCCGCGGCATGCGTTCTCTCCAACGGCGAGCCGCAGGAGCTGGGAGCATCGTGCGCCGCTGCCCAGTGTCCCGCCTCTCCGGGGAGCGGGTGCATTGACCCGATCCAGGTGACGGTGCCGGCCCAGCTGCCATTCACCGACACGCGAACGTCATGCGGCATGTCGCGCAGTCTCACCTGCGCATCCGAGTCGGAGGACGTGATCTATCGATTGACCGTGACCGCGCCGATCTGCCTGCGCGCGACGGTTTCAGCGCCCGGCCTGACGCCGACCCTGGCGGAATCGACGATCTGCCCGCCCTGCGACGGGCTGGCGCGGGGCAACCTGGACCTGCTGGTGCTCCCGCCGGGCACGCATTGGATCGCGGTGCGCCCGTCGCCCTGCGGCGAATACACGCTGCTGCTCGAGGATTGCGCACCGCGCGCCTGTTGCCTTCCCAATGGCAGTTGCGAGGTGCTGTTGCCGCAGGTGTGCACGCAGCTCGCGGGCGCTCCGCGGGCCGTCGGCACGACCTGCGCTCCGAATTCCTGCCCATCCGCCCGGACTTGCTGCTTCGCGGATGGAAGTTGTCAGCGAATCGCCGTGGAGCCGTGCACGAGTGCCGGCGGCCTGGTGCTGGTCGGTGAGCCTGACTGCACCGCCGGCGTCTGCGCGGACGTGCGAGGATGCTGCCTGAGAAACGGCGCCTGCATCGTGACGTCGCCATTCGAGTGCCTGCGGTCACTGGGCTCCGTGCTATTACCCGGTACGCCCTGCGACGGACACTGCGCGGCGGTCTGCCTGCCGGGGGATGTGAACTGCGACGGCGCGGTAAACAATTTCGACATCGCGCCGTTCATCGCGGTGATCCTGGAGCCCGGCTCTGTCGATCCGCCCGCCGGCTGGACCAGCACGCCGCAATGCTGGCAGGTCCGCGGGTGTTCCGCGGATCTGGACCTGAGCGGCTCACTCAACGGGTTCGACGTGGATCCGTTCATCGCGTGCGTATCCAGCCTGCCGCCGCCCGGCCGATCCTGCGTGCCGGAGTGCCTGGCCGGCGACATGAACTGCGACGGCGTGGTGAACAACCTGGATATCGATCTGTTTGTACTGGCAAATATATGGACCAGTTCCCCCACCCCTCCCGCGGGTTGGAGGGGCTCGTTCGCGTGCTGGAATCTCCACCGCTGCTCAGGTGACATCAACCGGGATGGCACGTTCAACGGCTTTGATCGCGACCCGTTCGTCGCGTGCATGATCCAGCCGCCGCCGCCCGGCGACGCGTGCCCGGCGCCGTAGCCCTTGCGTGTGGAGATCCAACCCATGGGGCGGATTCGGTAAGCGCCTTGCGGGCGTGGCTACCCCTGAACGCCAATCGCGGTTTGCCCGCATTTCCGCCCTCGCTTACAACCCGCGCGCATGGCGCCGCCCCCGCTGATCCTCGCCTCCGCCAGCCCGCAGCGACGCACGCTGCTCGCGCAGCTCGGGCGCCCATTTTCCGTGGTACCGGCGAGCTGGAATGAGCCGTCCGCTGACGAGCGCGCGGCGATGCGCCCGCGCGCCTGGGCCATGGCGCTGGCGCACGCCAAGGCCCGCAGCGTGGCCGATCAGCTTGTGCAGGACGCCCGGTCGGCAGCCTCTCCCGGCGCACTGCCCGTTGAGGTCGTCGGTGCAGACACGATTGTTGTCTGCCTCGGGCAGGTGCTCGGCAAGCCGCGCGACGCGGACGACGCCGGCCGCATGCTGCGATTGCAGGCCGGCCGGGTCTGCGAGGTCATCACCGGCGTCTGCCTGCTGCGCGTCGAGTCTGTGGCGACTTCGCTCCGGCCGTCCCCGAATGACGTCAAAAACCCCGCCATGTGTTCGCCTGACGCCGAGTGTTTCTCAGTGTGTCGCCCTGACGCCGATGATGCGACAAAAGCGCAGATTGTCGCCCGCCGCATCGCGGCCGACATCACGCGCGTCCACATGCGAGACGACGAATCGGCCATCGAGGAGTATTTGCGAAGCGGCGAGTGGCGCGACAAGGCCGGTGCGTACGGCATCCAGGGGCCGGCCGACGCGCTGATCGATCGTATCGATGGCAGCTATTCAAACGTGGTCGGCCTGCCGATCGAGCTTCTGGTGCGCATGATGAAGCGCGACGCGGGCTGACCCCACCGGACCTGTCGCGCCGGCGGGGGCCCAAGGCCGGATGCCCGGCCGGCGCCGCTGCGCGCCGACCGGGCACTCTGTTGATCTGCTCACGATTCGTGCGGCGCGATCCGGGGCGCGTTTCCGCGATCGGACCATCCGCGGTGTCTCGTGCTACTTGCGCTTCGTGAACGCACTCTTGATGATGTGGTCCGCGACCTTGTTGCCCATCACGATCCCCTCGGTCTTATCAAAGGCCCAGTGGATCCCCAGGTAAATCCGGCTCTGGCCGTTCTCCTCCTCCGCCTGCGAGAACGACGTGAACGACCGCGGGAACAGCGGCCGCACGTTGCCTTCGTTGTCCAGCGTCTCGCCGTTCAACTCATCCGACACGAACGTGAATGCGATGTCGTCCCGGCCATAGAACTGCCGCAGCACCTCGAACAACGCGCCGCCAAACGTCGCGTGCCCGGACGGATAGGCAGGGAAGGGCGGTGTGAAGTTCGGCCCGATCAGGTTCGTCGCGGGTGCGCACAGCGGCACGAACTGCTCATTGCAGAGCGTGTCCGGGTTGCCGTCGCCCAGCCCGGTCGGCCCCGTCCCCGGATCCGCTTCGCGAATCCCCGTCACCGGCCGCCAGAAGTTGTAGTGAAATTTCGACTCCCAGCAGGCGATTCCGGAGTCCGCCATTCCCACGTTCACCAGCGCGAGCAGCCGCGCGATCTCCGCGCCGGAGCTGCCCTCCTGCTGCGCGACCAGCGTCGCGATCTGGTTGTACAGACGCGGCGGCGCACACAACGACGGCGTCCCGTCATACGCCCAGTAGATCCCGATCAGCGACTGCTCTTCCGTGCGGATCGTCGGTGTCGTGACCCCGTCGCCGCCCAGCGCTATCACCTCGTTGTACGCCGCCGCATATTCCGCACTGTCCATCGCCGGCGGCGGCGGACAGCGGAATTGCGTCGCGCTGTTCATCACAAACGGCTTGACGCGATACCATTCCTCGCCGAGCGGCTGCTGATTCGGATTGATCGGGTCCGGCCGCCACGCGCCCGGCATCGGGCTGATCTCATACGGCTCCACAATCTCCGAGCCGTCGTTCTCGCGCATCTTCAGAATCGCCGCGGCCGCCGCCGCACCCAGCTCGATTCCGTTCTCCTTCAACAGCCCGTTCGGGATCTTCGCCAGCTCCTCCGCCAGCAGCCCGTCCAGCCGCAGCGTGTGCGACGGGTAGAGCGCCACCAGCGTGTCGTGCGCCGCCTGCGCAATCGCCGCCGGCAAGGACACCGGCACTTCCGACGCCGGCAGCCGCGTGTACGTTTCATATTCGCGCGTCACCGCGTTGATCGCGTCAAACACGGCAATCTGCGTGATCGCCGCGGCTCGGGAAGACTTGCCGGGTCCCAACTGATGACCGAACGTGCGGTCCTCTCCGTTGCGCAGCGGCGAGTGATCCAGTCCGCTGGTATCAACGGAAATCTGGTTCCATCGCAGCACGCTGGTCTTGATGTCCCCATCCTGGGGCGCCAGCGCGTCGAGAAACGGACAGCCCGTCAGGCTTCCGAGAATTGCCACTGCCGCCAACGTTGCGCCCGCGCGCCGCGCAAATTCGATCATCGAACGATTCATGGTGAATGGCCCCGTCTGCCGGTTGTGCCGCTGCGCGCCAACGGCGTGTGAAGGCGGCTTCGAAACCGCTCCAACATAGCGTTTATTTGACCAGCGCCAACCCTGTTCCGACGCTCAATGCGCCATCGACCAACCAGTCCGCTACCGCCATTACCAATGGACCAATCGTCATAAATTCGTTCACATCGTTCACTTTGTGGCGGTGTGTACGGTCACCGGCCTTCGAATGTCGGGGGTCGGTTTGAAATCCTGTGAACGAAGTTTCATCGCCGGTGACGGTCGTCGTGCACCGGGATTACGTTCCGCGGGGTGTCCCGGAGCGCGGCGAAGCCCGACGGTTCTGAATAGCCCCCCAACCCACGCCGGCAAGCGTCCGTGTGGGCCCGCGCTGAACGGCGATGTGAATTCTGACAACGGGAATCGGAGGGATGAAATCGGAACCCTGCAATCCGTGACCTGAGCTCGAAGTCTGTTGTCTGAAGTGAGATTTTCGATTCTCTCAATCGCCACCACCCGCCGCCCACCTATCCAGCTCCGCCTCAAACTCGGCGGTCGGCTCCTCGAACTCCAGCGTGTGCTCCGCCCCCGCCAGTTCGCGCAGTCGCAACCCGCCGGCGCAGACCCGCTCGGCCCATTGGCGAGTCTCGCGATTGCGGATGATGCGATCTCTCTCCGCCAGCAGCAGCGTCGTCGGAACGTGTAGCGCACCTGCCCGTGCGCGGGCGCACATGCGGTCCATCCGTGCCGAGTGATAGAGAAAGCGGGCGGTGGCGTGCGTGAGCTTCAGCGGGTCGGCTGCGATCGCCGATTGCGCCGCCGCGTTTGACGTGAACAGGGCTGGATCACTCAGCGGAATCTCAAACGCACGTGTCGGGTTCGACACCAGCGAAACGCCGATCTCGATCTTCCGCGCGAAGCTGACGTCCACTCTCGGAAAGATCCCCGGCGCCAGCAGCAGCAGCGCCTCGACCCGCCCGGGATTGGCCAGCGCCCAGGCGGCAGCCAGCTTTCCGCCCCAGCTCACCCCCGCCAGCCGGACCCGCGCAGCGTTCACGGCTCCCGCGGCATCAACGGAGAGGGCGTCCGCCAGCTCGCTCACGTCCGCCAGCCACCGCCCGCCATCCGGCACGTCTCCCCGTGCATCGCGGTTCATCCCGCTTCCGCGTCGGTCCACCATCACGACCGCCGCGCCTGAAACCCGCGCCAGCCGCGCCGCCGACCATTCGTACCAGCCGCCGTGCGATTGAATTCCGTGGAAATACAGGATCGGCGTCCGCCCCGGCTTCGCCGCCGGCCACGTTCGCCCGCGCAGCCGGGCGCCGTCCGACATGACCCACTCGCGAATCTCGGGCGGCTGTTCGGGTGGGCGGATCATGGATGGCTCGGACTCTGTCCCACGATCGACGCGGCGGCGTGACGCACGCGCTTGTGCACGCGGACGATCGGGCCGGCGATCTCTTCCGGGTGGGTTGGACTTGCTTCCGGGATGCTAGAGATCGCTCTGATCCAGCACGTGAAACCGCTTTGAGATCAGCACCCGCGCCGCCGCCGACAGATTATCCACCTGGATTGCCAGCCGCGGTTCCGAGTGCGAACGCGACGCGAGGATCGGATAGGTGTAATTGATGTTGATCTCCCCCTGGATCAGCGCCATGCACACCTGCACGATGCCGCGCTTTCCCGCCGGCAGCTCCACCACCAGCACATCCGTGGAGGAGTGCGCGAATCCGGCGTCGCTCAGGCGCTCGGTCGCCACGTCCGGGGCGTTGACCAGCAGCCGCACGATCGCGCAATCGATCGACCCCTCGACCGACAGCGCCAGGATGCTGATGTCGTCGCCGTCCAGCACGCGCGACAGCCGCAGCAACTGACCCAGCCGGTTTTCGAGAAACACCGAAATCTGCTGACAATGCGGGAATTCCGAGCCGTGGGCCGTTTGGAGGGGTTCCGTCGCCATGCGGGTGAGCGTCCTTGCCGTGCGGCCCGCCGGCCGGACTCCCGCGCTTCCGCGACGCGCGACGAACCGGCCAGCCCGCGACGACCGATTTTTCAGCGTAGCCGGTCAATCCCCGCCTGTACAGCCAATTCCGCGACGTCGCCCCATGCAACCATCTGACACGGCCGCAGTGGTGGCTCACGCCGCGTCGATCAGCGCCAGTCGACCCGCGAACATCCGCCGCAGTGCTGACCGCAGCGCCGCATGTACCGGGTCCGCCAACCGCGGGTCCGCCGCCACGATCGCAAACGCATCCTCCCTCGCCTGCTCCGTCAACTCCTCGTCCGTCGCGAGGCTCGCCACCCGCAACTCCGGCAGGCCGTGCTGCCGCGTTCCCAGCAATTGCCCCGGCCCGCGCAGTTGCAAGTCCGCCTCCGCAATCTCGAATCCGTTCGTGGTTCGCGCCAACACGGCTAACCGCTCAGCCGCGGGTGTTCCGCCCTCGATTGCCGCGGCCTGCCCGCGATTCACCAGCACGCAAAGGCTGTCCCGCGACCCGCGCCCGACCCGGCCGCGCAACTGGTGCAACTGCGACAGCCCATATCGTTCCGCATGATCCACAATCATCAGCGTCGCCGCAGGCACGTCGATCCCCACTTCCACTACCGTCGTGCACACAATCGCCTGCAGCTCCCCGCTCGAAAACTCGCTCAACACTCTCCGCGTCTGCTCCGGCTTCAATCCCCCGTGCAGCAGGCCGACGCGCAGCCCTTTCCACGCACCCTCCGTCAGCTCCCGCCAGACCTCCAGCGCCGTCCGCACCTCGCGCCGCGCGCCCGCACGCGCTCCCCCGTCGCTTTCCCGTGACGCCCCCGAGCGCCGCCGCGGCTCCGTTGGCCCGCTCGCGCCAGCCACTTCGCCGTCCGCCGCGTGCGACTCCTTCGGTTCCTCCTCTCCGATCTGCGGGCACACCACGTAGGCTTGCTCGCCCGCCTCGATCCGCCCGCGCGCAAACTTCAGCACGTCCGTCCAGCGCGAACCCGGCGTCACGCGCGTCACGATCCGTCCGCGCCCGGGCGGGCTTCCGCGAATCAGCGATACGTCCAGATCGCCGAACACCGTCATCGCCAGGGTTCGCGGGATCGGCGTCGCCGTCATCACGAGGTAGTGCGGGCGGCCGCCCTTGCCGCGGAACTCATGCCGTTGCAGCACGCCGAACTTGTGCTGCTCGTCCACCACCACCAGCGCCAGATCGGCAAAGATCACATCCTTTTGGATCAGCGCCTGTGTCCCCACCAGCAGGTCCATCTCCCCGCGCTCGATCGCCGCCAGTGTTTCCCCCCGTTCGCGGCGACCCGCCGCCCCGCCGCGCAGCAGCGCCCGCCGAACCCTCGATCCCGCCAGGTATTTTTCAATGCTCTGAAAATGCTGCTGCGCCAGGATCTCCGTCGGCGCCATGATCGCCGCCTGCTTGCGATTCGCCACCGCCAGCAGGCACGCATAAAGCGCCACCACCGTCTTGCCGCTGCCCACGTCCCCCTGCAGCAGCCGCGTCATCCCGCGCCCGCTGCGCAGGTCACGGACAATCTCGCGCAGCGCTCCGTCCTGCGCTTTCGTCAGCGGGAAGGGAAATCTTGCCCGGATTCGCCGATCAATCTCCGGGGTGCACAGCAGTTTCTGGCCTGCCGCCGTCTCCCCCAGCCGCCGCCGCCGCAGCGCCATTCCCAGCTCGACCAGCAGCAGTTCCTCATACGCCAGCGACCGCCGCGCCTGCGCCTGCTCCTCCGCGTTGCGCGGCTCGTGCATCGCCCGCAGCGCCGCGTCCCGCGCCAGCAGCCCGCGCCGCTTCACCAGCTCCGCCGGCAGCACCGCCGCGGTCGGCACATGCGGCTGAACCAGGATGGTTTCGATCGTCCGCCGCACGAGCGCCGGCTTGAGCAACCCGTTCCCGGGATACACGCCGATCAGCTTCGCCCCGGCCGCCAGCGCCGGCGGCGGCTCGTCCGGCGACAGCACGGTGGTATCCGGCTGCACCATTTCCAGCCGATCCCCGAACACCGTCACACGCCCCGACGCGCACACGCGCATGCCGCGCTTCAGCAGCCCGGCCGCGCGGGTGGCCTGAAACCACCGCAGGCGCAGGTCATCCATTCCATCGGAAATATCCACCAGCAGCGACCCGTCGCGGCCGCGCGTGCGGATCACATCGCCGATCACGGCGGCGTGCGCGCCAGGGCGCAGTTCACCGATCGGCACGCCGCCCTGTGCAGGCTCATAACGGCTGGGAAAGTACTCGAGCAGGTCGCCGACGGTGCGGACCCCGGCCTTCGCGAACCACTCCGCCCGGCGCGGCCCCACCCCGCGGACGAACTGGATCTCCGTGTCGGCGCGCAGCGCCTGCATCGCGGGCGCCCCCGGTTCAGGGGATCGTCAGAACCGTGCCGACCTTGAGCTTCTTGGGATCCGGCACCTTTGCCTTGTTGGCGCTCTGGATGCGTTTCCACTTCGTCTCATCGCCGTAGTAGCGCTTCGAAATCCCCGCCAGCGTCTCCCCGCGCTTCACCGTGTGAGTTCGTGCGCGGGCCGCCGGCTTGGCGGCCGGCTTCGAACGGGACGGAGCGCGCTCCAGCGTTCCACTCTCGGTCGGCGGGTAGCTGGAATCGTCCGTCGGCTCCATCGCGTCGCTGTATCGCGAGGAGGAGGACGGCGTCCCCAGCCCCATCGAGTCCGAATCCACCGGCGGATACGGCTCCGCGGGCGGCGGTGACGTTGCCTGTGGCTGGCTCGGTTGCGGCTCCTGCTTGTTCTGATCCCCGCACCCCGACAGGGCGATAACACTCAGCAGCACGGACAGGGCGATCACGCGGCTCACGGCGGTTCTCCGGGCGATTGGGCGTTTCACAAATCCCCGCGAATCTCAATCGAACCCGGGCGTTCTGTAAAGAGAGCGGTCTGGCGGCCCCGTGGGGGCGTTACAAAAAAAGCCGCCGTGTGGGGCATCGACCACGGGCCGCCAGCCGCTACGCTCAATCAGTCGCAACCCCCGTCGGAGTCGAGATGCCGTCGGAGCCGCAGACCTTCACCGCCGCGATCATCCGCCCCATGGCCGGCTCGGACTCGGCCGATGTCGCCCGCCTGCATGCGCTGACGATCAACCGCGGGTTCCTCGCCCGCCTCGGCCCGCGCTTTTTGCGGGAGCTGTACATCGGCATTGAGGAGGATCCCGAATCCGCCGTCTGGGTCGCCGAACTCGACGGCTCGGTCTGCGGCTTCCTGGCTTATACCGCCAACGTCGCCGGACTCTACCGCCGGGTGCTGCGGGCGCGCTCGTGGCGGCTGTTTCTCGGCATGATTCCCCGCGTCCTGCGACCCGCCATGCTCCGCAACGTGCTCGAAACGCTCTGCTACCCCCGCACGCAGGAGGCCATGCACCTGCCGCGGGCCGAGCTGCTGGCCGTCGGCATCGATCCTCACCGCCAAGGAACCGGTGCCGGCCGCCGCCTGGTGGCCGCAATGCTCGATCGCGCCCGCGCGGACGGCGTCGATCGCGTCAAGGTGGTTGTGGGCGGCGACCTCGATGGGGCGAACGCCTTCTACCCGCGGGTCGGCTTCACCCGCCTCACCGAGTTTGAGCATCACGGCCGCATGTCGATCGTCTACGTGATCCCGGTACAATCCCCGCCTTAGCATCGCGCTGCGCCTGACCGCGCCGCGCGTGTGACGTTCCGCGCACGGTCAACCTGGACTCCGTCCGACCGCGCGCGAAGTCCCAGATACCGCGTCCCCAACCGGGTCCGTCGTGATCGAATTTCTCGACCTGTTGCGCAACTACGGCCTCGTCGCGGGCGTCGCCTTCGTCGTCACCGTCTTCGCCACCCCCATCGCGATGCGCGTTGCGGAGCGCACCGGGATCATGGACATCCCGGATCAGAAGCTCAAGCCGCACGCCCGCCCGATTCCCTACCTCGGCGGGACGGCCATTTTGCTTGGATGGGCCGCCGCGCTGGCCGGTTCGATGATCACCGGCCTGGCCGACTGGCACGCGCTGCTGCCGATCCTGCTCGGCGGGGCGGCGATTTCGGCCGTCGGCCTGATGGATGACATCCGGGACGTTTCGCCGCGCTTCCGCCTGGCCGCCGGCGCGCTGATTATCGGGGCGGTGATCCTGCTGACCGGGGCCGGTCTGCGGCTGGTCGATTCGCTGCTGACGCCGGCCGGCATCGACCTGCCGCCGGTGATCAGCCATTCGCTCTCCTTCCTGGTTGGGCTGGTGATCGTGCTCGGCGCCTGCCACAGCACCAACCTGATCGACGGCCTGGACGGCCTCAGCACGGGCGTGACGGCGATCATCTCGGCCGGGTTCTTCCTGCTGGCCGCGTTTCTGGCGGTCTGGAGGCACTCCCAGGACGGCGACCCGGTTCGCCTGGTGCTTTCCATCGCCATGGTCGGCGCTGCGATCGGATTCCTGCCGCACAATTTCAATCCCGCCCGCATCTTCATGGGCGACGCCGGCTCGACGCTGCTGGGCTTCAACTGCGGCATGATGATCCTGCTCTTCGGCGAAAAGCAGGTTTTCCGCTGGGTGATCGGCGCGCTGATGATCTTCGCGCTGCCGGTGTTTGACACGGCTCTGGCGATGTTCCGCCGCTGGCGCAGCGGGCGCTCGATCTTCGCCGGCGACCGCAGCCACTTTTACGATCAGCTCGTGCAGCGCGGACTCAGCGTGCGGCAAACGGTGCTGGTGTGCTACGGGCTGAGCATCGTCTTTGGCGTGCTCGGCCTGCTGGTGACGCTCGACGCGATGCGCACCCGCTGGGCGCTGCTGGTCTATCTCGGCGTGTGGGTGGTCGTCGGATTCATCACCTGGAAGGCCGGGCTGACTGACCCCGAGCGCCGCCGGTCTGACGCCGCGCCGGCGACCGGCCCTTCGGAGTAAGCGCGATGGCGCTGACCTATGCGAGCTATCTGAAAATCGACGAACTGCTCTCGCTGCAATCGCCGCGCTCCGAGCCGCCCGAGCACGACGAAACGCTCTTCATCATTATTCATCAGACCTATGAACTCTGGTTCAAGCAGACCCTGCACGAACTGGACCGGCTCAAGCTGGACCTTTCCGCGAACCGCCTCTACGACGCACTCGCCACGCTCAAGCGCGTCCGCATGATTCTCAAGACCATCGTCGCGCAGCTCGACATCCTCGAGACCATGACGCCGATGTCCTTCGCCAGCTTCCGCGAACGGCTCGACACCGCCTCCGGATTTCAGTCGATGCAGTTTCGTGAGCTGGAGTTCGTGCTGGGATTCAAGCGCGCCGACATGCTGAAATACTATCCGCCGGGCACGCACGGCTACGACGCCGTGCTGCGCCGTCTCCACCAGCGCACCCTCACCGACCACCTCTGCGATTTCCTCGCGCAGCAGGGCGCGCGCATTCCGCCCGAGGTGCGCGACCGCGACGTTGTCCAGCCGGCGCAGCCCAGTCCCGCTCTGCAGGAGGAGCTGCTCAAGCTTTACCGCACGCGCCCCGACGTCGTGCTGCTGCTCGAGCTGCTCATGGACATCGACGAGGGCCTGCAGGAGTGGCGCTACCGTCATGTGAAAATCGTCGAGCGCACCATCGGCTCCAAGCAGGGAACCGGCGGTTCGCTCGGTGTCGAGTTTCTCAAGAAATCGCTCTTTCAACCGGTGTTCGCCGACCTCTGGGCGATCCGCGTGCGGCTCTGACCCGCGCGCGATGGAGCGCGGATTCATGATCTACGACATCTCTCCGCCCATCACCCCGGACCTCGCCGTCTGGCCCGGCGACACCGCCCCGACGCGCGAGGTGTTGCTCGACATGGCCCGCGGCCAGCACCTCACGCTCAGCACGCTGCACGCCACCGTTCACCTCGGCGCACACGCCGACGCACCCAGCCACTACGGCCACCCCGCCCCCGCCATCCACGAGCGCCCGCTGCAGCACTATCTCGGACGCTGCCAGGTCATGCGCGTGTGCGTTCCGCGCGGCGGCCGCGTCAGCGTTGCAATGCTCAACGCGCCGATCCAGGCCGAGCGCGTGCTGCTCTGTACCGCAACCTTTCCCGATCCGTGCGCCTGGAACGCCGACTTCGCCGGCCTGGAACCGGCATTGATCGATTTTCTGCATGAGCGCAGCGTGCGCCTGGTCGGCATTGACACTCCCAGTGTCGATCTTTCGGATTCACAGGATCTGCCGGCCCATCAGCGCCTGCTGGCGTGCGACATGGGCGTGCTGGAGGGGCTGGTGCTGGAGCACGTTTCGGAAGGAATGTACGAGCTCATCGCGCTGCCGCTGCCGCTGGTGGGCTTCGACGCCAGCCCGGTGCGCGCGATTCTGCGTGACCTGCCGCGCCGCTGACCGTTCGCGTCGCGTGCCGCGCGGTGGTTTCGTCATCCCGGCGACGGCGGCCAGCCCGCCGGACTTCGCCGCCGACCGGGGGTTGATTCGCGCCGGGAAGCACACTGTCCGGAAACCGCCGCCGCGCCGTCAATACGCCCCGAGCACGTCCTTCACCAGGTGGGATGGCAGCTTTTCATAGCGGCATGGTTCCATCGAGTAGCCCGCCCGGCCCTGCGACAGGCTGCGGACGTGCGTCGAATAGCCGAACATGGTCGAGAGCGGCGCCTCGGCGTCGATCACGTGGTCCCGACCGCGGGTGGCGGTGTTTGTGATGACGGCGCGGCGCGACATCAGATCACCGTTGATTGCACCGAAGTACTCCTCGGGCGTGACCACTTCGACCTTCATGATCGGCTCGAGCAGCGCCGGGTCGCCCGCTTCGCAGGCGCGATTGAAGGCCAGCGAGCCGGCCGCCTCGAACGCGACTTCCGAGGAATCCGTCGGGTGCTCCTCGGCGTCCAGCAGCGTGACGCGCAGGTTGATCAGCGGATAGCCGCCCAGCACGCCGGTCAGCGCCGCGCCGCGGACGCCGTTTTCAATAGCCGCCGCATACTGCGGCTGCACGCGACCATCGGGGATGCGATTGAATATCTGCACCTCGTGGCTGCCGCTGGCGACCGCGACCGGCTCGACCCGCAGCCGCACCACGGCGAACTGCCGCTTCTCGCCGAAGACGCGCTCGAAGCGTCCCTCGCCCTCGGCGGCGCGGCCGACCGTCTCACGATAGGCCACGCGCGGCTTGCCGACCCGCACCGGCACGCGCAGGTCGCGCTCCAGGCGATGGCAGACGACCTCCAGATGCAGTTCACCCATGCCGGAGATCAGCGTCTGCGCGGTGTCGGGGTCGATGCGATACCGGAAGGTGGGGTCGCTGCGGCCGAGCATCGCCAGCGCCGCGGCCAGCTTGTCCTTGTCGGCCGAGCTTTTCGGCTCGATCGCCATGCTGATGACGGTTTCAGGGAACTCGATCCGCTCGAGCAGCACGGGGTCGGAGTTGCCGCACAGCGTGTCGCCGGTGAGCGCCTCGCGCAGCCCGACCGCGGCGACGATGTCGCCGCAGGACGCCGCGTCGATCTGCTCGCGCTTGCGGGCGAAGACGCGGAAGAGCCGCGGCAGGTTCTCCTTCTTCTTCCGCGTGACGTTGGTCACGCGCGAGCCCGCCCGCAGCACGCCGGAATAGACGCGGATGAAGTGCACGTCGCCGTGCGGCTCGGCCACGACCTTGAACACCAGCGCCGCCAGCGGCTCGTCGGGGTCGCAGCGCCGGCGGACGACGCGCTCGGGCTTGTCGGGGTCGTGCCCTTCGATCGGCGGGATGTCGAGCGGGCTGGGCAGAAAATCGCAGACCGCGTCCAGAACCGGCTGCACACCCATGAATCGCAGCGAGCTGCCGCACAGCACCGGCTGGCAGCGCAGCGCGATCGTGCCGCGGCGCAGCGCCGCCCGCAGCTCGCCCTCCTCGAGCGGCTGGCCCTCGATGTAGCGGGCCATCAGGCCGTCATCCAGTTCGGCGATCTGCTCCTCCATGCGATGCCGCGCGTCGGCGGCGCGCTGTGCCTCCTCGGCCGGAATGTCGGCGGTCTGAAACTGTCGGCCGTCGCCCTCGGGCGGATAGATCAGCGCCTTCATCCGCAGCAGGTCAATCGCACCGCGGAAAGTGCTTTCCGCGCCCAGCGGAATCTGGATCGGGATCGGGTTGGAGGGCAGTCGGTCGCGGATGGTGTCGAGCGCGTGCTGAAAATCCGCGCCGGTCTTGTCCATCTTGTTCAGGAAGCAGATCCGCGGCACGCGGTAGCGCTCGGCCTGCCGCCAGACGGTCTCGCTCTGCGCCTCGACGCCCTCCTTCGAGTCAAAGACGACCACCGCCCCGTCCAGCACGCGCAGGCTGCGCTCGACCTCGGCGGTGAAATCCACGTGTCCGGGGGTGTCGATCAGGTTGATGCGGCAATCGCGCCACTCGAGCGAGACGGCGGCCGAGTAAATCGTGATGCCGCGCTGCTGCTCCTCGGTGTCGAAGTCCGTGACGGTGGTGCCGTCGTCGACGTCCCCCATTTTGTGGATCGTGCCGGAGTAGAACAGGATCCGCTCGGTGGTGGTCGTCTTGCCCGCGTCGATGTGCGCGGCGATGCCGATGTTGCGAAGTCGGGAGAGGTCTTCCATGGCGGGTGAGCGTCCGTTTTTTATCTCCACGGGCGCAGCGCCGCGGGTGCCGGGAGTATATCCACCACGGCGGATGCAGGCAGCGCCACGGTCGCCGCGCTGCGTATAATCCGGCCCGTGGGCAAGCGCCCCGGCGGGAGGCCCGGTGAACGATCGACGCGTGATTCGTTATGCGGCCGTGACGGCCATCGGGCTGTTCGGCGTACTGACGCTCACCGGCTGGTACCTGGCCCGCACCTCGCCGCTGCGGGCGGCGCTGCCCTGGACCGCCCGCGACGTGCAGGATGTGCTGCTGACCCGCGAAGCCGGCCGGGTGGATTACCTGTTGCGGGCGACTGTGACAGAGGCGGAATTTGAGGCGTTTGCCGAGCGGGCGGGAATGCACCTGATGCCGGGCGCCCCCGAAAATTTACGTATTCAACAATACTGGGAAGCTCCGGCGGACGCACCGCACTGGTGGAATGTCCGCGGTGTTCCGTCCACGACGCGGGTCGTGACGACGCCCGACGGCGTGATTGTCGCGACCTATGATGAGGGTGTGCTGTTCGCGCGCTACCTCAGCCCCGTATCGCTGGAGTCGCCGTAGCCGTCCGAGGCCAGCACGAAGAATTGCAAACCCCGCCCGCGGCGGGATACACTCGTGGCGGGTCGTTCCCGAAGTGGCGAAATGGCAGACGCGCGGGATTCAAAATCCCGTTCCCGCAAGGGAGTGAGGGTTCAAGTCCCTCCTTCGGGATTCATCGAAACGCCGGGTGGGATGGAGCCGCAGCGATGGTCACGGTCGGCATGAATTATGACGTGCTTCCCGGGCGCGAGTCCGACTTCGAGACCGTGTTCGCGAAGGTGCTGGACGTCATGCGCGCCATGCCGGGTCACACCGACACGCACCTCTATCGCGACGTGGCCCGCCCCGGCCGCTACCTGATCCTCTCGGAGTGGTCGGACCAGGGCGCGTTTGAGGCGTTCACGCGCTCCGATCGCTTCCGCGCTGTCACCGACTGGGGCAAGTCGCAGATCCTGGCCGGCCGTCCGCGGCACGAGATTTACACGCCCGGCGGCTCCAATCCTGGCGCAGGACCGGCGTCAGGCGCAGCACCGAGCAGCGCGAACCCAGCGCCGGGACGCTGCCCCGTCCACCCGGAGCGGACGTGACGCCCTCCGTCCCCGCCTCTGCCCGCACCGCCCTCGATTCCCCGCCCACCGTCTGCGCTTCCGACGCCCCCGCCGCAATCACGGATGCGGGCGTCGTTCGCGTAATGATCGGCGCTGGAGTCGTGCTGTTTCTCACGATGCTGCCGGTGGCGATGCTGGTGCCGGTGCTCAAGGGGCTGGTGGCGGATCGCTTCGCGACCACGCCGTTCTGGTCGCACTCGTTCATGTCGGTGAACATGATCGGGGCGCTGCTGGCCGCGCCGCTGGCCGGGCCGTGGATCGATCGCGCTCCGCGCCGCCGCCCGATCCTCGTGCTGCTGCTGATCGCCAACGCTGCGACCCTCGCGCTGATGTCCGTCGCGGACACGTTCTGGATGCTGTTGGTGGTGCGGTTCGTCGAGGGGGCGTTCCACATCCTGGCGGTGACGACGCTGATGGCGATTGCGGCCGATTGGGCGCCGCCGGCCCGCCGTGGGCGATTCATGGGGATGATCGGGGCGGCCCTGATTTTCGGCACTGCCAGCGGCTCGCCGCTGGGCGGAATCGTGGGCCGCAGCAATCCTGTGCTGGTGTTGTGGGTGGGCGCGGCGCTGGCGCTGGCGGCGGCGCTGCTGGCGCTGTGCGTTGTCCGCGATCCGCCCGAACGACGGCCCGCGCCGCTGCGCTCCGTGCGCGCGCTGCTGCGGGATCATCCGCCGCTATGGGTGCCGCTGGCCTATGCGTTCATTGATCGATTCTGTGTCGGCGTGATCGTATCGAGTTTTGTCCTGTATCTCGGCGAGGTGGCGCACCTGTCCCGGCCACAGGTGGGCGGCCTGTTGGCGCTGTTTCTGTTCCCCTTCGCGCTGCTCTGCTATCCGGCCGGCCGGCTGGCCGACCGCATCGGACGGGTACTGCCGATGTGCGTCGGGAGCGTTCTGTTCGGAGTGGTGTATGCGCTCTATGGGGTTGTGTCGCCGGGCGGCCTGTGGGGGCTGATGCTGGCGTCGGGTGTGCTCAGCGCGCTGATGTTTGCGCCGAATCTCGCCATGTGCGCTGATCTGACGCCGCCTGCGCAGCGCGCCAGCGCGTATGCGGGATTCAACTTTGCCGGATCGCTCGGTTTTCTGTGCGGGCCGCTGGCCGGCGGGGCGATGCTGGCGGCGATCGGGGATTCGTTGCCGCGGGTGGAGGCGTACGCCTGGACGTTCGCGGCCGCCGGCTCGACGGAGGTGCTGTGCGCCCTGCTGACGCTGCCGGCCCTGCTGCGATTGCGGCGAATGGGGCTGGTGCGCTGAGGCGTCGGGGCGCCGGCTGGGGGTTCCGAAACAATCCGCGCCCGCGAGAGAATTCCCCACGGGCCGCGATTCCGCCGCGCGCCTGCTACACTGGTATCAGCGACGCCGGCCGATGCCTGCGCGCCATGTGACCATGCCGCGCGTCGGTCCGCCGAGCGCGGCTGCGGTCGCACGGCCGGCGATCGCGACCGGGAGATCCGCGACATGGGGCTGTTCAAGTCGAAGCAGGAGCGGCAGATCGAGCGCGACATCAAGATCCGCCAGGGCATCCGGCGGATTGAGAAGGCGGTGGCCGAGCAGAACAAGTTTGCCGATGAGTTCGTCCGAAACGCCCGTCACGCCCGCGAGATCGGCGACACGGCCGCCTACCAGTTCATCCGCAACTCGCTCCGCAAGACCGCCGCGATTCGCAAGCTTCTGGAGCGGCAGTTGCTGGCCGTGCGGCACGCGCTGCTGGTGAAGCGCCAGGCGGAGGCGGTCGCGGATTTTTCCGAGGCGATGTCGATGATGGCGGCGGCCGTCTCTGAGCTGTACGGGCGCACCGACGTGGCGAAGGTACAGATGAATTGGGAACAGGCGATGGCCCGCAGCCAGACCATGGAGGAGCGGATGGGGTTGTTCCTCGATGCGGTCGAGCAGGGTGCCGCGGCGGACACCGCTGTCACGGCCGCCGACGCCGTCAGCGACGATGAGCTGGACCGCCTGATCGACGCGGAGGACGCCGCGGCGCAGGCCCGCGACAGCGAGCAGATATCGGCATTGCGGGCGGAACTGGACGCGCTTCGCAACCCGGGTCGGAAGGAGACGAAGTAACCGGGCGACCCGGCAAGCGGCGCGCGGTATAGAGAATCCGGGTTTTTCTTGCATCCGCCGGAATCGGTGTGATAATTCAGGTGAGGCATGTGGCGACTGCCGGTTCCGCCCGAGCGGTCGCTTGCGATGTCAAGCGCTGCCCCGACCCGGTGGCGCGTTCAGGGAGGATGTGTCATGGGGTTACGTCGTGAGTTCGCCGTTGTACTGGTTCTGTTCGGGTTGGGGGGGGCAGCCGCGCGCTAGCGCAGCTTGACCCGGCGGACCCGTGGCCGAAGTTCGGCAAGACCAGCCTGAACAACAGTCGGGCAGATCAAACGCGCGGTCCACACTCGCTTCCTGTCCTGCGATGGTGGGCGAGTGCAGGTACGGGTGCTACGGCGCCTTCCGATCCCGACCGGGGCTTCAGTTGGATCACTCGGGCAGGTGCCGCCATTGCCGTAATCAATGATACTCGCGTGATCATCGTGCCGGGCAACGACCTAACGCAGGCAGTTCCCGCGACGCTCTTCGTGTTCCGCTGGCGGCCCTGCTCCGGCGCCCACAACCCGGAGTTTGGGCCTGCGGGGGCGGCCTTCTCGATCCCGCTCGGGCGCATCCCGGCGGAGCGCGTGATGTCCACACCGCTTGTGCTTGCGAATGACCGTGTGATCGTGCAGACCACGCATCGAGTGCTGTGTTTCGATCTGTCCTTCCTGACGGACCAGCTCATGTGTATCGGCGCGATAGCACCTCCAAACCCGGAATGGGAGTATCCGCCGAACCCGGTGCTTCAGAATCCACCGATTCCGCCGCCCCCTCCCTTTCGATCAGACGGCGCAGGCCCGGCCTTTTGCCAGGCGTTCGTCGGAGCTCCGCCGACGGTGGTCGTCGTCGGCCGGCCGATGACGGCAGCTCCGTATCATGTGAAGGTTGTCTGGCTGCATGTGGCGCCGCAATCCGGTGGCTCGCAGGAGTGGCGGTCGGCCATCGTGGCCTGGAACGGACCACCCCTGACGAGCACGCCCGCGGTTGGTCCGATCGACGACAACCCTGAAGACAATGTCGGCGCCACGTTCACCTACGTGGCCATGTTCAGGGGGCAGGCTGAAACCGGCGATCCGCCTGCGGCTATCAACCTGGTGGCGCTTGCGCCGCAGCGGTGGTCGACTGGCGTGGATCAGTGGATTGGCCCAATGAGCGACAACTGGGCCTCGCCTGTGCTGCATGACAACGGTGACCTCGTGTTGCCGTGCGACGACTGGCGAGTTTACGCGTTCGATAACAGGCGCGGAACGACGGTGCCCGGCGTCCTCGACCTGCGCTGGCCCGTGACAGAAATGCAGGACGCCCCCTTTTCCGCAACGATGGGACTGTTCAGCGACCGTACGGGAGTCGTGTGGCTCGAGGGTTCCGGGACGCTAAAGCGAGTATCCGACCCGCAATCCGGCTCAGCGGGCATCAGCGTCGAAGGGGTCGGCGGTCCCCCGAACAACCTCGGCGGTGCGCCTTGTCTCGCCGTGGGCGGAACATTTTTCGTGAACAGCGACCATCCAACCGCCACGGTTCACGGTCGGCGCAATGAGTTTGAACCCTCAGGTCCCAGCCGATTCAGGGCCCATTGGCGATCACCCGTGGTGCCTTTCCCCCCGGCTTTCTATCGTCCGCCCGTCGTGGCTCACGGTGCCGTTGACTTGGCCATGCCGTTTGAGACGCAGCCATCGCTGGATTCCAATGGTACGCTGATCTGCGTGAACGAGGGGTATCTCCTGGCGCTTGGGCCGCTCCTCGGCGACTTCAACGGAGACGGCTGCCGGAACTCCTTCGACGTGGATGCGTTCCTGGACTCGCTGACCGATCCCGTCAAATGGGAACAGGACTATGGCTCGCAGCAGCTCATCAATCTTGTGGGTGTCGGTGACTGCAACCACGACGGGGTATTCAACAACTTCGATATTGACTGTTTCGTTGACCTGGTCGTGAACAGCCCGACATGTCCCGAAGGCGAGATCGAGGAGCAGTTCGGCGGCGAGGCCGCATCGTCCTGGGGTAGTGAACAGGAGTTCGAAACGGGTAGCGCTTCACCACAGTCTGTCGAGTGCGACGGGCCGGACGCCCATTTCTGGGAGACCATCGCCGAGGTGCGGGCGTATTTTGGAGGGCAGCCATGAACCGCCGATCACTCGCCGCGCATGCCCTGGCATCGACGTTGGTCGCTGCCCCCCCCGCCCATGCGGAGCAGTTCTACGCGCATGAGCGCGTTGTGGTGCAGGGGCGGCACTACTACCTGCGACAGCAGCCGCTGAATCCGGCCATCTTCAACCCGCGCGAATTGCACGCCCGCGCGCGTCCCGACGGCGGCATTCACCTGATCTACGCGGATTTTACGAACTGGCCGCTTCGAAATCTGTACATGAAGGCATTTGACTCCTGGGGAAACGTGATCACCCCGGATTCCTGGTGCCTCGAAACGGACTACCACGACATCTCGCTCAGCCTGCTGGTGCTGGAGGACCAGGTGTGGATCGCCTGGTCGGACGCGCAGGCGACCTGGGCGCAGCGATTCGCAACAGATGGCGAGGGGCCGATCGAGCCGCGGTTTGTGCTGGACGATCAGATGCAATCCACCGAAGAGATCAGCCTTGCGTCCAACGGATCTATCGTGGTCGCTGGCTTCAGCAGTTGGGATGACGGCACGCCGCCGTGGGGCGCCCTGGTCCGCTACTACGATCTCGACGGCAACCCGCTGACGGAGCTCACGACCATCGCCGGGTCAACAGGCGCCACACACTACAGTAACACGAAGTGTGCTGTCGCCCCGAACGGCGATACGATGGTCTCCTACACACGAGCGCTGCCTTCCCTTGCGGGATTTCACCGACACGGGAGCCTGAGCGGGGGATTCGGCGCTCCTCAGCCGATGCTTGCCCCGGACAATGGCGCGCGGCCATATGCTCTGGACGATGGCGGATTTCTGCTGTGGTCGGGCAGCGGCGAGCCCTGGCTATCCGCGCATGTGCAGCGATTCATGTCGAGCGGCAGTTCCGGGCCGTTCCGTTCAATCGATGCAAATCTCTTCGGCGGCTTCGCCGCCAACCGGCGCGGTGAGTTCGTCCAATACTACCGGCGCGAGTCCACGTACGCGCCTCCCACGTGCGAGTTCTACGACGCGAATCTGAACCTGGTGTCCGGGCGTATTCCTGTCTCTCGTACCGGCCCCAACCCAACCCAGGTCGCCATCGCGTTTCCAGGTGACTGGGCGACGGTGCTTGAAGACGACGGCACGTTCTGGTGCATGTGGACGATCGACCCGCGGGAGACGCATATCACGATGCTCAAGCCGTTCACCCCCGGCGATCTCGACGGCGACGGCCGCGTCACCAACTTCGACATCGACCCCTTCGTCCTCGCGCTCACCAACCGCGAGGCGTACCAGGCCGCCTTCCCGCACGTTCCGCCCGAGGCCATCGACATCCTGGGCGACATGAACGGCGACGGACTGCTGACCAACTTTGACATCGACCCGTTCGTCGATGCGCTCGTCAACGGACCGTAGAGGAGTTGCGGGTGGATGCGCCCGAGGGGCCAAGCTCGGCTGAACCGGTCTCATCTGTAGTGTGCCGCGTGCGCAGAAACTGCGCCACGCGCGGCGCGTCTCGGTTGTTGAAGCCTACGCCCGTCCGGGTCGATGCTCCACGCGGGACTTTGCCGGGAGAGCGCCGATGCCGAATGTGCAGCGCGAGCTATTTGCATGGGTCACGCAGCAGCACGGCACCGTCGGGCTGGCACTGTTCGCCGTCGGCCTGCTCTACGCATTCATGGGCTTCCGCTTCTACACCCTGATGAACGGCCTGAGCTGCGGCTTTATCGGCTGGATGGTCGGCGCGATCACAGCGCCGATCGCGGAAGTGGACCCTTCGCTGGGCGGCATTGCCGGCGGAATCGCCGGAGCCGGCCTGGCCGTCGCCAGTCGGCGCGGCGCGGCGATCGTCGCCTCCGCGGCCACCTGGGGGGCGCTGGGTTACTACGTGCTCTACCAGGTCGGCATCGGCCCGCCGACGCTGACGGTCGCCACGGGGGTCGCCGCCGTTCTTGGGTGTGGATTCGTCTGCGCTTGCCGCCACGCTCCGATCGCGGTCATCACCGCGCTGCAGGGCGTGATGCTGATCGTGGTCGGGTGGGTGGGGCTGTCCACCGCCTTCGTGCCGAGCATCGGCCGCACCTTCGTCGCCTGGGCCGGCGGATGGGACATGCTCGTGCCGGGGCTGCTGCTGATGCTGTTCGTCACCGGCTACTCGTATCAGGCCATGAACCTGCGCGGCGACATCCGCACCGGCACATCCTGAGCCGACGGCGGCGGTGAAACGGCGCGCCGTTAATCGCGCCTCTGTTTCTGCACCTTCTACCCCGGCCGGCCCTAGATGCCGGCTGTGGACACGTCCAGCCCCTCCGCCCCGCGGCGCAGGTCGATGTGCCGCCGCCAGGCTTCGTCGGTCTGCGGGTAGTCGCTGCGGTAATGTGTGCCGCGCGATTCGCAGCGCAGCGCAGCGCCGGTCGCGATGCAAAGCGCGACGCTCAGCATGTTCTGCGTCTCCCAGGCGCGCGGCTCGTCAAAGACCTTGTCCATCACATAGCGCCCCCAGAACTCGATGATCTCGATCGTCTCGCGCAGGCGGTCGCCGCTGCGCTCCACGCCGACGTTGCGCGACATCACGCTGCGCAGGCTGCTGGTCACGTCCTCCAGGTCCAGTCCGGTGCGCGGCGAGGCCGGCAGCAGGTGCGACACCGGCAGCGGGCGGTCGAGCCGCGCCCGCCCGGCACAACGCTCCAGCGCCGTTCGCCCGGCCCGCGCGCCGAACACCAGGCCCTCCAGCAGCGAGTTGCTGGCCAGGCGGTTGGCGCCGTGCAGCCCGCTGCTGGCGACCTCGCCCGCCGCCAGCAACCCCTCGACGGCCGTTCGCGTGTCGGCGTCACAGGCCACTCCCCCGACGCTGTAGTGGGCCGCCGGGCGCACGGGGATCAGGTCGCGGGCCGGGTCGAGGTCGAATTGAGCCAGCGTCGCGGTGATGCCGGGGAAGCGCTCGGCGAAGCGCCCCGCGGGCAGGTGCCGCACGTCGAGATAGACGCACGGCGCCTGCTCGCTGCGCATCACCTGGGTGATGGCGCGGCTGACGACGTCGCGCGGCGCCAGCTCGGCGCGCGGGTCGATCTCCGGCATGAAGCGCCGCCCGGCGGCGGTGACCAGTCGCCCGCCCTCGCCGCGGACCGCCTCGCTGATCAGCAGCCGCGCTGCACCGGCGACGTAGAGCGTCGTCGGGTGAAACTGCACCATCTCCATGTCGCGCAGCGTCGCCCCCGCGCGCAGCGCCATCGCCAGCCCGTCGCCGGTGCAGGCGCGCGGGTTGGTGGTCTCGCGATAGACGCAGCCGGCGCCGCCGGTCGCCAGGATCGTCGCCCCGGCCCAGAACATCTGGTGGCCGTACTTGGGGTGTTGCGTCAGGGCGCCGACCACCGCCCCGTCGGCACTCAGCAGGTCGATCACGAAACACCGCTCAAATACGCGAATCCGTGGATGCACGCGCACCCGCTCGTACAGCACGCGCGCCACCTCGCGGCCGGTCGCGTCGCCGGCCGCGTGCACGATCCGCGCCGCCGAGTGCCCGCCCTCGCGGCCGAGCGCCAGCCGCTGATCGCTGCCGACGTCGAAGCGCGCCCCCCAACCGATCATTTCCGCGATCCGCGCCGGCGCTTCCGACACGACCAGCCGCGTGATCCGTTCATCCCCCAGTCCGCATGCGACGTTCAGCGTGTCCTGCGCATGGCGTTCCGCACTGTCGGCCTCATCGGTCGCGGCCGCAATCCCGCCCTGTGCCCAGGCGGTCGCGCTGCCGGTGATCGAGTCCTTTGTGACCAGCAGCACGTCCCCGGCCTCGGCCGCCTGCAGCGCTGCGCGCATCCCGGCCACGCCCGCCCCCAGCACGAGAACGTCGCAGAATAGGTGCGAGACGCGGTGCGGCTCGAAGTTCGTGAGATACCGCCGTGCGGCGATGGCGCTGCTCATGCGTTCCCTTCGCCCCCGGACCTCGAGCGTTGTGGCGCCGCGGCGGGTCAGCCGCCGCTCGGCAACTCGATCAGGTCCAGCGGATTGCCGTCGGGATCTTCGAGCGGAACGATCCGCATTCCCTCGTAGGCCTCGACTTCCCCGGTCTGCACGCCGCCATGCTCCAGCAATCGCAACAGCGTGTCCTCAAACGTGCTGGTTTCCACGTCGAAGCTCAGTCCCGGCCGATCCCCCGGCTGCGGCCGTTCGCCCGGCTCCCAGGCCCGCGCGGGCGAGATCAGGCGCAGCCGCGCGCCATCCTCAAACTCGACCACGGCGAAGCCGCTATGCGGCGTCTGTTCGCGGGCCGTCACGCGCAGCCCCAGCCCGGTGGCCCAGAAGCGCAGCCCGCGCTCCAGGTCCGACACCGTGATCTGAATGTCACCCAGTGACAGCATCGTCCGCCGATCCGCCTCTCATCCGCCCGAACACCCGTCCGGCGGTCTCAACCGCTCACCGACGCCACCGGCTCCAGCCCGATGTCGCCGCGGTACTGAGCGCCTTCAAATGAAATGGTCCCGGCGACTTCATACGCGCGACGGCGGGCGCACTCCAGTGTGTCACCGAGTGCGCTGACGCCCAGCACGCGCCCGCCGACCGCGAAGGTGCGCTCGCCCAGCCGCAGCGTGCCGGCCTGGTACACCATCACATCCGGCGCTTCGACCGGAATGCCGCTGATGGGCGTCCGCTCTGACGGCGAGTTCGGATAGCCCGCGGACGCCATCACCACGCACAGTGCCGGGCGCGGATCCCAGTCCAGGCGAATCTCATCCAGGCGACCGTGCACGGCCGCCTCAAAGACGTCCAGCAGGTCGGTTCGCAGTCGCGGCAGCAGCGCCTGTGTCTCGGGGTCGCCCAGGCGGCAGTTGAACTCCAGCACCTTCGGCCCGCCGCGCGTCAGCATCAGCCCGGCATAGAGCACGCCGCGGTAGCGCACACCGTCCCGCAGCAGCCCATCGAGGATCGGCACGAAGACCTGGGCTTCGATCTGGTGCATCGTCTCGGCGTCGATCGGCGGCGCGGGTGAATAGGCGCCCATGCCGCCGGTGTTCGGCCCCCGGTCGCCATCCAGCAGCCGTTTATGGTCCTGCGCCGTCTCCAGGATGTGCAGCGTGGCGCCATCGACGATCGCCAGCACGGAAACCTCGCGCCCCTCCAGCCGCTCCTCGACGACGATCCGCGCCCCGGCCGGGCCGAACTCGCGCTTCACCAGCATCCGTTCCGCCACCAGCAGCGCCTCGTGCGGCTCGTCGCAGACGATCACTCCCTTGCCTTTGGCCAGCCCGGCCGCCTTCACCACGAGCGCCTCATCGCGGGTTTCGATGTAGGCGCAGGCCTGACGATAGTCAGAGAAGGACCGGGCATCGGCCGTCGGCACGGCCTGGGCCCGCATCAACTGCTTGGCGTAGGCCTTGTCCGCCTCCAGTTGTGCCGCCGCCGCGCGCGGCCCGAACACCGCCAGCCCCGCCTGCTCGAAGGCGTCGGCCATTCCCGCCGCCAGCGGCTCCTCCGGCCCGATGACGGTCAGCCCGATGTTCTCACGCCGCGCGACCTCCAGCGCGAGTTTCACATCCGCTGCGTCGCCCATCACGTTTGTGCCGAGGAGCGCCGTCCCGCCGTTGCCGGGCAGGCAGAACAGCCGCCCCAGCCGCGGGCTGCGCGCCAGCGCATGGCAGATCGCGTGTTCCCGCCCGCCGGAGCCGACCACCAGGACGTTCATGCGCGGTATGGTAGCCGCCCGGACGCACGGCGCGCCGCCGCGCCCGCGCTCGGTGAAGTGGGCGGCGAAACCAGCGCCCCCTGCGCGCCGCGATCCACGAACCGCGCCGCCGTCCCTGCCGGAGCAATTCGAATGGCCTCCCGGATCGTCGAGCCGCCCGCGCCGGTCGCCGAACAGCCGGTGCGGATCGTCCTGCTCACCACCGGCGGCACGTTCGAAAAGACCTATGACGAGACCGATGGCTCGCTTCGCAACATCGGCTCGGTGCTGGACAAGGTGCTGGCCTCCATCCGGCTGCCGAGCCTTACCTTGCGCCACATCCCGGTGATGTCCAAGGACTCGCTCGATCTCACTGACGAAGACCGCGTCCGCATCGTCCGCACCGTCCAGGAGGCGCTGCCCGAGTCCGACGGTGTGGTCGTCGTGCACGGCACCGACACGTTGGATAAGACCGGCGAAGCGCTGCATCGCGAGTTGGGGACGCCGCCGCACCCGGTCGTGCTGACCGGCGCGATGCGTCCCTACGAGTTCCGCGACACCGACGCCTACCAGAATCTCATCGAGGCGCTGCTGGCCTGCCGGTTGGCGCCGCCGGGCGTGTACGTCGCAATGCACAATCAGGTGCTGCGCTTCCCCGGCGTCACCAAGGACCGCGCCCGCGGCACCTTCGTGCGGCGCCCGGCCGCGGTCTGAGCGCAGCGCGCAAGCTCCGAAGCGCCTGGTGCGCCGCAGTACAATCCCCTGCTCAGCGCGGCTGCGGCACGCGAGGTCGTGTTCCGCCGGCGAGAGCGCGGCCCTGCTGCCGGAGATCGTGATTGTCGGAACGCACGTTGCGGCTGGGCATGGTCGGCGGCGGACAGGGCGCCTTTATCGGCGCGGTGCACCGCACCGCCGCGGCGCTCGACGGCGTCTTTTTGATCACGGCCGGTGCGCTCTCGTCCACCCCCGAGCGCTCGCGCGCCTCCGGCACGGCGGTCGGCCTGCCCGATGACCGCAACTACCCGGACTGGCGGGCCATGCTCGATGGCGAGCTGCGGCTGCCGCGCGATTCGCGGATCGACGCGGTCGCGATCGTCACGCCGAATGACACGCACTTTGAGATTGCCCGCGCCTTCACGCAGGCGGGGTTTCACGTGCTGTGCGACAAGCCGCTGGTGCACACCAGCGCGCAGGCCGCCGAGCTGGTGCGGTCCGTGCGCAGCGCCGGCACGCTGTTCGCGGTCAGCTACAACTACAGCGGCTACCCGCTGGTGAAGCAGGCTCGCGAGCTGATCGCCGCCGGCGCGATCGGCCGCGTGCGGCGGGTCAGCGTCGAGTATCACCAGGGCTGGCTGGCCGCGAATCTTGAGCAGTCCGGCCAGAAGCAGGCTGCCTGGCGCACCGATCCGGCCCGCAGCGGCGCAGCCGGCGCGCTCGGCGACATCGGCTCGCACGCCGAGCAGCTGGTCGCCTATGTCACGGGGCTGGAGCTTGAGAGCATCTGCGTGGATTTGTCGACGTTTGTTCCCGGTCGGCGCGTGGATGACGACGCGGGCATGCTGCTTCGCTTTGTCGGCGGCGCGCGCGGGGCGCTGACCGCTTCGCAGGTCTGCGTCGGCTGCGAGAACGACCTGCGATTGCGCGTCTGGGGCGAGACCGGCGGTCTCGACTGGCGTCAGGAGCAGCCCAACGAGTTGCACCTCGCGACGCTCGGCGAGCCGGAACGCGTGCTGCGCCGCGGAAATGACTATCTCGGCCCGGCCGCCCGCAGCGCGACGCGCCTGCCGCCCGGACATCCGGAGGCCTTCTTCGAGGCCTTCGCCAACGTGTACCGCGCCTTCGGCGCCGCCATCCGCGTCGGTGCGACCGGCCTTGAAGCCGCCGCGCAGCACGATTTTCCCGGGATTCTCGACGGAGCGCGCGGCGTGCATTTCATCGAGACGGCGCTCGCAAGCGCCCGCAGCGACGTCCGGTGGACCGACGCCCGCTTCCGCCCCCCGGCCTGACGCTCTTCACCCGCCCCGCTCCGGAGCCTCTGCCGCCCGTGCGTGTCACTCTCAACGATCGCCCGCTGCGTCAGGCGCTCACCGGCGTCGGGCACTATGTGCGCGAGCTGCTGCTGCACATTCCGGCGGTCGCCCCGGACGTGCGCGTCGAGCCGTTCTACTTTTCGCATTTCTCGCGCCGCGACTGGCGCGCTCCGTCGGCCGCACCGGCCGCTGGCACAGTTCCTGCCGCCGGCGCGAAGGGTCGCCCCGCGGGCCGCCACCCGTGGTGGGTCCGCCGCCTGTTGCAGGGCGCCTACGCCGCCGCGTTTCGCGGCCTGACGCGCGGCTGCGACCTGTATCACGAACCGAATCACATCCCGATGTTCAGCCGTCTTCCCACCATCACCACGGTGCATGACCTCTCGGTTCTGGTACACCCCGAGTGGCATCCGGCTGATCGCGTCCGCTGGTATGAGCGCGAGTTCGCGGAGGGCGTTCGTCGTTCGAAGCGCTTCATCGCCGCCTCGGAATACACGCGCCGCGAGATGATCGCGCGGCTCGGCATTTCCTCTGATCGCATCGATGTCACGTACCAGGCTCCGCGGGCCGCCTTTCGACCCGCCACCGCGGAGCACCAGCGATCCGTGCTCTCGCGGCTGACGCTCAAGCCCGGATTCCTGCTCTACGTCGGCACGCTCGAACCGCGCAAGAATCTGCCCGGCCTGCTCCGCGCCTACGCCGGCCTGCCGACCGCCCTCCGCCGCCGGTCGCCGCTGGTGCTGGCCGGCGGCTGGGGCTGGGGGGAAGCCGAGCTGCAACAGCGGCTCAGCAACGCGCACATCGCCGCCGACGTCCGCCTCACCGGCTACCTGGCCGACGACGACCTCGCCGCGCTCTACAGCGCCTGTGCCGCACTGGCGTGGCCCACGTTCTACGAGGGCTTCGGTATGCCGCCGCTGGAGGCGATGGCCTGCGGCGCGCCGGTCATCACGTCCAGCGCCACCTCGCTGCCGGAGGTGGTCGGCAGCGCCGGCGTGCTGCTCGACCCCGCCGATGAATCCGCCTGGCGCGAGGCGCTGCGCCGCGCGATCGAAGATCACGCCTGGCGCGCGGATCGCCGCGCCGCCGGCCTGGTCCGCGCCGCCGAGTTTTCCTGGCAGCGTTGCGCCGAAGAGACCATCGCCGCCTACCGTCGCACGCTGGCCTGATCGCGCACCTCCGCGCACAGCCCGGTCACCCGGTCCGGTCCCGCCGCCGCGCGGGCACGCATGATCGGACCCGCACTTTTGGTTTGCATCCGCCGCGATGCAATCGCAGGATTGGGGTGCGATTCGGCGGGCCGCGCGGCTCGCGGCTCGGCACAAGGGGGGATCGGACATGAAGCGTTCCGCACACATTCTGGCATCGGTGACGGCGTTGTTCGGATTGGCCGCAGGCACCGGCTGCAACTTGCAGCAGGCGGCGACGGACCTGATCGCGGACACCGTCAGCCAGGGCATTTCGCAGGGCGTCAACAACAGCGGCGGCAACGTCGCCGGTATCGACGTGCAGGCCCTGATCGATCAGTACTCCAACTGACGTAGAACCACGCGCCGCGGTTCGCCGCGGCGACACAGGCGGACGGGGTGTCTAACCGGCGACACAGCGGCGTGCCTTCGCGGCACGAGTCGCCCGGGGGCCGGACACTCGGGGGTTGCGAAGGCCTCGTCTCGCGCCGCCGCTGGCGCGGGACGGGGCCCTTCGCTCTATTTCCCGCACCCTCATTCCCGCATGACAGCGCTCAACCCGGCCAGGCCGGCGCCCCTCGATCGATCACGCTCCCGCGAACCACTCCGCCTCCCGGAACCGCATCGCGCCGCCCGCGGAAATTGCCCGCGCTGCGGCTGCGCAGCGCCGCTCGACCCGCGCCCGGTCGATAGGGGGAAAGTGGTCCTCCCGCGCGGGATGGCCGGAGTGCGCCCATGACGCCGTCGCCGCAGCGAAAAATCCTCGATCCCGCCGCCATCGCGCGGCAGGCCGCTGCGCTGCGCGCCGCGGGCAGGACTATCGTCCACTGCCACGGCTGCTTCGACATCGTGCACCCCGGTCACATCCGCTACCTGCAATTCGCCCGCCAGCTCGCCGACGTGCTGGTGGTATCGCTCACCGGCGACGATCGCATCCAGAAAGGCCCCGACCGCCCCTACATCCCGCAGGAGCTGCGGGCTGAGAATCTCGCCGTACTCGAATTCGTCGACTACGTCGTGATTGACCCGCACCCCACCGCCTGCGAGCTGCTCGAGGCGCTGCGGCCCGACGTCTACGTCAAGGGCCGCGAGTACGCCGGTTCCAGCGACCCGCGCTTCGAGCGCGAGCGGGAGATCGTCGAGCGACACGGCGGGCGCGTCATCTTTCACTCCGGCGACGTGGTCTTCAGCTCCACCGGCCTGTTGCGCTCGCTCGCCCGCGATCAGCAGCTCGATGAGCACCGGCTGCGCGCGCTGTGCAATCGACACGGCATCGACACCGCCAGCACCCGCGGCGCGCTCGACGCCTTCACCGACCTGCGCGTCGTCGTGATCGGCGACCTGATCCGCGAGCGCTACGTCATCTGCGACGCCGTCGGCACCGCCGATGACGGACCCGCGCTCTCGCTGCGCCGCCTCGGCGAGCAGAGCTACTGGTGTGCGGCCGGGGCGACCGCGCTGCAGCTCGCGGCGCTCGGCGCGCGACCGACGCTGATCTCCGTCGTCGGCTCGGACCCCGAGTCCCGCACACTCGAAGCACAGTTCGCCGAGCGGGGCGTCTCCTCGGTGCTGCTGCCCGAGCGCCCCGACATCGCTTCGCGCAGCACCTTCGTCGCCGACGATACACGGCTCTTCAAGCTCAGCGATTCCCCCGCCCACCCGCTCGACAGCAGCGCCGAGCGGCGCGTCGCCGCCGCCCTGCGCTCTCGACTGGCCGGCGCCGGCCTCGTGATCTGGTGCGATCACGGCTACGGCGCAGTCACCCCCGGCCTCGTCCGCTCACTCCGCGATCACCTGCCCGCTGAAAATGGTCCGAAGGTGGTTGGCGCAGCCGTCGGCCCGCAGGCCGATCTGCTGGGCCTGGCCGGGGCGGATGCGCTGGTCGTCTCCGAGCGCCAGGCCCGCGAAACCGCTCATGACATGGGCAGCGGCCTGCCCGCCGTCGCGTGGAAGCTCCTGCACACGCTCGGCACGGGCGCGCTGCTGATCTCGCTTCGCAAGCGCGGCTTGATGAGCTTTCGACCGGGCGTCACCAGCGACCCGGCCGCCGCCGACCGCCTGCGCAGCGACTTCATCCCCTCGCTGGCCGTTTTCCACATTGATCCGCTCGGCAGCGATGAAACGATCCTCGCGACGGCGGCGCTGACGCTCGCGACCGGCGGATCGCTGCCGCTGGCCGGCTACCTGGCTGCCTGCGGGGAGGCCATCGCCGTCAGCCGCGCCGGCGGGCGGCACGTGCAGGCCGCTGAGCTGGCCGACTGGCTCGGGCAGCGCCCCGAGCTGCGTCCTGAGAGCCGATTTCAGCCCGATTCGGCCACGCCGGCCGACCTGGCCCGAATTGCGCCGCCTTTGCCGATGCCATCATAGGTTGTCGTCTCGTGGCGCGAATTGCTCGGTATTGACGCCAGAGGTGCGATCCTGACGCAGAAGAGTATCCATGCCCCAACCTGCTGACATCTCGCTCTACATCCCCGTTCGCAACTCGGCCCGTACGCTGGCCGCAGCGATCGCGAGCGTTCGCGCCCAGGAGATGCAGCCGGCCGATTTCTTCCTGGTCGTCGATCATCGCTCGTCCGACAACAGCCTGGCGATTGCGCGCGCATCAGGCGCGCGGATCGTGGCACAGCATGACGGCCGCCTGGGGCTGGCCCGCAACCTGGCACTGTCCGCCTGCCGCACCCGCTGGCTGGCCTCCTGCGACGCCGATGTAGTGCTGGAATCCGGCTGGCTGGCGGCATTGGCGGAGCGCGTTGAGCCGCACATCGCCGCCGTCGGCGGCGCGACCTACGAAAAGCCGATCACGCCGGCCGATCGCTGGCGGGCGGTGAACCTGCCGCACAACTGGGGACCCGCTGCGTTTGACAACCCATTCATGCTGGTCAGCGAGATGCTGGCCGACACGCACGCGCTGCGGGCCGTCGGCGGCTATCGCGCCGATCTGCAATACTGGGAGGATTCCGACTGCTGCCAGCGGCTGCGCCAGGCGGGGCTGACACTCCGCTACGAGCCGCGCGCGGTGGCGTGGCACGATCGCGCGGACAGCGCCGAATCGGTGCTGGAGCTGCGCTGGCAATACGCCCGCTATCGCCAGCGCGAGCGCCTCGAAAGCCTCAGCGGCCTGACCGCCAAACTCGCTGTGAACCGGACCTACACCCGCCAGTCGCTTTCGCAGACGCTGCACAGTGACGCGGCCGACACGCTCGGACTCTCGGCGCTGCTCTGGTTCCATCACTTGCTGCGTGATCTGCGCGCTGCTCTGGAGTTGTGGCCGCTGCTCGACGAAACCGCCCGCGGCGCTTGCATGAGCAGGCTTGCCGCTGCGGTCTTCACGGCACTGCCGCCTGCGGCCGCACCGCTGGCGGCGTGTCTGCCGCTCCTGCTGCCGCGGACGTGGGGCGCGCCCTCGATCGCCCAGACCGGCGCACTGCCGCAAATCGAATCGCGGCAGGCGATTCCCGCCGGATCGGCGGGCGAGCCGATCGGATTGTCGGCGCTGCCCGGGTTCGCGCGCTACCTTGAGCAGGCGGCCGCTGCAACGCGCGACCTGCTGGCCGAGTGGCCGACGGCCCTGCTGGATGCGATTCTCGATTCGCTGACGCGGATCGAGTCAGCTCAGAACGGCCTTGTTCAGCGCACTCCCTTCGCCGCGCCGCGCTTCGCTTTGCGTCCTCGGATGGTCGATCGCTTGCGAGAGCAGTCCCCTCAATCCGGCGGCGCGCTCGAAGCGCTGCGCTCTCTCCAGGAGTTGCTAGTTCGCGGGGGCGGACCGCTGCCGAACAGTGCTGCATTGGGCGTTGCCGACGTTGCCATTGTTCCTGATCTCGGCTCGCACGCCGACCCGCGCTCCGCCCTGCGCGATGCGCTGCGCAGCGCAACGTGGGCGGTCGTTTCGTATCGTGCGCCCGACCTGTTTGACCCGGCTGTACCGATCCTGTCCGCCCGCGACCTGGCGTCTGCGGCCGCGGCCTGCGGTTTTGCAATCCGCGCCTTCGAGACAGAGACCGGCGCGACGCGACTGGTGTTGCAGCGCAGCGCCCGCGGGTTCAACGCCGACGACCCGCCGGACGCGAACGTCCGACGGGTCGCCGAGAAGATCACGGTGCCCGTCGGCGGTTGAGCCGGCGGGAGGAGCGCTTACTCGCCCAGAATCAGCGCGACGAACGGGTCAATGTCGAAGTTATTGAAGAAGCCGTCTTCATTGACGTCGCCCAGGTTGCGGTTGCAATCCGGGTAGTCCTCGGCATAGCCGACCGGATCGATCAGCGCCAGGACGAACGGGTCGATGTCGAAGTTGTTCACCAGCCCGTCGCAGTTCATGTCGCCCAGTTCGTTGAGCCGCACACGGATCAGGGCGTTGCCGCCGTTGCCGAACGCCGGGATCGAACCGAGGTCGTTGCCCGATCCGTCGCGCAGCGCGGAGATGAAGTACAGCACGCGCTGGTTGGTCAGGTACATGTCGTCGGGATTGAAGGCGTCGAGGGTCGCGTTGCCGCGACCCAGAAAAACGTCGTCGTCGAAAGCTCCGTTCCCGTCGAGATCGACCGGGTCGCCCTCGCGCACGACCACGCGGCTGTTGTTGAGCACGATCACGCTGTCGATCTGGTTGTTGGCGTTGGTGGAGCGGCCCGCGATCACGAAATCGCCCTTGAGGTTGCCCGTGAAGCCGGCAATCACCGCCGACCAGTTCTCAGCCGCGCCCGGGTGAATCTCGTCGCCGGTCTGCGCCAGCAGCACGCCGTTGCGAACCGCGTAATCATTGTCCGAGACGTCGTCGCCGCGCGCGTGCCAGGTGCCGTCGCTGATCATCTCGACGTTGAACACGTCCGCGACGTTTGTCGAGCCGCCCGGAATGACCGAACCTTCACGCAGCACGACCGTGCCGTCCACCACCAGGATCTTGTCCGTCGCAGCCGCCCCTTCGTCATCGCCTTCGGCGTACCAGTGGGCGCCATCCGGCGTCGTGAAAAACCCATCCGTGTCAAAGCTGTCCCACGGAACGCCGGCGATGCTGTCCGTCCGCGACTGGAGAAACTTCGTGTGGTTGTAGAAGATCGCCGGTCGGCGGAACGAGCTGCAGTTGTCGATCGTCACCGCCACGAAGCCCACGCGCCCGTCATTGAGCAGGTGAATGCCGTTCAGCGAGTTGCCGAAGCGCTCATCTCCGCTGACCGCCGGAGGCTCGTCCACCGTGCCGATGCAGAGATCGCCCATCTGCACGACGATCGTGTGCGTCGAGCCGTCCCACACGATCACCTTTTCGAACACCGAAGCCAAACCGCCGCGCGCGCGAACGCCATAGGCCAGGTGTCCGTTGTCGTTGAAGCAGCTCTTCGTGTCGAAAAAGTCGTACAACTCGCCGGGCGCTCCGCCCAGGACCGGACGCCCCTCGTGTGCGAAGTACTGGTATGTAAGGTTCTCACCCAGCACCAGGTACGTCTCGAGGTCCGATCCGGCCGTGGTTCGCGCCTTGAGCAGCCACTTCTTGCCGTCCGGAGCGACCGCCAGATCTTCCAGCGCCTTGAACTCCGTGAACATCGGGTTGCCCATCAGGTCTGTCGCACCCGGTGCGACCGACGTCGGGTGTCCCGGAATCTCCGAAATAATCACCTTGTACGGCAGCGCCGCAGTGGCCGACGAAACAACCGCCAGCACGACAACCAATCCGGTCACGATGCGCATATGACATGCCCTCCAAATGGGGTCTGGCGCTACCCCGGCGCAGTGACAGCGCCGGCCTCGCGCGGGAACCAGGGTCCCCCAAACAGCTCGCGCTGCTCAGTCTCACGCATCAGTGCCGCCCGGTCAATCAAAATCTCTCATCCCCACGCGCATTATCAGCCCAGTGGCCTGCACTCCGGCTGCCGGAATCTCCGAAATAGCCGTTATCCGAGCGATCCAGCCGGAGTCCGGGAGTGACCGCGCCATGCCCCCACGATCGACTGCCGTCGCCCTCGTACTGCTCGCCGCCGCGGCTCCCTGTGCGCCGGCACAGCCCCTCATCACCGTTCCGGATGATCGAACGGATGCCGTCCTTTGGATCGATTCCGCCAGCGGCGACGTTCGACGCTCCTTTCCGCTATCCGACGGCGCGGCCGCAACCGCTCCGCTCGATTCGCGCCGCCTCGCGCCGATCCGCATCGCCAGCGTCACGCACCCCGCCGCCATCGTCGTCTCCGATCCGCGCAATCGGCGCCTGTCTGCGATTCATCCCGACACCGGCGAACCGCTCGGCATAATCGCCGACAACATAGACGCCCGTGGCCTGGCGCTCGCTCCAACCGGCGAGTTGTGGATCGCGGCCGGTCGCGGCGGAGTAGCGCGCTTTGATCCGCGCAGCGGCACGCTCTCCACAGTGGTTCCCGCCAATCCGCGCCAGGGGCCGAACCAGGCCGTGGGAATCCTTCATCGCCCGCCCGGCGTCGTGCCGGAGAATCTCAACGACGATCCGGAGGATGATCTGCCCGAGGGCGACATTCTCGTCACGGACGTGACATTGGACGCGATCTGGCGCTTCTCGCCCGCCGGTGCGCGAATCGGCGCGTTTTCGCGGGATTCGTCGCTGGTTTATCCGCAACAGCTTGCTTTGCGCGACGATGGCCGCATTGTGGTGTGCGATACCTTCGCCGACAAAGTGCGCGAATTCACGCCAACTGGCGACATTCTCGCATCCTACGCAATCCTGCGCCCCCGCGGCGTGATCGAACGCGCAGACGGCGCGCTGATCGTGTCGGCTGAGCCGGGAATTCTCGCACTGCGCCCGGATGGCGCGATCGAGCGCATCCTGACGCCGGGTTATCCGGCCGGAGCTCCGCGGTTTCTTTCAAACGCCGGCTGCACGGCGCTGGTCGGGGATCTGGACGGTGACGGGCGGGTCACCAATTTTGACGTGGATGCGTTTGTATTGGCGCTGGTGGACGCCGCGGAGTTCGCCCTGACGTATCCGGACGTGGATCGCCTCTGCGCCGGCGACATCAATCGTGACGGCCGCTTCGACCTGTTCGACATCGACCCCTTTGTGTCCTGCCTGGTCGAGTTGCCGGAGATCGGGCGGCCTTGCCCGTAGGTTTCGGTCTACTCTTTGCGGCCGGGGAAGAGCGCGCGGTACATCTGGCGGGTGGTCCACATCGCCTTTTCCCAGCGGTTTCGATAGGGCGGCTGGCGGGCGGCGGGCAGTTGCCCGTCGCCGGACAGGCGGTCGGTCGGGTGCTCGGCCAGCCACTGTTCCCAGGCCAGTGCGCTGCAGCCGTGCGTCACACCGGTCAGTCGTGCGAGCGAGTCCTCGGCGGCGTAGGCGACGGCGAAGCGCTCGTCGCGCAGCGCGGCAATCAGCGCAGCCAGAGATTCTTCGCTGGTGTAACAGCCCAATCCGCGGGCAGCGGCCGTACGGACGTGGTAATCGGCGTCGCCTTTGAGGCGCGCGATGAACGTGTTGCGAACGCCGTCGGCATCGGTCGGGGTGACGTGCCCCTGTTCACACAGCTCGGCCAGGCCGAGCGTGGCGTCCCAGCGGACAATGTCCGTCGGCGGTCGTACGGCTTCGGGCGGGTGCTGCTCGTGGTTGAGCAGCATCAGCAGCGTTGAGACCGCGCGCGGGTCGTTGCAGCGGGCCAGCGCACGAACGGCGATGCAGCGGGTCTGGTCGTTCGATTCGAGCAGGGCGATGGTCACATAGCCCTGGATGGCCCAATCGCGATCGAATTGCCTGCTGCGCGCGAGGCGCGTCAGCGCGTCGCGGCGCACGTCCGGATCGGCGTCGGAGAAGGCAATCAGCGCGTACTGCTGGGGGGTTTTGCGGAACTCGAACACCCGCCGGAAGGAGGCATCGAGCTTGCTGTCGGAGCAGCCGGCCGACAGGGCGAGCAGCAGCAGCGCCGGGGCGATCACGGCGCAGCGCGAGGGCGCGGGCTGCCGGCCGCGGGACGACGGCTCAGGCGGGCGGCAGGGCGGACGCGGCGGGGGTGGCATAGCGCTCCGGCTCGACGAACTCGACTGAGTCCACGTCCTCATTCAGAAAGCGGGCGCCCAGCCGGCGGAACCGCTGCGGATTATCGCTCACGAAGCAGCGCATGCTACCGCGTGCGCTGTGCGCGGACAACATGCCCAGTGCGGCGAGCGCCTGCTGAACACTGAGCGCCGCCTCGCGCCCGCTGTCCACGATCGCCACCTGCGGCCCGAGCGCCGCCGCGATGGCGTCGCGCAGCAGCGGGTAGTGCGTGCAGCCCAGCACGGCCGCGTCGATCGTCGTTCCGCGCAGCGGCGAGAGGTAGCCCTCGGCGATCAGACGGACGGCGGGATCGTCGGAAGTGCGGCCCTCCTCGGCCAGCGGCACGAACAGCGGGCAGGCGATGGCTTCGACGCGGGCGTCGCGGCGGGCGGCCTGCACGGCGGCGGGGTATGCGCCGCTGGCGATGGTGGCCTCGGTGGCGAGGATGGCGATGACGCCGTCGCGCGCGAGGCGGGCGGCGGCGGCGGCGGAAGGCCCCAGCACGCCGACGACCGGGATGGGCAGCTCGCGGGCGAGGTCGTCCATCGCCAAGGCCGAGGCGGTATTGCAGGCCACGACCATCAGCTTCGGCTCGAACTGCATCAGGAAGCGGGCCACGTCGAGCGAGAAGGCGGCGACGGTGCGCTGCGACTTGGAGCCGTAGGGCACGCGCGCGGTGTCGCCGAAGTAGACGAGGCTTTCGGAAGGCAGCAGGCTGCGCAGGTGGCGCACCACGGTCAGCCCGCCGATTCCGGAATCGAATACGGCGATGGGTTGCGTGCTCACGAATGTCCTCCGTGACGGGCGGCGGGGCGTCTGCCCCGCGCTGGTTGGCGCCTGTCTCGCCTCGCGAGGCAGCGCAACAGCCGTCGCCGTCCGGCTGCCTGCCCCGCTGTGCGCGATGACGCGGCGGCTGTCGGCGGGGTGCCCGGTGATTGTAGCGGCGGGGTGGGGAGGACGGTCGGCTCGGGAGCGGGCGCAGCCTCACGCGAGGTCGGGAGATCGCGGGTGCATCGCGTACTTACGGCCCGTTGACGAGCGCGTCGACGAAGGGGTCGATGTCGAAATTGTTGAGCAGACCGTCGCCGTTCATGTCGCCCAGCAGGTCCACGACGGCGGAAGTTGTGTGCGGGTTGGCGGCGAGGTATGCCTCCCGATCGACCAGCGCCATGACGAACGGGTCGATGTCGAAATTGGTCAGCGCGCCGTCCGCGTCCATGTCGCCGGAAACCGTGGGGATCGGGCGCAGGATCGTGAGGTACCACGCGCCGTAGGGAAGAAACTGCTGCACATCCTGAAACAAAGCCCATACGGTCCCATCATCGCTGACCTTCGTCACGGCGCCGCTTCGGAGTGGCATGACTTCCGGTCGCGTGATGTCCGCGACCGAGGCGATCACCGCCCCGGAAGGATCAACCCACGTCGCCGGAACCCGGCCTGCGCCGAAGCGCTGCCACACCACGGCGCTCCCGTCAGGAAGCAGGTGCGGAATGCCCAGGTCATCGATAAGCGCCGTCACGATCGGTGCAACTGGCTGACCCAGGTCGTCGACCCGGTGAATCTCCAGGATGTCCGGTGTGCCGTACGCCGTGGCCACTCCGTGCGACCCATCGGACAGCGTCCACACTCCCCAACCCGTGGCGTTCTCGGCGCCGATGGGGTGCGCCGGGCCAATTGCGTAGTTGATGTCGGTCGGGCCGATCATCGTCCGCCTGGTCGTGGACGAGGGAAATCGCAGGGAGAGGCAGAGCAGCGCTCCATTGGGGCGTACTGCGCCGCCCAACAGCCAAGTCAGTCTCGGCGGGAAACCGGCCGATGCGAAGGGCACAACATCGCTGAGGAACGCCCCATCCGAAGCCAGCACGCGCATCGATATGTTCTCAGGCGTACTATACGACTCGAATACAACTGCAATGCGACCCCGCCCGCAGACCACGTCCCATGCGTCTCCGAACTCCTGCTGCCCGGTGATGTCAATTGGGGGCATCAGCGGTGCGCCCTCGTCGTCGAACGCCTGCCCATAGATCGCATCGTCCCACCACGCTCGCCAGAATAACCACACACGGTCGTCGATGCAGCACGCCCGCCAATCAAGTACGCGATCGGGATCCGGCTGCGGACCAAGCGGAGTGGTTCGCGGAACACCTTGCTTGTCAATCAGATAGAATCGGACCGTTGTCGTCAGTGTCTCAAGATCAGATTCCAGCCATCCGAGGACGGCTCCCTCCCCGCACGGCTTGCAGTGACGCTGGGCAATCAGGGCTTCAGCCGGGTGGGTCTGAACCTGGGTGCGCACGTAGCGCTGCGATCCGATGGTGATGACGTCGGCAGCCATCGAGGTGCCGGACGGTAGCGCGGCGAGCGCGCAGGCGCACCCGAGTACCTGGAATGCCCGAATACCGCTTGTGGAACCAGTTCTGGGGGTCACTGGCCACCTCCCGGCGTGAGGCCGAAGTACGCCCGCAGGAAGTCCATCCGGGCCTGGAATTCGGCAAGCTCCAGTTCCGTCATCCCGCACTCCGTCTCCGCATCGCTCGTGTCCGACATCCCGGATTCGCTCAAGCCGGTGGCGAAACTCTCGGTGCCCGTCGGAGGCCCGCCGATGCCGTCATCGAGATCTCCGTACAGGCACACCGGCTGGTTGATGATCAGGTCTGCAAAGCAGTCGATGTCAAAGAAATTGCACAGACCGTCGTTGTTGCAGTCACAGACGCCGATGGTATTGACACCGAACTCATCGCCCACGGTCGCCTCCCACCCAGGCAGATCAAACATGATCTGAATGAAAGCGTCTGTGTCGTGGTTGTTGCGACATCCGTCTCCGTTCATGTCGCCGCGGACCGGGCGAAGCGCCATGACGAATCCGTCGTTGCAGACGATGATCGTGCCGTCCTCGTCGATCGCCGGATGAGAGAAGTGTGGCTGGCGCAGGTTGACCGTATCGCCGACCAAGTCAGTCGGCGGATTGTATGACCGCCGCCGCCCATGCGTATCTGTCCAAGCGGGGACTATGCGCGGTGTCGGCGGATCGGAGGACTGTATGAATGTCCCGGGATCGACAGTTACTTCATTGCGGTCGGCCATGACGAGGCTGGCGGGCGATGCGCTGAACGCGCGTTCGAAGGAGTCGAGAGCAGGCCCGCCCCACTTGTCGCCGTTCTTGCCCGCGGCTCCCAGCACCTCGTTAGGAAGCGGGGGTGGTGGATCCGAATACAGTAGCCGCCATCCCGTGGACTCAGCCCATACGCTGAAGTTTCCGTCACGGAAGAGTCCAGCGCTCGCCGACACGAAGTCAAGTGAGTTGAATCGCGTCGAAGGAACCTCCCAGCGAAGCGCCAGCTCCCCAGTGAACCAGGGGATCTCGTTGTCGTAGCTCACGATCTTCATCTTGTCGGCAGGGACGATGACATTGTGTGTCACGTCCTGAACACCCGGTGACGCGTACGTTCCCTGTTGTCCTCCGCCTGACGTAATCCTCCGACCAAACTTCAGGCTGCCGTCAGCCAGAACGGCAAAGAAATCGTCAGTGGGGCCTGGACCTCCCCCATCGTGCTTGCACGTCACATAGACGAAATTCAGCGTCTGCTCCGGCGCGAGGCTGTCAATCGCCGGTCCGATCGCCGGTGTCGTAAGCCCGCCATCGCCATTCCGCAAAAACATCGGGCTCCAACTGAGCGCACCGGTGTCGGGATCAAGCGCGACGAGCTGCACGGCCGCGTCCCCATTCAAGCGGCCGATCGCAAAAACGCTCGTCGGTGATGGCGATCCATGACGGTGAGTGCCGATCGTCGGTGAACATGCGATGCTGCCGAACGTCGCCGCGCCGACGCCCGAGACCGGCGGAAAGACCCAAAGGGGGTCGGCCGTATAGGGCGTGGGCGCACAGATCGACGCCGGATTGATGAGATCGATGTCGTATGCCCGCAATCGCTTCGACGTCTGCACGACCACGATTGCGCGACCGTCGGAGTGACGATACACGAGCGGTGTGGATGCAATGCACTCGTCTGCAGGATTGGCCTCGCTGCACCCGGTCGATGCGGCCAAGGTGATGGTGGTGAATGGCTCGGCTGCCGCGGTCAGCGGGTTGTAGCTCGCGCTGCACGGATGGAACCGAAACACGCGAAGAACGGGCCCGGTCGACTCGTTTCCCGGAACCAGCACAACACGTACCCGTTGATCTTTGCAACCGCCGCACCGGCGCGCACGCTGTCCTGGCTGCTGAAGTTGACACCCCGTCCCGCAAACGCCCACCAGCGCAATTCCGGAACCGAATGCGGTCCATAGTGAGGCCCGCGGAACGTGTTCCGCTCGTCCTGACCAAATGTCGGCCATGGGTCGGCAGGGTCAAGCTGCGCTAGCGCGCGGCTGCCCCCCCCAACCCGAACAGAACGAGAACAATGGCGAACTCACGACGAAACCCCATGTCACATCCTCCCTGAACGCGCGCCGGTTCGGAAAGCCGCGGCAACCGAAACCGCCGGACCGGGGCGGCGTTTGATATCGCCGGTCGGAACAACCCTTCTTCACGGCCCTTGCAGCTGGTGCCCGGCCCATTGAATTATCACACGGAATTTGCGGGATGCAAGGCAAACTCCGGAAATGTGCGAAGGCGCGGTTGTGCAATGCGCGATGGCGCGGGTCGCGACGCGCTCGTGGAGGAAGCAGCAACGTGCTGACCGATCAAGCGGCGACGGCCTGTTACGAGAAGACCACTGCTCGAGACAGTGGCACCGGCACGGTTGCCGGTTAATGCCGGGCTTCGCTGCGCTCAGCACCAGCCTACGCGACTGGATTCCCGCCATCGCGGGAATGACCGGTTCGCGGGGTGTCGCGCCGTCCGGCCGCGCGCACCGTCGCCCTGCTGCGCCGTCCGGCCGCGCGCGGCGGCGCGTTGTCGCGCCGCTCGGCCGGTCGTACGCTACCCGGCGTCCGGCCGTCGTGGCGGTGCGCCGAGCTTTCGGCCGCAACCTGCCGCGTGCCGGATGGCCGGAGCGCTCAGGATGCTGGTGGTGATGAAACAGGGGGCGACGACGCAGGAAATCGACGCGGTCGCTGCGCAGATTCAATCGATGGGATTCACGCCGCACGTGATTCCCGGGGCGCTGCGCACCGCGATCGGCATCACCGGCAACCGCGGGCCGGAGGGGCGCGAGATCCTGGCGATGATGCCGGGCGTGGACGACGTCATCCGCGTCACGTCGCCCTACAAACTTGTTTCCCGTGAAACACATCCTGAGCCGACGATTGTCACGGCCGGCGGCGTGACCATCGGCGGCGGCGGGTTCACGCTCTGCGGCGGGCCGTGCTCGGTTGAGAACGAGAAAATGATTCTCGAAACCGCACACAAGCTGGCGGCGCTGGGGGTGCGCCTGCTGCGCGGCGGGGCGTATAAGCCGCGCACCAGCCCGTATGCGTTTCAGGGGCTGGGCGAGGAGGGACTGCGCTACCTGGCGCGCGCCCGGGCCGAGACCGGGATGGGCATCGTCACCGAGGTGATGGACGTCGAGAGCGTCGGGCGGGTGGAGGAAGTCGCGGACATCCTGCAGGTCGGCGCGCGGAACATGCAGAATTACCCGCTGCTGCGGCGGCTCTCTCTCTGCCGCAAGCCGGTGCTGCTCAAGCGCGGGTTGGCCGCGACGCTCGAAGAGTGGTTGATGGCGGCCGAGTACGTGATGAGCGGCAACAACCGGCAGGTGATCCTGTGCGAGCGCGGGGTGCGCACTTTTGCCGACCACACGCGCAACACGCTGGACCTGTCGATCGTGCCGGTAGTGAAGAAGCTCTCGCATCTGCCGGTGGTGGTAGACCCCAGTCACGGCACGGGAAAGAGCGAGTTCGTGCCGGCCATGTCGCTGGCGGGGCTGGCGGTGGGAGCGGACGGGCTGCTGGTCGAGGTGCACCCCGATCCGCCGCACGCGCTTTCCGACGGCGCTCAATCGCTGAACTTCGAGCAGTTCGCGGCGCTGTGCAAAGCGCTGCGGCCGGTGGCGGCGGCGCTGGGCGTCGAGGTGCGCTGACCGGCGGCGCGGCGGCGGAATACAATTCACCCTGGGCAGGCGCGGTTGCGCTTGCCAGCCCTCCTCCGGATTTTCGTGCGTGAAGATCGCCCTCGTTCAGACCAATCCGACCATCGGCGCAATCGCCGAAAACACCGCCGCCCTGATCTCCCGTCTGGATGAGGCTCGTGCCGCGGGCGCGCGGCTGGCCGTGTTCTGTGAACAGGCGATTCTCGGCTATCCGGCCAAGGATCTGCTGCTGCGGCGCGAGGTGATCGCCCGCAACCTGGCAGCGCTCAATGAACTGGCCGGGCACACGCGCGGCATCGCCGCGGTTGTCGGGTTCGCCGAGCCGAACGAGCGGCCGGTGGGGCGGCCGGTCTACAACAGCGTGGCGCTGCTGGATGGCGGGCGGGTGGTCGCGGTGCGGCGGAAGCGGCTGCTGCCGACCTACGACGTGTTTGACGAAGTTCGCTATTTCGAGCCGGGGGAGCCGCAACAGCCGGTCACGCTGGAGGGCGTATCGCTTGGGCTGACCGTCTGTGAGGACCTCTGGAGCCGCGAGGCGGTGCTGGAGCGGCCACTGTATGCCTGCGACCCGCTGGCGGAGCTGGCCGTTGCGGGGGCGGAAGTGCTGATCAACGTCTCCGCATCCCCCTATTGGGCGGGAAAGCGGGCCCGGCGGCAGGAATTGCTGGCACGGCAGGCGCGCGCGATCGGCCGGCCGATCGTGTTCGTGAACCAGGTCGGGGCGAATGACGAGTTGATCTTTGACGGCGCGAGCTGCGTGGTGAACGCGGCGGGCGCGTGCGTGCAGCGGGCGCCGTCGTTCGCCGAATCGACGTGCTTTGTGGACCTGGGCGGCATTGCGAGCGCGGCAGCGCTGCCGGCGCTGCCAACGGGGATCGACGACGCCGAAGTGCACGACGCGCTGGTGCTGGGAGTCCGCGACTACGCCCGCAAATGCTGCTTCAGGAGAGCGGTGCTGGGGCTTTCGGGCGGGATTGATTCCGCGCTGGTCGCTGCGTTGGCGGCAGAGGCGCTGGGCGCGGCGAACGTCCGCGGCGTGTCCATGCCGAGCCGCTTCAGCAGCGATCACAGCGTGCGCGACGCGGCGGCGCTGGCTGCCAACCTGGGCATGCGCTTTGACACGATCCCGATTGAGCCACTGCACGCGGCGGCGGAGCGAACGATGGCGGAGGTGTTCGTCGGTCGTGCGGCGGACGTGACGGAGGAGAACGTGCAGGCGCGGGCGCGCGGGCTGATCCTGATGGCGCTGTCGAACAAGTTCGGCGAGCTGCTGCTGACGACCGGCAACAAGAGCGAGCTGGCGGTCGGGTATTGCACGCTCTACGGCGACATGTGCGGCGGGCTGGCGGTGATCAGCGACGTTCCCAAGACGCTGGTGTATCGGTTGGCGCGGCACGTCAATGGGCGTGCCGGACGCGAGTTGATCCCGCGCAGCTCGCTCGACAAGCCGCCGTCCGCCGAGTTGCGCCCGAACCAGACCGACCAGGACACGCTGCCGCCGTATGACCTGCTGGACCGGCTGCTGGAGCGGTACGAGGAGCAGCTTGCGGATCCGGCGGCGCTGATCGCGGAAGGGTTCGACGCGGCGCTGGTAGCGCGGGTGGTGCGGATGATCCACCTCAGCGAGTACAAGCGCCGCCAGGCCGCGCCGGGGTTGAAGGTTACGAGCCGCGCCTTCGGCTTCGGGCGGCGCATGCCGATCGCAGCCGCGTTGCCGTAGTCGCAGCGCTGCACCGGCGCGCAGACTCGACAGAGCCACCGTCCGCGCTGCGGCGACGATCGCGGGATGAAGAGCGAGGCGAGCCGCCCGGAGTGAGCAGCGCGTGAAAACGTACGACGCCATCGTGATCGGGTTGGGCGGCATGGGCAGCGCCGCCTGCGCGCACCTGGCGCGGCGGGGCGCGCGGGTGCTGGGGCTGGAGCAGTTCACACCGGCGCACGACCGGGGCAGCTCCCATGGCGAAACGCGGATCATCCGCCGCGCGTACTTTGAGCACCCGGATTACGTGCCGCTGTTGAACGAGGCCTATCGCCTGTGGGACGAGCTGGCGGACAGCTCGGCGCGGCCGCTGATCTCGCGCTGCGGGCTGCTGCTCGTCGGTGCGCCAGACGGGGAGGTGATTTCGGGGGTTCAGCGGGCGGCGCGCGAGCATCGGTTGGCGATCGAGCCGCTCGACGCGGCTGCGCTGCGCGGGCGGTTTGGGATGATCCGCGCGGCGCCGGACATGGTCGGGCTGCATGAGGCGGATGCGGGGTTCCTGCGGGTGGAGGAGTGCGTGCGTGCGCACCTGGCGCTGGCCGCGTCGCGCGGGGCGGAGCTGCGATTCGGCGCGCCGGTTCGCGAGTGGCGGCGCCTGGGGGACGGCTCGATCGAAGTGACGACGGAGGGTGGGCGGATCGCGGCGGGTGCGCTGGTGGTGACGGCCGGTCCGTGGACGGCGTCGCGGCTGACAGCGTGGGCGGGGCGGCTGGAGGTGCGGCGCAAGGTGCAGTTGTGGTTTGGGTGTGACGACGATCGCTACTCCGCGGTCGGCGGCTTTCCGGCGTTCTGCGCGGAGACGAGCGACGGGTTCTTCTACGGCTTTCCGTCGATCCGGCCGGGGGAGATCAAGATCGCGGAGCACAGCGGCCGGCAGCCCGTGGCGAATGCGGATTCGTTGGATCGCTCGGTGGATGCGGCGGACATCGTGCGGGTGGCGCGGTTTGTGACGGAGTTCATGCCGGGCGTGTCGCCGCGCGTGCAGCGACACTCGGTGTGCATGTACACGATGTCGCCGGACGGGCACTTCGTGGTGGATGCGTTGGCCGATGCGCCGAACATTCACGTTGCGTGCGGCTTCAGCGGGCACGGGTTCAAGTTTGCTTCCGTGATCGGTGACGAACTGGCGACTCGAGCGTTGGGCGGTGCGCCGCGCGAATCGATGGAATTTCTGCGGGCTTCGAGATTTGCGTGATCGCGGCCATTCGGGACCGCGTGCGAACGGGTCGGCCGAAACCGGTTCACAAGTCTATTGGGGGATTGATGATGCGCCCGTCGGTCGGGCGGTGTTGCGGGCCGATATTCGGCCCGAAACCTATGCGCCAGGCCCATAAACTAACATTTTTGGGGACTTGTGGATTGACGCCGGGGGGGTGGTTCGGTAGGCTGCACGGCGTCGGATGGGTAGACGCGATCCGTTCCAGCATTTCCCGGGGCAGATCGTTCTAGCTCGATCGCGAAGCATGATGATCGGTCGCTCGAAGTCGGCGGTTGCGCGCCGTCGCTGCCGGGCGTCGTGAGGTGCGGTTCGGCCGCGAGGCCGGGCTGCGAGGCGTTTGCACCAGTAAAGAGGCGAACGGCGACCCGCGGGGTCCGTCGTTCACAGAACGTGGGCGTCCGGCGGAACATCTCGTCGCGACCTGGAGGGTCAGTTCATGTTTCAGCGAGTCTGTTTGGCAATGACAGCGCTTGTCGCGTTGTCGGTCGGCTCGGCCCGAGCGTGGGCCACCGACATCATCTTCTGTCTGGATATCTCCGGCAGCATTACGGCTGCGGATGTGCAGATCGAAGTCAATGGCGTGTTCGGCTGCATGAGCGATCCGCAGCTTATTCCGCAGGATGGCGCGGTGCGTCTCGGCGTGATCGTGTTCGGTACGGACGCGGCGGTGATTCTGCCGCTGACGCCGATCACCCCGGGCAATCTCCCGGGAATCCAGGCGGCTCTCAACACGGCGCCGACGCACCCGCTGCGCGGCGGTACGACAGACATCCAGGACGCCCTCGACCTGGCCCGGCAGATCCTCAACGCGCCTGAATCGCCAAATGACGACGACATTATCTTTCTCATCAGCGACGGCGTGGACAACGAGCCGGGCGACGAAGTCGCCTCGTGTACGGGCGCCGCGGCCGAGGGCATCCGCATCTGCGCGATCGGCGTCAGCCCGACGACCAGCGGCCGCAGCTACATGCAGGCTTGCTCGGCCGCGACGGGCGGCTCGTACGGCGAAGCGCCGAACGTGGCCGGCGTCGAGGCGGTCTGCCGCGCGTGCCTGGCGGACGTGATTATCTACATCTGTGCCGATGCGAACTGCACTAGCGGTTCGACGACGTGCTTCGATCTCTCCGGTGATGCGACGGCGAACTGCACGCCGCCGGGACCGTACCCGCTGGGCTCGACGCAGGTGATCATCACGATCCCGAACGGCGAGTTCCCCGAGAGTTTCACGCGACTGGTGGTGGTGCGCGACTGCACGCCGCCGACGCTGATCGGCTGCCCGGATCCCGCGACGGTGACCATCGAATGCGGCGATCCGCTGCCCGCGATTCCGACGGTGACGGCGGAGGACAATTGCGACGATGACGTGTTTATGACCGCGATCAGCGGCATTCGGCGTGATCCGGACTGCCCGAACAACTACGACGAGTTCTACACCTGGACCGGGACGGACGACGCCGGGAATTCCGCCTCGTGCTCGTACCTGATTGAGGTTCGCGACACGCAGCCGCCGGACATTTCGTTCGGGGGCACTTTTGAAGCTACATACGATGAGAATTGCATTTCCCGTCTGGATCTGACCGCGCGGGTCACGGACTGCGGGATTGATTGCGGCACGGGGTTGACTGGCGTTATTTCTGTTACTGGCGGCACCTTCGTGCCGGGCTATGTCTTCGATGTGACACCGGATGGCGACGACTGCGTCGTGCGGTTCATCGGTTCGATTCGCGGCAACCCGGGTGCCTGCTTCGCAGACGTCACGTTCTTCGTGTCTGCAAGGGATCTGTGCGGGAATTCGTTCTTTGATTCTAGAGCATTTAGGATCGTGGACGACACGCCGCCGGTGCTGACCTGCCCCGGCGACATCACGGTGGACCGTGGCGATTTCATCTGCAATCCGGATCTGCTGGACTGGCTGAACAGCGCAACGGCGACTGACAACTGCCGGAGCAACATCTCGATCACGAATGACGCGCCGGAATGCGGTTTTGCGTACGGCACGACGACGACGGTGACGTGGACGGCGGATGACGGCTGCGGCAACATCAGCCGCTGCTCGGCGAACGTGACGGTCCGCAACGCGCCGACTGGCGTGATCGATCAGAAGGGCAGCCTGCTGCAGTACTCGAAGATCGAGCTGCGGTGGCGGCAGATCGGCGGCCAGTGGCGGCTGATCCAGGACACCTTCATCGAGTTGACGAATGATTACCCGGCGCCGGTGAGCGTGCAGCTCTACTTCATCAATGGCGATCCGCAGACGGCTCCGGCCGGCGGCGAGCGCGGGCATCCGGGCTGCAACAAGGCCGACAACATCATCCACCTGACGCAGAACGAGCCGACCTGGTGGTCCAGTGCGACCGGTCTGCCGAAGGGCGTGGTGCCGTTCCATGCTCTCGACAGCGGCAATCCGCCGGGTCGCCCCGATCCGGACGGCAGCGCGGATCGCGTGCTGCGCGGCTATCTGCTGGCGTGGGCGGTCGATGCGTTTGACCGCGAGATCCGCTGGAACCACCTGTCGGGCAAGGCGACGGTACTGAACTACGCCGATGCGACGGCGTGGGAGTACGCGCCGTGGGCGTTCCAGATTCGCTGCGGCGACCATGGCGCACAGCCGCTGGATTGCATCGAGTACGACGCCAACGGCGTCTGCTGCCTGGCGGAAGTCCGGCCGGGCCGCCTCGACATGGACGGCTTCCAGTACGACTACGCTCCGGCGGTGCTGCTCGGGCAGTTCTTCGCGTCGAATCCGCCGCAAGGCAATCCGCCGGGTCCGTCGGCGCTGTCGCAGCGCAACGCGGCCGGCGTGATCGTCGCACCGGCTGATCTGGACACGGAGCTGGTGCTGCATCCGGCCTCGGCCGATCTGCGCCAGGAAACCACCGGCCCGGTGAAGACCAAGGCCAAGTTCAACATCTGGAACGAGAACGAGGTTCAGTTCTCCAACACCGAGTACTGCATCAGCTGCTGGGATCAGCGGCTGCTGTCGCGGGTGACGGCGATTCCGAACCACTTCCTGCGCTCCAACCTCCAGACGGACGCGGGCAAGTACCGCGTGGACGGCGTGTCTCACCCGCCGTGCCAGGCGATTAATGCCGCGATTCTCGGCGTGCAGGCGACGCACCTGACTTTCCAGGGCGGCACGAAGAGCAGTGCGGGCGGCAACCTCGTGGGCCAGAGCGATGCGAACGGTCGCGAGGAGAGCGCCACGATCCAGTACGACGTGCTGCGTTCGGGCGGCGAGGCGCGGACCGATCGCGGGCTGACGCCCAAGATCGAAGCGCTGCGTCCGGCCGGCGAGTCGAACGTGGCGGATGAGCCGGCTGCGGAATCGCTCCGCAAGCCGTAAGTGAAGTAAAGGCAAGCCGCGGTTGTCATCGGACCTTTTCCGGTGATGATCAGCGCGGAATCAGTCACGGGGCGCGGCGATTCAGTTCGTCGCGCCCCGTGTCGCTTTTGGGGGCAGGGTCTTTGCTCGTTGCCGTAGCCGAGAGAGCCGATCGTCGGTTCGCGCCAGGCGAACCGGCAAGTTCGGCCGCGTTGGGCCAGGTTGTGCGGTCGGCGGCGGTTCTACAAGTTTTCTGAGAGCTTGCGCGGCGCTTGCAGCCGCCACGCTTCCACCAGCAGCGTCAGCACGGCGTCCCAATCCACGCGCGGCAGGTCCAGGCGCATGGACACCCAGCCGTGCGGCCCCAGGTAAGGTGGCACGTAGTAGCGCTCGGGGTCGGTCGCGACCAGGGCCTGCTGGCGGGCGGGTGCGGCCTTGGCGCAGAGGGCGATTCGGCCGTCGTCGTGGTAATTGACGAGGTAATAGGCGAACGTTTTGCCGCGGACGCGCATCAGCAGGTGCGTGCGGCCGTAGGGCGCGGTGCTCGCTGCCGGCAGTGAATCGACCATGGCCAGCAGCTTGTCGCGCCGCTGCCGGTCGCGCGGGATGGGCGGTTTCCGGGGCATGGGGGAGACCTGGTGGGGAATGTACACCATCGGACGAATTCCGTCCCTCCCGGCAATAACCGCGCTGCCGCGCCGTTTACCCCTTCTGCGGTTGTGCGCGCATCCGCCCTTGCGGTCGATGCGCCCGCCGCGGGCGGCGCTTCGTCCGTTCGTCCTGGCGAGCGACGACGGACGGCGCCGCCATTTCTACCGCGGCTCGCCGGCTCGCCGGTCGGCCGATAGGCTGTAGCGGGAGGATGGCGGCCGAACCGAGCGTTTCGCAGCGCATGAGTAATCGTGTACGTCGATTTGCGCGATCGGCCATTGGCTTTTGACACGTTCGCCTGATTGGTGGGAATTCCCCGACTTCCCGGAGTTTCACGATGCGTCTCAGCCGCTACTTCTGCCTGGTTCTCGTTTCGACCGTGTGCACGGCCGTTCTCGCGCAGGAAAACGCTCCGCCGCAGGAGCGACCCGGCGGCGGGCGCGGCGGGTTTGAGCGTTTCGGCGGGCCGGGCGGTGGCCCCGGCGGACCGATGGGCGGGCGGTTCCCGTGGATGGGGATCATGGCGGACCGTGTGGCGTTTGAGCTGGACCTCGACGGCGACCAGCAGGCGCAGTTCGACGACATGCGCAGCCGCTTCCGCGAGGAGATGCGCGGGCGGATGGAGGGCATGCGCGAGCGCTGGCAGGAAGTGCGGGCGCTGGAGGACGCGGGTGATGACGAGGGCGCGCGAAAGCTGCGGGACGAGTTGCGCGGCTCGATGCGCGGCGGGCCGATGGAGGGGGTCGAGCGGATGTTTGACGAGCTGGCCCCGGTGCTGCGGCCGGAGCAGGCCGCCCGCATGGAGGACATTCGCGACCGCTTCGAAACCGAGCGCGAACGCTGGGAGCGATCAGAGCAGGTGGTTCGCGGTTTGCCGGATGAGCTGGAGATGACCGAGGAGCAGCGCGACCAGTTCCGCACAATGGTTCGCGAGCGGATGCGCAGCGGTTGGGAGGAGCGCCGCCCGCAGATGGAATCGCTGATGGAGGAGATTCGCGCGGCGCAGGAATCGGGTGATCGCGAGCAGCTCGGGTTGCTGTACGCCCGCATGGATGAGGCCCGCCCGAACCCCGAGCGTGGCACGATGGACATGCTGACCGATCTTGAGCCACTGCTGACGGACGCCCAGCGGCAGAAGCTGGTCGAGGTACGCGACGTGGCATTCGGCGATCCGGTCGCGGATGCGGCCCGACCGGGGTCGCTGGACGTTCGCACGATCCTGCGGGCGGCGCGACGCGCCCGGCTCAGCAACGAGCAGCGCGAGTCGCTGCGCTCGATGGAGCGGGAAGCGGTTCGTGACTGGCGCGCGGCACGGGGGGATGCAACCGCCCAGGATCGCGTGGCCGCGGCGGTGAAAGATCAGATCGCGCGGCTGCTGGACGCGGACCAGCGGGCGGCGTTTGAGAGCCAGTTGGAGCGCGCAGCGCGCAAATCGCGATAATCGGCGCTCGAATGCGCGCGGCTGCGACCGGCCGCGCGCATCCGGGCCGCCGGGGGGGAACGCTCAGCGCGCCCCGTTGTGTGCGACGCTGGTGCAGAGCAGTCGAATGACATAGGCCGGCGCGGCGGTTCCGTCGGCCGCGGCATCCGCGCTGATCATTAATTCGGCGCGGCCCATCTGTACCGCTGTCTCGAAGGAGCGCGAGACGCGTCGAAAGACAGGGGCCTTCACGCCGGGGGAGGTTTCGATTGTGCCTTCGCCGAAAGCGGAGAGTTCGAACTCGCCGCGAATGACGGCGCGGGCGTAGTTCGTCCCCTCGATCCACCTGCCGTTCAGCTCGACGGTAATGCCCTGATCCTGGCGGGCGATGCTGCGCACCGGCTCGCCTTCCCGGCCCGTCATCTCGCGGGTAACGATCGGCACATCCGATGTCGAGCGTGCCCGCATGCCGGCCTCGATTGACACCGGCTGCTGCAGGCGGTGCAGCACGCGGGTGGGTCCGAGCGCTGCCAGCGCCTTTTCGAGGTCCGCGGCCGAAGCATGGGCTGCGGCCAGCCCCTGGGCGTCGAGGCCGGCGAGCTGCGCGGCGGAGAGATTCACTTCGAACACCATGATGTCGCAGAAGAGCGGAGTCATGTCGCGCGGTGCGGGGGGAGGCGCGGCCGGGCGACGGGCCTGTTGTGCGGTCGGTGCGGGGGCGGCCCCGTCGTCGGCGATCACCAGTGCGGATGCGGTGAGGATTGCGAGGGCGACGACAGACAGCAGCAGCGGACGTGGATGAGTCATGTGGCGGCTCCTTGAGTTGTGAATACGGGGCTGGATGTATTTTCCCTGCCCGGCCATTCTTACACGGCGTGTGGAGGGCGGATGCAGGCGAGCTGGTTTCGGCGGATGCGGTTCGTAGCCCGAAGGCACGGGCGACGATTGTGCGCCCGGCGGGCGGACCGGCGCCGCCGCAGGCGGCTGAACCGCGGCCCGGTCGAAGGTCGATGCGCGGATAGCCGCGCACTACGGGTGGAGCGAATCCGCGAGCTGCGGCGCATCGTCGCGCGGTGTTTTGCGAGGCAGCGCTGCGGCGCGCTGCGGCGCGGCGCGCGCATCGGCGATAAAGCGCCCGCCCGATCTCGGTCGCGTGAGCGCGGGGACGCCCTCCGCGATGTCCCACGGCGGCACATCGCGAATGACGACCGCCCCCGGCTGCACCGTCGCGCCTGCGCCGATGGTTCGCCCCGGGATGACGCTCGCGCCGATGCCGATCGTCGCGCACGGCTCGACGCGCACGCCACCCGCCAGCCGCACGGCCGGGTGCAGGAACGCTCCGTCGCCGATCACGCCGTCGTGATCGACGATCCCGCCGGCCGAGAGCACCGCGTGAGCGCCGATGCGCGCGTGCACGCAGATCGTGACGCGCGGACCGATGACCACGTGCGCACCCAGCGTTGCACGGGGTGACACGCTCGCCAGCGGGTGCACGGCTGAAATCAGCGTGATGCCGCGCGCTCGAAGCTCGGTCGCGACGGAGACGCGGACCGCGTTTGAGCCGATCGCGACGATCGCGCTCCGCACGCCGCGATTGAGCAGGGCGGGCACCACTTCCATTCCGCCGAGGATCGGCAGCCCGTCGTGAGACTCACCGTGGCGCCGCGGATCGGAGTCCAGGAACGCCGCGACGGACCAGCGGCCGCCCTGCACGAGAATGTCGTGCACGACCGCGCCCAGCCCGCCTGCGCCGTAGATCACCGCTGGGCCATGCGATTCCATACCCGGGATATCGGCAGCGCGCGGGTGGGCGCAATCTTCGCGCCGTCGCAGCCGCGACCTCGGCACGCGGGTACCATGTTTGAGCATGCCGATTTCGCGCGTGCCGCCTGCTCGGAGGCTTCCCATGGTGATCGTTCCAACCACCGCGGCGCTGGTCGCGTTTCTTTGGCTTGGCGGACCGCAGGCCGCGCCCGCCGGCGGCGGCAACGCGCCGCAGCCCCCGGCCGGCGCCGCTGCGCCGGCTGGCAGCAGCGCGCAGCCCCCGGCCGGCAACACGACTCCGCCGGCATCAACGCCTGCCACCCAGCCGGCTACCGGCGCGACCGGCGAGGATCGACCGGCCGAGCCGGCCGCCGATGCGCGCCTGCCGCGGCAGGCGGAGATCTTTCGCGCGCTGATCGAGGAGCGCGAAAGCGCTGCCCGGCCGATCGAGCCGGTTCGCCCGGAGCGTCCCAGCGCCGGCGGTTCGCGGGCGGCCAGCGCGGACGCGCCGATGCTGGAGGGGGAGCAGATCGTGAACCGGGCGGTGAAGCTGGTGCGATCGTCCGGCCGCTCGGAAGTGATCGTGGCCGGCCAGGACGGCGGCCCGAACCGCAGCTATCCCATCCTGGAGTCGCAGTTGCTGGAAGTGATCGAGCGCGAGGCGGACGCAGGCGTCGAAGAGTTCGTCATCACGGCCGAGGCGAAGCTCTACCGCGGGCGGAATTACCTGCTGCTGCTGAAGGTGATGCGACGGGTACCGAACGGCAACGTGACGCCGTAGCCGTTCCAGTTGTGTATGCCATCGTGGGCAGCGGCGCCTCCGCCACGCGGAGCGCGCGATGCGCCGTCCGGGCAGCGTGGCTGGTCAGGAGGGGACGGCGATGGGCCAAGTGGCCGGCGGTCCGGCTGCTCGCTGGCGACAAGGAAGCAGGGTGACCAGATGACGCAATCCGCGGATTTCGTGCACATTCTGCTGGCGCACAATCAATGGGCCAATGCGCAGGTGCTCGATCGCGCTGCGCAACTCTCCGACGGCGAATTTCACCAGCGCTTCGCGATCGGTCCGGGCAGCGTGCACGATACTTTGCGGCATATCGTGGCCGCGATGCTGCGCTGGGCCGACCGCATCGGCGAGCGCACGTTGCGCCCATCGCTCGATGCGCAGGAGCGCCGCTTCTCAATCGCCGAGTTGCACGAGCACAATAACGCCGCGAGCGCACAACTCGTGGAGGTCGCCGGCGCGCTGTCCGCGGCATCGGACGGTGCCCCGAGCGCGGTTGCGGATCGGGGCGGCTCCAGTGCGGGCGGCGGCTGGGCGGGGCGCATCGAGTTCCGGTTGGCCGATGGGACGGTGTATCGCTTTTCGAAAGCGGCGGCGATGACGCACGCGGCACTGCACGGACAGCATCATCGCACGCAGGTCGTGAACATGTTCCGGCAACTGGGCAAGCCGGCGGCGGAGCTGGACCTTGATCCGATCGAGTGGGAGTGCGCGCGGACGGGGCAGGTCATTCCGGGCGGTTGATCGGCAGCAGCTGGCATGCCGGTGAGACGCCGGCGCTACTTCCGCAGGTAGAGCCACACGAAACCCGTCCGATCCTCTATCAGGAATTCCTTGCGCTTCTCGTAGAGTTGAAGCAGCTCCTCCTCGCGCGATTCGCCGGCCCGGGCGCTGCGCATGCGCTTGCGGAGCGCGTTCATCGAGTCGGTCCACTCCGCCCGGCGCTTTTCAAACTCTTCCTCGCTGACACCGCGCGCCGGCGAGATCAGCACAGCGTTGTCTCCGACCAGCACGTCCAGCTTGCCGTCGCCGTTCATGTCGGCCGCCCAGACGCGCGTGGCCCGTGCCGGAGCTCGCACGTTTTCCGGACGGGTCTGAACATCCTGGTCCTTCGGCGGCGCCGCGATCAGCTCGACCAGATTGTGCAGCATCGGCAGCTTCTTCGGGCCGGCCCCGTTCTCCGCCCACCAGACGCCGCCCGAAGCGGATCCGGTGAGCAGGTCAAGGTCTCCGTCGCCGTCGAAGTCGATCACGAATGGATCGCTGTGCCCGCCCAGGTCGCCGTGAAGCTGTAGCGGACCGGCCGGGCCGTTCAGCGGCGTGGCCTGCGGCGGGAATCGGCCGCGCCCTTCACCGGTGAAGATGTGGAACGACCCGGTGAAGTTGCCGACGACGAGGTCCAGGTCGCCATCTCCGTCCCAATCAATGGCGAAAGGGCGGGTGCAAAGTGCGTCGGTCGGCAACGACCGACCCTGCTGGCTCGGCAGCTTCAGCGGGCGGTTGTCGGTGCCGAGCAGCGGGACCGCCTTTTCGAATGTGCCGTCAGAATTCCCGCGCAGCACCTGAAACAGCCCGGCCATCTCTTCGCGTTTACCCGATTCGGCGTACGAACCGGAGAGAATGTCGGAATGACCGTCCGCGTCGATATCCACAAACTGTGGAGTAGAGCTGGTGCATCACCAGACGCCGGGGACGTGGGCGACCGCCGTACCGGCCATGAGCCACTCACCCGGTGCGAATTTGCCGTCCCCCAGCCCCTTGTAAACGCGAATCTTGCCGTCCTTGAATTGCCCGACCAGCAGGTCCGGCTTGCCATCGCGGTCGATGTCCGCCACACAGGGTGCGGCGTAGCCGGGTTTCTCGACGCGGATCAGGTCATCTCCGGCCTTCATGCGGACCGGCGGGTGAAACTCCGGCGGGGCGGCAACCGCGCTGGCGGCCAGAGGGGTCGCAGCGAGCGCAATCGCGAGTAGTCGGGCGGAACCCCTGATCGTCGACGGCAGCGAAGGGTTGCAGGGCATGAAGAATCCTCCGATGTGCGGATCGATGGGTCGGATCGATCTGCGAAAATCATACCCGGTTGGGGTGGGCGGATCGTCGGGCCGTTTGCCGAATTGCCAGAGGGACATGGGCTGCCCACCCGCAGTATAGTTTCACCATGTCATTCACAGGCATTCTCAAACAGCGCCCAGCGCCCGGCGCGCTTGGCCACTCAACCAGCGCCATCGACCCGCGTCGCGCTTGCGAGTTTCACAGACGGGCATGCTCAACTGCTCCGCTCGTGATCGTGCTGGCCGCGTTCGTCGCAGCCGCCGGCTGCTCTGCGCAGCGAACCGCCGATCCGCCCCCGATCGCTCCCGCAGTTACTACCGTCACGCCGTTCCTGATGTTCCAGGACGGGCGCGCCGCGGAGGCGATGAGCCTCTACGTCGGGCTGCTGCCTAACTCGCGGATCATCCGGCTCGAGCGCTACGGCCCGGGCGGTCCCGGCGCCGACGGCACTGTGCAGGCCGGCGAGATCGAAATCTGCGGCCAGCGCGTGCGCTTCTGGGACAGCTTTGCAAGGCACGCGTTTGAGTTCACGCCGTCCGTGTCGCTGTTCGTGGATTGCGCGTCCGTGGACGATCTGGAGCGGTACTACGCGGAGCTGTCGCGCGACGGCACGACGATGATGCCGCCCGCGGACTACGGCTTCTCGCAGCGCTTCGCGTGGGTGGCCGACCGCTTCGGGGTGTCGTGGCAGTTGAACGTCCCGCGGGGCAGTCCGTAATCGTACAATGTGAATCGCTGCCCGTACTCAAAACTGCCGCTCTAGGCGCCGCGCAATGGCACGCTCCGACCTTCTCATTTCACTCGTGCTTGCCGGCAAACATTCCCCCGATCCGCGCTTTCGCAGCACGGTCGAGGCAATTATTGCGGAGGAGCGGTCCAAGCAGCACACGGCCCTGGCAGATCAACTCTCCGCGGCCTTGCTCAACGGGGTTCACAAGCACGCTCCACAGGCTGCAACGGGTTCAACGGTCGTCGGCGACTTGCTCTACGAACTGGCCCCCGAACGTTCGCTCGACGACCTCGTTCTACCTCGCCTCGTGCGCGATGAACTTCGCCGCCTCATCGAAGAGCACCTCCGGGGCGAACTGCTCCGCTCCTACGGCATGGCACCTCGTCATCGGCTCCTTTTGGTCGGGCCGCCGGGGAACGGCAAGACAAGCGTTGCCCACGGCCTCGCGCACGACCTTATGGTCCCCCTGCTGGTTGTTCGCTATGAAGGGCTGATCGGCAGCTATCTCGGCGAGACGGCATCGCGCCTCCGCAAGGTCTTCGACTACGCGCGGCAGCGGGCTTGCGTCCTCTTCCTCGATGAGTTCGACACCGTCGGCAAAGAACGCGGTGACGTCCACGAGACCGGCGAGATCAAGCGTGTCGTCAGCACGCTCCTGCTCCAGATGGACCAACTCCCGGCCCATGTCGTGATCGTCACGGCGACCAACCACGCTGAACTCCTCGACCGTGCCGTCTGGCGGCGCTTCGAGACCCGACTGCACCTCCCGCCGCCCAAGCCGTCGGAGGCCGCCGAGTTCCTTGGACGACTGTTCGCCAACTTCCAACTCGCCTCGGGCTACAAGACGGCGACGCTCTCCCGCCAACTCAGCGGGGCCACATACTCCGAGATCGAAGACTTGTTCCGCGACATCGCCCGCCGGGCGGTCCTCGAAAGCCCAGAGCCGGACTTCGCCAAGATCGTGCGTGAACGGCTGGCCGCATGGAAGCAACGCGTGAGCCCGGCACCAACCAAGCGCCGCAGGTAAACGGAGTTGCCCCATGCCCGACAAGCCCATCTTGATCTTCCCGGCGGCAACTGTGGCTGCGCGGCAGAGCGCGGGCGGCGGCGCGGCTGCGCCCGCACCACGGCCATCCAAGGGTTCGCAAGGGCAACGACTCGCGGCCCGCTTTCAAGCACTGGATACAGACTTCGGAACGGTGCAAGCGGCTCCGGACGGCGTTGATCCCGAGCAGGTCATCGTGCTTGAGACCATCGGTTCTGTCGCCGATTTTCAGAACGTCGTGAAGAAGATCGCGGGTATGGAGTGGCTGGGCGATTTCGACGCCGAAGTCACCGCGGCCGACCCTGGCTTCCTCGCCGACGGCGCGGACCCTTCCCTCCAGAAGGCTCGGCTCTTTGTCCTTGCGAGCAATCGCACTGCGTATACCGAAGTCCTGCGTTTGTGGAACCTCTGGAAAGACCCAACTACCAACAGTCTCCCACGCGGGTACGGCGGATTGGCCAAGGCGTTCGAGTATCTGAACGACGTCCGCGCATGGGGACCGAAGGACCGCATCCTCGCAACAGGCGTGGCCGCGCACTGGGAAGAGGGCCTCGCCTCTAACGAACCGAACATCCGCTTTGAGGCCGAGTTGTGGTGTCGTGCCGACGCCGCGAAGCGCGATGCTGCGTTCGCGCGGCTTCAGGCAATCGTGACCGGCGCGGGCGGGCAGTGCGTCAAGCAGGCCGCGCTTCCCGACATCGACTACCACGGCGTGCTCATCGAACTCCCAGCCGCCGCCGTGCGCACAACGGTGGACGCGATCAGCGCGGGCAACGACACGCAACTCCTCCGACTGACGGATGTCAAGTACTATGCCCCTCTCGGCCAAGCCTCCATCACGCCGATCGATGATGGAGCAGTTATTACGCCGCCCAACCGTCCCGCTCCGACGGGCGATCCCGTGGTAGCGATCCTTGATGGCCTGCCGCTGACGAACCACGCCGCGTTGCAGGGCCGCTTGGTGGTAGATGATCCCGACGGGCTTGCAGCAAGCTACCAAGCCGGTGAAAACCGCCACGGCACCGCGATGGCCTCGCTTGTCACGCACGCCGAGTACGACGGCAACGAACCCGCGCTCAGTAGCAAGGTTTACGTCCGCCCCGTCATGGCCCCGGGTCGGCCCGACGCCAACAACCGCCGGTCGGAGACCTTCCCGCCCAATGAACTCGCGGTGGACCTGATCCACCGCGCTGTCCGCCGCATGTTCGAAGCCGACGGAGCCACGCCACCGCAAGCCGCAAGCGTCAAGGTCATCAATCTGAGTTTGGGCGATGCGTCGCACCCGTTTGATCGGCAACTCTCGCCGTGGGCGCGTTTGCTCGATTGGCTGGCGTTCAAGTACAACGTACTTTTCGTCGTGGCGGCAGGGAACCACTTGGACGACGTAGTCATTCCATCGCCGCCCGGTTCGATTGCTGGCATGTCGGATGCTGACCTTCGCGCCCACACTCTACGGGCGATGGCTCAGCAGCGCGTACAGCGGCGGCTTCTTGCTCCCGCAGAATCAGTCAACGCTCTCACCATAGGGGCCTTGCACGCTCAGACTGCGGCCAACGGAAACACGGGCAACCACATCGATCTGCTTCGCGGCGCTCCGCTCACAAGTCCCATAGGAACGGTCGCCAGCGGCTACCGCCGATCCATGAAACCTGAGATTCTCGTGCCTGGCGGCCGCCGCCACTATGCCCCACGCTTGCAGACCGGGACGCCGACGAACGCGGAGTTCCAGATCACACCGTTCTCGGCGCAGCCGGGCCAACTCGTCGCGGCCTGTCACCCGGCGGGAACGTCCAACCAGCACGCCGCGACGGCGTGCGGTTCCAGCAACGCCGCAGCCCTCACCACCCGCCGCGCAGCGCAGATGGTCGAGCGATTGAGAGAGTTGCAAGCCGAGCCGGGCGGGGCCGCACTGACCGATGCCCGCATGGCCGTGATCCTCAAAGCGATGCTCGTGCATGGCGCTTCGTGGGAAGACCGCTACGCACTCTTTGACCAAGTGTTCAACGGCCCCAACAACGGCTTGGAGCGATGGTGGCGGATCAAGCGCGCGTGCGCCCAGTTCCTCGGCTACGGACCCGCCGACTTTGATCGCGGGACGGTCTGTACCGATCAGCGGGTCATCGTCCTCGGCTGCGGGGAGTTGAAGGCGGAGGAAGGGCACGTCTACAACGTACCACTTCCACCCGCGCTCAGTGCGCAGACGGTCAAGCGCCGCCTCACCATCACGCTCGCGTGGTTCACGCCCATCAATCCCCGCCACCGGAGTTACCGCGTTGCGGACTTGTGGTTCGATCCGCCCTCCACGCACCTGAGCGTGAAACGAGCCGATGCCGATCACGACGCCGTGACCCGCGGCACCGTGCAACACGAAGTGCTCGAGGGAACCAACGCCGTCCCGATCATCGACGGCGACACGATGCCGGTGCAAGTCAACTGCCGACCGGAAGCCGCGTCGAGGATCAACGCCCCCGTGCCTTACGCCCTGCTCGTCTCCCTCGAAACCGCGCAGCCGTTGGCCGTGAGCATCTACGCGCAGGTCCAGGCCAGGATCGATGCCCTCCATGTGTCGGTGCCTGTACGTGTTGCCGGCGACAGTCTTCCTCGATCGACCACGCTATAATTCCGGCATCCTAGGGGCGGCTCGCTGCGGCGGGCCTGAGATGTCGGCGCGGACGCCGACAGACCCTTTGAACCTGATCAGCCACGGGCCGACGGGATGGGTGGCGGCCGAGCCGGCCGCGATCCGGCGCGAGATCGGACCGCTGCAAGCCGCACGGCGTCGCAGCGACGTTTCGCGATGCTCCCGAACGGCGCCGACTGCGTAGGGAAGGTGTCGAAATGACCCAGCTCGAATCCGCCCGCAAGGGCATCATCACGCCCGAGATGCTCCGCGTCGCCGTGCGTGAAAACACCACGCCGGAGTTCATCCGCGACGGCGTTGCGCGCGGCGCGATTGTCATTCCAGCCAACGTCCGGCACCTGGCCGGTAGCGGCGGGCGTGCGCCCGCGAACCGCACCAATGGCACGACCGATTCCTGCAAAGGCAATGCGTATCGCGCGCACGACGCGGCGGACGCGGGTCATCCCGGGGCATCGTCCGAGGCGCGCTACTGGGTGAACCAGACCGTGTCACAGCGCCGCGCGTGGCTGTTTGACGCGGATCACTGCCGCGGCGAGTCCGCGCCCAAGCGGCTCGACCCCACCGGCATCGGGCGCAGCATCACGACTAAGATCAACGCCAACCAGGGCGCTTCGCCGGTCAGCAGCAACACCGACGAGGAACTCGACAAGCTGCGCCACGCGGTTCTGTACGGCGCGGACACGGTGATGGACCTCTCCACCGGCGGCAAGCTGGATGAATGCCGGCAGGCGATCATCGACAACAGCGTCGTGCCGGTCGGCACAGTTCCGATCTACAGCATGATCATCGGGAAGCGGATCGAAGACCTGGACTACGACACGATTCTGCGGGTGGTCGAGCATCAGGCGCAGCAGGGCGTCGATTACTTCACGATTCACGCCGGCGTCCTCAAGGAGCATCTGTCGCTGATCCGGAATCGCATCACCGGGCTGGTCAGCCGCGGCGGGTCGCTGCTGGCCAAGTGGATGATCCACCACAACAAGCAGAACCCGATGTACGAGCTGTTCGACGAGATCAGCGCGATCATGCGCCAATACGACGTGACCTACTCGCTCGGCGACGGCGTGCGGCCCGGCTGCCTGGCGGACGCCAGCGATCCGGCGCAACTCGCCGAGTTGCATGTGCTGGGCGAACTGGTGCAGCGGGCGCGCGAGGCGGGGGTGCAGGTGATGGTGGAGGGGCCGGGGCACGTGCCGCTGAACGAAATCGCCTGGAACATGGAGCACCAGCGAACGGTCTGCGACGACGCGCCGTTCTACGTGCTGGGGCCGCTCGTGACCGATGTCTTTCCCGGCTACGACCATATCACGTCCGCGATCGGCGCGACGGAGGCGGCTCGCGCGGGCGCGGCGATGCTGTGCTACGTCACGCCGAAGGAGCACGTCGGCCTGCCCAAGGCCGATGACGTGAAGGCCGGCTGCATCGCGTACAAGATCGCTGCGCACGCGGGCGACATCGCCCGCGGCGTACGCGGCGCGCGGCGCTGGGATGACGACCTGAGCAAGGCCCGCGCGGCGCTGAATTGGCCGCTGCACTTTGAGCTGGCGTTTGACGGCGAGACGGCCCGTGCGCTGCACGACGAGGACCTGGAGGTGGATACGGATTTCTGCGCGATGTGCGGGCACGACTGGTGCAGCATGCGCATCAGCAAGGAGATCACCGAGTGGGCTAGCGGCAAGGCGCAGGGATTTGTGCCGCTGAAAGTGGCGTCACGCTCGCCGGGGGTGACAGACGAGGGGCGCAAGCTGCTGGAGCAGCGTGCGGCGGCGGCCGGTCTCGACGCTGCGACGCTGACACCGGAGCAGATTGCGTTTCTGGCGCACCGCGGGAAGAAGCACGATTGCCATAGTGACAACGTGCCCGATGCGGAGGTCGCGCAACGCGTGCAGCGTGAGAAGCTGCACGGAGTGGTGTGACTCCGCGGCGACGTTTTCGCGGCGCGTTCACGTTCCCCGCGCCACTGTTCACGAGCAGCGCCACAGGGCAGCACAACTCAGAACACCCGTTCCCAAGCCGCACATTGAGGCTGCGGGCGAATCTGCGCCGATGATTACCGGCCGGCCGTCGGTTCACGGCGCGGCGGGCCGCTGCGCAGCAATCGCTCGCTCTCGGGCCGGTCGTACAGCTCGGGGTTCAAATAGCGGCCGCGCTCCGCCGGCGTCTTGGGGCGCACAACGTCGAACCGCGCGGCCGTCGCGGCCGGGTCAATCCGCCGACCGGTCACCTGCCAGGACACCCGCGCCCCCGGCGCTCCGCCGGCGATTGTGAAGCGCGCCTGCTTGATCTCGTTCGCGACGTGCAGCCCGGGCATCGCCGCGCCGACGGCCGTCAACTGGTAGCGAAAGTCGGCGTTGAGCACCTCGAACCAGGGCGGCAGGTCGACGACCGCGCGCCCCTCGCCGTCCAGCGTCACTACGCCGTCGTACAGATTGCGATAGTCGTCGCTCTCGACGCAGCCGTGCACGAGGTAGGCCTCGGCGGGTTTGGCGGGGTGATCGATCACGAATTGCTTGGTGTTTGCGGCCATCGTTCCCGCAACGCCGACGTTGCCCTCAAAGAAGCCGGCCCAGCCCTGGCCGTCAGTGCGCCCCAGCACGCCCACCGCCGCGCCGCCGACGCCGGTGGTGTAGCCGAAGACGCCGATGCCGTTGTTGCCGGTGGTGATGCCCGCCACGCCCGGGATGTAGTCATTTGATCCGTCCGCGCCGGTGTCGCCGATGATCGCGGGCCCCGGTCCGATGGTGGTGGCGCTCAGGGCTGCGTTGGCGTTCGAGGTAGAGGCGATGTTGAAGACGCCCGCCGGCCCCAGTCCGGTGGTCGCGGCGTGGATGACGGTTTCGGCGGTGGCGTTGATTACGTGCAACTTCGCGTTCGGCGCATTGGTGCCGATGCCGACGCGGCCGAAGTCGGTGATGGTGAGCTTCTCGTTGCCGCTGGTCTCGGTCGCGATGTGAAAGCTGCTTTCCTCGTGGCGCAGCACCCAGTCGTTAAAGGTCAGCCCGTTGCGGAAGTGCAGCATCGGCACCACGCCGGGCGCGGCGCCTGACCCCCACAGTCCCAGCGCGCCGCCGTTGCCCTGAACGTGCAGAATGCTTTGCGGGTTGGTTGTGCCGATGCCGACGTTGCCGGCGTCGGAGATCGTCAACCGATCACTCGTGCCGACACGCACGCGCCAATCGCCATTTGCGCCGTTTAGATAGGTGAGCGCGGTGCGCGTGTTCGTGCTGTAGCCGTAGTAGGGTCGGGCGTCGCTGCTGGTGGCGCGGACGTACATCCCGCCGAAGTTCGAACCCGTCGCCGGGATCTGCACGCCGAAGTACTCGGTCGCGTCGATCGGGTTCGAGCGGTTGATGCCGACGAAGCCGTTGTTCGCATTGGCGATGCCGGAGCCGACCTGCTCCCACAGGCTGGCGGCGTTCAACGCGTAGAGCGCCAGCGGGGCGGCGGTGATGAGCTGTCGCGGCGTGAGCTGGTGATAAGCGCCGACGGCGTCGCCGGGGCGCACCTGGATGTCGAGCCAGCGGGCGTGGCCGTTCCATGGCGACGCGCCAAAGTCCAGGTAAGCCGTAAATACGCCGTTCGCTACCGGGTGGTCGTGAATGTCCACGCTTGCGGATACCTGCGAGCCGCCGACGTCCGAGTCGAACAAGCGGAAGCGCAGGTCCGTCGCGCCGTTCACGAGGTCGCCTTCGAGACGCAGGAAACCCTGGTATGAAAAGCCGGTGCCGACCGACACCTGCGCCGCCGCAGGCGCTGACACAGCGCCGCAGAGCGCAATCAGCGCCATCCACGCGACGCCGCCGCGACGGCATGAACGAGCGATCGGACGATCCGCCGGGTCTCCCATAATCGGTGCTTTTCCGCCCGGCAGCATTCTGCGATTACCGGCCATGTGCCATCCCCGCCTCGAGCGCCGCGCGCATTCACACCGATCGGCGGCGTTTGCCGCCAGAATCGAACAGTGCAGCGCAGGACGCCGCTGTTCACGATAGGCACGGCTGTCGTGGAAAATCACCCGGAATCGCGGAGGGAATCTTCTGCCAGGCCGACGGCCGCCAGCAGGCCGGCCGCCTTGTTGAGCGTCTCTTCATATTCGCGGTCAGGCACGGAATCGGCTACGACGCCCGCGCCGGCCTGGGCATCGGCGATGAAGCGGCCGTCGGGCAGAGGGCGCATCACGAGCGTGCGCAGCGCGATGCAGGTGTCCATGTTCCCACCGAAATCGACATAGCCGACCGCACCGGCGTACGGGCCGCGGCGGTGCGGCTCCAGTTCGTCGATGATCTGCATCGCGCGCACCTTCGGCGCGCCGCTGACCGTGCCGACAGGCAGCGCGGCGCGCAGTGCGTCAAAGGCGGTGCAGCCGTCGCGCAGCTCACCGGTGACTGTGCTGCTGATGTGCATGACGTGGCTGTAATTCTCGACGGTCATCAGCGGCCCGACGCGCACCGATCCGGGGCGACAGACGCGGCCGACATCGTTACGGGCGAGGTCGACGAGCATGATATGCTCGGCGCGCTCCTTTTCATCAGCGAGCAGCTCATCGCGCAGCCGCGCATCCTCGGCGTCGGTGGCGCCGCGCGGGCGCGTTCCGGCCAGCGGCCGGCTGGTGACGACGCCCTGCTCGGCGCGGCACATGATCTCCGGGCTGGCGCCGACCAGCGTGACCTGCGGCGACGCCAGATAGAACATGAATGGGGATGGGTTGACATGCCGAAGGGCACGGTAGATGTCGAAAGGCTGCGCCACGGTTTCGAGCCGCAGGCGCTGCGAGAGCACCACCTGGAACGCATCGCCGGCGCGAATGTACTCCTGCGCGCGGCGCACCGCGTCCTCGAAATCCGCACGGGTGCGATTGCTGGTCCACGGCGGGGCGGCGGCCTTCCCGGCGCGAAGCGGCGCGAGCGGGACGGGCGTCGCGAGGCGCTGCGCGAGGGATTCAATTCGGGCGGTTAGCGCCTCGTCAGGTGCCGCCGCGTCCAGCGCCCCGACGACCAGCAGCACCGTCCTGTGGGCGTGGTCGAAGACGACCATGTCGGAGTAGAGATCGAACTGCACGTCTGGCAGGCCGCGATCATCGGTCGGCGGCTCAGGCAGCGGCTCGTAGCGGCGGACGAGGTCATACGCGGCGTAGCCGACCGCGCCACCGAGAAAGCGGGGTAGTCCGGCCTGCGGCGGCTGGCGGAGCGGTCCGAGCGCGGATTCGATGGCGCGCAGCGGATCGTCGCCGGGCAGTTCGCGCGTGCGCCCGTCGGCGTAGGTCGTCTCGTGAATCGCAGCGCCCGATGTGCTCTGGCCCCGAACCGGTGCTGCGCCGAGAAACGAGTAGCGCGCGACGCGCTCGCCGCCAACCACGCTCTCGAAAAGAAACGCGCGACTCTCGCCGCGAGACAATCGCGCAAAGGCGCTGACCGGCGTCAGGTCATCGGCGATAAGAGTGGCGACCAGCGGCGGCGCCGTTTCGGCGGAACGCAAGCGCGCCGTGCTGCGCGCGTCGGCCACCGCAGGGTCGATGCTCCAGCGATAACGAGCGGAGGCGGACACACAGGCTCCAGGGCGCGAATCTCGGAAGTGCGGCAGTCTCTCGCCGGCGAGCGTTCGCCCGCGGGGCGACTGCGCGCGGCGGGGGCTACTCGGGTGGGGTCGATGCGGCTGGTGAATCAGGCGCGCCCGAGGCGGGGGTCGCGCCGCGGCCCTGACGAGGGGCCGGCCCAGCCGACGACCCGTCCTCGCGCGGGGCCGCAGCACCGCCTTCGCGCGGCGGGTCGCGCAGCGGAACGACTTCTTCCGTCCAGCCGCTCTCGCCGGCCGGCTTCTCGATACGGAAGACGCTGTCCGAAATGCCGGAGTTGACGCGCGGCTCGTCAAAGCGGACCGTCAACACGGCGTTGAACGTGCCGGTCGGATCCAGCTCGGCCACGCGGACCTGTATCGGCAGGCCGGCGGCATCGCCGCTGCGCGCGATCCAGAAATCGACCCAGCGGTGGCGCGTGTATCCGCGCGTGCCCTTTCGCGGGGTGAGGCGCACGCGGTCGTGGCCCGCCAGCGCGGGGTCCTCGTCCTGCAACGAGACCTCGTACTCGCGCAGAATGTCCGCTTTGCGCTGCCCCCACGGCAGCGGGAAGTGTCCCTCGCCGATGCGGAACGGGTTGGACTTGTCGTCGGGCCGGCGGACCTGCGTGCGCGTGATGGTGCGGGTCTGGTCGCGGGCCTGCAGCTCAACGTAATACTCGCCGTCGAACATGTGCTTTTCGTTGAGCGCATCCACCCGCCCGCTGGGGTGGATCAGTTTTTCGAAACTAACCAGGAATTTCGGCGTCGGCTCGCCGTCGCGGTAGTGAATCTCGCCGAGGCGCGTCTCCGGCTTGGAATCGATGTCCACGACGTACTGCCGCGACCAGTTCACTCGGGCGCGTACGTCGCGGACGCGGCGATCCTCCAGTCGCGACAGCAGTTGATCGACGCGCGGGTCAATCGCCGCGTCGGCGGGGCGGCTCTGCGGCGCCGCGTCGGCCGGGAGAGTTGTCACGGAGCCGGTCGGCGGAACGGCGGCGGGTGCCGCGCCCTGCGGTTTGGCATCCGCCGCCTGAATCGTTTCGTCCGCGCGAACGGGCAGCGCGAGCATCGCCAGCACGACAACGCCGGGCAGGTTGCGGGCCATGCAGTTCATCAGGTGGATTCTCCGGAAAACAGGCTCAGGACATTGTAGGCCGCCGGGTCAGATCCGCCCCCGGGGTGTCACGCCGGTTCGCCACGCGAGAGCATTTCGCGAGGAGCGCGTATGGCCGTTTCCGCACGTCTGCATCGGGCCGAGGCGTCGCGGCCTATCGCCGTCCTCGCGCCAGGCGCGTGCCGCCCGCTTTCGCGGCCGGGCGCGCCTTGCCACGCGGGGCGGAACCGCCCGATGCGCGAGTGCCGTTGCCTGGCGCCGGCTTGGGCGCGCCGCCCGACTTGCCGGTTCGTCGTGACGGGCCGCCGGTCCCGTCGGTCGATTCGCGTGCGGGTGCGCGGCGCGCTCCGCGGTTGGCGATGCCGAAGGCGGTGTCCATCAACAGCTCGTGCTCGATCTCGTGCGCGCCTTTGGAGCCGGTGGCCGGGCTGGCCGAGGCCGGGCGATAGGCGCCGCTGAAGGGGAAGCGCTCGAACAGCGTGGTCGAGAAGTTCCGCAGCAGGTAGCGCCATGCACCCATGTTTTCCGGCTCATCCTGCACCCACACGACCGGCGTGCCGTCCGCGTAGGGCGCGAGCGCCTCGCGCAGCGCCTCTTCGCGCAGCGGGTAATACTGTTCCATGCGGAGGATCGCCACGTCGTCGCGCCGACTGGCAGTGCGCTCCTTGAGCAGCTCCCAGTAGAGCTTGCCTGAGCAAAGCAGGATGCGCCCGATTCCTGCCGCCGAGCGGCGATCCGTGATGTTCGGATCTCCGATGAACCGCTGAAACGTGCCGCTCTCCAGGTCGGCCAGCGTGCTGACGGCCTGCGGGTGGCGGAGCATGCTCTTGGGGGTCATCACGATCAGCGGCTTGCGCCACGGGCGGCGCACCTGGCGGCGCAGCGCGTGGAACATCTGGGCCGGTGTGCTGGGCTGAATCACCTGGATGTTGTCGTCCGCGGCGAGTTGCAGGAAGCGCTCAAGGCGGGCCGAGCTGTGCTCCGGCCCCTGCCCCTCGAAGCCGTGCGGCAGCAGCATCACCAGCCCGCACAGACGGTTCCACTTCACTTCCGCGCTGGTGATGAACTGATCGATGATGACCTGGGCGCAATTCACGAAGTCGCCGAACTGCGCCTCCCACATCACCAGCGCCTCGGGATAGTCGAGGCTGTAGCCGTACTCGAAGCCCAGCGGTCCGATCTCGGAAAGCGGGCTGTCGTAGATTTCGACGCGCCCCTGGCGCGGCGCGACGTGATTCAGCGGGACGTAGGTGTGGCCGTCCTGATGGTCGTGCAGCACACCGTGACGGTGGCTGAAGGTGCCGCGTCCGGCGTCCTGACCGCTGAGGCGCACCCGCACGCCCTCGGCCGCCAGCGACGCCATCGCCAGCGCCTCGCCCGCGGCCCAGTCCAGCGGCGCCGTGCCGGCGGCCATTTCGCGGCGCTTCTCGAGCAGCGGCAGCAGCTTGGGATGCGGGTGAAAATCGGCCGGCAGTGTCGCCAGCGCCGTCAGCAGGTCGGCCAGCGTGCGGCGCGGCACGCCGGTCTGCACGTCCGGCACGTCCGTGTCGCCACCGCCGGCCAGTCCCTGCCACGCGCGGCGCAGCACATGCGGCCCGCGGCGCGGCGCGTCTTCCGAGGTGCGCGCCTTTTGCAGGTCGCGCTCCAGGTGCGCGCGGCGCAGCTCGACGAGCTGATCGGCCTCTTCGCGCGTCACGTTGCCCAGCTTGAGCAGGTGCTCCAGGTAGCTTTCGCGGATCGGCGGGCGCTGCGCGATGGCGCGGTACATCACCGGCTGCGTGAATGACGGTTCGTCGGTCTCGTTGTGGCCGCGGCGGCGGTAGCAGTACATGTCCACGATCACGTCGCGCCGGAACGTGCGGCGGAAGTCCATTGCCAGGCGCACCACCGCGGCGACGGCCTCGGGATCCTCGCCGTTGACGTGAAAAATCGGGATCTGCAGCATCTTGCCGATGGCGCTGGCGTAGCGGCTGGAGCGGGCCGAGGCGGGCGGCGTGGTGAAACCGATCTGGTTGTTCACGATCACGTGCAGCGTGCCGCCGGTCTCGTAGCCGGGGAGCTGCGACATGTTGAGCGTTTCCTGCACCACGCCCTCGCCGATGAAGGCCGCATCGCCGTGGATCATCAGCGTCATGCCCAGCTCGCGGGCGTCGTCGCCGACACGGTCCTGGTTGGCCCGCATCCGTCCCATCGCAACCGGGTTGACGTACTCCAGGTGGCTGGGGTTGAAGCACAGGGACAGGTGCACCACCTGCCCGTTGGAGCAGCGCCAGTCGTTGCTGTGGCCGAGGTGATACTTCACGTCACCGCGCCCGAGGTTCAGGTGCGCGGACTGGTCCTCAAACTCGCGGAAGATCCGCTCCGGGCTTTTGCCCATGAAATTCGCCAGCACGTTCAGCCGGCCGCGGTGCGCCATGCCGATCATCACGCCCTTGAGACCCTGGCTGCCGGCCTTTTCGATCGCGATTTCCAGCAGCGGGATGAGCGTTTCGCCACCCTCCAGCGAGAAAGACTTGGCCCCCAGGAACTTCTTCTGGATGAACTGCTCGAAGATCACGGCGTCAGTCAGGCGCATCAGGATGCGAAGCTGCTCCTCGCGGGTCAGCGTGGTGCGGTTCTCGGTCGCCTCCATCCGCTCCTGCAGCCAGTTGCGCACCACCATGTCATCGATGTGCATGTACTGCACGCCGATCGAGCGGCAATAGGTGTTCTGCAGGCGCTCGATGATCTGGCGCAGCGTCAGCACGGGCGGGGCGCCGCCCAGCGAGAGCGCCGAGAAGGGCCGCTCCATGTCCTGATCGGTAAAGCCGTAGTGCGTGGGATCCAACTCCGCCGGCTCCGGCTGCTCCAGGCCGAGCGGATCCAGCGCCGCGATCAGGTGTCCGCGCACGCGATAGTTGCGGATCATCATGCCGACGCGATCCTGCAGGAACGCGATATCAGCCGGGCGCGCGCCGCCGAAGCGCGCTGCGCCGGCGACGAAATCGCTGCCGGCGTCGGTCGGCGGATTGAAGATGCTGGTCGGCTGGAAGCTCGGACCGAGCGGAACTTCGCCCGCTCCGTCCCGCGGCGCGTACCGATCAAAGTACGTGCGCCAATCCTCCGGCACGGACTCCGGATCGCGCACATAGGACTGGTACAGCTCCTCCGCGAATGCGATGCTCAAGCTGTTCGGTGACTGGCTCATATACCCTTCGGGCCGGGCTGCACCGGCCGCGCCATGTCTGCTACTGATGAACCCCGTCCGGCGCGCCGCTACCGGAACTCCGGCAACCTCGCTCGTAAGGGGATTCTATTCCAAACCAATTCGCCGCCGCGGCTGCGCTCTTCCCTGAATCTATCGGCCGACGCGACGCACCCGATGCGGATCGGGCACGTCTTACCGCCCGCGGGCCGGCCGCGACGCCGGTTGGCCACCCGGAACCGGCTCCGGGAGCGCGGTTTCGGCCGCGCTGCGGCGCTGGGCGGTCGTCACCAGGCGATCCAGCCGCCGGGCCATCTGCTCGAACAGCCGCCTCAGTTCGGCGTCGCGCTGTCGAACAACCCCCTCCGCCGCCGCCTGCGAGACGCTGGCAGCACGTTCCGTGGCCCGCTGCGTCACCAGCGTGATGCGCGGCCGAACCTCGTCGTGGATCATCCACGCTCGGCGGCTCTGCTCGCGGTCGAGACGATACTTGTCAATGAACGCCTGCACATATCGCGCCCAGGCGTCCTGCTCGCCCGTCGGTCGATTCGCCGCGCCGCCCGGTCCACCCTTCGCTGATCCCGGCCCGGCCGGGTCTGCCCCAGTCGCCGCCTGCGGGTCCCGGGTGGCGCCAGTGGGTGGTGGAGGTGCTAGACCAGGTGAAACGCCTCCGGGCGCGTCGGCTCCGGTCGCGGCGCCAGCCGTACCGGAGGTTGCGCCCGCACCCTGCTTGGAGCGGGCTGCCGGGTCGCCAGCGCCTCCTGCGGCCGCACCGGATCCCGACGGGCCGCTTGCACCCGTCGCGGCCTCGGCGGCGCGGGCCGCGGCGCGCGCTTCGCCGGCCCGCTGGATCGGATCGGCCTCGATGCCCCAATCCTCGGGCGACCACTCGCCGCGCATCCACGCTTCGCCGCGTTGGCCGACCCAGTCCAGTCGCCGGTTCGCGGCGCCGAGGTCGCGCTCCAGCAGTTCGCGCTGCTGCGGGTCGAGCTTTTCGCCGAAATCGCGGGCGACCTGCGTCATCCGTTCGCGCGCGTCGAGAAACACCGGCTGCGCCAGCGTCGCCCAGCGCTGCACCTGCTCGGCGGTGAACGGCTCGCCGGCGGCGCGGGTCTGGATCATCTCCATGCCGTACTGCATGATCCGCCCGGAGTGCCGCGTGAACATCCGCAACGACTCCTGCAGCATGACGCCGCGCAGCGCCGATTCCTGCGATTCGTCGAGCATGTAGCGATCGCTGAACATGCCGACCACCACGTCGAAGCGCTCCTGGATCGCCATCGGCGGGCGCGATTCCACCTCGCGGATCAGCTCCAGCGAAAAACGGTCCGGCTCGTCGGTCCACCCGTTGCGGCGGTAGACCGTGTCCACCGCGCTCATCATGTGCCCGTAGTGCTCCTCCCACGGGCCGAGCGAATCGAGCGTGTTCAGCAGCCGCCCGACGTTCTCCGCCACGTCACGCGTTGCGCCGGGGATGGGCGGCGGATCGGGAGGTTCGGTGTCGTCGTCCTGCGCAAGCGCGGCGATGGAGGCGAGCAATGTAAGAAGTATCGCGCTGAACGATCGCATGGGGAGATTCCCGCTTTCAGGGGGCGACAGGGCGCCCCCGCTTTGAGTAGATTGTTCCGGGCCGGACGGCTTCGTGCAAGTTCGGCGGACGTACGGGTTCTTGAGCGGCCGGCAGGATGGCGGGAGGCGACCGTGGCAGGTGTGCCGGTGCTGGTGCTGCGAACCGCGGGGACGAATTGCGATCTCGAGACCTGCCACGCATGGGAGCGAGCCGGGGCTGCCTGGCAGCGGGTGCACATCCGCAGACTCGCCGATTCGCCGCAAATGCTCGCTGATTGTCGGATTCTGACACTTCCTGGCGGATTCAGTTACGGGGATGACATTTCGGCCGGGCGCATCCTGGCGTCACAGCTTTCGCGCCTGCTCGGGGACGCGATGCGAGCATTCGTGGATCGCGGGGGGCTGGTGCTGGGGATCTGCAATGGCTTCCAGGCGCTGGCCAAGGCGGGGCTGCTGACCGGGGATCGGGCCGGCGGTGCGGCGCCGGACATGACGCTCTGCAGTAATGACCCGCCCGGATTTCAGGACCGCTGGGTAACGCTGCGCGCGGCGGAGCGAACCGCCTGCGCGTTCCTCGAACCGGGGCGGGAGTACGAACTGCCGATCGCCCACGGGGAGGGGCGGGTGCGGTTCGCGAATGAGGCGGCCGAGCGGGCGGCCGTGACTGAGGGTCGTGCAGCGCTGCTCTATTGCGCGCCGATGGCGCGCGACGCCCGCTCCTTGGCGGCAGGCGGAACGGTTGCCGCGCAGGCGGTGGGGCGCGAAGCGGCGACTGTCGGCGTGATGGATGGAGAGGGACCGTTCAATCCGAACGGCAGCGCGTCGGACATCGCCGGGTTGTGTGACCGTACGGGGCGGATCTTCGGGTTGATGCCGCATCCGGAGCGCTTTGTCACCGGCACGCAGCATCCGTGCTGGACGTCGCGCCCGGCGCGAGAGGACGGGGATGGGCTGGCGATCTTCGAGCGCGCGGTGCGACACTTCGCGTAGGCGCGCATCGCGAGACCACGAGGGGGCTTTCGGTCGGAATGTTGTGTGAATGTTGCAGCAGCGGGCCGGCTGATTACGGCGCGTTTCCGCTAACAAGTCCGCGGTGGGGGAGTTCATCGCACGGTTTTTCAGACCGCCGTGCGCCAGCGTGGATGCGCGTTGCGCGCTCGTTGAATCCGCGCCGCAGCAACTCCTAGAAGCGGTGTGGCGCCGTGGGCCGGAGGAAGCCCGCCGACGCATCCCCCTTCTGAGGAGAGTTCCGTGAAAATGAGTTCCTGGATCGCGGCCGGTGCAGCCGCCTTGGCGACCAGCGCAGCGCTGGCAGCGCCGGTGACGATCGATTTTGACACTGACGGCCTGGGCAACCCGCTCGCCGCCGGCACGATCATCACCAACCAGTACGCCAATCTCGGCGTGCTCGTATCGGCGAACAACAACAACGCCTCACATCCGGACCTGGCGATCATCTTCAACTCGGCCAGCCCGACCGGCGGTGACACTGACCTGCGCACGCCCGGCCCGGGCATCGGCAACAACACGCCGCTCGGCAAGATCCTGATCATCGCCGAGAACGCCGTGGACACCAGTCCCGCCGACGGGCGCATCGACGTTCCGGACGACGAGGAAGCCGGCGGATGGATCCGCTTCGATCACTCGTTCCTCGCCACGGAGGTGAGCCTGACGCTGGTGGACATCGAGGAGCACGGCGGCATCATCCGCTTCTTCCTCAACAATGTGCCGGTCGCCACCCAGCCGATTCCCGCGCTGGGCGACAACAGCGTGCAGACGATCAACAAGCTGCTGCCGCAGACGCCCTTCAACGCGATTCGCGTGGACCTGGCCGGTTCCGGCGCCATCGGCGCGATCACGATCGTGCCAGAGCCTGCCTCGCTGGGCCTGCTGCTGCTGGGCGCGGCGTTGTTCCGGCGGCGCTGATCGGTTGAGCGGTTCGAGCAATCGACGGCTGAGGCGAGGTCTGACACGTACGATCGGGCAGGGCCGTCCGCACGAGACCCGGTTACTTCGTAACAGCAACGGCGGCCGGCGCGGGAGAGCCCACTCGCGCCGGCCCCCGCGGCCTCTTTGGCGTGACAGGCGAACGTTGTTCGCCGATTCGCGACCGGGTCGTGGAGCGGCCACGTGATAGAATCGCGACGTGGCTACTCACCCCCTGCCTGATGATGACCGGCCCAATGCAGGCAGCACGATCCCGGCCCCGGCCGATCCCGCTGCGTCAGCCGCGGGCGTGCACGTAGCGAACGTGCGCTGGGTGGCGGCGCTGGTCGTCGCGGCATGCGCGGGCGTGCTGCTGACCGCCGCGATGCTGCAACCAGATCCGCGCGGACATGGAACCCACGAACAGCTTGGGCTGGCGCGCTGCGGGTGGCTGGTGCGTTCGCGGCTTCCGTGTCCGACCTGCGGGATGACGACGGCGTTTTCGCACGCGGTCCGCGGCAGTCTTGCTTTGGCGTGGACCTGTCAGCCGGCCGGGCTGCTGATGGCGCTGGGGGCCATGGCGGCGCTGCCGCTTGGGCTGTGGTCGCTGATGACCGGACGTCCGCCGGAGCGCGTGCTGCGGATTCTCACACCGCTGCGACTGTTCTTTCTGATTACGGGCGTGTTTCTGGGAGGGTGGGCATACAAGCTGGTGGCGGGCTTGCTCAGCGGGGCGTGGCCGGCGGATGGGTGGAGCTGACGGCCAGTACGGGGCCAAGCACCTCTGAAGCCCATCCGGCGGCGGCGGCGCCGGTTATCAGCCCTGCACCTGCATGCGGCGGGTTGTGGTATGTGCCGACAAATCCGGCGTTCGCCAAAGTTTACATTGCAGTGGCCTAAAGCAAATCGTTAGGCTGGGGGTTCGTTCATTGGGAATCGTCGGGCCGGGCGAGCGCCCTCCGTCACGATCCTGAGCATCTCTGTGAAGGTCAACACATGCTTTCCCGAATTTGCCAAGCCAAGCACAGTGTGGTCGCGCGCGGCGCGATGCTGGCGCTCTGCGCGGTTGTGATCTCACAGGCCGTTGGCCAGGTCATCACGCACGGCGATTCATCGTTCGACATGCCCGCGGCCAATACGACCGGGGCGACGGTTCGCACCGGCAGCGCCGGCGGCACCTCCAACATGTTTGCCGGCGGCGACACGACCGACCAGCTTTTTCAGCAGTGGTGGTGGTACCGCGTGAACGGCGTCAACAACCGCGAGTTCGCACTCTCCAACCGCACGTCGAACATCGCCGTCGGAAACGAGCTGACGCTGCACTATTCGGAGCCGGAGGGGTTGGACGCGGTCGTGCGTTATCGCCTGATCGACGGCCCGAACACTCCCGCTAGCTGCCAGGTGATCGGGACGGTGCTGCTGACCACGACCAGCCAGACGCCGCTGAATGTGTCCTTCTTTGGGTACATCGATCTTGATCTTGAGGGAGCTGGGGGTGATGTGGCCACCTTCGTCGCCCCCGGACAATTGCGCGTAACGGACCAGGCAACCGGGTTCTTCGGCGAAGTCTTTGCACCCACGGCCAATTTCTACGGTGTGGGGGCGTTCTCCACCATCCGCGCCCTTTTCTCCGACGCCGACATCGACAATCTCGCCAACACGGGCGTACCGTTCGGTCCCGGCGATTTCACCGGCGCGGTGCAGTGGAACGTGGCCGTCGCCAGCGGTTCTCCCGTGCAGTTGCCGTTCGCCTTCTCGCTAAATACCAGCGCTAACCCGTGCAACAACCAGTTGCTCGGTGACGCCAACTGTGACGGCAACATCACCAACTTCGACATTGATTGCTTCATCACGGCGATCGTCAGTGGCGAAGCCGCTTGGATGTCCGCCTGCAACGCCGGTGGCACCTGCCTTTATCAATGCGTGCTGGATATCAACCGCGACGGTCGCGTCGATAACTTCGACATCGACCCGTTCGTGACGTGCATCATCAACTTCGGTTGCCCGTAAGCCGGTCGGCGCCGGTTTGACGGAAACTGTTTGACCACCCGAAGCGGACACGGCCCGCCCTGCGATGAAACGGCAGGGTGGGCCGTGCCCATCACCGATGATCGTCTTCGAGTTGTTCGGGGGATTTGCTCAGCCGCGCGTCAGGTGCTTGGCGGTATGGCACGTGGGTGGCGGCCGGGCGGGGCCCGGCGGCATGGCGGGCGCTCAGCGCCGCGACGTGAACGTCGAGATGCGCTTGCGCTCATTCTCCGCCGTCTGCGCGCCGCCCTGCTCACGGTAGATGTGCCAGGTTCGCGCCGTGCCATGTCCGACCTGCCACGGCCGACCCGGCGAGTGATACACCTCCCCGGCCATGCGCTCCGCCGGCATGACGTGCATCACCGGCCGCGAAACCGGACCGCTCAGCCAGCGCTCCGTGCGACCCGCGGAGCCGAACTGAACCTCGCCGGACCAGGGATAGACGCCGCGATCCGGCGAATCCGGCGCCGAATAGAGCGCGGTCAACTGCGCGAAATACGACCGCCGGCTCGGATCAATCCCCAGCAGCTTCATTTCTTCGGGCGACAGCTCCGGCTCGGGGATCGGCTGTGCCACAACCCCGACGACCTGCCGCCCTTGCGCACCGACGGCCGTCACCAGCGGCACACCACCCTCGACCGCGATGGTCGCGGGAATCTTTGGCTCGAGAATGGTGAGATCCGGAAGTTCGTGCCGGCCCGCCGGCAGCACCGCCGCGCTGTGCGTATCCGCGGAGCGCTGCCCGCTGCAGCCGTTCGCGAGCGCGGCCAGCAAGGTCGCGCCGATGACGGCGAAGCGGCGGATGTTCAGCTTGCGAATCTGCGCCTGGTGCACGCTCAACTCCCCTGACTCACAGGCGGGATGTATCGGATTCCGAGGAAATTCGCAAGCAGCCGGTGCCCCTCCAGCGTCAGGAAGCTTTCCGGATGGAACTGTACGCCGTCCAGCGGCAGGCTGCGATGCCGAACCGCCATGATTTCGGAAGGATCGTCCTCTGTGAAAGCGCTCACCTCGAACTCCGGGCCGAGCGTGGCCGGGTCGATCAGCAGCGAATGATAGCGCGTCGCCTGGAACGGGTTTGACATCCCCTCAAAGATGCCGCGCCCGTCGTGTTTGATCATGCTGGTTTTGCCGTGCATCAGCCGGCCCGCGCGCACGATTGTCGCGCCGTTCACAAAGCCGATGCATTGATGCCCCAGGCACACCCCCAGCAGCGGCACGCGCCCGGCACACGCGCGGATCACGTCGTTGCTGACGCCGCCCTCGCGCGGCGTGCACGGGCCGGGCGAAATAATGACCCGCTCCGGCTGCATCGCCAGCACTGCGTCGGCGGTGATCTCGTCGTTGCGGAATACGCGCACGTCCAGCGCCGCGTCGATCTCGCCAATCCGCTGCACGAGGTTGTAGGTGAACGAGTCGTAGTTGTCGATCAGCACGATCATTCCCGTCATTGTATTGTCCCGCAGTCCGCGGCGGCGCGGTCGCGGGCGCGGCGCCCGGGCGCGGGAGGTACAATCCGCCCCCAATGACCTCGCTTCGACAGCGATGGAGTCGGCTCGTGCCGGGACTTCTGCTGTGCGCGCACGGCGCCGGCGCCGCGGTTGCGCAGTCACCCGCCGCCGCGACGGCTCCCGCGGAGCCTTCCGGCACGCTTCGCAGCGACGCGGACGCCCCCTACGTCCATCGTCTCACGCTGTACGATCACGACGGCCGCGCGATTGATCCCGCCGACCCGAACGCGCCCCCCTATTCGCCGCGCGCCACCTGCGGCAAGTGCCACGACTATTCCGCCATCTCGCACGGCTGGCATTTTTCCGCCGGGCGGGCCGAGATCTCCGCCGGCCGCCTTGGCGAGCCATGGCTGCTGACGGACGCCGCCAGCGGCACGCAGCTCCCGATCAGCGGGCGTCGGTGGCCCGGCGTGTTCTCTCCCGCCGACGCCGGGCTGTCGCCGTTCCTGTTCCTCGGCGAGTTCGGCCGACACCTGCCCGGCGGCGGGTTCGTCGAGCCGACTGCCCGCGAACAGCTCGCCGCGCGCGAATCCGCCCGCTGGGCCATCAGCGGTCCGCTCGAGATCGACTGCATGACCTGTCATGCCGCCGATGCAAGTTTCGACGCAGCCGAGGCGGCGCGCCAGGTCGCCGAGCAGAATCACCGCTGGGTGCCGACCGCCACGCTCGGGCTGGGCGTCATCCGCGGGCAGGCGCGCAAGCTGCCGGATGATTTTGATCCGCTGCTCGGTCCCAGCCCGGATCATCCCGAGCGCGTGCTGCCGAAGGTTGTCTACGATCGAGCGCGTTTCGACGCCGATGACCGCGTTTTCTTCGATATCGTGCGATCCCCGCCGAATGCCCGCTGCCTGTTTTGTCATAGCGAGTCCCATCCGGACCTGCGGAGCGAGGATCGCCTCCGCGCTCAGCCGGACGTGCACCTGGCGGCCGGGATGCGCTGCACCGATTGCCACCGCAACGGCATCGACCACGCCATCACGCGTGGCGTTCCGGAGGATCACGTTCCGGCGTCGGCGGCGCTGTCGTGCGTCGGCTGTC